>NZ_LR594675.1:2568750-5137500 GCF_901827205.1 Variovorax sp. PBS-H4 | reverse complement strand
TCTGAAGATGGGGGGACCATCCTCCAAGGCTAAATACTCATCATCGACCGATAGTGAACTAGTACCGTGAGGGAAAGGCGAAAAGAACCCCGGGAGGGGAGTGAAATAGATCCTGAAACCGCATGCTTACAAAAAGTCGGAGCCCGCAAGGGTGACGGCGTACCTTTTGTATAATGGGTCAGCGACTTACATTCAGTGGCAAGGTTAACCGAATAGGGAAGCCGTAGAGAAATCGAGTCCGAATAGGGCGTCTAGTCGCTGGGTGTAGACCCGAAACCAAGTGATCTATCCATGGCCAGGATGAAGGTGCCGTAACAGGTACTGGAGGTCCGAACCGACTAGTGTTGCAAAACTAGCGGATGAGCTGTGGATAGGGGTGAAAGGCTAAACAAACTTGGAAATAGCTGGTTCTCTCCGAAAACTATTTAGGTAGTGCCTCAAGTATTACCGTCGGGGGTAGAGCACTGTTTTGGCTAGGGGGTCATGGCGACTTACCAAACCAAGGCAAACTCCGAATACCGACGAGTACAGCTTGGGAGACAGAGCACCGGGTGCTAACGTCCGGACTCAAGAGGGAAACAACCCAGACCGCCAGCTAAGGTCCCTAAAATTGGCTAAGTGGGAAACGAAGTGGGAAGGCTAAAACAGTCAGGATGTTGGCTTAGAAGCAGCCATCATTTAAAGAAAGCGTAATAGCTCACTGATCGAGTCGTCCTGCGCGGAAGATGTAACGGGGCTAAGCCAGTTACCGAAGCTGCGGATGCACAGTTTACTGTGCGTGGTAGGAGAGCGTTCTGTAAGCCTGTGAAGGTGCGTTGTAAAGCGTGCTGGAGGTATCAGAAGTGCGAATGCTGACATGAGTAGCGTTAAAGGGGGTGAAAAGCCCCCTCGCCGTAAGCGCAAGGTTTTCTACGCAACGTTCATCGGCGTAGAGTGAGTCGGCCCCTAAGGCGAGGCAGAGATGCGTAGCTGATGGGAAACAGGTCAATATTCCTGTACCGATGTGTAGTGCGATGTGGGGACGGATCTTAATAGGTCATCCGGGTGTTGGATATCCCGGTTTAGTTGGAAGTAGGCGTGCGTTAGGCAAATCCGGCGCACATATACCGAGGCCAACGATCGAGCCAGCTTGCTGGTGAAGTGACTGAACGAGGTTCCAGGAAAAGCCACTAAGCTTCAGCTGCACACGACCGTACCGCAAACCGACACTGGTGCGCGAGATGAGTATTCTAAGGCGCTTGAGAGAACTCAGGAGAAGGAACTCGGCAAATTGACACCGTAACTTCGGAAGAAGGTGTGCCCTATTAGTGTGAAGTGAACAACGGAGCATGAAAGGGTTGCAAAAAATCGGTGGCTGCGACTGTTTATTAAAAACACAGCACTCTGCAAACACGAAAGTGGACGTATAGGGTGTGACGCCTGCCCGGTGCTGGAAGATTAAATGATGGGGTGCAAGCTCTTGATTGAAGTCCCAGTAAACGGCGGCCGTAACTATAACGGTCCTAAGGTAGCGAAATTCCTTGTCGGGTAAGTTCCGACCTGCACGAATGGCGTAACGATGGCCACACTGTCTCCTCCTGAGACTCAGCGAAGTTGAAATGTTTGTGATGATGCAATCTCCCCGCGGAAAGACGGAAAGACCCCATGAACCTTTACTGTAGCTTTGTATTGGACTTTGAACAGATCTGTGTAGGATAGGTGGGAGGCTTTGAAGTGCAGTCGCTAGATTGCATGGAGCCAACGTTGAAATACCACCCTGGTGTGTTTGAGGTTCTAACCTAGGTCCATCATCTGGATCGGGGACAGTGCATGGTAGGCAGTTTGACTGGGGCGGTCTCCTCCCAAAGCGTAACGGAGGAGTTCGAAGGTACGCTAGTTACGGTCGGACATCGTGACGATAGTGCAATGGCATAAGCGTGCTTAACTGCGAGACTGACAAGTCGAGCAGATGCGAAAGCAGGACATAGTGATCCGGTGGTTCTGTATGGAAGGGCCATCGCTCAACGGATAAAAGGTACTCTGGGGATAACAGGCTGATACCGCCCAAGAGTTCATATCGACGGCGGTGTTTGGCACCTCGATGTCGGCTCATCTCATCCTGGGGCTGTAGCCGGTCCCAAGGGTATGGCTGTTCGCCATTTAAAGAGGTACGTGAGCTGGGTTTAAAACGTCGTGAGACAGTTTGGTCCCTATCTTCCGTGGGCGCTGCAGATTTGAGGAAGCCTGCTCCTAGTACGAGAGGACCGGAGTGGACACACCTCTGGTGTATCGGTTGTCACGCCAGTGGCATTGCCGAGTAGCTAAGTGTGGAAGAGATAACCGCTGAAAGCATCTAAGCGGGAAACTCGTTTCAAGATGAGATCTGCCGGGGCCTCGAGCCCCCTGAAGAGTCGTTCTAGACCAGGACGTTGATAGGTCGGGTGTGGAAGCGCAGTAATGCGTTAAGCTAACCGATACTAATTGCTCGTGCGGCTTGACCCTATAACTTTGATCTCCCTGATCAAGGTGTTATGCCAAGTGACGCAGTCAAATACCAAGCTGATTTAACTCTATGAATTCGCCATCTTGACCTCAACACCAAGATGGCTACCCTTTATGCCTGATGACCATAGCGAGGTGGTCCCACTCCTTCCCATCCCGAACAGGACAGTGAAACGCCTCAGCGCCGATGATAGTGCGGGTTCCCGTGTGAAAGTAGGTCATCGTCAGGCTCTTACAGCCACGAAAAGCCCAACCAGCAATGGTTGGGCTTTTTTGTTTTAGCCCGCCCCTTTGCCCGCACCCCCTGTCGCTCGCCAACGCCATCAACTACAGCCTCAACCCAGCCAGCCGCTGACACGCTTCATCGTATGCAAGGGGCGAACTGATGAACAACACATCTGACGAAGGCGGGCTTTGCAATGTTAGGTCGGCTGCCAGCAAGGGCCGAGTCCTCACGAATGCGACGTAATGTATGAGCACGATCGAGCGATGGTGCTCGGCACGGCGCACTGCCGGCTCATGCCCAAGAAGACGAGGACCATGTACCCTACCAAACTGGATTTACGCCAAGCGCAGCGCGCATAGCAGGCGACCTCTTAGCCCGCGTAAAGGACCCGGACCAGCCGTTCGGCCGCGACGACGGCCACGCTCTCGAGCTTCCGTGCCACGCTGAAGCGATCGGTGTCCAACTCGATGCAGGCGTCGCTGTGACGCGCCGGGTGAGCTCGCTCACCTGCAGGAAGGGAGCCCGCGCGGCGAACGGCGCAAGCGCCTGGCATTCGTCGCGCTCGAAGCGCTGCGCCGGAGGCTCGCGTTGTCTACGAGCACCTCCTTCGCCGTGCCTTGGAGGTGCCTGAAGGCACATTCCATGCCTTGCAGCCACGCCGACTGGCGCTCGTGCAGGAACATGGCAACGAAGGTGCCGGAGGGTAGCCCAACGTCGCGACGAACAGATGCACCTTCAGCGGCTCGTCGCCCACCGTCACGCGCACGGTGCCGAAGTCGATCTGCAACTGATCGCCCAGCAGCGTCTTGTAGCGCACCGTTGCCACGCTTTGAGCAAGGACCTCACGGCGCAGATGGCCACAAGCGCGTGGTGGCCCGGCCGCTGAACCCTCGCGTCCCTTCCGATGAAGAGGCGCTGCGATATCCGCCGCGGCAAGGCTCCTGCTGCACTCCAGATCAGCCGACAACGCGAAATGCTCGGGCTGCAGCATCACCTCTACTCAGTCTTGCGCTCGATGGTGGTTCTACGAGGACCTGGGCTCATGCTCGCGCGCACGCAGTCGCGCGCGCTACAGGGCGCGGTGGGAGACGGCTAGCCAGCCTCAGCGGTAGCTCCGCCCCCCGGTACCCAAAAACCTTCAATTGCTACTCAGCCTCTTCTTGCAGGTGCCGTTCGAAACGCTCCAGAAGTGTGTGCATTTCCTGTCGCGCGCGCGCGAACTCGCCCGAGGCGCCACGCGCAGCCATGTCGCGCTCATAGTCCTCGCGAGAATCGAAAACGCACTCCCACCTTACATCGGGGCCAGCGCCCTCCAGTTTCCTGAAGATCCGTCCCGGCGGTAGCCCAAGCTGCGCCCGGATCTCGGTGGCCAGACGACGCTGCGCCAGCACCGCTTCCACACTGCCGGGCAACGCGTAGTAGTTGGTGATCTCAATGACCATGGCGAAGGGCCTCCTTGCCCAGACAAGCCGTCTTGCCGCGAAATTCCACGCGGGTGCTGACTCTATTGACAATCACATTATTTGATCACACACTGTGATCACAGTAAAGGTGCGACAGATGGGCTGCCGGCACCTGACACACATGCGAGGAGTTCCACTGATGCCGACAATCCGGTCCATAGACACGCTATTGGTCCAACTTCCCACGCGGCGGGAGCACAGATGGACGGGGCTGACGGAGTCCATCGGCCGCTACCTGCTGACACGCATAGTCGACAGTGACGGCCGGATCGGCTGGGGCGAGGCTCCTGCATTGAAGGACTGGGGCGGCGAGTTCGGCCGCTACTTCGGCGAGTCCACGGCGATTGCAAACACGGTCATCGAGAAGTACCTCGCGCCGGCGCTTGTCGGGGTCGAACTGGGTAACTTTGCCGAGATGCATGCCCGTATGGACGCAGTGATCCGCGGCTATCCCTATGCCAAGGCCGCGGTCGAGTTTGCCGCCTACGACGTCACGGGCCGCTGGCTCGGCCTGCCGGTGCACATGCTGCTCGGCGGCAAGGCGCGCTCGCGCATCATGGTGACCCACTCGATCGGGTTGATCCCGATCGCCGAGGCCGAGAAAGAGGTCGCGCAGGTTGCGGCCGAAGGCATCAAGACGATCAAGATCAAGATCGGCGTGGATGCGAAGCGCGACATCGACATGGTGCGCACCGTCAGGGCCGCGGTGGGCGATTCGGTCGAGTTGTGCGTGGACGCCAACGAAGGCTATCGCACGCCAGGCGAGGCCATCGCCACCGTGCGCGCGATGGAGCCGTACAGGCTCAAGTATGTCGAGCAGCCGGTGATGGGCATTGAGCGCATCGCGGAGGTCGCACGTGCCATCGATCCGCCCGTGATGGCCGACGAATCGGCTTGGAATGCGCATGATGCGATCCAGATCAGCGAGCAGCGCGCAGCGCAGATCGTGTCAATCTACACCACCAAGCCGGGGGGGCTCTACAAAGCGATGGAGGTCGCGGCCGTGTGCCGCGCGGCGGGCATCATCTGCAACGTCAACGGCTCGGTAGAGACCGGGGTCGGCAACCTCGCCAACATCCACCTTGCCGCCGCGGCGCCGGCGGCCACGCTGTCTTGCGTAGTCCCCGTGTCGACGCCCGCCGAGTGGCAGAAGGGCCAGGTCGGCGGCATCTATTACCGCGACGACCTCATCGTCGCGCCCATGCAACTGGTCGATGGCGGCATCGAGGTGCCGACCGCGCCCGGCATGGGCATCGACGTCGATCTCGCCAAGGTCGAAAAGTACACGGTGCGCGACTGAACGCCGCTGCCGACACACAAACATTCATTGAGGGTTTCCAGATGCGCAATGCAATCATCGAGCGGCAAGTCAAGGCGATCGCCGAGCACGGACTCGACGCCATGGTGTCGTGCTCCCCCGAAAACTATGCCTATGCGACCGGCTTCGTCGTCCCGTCGCAGCCGCTGATCAGGCACCGCCACGCGATGGCCATCGTCACGTCCGACGCACGCGTGGAGTTGTTCTCCGTCGACATGGAAGCCAGTACTGTGAGGCGCCGCGCGGCGGACGTCCCGACACGCATCTGGGCCGAGTTCACCGACGACGCCATGCTTGTGCTGGCCGACCAACTCAGCAAGCTGGGTCTTGCGCGCGGCCGCATCGGCATCGAGATGGACTACCTGCCTTCTGGGGACTTGGCGCGGCTGCAGAAGGCGCTCCCCGAAGCGCGCTTCGAGCACTGCGAGCAGATCCTCGCGCGGCTGCGCCAGATCAAGACACCTGACGAGATCGCGCTGCTGCGTCGCCTATCGCGCATCGCCGACCAAGCGATCACCGATGCGCTCGCCTCAGTTAAGGCAGGCGATTCGGAAATGGACATCGCCGGGCACCTCACGCGCAATGTGTACGCACTGGGGGCCGAACACTTCAAGCTCATGATCATCGCGACAGGCGAGCGCAGCGTGCTGCCCAATGTCGGTCCGAGCGATCGCAGGCTCAAGCCGCGCGACGTCTGCCGGGTCGAGATCTTTTCCGTGATCGACGGCTACCAGGCGGGCGTGTGCCGCACTGCCGTCGTGCACGAAGCGCCGCCGAAGGCCGAAGCCATCTGGCAGCACCTGGTGGACTGCAAATACCAGATCATGGAGATGGTGAAGCCCGGCGCGAGCTGTCGCGCCATCTACGACGCCTTCATCGCCAAGCTCTCCGAGATGGACCTGCCGCCGATCTCCTTCGTCGGCCACGGCATCGGCCTGCACCTGCACGAGGATCCTTACCTGGGCAAGACGCCGGTGCTGGGGCGGCCCGGAAGCGACGCGCTCATCGAAGAAGGCATGGTGCTTGGCTTCGAGCCGCTGTGCTATGAAACGGGGCACGGCTTCGGCATGCAGAACAAGGACATGCTGCTGGTCACGGCCAATGGCTGCGAGCTGCTCTCCGACTATGCCAACACCGACAAGCTACTGGTCATCAACGGCTGAGCGGCGACCCGACAACTGCAACTTGGGAAGATCTTCATGCGCACGCTCATCGAGCACCTTGATTTCGCATTCCTCGTCGACGCCGACGACACGGTGGTGCGCAACGCGAGCATCCTGGTCGACAAGGACCGCATCGTCGATATCGGCCCCGCTGCCGACGTCGCGGCACGGCACCGCGGCGAGCACTTCGACCGAGTGATGGACGGGCGCATGCTCGGCATCTGCCCTGGCTTCGTCGACAGCCACGTTCATCTGTCGGAGACGTTGTCGCGCGCCGTGTTCCCCGACAACCTGAACACCAGGGCCTGGGTCTTCCACTGGGCCAAGCCCTTTTACGCGCACATCACCGAGGAAGACGAGTACTGGGGAGCGCTGCTTGGCATCACGGAGATGCTGCGCAATGGCACCACCTGCTTCATCGACATGGGGTCGCAATACGACCCCGGCATCACTGTCCGGGCGATGGAGAAGACCGGCATTCGCGGCATAACTGGCCGGCATGCGGCGGACAATCCGCCCCCCGAGCTGCCGCGAGGGTGGACCGAAGAGATGGCGCGGCACCACTTCTTCCCGAACGCCGAGGCCGCCCTGGCTGAACTGGAGGCCTGCGTGCGCAAATACGACGGCGCCCTCGACGGCCGCGTGCGATGCTGGGTGAACATCGAAGGGAAGGAGCCCTGCACGCTGGAACTCCACGTCGGCGCGCAGAAACTGGCCGAGCGGCTCGGCGTCGGCACCACCTACCACCTCGCGACCTCCATCGAAGAGGCGAAGGTCTGCGAAGACAAGTACGGTTGCTGGCCGATCACGCGCATCGACCGCGCTGGCGGTATCGGCTCCAACCTCGTCATTGCGCACGGCGCGGCCGTCAGCGACGAGGAAGTAAAGCTGCTGGCGAGTCGCGGTGCCAAGGTCGCGTTCTGCCCGTGCTCGTCCTTCAAGCTCGGCAAGGGTGCGACCGCGATCGGCAAGTATCCGGAGATGGTCGCCGCTGGTGTCACCGTCGGACTGGGCACCGATGGCGTATCGGCGGCCGGCAACATGAACCTCATGCGCCAGATGCTGATCGTCGCCGGCATGTTCAAGGACGCACGCATGAAGCCCGACGTGTTCACCGCTCGCCAGGCGCTGCGCGCGGCCACCATCGAAGGCGCCAAGGCCGCGATGTGGGACCACGAGATCGGTTCCCTCGAAGTCGGGAAGAAGGCCGACTTCATCCTCTTCGACCTCGATCATGTCGAGTGGACCCCGTTCCATGATCCGTTGCAGGCACTGGTCTTCTCGGCGTCGACCGCCTCGATCACGCAGACCTGGGTCGACGGCAAGGCGCTCTACAGCGAAGGCAAGGTGCATGGTGTGGACGAGCCGGCGCTGCGCCGCAGGGCCAGGGAGCTCGCCGCTGCGGCCGTCGAGCGTGCGGGCCTGCACGACGAGAACGTCGAGACCACGACCACGCTGTACGACAGCGGCAACTGATGCGGGTCATCCGCTCCGTTGCGCTGATCGACCGCGCCGGCAGTTTCGACCTGGAGATCGAGGGCGAGCGCGTACGAGCCCTTTCGCCCTCCGCCAGTGCAGCGGCGCCACGCTGGCTGGCCATGCCTTCGCTCGTCAATCTGCACGCCCACGCGAACCGGGCGTATGCGGCGTCATCGCAGCGACCGGCTTCCCTGAGCGATGCCGTGGCCTCGGCGAAGCGCGAACGGGCCAACGTCAGCATCGAGGACGTGCGCGCGCGGGCCGCCAGGCTGTTCGACAGGTCGATCGCGCATGGCGTTTGTTCGCTGCGCACACATACCGATGTCGATCCCGTCAGCGGTATGGTCGCTGTCGAAGGCGTGCTGGCGGCTGCGGCGCAAGTGCGCACGTCGCTCGACGTCGAGGTCGTCGCGTTTGCGAGTGCGGCAGCAGATCCGAGCCAGCCGGAGACAGGGGCACTCTTCGCCGAGGCGGTAGAGCGGGGCGCCTCGTTCATCGGTGCCGTCCCCGCGCTCAGTGCCCGACCCAAGGCCGCACTGGAGGCACTGCTGGACACGGCGCTCGCGCTGGAGGTATCACTCGACATCCACCTCGACGAACACCTCGAAGCGTCGAATGCGCTGATCCATCAACTGGTGGACGCCACTTTGACGCGTGGGCTGCAAAACCGTGTCACGGTCAGCCATGCTTGCGTGCTTTCGGCCATGCCGCGCGACGAAGTCCGGCGCTTGCTGGACCGGATGGCAGAGGCGGGCATCGTGCTGGTGGTGCTGCCTGAACTCAATCTGTACCTCCAGTCGCGGGGCGACGGCGCACCGCGCCTGCGCGGACTGGCGCCGGTCCTGGAGGCACTGAAGGCGGGCGTGGCGGTGCGCTTCGGCACCGACAACGTCAGGGATTGGTTCTTTCCCTTTGGCGACGGCGACATGCTCGAGACCGGCTTCGTCGGTGCGATGGCCGCGCACGTCGATGCGGCGCAGGACCTTGCTGCGCTCGTCTGCGGCGGCCGGCGGCGCATCGAGCCAGGCGACGTCGCGGACCTGCTGTTGATCCCGGCATCGTCCTTCGACGACGCGCTCGCGAGGCGCCCAGACGGGCGAGTGCTGCTGCGCCGAGGGCGCACCATCGATGCCATCGCCGGTGCGAGTGCGCCGCTGTCAGGCCACGCGGGTCTCGTAGACGCTGGAGATTGAGTTTTCGATCGCCCGTTGCGTCAGGTCGCGCGCAATGAAGACGATCCAACCCGGCGCCGTGGTCGCCTGCGGCCACGCCGGCAGGCGCTCGATCGGGTAGAGCACGTGCTGCACGCCCTGGACGACCACTGGGCGTTCGTCATCGTCGAGGGCCACCAGGCCCTTCACGCGCAGGATCGAATCGCCGCGGCTGGCGAGCAACAGCTCCAGCCACTCGACGAAGGCCGGCCAGTCCACCGGTTGCCGAAGCGCCACCGTGAAGGTCTTGATCGCATCGTCGTGCGAGCCCCCGTGCCCTTGCGGCTGCGCCTTCGGCTGCGCACCGATGACGGAGTCGATGATCGGGCCGAGCTGGGGCGGCGCAGGCGTCCTCCATGGCCCGTCCGGCTCCCGGAGAATGTCGGCCGCGGGCAGCTGCGCCTTGCGGGACACGAGCAGGCTCGCCGACGGATTCATCGCACGGAGCTTGCCGCGCAGCGCCTCGCCTTCGGCTTCTCCGACCAGGTCGGTCTTGGTCAGGATCAGCCGGTCGGCCGTTGCCAGCTGCTGCCTGGCCTCGCGATGCCGGCCCAGCGTCTGCTCGCCGTTGACGGCGTCTACGGTCGTGATCACCAGGCCCAGGCGGGACCAGGACACAAGGGTTGCTTCGCTCAGGATCGCCTGCATGATCGGCGCCGGATCGGCCAGCCCGGTGGTCTCGACCACGACCCGGGTGAATGCGGGAATCCTGCCGGCGCCCATCAGCGCGTTCAGCTCGGCCAACGTCGACACCAGGTCGTCGCGCACCGAGCAGCAAAGGCAGCCGGAACTCAGCAGCACGACGTCCTCGGCCACCTCGCGCACCAGCAGGTGGTCGAGTCCTGTCTCGCCGAACTCGTTGATGACCACCGCAGTGTCCGCCAGGCCGGGATCGCCCAGCAGATGGCGCAGCAGGGTGGTCTTGCCGCTGCCGAGGAAGCCCGTCAGCACGTGGATCGGCACGCGGTTGTCGGCCTCGGGCGCGGTGGGCGTCATCGTCAGGCCAGCTCGAAAATCGCGTCGACCTCGACGGCCACATTGCGCGGCAGCGAGTTGCAGCCGACGGCAGCGCGCGCATGCCTGCCCGCATCGCCGAACACCTCGACCATGAGGTCTGAGGCGCCGTTGATCACCTTCGGGTGGTCGCCAAATTCGGGCGTGGCGTTGACGAAGCCGCCGAGGCGCACACAGCCCGCGACGCCATCCAGACTGCCGCCCAACGCCGTACGCAGCTGGGCAAGAATGTTGATCGCGCACAGGCGTGCTGCTTTCTGAGCATCCTCGATCGAAACATCCTGACCGACCTTGCCGACGTACTGGTCCTTGCCGCCGGCGGTCGGGACCTGGCCTGCGATGTAGATCAGCGAGCCGCTCCTGCGTGTCGGAACATAGTTTGCGGCCGGCGCAACGGCGTTCGGCAATTCGATGCCGAGTTGGGCCAGGCGTGCTTCAATTCCTTGGGGGGTCATTCTCTGGTGTCCTTGGGAGTAGGGGTCAGTTGCCGAAATAGAGGTCGTCCAGCGGGGCAGAGAGCAGGTCGTCGGCGTTCGGCTCGCTGAGGGCAGGGGCGAGCGTGCTGCCCGTGCTGCGAATGTCGCGCAGCACGCCTTGCCTGGCCATCGCGGGCTTCTTGGTGCGCAGGCCTTCGAGGATCTCGACGTGTGCCGAAGCGTCCCAAGGAGTACTCGGCGACAGCAGCGACAGGTACATCGTCGGGCCGAACTGCAGCCACAACGATTCAATCAGCGGCATGACGACTTCGGTGCCCGACGCCTCGTAGAGCGTGAAATGAAAGCGCTGGTTCGATGACAGGCAGCCGAGCAGATTGCGCCTCGCGATGGCCTCGAGCAACTCATCGTTGATCGCGGTCAGCGTGCTCAGCAACACCGGCGTGCAATTGCGGCACGCCATCTCGGTCGCCATGCCCTCGATCAGCTCCCGCACCGCGAAAAGCTCCTTCAGTTTCTTCGGCGTGAGTCTCGGTACGCGAACAGATCCGCTGGCAGTGGCCTCCAGCGCATTGATCACCACCAGCCGTGCCAACGCGTCCCGGACCGGCATCGGACTGGTGCCGAAGCTGCTTGCAAGCTTGCGCAGGCTCATCACCTGGCCGGGCGCGAAGGCACCCACCATCAGGCCGCGCCGAAGTCGCTGGAACACTTCCTCGGGGACGCTGCCGCGTGCGCGTTTGCTCGGTGCCTCGGAGGTGGGTTGTCGAAGGCGTTCGGCGATCTGTTCCATGGACTCTCCCGTTGGTTGCCGTGATGAGGGTTAACCCGATTGTGTGTGATTATAGCTGTGATCACACTCTGTGATCAAGACGAGTCTACATCCACGCCATCCGAACCCTAAGCCTCTGGGGCTATGAGGGCAAGGGCTGGTTTCTTTACTCACTCAACCTCACGGGCGGTATTCCATGCGACTCCTGCGATCCGGCATTTCCATGAGCTCACATCTCAGAAAGGCTGCCCTGGCAGCGCTCCTGGTCTCGACCTCCGCCGCGTGGGCGACGGACCCGGTGAACGTGCGCTTCAGCTGGAAGCTCAAGGGCGAGTACGCGCACCTCTACCTGGCCCAGGAGCAGGGCATTTATGCATCCAAGAACCTGGCCGTGCGCATGGGCGAGGGCGCCGGGGCGCCTGCCGCGCTGGGCGCTTTGCTGCAAGGACAGGAAGATGTCGTGGTGATGCCCGCCATCTTCGCGGTCTCTGCCATTCAGAAAGGCATGCCGGTCAAGATCGTCGCGCTCTACCACCCCCGTACGCCGGTGGTGCTGATCTCGCAGCCTGACAAGCCCATTGCGCAGCCGAAGGACCTGGAAGGCAAGACCATCGCCCACTCGGTCGGAGAAACCGGCACCTCTTACCTGTCCGTCTTTTGTGCGGTCAATGGCATCGACTGCGCAAAGGTCAAGAAGATCCAGATGGACGCGCAGTCGCGCGTTCCGCAATTCCTGCAGAAGCAGGTCGACGCGGTGAGCGTCTACCGCACGAGCGACCTTCCGGTGCTCGAGGCCAAGGTCGGCACCAAATTCCCGGTCCTCGACCTGGCGCAGCATGGCCTTGCAATTCCCGGGTTGGCCGCGGTGTCGAGCAATGCGGCCATCGCCAAGCGACCCGACGTCCTGCGGCGCTACCTGGCGGCGGTCAACGAAGGCATCGCCGCGACGCGCAAGGACCCGAAGGCAGCAGCGGCAGCCTTGATGAAAACCTGGGAGGGCAGCCCGCCAGCGGAGGTCGTGGAGGCGCAGGTGCGCGCGACGATGGACGCAGTTCCCGCCGCTTCCGGCAAGCCGGTCGGATGGATCGATGCCAAGGCCATCTCGCAGGCGCTGGACCTTCTCAAGACGGACGAGGCGATCGGGACACCCAAGCCCGTCGAGACCTTCTTTACGAACGACCTGTTGCCCGCTCAGTAAGAAAAGCCCGACGCATGACTGAACTCAATCACACCCAAGCCGTACCGATGCCCACCGCGCCCAAGACCAGGAAGAAAGGCGCCGGCGGCAGCTTCACGGAGCGTTACGCCTCCGTGCTGCTCGCCATGGTCATCCTGCTCGTCTGGCAGTTCTCGGTCCCGCTGCTGGGCCTGTCCGAATTCGTGCTGCCGACGCCGCTTGCGATCGGCAAGCGGATCGTGACGGATTTCGATCTGCTGGCCGCCCATTCGTACATCACGCTGCTCGAAGTACTCGCGGGCTTCCTCGCCGGGGTGCTGATAGGGATTCCCCTGGCGCTGGCGATCTTCTATTCGAAGGCGTTCGAGCGCGCCGTCTATCCGCTGCTCGTGGCGCTGCAGACGGTGCCCAAGATCGCGCTGGCTCCACTGCTCGTGCTCTACCTCGGCTATGGCTGGTGGCCCAAGATCAGCCTCGCGTTCCTGATCTCATTCTTTCCCATCGTCATCTCGACGGTGGTGGGTCTCCAGTCGCTCGACAAGGGCCTGGTCAACATGGTCCGCTCGATGGGCTCGACGGAATGGCAGACCTTCTTCAAGGTCAGGCTGCCGGCGGCCATGCCGAGCATCTTCGGTGGCCTGAAGGTGGCCATCTCTCTGGCGGTCATCGGCGCCATCATCGGCGAGTACATCGCCGCGGAACGGGGCCTGGGCTATCTCCAGTTGCAGGCGAACTCCCAGTTCGACACGACGCTGAATTTCGCCACCGTCGTCACCATCTCCCTGCTCGGCGTGCTGCTCTATTTCGTGCTGGCGCTGGTCGAGTCCAAGGTTTCCTATCAACGCGAAAGTGCCAAATGAGCAATGCAGCCAACGTGCGGATCGAGGGTGTCTCCAAGACCTATGAAGTGCGCGCCGGCGACGATGTGAAGGCGCTCGATCGGGTCGACCTCGACATCGCTCCCGGCAGCTTCGTGGCCATCGTGGGCCCCAGCGGATGCGGCAAGAGCACGCTGCTGTCGCTGCTGGCGGGCTTGACCCCGGTGTCCTCCGGCCGCCTGCGCATCGACGGCGACGAGGTCGTCAAGCCGCACCCCAAGGCGGGCGTGGTCTTCCAGTCGGACCTGCTGCTTCCATGGCGAAGCATCATCGACAACGTGCTGCTGCCCATCGAAATCAAGGGCAAGGACCGGGCCACCGCCACGAGCCGTGCGCGCGAGCTGCTGGCGCAGGTGGGCCTGGCGGGCTTCGACAACAAGTTCCCGTTCGAGCTCTCGGGCGGCATGCGCCAGCGCGTGGCCATCTGCCGCGCCCTGATCCAGGAGCCGGGCCTGCTGCTGATGGACGAGCCATTCGGCGCGCTCGATGCGCTGACGCGCGAGCAGATGATCATGGACCTGCAGTCGATGTGGCTGCGGCTGGGCAACACGGTGTTGTTCATCACGCACGGCATCGACGAGGCGGTGTTTCTCGCCGACCGGGTCATCGTCATGTCCCCGCGGCCCGGCCGCGTGGACCTCGATCTGGCCATCGACATCCCGCGCCCGCGCCGCTGGAGCGGCATCCACGAAAACCCCGCCTTCCAGCACCACGTGCGGCAAGTGCGGGAGATGTTCGAAGCCAAGGGCGTCCTGGTCGCTCACTGAGGCACACACCATGAAAGTTTCGATTCTGGGCGGCGGCGCCGGTGGCGCCGCCGCCGTGGCCGAACTCACGCTGGCCGGCCACGAGGTGGTTCTTTGGAACCGCTCCGCCGCAACGCTCGCGCCTTTCCAGGCGCTGGAAGGGGTGCGGTACGAAGGTGTGCTGGGCACGGGCATTGCCCGCCCGCGCCTCATCACTGCCGACCTGAAGTCGGCCCTTGACGGCGCCGACGTCGCGGTCGTCACGCTGCCGACCTTTTCTCACGCGCCGGTCGCGCGCGCCCTGGCAACCGCGGGTTGGCCTGCGAACCGGCCGGTCGTCCTGAACCCGGGCCATACCGGAGGCGCGCTGGAGTTCGCCCACGCGTGGCGCGAGGTGCGTGCCGACCTGCCGCCGATCGCCGAGTTTTCCACGCTGACCTATGTGGCGCGCAAATACCAGGCGGACGGCGTGACCGTCACCGGGCGTGCGCGCCAGGTCCGCGCGGCGGCGCTGCCCGGCGGCGATGCGGCGCTGGCCGCCGCCTGCATGCTCTTTCCCGGCGCTTCGCCGGTCGGCGACGTGCTCGCCTCCGCCCTTGCCAATGCCAACCTGGTGCTGCACCCGCCAGGCGCAGTGCTCGCGGCGGCGTGGGTCGAGGCGACGCAGGGCGATTTCACCTTCTACGTCCAGGCCATGACTCCCGGCGTCTCGCGCACCATGCGCGCACTCGACGACGAACGCCTGGCGGTTGCCGCTGCCTTCGGTCATCGGCTGCCGAACCTCATCGAGGAGATGAAGCTCATCGGCACCGTGGAGTCCTCCGTCGAGGACACGCAGGACTTCATGGCCGCGATCGCCGGCGGCGAAGCGAACAGGCGCATCAAGGGCCCCGACTCGCTCCAGCATCGCTACTACCGCGAGGATTTCGGGCATGGCCTGCTGCCCTTCCTGGAGCTGGCGGCCATCGCCGGCGTGGCGACGCCGGTGGCGCGATCGCTCTTTACGCTGGCGCAGGCGCTGGTCGGCATCGACTATGCCCAGGGCGGTCGCACCGCCGGTGCAATGGGCATCGCGGGAATGTCCAGAAATGAACTTCTACAACATGTGAGGCAGCAGCCATGAACTGGGACCAGGCCGTTATCGCGATCGTCGGCGGCGATCGACGCGAACAGGAGATCGCGCGTTGCGCAGTGGCCGCGGGAGCCGAGGTGCGGGCCTATGGCTTCCCGTGGCCCGAACAGGGCATCGAAGGGGTGCGCCACACCGCCAACGCGCGCGAGGCGCTGGAAGGCGCCGACATCGCGCTGTTCCCGATCCCCGGTATCGCACCCGACGGCGCGCTGTTCGCGCCCCAGTGCGCCGAGCGCATCATTCCCGACGCCGCCATGCTCGGCGCCATGCGCCGTCCGGGCCACATCGTCCTCGGCTGGGCCGACCCCAAGCTCAAGGCGCACTGCGAGGCCCTCGGCATCACGCTGCACGAGTACGAGTGGGACGAGGACCTGATGCTGCTGCGCGGCCCGGCGATCGTCGAGGGCATGCTCAAGGTGCTGATCGAGAACACCGACATCACCATCCACAAGGCCAAGGTGTGCCTGGTGGGGCAGGGCACCATCGGGACCCTGGTCACGCGCACGCTGCTGGCGCTCGGCGCACGCGTCCACGTCGCGGCACGCAATGCCGTGCAGCGCGCCGCTGCGCATGCGGCGGGTGCCGAGTCGCACGAGCTGTCCGCCCTGGCGGACGTCCTGCCCGGCACCGACATCGTCATCACCAGCGTGCCGGCGCGCGTGCTCGGGCGCGAGCATCTCCGGAGGCTTCCCCCGCATGCCTTGCTGGTCGACCTGGCCGCGCCCCCCGGGGGCATCGACCGCGATGCCGCGCAGGAACTCGGGCTCAGGTTCGTCTGGGCGCGCGGCCTCGGTGCACGCGCACCCATTACGGTGGGCCGCAGCCAATGGAGCGGCGTGCACCGCCGCATCGACAACATCCTGAAGGAAAGAAAGCAATGAGCCAAGCCGATCTGGTGATTCGCAACGCGCGAGTGGTGCGCCATGACGGGGAGTTCCACGGCGGCGTGGCCGTGAAGGACGGAAAGATCATCATGACGGGCGCCGACAGCGCCCTGCCCAAGGGTCATCGCGAGATCGACGCTGGTGGCCGGGTGCTGATGCCGGGCGTCATCGACCCGCACTGCCACCTCGGGGTCAAATACCCCTACGCCGAAGACATGCGCACGGAGATGGCGGCCGCAGCATCGGGCGGCGTGACCACGGCGCTGCTGTACATCCGCAACCTGAAGCCTTCCTACCTGCCGTTCTACGAGGAGCGCAAGGCGGTCGGGGAGGAGAACTCGATGATCGATTTCGGGTTCCACTTCGGCATCCAGCGCGAGGAGCACATCGCCGAAATCCCCGAGATCGTCGCCAAGACCGGCGTGCGCTCGTTCAAGTGCTACTTCGGCTACGAGCCGGACAACCCGATTGGCATCGTTCCCGCGACCGACGGCTGGGTGTACGCGGCGATGCGCATCCTGTCGAAGATTCCCGGCGCGCTGATCAACGTGCACTGCGAGAACACGCAGATTGCTTCGTGGCTGAAGAACGAGATCAAGGCGACGGGCCGGCAGGACCTGGGCGCCTATACCGAATCCCGCCCCGCCTTCTGCGAGGTGGAGACCATCCGCCGCATGATCTTCCTGGCCGAGCGCACCGGCTGTTCGCTGCATCTGGTCCATACCTCCGTCGGCATGGGCCCCGTGCTCGCCGCCGAGGCGCAGGCGCGCGGGGTGCATGTCACGGTCGAGACCTGCCCCCATTACCTGACGCGCACCGCCTACGACAGTGACCTGGACATGCGCGCGAAGATCTCGCCGCCGTTGCGCGACAAGGAAGAGCAGGAGGGCCTTTGGCGCGGCGTGCTGAACGGCTCGGTCTACAGCCTGGGCACCGACCATGTGCCCTTCCTGCCGAAGAAGCTCGAAGACCTCTGGACCGAACTGCCGGGCGTGGTGTCCTTCCCCTGGGAACTCTCGTTGATGCTGCATTTCGGTGTGCACCAGCGCGGCTTGCCGCTGTCGCGGCTGGTGCAGATCAACTCCGCCAATCCGGCACGCCGCTTCGGCCTCTGGCCGCGCAAGGGCAACATCGAGGTCGGCTTCGATGCCGACCTGGTGCTGGTCGACCTCGACGAGGAGCGCACCGTCGAGCACACCGGCAAAGGCACCTGCATCTACGAAGGCTGGAAGCTCAAGGGCTGGCCGGTGCTCACCGTGTCCCGCGGTGCGGTGCTCTACGAGAACGGCGTGGTCGACGAGAGCCACTTCGGCCGCGGGCGCTGCCTCACCGTTCCGGCCTGACGGCGCGCCACATGGAAACCGGACTGGACACGCCGATCAGGGGCAGTGCCGCGCCTGTCGCGCGCAGTCTCGGCGAGCGTCTCGACGCGCTGAACGATGCTGCACTCGAGCTCGCGCAGCGTGCGCGGCGCCCGCGGCGGGAGCGGCTGTCGGGCCTCCACAACCCCTGGCGCCACGGAGATCCGCTGGTCGATCCCTGGCTGCTGCTGGACCTCTGCGAGGACCCCGCGGTCGTGGACGGCGTGGAAGCGCTGGTCGGCCCCGACATCGTCCTGTGGGACACCGAGCTGTACCTGGAGGCCGCGGCCTACCAGCGCTTCGTGGAGGAAGGCCGCGAGGGGCGCTACTGGCCGGCGATGCCGCTGGCGGGTGCGGTGGTGCTGGTGGCCGCGGCGCGGCCGCTGGCCTGCGTGGACCTCGCACGGGTTGCGGAAGATCTGCCTGCGTTGGACTTGGCGTCGCCGCTCTATGTCCTTCGCTACATGCCGGGGACGAGCCACTTCGTGCGCGACGGCCGGGCGCTCGCGAACTGGGTCGCGATGGAGGAGCAGCCGCTCATCAATTACACGACCCGTCCGCTCTGGCTCGTGCGCGGAGAAGACCGGGCCAGCAGCGATTTCGTCACAGGCTTTTCGCCGCCGGTGCCCCGATGGGCCAGCAACCAACCCAAGGAGAAATGACATGCCATTCGTGATCGTCGAGATGTGGCAAGGCCGTACGGTCGAGCAGAAGCGCAACCTGGTCAAGGCCATCACGCAGGCCATGGTCGACCATGCAGACTGCAAGCCCGATCACCTGCACGTCGTGATCCACGACACGCCCAAGGACAGCTGGGGGCGCAATGGCGTGCTCGGCATCGACATGAAGGAAAAATAAATGACCCTCGACAACCTCGATCCCCGCACCTCGGCCCTGCTGGTCATCGACCTGCAGAACGCATTCATCCACGACAAGGGCACGCTCGGCATCTCGGGCGTCGACACCAAGCGCCTCTCGGCGATCGTGCCGACGCTGGCCGAACTGATCCCCCGCTGCCAGGCCGCCGGCATTCCGGTGATCTGGACCGTGCAGGAACACTTCGCCGTCGATGCGAGCCGGGCCCGCAAGAAGCTCGCCGGCCACACCTCGCGGCGAAAGCAGGTTTCCGCGCTTGCGGGAAGCTGGGACGAGGAGATCGTCGAGGAGCTCAAGGCGCTCGCTGCAGTCAATCCGGCTTATGTGATCCGCAAGCACCGCTTCGGCGCGTTCTACGAGACGCGGCTGGAGATGATGCTGAAGATGCTGGGCACTCGCACCCTGTTCGTGGCGGGCACTACCACCAATGCGTGCGTGGAGACCAGCATCCGCGAGGCCTATCTGCGGGACTACGACGTGGTCGCGCTCGACGATTGCATCTCGGGCGTCAACGGCGAGTGGGAGCAGACGGCCAAGAAGGTCTGGAAGCAATACTTCTGCGAAATTTCCGATTCGAAGGAGATGCGGGCGTGGGTCGAAGAGAAGGCGGCCCCGCGCACGCTCGGCTTCGGCCACATGCTGCTGATGGTGCAGGACGTGCCGCGCTCGGTCGGCTTCTATGTCGACCAGCTGGGTTTTTCGATTCGGCCGGCGAAGCCGCTTGCGGACGGTCGTCCCTTCACTGCCTTTCACCAAGGCATGGCCGTCGTGGCCGGGCGCGCGCCGTCGCATCGTCAGATCGACCACATCGCATTCGAGGTCAACGACGTGCGAGCCTTGCGCGACAAGCTCAAGAAGTCGGATGTCGAGTTCCAGCAGGACCTGCATGACGGGCCCTACGGCCTGACCATCTACGTGACCGATCCCGACGGCACGCGCGTCGAGCTGTACCAGGTCGGCGTGACGGCCTGAGCTTCATTGCCCGCCGCCGCGTGGGCGTGGGCTCCTTCTGCCAGCGATGCAATGCCCTGCGGGCGATGCATCGCCGCGTGTGATCCAACGAGAGAGACTTCCCCATGCTGATAGGCGTGCCGGCCGAGACTGTGCCCGGCGAAACCCGAGTGGCCGTGACTTCGGAGACGGCCAAGAAGCTTGTCGCGCAGGGGCACACGGTGCGTGTGCAGTCCGGCGCCGGCGTTGCTGCGTCGCTCACCGATGCCGCCTACCAGGGTGCCGGTGCCGAGATCACCGATGCCGCTGGCGCCTTTGCCTGCGAGCTCGTGCTGAAGGTGCGTGCACCCACGCACGCCGAGGCTGCGCTCATGAAGCCTGGCACCGTGGTGGTGGGCATGCTCAACCCCTTCGATGCCCAGGGCCTGCAAAGGCTCGCGGAGGCCGGCCTCACCGGCTTTGCGCTGGAAGCCGCCCCCCGCACCACCCGCGCCCAGAGCATGGACGTGCTCTCTTCCCAGGCCAACATCGCCGGCTACAAGGCCGTCATGATCGCCGCCGACCGCTACCAGCGCTTCTTTCCCATGCTCATGACCGCTGCGGGCACCGTCAAGGCCGCGCGCGTCGTCATCCTGGGCGTCGGCGTCGCTGGCCTGCAGGCCATCGCCACTGCCAAGCGCCTGGGTGCCGTCATCGAGGCCTCGGACGTGCGCCCCTCCGTCAAGGAGCAGGTCGAGTCCCTGGGCGCCAAGTTCATCGACGTGCCCTACGAGACCCAGGAAGAAAAGGAAGCCGCCGAAGGCGTCGGCGGCTATGCCCGCCCCATGCCCCAGAGCTGGCTCGATCGCCAGAAAGCCGAAGTCGCCAAGCGCGTGGCCCAGGCCGACGTCGTCATTACCACCGCGCTCATCCCCGGCCGGCCCGCCCCCGTGCTCGTCACCGAGGACATGGTCAAGGCCATGAAGCCCGGCTCCGTCGTCGTCGACCTCGCCGCCCCCCAAGGCGGCAACTGCCCCCTGACCGAGCCCGGGCGCACCGTCGTCAAGCACGGCGTCACCCTCGTGGGCGAGACCAACCTGCCCGCCCTCGTGGCCGCCGACGCCTCCTCGCTCTACGCGCGCAACGTGCTCGACTTCCTCAAGCTCGTGCTCCCCAAGGAGGGCGGCTTCAAGATCGATCTCGAAGATGACATCGTCGCTGCCTGCCTGATGAGCCGCGACGGCCAGCTCACCCGCAAGTAAGAACAAGCCGAACGAGGAGAAAGCCATGGACCCGGTATCCCATACCGTCATCAACCTGATCATCTTCGTGCTGGCCATCTACGTGGGCTACCACGTGGTCTGGACCGTCACCCCCGCGCTGCACACGCCCCTGATGGCCGTGACCAACGCCATCTCCGCCATCGTCATCGTGGGCGCCATGCTCGCGGCCGCGCTCACCACCACCTGGCTGGGCAAGGGCATGGGCGTGCTGGCCGTGGCCCTGGCAGCGGTCAACGTCTTCGGCGGCTTCCTCGTCACCCGGCGCATGCTGGAGATGTTCAGGAAGAAGGACAAGAAGGCCCCGGCTGCTGCAGCGGCCAAGGCGGGGGGCCACTGACCATGTCGATGAACGTCGTCACGCTGCTGTACCTGGTCGCCAGCGTCTGCTTCATCCAGTCCCTCAAGGGCCTGAGCCATCCGACCACCTCGATCCGCGGCAACATGTTCGGCATGGCCGGCATGGCCATCGCCATCCTGACCACCGCGGCGCTGATCGTGCAGCTCGCCGGCGGCAGGGGCCAGGGCATGGCCTGGGTGCTGCTGGGCCTGGTGGTGGGCGGCGGCTACGGCGCCTACCGCGCCAAGACTGTCGAGATGACCCAGATGCCCGAGCTGGTCGCCTTCTTCCACAGCATGATCGGTCTGGCGGCTGTCTTCATCGCGGTGGCGGCCGTGGTCGAGCCGTGGGCCTTCGGCATCACGCCGCCTCCGGTGGCTGCGCTCATCGGGGGCAACACGCCCGAGGGTGCCTACGTGGTCGACGGCCTGGCGCGCTGGGCGATTCCGGCGGGCAACCGGCTGGAGCTGTTCCTGGGCGCGGCCATCGGCGCCATCACCTTCAGCGGCTCGGTCATCGCCTTCGGCAAGCTCTCGGGCAAGTACAAGTTCCGCCTGTTCCAGGGTGCGCCGGTGCAGTTCAAGGGCCAGCACATGCTCAACCTGGTGCTGGGGCTCGCGACCATCGGCCTGGGGCTGGTGTACATGGCCACCGAGAGCTGGACTGCCTTCTTCCTGATGCTGCTGCTGGCCTTCGTGATGGGGGTGCTGATCATCATCCCGATCGGCGGGGCGGACATGCCGGTGGTGGTGTCGATGCTCAACAGCTACTCGGGCTGGGCGGCCGCGGGCATCGGCTTCAGCCTGAACAACGCCATGCTGATCGTGGCGGGCTCGCTGGTGGGCAGCTCGGGGGCGATCCTGAGCTACATCATGTGCAAGGCGATGAACCGCTCGTTCTTCAACGTGATCCTGGGCGGCTTCGGCGGCGAGGCGGCAACGGCCACGGGCGCGGCCCAGGAGCAGCGCCCGGTCAAGAGCGGCAGCGCCGACGACGCGGCCTACATGCTCTCCAACGCCGAGACCGTGATCATCGTGCCCGGCTATGGGCTGGCGGTGGCGCGCGCGCAGCACGCGGTCAACGAGCTGGCGCAGAAGCTCACCGAGAAGGGCGTGACGGTGAAGTACGCGATCCACCCGGTGGCCGGGCGCATGCCGGGGCACATGAACGTGCTGCTGGCGGAGGCCGAGGTGCCCTACGACCAGGTGTTCGAGATGGAGGACATCAACGGCGAGTTCGCGCAGGCCGACGTGGCGATCATCCTGGGGGCCAACGACGTGGTGAACCCGGCCGCGCTCACCAAGGGCACGCCGATCTACGGCATGCCGATCCTGGAGGCCTACAAGGCCAAGACGGTGATCGTGAACAAGCGCAGCATGGCCGCGGGCTATGCCGGGCTGGACAACGAGCTGTTCTACATGGACAAGACCATGATGGTCTTCGGCGACGCCAAGAAGGTGGTCGAGGACATGGGCAAGGCGATCGAGTAAGAGCAGTCAAGCTGCACGCACGTGTTGAACCGCGTGCGTGCAGCAGGCAGGTCGTCAGCGCTGCAGCCAAGGGGTGGATGAGGCAGGCTGCCGGATGCCTTTCGTCCCGTCGTGCAGCCCGGTGAACGCGAAGTCCACCTCGGGCGCGAGCCCGCTCACGATGCGCGCGATCGATTTGCCCGAGCCGCAGGCGTGCGTCCATCCCAGCGTGCCATGGCCGGTGTTGAGGAACAGGTTCGGCAGCTTTGTTTTTCCGATCAGCGGCACGTTGCTCGGCGTTGCCGGCCGCAGGCCAGTCCAGAACTGGGCCTGGCGGGTATCGCCGGCGCCCGGGAACAGTTCTTCGACGCGCCGCACGATGGCTTCGCAGCGCACGCGGTTCAGGTCGCGGTCGTAGCCATTGAGCTCAGCCGTGCCGGCGATGCGCAGGCGGTCGCCGCTCTCGGAGGTGTAGCGCGAGAACACCAGCTTGTATTCGTCGTCGGTCAGGGAGACCTGGTGCGCTTTCGATGCGTCCTTGACAGGCAGCGTCACCGAATAGCCCTTGGCCGGGTAGATCGGCAGCTTGATGCCGAGCGGTGCGGCGTACAGCGGGCTCAGCGAGCCCATCGCCAGCACGAAGGCATCGCCGCGGATGCGCTGGAAGCGGCCTTCGTCGTCCGTCGCTTCCACATGGTCGATGCTGCCGCCGGATTCGCGCAGCGCGGTCACGGTGTGGCTCATGAGGAAGTTCACGCCGGCCGCGGACGCAAGCCTGACCAGTTCGCGCGCAAAGCGGTTGGCGTCGCCTGATTCGTCCTCGGCCGTGTAGGTAGCCCCCGCCAGGTGAGAGCGGATGTGGGCCAGTGCGGGCTCGATCTCCACCGCCTTGTCCGCCGAGATCACCTGCCGCTCGCAGCCCAGCGCGCGCATCTGCTCAGCCGGCTTCAACGCCCCATCGAATTCCTTCTGCGTCGTATAGAAGTGCAGGATGCCCTGGGTGCGCTGGTGATAGGCAAGGCCGGTTTCGCGGCGCAACTGCTGCAGCGTTTCGCGGCTGTAGGTGCCCAGCCGCACGATCTGCTCGATGTTGTGGCGCGTGCGCGCCGGCGTGCATTCGCGCAGGAACTGCAGGCCCCAGAGCCACTGGCGCATGTCTGCCCGGATGCGGAACAGGAGCGGCGCATCTTCCTTGCCGAGCCATTGCAGCACCTTGAGCGGCGCACTCGGGTTGGCCCAGGGTTCGGCGTGGCTGACGGAGATCTGGCCGCCATTGGCAAAGCTGGTTTCGGCAGCCGGTGTGGCCTGCCGGTCGACCACGGTCACTTCGTGGCCGAGTTGCTGGAGGTAGTAAGCGGAAGTCACGCCGAGCAGGCCGGCACCAAGAACGATCACGCGCATTTCATGCACCTTTGAGGTTGCAGCGCTCGAACGCAACGGAAACGGAAGCTCGAAAAGAAAGCAACCGGACCATGCGTCCAAGTTGCCGCTCCCCCTGTCCTCGGTACCTGAGAGATTCGCCCGCTGCGCCCGCAGCGGGTTTGCTCCTTCGGTGCATCACGTGGTGTGATGGCTCTCCAGACGGCTTTGACAGTTGATGCAGTACAGGCTCGTTGTTGCGAGCGGACCTGAGCGTTTATGGGAGTTTGCGCCTTCGGTGGGGCCGCCTCGCAGCGGCCCGCTCTCCTGCAGTGAGGCAGATTGTAGAGGGCGCGGCCCGCACCGCCAAGCGCTTCTGCGCGCCGGGTACCCGCATCCGGCGGGGCGCTCGGCGCTTGGGTAATCCCGCCCCCGACGCTCCCCGCGTTCTGTGACGATGCGCACCTGAAACCCGAACATGCGCCATGCGAACGCCCCAGCCTCACGCGTTGCGATCCTTCATCCTTCTCTATGTGTTGCTGTACGCATCATTCGGGGTGGCGTCGCCCTTCTGGCCTCGCTTTTTCGAAACGCGAGGGATGTCACCCGAGCAGATCGGGCTTCTGCTGGGACTCGGGACCATCGTACGGCTGATTGCCGGCCCGGTTGCAGCGCGCCTGGCAGATCGCTTGGAGCGGTTGAGTCACGTGCTGGCCGCCGCTGCGGCCCTTGCTGCCTGCCTTGCACTTGGGCTTCCCTGGGTCGGCGGGTTCTGGATCTTTCTGGTCGTCCGGCTCTGCCATGAAGCTGCGCTCACACCAACCACGTCGCTTGCCGACGCCTTGGCGCTGGATGCTTCGAAGTCGGCCGCTTCATCCGCAACGAGGTTCGAATATGGCTGGGTACGAGGTGCGGCATCGGCCGCCTTCGTGTTCGGAACGCTGGTCGCTGGCCAAGTCATCGGCTGGACGGCACTCACATCGATCGCATGGATGCATGGGACACTCCTTCTGCTCGCAGCAGCAAGCACCATGCTGCTGCCAGCGCGGGGTGACAACACCCGCGTCGCCCCTGAACGATCATCCTTCGCGGCCATCGGGGAACTGCTGGGGATCGTCGTGTTCCGGCGCATGCTCCTCATCGCGGCCCTGGTCTACGGCAGCCATGCCATGCATGACGCATTCGCTGTCATCCGATGGAACGCAGCAGGCGTGAGCCAGGCCACGATCAGTGTCCTGTGGTCCGAAGCCGTTGTCGCGGAGGTCCTGGTCTTCGTGTTCATCGGACCTCGATGGCTCGATTCGCTCGGGTCGAGTGGTGCAGCTGCGATCGCGTGCACGGCGGCTGTCGTGCGATGGCTCGTGGTGGCGTCTTCGACCGATCCCTGGGCGCTGGCACTCGTACAGCCCCTGCATGGATTGACGTTTGCGCTTCTGCATCTCGCGTGTATGCGCCTCATGGGCACCACCGTGCCTCGGCATCTTGCCGCGACCGGCCAAGCCATGTATGCACTCGGACCAGGACTGGTGACAGCGCTTCTGACCATGTCGACCGGAATGCTCTATGCACGCCTCGGAGCCGGCGGCTTCCTGCTAATGGCGCTGTTGCCCGCCATTGCTTTGCCGCTGTGCCTGGGCCTGAAATTCTCGGCGCGGCGTCAAAGCAGGGGAGAGGGCTGATGACGATCCGCAAGGGTCCGTGGCCAGCTCCGATGTGCGGGCAAAAAGGGCTTGTCACCCGTTTGCGCGATATGTAGTATGCACTTCATGAAAATGTAGCGAAGGCTACATGAACTGGAATTGACTGCCACCCAACTGGAAGGCGCCCGACGATGATTCCGAACACAGCGGTCGACGCGTTCTCGGCCAAGGGAATTTCAGAGCCGACGGCCATAACGGCCCGCAACACCGCGGTGCTCGTGGTGGACATGGAGAACGACTTCTGCGTGGAAGGCGGCGCCATGGTGCTGCCCGGCTACGAAAAGCTGATCGGACCACAGCTCGCAGTCATCGACGCGGCGCGCGAGGCCGGAGGCCCGATCGTGTTCATCACCGATGCGCACCGCCCGGGGGTGCATCGCGACCGCGAGTTCCTCAAGCGGTCCCGCCATTGCATCGAAGGCACCTGGGGCGCGCGCGTGGTGGATGCCCTGAAGGCGCGTCCCGACGACCACTACGTCATCAAGCGCCGCTATTCGGGTTTCTTCGGCACCGACCTCGACATGACATTGAAGGACCTCGAAGTCGACAGCGTCGTCGTGATGGGCGTGGTCACCAACATCTGCGTGCGGTCGACGGTACACGACGCCTTCTTCCTCGGCTACCGCGTGTTCGTGCCCGAAGACTGCGTGGCCGCACCGTCGGCGCGCGAGCAGACGTCTTCGCTCTTCGACATCGCCACCAGTTTCGGCTGGGTCACCGATTCGACCGAGGTGGCACGCGCCTATTCCGGCGGCGGCCTGGTCGGCAATCGATTCGAATTCGCCTGACGCGCCGGCGGTCCATCCGAACGGCGCCTGCATGGCCCGGGTTTCTTCTCTTCAGCGTTCAACCTCTGGAGCTTCTCGCATGCATGCCCCACTCGTCATCTCGCCGCGCCGGCGCATCTTCGTTCGTGCCGGTGCCGCGGCGCTGGCCACCGGAACGCTCGGCCTGCCCGGCCTCGTCCACGCCGCTGCCGGCGGCCCCGTGAAGATCGGCATCCTGCAACCCTTCTCAGGGGGCCTCGAAGCGCTGGGCGAACAAGGCTTCCAGGGCGGCAAGATGGCGATCGATGAAATCAACGAAGCCGGCGGCCTGCTGGGCCACAAGGTCGAACTGGTGCGGGCCGATACGCGCACCGATCCCAAGACCGCGGTCGAGCGCGCGCAGGAGCTGATTCGTCGCGACGGCGTCGATGCGATCCTCGGCCCGCTCACCAGCGCGGAGCGCGATGCCGTGCGTCCGACCATCGAGCGTGCGAAGGTGCCGCTGCTCTATGCCACCGACTACGAAGGCGGCACCTGCAGCCGCTACATCACCTGCTTTTCCGCCCTTCCGGCCGCCTGGGTCGAGCCGCTGATCAGCTACGCGAGCAAGAACGTCGGCAAGAAGCTGTACCTCATCGGCAGCGACTACATCTGGCCCAAGCGCATGAACGAGGCGGTGCGCGCGTCGGCGCAGAAGAACGGCGCCACCGTGCTGGGCGAGGAGTACGTGCCCTTCGGCATCAAGGACTACGCCAGCACGCTGCGCAAGATCGAGGCCTCTGGCGCCGACACGCTGGTCGTCAGCGTCGTCGGAGCGGACGCCGTGACCTTGATCAAGCAGTTCGCCGGCGCCGGCCTCAAGCGCAAGCTGCGCGTGCTGTTCTTCGGCTTCAGCGAGAACTACCTCGCCGGACTGTCGACGCAGGAGTCCGACGACATCGTGACCGTCTCGAGCTTCACCTCGACGCTCAAGAAGCCGGAGGCGGCCGACTTCGTGAAGAAGGTGCGCGAGCGCTTCGGTCCGCAGACCATCGTGTCGAACAACCTCTATGCGCACTACAACCTGATGCGCTTCTACTTCGGCGGCGTGCAGCGCGCCAAGACGGCCGACAAGGAACGCGTGACCGATGCCATGCTCGGCCAGACCCTGGCGACGGGCAACGGCGAGGTGCTGCTTCGCGCCAGCGACCGCCATGTCGACCTCAACACGGTGATCTCGGTAGCAAAGGGCGGCAGCCTGGACCTGCTGCAGGATGTCGGCCGCGTGGTCGCGCCTTCGCAGTGCAAGAAGGCCTGAGCGTGTCCGCATTGCTTGAGGTCCGCGGCGTGCAGAAGCACTTCGGCGGCGTGCGGGCGCTCGAAGGGGTGGACCTGTCGCTCGATGCCGGGCAGGTCTACTGCATTGTCGGACCCAACGGCTGCGGCAAGTCCACCTTGCTGGCCGTCATCAGCGGCGACCTCGCTCCGACCGCAGGCACCGTCTGGTTCGACGGCCGCGACATCACCGGCCTGCCACCGCCGCGCATCGCGCGCCTCGGCGTGCTGCGCAAGTTCCAGGCGCCGAGCATCTGTCCGGCCCTGAGCGTGGCCGAGAACATGGAGGCCGCGCTGATGGTGGGCGTGCCGCCCTGGCGTCGCCTCGGCGCCGGCCGGCACCTGCAACGACTGGAAGAACTGCTGGACGTGATCGGCCTGTATCACCGCGCGGCCCTGACGGCCGAGGAGCTCGCGCATGGCGAGAAGCAGTGGCTGGAGATCGGCATGCTGCTGGCCGGCGACAGCCGCGTGCTGCTGCTGGACGAGCCTACCGCCGGCATGACCATCCGCGAGACGCAGCAGACCGTGTCGCTCATCAAGCGCATCGCCACCGAACACAAGCGCACGATTCTGGCGATCGAGCACGACATGCATTTCGTCGCCGGCCTGGAGTGCGAGGTGATCGCGCTGCTGCGCGGCAAGGTGCTGCGCCGCGGCAGCTACCAGGAGGTCAGCAACGACCCGGAAGTCCGCGAAGCGTACCTGGGAGCGGCCAGCCATGTTTGAAGCCTCGGGAGTCAGCGGCGGATACCTCAAGGGCAGCCAGGTGCTGCGCAATGTCACGCTCACCCTCGCGCGCGGCAGCGTCACCGCGTTGATGGGGCGCAACGGCATGGGCAAGACGACGCTGATGCGGGCCATCACCGGCCATCTGCCGCACGTCGCCGGCTCCATGCGCCTGCACGATTGCGAGCTCACCAAGCGAGCGGCTTTCCAGGTGGCGCAGCTTGGCGTGGGCTATGTTCCGCAAGGCCGCGACATCTTCGCCGACTTTTCCGTCGAAGAGAACCTGATGATGGGCGTGCTGGGCAAGTCGAAGCTGCCGAAGACGTTGCCCGACTGGGCCTGGAGCACCTTCCCGGTGCTGGCCGAAAGGCGCCGCCAACGCGCGGGCACCCTGTCCGGCGGCCAGCAGCAGCAGCTGGCCATCATGCGGGCGCTGGTCGGTCGGCCGGAGCTGCTGCTGCTCGATGAGCCCTCCGAGGGCATCCAGCCCTCCATCGTGATGGAGATCGGCGCGACGATACGGCGCATCGCGGCCGAGCAGGGCTTGGCGGTGCTGCTGGTCGAGCAGAACCTCGACCTGGTGCGTGCCATGGCCGGGCGCTGCCTGTTCATCGAAAGCGGCACCATCGCGGAAGAGGCCGATGTCGCCACGCTGCACGCCGAGGCCCCCGTGATTCGCCGCTACCTGTCGGCCTGACCGAGAGACGAGCAACGACATGACCGACATCCTCGCGCTGGTCCTCGACAGCACCAGCTTCTTCCTGGTCCTCCTGCTGGTCGCGCTGGGGCTGGTGATCATCTTCGGCCTGATGAACGTCATCAACATGGCGCATGGCGAGTTCTTCCTGATCGGCGCCTACACAGCCGTGTCGGTGACACGCGCCGGCTGGCCCTTCTGGTGGGCGCTGCTGCTGGCGCCACTGGTGTTGGCGGGGGTCGGCTGGATCGTCGAGCAGGCGGTGGTGCGCTTCGTCTACCGGCGCTTCATCGACTCCATCCTCGCCACCTGGGGTCTGTCGCTGATGCTCAAGCAGTTGATCGTCATCATCTTCGGTCCGCGGTCGCAGAGCGTGGCCGATCCGCTGGCCACCACGGTGAACCTCCTGGGCATGGCCTACCCCGGCTATCGGCTGTTCGTCATGGCGGCTTCGATCGCGCTGACGGCGCTGACGTTCGTGCTGCTCTATCGCACCCACATCGGCCTCACTATCCGCGGCGTGATTGCCAACCGCGCGATGGCGGCCTCGCTTGGCATCAACACACGGCGGCTCGACGTAAGCACTTTCATGGCGGGTGCGGCGCTGGCCGGCTTCGCAGGCGCCGTCATGGCGCCCCTGATGAGCGTCGATCCGCAGATGGGCGCGGGCTTCCTCATCCCCTCGTTCCTGTCGATCCTGGTGGGCGGGACCGGCAGCTTCCTCGGCGTGGTCATCGGCGCAGGCCTCATCTCCAGTGGCAGCACCGGACTGTCGGCCTTGCGCGATCCGGTGTTCGCCCAGGTCGTGGTGTTTTCTCTGGCCATCGTGATCATCCGGCTGTTCCCCAACGGGCTCTTCGGACGGCGCTCAAGATGAACCGCTTCTCTCCTTGGGCATCCTGGTCGACGCCGGCCATCTGGCTGCTGCTGGGCCTCGCGCCGCTCGCGCTCGGCGAATGGGCCCAGTCGCAGCTTGCCCAGTTCATGACCTACGGCATCTTCGCGCTGGGCCTTGGTTTCCTGTGGGGCCATGCGGGCGTGCTGTCTTTCGGGCAGGCCATCTTCTTCGGCCTCGGCGCCTACTCGATGGGACTGACCTCGCTCGGCATGGTGCCGGGTATCGCGCCGAGCACCTTCAACGGCCTGCTGCTTGCCTTCGCGACGAGCGGGCTGGCGGCGGCGATCTTCGGATCGATGCTCTTCTACGGCCGCGGCCTCGCCGGCGCCTACTTCGGGATCGTCACGCTTTGCGCGGCGGTCATCGTCGAGACTGCCACCGGGCGTTGGGACTTTGTCGGTGGCAACAATGGCCTCTTCGGCATCGCGCCGCTCGAACTGCCGCCTCTCCTGGCCGAACGCATTCCCGATTCGACGGCGCAATACCTGCTGGCCTTCGGGGTCGCGCTGGGCGTGTATGCGCTGCTGCGCTGGCTTTCCCGCACGCCCTTCGGTACGGTGCTGGCGGCGATTCGGGACAACGACCGGCGCGCTGCCTTCCTCGGCTTCGACGTGGCGATGCACAAGAACATCGCCTTCGTGCTGGCGGCCATGGTGTCGGCGCTGGCCGGCGCGATGTTTGCCAAGTTCTTCGGCTTCGTCTCGCCCACGCTGATTGGCTTCTCGCTATCGACCGAGGTGCTGATCTGGGTGGCGGTAGGGGGCCGCGGGGTGCTGATGGGCGCGTTCCTCGGGGCGATCCTGGTGCGCAGCGTCGAATCAGCCCTTTCCGAGCGCTTCGGCAACTTCTGGCTGCTGCTCCTGGGCGGCGTTTTCGTGGTGGTGGTGGTGTTCTTCCCGATCGGCGTCTTTGGACGGGTGCTTGCGCTCGCGCCTCCGCTGCGGCTGCGCATGGGAGCCCGTTCGACGGGTCCGGGCGAACACTTGGATGGCGCGGCGCATCAGGCCGGTCTCTTGATTCACAAGCGCTGAGCCTTTTTTTGCTTCGCCGCGTAAATCGCCTTCTCGGCGCGCCGAGCCGCCAGGCGATGCTGCCGGAGGAAAGCAAGCAGTCGCGCCTCTGCAGAGTGAAGCCGCCCCACACTTTGAGGAGCGCTTGCGAGCTCCTTCCAGATCTCGGTCATTGCCCCCGAGTCTGAGGACAGTTTCGTTCCCAGCGTCAGCACGGCAGGATGGATATAGGCCTTCTTGCAGACTGCTGGCGTATTGCCGAGCTGCGAGGCCACTGCGCCCAGAATCTCCTTGGCGCTGACGCGCGTGGGGGTCGATTCGCCCGCTTCGGCGCTGCACGCAAGGCGTGTCAGTTCCAGTGCCTGCACTGTTCCATGCCAGGTTCGGAAATCCTTTGCGGTGAAATTGTCCTGCGCCGCCTCTCGCAAGTAGTCATTGACGTCAGAGGACGAGACACTATGCGCTTCGCCATCAGGCCCCTGAAACTGGAACAGCTCCTGACCCGGCAACTGCTGGCACCTCCGAATCACGCGCGTGACTCGTGGATCATCGACTTTCGCTTCATGCAGCACGCCACTCTTTCCGCGAAAGCGCAGCTTCAGCGAGGTGCCGCGAACATCCACGTGCCGGTTGCGCAAGGTCGTGAGGCCGTAGGAGCGGTTGCTGTTGGCGTATTCGTCATTGCCCACTCGAAGGAAGGTGATGTCGAGCAAGCGAACCAACGTCGCCAGCACGGCCGCACGGCCGGGCAGGCGTTCCTTGGCAGCTGCTCGAAGGTCGCGCGCCACCCGTGCACGAATCTTCGGCAACGCGCGGCCGAATTGTTCCAGGCGCTCGAACTTGGTCTCGTCCTTCAGCAGGCGCCATTCGGCGTGGTAGCGGTACTGTTTGCGGCCGCGCGCATCCATTCCGGTGGCCTGCAGGTGCCCATTGGCCAATGGACAGATCCAGACGTCCGTGTAGGCGGGGGGAATGGCCAGCTGCCTGATGCGGGCAAGCTCATCGGCGTCATTCAACCAGCGGCCCTCCGTGTCCCTATAGCGAAAGCTTTGGCCACGCCGCACACGCGTGAAGCCGGGCATGCCGGCATTCACATACACGAGGCCGTTGGTGAGGGGCACGGGTTTGGAAATTGCAGCGTCAGCCATGCGCTTGAAAGAGATTGCAGGCAAGCGTGCATTGCCGCAAACTTTCCGGCGAGATGGCGGCGGCGCCGCCTGCCTGTAGGACGCAGCTAGGCGTGCACGTGCGAGCCCGCCGCTTTGCGCTCAGTCCCCCGGCTGCCAGAGTGTCGGATAGTGCGTGACAAAGCCGTCCGGCGTTGTCAGCAGCAGACCCTCATAGTCGAAGCGCGGAGACTGGTACCAGTACTCGAGCTCGCTGCGGCGTTCGTAGTGCTGCGCCAGCGCACTCAGGCCTTCATCCTGAAGATCGAGCCAGGCGGCGGGGGCCTCGGCGCTCTCGCTGACCCGAAGGTTCAAGCGACGCAATGGGAGCAGGTTGGTGGCAGGGGTGAAGCCCAGATCCAGATCCGTGCAGTGGGCCAGGCCTGACACCACCTGATCGTTGAGCGACCATTCGCCGTTGCCGGCGCGCGCGATCGCGAAGTCCACCGGGAGGCTACCGGCCCAACCGCGTACGCGCGCCCACTTCGCATGCCAGGCCTTGTCACAGTGCACGCGGTAGTCCAGACGGGCGGGCTGGCCGTTCTCGCCGCGAAACACCGCGGCGCCATCGAGCTGCCATCCGTCGCCGTGCTTCTCGAGGCGGCAGGCGTCATGGCCGGGCAGGTCGAGCCGGCGCCAGAACATGGTGGCTACGATTTGCATGGGCCCGATGATGGCATCGAAGCCCCCAGCGCACCAGTGCCCGCCCCGGGACGGCAAAATCCAGCGCGTGACCGCCGCTCCAATCCGCCGCATTGCCCACCTCGACATGGATGCGTTCTATGCCTCGGTGGAACTGCTGCGCTATCCGCAACTCAAGGGGCTCCCCGTCGTGATCGGAGGCGGCCGGCGCAAGGTGGATGAAGCCCTCCGTGAGTTGCCGCAAGGCAGCACCCTGGCCGACATCCCGGTCGAGGCCTTCCCGCTGCTCAGGGACTATGTGGGGCGCGGCGTGATCACGACCGCGACCTATCCCGCGCGGCCTTTCGGTGTCGGCTCCGCGATGGGGCTGATGAAGGCTGCGAAGCTGTGTCCGCAGGCCATCATCCTGCCGGTCGATTTCGACGAGTACCGCCGCTACTCGCGCATGTTCAAGAAGGTGATCACCGAGATTGCGCCGCTGATGGAAGACCGCGGAGTGGACGAGGTCTACATCGACTTCACCCAGGTGCCTGGCGGCCAGCGGGAGGGCGGGCGCGTATTGGCCCGCCTGATCCAGCGCTCGATCTTCGATGCCACCGGGCTCACCTGTTCGATCGGCGTTGCGCCGAACAAGCTGCTGGCGAAGATGGCGAGCGAGTTCGACAAGCCGAACGGTGTCTCGGTGGTCTACGACCACGACCTGGAGACGCGCATCTGGCCTCTACCCTGCCGGAAGGTCAATGGCATCGGGCCCAAGGCCGACGAGAAACTTCAGCGCTTGGGCATCCGCACCGTGGGCGAGCTCGCGGCCCGGGAACGCAACTGGCTGATCGAAAATTTCGGCAAGGCCACCGGCGCCTGGATGCATGAGATGGCCTGGGGGCGCGACGAGCGGCCGGTGGTGACCGAAAGCGAACCGGTCTCGATGAGTCGCGAAACCACCTTCGAGCGTGACCTGCACGCAGTGCGCGACCGGGCCGAGCTCGGCGCCATCTTCACGCATCTCTGCGGGAAGGTGGCAGAAGATCTGCAACGCAAGGGCTACGTGGGCAAAACGATCGGGATCAAGCTGCGCTACGACGACTTCAAGACCGCGACGCGCGACCAGACCATCGAGCAGTTCACCTCGGACGCGAAAACAATCCGGCAAGCGGCCGGACGCTGCCTCAAGCGCGTACCGCTGGAGCGGCCGCTGCGCTTGCTGGGCGTGCGCGTCGGGGCACTGGTGAAGGCGGGCAGCGTGGAGGCAACGCGCACGCCGGTGCAAGGTGGATCGGCATCGCAATCGCGTGCCGCTGCGCTCCCGATCACCGCTTCGCTTTTCTAGACAGGGGATGCCTGGACGGTACTGCCTGATCTGCATCGCGGGGCGCATCTGCAGCCTGACTCGATGCACGGCAGCGCACCCGCTCGTGCTGGGTTGCTTCAAGAGGTCCGGCGCTTGCCGGAGGCGAAGTTTTGCTCGAAGCGGGTCTGCAGGAAATCCAGTAGCGCGCGCAGGGCAGCACTGTTGTGGCGCCGCTGCAGGTAGGCGGCCGACAGCCACATGTCGTTGCGCACGCAGTCCTGCAGCACCGCGACCAGCTCGCCGCGGTCCACGTAAGTCTGGACCAGCAAAGCCGGCAGGTAGAGAACGCCGAAGCCCATCAATGCCGCCTCGATCAGCGGCCCGGCTTCGGAAGCGTCCATGCGGCTCTTGACCGGCACATCCTGCGCTTGGCCGTCGACCTCGAAGCGCCACTGCGGATGGACGCCGAGGCGGGAGTGCGTCAGCGCATCGTGCTGCGCCAGCTCGGCCGGATGCGCCGGCGTGCCGCGCTTTTTCCAGTATTGGGGCGATGCGCACACCACCAGCTTCAGCAGCGTCAGCTTGCGAACGATGAGATTGTCGTCCTCGATGGGTCCGACACGCAGCGCCAGGTCGATCGCTTCCTCGGCCATGTCGACCTGGCGGTTGCTCAGGTGCAGACTGAGGCTGACCTCGGGGTAGTAGCCCATGAACTGGGCCAGGAGCTTGGGCAGGTCGCCTTGTCCCATGCCGTGGGGCGCCGAGATGCGAAGCCGGCCCCGCGGCTGGCTTGCATGCTCCTGCAGTTCGGCCTGGGTGAGCTCCACCATTTCCATGACCGGCTTGCTGCGCTCGAGCAGCAGCGCGCCGGCGTCCGTGAGGCTGACCGAACGCGTCGAGCGATTGAGCAGGCGCACGCCGAAGCGACTTTCGAGCTCCGCCACGTACTTGCTCACGGTGGCCTTGGACATGTCGAGGCGGGTGGCCGCACGGGAGAAGCTGCCGTAGGCGGCGACTTCGCGGAAGGTCTTGAGGAGGTCTAGGCTGTCCATGTCAGTCGCGCATTGTGCGGCGACCCGAAAATTTCAGCTTGCTCAGCCCGTGTTGCGCAGGCCGGCCGCGACGCCGTTGATCGACATGTGGATGCCGCGCTGCAGGCGCTCGTCGTCCTGCTGGCCGGCGCGCCACCTGCGCATCAGTTCCACCTGGAGGTGGTGCAGCGGATCGATATAGGGAAACCGGTGGCGGATCGAACGCTGCATCTCGATGTTGCCTTCCAGCCGCTGCTTCGCGCCGGTGATCAGCGCCAGGGCGTCGGAGGTGCGGTGCCATTCGGCCTCGATCATCGAGAACACCTTCTGGCGCAACTTGCGGTCCTCCACCAGTTCGGCGTAGCGCGTGGCCAGGGCGAGGTCGCTCTTGGCCAGCACCATGTCCATGTTCGAAAGCAAGGTGCTGAAGAAGGGCCACTGCGCAACCATGCGCTGCAGCAGTGCCTGCCGCTCCTTGCGGGCCGTTGCGCTGCCCGCAGCAGCCAGGAAGCGTTCGATCGCGGAGCCGAAGCCGTACCAGCCAGGCAGCGTGAGCCGGCACTGCCCCCAGCTGAAGCTCCAGGGTACGGCGCGCAGGTCCTCGATTCGGCGGCTCGGATTGCGCGAGGCCGGCCGCGAACCGATATTCAGCTCGGCAATTTCGCGGATCGGCGTGGCGCTGAAGAAGTAGTCGCCGAAGCCGGGTGTCTCGTAGACCAGCGCGCGGTACGCCGCCATGCTGGCGGCCGAGAGCTCGTCGGCCGCGGCGAGGAAGGCAGGCGGCGCCGCTTTGGCCGACGGCAGCAGCGTGGCCTCGAGCGTGGCGGCAACCAGCGTCTCAAGATTGCGCCGCCCGATCTCGCGGTTCGCGTACTTGGAGCCGATGACCTCGCCTTGTTCGGTCAGGCGGATCTGGCCGCGCACCGTGCCGGGTGGCTGTGCCAGGATGGCTTGGTAGCTCGGACCGCCGCCGCGCCCCACCGTGCCGCCGCGGCCATGGAACATGCGCAGGCGAATGGACGTCCCGGCCTTCTTGTTGAGCTCGTCGAACAGCGCGACGAGTGCAGTGCCTGCGCGATAGAGCTCCCAGTTGCTGGTGAAGATACCGCCGTCCTTGTTGCTGTCGCTGTAGCCCAGCATCACGTCCTGCTCGGCGCCCGAGCGTGCAATCAGTGCCTGGATGCCGGGCAAGGCGTAGAAGGCGCGCACGATGGGCGCGGCATTGCGCAGGTCCTCGATGGTTTCGAACAGCGGCACGACGATCAGGTCGCAGGTGGCGTTGCCGATTTCGGCGCCGGGCTGCCCTCCGCCGGCAGGCGCCCGCTTGTTCGGAGCTGGCGAGGGCGGGACGCCATGGCTCAAGGTCCCGCGCAGCAGCCCTGCTTCCTTCTGCAGCAACAGCGCCTCGAGCAGATCACTGACCGTCTCGGTATGGCTGATGATGTAGTGGCGGATCGCCGCCGCGCCGTAGCGTGTGCGAGCCCGGCGCGCTGCTGCGAAGATCGCGAGCTCGCTCTGCGCAAGCGGCGAGTAGCCGGCGTCCGGCACGCGCAGCGGGCGCGCGTCGTCCAGCAGGCGCAACAGCAACGCTTGCTTCGCTTCCTCGGCCAGCGCCGCGTAGTCGGGCTCGATGCGCGCCGTGGCGAGCAGTTCGGCAACCACGGCCTCGTGCTTGTCGGAGCTCTGGCGCAGATCCACTGTCGCGAGATGAAATCCGAACACCTCGACGGCGCGGATCAGAGGCCCGAGGCGCTGGCCCACCAGCGCAGCGCCGTGCTTGTCGAGCAGCGATTGCGCGATGGTGCGCAGGTCTGCCAGGAAATCCTCGGCACGTTGATAAGGATTCTGCGGCGCGACCGCGTGGCGCGCGGCCTCGCCGCCGGTCAGCTCCCGCAGCGTGGCGGCAAGGCGCGAGTAGATGCCGGTGAGCGCCCGCCGGTAGGGCTCGTCCTGGCGGTGCTCGTTGTGGTCGGGCGAGCGCTCTGCGAGCGCCTGCATCTCCACCGACACGTCCACCAGCGTGGCAGACAGCGACAGCTCGCTGCCGAGGTAGTGCACCTCTGTCAGGTAGTAGCGCAGCGCCAGCTCGGCCTGGCGGCGCATCGCGTACTCGAGGCTTTCGGCCGTCACGTTGGGATTGCCGTCGCGGTCCCCGCCGATCCATTGGCCCATGCGCAGGAAAGGCGCAATGTCGCTGCGGCCCAACGCCTTTTCGAGCTCGGCGTAGACACGAGGGATCTCGCGCAGGAAGGTGGCCTCGTAATAGCTGAGTGCATTCTCGATCTCGTCGGCTACCGTGAGCTTGGAGAAGCGCAGCAGCCGCGTCTGCCAGAGCTGGAGCACGCGTGCGCGCATGCGGCCTTCGTTCTCGCCCAACGCGATGGGCGTCAGCATGTCCCGGGTGCCGGCGAAGCACTGCTGGCGCAGCTTGATGTCGTCGCGCTCGGTCAGCAGCTGCGCGATGGCACGCTCCGCATCGAGGATGCTCTTGCGCTGCACTTCGGTTGGATGGGCTGTGAGCACCGGCGACACGTAGCTGTGGGCCAGCGACTCCACGACCGCTGCCGGCGTGATGCCCGCCTTGCGGATGCGCGCGAGCGCCATCTCCAGGCTGCCGGCGGCGCTCTCGCCCGTACGCTCGGTCTCGGTACGGCGGCGGATCTGGTGCCGGTCCTCGGCCAGGTTCGCCAAGTGGCTGAAGTAGGTGAACGCCCGGATCACGCGCACCGTCTCGGCGGCGCTGAGTCCCTTGAGGAGATTCTTGAGCGCGCGGTCGGCTGCATGATCGGCGTCGCGCCGGAAGGCGACGGACAGGGTGCGGATCTTCTCCACCAGCGCGAAGGCCTCCTCGCCCTCCTGCTCGCGGATCACATCGCCGAGGATGCGTCCGAGCAGGCGGATGTCGTCGATCAGCAGTTGTTCGTCGCTGTTGCGGCGCCTCGTGGCGGAAGCGGGGCTGGGGTTGCTTTTCATGCCAAAGATCTCCTCGTTCAACCGGGTCGGCGCTGCGTTGCTGCGATGCAACAATGCTAGCATTCCCAAGGTCCCCCACAGCAACGGAAACGGTCCCCTTGAGCAACATCGTGATCGCCACGCGCGAGAGTCGCCTGGCCCTTTGGCAGGCCGAGCATGTGCAATCCCTGCTTCGGCAAAGAGGTCACGCAGTCAGCCTGCTCGGCATGACCACGCGCGGCGACCAGATCCTCGACCGCTCGCTCTCCAAGGTCGGTGGCAAGGGCCTCTTCGTGAAGGAGCTCGAGCTGGCGCTCGAAGAGGGCCATGCCGACATCGCGGTGCACTCGCTCAAGGACGTGCCCATGGATCTGCCCGAAGGGTTCGCGCTGGCCTGCGTGCTGCAGCGCGAGGACCCGCGAGATGCGCTGGTGTCCCCGCGCTACGCGTCGCTCGAGGCTTTGCCGCAGGGGGCCGTGATCGGCACCTCCAGCCTTCGGCGCGTGGTCCTGCTGCGCTCGCTGCGTCCCGATCTGCGCATCGAGCCCTTGCGCGGCAACCTGGACACCCGGCTGCGCAAGCTCGACGACGGGCAATACGACGCGATTGTGCTGGCGGCTGCCGGCCTCAAGCGACTGGGCCTCGAACATCGCATCCGCGCCGTCTTCGAACCCGAGGTCATGCTGCCGGCCGCTGGGCAGGGCGCGCTGGGGATCGAAGTGCGCGCCGACCGCACCGACCTGCTAGCGCTGCTGGCGCCGCTCGCCAGCCAGCGCGACCAGCTGGCCACTGCTGCCGAGCGGGCTGTCAGCCGTGCCATGGGCGGCAGCTGTTCGATGCCGCTGGCTGCCCACGCGCGCTGGCAGGACGGCGATCGTCTGCGCATCGATGCGGCCTGGGGCGATCCGGAGGGCGCCGCGCAGTTGGTCCAGGTTCACGCGCAGGCCGAGGTCACCGATCCCGCGCAGGCGGTCGCGCTCGGCGACGGCGCCGCCCGCCTGCTGCGCCAGGCGGGCGCGCACTGAACGAGATGCCGGCGCAGAAAGTGATCGTCACGCGCCCGGCTCGCGAGGCGGCGCGCTGGGTCGCCGCCCTGCGCGCCGCCGGGCTGGATGCACAACCCCTGCCACTCGTCGAGATTGCTCCGGTGACCGATACCAAGGACCTTCAAATGGCGCGGCAGCGCTTGGGCGACTATGCCGCCCTGATGTTCGTGAGCGCCTCGGCGGCCGAGCATTTCTTCGACGGTGCCCATGCCATCGCTGCCAACCTGCATGCGCGCTGCTGGGCCACCGGTCCTGGTACCGTACGCGCCCTGCAGCAGGCCGGCGTTCCTGCCACCGCCATCGATGCGCCGGGCGAGGACGCTGAGCAGTTCGACTCGGAGGCGCTGTGGGCAGAGGTCCAGGCGCAGGTCAGCCCGGGCGCACGTGTGCTGATCGTGCGCGGCGGCGATGCAGCGGGGCAGCCCGCCGGACGCGCCTGGCTGGCGCACGAGATCGTCGCGGCTGGTGGCGCATGCGACGTTGTCGTCGCCTACCGTCGTATCGCTCCACCCTTCGACGTGGCCGCGCGGGCACTGGCTGCGGAGGGTGCGCGCGGCGAGGCGACCTGGCTCTTCAGCAGCGCCGAGGCCATCGCCCGTCTGCGCGCCGCGATGCCCGGCACGGCATGGACGTCCGCGCGGGTGGTTGCCACCCATCCGCGCATCGCGGAAGCCGCGCGGGCCGCGGGTTTCGGGACAGTGCGCGTCTCTTCCCCGGTGCTGGACGCGCTGGTCGCGTCGATAGAATCCTTCGCATGAGCGACGCCTCCGTCTTGAACGAAAGCCTGCAGGAACCGGTGGCGCGCGCCCCAGTGCCGGCGCAGCTTCAGGCGGCACCGCTCCCCGCAGCCACGCTCTCGAAGATTCTGCTTGGACTCCTGGCCGCGTCCGCGGTGCTGGCGCTGGCGACGGTACTGGTGCTCTGGCAGAAGGTCAGCGGGATGCAGGAGCAACTGGCCCGGCAGAGCGCCGACGCCATGGCGCAGTCCCTGGAGGCCCGTACCCTGGCGCGGCAGGCGCAGGAGACGGTGCGAGACACGGCGGCTCGCCTGGCCCTCAACGAGACCCGTGTCGCCGAAGTGGCGCTGCAGCGTTCGCAGCTCGAGGAGCTGATGCAGAGCCTGTCGCGCTCGCGCGACGAGAACCTGGTGGTCGACATCGAGGCCGCAGTCCGCCTTGCGCTGCAGCAGGCCGAGGTCACGGGCAACGTGCAGCCGCTGCTGGCCGCCCTCAAGGCCGGTGACCTGCGCATCGCACGCGCCGCGCAGCCGCGGCTGGCGCCTCTGCAGCGCGCGATGCAGCGCGACATCGATCGTCTGCAGGCCGGCGCCACCGCCGAAAGCGGCGAGACACTGCGCAAGCTCGACGACCTGGTGCGCATGGTGGATGGGCTGCCGCCGCTCAACGCGGTGGCCACGCCCGGCGCCGGCCTCAACCCCTGGCAAGCCGAGCCGATGCCGAACGATGCGCCATGGTGGCAGCGTGTCCTGCTGATGGTGCGCAACGAGGCACGCTCGCTGCTGCGCGTGGGCCGCATCGACCGACCCGAGGCCGTGCTGCTGTCGCCCGACCAGACCTTCTTCTTGCGCGAGAACCTGAAGCTGCAACTGCTCAACGCGCGACTGGCCCTCCTGTCCCGGCAATTCGACACTGCGCGCAATGAGTTGGCCACCGTGTCGGCCTCCCTCAACCGCTACTTCGATCCGGCCTCGCGTCGCGTGCAGGCGGCCGCCACGCTGTTGCAGCAGTTGCAGGCCCAGATCAAGACCAGCGAGCCGCCGCGCATCGACGAGACGCTGGCCGCGCTCACCACGGCTGCGGCGGGGCGATAGGCTTCCGGCATGCGCGCAGCACTCTGGCTCCTTGCCTTGTTCGGCATCGCGGCGGCGGTGGCGCTGTTCGCCGGCAACAATCACGGTACCGTTACTGTCTTTTGGCCGCCGTGGCGAGTCGACCTCTCGCTGAACCTCACGCTGCTGATCCTGCTCGGGGCCTTCGGGCTGCTGCACGTGGCCTTGCGTGCACTGTCGGCGCTGTTCTCCCTGCCGCGGCAGGCTCGCCAATGGCGCCTGCAACAGAAGGAGCGCTCTCTGCACGCGGCGCTGCTCGACGCTCTTGCGCAGCAACTGGCCGGCCGCTTCTCCCGCTCGCGCAAGGCCGCGCAGGCGGCGCTCTTGCAGGAGCAGGCATTGGCCGCGCTGGACGCAAGGCTGCCGCAGGCGCAGCAGATACGCGTGTTGTCGCACCTGCTCGCTGCGGAGAGCGCCCAGGCGCTGCAGGACCGGGGCGCGCGCGACGCGCATCTGCAGCAGGCGCTCAGCGAGAGCGCGGACCGCGGCGTGCTCGCCAGCCCGGAGACGCGCGAGGGCGTGCAGTTGCGCGCGGCCCGGTGGGCGCTCGACGACCGCGACGCGCCTGCCGCCTTGGCCCGGCTGGAGGAGCTCCCCCAGGGTGCGCAGCGCCGCACGCTTGCCCTGCGCCTGCGGCTCAAGGCTGCGCGCCAGGATGGGCGTACGCAGGAGGCGCTGGAAACCGCCCGCCTGCTGGCCAAGCATCGCGCCTTCTCCGACGCCGCCGCACAGAGCATCATTCGAGGCTTGGCGACGGAGCTGCTCTCCGGCGCGCATGATCCCACCCAACTGCTGCGGGCCTGGGGAGAGCTCGAGGGCGAGGAACGCGAGATGCCTGAAGTCGCCATCCACGCGGCACAACGCATGGTGGCGCTGCGCGGCGACCTGACCCTGGCGCGCGCCTGGCTGCTCCCGGTCTGGGACCGCATGATCGAGCAACCTCGCAGCCTGCACGAATCGTTGCGCGTCAAGCTGGTGCGGGCGCTCGAGGCTGGCCTGGACTCGGTCGACGCCGATTGGCTGGCGCGCATCGAATCTGCGCAGCGGAACAATCCCCGCGACGCCAACCTGCAGTACCTGGCCGGCATGGCTTGTATGAAGCGCCAGCTCTGGGGCAAGTCGCAACAATTGCTCACTCACGCCGGCTTGGCGTTACAAGATCCCGTTTTGCATCGACGGGCTTGGCAGGCACTGGCAGAACTCGCGGAAGCTCGCGACGACAGTGAGCAGGCCTCGGCCGCCTGGAAGCGTGCCGCACAGATCGAAACCCCCTGAGGGGCCTGATTCGTTCCGACTATCGCTATCTTTTCGATAGCTGCAGCTCCAATTCCGGCCTGAAATTGCGCTGTGTAGGAGCACGCTTACCCCATCGGACGCCACACCCGTTTACCCTGCCGAACGCCGTAGGCCAAGAAAGATTTGAGCCTAGCGCGTTGCTGATGTACAGTCGTAACTGTTTGCAAAAGTATTCATTCAGGGTCATGACTCGGAGTTGGGTTTGAAACGTTTCCTACTACATGCCACTTTGTTCGCCTCGGCTGGGCTGCTGTTACAGGCTTGTGCGCCCTTGGCGCCGGGCTTTCGCTCGGCGAGCAACGACGGTGCCCAGGCTGTATCGCCTTCGGGCTTTTCCACTTCGGAGATCGATCCGCCGCCTGCCGGCGCAATCACCGAAATCACGCCCCAGCTGATCCAGGCACAGCGTGCCGCGGTCGGCAATAACGTCCCGCCCGAAGTGCGGGCACTCGTGGGGGAGGCGCCGGTCTACAAGATCGGTCCTGGCGATGTGGTGAGCGTCGTGGTCTATGACCATCCGGAAATCGTGTTCAGCGGAATCCCCGCCACGACGGTTGCCGATCAGGCGAGCGTCTCGCCGGCTCCGGGCTTCATCGTCTCCAACACGGGCCACATGAGCTTCCCCTACGTAGGCCAGATCAAGGCCGACGGCATGACGATCCAGGAGCTGGAGCAGACGCTGATCAACAGGCTGTCGAGGGTGTTCAAGAGCCCGCAGCTGAGCGTGCGGGTGAACGCCTTCCGCAGCAAGCGCGCTTACATCGAAGGAGAAGTGCGCACGCCGGGCCTGCAGATCTTCACGGACATCCCAATGACGCTTGCAGAGGCGATCAATCGCGCGGGAGGTTTGTCGGGGAACGGTGACCGCTCTGCCGTGACCCTGACCCGGGACGGCAAAACCGTCACACTCGACCTGATGTCCATGGCCGAGGCCGGCATCGCGCCCACCAGCATCCCGCTCCGGTCGGGGGACCTGGTCATGGTGCGCAGTCGCGATGAACGCAAGGTCACCGTCATGGGTGAGGTGAACGTGCAGACGGGCGTGATGATGCGCAACGGCCGGCTCAGCCTGAACGACGCGCTGACCGAAGTCGGCGGCGTCAATCTCGGGACCGCCAATCCGCGCCAGATCTACGTGATCCGCAACGAAACAAACGGCTTGTCGATCTTCCACCTCGACGCCCGCACGCCGACGGCGATTGCCATGGCCGAGGGCTTCGCGCTCAGGCCCAAGGACGTGGTCTATGTCGACCCGGTCCCGCTGGTGCAATGGAACCGCGTGCTGAGCCTGATTCTTCCGACCGCCACGACGGCGACCTCCTATCGCGATCTGGGTTCGCGCAGCACCGGGGGCGGCAGGTAGTGGCCATCCAGAACGTTCTCGTCGTGTGTACCGGCAACATCTGCCGCAGTCCGATGGCGGAGGCGGTGATGGCTGCCGACCTGCCCGACGTCCAGGTCGACTCGGCCGGCCTGCATGCGTTGGTCGGCAAGCCTGCGGACCCCACCGCGTGCGAACTGCTGGAGGCGCGCGGCATCGACATCGGCGGGCACCGCGCCCAGCAACTCAGCGTCGAGCTGTGCCAGCGGGCCGACCTGATCCTGGTGATGGACCGCGAGCAACGCCGCGCGGTTCAGGAGCGCTATCTGTTCGCTTCCGGAAAGGTGTTTCGTCTCTGCGAGTTCAGCGACGAGGATGTGCCCGATCCTTATCGCGAAGATCGCAGCATCTTCGAGCACTCGCTCCAGCTTATCGAATCCGGCGCCAGGCAGTGGGCCCAACGCATCTCAAGAGTATCCAGTTGATGACTTCCTCAATCATTACCAAGACGAATCCCTCCCCGGCAAGCGCGGCGGACGAGGAAGACCTGGACCTCGGGCGCTACCTCGAGGTCCTGGTCTCCAACAAGTGGCTGATCGCGGCGATCACGCTCGTCGTGTTCGTGATCGGCGCGAGTTACGCCTTCCTGGAGCGCCCCATCTACGAGTCCAACATGGTGATCCAGGTCGAGGACACGGAGTCCGGCGGCAAGGGCATCCTGGCTGAAGCGGGTGGCTTGGTCGACGTGAAGACGCCGGCAAGCGCCGAGATCGAGATCATTCGCTCGCGCATGATCGCGGGCCAGGCGGTAGAGGCCACCAAGCTCTACATTTCTTCCGGACCGCGGTACGTGCCCTATATCGGCGGCTGGCTGGCACGCCGTGCCAACGGCCTGTCGGACCCTGGCTTCCTCTGGCTGGACGGCTATGTGTCCGGGACCGAGCGCATCCTCGTCTCGCAGTTCGACGTGCCGACCATCATGGAAGGCGGCCTTTTCACCGTGACCGCCGCGGCGAACAACCAATACACGCTCGACTACCCCGGCATGCAGCAGGTCAAGGGCACCGTCGGGACACTGCTGAGGGCAGAGACGCCCGAGGGGCCGATCACGCTGCAGATCGACCAGCTCGCCGGCAAGCCGGGCGCGCTGTTCAACCTGTACCGCTACGCGAAGCTGCCGACCACCATCGGATTGCAGACCAGCCTGGTCCTCCAGGAGCGCGGCAAGAACTCCGGCATCGTCAACGTATCGCTGCAGGACACCGACCCTTTCAAGTTGACGCGTGTGCTCAATGCCGTGGGCGACCAGTACGTCAAGCAGAACATCGAGCGCAAGGCTGCCGAGGCGCAGAAGACGCTTGCCTTCCTCGATGTCCAGTTGCCCCTGTTCAAGAAGCAGCTGGAGGCATCGGAGGAGGTCTACAACCGCTACCGCAACCAGAAGGGCACGGTGGCCTTCAGCGAGGAAGCCGCGCTGATCCTGGGCCAGTCGGTCGACCGGCAGACCAAGCTGCTGGACGCCCAGCAGCGCCGGCGCGAGCTGGAGTCGCGCTTCACTTCCGCGCATCCCGCGGTGCAGACCCTGGACAACCAGATCGCTGCGCTGAAGTCCGATATGGGCAGCATCCAGGAACGCATCAAGGGCCTGCCGGCGATCCAGCAGGAAGCGGTGCGCATGGAGCGCGACGTCAAGGTGAACACCGAGCTCTACCAGTCGCTGCTCAACAATGCGTTGCAGCTGCGCCTGGTGAAGGAAGGCAAGGTCGGCAACGTGCGCGTGCTGGATGAGGCGGTGGTGCCCACGCAGCCAGTCAAGCCGAACCGCAAGGTGATCATGGCCGCCGCGCTTGCGCTCGGGTTGTTCCTCGGCATCGTTGCGGCCTTCATCCGAAGCTCCTTTGTCGAGCAGCGGCTCCGTGATCCGCACGAAGTCGAAGCCGACACCGGGCTGCCCGTGTTCTCGACCATTCCGTTGAGTCCTTCGCAGGCGGCCATTGCCAAGCGTCGTCTCAGCGGCGCCACCGGCGTGCGCCTGCTGGCGATCGAAAGCCCCGATGACCCCGCGGTCGAGAGCTTGCGCAGCCTGCGCACCGCGATGCAGTTCGCGATGCTGGAGTCGCCCAACAACCGGGTGCTGATCAGCGGTCCGACGCCGGGCGTCGGCAAGAGCTTCGTGACGGCGAACTTCGCTGCCCTCATGGCCGCTGCCGGCAAGCGCACGCTGCTGATCGATGCCGACCTGCGCCGCGGCCACACGCACCAGTACTTCGGCCTGCAGCGTCACGGGGGGCTGTCCGAGCTGATCGCAGGCAGCCTGACGGTGCAGCAGACCGTGCACCGCCAGGTCGTGCCCAACCTCGATTTCCTTGCCACCGGGCAACTGCCGCCCAACCCGGCGGAACTGCTCGTGTCGGACTCGTTCAAGACCATGCTGGAGCGCTTGTCCGAGCAGTACGACCTGGTCGTCATCGACACGCCGCCGGTGCTGGTAGCGGCTGACACGTCCACGGTGGCGGCCCACGCGGGCACGGTGCTCCTCGTGGCGCGCGCCGACCAGTCGACCATGGGCGAGCTGAAGGAAAGCACGCGACGGCTCTCCATGAGTGGCAAAGCCGCCACGGGCGTGCTGCTCAACGCGATGGACCTGGGCCGGCGTACCTTCGCACCTTACAAGTACGGGCGCTATCGCTACACCAGCTACAACTACGAGAGCATCCTGCCCGAAGAGCAGTGAAGCAAAAAAACCGGGCCAGGCCCGGTTTTTTTTTTAGGCGGTCGGCTCAGCGTTTCGCAACGCAGGCCAGCAGGTCGCGCTCGAACTGCGCCAGCACGGCATCGCGGTCGAAGCGCGCTTCTGCGACCGCGCGCGCCTTGAGCCCCAGCTCGCGCCGGCGTTCAGGCTGGGACGCGAGCGCCAGGACAGCGTCTGCGAAGGACCTGGCGTCGTCCGGCGGCACTGCGATACCGCACTCGGCGGTGACCTGGCCAAGCTCGGTCTGCGGGTGCGCACCGGCGACCACCGGCCTGCCGCTGCTGAGCATTCCGGTCAGCTTGGAGGGCATCACCAGGTCTGCCGCATCGGCACGTTGGGGCAGCAGGTGGATGTCGGCCAAACCGAGAAAGTCGCCGAGCCTTTCGACCGGCTGCAGGTCGAGGAAGCGCACATTGGCGAGCGACTCGCAGCGCTTCATCAACGCGGCGCGACCGGCACCATTGCCGCAGAACACGAACTCCAGGCCGGGCTGGTCCTTGAGCATCAAGGCCATTTCGGCCAGCAGCTCCAGGCCCTGCTTGGCGCCCATGTTGCCCGAGTAGAGCGCGACCACCGCGTCCGGGCTGATGCCGAGCTCGGCGCGGTAGGGGCTGACGCCTTGCAGCGGCTGTATTGCCGAAACGTCGGCCCAGTTGGGCAGCGAGACCAATCGTGCGTCTTCGGTGCCCTTGCTCCGCGCGCGATCGAGCATGCGCAGCGAGATGGTCGAGATGCGATCGAAGCGGCGCATCAGCCAGCGCTCTGCCGATGCCACGAAGGCGCGCGTGCGTGCGCCTTTGAGCAAGCCGAGTTCGAAGGCTGCGTCCATCTCGTAGTCCTGGATGTGCAGCCAGGACTTGGCCGAGCGCAGGCGTGCAAAAGCCAGGGCCGCCGGTGTACAGAACATCGGAGGCTCCGTGACCCACACCACGTCCGGCTTCCAGTGCCATTGGGCGAGCAGGGCGGGCACGCTGCTGGCGGCAAAGCTCGCCAGGTGCAGCAGCCGCTTCGCGCCGGTCACTTTGCGGGGCACCCACAGCGGCGTGCGAAAGACCTGGGCACCCTGCCATTCGTGCCGGGTGTAGCGCGCCGCATGGTAGCCCGGCCGTACCTGCCAGTCGGGGTAGTAGGGTGGGGCTGTTACCACGCGCACTTCGTGACCGCGAGCGGCGAGCCAGGCGACCATTTCACCGGTGTACTTGCCGATGCCGGTCAGCTCCGGTGCGAAATTGATGCCGTAGACGAGCAGCTTCATGAGGGCCTGTGGACGCGGTGCAAGAGGGCGCTTCGGGCTCTCAGCGGATATGCGGAGCGTGCGTGCAGATGATGTCCACCAGCGTCGAAGCCACCTGCTCCATGCGGAAGCGCTGTTCGAAGGAGCGCAATGCGGCCGCGCGCATCGCGTCCAGCTCCGCCGGCGTCGCCGCGAGCCAGCGCCGCAGCAGGGCGGCCGTGCCTTCCAGCGTGTCGGACTCGACGAAACCGGCATGGTCCGCGTCGATTTCTCGCCATATGTTGACCTTGTCGCTGATCAGCACCGGCCGGCTGCAGGCCATGGCCTCCGCCACCGCGATGCCGAAGTTTTCCTGGTGAGAGGGGAGGCAGAACACTTCGCACGCATGAAAGGCGCCCCATTTGAGATCGCCTGACAGCATGCCGGGCCAACTGATGCGCGAGGCCAGGCCCAGGCTTCGCGCACGGGCTTGCAGCTGCCGCACGAGCGCGTCGTCGCCGGGCCCCGCCATCACGAGATGGACATCGGGCGCCTTCGAAGCCACCTGCGCGAAGGCCTCGATCAACAGATCGCAGCCCTTCTTCTCGTGAATGCGCCCGAGGAAGAGCAGAAGGCGCTTGTTCCGCAGCTCGGGGAAGGAGGAAAGGAAGACGTCCGACAGCCGCTCTGCATCCTGCGGCGGCGTGCTGGTCCCGTAGGAGCCCACCACCTCGCGGCAGCGATAGAGCCAGAACGACTGCCGTGCCAGCAGGCGTTCCTCCTCGCAGGTGAAGACGACGGCGGATGCATCGCGAAGCACGCGGTACTCGCCCCAGGGCCAGTAGAGCCACTTCTTCAGGTGCTTGAGCGGGTAAGTGCGTTTGAACCAGGGGTCCAGCATGCCGTGGCTGTACACGAAGTAGGGAGTGCCCGAAGCGTGCAGCGCCCGGCGGGCCGCGAGGCCTACGTACTGCCAGAGTCCGTTGACGATGACGGCGTCATAGCCGCCGGCATGTTCCTTCAGCCACGGCAGGAGGCGCTCGTTGTAACCGTAGCTGGAGACCGAGGGGCCGGTCGCGACCACCTTGCCGGGATAGGCGCGCACGCAGGCGGCATCGGGACTGTCCAGGCTCACCACGTCGCCGCTGTGGCCCAGTTCGGTCAGCGCGTCGTGCAGGCGCCGAACTCCCTCGATGACACCTCCGCCCTGGGGATCGACGGAGGGGACCAGATGCAGCAGTCTCACGATCGCGAGGCGCGCGGCGGGAAGATCTCGAGCCTCGGATACCGGAACAGCAGGAGAGCGTAGGTGAACATCAGCCCGAGCAGGGCATTGGCGGTCAGCTGCCCGAGGGCCGGCCAGCTGACCACAGCCAACGCGGTCGTCAGCCACACGAGAAGCGGATAGGGAGAATTGGTGCTGATCGAGATCTTGAGGCTGCGAATCACGCCGAGCACCAGTACCAGGTACTTGAGCCCGATATACGCAAAACCCAGCAGCCCGCCTTCCATCAGGATGCGGCCGCCTTCGGCCTCCGCGAGGGCGAAGACATCGGCAGAGCCGGTGCGCACATAGGTGGCGAGATTGGAGCCGAAGCCCACGCCGTAGCCGAGCCAGGTGACAAGATCGAGCACCCAGGGCTCGCCGAACAGCACCGTGAGCACCCGTTCAGTGAAGTTCTCCACGGCTGATGCCTGCTCGAAACGCGTCTGCGTGACCTCGATGGCTTCGCGGAATACATAGGCGAAGATGGCGGTGAGCAGGCCGAGCACCACGACCGCGGCCGCCGCACCTACCTTGTTGCGCGCCTTGGAGAAGAGCAGTCGCCCGACCAGAAAGGCTCCCAGCATCCCGGCCGAGGTGATCGCTGCCGTTCTGGATCCGCTTACCAGCGCGCCCGTGGCGAAGGCGCCGAACACGGCCAGTGCGAACAGGAACTGGAACTGGTTGCGCTTGCGTGCAGCCAGGATGCCGAACACCAGCGGCGCCACCATGGTCAGGTAGGTGGCGTAACCCGAGGTGAAGCTGAAGGTGCCGGTCGTGCGGACCACCCCGACCACCGCGACGAACACACTCTCCTCGTCGCCGTCGATCTGGGTGTTGATGCGCGCGCCGGGCGGCGAATAGTGCTGCAGCACCGCAAGCGGGGCCAGCAGCAGCATGACGTAGGCCGCCGTTTTGATGGCGACCCGATAGTCGGCTTCGTTCATCGATGCAGCCGCGGCCACCGCAAACCAGATGTACAGAAGCCAGAATCGCAATCCGATCATGAACACGACCGGCGTGCTCTGGCCTGCGACCAACTGCAGCAGCCCCCAGCCCACCACCACGCAGGTCCAGGCGAGCATGGCGGCGGTGATCTTCCTGTGCCGCCTCAGGTGCCCGTGCCGCCAGGCGTAGACCACCAGCATCAGCGCCAGCATGTCGCGCAGCAGGATCAGGGGCAGGGTCGACGCGGACGACACCCATTTGCGGACGGAGCCCTCGAATACGATGATGAAAAAGACGGCGAGAAAGAGCTTGCCCGCCCTGCTGAGCGAGGCCGCGCGGCTCGGTGCCTGCGTGGTGGTGGCGGCGGTGCCGGGGGCGATGGCGCTCATAAGCCAAGCTCCGGGCCACGCGCTGCAGCGTTGGTCCACTTGAAAGGGGCTCTCATCGTCTTACCTCGCTGGAGAGCGTGCGCAGTGCCGCCACGTGGGCGTCAACCCGGTGCGGCTTGTACCACCCGTGCGCCTCCGCGCCCACGCTGCGTGCATCGACGGCGCCGTCGAGCCCGCCGAAGCCGCGCAGGTAATGCACGTTCGCTGTCAGGCCGTCATGCTCGCCGTAGTCCTTCGACAGCAGGATGGGGCATACCGCATGCGCGCAATAGGCCGCGAAGATGCCGCTCTTCGACACGTAGTCCGGTGGATAGGCCAGTGCGCCGTATTCCGCGCCGGCCAAGGCCGCGCTCACCTGCTCGGCCGGCAGCTTGCCGTGCGCCACAACGCCTTCGTGGGCCATGCGCTGCGCCAGCGGTCCCTCCGGCATGGCCGGGCCGATGTCGTGTATTTCCAGGCCGTTGCGCTTCGCAGTGCGGAAAATTTCGCCGTCCGCCCATTCGTACACCTGGGCGCGGATGCCGGCGCTGCCGAACACGACCATCCTGCGCTGCCGCTCGGTGTCGATGGCGTCGAGTTCGCCGACGTTCGAGAACACGGGAAGCACCCGGTGAGGCACGGCTTTCGATTGGGCGAGCAGCCAGCGTGCCGCATCCTCTCGATTCGTCAACCAGAAGTCGGACTCGAGCAACAGTTCGCGCGCGATGCGCCGCTGGATGCCGCTGAGCCAGAAGGCCGAACCCCACGGTGGTCCGGTCGCGAAGAGCTCATGGAAGACCACGCCGACGGCCTTGAACTGTGCACGCAAGCTGCGGATCCGACGAACCAGCCACAGGGGAATGCCGCGCTTCTCGAAGCCATAGCCGCTGAAGTGCAGCAGCACGAAATCGCCTGAGAGCGAGGCGGTGTCGGTGTCGTGTTCCAACTCCATCAGTGGTGCGTGGAGCGGATGTCCGACCACGGACGCGTAGTCTCGCACGCCGCCCGTGCCAGGCGGAATGAGGGAGAGCGAGGAAGCGTTCATGCAGGACAGGAAAGGGACTCCTCAGGAAGGAACGAGCTCTTCGCTGCAGAAGTCTTCGTAGGCGCGTGTCACGCCGTCGCGCAAGGATACCTCGGGCGTCCAGCCAAGCTCGCGAATGCGCGAGATGTCGAGCAGCTTGCGCGGCGCGCCGTCGGGCTTGCTGGTGTCGTAGCGGATATCGCCCTGGTAGCCCACCACTTCGCTCACCAGGGTAGCGAGTTCCGCGATCGACAGATCTTCGCCGGTGCCGACGTTGATATGGCTTGTCGTGACCTGGGTGTTGGCCGCGTACGTTTCTCGCGGCAAGTCCATCACGTGCACGCAGGCGCGCGCCATGTCGTCGACATAGAGAAACTCCCGCTTCGGAGAGCCCGTGCCCCAGATGACCACCGCGGGTGCGTCGGCGAGCTTGGCTTCATGGAAACGTCTGATCATCGCCGGCAGCACGTGGCTGTTCTCGGGGTGGTAGTTGTCTCCCGGGCCGTAGAGGTTGGTCGGCATCACGCTGCGGAAGTCGCAACCGTACTGGCGGTTGTAGCTCTCGCACAGCTTGATGCCCGCGATCTTGGCGATCGCATAGGGTTCGTTGGTCGGCTCCAGCTTGCCGGTCAGCAACGCGTCCTCGGCCATCGGCTGCGGCGCCAGCCGTGGGTAGATGCAGCTCGAGCCGAGGAAGAGCAGCTTGCTCACGCCGGTGCGCCACGCCTCGTGGATCACATTCGCCTCGACCATCAGGTTCGAGTAGATGAACTCGGCCGGATAGCTGTTGTTGGCATGGATGCCACCCACCTTGGCTGCGGCAACGTACACCTCCTGCGGCTTTTCCTCGGCAAAGAATGCGCGCACCTGGGCCTGGTCGGTCAGATCCAGCTCGGCACGGCTACGGCTGATGATGTTGGTGTAGCCCTGCTCGGAAAGGCAGCGCACGATGGCGCTGCCGACCATGCCGCGATGGCCCGCCACGAAAATTCGCTTCTGGAACTGGCTCATGAAATGTCGACCTTCCGCGCAGGATGGAGAGAGGACCGGAACGCTTCGAAGAGGGGCGCTCAGGCCAGCTTCTGGTTCTTGTTGAGGGGGGCGGCAGTGGGTGCTTCGTCGAAGCGGACGATGTCGTCCTCGCCAAGGTAGCCGCCGGTCTGGACTTCGATCACTTCGAGCATCGTCTTGCCCGCATTCTCGAGCCGGTATTTGGCCCCGACAGGGATATAGATCGATTCGTCTTCCTTGACCAGGCAGACCTCGCCGTTGCACAGCACCCGGGCCGTGCCCTTCACGACCACCCAGTGCTCAGCGCGATGGTGGTGCATGCGCAGCGCGAGACGCGCGCCGGGCTTGACCGTGAGCCGCTTGACGGCAAAACGATCGCCGTTGTCCACGCTGTCATAAGCGCCCCAGGGGCGAGGTATGCGGCGGTGGCGGGTGGCTTGGCTGTGACCGTGCGTCGTCAGCAATGCGACCGCGTCCTTGACCTGTTCGGCATATTCCGCATGCGCGACCAGCAATGCATCCGGTGTGTCCACCACCAGCAGGTCCTTGGTGCCCAGGGCAACCACGGGACGATTCGGTGCGTAGATAAAGGTGTTGTGGGCGCCCATGGCAAAGCCCTGGCCGCTGATACGGTTGCCGTTCTCATCCGCTTCGTGCAGCTCGGCCACTGCATTCCAGCTACCGACATCACTCCAGCGGCCCTGGAATGGAACGACGGCGACCTTCTCGCATTTCTCGAGCACGGCATAGTCGATGCTCTGGCTGCGGCAGCGGCCAAAGGCGGCGGCATCCATTCGAAGGAAGTCGCCGTCGACTTCGACAGTCGTCGTGGCCTCGCGACAGCTCTGGAGGATGTCGGGCGCATGCTGTTGCAGCGCCGCGATCAGCACCCGTGCCTGGACCAGCAGGATTCCCGCATTCCAGAGGTGGCCGCCGGCGAGCAGCAACTGCTCGGCGTGTGCGGCGGCGGGCTTTTCGACGAAGGCAGCCACCGCGTGGCCTGCCTCATCGCCCAACGAGGCTTCGAGAGGCTCGCCCTGGCGGATATAACCGTAAGCCGTGCTCGGAAAGCTGGGCTCGACCCCAAAGGTCACGAGATGGCCGGCAAGGGCAGCGGGCATGCCCTTGCGGATCGTCGCTACGAAGCGCTCGGCATCGGGAATGTGATGGTCGGCCGGTGCGAACAACAATAACTGGTCGGGTTCGGAAAGAAGCGCGACTGCGGCCATGGCCGCCGCCGTGTTGCGTGCCACCGGTTCAAGGAGTTGCTGGCCGCTCACGTCCGCGGCCTCGATGCTTTCCTGCACCAGGAAGCGGTGCTCCTCTGCCGCCACGCAGGTCACCTCGGGGCTCAGCAGGCGCAGGCGTTCCAGCGTAAGCACCAGCAGGTTCTTGTTGTCGATCAGAGGCACGAACTGCTTGGGCAGCGTCTTGCGCGATAGCGGCCATAGCCGCGTACCACTGCCGCCGCAGAGAACGATGGGTCGAATCATGTTTACCTCGAACCGTCGCCGGTGATCACGGTGCGAACCGTCTTCAGCAGGATCTTGATATCCAGCCAGAGAGACCAATTGCTCACGTACTCCACGTCGAGCTCGACGCGCCGGGCATACGAAAGACGGTTGCGCCCGCTGACCTGCCACAGGCCGGTGATTCCGGGGCGCATCGCGCAGTAGTGCTCCCAGCCTTTGCCGTAAAGGCTGCGTTGACGCTCCATGCAGGGGCGCGGGCCGACGAGGCTCATGTCTCCCTTGAGCACATTCCAGAACTGCGGCAACTCGTCAAGGCTCAACTTGCGGATGAACTGGCCGATCGGCGTAATCCGCGGATCCTTCTCCAGCTTCTGAAACGTGTCCCATTCGGTGCGCGCCATGTCGTTGCGACTCAGGAACTCGTCGAGCACGTGTTCGGAATCGCGCACCATCGAACGAAACTTGTAAAAGCGGAAGCGCTGGCCGTTCTCGCCGAGGCGGTGCTGCCAGAAGTGCACAGGGCGTCCCATGCTGATGCCCACGCAGAGCGCGACCAACAAGTAGAGGGGGCCAAAGAGAATAAAGAAGGTGAGCGCGCCCACGATGTCGATGGTGCGCTTTGCAGCGCGCTGCAGCAGGCCAATCCTGCGCGGCTGCACGTAGATGGGAGACGCCGATGAGCCCCCACCCCCGGGGGTATAGCGTCGAACCACGTTGCCATGTGCGGTTGAGTCGGATCGAAACATTAAATATTCCCCCGGTGACGGGTGTGTGCTGCCTCAGGCTGAGAGCGCGGCAGCTGTAACGCTTTACTACTATTCGCAAGAATTTGAACACAAGATGAGTCGTTTGTCTTGTGAACAAAAGACGTACATCGCTTGTCAGACGGAGTAAGCTTTACTCTCTGCCGAGAGGCTTCACCGAAGACTTGACGCGTTGCAACATCAGGTACGAAGTGTAGTTCTTTTGTATGACAAGATGTTAACGCGCATTGACGTTTGTTTGTTGTTTGCAAACGCCGATTCGATTTTTGTGACGTAGTTAACTGGTGGCCCGTGGGGTTTGTGCTGTTGCGCTGCAGCATGCATAGAGTATGCCGTTCTGAACAAGAAGGAATTACACCGGCGCGCGTAGGACAACGCCTGCAAATGGCTGCGCCGGCACTGAGCTAGCCGCCGCGCGCAAAAAAAAGCCACGCCATTTCTAGCGTGGCCTCGAGGTCCTCGGTGTTGCCGGGAAGGCCTATCGCGCAGGCCTCACTGGGGCGCCCTGGCTTCGTGGACAGGCTCCTCGAACGGCAGCACCATGTCTCCCAGGTCGCGACGCGTTTCAACCAGGATCAGCGGCCCCTCGTCGAGCACGATGGCCGGCGGCCGTTCGCGCGGCACCTGGGCCGGCCGTGGCTCCGCCGCCATTGCAGCGCGAACCTGCGCCACGCGGTCGGCGTTTGAATTCACCCACTGCAGGCCGGCGCCCTCGGCGATCTGCGCAAGCTCGTCCGTCGGCAGCTCGTAGGACTGGACCTTCGGCAAAGCGCGCGTGTGCACTGCCGGCGCATGGGAAACGGCCCGAGCGGGAGGTGCCGCCGGTGCTTCGGCGGGCGCCTTGGGCAGGCGGTCGAACTCGGTGGCGGCATTCGCCTCGGGTGCTTCTACCGGCAGCGCAGCCGGACCCGCCTCGGCTTCTTCGCGCGGCGCGCGTTCGCGGCGATCGCGGCCATAGCGGTCACGCGAGCGGCTGCGGCGTTCGTCACCCTCTCTGCGCGGCGCACCATCTTCGATCACCGATTCAGGTGCGCTGTCGGCGGCAGGGGAGGCCTCCGCTGTGGGAGAAGCTTCCGTCATGCGCGGAGCCGCCTCGCCGCGGCGTTCGCGCCTGCCTTCGCCGCGCTCGCCCCGAGGCGCGCGTTCCTCGCGGCCGCTCCGGGCGGTGCGCTCGCCGTCCGGCTGGGCGGCATCGTTGCCAGGCTCTCGCACGGCATCGCTGGTGCGCTCCCCGCGCTCCCCGCGTTCTCCGCGTTCACGGCGCTCGCCGCGTCCGCGTGGCGCTCGCTCTGCCGGGGCCGCGCCCTCATCGCTCGCCGGGCCATTGGGCGCAAGCGCCTGGGTGTCGAACTGGATCTCGGCGTCGGCCGGGATCTGTCGCGGCTCGTTGTCGCGTCGCTCGCCGCGGCCTCGCCGCTCGCCGTCACGTGGTGCCCGTGCCTCGCGTGCCTCGCGTGCCTCGCGTGGCTCGCGCGGCTCGCGCGGCTCGCGCATGGGCGCGTCGTTGCGCGCCTCGCCGCGCGCTTCGCGTCCTTCGCGGCGCTCACCGGTGCGCCCGCCGCGACGTTCACCGCCTCGGCCTTCGCCGCGTCCGCCGCGGCGCTGTTCGCCTTCTCGCGCAGTGCGCTGTTCGCCGTCGCGCCCGCCGCGACCTTCTCGACGCGGCTTGGGCGCCTCGACAGGAATGACCGCCGGGACCGGCGCCGGCGCAGGAGGTGCACCGAACAATCGCTTGATCCAGCCAAAGAAGCCGGGTTCCGCCGGTTCCGGGGTGGCCGTTGGCTGGGCCGTTACAGGCGCGGGCGCTGCCGCGGGCGGTTGCACCGCTTCGGGCTTGGGCGCCACGACCGGCGCTGGCGCGTCGGGCAGCACGCCCTTGATCAGCGGGGTTTGACGGTTTGTCGGCTCTTGCGAGCGCCGTGTCACCGAGGTCGGATCTTCGATCTCGTCGGCCATCTTGTAGCTGGCCTCGATGTGATCGAGACGCGGGTCGTCGTGCTTCAGCCGCTCGAGCCTGTAGTTGGGTGTCTCCAGCGTCTTGTTGGGCACCATCAGCACGGTGACGCGTTGCTTGAGCTCGATCTTCGCGATCTCGGGACGCTTCTCGTTGAGCAGGAAGGAGGCGACTTCCACCGGTACCTGCACATGCACGGCGGCAGTGTTGTCCTTCATCGACTCTTCTTGAATGATGCGCAGGATCTGCAGCGCGCTCGATTCGGTGTCGCGGATGTGGCCCGAGCCGCCGCAGCGGGGGCACGGGATCGAGGAGCCTTCGGAAAGGGCGGGCTTGAGGCGTTGACGGCTCATCTCCATCAGGCCAAATTTGCTGATCGAGCCGAATTGGACGCGGGCGCGGTCCTGGCGCAGCGCGTCGCGCAGCCGGCTCTCGACTTCGCGCCGGTTCTTCGACTCGTCCATGTCGATGAAGTCGATGACGATCAGGCCGCCGAGGTCGCGAAGGCGCATCTGGCGCGCCACTTCATCGGCGGCCTCGAGATTGGTACGGGTGGCGGTCTCCTCGATGTCGCCGCCTTTGATGGCCCGTGCCGAGTTGACGTCCACCGAGACCAGCGCCTCGGTGTGATCGATCACGATCGCGCCGCCGCTGGGCAGTTGCACCGTGCGGGCGTATGCGGACTCGATCTGGTGCTCGATCTGGAAGCGGCTGAACAGGGCGGCGTCGTCTCGATAGCGCTTGACGCGCTGCGCATGCTCAGGCATCACGTGCGCCATGAACTGCTGCGCCTGGTCGTAGATGTCGTCGGTGTCGATCAGGATGTCGCCGATGTCATGGTTGAAGTAGTCGCGGATCGCCCGGATCACCAGCGACGACTCCTGGTAGATCAGGAAGGCGCCTTTGCCGCCTTTGGCGGCGCCGTCGATCGCGGCCCACAGCTTCAGCAGGTAGTTCAGGTCCCACTGCAGTTCGGGGGCGGCGCGGCCGATGCCCGCGGTGCGCGCGATGATGCTCATGCCCTTGGGGTACTCGAGCTGGTCCATCGCCTCCTTCAGTTCGGCGCGGTCATCGCCCTCGATGCGCCGGCTGACGCCGCCACCGCGCGGGTTGTTCGGCATCAGCACCACGTAGCGGCCTGCCAGCGAGATGAAGGTGGTCAGGGCGGCGCCCTTGTTGCCCCGTTCTTCCTTCTCGACCTGGACCACCAGTTCCTGGCCCTCCCTGATGGCATCCTGGATGCGCGCCTGGCTGGCAGATACGCCTTCGGCGAAGTATTGCTTGGAAATCTCCTTGAACGGGAGAAAGCCGTGCCGGTCCTCGCCGTAGTCCACAAAGCAAGCTTCGAGTGACGGCTCGACGCGCGTCACGACCGCCTTGTAGATGTTTCCCTTGCGCTGCTCGCGCCCTTCGATCTCGATTTCGTAGTCGAGGAGCTTCTGCCCGTCGACGATGGCCAGGCGGCGTTCTTCTGCCTGCGTGGCGTTGATCAGCATCCGCTTCATGATGCGTTTCCTTTTGTCGTTTGTCGTTCTCACCGGTCCATGACGGACCCACGATGCACGGACGACGCTTCACGAAACGAAGGAGGAATTGCCGCTTGACCCCGGATGCCGGCAACGTGCGAGCGCACGCCACCTGAATTGAGCTTCAGCTCAATCGCAGCAAGGGTGGGGGCGCGTGGATGGGCGCGAGCCCGATGTGATGTTGACTTGCCATGTTTTCGATGGCAACTGGCGCGATGGAAATAGGCGCAACCGATGACTCAATGCCTGTAGGCGCCGGCAGCAGCCAGCGTAGGCACAGTTGAATCAGCAGCATCAACACAAAGAGACTCGCTTCGATCCGCCGGCAGCTTGTTGCCTGCCGGCTGGTATTCCGTATCGGTGTTTCGTGGGCGTCGGCTTGGCTTGGACGAAGCGGCTGCCGCCTTGCACGTTTGCGCGTGGCCTGCAGTTTCAACGCCCAAGCGGCATCGACCTCGCAGCGCTGCCGGCCGTGCTCTAAACTTCTGTTTAATCAAGCACTTACAAGACCGCGCTGGTGAAAAACATTATAGGTGCGAAGCCAAGCCCTGCGGCAGCAGAAGTTCGCTTTCTGACAGTCGATGGCGAATTTGCGGGTCAGAGGCTCGACAACTTCCTGTTCAGGGAGCTCAAGGGGGTCCCCAAGACGCATGTGTACCGGATCATCCGGTCCGGCGAGGTGCGTATCAACAAGGGGCGGGCGCAGGCCGAGACCCGGCTGGAAGCGGGCGACGTGCTGCGGCTGCCCCCGCTGCGGATGGCCGCGGGCGGCGAGCGCGAGGGTAGTTTGCCGCGCGCCCCTGGGCGCGAGTTCCCGTTGCTGTACGAAGACGATGCGATCCTTGCGATCGACAAGCCGGCGGGCGTGGCGGTGCACGGCGGCAGCGGCGTAAGCTCCGGCGTCATCGAGCAGCTGCGCACTGCGCGACCTGCAAGCCGTTTCCTGGAACTCGTGCATCGGCTGGATCGCGAGACCTCGGGCATTCTGCTGGTGGCCAAGAAACGCAGTGCGTTGACAGGCTTGCAGCACCAGTTTCGCGAGCGCGAGACCGGCAAGACTTACCTGGCACTGGTCGAGGGCTGCTGGCCCGTGAACCAGAAGGTGCTCGACGCACCACTCGCACGATATCTGCTGCCGAGCCGACCTGGATCCTCGGATCCAGGCGAGCGGCGCGTCCGCGTTGTTGCCAAGGACCACCCCGATGCCATGCGTGCAGTGACACTCGTCAAGGTGCTGGCCCAAGTTTCGCTGCCGATCGAGCCGGCCTCATTTTCCCTGCTCGCCGTCACCATCAAGACGGGCCGCACGCATCAGATTCGCGTCCACCTCGCCTCCGGTGGTCATGCGATCGCCGGGGACGACAAGTACGGCGACTTCGAGCGCAACCGCGCGCTGCAGAAGCTTGGCCTGAAACGCATGTTCCTGCACGCTTGGCGCCTCCAGTTCACCCACCCCGTAAGCGGCGCGCGCATGGCGTTGCAGGCTGAGCTGCCGCTCGAGTTGCGCACGCTGATGCCTCAACTTGCCCTCGACGCGCTCGCCGTTTCCGTTCCGCCCGTTACCCATGACTGACATCCGCCCGCGTCGCTTCGACCTGATCGCCTTCGATTGGGACGGCACCCTCTACGACTCCACCCGCCTCATCGTGCGCTGCATCCAGGCCGCGGTGGTTGACGTCGGCGGCGCCAAGCCGAGCGAGAACGACGCCGCATGGGTGATCGGCCTCGGCCTCGCCGAGGCGCTCGCCCGTGCTGCGCCCGATGTGCCCCGCGAGAAATACGCCGAGCTCGGGGGGCGCTATCGCTACCACTATCTCAAGCACCAGGACGACCTCGTGCTGTTCGATGACGTCCTGCCGATGCTCGACGCACTCCAAGATCGGGGACACAAGCTCGCAGTGGCCACCGGCAAGTCGCGGCGCGGACTGAACGAGGCCTTGGCCACCGTCGCGCTGCGCGACCGCTTCGACGCCTCGCGCACGGCCGATGAGACATTCGGCAAGCCGCACCCGCGCATGCTCCTGGAGCTCATGGATGAACTGGGGGTGCCGGCCGAGCGCACCTTGATGGTCGGCGACACCACTCATGATCTGCAGCTCGCTGTCAATGCCGGTTGTGCAAGCGTGGGCGTGAGCTACGGCGCGCACGAGCCCGATGCTTTCGACTCGCTGCAGCCGCTCTATGTCGCGCACTCTGTAGCCGGTCTGACGCAATGGCTACTCGAGAACGCTTGAAAATCAGGAAATGAGCGAGAGCATTCCCCTGTGCAATGCCGCCGATCTGGTGGAGGGCGGCCGTGCCGTGCCCTTTGACGTGGTTCACGGCGGCCAGACCTGCCGGGCCTTCGCAGTCCGTTACGAAGGGCAGGTACATGCGTACCTGAACCGCTGCAGCCACGTGGCAATGGAGCTGGACTTCCAGCCCGACCGCTTCTTCGACGACAGCGGCCGGTGGCTTCTGTGCGCGACCCACGGCGCCGTCTACAAGCCGGACACAGGTGAATGCGCTGGTGGGCCCTGCCGCGGCGGTCTGGTGAAGATCGCATTGAGCGAACGCGACGGCGTGGTGCACTGGCATACTGCCTGGAACCTCCAACCCCTGGCTTTCTGACATGACCGATCCCCACCGCACGGAACCCGAGGGTTTCGAGCCTTTCGAACGCGCCACGCCGGCGCACAGCAGCGCCAGGAACGATCCGACGCAGCAACCCGGTTGGGAGCGCGCTACGCTCGAGAAGCTCGCCTTTGCCAGCCTGCGCGAACAGCGGGCCACACGCCGCTGGAAAACTTTCGTCCGGCTGAGCTGGCTGGCCTTCTTCATCTTTCTGGTCTGGCTTGCCATCTCGCGCGGCACGCCGGCCACCGCCAAGACCACGGCACACACCGCGGTCGTCGAGATCAAGGGCGAGATCGCCAACGGCGCCGATGCAAGCGCGGAATTCGTCGTGGCGGCGATGAAGACCGCCTTCGAGGACGAGGGCGCCAAAGCAGTCGTTCTCTTGATCAATTCCCCGGGCGGAAGTCCGGTGCAGGCCGGCATCATCAACGATGAGATTCGCCGCCTGCGGGCCAAGCACAACAAGCCGGTGTACGCGGTGGTGGAGGAGACCTGCGCTTCGGCGGCCTACTACATCGCCGCGGCAACAGACAAGGTCTTCGTCGACAAGGCCAGCATTGTCGGAAGCATCGGCGTACTGATGGACGGCTTCGGTTTCACGGGGCTGATGGAAAAGGTCGGGGTCGAGCGCAGGCTGCTGACCGCCGGCGAGAACAAGGGGTTTCTCGATCCCTTCAGCCCGATGAGCGATGCCCAGCGCGCGCATGCCCAGCAAATGCTCGAGCAGATTCACGCGCAGTTCATCGATGTGGTCAAGAAGGGGCGTGGCGATCGGCTGAAGACTGGCACGCCGGGCCTGTTCAGCGGCCTCTTCTGGAGCGGGCAGCAGGCAGTGGATCTCGGGCTGGCCGATCAGCTAGGCAATGTCGATTTCGTCGCGCGTGAGGTCGTCAAGGCCGAGGAAGTCATCGACTACACGCGCCGCGACAACGTGGCCGAGAAGCTGGCCAAGAAGTTCGGCGCGGCGCTCGGCGATGCATCAGTGCGCGCGATGCGCAGCGCACCGGCGCTGCGTTGATCAGGCAGGGTCTGCCCAGCGCGCGGACGCTGCGAGCCCCATGGCGAATGCCACGACGACATACAGCGCAGCAGTCAGCGAACTGACCTCGGCCAGAAAGCCGATCACGGGCGGCCCCGCCATGAAGCCCAGATAGGCCGCCGCGGAAACCGCCGCGATGCCGCGCGCCGGCTCGATGCCCGGCACGCGTGCCGATGCCGCGAACAGTATCGGCACCACGTTGGCGAAGCCGACCCCCACCCCTGCGAATCCGACCAGCGCCAGCCAGGGCGCCTCGGTCAGCAAGACCAGCGTCATGGAGGCTGCGGCAAGCAGTGCGCTGCCACGCAGCAGCACCGCCGGCGCGAAGCGCGCCCGCATCGCGTCGCCAAAGAAGCGTGTCGTGGCCATGGCGGCCGAGAAGCTGGCGTACGCCAGGGCGGCCTGCTGTTGCGGACTGCCCAGTTCCTGCTTGAGATAGAGCACGCTCCAATCGTAGATTGCGCCTTCGGCAATCAACCCCAGCGCGGCCAGTACGCCGAGAATGACGAGGGCGCCGCGAGGCAGGCGGAAGCCTTCGTTGTTGGCGGCGAAAGAAGTGGCTTCGCGGGGCAGCATCCGTTGGGCGGCAAATACGATCGCCACCGCCATGGCGCTCGCGACCAGCGTCAGATGCAATTGCGGCGCAAGGCCCGCAGCGAGCGCAGCGCTGCCGGTCACTGCCCCGGCCATGCCTCCCAGGCTGAACATGCCATGCATCCCGCTCATGAGCGGACGCCCGTTGCGCAGCTCGAGTTCTGCGGCTTCGGTGTTGATGGCCACGTCGAATACGCTGGTAACGATGCCGAAGGCTGCCAGCAGGCCCAGCAATGCGGCATAGCCGGGCATGACGAGCAGGCCAGCGAGCAGCAGGGCATAAATGGTCCCGCAGGAACCAGCTGTCGCTCGCGCGCCGTAGCGGCCGATCCACCGGCTCGCCTGCGTCAAGCCAAGCAGGGCGCCCACACCGGCGGCCAGCATGGCCAGACCGAGTTCAGCCTCATTGGCGCTGTATTGGGTTTTTACCGTGGGGATATGCACTCCCCACGTGGCGAAGATGAAGCCCGACGCGAAGAACTGCCCGCGCGATGCCCATCGCGTGCGGGTTGACAGCTGCATGACAGTGGCAGACACGCTCAGCGTCCGATCGCGAACACAGCGGGTGTGCGTTCGTCGGTGCCGGCGGGCTTGGCGCGCCAGGCTTTCACCGTCTCGCTGCGGATGTCGGCGCTCGCCAACGTCAGGCCGCGGGCAACCGCGAGGCGTGTGTTTTGCTGGAGAGTCTGCAGCAAGGCTTGCAGCAGGGCAGTATTTCGGTAGGGCGTTTCGATGAAGAGTTGGGTCTGGCCGGTGCGCAACGCAAGCGATTCGAGCTCGCGGATGCGCTGGACGCGGGCCTCGGCTTCCTGCGGCAGGTAGCCGACGAAGGCGAAATTCTGGCCATTGAGCCCGCTTGCCGCGAGCGCGAGCAGGAGCGACACCGGTCCGGTGAGGGGCACCACCGCTATGCCCAGCTCATGTGCTGCGCGCACCACGGACGACCCCGGGTCTGCAACGGCCGGCATGCCGGCCTCGCTGAGCAATCCGACAGGGCTGCCGGCCAGCGCTGCGGTCAGCAGGGGGCGCGCATCGAACTGGCCCGCCTGGTGATCGCCCTTTTTGTGGACTTCGCGCGGCAACTCCTGGATCTGCTGCGCCTGCAGTGGTGCGGCCAGGCGCGTGATGCCATCGATGCGCTTGAGATAGGCGCGTGCCGATTTCGCGTTTTCGCAGATCCAGTGGGTGATGCTGGCAGCGACTTGCAGGGTGCCTGACGGCAGCACGTCGTGAAGCGCGGTGGGCGTGTCGCAACCGAAATCGAGCGGCGCCGGAACGAGGTAGAGTTTGCCTCGACTCACAGCAGATCGATCCCTGCGGCGCGCAGCATGTTGGCGGTGCGGATCAGGGGCAGGCCGACCAGCGCCGTCGGATCGTCGCTGTCGATGGCCTCCAGCAGCGCGATGCCAAGGCCTTCGCTTTTGGCGCTGCCGGCGCAGTCGTACGGCTGCTCTGCCAGCAAGTAGCGCTCGATCGCCGCGTCGCTGAGATTTCGGAATACGACCCGCACGGGCGCCAGGTCGCGCTGGCTGAAGCCGGCAGCTTGGCAGACAACGGCCACAGCTGTTTGGAAGACCAGGGTCTTACCACGCATGCGGCGCAATTGGTCTGTCGCACGGGCGTGGTTTCCGGGTTTGCCCAGCGGCTCGCCGGCCAGGTCGGCCACTTGGTCGGAGCCGATGACCACTGCATCCGGAAAGCGGCGCGCCACCGCCACCGCCTTTTCGAGAGCGAGCCGCTCGGCAAGAACGCTTGGCGCCTCATTTGGCAAGGGTGTTTCGTCAACCCCGGGGGCGTGGACGTCGAAGGGTAGAAGGAAACGGGCGAGCAACTCGCGGCGATATCGCGAGGTCGAGGCAAGAATCACGGGGCGTTGCATGGCGCATGATTGTGCGTGAGCGGTTTAGACTGGCGACGATGAGCAGAGAATTCACCCCGGACAAGCTCGACGTGAACCGCTTCGCCGAGACTGCCGCGACGCTTTCGGCCGAGGAGCCCGTTAGCGCCTATCCGCGCCTGGCCGCGGAGCTGGGCAGCCCGACGGCCGGTTCGCGCGTGCGCTGGGAGGCCGTTGGCACTGAGCGCGAAGGGCATGCGGAAGCCCCTGTTCCCTGGCTTCATCTGAGCGCTTCCACAACGGTGCCCCTCGTCTGCCAACGTTGTCTGGCGTTGGTGGACCTTGAATTGAAGGTTGATCGCTGGTTTCGGTTCGTCGCAGACGAAGACACAGCTGCCGTCGAGGATGAGGAATCCGAGGAGGACGTGCTCGTCGCCAGCCGAGACTTCGATCTACGGGCGTTGATCGAGGATGAATTGTTGATGGAAATTCCCCTGACTCCTCGTCACGAGCAGTGCCCTGAGCCCGTGAAGCTCTCCGCAGTGGATCCCGAGTTCGACGGCGCAGAGGCTGCCCGCCCCAACCCGTTCGCAGTGCTTGGCACGCTGCGGTCGGATAAGCGGAAATAGGCTCGAAGCCGATGGGCTGGCATCTACTCCTTCGATGGGGCTATAATCATGGGCTTCGCGCGCGCCGCCCTTCGGATGTGGCGGATGGACGGCAGGGGCCGCCAGAGCCCACGGTCAAGCGCGTGCCCACCCACTCACCCGACCATTTTCAGGAGCCAGCATGGCTGTCCAGCAAAACAAGAAGTCGCCGTCCAAGCGCGGCATGCATCGTTCCCACAACGCACTGGGCGTGCCGGGCTTGGCTGTCGAGCCGACCACGGGCGAGACCCACCTGCGCCACCATATCAGCCCCAACGGCTTCTATCGCGGGCGCAAGGTGCTCAAGACCAAGTCAGAAGCCTGACCTGCTGTTTCAAGGCTGAAGGCCCGAAGCTACTTCTAGCGTAGCGTCGGGCCTTTGTTTTGATGGTTGCGTCCTCCGATTCTGTCACGTCCCCACCCCGCGCGATCACGCTGGCCGTCGATTGCATGGGGGGAGATCACGGCCCGCGTGTCACGCTCGCGGCCTGTCGGGCTTTTCTCGAGCGTCACGCCGAGGCCTCGCTGCTGCTGGTCGGCGCGCCCGCTGCGCTCGCTGGTTTTTCGCACCTGCGCGCGCGGCTGATTCCGGCCAGCGAAGTTGTGGGGATGGACGACCCGATCGAGATCGCGCTGCGAAAGAAAAAAGACTCGTCCATGCGGGTCGCGATTCAGCAAGTGAAAGACGGCGCGGCGCAGGCGGCCGTCTCGGCCGGCAACACCGGTGCGTTGATGGCGATTGCGCGCTACCTGCTCAAGACGCTCGAAGGAATCGATCGCCCGGCCATTGCGCCCCAGTTGCCGAACAGCAAGGGTGGCGCAACCACGGTGCTTGATCTCGGCGCCAATGTCGATTGCGATGCCGAGGACCTTCTCCAATTTGCCGTGCTGGGCTCCGCGTTGGTCTCCGCGCTGACGGGCAATGAGTCGCCCTCGGTCGGGCTGCTCAATGTGGGCGAAGAGGCGATCAAGGGCAGCGAGACAATCAAAAGAGCCAGCCAGCTGCTTCGCAAGGCTGCGAACTCCGACGATCTCAATTTCTACGGCAACGTGGAAGGCAACGACATCTTCAAGGGCACGACGGATATCGTCGTCTGTGACGGCTTTGTTGGAAACGTCACCTTGAAGGCCACTGAAGGCGTCGCATCGATGATCGTCGATTTTCTTCGGATCGAATATTCCAGCAGCATCTTCAGCAAGTTTGCGGCGATCGTCTCGTATCCGGTGCTAAAAGCGCTCAAGCGACGCCTGGATCACAGGCGCTACAACGGCGCCGCCCTTCTGGGTTTACGCGGCTTGGTATTCAAGAGCCATGGCTCTGCGGATGAAGTTGCCTTCGGCCATGCGCTCGATCGCGCTTATGATGCCGCTCGCAACAACCTGCTCGATCGCGTGCGGGCCCGCATCGCCCACGCCGCGCCTCTGCTCGCGCGGCAAGAGCCGGCGACGCCGGTCGACACGGCGGCGCTCCACGTTTGATGACTCCTTTTTCCCGCATCACCGGCACCGGCAGTTACCTGCCGCCTCGTCGAGTGACAAATGACGAACTCGCCCGCGAATTGGCAGGGCGCGGCATCGAAACCTCAGATCAATGGATCGTCGAGCGGACCGGCATTCGTGCCCGCCACTTCGCTGCGCCCGAGGTGGCCAGTAGCGACTTGGGAGTTCAGGCTGCAAAGCAGGCGCTCGAAGCTGCGGGCCGCAGCGCTGCGGATGTCGACCTGATCATTGTTGCAACGTCGACGCCAGACATGGTGTTTCCGTCGTCGGCATCCATTCTTCAGAACAAGCTGGGCATCGCCGGTTGCGCTGCCTTCGACGTACAGGCCGTGTGCAGCGGTTTCGTCTACGCTCTGACGGTGGCGGACGCGATGATCCGCACGGGGAGCGCCAAATGCGCCCTGGTCATTGGTGCGGAAGTGTTCTCGCGCATCCTCGACTTCAACGACCGCACTACCTGCGTGCTTTTCGGCGATGGCGCCGGCGCGGTGGTGCTCGAAGCCAGCACCGAGCCCGGCATTCTTGCCAGCGATTTGCATGCCGACGGCAAGCACGTTGGCATTCTTTGTGTGCCCGGCCATGTCTCGGGCGGCAACGTGCTCGGCACCCCGCTGCTCCATATGGACGGGCAGGCGGTGTTCAAGCTGGCCGTCCGCGTGCTGGAGGAGGCCGCACGCGCGTGCCTGCAGAAAGCCGGCAAGGACGCCACGCAAATCGACTGGCTGATCCCCCATCAGGCCAACATCCGCATCATGGAAGGCACCGCGCGAAAGCTCAAGTTGCCGCTCGAAAAGCTGGTCGTGACCGTCGATGAGCATGGCAACACCTCCGCAGCCTCCATTCCCCTGGCATTGGACGAGGCGGTTCGGGGGGGCAAGGTGAAGAAGGGCGACACACTCATGCTCGAAGGTGTTGGCGGTGGCTTCACCTGGGGCGCGGTGCTTTTGACCATGTAGTGCGACGCGCGATCCCCGGGCATGCCAGGGACGCGCAACGGAGACGCAACAATGAAATCCTTCGCTTTCGTTTTTCCGGGCCAGGGCTCGCAGGCTGTCGGCATGCTCGACGCCTGGGGTGATCACCCGGCCGTGGCCGAGACGCTGCGCGAAGCTTCCGATGCGCTGGATGAAGACATCGCGCGCCTCATCCGTGAAGGTCCGAAGGAGGCGCTGGGCCTCACCACCAACACCCAGCCGGTGATGCTGGTCGCCGGCGTTGCCGCCTGGCGGGCCTGGCTGGCCGAAGGCGGTGCCAAGCCGGCGCTGGTCGCAGGCCATTCGCTTGGTGAGTATTCCGCGCTTGTCGCTGCCGGCGTGCTCACGCTGGCGCAGGCGGCGCCGCTTGTGCGTTTTCGTGCCCAGGCGATGCAGCAAGCCGTGCCGGTGGGCGCGGGCGCGATGGCAGCCATCCTCGGGATGGATGCGGAAAAGGTGAAAGCCGGTTGCGCGCAGGTGACCTCCGGCTTCGAACTCGGCAGCAATGAGGTCGTCGAGGCCGTGAACTTCAACGACCCGATGCAGACGGTGATCGCCGGCAGCAAGGCCGCAGTCGACAAGGCCTGCGAGGTGCTCAAGGCTCAGGGTGCCAAGCGCGCGCTCCCGTTGCCTGTATCGGCGCCCTTCCACTCCAGCCTGATGCGGCCTGCCGCCGAGGCGTTGCGTCAGCGGCTGGCATCGGTGAGCCTGGCGGCGCCACAGATACCGGTCCTCAACAATATCGACGTGGCGGTCGAAACAAGCGCTGACCGGATACGCGACGCTCTCGTGCGCCAGGCAGCGGGTCCCGTTCGGTGGGTCGAAAGCGTGTTGGCTTTGAAGGCCCGCGGCGTTGAAGTCATCATCGAATGCGGGCCTGGCAAGGTGCTTGCCGGAATGGCCAAGCGGATTTCGCCTGAACTCGTCGCGGCCTCCGTCTACGACCCGGCGACCCGGGCGGAAACCCAGCAACTGCTCGGCGCCTGAGCTCCCGAGCTTCAACATCGATCCCCAATGAGCATTCCCAAATTCGAAGGCCAGGTGGCTCTGGTCACCGGCGCGTCGCGCGGCATCGGGGCGGCGATCGCGCTCGAGTTGGCGCATCGTGGCCTGCAGGTAATCGGCACCGGCACTACCGAAGAGGGAGCCAACAGGATCACCGCTGCGCTTGGCGCTCATGGCGGGCGCGGCCTGGCGCTTGACGTGAACGACGGCCCGGCGGTGGAGGCGTCGATCGACCAGATCGTCAAGGCCTATGGGGCTATCCACGTGCTGGTCAACAATGCCGGCATCACGCGCGACATGCTGGCCATGCGCCTGAAGGACGATGACTGGGATGCAGTGCTCGACACCAATCTCAAGGCCGTCTTCCGCCTTTCGCGCGCCGCGATTCGTCCCATGATGAAGCAGCGCTACGGTCGCATCATCAACATCACCAGCGTGGTTGGGGCGTCTGGCAATGCTGGTCAGGCCAACTATGCCGCCGCCAAAGCCGGTGTTGCAGGAATGACTCGCGCATTGGCTCGGGAGCTTGGCAGCCGCAACGTCACCGTCAATTGTGTCGCTCCCGGTTTCATCGAGACCGACATGACGGCCAACTTGCCGCAAGCCCAACAGCAGGCGTTGCTGGCGCAGATCCCTCTCGGCCACCTTGGCAAGCCGGCAGATATCGCCCACGCCGTCGCCTACCTGGCTTCACCTCAGGCCGGGTACGTGACGGGGCAGGAGCTCCATGTCAATGGCGGCATGCATATGTGAACGCAAGAAGCAATTCCTTTGCCGCCTTGGGCCAGGGCTGAATGCCATGATCCGGCCGGCTAAAATCATCGATTACCTACAACCCTCAGAGGGAACCAAATGAGCGATATCGAAGCACGTGTCAAGAAAATCATTGCCGAGCAACTCGGCGTTGAAGAGTCCCAGGTCACCAACGAGAAGGCTTTCGTCGCAGACCTCGGTGCGGACTCGCTCGACACGGTCGAACTGGTGATGGCACTCGAAGACGAATTTGGCATCGAGATCCCGGACGAAGACGCCGAGAAGATCACGACCGTCCAGAACGCCGTCGACTACGCCACCAAGAATCAAAAGGCTTGATATCGGCCACGCTGGGTTTCCGAATCGGTTCGCGGCTGCCATGATCGTGCAGGCCGCCCGATGGTCTCAGTGCCTCCAGAAAGGTTTGCCGGCATGACCAAACGCCGCGTCGTTGTGACCGGACTCGGTTGCATTGCCCCTGTCGGAAATACCGTTGCCGAGTCCTGGGGCAATCTGCTCGCCGGAAAGTCGGGCATCGACACCATTGCCAGCTTTGATGCGGGCGCGTTCGCGTGCAAGTTCGCGGGCGAGGTGAGGGGCTTCGACATCACACAGTACATTGCCGAGAAAGAAGCGCGCCACATGGATCGCTTCATTCACCTAGGCTTGGCCGCTGCCATGCAAGCCGTGCAGGACAGCGGTCTTCCGACCGGTGATGCGCTATCCCACGACGAGGCCGTGCGCATCGGCTGCAACATCGGCTCCGGCATCGGTGGGCTCCCCATGATCGAGGCGACGCATGCCGAACTGACCAATCGCGGGCCGCGCCGCGTGTCGCCCTTCTTCGTACCCGCTTCGATCATCAACATGATCTCCGGTCATGTATCGATCCACTACGGGTTCAAGGGGCCGAACATCGCGATCGTGACGGCCTGTACGACCGGCTTGCATGCCATCGGCACGTCCGCTCGGATGATCGAGTATGGCGACGCCGATGTGATGATCGCCGGCGGCGCCGAGTCCACGGTCTCGCCGCTCGGCATCGGCGGGTTTGCCGCGGCGCGTGCGCTGTCCACGCGCAACGACGACCCGGCCACGGCTTCCCGCCCCTGGGATCGCGACCGCGACGGGTTCGTGCTCGGCGAAGGCGCGGGGGTCGTTGTGCTCGAAGAATACGAGAGGGCCAAGGCACGCGGCGCCAAGATCTACGCCGAAGTCGCCGGCTTCGGCATGAGCGCCGACGCCTTCCACATGACTGCTCCGGATGTCGATGGACCGCGTCGCTCGATGGTGGCGGCGCTGAGCAACGCCGGAGTCAACGCTGACCAAGTCCAATATCTCAACGCGCACGGCACCTCGACGCCGCTCGGGGACCTCAACGAGACCAACGCAATCAAGAAGGCCTTCGGCGATCAAGCCCGGAAGATGGTAGTGAATTCGACCAAGTCCATGACCGGCCACCTGCTGGGCGGCGCCGGTGGCATTGAGTCGGTGTTCACCGTACTCGCGATCCATCATCAGAAGAGTCCACCGACCATCAACATCTTCAATCAGGATCCGGAGTGCGATCTCGACTACTGCGCCAATGAAGCGCGTGATCTCAAGATTGATGTTGCCGTAAAGAACAACTTCGGGTTTGGCGGCACCAACGGCACGCTGGTGTTCAAGCGCGCTTGAATTCCCTGAACCCATGCACGGCGCCCCGTCCGTGAGCTACCCGGTGGGGCGTTCGCGCATGGCGGACCGCCTCTTGCTCCTTCTTTGGATCAGCGGCGCGTGTTGCGCGGTTGCGGCATGCGCCCGGTCGGGTAGCATGGACTGGCGCCCCGGGCTGCTGGTGCTCTGCGTCCTTGGAGCGGGCTTTGCTGCATGGAGAGCGTCGCCACGCAGCGCTTTAGCCCATGTGCTGGAGTTCGACGGCACACGCTGGTCGGTCCGCGGTGTGACCAGCCCGCAGGCGGGCCGAGTGCAAGTTGCCCTGGATGGCCAGTCTTGGCTGCTCGTATGCATGAGCGAACCGGGGGCCGCCCGCAGGTGGCTGTGGCTTGAGCGACGCACCATGCCGGAGCGCTGGCAGACTTTGCGCCGAGCTTTATATTCGCGCCCCGTTGTGGCCAGCCTGGCCCGGGCCGGCGCCCGGTCGGCGCCGGTTGACGCGCAACATCCTCTTTCATGACCGCAGCCCCGCCGCCCATGCCGCCCGACGCCGTCTTGAACGATGCGTCGACTGCCGCGCCGAGAGCAGGAGAAGTCGACTTCCAGCTCGTCCAGCGCACGGTTGCGGGCGATCAGAAGGCGTTCGAATTGCTTGTCCTGAAATACCAGCGCCGGATCGAGCGGCTGATCGGCCGCATGGTGCGGGACGTCAATCTGGTCGAAGACATCGCGCAGGAGACCTTCATCCGCGCCTACCGCGCCCTTCATCAGTTCAGGGGCGAGGCCCAGTTCTACACATGGCTCTACCGCATAGCGGTCAACACCGCCAAGAAGGCCCTGGTGGACATGAAGCGCGATCCGACGGTAACCGAGAGCACGCTGCGTTCGTCTTCTGAAGAGGATGATGAAACTTACCGGCCCGGAAACGAACCAACCACCGACGAAACGCCCGAATCCGTTCTTGCCGCCAACGAGATCGCGGCCGCCGTCGAAGCAGCGATGGAGGCACTGCCCGCAGAGCTGAGGCAGGCGGTCACACTGCGCGAGATCGAAGGCATGAGCTACGAAGAAATCGCCGAGGTCATGAATTGCCCGATCGGTACGGTGCGATCGCGAATTTTCCGGGCGCGTGAAGCCATTTCGGCCAGAGTCAAGCCATTGCTGGACAACCAATCCGGCAAGCGTTGGTAAGCAGGTGAAAAAGATGAAGCACACAACCACTGTCAATGAGCAGGTTTCCGCACTGGCCGATGGGCACCTACGGGATGACGAGTTCGCCCAGGTGATCGACGAGGTCTGCGGGAGTGACGAACTGCGTGCAACTTGGCATGCCTACCATGTCGTGGGGGATGTGCTGCGCTCAGGCGTCCACACTGCATGCAGCGACAGTTCGCTGTTTCTCTCGCGACTCCAGAAACGGCTGGCGACTGAGCCGTCCGTGCCGGCACTCGCGCCCGATGCCGCCGCAATGCCGGTTCTGCGCCGAGCCGAAGCCGCCAATGAGCCGGTGTTCCGATGGAAACTCGTGGCCGGTGCAGCATCGCTGGCGGCTGCGGCGGCCATTGGGTGGAACTGGGTTGGGGTGGTCGGTCCTCGCCCGGCGGCGCAGTTGGCCCAGCAGCAGCAGCAACAGCAACAGCAGGGCTCGGGATCGGTGCTCGCCGCCAGCGGGTCTGCGCCGCAGGGCGGATCATCCGTGCTGACGCCGATGCGGGTCGTGGTAGGAAGTGGAAATCCGCAAGTCATGCTGCGCGATCCGCGCCTGGACCAATTGCTTGAAGCGCACCAGCAAGCAGGCGGTGCTTCCCAGATGCCTTCGGGCTTCCTGCGCAATGCAACCTTCGATGGACCGTCGCGTTGATGATCGTGCCCCTGCAGCTGCCGCAATGACTGTTTCAGTGCCGTTGTCCGCGCGTGGCGCTGTCGTTCTGGTTGCGGCGCTGTGCGTTGCGCCGATGGTCGCCGCACAGAGCAAGGTGGCCTCGCCAGCGGCGAAAGGGCTGATCGGCGCGCCCGGCGGCGAGATGCCGGCGCTGAGTGTTGTCGAATGGCTGCAGCGCATGCACACGGCTTCCCGCCAACGTTCCTATGCCGGGACCTTTGTCGTTTCTGCCGCAGGCGGAAATCTGTCGAGTGCCCGAATCTGGCACGTCTGCGAAGGCAACTTCCAGTTCGAGCGCGTCGAGGTGCTGTCCGGGCCGCCGCGCTCCACCTTCAGGCGCAACGACCATGTGATGACCTTCCTGCCCGAGGCAAAGATCGTCAAGAGCGAGAAGCGCGAGAACCTCGAACTCTTCCCGAACCTGCTCGGTGCGCCTGACTCCGCAATCGACAACTACTATAGTGCGCGCATTGCGGGCAAGGATCGCGTTGCGGGCTTCGATGCCGACGTTGTGCAACTGGAACCTCGCGACAGCCTGCGCTTCGGCTATCGCATCTGGAGCGAGCGGCGCTCCGGCTTGGTCGTGAAGTTGCAGACCCTCGATGGTGAGAACCGAGTCATCGAACAGTCTGCCTTTTCCGAACTTCAGCTCGATGCACCGGTGAAAGCGCAGGCACTGGCCCAAATGATGGCCAGCACCGCCGGATACAAGGTGGAAAAATCCGAGCTCGAGCGCAGCACGCCTGCCCAGGAGGGTTGGGGTCTGCGAGCCCCAATTGCGGGTTTTAAGCCAGTGAGTTGCTATAAGCGCGCGATGGGCGCAGCGGCCGGCGGCGAGCAAGGGCACACGATGCAGTGGATATTCTCCGATGGCTTGGCAACGGTCTCGCTCTTCGTGGAGCCCTACGACGTTAAACACCAGCCTCGAGAGGTCTTGCTCGCACTCGGCGCAACCAACACACTGACGCGCAAGCTGACGAACAAGGATGGCGATTGGTGGCTGACCGTGGTCGGAGAAGTTCCGCCTCAAACGCTCGATGCGTTCGCACAGAGCCTTGTGCGCGCGCGTTGAGCCGCCATATCGATGTTTTCAAGTTTTTTCAATCAAGGAAGCCGATGATGTTCAGAACCGAGAGGAACAGGATCCGCTTATTCTTCCTGGCAGGCGCATTCATGCTTGCGACCAGTGCTGCGTTGCTGCCGGTCACGCCCGCCAATGCGCAAGCACAGGCGCGGGTGCTGCCCGACTTTACCGATCTGGTCGACCAAGTCGGCCCGGCGGTTGTGAATATTCGGACTGTCGAGAAGGTGACGCAGCGCGGCGGCAGCGGCGAGATGGACGAGGAGATGCAGGAGTTCTTCCGCCGTTTCTTCGGCCAGCCCATGCCCAACATTCCGCGCCAAGGGCCGCGCCCGAATCGACCGCAGGCGCCGCAGGAAGAGGAGCGGCCACGGGGCGTGGGTTCCGGTTTCATCCTGACTTCCGACGGCTTCGTGATGACCAACGCCCACGTGGTCGAGGGTGCGTCCGAGGTCATGGTGACGCTGGTCGACAAGCGTGAATTCAAGGCCAAAATCGTTGGGGCCGACAAGCGCACCGATGTCGCGGTCGTGAAGATCGATGCCACCGGGCTTCCGGCCGTCAAGGTTGGCGATATCTCCAAGTTGCGCGTTGGCGAATGGGTGATGGCTATCGGCTCACCTTTTGGCCTCGAGAACACCGTGACCGCCGGTATCGTAAGCGCGAAGCAGCGTGACACCGGCGACTACCTGCCCTTCATCCAGACCGACGTCGCAATCAACCCGGGCAATTCGGGCGGTCCTCTGATCAATATGCGCGGCGAGGTGGTTGGGATCAACAGCCAGATCTATTCGCGCTCCGGCGGCTTCATGGGCATCTCCTTTTCGATTCCCATTGACGAGGCGATTCGCGTGAGCGACCAGCTGCGCACGAACGGTCGGGTTTCGCGCGGGCGCATCGGTGTCCAGATCGACCAAGTCACGAAGGATGTGGCCGAATCCATCGGCCTGGGCAAGGCGCAAGGCGCCCTGGTGCGCGGGGTCGAGTCAGGCTCGCCGGGAGAGAAGGCAGGCATCGAGCCCGGGGACATCATCACCCGCTTTGACGGCAAGTCCATCGAGAAGCCCAGTGATCTACCGCGCCTTGTGGGCAATACCAAGCCCGGCAGCAAGAGCACGGTCACCGTATTCCGCCGCGGCAATTCGCGCGACCTGAGCGTGACCATCGCCGAGATCGAGCCAGACAAGCCGGCGCAGACGGCGGAGCGCGACGAGCAGCCGTCCAGCAAGCCATCTGCGTCGGCGGCTGCCAAGTCCCTCGGCCTTGCTGTGAGTGACCTTACCGAGGGGCAAAAGAAGGAGCTCAAGCTGAAGGGCGGCGTGAAGGTCGATTCTGCTACCGAGGCGGCAACCCGTGCGGGCCTGCGCGAGGGGGACATCATCTTGGCCGTCAACAACGTCGAGGTTGCCAACGCCAAGGAGTTCGAATCCGCGTTGGTGAAAGCTGACAAAAGCAAGCCCGTGAGCGTGCTTTTCCGGCGCGGGGAGTGGGCGCAGTACGCCCTCATCCGTCCGTCAAGGTAAGGGCGGCCGCCGTCAAGTGGCCCCATCCCGCAGTCGGGTTTTGGGGCTTTTTCGGGTTCGGTTTCGGTGTTCCTGCAACCTCAATCAAAAATTTTTTAGGCGCGCTTTGCCGTTAAATTAGTTGGTACACGCTAACTTAGCGGCGGCCTTACGATGATTTTCAGTAGAATACGTGGCTGCCGCGATCCATATCGCGCATAAGCAAATCCGCGAGCTCCACCATGCGGGATTCCTGCATGTAGCCCACGGTTGCTCCACAGATCGCCCACAAGTTGTTAAGGGAATGATCCACCGATTCTGTTGATAAGCTGTTTATAAGTTCCATGTTGCTGGTCTGCAACGACGATTTCGAGGCCCAGGCTCGGCTGTACGCGCCCCCCTTTTTGCCTACAATGAAGTTCCAACTACTGCAGTTGCCATTGCTTGTTGGTTCAGGGCGCGTCTCTTGGGGACGCGCCCTTTTTTCTTGCCTGCAGCCTGCCGCGCACGAGCCAATTCAAGTACTTAAGCGTTCCCCTTGATGAATCACATCAGAAATTTTTCGATCATTGCGCACATCGACCATGGCAAGTCGACACTCGCAGACCGTTTGATCCAGCGCTGCGGAGGGCTCGCCGAACGCGAGATGGAAGCGCAGGTCCTCGACTCGATGGACATCGAGAAAGAGCGTGGGATAACCATCAAGGCGCAGACCGCGGCACTGCACTACAAGGCACGCGACGGCCAGGTCTACAACCTCAATTTGATCGACACACCGGGTCACGTCGACTTCTCTTATGAAGTGAGTCGCTCGCTGTCTGCGTGCGAAGGTGCGCTGCTCGTCGTCGATGCGAGCCAGGGTGTTGAGGCGCAGACGGTGGCCAACTGCTACACCGCACTCGATCTCGGTGTCGAGGTGGTGCCGGTGCTCAACAAGATGGACCTGCCGCAGGCCGACCCCGACAACGCAAAAGCGGAGATCGAGGACGTGATCGGCATCGACGCCGGCGATGCGATTCCGTGTTCGGCAAAGACAGGAATGGGCATCGACGAGATTCTCGAGGCCATCGTGGCCAAGGTGCCGGCGCCGCGCGGAAACCCAGACGCGGCCTTGCGCGCGATGATCGTCGACAGCTGGTTCGATGCCTACGTAGGCGTGGTGATGCTGGTTCGCGTGGTTGATGGCCGCTTGGCGAAGGGCGACCGCATCAAGATGATGGCCTCGGGCGCGAGCTACAACGCCGATAGCCTCGGCGTCTTCACCCCGGCAACCGAGCCGCGCCAGTCGCTCGAAGCGGGCGAGGTGGGCTTCATCATCGCCGGCATCAAGGAGTTGCAGGCAGCGAAGGTGGGCGACACCGTCACGCAGATCAAGACCGGCAGCGGCGGGGCTGCTGCCACCGCCACCGAAGCTTTGCCGGGCTTCAAGGAAATCCAGCCGCAGGTGTTCGCCGGCCTCTACCCGACGGAGGCGAGCGAGTACGACTCGCTGCGCGATGCGCTGGAGAAGCTCAAGCTCAACGACTCCTCCCTGCACTACGAGCCGGAGGTGTCCCAGGCACTCGGCTTCGGCTTCCGCTGCGGTTTCCTGGGGCTGCTGCACATGGAGATCGTGCAGGAGCGACTGGAACGCGAGTTCGACCAGGACCTGATCACCACGGCCCCGAGCGTGGTCTACCAGGTCGTGAAGAACGACGGCGAGGTGATCATGGTCGAGAACCCGTCGAAGATGCCCGACGTTGGTCGCATGGCAGAGATCCGAGAGCCGATCGTCAGGGTCCATCTCTACATGCCCCAGGAGTACGTCGGCCCGGTGATGACGCTCGCCAACCAGAAGCGCGGCGTGCAGATGAACATGGCCTACCACGGTCGCCAGGTGATGCTGACCTACGAGATGCCGCTGGGAGAGATCGTCCTGGACTTCTTCGACAAGCTGAAGTCGGTCAGCCGAGGTTACGCCTCAATGGACTACGAATTCAAGGAGTACCGGGCGTCCGATGTCGTCAAGGTCGACATCCTGCTCAACGGCGAAAAGGTCGACGCGCTGTCGATCATCGTGCATCGAAGCCAAAGCCAGTACCGCGGCCGGGCTGTCGTTTCCAAGATGCGCGAGATCATCAGCCGCCAGATGTACGACGTGGCGATCCAGGCTGCCATCGGTGCCAACATCATCGCGCGTGAGACAATCAAGGCCCTGCGCAAGAACGTGCTCGCCAAGTGCTACGGCGGCGACATCACCCGCAAGCGCAAGCTGCTCGAGAAGCAGAAAGCGGGCAAGAAAAGAATGAAGCAGATCGGCTCGGTCGAGGTCCCGCAAGAGGCCTTTCTCGCCATCCTGCAGGTCGAAGACTAGAACACGGCATCGATGGCATTTCTCACCTCCCTGATCCTTGCGGCTTTCATTGGTTATATCGGTGCCTGGTACTTCGGTGCCGTCGAAGGCAATTTTGCGCTGCTGCTGTTCCTTGCCACCGTGGTCACGGGCCTGTATTGGTTGGCAGAGCGCCTCTATTTCCTTCCGCGGCGCCGAAGAGCAGCCGAGGCGCTGGAAGTCTCCCTGGCAGCGCGGCGCCAAGAGCTATCCCGCCAAGGCATCACCCAAGTCGACACCGCGGACCCGAAGGCGCGTGAGCGCCTGCTCATGCAGCCGTGGTGGCTGGACTGGACCGCGGGCCTTTTCCCGGTGATCCTTGCAGTGTTCCTGCTGCGCTCCTTCCTGGTCGAACCGTTCAAGATCCCCTCCGGCTCAATGATGCCCACGCTGCTGACGGGCGACCTGATCCTGGTCAACAAGTTCACCTATGGCCTGCGCTTGCCGGTCATCAACACCAAGATGACCGAAGGCACCCCTCCTGCCCGCGGCGACGTCATGGTGTTCCGCTATCCGCCCAAGCCGAGCATGGACTACATCAAGCGCGTGGTCGGCATACCTGGCGACGAAGTGGCCTACCTCAACAAGAAGCTCACCATCAACGGCCAGCCGATCAGCAAGCAGGCGGAGCCCGACTATTTCGATGAAGAGGCGATGCGCTATCTCAAGCAGTATTCCGAGGACCTGGGCGGCAAGAGGCACATGCTGCTCAACGACGATGGTCGCCGCGCCGGCCTCTCGGAAGCCGAAATCATGGCGTTCCCGAATCAGGAAAATTGCCGCTACAGTGTCGAGGGCGTCGTGTGCAAGGTGCCGCCGGGCCACTATTTCATGATGGGCGACAACCGCGACAACTCGCTCGATTCGCGCTACTGGGGCTTTGTGCCTGACAAGAACATCGTGGGCAGGGCCTTCTTCGTCTGGATGAATTTCGGCGACCTCAAGCGCATCGGCGGGTTCCAATAATCGAGGTTTTGGAGGGAAAGAGGGCATGAGATCAAGTCAATCCAGGCGGCGCGAGCGCGGCATATCCTTTATCGGGTTACTGTTCGTCGCTATCGTGGTGGCCTGTGCTGGCGTGGTGGTGGCTCAGGTGATTCCGACGCTGATCGAATACCAGGCGATCACGAAGGCCGCGAACAAGGCCAAAGAGGGCACGACCGTCCCCGAGGTTCGGGCGATCTTCGATCGGGCCCAGGCCATCGACGACTTCCAGTCCGTCGCGGGCAAGGACCTCGACGTCAAGAAGGTCGGCGACAAGGTCGTTGTGTCCTTCGCCTATGAGCGCGAGATCCACCTGTTCGGGCCGGCCTACCTGACGCTCAAGTACGCTGGCCAATCGCACTGAAATGGACGCCCACGGGGTCGCGGCCGAGCCCTTGCGCCTCCGTGTCGAGGGGCTGCGCATGCCTTGGCGCAATGCTCGACGGACCGGCCGTGACGGGCGGTGACCTCGACGCGCTGCAAGCGCGTATCCAGTATTCCTTTTCCGATCCCCGGCTGCTGCAGCGTGCGTTGACGCACCGCAGCTTTTCGGCTGACCACAACGAGCGCCTCGAATTCCTGGGCGATTCGGTGCTCGGCCTCGCGGTCGCTCACCTGCTGTACGAGCAGCTGTCGCAATTGCCCGAGGGCGACCTGTCCCGGGTGAGGGCCAATCTGGTCAAGCAAGACACTTTGCATCAACTGGCGCTCAAGTTGGCGCTGCCTCCGCTGCTGCGGCTGGGCGAAGGCGAAGCGCGCTCGGGCGGGCCCAACCGCCCGTCGATCCTGGCAGATGCACTGGAAGCGCTCATTGGTGCCGTCTACCTCGACGCAGGCTATGGGCCGGCGCAGGCGCTGGTGCGGCGGCTATACGAGTCCGTTGCCATCACGCCGCGCATGGAGGCCGCGGCCAAGGATCCCAAGACCGAATTGCAGGAATGGCTTCAGGGCCACAAAATGAAGCTGCCGGTCTACCGCGTGATCGGCACGCTGGGCGCGGCGCACAAGCAGACTTTCGATGTCGAATGCGAGGTGCCCGAGCTGGACTTGCGCGAACGCGGCATCGGCGGCTCGCGCCGCGCCGGCGAGCAGGCCGCCGCCGCCGCCATGTTGATCCGGCTCAAGGCGCGCGGAGGCGCCGCAAAGGCATCCCCATGAACCATCCCATCGAATCCGATCCACTCTCTTCTGCAGAAAGCGCGGGCCCGGTCCCATCCCCCGGCCAGCGCTGCGGTCTGGTCGCCATCGTCGGCAAGCCCAACGTGGGCAAGTCGACGCTGCTCAATGCGCTGGTCGGCCAGAAGATCAGCATTACCTCGCGCAAGGCGCAGACGACGCGGCACCGCATCACCGGCATGCGCACGCGGGGGCTGACGCAATTCGTTTTCGTCGATACGCCGGGTTTCCAGACGCTGCACGGCAACGCCCTCAACCGTTCGCTCAACAAGACGGTGGTGGGCGCGGTCTCCGACGTGGACCTGATTCTCTTCGTGGTCGAGGCCGGAAGCTTTACCCCTGCGGACGAGCGGGTGCTCAAGCTGCTCGGCAGCGGTATTCCGACAGTGCTGGTCGCCAACAAGCTCGACAACGTGCATCGCCGCAGCGAGCTGGCGCCGTGGCTGCAGGACATGCAAGGCAGGTACGCCTTCGCCGAGTTCATCCCGATGTCCGCCAAGAACCCGAAGGACATCGAACGCCTGTTCGCCATTTGCGAAAAGTACCTGCCGGAGCAACCCTGGTGGTATTCCGAGGACGAGCTCACCGATCGCAGCGAGCAGTTTCTGGCCAGCGAACTGGTGCGGGAAAAGCTGTTTCGGCTGACCGGCGACGAGCTTCCCTACACATCGACCGTGGTGATCGACAAGTTCGAGGAGGAGCCGCCTGCCCGCAAGGGCCAGAAGCGCCTGCTGCGCATCGCTGCCACCATCGTCGTGGAGCGCGACAGCCACAAGGCGATGGTGATCGGCGACAAGGGTGAGCGCATCAAGCGCATCGGCATGGAAACCCGGCAGGAACTCGAAAAACTCGCTGACGCCAAGGTCTTCATCGAGCTGTGGGTCAAGGTGCGTTCGGGCTGGGCCGACGACGAGGCACGGGTGCGTTCATTCGGATATGAATGAGCGTGTTCGAGGGTAATGGCAACCCACCGCGTTTCGCATGAACCGGCCTATGTGCTGCACCACTATGACTGGAGCGAGTCGAGCCTGATCCTGGAGGTCTTCACCCGCCACCACGGACGCATCGCGCTCGTGGCCAAGGGTGCCAAGAGACCCAGCTCCAATTTCCGGCCGGTGTTGCTGCCTCTGCAGCCGCTGCAGGTCAGCTACGGCGGTGACGCCGAGATCCGCACGCTCAAGGGGGCCGAGTGGATGGGCGGCCATGTGATGCCCACCGGCGAAGCGCTGCTGTCGGGCTACTACCTGAACGAACTGCTGCTGCGTCTGCTGGCGCGGGATGACGCGCACGAAGCGCTGTTCGACGGCTACGCCGTCATGGTGCAGGTGCTGGCCGGCGACCATGGAGGCGCCCAGGCCGCGACCCAGGCCGCCGCGCTGCGGGCCTTCGAGCTGCTGCTGCTGCGCGAAGTCGGGCTGCTGCCGGTGCTCGATATTGAAACCATGACGCTGGCGCCCATCGAAGCGCAGGCGCGCTACGCCCTCGTGCCCGAGGCCGGCCTGCGCCTCGCTGCTGAGGATGAAGCTGCGCTCGATGGCGCCGACTGGCAGGCCCTGCAGCGCATGCTCGAGGAGCGCGCGCCCCTAGCCGCCACGCTGCGCCAGGTCGCCACCATGAACCCAGGCGCCAACAGCGCCTTGCGCAACCAGCTGCGTGTGCTGCTCAACTACCATTGCGGTGTGAGCACACTTCGCACGCGCCAGATGATGAGAGACTTGCAAGCATTATGAGCACTTCCCTGTCGATCAACCTCAACAAGGTGGCGCTGGTGCGCAACACGCGTTCGCTGGGTATCCCCAGCGTGCTCTTCGCCGCCGCGCTGTGCCTGGATGCCGGCGCGCACGGGATCACGGTGCACCCCCGGCCCGACCAGCGCCACATCCGCCCGCAGGACGTGCAGGACCTGTCGGAGCTGCTGCGCAAGGACTGGCCTCAGGCCGAGTTCAACATCGAAGGCAACCCGTTCCACAACCTGATGGACTTCGTGCGTGAGCTGCGCCCGCACCAGGCCACCTTCGTTCCCGACGAAGTAGCCCAGTCCACCAGCGACCACGGCTGGACCTTCCCAGACGATGCCGATCGGCTGCGCCCGCTGATAGCCGAAGCAAAGACCCTGGGCGTGCGCGTGAGCCTCTTCATGGACCCGGAGCCGGACATGATGGCCGCCGCCAAGGCAGTCGGGGCCGACCGCATCGAGCTCTACACCGAGGGCTACGCCGCCTCGCACGGCACTTCCAGGGGGGATGCGGTGCTGGGGCTTTATGCGGAAGCGGCCCGCGCGGCGCAGGCAGCGGGCCTCGAAGTCAACGCCGGCCATGACCTGAGCCGCGACAACCTCACGGAATTCGTGCGAGCGGTACCCGGTTTGCGCGAGGTTTCGATCGGCCACGCCTTCGTCTCCGATGCGCTGGAACTCGGCTACGCCGCGGCCACGCGTGACTACCTGCGCTGCATTCGAGAGGCTGCGTGATCTACGGCATCGGTACCGACATTTGCGACATCCGCCGCATTGCCGCCACTTTCGAGCGCCAGGGTGAGCGCTTTGCCCAGCGCGTGCTGAGCGACGCCGAACTCGAGGTCTGGCGCGCGCGCAGCGCCCGCTGGCCGAAGCGCGGTTTGCGCTACCTGGCCACCCGCTTTTCCGCCAAGGAGGCCTTCAGCAAAGCCATCGGCCTGGGCATGCGCATGCCGATGAGCTGGCGCCTGTGCGAGATCGCGAACCAGCGCAGTGGCAAGCCCGTGATCGTGCTTTACGGTGTGTTGAAGGACTGGTTCGAGGCCGAGGGCCTGGCAGCTCACGTGACGGTGACCGACGAGACCGACTACGCGGCCAGCTTTGTCGTGGTCGAACGCAGGCCATGACCGACTCGAACCCGGTGCACGCTCCGCTGATCGTCGACGTCGCGGGTACCGCGTTGAATGCCGCCGACCGCCGCCGACTTGCCGATCCACTGGTAGGCGGCGTGATTCACTTCGCGCGCAACTGGCAGGACCGAGCGCAGATGAGCGCCCTCAACGCCGAAATCAAATCGCTGCGGCCAGACGTCCTGATCTGCGTCGACCATGAAGGCGGACGGGTGCAGCGCTTCCGCTCCGACGGCTTCACCCGCCTGCCTTCCATGCGCACGCTGGGCGAGCTCTGGATGCGCGATCCGATGCGTGCCACCCAGGCGGCCGTCGCCTGCGGACATGTGCTCGGCGCCGAGCTGCGCGCCTGCGGCCTCGATTTCAGCTTCACGCCCGTGCTGGACCTGGATTACGGCGAGAGCAGCGTGATCGGCGACCGCAGCTTCCATCGCGACCCGCGTGTCGTCGCGCTGCTGGCCCGGAGCCTCGCGCACGGTCTGCTGCAGGCGGGCATGGCCAACTGCGGCAAGCATTTTCCGGGGCATGGCTTCGTGCGTGCGGACTCGCACGTCGCGATCCCGGTGGACCGCCGCAGCCTCAAATCGATCATGGCCGACGATGCCAAGCCCTACGACTGGCTAGGCGGCACGCTGGCGGCAGTCATGCCCGCGCATGTGATCTATCCCAAGGTCGATGCCTGTCCTGCAGGCTTCTCATCGAAGTGGCTGCAGCAGATCTTGCGCCGCCAGCTGGGCTTCGACGGCGCGGTGTTCAGCGACGACCTCAGCATGGAGGCCGCGCGCAGCGTTCAGGGTGAACTGCTGAGCTACACCGATGCAGCGCTCGCCGCTCTTGGCGCCGGCTGCGACCTCGCGCTGTTGTGCAACCAGAGCATCGGCGACAGCACGGTGCTCGACGAAGTGCTCGACGGCTTTGCGGCAGCGCGCCGCAAAGGCCGATGGAAGCCGGAGTCCACCAGCGAGGCGCGTCGGCGCGGTCTGCTGCCGCGGGGCGATGCACTCGCCTGGGACGACCTCATGCTCTCGCCCGGTTATCGGCAAGCGGCCGCAACGCTGGCCAGGCTCTGACTTCAGTCAGGCTGTCGCCGACCAGAGCGCGGAGCCGCCAGTCTCCAGGTGCGTCAAATAAAGGCGCAGGTCGAACTCGAGCTGGTGGTAGTTCGGCTCCATGTGAAGGCAGAGCTGGTAGAAAGCCTTGTCATGCTCGCGCTCCTTCGTGTGCGCCAGTTCGTGCACGACGATCATGCGCAGCCATTCGATCGGCACTTCCTTGAACAGGCTCGCCACGCGGACCTCGCGCTTCGCCTTGAGCTTGCCGCCCTGCACGCGCGAGATGGTCGTGTGGGTGCCGAGTGCGTTGCGGATCACGTGCAGCTTGCTGTCGAAGGCGACCTTGGCCAGCGGCTCGGCCTTGCGCAGGAACTCGCTCTTGATGGCGCTCACATACTCATACAAAGCGCCGTCGGTCCGGATGCCGTGCACGCCGCCGTACCGTTTCAGCAGCCAGTCGCCCAATCGGCCCTGCATCATGAGCTGTCCGACCTGGGCGCGCAGGGCCGCGGGGTAGGCGGCCAGATACTTCATGCCGATCGCCGCGTTCCGGAGGCGGCCGCATAGGCCAGGCCTGCGGCCACGCCGCCGAACAAATCGCCTTCGGTCACCTGGATGCCGGGAAAGGCCTGGCGCAGCGCAGCTTGAAAGGGGCGCAACGCCGAGGAGCCGCCGGTCAGGTACAGCGCGTCGAGCTGGCTGCCGCGCAGGCCTGCCCGCGCGACGCAATCGTGGGCACACGCGATGACGTTGTCGAGTTGCGCCGCGAGCTGGCGGTCCATGTCGCCGGCCGAGAGCCTGGCGCTCAGTGCCGGCTCGGCGAACGACAGGTCGATCGTCACGTCGTCGCGCGTCATCGAACTTCGGATCTTGGCCTCTTCCACCTCGCTCGCAATGCGATGTCCCTGCCGGTCGGAGAGCACGTTCATGAGCCGGTCGTGCAGCCGCACATCGAGATAGTTGACGCGCAGCTCCTGCGCCTGCCGAATTGCCTTCGGCGCATAGAGCCAATTGATCAAGTGCCACGACGACAGGTCGAAAAAGGTCCTGCTCGGCACCTCGCGGCCCTGCGGGCCGATGTGGCGGAAGCCGAAATGCGGCATGACGCATTCGACGCTGAGCCGCTGGTCGAAGTCGGTACCGCCGATGTGCACACCCGTAGTAGCTAGCACGTCGTCGGAGCGATCTGCCTTGGCAAGCCGCCCTGGTCCCAGGCGCACGACCGTGAAGTCGGAGGTCCCGCCGCCGATGTCGACGATCAGCACCAGCGACTCGCGGGTGACGCGCCGCTCGTAGTCGAAGGCGGCGGCGATCGGCTCGTACTGGAAATCGACATCGCCGAGGCCGGCGTTGTGAGCGGCGCGCCGCAGCGTGGCTTCGGCCTCGCGGTCGCGCGCAGGATCATCGTCCACGAAATGCACCGGCCTGCCGACGACGACCCGCGCGGGCCGGACGCCAAGCTGCCGGTGGGCGCGTGCGGCAAGCTCCGACAGGAAGAGGGCAATGATGTCCTCGAAGCTGATGCGCTGGTGGCCGATCTCGGTCTGGTCCTGCATCAGCGCGCTGCCGAGCAGGCTCTTGAGCGATCGCATCAGCCGGCCTTCAATGCCCGTCAGGTACAGCGCAATCGCCTCGCGGCCGAAATGCGTGCTGCGGTCCTCGGTGTTGAAGAAGACTGCGGTCGGGATTGTTGTCGCCGAACCCTCCAGCGGCAGCAGGCGGGCAAGCTCGCTGCCTGCCACGCACGCGACCGCGGAGTTGGACGTGCCGAAGTCGATGCCGAGGACGGGCGCCTGTGTGCTCAAGATTCCCGACGCAGTGCAGGAAAGAGGATCACGTCGCGGATGCTGGGCGAATCGGTCAGCAGCATCATCAGCCGGTCGATGCCAATACCGCAGCCGCCGGTGGGCGGCATGCCGTATTCCAGAGCGCGCACGAAGTCGTGGTCGAAGAACATCGCCTCGTCGTCGCCGCTGTCCTTTGCCGAGACCTGCGCATTGAAGCGCGCGGCCTGATCCTCGGCATCGTTGAGTTCGCTGAAACCGTTGCCGAACTCGCGGCCAGTGATGTAGAGCTCGAAGCGCTCGGTGACCTCGGGACGCTCGTCGTTGGCACGCGCCAGGGGCGAGATCTCTGTCGGGTGCTCCATGATGAAGGTCGGCTGCCAGAGCTTCTCTTCCACCGTCTCCTCGAAGTACATCACTTGCAGGCTCGCCAGGCTGCGCTGGGAGAGCTTGTCCTTCTCCTCGCTCAATCCGAGCTTGCGGAGCGCATCGCGCAGCCAGGCGGCATCGTCGGCGTTCGCGCCAGCCTCGGTGTGCCTGGCGATCGCTTCGCGGATGGTGAGTCGCTCGAAGGGCTGGCTCAGGTCCACCGGCTTGCCCTGGTAGTCGAGTTGGAGACTTCCGACGCTTTTCTGCGCAATGGTGCGGATCAGCGCCTCGGTGAAGTCCATCAAGTCGCGGTAGTTCCAGTAGGCCGCGTAGAACTCCATCATCGTGAACTCGGGGTTGTGCCGCACCGAGATGCCCTCGTTGCGGTAGCTCCGGTTGATCTCGAAGACGCGCTCGAAGCCGCCGACGATCAGCCGCTTCAAGTAGAGCTCGGGCGCGATGCGCAGGAACATCTCCTGGTCCAGCGCGTTGTGGTGCGTCTTGAAGGGCTTGGCGTTGGCGCCCCCCGGAATCGGGTGCAGCATCGGCGTCTCGACCTCGAGAAAGCCGTTGGCCACCATGAATTCGCGCAGCGCGCTCACTGCGCGGCTGCGTGCCACGAAGCGCTCGCGCGCGGACTCGTCGGTGATCAGGTCGACGTAGCGCTGGCGGTACTTCTGCTCCTGGTCGGCCATGCCGTGGAACTTGTCCGGCAGGGGGCGCAGGCTCTTGGTCAGCAAGCGAAGCCGGGTGACCTTGACCGAGAGCTCGCCGGTCCTTGTCTTGAAAGCGGTGCCTTCGGCGCCGATGATGTCGCCGAGGTCCCAGCGCTTGAATTCGGCATAGGACTCGTCGCCGACGGCATCGCGCGTGACGTAGAGCTGGATGCGGCCGGTGGCATCCTGCACCGTGGCGAAGCTGGCCTTGCCCATCACCCGCTTGAGCATCATGCGGCCGGCGACGCTGACGGTGACCGGCGTGGCTTCCAGCGCCTCGGGCTCGGCTTCGCCGTGGGCCGCGATCAGTGCTGCCGCGCGATCGGCGGGCTTGAAGTCATTGGGAAAGGCGACGCCCCTGCCCTCGGTCTGTGCGGCGCGCAGCGCCTTGAGCTTCTCGCGCCGTTCGGCGATGAGCTGGTTGTCGTCGAGGGGAGGAGAGGGGAGGGCGTCGGACATGAAGGGAAAGTAGAGGCGCGGTAGTCGCGCGCAACCGCCGATTTTAGCCGGCGGTGTCCTGCGGCTCGGCGGGGACTACTTCGTGATGCCGGTGCGCACGAGCAGATCGCCCACCAGCTCGAGTCGCATCAAGGGGCTGTCGAGTTCCATCAGCCGCTGCTTGAGTTCAGCCGGTACGGGCAGCAGTTCGCACCAGCGGTTGGCGACCCAGCCGCAATCGTCGAAGCGCAGGGGCGGCTGAATCGGCAAGCGGACTTGCTCGTTGCCCTCGCTTCGCCGCCGCTCCTGCAGCGTGTCCACCACGCGGCGCAGCGCGTCCGAGACGGCTCGAAGATCGTCGGGGACGGCGAGCGCCACGTCATCGGCCACGGTCTCGACGTCCGCGGTCCAGAGCCCATGCTTTTGCAATGCGCTGGTGCGCACGCGGAAGCGCTGCGTGCCCACGCAGGCGATCTGCATCAGCCCGGGCTGCGGCACATCGAACTCGCGAATCTCCGCGAGCGTGCCGACGGCCGCAAAGCGCTCGGCCTCCGCACCCGCGCGACGGACTTCGGCGCCTTGCGTCAGGCTGACCACTCCGAAGGGCGCGCCGGCCTTGTGGCATTTGCCGATCATGTCCAGGTAGCGCACCTCGAAGATGCGCAGGGGCAGGAAGCCGCCGGGAAAGAGCACGGTGCCCAGCGGGAACAAGGGCAGGGGCTGCGGGAAGGGTTGAGTGGTCATCGAGGAACCTTGCGTGGCTATCATCGCATTCCGTCCACGACCGCGCGCCATGTTCTACCAGATCCCTTCGTTCCTTCTCGACGTGATCGTCGGCCTTCTCGGCGGGGCGTGCCTGCTGCGCCTCTACATGCAGTACCACCGCGTGCCTTTCGGCAACCCGCTGGGACGCTTCGTGTTTGCGATCACGGACTGGATCGTGCTGCCGCTGCGACGCGTCATACCCCCGGTCAAGCGCTGGGACCTGGCGAGCGCCGTGGCCGCATGGTTACTGGTGTTGCTCAAGTTCCTGCTGCTGTGGGCCTTGATGGGCGCGCTGGAACGCTGGGCAATACTGCCGCTGGTGTCGCTGATCGGGCTGATGCAACTGGCAGTGTCGGGCCTGACTGCGCTGCTGATCGTCTACGCTGTTCTCTCGTGGGTTCCCAATGCGTCATCGATGCTTCAGGACCTGATCGGGCGGCTGGCCGAACCGCTGGTGCGGCCGCTAAGGCGATTCATTCCGCTGGTGGGCGGCGTGGATCTCTCGCCGCTTGCTGCGATCGTGCTCCTCCAGGTCGGCGCCATCGTGCTCGGAAGCCTGATGGCGGCGGTCTTCGGGATGGGCCGCTAAGGGCCGCGAAGGGCGGTAAGTCGTGGGTCAGACCACTGCATCGGCCGGCTGACGTAGCAGCATCGCCAGTGTGTTGGCGACTGTCTTGCGCAGTTCGCGCCGGTCGCAGATGAAGTCGATCGCACCCTTGGTTTGAAGGAATTCGGCCCGCTGAAAGCCTTCGGGCAGCGTCACCCGCACCGTCGATTCGATCACGCGCGGGCCGGCAAAGCCGATCAGTGCCTTGGGCTCGGCGATCACCACATCGCCCACGAAGGCAAAGCCGGCGCTCACGCCGCCCATGGTGGGGTCGGTCAGCACGCTGATGTAAGGCAAGCCCTTCTTGGCCAGCCGCGTGAGCGCCGCATTGGTCTTGGCCATCTGCATCAGCGACAGCAAGCCTTCCTGCATGCGTGCGCCGCCGGTGGCGGTGAAGCAGATGAAGGGCACCTTCTGCTCGATGGCGGTCTCTACGCCGCGCACGAAGCGCTCGCCGACCACGCTGCCCATGCTGCCGCCCATGAAATCGAACTCGAAGCAGGCCACCACCACGTTGATGCTGTGGACCGAGCCGCCAAGGACGACCAGCGCATCGGTCTCGCCGGTGTTTTCGAGTGCTTCCTTGAGCCGCTCGGGGTACTTGCGGCTGTCCTTGAACTTGAGGGCGTCGACCGGCAGGACTTCCTGACCCACTTCGTAGCGGCCTTCCGAGTCCAGGAAGGCGTCGATGCGTGCTCGCGCGCCGATGCGGTGGTGGTGGCCGCAACTCGGGCACACGTTCTGGTTGTGCTCGAGGTCGGTCTTGTAGAGCACGGTGTCGCAGCTCGGGCACTTGATCCAGAGGCCTTCGGGCATCTGGCGCCGCTCGCTCGGGTCGGTCGGCGCAATCTTGGGCGGAAGCAGTTTTTCAAGCCAGCTCATGGGGGCTCCAGTTCGAAGTATTCGCGAAGGTGGCCTTCGCGACGAATAGCTCCCTCTCCCCCTTGCCGCGACTGGGAAAGAGGTGGGGGTGACGCAGAAACCGCGCAATTATCGGCCAGCTGCATTCTTGGCCGTTGCAGCCGGCAGCGCATCCAGCGCTTCCCGGATCTCGGACAGGAATTCGCGCACCAGCGGCACCACCTGCTCGCGCGGCTGCCCGTCCATCAGCTGGATGATGCGGGTGCCGATCACCACCGCGTCCGCCGCCGAGCCCACCGCCTGCGCACTGCGTGCATCGCGGATGCCAAAGCCGACGCCCACCGGCAGCTTCACGTGCTCGCGAATGCGCGGGATCATCCGGCCCACCGCCTCGGTGTCGAGGTGCCCGGCGCCTGTCACGCCCTTCAGCGAAACGTAGTAGACATACCCTGTGGCGATGCGGCCGACCTGCGCCATCCGCTCGGGTGTGCTGGTGGGAGCCAGCAGGAAGATCAGGTCGATGCCATGCGCCTGCAGGCCTGCGGCGAAGTCCTCGCATTCTTCGGGCGGGTAGTCGACCACCAGCAGGCCGTCGACACCGGCGGCCGCGGCATCGCGGATGAAGCTGCCCTTGCCGTGCACGCCATCGTAGCGTTCGATCGGATTGGCGTAGCCCATCAATACGACGGGCGTTACATCGTCGGCGCCGCGAAAGGTGCTCACCATGGCCAGCACTTGCTTCATGCCGACGCCCAGCGCCAGTGCGGCTTCGCCGGCAGCCTGGATTACGGGGCCGTCAGCCATCGGGTCGGAAAAGGGCACGCCGAGCTCGATCACATCGGCGCCTGCTTCCACCATGCCGTGCATCAGCTCGGGCGTGATGTCGGCATAGGGGAAGCCGGCCGTGACGTAAGGAATCAGTGCCCTGCGGGCCTGACCGTGCAGGCGCTCGAAGGTGGCGGCGATCCGGCTCATGCCTTGCCTCCCTTCACCCCAAGGCCGCGCATCGACGGTCGGTCATAGAAGTCCACGCCCGAGAGGTCAGCGACCGTGCCGATGTCCTTGTCCCCGCGGCCTGAAAGGTTGACCAGGATCGACTGGTCGGAGCGCATGGTCTTTGCCAGCTTCATGGCATAGGCCACCGCATGGCTGGATTCGAGCGCCGGGATGATGCCCTCCGTACGGCACAGGTAGTGGAAAGCCTCGAGCGCCTCGGCATCGGTGACCCCCACGTACTCGGCACGGCCGATATCGGCCAGGTGGGCATGCTCGGGCCCGACGCCGGGGTAGTCGAGGCCTGCGCTGATGCTGTGGGTCTCGGTCACCTGCCCGTCCTCGTTCTGCAGCAGGTACGTGCGATTGCCGTGCAGCACGCCGGGGCTGCCGCGCAGGATCGAGGCCGCGTGCTTGCCGCTGTCCAGGCCTTCGCCGGCCGCTTCGACGCCGATGAGGCGCGTGCTCGCGAAGGGGATGTAGGGATGGAAGATGCCCATCGCGTTGCTGCCGCCGCCCACGCAAGCCACCACCACGTCGGGCTGCCGGCCCTCCGCCTCGCCGGTGATGCCTTGTGCCGCCAGCATCGCCGGCATCTGCGCAATGCACTCGTCGCCGATCACGCGCTGGAAGTCGCGCACCATCATCGGGTAAGGATGCGGGCCGGCCACGGTGCCGATGATGTAGAAGGTGTTCTCGACGTTGGTGACCCAGTCGCGCATTGCCTCGTTCAGCGCGTCCTTCAGGGTTTTGCTGCCTGATTCGACCGGGACCACCGTCGCGCCCAGCAAATTCATGCGATAGACGTTCGGGCTCTGGCGCTTGACGTCCTGGCTGCCCATGTAGACCACGCATTCGAGCCCGTAACGGGCGCAAATGGTGGCCGTGGCGACGCCGTGCTGGCCAGCGCCGGTCTCGGCGATCACGCGTGGCTTGCCCATGCGCCGTGCGAGCATCGCCTGGCCGATGGTGTTGTTGATCTTGTGTGCGCCAGTATGGTTCAGGTCCTCGCGCTTCAGGTAAATCTGTGCGCCGCCCATTTCACGGCTGGTTCGTGCCGCGTGGTAGATCGGCGAGGGACGGCCCACGAAATGCGCGAGCTCGTAGCGGAATTCGGCCTGGAACTCGGGGTCGTCCTTGTATTTCGCGTAGGCCTCGCGCAATTCGTTGATCGCGTGGGTCAGCGTCTCGCTGGCGAAGGTGCCGCCGTAGATGCCGAAATGGCCGCTGGGATCGGGTTGGTCGTAGCTGTTCATGGTCTCGATCGATGGGCGCGCCGCCGGAGATCGAGCCGGGCGACGCGCTAGGTCAATGCATCGGCCGCCCGTACGGCGGCCACGAATTCGCGGATCTTCGCGGCGTCCTTGATGCCCTTGGCGGCCTCGACGCCGGAACTCACGTCAACGGCCAGCGACTTCGCGGCCGTGCGCAAGCGGCGAATGCCATCGCCCACGTTTGCAGGTGCGAGCCCACCACTCAAGACGAGGTGAGCGTCGACGGCGGGTGGAAGAAGTGACCAATCGAATGCCTTGCCGCCCCCGCCAAACGCTTCGACATGGGCGTCGAGCAGGATGGCCAGCGCGTGGGAGTAATCGGAGGCGTATTTTACGAGGTCGAAGCTGGCGCCTGCAGGCCCGAGTGGAATGCGGGCTGCACGCATGAATCGGTGGGCACCGCGGCCGCTCGCATCCCAACATTGTTCCGGCGATTCATCCCCGTGGAACTGGGCCATGGCGCCAGGCACGCTTTGCAGGGCCGCCAGTGCCGCAGGCGCGGGCTCGTTGACGAACAACAGGACCGGCATGACGAAGGGCGGCAACCGCGCAGCCAGCTGACGCGCTCGCGCTGCGGTCACCGCCCGCGGGCTGGCCGGGTAGAGCACGAAGCCCACCGCATCGGCACCCGCTTCAACGGCGGCGTCGACGTCCTGCTCGCGGGTCAGTCCGCAGATCTTGATGCGTGTGCGGACGGCTGTGTTCATTGAAATTACCTCCGCCCTGCGGGCTGCGGTGCCATGAGCCTTCGGAACGGCCGTGCGGCTCATGGCGGACCATCATACGTAGCGCGGCCTGCTTGCAGCGTCGCCTCGGCCGGAAGACCCCAGCCAGCGTCATAGAGCGGTCCGAGGAAGTAGAGCCCGTTGGGCGAGAAGGTCGGCGCGGCAACCAGGCGGCTGCGCGCCTCCAGCACTTCGCGCATCCATTCCGGCCGGGCCTTGCCATGGCCGATGCGGACCAGACAGCCCATGATGTTGCGGATCATGTGGTGCAGGAAGGCATCTGCCTCGAACTCGAAGTGCCAGCGGCAGCGGTCGTTCTCGCCCCTGCGCGTGATCTCGATGCGCCGCAGGTCCTTGATGGGCGACAGCGCCTGGCAGGCCGAGGCCCGGAAGGAGCTGAAGTCGTGCGGGCCCAGCAGCATGGCCGCGGCAGCGCGCATCGCGTCGCCGTCGAGCGCGTAGATCGACCAGCCGACGCGGCCCGCATCCAGGCTCGGGCGCACGGGTGACTGTGACAGCACGTAAAGGTAGCGCCGCGTCAGAGCGCTGGCGCGGCAATGGAACTGGCGCGGCACGGGCTGCGCCCATTGCACCGCGATGTCGTCCGGCAAAAACCGATTGGTGCCGCGGACCCAGGAGACCGGCGCGCGCTCGATCGAAGTGTCGAAGTGCACCACCTGCATCAGCGCGTGGACGCCGGCGTCGGTCCGCCCGGCACACAAGGTGGAGATAGGCTGCCTGGCGAAGCGGCCCAGCGCAGCCTCCAGCTTGTCCTGGACGGTACGGCCCGAAAGCTGGCTCTGCCAGCCCTCGTAGGCTTGGCCCTGGTAGCGGACGCCGAGGGCCAGCCTCACCGGGTCATCGGCGCCAGCACGTCGCTCAGCGCAGTTGGCCGAGCAGTTGCTTGGCTTCGGCCTTCACATCGCCCGAGCCGTCCGCGGCCACTTCCTCGACCAGCGAGCGGGCACCTTCGACATCGCCGAGCGCCTTCAGTTCGCGTGCCAGCGACAACTTGATGGCATGCGGGCTTTCGCCGCTTTCCTCGGCCATGGGCTCCAGGCGGCCGCGCTCGGTGTCGGCGGGGGCACGCAAGCCGGCCATGGAGCTCATGTCGAACTCGATGAACCCGGAGTCGCCCGGCAGGCCGGCGCGCAGCGTCGCCGGCTGGCTCATGTCATCGTTGGATATCAGCGGGGCGCGTACCGTCGTCGGCTCAAGAAAGCCGGGAGCCGTGTCGAAATCGTTGTGCAGGTCGGGCTTGCTGTTCGGGACGGTGGGGCCCGAATGGCTTCCATTCGTCACCGTCGTACGCGGCGCCTGCGAGGGCACCTGAACCTGTGATTGCGGCAAGCTGGCGCTGACGGGAGTGGGCGCCGGAGGTTTGCTCAGGTCCAGATCGAAATCCAGCGGCGCGACCGAAGGAACGAAGGCGGGGGGCGGGGCGGCAACCGCCGGGGCTGGTGCCGGCGCAGCGGCCGGCGCCGCTGGCGTTGCCGTTGCGGCAGCCAGGGTGCCGGCGAAGGCAGCGGCTTCCGCGGCGGTGACGTTCCGGCCGCCTGCCTCGTACAACGGGTTGCCCGGATCCAGCTCTTTGCCCATTTCCGCGACACGGTTCCAATCGCTCCCGGTGCCGCCGGTCAGCTTGTGTACGTCCGACGCGAGAGCCTCGTAGGCGCGCAGGTCGCGCCGCTTGGCGTGAATCTCGAGGAGCTTGAGGTGGATGGCGGTGCGCTCGGGCGTGACGCGCAGGGCTTCGCGCAGGATTTCCTCCGCCTGCAGGTCGCGGCCATAGGCCAGGTAGACGTCGGCTTCAGCCACCGGATCGACGTCGCCGGCGTCGAGCTGGCTCGGCGAGTAAGACAGCGAGGAAACAACTGAATTGCCCCGGTTCTTCGTGTCCACCGACTCGCCGCCGCTGGCGCCGAAGAAGGAATCCTTGGGAATACGGCTCTCGAGGAACACGCTCTCGCCTGCCTCGCGGCGCTTGCGCCCCAGGACCCGGTACAGCAGGAAGCCGACCAGCAGGGCGATCAGCGCGGCAACACCGAGGATCAGCGGGTTCGCGAGCAGTTCGTCAAAGAAGCCAGGGGCGGGAGCAGGGGCCGCTGTCGGGGTTTTGCCGGCAGCGGCCGCCACGACTGGCGCGGGGGCAGGTGCCGTTGCCGCGGCGGAAGCGGCTGCCGCGGGTGCGGGTGCGACGGTGGTTGCCGTCGTGGGCGCACTCGCGGCAGGTGCGAGTGCTGTTGGCAGGGCGGGCGCCGCCGGACTCCCGGCTGCAGCACCGGATGCCGGCGCGGCGCCTGGCGCCCCCGCTGCGGGCGCAACGGCTGAGGGCGCCGCGCCAGCGGGTGCCACTGCGGGCGCCGTGCTTCCGGCGGCTGCCGGTTGACTGCCGCTCGCAGCTTGCAGCTTGTTCAGTTCATCGATGTTCTTCGACAGCTCGGCGACGCGAGTGCTGCTTTCCTGGGCTTGGCGGGTCCGGGCCAGTTGCTCCTCGGTTTGACGGCCCGCGCCGCCCTGCGTGACGCGCAGCTTGTCGGCGGCGGCGTTCGCGGCGTTGCGGTCCTCGACGTTCGCCTGCAGCTGGCCTTTGACTTGCCGCTCGGCCTGGGCGACCTGCGACGCCGGGGCATTTTCGGCCAGGCGGCGGCGGTAGTCCCCGAAGTCGCGGCTTTGCGCCGTCACGGTGCGTTTGGCCTCGTCGCCGGAAACAGCGGCCGCCTGCGCCGCACCCGGCACGTCGAGCACGGCGCCGGCCTTCATGCGATTGACGTTGCCGCCGATGAAGGCACCGGGGTTGGCCCGCAGCAGGGCGACCAGCATCTGGTCCAGGGATACGTCGGCCGGCTTGTAGGCACCCGCGATCTTGCTCGCGGTATCGCCAGGCCGCACCGTGACCTGTTGCTCGCCAGCACCGGTGCGCACGCTGCGCTCGCTCTCGGAGGGGGCGGCAGGAGCGGTTACAGCAGCGGCGGGCGCGCGGCGCGAAGGCGCCTGCGTGACCGCCGGGGCGCTCCGAGGTACGGGCGCCGCGCTGATTTGCGGGGCGATGGGAACGATAGGGGCCGCTGCGGTGGCGGTGCGTCCCCTTGGTGGATCCAGCAGCACGGTGTAATCGCGCACGACGCGGCCAGAATTCCAGTTGACCTCGATCAGCAGATCGATGAAGGGCTCGCTCAGCATGCGATTGCTGGAGAGACGCACTACGTACCGCCCGTCGGCCCGGCGTTGCAGGCTGGCCCTCACATCGGCCAGCGCCGGGTTATACGGGACGCCGGCGGCATTGAAGGCCTCGGCGGAGGCGATATTGACCTTGAGCCCGTCGGCTTCGGCCGGCACGATCTCGGTGACCTCGATCTCGGCCCGCAGCGGCTCGCCCAGCGCTGACTGCACATTGAGGCGACCGAGTGCCAGCGCAGTAGCATCGACGCTCACCAACCCCAGCCCGCAAGCCACCGCCGCACTGAGAAGCGAGAGTTTGCCGCGGGCAGGAATGCGCGAGGTCGGGCGACTTGCCGGGAGTCGGGCCGCAGGCAACTGATGACGTGTCATGCTGGTAGGGGCGAGCTTCGCCCAAAAGTGTAAGAGGACGTTAACATCATCACCCTGCACTGACAAGGTGACAGGCCTTCTCTACCCAGTGCGTGCCAACTTCGCAGGCGTTTCTCCGTTGCGATGTCGCAACGTCGGGCGTCTGGATGCGCCCCGCACCCCCTAGGCGTCGAGCAGGATCCGCAGCATGCGCCGCAGCGGCTCTGCGGCTCCCCATAGCAACTGGTCGCCGATGGTGAAGGCGCCCAGGTATTCTGGCCCCATTGCAAGCTTTCGCAAGCGGCCGACGGGGATGTCCATCGTGCCGGTTACAGCGACTGGCGTCAGGTGCTGGATCGTGGCTTCGCGAGTGTTGGGCACAACCCTGGCCCAGGCGTTGTCGTTGGCGATCAGCGCCTCGATATCCGCCAAGGGCACGTCCTTCTTGAGCTTGAAGGTCAACGCCTGGCTGTGGCAACGCATGGCGCCGACGCGCACGCAGAACCCGTCAACCGGCGTGGCGGCGGTTCCGAAGGCGGCGCCTTGACCAAGAATCTTGTTGGTCTCGGCGCCGGCCTTCCATTCTTCCTTGCTGGTGCCGTCTCCCAGGTCCTTGTCGATCCAGGGGATGAGGCTGCCGCCCAGAGGCACGCCGAAGTTGGCGGTCTCTCCGGCGCTCAGCGACTGCTGGCGGGCCAGTACCTTGCGATCAATCTCGAGGATGGCCGACTTCGGGTCGTCCAGCAGCGCGTGCACCTCGGCGTGGAGGCTGCCGAACTGTGCCAGCAGTTCCCGCATGTGCTGGGCACCGCCGCCCGAGGCAGCCTGATAGGTCATGCTGGTCATCCACTCGACCAGGCCCGCCTTGTAAAGGGCGCCCACGCCCATCAGCATGCAACTGACCGTGCAGTTGCCGCCGATCCAGTTCTTGCCGCCCTTGGCGAGCGCTTTCTGGATGACCGGCAGGTTGACCGGGTCGAGGACGATGACGGCGTCATCGTTCATACGCAACGTGGAGGCGGCGTCGATCCAGTGGCCGTTCCAGCCTGACGCGCGCAGCTTGGGGAAGACTGCGCTGGTGTAGTCGCCGCCCTGAGCCGTGATGACGATGTCGCACTTCTTGAGCGCCTCGATGTCGTGCGCGTCCTTCAGCACGGCCTCGTTCTTCGCCATCGCCGGGGCCTTGCCGCCGGCATTCGAGGTTGAGAAGAACAGAGGCTCGATCAGTTGGAAGTCGCCTTCAGCCTGCATGCGGTCCATCAGGACCGAGCCGACCATCCCGCGCCAGCCGACCAGACCGACCAGAGGTTGAGTTGCGTTCGCCATTTTCAGTGTGCCCTTTTGAAAAAAGAAAGTTGTCTTTTTTGGCGCCCGGCTCGTCGGAGCCGGGAAGGGCATGACGAAGCGGGCTGCGGTTAGCCGGTAATCGTCTTTTTGGTGATGGCTGCCACGACGGCGTCGCCCATCTCGCGCGTGCCGACTTTGGTCGTGCCCTCCGACCAGATGTCCGCCGTCCGCAGGCCCTGCGCCAGTACGTGCTTGACCGCCGACTCGATCCGGTCGGCAGCCTCGGCTTGGTTCAGGGAAAATCGGAGCATCATGGCAGCGGACAGGATTGTAGCCAAAGGATTGGCAACCCCTTTGCCCGCAATGTCGGGAGCGCTGCCGTGGCTGGGCTCGTAGAGGCCCTGATTGCTGGCATTGAGCGAGGCCGACGGCAGCATTCCGATCGAGCCGGTCAGCATGGCCGCTTCGTCGGAGAGGATGTCACCGAACATGTTGCCCGTGACTACCACGTCGAACTTCTTGGGGGCCTTGACCAGCTGCATCGCGGCGTTGTCCACGTACATGTGGTCGAGCGCGACGTCTGGATATTCCTTGGCCACCTCGCTCACCACGTCCTTCCAGAGCTGGAAGGTCTCGAGCACGTTGGCCTTGTCGACGCTGGTCACCCGCTTGCTGCGTTTGCGCGCGGCCTGGAAGGCGACATGGGCGATGCGCTCGATCTCCGGTCGTGAGTAGCGCATCGTGTCGAAAGCTTCCTCGGCGCCGGGAAAATGGCCGTCTGAGGCGGTGCGGCGGCCACGCGGCTGGCCGAAGTAGATGTCGCCGGTGAGCTCGCGGATGATCAAAATATCCAGGCCCGCGATCAACTCGGGCTTGAGGCTGGAGGCGTCGACCAGTTGCTCGTAGCAGATCGCGGGACGGAAGTTGGCGAACAGACCCAGGTTCTTGCGCAGGCCAAGGATCGCCTGCTCGGGGCGCAGCGAGCGCTCCAGTTTGTCGTATTTCCAGTCGCCGACAGCGCCGAACAGCACCGCGTCAGCCTCCTTGGCCAGCTTGAGCGTGGATTCCGGCAGCGGATGCCCGTGGGCTTCGTAGGCCGCGCCGCCAACCAGGGCTGTCTCCATCTCGATCGACAGGTCCAGCGTGTCGAGCACGCGGATGGCCTCGGCCACGATTTCGGTGCCGATGCCGTCACCGGGAAGAACTGCAATTTTCATGGAAGATATTCTGAAGAAGTAAAAAGACGTCAGGCGATCAGTTGGTGCGCCAGCCACGGCTTGCGGGCCAGGCGCTCGGCCTCGAAGGCCTGGATCTTGTCCTTGTGGCGCAGGGTCAGTCCGATGTCGTCAAGTCCGTTGATCAGGCAGTACTTGCGGAAGGCCTGCACATCGAAGGCGATCTCGCTGCCATCGGGCTTGACCACGACCTGGCGCTCGAGGTCGATGGTCAGGCTGTAGCCCGGGAAGGCGAAGGTCTCGTCGAAGAGCTGCGCCACATGCGCCTCGGACAGGACGATCGGCAACAGCCCGTTTTTAAAGCTGTTGTTGAAGAAAATGTCCGCATAGCTCGGCGCGATGATGGCTCGGAAACCATACTGGTCAAGCGCCCAGGGCGCGTGCTCGCGCGAGGAGCCGCAGCCGAAGTTCTGGCGTGCCAGCAGAATGGATGCGCCTGCATAGCGTGGCTGGTTGAGCACGAAGTCGGGGTTGGGCTTGCGCGAGGTCGGATCCTGGCCCGGCTCGCCCGGATCGAGGTAGCGCCAGGCGTCGAACAGGTTGGGCCCGAAGCCGGTCTTCCTGATCGATTTCAGGAACTGCTTGGGAATGATGGCGTCGGTGTCGACGTTCTCGCGGTCCATCGGCGCCACGAGACCCTTGTGGATGGTGAATTTCTGCATGACTCTGGCTCCTCAGGCGAATTGGCGGACGTCGACGAAATGGCCATGGACTGCGGCCGCAGCAGCCATGGCCGGGCTCACGAGATGGGTTCGGCCACCGGCACCCTGGCGGCCTTCGAAGTTGCGATTGCTGGTCGAGGCGCAGCGCTCGCCGGGCTCAAGCCGGTCGGCGTTCATCGCCAGGCACATCGAACAGCCGGGCTCGCGCCATTCGAAGCCCGCGGCCTTGAAGATCTGATCGAGGCCCTCGCGCTCGGCCTGTTCCTTCACCATGCCGGAGCCCGGCACCACCATCGCGAGCTTGACGTTCTTCGCGACCTTCTGGCCCAGCTTCTTGACCATGGCGGCGGCCTCGCGCATGTCCTCGATGCGGCTGTTGGTGCAAGAGCCGATGAAGACCTTGTCGATGAAGATGTCGTTCATTGCCTTGTTCGGCTCCAGGCCCATGTAGTTCAGGGCCCGCTCGATGGCGCCGCGCTTGTTGGCGTCTTTCTCCTTGTCCGGATCCGGCACGCGGCCATCCACCGGCACCACCATTTCGGGCGACGTTCCCCAGGTGACCTGGGGCCTGATCTGGGTCGCGTCGAGCTCGACCGCCGTGTCGAAGTGCGCGCCCGGATCGGACTGCAGCGTTTTCCAGTATTCAACCGCCTGGTCCCATTCGACGCCGGTGGGCGCGAGGGGCCGGCCCTTGATGTAGGCGATGGTTTTCTCGTCCACCCCTACCAGTCCGGCCCGCGCACCGGCCTCGATCGCCATGTTGCAAACCGTCATGCGGCCTTCCATGCTGAGATCGCGGATGGCCGAGCCGGCGAACTCGATGGTGTAGCCCGTGCCACCGGCAGTACCGATGCGGCCGATGATGGCCAGCACGATGTCCTTCGCGGTGCAGCCAGGAGCGAGCTTGCCCTCGACCTTCACCAGCATGTTCTTGGCTTTCTTCGCGAGCAGCGTCTGCGTGGCCATCACGTGCTCGACCTCGCTAGTGCCGATGCCGTGCGCCAACGCGCCGAATGCGCCGTGCGTCGAAGTGTGCGAATCGCCGCACACGACCGTCATGCCCGGCAGCGTGGCGCCAGACTCGGGTCCGATCACGTGCACGATGCCCTGGCGCTTGCTCAGGAAGGGGAAGAAGGCAGCGGCGCCGAACTCCCGGATGTTGCTGTCCAGGGTCGTGATCTGCTCCTTGCTGATCGGGTCGGCAATGCCGTCATAGCCGCGCTCCCAGTGCGTGGTGGGCGTGTTGTGGTCGGCAGTCGCGACCACCGAGCTGATGCGCCACAGCTTGCGGCCGGCTTCACGCAACCCCTCGAAGGCCTGGGGGCTGGTCACCTCGTGGACCAAGTGGCGATCGATGTACAGGATCGAGGTGCCGTCTTCTTCGGTGTGGACGACGTGTTCGTCCCAAAGCTTGTCGTAGAGCGTGCGTGCCATGGTGAGGGTCTCTTTCGTGGGAAGGGAAAATAGTCTGCGGGCCGGCGTCAGGCCGCCAGCGGAGCGGCCGCCGCGTCCGGCGCCTGCAGGTGCTTGACCAGCGTACGCGCCGCGACGGGCAGTGTCGAAAAGTCACGAGCCACAAGCCGGATCTCTCGGGCTGCCCAGGCGTCAGCGAGCGCGATGCTGCGCAGCCCACGACCGATGCCGCCTTGCATCAATTCGAAGGCGCGTTGCGGCATGACGCCGATGCCCAGGCCGTTCTCGATCATGCGGCACATGGCGTCCAGGCCCGTGACATGGATGCGAAGCTTGATGGTGCGGCCGGCAGCCAGTGCCGCCTGGTGCATGGCGACGTAGATCGAGCTGTTGGTGTGCAGGCCCACGTGGTCGCAGGCCAACGAATCGGCAAAGTCGATCACCCCGCGGCTCGCCAGTGGATGGCCCAAAGGCGCGATCAGTACCAACGTGTCATGTCTATAGAGCAGGCTTTGCAGCTCATTCGCGCCCTCGGGCATGTGGCAGATGCCGAGGTCGGCCGCGCCTTCCTGCACCGCGCGCACCACCTCGCTGCTGAGATGCTCTTCGAGGTCGATCTTGATCGCGTCGTGCTCGCGCGTGAAGGCGCCCAGGTCTTCGGGCAGGAATTGCACGATGGCGGAGATGTTGGCGTGCACGCGAACATGGCCGCGCACGCCGTCGGCGTATTCGCTGAGCTCGCCCTGCATCTTCTCCAGGCTGTAAAGCACGGAGCGCGCATGATGCAACAGGCTCTCGCCGGCAGGCGTCAGGTCGACGCCACGCGCATGGCGATAGAGCAGAGGCGTGCCGAGAGTGGCCTCCAGATCCGACAGTCGCTTGCTGATCGCAGAAGCGGCGATGAATTCGCGTTCCGCCGCGCGCCCGATACTGCCGAGTTCGCAAACGGCAACGAACAACTGCAGCGACGTGAGGTCGATGCGGCGGGCGAAGCTTCGTTCGGATGAGGACATAAGGGGCGCTGACATCTCCGACGGAGATGGAAGCCCCTATTGTCCTTCTGTTTTTAGTGTTGAGTCATCGCCAAGTGCGATGACATGATTGCCGACCTGCGATGCTGTTCAGCAGGCTTATTGGCGCTTCTTGGCGGAGTCTTCCATCTTCTCACCCGCCTTCTGCACGTCCTGGCCGGCCCCCTTCCAGGTGTTGCAGCCGTGCAGCGGAACGGCGAGAGTAAACGCGACGGCGATCAATGCGGCAAGCTTCTTCATCTAAGTACTCCTTCGTTTAAGTGCTTCGCAGCGTGCGCTTGCCGCCTGCACGCGCGTGTCAGCCAAAACGCAGAAAAGCTGCCCGAGGGCAGCTTTTCAGATTGAGCGCCGCGAACGATCAGCGCTTGGCGAGGGGCTGCACGTCGCGCTTGGGCGAGCCTTCGAAGAGCTGGCGCGGACGGCCGATCTTGTACTCGGGGTCACCGATCATTTCGTTGAGCTGCGCGATCCAGCCGACCGTACGCGCGAGCGCGAAAATGGCGGTGAACAGCGGTACCGGGATACCGATTGCGCGTTGCACGATGCCCGAGTAGAAGTCCACGTTCGGGTAGAGCTTGCGCGAGACGAAGTATTCGTCCTCCAGGGCGATCTTTTCGAGCGCCATGGCCAGCTTGAACAGCGGATCGTTTTCCAGGCCCAGTTCGCCCAGCACCTCGCGGCAGGTTTCCTGCATCAGCTTGGCGCGCGGATCGTAGTTCTTGTAGACGCGGTGCCCGAACCCCATCAGCTTCACGTTCGAGCTCTTGTCCTTGACCTGCTTGATGAACTCGCCGATCTTGTCGACGCCGCCCGCCTTCTGGATGTCGTAGAGCATGTTGAGCGCCGCCTCATTGGCGCCGCCGTGGGCCGGGCCCCAGAGGCAGGCCACGCCGGCCGCGATCGCCGCGAACGGATTGGTGCCCGACGATCCGCACAGGCGCACGGTGGAGGTCGAGGCGTTCTGCTCGTGGTCCGCATGCAGGATGAAGATGCGGTCGAGTGCGCGCTCGAGCACCGGGCTGACCTTGTACTCCTCGCACGGCGTCGCGAACATCATGTGCAGGAAGTTGCCCGCATAGCTGAGATCGTTCTTCGGGTACATGTATGGCTGGCCGATGGTGTACTTGTAGGCCATCGCCACCAACGTCGGCATCTTCGCGATCAGCCGGATCGCGGCAATCTCGCGGTGCTTCGGGTTGTTGATGTCGGTGCTGTCGTGATAGAAAGCCGACAGCGCACCCACCAGGCCGGTCATGATGGCCATCGGGTGGGCGTCGCGGCGAAAGCCGCGCAGGAAGAACTGCATCTGCTCGTTAACCATCGTGTGGTTCGTCACGAGCTTGGTGAACGCGCTCTTCTCGCCTGCATTCGGCAGCTCGCCGTACAGCAGCAGATGGCAGGTCTCGAGGAAGTCGCAATTGGTCGCGAGCTGCTCGATCGGGTAGCCGCGGTAGAGCAGTTCACCCTTGTCGCCGTCGATGTACGTGATGGCCGATTCGCACGAGGCCGTCGACATGAAGCCCGGGTCGTACGTGAACATGCCGGTCTGCGCATAGAGCTTGCGAATGTCGATCACTTCGGGACCCATCGTGCCCTTGTAGATCGGCAGCTCGACGCTCTGTCCGCCGTTGCTGAACGACAGGGTGGCTTTGGTGTCGGATGCTTTCATTGCGAGTGTCTTTCAAAAAATGATCAAGATGAGAGGGGGTGCGCGCCCTCGGTACGCATCAGCTGCAACAGTTCGATCACTTCGGCGCCGGCCCATCCGGGCTCGGGCTCCTTTCTTCGAAGCAAGAGGTCGAGCAGATCGTTGTCCGACAGGTCCATCAATGTCTCCATGGCCTGCGCCTGCCCGCAGGTCAGACCTTGCTCATGCAGCTCGAAGAAGCGCGCAATGAACAGGTCGTTTTCGAGCAAGCCGCGCCGGCAACGCCACTTGAGCTTGCTCAGCGCCCGTTCGCTGATCGGCTGGTCGAGGTCGGCGGCGGATTGCATGGGGTTCGCTTCATCTAGATGGCGCGTCGGACCATGAGTTCCTTGATCTTGCCGATGGCCTTGGTGGGATTCAGGCTCTTCGGGCACACGTCCACGCAGTTCATGATCGTGTGGCAGCGGAACAGGCGGTACGGATCTTCCAGGTTGTCGAGGCGCTCTGCGGTCGCTTCGTCGCGGCTGTCGGCGATGAAGCGGTAGGCCTGCAACAGGCCGGCGGGGCCCACGAACTTGTCGGGGTTCCACCAGAAGCTGGGGCAGCTGGTCGAGCAGCTCGCGCAAAGGATGCACTCGTACAGGCCGTTGAGCTCGTCGCGCTCCTCGGGCGACTGGAGGCGCTCCTTTTCGGGGGGCACCGTGTCGTTCTGGAGGTAGGGCTTGATCGAGTTGTACTGCTTGAAGAACTGCGTCATGTCCACGATGAGGTCGCGGATCACCGGCAGGCCGGGCAGCGGCTTCAACACCACCGTGCCCTTGAGCGTGTTCATGTTGGTCAGGCAGGCCAGGCCGTTCTTGCCGTTGATGTTCATCGCGTCCGAGCCGCAGACGCCCTCGCGGCAGGAGCGGCGGAAGGACAGCGACGGATCCTGCGCCTTGAGCTTCATGAGGGCATCGAGCAGCATGCGCTCGTGACCGTCGAGCTCGACTTCCACCGTCTGCATGTAAGGCTTGGCGTCCTTGTCCGGGTCGTAGCGGTAGATCTGGAATGTGCGCTTCATCGTGAAAACCTCTTGATGTGTTCTTAAAACGTGCGGACCTTGGGCGGTACGGAGTCGACCGTCAGAGGTTTCAGCTGGACGGGCTTGTACGAAAGGCGGTTGTTCTCGCTGTACCACAGCGTGTGCTTCATCCAGTTCGCGTCGTCGCGGCCCAGCGGCGCGACCGGATCGTCGGCGGGGCGCTCGTAGTCTTCAACGGTGTGGGCGCCGCGGCATTCCTTGCGAGCAGCGGCCGAGACCATCGTGGCCTGTGCGACCTCGATCAGGTTGTCGACTTCCAGCGCCTCGATGCGCGCCGTGTTGAAGATGCGCGACTTGTCCTTGAGCGTGACGTTGCCGACGCGCGCGCGCACGGCCGCGATCTTCTGGACGCCTTCGTCCATCGAGGCCTGCGTGCGGAACACGGCGGCGTGCTTCTGCATGACCGCGCGGATCTCGCCCGCCACGTCCTGCGCGTATTCGCCCGAGGTCGACGCCTCGAGTTGGTTCAGGCGCTCCAGGGTGCGATCGGCGGCGTCGGCAGGCAGGGGCTTGTGTTCGCGCTGCTTGTCGTTGAATTCGACGATGTGGTTGCCGGCGGCGCGGCCGAACACCAGCAGGTCGAGCAGCGAGTTGGTGCCCAGGCGGTTGGCGCCGTGGACGCTCACGCAGGAGCATTCACCCACCGCGTACAGGCCGTTGATCACGGCACTGTTGTCCTCACCCTTCTGCACCACGACCTGGCCGTTGATGTTGGTGGGAATGCCGCCCATCTGGTAGTGGATGGTTGGTACCACCGGGATCGGCTCCTTGGTGATGTCGACGTTGGCGAAGTTGACGCCGATCTCGTACACCGACGGCAGACGCTTGTGGATGGTCTCCGCCCCCAGGTGGTCCATCTTGAGCAGCACGTAATCCTTGTTCGGGCCGCAGCCGCGGCCTTCCTTGATCTCCTGGTCCATCGACCGGGAGACGAAATCGCGCGGCGCCAGGTCCTTCAGGGTTGGCGCGTAGCGTTCCATGAAGCGCTCGCCGTTGCTATTGATGAGGATCGCGCCTTCACCTCGGCAGCCCTCGGTCAGCAGCACGCCGGCGCCCGCCACGCCGGTGGGATGGAATTGCCAGAACTCCATGTCCTGCAGCGGAATGCCCGAGCGCGCTGCCATTCCCAGACCGTCACCGGTATTGATGAAGGCATTGGTCGAGGCCCCGAAGATGCGGCCCGCGCCGCCGGTCGCCAGCAGCACGGTTTTGGCCTGCAGGATGTGCAGGTCGCCGGTTTCCATTTCGAGTGCGGTCACGCCCACCACGTCGCCCTCGGCGTCGCGAATCAGGTCGAGCGCCATCCATTCGACGAAGAACTGGGTGCGGGCTTCCACGTTCTTCTGGTAGAGCGTGTGCAGCATTGCGTGACCGGTGCGGTCGGCCGCGGCGCAGGCACGCTGCACCGGCTTCTCGCCATAGTTGGCCGTGTGGCCGCCGAACGGTCGCTGGTAGATGGTGCCGTCCGGGTTGCGGTCGAAAGGCATGCCGAAGTGCTCGAGCTCGTAGACCACCTTCGGGGCCTCGCGGCACATGAATTCGATCGCGTCCTGGTCGCCGAGCCAGTCGGAGCCCTTGATCGTGTCGTAGAAGTGATAGTGCCAGTTGTCCTCGCTCATGTTGCCGAGGGAGGCGCCCACCCCGCCCTGGGCGGCGACGGTGTGCGAGCGGGTCGGGAAGACCTTCGAGAGCACGGCCACGTTGAGGCCCGCACGCGCCAGCTGAAGCGAGGCGCGCATGCCGGAGCCGCCGGCGCCGACGATGACGACGTCGAACTTGCGCTTGGTGATCTGTTCTTTGGTGTAGGAAGACATGGCGCTTAGACTCTCCAGAGCACTTGAATGGCCCAACCCGCGCACGCCACAAGCCAGACGATCGTGAAAACCTGCAAGACGAGACGGATGCCGACGGGCTGGACGTAGTCCATCCAGATGTCGCGCATGCCGACCCACACGTGATAAAGCACCGAGGCGATCACCACGAAGGTGAGCACCTTCATCCATTGCGAGGCAAAGATGCCGGCCCAGGCGTCGTAGCCGACCGGGCCGCGCTTGAAGAGCACCTGCGCCAGCAGAATGACGGTGAAGAGCGCCATCAGGGCGCCGGTGATGCGCTGGCTGAGCCAGTCGCGCAGTCCGTAGTGCGCGCCGACGACGATGCGCTTGGAGCCGTAGTTCACAGACATGAATCAGTTTCCTAATCAGTTGGGGCCAGAGTTGACTGCCTGACCCGGCAAATCAATAAAGACCGAACAGCTTCGCGCCGAGCACGGCGGTCAGGAGGATGCTGATCGCCAGCGTGGCGATGGCCGAGCTTTGACCGAATTCCCTGCTTACGGCGGCGTGGCTCACGTCCATCCACAGGTGACGCAGGCCCGCGATGAAGTGATGCAGGTAGGCCCAGATCAGCGCCAGCGCCACGAGCTTCAGGAACCAGCCGGGAACGAAACCAAGGCCGCTGTTGAAGGCGGCCTTGAAGCGGGCATAGGAGTATTCGGAAGACACCGACGTGTCGAACATCCAGATCACGAAGGGAAGCAACAGAAACATCAGCGCGCCGCTCACGCGGTGCAGGATCGATACGAGGCCGGCCGGTGGCAGCCGGTAGGTGGTGAGATCGGTGAAGGCGTTGATGTTGCGGAACTCGCGCCGCTGGGATCGGGAAGGTTTGGCCAGCTCTGTCATGTGGGCTTTCAGAATTTTTAGAGGGGGCGGCTTGTTCTTTGACGGAAATGCAAACAACGCAAAATTCTATTGCAATGCACCATCGGGCAGCTGACGCTGAACTGTCACCGCACCGTGGCGCTCGGATGTTGAAGAGTCGCGGCCTTCGCGGACTGCTGCGCCGACGCGCTCAGCCGAGCTCATTGCGGTAGTGGTGCGTGTCGGTGCGGTAGAGGCCGCGGCGCAGCTCCATTGGCATGTCGTGGTACGTATGGGCAAGGCGTTCCACGCTCAGGAGCGGCGTGGCGGTGCTGACGTGGAGCAGGGCGGCCTGCGCCTCGTCGGGCAGCACGGCCCGGATCTTTTCCTCGGCGCGCACCATCCGCACCCCGAACTCGGTCTCGAACATGGCGTACATGGGGCCGCGCCAGGCGGCCAGACGTTCGGCTGTGAGCCCCTTGAACGGCCCGCCCGGCAGCCACAGGTCCTCCAGAATCGTGGGCGTGCCACGATAGGCGAGCACGCGCCGTACCTGCAGCACGGCGTCGCCGGTGCGCAGCGCGAGCAGGCGTGCAACATCGGCGCTGGCGCGCAGCCGCCTGCAGTCGACGATCTCGCGCTCGGCCGGGCCTTCGCTGTCGACATCGCCGCTATCGGGGACCAGCTTCAGGAAGCGGTACTGCACATGCTGCTCGGCATGGGTGGCCACGAAGGTGCCCTTGCCCTGGCGGCGCACCAGCAGGTTCTCGGCCGCCAGTTCGTCGATGGCCTTGCGTACCGTGCCCTGGCTCACCCGGAAGCGCGCGGCCAGGTCGATCTCGCTAGGGATCGGTTCACCCGGTTTCCATTCGCCGTCGTGCAGACTCTGCAGGATCAAGGACTTGATCTGCTGGTAGAGCGGGCTGAACGAGGGCGTCGCCGGGTCGGCAAGCGCGATGGGGGAGGTGGTCATTGACAGGGCGGGGTGCGCCGCGGCGGCGTGGTCGGCGACATCTTATATAAGACACAAGACTGGCGCCATCGAAAGCGCAAATCGGCATAAAATCCGAGCCGGCCTATGCGACCGGGCGCCTTGCCCGGCCCCGACCTCCGCGGCCGCAACCGCGACCGCGCACCGTTTTCACCTTTCCTGGAGTTTTCCCATGAGCAAAAAGCCTGTTCGCGTTGCCGTCACCGGCGCCGCCGGCCAAATCGGTTACGCCCTGCTGTTCCGCATCGCCTCCGGCGAGATGCTCGGCAAGGACCAGCCGGTCATCCTGCAACTGCTCGAGATCCCGGACGAAAAAGCGCAGAAGGCGCTCAAGGGCGTGATCATGGAGCTCGAGGACTGCGCCTTCCCGCTGCTGGCGGGCGTGATCCCGACCGGCGATCCCCTGGTGGCCTTTAAGGACGCCGACTACGCGTTGCTCGTCGGCGCCCGCCCGCGCGGCCCCGGCATGGAGCGCGCCGACCTGCTGGCCGCCAATGCCCAGATCTTCACCGCGCAAGGCAAGGCCCTGGACCAGGTCGCGAGCCGCAACGTCAAGGTGCTGGTGGTCGGCAACCCGGCCAACACCAACGCCTACATCGCGATGAAGAGCGCGCCCAGCCTGCCGCGCAAGAACTTCACGGCCATGCTGCGCCTGGACCACAACCGCGCCGCCAGCCAGATCGCCGCCAAGACCGGCACGGCCGTGGGCGACATCGAAAAGCTCACCGTCTGGGGCAACCACTCGCCGACGATGTATGCCGACTACCGTTTCGCATCGGTGAATGGCAAGAGCGTCAAGGACCTCATCAACGACCAGGTCTGGAACGCCGATGTGTTCCTGCCCACTGTCGGCAAGCGCGGCGCGGCCATCATCGAGGCGCGTGGCCTTTCGTCGGCCGCCTCGGCAGCCAACGCCGCCATCGACCACATGCGCGACTGGGCGCTGGGCTCCAACGGCAAGTGGGTCACGATGGGAATCCCCTCCGACGGCCAATACGGCATTCCGAAGGACGTCATCTTCGGCTTTCCTGTCACAACGGAAAACGGCGAGTACAAGCTGGTCGAAGGCCTGGAGATCGACAAGTTCAGCCAGGAACGCATCGACAAGACTTTGAAGGAACTGCAGGACGAGCAGGCCGGCGTTGCCCACCTGCTCTGAGTTCCACCCGTCAGCCACCGGCATGCTCGACTGGAATCCTGCGCTCTACCGTCGCTACGAGGACGAGCGCACGCGCCCCGCGCAGGAACTGCTGGCGCGGGTTCCGTTGCCCTCGGCGACCCGCGCGGTCGACCTGGGGTGCGGTCCCGGCAATTCCACCGAGCTGCTGGTGCAGCGATTCCCCGGTGCCGAGGTGATCGGTACCGACAACTCCGAAGCAATGCTGAAGAGTGCGCGCGAGCGCTTGCCGGCGGCGCGCTTCGAGCTCAGCGACATCGCGAGCTGGCAGCCCGAGTCGCCGCCCGATCTGATCTACGCCAATGCCTCGCTGCAATGGGTCGCCGATCACGAGACGCTGATTCCGCGCCTGTTCGCCGCCCTGGCGCCCGGCGGGGTGCTCGCCATCCAGATGCCCGACAACCGCGAGGAACCGACGCACCGGCTGATGCGCGAGGTCGCAGCCGAGGCGCCGTGGGCCGAGCCCATCGGCGATGCCGACCGGCTGCGCACGCTGCTGCTGCCGCTGGTCGGCTATTACGACCTGCTGGCTGCCGAGGCGGCGCAGGTCGATGTCTGGCGCACTGCATACCAGCATCCCATGGGCTCCGCGGCAGCCATCGTCGAATGGGTGCGCGGCACCGGCCTCAAGCCCTTCATCGACCGGCTGCCCGCCGATCTGCAGGCGAGCTATCTGGCCACGTACGAGCGCCGCGTGGATGCCGCTTATCCACCGCGCGCTGATGGCAAACGGCTGCTGGCCTTCCCGCGCATGTTCATCGTTGCCCGGCGAAAGCCATGAGCCGCCCGGCCGTTCCGAAGGCGAATAGCGCCGCAGCCGAAGGCGAAGGTATGCCAATGACCCCTTCCGTCCATCCGCAGGAAGTGCTGCTCGGCGCGCAGGCCGGTGCCGTGGTGCTGCCGGTTTGCGACCACTACAGCGGCGTCGAGGCGCGCATGCGCAAGAGCCTGGCCCTGCAGGCCGAGATGGCGCAGGAGTTCGGCGCCTGCGTGTTCGATGTCACCCTCGATTGCGAGGACGGCGCCCCTGTGGGTGGCGAAGCCGAGCACGCGGCGCTGGTCACCGAGCTCGCCCTGGCCGCTGCCCCGGGCATGCGCGTCGGGGTGCGCGTGCACCCGGTCGACCATCCGGCCTTTGCCGGCGACATCGTCACCATCGCGGGGCGCGCCGGTCACAGATTGAGCCACCTGATGGTGCCCAAGGTCGAGTCGGCCGCGGATGTGCGCGAGGCCGTGCAGGCGCTCAACGCCGCTGGCGCGGAGGCCTTGCCGCTGCACGTTCTGATCGAGTCGCCTTTTGCCGTGCACCAGGCCTTCGAGATCGCCGCCCATCCGCGCGTGCAATCGCTCAGTTTCGGCCTGATGGATTTCGTCTCGGCCCATGGCGGCGCAATTCCCGCCGAGGGGATGGGTGCAACGGGCCAGTTCACCCACCCGCTGGTGGTGCGCGCCAAGCTCGAGATCGCCTCGGCCGCGCATGCACACGGCAAAGTGCCTTCGCACTGCGTGGTAACCGAGTTCAACGACGTGGATGCGATGCGCGCCGCAGCCAAAAGAGCGTCCGGCGAGTTCGGCTACACGCGCATGTGGAGCATTCATCCGAACCAGATCCGCCCCATCCTCGAGGCCTTCGCGCCCGACGAGAGGCAGATTCAAATGGCTACAAAAATCATAGCGTCCGCGGCTGCTGCCGATTGGGCGCCGGTCAGTTTTGATGGCACATTGCACGACCGCGCAAGCTACCGTCATTTCTGGCAGGTACTTTCGCGAGCGCACGCCACTGGCCGTGCGCTGCCGCCGGAGGCGCAAGCATGGTTTGCGGCGGCGACCTCCTGAAAACCACACCTCCACAAAGGAACAGACACCCATGAAGAAGATTGCCCTGATCGCCGTTGTCGCGCTCGCACTGCCGCTGTCGGCATTGGCCCAGGACTCCGCGGCCAAGCCGCCGCTCAAGGAGCGGGCCGCGAAATCGGCCAAGAAAGTGACGCAGAAGGTGGTGCCCAAGCGCGTCATCAAGAAGCTCGAGGAAGCAAAGCCCATCAGCGAAGAGTCCGATGTCGTCCTCTCGCCCGAAGACCTGGAGGTCTCCAAGCGCGTGCTCACCGGCACCATCAAGTGCGAACTCGGTGCCAGCGTGGCGATCGAGAGCAGCCAGAAGAAGCCCGGCTTCTTCGTTCTCACGCACGGCAGCACGAAGTACTTCATGCACCCCGTCAACAGCCGCACCGGAGCGATTCGCCTCGAGGATCCGAAGGCCGAGGCCATGTGGCTTCAACTTGGCAACAAGTCGATGCTGATGAGCCAGAAGCAGGGCCTGCGGCTGGCCGATGAATGCCAGGCCAATGAGCAGACGGCCGTCGCTGAAGACATGAAGAAGAACCCGCCCAAGAGCCTGTTCGACGGCGCTGATGCGCCCAAGAAGTAAGCCAGGACCAAACAAGGCGGCGGCGGCCCGCCTTTTGCTTCGGCCGCCACACCGGTTCCCGATCTCGGAGAAGAGAAGAAATGTTGCAAGCCTACGTTGACCATGTCGCCGAGCGCGCCGCGCTCGGCATCCCGCCGCTGCCCTTGTCGGCCAAGCAGACCAGCGAAGTCATCGAACTGATGAAGAACGCCACTGCCAAGGACGGCGAGTTCCTGCTGAACCTGCTCGCGCACCGCGTGCCGGCCGGCGTGGACGACGCGGCCAAGGTCAAGGCAAGCTTCCTGGCGGCGGTGGCGCATGGCACCGAGAAGAGCCTGCTCCTTTCGCGTGCGCACGCGACCGAGTTGCTGGGCACCATGCTGGGCGGCTACAACATCGGGCCCTTGGTCGATCTGCTCGACGACGCTGAGGTGGGCGGAGTCGCCGCCGAGGGGCTCAAGAAGACCCTGCTGATGTTCGACCAGTTTCACGACGTCAAGGAAAAGGCCGACAAGGGCAACGCCAACGCGAAATCGGTGCTGCAGAGCTGGGCTGATGCCGAGTGGTTCACCAGCCGGCCCGAAGTGCCGCAAAGCCTGAAGGTCACGGTCTTCAAGGTGCCCGGCGAAACCAATACCGACGACCTCTCTCCCGCACCGGACGCCACCACGCGCCCCGACATCCCGATGCATGCGCTGGCCATGCTCAAGAACAAGCGCGAAGGCGCGCCCTTCGTGCCCGAGGAAGACGGCAAGCGCGGCCCGATCAAGTTCATCGAGTCGCTGAAGGAGAAGGGGCACCAGGTTGCCTACGTGGGCGACGTGGTCGGCACCGGTTCCTCGCGCAAGAGCGCCACCAATTCGGTGCTCTGGTTTACCGGCCAGGACATCCCGTTCATTCCCAACAAGCGCTTCGGCGGTGTCTGCCTGGGCGCCAAGATCGCGCCGATCTTCTACAACACGATGGAAGACGCCGGGGCGCTCCCCATCGAGCTCGACGTGAGCCAGATGGACATGGGCGACGTGGTCGAGCTGCGCCCCTACGAGGGGAAGGCGCTGAAGGACGGCAAGGTCGTCGCCGAATTCAAGGTCAAGAGCGAAGTGCTGTTCGACGAGGTGCGCGCCGGTGGCCGCATTCCGCTCATCATCGGCCGCGGCCTCACGGCGAAAGCGCGCGAGGCGCTGGGACTGCCCGCCTCGACGCTGTTCCGCCTGCCGGTCAGCCCGGCAGACACCAAGAAGGGCTTCTCGCTGGCCCAGAAAATGGTGGGCCGCGCCTGCGGCCTGCCGGAAGGCCAGGGCGTTCGCCCCGGCACCTACTGCGAGCCCAAGATGACTTCGGTAGGCAGCCAGGACACCACCGGCCCGATGACGCGCGACGAGCTCAAGGACCTGGCCTGCCTCGGCTTCAGCGCCGACCTGGTCATGCAGTCCTTCTGCCACACGGCGGCTTACCCGAAAAAGGTCGACGTGAAGATGCACCACGAGCTGCCCGACTTCATTTCCACGCGCGGCGGCGTCTCGCTGCGTCCGGGTGATGGCGTGATCCACAGCTGGCTCAACCGCCTGCTGATGCCCGACACGGTCGGCACCGGCGGCGACAGCCACACCCGCTTCCCAATCGGCATCAGCTTCCCGGCGGGTTCGGGCCTGGTGGCCTTCGCAGCTGCCACCGGCGTGATGCCGCTGGACATGCCCGAATCCGTGCTGGTGCGCTTCAAGGGCAAGATGCAGCCTGGCGTGACGCTGCGCGATCTGGTCAACGCGATCCCGCTCTACGCCATCAAGCAGGGCCTGCTGACCGTCGAGAAGAAGGGCAAGAAGAACGTCTTCTCGGGCCGCATCCTCGAGATCGAGGGCTTGCCCGATCTGAAGGTGGAGCAGGCCTTCGAACTCAGCGACGCCTCGGCCGAGCGCTCGGCCGCCGGTTGCACGGTGCACCTGAACAAGGAGCCGATCATCGAGTACATCAACAGCAACATCACGCTGATGCGCTGGATGATCGCCGAGGGTTATGCCGACGCCCGGACCCTGGCCCGCCGCATTGCGGCGCAAGAGGCCTGGTTGAAGGACCCACAACTGCTCCAGGGCGACGACGACGCCGAATACGCCGCCGTGATCGACATCGACCTTGCCGACATCCACGAGCCGATCGTGGCCTGCCCCAACGATCCGGACGACGTGAAGACGCTGTCGGACGTTGCAGGCGCCCAGATCGATGAAGTGTTCATCGGCTCCTGCATGACCAACATCGGCCATTTCCGCGCCGCGTCGAAGCTGCTCGAAGGCAAGCGCGACATTCCGGTCAAGCTGTGGATTGCGCCGCCGACCAAGATGGACGCGCAGCAGCTGACGGAGGAAGGCCACTACGGCGTGTTCGGCAACGCGGGCGCGCGTACCGAGATGCCGGGCTGCTCGTTGTGCATGGGCAACCAGGCGCAGGTGCGCGAGGGCGCGACGGTCATGTCGACCAGCACGCGCAACTTTCCCAATCGTCTGGGCAAGAACACCAACGTGTATCTGGGCAGCGCCGAACTGGCTGCCATCTGCTCGCGCCTGGGCCGCATCCCGACGAAGGAGGAATACATGGCCAGCACAGGCGTGCTCGACGCGTCGAGTGACCAGATCTACCAGTACCTGAACTTCGACAAGATCGAGGAGTACAAGGACGTCGCGGACAAGGTCGCTGCCTGACCCGCAACCCTTTCAGACGAGCCCGCCTGTCCGGCGGGCTTTTTTTTGGGCGTCCTTGCGCGGTCGTCAGCCGCCTCGGACCTTTTCGTGCTCCGCCATTTGCTTCGGCGGGTTGCCGGTGACGGCCGAAGCGGCCATCTTCATCAGCTGGACCATCTTGCTGTCCGTCACGTCCCAGTATTCGGCCTCGACGATGCGCACCGCGAGCAGGCCGAGATTGGGGTCGGTGGGGCCTTGGGGGAACCAGGCCTTGGACATGGTGTTGAAGAGCGCTTCCTTCCTGGCCTGGTCCTCGACAAGCGCGGCCTGCCCGGCCACCGACACGTAGCTGTCCTTGTCCGTGTTGGCGTATGACACATTGACCATCGGGTCGCTCGCGACGTGGCGGGCGATCTCGCCATCCCGCGGGATGAAGAAGTAGAGCGTCCCTCCTTCTTCCAGGTTCTTGCTTTGCGTGGTGAGCGGGTGGCTGTGCAGCTGGCCGTCGCCGTGGCGGTGGGTCAGCATGCCGTAGCGCGTGTCCTTGATCAGGTCCCAGAGCTTGGCGTGCTGGTCGGTGGTGGGCATGGGCATCTCCGATGATGTGAAAGATCGTGACCGTAGACCGCGGCCGCGTGCGCACCTCGACACGAAAGGCCGCGTTCGCTTGTCGTCCGTCGCCGACCCTCGTCAGCCTGCAGCCTGCTGCGCCATCGCGGCCAAGGCGGCGGCGGTCGAGGCGTCCGCCGGAAAGAAAGACTCCACCGCGAGCTCCTGAAGCGTGACATCCACTGGCGTCCCGAAGATGGTGGTCGTGCTGATGAAGCTCAGCAGCCCCTGGGCTGTCACATACTGGAAGGGGACGGCCACGCCGGCGAGTTCGCTGTTGTTGGTCGGCACGTCGTGGCTCACCCGCGGCGTGGGGTAGGCCGCAAGCTCGTCGTGCAGCGCGACCAGCGCGGTATCTCCCGTCGCCGCGATCTGCTGCTGCAGCCGCTCCAGCAAGTGGGCGCGCCATTGGGCCAGGTTGGCGATGCGCGGTGCCAACCCTTCGGGGTGCAGGCTGAGCCGCAAGACGTTGACGGGCGCGGCCAGCAGCTCCGGTGCCGCGCCTTCCATCAGCAGGGGCACCAGCGCGTTGTGCGCCACCAGGTTCCAGTGCCGGTCGACTGCCAGCGCCGGGAAAGGCTCGTGCCCCTTGAGCACCAGGTCGACAGCTTGCCGGGCGGGTGCCAGGGCCGGGTCATCCAGCGAACGCTGCCGGTACATCGGCGCATAGCCGGCCGCCACCAGCAAGGCGTTGCGCTCGCGCAGCGGGACTTCGAGCCGCTCGGCAAGGCGCAGCACCATCTCACGGCTGGGCTCGGCGCGGCCGGTCTCGACATAACTCAAGTGCCGGGTCGACACCTGCGCCTCGTGCGCCAGGTCGAGCTGGCTCAGGCGGCGATGCCGGCGCCAGTGGCGCAAGTGGGTGCCGAAGGAATCGGCAGCGGTGGGCGGCGCGGAATGCAGGCTCATTCCCGCCATCGTAGTCATGCTCTGCGTGCCAGCCATAACCTGCGAGGTCATCGTTCGTCGGGCCTGACCTTGTCATCGAACCCTGCTATCTTTGAGGTGCCTTCCACGAATCCAAGGAGTTTCCTCATGGCCAGAGAACCGGCGCACGCTTTCGCCCCCATGCTCAAGACCTTCAAGACTGCATCGGGCAAAGCCGGCAAATACTGGTCGCTCAAGGAACTCGCCAAGCAATATCCCAACGTCGACAGGCTGCCGGTCTCGATCCGCATCGTGCTCGAGTCGGTGCTGCGCAATTGCGACGGCAAGAAGGTTGCGCCCGAGCACGTCGAGCAGCTCGCCAATTGGGCGCCCAACGCGGACCGCACCGACGAGATTCCGTTCGTCGTGACCCGCGTGGTGCTGCAGGATTTCACCGGCGTGCCGCTGCTGGCCGACCTGGCCGCGATGCGCAGCGTGGCGCAGTCCCTTGGCAAGTCGCCCAAGACCATCGAGCCGCTGGTGCCTGTCGACCTCGTGGTCGACCACTCGGTCATGGTGGATTATTACGGCACGCCCAAGGCGCTCGACCTCAACATGAAGCTGGAATTCCAGCGCAACAACGAGCGCTACCAGTTCATGAAGTGGGGCATGCAGGCGTTCGACACCTTCGGCGTGGTGCCGCCTGGCTTCGGCATCGTGCACCAGGTCAACCTCGAGTACTTCGCGCGCGGCGTCTACAAGAGCGCGCAGGATACGAGCGACCCGCCGGTCTACTACCCGGATTCGCTGGTGGGCACCGACAGCCACACCACCATGATCAATGGCATCGGCGTCGTGGGTTGGGGCGTGGGCGGCATCGAGGCCGAGGCCGCCATGCTGGGGCAGCCGGTCTACATGCTCACGCCCGACGTGGTGGGATTCGAGCTCGGCGGCAAGCTGCGCGAGGGCGTGACCGCCACCGACCTGGTGCTCTACGTCACCAACATCCTGCGCAGCGAGAAGGTGGTGGGCAAGTTCGTCGAGTTCTTCGGGCCCGGCGCCGCTTCCATCCCCGTTCCAGATCGCGCGACCATCGGCAACATGGCGCCCGAGTACGGCGCGACCATGGGCTTCTTCCCCGTCGACGAGAGGACCGTGGAGTACTTTCGGGGCACGGGACGGACCGACAAGGAAATCGAGCGCTTCGAGGCCTACTACAAGGCCCAGGGCCTGTTCGGCATGCCCGCGCCCGGCGAGCTCAACTACACCAAGGTCGTCAAGCTCGACCTCGGCACCGTCACGCCCAGCCTGGCCGGCCCCAAGCGTCCGCAGGACCGCATCGACCTCGGCCATCTCGCGACGAAGTTCGCCGAGCTCTACAGCAGGCCGAACGAGGCCAACGGCTTCAACCAGCCTGCCGAAAAGCTCAAGGCACGCCATTCGCTGTCGCTGCGCGGCGAGACTGCCGAGGAGGCGCCCAGCGAGCCCCGGCCTGGCGCGCCGGCGCCGGTGGTCGAGATGGTGGCCAACAAGCCGACCGCCGAGGCCGCGCATGTCGGCGCCACGACGGCCCATGCGACCAACGGCTCGGTGACCATCGGGAACGGCGATGTGCTGATCGCTGCCATCACTTCCTGTACCAACACTTCCAATCCCAGCGTGCTGCTCGCGGCGGGCCTGCTGGCCAAGAAAGCGGTGGAGGCGGGCCTCAGGGTCAAGCCGCACGTGAAGACCTCGCTGGCGCCGGGTTCGCGCATCGTGACCGAGTACCTCGAGAAGGCGGGCCTTCTCCCCTACCTCGAGAAACTGGGCTTTTACCTGGCAGGCTACGGGTGCACCACGTGCATCGGCAATGCAGGCGACCTGGCGCCCGAGATCAACGACGTGATCACGAAGAACAACCTGGTGGCTGCAGCCGTGCTCTCGGGCAACCGCAACTTCGAGGCGCGCATCCATCCGAACCTCAAGGCCAACTTCCTGGCCTCGCCGCCCCTGGTGGTGGCCTATGCGATTGCCGGCAACGTGATGGTCGACCTGATGACCCAGCCGGTTGGCAAGGGCAAGAAGGGCAGGGACGTGTACCTGGGCGACATCTGGCCCAGTTCGAGAGAGATCGACGAGAACCTGCGCTATGCGATGAACGCCAGGGCATTTCGCAGGAACTACGAGCAGATCCAGGAACACCCCGGCAAGCTGTGGAGCAGCATCAAGGGCACCGCAGGCCAGGTCTATGACTGGCCGACGTCGACCTATATTGCCAAGCCGCCTTTCTTCGACGGCTTCAAGATGCAGCCGCACGCGCCGGACGCGGGCTTCACCGGCGCCCGCATCATGGCCCTGTTCGGCGATTCGATCACCACCGACCACATCTCGCCCGCTGGCGCCATCAAGGAAAGCTCGCCGGCCGGCATCTGGCTCAAGGCCCACGGCGTGCAAAAGGCCGACTTCAACAGCTACGGCTCGCGCCGCGGCAACCACGAGGTGATGATGCGTGGCACTTTCGCCAACGTGCGCATCAAGAACCTGATGATCCCCCCAGGTCCTGACGGCTCGCGCGAAGAGGGCGGCATGACCTTGTTCCAGCCCGGTGGCGAGAAGATGTTCATCTACGACGCCGCCATGAAGTACATCGAGCAGGGCGTGCCCACCGTGATCTTCGGCGGCGAAGAGTACGGCACCGGCTCCTCTCGCGACTGGGCGGCCAAGGGCACGCAGCTGCTGGGCATCAAGGCGGTGGTGGCGCGCAGCTTCGAGCGCATCCACCGCGCCAACCTGGTCGGCATGGGCGTGCTGCCGCTGCAGTTCCGCGGCGCCGATTCCTGGGAAAGCCTGGGCCTGACCGGCGAAGAGAAGATCGATGTGGTCATCGGCGGCGAGCTCAAGCCGCAGATGGACGTGAAGATCGTGGTCCACCGCGCCGACGGCACGCACCAGGAGGTGACCGTGCGCCTGCGCATCGACACGCCGATCGAAGTCGACTACTACAAGCACGGGGGCATTCTCCCGTTCGTGCTGAGGCAGCTCCTGGCCGCCTGACTGGCCATGGCCGCGATGATGCCCGTCCGGCAGGGATTCTTCGCTGCCGATTCGCCCAAGATCGTCGTTTTCGAGAATAATTCTCATTTTGTCGATTTTGGATCTGCGGGTGACCACCATGAATCCGGCGGCGACGGCCGCCATCAGCCTTGACCAGCTTCCCAGCCACCAGTGGGCCACCGTGCTCGAAGTCTCGCGGGCTGAAGCAACGGAGGTGCGCGACCTGGTGCTTCGGCTGACCGAGATCGGCTTCGTGCCGGGCGAGATGGTGCGCATCGTCGCCAGTGGCGTGCCCAACCGCGAGCCGCTGGCCGTGCGCCTCGGCCACACCACCTTCGCGCTGCGGCGCCACGAGGCAGCGCTGGTGCGCGTGCTGCCGGGAGCCGCTCACCATGTCTGAGGCGATCCTTCAATTCCAGCCGGGCGCCGCGGTCTCGTCGGCGCCGCCTGCGCGAATCGCACTGCTGGGCAATCCCAACTGCGGCAAGACCGCGCTCTTCAACCTGCTCACCGGCAGCCGCCAGAAGGTGGCCAACTACGCCGGCGTGACGGTCGAACGCAAGGAGGGGTTGCTGCGCACGCCGTCGGGCCGGCGCGTCGCCGTGCTCGACCTGCCCGGGGCCTACAGCCTCAATGCGCTGTCGGCCGACGAGGCCGTCACGCGCGACGTGGTGACCGGCAAGAGCGAAGAGGCCTTGCCCGACCTGCTGGTGTGCGTGACCGACGCCACCAACCTGCGGCTCAACCTGCGCCTGGTGCTCGAGGCCAGGCGCCTGGGGCTGCCGATGGTGGTGGCGCTCAACATGACCGACATGGCGAAGAAGCAAGGCCTCCGGATCGACGTGCCGCTGCTGGCGGCCGAGCTCGGCGTGCCGGTGATCGAGACGGTCGGCGTGCACGCGGGCGGTGCACAGGGCCTGCTGGCGCAACTCGACGCGCCGGTCGCGGTGGCCCGGGCGTTGCCCTGGCAAGCGCCGGGCCTCGACGACGTGCTCGCCACGCAGCGGGAGGTCCGCCGCATCCTGGCCGTGGCGGTGCGAGAACCCGCGGGCAGCCTGGCCGCCAGCGACCGCATCGACCGCGTGGTGATGCACCCGCTATGGGGCATGCTGGTGCTGGCCGTGACGCTGTTCCTGATGTTCCAGGCGGTGTTCAGCTGGGCCAACGTGCCGATGGATGCCATCAAGGACGCCACCGGCGCCATCGGCGAACTGGTGAAGCGGTGGGTGCCCGAGGGCATGCTGCAAAGCCTGCTGGTGGACGGCATCATCGCCGGCGCGGGCGGCGTGATCGTGTTCCTCCCGCAGATCCTGATCCTGTTCCTGTTCATCCTGGCGCTCGAAGACTCGGGCTACCTGCCGCGCGCCGCCTTCCTGCTCGACCGCGTCATGGGCACGGTGGGGCTGTCGGGCCGCTCCTTCATTCCACTGCTGTCGAGCTTCGCCTGCGCCATCCCCGGCGTGATGGCCACGCGCACCATCAGCAACTGGCGCGACCGGCTCACCACCATCATGATCGCGCCGCTGATGACCTGCTCGGCGCGGCTGCCGGTCTATGCGCTGCTGATCGCGGCCTTCATCCCGGCGCGCACCGTGGGCGGGGTGTTCAACCTGCAGGGCGTCGTGCTGTTCGCCCTCTACCTGTTCGGCATCGTCTCGGCCATGGCCGTGGCCTGGGTCATGCAGCGCTTTCGCAACAACCAGCAGCGCTCGCCGCTGATGATGGAGCTGCCGGCCTACCGCTGGCCGAGCCTGCGCAACCTGGCGCTGGGCCTGTACGAGCGTGCCTGGATCTTCATCCAGCGGGTGGGCACCATCATCCTGACGCTGACGATCCTGCTGTGGTTCCTTTCCACCTTCCCCTCACCACCCGAAGGTGCGACCGGCCCGGCCATCCAGTACAGCCTGGCCGGCATCATCGGCCGCGGCCTGGAGCACATCTTCGCGCCGATCGGCTTCAACTGGCAGATCTCGATCGCGCTGGTGCCCGGCATGGCGGCGCGGGAGGTGGCGGTGGGCGCGCTCGGCACGGTGTACGCGCTGTCTGCCACCGGCGACGACGTCGCGGGCCAGCTGGAGCCGCTGATCGCCGGCAGCTGGTCGCTCGCCACGGCCCTGTCGCTGCTGGTCTGGTACGTATTCGCGCCGCAATGCATCTCGACGCTGGCGGCGGTGAAGCGCGAGACCGGTTCGTGGCGCTACGTGTGGATCATGGCCGCGTACCTGTTTGCCCTCGCCTACATCGCGTGCTGGATCACCTATCGTGCGGCCCTGGCACTCACAGGAGGATGAGATGACGCAACAGATCATCGTCGGACTGATCGTCGCCCTGGCGGCGTTCTACGCGGTCTGGCGCTGGATGCCCGCCGGCTGGCGCCGCACCGCTGCGGCGCGGCTCGCTTCGGGCTCGCAGCGCGCGGGCCTGCTCGATCCGCAGCGTGCGCGCCGGCTGGCCGATTCGCTTGCGAAGACTTCGGGGTGCGGTTCCTGCGAGACCTGCGGCAGCTGCGGCACCCCGGCCGATTCCTCGGCGCAAGCCAGGCGCAGCACCACCGCGCGCTGAGCGGGCATGCGTGCCGCTCATATCCTGGTCGCGGGCGGCGGCATCGCGGGCCTGGCCAGCGCGCTCGCGCTGGCTCGTCGCCGCCATCGCATCGACCTGTTCGAACAAGCCGTGGCCTTCGCCGAAGTCGGCGCCGGCGTCCAGCTCGGCCCCAACGTCGTGCGTCGCCTGCAAATGCTGGGGGTGTGGGAGCCGCTGATGCGGATTGCCGCCAAACCTGAGGCCCTCGTCGTGCGCAGCGCAGTGCGGGGCGGGGAGATCGCGCGCATGCCGCTCGGCAATGCAATGCTGCGCAGCTATGGCGTTCCGTATCTCTGCGCCCATCGCGCCGACCTGCATGCGCTGCTGCTGGCGGCCGTGCGCGGCACCGGCGCCGTCACCCTCAATACCGGCGCGCGCATCACCGATGCCGTGGCTCGTTCCGGCGCGGTCTGCGTCGCGAGCACCGCGACCCGGGCCTGGGAAGGCGACGCCTTGATCGGCGCCGATGGTCTTTGGAGTACGGTCCGCGCGCGGGTCGTGGAAGACACGGTCCCGCCGCGTGCGACAGGCCACACGGCGTGGCGCGCGCTGATTGCCCAGTCCGCGCTGCCGACAGCGTTGCGAAGCATGCAGGTCAGCGTCTGGCTCGGCCCACGCCTCCATGCGGTGGCCTATCCGGTACGCCGCGGCGAAGCCCTGAACGTGGTGGTACTGGCCGAGGCCGTGCCGGCGGGGGACGCGCGCGACTGGGACCAGGCCAGCAGCCTCGCCACCCTGCAAGCCGCAACCGGCCACATGCACACTGGCCTGCAAGCGCTGCTGGAAGCGATGCCTGCCTGGCGTGCCTGGACGCTGTGCGATCGCCCGCCGCTCAGCGGTCCCGATCAGATGGCCGGCGAGCGCGTGGCCCTCGTCGGCGATGCCGCCCACCCGATGCTGCCCTATCTTGCGCAGGGCGCCGGTATGGCGATCGAGGACAGCGTTGCGCTGGCCGAGGCACTCGATGGCTGCGGCGCCGAAGAGGTGCCGCAGCGTCTTGCACGCTACGCGCAAGAGCGTTGGGAACGCAATGCGCAGGTGCAGGCACGGGCGCAACGCAATGGGGAGATCTTCCATGCGACCGGCCTGGTGCGCGTAGGCCGCGACGCAGCCCTGCGATTGCTCGGGGCACGGCTGCTCGACGTGCCCTGGCTGTACGGGGCTTGATTCAACGCCTAGAGACTGAAGCTCTGCAAGTGGTCGACACGCTCGGCCAGGCCCTCGGCGCCGAGGTAGTGGCTGCGCTTGCCGGTGCGCACTTCGGCCAGCGAGCTCTCCAGGTCGGCCAGCATGTCCTGCCGCGCCGCCTCGAACGCCGTTGCCAGGTCCTGGTGCTGCTCGCGGTAGGCGTCCGCGATGGCGCGTGCAGCCGCGGGCGCGCCGCAGGCCACGCATTCGGCTATTGCCGTGGCGCTGGGCTGTGCGCCACGGTGCAGCAGCAGAGCCACGAGCTCGGGCGAAACTGCGCTGTCGATGGCGTCGAGCGCATCGGCCGACACCGGCGCCCCCGCGCGCGCGAGTGCTTCAGCCGCATGGTGCGCCCCGTGGGCAAGGGCCAGGTCGGTGGCCAAGGCGCTGCCCTGCAGCGGTCCGTCGAGCGCCACGTTGGCGGCGGCGAGCTGGCCGACCAGCGCAGCGTCGTCGGTGGCGACGGCGTGCCGCAGCGCGATGCGCGACAGCACGGCATCGCGGTCCAGCGTGCCGGCGGCCAGCGGCGCGCGCCAGTCCACCACCGCGCGGCGGTAGAAGGCCACGAGCTTGTCCACCACCTCGAGCGCGAGGCCGTGCGTCTGGTGTCGTTCGTCGAGATATTCGAGCAGCGCCTGCCCGGTGTAGTAGTCGCCGGCGGGCTCGAGCGGGTCCTCGTCGAGGTGCAGCATGGCGAAGGCCGCCGGCAGATCGTGCGCAATCGTGGTCATGCCGTCCTCGTGCATCGCATGCGCCCAGGCCTCGGGCAGGCCCTGCTTCCAGGCCAGGACGTGGCCGTAGTCGGCGCCTTGCTCGACCACCGCGTAGATCCGATCGCTGGACTCGAAGCCACCGAAGGGCAGGGCGGTGAGCTTGCCGTCCCACCGCTGCCCGCTGGCCTCGGCTGCGTCCCGCGCGTTCTGCTGTTCGTGGTCGATCCAGTCGTGGAGGTCATGGCCCGAGCCGCCGCCGTTCCAGAACAATTCGGCCCAGCTGACCGCCTCCTCGTAGCCGTTGATGCGCAGATGCAGGTCGTAGTCGATGCGCCCGCCGGCGGTGCGTTGCCAGAGCGCGACCAGCTCGGGCGGGATCGGCCCTGCGCAGAGATCCTGCAATGCCGCGATCTGCTCTACACCCATCGGGGGCTGCGCATCGAAGATCACCCGCTCGGCGAAGAGCACGATGCCGTGCTCGCGCAGGAGGGCCAGTTCTTCTTCGGCAAAGTGGTCGCTCATGGAGTCTCCTTGTTGTCGCAGGCCCGCGGCGGCTCAGCCGAACCAGCTGCGCCGATCGATCGCCGGGCGATGAAGGAGAGTATCAAGTTCTTCGGGCCAAGCAACCGCGGGAGCAACGTGAAGCGCCATCTCGGCGATCTGAAGGCCGCGGCGCAAGCCGTCCAGAACCGGCTGACGGCGGCGAAGTTTCCCGCAGTGCCGCCGGGCCGATCAAACCAGAACTAGAGATCGGTGCGCAGCTTCCAGATTTCCGGAAACAGCACCACGTCGAGCATCTTGCGCAGATAGCTGACGCCACCCGTTCCGCCGGTGCCACGCTTGAAGCCGATCACGCGCTCCACGGTGGTCACGTGGCGGAAGCGCCAGAGGCGGAATGCGTCTTCCAGGTCGGTCAGCTCTTCGCCCAGCTGGTAGAGCTCCCAGTGCTGCTTCGGATCGCGGTAGATGCTGAGCCAGACCTGCTCCACGCCGTCGCTGGATTCGTAGGGGCGGGTCCAGTCGCGTTCGACGTGGTCGGCCGGTATGGCGAAGCCCCGGCGCGCCAGCAGGCGCAGCGCCTCGTCGTAGAGCGAGGGCGAGCGCCATGCCGCCTCGACCTCGGCCAGCAGTTCGGGCCGGTGCGCGTGGGGCTTGAGCATGGCGGCGTTCTTGTTGCCCAGCGCGAATTCGACACACCGGTACTGCCAGCTCTGGAAGCCGCTGGAGCTGCCGAGGTAAGGGCGCATCGCGCTGTACTCGGGCGGCGTCATGGTGGCCAGCACGTCCCAGGCATGCACCAGCTGCTCCATGATTCGCGAGACACGCGCCAGCATCTTGAAGGCGCTGGCGAGCTCGTCCTCGGCCACGCAGCGAATCGCGGCGCGCAGCTCGTGAAGCATCAGCTTCATCCAAAGTTCGCTGGTCTGGTGCTGCACGATGAAGAGCATCTCGTCGTGGGCCGGCGAACGCGGGTGCTGAGCGTTCAGGATGGCATCCAGGCTGAGGTAGTCGCTGTAGCTCATCGAGGCGCTGAAGTCGAGTTGCGCCTTTTCTTCGTGGACGATCTTTTCGGTGCTCATTGAAAAACCTCCGCCCTGCGGGCCGTGCAGTTCATGATGGGCTTTCCTCAGGTCACGGCAAGCTTCTGGTTGAACTCGGGGCGCTTCCACTCCTCGAGTTCCACCACCTGCACCAGGTGCTCGACGGCATGCCAGACATCCTCGAAGCCGAGGTACAGAGGGGTGAAGCCGAAGCGCAGGATGTCCGGCATTTGTGTATCGCCGGCACGGAAGTCGCCGATCACGCCGCGGGCGATCAGGGCCTGCACGATGGCGTAGGCGCCCGGCCCCTTGTCGGCGAGTGCGAGGCAGACCTGCGAACCGCGCCGGGCATGTTCGCGCGGCGTGACGAGCGCGAAGCGTCTTGGCAAGCGTTCCTCGACCAGGGCGATGAAGGCATCGGTCAGTGCCAGTGACTTGGCGCGCAAGGCCGCCATGCCGCCTCGGCCGCCGTTGAAAGGCTCGGCCGCGAGCACGCTGTCGAGTCCGCATTCGAGCGCGGACAGGGCCAGGATGGATTGGGTGCCGCAGAGGTACCGCGTGACTCCCTGGGCAGGACGGTAATGCGGCGTGAATTCGAAAGGCGCTGCGTGGCCGAACCAGCCCGACAAAGGCTGCTCGAAACGGCTGGCATGCCGCGCATGCACCCAGACGAAGGCCGGCGCGCCCGGGCCGCCGTTGAGGTACTTGTAGCCGCATCCGATCGCGAAATCGGCCCTGCAGTCGTTGAGCTCTACCGGCACGGCGCCCGCGCTGTGTGCCAGGTCCCACACCGTGAGCGCGCCGGCGGCGTGGGCCGCTGCGGTGAGCGCCTTCATGTCGTGCATCGCGCCGGTGCGGTAGTTGACGTGCGTCAACATCAGTACCGCCACCTGGTCGTCCAGCACGGCGGGCAGCTCGCTTTCCTCGATGAGCTTCAGCGTGAAGCCGCGCTCGCGGCACAGCGATTCCGCGATGTAGAGGTCGGTCGGGAAGTTGCTGCGCTCGCTGAGTACGACGCGGCGGCCGCTGGGCTCCATCTGCAAGAGGGCCGCGAACAGCACCTTGTAGAGATTGACCGAGGTGCCGTCGGTGCAGACCACTTCGCCCGGCGCAGCGCCGATCAGGCGGGCGAGCTTGTCGCCCAGGCGCTGCGGAAGGTCGATCCAGCGCGCGCTGTTCCAGGAGCGGATCAGGCCTTCGCCCCACTCCTGCGTGACCACTTCGGCGATGCGCGCAGGCGCGGCCCTGGGCAGCACGCCGAGCGAATTGCCGTCGAGGTAGATCACGCCCTCGGGCAGGATGAAGTGGCCGCGCAGCGCGGCAAGGGGGTCTTGGGCATCGAGGCGCCGGCAGTCGTCGAGAGTCATGGTCATGGGATGGTGAGTTCGCGCAGCACGGCGCGAACGGGGGATGCGTCGGCCGTCACCAGCTTGAGCGGCAGCGCGATGAGTTCGTAGTCGCCCTCCGGCACCTCGTCGAGCACGAGGTTCTCGAGCACGCGCAGGCCCAGGCGGCGGATGACCTGGTGACTGTCGAGGGTCTTGCTGTCGGCCGGGTCGATGCTGGCAGTGTCGATGCCGATGAGCTTCACGCCCAGTGCGGCGAGGCGCTCGATGGTGGCGGGCGCGTAGGCCGCGAGCGCACCGTCCCAGCGGTCGACGGGGGCGCGTTCATAGGTGCGCACCAGCACGCGTGGCGGCAGGTCATGGACGGCATGGGCGATGTGCGCCCATTCGACCAGCGGCCCGCGCGCGATCGCGTGGATCACCCGGCAAGGGCCGAGGTAGGGGGAGAGGTCCACCGCGCCGATGCTCGCGCCCTGAGGGTCGTAGTGCAGCGGCGCGTCGGCGTGCGCGCCGACGTGCGGTGACAGCGTGATCTCGCTGACATTGACGGGGCAGCCTGGCGCGATGGTCGCCGCCCAGCGCTGCCGATAGGGCGTGTCGCCCGGGAACACCGGCGCGCCCTCGTGCACCGGCGGCGAGATGTCCCAGATGCGTTGGTTCATGGCGCGAAGTTAGCGCCGTGAACCGCGACGTGGTGTCGGTTATTTCCAACAGAACGCAAACACTGCTCATGCCCCGCAGGCCGGTGCCCATCTGTTGCTTCATTGCGAGAGCCCGAATCGAGCTTGCGGTTGTCTGCCAATACTTCGATCACGCGCAGCAGTCATGAGAGGACAGGAAATCGCTCCATTTGCGATAGTGATTTGTTCTGCATGCAACCGAATTTTTGACCAGATATTCGGGTGGTGCGGCTGCATGATCGATGTATCCACCAACCGGTACCGTCATGACACACAGTCCTGCCCCCGCCGCGTCTTCTCTTCCCTTCTCGGCTTTTGCCGATGGGCTGGAGGCCAAAGGCGACCTCCGCTCGAGCATCACTGCCGCCTGCCGGCGATCGGAACCTGAGGCGTTGCCGCCATTGCTGGAAGGTGCCCGGCTTGCCCCGGCGGCGGCCGGCGCCGCGCACGAATTGGCGCATCGCATCGCCTCCCAGCTGCGTAGCCGCAAGAACGCCGGCGGTCGCGCGGGGCTGGTCCAGGGCCTGTTGCAGGAATACGCGCTCTCCTCGCAGGAAGGCGTCGCCCTGATGTGCCTCGCCGAAGCGCTGCTGCGCATCCCGGACAAGGGCACACGCGATGCTCTGATCCGCGACAAGATCGCCGATGGCCAGTGGCAGGCGCATGCAGGACGCAGTCCTTCCGTGTTCGTCAACGCAGCGACCTGGGGGCTGTTGCTCACCGGCAAGCTGGTCGCAACGCACAGTGAGGCCGGCCTCTCCGTCACGCTCACGCGCCTGATCGGGAAAGGCGGCGAGCCGCTGATCCGCAAGGGCGTCGACATGGCGATGCGGATGATGGGCGAGCAGTTTGTGACCGGTGAGACGATCCAGCAGGCGCTGGAGCACGCACGAAAGCTCGAGGCCGAGGGTTTCCGTTACTCCTACGACATGCTCGGGGAGGCCGCTCTGACGGCACACGATGCGCAGCGGTATCGCGCGGCCTACGAGCAGGCGATTCATGCCATCGGGAAAGCCTCTGCCAGCCGGGGCGTCTACGAGGGGCCGGGCATCTCTATCAAGCTGTCTGCCTTGCATCCGCGCTACGTGCGTGCCCAGCGCGGCCGCGTGATGGACGAGTTGTACCCTGTGCTGCGCGAACTCACTTTGCTTGCCAGGCGCTACGACATCGGACTCAACATCGACGCCGAGGAGGCCGACCGACTCGAGCTCTCGCTCGACCTGCTCGAGCGGCTCTGTTTCGAGCCGGCACTCGCGGGCTGGAACGGCATTGGCTTCGTGATCCAGGCCTATCAGAAGCGCTGCCCCTTCGTCATCGACTTCGTCGTCGACCTCGCACTGCGCAGCGGCCATCGCCTCATGGTTCGCCTGGTCAAAGGTGCCTATTGGGATAGCGAAATCAAGCGCGCGCAAGTCGACGGCCTCGAAGGCTACCCGGTGTACACGCGCAAGGCCTACACCGATGTGTCGTACCTCGCATGTGCTCGCAAGCTGCTCTCGGCGCCCGAGGCGATCTATCCGCAATTCGCAACCCACAATGCACACACACTGGCGGCCATCTACGAGATGGCAGAGCCCGCCGCCTATGCGCCGGGTCAGTACGAATTCCAGTGCCTCCATGGAATGGGCGAGCCGCTGTACGAGCAGGTTGTCGGGACGACCGCGGCCGGCAAGCTCGGGCGTCCTTGCAGGATCTATGCGCCGGTCGGCACGCACGAAACGCTGCTCGCCTATCTGGTGCGCCGCCTGCTCGAGAACGGCGCCAACACGTCGTTCGTCAACCGCATTGCGGATCCGACGATCGCGATCGAGAAGCTGGTGGAAGATCCGGTAGCGACGGTCCAGCAGATGGCTGCCGGCGAGGGCGCCGTCGGACTGCCCCATCCGTCGATCCCGCTGCCGGGCGACATTTACGGCCGAGCACGAACTAACTCCAAGGGCCTCGATCTCGCCAGTGACGACAGCCTGCGCGCATTGCAGTCCGCGCTGCGCGAGAGCGCAGACGAAGCGTGGACGGCAGGCCCGATGCTTGCCGAAGCACGGCGTGCGGCGGGCGCCCACACCGAGCTGCTGCGCAATCCCGCGGACCTGAACGATGTGGTCGGTCAAGTCTGCGAAGCGACGCTTGGCGACGTCGACGTCGCAATCGCGTCGGCGCTGCAGGTCGCCCCGACCTGGGCGGCCACGCCGGCAGCAGAGCGCGCCGATCGGCTCGAGCAGACGGCCAGCCTGCTCGAAGAAGGCATGCCGCGATTGCTGGGGCTGCTGGCGCGCGAAGCGGGCAAGACCTTTGCCAATGGCATCGCGGAGGTACGCGAGGCGGTCGACTTCCTGCGCTTCTATGCCGCGCAGGCACGCCGCGAGTTTTCGGGCGAGGCCCATCGTCCGCTGGGACCGATGGTGTGCATCAGCCCTTGGAACTTTCCGCTGGCGATCTTCGTCGGCCAGGTCGCCGCCGCATTGGCCGCAGGCAATCCCGTGCTGGCCAAGCCCGCCGAGCAGACGCCGCTGGTCGCTGCCGAAGCCGTGCGTCTGCTCTGGCGCTCCGGCGTACCGCATGCGGCGGTGCAGTTGCTGCCCGGCCGCGGCGAGACGGTTGGTGCCGCGCTCGTCGGCGATGCACGCGTGCAGGGCGTGATGTTCACCGGATCGACCGAAGTGGCGCACATCCTGCAGAAGACCTTGGCCTCACGCCTCGGGGCCGACGGCCGTCCGGTGCCGCTGGTCGCAGAGACCGGCGGCCAGAACGCGATGATCGTCGACTCGTCGGCGCTGGTGGAGCAGGTCGTGACGGACGTGGTCGCATCGGCCTTCGACAGCGCTGGCCAGCGCTGCTCGGCCCTGCGCGTGCTGTGCGTGCAGGACGACGTGGCCGACCGCGTGATAGAGATGCTCAAGGGTGCCATGGCCGAAAGCCGCATTGGCAATCCGGCGAGCCTGGCCATCGACGTTGGGCCGGTGATCGATGCCGAGGCGCGCGACGGCATCGAGACGCACATCGCGGGCATGCGGCAGCGTGGCCGCAAAGTCTACCGCCAGGCGCGAGAGGTCGGCGGCGCGACCTTGGCAGGCACCTTCGTCGTGCCGACCCTGATCGAACTCGACAGCTTGTCGGAACTGCAGCGCGAAGTGTTCGGGCCGGTGCTGCACCTGGTGCGCTATCGGCGCCGGGAACTCGACGCCTTGATCGGCCAGATCAACAGCACCGGCTACGGCCTCACGCTGGGCGTGCACACCCGTATCGACGAGACGATCGCGCAGGTGGTCGAGCACGCGCGCGCCGGCAACGTGTACGTCAATCGCAACATGGTTGGCGCGGTAGTCGGGGTGCAGCCCTTCGGAGGAGAAGGCCTGTCGGGGACCGGGCCCAAGGCCGGTGGACCGCTCTACATGTACCGCATGCTTGCGACACGACCCGATGACGTGATGGCGCGGGCGTTGATGGCGGCCGATCCGTATAACGCGACGAAAGACGTGGATTCCGTTCGGCCCGCCGGCGCGTTGGCAGCATTGCGCGACTGGGCCACTGCCAACGGCAACCCGGGCTTGGCGGACCTGTGCGATCGCTTCGCGAGCCTGTCTCGCAGCGGCCATGCTCGCACGCTGGTCGGGCCGACCGGCGAGCGCAACGTCTATACGCTGCTGCCGCGCGAGGCCGTGTTGTGCCTGGCCGACGATGTCACTGACCGACTCACGCAACTGGCGGCCGTTTTGGCGGTGGGCAGCAGGGCCGTCTGGCCGGCCGTGCCGGCGAACGAAGCATTGTTCGCATCGCTGCCGCCCGATGTTCGGCAACGCATTGCCATTGCTCAGGACTGGCGAGCGGCCACGGTGAATTTCGATGCCGCGCTCTACCAGGGCGACGTTACGGCGCTGCGAGGCGTGACGGAGGCCCTCGCCTTGCGCGCGGGTCCCATCGTCGGCATCCGCGCGCTGCCGCCGCGCGCCACCGACGTGCCGCTGGAGAGCCTGGTGATCGAGCGGTCGCTAAGCGTCAACACGGCGGCGGCGGGCGGCAATGCAACACTCATGACGATCGGTTGAGCCGAAGTCCAATTGGCCGCACGCAGGTGCGTGGGTCGGCCGATCATGCGGATTGAGGACCCAGCAGCAGAAATTCCATCAGCGCCTTCTGCGCGTGCAGGCGGTTCTCGGCCTCGTCCCAGACGACGGATTGCGGGCCGTCGATGACCTCGGCCTGCACCTCCTCGCCCCGATGCGCGGGCAGGCAGTGCATGAAGAGGGCGTCGGGCCGGGCCGCCCGCATCATGTCCTCGTCCACGCACCATTCGGCGAAAGCGGCGCGGCGAGCCTCGTTCTCGGCCTCGTAGCCCATGCTGGTCCACACGTCGGTGGTCACCAGGTCGGCGCCGCTGCAGGCTTCCATCGGGTCCTTGAAGACCTGGTAGCTGTCGGCCGAGCGGATGCCGGCGATCGACTGGTCGACCTCGTAGCCGCTCGGCGTGCTCACGTGCACCTTGAAGCCCAGGATCTCGCTGGCCTGCAGCCAGGTGTTGGCCATGTTGTTGCCGTCTCCGACCCAAGCCACCGTCTTGCCCGCGATGGAGCCGCGGTGCTCGATGTAGGTGAAGATGTCCGCCAGGATCTGGCAGGGGTGGAACTCGTTGGTGAGGCCGTTGATCACCGGCACGCGCGAGTGCGCGGCAAAGGCCTCGATCTTGGTCTGCTCGAAGGTACGGATCATCACCAGGTCGACCATGCGGCTGATGACCTTGGCGCTGTCCTCGATGGGCTCGGCGCGCCCGAGCTGGCTGTCGCCGGTGGTCAGGTGCACCACGCTGCCACCGAGCTGGTACATGCCGGCCTCGAAGCTCACGCGGGTGCGCGTCGAGGCCTTCTCGAAGATCATGGCCAGGGTGCGGTCGGTGAGCGGCTGGTGCTTCTCGTAGGCCTTGAACTTCTTCTTGATCAGCGCGGCACGCGCGAAGACATAGGCATAGTCTTCGGCGGTGAAGTCCGAGAACTGAAGGTAGTGGCGCAGGGCCGGGCCCGCTGTCTTCGGAAAGCCTTCGCCTGCAGCTGCGGGGCGAGCGCCTTCGGGCGGCCGGGCGGCGCTCATGGCGTGGCCTCCGCGAGGAAGGTCTTCACGATCGGCGCAAGGATGGCGACGATCTCGTCCGCTTCGGCCACGCTGAGGATCAACGGCGGCACCAGGCGGATCACGCTGTCGGCAGTCACGCTCAGCAGCAGCCCGGCCTCGCAGGCGCGGTTGAGGATCACGCCGCAGGGACGGTCGAGCTCGATGCCCAGCATCAGGCCCTGGCCGCGGATTTCCTTGACGCCGGCGAGGCCGCCGAGCTCGCGCTCCAGCGCGCCCTTCAGGTGCGCGCCGACGTTGGCGGCGTTGTCGAGCAGCTTGTGCTCTTCCATGATGCGGATGGTCTCGATGCCGGCGCGCATCGCGAGCGGATTGCCGCCGAAGGTGGTGCCGTGGTTGCCGGGAGCGAAGATGTTGGCAGCACGCGGGCCGGCCACGACCGCGCCGACCGGCACGCCCGAGCCCAGGCCCTTGGCCAGCGGCATCACGTCCGGCTTGATGCCGGCCCACTGGTGCGCAAACCACTTGCCGGTGCGGCCCATGCCGCACTGCACCTCGTCGATCATCATCAGCCAGTCGCGCTGGTCGCACAGCTGGCGTACCGCGCGCAGGTAGTCCCAGCGCATGGGATGGATGCCGCCTTCGCCCTGAATGGTCTCGAAGAACACGGCCACCACGTTCGGGTTGCCTTCGGTGGCCTTCTTCAGCGCCTCGATGTCGTTGAGCGGGACCCGGATGAAGCCCTCGACCAGCGGGCCGAAGCCCTGCTGCACCTTGGGGTTGCCGGTGGCTGACAGGGTGGCGATGCTGCGGCCATGGAACGCGGCCTCGTAGACCACGATCTCGGGGCGCTCGATGCCCTTGTCGTGGCCGAACTTGCGCGCGAGTTTCAGCGCGGCCTCATTGGCTTCCAGGCCGGTGCAGCAGAAGAAAACGTTGGTCAGGCCCGAGAGCTCCGTGAGCTTGGCGGCCAGTTGCTCCTGGCCCGGCACGTGGTAGTAGTTGGAGCTGTGGATCAGCTTGGCGAGCTGCTCCTGGAGAGCGGGCACCAGCTCGGGATGGTTGTGGCCCAGGGTGTTGACTGCAATCCCGCCCAGGCCGTCAAGATAGGCTCGGCCCTCGGTGTCCCACACTCGGCAGCCCTGGCCATGCGACAGTGCGATCGGCAGGCGGCCGTAGGTGTTCATGACATGGGGCGAGGAGGGGGCGGCAGTGGCGCTCATACGATCTCCGAAAAAGGAAAAGCGATTCTAGGGTTGCGTCTCGGCAGCGTCGTTGAGGATTGCGCATCACAGCAATGCCGTGCTCCGGTGTCGCTTGCGAGACCCGCCCGGATAGAATCCATTGTGCAGCGCAGCACCTGTCTGCGTCCTTCGCGCAACCCATGGCTCCCCCCATTCCCAAACAAGTTTTCATTCAGGGCATCACCCATGATGGCCGGACGTTTCGCCCGAGCGATTGGGCCGAGCGGCTGGCGGGCGTGATGTGCTCGTTCCGGCCGGGCGGCCCGCAGCCGGACAGCCACCTGAGCTATTCGCCCTGGTGCGTGCCGACGGTGGTGAACGGCGTCAAGTGCGTGGTGGTGAGCGCCGAATTGCGCGAGGCCGAGGTCATGGCCTGGGACTTCGTGATGAACTTCGCCAAGGACAACAACCTGCAGGTGGCCGAGGCGTGCCTGGTGCCCGACCCGCCGGGGCCGGCAGGCAATCGCAAGTAGGGGAAGAACAACCAGCCCATGAAAAAACCGCCCGAAGGCGGTTTTTCACTTTGCTGCAGCGCACCCAGATCAAACGGCGGACTGGCGGGAGGCCTGTCCGGGCTTGCCTGAAGACGTCAGGCGGCGGCCTTTTCGGCGAGGGCCAGGGTCTTGACCTTGGCCGCCAGGCGGCTCTTGTCGCGAGCAGCCTTGTTCTTGTGGAAGATGCCCTTGTCGGCGATGGTGTCGACGATGCTCTGGGCCTTCGCGAAGAGTTCTGTCGCCTTGGTCTTGTCGCCAGCGACGACGGCCTTCTCGACATTCTTCACAGCGGTGCGGTACTTGGAGCGCAGCGAGGTGTTTGCGGCGTTGAGCTTGGTGTCCTGGCGGACGCGCTTGCGGCCCGACGCGAGGCGCGGGTTCTTTTTCTTCGGCTTGGTGGATGCCATGGTGGATGTTCCTTACGGTGTCTGCGGATGATGCGGCAAAGCCCTCCATTATAGGGCAGGGGCAATCGTCCGTCGCGGGCGCCTGGGAAGACACGCGCAGCCACATACACTTCCGGCCGTGTCGCTCTTCAAATCCGCCTCCACCGTCTCCCTGTTGACGCTCGCTTCCCGCATCACGGGGCTCATCCGCGACGTGCTCATGACTTCGGTGTTCGGCGTCAGCGCGATGACCGACGCGTTCTACGTCGCCTTCCGCATCCCCAACCTGTTCCGGCGCGTATTCGGCGAGGGCGCCTTCAGCCAGGCCTTCGTGCCGGTGCTGGCGGCCAACAGGACCGAGCAGGGCGACACAGGCGCCAAGGCCCTGGTGGACCACGTGGGGACGCTGTTGACCTGGACGCTCGTGCTGTTGTGCGTTGCGGGCGTGATCGGAGCGCCACTGATGGTCTGGGCCATGGCCAGCGGCCTTCAGAAGGACCCGGAGAGCTTCGAGGCGGCGGTGGTCATGACACGCTGGATGTTCCCCTACATCGGCTTCATGTCGCTGGTGGCACTGGCCGGCGGCATCCTCAACACCTGGCGCAAGTTTGCCGTGCCGGCAGCTGCGCCAGTGCTGCTCAACCTGGCCTTGATCCTTTCCATCGTGGTCGGTGCGCCTTGGTTTCGGCGCCTTGGCATCGAGCCGATCTACGCGCAATGTGCGGGCGTTATGGTCGGCGGGCTGCTCCAGCTGGCGCTGCAGATTCCGGCGCTGCGCAGGCTCGGGATGATGCCGCGCATCGGCCTTGGCGTGGGCGCGCTTCGGACTGCCTGGGCCGACCCGGGCACGCGTCGCGTCGCGCGCCTGATGCTGCCCGCGCTGATCGGGGTCAGCGTGGCGCAGATCTCGCTGCTGATCAACACGCAGATCGCCTCCCACCTGGCGACCGGCAGCGTGAGCTGGATCACCAATGCCGACCGGCTAATGGAGTTCCCGACGGCGCTGCTGGGCGTGGCGCTCGGCGTGGTGCTGATGCCCCAGCTCGCCGGTGCGCGCGCGGCCCAGGACGACGCGCGCTATTCCGCGATGCTCGACTGGGGCCTTCGCCTGGTGGTGCTGCTGTCGGTGCCCTGCGCCCTGGCTCTGCTGGTCTTTTCCCGACCGCTGGTGGCCGTGCTGTTCCACAACGGCGCCTTCAACGAATTCCATGTGCAGCGCACCAGCCTCGCCTTGATGGGCTACGGCGTCGGACTGGTCGGCCTGGTGGCTGTCAAAGTGCTGGCGCCGGGCTACTACGCCAAGCACGACACACGCACGCCGATGTTGATCGCGGTGGCGGTGCTGGTGCTGACGCAACTGCTCAACGTGGCCCTGGTGCCGCTGCTCCAGCATGCGGCGCTGACGCTCACCATTGCCATCGGCGCGATGATCAATGCGCTCTGGCTGCTCCTCGGGCTGGTTCGCCGTGGCAGCTACCGTCCCGAGCCGGGCTGGGGCCGCTTCCTGCTGCAGGTGCTGGCGGGCACTGCCGCACTCACCGCCCTGCTGGTCTGGGGCAACCAGCACTTCGACTGGATCGGGCTGCAGGCGCAGCGCCTGCAACGCATCGGCCTGCTGGCAGCCCTGGTGATCGGCGGCGCCGTGCTGTACTTTGGCGTGCTGGCGCTTGCGGGCGTCAAGCTGCGCAGCCTGGTGCGCCGCTGATCCCCCGGCGCAAGCCCCGCCTTGACGCTCGGCGCGTGCTCCTCTACAAAGACACATGACGTTCAGCTTCCAGGCGCCCACCGCACTCGAGTATTTCGAGTCGCTCGTCAAGAGCGATGATCATTTCCCGCTGCTCGAAGCCGCTGCCAGCCTGGCCCAGGACGAATACCCCGAGCTCGATGTCCAGCAGGTGCTGGGCGATGTCGACCAGCTGCTCGCTCGCCTCAAGCGCAGGTTGCCCGCCGATGCCGCGCCGCTGCAACGGCTGCGCGCCCTCAACCAGTTTTTCTTCCACGACCTGAGTTTTGGCGGCAACGTCAACGACTACTACGACCCCGACAACAGCTATCTCAACGCGGTGCTGCGCACGCGCCGCGGCATCCCGATTTCCCTGGCCGTGCTGTGGATGGAGCTGGCGCAGGGGCTGGGCCTGCAGGCGCGCGGCGTGGGTTTTCCGGGGCACTTCATGCTCAAGATCACGCTGCCCAAGGGCCAGGTGGTAATCGACCCGTTCACCGGAAAATCGCTCTCGCGCGAGGAGCTCAGCGAACGCCTCGAGCCCTACAAGCGCAGCAGCGGTCTGGTCGGCGACTTCGACGTGCCGCTGGGCTTGTACCTGCAGCCGGCTTCGCCGCGGGAGATCATCGGGCGCATGCTGCGCAACCTGAAGGAAATCCACCGGGCGCAGGAAGACTGGCAGCGCGCGATCGCGGTGCAGGACCGCCTGGTCACGCTGTTCCCCGAGGCCTGGGGCGAGCATCGCGACCGCGGGCTGGCTCATGCAGAGCAGGGAAACACCGCGCGCGCGGTGCGTGACCTCGAGACCTACCTGATGCATGCCGAGGATGCACTCGACATCGATGCCATCGCCGAGCGCGTCGCCGCCCTGCGCCGGGCGGAGAATTGATGGTGCAGGACAGCAGGGCCGCGGCCGCCGACCTCGGCACGCTGCATGAATTCCACGGCGTGCAGCCGGTGCTTCCGGTTGCCGATGCGGCCCGCGCCGCGCGCTACTTCTGCGATGTACTCGGCTTCGAACTCGACTTCATCGCCGGCGAGCCGCCCAGCTACGCCCGGGTGAAGAAGGGCGACCGCAGTTATGGCGATCCGGTCTACATCCGCCTGTGGCAATGCCGCCGAAGCGATGCCCAGGCCTGGCGCGGCGAGATCGTGATTCATGTCGGCCAGGACGTCGACGGCCTGCATGCCGCGTATGTCAAGCGCGGCGTTCAGGTAGTCGAACCGCCGATGTCGCAGCCATGGGGCCTGCGCGAGTTCGCGATTCGCGAGCCCGACGGCCATGTGCTGCGCTTCTGCGGCTATCTCTGAGGGCTTCTCGCCATCCTGCGTTCAGGCCCTACAGGCATCACAGTTTCAGCGACAGCGTGACCGGCGACGGCCCCTCCTGCCGGTCGATGAATGCGACCACGCGCTCGCCCAGGCGCTGAAAGCTCAGGTCCAGGTTCTGGGTGCCAAGCTGCAAATGCCGGACCTGCAGATGGTCGATGCCATCCGGCAGTCGGGGTTGCTCGACACGAATGAGGCTGCGGTGCGCATCGAGCTGCAGGCCGAGGGAAGCCTGCAGCAGCATGAAGACCGAGCCCGCCGCCCACGCCTGCGGCAGGCAGGCGACCGGATACGCGATAGGCGCTTCGCCCGGCGCACGCTCGAACCCGCAAAACAGCTCAGGCAGCCGCATGCCGAAATGGGTAGCGGCTTCGAACAAGCCATTGAGAAGCCTCACCAGTCCGTCGCGTTCGCCATAGCGCGCCAGTCCAGCGCCGCACAGGACGACGTCATGGGGCCAGACGGACCCGTTGTGGTAGGACATTGGATTGAAGCGCAGCGTCTCGGGGGGCAGCGTGCGAATGCCCCAACCGGAGTTGAACGCGCGCGACAGCAGCTGTGTGGCGACGGCGCGGCCCCGCTCGGCCCGCGGAAGGCCGGTGTACAGCAGGTGCCCGACGTTCGATGCCCGAACGCGGCAGGGCTGGCCGCGGCCGTCCAATGCCAGCGCGTAGAACTGCATGTCTTCCTGCCAGAAGTGCCGTTCGACCGCGGCTTGCAGCGCCACGGCGCACTGCTCCCAGTGGCGTGCTGCGTCCGCGTCGCCGCGCAGTCGCGACAGTTCGGCCATGACGGCGTAGGCCCGGTAAGCGTAGCCCTGGACTTCGATCAAGGCGATCGGCCCCTCCGGCGTACTTCCGTCGGCGTGGAACACCGAGTCGTTGCTGTCCTTCCATCCCTGATTGGCCAGCCCCGTCAACTCGCCGCGCGCGTAGCTCAGGAAGCCGGTGGGATGCCCGGCCGCATTTCGCTCGATCCAGCGCGCCGCGGCCTCGAGCGCAGGCCAGAAGGCATCCAGCGCACGGACATTGCCCATCCGCTCGGCGTAAGCGCCCGCGAGCATGACGAACAGCGGTGTGGTGTCGACACCGCCGTAGTACTTGGCAAAGGGAAGCTCGTTGACCGCCGCCATTTCCCCCTTGCGAGTCTCATGCATGATCTTGCCCGGCTCGGAGTCGCGGAAGGTCGAAGTCTGCTGTGCCTGGTTGTGCGCGAGAAAAGACAGCACGCCGTGTGCCAGGCCGGGATCGAGCCACAAGGTCTGCAATGCGGTGACGATCGCATCCCGTCCGAACGGCGTCGAGAACCAGGGGATGCCCGCATAGGGGTAAGGACCGGTGGGCAGGTCGGTGGTCAGCAGGGCCAGATCGGCACGCGACTTGTCGAGCCACGACTGGAACAGCCGGCCTGAGGCCAGCACGCGTGCGCCTCGCCGCTGGCGCGTGCGCATGCTGCGGCGAGCAGCGGCAGCCGCCGCCCGATAGCGCGAACAGCCGGCGTCGGCGGGGCAGGGCCCGATCTCGGCGTGGAGGGTCCAGCGCTGATGCGGCTCGAGTTGCACGATGAATGCTGCGTGCCGCTCGTCCAGGCTCTGGGGGGGTTCGGAAAACTCGATGCACATGCTGCGGCGCAATCCGTCGAGGCCCTGGTAGCGCAGTTCGACGCCGCGGTCCTTCAGGAGCGACGGCTCGCGGACGCCACGCTGCTGCCGATGCTGGCCGCGCACCTCGAACATGTCGTGGAAATCAGCGGCGAAGTGCAGCGTCAGCGGTGCCTGCACCCGTTGATCTCCATAGTTCAGCACGCTGATGCGCTCGAAAATTCTGTTGTCCCAGAGAAAGCGTTTGCGCTCCAGGTGAATCACCCCTTCCGGCGTGGCCGGATTGCCAAGCAGCGGCAGGGGGTGATTGGTCAAGTTGGCCGTAAAGAACAGGTTGTCCTGGCTCACGGCGCCGGAGAGCAGCGACGGCCTGCTGCCAGCCATCCGCAAGAGGAAAGTGGACAGCATGCGCGTGTCGTTGTGGAACAGCCCGTCGGCTTCTCCGGTGATGTCGCCGTAGACATCGGCCACCAGGAAAGTGTCGCCTTCTTTCAGGACGAACAGCCGCTGCGGGTTGCGCTCGAGGACCGCCTCGACATCAAGCGCCGCGAGGGGCGGTTCGGTTGTCATGCCTTGGCTCATGCTCAAGCTGCCTGAGGGTAGAAAGTGCCGTCTTTGTCGTGCGCCGGAAGCCGACGATACAGCTCCACATAGGCCTTGGCCATGGTCGTGGCGGAAAAACGCCGGTCGAAGGTGGCGCGAACCTCGCTGCGGTCGAGTGCTCCGACCTGATGAACGGCTGCAATCGCTTCGTTCTCGTCGGCGACGATCAGGCCACTGACGCCGTGGTCCACCACCTCGGGCACAGAGCCGCAGCGCCAGGCGATCACGGGCGTCCCGCAGGCCATGGCTTCGATCAGCACCAGCCCGAATGGCTCCGGCCAATCGATGGGGAAGAGCAGGGCGAGTGCCCCACCAAGGAAGGCGGGCTTTTCGGCATCGCCGATTTCCCCGATGTATTCCACCAACGGATGGTCGAGCAGCGGCCGGATCCGCTCGCGGAAGTATTCCTTGTCCGCCGCGTCGACCTTGGCGGCGATTTTCAGCGGCAGCCCTGCCCGAGTCGCGATGGCGATGGCGCGGTCGGGTCTTTTCTCGGGCGAGATGCGGCCAAGGAAGGCGAGATAGCCGCCGGTTGCCTGGGGCTGGAAAGGGTAGAGCGTCGGGTCCAGGCCGTGGTGGACAGTGCCATGCCATCGAGCGGAAGGCAGCGGCGTGCGTTGGTGCCTGGAAATGGATGCAAGAGGGAAATCCTTCCACGCCGCGTAGGCCTCGGGCAGGTCCTTCAGGTCCAGGCGGCCATGCAAGGTCGTGAGCGTGCGATCGGCCATGTCCGCAAAGAAGGGGAAATGCAGCAGGTCGATATGGAAGTGCAGCACGTCGAAGTCGGCCGCCTGGCGTCGCACCTCCTGCAACAGCACCATATGGCTGGCGAGGTCGGATTTCAGCGGCGCCGGATCGAGCCGCAACGCCTGCTCTCGCATCGGCACCAGCCGGGCCCGGGTGCGGGTATCCGCCGAAGCGAACAAAGTAACGTCATGCCCCTGGCTCACCAGGGCATTGCAGAGATGGGCGACGACGCGTTCGGTCCCGCCATACAAGCGGGGCGGCACCGATTCGTACATGGGTGAGATCTGGGCAATTTTCATGGCGAAGGCACCGTCGGCAAAAGCGGTAGAAGAGCACCGATGCCGGGTGCGCAAGGCCAGACGAAGGCGATTCTTGGATAGGACCAGTCGCACAAGCCGCGGGACCCCAGCCTTCAAACCAGCTGTGCCACCTGCAGTTCCTTCTTGAGGTAGGCGTAGAACAACGGGGCCGCGACGAGCCCGGCCGGTCCGAACACGGCCTCGGCCACGAACATCACCGACAGCAGCTCCCAGACCCCCATCTGAGTACGGGTGCCGACAACCTTGGCGTTGATGAAGTACTCGGCCTTGTGAATGAGGATCAGAAAGGCCAGGCAGGCCAGGGCGGCGACCGGCGACACCGAAAGGCCGACCAGCGTGATCACCGTGTTGCACAGGAGGTTGCCGACGATCGGCACCAGCCCGGCGACGAAGGTCAAGGTGATCAGCGCCGTTGCGTAGGGCAAGTGCAGGTCCCAGCGAGGCAGCAGGAACAGCAGGAAGACCGCAGTCAGCAGCGTGTTGAAGGCTGCAATCCAGAATTGCGCAGCCACGATCTGGCCGAAGGCCTCGCCGAACAGAAGGATGCGCTGCCTGAGCAGTTCGGCGAGCGGGCGGCCGGTAGAAGGGTGCTGGGCGATGGCTGCCAATGCGCCGACGATCAGGCCGACGTAGGCGAACAGCAAGCCTCCCAACCAGGCGCGACCTGTCACCGCGAGCACGCCTGCCTGGGCGCGCAGGTAGCCGGCGATGACCCGCTGCACTTCAGCCGTGCCTTCGGGCAGGTAGGCGCCGATGTCGGGCGGCAGCTTGAGCCGCAGCTCCAGCACCGTGCGGGCGATGTAGTCGAGCAATTCCTGGTATTGCTCCGGCGCGTTGAGCACGAACTCGCGAGCTTCCGAGAACGCCAGTATTCCGAGTCCGATCGGCGCCAGCGACACCAGGGTGGCGGCGACGATGCGCGCCCAGGACGCCGGCGAGTCCGGCGCCTGCTCGGGCGACTTCGGGGGCAGCAGCCGGCGCAGTCCAGCGTCGAGCAAGTGTGCGAGACGGCGCGTGCCGAGAAAACCGACGCAGACGCACAGCAGCCCTGGGAGCAGGCCCTGCCACATGATCAGCAGCAAGGCGCCGGCGATGAGCAGGTAGCTCGCCGTGACCAGCTTGCGCGACGGAGGGGGAACGACGATGCTCACGCGGCGAGGCCTTCTCAGGCCACGACCACGGCCGCGCCGGCGCCGAGCGGTGCGATGACGCCGATCTCGTGCACCGTCTCGCCCTCGGCACGCAGCGTGGCGGCGCAGGCTGCAGCCTCGGCCGCATCGATCACCACCACCATGCCGATGCCGTTGTTGAAGGTGCGGTTCATTTCGAGGTCGTCGATGCCGGCCACCTTCTGCAGCCAGGCGAAGAGCTCGCTTTGCGGCCAACTGCCCTTCTTCAAGTGCGCCGCCGTACCCTCGGGCAGCACACGCGGGATGTTCTCCAGCAGCCCGCCGCCCGTGATGTGGGCCAACGCCTTGATCGGGTGCCTCGCCAACGCCGTGAGGACTGGCTTGACATAGAGCCGGGTCGGCGCCATTACGGCATGGCGGAAGGCCTGGCCGTCCAGCATGGCGGGCAGGTCGGAGCCCGCCCGCTCGATGACCTTGCGTACCAGGCTGAAGCCGTTGGAATGCACGCCGGACGAGGCCAGGCCCAGCACCACGTCGCCTGCCTTGACGTCGCGGCCCGTGAGGATCTTCGCCTTCTCGACCGCGCCCACCGCGAAGCCGGCCAGATCGTATTCGCCGGCCGGGTACATGCCGGGCATCTCGGCGGTCTCGCCGCCGATCAGCGCGCAGCCGCTCAGCTCACAGCCGCGGGCGATGCCGCCGACCACCGCCGCGGCCGTGTCTACATCCAGCTTGCCGCAGGCGAAGTAGTCCAGAAAGAACAGCGGCTCGGCACCTTGCACCAGGACATCGTTGACGCTCATGGCCACCAGGTCGATGCCCACGGTGTCGTGCATGTTCCATTCGAAAGCCAGCTTGAGCTTCGTGCCCACGCCGTCGGTGCCGCTCACCAGCACCGGTTCCTTGTAGCGCTTGGGCACCTCGAACAGGGCGCCGAAGCCGCCAATTCCGGCCAGCACGCCCTCGCGCATCGTCTTTCGGGCCAAGGGCTTGATGCGGTCGACCAGCGCGTCGCCTGCATCGATGTCGACGCCGGCATCCTTGTAGCTGAGCGGGGTGGGCGGGGTGGAGTTCATGGGCGGGCCGGACGAAAAAGATGGGACGGTCGAAGGGAGGAGGAGAATGACGCCGGCAACCGGGGCGGTCGGGCCGATAGAATTCCCCACGATTTTAGGGCCCCTTGCCCCGCGCCCCCGGCCCGTCGCGCAGCGCTTCTGCCTGTCTCATGAATCCACGTACTGCGTCATCCGCGTCATCCCAGCTGCCCGCCGTGGCCTTGGCATGAAGCAGCTCGCGCTCGATATCGGCCTCGCTGCCGGCCCGACGCTGGCAGGCTTCTTTGCCGGCCCGAACGAACCCGCGGTGCGGCACTTGCGGCTGTGGATCGGCGATGCGCGTACAAGCACGCTGCATTCGCCCGTGCCGACCTACCTGTGGGGCGAGAGCGGCAGCGGCAAGACACATCTGCTCGAAGCGGTGCGAAGCGCCTTGCGCGAGCAGGGCGCGAGCGTGGGGTGGCTGCATCCGGGACTTTCCGAACCGCCCGACTTTGACGAGCAATGGAGTGCGGTGCTGCTCGACGACGTGCATCTCTACACCGCGGTGCAGCAGCACGCCGCCTTCAACTGGTTCGTCAACGCGCAGAGCCTGCAGCGCGGCGTGGTGGCGGCAGGCGCGGTACCGCCCGCCGACCTGCCGTTGCGGGAGGACCTGCGCACCCGCCTGGGATGGGGTCATGTGTTCCACTTGCAGGTGCTGAACGAACCGGAGCGGCGCGCTGTGCTGCGTCAGGCCGCCGACAGCCGCGGCGTGATGCTGACGGACGAAGTGCTCGACTACATGTTGCACCGCTTCAGCCGAGATCTGGGCAACCTGATGGAGTTGCTGGTGCAGCTCGACGGCTATGCCTTGCAGACCCAGCGCGCGATCACGATCCCGCTGATTCGGGCGATGCTAGAAAATGAATGAGGGCGCGTCCCGCGCCGAAGCTTTCCAATGATCAAGAAATTCATCGACAAACTCCTGGGCAAGTCCGGCGCCGGCGGCTCCAGCGGCAAGAACCGCTTTGGCAAGCGCCAGGAGGTGCCAGCCTCCGTGCACGGCATCGACCCGCAGCTGGTGGACGAGCGCGCCAGGAACGTCGTCACCACGCTGCAGGACGCCGGCTTCGAGGCCTACGTCGTCGGGGGCGCCGTGCGCGACCTGCTGCTCGGCCTGCGCCCGAAGGACTTCGACGTGGCCACCAACGCCACGCCCGAGCAGGTCAAGAGCCTGTTCCGGCGCGCCTTCATCATCGGCCGGCGCTTTCGCATCGTTCACGTGGTGTATGGCCGCGGGCGCGAGCACGAGGTGATCGAAGTCTCGACCTTTCGCGCCTACATGGACAGCGCGGGCGCCGAGCAGGTGGCCGGCAACGAGCGCACCAGCAAGGGCGAACTCGCCGGCATGAAGCATGCGGTGGACGCCAGCGGCCGCGTGCTGCGCGACAACGTCTGGGGCCCGCAGGAGGAAGACGCCGCACGGCGCGACTTCACCATCAACGCGATGTACTACGACCCGGCCAGCCAGATCGTGGTCGACTATCACAACGGCATCAAGGACGCCAAGAAGCTCACGCTGCGCATGATCGGAGACCCGGCCACGCGTTACCGCGAGGACCCGGTGCGCATCATCCGTGCGATCCGCTTCTCGGCCAAGTTGGCGGCGCTGGGTTTTTCGCTGGAACCCAAGACCGGGACGCCGCTGGTCGAATGCAGCAAGCTGCTGGCCGACGTTCCCCAGAGCCGCCTGTTCGACGAGATGCTCAAGCTGCTGCAGACCGGCCACGCGATGGCGACGGTGGCGCAGCTGCGCAAGCTGGGGCTGGCGACCGGAATCTACCCGCTGCTCGACGTGATCGTCGAGCGTGCCGAGCAGCCCTTCGTCAAGGCCGCGCTGCAGGACACCGACCGCCGTGTCGGCGAGGGCAAGCCGGTGGCGCCGAGCTTCCTGCTGGCTTGCGTGTTGTGGGCCGATGTGCGCGACGGCTGGGCGCAGCGGGTCGAAGGACATCACGGCCAGCGCCCCCAGGCGTCCTTCCCGGCCCTGCAGGATGCCATCGACGACGTGTTCAATGCTCGCATCGGTGACGTCTCGGGGCGAGGCAAGCTCGCAGCCGACATGCGCGAGATCTGGATGATGCAGCCGCGCTTCGACAAGCGCAGCGGCGCCACGCCGTACAGCCTGGTCGAGCAGGCGCGCTTTCGTGCGGCCTTCGACTTCATGCGCTTGCGCGCCGACGTCGGCGAGGTGAGCGAGGCGATTGCCGAATGGTGGCAAGAGTTCAGCAGCACTTCCGACGACCTGCGACGCCAGGACCTGCTGGACCAGGTGCGCGACGAGCAGCACAAGAGAACCCGCCAGCGCGGCCCGGCCCGCAGCGCGGCACCTGCAGCTGCGCCAGCCGATGGCGATGCCGAGCAGGCGCAGCCGCCCGAGGGCGAGCTGGCCGCCTCTGCGCCGCGTAAGCGCCGCCGCCGGCGAAAGCCGCGCACCGGCGGCGAGGCCGGCAGCAGCATGGCGGCCGAATGACGTGACCGCAACGCCGGCCTACGTCGCCATCGGCGCCAATCTCGGCGACGCGCAGGCGATGGTGAGGCGGGCAATGGACGACCTCGCAACCTTGCCTGGCACGCAGCTCGTCGCGCGCTCCTCGCTGTATCGCAGCGCACCCATCGAAGCGCAGGGGCCCGATTTCATCAATGCCGTCGTGGAGCTGCGCACCGGCCTGGCGCCGTTGGCCCTGCTCGCCGAACTGCAGCGGCTCGAGGCTGAGGCCGGGCGCGTGCGGCCCTACCGCAACGCACCGCGTACCCTCGACCTCGATCTGCTGCATCACGGCGACACCACGATGCAAAGCGCCGTTCTGACCCTGCCGCATCCGCGCCTTGGCGAGCGCGCCTTCGTGCTGCTGCCGCTCGCCGAGATCGCACCGGCCCTGGTCTCGGCGGCCCAGCTGGAGGGGGTGGCCGGCCAGCGCATCGAGCGGCTCTGAGCCCGCCTCGGCGGTGCTTGCCCATTACACTTGCCAGGTTTTTTCATGATGGCGTCACGGGCGGGTGATAGCCGTGAACCCAGGAGATCGCCAATGTTTGGCAAGCTGCTTCCCCGTGAGGGGAATTTCTTCGAGATGTTCAATCAGCATGCCGATCGCATCGTCGAAGCCGCGCGTGCTTTCGAGCAGCTGGTGGGCAACTACAACGATTTGCACTTGCGCGAGCAGTACAACCGCGATGTCGACAACGCCGAGCGCGCGGCCGACCGAGTGACGCATGACGTCAATCGGCTCATTCACAAGACCTTCATCACCCCCATCGACCGCGAGCAGATCCACAAGCTGATCAACACGATGGACGACGTGGCTGACCTGATCCAGGACTCGGCCGAAACCATGGCGCTGTACGACGTGCGCCACATGACGGATGAGATCACTCGCCTCACCGCCCTGAGCACCAAATGTTGCGAACGCGTGAAGGACGCTGTCAAGCTCCTCGGCAGGGTGAGCGAGCCGGCGACCGCCGAGGCCGCGCTCAAGACTTGCGAGGAGATCGACCGCCTCGAATCCGACGCTGACCGCGTCTTGCGCAGCGCCATGAGCAAGCTCTTCCGCGAGGAGCCGGACGTGCGCGAGGTCATCAAGCTGAAGGCGATCTACGAGCTCCTCGAGCGGATCACCGACAAGTGCGAGGACGTGGCCAATGTGATCGAGGGCATCGTCCTCGAGAATTCCTGAGCGCGGCGCCGAATGGAATCGGTCCAGGTCGCCCTCTGGGTGGTGGTAGTGCTGGTCGCGCTGGCCATCGCATTCGACTTCATGAACGGCTTCCACGACGCGGCGAATTCCATTGCCACGGTCGTGTCCACGGGCGTGCTCAAGCCCGGGCACGCGGTCGTGTTCGCCGCCTTCTTCAACCTGGTTGCGGTCTTCGTGTTCCACCTCAGCGTGGCGGCCACGGTCGGCAAGGGCATCGTGCATCCCGGGGTCGTCGACGTGCACGTGGTCTTCGGGGCGCTGGTGGGCGCCATCAGCTGGAACTTTCTGACTTGGTACTACGGCATTCCCAGCAGTTCCTCGCATGCGCTGATCGGCGGCATCGTCGGCGCGGTGATGGCCAAGGCGGGTGCGGGGTCGCTCGTCGCCGCGGGCATCTGGAAAACGGTGGCTTTCATCTTCGTGTCGCCGTTGCTCGGATTCCTGCTCGGCTCGATGATGATGGTGCTCGTCGCCTGGCTCTTCCGCCGTTCGACGCCCTCGCGCGTGGACCGGTGGTTCCGCACCCTGCAGCTGGTCTCGGCCGGCGCGTACAGCCTGGGCCACGGCGGCAACGATGCGCAAAAGACGATCGGCATCATCTGGATGCTGCTGATCGCAACCGGCCATGCAGCTGCCGACGCAGACGCGCCGCCGGCGTGGACCATCGCGACCTGTTATGCCGCGATCGCGCTGGGCACCATGTTCGGCGGCTGGCGCATCGTCAAGACCATGGGCCAGAAAATCACGAAGCTGAAGCCGGTCGGCGGCTTCTGCGCAGAGACGGGCGGGGCGCTGACGCTCTTCCTCGCCACTGCGCTGGGCATCCCGGTGTCGACCACGCACACCATCACCGGTGCGATCGTCGGCGTTGGTTCGACGCAGCGCGCCAGCGCGGTGCGCTGGGGCGTGGCCGGCAACATCGTCTGGGCCTGGGTCTTCACCATCCCGGCATCTGCCTTCGTGGCGGCCGTCGCCTACTGGATCGGCCTGCAGATTTTCTGATCGGGGCTATCGGGGCTATCGGGGCTATTGTGAGATCCGGCGCCCCTCTTCGATCTGGTGCTCGAAGAAGCGCTGAAAGCTGAAGGCGATGCTGGCCATCAGGATGGTGCTGCCGAAGAACAAGGCCAGCACGACCGCGCCGATGGTGAGCCAGTTGCTGCGTCCGGGCGGAGCGTCGGACGCGGCGCCGACGTTGTGGCGCGCATTCCATTTCTCCGGCGTCATCAAGCCGTAAACGATGGCGGTCAGCGCGCAGCCCGCAATCGTGAAGCCCAGCAGCGGGAGCAGCAGCCAGCTCCACGCATCGTCCACCCCATAGAGGCGCACGCGCTCGATGCCATAGAGGCCGAGGGCAGTCGGGATGGGAAGCAGCCAGCCGAGCGTGCTGCCGAAGCCGCGCAGGTAGAAGCAGTGCAGGCCCAGCGGTCCGCCGAGGAAGGCGAGCCAGGCCGCTACGGTCTTGTTCTTCATTCGGGACTCGTCGCGCTGCCTTGGCCCAGCACCATGTCCATCAGGACCACGTCGCGCCACTGGCCGAACTTCCAGCCGCAGTTCTTCAGCACGCCCACATGCTCGAAACCCTGCGCGCGGTGCACGCCGATCGAACCGGCGTTGGCGGAATCGCCGATGACGGCGATCAGCTTGCGCACGCCTGCGGATTCGGCGGCCTCCACCAATGCAGCGAGTAGCTTGGCACCGAGCCCCCGGCCGCGCGCGGCCTCAGCCAGGTAGATGGAATCCTCGGCCGAGAAGCGATAGGCCGGGCGCGGCTTGAACCAGTTGCAGTACGCAAAGCCCAGCAGTTCACCGTCGCGCTCGGCTACCAGGTAAGGAAGCTTCCTGGCCAGCACATCGGCTCGCCGCGCCGCCATGTCCGCGGCGGTGGGCGGCTCGGTCTCGAACGTGCCGGTGCCGTGCAGCACGTGGTGGGCGTAGATGGCTGTGATCGCGGCAATGTCTTCGTCGCGGCTGGGGCGTATGGTGATCATTCGGAAGGCCCGGCGCAAGCCGGGATGGTGGGAATATCGCTCGGGCTATAATCGCGGGCTTTTCAGCGTGCGCTGGCCGGGTGGCTATGTCGCGTGTCTCGACGCTGGAAGAACTCCGTGGGCGAACCGATTTCAGTGTTCGCTGCACCACCAAGGATAAATCATGGTCGTGATCCGACTCTCCCGCGGCGGCTCGAAAGGTCGTCCGTTCTTCAACATCGTCGTGTCGGACAAGCGCGTACGCCGCGATGGCCGATTCATCGAGCGCCTGGGCTTTTACAACCCGACGGCCAAGGACAACGAGGAAGGCATCCGCATCGCGCAGGATCGCCTGGCCTACTGGCAGGGTGTTGGCGCTCAGGCCTCGCCCACGGTCACCCGCCTGATCAAGCAAGCCGCTGCCGCGGCCCCCAAGGCGGCCGCCTAAGCCGCCCGCTCGGCAATGCTGCCCACGCTCGAAGCCGCCGAACTGCCGGCGGACGCGATCGAAGTGGCGCGCATTGCCGACGCATGGGGCATCAAGGGCTGGTTCAAGGTCCTGCCCCACAGCGCCAAGCCCGAGGCGCTTTTCTCCTCCAAGCGTTGGTTCCTGCAGGCGCCCGGCGGCAACGCCACCGGCGTGTTCCGTTTGGCCATCCGCGAGGCCAAGGAGCATTCCGACTGCGTCGTCGCCTGCTCCGAGGACGTGCCGGACCGCAACGCCGCCGAGGCGCTGCGCGGTGCGCGCGTATTCGTGCCGCGCTCGAGCTTTCCAACGGCCGCAACGGACGAGTACTACTGGGTCGACCTGATCGGGCTTCCGGTCGTAAATCGGGAAGGCGTGGCACTCGGCACGGTTCGCGAAATGCTTGCGAATGGCCCGCAGACCACGTTGGTGCTCGAGGCTCTGGAGGATGGCAAGCCGGTCGAGCGGATGATCCCCTTCGTCTCCGCGTTCGTCGACAAGGTGGACCTGGCGGGCCGGCTGATCACAGTCGACTGGCAGCCTGACTACTGAGCAGCGGTGCCGCACCGGCCCCGGCGCCCAATGCGCTTCGACGTCATTACTCTGTTCCCTGAACTGTTCACGCCCTTCCTCGTGACCGGTGTGACGCGACGCGCCTTCGAGACCGGGCAGGTACAGGTCAATTTGTGGAACCCGCGCGATTTTTCCGAGGGCAACTACCGCCGAGTCGACGACCGCCCATTCGGCGGCGGGCCAGGGATGGTCATGATGGCCGAGCCGCTGTCGGCTTGCCTGGATGCTGCGCTTGCTGCACGCGGGGCCGCAGCGCCTGTCGTGATGTTTTCGCCGCTGGGCGAGGCCCTGCGGCATGGTGCGGTCGAGCACTGGGCTTCGGGCGAGGGCGCAGTCCTGGTATGCGGGCGCTATGAGGGCATCGACCAGCGGTTCATCGACGCCCGCGTGACGCACCAGCTCAGCCTGGGCGACTTCGTGCTCTCGGGCGGCGAGATTCCCGCGATGGCCCTCCTGGACGCGGTGGCCCGGCTGCAGCCCGGCGTGTTGGGCGACGAGGCGAGCCACATCCAGGACAGTTTCAACCCGGCGCTGGATGGGCTGCTCGACTGTCCCCATTACACCCGCCCCGAGCAATGGAAGGGACAGGGCGTGCCGCCAGTCCTGCTTTCAGGTCACCATGAGCAGATCGAGCGCTGGCGGCGCGACCAGCGGCTCGCCATCACGCTGCAGAAGCGGCCCGAGTTGATCGATGCGGCGCGCGCGGCGGGCCTTCTGAGCGCAACGGACGAGAAAGCGCTTGCGAAAAAGCTATAATCTTTGGCTCCCCGATCCTCTGCCGGCCGCGTCGGCGCAGCCGTCCAGGCTGCAAGACGCCCCTTGTGTAGCGCGTGCACGATCGAATTCAGGAAAGCCATGAACCTCATCCAGACCCTCGAGCAGGAAGAAATCGCCCGGCTCGGCAAGAAGATTCCCGATTTCATGCCGGGTGACACGGTCATCGTCAGCGTGAACGTCGTCGAAGGCAGCCGCAAGCGCGTGCAGGCCTACGAAGGCGTGGTGATCGCCAAGCGCAATCGCGGCCTCAACAGCGGCTTCACGGTGCGCAAGATCTCCAGCGGCGAAGGCGTCGAGCGTACCTTCCAGACGTACAGTCCGCTGATTGCCGGCATCGAAGTCAAGCGTCGTGGCGATGTGCGCCGTGCCAAGTTGTATTACCTGCGCGAGCGCAGCGGCCGTTCGGCGCGCATCAAGGAAAAGCTGCCCGGCAAGTCTTCGACCGCAGCAGCAGCTCAGTAAAGAGTGTCTCCTGCCTTGCAAAAGCCGCCAATCAAGGCGGCTTTTTGCGTTGGTGCCTTGATGAAACGAAGCGATCGTGACTTTTGTCGTTGTGCCGCTCGTCGTCATCGGTGCCATTTTGCGTTTTACTCTCCAGATCCCGACTTGACCGCTCCACCACCCGCCATGCGCTCCGCCCCCGCCGAAGAGACCGTCAATGCCGTCTTGCCGTCAGCGCTGCGGACCTTCGATCCGCGCGAGGTGCCGGTGGTCGGCGTCGACACCGCGCTGCCTGCCGTTCCGCCGTCCCGTCTCAATGCGCAGGCCCTGCGCGCACGATTCGCCGCCCCGCCCACCTGGACGCCCGAACTGCGGCATGAGCCGCGCCTGACGAGCCGCGTGCCGGCTGCAGCCGCGGTGCTGGTCCCGATCGTGATGCGCGAGGAACCCACCGTGCTGCTGACCGAGCGGACCGCCAACCTGTCGACCCACTCGGGCCAGGTCGCGTTCCCCGGCGGCAGGGTCGACCCGGAAGACGCCAACGTCGCGGCCGCGGCGCTGCGCGAAGCATGGGAAGAGGTTGGCCTCTCGGCCGAGTACATCGAGGTATTGGGGCAACTGCCGACCTACACAACGGTCACTTCCTTCATCGTGACGCCCGTAGTCGGTCTGGTGCACCCGGATTTGGAACTGACGCTGAACCCCTACGAGGTTGCGCAGGCGTTCGAGGTCCCGCTGGCCTACCTGATGAACCCGGCGAACCACCGCCGCCATGCCCTGGTCGACGACGCGCTCCAATCGCGCGAATGGTTGTCGATGCCCTACCAGGACGGCGCGCACGAGCGCTATGTCTGGGGTGCAACAGCCGGCATGCTGCGCAACCTCTACCGGTTCCTCGCGGCCTGACTTCGCGGCGCGAAGCGTCGGCGGGACGTCGGGGGGCACTCGCTATCATCAACGGATGAGCTTCTTCGCGATCCTGTGCGCCTTGCTGATCGAGCAGGTGCGGCCGCTCGCTTACCACAACCCGGTGTACGGTGTTGTCCTGGCATGGACGCGCTGGACCAGCCGCAACTTCGATGCCGGCAAACCACACCACGGCTGGGTCGCCTGGGGGCTCGCCGTCCTCGTGCCGACGGTGCTCGCGTTGGGAGTGCACTGGTTCCTGGCGCTTGCGCTGGGCCTGCCTTTCGCGGTGCTGTGGAGCGTGGCAGTGCTCTACGTCACACTCGGCTTCAGGCAGTTCAGCCACCATTTCACGGGCATTCGTGACGCCCTCGACGTAGGTGACGAGGCACTGGCGCGCTCGCTGCTGGCTCATTGGCAGCGCGTGGACGCGGCGGACCTGCCACGCAGCGAGATCGTGCGCCACGTGATCGAGCATTCTGTGATTGCCGCGCACCGCCATGTGTTCGGCGTGCTGGCCTGGTTCTCGATCCTTGCCGCCTTCGGGCTGGGGCCTGCCGGAGCGGTGTTCTACCGCATGAGCGAGTTCGTCGCACGCTACTGGGCACACAAGAACAACGCCTCGGTTCAGCCCTCCAGCATCTGGGTCCAGAAGGCGGCCGATCAGGCTTGGGCGCTGATCGATTGGCTGCCTGCACGCATCACGGCCATCGGTTTCGCCGTGGTCGGCAGCTTCGAGGAGGCGATTGACTGTTGGCGCAATGACGCCCGGCGCTTTCCCAGCGAGAACGACGGCGTCATCCTGGCAGCGACCTCGGGTGCAGTCAATGTGCGGCTCGGCGGAGGCGCGCTCAGCCCGGTGCCGTTGACGGACCCGCTTTCGCAAGCGCAGGCGGGCGACCCGCTGGCTGGAAACCTCGGTCTCGACAACGGCAGTACCCCGGGGCGCGAGCCCGAGCCGGCGCATCTGCGCAGCGTCGTTGGCCTGGTCTGGCGATCTGTCGTGATGTGGATGGTGCTGCTGGCGCTGCTTACGCTGGCGCGACTGTTGGGTTGACCTGATCGGACCGGTCCCCTTGAGCAACGTGAATAGCTTCTGGAGCCCGCGCGTCGCGGTGCTTGAACCGTATGTGCCGGGCGAGCAGCCTCGCATCGCGAAGCTCGTCAAGCTCAACACCAACGAGAACCCCTTCGGGCCCGCGCCGCACGTGCTCGAAGCCATCATGGCGGCGGCTTCCGACGGGCTCGAGCGATACCCCGATCCGGACTCGATGGCGCTGCGCGAAGCCATTGCCGCCCGTTATGGGCTGGATAGCTCGCAGGTGTTCGTGGGCAACGGGTCCGACGAGGTGCTGGCCCATGCCTTCTTCGCCTTCTTCCAGCAGGCCGAGCCGCTGCTCATCCCGGACGTCACCTACAGTTTCTATCGCGTCTATGCGCAGCTGTACGGCATTGCCTGCGAACTGCAGCCCGTCGACGCCGGGCTGCGCATCGATGTCCCCACGATGGCTGTCCGCGCGGCAACCGATTGCGGCGGCATCGTCATCGCGAACCCCAACGCGCCAACGGGCACGGGCCTGCCGCTGCGCGACATCCAGCGATTGCTCGAAGCGTGCACACGGCGCGTGGTGCTGGTGGATGAGGCCTATGTGGATTTCGGCGGCGAGAGCGCGCTGCCGCTGATCGAACGGCATCCGAACCTCCTGGTAGTGCAGACCTTGTCCAAGTCACGGTCGCTGGCCGGGTTGCGCGTGGGTTTTGCCTGCGCACAGCCGCACCTCATCGATGCGCTGCAGCGGGTCAAGAACAGTTTCAACTCCTATCCCATCGATCGCCTTGCCAGTGCCGGGGCGATCGCAGCGCTGGCGGACGAGGCCTGGTTCGCCCACACGCGGCACGAGGTCATGGATATCCGCGAGGGCTTGGCCCTGCAATTGGAAGACCTCGGCTTCGAGATCCTCCCCTCGCAGTCCAATTTCCTGTTTGTGCGTCACCCGGCGCACGATGCAATGGCACTGGCGTCGGCGCTGCGCGCGCGTGCAGTGCTTGTGCGGCATTTTGACGAGCCTCGCATCACGCAATACCTGCGCATCAGCATCGGCACGCGCGAGCAGTGCGGCCTGCTGGTCGATGCGCTCTCGGACATACTGGGCTGAAGCCCGGCACGGCGTTCAGGCCTTGCGAGCAATTCCCTCAAGCATCTCGATGTACTGGCCGACGAAACGCCCGGGCACGAAGCTCCTCGCGCGCTCGCGCGCCTTCGCTGCCTGTGTGGCGCGCAGGGCCGGATCGTCCAGCACGCGCTGCATCTGATCGGCCAGGGCTTCGTCGTCACCGTTAGGGAAGGTCAGCCCGGCATCGCCCACGCATTCGGCGAGTCCGCCCTGGGCCGACACGATGAGGCTCTTGCCCGCCGCCAACAGTTCCACGGCAACGCCGCCCATGGGCTCGTACCACACCGATGGGATCACGCCGATCATGCCTTTCGCGACCCACTCGACCAGGCCCTCCCCGGATTGCGCGCCGACGAAGCGCACCGAGGATGCGATGCCCAGCTCTGCGACCAGACGCTCGACCTGTGCTCGCGCGCTGCCGTCGCCGATCAGCAGCAGGCGCGGCCGCGCGGCGTGGCGCTGGTGCAGCTTTGCGAAGGCTCGGACCAGGACGTCCACGCCTTTTTCCTGCACCAGCCTGCCCATGTAGAAGAACTCATACTCGGCCCCGTCCCGGTCGGCTGCACGGAAGCGCTCGATTGGAAAGGGGTTGTAGATCTGCACCTGCCGCGGCAGCGGCAGCGCCTGGTTCATCCATTCGGTGATGGCGACGTTGCGTGTCACGCCGAACTTGGCGACGGCACGGCGCAGCAGCAACTTCAGGCCCTCCTTTGCGGCCCGTACGTAGCCGCTGCGCCGTGCATGAAAAACAAGGGAAGCGAAAGGCGAGAGCGGCGCCGGCTTGCCGTCGACCCAGCCCGCACCATCGATGCAGCTGGCCTGATAGCCCACGTGCACCCAGACGAAGGGCTTGCGGTAGAGCAGCACCCAGGGCTGCAGCGCCATGGTGGCTCCGTTGAACAGCACCACGTCGGCCCAGCGCAGCAACTCCCGCACGCGCCGGTTCGAGGGCTGGCGAATCACGTCGAAGGGGAAGGCCTCCGCTTCCCCGCTCGCCGTTTGGGTGACCACTTTGCAGTCGACGCCGCGGGCCACAAAGCCTTCGACCAAGGCACGCGACACGGTCTCGACGCCGCCGACCGAGGGATGGAAGACGTGGGAGTACAGCAGTACTTTCATCGGTGGCGAGGCTGGCTCAGTTCGGCGAACAGCTCGCCATAGATGCGGTAGCGGGAGGGGCTGATCGAGCCCGGATGGCCCGGCGAGGTCACTTGCGCGATCACGCCGCACCCCGGCTCGTGCAGGTGCGTGCAGTTGTAGAACTTGCACTCGCCGGCGTGCTCGGCGATGTCGGGCATCAGTGACGCGAGCTGCATCGGCTCGATGTGGTTGAGCCCGAATTCCTGGAAGCCCGGCGAATCGATCAACGCGGTGCTGCGCGCCTCGTCCACCCAGTACCAGCTTGTGCTGGTGGTCGTGTGCTTGCCGGAGTTCAGCGCCTGTGAAATTTCGGCTGTCGTAGCGCGTGCGCTGGGCACCAGCAGGTTGGTCAGGGTGCTCTTGCCTACGCCGGAAGGGCCGAGCACCAGGGTGGTCTTGCCCGCCAGCAGCTTCAACAGCGTCGCGCGATCGACGTCGGGCGAGGCCTTGAGCGACAGCGGCAACACGCCGTGGTGCATGCGGCGGTAGGGCGCGAGCCGCTCCCACGCCCGCTCGAAAGGCGCCACCACGTCGCTTTTGTTGAGCGCGATGATGGAGGTGATGCGTTCGGCCGCCGCGGCAATCAGCGAGCGCGCCAACTGCGTCTCGGAAAACTCGGGCTCGGCTGCGATGAGGATCAGCACCTGGTCGAGGTTGGCCGCGAAGGACTTGGTGCGGATCTCGTCCTGCCGGTAAAAGAGGTTTCTCCGCGGCTGCACCTCCTCGATGGTGCCCTCGTCCTCGCTGGCCAGCCACCGCACCCGGTCGCCGACCACCGCCTGGCTCTTTTTTCCGCGCGGATGGCAGATGACGCGCTCGCCCTCCGGCGTCTCGACCACACAATGGCGCCCGTGGCCCGCGACGACAAGCCCATCGCGCCGTGCCGCGTGCCCGTCGGCGTCGCCGCGCGGCCGATGGCGCGCGGGCTTAGGCAACGGCACCGTCCATCGGCTCAGGCGGCCAGCAGGGCATCCACCTGCGCCGCGCAGTCGAAGTCCGTGGCCGACAGGCCGCCCACATCGTGCGTGTTGAAGCGCACCACGCAGCGGTTGTAGTGCACCGAGAGGTCGGGATGATGGTCCTGTTTGTGCGCCACTAGCGCCAGTGCGTTCACGAAGGCGATGGTCTCGAAGTAGTTCGCGAAGTTGAAAGTCTTTTCGATCGCGACATCGGCGCCGTCGCCGGTGAGCTTCCATGCGTCTACCCGCGCCAGGTGGGACACGATCTCCGTAGCACTCAGTGCGCGCCGCGCCTTCGTCTTCCAGTCGATGGGCTTCAACATGCTGCTCATGATCGTCTTTCCAGAAGTCAGGTCGCCATCCGCGCGAGGCGCTCGGATGCAGGCGGGTGCGAGTAGTAGAACTTGACGAACACCGGGTCGGGCGTGAGCGTCGACGCGTTGTCCTGGTAGAGCTTGAGCAGCGCCCGCGACAGGTCGGCCCGGTTGGCCTGCGCCATCGCATAGGCATCTGCCTCGAACTCGTGCCGGCGCGAGATCAGAGCCGGCAGCGGCGCGATGAAGAAGCCGAACACCGGCGCAGCCAGCATGAACAGCAGGATTGCGAGCGCATCGTTGGGTGCGGCCATGTTGGGCTGCACGCCCAGCCCGGAGTAGAACCAGGCATGGCCCGACAGCCAGCCCAGCAACGCGAAACCGGCCAGGCTCAGCGCGAACATCGCTGCCATGCGCTTGAGCACATGCCGGTGCTTGAAGTGCCCCAGTTCGTGCGCGAGCACGGCTTCGACCTCGCCCGCGTCGAGTTGGCGCAGCAGCGTGTCGTAGAAGACCACGCGCTTGCTGGCGCCGAAGCCGGTGAAGTACGCGTTGGCGTGCGCGCTGCGTGTGCTGCCGTCCATCACAAAAAGGCCTTTGGCCGCGAAGCCGCAGCGCTGCATCAGCGCAGTGACGCGAGCTTTCAGAGTGGCATCGTTCAGCGGCTGGAACTTGTTGAAGACCGGTGCGACGAAGGTCGGGTAAATCAGCATCAGCAGCAGGTTGAACCCCATCCACGCGCCCCACGCCCACAGCCACCACAGGCGGCCGGCCGCCCCCATCAACCAGAGGATCAATGCCGCAATCGGCAGGCCGATCAGCGCGCCAAGCAGCAGTGCCTTGATCCCATCGGCCAGCCAGAGTCGCCAAGTCATCTTGTTGAAACCGAAGCGTTCCTCCAGCTGGAAGGTCTGCCACAAGGTGAAGGGCAGTTCGAGCAGCCCGCCGATCAGCGCGAAGGCGCCGAGCAGCGCGAGCTGTTGCCACATGCCGCCGCCCAGCGCGTCGAGCAGCAGCTCGTTGAGCAGGTTGAGCCCGCCCAACAAGGTCCAGGCAAGCAGCACCATCGCACTCCAGACCATCTCGAGCAGGCCGAAGCGGGTCTTGGCGATCGTGTAGTCGGCCGCCTTCTGGTGCGCCCCAAGGCTGATGGCCTGCGCGAAGGCGCGCGGCACCGCGTCGCGGTGGCGCGCCACATGGCGAATCTGCCGTGTGGCGAGCCAGAATTTCACGATCAGGCCGGCGACCACCGCGAGCGCGAAGGCGAGTGTGAGCAGCAGCGAAGCGGGCAGGGGAGCAACCATGGCGCAGCGAGTTTAGCCCGCAGGCATGCCCATTCGGGCTCAAGGCCATCGACGACAATCGGCCGATGCCCGATTCCACCGCCACGACCGCAGCCGCGGCCGCCACCCCCCTCAAGAAGAGCGACCAGAACCTCGTCTGGCTGGACTGCGAGATGAGCGGTCTGGACCCCGAGAAAGAGCGCCTGCTCGAGATCGCCGTGGTCGTGACCGGCCCGGACCTTACTCCCCGCATCGAAGGCCCGGTGCTTGTGATCCATCAGAGCGACGTGGTGCTCGACGGCATGGACTCCTGGAACAAGGGCACACACGGCCGCAGCGGGCTGATCGACAAGGTCAAGGCTTCCACGCTGGACGAGGCGGCCGCCGAGCTGCAGCTGCTCGAGTTCGTCGCGCGCTACATCCCGAAACACGGCTCGCCGATGTGCGGCAACACCATCGGCCAGGACCGCCGCTTCCTGGTCAAGTTCATGCCAAGGCTGGAGGCGTATTTCCACTATCGCAACCTGGACGTCAGCACGCTCAAGGAGCTCGCGAAGCGCTGGAAGCCGGCCGCCTACAACGCCTTCAAGAAGCAGCAGGCTCATACAGCACTCGCCGACGTGCACGAGTCGATCGACGAGCTGGCGCACTACCGAGATACCTTCCTGCGCCTGCAGGATTAAGTAAAAACCCCGAAGCCATGCGATAATCGACGGCTTCGCTTTCGGGCAGTCCTTGAACAAGGGGCTCGGAGCGCTTCTTGCATCTCCCTATCTTGCACACCGCGCCCACATGAATGGGCCGCAGCCCAGGCGAAAGCACAGGCTGAAATGTCGTTGGATGGTTGATGTTTTCGCCACCCGACGGGGTGCCGCTCACGGCGGTGTCCGCACTTGGATTTTTTAATGACCGACGCTTTTGAAGCGCAGGGCGAGTTCGCGCCTGTGCAATCCGATGATTTCGCTGCTGTTCGCGGCGGATCGCCTTCCATTCCCCAGACCGAGGCTTCCGAAGTGCTCGAGGCACTCGACGCCGTCGCACCTGCCGAGCCGACGCAACCCAACGGTTTCGTGCAGATGGGCTTGGCGAGCGAATTGATCGCCGCCGTCGAGGACCTCGGCTTCACTCAGCCCACCGCCGTGCAGGCGCAGGCGATCCCCCGCGCCATGGGCGCCATCGGCGCGGCCGACGGCGCTGCCCGCTTCGTCGATTTGATGGTCTCGAGCCAGACGGGCAGCGGCAAGACTGCGGCCTTCCTGCTGCCCGTATTGCACACCCTCCTGCAGCGCCAAGCCGAAGCCGCCGCCGCTGCCAAGGCCGAACACGAGCGCCAAACTGCCGAGGCCGCCGCCCGTGGCGAAGCGCTGCCCAAGAAGAGCAAGCGCAAGGACCCGACCAACCCCCGCCACTTCAAAGCCGCCACTCCCGGCGCACTGGTGCTGTGCCCCACGCGCGAGTTGGCCCAGCAGGTGGCGCATGACGCCATCGACCTGGTGAAGCACTGCCGTGGCCTGCGCATCGCCAACGTGGTCGGCGGCATGCCGTACCAGTTGCAGATCGCCCGCCTGCAGAACGCCGACCTCGTGGTCGCCACGCCCGGCCGGCTGCTCGATCTGCAGCGCTCGATGCAGATCAAGCTCGACCAGGTCAAGTTCCTGGTGGTCGACGAGGCCGACCGCATGCTCGACCTCGGCTTTGCCGACGACCTGGCCGAGATCAACCAGCTCACTATCGAGCGCCAGCAGACCATGATGTTCAGCGCCACTTTCGCGCCGCGCATCCAGCAACTGGCCCAGCGCGTGATGCGCGAGCCGCAGCGCGTGACCATCGACACCCCGCAGGAAAAGCACGCCAACATCAAGCAGGTGCTGTTCTGGTCCGACAACGCACAGCACAAGCGCAAGCTGCTCGATCATTGGCTGCGCGACACCAGCATCAATCAGGCCATCGTCTTCTGCAGCACGCAGGTCGAATGCGACGGCCTCGCCGCCGATCTGCAGCAGGACGGCTTCAGCGCCGTGGCCTTGCATGGCGCGCTGAGCCAGGGCCTGCGCAACCGCCGGCTGATGGCGCTGCGCCAGGGTCAAGTGCAGATCCTGGTGGCCACCGACGTGGCCGCGCGCGGCATCGACGTGCCGACCATCACCCATGTCTTCAACTTCGGCCTGCCGATGAAGGCCGAGGACTATACGCACCGCATCGGCCGCACTGGCCGTGCCGGACGCGATGGCCTGGCCGTGACCTTTGCCGAGTTCCGCGACCGCCGCAAGATCTTCGACATCGAAGCCTACAGCCGTCAGCCGTTCGTCGCCGAGGCGATCCCCGGCCTGGAGCCGCAGCAGCGCTTTCCGCAGGGCCGTCCGCAGGGCGACTTCGGCAACCGCGGCCGCGAGAACCGCGAGCACCATTCGCGCGACCGCAAGTTCGGCAGCCCGCGCGGCGGCTATGCGAATGCCAGCGGGTTCAACGACCGCGGCCCGGCCCGCGGCCACGCGCCTTCGCGCGGCTTCCAGGCTCCGGGTCAGGCGCAGGGAAGGGGCCGTGACGAGGCTGGTGCCTATGGCCGCAAGCCCGGCTGGGGCGACAGCGCGCCGCGCGCCGGTGCCGGCGCCAGTGCCCCGCGCGGCAACGGCGGCGCGCACGGCGGCGCCAAGGCCTTTGCGCCGCGCGAGGGTCAGCGCCGCGCCTTCAAGCCGAGCCGCTGAAGCTTCGATCTTCCTGCAAAAGCCCGCCTCTCCCAAGGCGGGCTTTTTTGCGTTTTCGAAGCCCCGACTCTCCACGTGGAGTCTCGGGAGCGAGGGGGTTTTGACGCACCCGCGAGAGTGAGCCGCTGCGCTCGGCGACAATGGTGCACGGGACGGCCCCGCGCCCGCTCCCGTCCGAATCCGGCATCAACCTCCCCCTGAAAGAACCCAAGGACCGACATGAGCACATCGAGCTACGTTGACACCCGCCTGCTGATCAATGGCGAATGGTGCGACGCCGCGAGCGGCAAGACCCTGGACGTCATCAACCCGGCCACCGGCAAGCCCATCGGCAAGGTCGCGCACGCCGGCATTGCCGATCTGGACCGTGCGCTGGAGGCCGCGCAGCGCGGGTTCCAGGCCTGGCGCAAGATCCCCGCCAACGAGCGCGCCGCCACCATGCGGAAGGCCGCCGCCCTGCTGCGCGAGCGCGCTCCCGAGATCGCCCGCCTGCTGACACTGGAGCAGGGCAAGCCTTTCGCCGAGGCACGCGTCGAGGTGCTGGCAGGCGCCGACATCATCGAATGGTTCGCCGACGAAGGCCGCCGCGTCTACGGGCGCATCGTGCCCTCGCGCAACCTGGCGGCGCAGCAGTTGGTCATCAAGGAGCCGGTCGGCCCCGTGGCCGCCTTCACGCCGTGGAACTTCCCGATCAATCAGGTCGTGCGCAAGCTGGGTGCTGCCCTGGCCACTGGTTGCTCCTTCCTGGCGAAGGCCCCCGAGGAGACGCCGGCCGCTCCCGCGGCCCTGCTGCAAGCCTTCGTCGATGCCGGCGTGCCGCCCGGCACCGTGGGCCTCGTGTTCGGCAACCCCGCGGAGATCTCCAGCTACCTGATCGCGCATCCGATCATCCGCAAAGTCACCTTCACTGGCTCCACCCCCGTGGGCAAGCAGCTCGCAGCGCTGGCCGGCCAGCACATGAAGCGCGCCACGATGGAGCTGGGCGGGCATGCACCCGTGATCGTCGCCGACGATGCCGACGTCGCCCTGGCCGTCAAGGCCTCCGGAGGCGCCAAGTTCCGCAACGCCGGGCAGGTGTGCATTTCCCCGACGCGCTTCCTGGTGCACAACAGCATCAAGGCCGAGTTCGCGCAAGCGCTGGTCAAGCATGCCGAAGGGCTCAAGCTGGGCGACGGCCTGGCCGAGGGCACGACGATCGGGCCGCTGGCCAATGCGCGCCGTCTCACGGCGATGGCCCAGGTCCTGGACGATGCACGCAGCAAGGGCGCGAAAGTCGCGACCGGTGGCGAGCGTATCGGCTCGGTCGGCAACTTCTTCGCCCCGACCGTGCTGACCGACGTGCCGCTCGAAGCCGACGTGTTCAACAACGAACCATTCGGCCCGGTCGCCGCGATCCGCGGCTTCGACACGCTGGAGGAAGCCATCGCCGAGGCGAACCGCTTGCCCTTCGGCCTGGCGGGCTATGCCTTCACGCGCTCGATCAAGAACGCGCACCTGCTGTCGCAGGAGGTCCAGGTAGGCATGCTGTGGATCAACCAGCCGGCTGCACCTTCGCCGGAAATGCCCTTCGGCGGCGTCAAGGACTCGGGCTACGGTTCCGAAGGCGGCCCCGAGGCGATGGAGGCCTATCTCAACACCAAGGCTGTGTCGATCATGGCAGTTTGAGTCTGCTTGCGGCTGGACGGAAAACGCGGGCGCAGCGCCCGCGTTTTTTTTTGCCATGGGCTGGCCCACCCCCAAGGCGGACCTGCGCCTGCCCTGCAAACGAGGCCGCCGCCAGCAACCGTCCCCAAAGAAAAAGCCCGCCATCTTCTCGATGGCGGGCTTTTCAGCGTTGGCGCGGTAATTTTGGTGGGCCCTGAGTGACTCGAACACTCGACCTACGGATTAAGAGTCCGCTGCTCTACCAACTGAGCTAAGAGCCCCTGATCGACATTGCTGTCATTCAGGCAATCCAACGATTATAGCCAGAATGTTTCTGGCCCCAGCTCAGGTGCGCTCAAAAATGCAGGCGATGCCTTGGCCGCCACCGATGCACATGGTCACCAGTGCGTAGCGGCCTTGGATGCGCTCCAGCTCGTACAGCGCCTTGACTGTGATCAGTGCGCCAGTGGCGCCGATCGGATGACCGAGCGAGATGCCGGAGCCGTTGGGGTTCACCTTGGCAGCGTCGAGCCCCAGGTCTTGCGCAACTGCGCAGGCCTGCGCGGCGAAGGCCTCGTTGGCCTCGATCACATCCATGTCCGACGCCTTGAGTCCCGCCTTCTCCAGCGCCTTGCGCGAGGCAGGCACCGGCCCGATGCCCATGTAGTTCGGATCGACGCCGGCGAAGGCGTAGGCCACGATGCGCGCCATCGGCTTCAGGCCGCGGCGCGCCGCCTCTTCCTTTTCCATCAACACCACGGCCGCTGCCGCGTCGTTGATGCCGGAGGCATTGCCTGCCGTCACCGTACCGTTCTCCTTCAGGAAGGCGGGCTTGAGCTTGGCCATGTCTTCCATCTTGGCGTCGAAGCGCACGTGCTCATCGGTGTCGAATTGCGCCGGACCTTTGCGGCTCTGCAGCGGGACCGGGACGATCTGGCTCTTGAAGTAGCCGCCCTCGATCGCCTTCTGTGCGCGCTGGTGGCTGGTCAGCGCAGTCTGGTCCTGCGTCTCGCGGCTGATGTTCCACTTTTTGGCGATGTTCTCGGCCGTAACGCCCATGTGGATGTTCTCGAAGGGGTCGTGCAGCGCGCCGATCATCATGTCCACGAGCTTCATGTCGCCCATGCGCACGCCCCAGCGCGCGGTGAGCGAAGACAGCGGGGCGCGGCTCATGCTCTCGGCGCCGCCGCCCACGGCCACCTTCGCATCGCCGAGCTGAATGCTTTGCGCTGCGCTCACGATCGCCTGCAAGCCAGAGCCGCAGAGGCGATTCACGGTGAGCGCCGGCGTTTCCTGCGCGCAGCCGCCCTCGATCGCGGCCACCCGGGCCATGTACATGTCACGTGGTTCGGTGTTGACCACGTGGCCGAAGACCACATGGCCCACATCCTTGCCGTCGACCTTGGCGCGCGCGAGCGCTTCCTGCGTCACCAGCGCGGCGAGGCGCGTGGGCGGCACGTCCTTGAGCGCGCCGCCGAAGGTTCCGATCGCCGTGCGAACGCCGCTGACAACTACTACTTCTTTCATGATGGTCTCCGGGTGCAATGAAGGGGAAGGGGGAGTGGGAAGGGAGAGGAATTGGCAATGATGCACGTTTCCTGCGTGATCGCGGCGTTACGATGCCTGCCCGAACAAGGAGCCGCAAAATGATAGACCCCAACACGTCCCGCCACGTCGTGGTGACAGGCGCCGCCGGCGCGCTTGGCCGCGCGGTCGTGCAGCACTTCCTCGACAGCGGTGCCCGCATTGCTTTGCTCGACCACCGCATGGAACACATCGTCAACGTGTTTCCGGGCCTTGACAACTCGCAGCACCTGTTGCTCGAGGCTGACGTCACGTCCGTGGAGAGCATGGCAGATGCCGCCGGCCACATCCTCGCAACCTTCAAGCATGTGGATGCGCTGGTGCATATCGCCGGTGGCTTCGAGATGGGCGAAGAGGTGCACGCGATGAGCCGCGCGGCCTGGGATCGCATGATGAATCTGAACGCCTGGTCCTTCATCGCAGTCTCGCAGGCGCTGGTGCCCTCGATGATCGAGCGCAAGTCGGGCAGCGTGATCGCCGTCACGGCCAAGGGCGCGGCGCGCGGCACTGCGGCCATGGCGGCCTACATCGCGTCGAAGAGCGCGCTGCAGCGCCTCGTCGAGGCCTCGGCCGCCGAACTGGCGCCGCATGGGATCATCGTGAACAGCATCGCCCCCAGCACGCTGGACACGCCGGCCAACCGCCAGGCCATGCCCGGCGCCAAGCCCGAGAGCTGGGTCTCGACGGCAGTGGCGGCCCAGACCATCGGCTTCCTTGCGTCGTCCGCCGCTGCGGCGTTGCATGGCCAGCATTTGACGCTGGACGCCTGAGCTACCTTCAAAAACAAAAGCCCCGGCGGATGCCGAGGCCTTCGAATGGGTTGGTGGAGAGGATGAGGATCGAACTCACGACCTCCGCATTGCGAACGCGGCGCTCTCCCAGCTGAGCTACCCCCCCAACGCAGCGCGAATTTTAACCAGAATCAAGAAGCCCCGGCGCGACCGGCGTCTTACATCAGCAGGTGTTCGCCCGCGTTGTCACCGCCCAGCGTGACGTAGTTGACCTTGCGGATATCCATGAGCTTGCGCCCGCCCGCATAGCTGATGGAGCTCTGGATGTCCTGCTCCATCTCGACCAGCGTGTCGGCCAGCTTGCCCTTGATCGGCTCGAGAATGCGCTTGCCCTCGACGTGCTTGTACTCGCCCTTGTTGAAGTCGCTGGCGGAGCCGTAGTACTCCTTGAAGAGCGTGCCGTCGACTTCCACCGTCCTGCCCGGCGACTCCTCGTGGCCGGCGAACAGCGAACCGATCATGACCATCGACGCACCGAAGCGGATGCTCTTGGCAATATCGCCGTGGTCGCGGATACCGCCGTCGGCAATGATCGGCTTGGTCGCCACCCGTGCACACCACTTGAGCGCCGACAGCTGCCAGCCGCCGGTGCCGAACCCGGTCTTGAGCTTCGTGATGCACACCTTGCCCGGGCCGATGCCGACCTTGGTCGCATCGGCGCCCCAGTTTTCGAGGTCGATCACCGCCTCGGGCGTGCCCACGTTGCCCGCGATCACGAAGGACTTGGGCAGCTTCTTCTTGAGGTAGGCGATCATGTTCTTCACCGTGTCGGCATGGCCGTGCGCGATGTCGATGGTGATGTACTCGGGCGCCAGGCCCTCTGCGGCCAGGCGGTCCACCGTCTCGTAGTCCGGCTTCTTGACGCCCAGCGAGATGGAGGCGAAGACGCCCCTGGCGTGCATGTCCTTCACGAACTGCGCGTTGTCAAGGTCGAAGCGGTGCATCACGTAGAAGTAGCCGTTCTTCGCCAGCCAGGTGCAGATGGTTTCGTCGACCACCGTCTTCATGTTGGCAGGCACCGTCGGGATGCGGAAGCTGCGGCCGCCCAGCGTGACGCTGGCGTCGCACTCCGAACGGCTTTCCACCACGCATTTGCGCGGCAGGAGGAGGATGTTGTCGTAGTCGAAGATCTGCATGAAACCAAGCTCCTGAGAGGTCGTTGAAGAACGAAAGAGCGCTTGGTCTGGCCGGCTTTTGGGTGCGTTCCTACAAACGAAACGCGCGCAAAAAACCGGGCGCAAGAAACTTGGGCCCGGTGAGTGATTCTAGTCGTGCAATGGCGCGGGTGCTGGCTGGTTCGGAATACCAGCCATACAAGAGGGCTGATGAGCCCCCTATGCGACGCCGCCCGCGATTGCCTCAGCTCTCGGCCGGCCGGGCATACGCAAGGATTGTCCGGCGCGCACCCGCCACGACTGCTCTTTCTCCGTCGTTCATCGGGTTCGAATAGCGCGCAATCAGCGGATGTTCGAGCACAGCCTCCAGCGACGGGCGTTTCAAGGGATCTGGATCGAGCATCTCCATGATGAGCCGGTGCAATTGATAATTTGACCCGAGCGGCTTCAGAAGCAGTTGTTTATAACGCCCAGCCGCATCCTTTTTGACGAATTCGTCGATGCTGTTTCGTCCCTTGAAGGGGCTCACATAAGGGAACGGGCGCAATGCAGTGGCGGCAAACTTCTCATCCTCCTTGCGAGGCGAGAACATCTCGTACAGCATGACTCCCAATGACCAGGTATCGCTCATGTGGGCGATCGGCCCTTCCTTCTGCGGCAAATTGATCTCAGGCGCCGTGTAGTCGATCGATGCGATCCCTGGTTGTCCGAAGGTACCAAGTACTCCGTGGGAAGTACCGAAATCGCCGAGCTTCATCCGGCCTTTTTCATCGACAAAGTAGTTCTCGGGTTTCAAGTCCAGGTGCATCACGCCGTTGCCATGCACTTGGTCCGCGCCCTTGACCATGTCCACGAACATGAGCATCTTGGCCCCGTAGGATTCCTGAGGGTCCAGGTCGCCTCGCTTGACCGCCTCGTCGAGGTTGGTCCTGACCGTGCCGCTTTCGCCGTTTGGCGCGTGTTCAAGAATGAGCAATACGCGTTCATCGGTGCGTACGGTGCCATGGATACCCACGACATGGTCTGCACCTTGACTGGCCTGAGTGTGTACTCGAACTTCGTCAAGCGCCTTCTGGACCATCGCGTTCCGGACCTCCGCATTCTGTTCTGGCGACAAATTCGGATCGGGTTCATCCTGTATCAGTTCCTTGACCACGATGCTCTCCGCGCCGCATTTGTAGGCGCTTATCGAGCCAAATCCCCCTATGCCGAATTTGGCAGTGTCGTCCCGCACAAAGAGCGCACCATCGCCAATGCGCTGTAGTGTTCTGTCATCGATGAAAGAGAATTGAGGAGGGACTTGTGGCGCAACATCTGGGGGTGACCCACATCCTTCCAGCACCATTTTTGCCAGCCTGTCGATGAGATACCGGTCCTCCGGCTTACCGAGCGCTTGCTTCGGCAAGGCTTGCGTCCAGTTCTTGGCGAATGCAATGGCCTGCTTGTAAGCAAGTGGATCTATGCCGGCAATGCTCAGATCGAAAGCGGCCGTATTCTTGACGAAGGTCAGAAATTCACGAATGCTGGTCTGGGTGAATGGGGGGACTACGTTTCGGCCTCCTGCTTGCAGGATTGATAACCGGCCTTGCGGGGAGGACAACGCAACGGCGGCATCCTTGACATTTGCATCGAAGTGTCGTTTCGCTTTATTGGCGGCGGCAGTCGTCTTCGCGTCGGCGATGCTGTCAAACAGCAATTGAAGGTCTTGCGCGGCCACAGTGCCCCACTTCGTCAACTGGGTGCGCACATCGTTCAGTCGGACGATCACATGGGTGGTTCTTTGATCGGCCGGAAGCTCTTTGACTTTCATTTCAAGACGCTTCAGGGCGGCGCCCGCTGCGAGTTTGCGGTTCTTGGAGCGGCCGAGGACGCTTCCCAATCCATGGTTGAATGCTCCGGGCGCTCTGGGTCCTGGCCGTTCTTTCGCGAAGATGACCGTGCCCTCAACCTTGAATCCGATGCGGGCCTCGCCTTTTTCCTTCAAGCCCAGTTGTTCAACCGTGCGGGCGTTCGCCGGTCCGACATACTTATTTGAGCCCTCTCTGTTTGCCTGGAAGAAGCGCACTTGAGTCTTGCCGCTCGGTTGCATAGTTCGAACTCCGAAAGAGGGTGGTAGACAAGGTAACAATTCGGGAGAGCCTCGACGTCTGTCCCCGACCCGCAGAATCGGCGGGCGTGTCGAGTCATCCAGGACGGCGCTTGCTACAAATACGTGATCCTGTACCGACTGCGTCACGGCGCGCCGGTAACAGTTCCATTGCGGTCCCACAGGCGCTGGTGAACATGTGCTGTTTTCTACGGGACCACGGTTCCTACAATGCGCCATGCTGTTCGACACGCCCGCGCCCGCCTCCCCTTTGTTGCAAAACCTCAACCCCGAGCAGCTCGCCGCCGTCACGCTGCCCGCCGGCAATGCCCTGATCCTGGCCGGTGCCGGCTCCGGCAAGACGCGCGTCCTGACTACCCGCATCGCCTGGCTGCTGCAAACGGGCCAGGTCTCGCCGGGCGGCATCCTGGCCGTCACCTTCACCAACAAGGCGGCGAAGGAAATGATGGCGCGGCTCACCGCCATGCTGCCGGTCAACGTGCGCGGCATGTGGATCGGCACCTTCCACGGCCTGTGCAACCGCTTCCTGCGCGCGCACTGGAAGCTGGCCGGGCTGCCCTCCACCTTCCAGATCCTCGACACCCAGGATCAGCTCTCGGCCATCAAGCGGCTGATGAAGCAGTTCAACGTCGACGAAGAGCGCTTCCCGGCCAAGCAGACCCAGTGGTTCATCGCCGGCGCCAAGGAAGACGGCCTGCGGCCGCGCGACGTCGAGACCCGCAGTGAGGACGACCGCAAGAAGGTCGAGCTCTACCAGCTCTACGAAGAGCAGTGCCAGCGCGAAGGCGTGGTCGACTTCGGCGAGCTGATGCTGCGCAGCTACGAACTGCTGCGCGACAACGATCCGGTGCGCGAGCACTACCAGCGGCGCTTTCGCCACATCCTCATCGACGAGTTCCAGGACACCAACCGCTTGCAGTACGCCTGGATCAAGATGCTGGCCGGCCAGACGGTGGAAGGCCGCTTCGTCCCTGGAGACAACAGCGTCCTGGCAGTCGGCGACGACGACCAGAGCATCTACGCCTTCCGGGGCGCGCGGGTGGGCAACATGGCCGACTTCGTGCAGGCGTTCGAGGTCACGCACCAGATCAAGCTGGAACAGAACTACCGCAGCTACAGCAACATCCTCGATTCGGCCAACGCGCTCATCAGCCACAACAAGAAGCGGCTCGGCAAGAACCTGCGCACCGACCAGGGCCCCGGCGAGCCGGTGCGCGTCTACGAATCCACCAGCGACTTCGCCGAGGCGCAGTGGATGGTGGAGGAAATGCGCCAGCTGGTGCGCGAGGGCATCGAGCGCAAGGAAATGGCGGTGCTCTACCGCAGCAACGCGCAGAGCCGCGTGATCGAGACCGCGCTCTTCAATGCCGCCGTGCCCTACCGGGTATACGGTGGGCTGCGCTTCTTCGAGCGGGCCGAGATCAAGCATGCGCTTGCCTACCTGCGGCTGCTGGAGAACAAGGACGACGACACCAGCTTCCTGCGCATCGTCAACTTTCCGCCGCGCGGCATCGGCGCGCGCAGCATCGAGCAGTTGCAGGACGCCGCCCGTGCCGCGGGTCGATCGTTGCACGATGCGGTCGCTGCCGTCGGCGGCAAGGCCGGCGCCAACCTGTCGGCCTTCGTGGCCAAGATCGACGTGTTGCGCGAGCAGACCCAGGGCCTGTCGTTGCGCGAGATCATCGAGCTGGTGCTGCAGCACAGTGGGCTGATCGAGCACTACCGCAGCGAGCGAGAAGGCGCGGACCGCATCGAGAACCTGGAGGAGCTGGTCAACGCTGCGGAGAGCTTCGTCACGCAGGAGGGCTTCGGCCGCGATGCGGTGGCGATGCCCGTGGACGAGCTGCGCCAGTCGCCGGCCAGCCAGGGACTCGATCCGAACCTGCCGCTCACCGACGAGCCGCTGGCGCCGGACGCCGAGACCGGCGAAACCATGAGCCCGCTGGCCGCCTTCCTGACCCACGCCGCGCTGGAATCGGGGGACAACCAGGCGCAGGCCGGGCAGGACGCAGTACAGCTGATGACCGTGCACGCGGCCAAGGGTCTGGAGTTCGACTGCGTGTTCATCACCGGCATGGAGGAGGGCCTCTTTCCGCACGAGAACTCACTGTCGGACCACGAAAGCCTGGAGGAGGAGCGCAGGCTGATGTATGTGGCCATCACGCGCGCGCGAAAGCGCCTTTATCTGAGCCACTCGCAGACGCGCATGCTGCACGGCCAGACCCGCTACAACCTCAAGAGCCGCTTCTTCGACGAGCTGCCCGAGACGGCGCTCAAGTGGCTGACGCCGAAGAACCAGGGCTTCACGCCCTCGGCGTTCGGCTACGGTGGCGGCTACGCGAGCACCCGTGGCGCCGGCTACGGCAGCAAGGAAAGCTTCGCCAACCCGCCGGTGCCGCCACAGAAGGCCGCGCCTTCGCATGGCTTGCGCTCGGGCATGCAGGTGTTCCACAACAAGTTCGGCGAGGGCACCGTGCTCTCGCTGGAGGGCACCGGCGACGATGCGCGTGCGCAGATCAACTTTCCGCGCCACGGCATCAAGTGGCTGGCGCTGTCGGTGGCGAAGCTGACGCCGGTCCAATAAGGCGGACCTCCCTACCCGAAGGACGCGAAGGACGCGAAGGTTACGGCGAAACTTCGCGTCTTCCGGGTCCGGTCCCCGTCTCCGTATCAGTCGGCCCGAAAGCTGTCCCTGAAGGTGAACCACGTCGAGCTCAGCGACATGGCCGCCAGCACCAGCGCACTGCCGATCATCAGCGCGCTGCCGATGGCCGAGGCGCCGCTGCCCATGCCGATGGCGCCGACACCGACCAGCACCGTTGCCATCAGCCCGATGGCGATGCCGGCGATGAGGAACACGCCGAACCAGGAGAGGCAGAACATCGCGTAGGCGCCGAAATTCCGGAACAACGCGACCAGGCTGAAGAACAGGCTCTTCACGGGTTCCACGTGATGCCAATGCACCAGCGCCGGTGCATGCCACATGGCCAGCGAGAGCGGCAGGTTGAGCACCATGACGAACATGCGCGCGGTCTGGAAGTCGCTGCTGGCGATTACCTCGGGCGCGAGGGTCTCGTCGAGCAGGTAGGCACGCGCCAGCTGCCCCCCGTCCAGCAGGGCCGAGGCGCCCACTGCGAGGACGAAATAGGCTGCCGAGATCAGACCCAGCACGATCATCGGCCGCCACTCGCTGCGCACGGCTTCGGCAGCCGCGGTGAACATGGCCGGCGCGGCCGGCTTCTGCCGGTCATTGGCGTAGGCGACCGAGGTGGCGACCATCAGCCCCAGCGTCATGAAGGGCAGCAGGATCGGCGCCAGCACGCTGCCGATCAGCGGCAGCTGCGACGCGATCGAGATGGAAGCCATGAACAGGAAGAAGAGCGAAATGAAGGCCAGCGGCTGGCGCCAGAAGGTCTTGAGCCCGGCGCGGACCCATTCGGCGCCGGTGCGTGCCGGCACAAGGTTCAGTTTCATGGATGGAGATGCAGGGGCTCAGGCGGCCTGCGGCTCGCCGAGCGCGGTGCAAGAAGAAAAGAGGTCGGCAGGCGCGCGCGAGCGTTCGCGCAGCACGCGCTCGAAGTGGGTCGGGTCATGGGCCTTGAGCATGCTCGCTTCACGCGGCAGGTGGAAATCCCACAGCCTTGAGATCCAGAAGCGCAGGGCCGCGGCGCGCAGCATCGCGGGCAGCAGGGCTCGCTCGGCACCTGTCAGCGGCCGCACGGTGGCGTATGCGGCCAGCAGCGCGTCGGCGCGGACCGGGTCGTGCCGGCCGGTGGGAAGGTCGATCGCCCAGTCGTTGAGGCATACCGCCAGGTCGAACAGCCAGGTGTCGGTGCCGGCGAAGTAGAAGTCGAACACGCCGGTCAGATGCGGCGAGTCACCTTCGGTGGCGAACATTGCGTTGTCGCGGAACAGATCGGCGTGTACCGGCCCGCGCGGGAGCGCCGCGTAAGTCGACGATTCGGCGGTGTGGTTCTGGTAGGCCAGTTCACGCTTCAGCAGCGTGGCTTGCGGTGCCTCGAGGTACGGGAGCACCACCGGCGCTGTGTCGTTCCACCAGGCCAGGCCACGCAGGTTGGGCTGGATGCGGGGGAAGTCGCTTGCGGCCTGGTGCATGCGCGCCAGGAGCCGGCCCAACTCGGCGCAATGTGCGGCGGTCGGGGCAAGCTCGCTCTTGCCTGCGAGCCGCTGCACCAGCGCCGCCGGCTTGCCCGCGACCTGGTGCAGGAATTCGCAGGGCGCATTCGCCGGAATGGACAGGGCGTGTCCGCCCGGCGGCTCGATCGCCGGATCGGCAACCGGCTCGGGCACCGGGATGCCACGGGAGGCCAGGTGCTTCATCAAGCAGAGGTAGTAGGGCAGTTGCTGCGGCCCCAGTCGCTCGAACAGCGTCAGGACGAATTCGCCCGACGCGGTGCTGGCGAAATAGTTGGTGTTCTCGATGCCGCCCTCGATGCCCCGCAGGGCGCTGAGCGGACCCAGGCCGAGGCGCTGGACCAGCGCATCGGCTTCGTCGAACCCGACTTCGGTGAAGACCGCCACGGCCGCCCGCGCTCAGAACTTGAGCACGTTCCAGACCCGCGCGCCGTTGCCGTTTCCGCCGCTGGTCTCGGTCGGCCCCTGGCGGTCGCGCCCGCTGTTGTTGGGCAGCACCTCGTACGAAGGCACGTTCGCCTTGGGCTGAACCGTGATGCTCTGGGTCTGGCCGCCGTAGCGCACCTCGTCGACCCGCGCGCCGGAATCCTCGACGTGGATGTACTCGATCTTCTGGTTGCGGTTCGGCGACTCGGGCGCAGCCTGCACCTCGGCGGGGGGCGGGGCGCTCTGGGCATGAACGGCGGCCAGCGGTGCGGCAGCGGCCAGTGCGGCCACCAGGGCGGCGCGGGCAAGCAGAAGAGGAGTGGAGGGCATGGTCGGATTGTAGGCGGCACTCCCCTGGGCCGCGTCAGCAGGACGCTACCGTTGCCGTTGCAAAGGCGCCTTGACGCGGCGCGGCAAAATGCTCCGATGACCGACAAGAAAACATTGCTGCTCGTGGATGGTTCGAGCTACCTCTACCGTGCCTTCCACGCAATGCCCGACCTGCGCGCGGTGCCGGGCGACCCCACCAGCCCGGCGACCGGCGCCATCCGCGGCATGATCAACATGCTGCAGGTGCTGCGCCGCGAGGTCCGGGCCGACTACGCCGCCTGCGTTTTCGACGCGCCCGGCAAGACCTTCCGGGATGCGTGGTATCCGCAGTACAAGGCCAACCGCTCTGCCATGCCCGACGAACTGCGCAGCCAGGTCGAGCCCATTCATGAAGTCGTCAAGCTGCTGGGTTGGCCGGTGCTGTGCGTGCCCGACATCGAGGCCGACGACGTGATCGGCACACTCGCGCGCACCGCGGCGAACCAGGGCGTCGAGGTGATCGTCTCCAGCGGCGACAAGGACCTGAGCCAGCTCGTCGACGAGCACATCACCATCATCGACACCATGAACGGGAAGAAGCGGGACGTGGCCGGCGTCACGGCCGAGTTCGGCGTGCCGCCCCGCCTCATGGTCGACTACCAGACGCTGGTCGGCGACAGCGTCGACAACGTCCCCGGCGTGGAGAAGGTGGGCCCGAAGACGGCCGCCAAGTGGCTGCTGGAGTACGGCTCGCTCGATGCGCTCATCGCGCGCGCCGGCGAGGTCAAGGGGCAGGCCGGCGAGAACCTGCGCAAGGCCCTCGACTGGCTGCCGCAGGGCAAGCGCCTGGTGACCATCCGTACCGATTGCGAGCTCGACGGGCATGTGCCCGGGCTGCCCGCGCTCGATGGCATCGCCATCGGCGCGCAACAGGTCGACGCACTCAAGAGCTTCTATGACAGGTACGGCTTCAAGAGCCTGGTAAAGACCCTGCAGGCGCACGAAGTCCCGCCCGAGCTCCTCGAGGAGAACAAGGCGAAGCACGGGCCCGAGGGCGGCACCGGCCTGCTCGAGGAGCCAGCCGCCGACGCCGCCGCCAAGGCCAGCAACCTGGTCTACGACACGGTCCTCGACTGGGCGCTCTTCGACAGCTGGCTGGCCAAGGTCGAGGCCGCCGAGCTGGTCGCGCTGGACACCGAGACGACGTCGCTCGACGAGATCTACGCCGAGATCGTGGGCATCAGCTTCAGCGTCAAGCCCGGCGAGGCGGCCTACATCCCCATGGCACACAATTACGGCGACGCGCCGGCGCAGTTGCCGCGCGACGAGGTGCTCGCGAAGCTCAAGCCCTGGCTGGAAGACGGCACGAAGAAGAAGCTGGGCCAGCACGTCAAGTACGACCGCCACGTGTTCGCCAACCATGGCATCGAGGTGCAGGGCTACGCGCACGACACCATGCTGCAGAGCTATGTACTGGAAGTGCACAAACCGCACGGACTGGCCAGCCTGGCCGAGCGCCACCTGGGCCGCAGCGGCATCGACTACGAAGACCTGTGCGGCAAGGGCGCGCACCAGATCCCGTTCAGCCAGGTGTCGATCGAAAAGGCCGCCGAGTATTCCTGCGAGGACTCCGACCAGACGCTGGACGTGCACCTCGCGCTGTGGCCCAGGCTGCAGGCCGACGACAAGCTGCGCTTCATCTACGAGCTGGAGATGGCTTCCAGCGAGGCGCTCTACCGCGTCGAGCGCAACGGCGTGCTGATCGACGCGCCCATGCTGGCGGCCCAGAGCAATGACCTGGGCAAGCGCATCATGGCCTTGGAGCAGGAGGCCTACGAACTCGCCGGCCAGCCTTTCAACCTGGGTTCGCCGAAGCAGATCGGCGAGGTCTTCTTCACCAAGCTGGGACTGCCGGTCATCAAGAAAACGCCGAGCGGCGCGCCGAGCACCGACGAGGAGGTGCTGGAGAAGCTGGCCGAAGACTTCCCGCTGCCGGCCAAGATCCTCGAGCACCGCGGCTTGTCCAAGCTCAAGGGCACGTACACCGACAAGCTGGGCCAGCTGGCGCATCCGCGCTCGGGCCGCGTGCACACGCACTACGCACAGGCGGTGGCGGTGACGGGGCGCCTGTCCAGCAACGACCCGAACCTCCAGAACATCCCGATCCGTACCCCTGAAGGCCGCCGCGTGCGCGAGGCCTTCGTGGCGCCGGCGGGCAGCGTGATCGCGAGCTCCGACTATTCGCAGATCGAGCTGCGCATCATGGCCCACATCAGCGGCGATGCGTCGCTGCTGCGCGCATTCACCGAGGGGATCGACGTGCACCGCGCGACCGCGGCCGAGGTCTTCGGCCTGGCGGTCGACCAGGTGTCGAGCGAGCAGCGCCGCTATGCCAAGGTGATCAACTTCGGGTTGATCTACGGCATGAGCAGCTTTGGCCTGGCGCGCAACCTGGGCATCGACACCAAGGCCGCAGCCTCCTACATCGACCGCTACTTCGCCCGCTATCCGGGTGTGAAGCTCTACATGGACGAGACCAAGGCTTCAGCCAGGGAAACGGGATACGTCGAAACCGTTTTCGGCCGGCGACTCTACCTGCCGGAAATCAGGTCGCCCAACGGGCCTCGTCGAGGTGCGGCCGAGCGCGCTGCCATCAACGCGCCGATGCAGGGCACGGCGGCCGACCTCATCAAGCTCAGCATGGTCAAGGTGCAGGAGGTGCTCGACGCCGAACAGCGTCGTACCAAGATGATCATGCAGGTGCACGACGAACTGGTGTTCGAGGTGCCCGAGGACGAGGTCGACTGGGTCCGCGTCGAGATCCCGCGCCTGATGGCCGGCGTGGCGGAACTCAAGGCCCCGCTCCTGGCCGAGATCGGCTTTGGCCCGAACTGGGACAAGGCCCACTGAACGCAGCAGGCAGGAAGAAAAGCCACAACCCAAAGGAAGACAAGAAAGATGAAGCTCTCGCATTCCCTCCGCACTTTCGTGCTCGGCGCTGTCTGCGCCGCCTCGCTCGGCATCGCCTCGGCCGCGCCCGACGATCGCATTGCTGCGCTGGCCGCCAAGGAAAAGCCCGCTTTGCTCGATACCTTGAAGCAGCTGGTTTCCATCGAATCGGGCAGCCGCGACCTCGAAGGCCTGGACAAGATCGCCAACCTGATCGGCGAGCGTCTCAAGGCGCTGGGCGGGCAGGTCGAGATGGTCGACACGACCGCGGAGGCCTACCGCATGGAGGACACGCCCGAGAAGATCGGCAAGGCAGTGCGCGCCACCTTCAAGGGGACCGGCAGCAAGAAGATCATGCTGATTGCCCACATGGACACGGTCTATCAGATCGGCATGCTGAACAAGCAGCCCTTCCGTGTCGAGGGCGACAAGGCCTACGGCCTCGGCATTGCCGACGACAAGCAGGGCGTGGCCGTGATCCTGCATGCAGTCGCATTGCTGAAGGCGCTCGACTTCAAGGAATACGGCACCCTCACGGTGCTGATCAACGGCGACGAGGAAATCAGTTCGCCCGGCTCGCGCGCGCTCATCAGCCGGCTCGGCGCGGAGCACGACGCGGTGATGTCGTACGAAGGCGCCTCGGTCAAGGAAGACAAGCTCTCGCTCGCCACAGCAGGCATCGCCTCGGTGTCGCTCCATGTCAACGGCAAGGCCTCGCATGCGGGCTCGGCGCCGGAGCTGGGCGTGAACGCGCTGTACGAGCTCTCGCACCAGATCCTGCAGATGCGCGACTTGTCCGACCCGGCGACGGGGCTCAAGATGAACTGGACCATTGCGAAAGCGGGGACCAACCGGAACGTGATCCCGGCCTCGGCCAGCGCCGGAGCCGACGTTCGGGTGCTCAAGGTCAGCGACTACGACCGCATCGAGAAGCAGGTGCAGGAGCGCGTGAAGAAGCAGCTGATCCCCGAGGCCAAGGTCGAGATGAAGTTCGAGCGCCGTCGCCCGCCGCTGGAGGCCACCGACGCCTCGCGCGCGCTCGCCTTTCACGCGCAGGCGATCTACAAGGAGTTAGGTCGCGACCTGGGCGCGGACGACAAGGTGGCCGGCGGCGGCACCGACGCAGCCTTTGCCGCGCTGCAGACCAAGGCCCCTGTGGTCGAACGCTTCGGTTTGCAGGGCTTCGGCGCGCACTCGGCCGATGCCGAGTACGTACTGGTCGACTCCATCGAGCCGCGGCTCTACCTGGCGACGCGGATGGTGATGGACATCTCGCGCGGCAAGGTCGGCAAGTAGCCCGTCGATGCGCCTGCGCCACATCGAGGTTTTCAACGCCATCATGCTCACCGGCAGCGTGAGCGCGGCGGCCAGGCTCATCAACATCACCCAGCCGGCGGTCAGCCGCACGCTGCAGCACGCGGAGCTCCAGCTGGGCTTTCCGCTGTTCCAGCGCGCCAAAGGGCGGCTCACCCCGACGACCGAGGCGCAGGCGCTGTATCCGCATATCGAGCGGCTGTTCGAGCAGCTCGATGAAGTGCAACGGCTGGCGGCCCACCTGCGCACGGGCAGCGACGCCGGCGAGCTGCGCATCCTCACGGTGCTGGCGCTGAGCTATGAAGTGCTGCCGCGCGCGCTCAAGGCGTTCCGGCAGAAGCATGCGGGAATCGCCGTCACCGTGGAGTCGCTGCATTCGCCGCAGATCATGTCGGCCTTGCTGCGGCAAGAGGCCGACGTGGGCTTTGCCTTCAGTCCCGCGGTGCATCCCTCGCTCACGCAGGAGGCGCTGGCCGACAGTCGCATGGTGTGCATCGCACCCAAGGGAATGCTGCCGCGCGCGCTGGTGCGCAACGGCTCGGCGGCGCTGCACGATCTGGTCAAGGTGCCGGTGGTCGGGCTCGACAGCCGCGACCCCGTAGGCACCAGCCTGAGCCAGGCATGCAGGCAGGCCGGCGTGGGCTTTCAGGAGGCCGTCGTCACGGTGCAGACCTACCATGCCGCGCTGGCCATGGCGCATCACGGGCTCGGCGTGGCCCTGGTCGACGGCTGCACGGCCGGCTCGGCCGATCGCGACAAGGTGGATGTGCTGGCGCTGGAGCCGCGCATTCCGGTGCCGATCCGTGCCTTGCGATTTGCCGAACGGCCCGATTCGGTGGCGGTTCGCGCCATCACGCGCTGCATGCGCGATGCGATCGAAGCGATGGCCTAGGCGGCCAATTGCCGCGCCACGCGTTCTGCCGATCCGAAGGCCAGCGTGAAACCCAGCGCGCCGTGGCCGGTATTGAACACCACGTTCGACGGCGCGCCGGCCACGTGCCCGATGATCGGAACGCCCGTCGGCGTGGCCGGGCGCATGCCGGTCCAGGGATGGAGCGCCTCCATGCGGCCGGCCTGCGGGAACACGGCGCGCGTCGCGGCGGCCAGGGTCTCGATGCGTGTGGCCGGGATGCTGGCATCGTGCCCCACCAGCTCGGCCATCCCGGCCACACGCAGGCGCGAGCCGATGCGCGCGAACACCACCTTGCGCGCGCTGTCGGTCACGCTGACGTGCGGCGCGGTGCCAGGTGCGCCATCCACATCGACCGTGATGCTGTAGCCCTTGAGCGGATAGACCGGCAAATAGGCGCCGAGCTGGCGACCCAGCCGGTGCGAAGCGGTGCCCAGGGCCATGACGAAGGCGTCGGCCTCCACGTCTCCGGCGCTGGTCCGCACCGCAGCCACTCGGCCATCACGCCGGTCGAAGCCCTGCACCTCGCAATCGAGCAGGAAGCGCACGCCGCGCGCCCGCAACGCATGTTCAAGCGCAATGCAGAGCTTGAGGCAGTCGGCGGCACATTCGCTGGGCGTGTGGATGGCGCCGGCCATCTGGCCGCGGTACGCCGCAAGCGCCGGCTCGATCGCGATGCTTTCGTCCGGCGTGAGCAGCCGCTGCTCGCTGCCCATCGTGCGCTGGAGCTCGAGCTGCCGGCGGGCGCCGTCCAGCGAGGCGGCGCTCGCATACAGAACCAGCTTGCCGGTGCTGGAGAAATCGCAGTCGGGCCTGAGCTCGCTGAGCATCGCTTCGAAGGCCACGCGGCTCTCTGCCGCCAGTGCGAGGAGCCGGGCCGTGGTCTGGTGTGAGGTGCGCGCGTTGCACGCCGCGAGAAAGGCGAGGCCCCAACGCCACTGCAGCGGATCCAGCTGGGGCCGCAGCTTGAGCGGGGAGGAGGGCGAGAACAGCAACTTGGGCAGTTGCTTCCAGATGGAAGGATCCGCCAGCGGCTGCACGTACGAATAGCTCAGCTGTGCGCCATTGCCACCGCTGGCGCCGGACCCGGGCGCCGCACGGTCGACCACGCTCACCTGAAAGCCGCGCCGGCTCAACTGCCAGGCCGTGCTCAGGCCCACGATGCCGGCGCCCAGCACACCCACATGCATGACGCATCTTCCTGTCGCGTTGATGAATGCGCCGACTCTAGGCGGTGGCTGCGCGCGCGTGAAATGCCAAAACCGCCGCAGCCCATAGCCAAAGCTCATGCCCCAAAGAAGCAGCCCATAACTTTTGATCATGGGCATGCCCGCAAAAGGAATTGTGACTGCGGCTCAAATCATTCCTACACTCCGCAACACATTCCAATTCGACCGAAAGGGCTCGCATGAAAATTTCCGTACTGATGGCTGCCGTGGCGCTCGCCGCTGTTGCGACGGGCGCGCAGGCTGCCGACACCCTGGCGAAGATCGCCGCCTCCGGCAAGATCACGCTCGCCTACCGCGAGTCCTCCGTGCCCTTCAGCTATCTGGACGGGGGCAAGCCGATCGGATTCTCGGTCGAGCTGTCCAATGCGGTGGTCGAGGCGGTCAAGAAGAAGCTCAACAAGCCCAACCTCGAGGTGGCGATGATGGCCGTGACCTCGCAGAACCGCATCCCGCTGCTGAGCAACGGCACCATCGATCTCGAATGCGGTTCCACCACGAACAACAGCGCGCGCGCCAAGGACGTGAGCTTCGCCGTCAACCACTTCTACACAGGCACGCGCCTGCTGGTCAAGAAGTCGTCCAACATCAAGGACTACGCCGACCTGGCGAAGAAGACGGTCACGAGCACCACCGGCACCACCAACGCGCTGGTCATGCGCAAGTACAACGCCGAGAAGAACCTCGACATGGACCTCGTGCTCGCCAAGGACCATGCCGACGCATTCCTGCTGGTCGAGAGCGGCCGCGCCGTTGCCTTCGCCATGGACGACATCCTGCTCTTCGGGCTCATGGCCAATGCCAAGAACCCTGCGGAGTTCGAGGTCGTGGGCGAGGCGCTGCAGGTCGAGCCCTATGCCTGCATGCTGGCCAAGGACGACACCGCTTTCAAGAAGCTGGTGGACGACACCTTCATCGGCCTGATGAAGAGCGGCGAGTTCGAGAAGATGTACACCAAGTGGTTCCTGCAGCCGATCCCGCCGAAGAACGTGCCCCTGAACCTTCCGATGAGCCCGCAGCTGCGCGAGAACATCAAGTCGCCCAGCGACAAACCGGCGACCTGAGCGGCAAGCCCAGGTCGAGCAAAGAGGCCGCGATGCTGAAGCCGCAGACGGTCGGCATTCTCGGCGGCATGGGGCCGGCCGCCGGCGCCGACTTCGTGCGCCTCTTCGTCGAAGCCTGTACACGGGTCATGCGTGACCGTGGCGAGCCAGTGCGCGATCAGGGCTTTCCCGAGCATTGGCTGGCGCAGGTGCCGGTGCCCGACCGCAGCGGCGCGCTCGAGTCGAACGCGCTCGGCGCCCACCAGCCGCTGGAGCCCATGCTGCAGGCGCTGGGGCGGCTGGCCGCACTGGGCAGCCGCGCCGTGGCGATCGCCTGCAACACGGCCCACGCCTGGCATGCCAAGCTGCAGGAGCGTTTCCCACACATCGAGGTGTTGCATGTGGCGCGCGAGGTCTCGGCCCGGTTGGCAGCCGAAGGCGTGCGCGGCACGGCACTGATGGCGACCGAGGGCACCTACCGCGTCGGCCTCTACGAGCAAGCGCTCGCCGATGCGGGACTGGCCTGCCACCTGCCGCTGGCCGAAGAGCGCGGGCTGCTGATGCGCGGCATCTACGATGGCGTGAAGGCCGGCGACTTGCGTCTGGCGGCGCATTGCTTCAGCCGGGTCGCACTGCAGCTGGCGGACCGTCATGGCCCGGTGCCCATCGTCATGGGCTGCACGGAGATCCCGTTGGGGCTGCAAGGCTCGGCTGCCGTCGCCGGGCTGCGGCTGGTCGATCCGGCGAGGGTGCTGGCCTCCGCGCTGGCGCGACGGGCCTACGACGGGGTTTCACAGTCACAGCAAGTTCACGCCTGATCGCCTACAGTGCGGCCTTCGCCTGCGCGCGCTTGCGTGGCTGGATGTCTTTTCTTCAAGGAGTTCGCACTCATGCCCCATTGCCGGACTGGTTCCGATCTGCAAGCCGACTTCGATTCGCTTCGACCGGGCGAGAGCACTGAGCAAGGCGCCACGCGGCGTACCGCCCTCAAGGCTGCCATCGGTGTCGGCTATGCGGCGGCCACGCTGCCCATCGCGGCGCAGACCGCGATCAACACCCCCGCCGACGGCCTGAAGGCCGGCCCCGTCAAGTACAGCGTGAACGGCTTCGAGGTGCCGGCCTATGCCGCCGCGCCCGCCGGCAAGACAGACCTGCCCGTGGTGCTGGTGGTGCAGGAGATCTTCGGCGTGCACGAGTACATCGCCGATACCTGCAGGCGTCTCGCGAAGGCCGGCTACTTCGCCATAGCGCCCGAGCTCTATGCGCGCCAGGGTAATCCGCGCAGCTACACCGACATCCCGAAGCTGCAGGCCGAAGTCGTCAGCAAGGTGTCCGACGCACAGGTCCTGGCCGACCTCGACGGCGCCCTGAAGTACGCCGCGGCGAACGGTGGCGACGCCGGCGAGGCCGCCATCACTGGCTTCTGCTGGGGCGGGCGCATCGTCTGGCTCTACGCGGCCACCGGCAAGGTCAAGGCGGGAGTCGCCTGGTACGGCCGCCTGGTTGGCCAGCCCGGCCCGCTGACGCCGAAGCACCCGATCGATCTGGTCGCCGAACTGAAGGCCCCGGTGCTCGGCCTCTATGGCGGCAAGGACCAGGGCATCCCCCTTGACACCGTTGATAAGATGAAAGCGGCTCTGGCCACCGGTTCGCCGGCGGCCAAGGCCTCCCAGTTCGTCGTGTACCCCGAAGCGGGCCACGCCTTCCATGCCGACTACCGGCCGAGCTACGTTGCAGCTGCGGCCGAGGACGGTTGGGAGCGCGCCCTCGCGTGGTTCAAGACCCACGGCGTCGACTGAGGTGCTCCGCTTTCTGCTGAAAGCCGTCCGATGGGCGGCTTTTGTTTTTCTCGTGAAGCCGACATGAACCTGTTCGTCATCATCGCCGCGACCCTGGTCGCCGGCATCGGAAGTGTCTGGGTCGCCGCGCTGCTGTTGCGCGTGGGCGTGCGCCGGGGCGGCGGCGTCGATCCGCAGCACCTGCTGAGCCTGGCGGCCGGCGCATTGCTCGCGACCGCCTTCATGCATCTGCTGCCCGAGGCCTTCGAGAGCCGTATCGAACCAAGCCTGCTGTTCGGCGTATTGCTCGGTGGGCTGGTGCTGTTCTTCCTGCTCGACAAGGCCGAACTCTGGCACCACGGCCATGAGCACCATCATGGCGACGAGGCACACCACGAACACGGGCACGCGCACGCGCACGGGCACGCGCATTCACACGGCCACCAGCCTGCGCGCAAGGGTGGCGGGTGGGCCGTGCTCACGGGCGACAGCGTGCATTGCTTCGGCGACGGCATCCTGATCGCCTCGGCCTTCATCGCCGACCTTCGCCTCGGATTGGTTGCGGCGCTCGCGGTGCTGGCGCACGAAGTGCCGCACCACATCGGAGATCTGGTCGTGCTGCGCCAGAGCTCGCCCGATGCGAAGGCGGCGCTGGTCAAGGTGTCGCTTGCCGGCACCATGACCGCGCTGGGTGGATTTGCCGGCTGGTGGCTCGTTGATCAGCTTCATGCCCTGCTGCCTTACTTCCTGGTGCTCGCTTCCAGCAGTTTTGTCTACGTGGCGCTGGCCGACCTCATCCCGCAACTGCAGAGGCGGCTGAGCGCACGCGAGACTGCATGGCAGGTCGCCTGGCTTGCGGCAGGCCTCCTGCTGGTGATGGGCGTCAGCCGCCTGGCCCATGGCGAGCACGGGCATGCCCATGAGCATGCCGAGCCATCCCACGAGGAACACGGACACAGTCACTGAAAGGGCGTGGAAGCGGTTCTCTCCGACACGGCGCCCGTTCGGCCGGTTGCAAACTCGGGCTACCCAAGTCGGGCGAGGAGGCTCACACTTGGGCCTCGCCAACGCGAGCCATCACAGCTTAGGAGCCGAACATGAACCGCGCCGATGCACCGTTGCGTTCCGTCGATCCCATCGACGATCCCGCCGAAGAAGAGTCAGAGGACGACGAGCTGTCCGCAGACGAAGCTCTGGACGACGAAACCGAGCTGTCCGACGAGATTTCGGAAACCGGCATCGACCTGAGTGACGCCAGCGAGCTCGACGCCGACAACGTGCCGGCCGACGAGGAATTCGATCGCGTCATGCAGGCGCCGGATTGACAAGGTCGGCAGCGGCTTTTTTCAGCCCTCGAGCGTGAAGCCCACTTTCAGCGTGACCTGCCAATGCGCGATCTTGCCGTCCTGCACGTGGCCCCGGGTCTCGGTGACCTCGAACCACTGGATGTTGCGCACCGACTCGCTGGCCTTGGCAATCGCACACTGCACGGCATCGTCGCTGCTCGTGGGCGAGGAGCCGGTGAGTTCGAGGAGTTTGTAGACGTGATTGGACATGAAGCGCTCCTTGGGTTATGAGACGGGGGACGCTGCCGCTGGCAGGGCAACGCTGCGTTCATCATAGGCGCGGGCCCCGCAACTGTCCGCTACTTCGCCCCGCTGGTGTACTTGGTGACGGTGTCCGCCGTCACGTGGTACCCGCTCACGCCCATCATCGAGTCGTTGCGCAAGGTCTGGAGCTTGCCGGTGATCCATACCGTGTCCATCGCCCGGAACTTCGCGCCGTTGCGCGGGCGCACATGCACGATCTGGTTGGCAGGCGGCGGCGGCGTGTGGATGCAGGCGCCGAAGTAGGGCACCAGCAGGAACTCCGTGACTTCGCCCTTGTTCTCTTCCAGGGGCACGATGAAACCCGGCAGCTTGATGTCCACGCCGTTCATTGCCGCGTTGGTGGGTGCGTTGTTCGAAGCTTCCTGCATCTTCATCAGCAGCTCGTTGGCGCGCGGATCGCCGTCCTCGAACTTGCTCAGGTCCATGTCCTTGAACTCCTTCATCGGGTCCCAGTCCTTGGGGACCAGTTCTTCCCAGGCGATCAGCCGCGGCTGGCCCGGCGCTGGCTTGGCGGCTGCGTCCTTGCCGCCCAAGGGATTCGTGGGCGAGGTCGCCTGCGGCGCGGGGTCGGCAGCGAAGGCCGTGACGGTCGCGGCGCACAGCGCCAGGAGCAGGGGAAGCAATGTCTTCTTCATCATGTTCAGGTCCTTGGAGAGAGGCCGTCGGCGAGCGAGAGACGGTAGGCGCGCACGCCCGGCAGCAGGCTGGCCAGCCAGCCCGCGGCCAGCAGCGCGGCGAGCAGGGCCCATTCTCGAAGTGTAGGTTCGGACAGCGAGAGTGCCAGCCCGAAGTGCGCCTGCAGCCATGGCGAAAGCAGGGCAATGCCCAGCGCCGCCGCCACGAAGCCGAGCGCCACGCCCAGCAGCGTGACGATCGCGCCTTCGAGCGCCAGCAGCGCCAGCACATGGCGCAAGCTCGCGCCCACCGCACGCAGCACTGCGAGCTCGCGGCGGCGCTCGTTCAGCCCGGCCATCACCACCGACACCAGTCCTGCAAGGCTGACCAGCGCGACGAGCGCGGACATCAGCAGCAGCGCGTTCTCGCCGACGCCGATCACGCTCCACAGTTCGTCCAGCGCGACGCCTGGCAGGATGGCCATCAGCGCCTCGGGCTGGTAGGTCGAGACCCAGCGCTGCACCGAGAACACCGCGGCGCGGTTCTTGAGTCCGACCAGCGCAGCGGTCACGGTCTTGGGCGTGAGATCGAACTTGCGCACTTGCTCGGCCGGGATGCGCACGCCGGGCAGGGGCGCGCCGCCGCGCCATTCGAGGTGCAAGGCCTCCATTGCTTCCAGGCCGATATGGACCGTGCGATCGACCGGCGTGCCGGTGCGCGCGAGCACGCCCGCCACGACGAAGGGCTTGTCGGCGTGCTCTGCCACGTTGAGCTCGCCGCTCCCGTGCGCCAGGGTGATGTGCTGGCCGACGTGGTAGCCCAGCCGATCCGCCACCTCGGCGCCGATCACCGTGTCGAAGAGTTCAGCAAAAGGTTTGCCCTCGCGCAGCCGCAGCGGCTGGCGATTGCCGTAGCGGAAATGCTGGAAGTAGTCTGGCGATGTCGCGAGCACCGCGAAGCCGCGGTGGGAATCGCCCAGCGACAGCGGCACCACCCAGCTCACGCCTGGGTGCGCAGCCAGCGCCTGCACGCTCTGCCACTGCATGTTGCTGGTGGCGGTGCCGATGCGGAACACCGAGTACAACAGCAATTGCGAAGAGCCGGTGCGAGCGCCCACGATCAGGTCGGTGCCCGAGACCGACGCGGAGAAGTTGTCGCGCAGCTCGGTGCGGATGCGCTCGACGCCCAGCAGCAGGAAGGTTGAAAGCGCGATCGACAGAACCGTGAGCGCGAGCGTGAAGCGGCGGTTCCAGGCGCTGCTCCACGCGATGGCGATGAGCGTCCTCATGGCGGCGCAAGCTCCGCGGCGCGGTTGATTTCGGGCAAGAGCAGATGCCGGCCGAAGCGCGCCGCGATGCGCTGGTCATGGCTCACGAACACCAGCGCGCTGCGGTTCGCGCGGCAGGCTTCGACCAGGACGTCGAGGAAGGCCTCGCGCCGGTCCTCGTCGAGGGCCGAGGTGGGCTCGTCGGCGATCACGACCTCGGGGTGCCCGATGAGCGCGCGTGCTGCCGCCACGCGCTGCTGCTGGCCGACCGACAGCTGCATCGCCTGACGCTTCCACAGGGCGTGCGGCAGGCCCATGGCTTCGAGCAGTTGCACGGCCTGTGTGCGCGCGCCACCCTCACGCGCGGCTTGCTCGCGGCGGCGCGCCGAGAAGCGGCAGGGCAGCAGCACGTTGTCGAGCACGCTCAGGTAAGGCAGCAGGTTGAACTGCTGGAAGATGTAGCCCACATGCGCGACCCGCGAGCGGTCGCGCGCAGCGCCCGAGAGTGCGGCCCAGTCTTGGCCGAGGAGCGTCACGCGGCCCCCATCTGCGACCAGCACACCGGCCAGCAGCGACAGCAGCGTGCTCTTTCCGCAGCCGCTGGGTCCGTGCAGGAAGACGGCCTCGCCGGCCTCGATGTCGAGCCGTTCGATGTCGATGCAGGGGCCGGAAGCGCCGGGCCAGGCGAAGCGCAGCGCTTCGGCGGAAAGGACGGCGCTCACCGCAGCGTTACTTGCCGCCCCACGTCAGACGCGTGGCAGGCCGTTTGAGCGTGCGCTTGAACTGGCCATCGGGCGAGACGAGCTGCACGTCGATCTGCCGCAGGCCGGTGAAGGCGCTGAACAGCGCAAGCTCGATGAACTTTGTCTCCGTCGCCTTGGTGCAGTTGAAGGCGATCGTGCCATCGAGATCCGCATGGCCCTCGCTCGCGCCGGTCTCGGCCTTGCCCAGGCCCAGGGCCGCCGAACGGAGCGTCACCGGACCGAGCTTGCAGTTGGCGGCGGGGTCGATCTTGAACAGCTGATCGGCCGCGCGCAGCTGCGCAACGACGTCGCCGGCGATCTTCTTCTCGGCCTCGGTCTTGGGGGCATGCTCGAAGCCGACGAAGTTCTCGAGCGGTGATTCCATCTCGATCACGACGGTCGGGCCCTCGATCGCGATGTCGAGCTTGAGCTGGCCGTGAACATGCGCACGCGCCTGCGCCATGGCCGCCAACGGGGCTGCCGCGACCAGGCCCGTGAACGCGAAAGTCCAGAAAAGGCGTTGAAGATTCATGCCTTGGCACCTTGCCGTGTCGGCAGTCCCGGCGTATTGCTCCATTCGCTCCAGCTGCCGGCATAGAGCGCACTCGGTCCCATCCCGGCAATCTGCATGGCGAGCACGTTCGGCACGGCGCTCACGCCGCTGCCGCAGTGGTGGACGACGGTGGCGGGGTCGCGGCCCTGCAACAGCGCTTCGAACTCGGCGCGCAGCTGGGCGGCCGGCTTGAACTTGCCCTCGGGGCCGAGGTTCTCGGTGAACGGCCGGTTCAGGGCCCCGGGAATGTGACCGGCGATCGGGTCGAGAGGTTCCACCTCGCCGCGGTAACGCGCGGCGGCGCGCGCGTCGATCAGCGTCTGGTCTGCCTTCTCGAGCCGCGCGGCGACCGTGCGCGTGTCGACCAGCGCCACAAGAGGGTCGCCGGGGACGAAGTTCGACTGGAAGCGCGCCGGTTCCTCGCCTTCGCTGGTCTGGCCGCCCGCCGCCTGCCAGGCCTGCAGGCCGCCGTCGAGCACTGCCACGGCCTCGTGGCCCAGCCACTTCAGCATCCACCAGAGCCGGCCGCAGTAGTTGGCGCCGTTGCGGTCGTAGACCACGGCCTGCATGTTGTTCGCAAAGCCGATGCTGCAAAGCCAGGCTGCAAACTTCTCGCGGCTGGGCAGCGGATGCCGCCCGCCCGATGCCGGCGGGCCTTCGTCGGCCTGCGTCACCACGACCTCTCCATTGGCGCCCGGCACGCCATGCCTGGCGCTCAGGTCGGTGTCGAGGTTGACGTAGATCGCTCCGGGGATGTGAGCCGCCCGGTACTGCGCGGGGCCGGCCTCGGGTTTCATCAGGTCGAAGCTGCAGTCGAACACCATCTGCGGCGCACCGCTGCGCTGCAGGTCCATGAGCTGGTCGACGGAAATCAGGGTCTGGTACATGGCGGTCCTTCCTTGCTCAATGTTCTTCGGCGGGTGCCTTGGGCAGCGAGCGCTCGCGCAGCACGGTGGCCGCGATGCCGCTGCCGACGATCAGCGCCATGCCGGCCCAGCCGGCCGCGTCGATGCGATCGCCGAACAGAAGCACACTGTAGACGGCCGCAAAGACAATGCCCGAATATTGCAGGTTGGCCACGACGAGCGTGCCGCTTTGTGTCTTGGCGCTGGCGTAGGCGCGTGTCATGCACAGCTGCCCCAGGGCGGCGAGCACGCCGACGGGCAGCAGCCATGCCGCGTGCGCCCAGGTCCATTGCTCCCACGGCGTAAAGCTGCCCAGCAACGTGACGAGACCGCCGGCCACCGCAGAGCCGACCGCAAAATAGAACACCGTGCGCGACTCGGGCTCGCCCACGCGCGAAAGCGCGACCACCTGCATGTAGGCGAAGGCGGCAGTCAGGCCGGACAGCAAGCCGACCAACCCCGCGAAACCCTGGCTGTCGCCGACGCTGGGCCTGAGCATCAACACCACGCCACCGAAGCCGGCCAGCACGGTCAGCACCAGCGGACCCTGCAGCGGCGGCCGGGGCACGCGCCCGTCGCGGCCGGGCACCGGCACCCAGGCGAGCAGCGCCCCGCCGACCAGGAAGGCCGCGATCCAGACGCTGCTCATGTAGTTGAGCGTCATGGCGGTTGCCAGCGGCAGGTGGGCGATGGCGTAGAACCAGGCGCCCATCGAGAACACGCCGATCAGGCTGCGCCAGGCGTGCATGCCGGGGTAGGGCGTGGCAAGCGTGATGCCGCGCTGGCGCGCCAGCGCCCACAGGAACAGCATGCCGATCAGGCCGCGGTAAAGCACCAGCTCGGCGCTCGTGAACCAGGCCGAGGCGAACTTCACGCACACGCCCATGGTGGCGAAGATCAGCGCTGCCAGCACCATCCAGAGGGCTTGCATTCCCCTAGAACTTCATCTCGCGGCGGTACCACTCGTGGAACTGCTGCATTCCGTCTTCCATCGGGCTTTGATAGGGGCCGCTCTCGTCGACGCCGCGCAGCATCAGCGCGCGGCGGCCGGCGTCCATGCGCTCGGCGATCTCGTCGTCCTCGACGCAGGTTTCCATGTAGGCGGCCTGCTGCGCTTCGACGAATTCGCGCTCGAAGGCGACGATCTCCTCAGGATAGAAGAACTCGACCATGTTGAGCGTCTTCTGCGGTCCCATGGGATGCAGCGTCGAGACGGTGAGCACGTGCGGGTACCACTCGATCATGACGTGGGGGTAGTAGGTGAGCCAGATCGCACCGTACTTCGGCGGCTTGCCTTCGCGGTACTTCAGCAGCTGCTCCTGCCACTTCTGGTAGACCGGGCTGCCGGCGCGGCCCAGGCGGTTGGCGACGCCCACCGTCTGCACCGAGTGGTGGTGGCCGAATTCCCAGCGCAGGTCCTCGCAGGTGACGAAGCTGCCGAGACCGGGATGGAAGGGCCCGACGTGGTAGTCCTCGAGGTAGACCTCGATGAAGGTCTTCCAGTTGTAGTTGCACTCGTGCAGCTCAACGCGGTCCAGCGCATAGCCCTCGAAGTCGAGGTCCGCGCGCGGACCGAGCCGGGCCAGGTCGGCAGCGACGTCGCGCCCGCCTTGCGGGTCTTGCTCGAACAGCAGACCATTCCATTCGGTCAGCGGGTAGTTGTGCAAGTCAAGGCACGGGTCCTGCGCGAAATGCGGCGCGGCGATCAGCTTGCCGGTGGTGCGCGGGTCGGCGGCGGCGTAGGTCCAGCGGTGCAGAGGGCACACGATGTTGCCGCCGCCGGCCAGCGGATCGAGCGCGCCGCGGCCCTGCAGGATCAGCGCCTGGCGATGCCGGCATACGTTGGAGATCAGCTCGACGCCCTTGGGCGTATGCACCAGCGCGCGGCCCTGCTGCTCCTGCGGCAGTGCGTGGTAGTTGCCTTGTTCGGGCACTGCGAGGCGGTGGCCGACATAGCGCGGACCGCCGGCAAAAAGGCTTTGCAGCTCGCTGGCATAGAGCGCCTCGTCGAAGTACGCGGAAACCGGGAGTTGGCTGGAAGCCTGCTGCAGTTGAAGACTTAAATCAGACATGGATGACCTGACCAAGCTCCCCACAGGGAGGAAAGAACGAAAGAGCGGCCGCTGAAGCGCGGATGGCCCCAAGAAAATCGCCGGCGGGCGCCGGCGCGAGAGCGGGGGATTGTACCCCGGGAAAAATAGGCGTGCTGCTGCTTTGCCCTCGATGCGAAGGGCTTTGGAGGCGGGGCAGATGGGCCTGCGAGGCGTGCCATGGTGCCCCCCGTCCTAAAATGCCCCGTTTCATTCCCACCCCCGCATGCCCAAGGTGTCCGCTTCCTCCCCGCCTGCTTCTTCACCCGCCGCTCCCGACACCGGCGCGCTGCCCGCGAGCTACGAGGCCGGCCTTCAGGAACTCGAGCAGCTGGTGGCCGAGCTCGAATCGGGGCAGCTCCCGCTCGACCAGTTGCTCGTCAGCTACCAGCGAGGCGCGGCACTGCTGGCCTTCTGCCGCGACAAGCTGCAGGCTGTCGAAGATCAGATCAAGGTGCTTGACGCGAACGGCCTCAAGGCCTGGGCTGGGGAATGAGCGCCGTCCGGCCGCCCGATCGCGCTGGCACTGCAGCCGAAGGTAGTTCGACACCGACGGATGCCATGCGCTGGGACTCGCGGCGCCTTGCAGCCTGGAGCGAACCGCTGCTTGCGCGCGTCGAAGCCGCACTGTCGCGCTGGGTCGGCGTCGATGCGCCGGTGCTGCTGGGCGATGCAATGCGCTACGCCGTGCTCGACGGCGGCAAGCGGCTGCGGCCCTTGCTGGTCTTCGCCGCCAGCGAGTCGGTCGGTGGCCACGCCGAGGCGGCGCTGCGTGCCGCCTGCGCTGCCGAGCTGATCCATGCCTATTCGCTGGTGCACGATGACCTGCCGTGCATGGACAACGACGTGCTGCGCCGCGGCAAGCCGACGGTGCATGTGAAGTTCGGCGAGGCCGACGCGCTGCTCGCGGGCGATGCCCTGCAGGCCTTGGCCTTCGAGCTGCTCACGCCCGAAAGCGAAGGCGTCGCACCCGAGGTGCAGGCCCGGCTCTGCCGCCTGCTGGCGCGCGCAGCCGGCAGCCAGGGCATGGCCGGCGGCCAGGCGATCGACCTGGCCAGCGTCGGACTCGCGCTCGACGAGGCGCAGCTGCGCGAGATGCATCGCCTGAAGACCGGCGCCCTGCTGCAGGGCAGCGTCGAAATGGGCGCTGCGTGCGGCACCATCGATGCCGAGGCGCTCGATGCACTGCGTGCCTACGGCGCCGCGATCGGCCTGGCCTTTCAGGTGGTGGACGACATCCTCGATGTCACGGCCGACTCGCAGACCCTGGGCAAGACCGCGGGCAAGGACGCAGCGAGCGACAAACCGACCTACGTCTCGCTGCTCGGCCTCGACGGCGCGCGTGCGCAGGCGCGCGAGCTGCTGGTCGACGCGCTGCGGGCTCTCGACCGCAGCCGGCTGGCCGATACTGGTGCATTGCGTGCGCTGGCCTACATGGTCGTGGACCGCGATAGATAGACAACGACAAACCCCATGGCCCCGCTGCTTCCCACTCTCCACGACCCCTCCGCCTTGCGGCACTTCGATCGCGCGCAGCTCAAGCAGCTGGCCGACGAGGTGCGCAGCTGCGTGCTCGACAACGTCTCGCGCACCGGCGGGCACTTGAGCTCGAACCTCGGTACGGTCGAGCTCACGGTGGCGCTGCACCACGTGTTCAACACGCCGCACGACCGGCTGGTGTGGGACGTGGGCCACCAGACCTATCCGCACAAGATCCTCACCGGACGGCGCGAGCGCATGCCCAGCCTGCGCCAGCTCGGCGGCATTTCCGGCTTCCCGCAGCGCAGCGAAAGCGAGTACGACACCTTCGGCACCGCGCATTCCTCGACCAGCATTTCGGCCGCGCTGGGCATGGCGCTGGCGGCCAAGCAGAAGGGCGAAGACCGGCACGCGGTCGCGATCATCGGCGACGGCGCGATGACCGCCGGCATGGCCTTCGAGGCGCTCAACAACGCGGGCGTGTACGACTGCAAGCTGCTCGTCATCCTCAACGACAACGACATGTCGATCAGCCCGCCGGTGGGCGCCCTCAACCGCTACCTCGCGCAGCTGATGAGCGGCAATTTCTACGCCGCGGCCAAGAACGTGGGCAAGAGCGTGCTGCGCGCCGCGCCGCCGCTGTTCGAGCTGGCCAAGCGCCTGGAGCAGCATGCCAAGGGCATGGTGGTGCCGGCGACGCTCTTCGAACAGTTCGGCTTCAACTACGTGGGCCCGATCGACGGCCACGACCTCGACTCGCTGGTGCCGACCCTCGAGAACCTCAAGCACCTGCACGGGCCCCAGTTCCTGCACGTGGTCACGAAGAAGGGCCAGGGCTACAAGCTGGCAGAAGCCGACCCGGTGGCCTACCACGGGCCCACCAAGTTCGATCCGGCCATTGGCCTGGTCAAGCCCGCCACGGCGCCCAAGCAGACCTTCACGCAGGTCTTCGGCCAGTGGCTGTGCGACATGGCGGCGCAGGACAGCCGGCTGGTCGGCATCACGCCCGCGATGCGCGAGGGCTCGGGGCTGGTCGAGTTCGCGCAGCGCTTCCCGGAGCGCTACTACGACGTCGGCATTGCCGAGCAGCACGCCGTCACCTTCGCCGCCGGCCTGGCGTGCGAAGGACTCAAGCCGGTGGTCGCGATCTACTCGACTTTCCTGCAGCGCGCGTACGACCAGATGATCCACGACGTGGCGATCCAGAACCTTCCGGTCGTGTTCGCGCTCGACCGCGCAGGCCTGGTCGGCGCCGATGGCGCCACCCATGCGGGCGCCTACGACATCCCCTTCATCCGCTGCATTCCCAACATGAGCCTGGCCTGTCCGGCGGATGAAGCCGAGTGCCGGCAGCTGCTTTCCAGCGCCTTCGGCCAGGACCATCCGGTAGCGGTGCGCTACCCGCGGGGCGCCGGCGCCGGCGTGGCGGCACCGGCGGGGCTCGACGCGCTGCCCTTCGGCAAGGGCGAACTGCGCCGCTCGGGCCGGCGCATTGCGATCGTGGTCTTCGGCACCTTGCTGTATCCGGCGCTCAAGGCTGCCGAGGCACTCGATGCCACGGTGCTCAACATGCGCTGGGTCAAGCCGCTCGACGTCGAGCTGCTGCTGGAGACCGTGGCCACCCACGACTGCATCGTCACCCTCGAAGAAGGCGCCGTGATGGGTGGCGCGGGCAGTGCGGTCATCGAGGCGCTGCAGGCGGCCGATGTGCTGCGGCCCGTGCTGCAGCTGGGCCTGCCCGACCGATTCATCGAGCATGGCGATCCTGCCAAGCTGCTGTCGAGCATCGGGCTCGATGCGCCGGGCATCGAGCGGTCGATTCGCGAGCGCTTTGGCGCGAGCGAGCCCGCAGGGAAAACCCGCCCCGGGGTCATGTAAGCACTTTTTACAATCTTGCTGCCTCGACAGCAAAGTCGGCAACGCGGCCACGAGCCGCGTTCTTGTTTTTTCCAAGCACTCGGAGTCAACCTCAAATGGATCGTCGTTCCCTTATCAAAAACGCAGGCATCGCCGGCGTCCTCGCTGCCGGCATCGCGCCCGCAGTCCACGCGCAGGCGGCAGTGCGCTGGCGCCTGGCCTCGAGCTTTCCCAAGTCGCTGGACACAATCTACGGGACGGCCGAGGTGTTCGCCAAGCAGGTGAGCGACGCAACCAGCGGCAAGTTCCAGATCTCGGTGCATGCCGGCGGCGAGCTCATGCCGGCCTTCGGTGTGGTCGACGGCGTGCAGAACGCCTCCGTCGAAATGGCGCATACCGCACCCTATTACTTCTACGGCAAGGACCCGACCTTCTGCCTTGGCTGCGCAGTGCCCTTCGGCATGAACACGCGCCAGATGAACGCCTGGATGTACGAAGGCAACGGTCTCAAGCTGATGCGTGCCTTCTACGCCAAGTACAACATCTTCAACCTGCCCGGCGGCAACACGGGCGCGCAGATGGGCGGCTGGTTCCGCAAGGAGATCAAGTCGGTCGCGGACCTGAAGGGCCTGAAGTTCCGCACCAATCCCTTCGCGGGCAAGGTGCTCGAGCCCTTCGGCGTCATCCCGCAGTCGATCCCCGGTGCCGACCTGTACCCCGCACTCGAGAAGGGCACGCTCGATGCACTCGAGTGGGTCGGCCCTTACGACGACCAGAAGCTCGGCTTCAACAAGGTCGCGAAGTTCTACTACTACCCCGGCTGGTGGGAAGGCGGTCCGCAGCTCGACTTCTACATCAACACGAAGGCGTGGGAAGGCCTGTCCGCCGAGTACAAGGCCATCGTCGAAGCGGCGGCCGCACATGCCAACATCACCATGACGGCGAAGTACGACGCGCGCAACCCGGTGGCACTGAAGCAGCTGGTCGGCTCGGGCACCGTGCTCAAGCCTTTCACGCAGGACGTGATGAACGCCGCCTTCAAGTCGTCACAGCAGATCTACGCTGATCTGAACAACACCAACCCGGAGTGGAAGAAGATCTACGGCGACTGGGCCAAGTTCCTGGCCGATCAGAACGCCTGGTTCCGCTTCACCGAAGGCACCTTCGATCGCTTCATGCAGCAGCAGAAGCTGTAATCGGGACCTTCGCTTCCTGATCCTGAAGCAACAAGCCCCGCCGGTCACGGCGGGGTTTTTTTTGCCCGGTGCAACATTGCCTCAGCCAGGTCGTTGCGCTGAAGACGTGGCTCTGTCCAGAGGCAGCCGCTCGGCCACGCGTTCGGCAAAGCGCGTCAAAAGCCGCGCATCGGCGGAGTGGAACCAGGTAACCGCCGGGCCCTGCCGCACCAGCAGCCGCGGCGCGACGATGCGGTCCACCCAACGCCAATGCACCAGCTTGAGCTGCGTGACCTTCGCCGCGTCCGCTCGCCGGTTCCAGATCCAGGTCTGCGTCAGCACATCGCCTTCGAGCCGCGTGCGGCTGTAGACGATCCAGTAGCCGACCCACGCGATGCAGGCCGTGGCGCCTCCGAACAGCAGCAGGCTCGGTGTCGACCACACGGCGCTGCGCAGCGCAGGCAGGCTCCACAGACCGAAGGCCAGCAGGTCGACGATCAGCACCACGGCCAGGATCCGCACCAGGGGCGGGTAGGCGGGGCTTTCGAGCGGTCCGGCCGTATCGCGCTCGGCGGGGTTCACTGCTTGTTATCGGTCCCGGTCCCGGCCCCGGGCGCCGGGGCGGGCGCCTCGGGTTCGGGCTCGGGCATCGGCAGCGCGTCGGGCTCACCGGACTTCCTGTTGCCGAACGGGTCGTCCATGTTGATGCCGCCGCTGCCGGGGCCCTGCAGGTCCGCGGGCATCTCCAGCTGGACCTTGTCGACGTCGACCACGACCTTCTTGTCGAGGAACACGGTGACTGTCTGCGGAAAGAAAATGACGATGCCCACCAGCAGCAGCTGCAGCCCGACCCAGGGGATGGCACCCAGGTAGATGTCGCGCGAGTCGACCTTGCGCGGCAGCGCGCCGTTCTTGAACAGCGTGTCGGCGATGCCGCGCAGGTAGAACAGCGCAAAGCCGAAGGGCGGGTGCATGAACGAGGTCTGCATGTTCACGCACAGCAGCACGCCGAACCACACCATGTCGATGCCCAGCTTGGCCGCCACTGGCCCCAGCATCGGCAGGATGATGAAGGCGATCTCGAAGAAGTCGAGGAAGAAGGCCAGGAAGAAGACGAAGACGTTGACCGCGATCAGGAAGCCGATCTGCCCGCCCGGGAGGCCCGAGAGCATGTGCTCGATCCACTTGGCGCCGTCCACGCCCTGGAACACCAGCGAGAACACGCGCGAGCCGATCAGGATGAAGACCACCATCGCGGTGAGCCGCATGGTGCCGTTCATCGCGTCCTTGAGCATCGGCCAGTTCAGCCGCCGGTGGATGGCGGCCAGGAGCAGGGAGCCCACCGCGCCCATTGCGCCGGCCTCGGTCGGCGTCGCGATCGCGTGGTCCATGAACGGCAGGCCGCCCATCGAGCCCAGCACCGCGAAGATCAGGATGGCCGACGGGATGATCCCGCGCAGGCACTTGGCCCACAGGGCCCAGCCCTGCAGCGTGCGCGCGGAGGCCGGCACGCCCGGCACGTAGCTGGGCCGGATGCGCGAGACCAGGAAGGTGTAGATCGCGAAGATCAGCACCTGCAGGATCGACGGGCCCCAGGCACCCTTGTACATCTGGCCCACGTCGGTGCCGAGCTGGTCCGCCATCACGATCAGCACCAGCGAGGGCGGCACCAGCTGCGTGATGGTGCCCGAGGCCGCCAGCACGCCCGTGGAGTAACGCATGTTGTAGCCGTAGCGCATCATCACCGGCAGCGAGATCATCGCCATCGCGATCACCTGGCCGGCCACGGTGCCGGTGATCGCACCGAGGATGAAGCCCACGATGATCACCGAGTAGCCCAGGCCGCCGCGCACCGGGCCGAAGAGCTGGCCCATGGAGTCGAGCATGTCTTCGGCCAGGCCGCACTTCTCGAGCACGGCGCCCATCAGCGTGAAGAAGGGAATGGCCAGCAGCGTTTCGTTCGACAGGATGCCGAATACGTTGAGCGGCAGGTTGGCCATGAAGCCCGGCGGAAACCAGCCCATCTCGATCGCGATGAAGCCGCTGAGGAGGCCGAGCGCCGACAGCGAGAACGCCACCGGGAAGCCGATCAGCATGATCACCACCAGCCCCGCAAACATGACCGGGGCGAAATTTTCCATCTGCATTTTTCTTGTCCTGGGAAGCGGCGCGTGTGGGGGTGGTGCTTACTGCACCGGCTTCTCGTAGTGCGTATCCATCTCGATCAGGCCGCGCAGATAGGCGACGCGCTTGATCACCTCGGCCACGCCTTGCAGGAATACGGCGCCGAAGCCGACCGGCATCATCAGCGCGGCCGGCCAGCGGATCAGGCCACCGATGTTGCCGGACATCTCGCCGCTCCTCAGCATGCCGAGGAAGAAGGGGAGAGTGAGCCAGAACAGCAGGCCCATCACGGGCAACAGGAAGAACAGCAGTCCGAACAGATCGACGTAGACCGGGCCGTTGCGCTTGAGCTTGCCGTAGATGATGTCCACCCGCACATGCTCGTTGAGCTTCAGCACCAGCGGCGCGCCGAGCATCACGGTCGCGGCGAACAGATACCACTGGATCTCAAGCCACGCGTTGGAGCTGAAGTCCAGGCCGTAGCGCACAAAGGCGTTGCCGGCGGAGATCACGGAGGCGGCGAGCACGGCCCACGCCGCCAGCTTGCCGAGCTGGGCGCTGATCCAGTCCATGGCCAGCGCGAACTTGAGGAATACGGACAAGGTATGTCTCTTTGGGATGGTTTCCGCGCCTGTCGGGTAGGGTCGGCGCAAAGCCCGGAATGTTAACTCGCCGCGCAGAACGCCCGCCCGGCGCCCTCGGCGGGTTTTCCCTGCGAAGTGCTCCCGCGTTGCGCGAAGGCGGTGGCCATAATGGCCCATGCCTTCGAGTCCGCCGTCACGACCGCCTTTCGGCAGCTCCGGTCAGCGTCCCCACGCCATCGACTCGCCCGAGATGCGGCGCGCAGGCCGCGAACTGCTCTCGCTGGCGCTGATCGACGCGCGCAACCACACGCTGCACCTGCTGTCGCTTTACGAGCAGGCGCTGGGCTCCGAGGCCCTGGCAGTGCCGCGGCAGGAGGGCATCGATCCACCGCTCTGGCTCGCCGGCCACATCGGCTGGTTTTCCGAATGGTGGATAGCGCGCAACACGCAGCGCGCCTTCGGCGCCGACTGCCCGGTGCGGCCCACGCGGCTCGCCGCCATCGAGCCTCAGGCGGATGCCTGGTGGAACCCGGCGCAGATCGAAGCCAAGGCGCGCTGGTCGCCGGATCTGCCCAACCTCTCGCTGACCAAGGCCTACCTGCTCGAGACACTGGAGAGCACGCTCGAACTGCTGGAGCATGCGGTCGAGACCGATGCCGGCCTTTACTTTTACCGGCTGGCGCTGTTCCATGAAGACCTGCGCGGCGAGCAACTGGTGGTGATGGCGCAGACCCTCGGCCTGCCGCTGGGCATCGAGGCCTGGCCGGCGCCGGTGGAACATGCGCCGCTGCTGATGCCGGCCACGGCCTGGACGCTCGGCGTCGACGAGCCCGGCTTCGCTTTCGCGCAGGAGCGCGGTCAGCGCACGCTGGAGATACCCGAGTTCGAGATCGATGCACAGCCCATCACCTGGAGCCAGTACGTGGAGTTCGTCGACGACGGCGGGTACGACCGCGAAGAGCTGTGGCTGCCGGGCGGGCTGGCCTGGCTCGCTGCACAAGCCGAGGGACGACGGGGCCCGCGCCATGTGGAGCAGATCGGTGCCGCGCGGCGCGGCAGCGGCGGCTCGGTGTTGCAGCAGCGCTTCGGCCGGCCCATGCGCGCGGCGGGCAACCAGAGCGCGGTGCATGTGAGCTGGTGGGAGGCCGATGCCTGGGCACGCTGGGCCGGACGCCGGCTCGCGACCGAGGTCGAATGGGAGATCGCTGCCCACACGGCGGTGCGGCACGGCTTCCGGTGGGCCGACGTGCACGAGTGGACCGCGGGCACCCTGCAGCCCTGGCCGGATTTCCGCGCCGACCCTTGGAGCGCGGGCAGCGAGTTCGATCCGCAGCCCGCCTTCGGCACGGCGCGCGTGCTGCGCGGCGCTTCAGCCGCCACCCGCGCGCGCCTGCGGTCGCCCAAGCACCGCGGCTTCGCCTGGCCGGAGCGGGACGACGGATTCTTCGGGTTCAGGACCTGCGCGCTTTGACGGCGTGCCATCATCGGCGCGGCACAACATCGACGGAAAGGGCGCTGCCGGATGGCTCGCGTGCGTGACCCGGCTGGCTACGACGGCCAGCGAGAAATGATTCTTTCGAATGCGGCGCAGTTGTTCGCGCAGCGCGGCTACGCGGGCACGTCGATGAACGAGGTGGCCGCGGCTTGCGGCGTCTCCAAGGCGACGCTCTACCACTACGTGCGCGACAAGCACGACCTTGCCGTACGCATTGCCGAGGAGCACGTCCAGCGCCTCGAGGCCGTGGTGGAAGAGGTGCTGCGCGAACACGCGACGCCCGAGGCGCGCCTGAACGCGCTGATCCGCAGCTTCGTGGCCGAATACGCGATGGCGCAGAACGCCCAGCGCGTGCTGACCGAGGACGTGCGCTTCCTGCGCGAGGAGGATCAAGAGCGCATCATCGGCGTCGAGCGACGCGTGGTCGCCGCCTTTGCCCGCACCATCGCGGAGGTGCGCGGCGAGGCCCCCGCGAGCAAGCTCGGCAAGCCCATGGCGATGCTGCTCTTCGGCATGATCAACTGGATGTTCACCTGGATGAAACCCGGCCGCGAGCTCGACCACGAGGCCATTGGCCACATGGTTGCCGACCTGTTCTTCGGCGGTGTTCGCGCAGTGGAGCTGCCGCCTGCGCTGTCGCCCAAGGGCGAGCGCGCGATCGCCGGTGCGCGCAAGCTGCGTCGAGGCGAGTAGGAAGCCCCTGAAGGCTCAGCCGCGCCGCGTAGCGATCAGGGGGCGCACGTCAGGCGATTGAAGGCGCGGCCGGTCCTGCTCGGCCGCGGCCAGCGGCTGTACTTCGACCAGGCTTGCGAGGCAGCGCCGGGTGAGGTCCTGGTAGGTCCGCGTACCTTCCTGTTTCCAGGCGATCTCCTCCTCGCCGAGCTCGCGCCGCACGCGCGCCGGCACGCCGGCCACCAAGCTGCGCGCCGGCACCTTCATGCCGGCCGGCACGAACGCGCAGGCCGCGACGAAAGCCGATTCGCCGATCTCGGCCTCGTCCATCACCACCGCATTCATGCCGACCAGCGCGTCGCGCCGCACGACACAGCTGTGCAGCACTGCGCCGTGGCCGATGTGGCCGTCTTGCTCGACTACCGTGTCCTGGTCGGGAAAGCCGTGGATCACGCAGTTGTCCTGCACGTTCGCGCCGCGCTCCAGCACGATGCGCCCGAAGTCGCCGCGCAGGCTGGCACAAGGTCCGACGTAGCAGCCCGGGCCCACGATCACGTCGCCGATCAGCACGGCGGTGGGGTGTACGTAAGCGCCGGGGTCGACCACCGGCACCACGCCTTCGAGCGCATAACAAGGCATGAGATCTGCTCCCTCTCGGTTGGAAAAAAAGTCGACGCACGCTAGCCTTCAGGGTTAGTACCGAAGGCGAAAGCTTGCAAGGGCAAAATCGCGGATCCTATAATCAACCGAACGGTCGGTCAATTATTCGAGACACTTCCTTCGGCCGATCGTCAACCCCACCAGCAGCACCACGATGAACGAACCCTTGGTACGTAGCACTCAATCGGGCGCCGTGCGCACGCTCCAGCTCAACCGGCCCGAGGCGCTCAACAGCTTCACTTCGCAGCTGCATGCCGCGCTCATGGCTGCACTCGACGAAGCGGCGGGTGATCCTGCGGTGCGCTGTGTGGTGCTGGGCGGCGCGGGGCGCGCCTTCTGTGCCGGCCAGGACCTGTCCGACCCGATGGTGGCGCCGGACTTCACCCCCGGCGCCACGCCCAAGGACCTGGGCCAAGTCATCGAGTCGCTCTACGCGCCGCTCGTACTGCGCATCCGCTCGATGCCGGTGCCGGTCATCGCCGAAGTGCATGGCGTCGCGGCCGGTGCGGGCGCGAACCTTGCGCTGGCCTGCGACCTGGTGGTCGCCGGCCGCTCCGCCAGCTTCATCCAGGCCTTCACCAAGATCGGGCTGGTGCCCGACACCGGTGGCACCTGGCTGCTGCCGCGGCTGGTCGGACAGGCGCGTGCGATGGGCCTGGCCTTGCTCGGTGACAAGCTTCCGGCGGCCGAGGCGGCACAGATGGGCCTGATCTGGAAATGCGTGGAGGACGACGAGCTCAGCCTCACCGTCGAGTCGCTGGCGCATCGCCTGGCCGCGATGCCGGTGCGCGCGCTGGTCGCCACGCGCAAGGCACTGGCCGATGCCCAGGCCCTGGACCTGCCCGCCGCGCTGGCGCGCGAGGCCGCACTGCAGCGCGATCTTGGTGCCGCCGGCGACTACCGCGAAGGCGTGGAGGCCTTCCGCGCCAAGCGCCTGCCGCAGTTCGACGATCGCTGAGAAGGCCACATCGATGAGCGACACCCACGCCCAGCACACCGCGGAACGCGTGCGCGATGCCATGTTCGCCCGGGACCGCGCCGTGCGCGGCCTCGGCATGGAAATCGAGGCCATCGCGCCCGGCCGCGCCGATGTCACCATGACCGTGCGCGAAGACATGCTCAACGGCCATGACATCTGCCACGGCGGCTTCATCTCGGCGCTGGCCGATTCGGCCTTTGCCTATGCCTGCAACTCCTACAACGAGGTGACCGTCGCGTCGGGCTTCGGCATCGACTTCGTGGCGCCGGCGCGCGAGGGGGATCGGCTGGTCGCGCGCTGCGTCGAGGTCTCGAAGACCGGCCGCACGGGCGTCTACGACACGGAGGTGCTGAACCAGCGCGGCGAGCGGGTCGCGGTGTTCCGAGGACGTTCCTACACTTTGAAGGGCAAGCCGGTCGCACCGGCGTGAACGCAACCGCCCCCAGGATTTGAGGAGACATCCATGCCCGTCCGACACCCTTCGCCCGGTGATCTCGAAGCCATCGAAACCGCGAGCCGCGACGAGATCGCCGCGCTGCAGCTGCAACGCCTCAAGGCCACGCTGCAGCGCGCCTACGACAAGGTGCCCCACTACCGCCAGGCCTTCGATGCCCGCGGCGTACACCCCGGCGACTTGACCCAGCTGAGCGACATCGCCAAGTTCCCCTTCACCGTCAAGAAGGACCTGCGCGACAACTATCCCTTCGGCATGTTCGCCGTGCCGCGCGAGCAGGTGGCGCGCATCCATGCCTCCTCGGGCACCACCGGCAAGCCGACCGTCGTGGGATACACCCTGCAGGACATCGAGCACTGGGCGAACCTCGTGGCGCGCTCCATACGCGCCGCGGGCGGGCGGGCCGGCGACATCGTGCACGTGGCCTACGGCTACGGCCTCTTCACCGGCGGCCTGGGCGCGCACTACGGTGCCGAGCGCGCCGGCTGCACCGTCATCCCGATGTCGGGCGGCCAGACCGAGAAGCAGGTGCAGCTGATCCGCGACTTCCGCCCCGACATCATCATGGTCACGCCCAGCTACATGCAGGTGATCATCGAGGAGTTCCAGCGCCAGGGGCTGGATGCGCGCGAGAACTCGCTCAAGGTCGGCATCTTCGGCGCCGAACCCTGGACCGAGGCCATGCGGCGCGAGATCGAGCATAAGGGAGGCATGGACGCGGTCGACATCTACGGCCTGTCGGAAGTCATGGGCCCCGGCGTGGCGAGCGAGTGCATCGAAAGCAAGGACGGCCCGGTCGTGTGGGAAGACCATTTCTACCCTGAGATCATCGACCCCGAGACCGGCGAGGTGCTGCCCGACGGCGAGGAGGGCGAGCTCGTCTTCACCTCGCTCACCAAGGAGGCGCTGCCGATCGTGCGCTACCGCACGCGCGACCTCACCCGCCTCCTGCCGCCCACCTCGCGCAGCTTCCGCCGCATGGGCAAGATCGTCGGGCGCAGCGACGACATGCTGATCATCCGCGGCGTCAACGTCTTCCCCACGCAGATCGAGGAGATCGTGCTGGCACACGAGAAGCTCTCGGGCCAGTACCTGATCAAGGTCGGCCGCGAAGGCCACCTGGACCACGTCGAGGTGCGTTGCGAACTGCAGCAGGCCGCCGCCGGCCTCTCGGGTACCGAGTGCGACCAGATCGCGCAATGGGTGCAGCAGCGCGTGAAGACCATGGTCGGCATCTCGACCACGGTGCTGGTGCAGCCCCCCGAATCGCTCGAACGCACGCTGACCGGCAAGGCCCGGCGCGTGGTCGACGAGCGCCTTAAGACCTGAGACCGCCTGAAAGGACACGCCATGTACACCCAAGCAATGGACACCATGGGCAAGGACAAGGACGGCCCCAAGGCCGTGCGCTCGGCCGAGGAGATGCGCCTGGAGCAGCGCTTCGACGAGCGCATCGATGCGGGCGGCTTCGTCGAGGCCAAGGACTGGATGCCCGAGCACTACCGCAAGACGCTGGTGCGCCAGATCAGCCAACATGCGCATTCCGAGATCGTGGGCATGCTGCCCGAGGGCAACTGGATCAGCCGCGCGCCCACGCTGAAGCGCAAGGCGATCCTGCTGGCCAAGGTGCAGGACGAGGGCGGGCACGGCCTCTACCTGTACGCCGCGGCTGAGACCCTGGGCACCAGCCGCGACCAGATGCTCGATGCACTGCACAGCGGCAAGGCCAAGTACAGCTCGATCTTCAACTACCCCACGCTGACCTGGGCCGACATGGGCACCATCGGCTGGCTGGTCGATGGCGCGGCGATCATGAACCAGGTGCCGATCTGCCGCTGCTCCTACGCACCCTATGCGCGCGCCATGATCCGCATCTGCCGCGAGGAAAGCTTTCATCAGCGCCAGGGCTACGAGGCGCTGCTGACCATGATGCAGCACGGCACCGAGGCGCAGAAGGCGATGGTGCAGGACGCGGTGAACCGCTGGTGGTGGCCCTCGATCATGATGTTCGGCCCGCCCGACGACCAGTCGCCCAACAGTGCGCAGTCGATGCGATGGGGCATCAAGCGCTTCACCAACGACGAGCTGCGCCAGAAGTTCATCGATGCCGCGGTCGAGCAGGCCAAGGTATTGGGCGTGACCCTGCCCGACCCTGAGCTGAAGTGGAACGAGGAACGCCAGGCGCACGACCATGGGCCGATCGACTGGGCCGAATTCTGGCGGGTGATCGGCGGCGACGGCCCTTGCAACCGCGAGCGGCTCGGGGCCCGCGTGAAGGCCTGGGAAGAAGGCGCCTGGGTGCGCGATGCCGCGCTGGCCCATGCGCGCAAGCAACATCATCTGAAGGAAGCAGCATGAGCGACACGAGCATCGAACATGAATGGCCGCTGTGGGAAGTGTTCGTGCGCAGCAAGGCCGGGCTGGATCACAAGCACTGCGGCAGCCTGCACGCGCCCGACCCGAAGATGGCGCTGCAGATGGCCCGCGACGTCTATACGCGGCGGCAGGAAGGCGTCAGCGTCTGGGTGGTGCGCTCCGACCAGATCGTGGCGAGCGATCCCGGCGACAAGGACATGTTCTTCGACCCGGCGGAAGACAAGGTCTACCGCCACCCGACCTTCTACGCCTTGCCGAAGTCGGTCGACCACATGTGAGCGGAAGCGAGCCATGCAAGCATCCATCGAACTCGACCGCAGCCCCGCCGTGCAATACCTGCTGCGCATCGGCGATACCTGCCTGATCCTGGCGCAGCGCCTGGGTGAATGGTGCGGCCACGCGCCGATCCTCGAAGAGGACATCGCCATCACCAACATGGCGCTCGACCTCGTCGGCCAGGCGCGCGCACTCCTCACGCGCGCCGGCGAGATCGAGGGCCGCGCGCACGACGAGGACCAGCTCGCCTTCCTGCGCGACGAGCGCGACTATTTCAACGCCACGCTGGTCGAGCTGCCGCGCGGCGACTTCGCCTTCAGCGTGCTGCGCAACGCGATGGTCGCCACGCTGCTCAAGCTGCTGTGGGAAAAACTCGAGGCGTCGAGCGATGCCGAGGTGGCCGCCATCGCCTGCAAGGCCGTCAAGGAGGCGCGCTACCACCAGCAGCATTCGGCCGACTGGGTCGTGCGCCTGGGCGACGGTACCGGCGAATCGCATGCGCGCATGGAGGCCGCGCTGGCCCACCTGTGGCGCTATGTGCCCGAGCTCTTCGCGTCCGACGCCATCGACGAAGAGGCGCGTGCCAGCGGCCTCGGGCCGGCCTGGTCCGAGCTGCGCGAGGCGTGGTTCGCAGAGATGGGTCCGGTGCTCGAGGAGGCCACGCTGTCGATCCCGGCCGAGTCGGCCTTCCTGAGCACCGGCAAGCGCGGCGTGCACAGCGAACACATGGGCTACATCCTGGCCGAGATGCAGCATCTGCAGCGCGCCTATCCGGGCGGGGTGTGGTGATGGATGCGTTGCGCCTTCCCGCAGCGAACGAGACCCGCGTGGCGCGCGCCTGGGAGGTGCTGGGCACCGTGCTCGACCCCGAGGTGCCGGCACTGTCGGTTTGCGACCTGGGCATCGTGCGCGAGGTCCTGCCGCACGGGGAGGGGTTGGAGATCGTGCTGACGCCCACCTATTCCGGCTGCCCCGCCACCGAGGTGATCGAGCGCAGCGTGCTCGATGCCATCGACGCCGCCGGGCTGGGCCCCGCCCGCGTGACGCTGCGCCGCGCCCCGGCATGGACCACCGACTGGATCAGCGCCGAAGGCAAGCGCAAGCTGCGCGAGTACGGCATCGCGCCACCGGGCGCGGCGGGCTTGCATGGTGGCGCGGTGCCGATCCGCCTGGTGCGCCGTCCGCCGGCCGCGCCGGTCGCCTGCCCCCGATGCGGCAGTGCCCACACCGAGCGGCTGTCGGCCTTCGGCTCCACGGCCTGCAAGTCGCTCTACCGCTGCCTCGATTGCCGCGAACCGTTCGAGCACTTCAAACCCCTCTGAACCATGAGCGTCATCTTCCACCCGCTGCGCGTGCGCAGCATCGAGCCCGACACCGCCGAGGCGGTGATCGTTTCCTTCGACGTACCCGAGGAACTGCGCGGCGTGTTCGGCTTCACCCAGGGCCAGTACCTCACGCTGCGCAAGGAGATCGACGGCCAGGACCTGCGCCGCTCCTATTCGATTTGCGCCGGTGTCGACGACGGCGAGCTGCGCGTGGGCGTGCGCAAGGTGCAGCAGGGCCAGTTCTCGAACTGGATCAACAGCAGCCTCAAGCCCGGCGACACGCTGCAGGTGATGGCGCCGCAGGGCCGCTTCTTCGTGCCGATCGAGCCCGGGGCGCAGCGCCACCACGTGGGCATCGCCGGCGGCAGCGGCATCACGCCCATCCTCTCGATCATGAAGACGGTGCTGGCGCGCGAGCCGCATTCGCGCTTCACGCTCATCTACGGCAACCGGCAGCTGCGGTCCACGATGTTCAAGGAAGAAATCGAGGACCTGAAGAACCGCTACATGACGCGCCTGTCGCTGCAGCTCGTGTTTTCCGACGAGCATACCGACGTGCCCATCAATGCGGGCCTGATGAATCGCGAGAAGATCGCCGAGTTCCTGCAGGGCCTGGTGCCGCCCGGCAGCATCGACCACGTCTACGTCTGCGGTCCCTTCCAGATGAACGACGAGGCCGAGGCCGCGCTGCTGGAGGCGGGCGTGCCCGAGGAGCGCATCCACATCGAGCGCTTCGGCCTCGCGCAGTCGCCAACGGGTGCGGTGGGCGCCGTGGTGCACACACCGCAGCCGGGCGATGCCGAGACTGCGCGCATCACCATCGTGCGCGACGGGATCGCCCGCGAGATCCCGTACACCCTCGGCCAGCCCAGCATCCTCGACGCGGCGTCCTCCGCCGGCCTGGAAGTGCCGTACTCCTGCACTTCGGGCGTCTGCGGCACCTGCCGCGCCAAGCTCCTGGAAGGGGAAGTGCGGATGGAGCGCAACTTCGCGCTCGACAAGAATGAGGTGGCGGGTGGCTTTATCCTCACCTGCCAGGCACACCCCCTGACCGAGCGCGTGCGGCTGTCCTTCGACGAACGCTGAGCGCGCGCGATTTTTCAACTACCGGAGACCGTTCATGAGTTCTTTCACCCGCCTCGGCGTGGCACTGCTGTGCGCCATGGCCTTCGCCGCGCACGCCGACATCAACGTCGGAGTGACCCTGTCGGCGACCGGGCCGGCCGCTTCCCTCGGCATTCCCGAAAAGAACACCATTGCGCTGATGCCCAAGACCATCGGCGGGCAGAAGATCAACTACATCGTGCTCGACGACGCTTCCGACACCACGGCTGCGGTGTCGAACACGCGCAAGCTGATCAGCGAGAACAAGGTCGACATCGTGCTCGGCTCGACCGTGACGCCCAATTCGCTGGCCATGATCGACGTGGTGGCCGAAGAGAAGGTACCGATGATCTCGATGGCGGCCTCGGCGCGCATCGTCGAGCCCATGGACGCCAAGCGCAAGTGGGTCTTCAAGACGCCGCAGAACGACATCATGATGTCGCTGGCGATCGCCGAGCACATGGCCGCCAACGGCGTGAAGACGGTCGGCTTCATCGGCTTCTCCGACGCCTATGGCGAAGGCTGGTTCCAGGAATTCACCAAGGCTGCCGAGCTGAAGAAGCTCAAGGTCGTGGCCAATGAGCGTTATGCCCGAAGCGACACCTCGGTCACCGGCCAGACGCTCAAGCTCATCTCCGCCAAGCCCGACGCCGTGCTGATCGCCGGCTCCGGCACCCCGGCCGCGCTGCCGCAGAAGTCGCTGAAGGAGCGCGGCTACGCCGGCAAGGTCTACCAGACCCACGGCGTCGCCAATTCCGACTTCCTGCGCGTCGGCGGCAAGGATGTCGAGGGCACGCTGCTGCCCTCGGGCCCGATGCTGGTGGCGTCGCAGCTGCCCGATTCGCATCCGCTCAAGAAATCGGCGCTGGCCTACGTCAACGCCTACGAGGCCGCCAATGGCAAGGGCAGCGTGTCGACCTTCGGTGGCCACGCCTGGGATGCCGGCCTGATCATGAATGCCGCCATTCCGGTCGCGCTGAAGAAGGCCCAGCCCGGCACGCCGGCGTTCCGCGCCGCGCTGCGCGATGCGCTCGAAGAGGTGAAGAACGTCCCCGGCGCGCATGGCATCTTCACCATGTCGCCCACCGACCATTTGGGCCTGGACCAGCGCGCGCGCGTGATGGTCAAGATCGAGAACGGCGCCTGGAAGTACCAACCGCAAGAATAAGGCTCGCCCCCAGGTTGGCTCACTTCGTGTAGCCGCCCACCCCCTACCGGGGGCAACACCAGCGGCCCGGCAAAGCCGGTTCCGCGGTGTTTCACCAACGGGCCTGGCTTCGCCGGCCGCGGGGTGGTGGGACGCGAGCGCAGTGAGGCATCGAGTTGAGTATTCCTAACTGAAAGCGGCCCGCGCCGGAGAAGCTGCATGGATTTGCAAATCGCCCTGATCCTGGGGCAGGACGGTATCGTGAACGGGGCGATCTACGGGCTCATGGCGCTGGCGCTGGTGCTGGTGTTCTCCGTGACCCGCGTCATCTTCATCCCGCAAGGGGAATTCGTGGCCTTCAGTGCGCTGTCGGTGGTGGCGCTGCAGGCCGGCCGGGTGCCGGCCACGCTGTGGCTGCTGCTCGTGCTGGCGGCGGCGGCACTCGTGGTGGAGCTGTGGCGCTGGAAGCGCGGCGCGGTGGTCGACTGGGCCTCGACGCTCGCCTGGTGCGTGGCGCTGCCGCTCGTGGCCTGCGCGCTGGTGCTGCTGCTGCGCCCCGAGTCGCTGGTCATGCAGACACTTGCGGCGCTCGCCGTGATCGTGCCGCTCGGCCCACTGCTGTACCGACTGGCCTACCGGCCGCTGGCCGATGCGACCGTGCTCACGCTGCTGATCGTGTCGGTGGCGCTGCACGGCGTGCTGGTCGGCCTGGGGCTGCTCTTCTTCGGTGCCGAGGGCTCACGCACGCCTGCTTTTTCCGAAATGCGGCTGGACCTGGGCGGCGTCGCCGTCACCGGCCAGTCCCTGGTGGTCGTGGCGGTCACAGCGGCGCTGGTGGTGCTGATGTTCCTGTTCTTCGAGCGCTCGATCGTCGGCAAGGCGCTGCGGGCGACCGCGATCAACCGCGTCGGCGCGCGGCTGATGGGCATTCCGACGGGGCTTTCAGGGGACCTGAGCTTCGCCCTGGCGGCGGCGATCGGCGCGGTCTCGGGGCTGCTGATTGCGCCGATCACCACCATCTATTACGACACCGGCTTCCTGATCGGCCTGAAAGGCTTCGTGGCGGCAATCGTCGGCGGGCTGGCCAGCTACCCGCTGGCCCTGGTGGGCGCGCTGATCGTGGGGCAGCTCGAGACCTTCTCTTCGTTCTGGGCCAGTGCGTTCAAGGAGGTGTTCGTTTTTACGCTGATCATTCCGGTGCTTTGGTGGCGTTCGCTTAGCAGTCGGCATGTGGAGGATGAGGAATGAGCGTGCTGGTTTCCGATTTGCTCCCTCCCGCCTTGGGGGAGGGCTGGGGTGGGGGCTCCGGGCCTTTGTTCTGGCGTTGCAGTTGGTGTGAGGCCGGCTCCCGCCCCAAAACAACAGCAACGTACAAACAGAAAACCCGTTGCCCCCACCTCACCCCCGCAAGACAAACAGGAGCAAGACAGACCAGCCCCCGGAAGGCTTCCCCATGACCCGCCGCCACCTGACACTGGCCTTCATCATCGCGCTGGCAGCCGCCTGGCGCTTCCTGCCCGACTTCTCGGTCACGGTCCTCAGCTACATCGGTCTCTACGCACTCGTGGCGGCCGGCCTGGTCATGCTGACCGGCGTTGGCGGCATGACCTCCTTCGGGCAGGCCGCGTTCGTCGGCACCGGCGCCTACGCGACCGCATGGATCTGCACCTCGCCGATGGCCGCCTCGGCAATGGGCGGCATCAGCCCGGCGCTGCTCCCTTGGATCGGGCTGCTGTTCGGCATCGTGGTGACCTTCGTCATCGCCTGGGGCCTGGGCGCGATCACGCTGCGCCTGTCGGGCCACTACTTGCCGCTGTGCACCATCGCGTGGGGTCTGAGCTTCTATTTCCTGTTCGGCAATCTCGAGTTCCTCGGCGGCCACACGGGCGTGGCGGGCGTTCCGGCGATCGAGGTCGGGGGCGTCTCCTTCGCCTCGCCGCGCTCGCTGGGCCTCGTCATCTGGGGCGTGCTGCTGCTGGCGCTGTGGGCGCTGCACAACCTGCTGGATTCGCGCGAGGGGCGTGCCATCCGCGCGCTCAAGGGCGGGCGCGTAATGGCCGAGTCGATGGGCGTGGACACGGGCCGCTACCGCATCAAGGTCTTCGTGCTGGCGGCGCTGCTCGCAGCGGTGTCGGGCTGGCTCTATGCGCACCTGCAGCGCTTCATCAACCCGACGCCATTCAACCTGAACATCGGCATCGAGTACCTGTTCATGGCGGTCGTGGGCGGTGCCGGCCACCTGTGGGGCGCGGTGCTCGGTGCGGCGCTGATCACGCTGCTGAAGGAGCAGCTGCAGGACATCCTGCCGCAGCTGCTCGGATCGAGCGGAAACTTCGAAGTGATCGTGTTCGGCCTGTTGATGCTGGTGGTGCTGCAACGCTTCGCCGACGGGCTGTGGCCGACGCTGGCGCGTTTCGCAGGGCGCTTCCTCAAACCGGCGGCAGTGCGTCCGCCGCGCCGGGCGATGACGCTGCCCGGGGCCGCATTGCCGCCGCGCGGCCAGGTCGTGCTCGAGGCCAAGGCCGTCACCAAGCGCTTCGGCGGCCTGGTGGCCAACGACACCGTCAGTCTCGACGTGAAGGCCGGCGAGATCCATGCGCTGATCGGGCCCAACGGCGCCGGCAAGAGCACCTTCTTCAACATGATCTCGGGCGTGGACGACCCCACCGAAGGCGAGGTGCGGCTGATGGACCGCCCCATGACGGGCCAGCCTTCGCGCGCCTTCGCGGCGCTGGGCCTGGGCCGCACCTTCCAGCATGTGCGGCTGCTGGGCCAGCGCCGCGTGATCGAGAACGTCGCGCTGGGAGCGCACCGCCGCGGCAAGCGCGGCTGGATCGCCTCGATGCTGCGGCTCGATCGGGCCGAGGAGGCGGCGCTGCTCGCGCAGGCACGCCAGCAGATCGAGCGCTGCGGCCTTGGCGAGTTCGCAGAGGTGCCGGCGGGCTCGCTCGCGCTCGGCCAGCAGCGCGTGGTCGAGATCGCGCGCGCCCTGGCAGGCCATCCCGCGGTGCTGCTGCTGGACGAGCCGGCAGCCGGATTGCGCCACCTGGAAAAGCGCGCACTCGCGACGCTGCTCGACCAGCTGCGCACCGAGGGCCTCGGCATCCTGGTGGTGGAACATGACATGGAGTTCGTGATGAACCTGGCCGACCGCGTCACGGTGCTGGAGTTCGGCGCCGTCATTGCGCGTGGAACGCCGGCGGAGGTGCAGGGCGATCCGAAGGTGCTGGATGCGTATCTTGGCGGCGTGGAAGAGCCCCCGAGCGAAGGTCGCGCGGAGCAAGTGGCATGACGCACCCGCCCGTTCCAGAAAAGGCCGGCGTGCCGGTCCGAGGCGTGAGTGCGTCAGCGAGCGCCTCGCCCCTGCTTCAACTCGAAGACTTCTGCGTCTCCTACGGCCCCGTCGAGGCGGTCCACCACATCGACCTGCGCGTGGACGCCGGCGAGATCGTCACCGTGATCGGCCCCAACGGCGCCGGAAAGACCACGCTGCTGTGCGCAGCCATGGGTCTGCTGCCTTCGCGCGGACGGGTGCTGCTCGGCGGCGAGCCCATGGCTCGGGTCAGCGTCGAGGCCATGGTGGCGCGCGGCGTCGGGCTCGTGCCCGAGAAGCGCGAGCTGTTCGGCGAGATGCCGGTCGAGGACAACCTGCTGCTGGGAGGCTTCTCGCGCTGGTGGCGCGGCGAGCGCGACCAGCGCCAGCGGATGGACGAGGTCTTCGCCATCTTCCCGCGCCTGGCCGAGCGCCGCGCGCAGCTGGCCTCCACGCTCTCCGGCGGCGAGCGGCAGATGCTGGCGATCGGTCGCGCGCTGATGGCGCGCCCACGCCTGCTGATGCTCGACGAACCGTCGCTGGGGCTGGCCCCGCTCATCGTGCGCGAAGTGCTGCAGGTGGTGTCCTCGCTGCGCAAGCACGGGGTCTCGGTGCTGCTGGTCGAGCAGAACGCGCGCGCCGCGCTGCAGGTCGCGGACCGCGCCTATGTGCTGGAAATGGGCGCGGTCGCGCTGCAGGGCGCGGCCTCGGAGCTCTTGCACGACCGCCGCATCATCGACACCTACCTGGGGCTGGGCGCGCGCGCCGACAAGCCGGCTTAGCGTGCGCGGCGGCGCGGCCTTGTCCTTCACGGCGGGGCCGTGCCACCGCAGAGAATCGCGCGCCGAGGCACGGCATTCCGCACGGCCCGCGAGCGAAGGCCTCTTTCGGGGCGACGAACCATGGCTGGAACACCCGGCGACACCCGCGTCGGCATCTCAGGCTGGCGCTACGCGCCCTGGCGCGGCAAGTTCTATCCGAAGGGCTTGCCACAGCGCCGGGAACTGGCCTTCGCCTCGCGCATGCTGCCGACCATCGAGCTGAACGGTTCCTTCTATTCGCTGCAACGGCCCGAGTCTTACCTCGCCTGGCACGACGAAACGCCCGATGGCTTCGTCTTCGCGGTCAAGGGCTCGCGCTACATCACGCACATGCTGCGGCTGAAGGACGTGCGCCCCGCGCTCGCCAACTTCCTGGCATCGGGGGTGCTGGCACTGCGCGCGAAGCTGGGACCGTTCCTGTGGCAGCTGCCGCCTTCGATGGCTTACGACCCGGAGCGGATCGAAGACTTCTTCACGCTGCTGCCGCGCGACACGCGTGCGGCCCTGGCCCTCGCGCGCGAGCATGACGAGCGGCTCGAGGGCCGGAGCTGGCTCGAGCGTTCCGCGAAGCGGCCGCTGCGGCATGCGGTGGAAGTGCGTCATCCGAGCTTCGTCGACGCGGCCTTCATTGCCCAATTGCGCCAGCACGGCATCGCACTCGTGGTCGCGGACACGGCCGGCCGCTGGCCGCTGATCGAGGACCTGACGGCCGATTTCGTCTACCTGCGGCTGCATGGCGACAAGGAGCTCTATGCCAGCGGCTACGACGATGCCGCGCTGGACCAGTGGGCCGCGCGCATCGATGCATGGCGCCACGGCCGCCAGGTGAAGGACGCACGCAGGGCTTCGACCCGCGCCGCGCCGCGCCGCGCCCGGCGCGATGTGTACTGCTACTTCGACAACGACGTCAAGGTGCATGCGCCCTACGACGCGGCGAACCTGGCACGGCGGCTCGGCGTGGCGACCGGCCTCGGCCCTGACGGAGAATTCGCCGCATGAACATGTCGTATCGCGCCTGCGTCGCCGGCCTCGCGTGGATGCTGGCCTTGCCGGCCCTGTCGGGCGCCTGGGACGAAGGTGCACTCGACAACGATGCCGCGCAGGACTTCCTGGCGGAATGCGCGCGCTCTGCCGATGCCACCGTGGTCGCCCAGGCCATCGACATGGCGCTGGTCGCGAGCTTTGTCGATGCCGACGACGGAGCAGCCGCCGTCGCTGCCGCCGAAGTCCTTGCCGATGCGCTGGGCAGCAACGGCGCAGCGCCGAGGACACGGGTGGTGCCCTGCCTGGCCGGGGTGCCGCGCGAGCAGCTTCGCGCCCTCGCGCCACGCGCGCAGCAGGCGGTGACCCGCGTGACAGACCCTGCATCCTCCGAGCTCGCCCAGCAGTGGATGGACGAGAAGCCGAACCGGTGGGCGGCGGGGGTGCAGCGCCTGGCGGCGCGTCTTCGAAACTAGTTCCTGCGCTCAACCAAAGGGCGCCCGCTGACATTCGCCCGATGCGAAGAACGCGACACTGCTGCATCCCACCACGATCGGAGACTGCGAATGAGATGGCTGCTGCGTCTGTTCTCCGGCATTCATGCCTTCATGGCCCTGCTCTTCGCCTGCGCAGCGCTGATGCTGATCGCGGTGTCGGCGCGCATTGGCTGGTCAGCGCTGGCGGAGGGTTTCGACCGCGCGGCCGCGGAGTCGATCATCGAGGCGGTGGGGCTGCTGGCTGCGGCGGTGGTCGCTCTGCAGGTGGCGCAGACCATCATGGAGGAGGAAGTGGTGCGGGACGCGCACATCAGCGCGCCCACCCGCGTGCGCCGTTTCCTGTCGCGCTTCATGGTGGTCATCGTGGTCGCGCTGGCGGTGGAAGGGCTGGTGGCGACCTTCAGGGCCCATGGCGATCCGGCGCAGTTGCTCTATGCGGCAGGCATGGTGTGCTCCGTCGCGCTGCTGCTGGCGGGGTGGGGCGTGTTCATCCACCTCAACCGCTCGGCCGAGGAACTGGAGCCCGAGGCGATGGCCGACGCCAAGCGCGAGGACCGCAAGCTCGAGTGACGAATTCGCGTTCCCCAGCGGCGGCGCGCATTACCGTTTCGGCCCCTTGAAGCGCCACCACGGCAGCAGCGCGCTCAGTGACTGCACCTCGCCGCTGCCGGCGCTCTCGTAGCCCGCCAACGTGCCGAGCTGGTGCTGCCAGGCGGCGCTGCGCAGCAGCACGAGCAAGGCCTCGATGGCCGGCTGATCGAGTGCCGACTTGAGGCAGGCCAGGTGGTAGCGCTCGTGCACCAGCGGCACGAAGCCGAGCTTCGCTCCCCGCGCGGCCGATTCGATGCCCAGACCCGCGTCGGCCTGCCCTGATGCCACGGCATGAGCGACGGCCATGTGCGAGGGCTCGTCGCGCGCATAACCCTCGATGGCGTCCGCGCCGAGCCCTTCCTGCGCGAGCAACTCGTCCAACAGCACCCGTGTGCCGGTGCCGAGGGCGCGGTTGACATAGCGCGCACGCCGCCGCGCAACGTCGCCGATATTGCGCAGGTCCAATGGGTTGCCGGGTGCGACGATCAGTCCCTGCGTACGGCGCGCGAAGCCGATCAGCTTGTGCAGCCCGGGCTTGAGGAGCGGCTTGTAGGTGCGCTGCGCGAGCGAGCCGGCCGGCGGCCGCTCGAGCGTGTGGAAGCCCGCCATCACGCAACGCCCCTGGTTGAGGGCGCTGATCGCATCCACGCTGCCGGTGAAGCGAATGTCCAGCTGCAGCCGTGCGCGCTCCGCCGCGTGCGCACGCAGCAGCACCAGCGCATCGTCGTGGCTCGCATGCAGCCTGAGCACGTGCAAGCCATCGTCGAAGGCCATGGCGAACGCGCGCTCGAGATCGGCATGCAGGGCCTCGATCTGAGGCGCCAGCCGCGCCTGCGCCTGACGCTCGGCCCACAGCAGCTTGTCGCCGAACTCCGAGAGCTGCGCCGAGCGGCCCTGCTCGCCGCTGACCAGCGGATGGCCCAGGGCCTGCTCCCAGCGCTTGAGTTCGCCCCAGACATGCCGGTACGACAGGCCCAGCGCCCGCGCCGCTGCCGAGATGGAGCCGTGTTCGCGGACCGCGTGCAGCAGCTCCATCAGCGGATTGCGGATCAGCGTGCGTCCGCTGCGGCGCGGGGCAATGGCGTAGAAGAGTTCGATCTGCTGCACGACAGTTGGAGGACAAGGGGGATGCCGCGGAGGATTATGCAGAGTGGGCTGGCCACCTATGCACGTGCTTGCATATGTTGGGCGCCGACCTTGCCGATACTTCCTGGATTGCGCCACCCGCCCCGATGAACACCTTCACCGACAGCGCCATCGCCGCCTGGCACCTGCTGGTTGCCGGCGATCCCGTGCTGCTCGCCATCGTCGGGCGTTCATTGGCGGTCAGCGCCACGGCCTGCGCCCTGGCGTGCGGGTTCGGCCTGCTGCTCGGTGCCTGGCTCGCCGTTGCACGATTCGCGGGGCGCGGGCTGCTGCTCACGTTGCTCAACACGCTGCTGGCGCTGCCGTCGGTGGTGGTCGGGCTGGTGATCTATTTGTTGCTGTCGCGCTCGGGGCCGCTGGGTTTCCTGGGCTGGCTGTTCTCGTTCCAGGCCATGGTGCTGGCGCAGGCGCTGCTGGTACTGCCGGTGGTCACGGCCCTCACGCGCCAATCCATCGAGGACGCGGACCGCGCGCACGGCGAGCAGTTGCGCTCGCTCGGTGCGCGTGGCCTGGTGCGGGCGCTGTTGCTGGTGTGGGACGAGCGCTACGCGCTGGTCACCGTGCTGATCGCCGCCTTCGGCCGCGCCGTGTCGGAGGTTGGCGCGGTGATGATCGTCGGGGGCAACATCGACGGCTTCACGCGCGTCATGACCACCGCCATCGCGCTCGAGACCAGCAAGGGCGACCTGCCGCTCGCGCTGGCCTTGGGCCTGGTGCTGCTGGGCGTGGTGCTGTTGCTCAACCTCGCCATCAGCGCGCTGCGCGGCTGGCGCGAGCGTGTCGATGGCGGCGCAGCCGATGCGGCAGGGCCGCGGCGGGTGGAGGTCGCGGCATGAGCGTTCGCCCTCGCCTGCGCGTGGTGGCCGCGCGCGATGACGCGGAGCCGCACGCGCCTGTGCCGGCGGCCATTCCATTTTTCACCCTGCACACCATCGACGTGCGCTACGGCCGCGTGCCGGCATTGGCCGGCGTCACGCTGTCTATCCAGGCGGGCGAGCGCGTCGCCCTGATCGGCGCCAACGGCAGCGGAAAGAGCACGCTGCTGCGCGTGCTGCACGGCCTGGTGCCGCACGCGTCCGGCACCTTCGTCAGCGGTGTGCCGCTGCGCGCGCAGGCCATGCTGTTCCAGCGGCCGCACATGCTGCGCATGAGCGTCCACAACAACGTCGCCCTGGCGCTCTGGCTTCGTGGCGTACCGTGGCGCAGCGCGCAGGCCGAGACCAGGGTGGCGTTGGAGCGGGTCGGCCTGGCAAGCGTCGCCGGGCGCAACGCGCGCACGCTGTCAGGCGGGCAGCAGCAGCGCCTGGCGCTCGCGCGCGCGTGGGCGTTGAAGCCGTCGGTGCTGCTGCTCGACGAGCCGACCGCGAGCCTGGACCCGACGGCCAAGCGCGAGGTCGAGACCCTGATCGCCGAAGCCGCGCAGGGCCGCACCCTGGTATTCGCAAGCCACAACCTGGGCCAGGTCAAGCGGCTGGCGAGCCGGGTGATCTACCTGGAGCAGGGGCGGGTGCTGGCCGACCTGCCGGTCGACGATTTCTTCCATGGGCCGCTGCCCGAGGCAGCACGCTTGTTCGTAAAAGGAGAACTGGTATGAAAACATTCAAGTCCCTGGCCGTGGCCCTCGCCCTTGCGGGGGGCAGCTTCGCGGCGCAGGCCGAGACGATCACTATGGCATCCACCACCTCGACCGAGCAGTCGGGCTTGTTCGCGCACCTGCTGCCGGCGTTCAAGCAGGCCAGCGGCGTCGACGTGAAGGTGGTGGCGGTGGGCACCGGCCAGGCCATCGACATGGCCAAGCGCGGCGATGCCGACGTGCTCTTCGTGCACGACACCGCAGCCGAGGAGAAGTTCGTGGCTGAAGGCTTCGCCGAGAAGCGCTACGCCGTCATGTACAACGACTTCGTGCTCGTCGGGCCGAAGAGCGACCCGGCCGCCGCGAAGGGCAAGGACATCGCCGCGGCGCTGAAGAAGGTGGCCGCGGCCAACGCTGCCTTCGTGTCCCGTGGCGACAAGAGCGGCACCGATGCCGCCGAGCGCCGCCTGTGGATGCAGACCGGGCTGGGCGCCGCGGGCCAGCCCTTGCCCAACGAACGAAAGGGTGCGGGCTACAAGGAATGCGGTTGCGGCATGGGCCCGGCGCTCAACATGGCGGCCGCCGCTGGCGCCTATGTGCTGGCTGACCGCGGCACGTGGCTCAGCTTCAAGAACCGTGCCGAGCTCGCGGTGCTGGTAGAAGGCGACAAGCGGCTCTTCAACCAGTACGGCGTGATGGTGGTGAGCCCCTCGAAGTTTCCGCAGCTCGACAGTGCCGGCGCGCAGAAGTTCGTCGACTGGGTGATCTCGCCGGCAGGGCAATCGACCATCGCGAGCTACAAGATCGGCGGCGAGCAGCTGTTCTTTCCGAATGCGGGCAGTCCGTAGCCAATGCTCGCGGGCAGGTCATCGACGTGCTGGACGAACTGCCGAGCTGAAAGGCTGCCTCAACGGTCCAGCGGCAGATACAAGCTCTCCTTCACCTCTTCCATCACCACATAGCTGTTCGATTCGGCTGTGACCGGCAGCTTCTTCAGCAGGTCGCCCAGCAGCCGCCGGTAGTCGCTCATCGCGCGCAGGCGCGCCTTCACCAGGTAGTCGAAGCCCCCCGAGACCAGGTGGCATTCCATCACCTCGGGCACGTGCAGCAGCTCGGTACGCACCTTGTCGAAGACGTCGGCCGACTTGGAGGAGAGGGTGATCTCGACGAACACCAGCAGCGTCTTGCCGACCGCCTGCGGGTCGATGCGCGCGTAGTAGCCGGTGATCACGCCTTCACGTTCCATGCGCCGCACACGCTCGGTACAGGGCGAGGTCGACAGCCCGATCTGCTGCGCGAGCTCGGTCATCGGGATGCGGCCCTGGCGTTGCAGGATCTCGAGGATCCTGCGGTCGATGCGGTCGAGCTCGGTCATTTCACTCCTGGAAGCCACCGGGACCTGTCTCCACAGCAAGAAGCACTGGCCAGCAGCGGAATTTGAGTGAAGTTTATGGCAGGAGGATGAATAACCTCTGCTTCTCTCTTCAGATCTGGGGGCTTGCCATGAAAGTGATTGTTCTGGGCGGCGGGGTGATCGGTGTCACGACGGCCTACTACCTGGCGCGCGCCGGTGCCGAGGTGACGCTGGTCGATCGCCAGCGCGGCCCCGCGGAGGAAACCAGCTTCGCCAATGCCGGCCAGGTCTCGCCCGGCTACTCCACGCCCTGGGCGGCGCCGGGCATTCCCTTGAAGGCGCTCAAGTGGATGTTCCAGAAGCACGCGCCGCTGTCGATCCGGCCCGACGGCAGCCTGTTCCAGCTGCGCTGGATGGCCGCCATGCTCAAGAACTGCTCGCCCGAGCGCTACGCGACCAACAAGGAACGCATGATGCGCGTGGCCGAGTACAGCCGCGACTGCCTCCGCGAGCTGCGCGCGCAGACCGGCGTGCACTACGAGCACCGCACGCAAGGCACGCTGCAGCTCTTTCGCACGCAGGCGCAGCTCGACGCGGTGCAGCGCGACGTCGCGGTGCTGCGGGAATGCGGCGTGCCCTTCGAGCTGCTCGACCGCCACCAGCTTGCCGCGGTCGAGCCCGCGCTGGCGCGCAGCGCGCAACAACTGGCCGGCGGCCTGCGCCTGCCGAACGACGAGACCGGCGACTGCCACCTGTTCACCCGCGGCCTGGCCGAGGTGGCGCGCGGGCTGGGCGTCGCCTTCCGCTTCAACGAGGCCGTCGAAAGCCTGCTCACCGAAGGCGGGCGCATTGCCGGCGTGCGGCTGGCCGGGCCGAAGGCCGAGGTGCTGAAGGCTGACCGCTATGTGCTCGCCTTCGGCAGTTATTCGCGCGACCTGATCGCGCCGCTGGGGCTGGACATCCCGGTCTACCCGGTCAAGGGCTATTCGCTGACGGTGCCGCTGGTCGACCCGGCGCTGGCACCGCAGTCCACCGTGCTCGACGAAACCTTCAAGATCGCGATCACGCGCTTCGACGATCGCATCCGCGTCGGCGGCATGGCCGAGCTGGCCGGCTTCGACCTGCGCCTGAACCCGCAACGCCGCGCGACGCTGGAGCGGGTGGTCGGCGAGCTGTTCCCCGGCGGCGACCTGCCGCGCGCCAGCTTCTGGACCGGGCTGCGGCCGATGACGCCCGACAGCACCCCGATCGTGGGGCCCACGCCGTTCGCCAATCTGTTCCTCAACACGGGCCACGGCACGCTGGGCTGGACCATGGCCTGCGGCTCCGGCAAGCTGGTCGCCGACCAGCTGATGGGGCGCCGGCCGGACATCCGCACCGACGGACTGGCGATGGAGCGCTACCGCGCGAAAGAGCCGCGACGCACGACGGCGCCGACGCCGAGCGGTGCGCCGGCCTGAGCGGCTTCGGTCACTCGGCCTCGCGCTCGCCCGCCTTGAGCAGCGCCTCGGCCTTTCGCCTGCCGTGGCGGCCGACCGGCCGGAACTCCACGCCTTTCTGCTTGTTGTAGAACTCGAAGAAGTGCTCGACCTCGTCCAGCACATCGGTCGCGACGTCGGGCAGGTCCTTGCAGTGCCGGAAGCGGTGCGAGGAGGTCGCGACCAGGAGGAAGCGGTCGTTGCGCTCGGTCTTTCCCTTCTTCGTCTGCTCGGCCTCGATCACGCCCACCAGGCGGCAGGGCACGACCGTGCCGGGCGGCACTGATTCGTCCATCAGCACCAGTGCGTCGAGGGGGTCGCCGTCGGCGCCGAGCGTGCTGGGGAGAAAGCCGAAATCGTACGGAAAGGACACGCCGAGCGGCAGCACGAGGTGAAGCTCCATCATCGCGTGTTCCGTGTCGTACTTGAGCTTGTTGCGCGATCCTTGGTTGGCCTCGATCACGACCCGGAATGCGCCGTCGGGGTCGCGCAGCGCGAGGCGGTGCAGGGGTGGCGGTGTCGGCATGGCGCTCATGTAGGGTGCTCCTCGGCGCCTCGACGCTGCGCGCGCAGCCTTCGCGTTCCAGGCGGACGAGGGCCCGCCTCGATGAAGGAAAAATCCGAGCCCGGCGGCGCGGGCGCCGTCAGCTCGACGCCGCCGCGCGCGTTTCGAGCAGCTTGACCAGCGTGTGCAGCACGCGATTGACAGGCGTCGCAACGCCCAGTGCCTCGCCCTGGCGCAGCACGTAGCCGTTGAGGTGGTCGATCTCGCTGCGCTTGCCGCGCGCCAGGTCCTGCGCGGTGGAGGAGAACTGCGAGGGCATGGTCTCGGCGATGCGCTGCACCGCGGCCCAGGTGTCGCCGGGGACCGTCACGCCGCCGGCTTCGGCCACCGCCAGGCACTCGCGCACCACGTCGGCCATCACCCCCTGCACGCCTTCGCCTTTCGAGACGCGGCCGTAGGGCAATTGCGTGATCGCCGAGACGGCGTTGTAGGCGCAGTTGAGGATCAGCTTGGCCCACAGGGCGCCGGTCACGTTGTCGGAAACCTGCGTGGGCACGCCGGCGGCGATCAGCAGCCGGGCGATTTCGGCGCTCCTGGCGGAGGGCGCAATGACCAGCTCGCCACGCCCATGGTGCTTGACGTGGCCCGGCCCGGCCATCTCGGTGGCCACGTAGACCACCGTGGCCGCGACCTCCTGCGCCAGCGCGGCCTGCAGGCGGGTCGCGTTGTCGACGCCGTTCTGGAGCGTGAGCACCAGCGCATCGGGCGCCAGGTGCGGCCGCATCGCCGCGGCGGCGCTCTCGGTGTCGGTGGACTTCACGCAGAAGAGGACGAGCCCGGCATCGCGCACTGCGTCGACCTCGGTGCTGGCTTCCAGCGGCACGCGCGCCTGGAAGGACTGCGTGTCCAGCAGCAGCCCGTCGCGGCGGATCGCCTCCACATGCTGCGCCCGCCCGATCAGCACCACGGAGTGCCCAGCGCGCGCCAGCATGCCGCCGTAATAGCAACCCACCGCGCCCGCACCCATCACCGCGATCCTCATGACCTGCTCCGTTCAAGAACTGCCCTGCATGGTAGTGCGCCGTGCGCAGCCTCGCCGGGCAGGGACGGGCAGAGGTATACGCGGACGGAGCTCCTCTTCGACCTCGCACAGGAACTTTCGTGGCACATGGTCAGCGGCGCCATCCCGTGGCACGCTCGCTGCCTCATGAACAGCAATACGCGCGGCACGCTCGAGATGAGCGCGGCCATGGTCATCTCGGGCACGATCGGCTGGGCCGTCGTGCAATCGGGGCAGGCCATCGTCGATCTCCTCTTCTGGCGTTGCGTCTTCGGCGCGGCCACGCTGCTGGTCGTCTGCGCGGCACTGGGCATGCTGCGCGGCACGCTCAGCCTGCGCCTGATCGGGATCGCGGCGCTGGGGGGTGTCGCCCTGGTGCTCAACTGGGTGCTGATCTTCGCTGCCTTCTCCCGCGCATCGATCTCCATCGCCACCGCGGTCTACAACACCCAGCCCTTCATGCTGGTGGCGCTGGGGGCCGTGTTCTGCTCCGAGCGGCTGACCGCGACCAAGGTGACGTGGCTGAGCATCGCCTTCGGTGGCGTGCTGTTGATCGCGCAGGCCCGCACCGACGCGCCTTACGGCGGCACCGGCTATGTGGCGGGCGTGCTGATGGCACTCGGCGCCGCCTTCCTCTATGCGATCGCGGCGATCATCACCAAGAAGCTCAGGGCCGCTCCGCCGCACCTGATCGCGCTGATCCAGCTGTGCGTCGGCATCCTGGTGTTCATGCCGTTCGCCAAGCTCTCCGACCTGCCCTCCGACGCGGGAAGCTGGACCGCGCTGGTGGCGATGGGCGTGGTGTACACCGGCCTGGTGTACGTGCTGCTCTACGGGGCGATACAGAAGCTGCCGACGCACCTGACGGCCGCGCTGTCCTTCATCTTTCCCATCGTCGCGATCGGCGTCGATTTCCTGGTCTTCGGCCATCGGCTGCATCCGATGCAGTTCGTCGGCGCGGCCGCCATCCTGATTGCCGCGGCGGGAATGAACCTCGGCTGGTCATTGCCGCGCTCGAAGGCGCCGGTGCCGCAGTAAGGCACAGCAGGGGCGGCGGCAGTCGCCCATGACCTCCCACGTCATCGACCGGCGGCGCCCCTGCGGCGACCATTCGTTCACCCCGCGCCGTTGCGGGCCCTGAAGACGAAAGGATCGCACCATGAACACCGCCGCACCCGATGCCGCGCGCATCGCCGAACACTACATCGCCGTCTGGAACGAGACCGATGCCGAGCGCCGCCTGAAGCTGCTCGAATCTTACTGGAGCCCCGACGCGCGCTACGTCGACCCGCTGATGCAGGGCAGCGGCCACGCGCAGATCAGCGCGTTGGTGGGCGGCGTGCACCAGCGCTACCCGGGTTTCCGCTTCAAGCTCAAGGGACAGGCGGATGCGCACGGCGAGCACCTGCGCTTTTCGTGGACGCTGGGCCCGAGTGGGGCCGAGGATCTGGTCGAGGGCACGGACTTCGTCCAGCTCGAATCCGGCAAGCTGCGCTCCGTGACCGGGTTCCTGGACAAGGTGCCGGTCGGCGCCTGATCGACGGCGCCGTTACTCCACGATCGCGACGCCCTTGACTTGCGCATGCACGGCCGTGCCCGCGCACAGGCGCAGCAGCACGGCCGACTTGCGGGTAATGCGCGCCAGCAGACGAGCGCCGCCCGCATCCAGCCCCACCATGACCTGCGCGGGGCCGTCCTCCACGAGATCGGTCACCGTCGCAGGCAGGATGTTGAGCACGCTGGTGTCGGCTTGGGGCGTGAGCGTGAGGCTCACGTCGCGCGCCTGGATGCGCACCCGCACGGCCTGGCCGAGGCGTGCGCCGCCGTGCGGCAGCCAAAGCGTGCCGCCGGCGAACGCGAGCTGCGTCAGGCCGAAGGCCGCATCGAAACCCGTGACGCTGGCCTCGACCAGCGCCGCCGCGGCGTCGCCATGGGCGAGCGGCAGATCGAGCCGCGTCATCAGCGCCTGTGCCGGGCCGCTGGCGACCACGCGCCCGGCTTCCATCAGGACCAGGTGATCGGCCAACCGCGCAACCTCGTCCGGTGCGTGGCTCACGTAGATGACGGGGATGTCGAGCTCGGCATGCAGCCGCTCGAGGTAGGGCAGGATCTCGCGCCTGCGCTGCAAGTCGAGCGAGGCCAGGGGCTCGTCCATGAGCAGCAGCCGCGGGCTGGTGGCCAGCGCGCGCGCGATGCCCACGCGCTGGCGCTCGCCTCCGGAGAGCGTGTCGGGCCGGCGCGCCAGCAGAGGGCCGATGCCCAGCAGCTCCACGGCCTGCGCGAGCGGAACCCGGCGCTGCGCTGCGGCGACCCGCTTCATGCCGTATTCGAGATTGCGCCGCACGTCGAGGTGCGCGAAGAGGCGTGTCTCCTGGAACACGTAGCCCAGCGCGCGCCGATGCGTCGGCACGAATGCCGTGTCGTCCTGCCAGACCTCGCCATTGATCTTCACGAGCGAGCCGGGGGCTGTCGGCTGCAGTCCTGCGATGGCGCGCAGGCAAGTGGTCTTGCCGCAGCCCGAGGGGCCGAAGAGCGCGCTCACGCCGCGGCCCGGCAGCGCCAGCGCGACCTCGAGCGAGAAGTTTGCGTGGTCGACCTTCAGGCGCGCCTGCACGCCGATGCCCGCCGCCGCGCCGCTCATCGCCGCCGCCCCGTGGGATTGAGCGCGTAGAGCGCCAGCAGCACGACGAAGGAGAACAGCACCAGGCCGCCGGACAGCCAGTGCGCCTGCGCGTACTCCAGCGCTTCGACGTGGTCGTAGATCTGCACCGACACCACGCGCGTCTTTTCGGGGATGTTGCCGCCGATCATCAGCACCACGCCGAACTCGCCCACCGTGTGGGCGAAGCCCATGACCACGGCCGTGAGATAGCCGGGCCGCGCCAGCGGCAGGGCGATGCTGAAGAAGCGGTCGAGCGGCGACGCCCGCAGTGTCGCCGCCGCCTCCAGCGGCTCGCTGCCCATGGCCTCGAAGGCGTTCTGGATCGGCTGCACCACGAAGGGCATCGAATACAGCACCGAGCCGATCACCAGCCCGGCGAAGCTGAAGGGGAGCAGGCCGATTCCCAGCCATTGGGTGAAGGCACCGATCGGCCCGTTCGGCCCCATCGTCACCAGGAAGTAGAAACCCAGCACGGTGGGTGGCAGCACCAGCGGCAGGGCCACCAGCGCCCCGACCGGGCCTTTCCAGGCCGAGCGCGTGCGCGCCAGCCACCAGGCCAGCGGCGTGCCCAGCAACAGCAGGATCATCGTGGTGAGCGCCGCCAGCTCGAGCGTGAGGACGATGGCGCCCAGGTCGGCAGCGGTGGGCATGTGCGAAAGGCGTTCTAGACGTCGTAGCCGAAGGATCGGATCACCGCCTTGGCCGCGTCGGACTTGAGAAAGGCCATGAGCGCGGCAGCGGCTGCGTTGTCCTTGCCGCGCGTGAGCAGCACTGCGTCTTGCCGGATCGGGTTGTGCAGCTCGGCCGGCACCACCCAGGCGGAGCCGCGCTTGAGCTTGCCGTTCTCCCACACCTGCGACAGCGCGACGAAGCCGAGCTCCGCGTTGCCGCTGGAAACGAAGCCGAAGGTCTGGCCGATGCTCTCGCCCTGCACGAACTTCGGCTCCAACTGGGCAAGCACGTCCAGGCGCTTCATCGTCTCGACAGCAGCTGCGCCATAGGGCGCGAGCTTGGGCGCGGCGAGCGCAAGGTGCGCGAACTGCCCGCGCTTGAGCACCTCCCCCTTGGCGTCCACCAGATCGGGCCGAGCGGACCACAGCACCAGCTGGCCTGTCGCGTAGGTGAAGCGGCTGCCCGGCACCGTGGCGCCTTCCTGGTCGAGCCTGGCCGGCGTCTCGTCGTCGGCTGCCAGGAAGACATCGAAGGGCGCGCCGCTCCGGATCTGTGCGTGGAACTTGCCCGTCGAGCCCGAAGAGAGCACGGCTACGTGGCCGGTCGCCTTCTCGAAATCGACGGCCAGCACCTTCATGGGGCCGGCAAAGTTGGCGGCCACGGCCACCTGGACCTCGGCCGCGTGGACCGCCAGCGATGCGGCCAGTGCGAGCAGGGCGGGGAGGGAACGCGAAAGCAGGGGGGTGAATTTCATCTTCGCTATTCATCCGAGGAATAGCGCTAGTGTAAGGGCCGGCGGCACAATGCCGCGCATGGCATCTCCCCGCTTCGGCGACGCGCTCGGCCACGGCATGAGCGACAAGCGCATCGACATCCTGCGCGGCATCGGCCGCACCGGCAGCATCTCGCAGGCAGCGCGCGAGGCGGCGGTGAGCTACAAGGCCGCGTGGCAGGCGGTCGCGACGCTCACCAACCTGGCCGGCGTGCCGCTGGTGGAGCGGGCGGTGGGCGGCACGGGCGGCGGGGGAGCCTCGCTCACGGCGCATGGCAGGCAATTGCTCGAGCTGGCCGACGCGCTGGCGCGGGCGCGTCGCGACGTGCAATCGCGTGCCGGGGCGGCCGGCGCGGGATCGGCCGTTGCGCGGCTGGCCATTCGCACCAGCATGCGCAACCAGCTGCCGGCGACCGTGCAGTCGATCGAATCCACCGGTCGCATCGTCCGCGTGGCGCTGTTGCTCGGCGGCGTGCAGCGCATGGCCGCGCGGATCACGCAGGAAAGCGCGGAGCTTTTGGGCTTGGCCGAGGGCATGGAAGCGATCGCGCTGTGCAAGGCGACGGCGGTGCGCATCGACCGCGCCGCCATGCCACACAAGACGAAGGGCAACCTGCTCGGCGGTACGGTGCAGAGCGTGGCGCGCGGCGAGGACGGCGACGAGATCGCGATGGCGCTGGAGGGCGGGCTGCAACTCGTCGGCTTTGCGCCGGGCGGATCGGGCCTGCGTGCGCGGCAGCGCGTGCTGGCCACGGTCGATGAGGCGGCTGTAGTCGTGGCGTTGCCGGGGTAGGAGCCTCGGATGAAAAACAAAGAACCTCAAACACGCGCGGCCCTGATCCGCCTGCCGCTGCGCTGCTCGGCGGACAGGCAGACCATACCGGGCGCGACGAACTCGTCAGGCCTTTTCGGGGACTGGGTTGCGGAAGCTCACGTTGAGCAGGTTCCACGCATTGATCACCGCGATAGTGAACCCGAGCTCCGCGATCTCCTCGTCCGAGAACTGCACCTTCAGCTTGGCGAACTCCTCGTCGCTCGGTTCGCGATTCGGGATGGCGGTGACGATCTCGGCCCAGGCCAGCGCCGCGCGCTCGCGCTCGGTGAAGAAGGGCGCCTCGCGCCAGCCGGCCAGTGCGTTGAGGTGGCGTACGTCGACGTCCTGCTTGACCAGGTCGCGCCAGTGCATGTCCATGCAATAGGCGCAGCCGTTGATCTGCGACACGCGCAGCAGCACGAGGTCGTACAAGCGATGGCCCAGCAGATCCTTCCGGACTGCGCCGGAGAGGGTGAGCAGCGACTGGAAAGCCTTGGGGGCGAGCTGGAAGAAGGGAATGCGTGCGGCGTGTGCCATGAGATGTTCCTTGGAAACAGATACGGAGCGCCACCCCATGCGGCCCTCCATGCACTTAAGACGCACGGCGGCACCCGTTTGTGACAGGGCGCGGCCGAAACGGGCTGGCTTCGTGCCAGGCTTTGCGGCGAAGCGCCTTGGGCGCACACTCATGTCAGGCTCGCGATCGACCGAGCCGCACCAACGAGGAAAGCAAGCATGAGCAAGTCCCGCATCGAACACGATCTGCTGGGTGACCGCGAGGTACCCGCCGACGCCTATTACGGCGTGCACACGCTGCGTGCCAAGGAGAACTTCCGGATCTCGGGCACGACCATCTCGGCCTTCCCCGAACTGGTGATCGCGCTGGCCTCCGTCAAGGAAGCGGCGGCGCAGGCCAACGCCGGGCTGGGCCTGCTGCCTCCCGAGCTGCGCGACGCGATCGTGGCGGCCTGCGAGGAGATCCGCCACGGCGCGCTGCACGACCAGTTCGTGGTCGACGTGATCCAGGGCGGCGCAGGCACCTCCACCAACATGAACGCCAACGAGGTGGTGTGCAACCGGGCACTGGAAATCCTCGGGCACCAGCGCGGCGAGTACCAGTACCTGCACCCCAACGAGCACGTGAACATGGCGCAGAGCACCAACGACGTGTACCCGACGGCGATCCGCGTTGCGACCTGCTTCGCGATCGAGCGTCTGCTCGCGGCGATGGCGCATTTGCGGGACGCCTTCGCCGCCAAGGCCACGGAGTTCGCGCACCTGCTCAAGATCGGCCGCACCCAGCTGCAGGACGCGGTGCCGATGACCCTGGGCCAGGAGTTCTCGACCTATGCGGTGATGCTGGAGGAGGACATCGCGCGCCTGACCGAGGCCTCGGCGCTGATCCGCGAAATCAACCTCGGGGCCACCGCGATCGGCACCGGCATCACCGCCCATCCGGAGTACGCGGGCAAGGCCCTGGCGGCGCTGCGCACGATCACGGGGCTGGACCTTTCCACCGCGCCCAACCTGATCGAGGCGACGCAGGACTGCGGTGCCTTCGTGCAGCTGTCGGGCGTGCTGAAGCGCATTGCCGTCAAGCTGTCGAAGACCTGCAACGACCTGCGGCTGCTCTCGAGCGGGCCGCGCTCGGGCTTCGGCGAGATCAACCTGCCGCCGATGCAGGCCGGCTCGTCGATCATGCCGGGCAAGGTCAATCCGGTGATCCCGGAAGTGGTGAACCAGATCTGCTTCGAAGTATTCGGCAACGACCTCACCGTGACCTTCGCGGCCGAGGGCGGACAGCTGCAGCTCAACGCCTTCGAGCCGATCATCGCCAGCGCGTTGTTCCGCAGCTTCAAGCACCTGACCAACGGCTGCACGACGCTGGCCGACCTGTGCGTGGCGGGCATCACCGCCAACCCGGACCGGCTGCGCGAGAGCATCGAGCGCTCGATCGCGCTGGTCACCGCGCTCAACCCCATCATCGGCTACAAGGAGGCGACCGAGGTCGCGGCCGAGGCTTACGCGAACGGGACCAATGTGCGCGAGGTGGTGCTGAGGCGCAAGCTCATGACCGAGTCAGAGCTGGAGGACGCGCTGCGCCACGAGGTGCTGACGCAGCCGCGGGTGTACGAGAAGGCGAGGAAGGCGGGCTGAACCGCCGACACTCCGACACCTCACCTCCGCCCGCTCGAACGGAGGGAAAGCCGCACCCTAGGCAGGCTGCGCGAGGCGGGCGAGCTCGTCCGAGATCGCATCCACACGGGTAGGCCGCACCAGCCGCCCCACTTCCCGCCCATCGCGCAAAAAGATCAGCGTAGGCCAGAGCTTGATGCCGAAGGAACGGCCCAGCGGCCGGCCGCTGCCGTCCTCGATCTTCAAGTGGCGCAGCGGCTGCGCGCCGGCCAGCGCCTCGGCGATCAAGGGCTGTGCGGCCTTGCAGATCCCGCACCACGGCGCGCCGAACTCGACGAGCGTGGAACCGGAGAGACCGTCGACCTCGTCGCGCGAGGGCTCGACGCTTGCGTAGCTTGTGTTCATGGCTTGATTCTGGAAGGGCCGGCGTGGCCTTGCTTGCGCGGGGATTTCGGTCGACGGAGTCAGTCTCGGCCGACGGGGCCCTTCGTGCGGCCCAGCTTGCGGTAAACGGTGGCCCGGCTGATGCCCAGCGCCTGCGCTGCCTCTGCCACGTTGCCCCGTGCGTCGTCGACGGCGCGGCGGATCAGCGCCGTCTCCACATCACGCAGGCGTCGCGGGCGCTCGGCGCCGGTCACTGGCGGTGGCTGAGCGCCATCGGCAAGCTGCGGCCTTGCCTGCACCCGCAGGCCGGACCACAGCGGCACCTCCAGCACTGCATCGCCGCGGCGTGCCGCGTCGAACAGCATCTGCGGCGGCAGCGCAAACAGCTCGCTGCAGTGCGGCGCGGGCTGCGCGCCCGGCGGCCGGTGCAGCATCTGGCGCGCCGCCGTATTGCTGGCCGTGACGCGGCCGTCCTCGTCGATGCAGAGAAGGCCTTCGCTGCCCGGCCCGGCGCCATAGCCCGGCCAGTCCAGACGAAGCCTCAGTGCGCACGGATGGTTGTGCACCATCGCGTTCTCGATGCTGTGCGCCGACTGGACCGCCAGATGCCGCAGCTCGGGCCGCTCGGCCACCTGCACCCCGGTCAGGTCCAGCATGCCGATGCACTCCCCTTGGGGGCCGAACAGCGGCGCACCCGCGCAGCTGTAGACACCGGTGTCCTCGAAGAAGTGCTCGCCGCGATGCAGCCACACGGACTCGCGCTCGGCCAGCGCCGCGCCGATGGCGGTGGTGCCGACCGCGCGCTCCGACAGGTCGACGCCCACCCGCGCGATGTCGCGTGCATGGCGAGCGGCGGCGTCGCTGCCGCCGGGCAGGGGGCCGACCTCGACCACGATGCCGTCGGCGTCGGTCAGGATGGCGAAGTAGCGCGTGTCGGCGATGGCGCGCGAGAGCCGCGCCATCACCGGCCGTGCGGCGGCGAGCAGGGCTCCGTTGCGCTCCGCCACCCCGCGGATCGACTGTCGCGTGACCGGATCGAAGCTCACCCGATGCTGAGGCCGATGGCCTGCCGCAAGGCACCGCTGCCAGGAGCGCAGCAGCCAGGGCTCGATGCGGGCGCCGGCTGGGCCTGTCGCTTCACCTTCGATCCATTCGCGCCGCGCCTGCGCAATGGTCAGCGAGCGCTCAGGCAGCGGGATGAAAGGGGTACTCATCGTGTCAGGAGGCGTCGCCGGCGACGCATGGTGAAGGGCTGCCAAGGGACTTTTGAAAGGTGGGTTGTTTCATTTTGAGAATTTCAAGGGCAAGCCGCAAGCGCCTAGGGTTTTGCCTAGGGTGGTGGACCTGCCCCGCGTCCAACATCCTGTTTGCCCCAGCCATCACCAAAAACGGAGAGAGCCACATGCAGGTTTCATTCACGGTCAACGGCCGCGCGGTCACGGTCGATGCACCCCCCAACACGTTCCTCGTGCAAGCGATCCGCGAGCGCCTCAACCTCACGGGCACCCACGTCGGCTGCGACACCGCGCAGTGCGGCGCCTGCACGATCCTGGTCGATGGCCGGGCGGTCAAGTCATGCAACGTGCTGGTGGCACAGGTGGCCGGTACCGAGATCACCACCATCGAGGGCATTGCGCAGCCCGACGGCACGCTGCATCCGATGCAGGCGGCCTTCAAGGAGTGCCACGGCCTGCAGTGCGGCTTCTGCACCCCGGGCATGGTGATGAGCGCCATCGACCTGTGCACCCACCACCCCAAGTCCAGCGAGAGCGAGATCCGCGAACTGCTGGACGGCAACCTGTGCCGCTGTACCGGCTACCAGAACATCGTCAAGGCCGTGCAGATGGGCGGGGAGGCCATGGCGGCGGCGCCGGCCCGGACCTCGGCCACGGCGTAAGGAGCACCATCATGGGCGCACCCGACTTCGCAAAGCTGCCGCACATCGGCGAGGCACTCAGGCGCAAGGAAGACTACCGCTTCCTCACCGGTGCCGGCCAGTACACCGACGACGTGAACCTGGCCAACCAGTCCCACGCCGTGTTCCTGCGCTCGCCGCATGCGCATGCGGCAATCAAGTCCATCGACACCACGGCGGCCTCGAAGATGCCCGGCGTGGTCGGGATCTTCAGCGGCAAGGACATCGACGGCAAGATGGGCGGGCTGCCCTGCGGCTGGCTCATCAACAACCCCGACGGCACGCCCATGAAGGAGCCGCCGCATCCCATCCTCGCCATCGGCAAGGTGCGCTACGTAGGCGATCACGTGGCCATGGTGGTGGCCGACACGGTGGAGCAGGCGAAGAACGCCGCCGAGGCCATCGAGGTCGACTACGAGGTGCTGCCCGCGCTGGTGAGCGTGGCCGACGCCGCGAAGAAGGCCGGTGGCGTCAGCCTTCATGACGCAGCGCCCGACAACCAGTGCTACAAGTGGACGCTGGGCGACAAGGAGAAGGTCGACGAGGCCTTCGCCAATGCGGCGCACGTGACCAAGCTGGACCTCGTCAACAACCGGCTGGTGCCCAACCCGATCGAGCCGCGGGTCGCCATCGGCAGCTACAACCGCGCCAACGACGAGTACACGCTCTACGTGGCCAACCAGAACCCGCACGTCGAGCGGCTGTTGATGACCGCCTTCGTGCTCGGTCTGCCCGAGCACAAGGTGAGGGTGATCGCGCCCGATGTGGGCGGTGGCTTCGGCTCCAAGATCTTCCTCTACGCCGAGGACGTGGCGCTGACCTGGGCCGCGAAGCAACTCAACCGCAGCATCAAATGGAACGCCGAGCGCTCCGAGTGCTTCCTGTCGGACGCCCATGGCCGCGACCACGTGAGCCATGCCGAAATGGCCATGGACAAGGACGGCAAGTTCCTCGCCCTGCGCGTGCACACCGACGCCAACCTGGGCGCGTACCTGTCGACCTTCTCGACCGCCGTGCCGACCATCCTCTATGCCACGCTGCTGGCGGGCCAGTACACCACGCCGCAGATCTACGTGGAGGTCGATGCCTGGTTCACCAACACCGCGCCGGTCGATGCCTACCGCGGCGCCGGCCGGCCCGAGGCGACCTACCTGCTGGAGCGCCTGGTGTCGCGCTGCGCCTGGGAAATGAAGCTGGGGCAGGATGAGATCCGCAAGCGCAACTTCATCACCGAGTTCCCCTACCAGACGCCCGTCGCATTGCAATACGACACGGGCGACTTCCACGCCTCGATGGACAAGGCGAAGGAACTGGCCGAGGTGGCTGGCTTCGCGGAGCGCAAGAAGGCGAGCGAGGCCAGGGGCAAGCTGCGCGGCATCGGCTACTCGAGCTACATCGAGGCTTGCGGCATCGCGCCATCCAACATCGCGGGTGCGCTGGGCGCGCGCGCCGGCCTGTTCGAGTGCGGCGAGATCCGCGTGCACCCCACCGGCAGCGTGACCGTCTTCACCGGCTCGCACAGCCATGGCCAGGGCCACGAGACGACCTTTGCGCAAGTGGTTGCGGCGCGCCTGGGCATTCCGGTCGAGAACGTGGACGTGGTGCATGGCGACACGGGGCGCGTGCCCTTCGGCATGGGCACCTACGGCTCGCGCTCGATCTCGGTCGGTGGCGCGGCGATCATGAAGGCGCTCGACAAGATCGAGACCAAGGCCAAGAAGATCGCCGCCCACCTGATGGAGGCCAGCGATGCCGACGTGGAGTTCGCCAACGGCGAGTTCACCATCAAGGGCACCGACAAGAAGATCCCGTTCGGCCAGGTGGCGCTCACGGCCTACGTGCCGCACAACTACCCGCTCGACAAGCTGGAGCCGGGGCTGGACGAGACCGCCTTCTACGACCCCACCAACTTCACCTTCCCAGGCGGCACCTACGTCTGCGAAGTGGAGGTGGACAAGGAGACGGGCGAGGTGAAGGTCGACCGCTTCACGGCGGTAGACGACTTCGGCACCATCATCAACCCGTTGATCGTCGAGGGCCAGGTGCACGGCGGCATCGTGCAGGGGCTGGGCCAGGCGCTGATGGAGAACTGCGTCTACGACAAGGAGAGCGGCCAGCTGCTGACCGGCAGCTTCATGGACTACGCGATGCCGCGTGCCCACGATTTCCCGATGTTCAAGCTCGACACCACCTGCACGCCCTGCACGCACAACCCGCTGGGCACCAAGGGCTGCGGCGAGGCCGGCGCCATCGGATCGCCGCCGGCGCTGATCAACGCGGTGCTCGACGCGCTGGCGCCGCTCGGCGTGAAGGACTTCGACATGCCCGCGTCGCCGCACCGCGTGTGGGAGGCCATCCAGAAGGGCAGCGTGAGCCCGACACAGGAACCGCAGCAAGCGCCCTTGACCGCCAGCACCCAGGGGCGCCCGGCGCCCTGAACAGGAGGAAACCGAACATGTATGCCTTTACCCTAGAACGTCCCGCCACCGTGGCGGATGCGGCCAGGCTGGCCGCAGCCGGCGGCAAGCTGCTGGCCGGCGGCCAGACCCTCCTGGCCTCGATGAAGCTGCGCCTCGCGGCGCCCGAGCAGCTGGTCGACCTCGGCGGCATTAAGGAACTGGCCGGCGTCAAGAAGGAAGGCAATGCCTTCGTGATCGGCGCCATGACGCGCCACCTCGACGTCGGCGCCAACGCCGAGATCAAGGCCGCCTTCCCGGCCCTGGCCTGGCTGGCCGACCACATCGGCGACCGCCAGGTCCGCGCCATGGGCACCATCGGCGGCTCGCTGGCCAACAACGATCCCTCGGCCTGCTACCCGAGCGCGGTGCTGGGCTCGGGCGCCACCGTCATCACCACCAAGCGCGAGGTCGCGGCCGACGACTTCTTCCAGGGCCTGTTCGCGACCGCGCTGGAAGAGGGCGAGCTCATCACCGCAGTCCGCTTCCCGATCCCGAAGCGCGCCGCCTACGAGAAGCTGCGCCAGAAGGCCTCCAACTTCCCGCTGGTCGGCATCTTCGTGACGCAGGGCGATGGTGGCGTGCGCGTGGCCGTCACCGGTGCGGGCAATGGCGTGTTCCGGCACAAGGGGCTCGAAGAGGCACTGAGCAAGAGCTTCACGCCCGAGGCCGCGGCCGGCGTGAAGATCGATGCGAGCGAGCTCAACAGCGACCTGCATGCGACGGCCGCCTACCGTGCCAACCTGATCAGCGTGTTGACGCAGCGGGCGGTGCGCAAGGCGCTGGGCTGAATTCGGGAACCCGGCGCGACGGACGCGAAGGGTTTGCGAAGGGCACGAAAGAGACACCAGCGCTGGGCGTGTATCTTTTGCGGCTTCTGCGGAACTTCCGCGTCCTCTGCGTTCAAGAATGACTTTCCCGACCATCGACTCCGTCATCGCCGGCCTGGAACGGGCGGGCTACTACGCCGACCGGCGGCTGGCGACGGCAGTGTTTCTAGCGCTCAAGCTGCAGCGCCCGCTGCTGCTGGAGGGCGAGCCCGGGGTGGGCAAGACCGAGCTGGCCAAGGCGCTGTCGAGCGCGCTGCAGCGCGAGCTGCTGCGCTTGCAGTGCTACGACGGGCTGGAGCAGCGCGAGGCCCTCTACGAGTGGAACTACGCGGCGCAGCTGCTCCACATGCGCGCGGCCGAGGCGCACGGCGCGGCGCGTGATGTCGAGGCCGAGGTCTACCAGCCGCACTACCTGATCCGCCGGCCGCTCCTGCAGGCCCTGCAAGCGCCGGCGCCGGGCGCCGTGCTGCTGATCGACGAGGTCGATCGCGCCGACGAACCCTTCGAGGCCTTCCTCCTCGAATACCTCGGCGAATACCAGGTCAGCATTCCCGAACTGGGCACGGTGCGCGCGCTGGTGCCGCCGGTCACGCTGCTCACCAGCAACCGCACACGCGAGCTCAACGACGCGGTCAAGCGCCGTTGCCTCTACCACTGGCTGGACTACCCCGATCGCGAGCGCGAGCTCTCGATCGTGCGCGCGCAGGTGCCCGACGCCAGCGAGCGCTTGTCGGAGCAGGTCGCGGCCTTCGTCGCGGGGCTGCGCAGCGCGCCCTTCGCGAATGCGTTCCAGCGCGCGCCCGGTATCGCCGAAAGCGTGGAATGGGCGCGGGCCCTGGTCGCGCTCGACACGCTGGCCCTCGACCCCGAGGTCGTGGTCGACACCGCCGGCATCCTCTTCAAGCAACGGGATGACGTGGCGGCGTTGACGCACGAGCTCGCCACGGATTTGTTGAAAGCGCCTGGGGCGGGTACATGAATGCAGCAACTCGGTGACGCCCGCCGAGGCAAGCTGGCCGACAACATGGCCGGCTTCGGCCGTGCATTGCGGCGTGCCGGCGTACGAACCGATTCGGCCCGCATCGCGCTTGCGGCCGAGGCCGCGATGCTCGTCGGCGTGCAGAGCCGGCCCGACCTCGCCGCCGCAATGGAGGCCGTGATGATCAGCCGCGAGCAGGACCGCGAGGTCTTCCGCGAGCTCTTCGATGCGTGGTTCCGCGACCCCGAGCTCGCCGCCAAGCTGCTCGCACAAATGCTGCCGAGCGCCGAAGGAAAAGCCGAGCCCTCCAAGCGCCGGCCGCGGGTGCGCGAGGCGCTTGCCGCGCCGCGCGAAAAGGTGCAGCCCGCGCAGACCGAGCGCGAGGTGGATTTCGATGCGGCCATGACCGCCAGCGACCGCCAGCGCATGCACCACGCCGACTTCAACGCGTTGGGTGCCGCCGAGTACCGGCTGGTCGAACGTTTGGCGCGCGATGTCGCGCTGCCGGTGCCCACCATTGCCGCGCGCCGCCTGCATGCGGCCGCCAACGCCGGTGCCCATTCGCGCATGAACTGGCCGGGCGTCTGGCATGAAGCCGGCCGCACCGGCGGCGAGATGCTTCGCCTGCCGCGGCTCGCGCGGCGCACGCAGCCGCTGCCTTTGCTGGTGCTGATCGACGTCTCTGGCTCGATGGAGCGCTATGCGCGCCTGCTGCTGGCCTTCCTGCATGCGGCGACGCGCCGCGCCGGCCGCCGCGACGTGTTCGCCTTCGGCACCCAGCTGACCGACCTGACGCCCGCCTTCCGCATCGCCGACACCGACGCCATGCTGGGCGCCGCCGGCGCTGCCATCGCCGATTTCGCCGGCGGCACCCGCCTGGGCTCGTCGCTGGCAGAGCTGCACCGGTACCACGCGCGCCGGTTGACCGGCCGCCGCACCCTCGTGCTGGTGATCAGCGACGGCCTGGACACCGGCGAGCCCGAGATGCTGGAACGTGAGCTGCTGTGGCTCAAGCGCCATTCGCGGCGTGTGCTGTGGCTCAACCCGTTGCTGCGCTACGAAGGCTATGCTCCGCTGGCGCGCGGGGCCGCGGTACTGCACCGCCATGCGGACGCGATGCTCGCGGTCCACAATCTCAACGCATTGGAGCAATTGGCCTCCAGCCTCGCAGCGCTGATGCGCTGCGGCCGTTAACGCAAGACAAGGAAATCCACCATGGAAATGCTCGGCAACCGCCGGCTCCCGATCACGCAGCAGCAAGCCTGGGAGGCGCTCAACGATCCCGAGACGCTGAAGAAGTGCATTCCCGGCTGCGACAAGTTCGAGCCTGCGGGCGACAACGAATACACGGTCGCGCTCGCGGTCAAGATCGGCCCCGTGTCGGCCAAGTTCAACGGCAAGGTCAGGCTGGCCGACATCACGCCGCCCGACAGCTACAAGCTCTCCTTCGAGGGGCAGGGCGGCGTGGCGGGCTTCGCCAAGGGATCTTCCACTGTCTCGCTCAAGCCGGCGGCCGATGCGCAGGCGCCGGCCTGCGAGCTCGATTACACGGTGCAGGCGCAGGTGGGCGGCAAGATTGCGCAACTGGGCCAGCGCCTGATCGATGGCGCTGCCAAGTCGACGGCCGACGACTTCTTCAAGCGATTCGAGGCCGAGATGCAGGCGCGCTACGGGCCGCCGCCCGCTGTCGAGAACACCGAGGCGCAGGCGGGAGAACCATCCGAGAAGACCGGCGCGATGGCAGGCCTGATGCGCAAGATGGGCTTCGGCAAGAAGGACGGCACGCCCGGCGGGAACGCCGGCGAGACGCCGGGCGAGTAACGCAGCGGAACGCAAACATGGAAAACCTCGACGTGATGGTTCTGCGCACGCTGCGCGACTGGCGGCTCGCGGGCCGCCGTGCGCTGCTCACGACCGTGGTGCGCACCTGGGGTTCCTCACCGCGGCCGATCGGCTCGATCATGGCGCTGGCGGAGGACGGCGCGGTGGTCGGTTCGGTCTCGGGCGGCTGTATCGAGGACGACCTGATCGCGCGCTACAGCCGCGCCCATGGTCCTTCGGGCGAAATGCCTTCGGGCCCGCCGGCGCTCGTCAAGTACGGCATCACGGCCGACGAGGCGCACCGCTTCGGCCTGCCCTGCGGCGGCACGCTGGAGCTGCTGCTCGAGTACGACCCCGACGCCGCCTCGCTGGCCGCGCTGGTGGAGCAACTGGAGCAGGGCCGGCTGATGCAGCGAAGCGTTTCGCTGGCCGACGGCGCCGTGCGGCTCGCCGAGGCGAGCGCGCCCGCCGAGCTCGTGGTCAACGACAGGGAACTGGTCAACACCTTCGGGCCCGAGTACCGCATGCTGCTGATCGGCGCCGGCCAGCTGGCCGAGTACCTGTCGACCATGGCGAAGTTCAGCGGCTTCGCGGTGACGCTGTGCGACCCGCGCGCCGAGTACCGCACGGCGTGGTCCACGCCCGGCGTCGCCATCAGCACCGAGATGCCCGACGACGCCGTGCTCGCCTTCAAGCCCGACCGCCGCAGCTGCGTGGTGGCGCTCACGCACGACCCCAAGCTCGACGATCTCGCCTTGCTCGAAGCGTTGCAGACCGAGGCCTTCTACGTGGGCGCGATCGGCTCGCGACGCAATGCGCAGGCGCGGCGCGAACGCATGATGGAGCACTTCGACCAGACCGAGGCTTCGCTTGCGCGCCTGCGCGGCCCGATCGGCATCTACATCGGCAGCAAGACGCCGCCGGAGATCGCGGTCAGCGTGATGGCGGAGATCCTGGCGGTGAAGAACAACGTGACGCTCCCGCGCGAGACCGAGGTCGCCGTGGCCAAGGCGGCAGCCGCCGGCTGATCTCAGCGCTTGCGCAGGCCGGCGAGGAAGGTGGTGCTGCGCCCGAAGGCGCGCTGCATCTGCTTCGACTCGCGGGCCTCCTTGGCAGCCCTGGAGAAAGCGAAGCTGGCGGCGGCGAGCACGAAGCAGGCGCCGATCGCGATCAGGAGCCCGGTGAAGGAGCCCAGCCACCAGGCTGTGGCAGGGACGGCGATGCTGACAAGAAGGAGGAGGATGCGCATGGCCGAAAAGGTATCAGAGCACGCGCCATGCGGATGTGAACTATTGCGCGGAACAGCCCGGCACGATCGGCTTCATTCGGCCGCGCCCGGCGCGCCGGTTTGGCTGCCGTCGAAGATCGAGAGCAGCATCGGCGTCAGCGCATGCATGCGAATGGGCGCCGGCCCCGGGGCCGGCAGCAGGCCCGGCCTGAAGCCGTGGGCCTCGAAGCTCCTGAGCAACCCTGCATCGGCGCTGATGATGTGGACCGGCACGTCCCATGAGGCACCCGTACCGCTCACGCTGGCCAGCGGCTGATGGTCGCCGATGACGATGGTGAGCAGCCGCCGCGGTGCGCGGTGTTCGAGATAGTCGCCCAGCCACTGGAAGGTGTAGGCCAGCGATGCGAGATATGCCGGCACGGGTGCTTGCCACGAGATCGGTGCGGCCAATGATTGCGCGACGTCGGCCGGCGTGTACGCCTCATGGCCCGTGAGCTTGTCCCAGTCCGTCACATAGGGCGCCAGCGGCCCGAAGGGCGCATGGCTCGCAAGCGTGGGAAAGACGATGAAGCGCGGGCCGCGGTGCTCGACCGGGGCGGCAAGCTCCTGCGCATGCAACAGCGCCATCGAGGCTTGATCGGGAATGCGCCAATAGCCAAAGGCGGGCCCGCGGTAGCCGATGCGCTCGGCATCGCCATAGCGATCGAAGCCGTAGAAGCGGCCCTCGGGCCAGGGCCGCTGCAGGCCGGGCATCCAGTTCACGGTGCGCCAGCCGTGGGCCTGGAAGTGGCGCACCAGCGTCGGGCGTTGCGTGGCCAGCAGCAGCTCGTAGGCGCCGGGGTCCTGCATATCGACGCCGCTCAGCAGCTCGGCATGGGCCAGCCACGAAGCGCCGCCGTAGGTGGGCGACCGCACACGCGCCGACACCACCTGCAGTCCCCCTGCGGCGAGCGCCTGCGCGAAGGCCGCGCGTTGCGGCGCGAGGGCGGCGGCCTGCCGCGGATCGTCCAGCGTGGCAACGCCGTGGGACTCTGCGAAGAGCAGCAGCACGTCCGCGCCGTGCAGGCCACCAAGGCCGCTGTGCTCGAAGTCGGGGCTCGCCAAGAGCCGCGCGCTCGCCTGCCCTGGCAGCAGCTGGCCCGCGAGCACCCCGGCTTGGTGGGCGAGGATCGGCGCGACCGGCATGGAGAAGAACCAGCGGGTGTTGCGCCCGCCGACGCCTTGCGCCGCGAAGCAGGCGCAAAGCACCAGGCCCGCCAGCCCGATCGCCGGTCGCGATCCTGGCGAGGCGAGGGCCTGCGCGATGCTGCGCCAGCAGTACAGCGCCAGCGCATACAGCAGCAGCGGCACGGCCAGCACGCCCAGCGCGCCCAGGCCGATCTGCCACGCCGAGAATTCGCCCATGCGCAGCACCTCCAGCGCATGGCGGCCGTCCCAATAGAGGTTGAGCTGTCGGCCGAACACGGCCGATACGGTGACATCGAGGTAGCGCGCAACGATCCAGAAGCTGCTCGCGGCCGCCAGTAAGCGCAGCGCGCCGGCACCCGACCGGCCGCGCCAGGCGACCCACGCTACGAGCGCCAGCAGCGCCACCACCAGCTCGAAGGACAGCCGCAGCGCGGGGCGCGGCCACAGGCCGGGGCCGTGGTTTTCCAGTGTCAGCAGCACATTCAGCAGCAGCAGCGGAAAGCCGAAACGTGCCAGCCAGCCCACAGGGCCCGCAGGCCGCGTCGGGGACCGGCGCATGGCAGTCATTTGCGCCTGGCCTCGAACTCGATGATCAGCGCCACCTCGTCGCCGACCCAGCCGTTGTCGACACCGTAGCGCATCCCATGGGCGCTTCGCTTGAAGCTGCCGCGCGCCGAGACTCCCATGATGTAGTTCTTGTCGATCGGCGAGGGGCCGCTCTTGTTCCAGGTGGCGCTGAGCGTGAGCGGCTGTGTGCGGCCCAGCAGCTCGAGCTGGCCTGCGATCTCGAAGCTGCGCTCGCCGGTGCGCCTGGCATTGGCCGCGGTGAACACCATGCGCGGAAACTCGGCGCTGTTGAGGAAGTCGGCGCTTTTCAGATGCTGGTCCCGCTTGGCGTAGTTGCTGAACACGCTTTGGGTGTCGATCTCGATGCGCACCTGGCTGAGGGCAGCGGTGGCTTCGTCGAAGCTGTAGCTGCCGCGCGCGGCCCGGAACATGCCCAGCACCTTGGCGTAGCCGATGTGGTCGACCAGAAAACCAACCGTGAGGTGCTCGGGGTCGAGTTCGTAGCGCGCCGGCTCCGCGTTGGCGGATGCCGCGGCAAGTGTCAGCAGGAAGGCTGCGCACAACGGGCGGACAGCGGGAGCTTTCATGTCGCAGTCTCCGGTGGAATGTCTCGATGCCGCAGCAGCCAGGCGATGTCGATCGCGAAAGAGGCCGCCAGCAGGACGAGGCTCGCGGCTGCGAGGGCGTTGCTCCAGGGCGGCGCGACGACGGGGCCGAGGCACACGATGAGGCTGGTGATCTGCACCACGCACACGGTCTTGCGGCGCCCGCTCGATGGCAGGGCGCGTGCCAGCCAGGGCCAGGGCCGCGCGGCCATGACGAAGAAATAGCGCATCAGTCCGGCCGCCACGATCCAGGGGCCGGCCTTGCCGAAAAGCACGACCAGCAGCGAAAGCACCAGTACCAGCAGCGCGTCGGTTTCCATGTCGAAGCGGGCGCCGAAGTCGCTGGCCAGGCCGCCGTGGCGCGCCAGCGGGCCGTCGAGCGCGTCGAGCAGCGCCGCGCTGGCGGCGACCCCGATGCTGCACCAGGCCACGGCATCGTCGGCCGGCTCGCCGATCACCGCGGCGAGCAGCGCGACCATCGCCAGGCGCGCCAGCGTCACCCGGTTGGCGGCCCCGAAGCGCGTGTTCGGCGCGTGCGTGGCAAGGCTTGCGAGCACCAGCGCGAAGGCTGCGGCGAACACGGCCAGCGATCTGAGCTGGAACCAGATCCCGAACTCGCCAAGGCGCCCCAGCCAGCCCGCCAGCGCCGCCAGCAGCAGGAAGCAGGGCAGGGCTTCGCGCCAGGCGTCGCGGCGCAGTGCTGCAAGCCGTGCCGCGCGGGGCGCAGTTGCATCGGGGGATCGCGCGAGCATGGTCTTAAGATCGGTTCCGGACACCACAAGCGGTCATCGAAGGAGCATGCCAGCAATTCACTCTCGCGTCGCCCCTGGCGAGTCCTGGGCCTGCTGGGTCGAGGCGCCGGGCCGTGCCGGCTTGCGGCAGGCCACGCTGGCCACGCCCGGGCCGGGCGACGTGCTGGTGCGCGCGTTGCACAGCGGCATCAGCCGCGGGACCGAGCTGCTGGTGTTTCGCGGCGAGGTGCCCGAGAGCGAGCACGAGCGAATGCGCGCGCCTTTCCAGGAGGGCAGTTTCCCCGCGCCGCTCAAGTACGGGTATGCCAGCGTGGGCGTGGTCGAGCAGGGGCCGCAGGCGCTGCTCGGGCGCACGGTCTTCTGCCTCTATCCGCACCAGACCCGCTACGTGGTGCCGGCCGAGGCAGTGCACCCGCTGCCCGAAGGCCTGCCGCCTGCGCGCGCCGTGCTGGCGGCCAACATGGAGACGGCCGTCAACGCGCTGTGGGATGCGGCGCCACGCGTCGGGGATCGCATCTCGGTCGTGGGCGCGGGCGTGGTGGGGCTGCTCGCGGCATGGCTGGCCGGCCGCATGCCCGGTTGCGAGGTCGAGGTCGTCGACACCAACCCCGAGCGCCGTGCGGTGGCCGAGCGGCTGGGCGTCGACTTCGCCAGCCCGCAGCACGCCCGTCCCGATGCGGACCTCGTCATCCATGCCAGCGGCAACGCCGAGGGGCTCGCCACTGCGCTGCGGCTCGCCGCCTTCGAAGCCACGGTGCTCGAGATGAGCTGGTACGGCCGGCAGGCCGTCACGCTGCCGCTGGGCGAGGCCTTTCACTCGCGGCGGCTGACGCTCCGGAGCTCGCAGGTCGGCCATGTTTCGCTGCCGCAGCGGGCGCGCTGGAGCCATGGCCGCCGACTGGCGCTGGCGCTGGCGCTGCTGCGCGATCCGGCGCTCGATGCGCTATTGACCGATGCGGCGCCTTTCGAGGAACTGCCGGCGGTGCTGCAGCGCCTGGCCGCCGGGGCGCCACAGACCTTGTGCCATCGCATCGACTATTCCTGAACCCCTTCACTCCATCGCAAGGAAGCCATGTACAGCGTCAACGTCCGCGACCATTTCATGATTGCCCACAGCTTTCGCGGTGCGGCGTTCGGGCCGGCACAGCGCCTGCACGGCGCGACCTACGTGGTGGATGTGGAATTGCGCCGCGCCGAACTCGATGCCGACGGCATGGTGGTCGACATTGCGCGAGCCACCGAGGTGCTGCGAAGCGTGCTGGCGGAACTCAACCTGCGCAACCTCGACGAGGACCCGGCCTTCGAGGGGCGCAACACGACCACCGAGTTCATGGCCCGCGTGATATTCGATCGCGTGGCCGCTCGCATCGCGGCCGGCGAGCTCGGCCCGCATGCGAGCGGATTGGCAGGCATGCGCGTGCGTCTCAACGAATCGCATGTGGCCTGGGCGGCCTACGAGGCGGCGCTTTGACGGGTGAAAGCCGTTGCAGCTTCCTGGTGCCTGGCGAACTCGGCACCCGAACCGGTGGCTACACCTACGACCGGCACATCGTCGAAGGCTTGCGTGCGCGGTATTGGGCCGTCGAAGTGCTGTCGCTGGGCGAAGGCTATCCGGCGCCGGCTGCAGCCGCGCTGGCGCGGGCCGCAGGCGTCGTCGAGGGTCTGGCGGACGGTGCGCTCGTGATCGTCGACGGTCTGGCCTATGGGGTCCTGCCCGAGCTTGCGCAGGCGCATGCGCAGCGGCTGGATTGGATTGCGCTGGTTCACCATCCTCTGGCGCTCGAAACGGGGCTGGATGCCTCCCGGCGGCAGGCGCTTTTCGACAGCGAGCGGCGTGCGCTCGCCCATGCGCGCGGCGTGATCGTGACCAGCCGGTCCACCGCACGGGCGCTGGCGGACTTCGATGTCGAGACGACGCGCATCATCGTCGTCGAGCCGGGCACCGAACCGGCGCCGCTGGCCACGGGTTCGGGAGGCGACGCCTTGTCGCTGCTGTGCGTCGCAACGGTGACGCCACGCAAAGGCCACGCGCTGCTGATCGAAGCATTGGCGGGATTAAAAGACCGTGCCTGGGTGCTGCATTGCGCCGGCAGTCTCGCGATGGACCCCGCCTGCGCTTCCGCGCTCACACAAGCGATCGACGCGCGCGGCCTGCGCGAACGCGTGCTGCTGCATGGCGAGCAGGACGAGGCGGGCCTGCGCACGCTCTACGACAAGGCGGATGCCTTCGTGCTGTCTTCATTCCACGAGGGCTACGGCATGGCGCTGGCCGAGGCGCTGGCGCATGGGCTGCCGGTGATCAGCACGCGCGCGGGAGCCATCCCCGATACCGTGCCGGAGGCGGCGGGCCTGCTCGTGGCGCCCGGCAATGTCGTCGAATTGCGCGCCGCGCTGCAGAGGCTGATGGACGATGCGGCCTGGCGTGCGCAGCTTGGCGCCGGTGCTCGCGCCGCTCGCGGCCACTTGCCGAACTGGGCGCAAAGTAGCGCACGCTTCGCCTCTGCGCTGGCGGGGTTCAGGCGGTCGGCGGCTCGGCCATGACAGGCTTCAGCGCCGACTGGCTGGCGCTGCGCGAGCCCTTCGATCTTGCGGCGCGCGCCGAATCGGCTGCGGCGCTGGACCTGCGCGGCATGGCGACCCGGATGCGCGGCAATGGCCAGGTGTTGGACGTTCTGGACCTCGCCTGCGGCACCGGCGCCAATCTGCGTGCGCTGGCGCCGAGCCTGGGCGGTGCGCAGCGCTGGCTGCTGGTCGACCACGATCCGCGGCTCCTGGCAGCACTGCCTGGCGTCTTCGCGGCGTGGTCGCGCGCGCAGAGCCTGCACTTGCGCAGCGATGACCAGTCCCTTCACGTCGAGGGGCCGGATTGGAATGCAGAGGTGCGATGGCGCCGCGCCGATCTCGCAAGCGCGCTGGACGCCGTGCCCTTCGCGCAGGCGCAGCTCGTCACTGCCGCTGCGCTGCTGGACTTGGTATCCGCATCCTGGCTCGACGCGCTGTTCGAGCGCGTTCGAAAGGCGAACGCGGCGGCGTTCTTTGCGCTCAGTGTCGATGGGCGCGTGCGCTGGGAGCCTGTGATCGAGGAGGACGAAGCCGTCCACCAGCTGTTTGCGGCGCACCAGCGGCGTGACAAAGGCTTCGGCCCGGCGCTCGGCGGCGAAGCCCCGGCACTGGCGGCAGCTCGCATGGCTGCGATGGGCTACGGTGTGACGCAGGCGTGTAGCGATTGGCGCATCGAGGGATTGCCCATGCTGGAGGCCATGATCGACGGCGTGGGCAGCGCTGCGCTGGAACAGGGGCCGAGTGCGCACGCGCTTGTTCAGGCATGGCAGATGCAACGCCGCGCGTCATCCCCACGCAGTTGCCTTCGCGTGGGGCATGTGGACCTGCTGATGCTGCCGGCCTGAGCGCGCGCCTCAACGCGCCAAGGCAACACCGGCTCATCTCCCGCCCGTAGCTTGGGCCGGTGCGAAACCTTGCCGTTTGCCCGAGTCTTCGGTCCCGGGATTCTCGCTTTTTCTGTCGAAATTAAAGCAAAGCGACTCGGAGTCACAAGAATCGCCGTTGCCTCGACTGGACTTCCCTGCAAGGGAGAGGGCCTGGAAGTGGTGGGTAGCCAGGCCGAGGTGCCGCGCGCCATTTTCAGGATCGAGTCATGCGAACTTCTTACCCCCTTATCCAGAGCCTGATGCTGTCCTTGCTGCTGAGCGCCTGCGGTGGCGGTGGTAGCCATGGAAGCGAATGGGCCGCCCTGGCCGCGATCACGGCTGCGGGTGCACACACGGGCACGGGGGCAGGTACCGCTGGCCCAATCACCGCCGAACCGCTCATCGCCGAACCAAGCGTCTCCGAGCCGGGCATCGTCGAACCAATCGCGGACTCCAGCGGACCGGCCACTGTCAGCCTCAAGACGCTGGTGACGGTGAGCGCCGAGGAGTCCGGCGTTCACTGCGGCGGCGGCGGTGTACGGATCGACGCGGGGCTGGACAGCGATGGCAATGGCCAGCTTTCGGCGAGTGAGGTCGGCAGCACCCAGTACCTGTGCCAGGGCGCTGCCGGCCTCTCCGGCACGCTGGTGCAAATGCTCGACGAACCCCGCGGTGAGAACTGCGCGGCCGCCGGCAAGGCGATCCACGTGGGCATGGACGGCAATGGCAACCGGATGCTCGAAGCGGCCGAGATCAGCAGCACGGGCTATGTGTGCAACAGCACGGATGGCCGCAAGGTCGCGAGCGAATCGAACTCGCTGGCGAGCGTTGTCAGCGACGCCGCAGGTGCGAACTGCGCTGGCGGCAGCAAGGTGATGTCAGGGTGGGACGGCAACGGCAACGGCGTGCTGGACGCGGGCGAAGTCAGCGCCACGAGCTACATCTGCAACTGCGCCGGAGGCCCCCAGGTCGAGGTCACCGGCGCGGCGGTGCAGGCACAGCCCAATACGTGCTACATCGCCCGGAACGCAACGGCGCAGGTCGTGCTGACACTGCCCGCCAATCCGGCCATCGGCGTCGTGGTGCGCGTCCGCGGTGCCGGCTTGGGCGGCTGGAAGCTCGCGCAGAACCCCGCGCAGGCGGTGGACACGAAGAGCCTGGGTTGGACGGCCGGGGTCAACTGGACCCTGCGCGACTCCAATCTGCCCTGGACAACGGGCGATCCGCAGGGCGGAGCCCCTTACGACCGGCGTCGCGTGGTCTTCTCGGCCGACGGCAGCAAGCTGGCTGCGTCGGTGTACGACGGTGAGATCTATACATCGACCAACAATGGCGCCAGCTGGACGGCGCATGAGTCCAGTCGAGGATGGGAGTCCATCGCCTCCTCGGCCGACGGCACCAAGCTTGTTGCACTGGACAGCAATTCCGGTCGGATCTACACCTCGACGGACAGCGGCGTCAGCTGGACAGCGCGGGAGTCCGATCGGCGATGGTTTCCGTGGCCTCGTCCGCCGACGGCAGCAAGCTGGTCGCGGCAGTGCAGAGCGGGCAGCTCTACACCTCGTCCGACAGCGGGGTCAGCTGGACGGCGCGGGAGTCCAGTCGGCGATGGGTTTCCGTGGCCTCGTCCGCAAACGGTAGCAAGCTGATCGCGGCGGTGCAGTATGGCCGAATCTACACATCCATCGACAGCGGTTTCAGTTGGACGGCGCGTCAGTCCGACCAGCTCTGGATATCGGTGTCTTCTTCGGTGGACGGCAGCAAGCTGGTCGCGGCCGTCAATGGCGGCCAGATCTACACGTCCACCGACAGCGGCGTGAGTTGGGCCGTGCGCGAGTCCGACCGAAACTGGATGTCGGTGGCCTCCTCCGGAGATGGCAGCAAGCTGGCTGCGGTGGCGTACGGCGACCAGATCTACACCTCGATCGACAGCGGCGTGACCTGGACAGCGCGCGACGCCGCCCGAAATTGGTATGGGGTGGCTGCCTCGGCCGACGCCAGCAGGATGGTGGCCATTGCGGACGGCTTGCAGATCTACATGTCCGAAGCATCGACCACCCTGGGCACCGGAGGCTCGATCAGTGGCACCTCGTCCGATTCCATCGACCTGCGATATGCCGGCGACGGTGTGTTTGCCGTGCTGAGCCACCAAGGCAGCCTGACGACGCAATAAGCCGCGCGGCCGCAGCCTCCATTTTCTCCTCAGGATCAAATCATGCGAACCCTTCGTCCTTTCATTTCGACCCTGCTGCTGTCCCTGGCACTGAGCGCCTGCGGGGGAGGCGGCGGGGGCGATGCGAGCGGAGCCGCTGCCTTGGCCGCCCTTGGGGCTGCGGCCACAAATACCGGCGGGGGGACGAACGCCGAGCCGCCCGGTAGTGGCACGTACACCGAACCACCCAACACGTCCGGCACCCCCGTGGCGAATCCATCGACCACGCTGGTAAGCACCGTCAGCGAAGCCGCGGGTGCGAACTGCGCCTACGGCGGCAGCAGGGTCGACCGGGGGCTGGACAGCAACGCCAACAACGTGCTCGATGCGGGCGAAGTCAGCGTGACGGAATACGTCTGCAACGGCGTGCCCGCGGGTACCTTTCCCTGGGTCGATGTCACCGGTGCGACGGTGCAGGCCGAGGCCAATACCGGCTACGTCGCACGCAACGAAGCGGCTCCGGTCGTCGTCACCTTGCCGGCCAACCCTGCCATCGGCGACGTGGTGAAAGTTCGCGGAGCGGGTGCCGGCGGCTGGGCGATTGCGCAGAACGCGGGGCAGGCGATCGAAACGAAGACGCTCGGCGGAATGGCCGGTGCGCGTTGGACGCCGCGCGAGTCCGACCGAAATTGGAGCGCGGTGGCCTCTTCGGACGACGGCAGCAAGCTGGTTGCGACGGCAGACAACGGCCACATCTACACCTCGAGCGACGCCGGAGTGAATTGGACCGAGCGCGCTGCCGACATGGATCGAAACTGGATCGGTATCGCCTCGTCGGCCGATGGCAGCAAGCTGGTTGCGGTGGCATACAACTATCAGATCTATACCTCCGCCGACAGCGGAGAGCACTGGACCGCGCGCGAATCCGCCCGCAATTGGTTTTGGGTGGCTTCGTCGGCCGACGGCAGCAGGCTGGTGGCTGCGGTGGCCGGAGGCCAGATCTACACATCGACGGACAGCGGCGTGAACTGGACGCCCCGCGACTCCAAGCGGAACTGGTACTTTGTCGCTTCCTCGTCGGATGGCAGCAAGCTTGTTGCCCTGGAGCGCGGCGGCCAGGTCTATACGTCGACAGACAGCGGCGAGAGCTGGATTCCGCGCGGGGGGCCCGTCGGACCTTGGTGGGCGGCGGCCTCGTCGGCGGACGGGAGCAAGCTCGTGGCGCTGCAATGGACCGGCCAGCTCTACACATCGACGGACAGCGGCATGAGTTGGTCACCGCACAGACCCAGTCGAGATTGGGCGTCGGTCGCCTCCTCTGCCGATGGCAGCAAGCTCGTGGCGGTCGCCAATGCGGGCCAGGTCTATACCTCGTCCGATAGCGGCGTGAACTGGACGCCGCAGGAAGCCACCCGCGATTGGTATGGCGCGGCCTCGTCGAACGACGGGGGCAAGATGGTCGCCGTGGTGTACGGCGGCCGGATCTACACCTCCATCGCCACCACCTCGCCAGGAGCCGAGGGTTCGATCAGCGGCACTGCGTCCGACGCCATCGAGTTGCAGTACGTCGGCGAGGGCATCTTCACCGTGCTGACGCACGAGGGCAGCCCAACCTTCCAATGAACACTTCGGCGCACCGCAGGCTGCGCCGCGCTGTTGCGGCCGGCCCAGCGGCCGTCAACGGTCCGTTATGAGAAGCACCCACCATTTCACTTCGGACCGCCGCAAACGAACCTCGAACGAGTTCGCGCGCGGTCCAGTTCGCACCGCCGTCGATCGAGGCATAGACAGCGTTGGAGGCCACGGCCACCAGCTTGCTGCCGTCCGCTGATGAAGCCAACGACAGCCAATCTTGATCGGAGGCGTGCCCTGTCCAGTTCTCGCCGCTGTCGCTCGAGGTGTAAATCAGGCCATAGCTGTCTGCCGCCACCAGCCTGCTGCCGTCGGCCGACGAGGCCAGCCTCGGGACAAACCAAGGATGGCAGCAAGCTGGTGGTGACTGTGATGGGCGGGCGGCTCTACACCTCCACCACCTCGACCCTTCTGGGCACGGGCGGCTCCATCAGCGGCGCTGCGCCCGACGCCATCGAGCTGCAGTACGTGGGCGGAGGCCTGTTCACCGTTCTGAGCCACGAAGGGAGCCTGGCGATCCGATAGCCGCGCTCTTCGCTGTCAGGGGGCGCCCCGCAAATCCAGATCCCACAACACGTCCGCCCCCATGCGGAACACGCGGGCTGCAGGCCGCGGGCAATCGCGCATCGCCGCAATGCCCGGCAGCGAAAGCCCCGGCCGCCCACCGCCGATCAGCACCGGCGCGACGCTGAGGTGCAGCCGGTCCATGCATCCCTGCGCGATGAAGCGCGAGACGGTGACGCCGCCGCCTTCGACGAAGAGCACGTGCAGGCCGCGCTGCTGCAACGCGCCCAGCAGCGCGCGCAGGTCGGGCGGGCCGCCAGGGTTCTTCATCAGGCCGGGCACCCCCAGCACCTGCTCGGCCCCCACGCGCCGCGCCGCCTCCGCGGCTCGTTGTGCATCGCAGACCAGCAGCGTCGGCGCCTGCCGTTCCGAGAGCACGCGCAGCGTCGGCGGCAGTTGCAGCGAAGGGTCGATCAGCACACGCACCGGGTGTTCGCCCGCCACGCGGCGCGTGGTCAGTTGAGGGTTGTCGATGGTTGCCGTGCCCGCTCCGACGATCACGGCGTCGCAAAGCGCCCGCAGCCGGTGGAGATGGACCAGCACCTCGGGGCCGTTGACGAAGTTGGAATCGCCTTCGTGCGTGGCGATGCAGCCGTCAAGGCTCTGGCCCAGTTGGCCGATCACCCATGCAGGGCCGTTGGACGGCCGATCGAGCACCGGCTTGAGCAGCGCGAAGAGCTCGATGGCTTCCGCGTCCCACGCATCTTCTCGAAGCGCGAAGCCGCGCGACGGATGCCAGGTGAAGGATTGCTGCGGATCAGGTGGCGGCGGGGGACCCACGCCGCGGCGATGACGCACGATGTCGAGGCACAGAGGCCACAGCCTATCGATGCCGGGCAGCGTTGGCGGGGCTCGCATCAGGAACGGGCGCAGGGTACGGGCATTCACCACCTGGGCTTGTAGTAGGGGTCGTCCATGGTACCGGCTGGGGCGCCAGCGGCTTCCGCGTACGTCAGCGCGAGCGCGGCCGCCACCCAGATGAGCGCGACGGCAGCCACGATCAGCGGTTCGACCCAGGTCCGCGCCGTGGCGCTTGGGCCGGCGCTCCTGGCACTTGCTGTGGCCGTTGCGGTGGCCGGTAGGGCCGTGCGTCGCAGGTGCCGGCGCGTCCACCGCACCATCGGGCCGGACGTGAAGGCGCCGGCCAGCAACCCGAGCGGCAGCGGCCTGGCGTCGGTCAGCAGCGCGGTGGCCACCCACAGCGCCAGCCAGGCCAGCACCGCGACGATGGCGCCGCTCGCGCCGAAGGCAAGCCGCACGAAGGGCCAGAGCCACAGGGCGCCGCCCGCCACTGCAGCGGCCAAGGCCAAGCTCGACTCGAAGAGCAGGGCCGAGCCCGAGCGCATGGCAACGGCAGCCAGGCCGAGGCTGGCGACTACCAGCACTGCGGCCGCGTCGGCGCGGGCCGCATGCTCGCGCAGCACAGCGCGGATCACGGCCAGGCCGAGCAGCCAGAGGCCGATCATGAGCGGCAGCGGCTTGGCGGCCAGGGTCGCGAGGGCCAGCGCCCACAGGATGCCGGCGGCCAGCCATTCGGTGCGCCGGCTGGCATGCAAGGCCTCGAGCACCAGCCCCACCAGTGCCGCGGCGGCGTAGATCCAGGGAAGCCGTTCGGTGAGCGCGCCGGGCGGCAACCGCCAGCCGAGCAGCCACACGGCCGCGCCGACGATCGCCACGGCCACGCCCGCCACAGCCCAGCGCCGACCCTGCACGCCGCCCAGCGCGCCGCGCAGCATGCCGGTCACCGTGAACGCGACCAGCAGCGGCAGCAGCAGGCTCTGGAACAGGGGGTGGTGCAGGTCCATCGTGAGGTTATGAGCCGCGGCGTCGCATCAGTCAATGCTGACGTCCTGGGGGGACACGCCTTGGGCCAGCGCTGCACCGTGTCGATGCCGCGCAGTCTTGCGAGGAACAGCCGGTGTAGTCCTCGGGCACCTGCGGTAGCTTGCGTTCGTCCGGAGACGAGAGGGTGAGGGCGGTGAAGGACAATCCGCATGCCGGCCCGATGCCGCATCCGTGCCCTGCCGGTGCGCGGGCTGAAATCAGGGCGAGCGGCCCTCAGCAACGAGAGACCATCCATGAGTTCAAGCCAAGACATCGTGATCATCGGCGGCGGCCATGCCGCCGCGCAGCTGTGCGCCGGCCTCGCCGAGGCCGGGCAGGGCGCCCGCGTGCACCTGGTGTGCGAGGAGGACTGCATTCCCTACCACCGCCCCCCGCTGTCCAAGACCTTCCTCAAGAGCTCCGAGGAGGTGCCGCAGCTGCACCGTGCCGAAGCCTGGTATGCCGAAGCGGGCATCACCCTTCACCTGGGCGATCCGGCGCTGGCGATCGACCGTGCGGCGCACACCGTCACCTTGCGCTCCGGCGCGGTGCTGGGCTGGGAGCGGCTGGTGCTCGCCACCGGCACGCGCGCGCGCCGGCTGCCGGCGCTGGCGGGGCTGTCGAACGTGGCGCTGCTGCGCGCGGCTGACGAGGCAGCGCAGCTACGCTCGATGCTCGGGACAGCGCAGCGGGTGATGGTGCTCGGCGGCGGCTTCATCGGACTGGAGGTCGCCGCCACGGCGCTGGCCCTGGGCAAGCACGTGACCGTGCTGGAAAGCGCGCCGCGCCTGCTGAGCCGGGCGGTTTCGCCTGCGCTGTCCGAGCATGTGCTGGCGACGCAACGTGCCGCCGGTATGGACATACGCATCGGCGCGAAGACCGGTGCCTGGCACACCGACGGGCAGCGCCTCGCGGCCATCGAGGCCGACGGCGAGTCGCTCCCGGTGGACCTGCTGATGGTGGGCATCGGTGCCGTGCCCGAGACCGCGCTGGCACAGGCCGCGGGCCTGGAATGCGCCGACGGCATCGTGGTCGATGCGTACATGCAGACCAGCGACGAGGCCGTGCTGGCGGTGGGTGACTGCACGCGCTTCCCGGACCGGCGCGCCGGCCAGGCATTGCGGCTCGAGTCGGTGCAGAACGCCAACGACCAGGCGCGCACAGCGGTGGCGACGCTGACTGGCGCGGCGCGCCCCCATGACGCCGTGCCGTGGTTCTGGTCCGACCAGGGGAGCCTGCGCCTGCAGATGGCCGGGCTGGTGCCGGCCGAGGGCACGACCGGTGCAAGCATGGTGCGCCGTCCGGGCGCGAACGCGGCGGCCTTCTCGCTGCTGCACTACGTGGATGGCGTGTTGCGATGCGTGGAATCGGTCAACGCGCCGGTCGACCACATGATGAGCCGCAAGCTGCTGGAAGCCGGACGCAGCCCGGACCCGGCGGTGGCCTCGGACCCCGCCGTGCCCTTGAAGACGCACCTGGCCTAGGGCAGAAACGTCTAGCTGCTGGCTGCCGCAGTGCGTTTGCTGCTGCGCTCTTCGGCGGCAGCATTGCGGCGCAGTTCCGTGTCCATGGCGCGCGTGCCGGCGGCGAGCGCCGCTTCGTAGGTGTCGTAAGCGTCTTCGGCGGCTTTCAGGACCTTCTGCGGCGTGCCGCCGTCGTCGGTCTGCAGCAGTGTCCAGACGAAGGAGCCCGGTGCCACCTCGTCGATGGTGAGTTTGAGCGGAGGATGTTTCATGGCTCATTCATGGTGGGCGGCGCAGTCGTCGAATTCTGTAGGCGAAGTTCCAGCGTCGCGGCGGTTACATGATCCGTCGCCTGCGCTCAGCTCATGCGCCCCGCTTCCGCCGGCCGATCGCCTGCGTTTCCCGTGGCCTGCGAGCCGGCGCGCAGCAGCAGCGCACCCAGCAACGCCGCTAAAACGGCGAACGCGGCGCCGACCACGAAGGCCGTTTGGTAGCCGCCCACCAGGGCAGGCAGCGCTCCCGCGCCCGTGGCCGCCATGGCCTCGGTGCGCGCCGACGCGAGGCTCGCCAGCACGGCCAGGCCCAGGGCGCCGCCCATCATGAACGCGGTGTTGACGATGCCGGACGCCAGGCCCGATTCGCTGGGCGCAACGTCGCTCATCGCGACCAGCAGCATGGGATTGAGCGCGATCCCGGCGCCCAGGCCGAGCAATGTCATGCCGGGCATCACGTGCAGCAGAAAACTGCCTTCTACCGGCGCGCCGGCAAAGAGCAGCAGTCCCGCCGCTGCCAGCAGCAGCCCGAAAGCCAGCGGCCCTCGGTTGCCGAAGCGCATCACCAGTTTGGCCGACAGGCCGAGCGAGAAGGCGGCCATGATCAGGTTGGCCGGCAGGAAGGCGAGGCCCACCTGCATCGGGCTGTAGCCCAGCAGGAGTTGCAGGTAGAGCGCCGAGATGAAGAACCAGGCGAACATCGCGGCGGCCCAGAGCACGCCCATCACGTTGGCGACTGCGACGTTGCGCAGCCCGAACAGGCGCAGCGGCATCAGGGGGTGGCGCACGCGCGCCTCGGTGGCGATGAAGGCAGCCAGCAGCAGCGCCGCGAGACCGAGCAGGCCGAGCGTCTGCCTGGAAGTCCAGCCGGCCTCGTTGCCGTTGACGATCGCGTAGACCGCCAGCATCAGCGAAAGGGTGACCGTCAGCGCGCCGCCGACGTCGAGCCGCTCGCCAGCCGCATGGCCTGGCAGGTGCGGGAGCAGCGCCAGGCACAGCGCGTAGACGGCGACGCCGATCGGCAGGTTGACCAGGAAGATCCAGTGCCAGCTCAGCGCGTGCGTCAGCAAGCCGCCGAGGAGCACGCCGATGCTGCCGCCACCCGCGCACACAAACCCGTAGACGCCCATCGCCTTGGCGCGTTCGGCCGGCTCGGTGAACAGGTTCATGATCAGCGAGAGCGCCACGGCCGAGACGACGGCACCGCCCAGGCCCTGGACGGCGCGCGACGCGATCAGCAGGGCCTGCGAGTTCGACAGGCCGCAGGCCAATGAAGCCAGCGTGAACAAAGTGATGCCGGCGAGGAACAGCCGCCGGTGCCCGAACAGGTCGCCCAGCCGGCCACCCAGCAGCAGGAAGCCACCGAAGGTCAGCATGTACGCGTTGACGACCCAGACCAGCGAGGTCTCGTTGAAGCCGAGGTCGGTGCGGATCGAGGGCAGGGCGACGTTCACGATGGTGGTGTCGAGCACGATCATGAGGACGCCCAGGCAGAGGACCATCAGCGCCAGCCAGCGGCGACGTCCTTCGATGTGCTTCTGGCCCACTGGACCCGCTTCGCCTAGCGCGACGCTGCCGTTCGCCTCCGGCGCGGTCGTGCGGCTCATGGTTTGTTGCCGCGGATCACGGCGATCTGGTGGATGGGCAGCAATGGCATCTCCGGTTTGTGGATGGCGTACACAAACAAACCTTAGCAAAGAGAATGGACGCTGTCCACATCTCCTGCCGAGATCCGCAGCCATGGCGGCCGTCGCCCGCTGCTGCCAGGCGGGAGGGCTCGCGCAGGCAAGGGCCTCCCGTGGCGCTCAGTACCGGTAGGGGTTGTTCGGCCGGCGGTCGTAGTAGTTGGGCACGCCGTCGCCATCCCGATCGCGGTCGTAGCGGTTCGGTACGCCGTCGCGGTCGCGGTCACCCCATCCGCGTTCGCGGTGATAGCGGCGCTCGTCGTAGCCGTAGTGGCGCGGCGGGGGCGCGTAGTACACCCGTGGCGGCGGAGGCGGCGCCGGCACGACCATCACCCGGTTGTCGTAACCGTATCGGCCGTCATGCGCCTGGGCCGGTGCGGTGGCCAGGGCGCCGAGCGAGAGCAACGCGGCGGCGCCAAGTGCGAAAGTGATCTTCTTCATGCGAGCTCCTTGTGGTGGAACAAAGTGCCTTGATCGTGCGCCGCCTCTGTGAAGCAGCGGTAAGTCGAAAGCGAAATCTTGTATAGCCGTGTGTCGCTTAAGACAACGCCGCTGCAAAATAAACGCCGACGTCCGCATTATTTGTTTACATGTAGTTAAAATGTATTACATGAATACGGACCGCGACAACTTCCACGATTGGGCCCGCGAAAAAACCGACACCAGCCTCGACAAGGTCACGCCGCCTTACGAGGAGTTGGACCCCGAAGCCGTCGGTTGGGGGCGACTGATCGTCTTTGCGCTGATCGGAGGAATTCTGGTTGCCGCCTTCAAGTGGTTTGCAGGGCTTTGAACATCAGCCTCAACCTTGCCCGGGCGGCACGTCGCCTCTCTTCTGGCGCTCGCGGAACAACGCAGCGCGCATCAGGAAGATGGTCGTGACCGGGGCGCTCAGCGCGACGAAGAAAGCGATGAGCGCAGCATGCAGGAAGAGCTGTGCCCCTTGCACCGAAAAGTAGACGGTGGTGGCCAGCGTGATGCACCAGGTGCCCAGCGTCGAGCCCAGCGTGGGCGCGTGGATGCGCCTGAAGAAGGTGGGCAGCCGCACCAGACCGAATGAGCCGATGGCTGCGAAAGCTGCGCCGGCGACGGCAAACACCGCGGTCAAGATCTCGGCCCACAGCGGGAGCGGCCCCGCAACAAGATCGCTCATTCGATCACCTCGCCGCGCAGCAGGAACTTGGCCAGCGCTGTGGAACCGACAAAGCCGAAGAGCGCGATGAGCATCGCGGCCTCGAAGTACACATTGCTGGCGTAGACGATGCCCAGCACCAGCATCATCAGCATGCCGTTGATATAGAGGCAATCCAGCGCCATGACGCGGTCCTGCGCAGTAGGGCCGATGAGCAGTCGCGCCACCGCGCAGAGCATGGCCACGGCGAGCAGCAGAAGCGCCAGCTTGAGGGCCCAGAAAAGTACCGGAGTCACGATTCGAAGATCTCCATCAGTGGACGCTCGTAGCGGGTCTTGATCATGTCGATGAACGCTGCGGCGTCGTCCTCGTCGAAGACGTGGATCAGCAGGGTCGAACGGTCCAGCGCGATCTCACCCCAGGCGGTGCCGGGCGTGAGGCAGAGGATCATGGCCAGGGTGGCGAGCGCGTTGGCATCTCGCATGGCGAGTGGTACGCGCACGAAGCGCGGAGACATCTCGCTGCCGCGGCGGGTGAGGAGCAGGCGGGCGACCGTGAACGCTGAAAGCACCAGGTCGTAGGCCACCACGCCGCCCAGCCTCAGCGCGAGCAAGGGCTTGCGCATCTTCACGCGGGCCGGCCGCAGGCTCTGCGTCAGCAGCGGGACCACGATCGCGAGCAGGGCCGCGAGCAGCAAGGTCGCCGCATGCAGCGACTGGTTCAGCAACAGCCAGACGACGAAGAGCGCCAGCGACAGCAGCGGCGAGGGCAGCCATCGCTTGATCATGGTGCGGTGCCTTCCTTGGAGGTGGTCGGCCCAGGCCGTTGGCGCGCGCCGAACACGGCTTCCCGATAGGCGTCGGGGTGGCGCAGGCCCTGGGCCGTGGCGCTGGCGTGCTGGATCACGGGCTCGGCCATCAGCGTAAGGGCCAGGCACGCGGCCAGCAGCGCCGCCACCGGGAGCACCTCGAGCGCGCGCAGCGCGGGCAGGGTCTGGTGCGGCTGGGTCCAGAAATGACGGATGCCGGTGCGGCTCAGCGCGATCAGCGTCAGAAAACCGGAGGCGAGCAGCAGCGCGGTGAAGGCCGAGTCGGCCGGCGTGAGGTCGCGCGCCTCGCTCAGCAGGCCCGAGAGCATCGCGAACTTGCCGACGAAGCCGGACAGCGGCGGCAGACCGGCCAGCAGCAGCGTACAGGCGAGGAAGCTGAGTCCGAGGAAAGCGATGCCGGCGGGGAAGGCTCTGCCGTAGAGCGCCTGCGCCTCGTCGTCGAGGTTGACGTCTTCCATGTGGCGCAGGTCTTCCGCAAGAAAGGGAGCGCCGCCGGGCGCCTCGTGCGGTGCGATGCTCAGGCCGGCGTTGCGCCAGCGCTCGATCATGTCGATCAGGAGAAAGAAGGCGCTGACCGCAAGCGTGGAACTCAGCAGGTAGTAGAGCGCGCCGGCCCACACGGACTGTTGGCCCAGCCCGACGGCGGCCAGCAGCGTACCCGCGGAGACGAGCACGCTGAAGCCCGCGAGGTTGGAAAGGCGCTGTGTGCCGACGATCCCGAGCGCGCCACAGAACAGCGTGGCCAGCCCGATCGCGACCAGCGCTCCCTGGCCGAACAGCGCCGAGCTGCCGGCGTCGGGCGCGAAGAGCAAGCTCCACAGCCGCAGCAAGGTGTAGATGCCCAGCTTGGTGAGGAGCGCGAACACCGCGCCTACCGGCGACACCGCGGCGCTGTAGGCCGGCACCAGCCAGAAGTTGAGCGGCCAGGCGCCGGCCTTGGCGAAGAAGGCGGTCGCCAGGATGGCCGCGGCCGCGTGCACCAGCCCGCGATCGGCCGGTGCCAGCTGCGCGATGCGCAGGCCCAGGTCCGCCATGTTGAGGGTACCTGTCACTCCGTAGAGCAGAGCGGCGCCGACCAGGAACAGCGACGATGCCGCGAGGTTGATGGCAACGTAGTGCAGGCCGGCCTGCACGCGCAGCCGCCCCGAGCCGTGCAGCAGCAGGCCGTAGGAGGCGGCCAGCATGACTTCGAAGAAGACGAAGAGGTTGAACAGGTCGCCGGTGAGGAAGGCGCCGTTGAGGCCCATGAGCTGCAGCTGCAGCAACGGATGGAAATGCACGCCCGCGCGGTCCCAGCGCGAGGTGGAATAGATCGAGGCGCAGAAGGCGATCACGCCAGTGAGCGCGACCATCATGGTCGAGAGCCGGTCGGCCACCAGCACGATGCCGAAGGGCGCACGCCAGTTGCCGGGCAGGTACACACCAATCGAGCCGGGGCCGTCACCGGTGTCGGCGGCGTTGACCCAGCGCAGCAGCGCCAGCGCGGCCAAAAGGCCCAGCAGGCCCGAGACCACGCTCAGGAAGGACTTGATGCGGCGGCGCTCCTCGCCCATCAGGAGCATCAGCGCGGCCGTGAGGAGTGGCAGGAGGATCGGCGCCGCGACGAGGTGCGGCATGCTGAACTCGAGCAGGCGGTCGAGAAAGGAGACGAGGCCCGTCATTCCGCCAGCTCCTTCCTTTCCTCACCGTCCACGTGGTCGGTGCCACTGAGCCCGCGCGAAGCCAGCAGCACGACCAGGAACAGTGCTGTCATCGCAAAGCCGATCACGATGGCGGTCAGCACCAGGGCTTGCGGCATCGGATCGGCGGTGTTGGCCAAGGTAGCGGCGACCCCGGGGATCAGCACCGGCTCGCTGTCGACCTTGACGCGGCCCATGCTGAAGATGAAGAGGTTGACCGCGTAGGAGATCAGCGTCAGGCCCATGATCACCTGGAAGGTGCGTGGCCGCAGCAGCAGGTACACACCCGATCCGGTGAGGACGCCGATGGCGATGGCGAGCACGGCTTCCATCAGGATGCAGCGCCTTTCGCCTGGAGGGCGGCACGCTCGGCTTCCTTCTCGCCTTGTTCCTCGGCCCAGCGATGGCTCCGGATGGATTGGTGGGCAAGCGCCGTGAGGATCAGCATCGTCGCGCCGAGCACAAGCGCGAACACGCCGATGTCGAAGAACAGGGCACTCGGCACGTGCACCTCGCCCAGCAAGGGCAGGTGAAGGTGCGCGGTATGCGTGGTGAGAAAGGGATAGCCGAAAAGCAGCGCGCCCGAGCCGGTGGCCAGTGCCAGCAGCAAGCCGAGGGCGATCCAGCGCCGCGGATAAATGCGCAGGTGCTCCTCCACCCATTCAGCGCCCGAGACGATGAACTGGAGCAGGAGCGCCACCGACATCACCAGTCCGGCGACGAATCCGCCGCCGGGCTGGTTGTGCCCGCGCATGAAGAAGTAGACCGACACCAGCGCCGCGAGCGGCAGCAGGAAGCGCACCAGCACAGCCGGAACCATCAGGTAGCCGATGGCCGCGTCAGGCGCGCGGCGCGGGTTCAGCAGGTCGCTGCTTCCGTCGTCGGGCTGGGCCCGCTGCTGTGCGGGCAGGGCCATGGATTCTGGCGCGGGGCGGAAGCGCCGCAGCAGCGCATACACCGTCAGCGCCACGATGCCGAGCACCGTGATCTCGCCGAACGTGTCGAAGCCGCGGAAGTCGACCAGCATCACGTTGACCACGTTGGTGCCGCCGCCCTGGGACAGCGCGTGATCCAGGAAGAAGGGCGAGATGCTCTGCGGGAAGCGGCGGGTCATCATGGTCCACGCGAGCACCGCCATGCCGGCACCGGCGGCCGCAGCCACCAGCAGGTCGCGCCCGCGCCGGCCCCACGGCCTGAGGCGCGCGCGCATCGGCTGCGGCTGGGCGGTTCGCATTGGCAGCCAACGCAGGCCGAGCAGGATCAGCACCATCGTCACGGTCTCGACCACCAACTGCGTCAGCGCAAGGTCGGGCGCCGAGAACCAGATGTAAGTGGTGCAGCACACCAGCCCTGCACCCGAGGCCAGCATCAACGAGGCCAGGCGATGAAATTTGGCCTGCCAAGCAGCTGCCACCGCACAGGTGCAGCCGATCACCCAGGTCATGGCGAACATCGGCGAGAAGGGCAGCAGCTCGCGTGTCCCGCGGGTTGCAGGCGCGAGCCACAGCGAGGCACCGGCTCCGGCCACCGCCACCACGACCAGCAGCAGCAATTGCATCTGCATGCGCCGCGTGCCCAGCACGCGGCGGCTGCGCCGGCCCGCTTCGCTCAGGCGGGCCATCAGGTTCACGAAGATGCGCTGGCCGTCGAGGTGGTGCAGCAGCGGAGTGCGTTCGAGCGCCCCGCGCGCGCGGCCACGCCGCTGCAGCAGGTAGAGCCCGGCGCCGCCGACCAGTGCGACGAAACTCATCGCGAGCGGCAGGTTGAAGCCGTGCCACACCGCCAGGCTGTATTCGGGCAACGTGCCGCCGACCACCGGCGCCGCGGCGGTCGCCAGGAACGCCCCCACCGACCAGGCCGGCGCCACGCCCACCACCAGGCAGATCAGCACCAGCAACTCGGTCGGCACGCGCATCCAGTGCGGCGGCTCGTGCGGCTGCTTCGGCACCTCGGGTCCGGGAAGCGGGCCGAAGAAAACGTCGAACACGAAGCGGGCCGAATAGGCCACGCTGAAGACGCCGGCCAGCGTGGCGATCACCGGCAGGCTCCGGTTGATCCATGGCGTCGCCTGAATGAAGACGGTCTCGGCGAAGAACATTTCCTTCGAAAGGAAGCCGTTGAGCAGGGGCACGCCCGCCATCGAAGCGCTGGCAATGATGGCCAGGGTGCCGGTCATGGGCATGAGCTTCAGAAGGCCGCTGAGTTTGCGGATGTCGCGTGTGCCGCTCTCGTGATCGATGATGCCCGCCGCCATGAAGAGCGAGGCCTTGAAGGTCGCATGGTTCATCACGTGGAAGACGGCAGCGACCGCGGCGAGCGGGCTGTTGAGCCCGAGCAGCAGTGTGATGAGCCCGAGGTGCGAGATGGTCGAGTAGGCGAGCAGCGCCTTCAGGTCGCGCTGGAACATGGCCACGTAGCCGCCGAGCAGGAGGGTGGCGGCGCCGGCGCCGCCCACCAGCCAGAACCAGATTTCGGTGCCGGAGAGGACCGGCCACAGGCGCGCCATCAGGAACACGCCGAGCTTCACCATGGTGGCCGAGTGCAGGTACGCCGACACCGGGGTGGGTGCCGCCATTGCGCGCGGCAGCCAGAAGTGGAAAGGGAATTGCGCACTCTTGGTGAAGGCACCGAGCAGGACCAGCACCAGCACCAGGGGGTAGAGCCTGCTGGCGCGGATCTGCTCGCCCGAGGCCAGCACTGCATCGAGCTCGTAACTGCCGGCGATCCGGCCGAGCACCAGCACGCCGGCCAGCAGGCACAGGCCGCCTGCACCGGTGACCGTGAGCGCCATTCGGGCACCGCGCCGTGCGTCGCGACGATGGTGCCAGTAGCCGATCAGCAGGAAGGAGAACAGGCTGGTGAGCTCCCAGAACAGCACCATCTGGATCAGGTTGCCCGAGAGCACCACGCCGACCATCGAGCCCATGAAGGCGAGAAAGAAGGAGAAGAAGCGCGGCACCGGGTCGGAAGGCGACATGTAGTAGCGCGCGTACAGCACCACCAGCGCGCCGATCCCGAGCACGAGCATGCAGAACAGCCAGGCGAAGCCATCCATGCGGAACACGAGGTCGAGGCCCAGCGCGGGAATCCAGCGGATCTCCTCGCGGATCACGTCGCCGGCAGCGAGACGGGGAAAGAACCACGCCACTTGCACCGCGCAGCCCAGCGCCACCAGTCCTGCGAGCGTCGATTCCCTGTTGCGTGCGTTCGAAGGCAGCAGGGCCGCGATCACACTGGCGATGAAGGGAAGTGCGACGAGGAGGACAAGGGGCATCGCGTTCGATTCTATCGACCGCCCCTTGCGCAAGCCCCTTCGATCAGGCGCTGAATTGCTGCACCGTGCGGATGCCGAGCCAGGTAAGAAGGAGCGAACCGCCGACGTGCAGCGCCGCGGTGCCCAGCGCGAGCCCAACGCGCTCGTTCATCAGCATCGCGACGACTTCGGCAGAGAAGCTGGAGAAGGTGGTGAGGCCGCCGAGGAAGCCAGTGATGAGCAGCAGGCGCCAGGCGGGATCGAGCTGCGGCAGTGCCTGGAACAGCGCGACCGCGATGCCGATCAGGTAGCCGCCGATCAGGTTGGATGCGAGCGTGCCCCAGGGCAGCGAGCCTGCGCCGAGCCCGACGTTGAGCCCCCAACGGCAAAGCGCACCGACTGAGGCGCCTGCGCAGATGGCGATGACGTGCAGCAGCATGCGGGTCGCTATCGATGCATTCAGGGCGCCATCTGCCGCGGCAGCCAGGTGACCAGGTCGGGAGCGAAATAAACGATCAGCACCGCGACCACCATCAGCACGAACATCGGCAGGGTCACGCGTGCGATGTAGAGCAGGTCCTTGCCCGTCATCCCCTGCAACACGAAGAGGTTGAAGCCCACCGGCGGAGTGATCTGCGCCAGCTCGACCACCAGCACGATGAAGATTCCGAACCAGAGCGGATCGATGCCTGCAGCAAGCACCGTCGGCATGACAACGCCCATGGTCAGCACGACCATCGAGATGCCGTCGAGAAAGCAGCCGAGCACGATGTAGAACACTGCCAGCATCATCACGAGCTGAAACTTCGACAGCCCGAGCGAGCCGATCCATTCGGCGAGATGGCGCGGCAGGCCGATGTACCCCATGGCGAGCGTGAGGAAGGCAGCGCCGGCGAGGATCAGCGCCATCATGCAGTACAGGCGCGTAGCGCCCAGCAGCGAGTCCCTGAAAGTCTGCCAATTGAGCGAGCCCTGCACCGCCGATATCACCAAGGCCCCGACGACGCCGACGGCGGCCGCCTCCGTGGCAGTGGCAATGCCTGCATAAATCGAGCCCAGCACCGCGAGGATCAGCAGCGCGACCGGGATCAGACTCAGCGACGCGCGCAGCTTCTGTGCAAAGGACATCGGCGGATCAGGTGGCGGCACGCGCTGCGGATTCATCAGCGCCCACACGGCGATGTAGCCCGAGAACAGCACCGCCAGCAGGATCCCGGGCACCACGCCAGCGATGAAGAGCTTGGCGATCGACACGTCTGCGCTCACGCCGTAGACGATCATGATGATGGAGGGCGGGATGAGCAGGCCCAGCGTCCCGGCGCCTGCCAGGGTGCCGATCACCATGTCGTCCGGGTAGCCGCGCCGCTTGAGTTCCGGCAGTGTCATCTTGCCGATGGTTGCACAGGTGGCGGCGCTCGAACCGGAGACTGCGGCGAACACGGCGCAGCCCGCCACGTTGGTGTGCAGCAGCCGGCCCGGCAGGCGTTGCATCCACGGAGCCAGGCCCTTGAACATGTCCTGCGACAAACGGGTGCGAAAGAGCACCTCGCCCATCCAGAGGAAGAGCGGCAGTGCGGTGAGCGTCCAGCCCGAGGCCGAACCCCAGATGGTCACGGCCATGGCGTCGCCTGCGGGACGGGCAGAGAAGAGCTGCATGCCGATCCATGCGACGCCCGAGAGCGTCAGCCCGATCCACACGCCGCTTCCGAGAATGAGGAAGAGCGTGGCGATCAGCAGCCCGGCGACGGCGATGTCATTCATGGCGAAGCGCCTCGGCAGTGGCAGGTTTGATCGGCCGGCCGCGCCATTCGATCAGGAACTCGTCGACTGCAGCAATCGCGAACACCAGCGCGCCGACGGCCATGCTCAGCTGCGGAAGCCACAGCGGTGTTGCGTCATTGCCCGTGGAGATGTCGTTGTAGGTGTGCGATTGCCACGCGAGACGTACGCTGTAGAAGGCGAAAAGCGCGGCCAGCAACGCTGCCACGCCCGTTGCCCAGCGCTCCAGCCAGCGGCGCGGTCCATCGCGCAGCCTGCCGAGCACGAGCGTGACCCGGATGTGCTCGCCGCGCCTGAGCGTGTGGGCCAGCGCCAGGAAACCGGCACCTGCCATCAGGTAGCCGGCGTAGGCGTCGAGTCCCGGGATGTTGAAGTGCAATTGCCGCCCGACGATGGACAGCAGCACCGCGACCAGGAGCCCGATCATGAAAAGCGCCGCCAGGGCGGCGGCGCTGTCGTAGAGGAAATCGAGCGTCTTGCGCATCCGGATCACGCGCGACTACATCTTCCTGTAGGCGTCGACCACGGCTTGGCCTTCGGGGCCGGCCTTCTCCAGCCATTCCTTGGTCATGGTGTCGCCCACCTTTTTCATGTCGGTCTTGAGTTGCGCCGAGGGCGGATGGATCGTCATGCCGTTCTTCTTGAGCAGCTCCAGGTACTCGACGTTCTTCTTCTTCGACACTTCCCAGCCGCGCTTCTCGGCCTCGGCGCCGGCCTTCAACAGTCCGTCCTGGGTGGCCTTGTCGAGCGCGTCGAAGGCCTTCTTGTTCACCAGGACCGCATTCTTGGGCAACCAGGCCTGGGTGTCGTAGAAGTTCTTGATGTACTCGTAGGTCTTGGTGTCGTAACCGGTCGAGCCGGAGGACATATAGGACTCGATCACGCCGGTGGCCATGGCTTGCGACAGCTCGGCCTGTTGCACCGTGACCGGCTGCGCGCCGACCAGCTCGCCGATGCGTGCGGTGGCCGGGCTGTACGCGCGCCACTTCACGCCCTTGAGGTCGGCGGCCGACGCGATCTCCTTCTTGACGTAGATGCCCTGCGGCGGCCAGGCCACGGCATAGAGCAGCATGATCCCCTGCTCGCCCAGCTTTTTCTCCAGCGCCGGCTTCTGGGCTTGGTAAAGCTTCCACGCGGCGTCATAGCTGTCGGCGAGGAAAGGGATGCCGTCGGTGCCGAAGATCTGCCATTCATTTTGATAGTTGACCAGCAGGATCTCGCCCATTTGTGCTTGCCCGCCCTGCACCGCACGCTTGATCTCGGGCGCCTTGAACAGCGCCGCGTTCGCATGAACGGTGATCTTGAGCTTGCCGCCGGTCGCCTTGTCGACGTCGCTCACGAACTGCGTGATGTTTTCGGTGTGGAAGTTGGTCGCAGGGTAGGCGGTGGGCAGGTCCCACTTGGTTTGTGCGAAGGTCGCCGCGCCAAGAGCGAGGCCGGCGAGGGCGATGCCGAACTTGTGAATCATGGGCTCTCCAGAACGTGCAGATAGGGAAATGGCGTCGGGAGCATACGTGCAAATATCAGGCCACCGCTTGGGGGCTTTCCCCTGACGGCGCCTTGTGACCCGTATTTGAATGCCTCGCAAAAAAGCCGCCCAGGGGCGGCGGCTTTACCAAGGTCGATGCGGTCTGGCCGCATGAAAGAGCGATCAGGGCTTCGGTTCAGCCTTTTCCCTCTTGGACTCGGCCTTCGCGACCTTGGCTGCCGGCGCCGTGCCGCCGAAGCCTTTGCCGTTCACCGTCAGGCCCTCTGCCGATAGCTTGGAGGCAGCCTTTTCCTTGACGCCCTTGACCCGGCTCATGAGGTCGGGCCAGTCCTTAAAGTCACCACCCTTCTTTCGCTCGTCGATGATGCGCTTTGAGAGCGAAGGACCGACGCCCCGGATGGCATCGAGCTCGGCATCGCTGGCTTTGTTGGCATCGACGGCCGCCCACGAGGCAGCGGCAAACAGCATGGCCATGATGGCCAGAATCTTCTTCAGCATTCTTGAAATTTCCCTGTCAATTGTGAAAGAGACGCACCTTCGCGTCTCGCCGCATGCGGAATGCATGCGGCGTGGATTTGAACGAGAAGATCGCGAACGGTGTTGACGTTGCGACAATTTGAGGGATTTTCAGAGCTCTTCCACGCGCCGCGGTGGGTAGCTGTCCCAGGCCTGGCAGCCGGGGCAATGCCAAAAATGCTGGTGCGCCTCGAAGCCGCAGGCGGCGCAGCGATAGCGCATCAGCGGCCGCGTAGCTTGGTCGAGCGCCCGCTGCACGGGCGGGTGGTACTGCTCGTTTGCGAAGCGCTCACCTGCCAGCCAGCGCGCGGCCGCAACCAGTGAGGGTTGGTGGTTCAGGTGGACGATGTAGCCGTCGCGCGGCTCCGGGAGGAGCGGGAACTCTGCCGCCGTTTGGTCCGGCAGCACCGGGGTGCCGCCCAGCCCCATGATGGCTTCGAGGACGTCGATGGAAGGCGACTCTGCATAGCGGCGCTGCAGGATGAGCAGTGCCTCGCCACCACGCTGCGACGCGACTGCCGCCTGCTGAAGCATCGTGGCGTAGAGCGGCAGCGCCAGCGGCGCGGTCTCGCACAGGGCGGCAAGCGTGTTGTAGGCCCCGGCCGAATCGCCGTTGCGCAGCTGCAGTGCGGCGGTGTCGATGGCCGGCCGCGGCGCTTGCGGCGCCAGCGCCACTGCCTGCTCCAGCAGCTGGGCCGCCGCCTGGGTATCCCCGGCAGCCACCTGCTCGGCGGCCTGTTCGCACAGGTGGTGCGCACGGCGCACGCGGTAGCTGGCCTGCTCGGCCTCGTCGAGCTTGTGCGCGACGGCAGCGGCCTGTGTCCACTCGCGCGAGCGCTCGTAGATGGCAAGCAGCGCCAGCCGGGCCTCGTTTTCATAGCGAGTGCCTTCGAGTTTCTGGAGGGCGGCCTCGGCGCGGTCGAGCAGGCCGGCGCGCAGGAAGTCCTGCGCCAGCGCGTGCTGCGCCCGGTCGCGGTCGGCGCGGGTCAGGTCGCCCCGGCCGAGCAAGTGCTCGTGCACGCGCACGGCACGCTGGTATTCGCCGCGGCGGCGAAACAGGTTTCCGAGCGCGAAATGCAGTTCCTGCGTGTCGGGGTCGTTCTGCACGGCCTCGATGAAGGCGTCGATGGCTTGGTCCTGCTGCTCGTTCAGGAGGAAGTTGAGACCCCGAAAGTAGGCCTTGGGCGCCTGGAGGTTCTCGATGCGCAGCTGACGAAGGTCGAAACGGGAAGCAAGCCAACCCAGGATGAAGGCGAGCGGCAGGCCAAGCAGCAGCCAGCTGAAATCAAAGTCCATGTTGGCGTACGGCGGGCAGATCGGCGGTGGAAGTCGGGAGGGCAGACGCGGCGCCTGTGGCGGCGGCAGGTGCGGCGGGGCCAGGCAGCTGGGCGGCCGCGCTGCGGTGCTTCCACCACCCCGGCAGCATGCCGAGTGCGCCGACCACCAGCCCGCCGGCAAAGGCGGCGAGCACTACCAGCACCAGCGGAGCCCGCCATGAAGTGCCGAAGAAGAAGTAGACGGTGGCGTCGTGCTGATTGTTCAGCGCGAAAGCGAAGAGGGTAAAAAAAATGGCTGCCTTGAGCAGCCATAGGAGATATTTCATGCGCGTCCCCGTTGGCGGGGGAATTCTATGCCTCAGCCTTCGCGCCGACGCTGCTCGGCATCCAGCTCCGCGGTGCGCAAATCGACCGCCTCGCGCAGGGCCTTGCCCGGCTTGAAGTGCGGCACCCGCTTCTCAGGGATCTGCACGCTTTCACCCGAACGCGGATTGCGCCCGATGCGTGGCGGACGCCGGTTCACCGTGAAGCTGCCGAAGCCGCGGATCTCGATGCGGTGCCCGCGCACCAGCGCGTCGCTCATCGCGTCAAGAATGGTCTTGACGGCGTATTCGGCGTCGCGGTGCGTGAGTTGCGCGAAGCGGGCGGCTAATTCCTCAACAAGGTCTGAACGAGTCATAAACCACAGAAGGACACGGGGAGCCGGAGCTCACCGTGTTTTCGTCTGTTTTACTTTTCGTTGTTGCTGTCGAGCTTGGCGCGCAGCAGGGCGCCCAGGCTGGTCGTGCCGGCGTTCTCGCGTGCCGACTGCTGGCTCAGGTTGGCCATCGCGCCTTGCTCGTCGGCCAGGTCCTTCTGCTTGATCGACAGCTGGATGTTGCGGGTCTTGCGATCCACATTGACGACCACGGCCGTGACCTCGTCGCCTTCCTTGAGCACGTTGCGGGCATCTTCCACGCGGTCGCGGGAGATCTCGCTGGCGCGCAGGTAGCCGATGATGTCGTCCCCCAGGTCGATCTCGGCGCCGCGCGGGTCGACGGTCTTGACCTTGCCAGTGACGATCTGACCCTTGTCATTCACCGTGGTGAAGGTGGTGAAGGGGTCGCTGTCGAGCTGCTTGATGCCGAGGCTGATGCGCTCGCGATCGACGTCCACGGCCAGCACGATGGCTTCGACTTCCTGGCCCTTCTTGTAGTTGCGCACGGCGGTTTCGCCGGGCTCGTTCCACGAGAGGTCGGACAGGTGCACCAGGCCGTCGATGCCTGCAGCCAGCCCAACGAACACGCCGAAGTCGGTGATCGACTTGATCGGACCCTTGACGCGGTCGCCGCGCTTGGTGTTCTGCGCGAATTCCTGCCAGGGATTGGCCTTGCACTGCTTCATGCCCAGGCTGATGCGGCGCTTGTCTTCGTCGATCTCGAGGACCATGACTTCGACTTCGTCGCCCAGCGAGACGATCTTGTTGGGGGCAATGTTCTTGTTGGTCCAGTCCATTTCGGAGACGTGCACCAAGCCCTCGATGCCGGGTTCGAGCTCGACGAAGGCGCCGTAGTCGGCAATGTTGGTGACCTTGCCGAACAGGCGCGTGCCCTGCGGGTAGCGGCGCGAGACGCCCATCCAGGGGTCGTCGCCCATTTGCTTGAGGCCCAGGGAGACGCGGTTCTTCTCGGTGTCGAACTTGAGGATCTTTGCGGTGATTTCCTGGCCGGCCTGCACCACCTCGCTCGGGTGGCGAACGCGGCGCCAAGCCATGTCGGTGATGTGCAGCAGGCCGTCAATGCCGCCGAGGTCGACGAACGCACCGTACTCGGTAATGTTCTTGACCACGCCGCGCACGACTGCGCCTTCCTTCAGGGTCTCCATCAGCTTGGCGCGCTCTTCGCCCATGCTGGCCTCGACCACGGCGCGGCGCGAGAGCACCACGTTGTTGCGCTTGCGGTCGAGCTTGATGACCTTGAATTCGAGGGTCTTGTTTTCGTAGGGCGTCAGGTCCTTGATCGGACGGGTGTCGATCAGCGAGCCAGGCAGGAAGGCACGGATGCCGTTGACCAGGACGGTCAGGCCGCCCTTGACCTTGCCGCTCGTCGTGCCGGTGACGAAGTCGCCGGATTCGAGCGCCTTCTCGAGCGCAAGCCACGAGGCCAGGCGCTTGGCGGTATCGCGCGAGAGGATGGTGTCGCCATAGCCGTTCTCGACGCTGCCGATGGCGACGGAGACGAAATCGCCGGCCTGGACTTCGAGTTCGCCCTTGTCGTTCTTGAACTCCTCGATCGGGACGTAGGCCTCGGACTTGAGGCCGGCGTTGACCACGACGTGGTTGTGCTCGACGCGCACGACTTCGGCCGTGATGACCTCGCCGCTGCGCATTTCGGAACGCTTCAGGGACTCTTCGAACAGGTCGGCAAAAGATTCAGACATGTGTCATTTCCTTCCGTCACGCAGGGTTTGCAGTCGCACCATTGCGGCTGGCTGGGTCTGGAGACGGCGGTTGTGGGCTTGGGGCCCGGGTTGAGTTGAACAACCAGCAAGCCGGTGCGCTGTCGCGCGGCGGGGACCTGCTGGACCGAAAACACCTCTCAAGAAGACTCGAAAGGCTGTACTTCCTGCCAATAGGCAAGCACTTGCTCGACCGATTGCTCGACCGAAAGAGTGGAATTGTCCAGGAGGCGGGCATCAGGCGCGGGCTTCAAAGGGGCGACGCTGCGGGAGGAGTCCCGAAGGTCACGCGCTTCGAGGTCGGCGCGAAGACCGGCGAGTGTAGTCGAAATACCCTTAGAAATCAATTGCTTATGCCGCCGTTCCGCACGCTGCGCAGCACTCGCGGTCAAGTAGACCTTGAGCGCGGCATCGGGAAACACGACTGTGCCCATGTCGCGGCCATCGGCCACCAGGCCAGGCAGGCGACGGAAGCTCTTCTGCAGCGCAAGCAATGCGTGCCGCACGGCCGGCAGGGCGGAGACGCGGGACGCGTCCATGCCAGCGGCCTCGGTGCGGATGGCATCGGTGACGTCCTCGTCGGCCAACAGCACCTTGCCGTCGGCGAAGCGCAAGGGCAGGCTGAGTGCGAGTTCCGCAATGCGTGCTTCGTGTGTCGCGTCGGCCTCGAGTCCACTGCGGCGCATCGCGAGGCCCGTCACCCGGTAAAGCGTACCCGAATCGAGGTAGTGGTAGCCCAACTGGTACGCCACGGCGACCGCCAGCGTCCCTTTGCCTGAGGCGGTGGGGCCGTCGATGCAGATCACCGGCACGTCGGATGCTTCGGCCACCGAGAACAGCGTCTCGAAGTAGTCCGGAAAGGTCTTCGCGACGCAATGCGGCTCGAGGATGCGCACCGGCAGGCGGCGCGGATTGAAGGCTGCCAGCGAGAAGCACATCGCCACCCGATGATCGTCGTAGGTGCGGATGCTCGCGGCACGCCAGTCGGCCTCGCGCAGCGGATGCACGCGCAGGAAATCAGGGCCGTCCTCGACGACGGCGCCCAGTTTGCGGAGCTCCCGGGCCATGGCGTCGATGCGATCAGTTTCCTTGACCCGCCAGCTTGCAATGTTGCGCAGCAGGCAGGGGCCGTCCGCGTAGAGCGCCATGACAGCCAGCGTCATGGCGGCATCGGGAATGTGATTGGCGTCGAGCTCGATGGCCCTGAGCGGCCATGCACCGCGCGAGATCGTCAGCCAATTGGGGCCGCTGTCGACCCGGGCGCCCATTTGCCGTGCAGCCTCGGTGAAGCGGATGTCGCCCTGGATCGAATCAGCGCCCACGCCTTCTATGCGGATGCCTTCGCCTTCGGCAATTGCGCCGAGCGCGATGAAGTAGCTGGCCGAGGAGGCATCGGCTTCGACGTGGATGTGCCCGGGCGAGCGGTACCGGCTGCCGGCCGGAATGACGAAGCGTTCCCACCCTTCGCGCCGGACTCCGATGCCGAACCGGGACAGCAGGTTGAGGGTGATCTCGACATAAGGCTTGGAGATCAGCTCGCCGACGACCTCGATCGTGATGTCGCGCCCCGACGCAGGGCGGCTCCCGGGCTGAGGAGTTGCCTCGGTAGGCAGCGAACCAAGCGAAGCGGGGAGCTTGACTGGCGTCCCTGTCGCCAAGGGCAGCGCCAGCAGCAAGGCAGTCAGGAACTGGCTCGACACATCGCCGCGTACGCGAATCGGCGCGGCGAGCTGAAGTGCATCGAGTGGCACCGGATGGACGGCCAGCGGGGGATAGCCGGGATTGCCGAGGTAGTCGATGCGGCAGCCGAGCTGCACCAGGGCATCGACGAGGTCCCCGATCGGCCGCTCGTGCATGCGCGGCACGCCAGAGAGCTCGAACTCGCCACCGAGCAGCGACAGCGCCGCTGTCAAAGGTCGCATCGCGGTGCCGGCGTTCCCGAGGAAGAGCTTGGAACCTGAGGCGCGCAGCCGGCCGTCGAGGCCCTCGATACGTAGCGCGGCGCCAACGCGATCGATGCGGCAGCCAAGCCCAGCGAGGGCGGCGAGCATCACCCGCGTGTCGTCGGAGTCCAGCACGTCGTGCACGGTGGTCGTGCCGCTGGCGAGCGCCGCCAGCAGCAGCACCCGGTTGGAAATACTTTTGGAGCCCGGCAGGCGTACGGTTCCGCCAGCGCCGACGAGCGGTGGGAGGTCGAGGAAGGGCGTGGTGAACATGGTCAGCCAGGCGACACGCCGGCGCCCGGCTGCCACTGCGCACGGGCGGCACTCGCTGCAGCGATGGCCTCCTCGAGTGCCTGCGAATCGCCCGCGCTCATCAGGGCCTCGAGCTGCGACAGCGCCGCGCGAAAGGCGGCGGACTGCTGCAGTACCTGTTCGCGATTGGCCAGCAGGACGTCGCGCCACAGCGCCGGGTCGCCCGCTGCAATACGCGTGAAGTCGCGAAAACCCGGGCCGGCCAACTCCAGGAAGCGCTGTCCTTCGGGCTGCGCCATGATGGCGTTGGTAAAAGCAAATGCCAGCAGGTGGGGTAGGTGGCTGACGGCCGCGAAGGCCTTGTCGTGCGCCTCTGGTGTCATGGTCACGACCTTGGCACCGACTCCGGACCAAGCCTGCGTCGCGCGCTGCACGTTTGAACGCAGCGTGGCCTTGACCGGCGTGAGGACCACTTGGCGGCCGGTGTAGAGGCCCGCATCGGCATGCTCGACGCCGGCGACCTCCTTGCCGGCGATCGGATGCGCAGGAACGAAGGTGGCGAACTGATCGTGCAGACCGCGTCGCGCGGCTTCGATCACGTCGCACTTGGTAGAGCCCACGTCCATCACGAGTATCTGCTCGGTGATGCCGTGGCGAATCGCCTTGAAGGTGGCTTCTGAGGCGCCAACCGGCACCGCGATCAGTACCAGATCGGCGCCGGAGACCGCGAGCAATGCGGAGGGCGCTGCGACATCGATCACCCCCAACTGCCGAGCACGCTCGGTGGTCGATGGCGACTTGCTGTAGCCGACCACGCGCTTCACCAATTTGGCGCGCTTGAGCGCCAGGGCAAAGGACCCCCCCATCAGGCCGCAGCCAATCAAGCCGAGCTGGTCGAACATGGCCGCGACCTCAGGCGGTGACGGGGTAGGCCCCGATGACCTTGTAGAACGCGCAGAGCTTGCGCAGTTCGGCGAGGGCGGCGGCCACGTTGGGCTGCGAAGGATGGCCGTCGAGATCGATGTAGAAGTAGTACTCCCACTGGCCGGTGCGCGCGGGACGCGATTCGAAGCGAGTCATCGAAACATCATTGACCTTGAGCGGTACCAGCAAGTCGTGCACGGCGCCGGGCCGGTTAGGCACGGAAACCACCAGGCTGGTGCAGTCCTTGCTCGAGGCCGGGGGCATGGCCAGCGTCTGCGGCAGGCAGATGACGGCGAAGCGGGTGCGGTTGTAAGAGTCGTCCTGGATCGCATGCGACACGATGTGCAGCCCGAAGCGCGTGGCTGCCCGCTCGCTGGCAAGGCCGGCCCAGGCCGGGTTGCCTGCGGCGAGCCGGGCGCCTTCGGCATTGCTGGAGACCGCACGTCGCTCGGCATGCGGCAGGTGCTTGGACAGCCAGGTCTGGCACTGTGCGAGCGCCTGCGGATGCGCGAGGACCGCCTCGATGCCCTCCAGCGAGTTGACAGTGCGCAGCAGGTGGTGACGCACCAGCAGGCTGACCTCGCCAACCACGTGGGTGGGGGAATGCAGGAACAGGTCGAGCGAGCGTGTGACCACGCCTTCGGTGGTGTTCTCGACGCCGACCACGCCGTATTGCGCGCTGCCCGCCGCCGTCGCGTGGAAAACCTCGTCGAAGCTGGCGCAGTAGATCAGGTCCGCGGCGCCGCCGAAATACTCGATGGCCGCTTGCTCGCAGAAGGTGCCCTCGGGCCCGAGCACGGCCACGCGCTGTGGGGATTCGAGCGCCAGGCAGGCCGACATGATTTCCCGCCAGATGGCGGCCACGTGCAGCGCCTTGAGCGGGCCCTGGTTGCTCTGCTGCATCTTCTCGATGACCTGCGCAACGCGGTCAGGCCGGAAGTACGGTGTGCCTTCGCGTTTCTTGACTTCACCCACCTGCTCCGCCACGTGGGCACGGCGGTTCAGGAGGTCGAGCAGTTGCCGGTCGAGCGAGTCGATCTGTACCCGAAGGTCGGCTAGGCTGGCGGAAGGGTCGGAAGCGGGAGGTTGGGGCGTGGAAGCGGTCATCGGTCAGGTCGCACGCATCTCTACGCGTGCGACTGCTCGAATTCTCGCATGTAGCCCACGAGCGCCTGAACGCCTTCGAGCGGCATCGCGTTGTAGATGCTGGCGCGCATTCCGCCGACCGACTTGTGGCCCTTGAGCTGCAACAGGCCGGCTTGGCGGGCGCCAGCCAGGAAAGCCTCGTTGCGGCTCTCGTCCTTGAGGAAGAAGGGCACGTTCATGCGCGAGCGGCAGTCGTGCGCAACCCGGTTCTCGTAGAACGGCGACGCGTCGATGAAGTCGTAGAGCAGCCGCGCCTTGGCAATGTTGCGTTGTTCCATGGCCGCTACCCCGGTCAATGCGCCTTCTGTCTGCTGCAGCAGCCACTGGAAAGTCAGTCCGGCAATGTAGATGGCCCACGTCGGTGGGGTGTTGTACATGGACTTGTTGTCCGCGACGATCCGGTAGTTGAAGGCGCTCGGGCAGATCTCGAGCGCCTGGCCCAGCAGATCGTCGCGCACGATCACCAGCGTCAGACCCGCCGGGCCGAGGTTCTTCTGAGCGCCGCCGAAAGCCAGGCCGACGCGGTCCCAGGCGACAGGGCGCGAAGCCACGTGCGAAGAGAAGTCGATGACCAGCGGGGAGTTGCTGCCCAGCGCCGCCAGATCAGGCAGCGCCTGGAATTCGACGCCGTGGATCGTCTCGTTGGAGCAGATGTGCACGTACGAGGCGTCCCGCGACAGCTGCCAGGTCGCGGGCGCGGGCATCTGCGTGTGTTGGCTGTCGGCGTTGGAGGCCGCGATGCGGGACTCGCCATAGCGCTGGGCCTCCTTCTGAGATTTGGCGCTCCAGCTGCCGGTGATCACGAAGTCGACACTTCCCCCGCGGGACAGGTTCATTGGCACGATGGCGTTCTCGCCCAGGCCGCCGCCCTGCATGAAGAGAATGTGGAAGTGCCCGGGCACCGCCAGCAGCGTGCGCAGATCGGCTTCGGCCTGGGTGCAGATCGCACCGAACTCCTTGCCGCGATGGCTCATCTCCATCACGCTCATGCCGCTGCCCTGCCAGTCCAGCATCTCGCCGGCGGCGCGTTGCAGTACCGACTCCGGCATTGCAGCAGGGCCGGCTGAGAAGTTGTACGGGCGCGAGCCCGCGCCTGCCGTCACTTCTTGGCGGGCGCCTTGGGCGCGGACTTGGCTGGCGGTGCGCCTTCCGTCGGGGCCCCCAGGGCCTTGGCGACATTGGCGTCGAGCGTACGCATCTTCGGCTCGATGCTGGAGCGGGTTTCAGCCACCAGCTTTTCCGTCAGTGCGGTCTGCATCTTGGGATTGAGCTCCTGGTACTTCTTGCTCAGGGGCGAGTTGATCCAGGCCAGCAGCTGACGCAGTTCTTCTTCGCTGAAGTTGTCGCGCAGGATCGGGCCCAGCGCGTCCGGTGCGAGCGCCACGGCCTTGTCGCGCACGATGGGGTAGGCCTCGTCAAAGTACTTCTTGAGTTCGGCGTCGGCAGCCTTGGCCGCGGCTTCGCGCTTCTCGGCGGGGACCTGCGTCTGCAGGTATTGCGAGCCTGCCTGCGCAATAGGGGCACTGGATTGCTCGACCAGTCCGCGGGCAAGCGCCTCGATGCCGGGGCGCTGCAGATCGAGGAACTGCTTGACCATTGCCGGCTTGTCCTGGGCCATGGCCACCGAGCTGCCGGCGAGCGCGACCGCGAGGAGCGCGAACTTGATTTTTTTCACTGAGGATTCTCCGTTGAAGATGTTGAAGTAGCGTCGTCGGCGCCGTTGTCGTTTTCCACATTCGCGTCGTTCTCGACGATGCGCTGCAGGCCGCTGAGCTTGGCACCTTCGTCGAGCCCGATCAGCGTAACGCCCTGCGTTGCGCGGCCGAGTTCGCGGATTTCGGAGACTCGGGTGCGCACGAGCACGCCCTTGTCGGTGATGAGCATGATTTCGTCGTCTGCATGCACCAGGGTGGCAGCCACGACCTTTCCGTTGCGCTCACTTTGTTGAATTGCAATCATGCCTTTGGTTCCGCGGCCATGACGCGTGTACTCGGTAATGCTTGTGCGTTTTCCGTAACCGTTTTCGGTCGCAGTGAGCACGCTCTGTTCCTCGTCCTCGGCCACGAGCATGGCGATCACTCCCTGGCCGTCCTCGAGCGTCATGCCGCGAACGCCACGCGCGTTGCGACCCATGGGGCGCACGTCGTTCTCGTCGAAGCGCACGGCCTTGCCGCCATCAGAGAACAGCATCACGTCGTGCGCGCCATCGGTCAGCGCTGCACCGATGAGGTAGTCGCCGGGGTCCAGGTCGACCGCGATGATGCCGGCCTTGCGCGGATTGCTGAATTCATCAAGCGCAGTCTTCTTCACCGTGCCCATCGAGGTCGCCATGAAGACATACTGGTTGGCCGGGAACGTGCGCTTCTCGCCGGTGAGCGGTAGGACGACATTGATTTTCTCGCCCTCTTGCAGCGGAAACATGTTGACGATCGGCCGCCCGCGCGAGCCGCGGGAACCCGCCGGAGCCTCCCACACCTTTAGCCAGTAGAGCCGGCCGCGATTGGAAAAGCAAAGGATGTAGTCGTGCGTATTGGCGATGAAAAGCTGGTCGATCCAGTCGTCTTCCTTGGTGGCTGTGGCCTGCTTGCCGCGCCCTCCGCGCTTCTGCGCCCGGTACTCCCCCAGTGGCTGGCTCTTGATATAGCCGGCGTGCGAAAGGGTGACGACCATGTCGGTCGGTGTGATCAGGTCCTCGGTGGACAGATCGAAGGCGCTGTGCTCGACCTGGCTGCGACGCGCGCCAGGCTTGCTCTGGCCGAACTCCTGCTTGAGGGTGGCGAGTTCGTCGCCGATGATGGTCGAGACCCGCTCGGGCTTGGCCAGGATGTCCAGCAGATCATCGATCTCGGCCATCACTTCCTTGTACTCGGCCACGATCTTGTCCTGCTCCAGGCCGGTCAGGCGCTGCAGACGCATCTGCAGGATTTCCTGGGCCTGCGTGTCCGAAAGACGGTAGAGGCCGTCCGAGCTCATGCCGTACTCACGCTCCAGCCCCTCCGGACGATAGTCGTCGGCATTGACGGTGCCGCCGTCGGCGCGCGCCCGCGTGAGCATTTCTCGCACCAGCTTGCTGTCCCAGCGGCGCGTCATCAGCTCTGCCTTGGCGACCGGCGGTGTAGGCGCGTTACGGATGATGGCGATGAACTCGTCGATATTGGCCAGTGCGACCGCCAGGCCTTCGAGCACGTGGCCGCGCTCGCGTGCCTTGCGCAGGTTGAAGACCGTGCGGCGCGTCACGACTTCGCGCCGGTGCTGCAGGAAGACCTCGACCAGGTCCTTCAGGTTGCACAGCTTCGGCTGGCCATCGACCAGCGCGACCATGTTGATGCCGAAGGTGTCCTGCAGCTGAGTCTGCTTGTAGAGGTTGTTCAGCACGACCTCGGGCACCTCGCCGCGCTTGAGTTCGATCACCAGCCGCATGCCCGACTTGTCGGACTCGTCCTGGATATGGCTGATGCCCTCGATCTTCTTCTCGTGGACCAACTCGGCCATGCGCTCCTGCAGCGTCTTCTTGTTGACCTGATAGGGCAACTCGTCGACGATGATCGCCTGCCGCTGCCCGCGGTCGATGTCCTCGAAGTGGCACCTTGCGCGCATCACCACCTTGCCGCGGCCTGTACGGTAGCCGTCCTTGATGCCGTTGACGCCGTAAATGATTCCTGCGGTGGGAAAGTCCGGTGCCGGGATGATCTCCATCAGGTCGTCGATGCTGGCGTCCGGGTGGCGCAAAAGGTGCAGGCACCCGTCGACGACTTCGTTCAGGTTATGAGGAGGAATGTTGGTCGCCATGCCGACCGCAATGCCACCTGAACCGTTGACCAGCAAATTCGGCAGTTTGCTTGGCAATACCAGCGGTTCTTTCTCGCTGCCGTCGTAATTGGGACCGAAATCGACGGTTTCCTTGTCGATGTCGGCCAGCATTTCATGTGCAATCTTCGCGAGCCGGATTTCGGTGTAGCGCATCGCCGCCGCGTTGTCACCGTCGACAGATCCGAAATTGCCTTGCCCGTCGACCAGCATGTGACGCATCGAGAAGTCCTGCGCCAGCCGCACGATGGTGTCGTAGACCGACTGATCGCCATGCGGGTGGTACTTGCCGATGACGTCACCGACGATACGCGCCGACTTCTTATAAGGCCGGTTCCAGTCGTTGTTGAGCTCGTGCATTGCGTACAAGACTCGCCGGTGCACTGGCTTGAGGCCGTCGCGAGCGTCGGGGAGGGCGCGCCCGACGATCACGCTCATGGCGTAATCGAGATAGCTGCGGCGCATTTCCTCTTCGAGGCTAATGGGTAAAGTTTCTTTGGCGAACGAGGTCATGGGCAGCGGGCTGACGGCAGGGAACCGCAAATTTTACGCCGTGCAGGGTGTCGCACCGCCGCAACAGAAGCCCGGGATTCCGCCTCCGTCCTACGGTTCAGGGGCGCCTGCCGGGCGGTTTGCCAAAGATCCCATGGCACAATCGCCTCAACGTTTTGGGTGGTGGTCACTTAAAGCGTCCTTGATTCGCAGCGCGGCTGCGGCTTTTTCCCCAAGAGGAGAACCATGAAGAAACTGAATAAAGTGGCGATGATGTTTGCAGTCGCTGCGCTCGCCACTGCCGCCGGCGCGCAGACCCGTGTCACCGCCGCTAACGGTGGGCCCGTGATCGACAACTGGCAGAACGGCACTGGCGAATTGGTCTGGAAGAACGGCACGAACGAACTGTGCTGGCGTGATGCGAATTGGACGCCTGCTACCGCCGCTGCCGGCTGCGATGGTGCCCTGGTTCCGCCGCCGCCCCCCGCTGCCGTCACCCCGGCTGCCCCGGCTCCGGCTGCTCCGGCCGCTCCGGCTGTTGCCGCCTCGAAGGTCACTTTCGCTGCAGACGCATTCTTCGACTTCGACAAGTCCGTGCTCAAGCCCGAAGGCCGTGCCAAGCTGGACGACCTGGTCTCGAAGATCCGCGACGTGAACCTCGAAGTGATCATCGCTGTCGGCCACACCGACTCGATCGGCACTGACGCCTACAACCAACGCCTCTCGGTGCGCCGCGCTGAAGCCGTCAAGGCCTATCTGGTCTCGAAGGGCATCGAACGCAACCGCGTCTACACCGAAGGCAAGGGCGAGAAGCAGCCTGTCGCCGACAACCGCACCAAGGAAGGCCGCGCCAAGAACCGCCGCGTCGAAATCGAAGTGGTCGGTACCCGCGCCAACCGTTGATTCGCAAGAATCTTCAAAACAAACCCCGCCTCGGCGGGGTTTTTTAATGGGCAAATGCATTGCGGATTCGCCGAGCGTCCGTTAAGGCAATTCCTGTCGTTTCATAATCCGCATATGACCGAACCCGTGAATGCCGATCCAGCGGAACTCGCCAAATTCTCTGAACTGGCTCACCGCTGGTGGGATCTGGAAAGCGAATTCCGGCCGCTCCATGAAATTAATCCGCTCCGCCTCGAGTGGATCGAAAGTATTACGCCGCTGGCCGGGCGCCGGGTGCTTGACGTGGGCTGCGGCGGCGGAATCCTCGCTGATGCCGTCGCCCGGCGCGGTGCCGACGTGCTTGGCATTGATCTGGCCGACAAGGCCCTCAAGGTGGCCCAACTGCACGCGCTCGAGGCGGCGACGCGCGGCGTGAAGTATCGCCACATCAGCGCCGAGGCGCTGGCTGCTGAGCAGCCCGAGACCTTTGATGTGGTCACTTGCATGGAGATGCTGGAGCACGTGCCGCAGCCGGCCTCGGTGGTGAAGGCCTGTGCCCAGCTGGCCAAGCCCGGAGGCTGGGTCTTCTTCTCGACTATCCACCGCAACGTCAAGTCTTTTCTGTTGGCAATCGTAGGGGCGGAATACGTCCTGGGCATGCTGCCTCGGGGCACGCATGAATACCGGAAACTGCTCCGGCCGAGCGAGCTGGCTGCTCACTGCCGCGCGGCAGGGCTCGAGCTCCAACAGACGCGCGGGCTGCAGCACAATCCCGTCACGCGCCGCTACTGGCTTAGCGATGACACAAGCGTCAACTACATGTTTGCAACGCGCAAACCTGCGGCGCCCCAGTCATGATTTCTGCCGCCGGGACCATGGCCGTTTTGTTCGACCTCGACGGTACGCTGATAGACAGCGCACCTGACCTCGGCGCCGCGGCCGATCAGATGCGTGCCGACCGCGGGCTGGCCTCGCTGCCGATGGAGCGCTATCGCCCCATGGCCGGTGCTGGCGCTCGCGGAATGCTGGGCGTGGCCTTTGATATCACGCCCAACGCGCCGGACTTCGCACCGCTGCGAGAGGAATTTTTCGTCAACTATGAAGCTCGAATGATGCGCACGCGAGTTTTCGAAGGCGTGGCCGAACTGGTTGAGGCGCTGTGCGCGCGGGGGTTGCAGTGGGGCGTCGTCACCAACAAGTCGGTGCGGTTTACCGCGCCGCTTACGCGTGGGATGCCGCTGTTCGCCACGGCAGGTGCCATCGTCAGCGGCGACACCACCCCCTACGCCAAGCCGCATCCCGAGCCGCTGTTCGAGGCGGCACGTCAACTCGGTGTGGCGCCGGATCGCTGCATCTACGTGGGTGACGACGAGCGCGACATGGCCGCTGGGCGGGCCGCGGGGATGCGCACCGTGGCCGCTGCGTACGGCTACATGGGCGCAGACGCCGATCTCACGCTCTCGAAAGCCGACGCGGCCATCCAATCGCCCATGCAGCTCTTGCAACTACTGGAAGCGGCCTAAAATACGTGTCTTGGGGCTGCACTGGTTTCGACGTGGGTTCGGAATCGCAGCGGGGCATGTCGAGCTGAATGCGCTCGTAAAACAGATTCAAACAAACTAACTGCAAACGACGAACGTTTCGCACTCGCCGCTTAATTGCCGGTGAGCTTTGCAACAGCACGCCGATGGGCTGGGCAAGGGGGCACGGAGCAATCCGCGCCTCCCGGCTGCAAAGATAATCTACGTCGGCTGGCTTCGACCCGGGTACCTTGGGTCGAGGCGAGATCCAAGGGTACTGGCGGCCGGTGTAGCGTGCGACTGCGCGACACCGGTGGCGAGACTCAAAACAGATCGCTAAACATGTAGATCTGCGCGAAGAAGGCTTGCGGACGGGGGTTCAAATCCCCCCAGCTCCACCAAATAACGTCCAAAGGCGTTCGCTGAAGTTCAGCGGACGCCTTTTTCGTTGGAGAACAACCTTCTCGGCATCCGATCATGGCCTATATTGATTGAGGCGCAGCTGGCCCGCGCAGTGAAGAACGCGAACGGAAGAGCCTGCAACCGTACGCAGTACGGGCGATGCGGGGACCTACACAGTCACCGTGTTCAACCAGGCGGGGAGCATTACCTCTGTCCCGGTGACGCTCGACGTCATACCTTGACCGCCCGGGCCGAGCGCACGCTGGGAGCGGCGGGGCGAGCGGCCAAGAACTTTCGGATGCGCTGCGCGCTCGCGGGCAACAATTCGGCTGGAGCCAGGCAGTGCTCGGCAACTGAGCTGGACCTGCGGTTTCAGGACACCAGGCCAGACCATCGCAAGTTCGGCAGGCGGGAGCGCTCACCTGCCGTCGTTGACCAGAGCGGAACGCGCATAGGGGTGGCCAATCTCGAATGGATGCCTTTTCGTGGCGACGCTTTACAGGCGCCGAGAGTGGGTCGAGGCTGAACGAACAACGTTCCGGATGCAATCGACAAGTTAGGTACTCCGCCCCAGGGGCCGCAACCCCGGACAACAAACCTGAGCCACCGATGTCTGCTTCCGGTGAGGCCCGAGGTCCGCTTATGGCCCCACCGGCTCGTATTGAGCAAACTCTGGATCACCAGGTCGTGGTGCCGCCCTACAACGAGAAGCGGTGCTGTTCGCGCATGGAGCGTTCTCGCTTTCGGCGGCGACTGTCAGCCGAACCTCGATCCCCTATCAATCGAGCCGCCGTCAAGGCGGCGTTGGCGCGGCTTACCTTGACCAGTATGTCTTTGCACTGGCGGTCCAGATAAACGGGTTCTGGTCGATGCGTTCCATAACTTCGCGCGCACTGCACTAACGCTGCGGCATGTCCTGAGGGCCGTAGCCAAGACTGACGGTGGCGTCCGCAGGGATGGCTGGCATGGTTGCGTCCCATGATTCCCAGGCTTCCCGCATGTCACGCAGACGTGCCGGTTGTCGGGCAGCCTGGTTTGCTCGTTCACGTTCGTCACCGTCCAAATCAAACAGGTAATCATGGCCCTCTACGCGGAGATATTTCCACTTGCCTTCGCGCATGGCACGCTGGCCCCGATGGTTCATACGCCAGAACAACGGGCGATCCACGACGTGATTGGGATCGCGCAGGGTGGGGCTCAGGGATCTGCCGTCCAGGGGATAGTCCGGATCGCTCGAGGCTCCGGCGACATCCAAACACGTGGCGGACCAGTCCATGGTCATGCAATGCTGCGAACTTGAGGTCCCGGCCGGAACGGCTGCTGGCCAGTGCGCGATCCACGGAACGCGGATCCCTCCTTCCGTTAGGTCCATCTTTCCGCCCACCAGCGGCCATGTATCTGAGAAGCGTTCTCCCCCGTTGTCGCTGGTGAAGATGACCAGCGTTTCGTCGGCAATGCCGTGGTGACGCAACGCGTCCATCACCCATCCGATGCCTTCGTCCATGTGGTGAATCATGCAACGGTAGGTGTGGATGTTGCCGCCATCGAGGTGAAAGAGGTTGCCGCGAATGTCTGGCGCCGCGGCCGCATCGTCACGCGTTTCCCACGGCCAATGCGGGGCGGTGTAATGGAGACTCATGAAGAACGGCGCTTCGCCTTCGGTGCGGTTGCGCGTCGCCATTCGGCCGATGTAGTCGACGGCGCCGCGGGACAGCAAGTCGGTCAGGTACCCCTCGGCGTGGTGCGCTTCTTCCCCGATCCAGAGGTCGTGCTGCCCGTTGGAACTGCAGTGGGTGAAGTAGTCGACACCGCCAGATAGGGGGCCGAAGAACTCGTCGTAGCCAGAGCGAAGAGGACCAAAGCTTGGCGGATAGCCCAAGTGCCATTTCCCCAGCAGTGCAGTACGGTAGCCTGCATTGCGCAACAACGATGGGAGGCTCGGGTGATCAGCCGGAAGGCCCAGAGTCGTACTGCCACGCGCCTTTGCGTTAATTGGCTCCTCTGCGGCTCCACGCAGCCTGTACTGGTAGCGGCCTGTCATCAGAGCAAAGCGGGTCGGAGAGCAGACGGGCGAGTTCGAGTACCCCTGGGTAAAGCGCATGCCGCGTTCTGCCAGCCCATCTAGGACCGGGGATACCGGGCCGAAGTCTGCGTCGCGACCACCATAGCAGCCGAGGTCCGCGAAGCCGAGGTCATCAGCGACGATGAAGATGATGTTGGGTCGTTTTTGCATAGCAGCAAAGGTCAGACACACGGCCGCGGGACGTGTGAGTTGTTCAATCGAGCGTCACGCCTGTGGCCTTGACCGGTGCTTCCCACCGGCGGAGGTCCGCGGCCTGCGTAGCCGCTAGTTCCACGCCCGTCGAGCCGACAGGCTCATAGCCTTGCCGCTGCATGCGTTCGCGCAGCTCTGGCTGCTTGATGGCTGCCACGACGGCGCGTTCAAGCTTTTCCCTTGTAGCAGGCGAGAGCCCTTGAGGGGCATACATTCCGAACCAGGCATCAGCCACCATGTCCACACCGCTTTCTTTCAGCGTTGGCACATCTGGGATCTGGGGATCACGCTTTGCGCCGGTCACCGCCAGAATTCGCACCTTGCCGGCGCGATGGAACTCAGCCGTTTCCACGATCACGTCGAACTTGTAGTTGATGTGTCCACCCAGCAAGGCAGTGTTGGCGGGCGCACCGCCCTGAAAGGGGATGTGCTGCAGGTTCACGCCCGCTGCCTGCGAAAACATCTGGCCCAGGAAGTGCGGCAGCGTGCCTGCTCCAGCCGTTCCATAGGTCCCTGAGGCGGGGTCGGCCTTGACCTTCTTCAGCATCTCCGAGACCGTCTTGACACCGGCACCTGGGCCTGCAACCAGACCAAACTGAAAACGGGCCAACAGCGAGATCGGTGTGAAGTCCTTGACCGGATCGTAGTCGAGCTTCTTGTACACGTGAGGGAAAAGCACCATTGGACCGTTGGGCATGATGATGACCGTTTGGCCGTCGGGCTTGGCATTCTTCACCGCGGTGATGGCGATCCGGCCCGCAGCGCCCGCCCGGTTCTCGACGATGACGGGAGAGAAGTCATTGCGCAGCCCGTCCGCCATCATGCGCGTCAGGGTGTCAGCCGAGCCCCCTGCGGGAAAGCCCACGATGATCTTCAAGGGTTGCTTTTCTTCAGCCTGCGCTGCCGAGGGCGCAAGTATTGCCGCTGCCATGACGATGGCTGCGGCCGACAAAGGGGAATGGAACACGCAGATCTCCTGTTGAACTGGCCGCGATGCTAAGAAATGCACCTGGGCTTGTTCAAATCAAACAGAGTGATGGTTAACCCTGACCGAGGACCAATCAGGACGTCGGGCTCCGTCCACGGCCAAGCCTGCGGTCGGCTTTGGGCAGAGCGGATTCGCGAGCGAGGCGCTCCGCCTGGGCATGCACCACAGACAACGCGTGGTCGAGCGCTTTCACGCTGGTGTCGTCTAGGTTTTCCAGCAACTGAGTGTGGATCGCTTGGGTGAAGGGGAATATTTCCGCGTACAAGTCTTGCCCGCGCTCGGTCGATGCCAGGTGCACATGCCGATTGGGGTCGGAGGTTTTCTGAGCCAAACCTTTGGCGACCAAAGAGCTGACCGCACGCGACAAGCGCGCGTCGTCCAGCTCTGCGCGCTGCGCCACCTCTGTCCAAGAAAGCCGATCCTGCGTCACGAGAATGGCGAGCACCGCCCACTCGCGTCGTGTGATGCCGTAACCGCCTTCGCACAGCCGCGTGACGATGCTGCCCCCGAGCGAAACGATTTTGCTCAGGCGGAACAGCAGCAACGCATCGATGCGTTCAGGGCGTCTCAGCGAACTTGTGTTTGGCGACATCAGGGCAGTGGCTCATCGGAAGGTACGCATGCAAATCAGTCGTCGCCAAGTCCGACGCTGCTCGTGCACAGGGACATTGTGCTTTCCTTCGCCAACCAGACCACCCCACGGCACGGCAGATACGCCTAGGGTTTTCCAGCGTGATCGTTGATTTGAACAAGGCAGAAGCGCACTCCTATTCGACCCTCGAGCCGGTTCGCCCTCAAGACCCCGGCGAGCACCGCGTGTGCAACTGGCGAGTGGCGGGCCCTACCACGGCACCGTGGCATTCGCGCGTGGAGAGCATCTGGCCTGCCCCGACCCCGGAGCGATGGCACCGCGACCTGCATGCTGTACGACAGCCATGGACACGACCACGCGCACGACCCTTCCGAGGCCACGGTCCTCACCTATGGAGGGGTCGTGACGCCTGACCGCATCGTGCTGCCGGTGGTGCAGGTGCTCGCGCCCCGTGCCACGGCTGATCGCCACCGGCATTCGGGCAGGCCTTGACGACCCGCAGAGGCTGCCACCCTTTCAGGGTTGGTAGTCGAACAGCGCCTGCCCGTGGTCGACGAGCAATTGCACCGTCCGTCGCACGGCGGGTGACAGGTAGCCCTCCTTGCGCAGCGCGACGCCGAACTTGCGCGCCATGGCCAGCTCCTGCACCGGCAGCGCCAGTAGACCGTCGGGCAGCATGCGGTGCGAGGTGAAGACGATGGCGTCGTGAATGCGCGCGATGCCGAGCAGCAGGGCCGGGGAGTTCGACTGCATCTGGATGGGCGGTGGCGCGAGCTGCAGCTCCTGAAGCCGGCGGTCCCACCACTGGCGGCTGGGGATGTCCCGCGTGGGCATCGCCCAGGGCCATTCCATCAGATCGGCCGCGCTCAGCCCCTGGCCGCCAGCCAGCGGATGGCCGGCACGCACGGCCGGACCGACCATGTCGTCCACCAAGGGCACGGTGCGCAGGTCGGGCTCGGGCGGCAGCAGCCCGAGCAGCAGGTCGATGCGGCCCTCGCGCAGCTCGCGCCGCATGCCGATGTTGGTGCCCAGCACCACCTCGAACTGGATGCCGCTCTGCAAGAGCAATCGCGCGCAGATCTGCGGCAGCACCTGGGCGGCCGTGCTCAGGCCGCTGCCGATGCGCACCTGGCCCGTCGCACCGGTCGAGAAGTCGCGCAGTTCCTGTTGGACCTGGCTCGCATGCTGCAGCAGCGGCCGGGCCCGCTCCAGCAGCAACAGGCCGGACGCTGTCAGTGCGACGCCCTGGGCATCGCGCTCGATCAGCCGCTCGCCCACCGCTGACTCCAGGCGGCGGATGCATTTGGTGATGGCGGGCTGGCTGCGACCGAGGACTTCGGCGGCACGGCTGACGTTGCCCAGGGTCGCCACCGTTTCGAAGAACTTGAGGTCGCGCAGGTTGTAGTCCATGAATTAAGGATATGACGCCGGCACCATTGGCGATTGGACCGGCCGGCGATGACGCAGGACGATGCCCGTCTTTTCAGGAAGAAGGGCATTTCATGCAGGTTCAGGATGGCAGGGTCCGGGTCGCTTCGATGCGCGGCCGTTGTTCGGAGGCGGAATGGCAGGCCCGGGTCGACCTGGCCGCCTGCTACCGCCTGATCGACCTCTACGGCATGGCCGACATGATGGCCAACCATATCTCCATGCGTGTGCCCGACGAGGAGGCCTTCCTCATCAACCCCTACGGGATGATGTACGAGGAAATCACCGCCTCCTGCCTGATCAAGGTGGACCACGCCGGCACCATCCTGGCCAGCCCCGACTTCGGCGCGCTGGGTTACGGCATCAACAAGGCCGGCTACGTGATCCACAGCGCCGTGCACGAGGCGCGCCCCGAGGTCGCCTGCGTGATCCACACGCACAGTTGGGCGTCGATGGCGGTCTCCGCGCTCGACTGCGGCCTGCTGCCCATCACGCAGACCGCCATGCGCTTCCTCAAGGTCGGCTACCACGAGTACCAGGGCGTGGTGCTCGACTCCAAGGAACAGGCCTCTTTGGCGGAGGACCTGGGCCAGGGCGAGGCGCTGATCCTGCGCAACCACGGGGTGCTGACCGTGGGCCGCACCGTCGGCGAGGCCTTCAACTGGATGCACCGGCTGGAGCTGGCCTGCCGCGCCCAACTGGGCGCGATGGCCTGCGGCACGGCCCTGCGGCCCGTCCCCTCCCAGGTGGTGGAAGAAACCTGGAACCAGTACCAGCCGGGCACGCGCCGCCCGTACGGCGTGATGGAGTGGCCTGCCCTGCGGCGCAAGCTCGACCGGCTGGACCCGGGCTACGCGCTCTGAAGAACCGAACAACCACGACATTGGAGACAACGATGACACGCATGAAACTCTCGCGGCTGGGCACGCGTCTGCTGGCGGGAGCGGCGGCGCTGGCCCTGTCCGCCGGGGCCCTGGCCCAGGCCTATCCGACCAAGCCCGTGAAGGTGATCGTGGCCTTCACGGCCGGCGGCACCACGGACATCCTGGCCCGCGCGACGGCGCAGAAGCTCAACGAGAAGCTGGGCCAGCCCTTCGTCATCGACAACAAGCCGGGCGCGGGCGGCAACATCGGCACCGAGACGGTGGTGCGCGCCGCACCGGACGGCTACACGCTGATCGTCAACTCCGTGGGGCCGATGACGGTCAACCAGACGCTCTACAAGAACCTGCCCTACGACCCGCTCAAGGACCTCGTGCCGGTGGTGCAGATCGCCGACGTGCCCAACGTGCTGGTCGTGCATCCGAGCGTCCCGGCCAAGGACCTGGCGCAGTTCATCGCTTATGCCAAGGCCAATCCGGGCAAGCTGTCCTATGGCTCGACCGGCGTGGGCACCTCGTCGCACCTGTCGAGCTTCATGCTGAGCCAGCGCAGCGGCGTGGAGACCGTCCACGTGCCCTACAAGGGCGCCAATGCGCTCACCGACCTGCTGGCCGGGCGTCTGCAGTTCATGTTCGCCACCGCACCCACGGTGATCCAGCACATCCGCGCGGGCAAGCTGCGGGCGCTGGCCGTGTCCGGCGACCGGCCATCGCGCTCGCTGCCTGGCGTGCCGACCGTGGCCGAGAAGGGCTTTCCGGGCTTCTCGGCCAGTTCGTGGTTCGGCTTCTTCGCGCCCAAGGGCACGCCGGCCTCGGTCATTCAGCTGGTCAACAAGACGGTGAACGACGCGCTGCCCTCGCTGGAGGAACAGATGGTGCGCGAAGGGGCCGAGCCCGCGGGCGGCACGCCCGAGCAATTCGGCGCTTTCGCCCAGCGCGAGCACGAGAAGTGGAAGGCCATCGTGCGCGACTCCGGCGCCACCGCAGAGTGAGCGTCTGCCTCGCAGCAGCCGCCCACCTCACGCTCGACCTCATCGCCGAGCTGGGCCAGGACCGGGCCCGCGGCGTCGCCGGCATCGCGACATCGACCACGCCAATTGCACGCGCTGCATGACGGCGGCATGCGTGGCGTGCGTGTCTCGACCCTGATGAAGGGCTACGGCGGCAGCGAGGGCGTGGGCCATCCCGGATTTCAGGCGATGCTGCGCATCCTGTGGTCTTCGGCACCAACTGGCCGCATCCGGCGCTGTTCGCGCCGGCGCAGGTGCCCCGCGATGCGGACCTCGTCGACCAGTTCTGCGAGTGGTGCCGGATGCGCAGGTTCGCCAAGTAATCCTGGTCGACAGCCCGCGCGGCTCTACGGCTTCGCGTGATCGCCTGGCTCAGGCACTCCACACCACCTGGGTTGCCCGCGCGCATTCGTTCATCACGGTCAGGGCGCGCACCACGTTCTCGGTGCCCATGACGAAGGGATTGCGGCCGGCGCCGTCCTGCTGGCGGGCCTGCAGCTTGTTCACGGCCTCGTCGAAGATGTCGTGGTTGGAGATGAACACGTCCACGCCCTGGGACCGCACGAGGCGACGCACGCGGTCCGTCTGGTCGATGTAGGCTTGCAGGCGCTGCATGCGGTCGGGGCTGCGCTGGAAGTTGAAGGCGGTGCCGCCCCACGGCAGCGCGCGATGGCGCCGCGTGCCCTCGCGCACGTCGAACAGCAGCGAGACCGTGCCCTTGGTATGGCCCGGGGTGAGCAGCACGTCGATCTTGGAGTCGCCCCAGTTCAGCGCCTCGCCTTCCTTGAGCACCAGATCGCGCTTGGGTGGGCGGCCCCAGTCGGGCCGGTCGAACTCGAGCTTGGTCTCGGTCATCGTCCAGTCCGCATCGCTCATGCCGGCGCGTGCGCCGGAGAGGGACTTCAGATGGGCGAAGCCGCCGTAGTGGTCGCCATGGCCGTGGGTGATCAGCACGGCGCGGATCGTGGCCGGGTCCTGGCCCAGCTTGCGCAGGCCCGCGGCCACCAGGGTGCGCGCCTCCTCGTCGTTGTCCATGGCGTCGATCACGACCAGGCCTTCCGACGTGGTCATGCCCCAGGCGCTCACCCACTTGTTGCCGACGAAGCACAGGTTGTCGAAGGCCCAGCCCGGTGCCGGCGCGGGCAGGGCCATCAGCGCATCGGGCGACACCGGCGGTGCGCTCGGCGTGGGCGCGATGCCGTCGCCCAGGCGCATGTAGGCGAGCAGGTCGGTGCCGGCGGCGCGCCGGGCAGCGTCCAGGTGGGCCTGGGCCGCGGCAGGCAGCGGGCCTGCGGACTGGGCGTTGGCCAGCGGCAGCGCGCAGCACAGGCAGCCGGCGGCCAGCAGGCGACGGCGGCTCAGCGCCGCGCCCTCGGGCACTGAGGGCGCGTCGGCGGCGGAGCGCGGGAAGTTGAACAACGACGATGCCATGGTCGGTTTCCTCAGGGCTGGATGTAAGCGGTCTCTAAGCGGGCGGCCGATTTCAGCGAGGTGGTGCACACGCCCGATGACAGGCCGAAGGCCGTGTCGTTGGCGACCGCCAGGGCTTCGTCCGCATCGCGCACGCGGATCACCGTGGAGGACGCGGTGCAGCGCTGGCCCGTCGAATGGAAGGCGCCGCGGCGCGCACCACCTCGCCCAGCGCGTCGGGCAGGGCCTTGCCTTCCTCGCGCGCCAGCAGCTCGGCCAGCTCGGCCTTGCGGGCCTGGATCTCGCTGCCGGCCTGGTCGAGCGCGTCGGCGCGTTGCTGCGGCGACGGCGGCCTCGGCGTCGGCGCGGCTGGCGCGTGCGTAGAGGCCGACCACGTCCCGCGTGTCTGACGGGTTGATGTCGGGCGCGGCGTCCTGGCCTTCGTTCCAGTGGCCGCCGATGTAGTTGCCGTGGGTTCTCGAGGTCATGCGGGCGAGCGTTCGGGATAGAGGCCGTGGACGCGGCCGAAGAGCCGGGCCATGCCCAGCAGCGTCCCGATGGCGGGGGTGGCGACCCCCAGCCGCTGGCCGATCTCGTAGGTGGCACCCACGATGGCATCGAGCTCCAGCGGCCGGCCGGCCTGGGCGTCCTGCAGCATGGAGGTGCGAAAGGCACCCAGCTTGGCGGTCACCGCGTGGCGGGCCTCGGGCGCTTCGTCGATGGAGCAGCCGATCTGCCGGCCGATCAGGGCGGCTTCCTGCATGGCGGCGGAGCAGAAGTCGCGCACGAGCGGATCCGCCAGGATGCGGTCCACGGTGGCGCCGGTGATGGCGCTCACCGGGTTCATCGTGAGGTTGCCCCACAACTTGTACCAGACGGCCGAGCGCACATCGTCGCTGCGGGTGGCGTCGAAGCCCGCGCGCGCAAGCAGCGAAACGACGGCCTCGGCCCGCTCGCTGGGCCGCCCGTCGGGCTCGCCCACGATCAGGCCCCGGCCCATGTGATGCTGGACCATGCCGGGCTGCGGGGTGGATGCGCTGGCATGCACCACGGCGCCCAGCACGCGCTCGTAGCCGATGGCGGCGGCGACGCGGCCATCGGGATCGACGCTGCGCAGGCCCGTTTCCACGAAGCCGTTGATGCGCTGGCAGAACCACCAGGGCACGCCGTTCATCGCGGGCAGCACGAGGGTGTTCGAGCCCAGCAGCGGCCCCAGCGTCGGCGCGAGGCTGGCCAGCGCCGGCCCCTTGACCGCGACGATGACCAAGTCCTGCGGCCCCAGCTCCGCAGGCCGGTCGGAGGCGCGGGTGGGCACCTGCAGCCGCTCGCCGTCAGCCGCCTGCAGTTGCCAGCCGTCGCGCCGCAGGGCTTCCAACGTGGCACCGCGTGCCAGAGCACTGACCTCGGCCTGGCCGGCTGCGGCCAGGCGGGTGCCGATCAGACCGCCGATGGCGCCCGCCCCGACGATGCAGACCTTGCCGATCATTCGCCCTTGGCCGCGCGCAGGTTGGCCTTGAAGTGTTCCGGCACGCGCTCGTCGAAGCCGAGCGCCACGCGGCGCACCTCGGGGCTGTCGGTGGGCGCATGGCCCACGCCCAGCGCCGCGGCGCGCGGCGCCTCGATGCCCACCACCGTGCCCTCGACGCGGCCGATGCCGGTGATCTCGCAGGCGACGACGTTGCCGGGGTTGACGCTGCGTGAATGGCAGGGCGTGCCCATCAGTATCACGTCGCCGGGCATCAGCGTGATGTGGCGCGCGATATCGGCGATCACGTAGTGCGGGCCCCAGATCGTCTCTTCGCCGATGTGCGCTTCCTGCACCACCAGGCCGTCCACCGTGGTGCGCAGCGTCTGCTCGAACAGGTTGACGCCGCGCACGATGCCCGGGCCGATGGGCAGCAGCGTGTCCGCGCCCTTGACCCGCAGCATGCTGCCCTGGTCGGTGTCGCGGAAATCCTGCAGGCCCATGTCGAGCGCAGGGCAGAAGCCCTCGATGTAGTCCCAGGCTTCGTCGGGCGTCACGTTGCGGCAGGTGCGGCCGATCACCACGGCGTACTCGCCTTCGTAGTTGAGGTACTTGCAGTCCGCCGGCTTGAGGATCTGGCCCTTGTGGCCGTTGAGTGAGGTGGGCGGCTTGGTGAAGTAGGTGGGCGTCTCGGTCGGCTTCGGCTTGTTGCGGGTCTCGAAACTGCGCGAGCTGTAGGAGATGTGGACCGCGATGATCTTGCTGGGATTGACCGGCGGCAGGTAGGTCTGCGCATCGGCGTCGAGCACGCGGCCGTCGTCCAGGCGCAGGCGGCCGGCGTCGGCGCTTTCTTCCACCATCGTGCCCCAGAAGGCGCTGCCGCCGATGAGGACGCGGCGTCGCTCGACGCGGGGGCCCTGCATCACCGCGGGCACGCTCTGGAGTGGGAATTCGAAGTTCATGATGGACTCGCGGTGCTCAGGCGGGGAACCAGACGTGGATGTTCCCGGTGCCCCGGGCGTTCTCGTAGGCGGACAGGGCCTCGCCCTTCGCGCGGCAGTCGGCGCCGCCCATGGCGCCCAGCATCTGCAGGTAGTGCGCGCCGAAGGCCTCCCAGGGCTTGCGGCGGTACTCGCCGTCCCACCGATCCAGGATCATGTCGTGCCGGCCTTCGGCCATCAGCGCGATGGCGCCCTTGTCGCTCTCGATGTTCTCGGGCGAGGAGACGTTGGTCTCGTGGAAGATGCGCGGATGGTTCGGCTTCCAGTCGATGCCGTTGAACTTGTGGCTCAACGCTCCCGAGGCCAGCAGCACCACGCGCAGGTCGCTGCGGCGGATGGCCTCCCCGATGGCCTCGCCCGACTTGAGGAAGTGCGGCCATTCGCAGTTCTGGCAGGAGCTCACCGTGACCACCGGCGTGTTGCTCAGCTCCAGCCGCAGCTGCTTGACGAGGTTGACCGTGGCGTAGTGGCGGCCCAGGTCCGGATGGCGGATGGCGCGGTTGTAGCCGCCCTGCTCGCGCGAGACCGCCTCGATGGCCATGGCCAGCTTCGGATGGCCGCGGTAATCGTAGGGCACGCCGTGCAGGTACCAGGGCATCTCGTCCGAGATGTAGGTGCCGGTGTAGCGCTCGCCGCCGTCCACCAGGTGGTAGCCGGTGGTGAACCAGTGGCTGTCGAAAATCATCACCACGTCGGGCTTGGCCTCGTCGATGCGGGCCTGCAGCCGGGCATAGCCCGCAATCAGGTCCGAGTCCTCGCCTGCGCCCTGCAGGCGGCGGAATTCCTCGCACTGCATGAGGCCGGGGTGATGCGACACGATGGCCGATCCAACAATTTGTCCCATGAAATTTCTCCTGGTTGGCGTTCAGCGGTGGCTGAAGCTCGCCTTGAACGGCTTTTTGGGAATCACGACATCCTTGATGTCGCAGAAGAATTCGAAGCTCCAGTCCCCGCCTTCGCGGCCCACCCCGGAGCGCTTGATGCCGCCGAAGGGCGCGGCCAGGTCGCGGATGCCGAAGCTGTTGACCCAGATGAAGCCGGTGCGCACCTGCTTCGCCACCTCGGTCGCATGCTCGGTTTGGCCATAGCAAACGCCGCCCAGGCCGTAGTCGGTGCCGTTGGCCAGTGCAATTGCCTCTTCGTCGCTGGTGAAGGTCTGCAGCGTGAGCACGGGGCCGAAGACCTCGTTCTGCACGATCTCGCTGTCCTGCGCCACGTTGGTGAGCATGGTGGGCTGGAAGTACTGAACGCCGAAGCCGTGGCGCTCGCCGCCCCACAGCAGCTCTGCACCGGCAGCGACGGCGCGCTGCACGAAGCCTTCGACGCGCGCCACCTGGCGCGGATGGATGATGGGACCGACCTCGGTGGCCTCGTCGCGGGGGTCGCCCACGTTGAGCTTCTCGACGTGGCTGCGCATGGTGGCGATGAAGCGCTCGGCCACCTTCTCGTGCACCAGGAAGCGCGTGCCTGCCAGGCAAACCTGGCCGGCGTTGCGGTACATCAGCGCGCCGGTGGCAGCGGCGCCGTCCAGGTCGGCATCTTCCAGCACGATGAAGGGGCTCTTGCCGCCCAGCTCCAGGCTGCACGGCACCAGGTTGGCCCCGGCGGCCTGCGCGATGGACTTGGCCGTGGGCACGCTGCCGGTGAAGGAGACGCGCGCGATGCGCGCATCGCCCACCAGCCGCGCGCCGGTGCTGGCGCCCGTGCCCTGCACGACGTTGAAGACACCCAGTGGCAGGCCGGCCGCGTCGGCGCAGTCGGCCAGCAGCGAGCAGGTCAGCGGCGCCCACTCCGGCGGCTTCAGCACGCAGGTGTTGCCGGCGGCCAGGGCCGGGCCCAGCTTCCAGGTGGAGAGCATCAGCGGCGCATTCCACGGCGTGATGATCACCACCACGCCGGCCGGGTCGTGGCGCACGATGTGGTGAGCCTGCTCGGTGTCGATGGGGCGGTTCTGCAGGTCCAACGCGTGCTGCGCGAACCAGCGGATGTTGAGCATGGCCCGCGGCACCACGCCGTGGCGCATGCGCGAGAGCAGCACACCCGCGTCGGTGGTCTCCAGCCGGCAGAAGTCGTCTGCGCGTTGGCCGATCTCCTCGGCGAAGCGCTCCAGGTAGGGCAGGCGCTCGGCGGCGCTCATGGCGCTCCAGGCCGGGAAGGCGCGCTGGGCGGCCTGCACGGCGGCTTCGGTGTGGTCCTCCAGGCCCTCGGCGATGTGGCCCAGCGGTTGCTGGTCGATGGGGCTGAAGAGTTCGAAAGTCGTGGACGAGGGCACGCGACGGCCGTCGATGTAGTGGTCGGGCGAGACCTTGACGCCCGCCACGTCCAGCAGGGAAGTGGTCATTTGGAATGCTCCTGGTTGGGTGGCAGCAACTTGCCGGGGTTCATGAGGCCGAGGGGATCGAGCGCGCCTTTGAGGGCTTGCATCAGGCGCAGCTCGACCGGCGACTTGTGGCGCGCGGATTCGTCGCGGCGCAGCACGCCCAGCCCGTGCTCGGCCGAGATCGAGCCGCCATGGGCGACGACCGCGTCGTGCACGCACTGGTTGATGGGCTTCTCCAGCGCTTCGAATGCGGCACGGTGCGCCGAGCCCAGCCGGTCGGCGGCGGGCGACAGGTTGTAATGCAGATTGCCGTCGCCCAGGTGGCCGAAGACGACCAGCCGTTCGTCCGCCCAGCGGCCCGCGATCTCCTCGCCCATGCTGGCGATGAAGTCGGCGATGCGCGAGATCGGCAGCGCGATGTCGTGCTTGATGGTGCGGCCCTCGGCGCCCTGTGATTCGGAGATGTCCTCGCGCAGCGCCCACAGGGCCTGGAACTGCGCCAGCGTGGCCGAAAGCGCCGCGTCGGTCGCCAGTTCCTGGTCCAGCGCGGCTTCCAGCAGGCCCTCGATGGCGGCGCTCGCATGGGCCTCGTCCACGTTGTCGCTGACTTCCAGCAGCACGTACCAGGGCGAGCGCTCGGCCACCGGCAGCCGGGCGCTGGCCACATGCTTTTCCACCAGCGCGATGCAGGTGTCGCTCATCAGCTCAAAGGCGGTGAGGCCGGCGCCCAGGCGCGATTGGGCCAACTGCAGCAGTCCAAGCGCGGCGGCCGGATCGGGCACGGCGACGAAGGCGGCCACCTGCGCGGCCGGCAGCGGATACAGCTTGAGCACGGCGGCGGTGATCACGCCCAGCGTGCCTTCGCTGCCGACGAACAGGTCGCGCAGGTCATAGCCCGTGTTGTCCTTGCGCAGTCCGCGCAGGCCGTCCCACAGTTCGCCCTGCGCCGTGACCACTTCGAGCCCCAGGCACAGCTCTCGCGCATTGCCGTAGCGCAGCACCTGCACGCCGCCGGCATTGCTGGCCAGGTTGCCGCCAATGGTGCACGTGCCTTCGGCCGCCAAGCTCAGCGGGAACAGTCGATCGGCCTCGCGCGCGGCCTCCTGCACCTGCTGCAATGTCACGCCGGCTTCCACCGTCAGGGTGTTGTTGACGGTGTCGATGGCGCGCACCTTGTTCAGCCGTGTGAGCGACAGCACCAGCGCGCGGCCCGAGGCATCGGGCGTGGCACCCCCCGACAAGCCCGTGTTGCCGCCCTGCGGCACTACGGCGATGCGGTGCGCGGCGCACCAGCGCACGACGGCCGCCACGTCGGCGGCGCTGTCGGGCTGGGCCACGGCGACGGCCTGGCCGGTCCATTTGCGGCGCCAGTCGGTCAGGAAGGGCGCCTTGTCCGCCTCGTCCACCAGCAGCCGGCCGGCGAAGGCGCGGCGCAGTTCGTCCAGTGCGTCCTGCATGCTCAGTAGCCCGAGGCGTTGCCGGCGGCGGGCGCCGGCGCGTCCTTGAAGCGGCGGGCCAGGGCGCGGCTGGCCTGGGCCAGCAGCGTCGCTTCCACGCCCACGGCCACGAAGCGTGCGCCCAGGCCGATGTAGTGATGCGCCAGCTTCTCGTCCACGGCCAGGATGCCGGGCGCCTTGCCGGCGGCCAGGATGCGGGTGAAGGCCTGCTCGATGGCGGCCCGCACCTCGGGGTGGCCGGGCTGGCCCAGAAGGCCCATCGAAGCCGACAGGTCCGAGGGGCCGATGAAGACGCCGTCCACGCCATCCACGGCCGCGATCTCGTCGATGCGCGACAGGGCGGACACGGTTTCCACCTGTACCAGCAGGCACATGCGGTCGTTGGCGGTCTGCAGGTATTGCGCGTCGGCGCCCCAGCGCGAGGACCGCGCCAGGCCGCTGCCCACGCCGCGGATGCCCTGCGGCGGATAGCGCATGGCCTGCACCAGGCCGCGGGCCTGTTCGGCGTCTTCCACCATCGGCACCAGCAGCGTGGTGGCGCCGATCTCCAGCACCTGCTTGATCAGGGCCGCGTCGCCTTGCGGGATGCGCACGACGGGATGGGCGGGGTAGGGCGCGACCGCCTGCAGCGTGCCCAGCATGGAGCGCAGGTCGTTCGGGCCGTGCTCGCCGTCGACCAGCAGCCAGTCGAAGCCGGCTGTGGCGCACAGCTCGGCGGTGTAGGGCTCGGCCAGGCCCAGCCAGAGGCCGATCTGCGCGCCGGGTGCGGCGAGCGCGGCCTTGAAGGTGTTCACGGTGGAGGTCATCAGACGAATTTCAGGGAGATGGAACCGAGCGGGCCGTAGTCCGCATGGAAGGTGTCACCCGCGCCGCAGTACACGGGCCGGGTGAAGGAGCCGCCCAGCACGATCTGGCCGGCTTCCAGTCCCTCGCCATGCGGCGCCAGCTTGTTGGCCAGCCAGGCCACGCCGTTGCCCGGGTGGTTGAGCACCGCCGCGCCCAGGCCCGACTCCTCGATCACGCCGTTCTTGAAAAGCAGGGCGCCGGCCCAGCGCCAGTCCACCTGGTCCGGGCGCATGGGCCGCCCGCCCATCACGATGCCGGCGCTGGCGGCGTTGTCGGCGATGGTGTCCAGCACCTTGCGAGGGGCCTTGCTCACGCGGTCGAACTGCTCGATGCGGGCGTCGATCAGCTCCAGCGCGGGGATCACGTAGTCAGTGGCGTTGAGCACGTCGAACAGCGTCACGTTCGGTCCGCGCAGTGGCTTGGCGAGGATGAAGGCGAACTCCACTTCGAGTCGCGGCACCAGGAAGCGGGCCGCCTCCACCTCGGTGCCGTTCTCGATCACCATGCTTTGCAGCAGCACGCCGTAGTCGGGCTCGGTGATCTGCGAGGCGATCTGCATGGCCCGCGAGGTCAGCCCGATCTTGCGGCCGACGATGGTGTCTCCGGCGGCCAGCTTGAGCGCCGTCCATTCGCGCTGGATGGCATAGCTGTCGGCAATGGTCATGCCGGGCAGGCGCTTGCTGAAATGCTCGACGGGCTGGCGGCTTCGCTCGGCCTCGATCAGTTCGTGGGCCAGCGCGCTGTGGCTGCCCGGAGTCTCGGTCATGTGAATGTCTCCTGAATAGCCGGGCTAGGACAGGCCGGCGATTGTCTCGGTGAGGCAGAAGTCTCGGCGCGACTGCGCCATCCAACAAGCAATCGTTTAGGGGCAATGATCAAGCGGTGCTTGATAATCCAGCGATGGCCCTGACCCGCTACACCCTTCGCCAGCTCGAGGCATTCGTTGCCGTGGCGGAGCAGCGCAGCTTTGCCGGTGCGGCGCAGCGGATGGGAATGACGGCGCAGGCGGTCAGCCAACTGGTTGCCGAACTGGAGGCGATCCTCGAGTTCCGGTTGTTCGAGCGCACCACGCGGCGCGTCGAGCTGTCGAGCGCGGGGCAACATTTCCTGGGCCCCGCCGAAACGGTGCTGCGCCACGTGCATGCGGCCGACAGCGCGGCGTCCGACGTGCGCAATCGGGCCGCAGGCATCGTGCGGATCGGAGCGCCGCAGGTGCTGGCGGGCACGGCGATTCCGGCGGCCATCCGTGCATTCCAGGCCCTGCGGCCGCGCGTGGTCGTCCGGGTCAAGGATCTGCCGGTCGACCAGTTGGTGGACGCCGTGCTGGCCGGCGACGTCGACCTGGCCGTCGGCCCGGACCGGCCTATCCGCGAGGGCGTTGCGCGCGAATCGTTGTTCGACAGCCGTTGGGTGCTCTGGTGTGCGCCGACGCATCCCTTGGCCCGACGCAAGCAGCTTCGGTGGAGCCACCTGCGCGGGCATGCCCTGGTGGCCGCCGGGCGCGACCACGAGCGCAGCGTGTCGCAGATGCACGTGAACGCGCCCGAACACGCACGGATCGAGCCGGTCGACGTCGTGGACAACATCTCCACGGCGCTGGGCATCGCCGCGCAAGGATTGGCCGCCACGCTTGCGCCCGCGTACGTGGTCGTCATGGCCCGGCCGATCGGGCTGGTGATGCGCCGCGTGGTCGAGCCCGAGACGGTGCGCACGGTGTGCCTGTACCGGCCGGCTGCGCGCACCCTGTCGCCAGCCGCGGAGGGCTTTGCCCACCACGTCTCGCAGTGGTTGCCCGCCTGGTCGATGCAGGAGGGCTGATTGCGCGTCAGCCACGCGCCGCGGCCAGTTGCCCGATCTCGGTCAGCAGATCGCCGATGGCGGCCTGCAGCATCTCGAGCGTCGTGGTGTCGACCAATCGACCGTCCTGAAACCGGGTGGCGATCAGGGGAACGGCGACATGGGGACGCGATAGCGGCCGCGCCAGCGTCGCCGCCAGTGCGTCGCGGATCTGCGCCTGGGCGCGCACGCCGCCCAACGCACCCGGCGACGCCGTGATCACCAGCGCAGGTTTTCCTTTCAGTGGCGAGGCGAAGCCGGGCCGTGACGCCCAGTCGATCGCGTTCTTGAGCACGCCACGGGAATGCCGTAGTTGTACTCGGGCGAGCAGATCACCAGCCCGTCGGCCCGCGCGATCGCTTCTTTCAGCTCGGCGACTGCGGCGGGCGGCGTGGCGCAATCCAGGTCGCCGTCGTAGGGTGGCACCTGGCCCAGCGTGAGCAGTTGCTGCATGACGCCGGCCGGCAGCATCGTGCCAACATGACGCAACAAGGCAGTGCAGTGCGATGCAGCGCGCAGGCTGCCGGAGATGGCCAGCAGGCGCACGGGCGTTGCGGCGGCCTGGAGATCGGATGGCATCGTTCGGTCCTTTTTAAAAAAATGCACAAAAGAAAAAATTATGCATAAAATATCTTCCATGCAGAAAAATGAGTTTTCCGAACGCGAACCGACGCTGGTCGACCAGGCCTTTGCGCGGCTGCGACACGACGTGCTCAGCGGGACCTACGTGGCGGGCGTCAAGCTCAAGGTCGACGAACTGCAGTCGGCCTACGGTTTCTCCAGCAGCCCGCTGCGCGAGGCGCTGACCCGCCTGGCCCAGGAGGGGCTGGTGCGGGCCGACGAGCGTCGCGGCTTCCGCGTGGCGCCGATCTCGCTGGACGACATGGCCGACATCACGCGCATGCGGCTGATCCTCGATCTACCGGCGCTGCGCGAATCGATCACGCTAGGCGGCGACGCGTGGGAGAGCGAGGTGGTGGCCGCCTTTCATCGGCTGGAGCTGGTCGAAGCCCGCCTGCCCGACGGCCCCGTGATCCTCGATGACACCTGGTCCGAGCTGCACCGCGACTTCCACCTGTCGCTCCTGGCGGCCTGCCCGTCGGAGCGACAGCGGCGCTGGGGCGAAAGCCTGTTCGACCAGGCCGAGCGCTACCGCCGCTTCAGCGGGCGCTTTCGCAAGACCTCCAAGCGCAAGACCAACGAGCACCGCCGCATCATGGATGCCGCCCTGCGCCGCGATGCGGACACGGCGTGTGCGCTGCTGGAGGAGCACATGCGCAGCACGCTGCGCAACGTCGAGAACATCCTGAAGGATCCGCCCAAGGCACCGACCTGAAACGCCTGCGACCGCAGCGGGCCCAACTACAAAGACAACGGAGACAAGAAACCCATGCTCAAAGTCCTGCGCCCCACACCCTCCCACTTCGGCATCTTCGTGACCGACCTGGAGAAGATGGTGGCTTTCTACACCGAGACGTTCGACCTCACGATCACCGACCGGGGCGTGGGCCGTACGTTCAAGAACGAGCTGGTGTTCACCAGCGCCAGCGAGGACCAGCACCACCAGCTGGTACTGGCCTCGGGGCGGCCCGCCGACGCAAGCTTCAGTACGGTGATGCAGATCTCTTTCGTCGTGCCCAGCATCCAGCACCTGCGCGAGGTGACGCAACGTGCCCGGGAGCAGGGTGCAACAGAGGTACGCGGCCTCAACCACGGCAACGCGCTGTCGATGTACATGCGCGACCCCGAAGGCAACACCGTCGAGGTGTATGTCGACATGCCCTTCTATGTGGCCCAGCCGCACGGCGACCCGCTCGACCTCGACAAGGACGACGAGACGCTGATGCGCGAGACCGAGGCCATCTGCCGCGCCGATCCCACCTTTATGCCACTGGTGCAATGGCAGGCGCAGTTCAAGTCCAAGGCCCCCGCATCGGCATCGGTATCGGCATCGGCATCGGCCGCTCGCGCGTGACCCGCGCGTCGCCGGCTTCGGCGCTGAACTTTTTCCCTACTCGAATGGAGCACCCATGAAACTGTTGTCCTTCCTCCACCAAGGCCGTGAAACCTGGGGCGCCGTCGTCGGCGACGGCGTCGTCGATCTCGGTCAGGCCCGCCCGCAGCAGCCCACGCTGCTGGACTACATCGCCTCGGGCGACTACCTGCAGGCGGCCCAGCATGTCGAGGGCCTACCCGTGGTGGCCAAGCTGGCCGACATCACCTACCTCCCGGTCATCACGAGGCCCGAGAAGATCGTTTGCGCCGTGCGCAACTACATGGACCACCACCAGGAAGTGCTGGCCGCCGGCATGCAGCGCGAGCTGTCGGAGATGCCGCCCATCTTCCTGCGCGTGTGGCGTTCGCAGACCGCCCACAACGCGCCCATCGTGAACCCCAAGGTGTCGGATTCGCTGGACTGGGAGGGCGAACTGGCCGTCATCATCGGCAAGGGCGGCCGCGACATTCCCAAGGACAAGGCCTACGAGCATGTCGCGGGCTACGCCTGCTACAACGACGGCAGCGTGCGCGAGTGGCAGTTCCATGCCAAGCAGATCGCCTCGGGCAAGAACTTCGAATCGACTGGCGGCTTCGGCCCCTGGATGGTCACCGCCGACGAGATCGCACCGGGCCGCGAGCTCAAGCTCGAGACGCGCCTGAACGGCAAGGTGGTCCAGTCCAGCCATACCGGCCACATGATCTTCGACATCCCCACGCTCATCAATTACGCCTCGACCATCTTCACCCTGAGCCCCGGCGACGTGATCATCACCGGCACGCCGGCCGGCGTGGGCTGGAGCAGGAAGCCCCAGCAATTCATGAAGGCGGGCGACGTGTGCGAGGTGGAGATCGAAGGCATCGGCACCCTGCGCAATCCCATCGTCCAGCAGGCCTGACCGGCACGGCGGGCGCCGACGGCAGCGCCCGCCCCCGCCATCCGGCGCGGTCCTCCAGGGCCGCGCGATACACCGCCCCGGAGCCCGCTCCGGCGGCGTGAACCACCACAGAAAACCAACGGAGACAACCATCATGCGGCGTAGAGATGCTCTCGCTGCAGGCCTCAGCTTTGCCTGCAGCTTTCCCTTCGCGGCCCTGGCACAGGGCTATCCCGACAAGCCCATCCGCGTGCTGCAGGGCTTTGCGGCCGGCGGCAATGCCGACACCATCGCCCGCGTGGTCGGCACCGAGATGAGCAAGACCCTGGGCCAACCCTTCGTGGTCGAGGCGCAGACCGGCGCCGGCGGGACCATCGCCTCGGCTTCCGTGGCACGGGCCAAGCCCGATGGCTACACGCTGCTGTTGGCCACCGGCGGCCATGCCGTGGCAGGGGCGCTCTACAACAAGCTCAGCTACCACACGGTCACGGACTTCGAAGCGGTGTCCACCATCACCTTCTTCCCCTTCCTGATCGTGGTGAAGGCCGATGCGCCCTATGCTTCGCTGGCCGACCTGCTCAAGGCGGCCCGTGTGCCCGGCGCGCAGGTGTCCTATGGCACGGCCGGCATCGGCTCGACGCACCACCTGGCCGGCGAGTTGCTGGTGAAGATGTCGGGCGCGAGCATGCTGCACGTCCCTTACCGTGGTGACGCCGCCTCGGTGACGGCGCTGCTGTCGGGCGAGGTACCCTTCATCATCGCGCCGCCCACGGCCGTGATGGGCAACATCAAGGCTGGCAAGATGCGCGCCATCGCCACCACCGGCCCGCGCCGCTGGGGCCAGATGCCCGAGCTGCCCACGGTGGCCGAGCAGGGCGTGCCCGGCTACGAGGTCACGTCCTGGGCCGGCTTGATGGCGCCGGCGGGCACGCCCCGGGCCATCGTCGAACAACTCAACGCCGCGGTGCAGAAGGCGCTGCAGCAGCCGCAGGTGCGCACCCGGCTCGAAGACATCGGTGGCGAGGCGCGCAGCAGCACGCCCGAAGAGATGATGGCCATGGTCCGGAGCGAGCTCAAGAAGTGGACCGTGGTGGTCAACGAGGCCCAGATCCCCAAACAATGAACGAGCGAGGTGCTTTCATGTCCCTGATCCAGATCCGCAAACGCAGCCTGACTGTCGAGACCATCCACCACGAGGGCGGTCCGCCGGTCGACCGGCCGCTGAAGCTGGCGGCCGCCTGCGCCGTGATCCGCAACCCCTATGCCGGCCGCTACGAGCCCGACCTGATGCCCTTCATGGCCGAGCTGCGCCCACTGGGCACGCTGCTGGCCACCGAGCTGGTCGAGACGCTGGGCCGCGACCAGGTGGAGGTGTACAGCAAGGCCGCCATCGTGGGCGTCAACGGCGAGATGGAGCACGGCGCCGTCTGGCACGAAGCCGGTGGCTGGGCCATGCGCGAGGTGCTGGGCGAGCCCAAGGCCATCGTGCCGGCCGCCAAGGCCGTGGCCGCCACGGGCTACCGGCTCATGGTGCCGCTGCACTACATCCATGCCTGCTACGTGCGCAGCCACTTCAACAGCATGGAGGTCGGCATCCAGGACGCGCCGCGGCCCGACGAGATTCTGTTCGCCCTGGTCATGGGCACCGGCGGCCGGGTGCACGCACGGCTGGGCGGCCTGACCAAGGAGCAGGTGTCGGTCCACGACGGCCAGCGTTGACCGCCGGCCCCGCAGCAGAAGCGAGATCGACGATGGCGATGACGATGAAGGCGATCCAGGTCCAGGCGCCCGGCGGCCCCGAAGTTCTGACGCAGGTCGAGCTGCCCGTGCCCGCCTGCGGGCCGGGGCAGGTCCGGGTGCGGGCCCGCGCCATCGGTGCCGGCGGGCCGGACGTGCTCATCCGCAAGGGCATCTACAAGTGGATGCCGCCCATGCCGGCCATCCCCGGCAACGAGATGGCCGGCGTCATCGAGGCGGTGGGCGAGGGCGTGCCGGCGGACCGCGTCGGCCAGCGCGTGTTCGTCAGCGCCCGCGAGCTGCCGCAGCGCGGCGGCTGCTATGCCGAGTACATCGTTGTACCGGCCGATGCGCCCTTCGCGCTGCCCGACGCCATCTCGGACACCGAAGCCGTGAGCCTGGGCAATGTGCAGCTGGCGCAGGCGATGCTGCTGGGCACGCAGGGCGGTGTGCCCGTGCGCTCGATCCTGGTTCCCGGCGCCGCGGGCGGCGTGGCCACGGCGCTGACGCAGCTCGCGGCCCACCATGGCATGACCGTCATCGGCACCGCTTCCACGCCCGCCAAGCAGGCGCATGCGCTGGCGCACGGCGTGACCGTCCTGGTCGATGGCGACCCGGAAGGCCTGCCGGAGCGCGTGATGGCCGCCACCGGCGGCCGTGGCGTCGACCTCGCCTTCGACCACGTGGGTGACCGCCTGCTCATCGCCTGCATCCGCGCGCTGGCGCCCATGGGCACCGCCATCTCGTACAACATCGCGGCCGGGCCGCCGGCCGAGGATGTGTTCCAGACTCTGCGGTCGCTGCTCAGCCGCAGCCTCGCGGTACGCACCTTCTCCATCCACAGCTTCGACGTCGACCGCACGCAGCGGCGCGCACTGATGGAGACCGCCATCAGCCTGATGCGCGACGGTGCGGTGAGGGCTTCACCGGCGACGACCTATGCGCTCTCGCAGGCGCGCGAGGTGCATGTGCTGCTGGATGCTGGAGCGGTGCAGGGCAAGCTCGTGCTCGTGCCCTGAGCCATCGGCGCTTCGAGGGCGCGCAGGCGGTTCTTGCTGGGGCGCAGATCTTGCTCGCGGGCGTCAGTTTTCGCGGCGTTTTGGGCGCCTGCGCACCGCCGTGAAGGCGTCGACCCGAACTTCATATGAACAACGAGAGCGAGGGTCCGGTGCTCGCGGCCGGCAGCGTCTGCGAGAAGGCAAGAAGGTCCGGCGGACGCTGCGCTCAAAGCGCGGAGGCGTCCCGCTTCGCCGCGGGCGGCGTGGCCGGAATCAACACCTTGCTGTCCAGCACGTAGCGCTCCCAATCCTTCTTGAGGGCGTCCACGATGTCGGGTCGCTCGCCGGCCCGGTCCTTGGTCTCGCCGCGGTCCTCGAGCGTATTGAAGAGCTTCCAGGGCAGGTCGGCATAGGTGCGCGTCGGCATGCCCGGCACGGCGGTGCGGCTGAGCTTCCAGCCGTCCGGGCCGTTTACATAGCCCTGGCCCAGGTATTCGAAGGCGATGGATTCGGTGGGTGGCCGCACCATCGGCATGCCGGAGTCCGACTGCAGCGCGCCGCGCAGCGAGACGCCCGTGACCGGGACGATGGCCTTGCCCTCGTACTGCTGCGTGGGCAAGGCAATGCCGGCCATGTCCAAGAAGGTGGGTAGCAGGTCCTTCACCAGGGCAGGCGACGCCATCGCGACGCGGCCCTGGTATTTGCCCTGCAGCTTGATCATGGCGGGCACGCTGACCGAGCCCTCCGCGCCGGTGAAGGTCTTCCAAAGGCGAAAGGGCGCGGCACTCACTTCCGCCCAGCGTTCGCCGTAGGCCACAGCAGAGCCGGGCTTGCCGATGGAGTCAAGGTCTGTGGCGGCCGTGATCGCAGCACCTGCGGCAGGGTTGCTGTCGGCGCCGTTGTCGGACATGAAGAAGATGACGGTGTCCTCGTACTGGCCGGTGTTGCGCAGGTACGTCACAAGCCTGCCGATCTGGGTGTCGAGGTTGCTCACCATGGCCGCATACACCTCCATGGCCCTGGCCTGCCGCGCCCGCTCGGCGACGCTCAGTTCTGTCCAGCGCTTCTTGCCCGTGCCGCCCTCGGCCACGCTGGCCAAGCCGGCGTTCTCGACAAAGTTCTGCGGCAGCACGCCCAGCTGCTTCATCTTTGCGATGCGGCGCGCGCGGATCACGTCGTAGCCCTCGTCGTAACGGCCCTTCTGGGCGGCAATATCGGAGTCCGGCGCCTGCAGCGGCCAGTGTGGTGCGGTGTAGGCGGCATAGGCGAAGAAGGGCTTGCCGCTACCCCGGTTGCTCTCCAGGTAGGAGAGCAGCTTGTCGGTGTAGCTGCGCGTGGAATAGAAGTCGGCCGGCAGCTGGGTGGCCGGGAAGGGAACGTCGTCTTCGGTGTATGTCGTCCCGTCGTAGCGGCCGACCGGGCCGCCGCGGGGTGGCGCGAAATGGGCGCCGGCGCCATCGAGCAAGGCGAAGGAGCGCTCGAAGCCCTTCTTTTTCGGATAAGCCGCGGGAAGGAAGCGGGAGCCGCCGGTCGCATTGGAGAACTCGTAGGCCAGGTGCCACTTGCCTGCCATGTAGGTGTGGTAGCCCGCGTCCTTGAAAAGCTGCGGCATCGACAGGGCGCCGTCGACCAGATGGCCGCCATAGCCCGGCGGGATGTTGTCGTAGGTGAAGTCGACGCCGAAGGGCGCATTGCGGGCATTGACCAGCGCGGTCACGTTGTTCTCCATCGCGCCCAGGCCAACGCGGTGGCTGTCCGCGCCGGTCATCAGCATGCCGCGTGTGGGCGAGCAGGCGGGCGCGGCATAGAAGCGGGTGAGCATGCGGCCGTCGCGCACCAGCGCATCGATGTTGGGTGTCGCGATCTCGCTGCCGAAGGCGCCTATATCCGAATAGCCCATGTCGTCCGCCAGGATCACGAGGAAGTTGGGCCGCTTGGCGATAAGGGTCTCGGGGCCACTGTTGCCTGCAGCGCTGCTGTCGCCTGCTGCCGGGCCGCTGTCGCCGCCGCAGCCCGCTAATGCCAGTGCGAGCAGGCCGCCCAGCAGCGCGAAGGTCGTGCGCGGCGTGGCGCGGCGAAGGTTCTTCTGCATGGAATTCTCCTTGTGGTTCGATGAAGCGGCGAGGGCCAGCCGCCGTGGCGCGGCGAGCGCCGGGGTGGGCGGCTAGGAGCCGGTCGGCCCGCGCAGCACGGTGCGGAAGCCCACATGCGAGGTCGACATGTCCGCCTCCTGCGGTTGCCGGGCCGTTGTCCGGTAACGCAGGCAATAGCTCCGGGCGCACAGGAAGGAGCCGCCCTTGATGACCACCTGTTCGCCGCGGCGCGAAGCAGCGCCGGCTTGCCGGATGGAAGCAACAGGATCGCCGTTGCCATGGGGTTGATGCGACCCGGTGTAGCGGTCGCGCGTCAGTTCCCACACATTGCCGATCACGTCGAACAGGCCGTATCCGTTGGCGGCGAAGCAGCCCACCGGGGCAAGGGTCGCGTAGCCGTCTTCCGTGGCGTTGAGATCGGGGAAGATTCCTTGCCAGTAGTTCGCCGTCGGATGACCCTGGGCATCGCGCGGCTCGCGGTCGATCTGTTCCGCCGAGCCGCCGCCCTGGGCCGCGTATTCCCACTCGGCCTCAGACGGCAGGTCACGTCCAAGCCATCGTGCATAGGCGATGGCATCGGCATGGGTTACGAGCACGACGGGCTCGTTGGGCTTGGCCGCCGCGTTGCTTGCGACGCCCTGGGGGCGGCGCCAGTTGGCACCCTGTCGCCATACCCACCATTCGCCGTCGCGCAGGACGCCATGGTCCGCGCGTGGAGCCTGGAAAACTGCGGCGGCGCCTTCGCGTTCGGCTCCGGTGACGTAGCCAGTCGCGTCGACGAACGCCGAGAACTGGGCATTGGTTACCTCGGTTCGGTCGATCCAGAAGGCATCGACATGCAAGGATTCGCCAGTCGGCTGTTCCTCGGAATAGCCCTGGTCGCTGCCGAGCCGGACCGTGCCGGCAGGAACGCGCACCATGCCCGCCCGGGCCTGGCTGCCGAAGCCCTCGGGCAGGCCCCGGTAGCTGTTGCAGAGATGAGGCAAAGTCGCTGCCTCTGCAGCGTGCATGCTCCCGCTGCGGCCGACGAGTCCCGCCAGGCAGGCGCCCGCGACGAGCATCACGACGGCGGCCGCGAGGCGTGTCCGCGAAGTCCTGCTCATTGGTCGCGCCCTTCAGGATGGTGCGCTCGTTGAAGGGCCATCAAGGCTTGGCTAGAAATCGATAGGGCTGAGCAGCCAACCTCGCGCGAATGCCGCTGCTCGACTGAATAGGTCACGGTGTTCGTCTCCAGGCTTCCATCAAGGGGTCGCTGGCACTCTAAACAGCGGCGCATCAGTTGTTCTAATCAAGCAGTGGCAGGGATTACCCGCAACGCGGGTTGGACGGGCGTAGAGACGGCTTTGGGAGAGAACGGCCGACGTTGTTTTGTTCGCCTGGCCAAGCTGGCCTCCGTGGGCGGGCAACCCCTGATGAGGCTGCGCAAGGGAAAGTCCTGCATACCCGGCGCGAGGTCGGCTTATCGTCGTTCTTGAGTCGGAGGGGGAGGCTGGTGTTCACCGCGCTGCCCGACGTGCCAGCGCCGAGCCCGCGCGCACGGCTGGACCAGCTCAGCAGCAAGGAGATCGCGCGCCGCCTCGCAGGTGGCTTTTCTTCAAGGCTGATCGTAGTGAAGAAACTGCACTTCGACGAGGCAGCCCTGGGCCGATTGCCGCCTGGTCTGCTACAGCGCGCGCTCCACCATCGGCGAAGAAATCGATGCCTTCCTCGTGCGCCATGCCGACCGCGTGGAGCGCACCTGCGAGTTCGACACCACCGACCCCTTGCTGAGCCTGGTGGCCGCGGGCCTGGGCTTTGCCGTGACGACGCCCATGTGCCTGTGGCAATCTCGCCATTTCGCCTCGCAATTGCGCATGGTGCCCTTCGAGGTGCTGCGCGCCCGTGGCGGACCGTACAGCCCGCTCAGCCGCACGTTCTACCTGTCCTTCCGGGAGGGGGAATTGGGCAGTCTGCCCAAGGACATAGAGGGGCTTACCCGGGTCGCGATGTCTGGTCGAATCGCCCCGGAGATGGAGAAGGTGCTCGGCTTGCCTAGGGAAATGATGTTCAAACCGGCAGGCTAGGAGTCTGCGCGGCGTAAGTTTGAGCCCGTGCTGCTGGCCGGGGAACAAAGCGCTTGTTCTTTGCGTTCACGATGTCTCGGTTTGCCCTGGAGCCGAGCGGCATCGGTCATCGTTTCCACCTCCCTTCCAGTACGATGCCGCGCCGGTCGATTGTGTCGACCGGGCGCCATTCTGGGAGATGCACAATGACGATGACCACCCCCTCGATGCAACCTGTCACTTGGAGTGACCTGTGCGACGCTGCCTTCTGGCGCTCGCTCGCGCCGCAGCTTCGTATTGACGGGGTGCAGTCGAATGTTGAAGGCGAGCCGAAGCAGAGCATTGAACGGCTCTGTCAGCGAATGTCAAAAGACGGCTATTTCGGCGACAGCGACGAGGTGATCGAGCGGCTGGCGCCGATCGTCGGCGAGGCGGTGAAGCGCTGCGTCGCGGTCGGGCTGCCGGCCGTTTTCGCGTGGGTCTACGACGAACCGTGGGCTTGCTACGCACGCCTGCGCCCCGTGCTGGCGAGTTTTCTGGGCGCCGAGTTCAAGCCACTGCCAGCATTCTGGGCATGGCACGTCGATCCCAGAAAGGGCGAGACCGGGTGGAAGCCCCACCGTGACAATCGCTACAACTCACTCGCCGCGGATGGATCGCCGATTTCGCTCACCTGTTGGATCCCGCTGTCCGATGCGAACCCGCTCAACAGCTGCATGTACATCGTGCCAAAGCACATGGATCCTGGTTACAGCACAGCGGCCGGCGTGCCGGAGCCGCCGATACCGGTGTTTGCCGCGCGTGCCCTGCCGGCGAAGCCGGGCGACTACTTGGTCTGGAACCAGTGCGTGATGCATTGGGGCGGGCCGACGAGCGAGTTTGCCGAGCATCCGCGCATGAGCATGGCATTGGAGTTTCAGCGCGGCGATGTCCAACCCATCATGCAGCCATTCCGGCGAGGGGACCATCTCCCGGCGATGCCTGCGGTGCTCGAGCAGAAGCCCCACCCCGGCTTCGATGCGCGTCTGCAACTCGTCGCCCGTCAGATCCTCCAGTACCAGCACATGTATGGTTTGTCGCAGGGTCTCGCCGACCTCGCAGCGTACTTGCTGACGGCGCCCACGCGCGACGACCAGCGGCGCGGCCGCTAACACCAGATTCTGATTCTTTCTTGCGCGTTCCTCGCGCGTTATCGCACGCGGGCTATAGTCCGCCTCGCTCGCGCATGAGCCTGAGGGAATCGGCCTTCCGGCAGGCACCGGAGACACCCGTGGCCCGGCGCGCTGGAGGATGCAACATGGAATCAACGACGACGCCCGCGACCTCGAACTACTACGATGTCGTTCCATACGAATCTCATCCCTTCCCGCAATCGACGGTCGAGCATCTCGAGGCCCTGGCCTTTCTTTTCGGCCTCCCCACGCCACCGATCAAGCAGGCGCGCGTGCTCGAACTGGGCTGCGCGGCGGGCGGTAACCTGATCCCGATCGCCGCCCGCCATCCGGATGCGGCGATGGTGGGCGTGGACCTGTCCTCTGTGCAGATCCTGCAGGGCCAGGCAGCCATCGACCAGGCGCAACTCAAGAACGTCGAACTGCGCGCCCTCGACATCACAGGCATCGACGCTTCTTTCGGCCAGTTCGACTACATCATCTGCCACGGTGTCTACAGCTGGGTGCCGGCGCCGGTGCAAGACGCAATACTGCGCGTCTGCTCGCAAAACCTGGCGCCCGAAGGCGTCGCCTACGTCAGCTACAACGTGTACCCCGGCTGGAAGGCACGCGAGATCGTGCGGGATGCCATGATCCTGCGCGGCGCCCCGCGCGACGAGCCCGACGAAAAGCTTTCCTACGCGCGCGGCATGCTCGAGTTCCTGGAGCAGTCGGCGCGGCCGGACAGCGTGCTCAAGAAGACATTGGAAGAGAACATGCCGATCGTGCGCAATTCGGGCGCGTATTACCTCCTGCACGAGTTCCTCGAGCCGCACAACGCCCCTTGCTATTTCAAGGAGTTCGCTGCGCGCGCCGGGGCCTACGGCCTTAGCTACCTGGCGGACGCCGAACCCTCGACCATGTTCGTGCAGAACTACGGTGAGAAGGTGCGCGATCCCCTCCTGCGCGAATGCGGTGGCAGCCAGATCATGATGGAGCAGTACCTGGATTTCCTGGTCAACAGGACCTTCAGGCAGACGCTGCTGGTCAAGCAGGAGCGTGCTGCGGACATTCGCTATCGCCTGGACACGGCGCGCATCCGCGGCCTTGAATACGCCGGTGTCTTCTCCGCTGAAGACGGTGAAGTGCTCACACTCGATGCGCGCGAGCAGGTCTGCCGCGCGATCCGAAACCTCAAGGTCACGCTGCGCCTGCCGGTTCACAAGGCGGTTGCCCAGGTGCTCGATGAGCGATACCCCGCGAGCATGCCGACCGATGCGCTCATCGCGGCGGTCTCGGCACGAACCGGCGAGCCGCGCGTTGCCGTGGAACCACTGGTCATGGCGATGCTGGAGGAACTTCTGATCCTCGGCGCGGTGCGCATCCGGCGCACGCCGCCGAAAGCCAGCGTCACGGTCTCAGCCTTCCCGCGCGCGGCGGCGGTGACGCGCAATGCTCGAGGTCTCGCGTTGAGTGCAGGACCCACGGCCGTTGCCTGCAATCAATGGCATGAACTGGTAGGCCTTTCCCTCCTCGAGCGCTGCTTGCTGCCCTTGCTCGACGGCAAGCATTCGCACGAGTCCCTGGCCCAGCACCTGGCTGCCGAAGCGCGTGCCGGACGGCTGCGTTTCATCAAGGACGAGAAGCCGTTGACCGAAGAGGCAGCATTGCGCGAGTTCACGCAGCGGCAGGTAGCCCTGGCCTTGCGCGACCTTCGTCGAAAGGCGCTGATCGAGGCATGATGCACTCCTTTGCAAAAAGGAGATCGCGGTGAAACAACTCACGTGGACCACGGCAGCGCGCCGCGCGGTCGTTGTGGCTCTGGCGCTGGCCGGAGCGGCCCAGCTTCATGCCGCTTCACAGGCGCCCGCGGCGGCCGAGAACGGAATGGTGGTGAGCGCTCAGCACCTGGCGACCCAGGTCGGCGTGGATGTGCTCAAGCGCGGTGGCAATGCCATCGATGCGGCGGTGGCGGTGGGCTACGCGCTCGCAGTGGTCTATCCGGCGGCCGGCAACCTGGGCGGCGGCGGCTTCATGACCGTGCAACTGGCGGACGGTCGCAAGACCTTCCTCGACTTCCGCGAAAAGGCGCCGCTGGCGGCAACGCCCAATATGTATCTCGACAAAGACGGGAATGTCGTCAAGGGCCTGAGCACCCTTGGGCATCTTGCCGTCGGCGTTCCGGGTACTGTTTCAGGTCTCGAACTGGCGCGCCAGAAATATGGCACCCTGCAGCGTGCCGCACTGATTGCACCGGCGATCGCGCTGGCCGAACGCGGCTTTGCTCTCGAGCAGGGTGACGTCGACATGCTCGCCACGGCCACCGCCGAGTTCAAGAAGGATCCGGCCACCAGTGGCGTCTTCCTCAACAAGGGCGAGCCCTTCGCGGTCGGGCAGAAGCTGGTGCAAAAGGACTTGGCGAGAACGCTCAAGGCCATCAGCCAGAAGGGCCCCGACGGCTTCTACAAGGGCCCGGTCGGCGCAGCCATCGTCAAGTCGAGCCAGCAGGGCAAGGGCATCATCACCCAGGCCGACCTCGACCAGTACACAACCCGTGAGCTAGCGCCCATCGAATGCGACTACCGAGGCTACCGCGTGGTCTCGGCGCCGCCGCCGAGTTCGGGCGGAGTGGTGATCTGCGAGATGCTGAACATCCTCGAGGGTTATCCGCTCAAGGACCTGGGCTTCCGCTCTGCCGAGGCCGTGCACTACCAGATCGAGGCCATGCGGCACGCCTACATGGACCGCAACAGTTACCTGGGCGATCCCGATTTTGTGAAGAACCCCCTCGACCGCCTGCTCGACAAGGGCTACGCCGAGAAGATCCGCGGGGTCATCGATCCCAAGAAAGCGGGGGTTTCCAAGGATCTCAAGCCCGGCGTCCCGCCGCACGAAGGCAGCAACACCACCCACTATTCGATTGTCGATCAGTGGGGCAACGCAGTCTCGGTGACCTACACCCTCAATGACTGGTTCGGCGCCAAGGTCACGGCGGCCGGCACCGGCGTGCTGCTCAACAACGAGATGGACGACTTCACCTCCAAGGTAGGCGTGCCCAACCTCTACGGCCTGGTGCAGGGCGAGGCCAATGCCATCGCCCCGGGCAAGCGGCCGCTGTCCTCGATGAGCCCGACCATCATGACCAAGGATGGCAAGCCCGTGCTCGTGGTCGGGACGCCGGGCGGCAGCCGCATCATCACGGTGGTGCTCCACAGCATCCTGAACGTGGTGGACTACGGCATGAATGTGCAGGAGGCAGTCGATGCACCTCGCTTTCACCAGCAATGGCTGCCCGATGTCACCAATGTCGAGACCTTCGCGCTCAGCCCGGACACCCGCAAGATACTGACCGATATGGGACACAACCTCGGGGTGCCGCAGCCTGCCAATCATGTCGCCGCGATCCTCGTCGGCGCCCCCTCGCTCGGCGGCAAGCCGGTAGGAAAGAATCGCTTCTACGGCGCCAACGACCCACGTCGCAACACCGGACTTGCCCTCGGCTACTGATGCGCATCGAGGAGATTCTCTACACCCAGGGCTTTGGCACCCGACGTGTCTGCGCCGGGTTGGTCCAACAAGGCTTCGTGCAGGTGGAGGGGGCTGCGGTGACCGACCCGGGCGCGGAGTTTCAGGTGCAGGGCCTGCGTTTCACTGTGCAGGGCATTGCGTGGGAATATCACGAGAAGGCCTATCTGATGCTGCACAAGCCGGCTGGCACCGAGTGCTCGCAGAAGCCCTCGACCTACCCGAGCATCTACACCCTGCTTCCGGCGCCCCTGCGCCAGCGGCCCAACAAGGGGGCGGTGCAGGGTGTGCAGGCCATCGGGCGCCTGGACCAGGACACCACGGGGCTGCTTCTGCTGACGGATGATGGTCAGTTCATCCACCGCATGGGCTCCCCGAAGCACCATGTGCCCAAGGTCTACGAAGTGGGCACGAAGCATCCGATCGATCTTGGCCAACTCGACCGGCTGCTGGCTGGCGTGGTCCTCGACGACGATCCCAAGCCGGTGCGGGCGGCGGCCTGCGAGGCGACCGGCCCGCTGCAGCTCCGGCTCACGCTGACCGAAGGCAAGTATCACCAGGTCAAGCGCATGCTCGCCGCCGTGGGCAACCGGGTCGAGACGCTGCACCGTTCCCGCATCGGCCCACTCCAATTGCCACACGACCTGGCGCCCGGCAAGTGGCGATGGCTGGACGCGGACCAAGTAGAAGCCCTGCGAAATGCACGCGCCGGTCAGCCATCGAACAGGATCGATCGTTAAAATTCGAAGCCTATTTCCGGAACGTCTCCTTTGCGCTTCAAGTTCTCCGTCCCAGGCCGCCCTTTTGCGGCCTTTTTGTTTGCCTGCTGGGCGATGCCCTCGCTGGCCGCCGAGCCGCCACCGGTCTTCGTGCTGAACTCGCTCGATGCCACGGTGAGCGTGATCGACCCGATCAGTTGGAGCGAGAAACAGCGCATCCCCACCGGCAAGGAGCCGCACCATCTCTATCTCTCGCCCGACGAGAGCTCGCTGATCGTCGCCAACTCGGCCGGCGATTCGCTGACCTTCCTCAATCCGCGCACGGCCGAGGTCCAGCGTGTGGTCTACGGCATCATCGATCCGTACCACCTTCGCTTTTCGCCCGACATGAAGTGGTTCGTCACGGCCGGCAACCGCCTCAACCACGTCGACATCTACCGCTGGGACGGCAAAGAGCCCAAGCTGGTCAAGCGCATCCCGTCGGGCAAGACGCCGAGCCACATCTGGATCGACGGCAACAGCACCACTGCCTATGTGACGATGCAGGACAGCGACGAGTTGGCCGCCGTCGACCTGGCCACCCAGACCATCCGCTGGCGCATCCCCACCGGCCCGATGCCGGCCGACATCTACGGCATTCACGACGGCAAGACCCTGCTGGTGGGCCTCACGGGCAGCGACGGCGTGCAGGTCTTCGACGTCGCGGGGCCGCAACCCAAGCCCGTCGGCAAGATCCTGACAGGCAAGGGCGCCCATGCTTTCCGTTCGGCGGGCGACGGGCGCAGTGTCTTCGTCAGCAACCGCGTCGCGAACAGCATCAGCCGCATCGACCTGCAGACATTGCAGGTCGCCGACACCTACCCCGTACCTGGCGGGCCTGACTGCATGGACGTTTCGGCCGACGGCAAGACGCTCTACGTGACCTCGCGCTGGGCCAAGAAGCTCAGCGTCGTCGACCTCGTGGGGCACAAGGTGGTCCGGCAGGTGCCGGTCGGGCGCTCGCCGCACGGGGTCTGGACCCTGGACCATGCCAAACGCTAGGGCCTCGGCCGCTTCCTTCCTTCTTCTTGCGCTGGCCGCCGCGCCCATCGGCGCGCTTGCGCAGGGCAACTGCGCAAAGCCGGTCTACCTGAGCTTCGACACCGGCCACATGGGCGTGGCGCCGCTGGTCGCGGATGTGCTCAAACGACAGGATGTGCGCGTCACCTTTTTTGCCGCGGCCGAGCGCACCCAGACGGGCGGCGACAGCCTGGACAGCGAATGGGCGCCATGGTGGAAGGCGAGGGCGGCCGAAGGCCACGAATTCGCCTCCCATACCTACGACCACGCCTACTGGCGGGGTGACGTCAAGGGCACTGCACCGCACTTTCGGATCCAGCCCTCTTCCGGCGCCTTCGCCGGGCGGCAGTTCACCTGGGATGCGCAGCAGTACTGCGCCAACATCGCCAAGGCCTCCGACCGGCTGCAGCACATCACCGGCAAGAAGCCGCTGCCGCTGTTCCGCGCCCCGGGCGGCAAGACCTCGCCCAGCCTCCTGGCGGCAGCCAAGGCCTGCGGCTATGAGCACGTGGGTTGGGCGCCGGCGGGGTTCCTCGGAGACGAGCTGCCGAGCGAGAAATTCAGCAACCAGAAGCTGCTGCAGCAGGCGCTCGATCGCATCCAGCCCGGCGACATCCTGGTCGCGCACCTGGGTATCTGGTCACGCAAGGACCCGTGGGCGCCGACGGTCCTGGAACCCTTGATCGTCGGGCTCAAGGCCAAGGGATTCTGCTTCCAGACGCTGCGCCAGCATCCGGCGTATCGTTCCTGGATCGCGTCGCATTCCTGAATCGCGTGGTGCTGTGCCGATGAACTGGCTGACCGACATCTTCGCCAACGTGCAGCAGTGGCTCTTCGAAGCCGCGGTGCAGCCGCTGGTCTACGCCGTGGGCCTCGGCGGTTGGGTCGAGGATGCCTTCGATGCCACGGGTTGGCTGCTGGTGGGCCTGATCCAGATCGGAGTGCTGCTCGCGCTCATTGGCCCCCTGCAGCGCTGGCGCCCGGCCGAGCCGGTGATCGACCGGCCGGCGATCCGCACCGACATCCTCTACACGCTGATCCATCGGCTCGGGCTGTTTCGGCTGGCGATGTTCTTTGCGGTCGATCCGCTGTTCGACGAGGTGCTCGGCGCGGTTCGCGCGGCTGGCTGGGGCTCCGTTCACCTGGACCAGCTCCGGCCCGGCCTGACCGACATCCCCTGGGTTGCTTTCACGCTCTACCTGGTGGTGCTGGACTTCGTCGAGTACCTCATCCACCGCGGACAGCACCGCTTCAAATGGTGGTGGGCGCTGCACTCGCTGCACCATTCGCAGCGCCAGATGACCATGTGGAGCGACAACCGCAACCATTTGCTCGACGACCTCATCCACGACTCGATCATCGTCGTGGTAGCCCAGCTGATCGGCGTAGCGCCAGGGCAGTTCATCGCCATCGTCGCGTTGACCCAGCTCAGCGAAAGCCTGCAGCATGCCAATCTGCGCTGGAGCTTCGGCGCGCTCGGCGAGCGGCTCTGGATCAGCCCTCGGTTTCACCGCATGCACCACAGCATCGGCGTTGGGCACGAGTCCAAAGGCCCGCGCACGCTCGGCGGCCACAATTTCGGCGTGCTGCTGCCGTGGTGGGACATGCTCTTCCGCACAGTCAATTTCGAGCAGCGTTACGACCCGACGGGGGTCCGGGACCAGGTCGAGCCCGATGCAAATGGCCGTTTGCGGGACTATGGACGCGGCTTCTGGTCGCAGCAGTGGCTGGGCCTGAAGCGGCTGGCCGACCGCAACTGAGGAGCGCTCACTGGAGCATCTTCGATGGCGGTGCCATGAGCCTGCGGCAGGCCTGCGCCTGACGCCGCCGGGGTCACCGAGCCCGCGTTGCCGCGCTGGCGTTATCCTCTGCCCCCGATGCGTCTCCTCCTCGACTCCTTCTGGCGATCAGTTGCCTATTGCATGCACCCTCGGGTGATCGTGCTGTCGCTGCTCCCGCTCGGGCTCATGGTGCTGCTGGCGGCGCTGCTCGGGTACTTTTACTGGGACGCCACGGTCGCCTGGACGCGCGAGGCGCTCGAGGCCTGGCCGCTCCTGGCCAGCTTCTGGGGCTGGATCGGGCGGCTGTTCTCCAGCGACGTCACCTCCGTGGTCGCGCCGATGGTGGTCGTCATCGCCGCGACGCCCTTGATCGTGGTGGTGGCCCTGTTGGTGGTCTCCGGCCTGATGGCCCCGGCGCTGACGCGCCTGGTGGCCGAGCGCCGCTTTCCATCGCTGGAGCAGAAAAAGGGCGCTTCCTTTCTCGGGAGCGTGTTCCGCTCGCTGGGCCTGACGGTGCTGGCACTGCTCGCGCTCGTGGTGTCCATGCCGCTCTGGCTGATCCCGCCACTGGTGCTCATCCTCCCACCGCTGATCTGGGGCTGGCTGACCTACCGCGTGATGAGCTTCGACGCGCTCTCCGAGCACGCGAGCCCCGAGGAGCGCGCGACCCTGCTGCGCGCCCACCGGCTGCCGCTGCTCGGCATCGGCGTGCTGTGCGGCTACCTGGGCGCGGCGCCCAGCATCGTCTGGGCGTCCGGGCTGCTCTTCGTCGCTGCCTTCCTGGTGCTGGCACCGCTCGCGATCTGGATCTACACGCTCGTGTTCGCGTTCTCCGCGCTCTGGTTCTCGCATTACTGCCTGGATGCGCTGGCCCAGCTTCGGGCAAAGCGTGCGGCTGCGGCCTTCCCCACCACCACGGCCGAGGCGGCGGACGCCCGCGCGGTCGCAACCCAATGGGGTGCTCCATGAGCCGCACGGCCGCTCCGAAGGCGAATAGCACCGCAGCCAAAGGCGGAGGTACTCCAGTGAGCCGCACGGCCGCTCCGAAGGCGAATAGCACCGCAGCCAAAGGCGGAGGTACTCCAATGACCCGTTTCATCGGCCTGATCGTCGTCGGCGACGAGATCCTTTCGGGCAAGCGCGCCGACAAGCACATGCCCAAGGTGATCGAGCTGCTTGCTGCCCGCGGGCTGCAACTGGCCTGGGCCGAGTACGTCGGCGACGAGCCGACCCGCATCACCGCTGCGCTGGGCCGCGCCTTCGCGTCGGGCGACATCGTGTTCTCGACCGGCGGCATCGGCGCCACCCCCGATGATCACACCCGCCAATGCGCTGCCGCGGCTTTGGGCGTCCCGCTGGCGCTGCATCCGGAGGCCGAGGTCCTGATCCGGGAGCGCATGCAGGACACGGCGCGCGAGCAGGGCACCGTCTACGAGCCCGACCGTCCCGACAACATCCACCGCCTCAACATGGGAGTGTTCCCGCTGGGAGCCCGGATCATCCGCAACCCCTACAACAAGATCCCTGGTTTCAGCGTGGCCGACGTGCATTTCGTCCCCGGCTTCCCCGTCATGGCGTGGCCGATGATCGAGTCGGTCCTCGACGAGCGCTACCGCCACCTGTTCGCCCGAGGCCGCGCCGTCGAGAAGTCCGTGATCGTCTTCGGAGCCATGGAAGCCACGCTGACGCCCCTGATGGAAGCCGTCGAGCGCGCGCATCCGGGCATCAAGGTTTTCAGCCTGCCCAGTGTCGACCATGCAGAGCACGGCCGTCATATCGAACTCGGCGTCAAGGGGGAAGCTGGGCTCGTCGATGCTGCCTATGCACAACTCCTCGAAGGCCTGCACGGCTTTGATGCACGTCTCGGCCCCGAATTGGTGCGTTAACTTGATTGGCACCAGTTTGGTTACAACTTGCCTGTTTTTGGGTGCGCCGTCATGGCTTGGCCGCCCCTTTCTGGCCCTGACAATGGCACAGAAACTGCATTCTCGATCGCGCTGATTTCAACCCACTACCAATCCTAGGAGAAGCCTGATGGCTAAGACCGTCGCCGATGTACTGAAACTCGTCAAGGAAAACGAGGTCAAGTTCGTCGACTTTCGATTTACCGACACCCGCGGCAAAGAGCAGCATGTGACCGTGCCGGTCTCGCATTTCGACGAGGGCAAGTTCAACGACGGTCACGCCTTCGACGGCTCGTCGATTGCGGGTTGGAAGGGAATCGAAGCCTCGGACATGCTGCTCATGCCCGACCCGAACACGGCCAACATCGACCCCTTCTTCGAAGAGACCACACTCATCCTCACCTGCGATGTGGTCGATCCCACCGATGGCAAGCCCTATGAGCGCGATCCGCGCTCGCTGGCCAAGCGTGCAGAGGCCTACATGAAGGCTTCCGGCCTGGGCGACACCGCCTTCTTCGGCCCCGAGCCCGAGTTCTTCGTCTTCGACGGCGTCCGCTGGCAGAACGACATGTCGGGCTGCTTCGTCAAGATCGAGTCCGAAGAGGCATCCTGGAACACCGGCAAGGAGTTCGAGCACGGCAACACGGGCCATCGCCCGGCCGTCAAGGGCGGCTACTTCCCGGTGCCGCCGGTCGACAGCTTCCAGGACATGCGCTCCGAGATGTGCCTGGTGCTCGAGTCTCTGGGCATCCCGGTCGAAGTGCATCACCACGAAGTGGCGAACGCCGGCCAGATGGAACTCGGCACCAAGTTCAGCACGCTGATCCAGCGCGCCGACTGGGTCCAGCTGCAGAAATACGTCATCCACAACGTCGCCCACGCCTACGGCAAGACCGCGACCTTCATGCCCAAGCCCATCGTCGGCGACAACGGCTCCGGCATGCACGTGCACCAATCGGTCTGGAAGGACGGCAAGAACCTGTTCGCCGGCGACGGCTATGCCGGCCTGAGCGACTTCGCGCTGCACTACATCGGCGGCATCATCAAGCATGCTCGCGCGCTGAACGCCATCACCAATCCTGGCACCAACAGCTACAAGCGCCTGGTGCCCGGCTTCGAAGCGCCCGTGAAGCTGGCCTACTCGGCCAAGAACCGCTCCGCCTCGATCCGCATCCCCTTCGTGGCCAACCCGAAGGGCCGCCGCGTCGAAGCGCGCTTCCCTGATCCGATGATGAACCCCTACCTCGGCTTCGCCGCCATGCTGATGGCCGGCCTGGACGGCGTGGAGAACAAGATTCATCCGGGCGAGGCCGCCAGCAAGGACCTCTACCACCTGCCGCCGGAAGAAGACGCGCTGATCCCGACCGTGTGCCACAGCCTCGACCAGGCGCTCGACTACCTCGACAAGGACCGTGCCTTCCTGACCAAGGGCGGCGTGTTCACCGATGCCTACATCGACGCCTACATCGACCTGAAGATGCAGGAAGTGACTCGCTTCCGCATGGCCACGCACCCCGTCGAGTTCGACATGTACTACTCCCTGTAAGGGCATCGCCCTCCCGGGGCGCCTTTCAGTGAAATAAAGGACGGCTTGCCGTCCTTTTTTCTTGGGGTGATGGCCCCTTGCGGCGCCGCCGTCGAATTGCATGAAAATGCCACCGGTGCCTACTTTCATACGACGATCATGAAGACTTCTTTCGTTTACCTGCTGGCTGCCGTGGCAGTGGCCGGCGTTCAAGTGCAGGCGCAGGCGCAGGAGCGCGTCTTTCGATGCGGTAACGAATACACCAACAACGCGACCGTCGCGCAGCAACGCGGCTGCAAGGTCATGGAAGGCGGCAACGTGACGGTTGTCCAGGGAAGTCGCCCGGTCGCGGCGGCCGCGCCCAGCAGCAGCAGCGGCGCCGTGCGGGCGCCGAGCGGCAGTCCGCGGGTCGAAAGCGTCGACCAGCGCGCGCGCGATGGCGAAGCCCGCTCGGTGCTCGAGTCGGAACTCAAGAAAGCCGAGGAGCGCCAGGCTCAGCTTCTCAGGGACTACAACAACGGCGAGCCCGAGAAGCAGGGCAGCGAGTCGCGCAACTACCAGAAGTATCTCGACCGAGTGGCCGAGATGAAGGCCGAGATCGCCCGCAACGAGAGCGACATCGCTGGCATCCGCCGCGAAATCGGCCGACTGCCGGCCACGCGCTGATGGCATTCGGCAAGTCCGCTGCCGCCGCCAAGCGCTTTCAGGCTTTCGACCTCCTTTCCACTCTCATCGCCGTGGTGCGCACCGACGGCTCGGTGCTTTTCGCCAACGCTGGCCTCGAGGACGCGCTGGGCACCTCGCGCCGCACGCTCGAAGGCTCGCAGTTCGGCGCCTGCTTCCACGAACCCCAGGTGCTGCGCACTGCCATCGAGGGCGCGCGCAGCAACGACTTCGCCACGCTGCGCTACGAGGCCTTCCTGCGCCGCGTCAACCACGAGCTGATGCCCGTGCAGGTGACGCTCGCGCAGGGCGACCGCGCGGGTGAGCTGATCATCGAGATGTCGCCGCTCGAGCAGCAGGCGCGGCAAGATCGCGAGGAGCGCCTGCTCGACCAGGCACAGGCCAACAAGGAGCTGATCCGCAACCTGGCCCATGAGATCAAGAACCCGCTGGGCGGCATTCGCGGCGCGGCGCAACTGCTGCAGATGGAGGTGGAGTCGCGTGACCTCGTGGAGTACACGCAAGTCATCATCCACGAGGCCGATCGCCTGCAGACGCTCGTCGATCGCCTGCTCGCGCCGCACCGCCGGCCGCACGTGGTGGGCGACGTCAACATCCACGAGGTCTGCGAGCGCGTGCGCTCGGTGATCCTTGCCGAGTTCCCGCGCGACCTGCACATCGAACGCGACTTCGACGTGTCGATACCCGAGTTTCGCGGCGACCGGGAGCAACTGATCCAGGCCACGCTCAACATCGTTCACAACGCGGCACAGGCGCTTGCCGAGCGGCGCGCGGCGGGCGACGCGCGCATCACCTTCAAGACCCGCATTGCGCGCCAGGTGATATTCAACAAGCAGTGGTATCGACTGGCACTGGAATTGCATGTCATCGACAATGGACCGGGCGTGCCGGACGCGATCAAGGACCGCATCTTCTACCCGCTTGTGTCGGGCAGGGAAGGCGGGACGGGCCTTGGATTGACGCTGGCGCAAACTTTCGTGCAACAGCACCACGGCGTGATCGAGTGCGACAGTGTTCCGGGCCGGACTGATTTCAAGATATTGATACCGTTGCCTTAGGACAGGGAAGAAGGAACCGCATGAAGCCGATCTGGATAGTGGATGACGACCAATCGATCCGTTTCGTGCTGGAAAAAGCGCTGCTTCGCGAAGACCTGCCCACCCGCAGCTTCACCAACACCCGCGAGGTGCTGGCCGCGCTCGAAGCTGCCGCCGACGACGAGATGCTCGGCCCCCAGGTGCTGGTGAGCGACATCCGCATGCCGGGCGGCTCGGGCCTTGATTTGCTCGACAAGATCAAGGCCAAGCATCCCGGCCTGCCTGTCATCATCATGACCGCCTTCTCCGACCTCGACAGCGCGGTATCGGCGTTCCAGGGCGGCGCCTTCGAGTACCTGCCCAAGCCCTTCGATCTGCCGCGCGCGGTTGAACTAATCCGCCGCGCCGTCGACGAGAGCCAGCGCGAGGAAGTGGCCGAAGAGCGGATGGCCGCGGCGCCCGAGATGCTGGGCCAGGCGCCGGCGATGCAAGACGTTTTCCGCGCGATCGGGCGGCTGTCGCAGAGCAACGTGACGGTGCTGATCACCGGCGAGTCGGGCAGCGGCAAGGAACTGGTCGCACGCGCGCTGCACAAGCATTCGCCGCGCGCCAACGGGCCTTTCGTGGCCATCAACACCGCGGCAATCCCGAAGGACCTGCTGGAGAGCGAGCTCTTCGGCCACGAGCGCGGTGCCTTCACCGGCGCCCAGACCACGCGGCGCGGGCGCTTCGAGCAGGCCGAGGGTGGCACGCTCTTCCTCGACGAAATCGGCGACATGCCCTTCGACCTCCAGACACGCCTGCTGCGCGTGCTGAGCGATGGGCACTTCTACCGCGTGGGCGGCCACAACTCGGTCAAGGCCAACGTGCGCGTGATCGCGGCCACGCACCAGGACCTGGAGCTGCGCGTGAAGCAGGGCGGCTTCCGCGAAGACCTGTTTCACCGCCTCAACGTCATCCGGCTGCGGCTGCCGGCCTTGCGCGAACGTGGCGAGGACGTGCCCGCGCTCACCCGCCACTTCCTGCAGCAGAGCGCCAAGCAGCTCGGCGTGGAGCCCAAGCGCATCTCCGACGCGGCGCTGGCGCGCCTGTCCACCTTCGCTTTCCCCGGCAACGTCCGGCAGCTCGAGAACATCTGCCATTGGTTGACCGTGATGGCGCCGGCCCAGCTGATCGAGGCCAAGGACCTGCCGCCCGAGGTGATGGCCAGCGCGCCAGTCGACGCGCCGCTTTCCGCCGCGAGCCCGGCAACGGCGGCGGTCGAAAGCGACGTGCCCGCTGCTTCGACCGTCGCCCCTGCGGCCGTGGCACCGGTTGCCACGGCTGCTGCTGCAGTGGGCCAGGTCGCCGGTTGGGAAAGCGGCCTGGAGCAGGAAGCACAGAGCCTGCTGGCGGCCGGACGTCACGACGTCTGGGACGCCCTGTCGCGCCGCTTCGAGTCGCGCCTGATCCTTACCGCCCTGGCCAGCACGCGGGGCCGCCGCATCGAGGCGGCTCAGAAGCTCGGTATCGGCCGCAACACCATTACCCGCAAGATCCAGGACCTGGGCCTGGAATAGGTCTGCGCGGGCGGCGGCCCGCGCTCAGCGGCCACGCTGGCCGAGCGTCAGCGTGTCGAGCTGAAACTGGCCGCTCTTGTCCCACAACCAGGTGTCGACATACGTGTGCGCGCCGAGCTTGCCCGGATTCGGCAGCGGCGAGGCATCGCGGATCAGCTCGGCGATCTTGCCGCTTACCTCCGGCGCATGGCTCGGCGTGCGGCTGAAGTGCACGCCCGTCACCCGGCCCGTGGCGTCGATGTCGGTTTCGGTCACCACCACGGCATACACCAGCGGCGGGATCTTCCCTTTGTAGATGCGCTTGGGATAGGCGTTGTAGATGTGCCGCGCGCCGAGCTTTCGGTAGGCGCGCACGGCCGGCGTCTGCGCCGTGATGAGGCGCACGGTCGGCACCTCGGTCGAGGGGGCGGACGCGGCTTCGTCCGCGGGCTTGTCGGTGGCGCGCGTGGCCGCCGGGCCTGGGGTGTCCGGCTTGAAAATAGAGCAGGCCGAAAGGCCGAGCGCGGCTGCGACCAGCGCCGCCTTGAATGCAGCAGTGGAAGTTTTCATGCGTCGAGTTCCAGAATCACAGGGGCATGGTCACTGGGCTTGTCCCACTTGCGGGGCACGCGGTCGATGACGCAGCCCTTGGCTTGCGGCACCAGGGGCTCGCTCACCAGGATGTGGTCGATGCGCAGCCCACGGTTCTTCTGGTAGCCCAGCATGCGGTAGTCCCACCACGAGTAGCTCTTCTCCGGCTGCTCGAACAGGCGGAAGCTGTCGACCAGCCCGAGCTGCAGCAGGGCCTTGAAGTGCTCGCGCTCCTCGGTGGTGTGATGGATGGTCTCGGCCAGGCCTACGGGATCGAAGCTGTCGCGGTCCTCCGGCGCGATGTTGAAATCGCCCAGCAGCGCGAGCCGCGTATGCGCGCCCAGCTCTTCGCGCAGCCAGTCGCGCAGCCCGCGCAGCCAGCTCATCTTGTAGTTGAATTTTTCAGTGCCGGGCGCCTGTCCGTTGACGAAGTAGCCGTTGACGATGCGCAGCTCGCCGGACGGCGTGTCGAGTGTCGCGCTGATCACGCGCGAATGGTCGTCCGCGAAGCCGCCGATGTTCTTCGCCACGTCGCGCAGCGGCGCGAGGCTCAGGATCGCGACCCCGTTGTAAGTCCGTTGCCCGAACACCGCCGCGTGATAACCGGCCGACTGCAGCACGTCCAGCGGGAACTTGTCGTCGCTCATCTTGAGCTCCTGCAGGCACAGGACGTCGACCGGGTTGGCGATCAGCCAGTCCAGCACGTGCTGGAGCCGGGCGGTGAGGGAATTGACGTTCCACGTGGCAATTTTCATGATTTGGGGCAAGTTGTCTTGTACCTTGTCAGCTTAGCAAACGGCCTCTGCTTCTCGTCCTGCGGGCGTGGGGCAGATTCCGCATCGAGTGCTCGGTCGATGAGCCGCCGCGCGAAGACCGACGCGGTCTGCGAATGGGCCAGTCCCTCCTCGCAATTGAAATGAAAGGCGCTATTCAGCAGGGCCGCTCGCCGCAGTTCCCATGAGGGCCTGGGCGTCGACCGTTCTGCGAAGCGTATGCATGCGCAGGGCCACGTGCAGTTCCAGAAAGCGCCCGTCCTGTCGCCAGCCCTTCAGCAGGTTGTCGACGGACTCCAGGCGCTGGCGCAGGGTGTTGACGTGGATCTGCAGCGCGTCCGCGGTTGCCTTCGCGTTCTGCGCGTGCTCCAGGTAGGCGAGCAGCGTGCCCGCCAGGTCGGTACCGCGGCGCTGGTCGTTCCGCACCAGGGCGCCCGCCGTGGCCTCGATAAAGCCCGCGACGTCGGCGGCGCGACGGTGCTCGAACAGCAGCGAATACATCGACAGGGTCGCCTCGGGAGCCAGCTCGCGCGATCGTCCGAGGGCGCGCAGGATGTCGATGCCGCGCTTGAGCGCGCGGAAGCAATCGGGCAGCCCCTCGACCTGCAAAAGCGTGTTGGAAGCCACGCCCACGGCGCCCAGTCGCGCATCGACCAGCAGCGTGGCCTGCAGCGCGACCTGCAGCGCCTCGAAAGAGGCCTCGGGACAGATCGCGACAATGAAGCCCTCGCATTCCTCGAGCAGCGTGCCGCGCACGATCGCGGGCCGCACGCGGCGCAGCGCGTACTCGATGTGCCGTTCCTCCACGCTGAGCACGACCATGCGCAATGCCAGCTCCAGGTCCAGGCCCAGCGGCTGCGTCCGCAGCTGCAGCACAGCCATGGATTCCTGCTGCCAGCTCACCAGGGCCCGGATCGCCGCAGCCGATTCGCTGCTCACCACCAGCTCGCTGCGCTCCTGCGACAGCAGCACCACGCCTGCGACCAGCGCGCCGCGCTCGAAGGTGCGAATCTCGTTGGCGCTCATCGCGCGGTCCGACAGCATGAGCATGGCGCCCAGCAGCCGGTCGGCGCCCATCAGCGCCGCCACGCGAAGGTAGCGGCCAGGACCGGCGTCGACCTCGTGCGAGCGGCCGGTGCGCCGGCCTTCCGTCAGCGCGCGGTGCACCAGGTCCTGGGTGTCCGTGCGGCCCAGCAGTTCGGCAAGCCCGCTGGCGAGGTTCGCGGGCGCGACCGTGGCGCGCTGGGTCGGCTGCTCGGCCGCGTCGAGCAGCACCATGTGCCCGCCGAGCATCGAGGCCACCATGTTGAGGATGTCGACCACGCTGCAGCCGCGCGCAACGAGCCGCGTCATCTGCTCATGCGCCTCGGCAGCGGCCTGGATCTCTTCGGCCTGCCGATGGAGCGAGGCATTGGCATCGCTGGCGCGCTGCAGCGCAACCTGGGCCTCCTGGAACAGGCGCGCGTTCTCGATCGCTACTGCGGCCTGCGCGGCCAGGGTCGACAGCATGGCGACCTCCCAGGGCGCATGGCGGCGCGGCTGCCGGTCGCAAATGCACAGCACGCCGATGCAGTGATTGCCGACCATGAGCGGTGCGCCCAGGAGCGACTGGACACCTTCTTCCTTGATCGCGAGGTCGATCCCCTGCTCGTGTGCGAAGCCTTCGTCGGTCAGGTAGTCGCTGCTGTGGTAGGGCATCTTGTGCTTGAGCACATGGCCGCAAATGCCGTGGTCCGGCGGCACGCGCACGTTCTTGAACCGCTCGGAGATCGCGCCCTCGGTGGCACGGATATAGAAGTCGTTTCGCACCCGGTCGAAGTTCGTCAGGTAGCCGATGTCAGACGAGAAGATCTGCCGTGCCCGCCGGACGATCGCCTGCAGCACGAGCTCCAGGTCGCGGATCGACGTGAGGTCGTGCGCGCTCTCCAGCACCACCAGCAGGCCGCGCTCGCGCCGCTGCTGCAGTGCCTGCTGCTCGCAGATGGCAACCGCGGCACGAATGCTGCCGGCCAACAGCGAACGCTGGTCCGGGTCGTTCAGCGCAACCTCCACCCGCTCCAGCATTTCGTCGAACTCGCTCGCGCTCGCATTGCGCTGGAGCATGGCGAGCAGCTCGGACTGAAGTTCTGCGGGCACGAGCAAGGAGGTTCCCGTCTTCCGCTCGCCCATCGCCACACGGGCGTGGCGCGTGACCGAATCCGAAGTCAAAGAGCTCTCCCGACGCTCGCCCTGTGAGACGGAGAACTCAGTGCAAACCCTTGTGCGAATCTCATTTGCGCTTCAGTGATGTGTGGATTGCCTATAACGCAGGCGATCCGCTGTAGTGATAAGCCATAGGAGATCGCCGATGCGGACTGGATGATTCATGCACTCGCACATTAACAGTGAGAGACCACAGGAGACAACCCAGTGAAATCGCTTGCCAGACTCATGGCGTGGGGAACGGCTCTGTTCGCCCTGGCCACCGCTGCCATCGCCCAGCCCCAGCGCCCCGCCGAGATCAAGCTCGGCATGAGTACCTTCATGACCGGGCCGGCCTCGGTGCTCGGCGCTCCCGCCAAGGTGGCGGCCGACATGTGGATCGAGGAGTTCAATGCTGCGGGCGGCATCAGCGGCACGAAGCTCCGCCCGACATGGATCGACGAAGGGCAGGGCGCCGACAAATTCCTGTCCGAGTACCGCCGCCTGGCGCAGGAGCCCGGCGAGAAGCTGATGCTGTCGGCCATTTCGAGTGGCTACTGCAATGCGTTGGCGCCTGTCGCCGAGGATCTGAAAGTCATCAACATCCTCTGGGAATGCTCGACGGAGAAGGTGCTGGAGGAGCGGCGTTACAAGTATGTGTTTCGCACCGGTCCCAATGGCACCATGGAGATGGTGGCGGCGGTGCTGCACCTCCTGAAGCTCAGGCCCGACATCAAGACCCTCGCGGTGGTGAACCAGGACTACGCCTGGGGCCGCGATTCCTGGGAGATCTTCCGCAACACGCTGCAGGCGCTCAAGCCCGACGTGAAGATCGTGGCCGAGCTGTTCCCGAAGTTCGGCGCCTCCGACTTCTCTACCGAGGTCACCCGGCTGCAGGCGCTGCGACCCGACGTGGTGCTGTCGACCGCCTGGGGCGGTGATCTCGACACCTTCTTGCGGCAGGCTTCGCAGCGCGGCCTGCTCAAGTCCTCGCAGTTCGTGTTGCCGCTCGCCGACTCCTCGCTCGAGCGACTGGGCGATGCGGTGCCGCCGGGCGCGATCGTCGGCTTCGTGGGCGACGGCTACTTCGCGGATCCCGAGTTCGCGAACGACCCCGAAGCGCGCGCCTTCGTGCGGAAGTTCAAGGAGCGCACCGGCGCCTATCCCAACTTCGCGGTCTATCACATGATCCAGGCGCTGAAGGCGGCTACAGGCGCCTATCGACAGGCGATCGCCGACAACAAAGGGCAGTGGCCGACCACCGAGCAGCTCGCGGCCACCTTGCGCAAGCTCGAGTACCGCGGCCTCTCGCGCCCGATCCGGTTGCGCGAAGACGGCCAGGCGCTCCAGGGCCAGCTGTACGGCGTGACGGCCAAGGATGCATCGCAACCGTTCCCGGTAGTGCGGCAGCTCATCTTCTACCCGGCTGAGATCCTGGTGCCGCCGGTCGGGCAGAAGTCCGCCGAGTGGGTGAAGACACTCACGCCCGCGCTGATGCAAAACACCCAGATCAGGCGCGTGGGCGATTGAGTCCGACGACACAGGCCCCCGACCGTTCATGGATCCGAATCTCCTCCTGCTGGCCACCGTCGACGGACTGTCGTACGCCGGCCTGCTGTTCCTCATCTCGCTGGGCCTGACCCTGATCTGCGGAGTTTTCGGCGTCATCAACGTGGCGCACGGCAGTCTCTACGCCATCGGTGGCTACAGCGCCGCCAGCCTGCTGGGTTGGTTGCTGCCCCACACTTCATCGACGGTCGTGCTGGTGGCATCGCTGTTTGCGGCGGCCGCCGTCGTCGGCGGGAGCCTGGGTGTCCTGCTCGAGCGCGGCCTGCTGCGGCACTTCCAGGACCGCGACCCGGTGCTGCAGCTGCTCGTCACCTTTGCGGCCTTCATGGTGCTCGAGGACGTGCAGCGCATGGTGTGGGGTGCCACGCCCGTGAACGCGGGGGACCTGGCGACGCGCCTCGGCACCACCGAGCTGGTAGGCGTGACCTTCATGAACTACCAGCTCCTGTTCATCCCCGCCGTCGCGCTCGTCGCCTACGCGGGGCTGCAGGTCCTGCTGCGCCATTCGGTCGCGGGGCGCCAGATCGTGGCCGTCATCCATCACCGCGAAGTGGCGACCGCGCTGGGCATCAACTCGGCGCGAGTCGGCACACTGACCTTCTCTCTTGCGGGGGCGCTCGGCGCCCTGGGCGGCGCGCTCTCCGTGCCGATGACCTCCTTCGTGCCGGGGCTCGGCGCCGAGATGATCGTCACCTCGTTTGCCGTGATCGCCACCGCAGGCCTCGGGCAGATCACCGGGGCGCTGGTGGCGGCGGTGCTGATCGGCCTGGCGCGCTCGCTCGCGGTGTACACGCTGCCCGAACTGGAGGTCGTGATCCCCTACGTGATGATGGTGGCGGTGCTGCTGGTTCGCCCCCACGGGCTCTTCTCCGCCACGGCGGCACGGAGGATCTGATGCGCTCGCCGGCTTCTGTTGCAGCCCTCGCGGTCGCCGTGGTGCTCATGGTCGGTATTGGCTGGGCGTGGCCCTGGTCGCGCATGCCCATCATTACCTTCCTGTGCTTCGGCATGGCCGCGCTCGGCCTCACGGTGCTGATGCGTGCGGGCCAGGTGTCCTTCGGACATGCCATGTACGCTGCCATCGGCGGGTATGCCACGGCCTTCACGGTGCGCGCCTTTCCCGGCGTCGACGGCCTCGTCGCGGCTGCGGCGGGCGTGCTTGCCAGCCTCGTTTCCGGCGCGCTCGTCGCCGCCTTCGTATCGCGCTACCGCGGCATCTTCTTCGGCATGCTGAACCTCGGCCTCTCGATGGTGCTGTTCTCGCTTGCCGGCAAGCTCTACGCATGGACCGGCGGCACCGACGGGCTGCGCTTCGAGCGGCCCTCGCTGCTCGGGGTGGCCATGGAGCGCGGCCAGTTCGAGCTGGCGATGCTGGTGCTCGCGCTCATGCTGGCCGTGGGCGTCAGCTGGATGGTGCAGCGCTACTTCGAGTCGTGCTCGGGCCAGGTCATGGTGGCGATCCGCACCAATGAGACGCGGCTGGAATACATCGGCCTGTCGGCGCGGTGGGTGCTCGCACAGGGTTACGTGCTCTCCGCCGGCCTGGTCGGGCTGGCAGGTGCGCTGCTGGCTCTGGTGCAGAGCCTGGTGACACCCGAGAGCGGCTACTGGATCCGTTCTGGCGAGTACGTGTTCATTGCCATTCTCGGCGGCTCGGGCCACGCCGCGGGTGCATTCCTGGGCGCGGCCGTGTTCGAGCTGATCAAGCTGACGGCCGCGGCCTATTTCACCGATGCATGGCAGATCCTTCTCGGCGCCACCTTGATCGCCGTGATCTTCTTCGCACCGCAGGGCATCGTCGGCTGGCGGCTGCGCCGCCTTGAGCCGGCCACGTTGCAGGAGGCGCGATGAAGGCGCCGAACGCCAACGAGCTGTTGCGAACCGAGCAACTCACCCTGCACTTCGGCGGCATCGCCGCGGCCGACGGCATCGACTTCGTCCTGGCGCACGGAGAGCAGCTTGCGGTGATCGGCGCCAACGGCGCCGGCAAGACCACCTTCATCAACATCTGCACCGGCTACATCAAGCCGAGCAGCGGTCGGGTGCTGCTCGAAGGCCAGGACATCACGCGCAAGGGACCGCGGCAGATTGCGCGCCTGGGCGTGGGCCGATCGTTCCAGCTGCCGCAGCTGTTCCTCGACCACACGGTGCGCCAGTGCCTCGAACTGGCCTCGGTCAGCCGGCAGGGGCGGCTGTCGCGATGGACTTCGCTGTCGCGCGCTGCGGACCAGCGCGCCGTCGCCGAGATGCTGGAGCTGGTGGGACTCGCCCGCCATGCGAACGATGCAACCGCGGCGCTGCCCGAGGGCCGACGCAAGCTGCTGGACGTGGGCATCGCGCTGATGCTCGAGCCCAAGCTGGTGATCATGGACGAGCCGACCAGCGGCGTGTCATCGGAAGACAAGCATGACGTCATGCAGACGCTGATGCATGCCCTGCAGCAGTGCAAGGTCACGAGCTGGTTCGTCGAGCACGACGTCGACATCGTGCGCCGCTACGCCACGCGGGTCGCCGCCTGGATCGACGGCCGCATCGCGGCGGACGGCACACCGGCGCAGGTGTTCGCTGATCCACTGGTGCGCCGCGAAGTGCTCGGAGAACGCTGATGCTGCGCATTCAATCCATGAACATCGACTTGGCGGGCCACTCGGTCTTGCGCGGCATCGATCTCGACCTCGAGCCCGGTCAGACGGTGGCCGTGGTCGGCCGCAACGGCGCGGGCAAGACCACGCTGCTGCGCGGCATCATGGGGCTGGTCCCGCCGCGTTCGGGCCGGTTGCTGCTCGACGGCCAGGACATCACGCGCAGTCCTGCGTCCCGGCGCGCTGCGGCAGGTTTCGGCTACGCGCCGGAAGACCGCGTGGTCCTGCCGACCTTGAGCGTCCTCCAGAACATCGCATTGCCCTGCGAGGTGCTGCGGCTGCCGCGCCATGAAATCCGCCGGCGCATCGACGCGGTGCTGGCCAGCCTGCCACAGCTCGAACCGATGCTCGCGCGTTCCGGTGCGGCGCTGTCGGGCGGCCAGGGAAAGATCGTCGCACTCGCGCGCGCGCTCATGGCCGGTGTGCGCTTCGTGCTGCTCGACGAGCCCTTCCAGGGCCTGGCGCCTGCATTGGCCCGCCAGTACGGCGACGCACTGCGCGCCTTGCGCGTATCGCACCCGCAACTGTGCGTCGTGGTGACGGAGTCGAATGCGGCCCTGCTCGAGGAAGTACAGAGCCGCACGCTCCACATCGAGCGCGGCTCGATTGCCGAGTCCACGGGCGCAGTGCGCGCAGAAGACCGGACATGGACCCAACGGAGAACACACAAGTGAGTACTGAAACGATGCAGCTTCCGCTCGGCGAGGGACCGCTGCGCGGCCTGGTCGTGGTCGATGTCACGCGCGTGGTGGCTGGTCCCTACTGCACCATGATGCTGGCCGACCTGGGCGCCACGGTCATCAAGATCGAGAACCCCTCCGAGCCCGACTACGTGCGCAGCTTCCCGCCCTTCGTGCAGGGAGAGACCGGCCGGGCCAGCGCCTTTTTCGCGCAGTACAACCGCCACAAGCTGGGCGTGAGCCTGGACCTCAAATCGGAGCAGGGCCGCACCTTGCTGCGCGAGCTGGTGCGCAAGGCCGACCTGCTGGTGGAGAACTTCCGCCCCGGCACCATGGCACGCATGGGGCTGGGCTACGAGGCGCTGAAGCAATGCAATCCGCGCCTGGTCTACGTGTCGATCAGCGGCTTCGGCCAGACCGGCCCCAACTCGCGACGGCCGGCCTATGACAACAGCGCGCAGGCGACCGGTGGCCTGTGGTCGCTGAACGGAGAGAAGGGGCGGCCGCCGCTGCGCGTGGGCACCATCATCGGTGACCTGTCGGCCTCGTTCTACGCGGCGATCGCTGCGCTGTCGGCGGTCATCCACACGCGGGAAAGCGGCGAAGGCCAGTGGGTCGACGTCGCCCAGCAGGACTCGGTCGTGACACTGACCGAGCATGCCGTCGTCAACTACACGGTCGATGGCGCGGTCGGCGAGCCGCTGGGCAACGACCATCCGTTCGTGCGCCCCTATGGCCAGTACGCCTGCAAGGACGGCTTCGTCTTCTTCGGTGCCTACACCGACAAGTTCTGGCGCGAGGCATGCCGGATCTTCGGCGAGGCATCGCTGGTGGACGACCCCGAGATCGACACCATGGAAAAGCGCTTCGACCCCGAGACCTACGCCCGCCGGGTGCAGCCCATCGTGCAGCGCTGGTGCGCGCGGCACACCAAGGCCGAGCTCGAGGCCATGGCTGGCGACACCATTCCGATGACACCGATCAAGACCATTGCCGAGGTCGTCGAAGACCCGCACCTGAAAGCCCGCGACATGTTCGTACCGACGCAGGTCGACGGCGCGCAGGTGCAGGCATTCGGCAGCCCGATGAAGCTGTCGGCCACGCCCGCGTGCGCCGTCGGCAGCGCGCCCGGGTTCGGCGAGCACAACGAGATCGTGCTCAAGGGGTGGCTGCGCATCGCTGCGGCCGACTATGACCGCTACGTCGCCGAGGGGGTGATCTGATGGCCATCAGCTACAGGGTGGACGAAGGCATCGCGCACGTGCGTTTCGACCGGCCCGAGAAGCTCAATGCGCTGACTCTCGCCATGTACGAGGAACTCGCGCAGTGCTTCGCGCGCGCCAACGACGATCCGCAGGTGCGCGTCGTGCTGCTCGGCGGCAACGGCGAGCGCGCCTTCTGCGTCGGTGCCGACCTGGGCGAGTCGATCCCCGCACTGGCCGAGGGGCGCTTCGACATCTCGGAATGGGATGGCGCCCACATCAAGCAGCCGGGCTTCTACAAGCCGGTCGTCGCCGCGATCAACGGGCTGTGCATGGGGGGCGGATTCGAGATCATGCTGGCTGCCGACATCCGGATCGCTTCGGAGAAGGCGGTGTTCGCGCTGCCCGAGGCCTCGCTCGGCTTCACGCCGGCCGGTGGCACGCTGGTCCGGCTGGTGCGCCAGATCCCCTACGCGCTGGCGATGGAGCTGATGCTCACGGCCGAACGCTTTCCCGCACGTCGGCTGGCCGAGATGGGACTTCTGAACCGCGTCGTGCCGCCCAGCGAGCTGGAGGCCGCGGCGCTGTCCTGTGCACGCGGCATCGTGCAGAAGGGACGGGTGGCCGTGTCGGTCATCAAGGAGGCGGCGCTCACGCTCAGCCACCTGCCACTGGACGAGGCATTCCGCCGGGAAGCGGTGCTCGGCCAGCGCGCCTTCACCAGCGACGAGGCCCGGGAGGGCCTGCGCCGATTCCTGTCACGAGATCGGGGCGGGGCGGCGTCCGCCTGAGGCGTAGCGCCGCTCCCGCACTCCCATCCATTTATCCACCCATCGACCAGGACGTCCCATGGTTCAAGACTCCCGCCTCCCCAACTTCCGGGCTCTCACGCCGGCCCAACGGCTTGATCACGTCGCGAAGGCGACCGGCCTCGCCGACGACGACGTCGCCTTGTTGCAGACCCCGGGCGCGCTCGCCCTGCCGCGCGCCGACGGCATGATCGAGAACGTCATCGGCACCTTTGAACTGCCGTTCGCCGTTGCGGGCAACTTCCAGGTCAATGGCCGAGACGTACTCGTGCCGATGGTGGTGGAAGAGCCTTCCGTGGTCGCCGCGGCATCGTTCATGGCCAAACTGGCGCGCGAATGCGGCGGCTTCGAGGCGTCGAGCACCGGGCCGGTCATGCGCGCACAGGTGCAGGTTCTTGGCGTGACCGACCCTTCTGGCGCGCGCCAGGCGCTGCTGCGGCAGCGAGATCGCATCCTGCAGATTGCCAACAGCCGCGACGAGGTACTGATCGGCCTTGGCGGCGGCTGCCGCGACATCGAGGTGCACGTGTTTCCCGATACCCCGCGAGGCGCGATGGTCGTGGTGCACCTGATCGTGGACGTACGCGATGCGATGGGCGCCAACACCGTCAACACCATGGCGGAGTCGGTGTCGCCGCTGGTGGAGCAACTGACCGGCGGCACGGTGCGCCTGCGCATCCTCTCGAACCTGGCGGACCTGCGGCTGGCGCGTGCACGCGTGCGGCTCACGCCCGAAGTCCTGAAGACTGCCGAGCGCAGCGGCGAAGAGATCATCGAAGGCGTGCTCGATGCCTACACCTTCGCGGCGGTCGACCCCTATCGTGCCGCCACCCACAACAAGGGGATCATGAACGGCATCGATCCGGTGATCGTGGCGACTGGCAACGACTGGCGCGCGGTCGAGGCCGGCGCACATGCATACGCCTGCCGCAGCGGCCGCTACACCTCGCTCACCACCTGGGAGAAAGACCGCGGCGGCGCGCTGGTCGGCACCATCGAGATGCCGATGCCGGTCGGGCTCGTGGGTGGCGCGACCAAGACGCATCCGCTGGCGCGCCTGGCGCTCAAGATCCTTGATGTGAAGTCGGCCCAGGAACTCGGCGAGGTCGCCGTGGCCGTGGGTCTTGCGCAAAACCTCGGCGCGCTGCGAGCGCTCGCCACCGAAGGGATCCAACGCGGGCACATGGCGCTGCACGCCCGCAACATCGCACTCGTGGCCGGCGCGACCGGGGACGAGATCGATACGATCGCACGCCAGATGGCCGCCGAGCACGACGTGCGAACCGATCGCGCCCTCGCGCTGCTCGAGGCCCTGCGCGGCAAGGCTTCGCTATAACCCGGGCTTCGTCTGAACATCCAGGAGGGAGAACCATCATGAGCCGAACGGCTGTTCCGAAGGCCAACAGCACGCTGGGCGAAGTCGGGGGTACTCCCGTGGCCATCCCACGCCACGACGACCCGCCGTCAACCGCCGCGCGCCGGCACTTCCGAGCCGGCTGGCTGACGCAGGAGCGCATCGTGCTGCTGCTGGCCGTGCTGCTGTTCGCCGGCTTCAGCATCGGGCTGGACGGCTTCATTGCCCGCGACAACCTGCTGTCGCTGCTGCGCGGCGTGGCCGTGCTCGGGATCCTCGGGCTGGCCATGGCGCTGGTGGTGATCGGGCGCGGCATCGACCTGTCGCTGGTGGCGGTGATGGCGATCTCGGTAGCCTGGGCGCTCGCGCTGTCGGCCAGCGGCATGTCGCTCGGCATCGCGCTGCTCGCGGGCCTCGCGTTCGCGCTGGTGCTCGGGGTGGCCAACGGCCTGCTGATCGCCTATGCCGAGATCCCGTCGCTGTTCTCCACGCTGGCCATGGGCACCTTCATCTACGGGCTGGGACGCATGAAGCTGATCCCGCTCGACGTGGTGTATGCGCCCGAGGACGCGGGCTGGTTCAGCCGCATCGGCCAGGGCGAGATGGCCGGCTTGCCGCTGCCGGTGCTGCTCTTCCTCGTCACTGCCGCGCTGGTGGCCGCGTTCCTGCGCTACACCCGAACCGGCCGCTTCATCTATGCCATGGGCGACAACTACCAGGCCGCCCGCATCACCGGCGTACCGGTACGACCGCTCGTGGTGCTGCAGTATGCGATCGCCTCGTGCGTGGGCTGCGTGGCCGGCGTCATCACGGCGGCGTCGGTCGGCAGCATGAACACCCGCATCGTCAACTCGACCATGATCTACGACGTGATTCTCGTGGTGGTCCTCGGCGGCATCGGCCTGAGCGGCGGCAAGGGCGGCGTGCGCAACGTGCTGGTCGGCACCGTGCTCATCGGCATCCTGCTCAATGGCATGACGATCATGGACATCCAGTACACGGTGCAGAGCGTCATCAAGAGCGCCATCCTGCTGGCCGCGCTGGTCATCGACAGCCTGATCAATCCACGCGACGAGCAGACGGCCCAGCAGGGGGACATCTAGCGCCGTACGCCTTTCCGCGCGAAGCCGCCGGACACAGGCGGTCCTTTTTCGTTCAACGACCCAGGAGACAGACCATGAGATCCTTTTCCGTCCGACTCGCCTTGGTGGGCGCCGCGCTCGCCATCGGCTGCGCGGCGCAGGCCGCCGACACCTCGCTCAAGGGCAAGACCGTGGCCTTTGTGCCGACCTCGCTCGGCTACGACCTCACCGATGGCTGGAACGCCATGGTGCGCGGCCAGCTCGAGCCGCTGGGCGTCAAATGGATCGTGCGCGACCCCAACTGGAGCACCGACGCCGGTGCCCAGGCGATCACTTCGCTGATCAACGAGAAACCGGACGTATTGCTGGTGCAGAACCCGGACATCCAGTCCTATGCCCGGCTGCTCAAGCGGGCCGAGGACGCGGGGATCCGCGTGGTGCAGGTGAACATGCGCTCGGCCGCCAAGACGAGCGCTTTCGTCGGCGCCGACTGGGTCGGCATCGGAGAAGCCATGGCCAAGGCCGTGGCCGAGAAGTGCAGCCCGAAGGCCGGCAAGTCGGGCAAGATCAGCATCGTGCAGGGCGTGCTCACGGCCGCAGCGAGCACCTTCCAGATGCAGGGTGTGCAGGCAGTGCTGGCCAAGAACCCCGACATCAAGGTGGTGTCGAACCAGGCCGCCGACTGGGACGCGTCGAAAGCGCGTGCCGTGACCGATACCGCACTCAAGCAGCACCCCGACCTGTGCGGCGTGATCGGCTTCTGGGACGGGCAGGACACCGGCACGGCGGCGGCCATCCGCGAGGCGAAGAAGCAGGACCAGGTGTTCCTCGCCACCAACGGCGGCGCTGCGCGCACCGGTTGCGCCAACGTCGCCAACGGCAACTTCAGCGCCTACATGACCTACGACGTGAAGCAGCAGTCGCAAGACCTGGTGCAGGTGGTCAAGACGCTGCTGGCGAGCTCGGCACGCCCGGCGCAAGACATCTCGCGCGTGACGCCCGTGGGCGTGATCACCAAGGCCAACCTGCGCGACGACACGTGCTGGAACCTCGACGAATTCAAGAAGAAGTAAGCACCACGTTCCCCGCTCACAGCCACCCGGCGGACCGACCCGCCGGTCGCGCGCCTCTGGAGTTGCCCCACATGTCCGTGTCCCGAAACCTCGCCCGATGGCGATACAAGTACGTGCCCGACCATGTGGTCGGGGAGATCCTGTCGAAGAACTGGATCGACAACGCCGTGCCTTTCCTGGCTCTGGCCGCCGTCCTTGCCGTGTTCGGCAACCTCATTCCCGACTTCTTCGGCGCGGCGAACCTCGGCGACACGTCGCGGCAGCTCGGCGAATTCATCTTCATCGTGTGCGCCATGATGATCGTGATGGTCGCCGGCGGCATCGACCTGAGCGTCGGCTCCAATTTCGCGCTGGGCAACTTCGTGGCGCTGTTCCTGATGAATGTTGCGCAATGGTCGCCCTGGGCCGTCATGCCGGCCGTGCTGCTGGCCTGCGCGGCCGTCGGCCTGCTCAACGGCGTGCTGATCGGCTACCTGAGGTTGCGTGCCTTCCTCACCACGCTGGTGACGTTGATCATCGTGCGTGCGGTCGTCGACATGCTGCTGCTCAAGCATGCGGTGGACATCGCCAGCAACATGCCGGAGTCCGCGGTGTGGGACTTCATCGGCGCAGGCTCTGCGTTCGGGCTGCCGCCGAGCTTCCTGGTCGCCGCGGTGTTCGCCGCAGGCGCCCACGTGTTCCTCAGCCGGACGCGGCCGGGCTGGCACATCATGGCGATCGGGGGCTCGCGCCGGTCCGCCTACAACGTCGGCATCCCGGTGCGGCGAACAATCTGCCTGACCTATGTCGGATCGGGGCTGCTGTGCGGCCTGGCCGCACTGATGTATGCCGCGCGCCTGGGCAGTGCCGGTTCGGACACCGGCACCGGCCTCGAGATCATGGCGCTCACGGCCGCGGTGGTCGGTGGCAACAGCCTCGGCGGCGGGCGGGGCTCGGTCGCGAAAGCGCTGATGGGCGCGGTGGTCGTGCTGCTCATCACCAATGGGCTGGTGCGCATCGGATTCCAGAGCGGCGCGGGATCGCTGGCGCTCGGGCTCATCCTGCTGTCGGCCATCGCGATCGACGTGCGCTGGCTCAAGAACAAGCACAAGCTGCTGGCGAAGTCCTATGTGTCGCCCGCCTATCTGGAGCTGCCGCCCGCGCCCGCCACCGAGGCCGGCTCGGCTTCGCCCTACGCAGTGAACGACCGGCTGCGCGACGTGGCGCTGATCGGACTCGGGCAGGTCGAAGGCCCGGAAGACGTGATCTTCGACGCCCAGGGGCATCTCTACACCGGCACCCGGCACGGCGACATCGTGCGCTTCTTCGGGCCGGACCACGCGCACATGGAGGTGTTTGCCCATGTCGGTGGGCATCCGCTTGGCCTGGCCTTCGACCGTGCGGGGAACCTGCTGGTGTGCATCGCCGGCATGGGCCTCTACAGCGTCTCGCCCGAGCGCCGGATCGAGCGGCTGACCGACGAGACCAACCGCACCCCGTGGTCCGTCATCGACGACTCGCGGCTCAAGCTGGCCGACGACCTCGACGTCGCGCCGGACGGGCGCATCTTCTTCAGCGAGGCCACCATTCGCTACGAGATGCACAACTGGGCCTACGACGCGCTCGAGAGCCGCGGCAACGGGCGCATCATCTGCTACGACCCTGCCACGCGCAGAACCCGCACAGTGCTGCGCAACCTGGTGTTTCCCAACGGCGTGTGCATGGCGCACGACGGCGAGTCCTTCTTCTTTGCCGAGACCTGGGCCTGCCGCATCAACAGGTACTGGTTCGCCGGGCCGAAGGCGGGCCGGGTCGAGCGCGTCATCGACGACCTGCCGGGCTACCCGGACAACATCAACCGTGCCTCCGACGGCAACTTCTGGCTCGCGCTGGTCGGCATGCGCACGCCGTCGATGGACCTGTCGCTGCGCATGCCGGGTTTTCGCAAGCGCATGGCGCGGCGCGTTTCGCCGCAGGAGCTCATCTTTCCGAACATCAACACCGGCTGCGTGATCAAGTTCGACGCGCAAGGCCGGGTGCTGGAATCGCTATGGGACCTGGGCGGGGAGAACCACCCCATGATCACCTCGATGCGCGAGCACCGGGGACACCTCTACCTCGGCGGCCTGCTCAACAATCGCATCGGGCGCCTGAGGCTGGCGGATGCCGATCCGGCCTGGACAGGGCAGCAGAGCTATTGGGGGGAGCAGCCATGAGAAGCACGGCCACTGCCAAGGCGAATGGCACCCCAGGTGAGAGCCGACATGCTTCAGTGAGCTCCCTGGGCTCCGGATGGGTCGGGGCCTTCCTCGACCGCATGCTGGGACGCGGGTCGCACGCCGTCACCGTGCCCCCGATGGATGGCCCGCTGCGGCCCAACAGCCTGCTTGACCAGGCGGGCGGCATCGTCCGCATTGAAGCGCCGGACAACCTCACGCTCTCGGGCGACCAGTTGGTCTTCAGCAGCGGCCCCGAGGTGCTGGCGCTCGATCCCGCCACCGGCGCGCTGCGGCAGATGGGACGCATGGAGGGTGAAGTGTGTGCGATGACCGCCCTGGCCAACGGCGCAGCGCTCGCTGCGATTTCGGGCGGCGGTCTTCGCACGTTCGGCGATGCAGCGGTGTCCGCGGGCCTGCTGGCGGACGCGGAGCGCCGGGTGATCCGTTGCCCGACCGCGCTGCTGGCCGGATCCGACGGCCGGTTGCTGGTGGCCGAGGGCGCGCGGGATCGCCTGCCTTCGCAGTGGCGCGCGGACCTGCTGTGTGGCAAGCCGACGGGCGCGCTCTGGATGCTCGACCGCTGGGACGCGCCGGCGCGCCCCCTCGCTTCGGGCCTGGCCTGGCCCAGTGGCATTGCGTGGCACCGCGACGGCTCGATCGTGGTCAGCGAAGCCTGGGCGCACCGCCTGGTGCGCATCGACGGTCAGGGCCGGCGCAGCGTGCTGCTGGGCGACTTGCCGGGCTATCCGTCGCGGATCTCGCCCGCGGCCGACGGCGGCTGGTGGCTGTGCCTGTTCGCGCCACGCAGCCAACTGGTCGAATTCGTGCTGCGGGAGCGCGAATACTGCGAACGGATGATGGCGCAGATCCCGGAGCGCTACTGGGTGGCGCCGGCACTGGCGTCGGGCCGGGACTTTCGCGAGCCCATGCAGGGCGGGGGCATCAAGTCGATGGGCCGGCTGAAACCCTGGGCGCCGACGCGCTCCTACGGGCTGGTGTGCAAGCTCGACGCCGACTTCCAGCCGCTGTGGAGCGCGCACAGCCGCGCCGACGGCCGCCGGCATGGGGTGACCAGCGTGGCCGAACTGGGTGGCTGCCTCTATGTGGGTTGCCAGGGAAGCGACGAGATCGTCTCGATGAACCTGCAAGCGCAGCAATGAACCCATGGACCACGACCACCTGATCGAACTGCGGAACATCGGCAAGCAGTACCGCGGCGCTCATGCCGTGCGCGACGTCTCGTTCGGCGTGAGGCGCGGAGAAGTGCATGCCCTGCTCGGAGAGAACGGCGCGGGCAAGTCCACGTTGACCAAGATCCTGGCCGGCGCGGTGCAGCCCTCGCAGGGGCAGATCCTGCTCCAGGGCCGGCCGGTGACCTTCACCACGCCCCACGACGCGCTCGGCCACGGCATCGCCATGGTCTACCAGGAAACCAGCCTGGTGCCGTCGCTGACCGTCGCGCAGAACCTCTATCTCGGCGACGAGCCCTTCTTCAACCGCCTGCGCGGCCTGTACATCGCTGCCCAGCAATTCCTGCAGCGGCTGAACTTCAATGTCGATCCGACCCAGCTGGTGTCGCAGCTCGGAGCCGCGCAGCGGCAGATGGTGGAGATCGCGCGGGCGGTGCAGCACGAGGCGCGGCTCATCATCTTCGACGAGCCGACCGCCACCTTGACGCCCGAGGAGAAGCACCACTTCTTCGGATTGGTCCAGCGTCTGCGCGCCGACGGTGTGTCGATCGTCTTCATCTCCCATGCGCTCGAGGAGGCGCTGATGATCGCGGACCGCATCACGATCCTGCGCGACGGCGAACACGTGCTGACCGCCGACGCAAGCGAGATGGACCGCGACCGGATCATCCAGGCCATGGTCGGGCGCTCGCTCTCGCAGGAGCTCTACGGCAACCGGTCGCAGCGGGTGCCCCGGCCCCGCGGCGCCAAGGTGCTGAGCGTGCAGAACCTGTCGATGGGCACGATCGTCAAGAACAATGCCTTCTCGCTGTATGCCGGACAGATCACGGGCATGTTCGGGTTGATCGGCTCGGGGCGTACCGAAACGGCCAAGATCGTGGCCGGCGTGGCCAAGCGGGACTTCCTGCACGGCGGCGAGATCCTGCTCGACGGCGAGCCGGTGCGCTATCGCACCCCGCGTCCGGCGGTCAAGGGCGGCGTCGTCTACGTGACCGAGGACCGCAAGCTCGAAGGCTTCTTCGAGACCCTGTCGATCGCCGAGAACATCTACGCCGGACAGCTGGCGTCGTCGCCGAGCCCGTTCATGCTCGTGCGCCAGGACCAGATGCGAGCACTCGCCGAGACCTGGCGCAAGCGGCTGTCGATCCGTGCGATCGACAGCGATGCGCGCATCGTCGAGCTGTCGGGCGGCAACCAGCAGAAGGTGGTGATTGCCAAGTCGCTCGTGCAGCAGCCGCGGCTGGTGATCTTCGACGAGCCGACTCGCGGGGTCGATGTCGGCGCGATCGCCGAGATCCACCAACTGATTCATTCCCTGGCCGACGATGGCATCGCCGTACTGGTGATCTCGTCGTATCTGCCGGAGATCCTGGCCCTGTCCGATCGAATACTCGTGACGCGACAGGGGCGCGTGGTCGAGGAGTTCGCACCCGAAGGGGCCACGGAGGACAAGATCATGTACGCGGCCGTGCACTGACCGGCTGCGGCAAGCCTCCGTGCGCTCGCCGACGTAGAGTCGGCCGACCTGCTGGTGGTGTCCTGCCACTCGGCGACGTTGCGACGCCTCGACCCTGCGACGCTGCGCGCGCTGCAAAGGTGCCCACGGGTGTGCGGGGCGGCGTGCCACCGTGGCGGTCGGCGCTCTGCGCCGAGTTCCCTGCGATGCTCGCGCAACCGGCCTGCCGCGGAACTCGCGACGTTCACTTCGTTCACTCGGCTCAGACAGCCGCGGCAAGTCAGATCACGAAGCACACCTGTCCTTCGGCAGGCGTGCCGGCCGGCTGCACTGCGCTTCTCGGCGCCACAGAGGCACGCCGCCCCGCACATCCGCAGGCACCTTTGCGACGGTGCCATGTGCCGGTATCGGAATGCCAAACACCTCGACGTCTGGTCGCGGGCGGGGTCGTGCATCTTCAACCTCGCCTCCGCAGGCCGCCTTCCACTGCACGCAGGCCGGCATACCTTCCGCGGCACACAACCAGCGTCGTCAGGAAGAATGAAACAAGAAGGTGTCCTACCAGGCCAGCTGCAGCCGGCCGCGCAAGCCAAAGGCAGGCTGTTCGGCCGGTGGCGTGACAGCGAGCGGGGCATCGGGGGCGACTTCGAGGAAGTCACCGAGCACGTCATCGCGCATGGCAAGGAAGGCCGGGTCGCTGCGGTTGCGCGGATGCGGCAGGTCGACCTCCACGATGCGCCGGATGCGCCCTGGCGAGGGCTGCATGACCACCACGCGGTCGCCCAGGAAAACCGCTTCCTCGACATCGTGCGTGACCAGCAGCATGGTGATGCGCTCCTTCTGCCAGATGCGCTGCAGCTCGTTCTGCAGCCGCGAGCGGGTGAGCGCATCCAGCGCGCCGAACGGCTCGTCCAACAGCAGCACGCGCGGCCGGTTGACCAGGCCGCGCGCGATCGCCACGCGCTGCGCCATGCCGCCGGAGATCTGGTGCGGGAAGGATTTCTCGAAGCCTTCGAGGCCGACCAGCGCCACATGCTCGGCCACTTGCTCGCGCTTCTGCCGTGCGCTGAACGGCGCGTTGCGAAGCCCGACGGCGATGTTCTGCTCCACCGTGAGCCAGGGGAAGAGCCGGTGGTCCTGGAACACGATGCCGCGCTCGCGCCCGGTGCCGGAGATCGGCTGGCCGCCCAGCAGGATCTCGCCTTCGTACTGCGCGTCGAGGCCTAGCACGAGCCTCAGCAGGGTGGACTTGCCGCAGCCGCTGGCGCCCACGATGCTGACGAAGCGGCCGGCCGGAACGTGCAGGTCGATGTTGTCGAGGACCTGCAGCGCGCCGCCGTCGGCCTGCGTGCTCGCATAGCGCTTGCCGAGCCCACGAATGTCGAGCTCGTTGGAGAGGGAATGGGTCGGGGTCATGAGGGAGAGGTTTCTTTCTGCGTGACTCACGCGCGTCCGGTCCAGCGCGCCAGCCGGCGTTCCAGGGAGCGGGCCGCGGCGTTCATGGCCCAGCCGACCCCGCCGATCACGGCCATGCCGAAGAGCACCAGGTCCATCTGGAAATGCTCGCTGCCTTCGATCAGCGTGTTGCCGATGCCGCGGCCGGCCACCAGCAGGTATTCGGCGCCGATGGTCGCGAGCCACGAATAGATGAGCGCCAGGTAGACGCCGGTGAAGATCGAGGGCAGCGCCGCTGGCAGCACCACCTGCATGACGGTCTGCCAGCGCGTGTAGCCGTAGACCCGCGCCACTTCCAGCAGCGGCGCGGGGGTGGTGCGGATGCCGTCGCAGGTGTTGACCACCACCGGCACCAGCGCGGCCAGCGAGAGGAACACCACCTTGGCGACGTCGCCCAGCCCGAACCAGACCGAGATCAGCGGGATCCACGCGAACAGCGAGATCTGCTTGAAGGTGTTGAAGCTGGGGCCGGCGATGCGGTTGAAGAGCGGCGACAGGCCCAGCAGCGCGCCGAGCACGAGGCCCGACACGGTGCCGATCAGAAAGCCCGTGGCCTCCCGCGCGAGACTGGCGCTGAGCGCGCGGAAGAGGCGTCCGCTCGCGACCTGCTCGACCGCGGTGCCGAATACCTTGGCCGGCGAGACCAGCAGTGCCGAGTTGACGACATCGAGCGACGACAGCAGCCACCACAGCGCGACGGCCGCCGCGGGCAGCACGAAGCCGCGCCATCGCCTGCGTTGCTCCGGGCGCAGCGGCTGCACCGCGGCGAGCTCGGCCACCTCGGCCGTATTCCGCGCGGCCCTGCTCATCGCGTGCCTACGCCGGGCTGGCGCCCGTGCGCCGCGGCTTCGAGGCGGTCGAGCAGGCGGTCGATGGCATGGCCGATGGCGCCCACCACGACCACGGCGGCCATCACCAGGTCGAGCTGGAACAGCTGGCGGCCGTAGACGATGAGGTAGCCCAGCCCTTCGCTCGACGCCACGAGTTCGACCACGACCAGCGAGAGCCAGGCCTTGGTGAAGCCCAGTCGCACACCGGTGAAGAGTGTGGGCACGGCGTGCGGCAGCACGATCTCCAGCACCTGCTGGCGCCGGCTGTAGCCGTAGACCTCGCCCACCTCGCGCAGCGCGGCGGGCGTCTGGCGGAAGCCCTGCAGCGTGTTGAGCGCCACGGGCACGAGCGCGGCCTTGGCGATGAGGATGTATTTCAGCGCTTCGCCGATGCCCACCAGCAGCAGCACGAACGGCAACCATGCCAGCACCGGGATCTGCACCAGCGCATTGAAGCTGGGCAGCACGTAGGCCTCGACGCTGCGCGACAGGCCCATGGCCGAACCCAGGACGAGGCCGAGCACCGTACCGGCCGCGAAGCCCACGCCCACGCGTGTGAAACTGGTGCTCACGTGCAGCCAGAGATCGCCGCTCGTGGCCAGGTCGCGCAGCGTTTCCCAGACGAACTGCGGTGGCGGCAGCACCTGTGGCGAGATCCAGCCCTGCGTGGCGCCCGTGGACCAGAGCGCGAGCAGCGCGAGGGGTAACAGCCAGGGGAGGGCGCGGTCACCCACGCGTCGCCACGGCAGTGACGGTGCGACCGTACGCGTGGCGGTGGACGCCGGTGCGCCGTCGCCGGCAGGCCGCAGGACAGCCGTCGACTCTGCTGCGGCGGTCATCGGGCCTCCACGCTCGTCAATGCGTGTACTGCGCTGCCCCCCGAGGGGGTCTTCGCGCCTTCGGGCGGCCTGGCGGCGCTCATTGGGCCGCGACCGAGGCGCCCGTACCGGGCTTGGCGGGATTGCCCTTCGCATCGAAGGCGGTCCAGTAGTTCTCGAGCCCCTGCTTCTTCAGCGCGTTCTGCAGGTAGCGCGTGTCGAACCAGCCGTCGACGGCCACTTCGCGGCGGATCAGCTTGAGCTTCAGCGCATCGGCCACCACGGCCTTGTAGCGGCCGACGATGAAGTCGTCCACCAATGGAGAGTTGCGCTGCGCGAGCGGCTGCTTGTCGAACTCGGCGGACCAGGACGCTACCGGCGTGCCGCTCCGGGCCCAGATGCCGAACAGCGCCTCGCGGTTCTTTTCCTCGGAAGACCAGTGGGCAGCACGCACGAAGACATCGACCACCCGCTGCACCTCGGCAGGGTTGGCCTGCTCGAACTCGCTGCGCACCAGCAGCGAGGCCTGGCGGGTGAAAGCCGGGTCCTGGCCCTGCGTCGAGTAGACGATCCTGGCGAGGCCCTGGTCGCGCACCTTGAACCACTCGTAGCCGCCGAAGGCCGCGTCCACGCCGTTGGAAACCAGCGCCGCCTGCGCGCTGCCGGTGTCGAGGTTGACGCCCTTGATGTCGCGCTCGGCCAGGCCGTTGGCGGCCAGCACGTTGATGGCGACCAGGTGGCCGTTGGTGCCGCGGAAGATCGAGACCTTTCGGTCCTTGAGGTCCTTGATCGAGTGGACGTCGGAGGCGGTGGGCGCCACCACGTAGAGGTTGTTGCGCGCGCCGCTCACCAGCAGCAGCTTGGTCTTGAGCCCGTTGGAGCGGCCCACGATCGAGGGCAGGTCGCCCTGGTAGGCGAAGTCGATCTGCTTGTTGGACAGAGCTTCGTTGACCGCCGGCCCCGCGCCTTTGAAGAACAGCCACTCGACCTTGACGCCCGAGGCCTTGAACTCCTCTTCGAGCCAGTTGTTGACGCGGGCGACGCCGCCGGGCGAGCCGCCCCAGGTGACCGGCTCGCCACCGCCCGCCGTGGCGACGCCGATGCGGACCACTTCGGGCGCGGCCTGCACGGGCGCCGCCGCGAATGCCGACATGGCCAGTGCCAACAGTGCCGAGGCCGATCGGCGCACAAGGGAGAGGATATGTTGCATGGGTGAGTCGTTCTCTCGGGATCGGTTTCAGGCCTTGGCGGCCGACAGCTTGCGGCCCACTTCGGTGCCCTCGAAGAAGCGCGGGTTGGCTTCGGTGTAGAAGCGGTGCGGGTTGTCGAACACCAGGGCCTTGAAGTCGGCCGCGGAGATCACGCCCTGCTCGACCAGGTCCCAGCTCTCGGCCAGTGGCTCGGTGAACTCGGGCACGTCCCAGTGGCCCACGTCGGAGGACCAGATCGCGTTGATCTTCGTGCCCAGCGGGTTCACGCGGTCGTTGAACGCCGCGGCCACGGTGCGGTCATCGGCCTCGGAGCCGAAGTAGAAGTTGGAAACCCAGCGGTCGCGGATGTCCTCCACCTTCTCGATGCCGGCCATCGCGAAGTCGTCGATCTCCGACGCATCGGGCTCACGGCTGTGAGGCAGGGCGGAGATGCCGAGGCTGTCGCGCAGCAGCGTGGACTTGAAGTTCGCGCGGCCCTTGATGTAGTCGGCGCCGTAGCGCTCGAACAGCGAGGCCAGCAGCTCGACGTCGGCTTCGGCCGGGTCGTAGTTGCGCACCGCCACGCGGTTGCGCTTCTCCCAGCGGTCCACCAGGTGCGTGAAGACATGCGCGCCCCAGTCGGCGCCGCCTTCGAGCAGGCCCACCCGCAGGCCGGGGAAGCGCCGCGTCACGCCGCCGAAGAACAGTGCCTTGGCAAAGGCCTGCGAGCCGTCGGCGAAGTGGCCGATGTGGTTGTTCATGTAGTTGCTGATCGACTGGCGGCCGGTCCAGCCCTGGCTGCCGTAATGCGTGGTCACCGGCACGCCGAGCTCCACCACCTTGGCCCAGAACGGGTCGTAGTCGTGCTCGCTGTCGATGCCGTAGAAGTCGATGTAGCCCGCCTGCCTGGCGACCTCGGGATGCTCCTTGGCCGGGTACTTGTCGGCGATCGCGCGAATGGGCCGGCGCACGCCGCCGGCGATGTTGATGACCTTGAGCCCCAGCGTCTTCACCGCGAATTCGAGCTCCTCGATGCCCTCCTGCGGCGTGTACAGCGGAATGCCCGCCACCGGTGTCAGGCGATCGGCGTAGGCGCGGTACTGGTCGGCATGGAAATGGTTGATCGCGCGGTGCAGCGGCTGGCGGTACTCGCTTCCGGCCGCGGCCGGCGAGAGCACGTCGTTGGGGAACAGCACCGAATAGTCCGAGCCCTGCTCGGCGAGGCGTTCATACAGCAGCGCAGGCAGTGTGTAGGTCGCGAGGTCGTAGGTGTTGCGCGTGACGCGCGCCCACCAGGGTGCGCGCAGGGTGCGGTGGTACTGCCGCTCTTCGGGCGTCTGCTGGTACCAGTCCTTGCCGCCGCCGGTGCGGGTGACGAAGCGGCCGCCCAGCGCCTTGCGCAGCGCGTCGACCAGCTGGTTGCCGCCGTAGTGCTGGATGTAGTCTTCCAGCACCGGCGCATAGTCGTTGACGTGGACATCGGTGTCGATCACGGGGTGATGCAGGCTCGCCTTGATGGCGGCGGAGCGCGATGCCTGCACGCGGCTCAAACGGTCGTTCATTGGAAAGCTCCTCGTTGGGGAAGACCGCAGGCTACGGGCGGCCTGTCCGCTTTCCAACGAAGGCTTTCGCGCTTGCTTAGCCGCTTTGCGCATAGGGCGCTGCGGCCGGCGCCTCAGCCGTCTGCGAAGTGCTCGAACAGCAGGCCGCGCAGCCACTGGTTGCCCGGGTCGCGGTGGAAGCGCGCGTGCCAGAAGCAGTTGATCGCGATCTCCGGCAGCTTCGCGGGGTGCGCGCGCCAGACCAGCCCGAACGGCTCCGCAATGCTGCGGGCCAGGCGCTCGGGCACCGTGGCGATCATCGGCGTGGCGCGCAGGATGTGGCCGAGCGCCACGAAGTGCGGCACGGTCAGCCGGATGCGGCGCGCGATGCCCTGCGCGGCCATCAGCTCGTCGACCTGGCCGTGGCCGGTGCCGACGGCCTGCACCAGCAAGTGGTCGGCAGCCGAGAAATCCTTGAGCGAGAGCCGCGCCCTGGCCGCCAGCGGATGCGCCGCGCTGAACAGGCACACATAGCGCTGCCGGAACAGGCGCCGCTGGAAAATGCTGGTCTTCAGCTGCGGCAGCAGCCCGATGGCGATGTCTACATGGCCCGCCTCCATCGCATCGCGCAGGTTGACCGCGGTGTTGCGCACCGTGCTGATGGTCACGCCGGGCGCGGTGCGTGCGAGCAGCTCCATGAGCAGCGGCGTGAAGTAGACCTCCCCGATGTCGGTCATCGCGAGCGTGAAGCTGCGCGTACTGGTGGCCGGTTCGAAGACGGTGTGCTGGTTCAGTGCGCCGTGCAGGGCGCTCATGGCATAGGCCACCGGCTCGGCCAGCTGCAGCGCGAAGGGCGTGGGCTCCATGCCGCGCGCAGTGCGCAGGAACAGCTCGTCGCCGAACACGCGTCGCAGGCGCGCCAGCGCATTGCTGATGGCCGGCTGCGACAGGCCCAGCGTCTCGGCCACTGCCGAGACGCGCTTCTCGGCCAGCATGCGGTCGAAGACCAGGAGCAGGTTCAGGTCGATGTCCTTGAGCTGCATGCGGCGCACCCTTTATTCACGGCAGTGATTCGGCGAATTCACGAGATTCTATTGGCCAATGTGTAGCCCAGGCCGATGATCGGCGCCATGGACCTGCACATCCGCCCCCTGGGCCGCACCCTCGACGTTCGCCCCGGCGCGAACCTGCTCGAGGTGTTGCGCGAGCACCAGGTGCCGGTCTCGTACAGCTGCATGGCGGGGCGCTGCGGCACCTGCCGCTGCAAGCTGCTCGAAGGCAAGCTGCTCGATGGCGGGCCCGGGCCGGGCGCGATGCGGCCCGACGGCCCGCGCGAGCACCACGTGCTGGCCTGCCAGAGCACGCTGACCGAAAGCTGCACGATCGAAATCCCCGAGCCCGACGAAGTGGTGGTGCACCCGGCACGCATCGTCAAGGCCACGATCGCAGGCATCGACGTCCTCACCCACGACATCCGCAGGCTGCGCCTGAAACCGGCCAAGCCGCTGTCCTTTTCACCGGGGCAGTACGCGCAGCTGCAGTTCGCGCCCGAGCATGCGCGGCCGTATTCGATGGCGCGCACGAGCCGCGACGCCGAGCTGGAGTTCCATGTGCGGCGCGTGCCGGGTGGCCGCGTCACCGACTACGTGTTCGAGAAGCTCAAGCAGGGCGACGCGGTGCGCGTCAGCGGGCCGATGGGAGCCGCCTACCTGCGCACACGGCACGAGGGCCCCATCCTGTGCGCAGCCGGCGGCACGGGGCTGGCGCCGGTGCTGGCGATCGTGCGCGGTGCGGTCGAGGCCGGCATGCCCAACCCCATTCACTTGTACTTCGGCGTGCGCGCCGACGCCGACGTGTACGGACTCGAGGAGCTGCGCGAGCTGCAGGCGCTGCATCCGGCACTGAAGGTGCATGTGGTCGGCGTTACCGGGCCGATGCGCCCGGGCATGCGCCAGGGTCTGATCACCGATGCCATCCGTGCCGATTGGCCCACCGGCTTCGACGGATGGCGTGCCTATCTGTGCGGTTCACCACCGATGGTCGAGGCCGTCACGCTGCTGCTCGAGGAGCGCGGGCTGCCCATCGAGAAGATCCATGCCGACGCCTTCTATCCCCAGGCGACCTGACGCAATGACCAGAAGAAAGGAGACCTCATGACGAACGCCAATCCCTCGACCGTCTTCCCGCGCGAGCTGCGCTGGGAGTCGGAGAAGACCAGCCGCATTCCCTTCATGGCCTATATCGGCGAGGACCAGCACAAGAAGGAGCTGGAGCGCTTCTTCTACAGCAAGCATTGGTGCTACGTTGGCCTGGAGGCGGAGATCCCGAACGCAGGCGACTTCAAGCGCACGGCGATCGGCGAACGCTCCGTGATCATGGTGCGGGACGCCGAAGGCGGCATCAACGTGGTGGAGAACGTCTGCGCGCACCGCGGCATGCGCTTCTGCCGCGGGCGGCAGGGCAACCGCAAGGAGTTCGTCTGCCCCTACCACCAGTGGAACTACACCTTGAAGGGCGACCTGCAGGGCGTGCCCTTCCGCCGCGGCGTGAAGCAGGACGGCAAGGTCCACGGCGGCATGCCTGCGGACTTCAAGGTGGAGGAGAACAGCCTCAACAAGCTCAAGGTGGCCACGCGCGGAGGGGTGGTCTTCGCGTCCTTCGACCATGAAGTCGAGTCGCTGGAGAACTTCATGGGGCCGGCGATCCTGCACTACTTCGATCGGCTCTTCAATGGCCGAAAACTGAAGATCCTCGGCTACAACCGCCAGCGAATTCCAGGCAACTGGAAGCTGATGCAGGAAAACATCAAGGATCCGTACCACCCCGGCCTGCTGCACACCTGGTTCGTGACCTTCGGGCTCTGGCGCGCGGACAACAAGTCGGAGCTGAAGATGGACGCGCGCGGCCGCCACGCCGCCATGATCTCGACGCGGGGCAGCGCGGGCAAGGCAGCCCAGGTCACGCAGGTCTCCAGTTTCAAGGAGAGCATGCAGCTGAAGGACCCGCGCTTCCTGGACATCGTGCCCGAGTCGTGGTGGGGCGGCCCGACGGCGGTGATGACGACGCTGTTCCCGAGCGTGATCCTGCAGCAGCAGGTCAACAGCGTCTCGACGCGCCACATCCAGCCGGTGGGCCACGACGCCTTCGATTTCGTGTGGACGCACTTCGGCTTCGAGGACGACAGCGAGGAAATGCAGCAGCGCCGCCTGCGCCAGGCCAACCTGTTCGGGCCGGCTGGCTTCGTATCGGCGGACGACGGCGAGGTGATCGAGTTCTCGCAGCAGGGCTTCGAGCAGAAGCCCTACCACCGCACGCTGGCCGAGCTGGGCGGCCGCGAGGTGGAGGACACCGACCACATGGTGACCGAGACGCTGATCCGCGGCATGTACAAGTATTGGCGCGAGGTGATGGAGGCATGACCATGACCCTGCGCTTCGAGGACTACTTCGCGCTCAATCAGCTCTACGCCGACTATGCGCGCGCCGTCGATTCCGGCAACTGGGACCTTTGGCCGGCCTTCTTCATCGAAGAATGCAGCTACCGCCTGCAGCCGCGCGAGAACCACGAGCGCGGCCTGCCGCTGGCCACCCTGTCCTTCGAGAGCCGGGGCATGCTGGAGGACCGGGTCTACGGCATTCGCGAGACGCTGTTCCACGACCCCTATTACCAGCGCCACGTGGTCGGCCAGCCGCTCGTGCACCAGGTCGACGCCGACGGCACCATCCACAGCGAGGCCAACTACGCGGTGTTCCGCACCAAGCTGAGCGAGCTGTCGACGGTGTTCAACGTGGGCCGCTACATCGACACCGTGGTGAGGCGGCCGGAGGGGCTGAAGTTCGCGTCGCGGCTGGTGGTGTACGACAGCGAAATGATCCCGAACTCCATCATCTATCCGATCTGAAACGGCGGACGCCCCCAGGAGAGAACATGAGCAACATCACCGACTGGATCGACGCCGCTGCCGTCGAAGAGCTCCCGGCGGACGACGTCATGGGCGTCGAGGTCCAGGGGCTGGACATCGCGCTCTACAGCGTCGATGGCGAGATCTTCGCCACCAGCAACACCTGCACCCACGGCCAGGCGCGGCTGTGCGACGGCTTTCTCGAAGGGCACGAGATCGAATGCCCGCTGCACCAGGGCAAATTCGACGTGCGCAACGGCAAGGCGCTGTGCGCACCGGTCACCGAGGATCTGCGCTGCTATCCGGTGAAGATCGAAGGCGGGCGGGTGTATCTGTCGCTGGTTTGATTCCTGGGTCAAAAGGGGCCGTGCGCGCTGCAAAGGCACCCGCGGGTGTGCGGGGCGGCGTGCCACCGTGGCGGTCGGCGCCTTGCGCCGAGTTCCCTGCGATGCTCGCGCAACCGGCCTGCCGCGGAACTCGCGACGTTCACTTCGTTCACTCTGCTCAGACAGCCGCGGCAAGTCAGATCACGAAGCACACCTGTCCTTCGGCAGGCGTGCCGGCCGGCTGCACTGCGCTTCTCGGCGCCATAGAGGCACGCCGCCCCGCACGTACCCTACTCGGGCCGTTCGAGCGTGATGAAGCTGTACGGCAGCCCGTTCGACGAGACATGCGACTCGCGCGCCGTCTCGCGCCACGAAACGTCGAAGCGCGGCGCCCAGGCGTCGCCCTCGAAGTCGCGCCCGATCTCGGTCACCAGGGCACGGTGCGCGAGCGGCTCCGCTTCGGCGTAGATCTGCGCGCCGCCGATCACCCACACTTCCGGCTCTTGCGTCGCCTCGCAGCGGGTCAGGGCCTCTTGCAGGCTGGCGGCACGTTCGGCGCCCTCGGCTTGCCAATCCGGCTGCCGGGTGATCACGATGTTGCGCCGTCCCGAGAGCGGACGAAAGCGCGGCGGCACCGAGTCCCAGGTCCTGCGGCCCATGATCACCGGCGCGCCTGCGGTCTGCTTCTTGAAGTGGGCCATGTCCTCGGGCAGGTGCCAGGGCATGGAACCTTCGTGACCGATCACACCGTTGGCTGCACGGGCGAGGATGAGGTTGATGCGAGTGGCCATGGCTGCTCCCGGTTGCTAGACGGCGACGGGCGCCTTGATGGCGTCGTGGTGCCGGTAGTCCACCACTTCGAAATCCTCGTACGCGTAGTCGAAGATCGAAGCGGGCTTGCGCTTGATGACGAGCGTCGGGTAGGGGTAGGGCGTGCGGCTGAGCTGCAGCGCCACCTGCTCGGCATGGTTGCTGTAGATGTGGCAGTCGCCACCGGTCCAGATGAAGTCCCCCACATCCAGGTCGCACTGCTGCGCAACCATGTGGGTGAGCAGTGCGTAGCTCGCGATGTTGAAGGGCACGCCCAGGAAGATGTCGGCGCTGCGCTGGTAGAGCTGGCAGCTCAGCTTGCCACGCTCGCCCGGCGCTTGCGGCGGGGCCACGTAGAACTGGAAGAAGGCATGGCAGGGCATCAGCGCCATCTTCGACAGGTCGGCGACGTTCCACGCGCTGACGATGATGCGGCGCGAGTCGGGGTTGTTCCTGAGCGTGTCGATGACCTGCTGGATCTGATCGACATGGCCGCCGTCCGGCGTCGGCCAGCTGCGCCACTGCACGCCGTAGACCGGGCCCAGGTCGCCGTCCTCGCGCGCCCATTCGTCCCAGATGGTGACGCCGCGCTCCTTGAGCCAGTTGTTGTTGCTCGAGCCGGTCAGGAACCACAGCAGCTCCTGGATGATGGACCGGAGGTGCACCTTCTTGGTGGTGACCAGCGGGAAGCCTTCGGCCAGGTCGAAGCGCATCTGGTAGCCGAACACGCTCTTGGTGCCGGTGCCGGTGCGGTCGCTCTTGTGCACGCCGTGGGTGTCGACGTGGCGCATGAAGTCTTCGTATTGGGAGCGGGTGGGGCGTGGGGTCATGTCGGAAGAATTCTGCCTTGCTTTAGATCCGAATCACCCGCCCCGGATTCAGCAGGTTCTGCGGGTCCAGCCCGCGCTTGATGGCGCGCATCATCTCGAGCGCCACCGGCGACTTGTGCTTCTCGAGCGTCTCGACCTTGAGCGAGCCGACGCCGTGCTCGGCCGAGAAGGAACCCTCGAACCGGCGGACGGCCTCGTAGACCAGTGCGTTGATGCGAGCCTCATGGTCGCGCAGGAAGTCGCCGTTGTGGGCACCCGCCGGCGCCTGCACGTTGTAGTGCAGGTTGCCATCCCCGAGGTGGCCGAAGTTCACCAGCCGCACACCGGGCAGCGCGTCTTCGAGCAATGCATCCGTCTCTTCCACGAAGGCAGGGATGCGCGAGACCGGTATCGAGATGTCGTGCTTGATGTTGAGCCCTTCCTCGGCCTGCGCCAGCGGGATGCTCTCGCGCACGTGCCAGAGCTGGTGCGCCTGCGTCAGGTTCTCGGCGACCACCGCGTCGCTGACGCATCCCGCCTCGAAGGCGGTTTCTAGCAGGGCCTCGAAGCGGGCGCGGGCATGGTCTTCCGACTCGTTGTCCGAGTTCTCGAGCAGCACGCAGTAGGGCACGCCGTCGTCCTCGAGGAAGGGCACGCGCAGGGCGGGAAAGTGCTTGGCCACCAGACTGAGGGCAAAGCGGCCCATCACCTCGAAGCCGGTGAGGCCCGCGCCCAGGCGCTTGTGGGCCAGGCCCAGCAGCTCGACGGCGTGCTCCAGCGTGGGCACGGCCGCCCAGGCGGTCAGCCGCGCGGCCGGCAGCGGATAGAGCTTCAGGGTGGCGGCGGTGATGATGCCCAGCGTGCCTTCGCTGCCGATCATCAGGTCGCGCAGGTCGTAGCCGGTGTTGTCCTTGCGCAGGCCGCTGGTGCCTTCCCAGACCTCGCCCTGCGGCGTTACCACTTCCAGGCCCAGGCACAGCTCGCGCGCGTTGCCGTAGCGCAGCACCTGCGTCCCGCCGGCATTGGTCGCGAGGTTGCCGCCGATGGTGCAGCTGCCCTCGGCCGCCAGGCTCAGCGGGAACAGGAAGCCCGCCTTCTCGGCCGTCTCCTGCAAGGTCTGCAGCACGCAGCCGGCGTCCACCGTCATCGTGAGGTTGGCAGCATCGATGCCGCGAATGGCGTTCATGCGCTGCAGGCTCAGCACGACCTGGGTGCCGCTCTCGTCCGGAATCGAGCCGACCGCGAGGCCGGTGTTGCCGCCCTGCGGCACGATCGCCCGGCCCGTGGCGGCGCAGGCCTTTACCACCTCCGCCACCTGCTGGGTGCTGCCGGGCCGCACCACGGCCAGCGCCTTGCCGCGGGAGCGCTTGCGCCAGTCCTGTTCCCAGGCGCCGAGGTCGCCGTCGGTCAGGACGTTGGCGGCGCCGACCACGGCGCGCAGTGTGTCGATGAGTAGATCGCTCATGGGGTAACTTCCGGACGACGCAGCACGGTGCTGCTGGATTCGAGAGCGGCCCGGCTGTTCATGGCGCAACGCCTTCCAGCGCGCGGGCCCGCGCGAGACGCAGCCGCAGGCGCACGTGCCACGCACAGGCTCCGAACAGCGCCAGGCACAGCACGACCTCGCCCAGCGCCAGCGCGCGGCCGGTGCCGTCGAGGTCGCTCCACGCACGCACCACGCCCTCGGTGAAATAGAGCCAGACCAGCAGGCTGACCCAGCGGTAGGTGTACATCCGGTTCTTCAGCAGGCCGGCGAGCGGCACGACCAGCGGCAGGACCTTCAGCGCGAGCCAGGAGCCGCCCGGCCGCAGCGGCGCCAGCCACAGCTCCCAGGCCAGCCCGAGCGCGATCAGCCCGGCCAGGCTGGCGACGGCGAGCCAGCGCGTGGCGGAGACGGAGGAGGGGATGGCGGGTGCGGTCACGGCGGGGCAGGGAACGGGTGCTACGGGGGCAACGGCGGGCGTGCGGCGCCGGGCTGGCGCGGGACCCGATGGCATGATAGCCGCCATGAATCGCCGCCAACTCTGGAGGGATCTTTCGCATTTTCCCTGGGGCAACACGGCCGCGGTGCTGGGCGAGCGTTTCCGCAAGGACCGGCTGAGCCTGACTGCCAGCAGCCTGACCTTCACCACCACCATCGCGATGGTGCCCTTCTTCACCCTGGCGCTGGCGCTGTTCACGGTGTTCCCGATGTTCGCGACCATGCAGGTGCGGGTGCAGCGCTGGCTGATCGAGAGCCTGATCCCCGACAACATCGCGCGCCAGGTGCTGGGCTACCTCAACCAGTTCGCCAGCAAGGCCAGCGGACTGGGCGTCGCGGGCCTGCTGGTGCTGCTGGTCACGGCCATCGCGCTGATCCTCACCATCGACAAGACGCTCAACAGCATCTGGCGCGTGCGCACACCGCGGCCTTTCGCGCAGCGGGTGCTGGTCTATTGGGCGGCCATCACGCTCGGGCCGCTGGTGCTGGCGCTGAGCCTGAGCACCACGGCCTACGTCTTTTCGGTCTCGCGCGAGTGGGTCGGCGGGCGCGACATGCTCAAGCTGGCGTTCGACACCTTCGAATTCGTGCTGCTGGCGGGCGGGATGGCCTCGCTTTACCACTACGTGCCCAACACGCACGTCAAGTGGGCCCATGCGTGGGCCGGCGGCTTCTTCGTGGCCGCCGCCATCGAGATCGCCAAGCGGGTGCTCGCCTATTACCTGAGCCTGGTGCCCACCTACTCGGTGCTCTACGGCGCCTTCGCGACCGTGCCGATCCTGCTGGTGTGGATCTATGTCGCCTGGGTCATCGTGCTGCTGGGTGCGGTGATCGCGGCCTACCTGCCCAGCCTGCTGAGCGGCGTGGCGCGGCGCGGCGGCATGCCCGGCTGGCCCTTGCAGCTGGCGGTGGAGGCGCTGCAGCAGCTCGCGCTGGCGAAGGCCACGCCCGCCAGGGGCCTGGGTGCGGCCGAGCTGGTGGCGCGGATGCGGGTCGATGCGCTGCAGCTGGCGCCGGTGCTGGAGACGCTGGTCGCGCTCGACTGGATCGGGCCGCTGGCCGAAGAGCCGGAGGACGAGGATCCACGCTACGTGCTGCTGGCCGACCCCGGCCGCACCTCGCTCGAGCCGCTGCTCGTGCAATTGCTGGTGCCGCGGTCGCCGCCTCTCGAAAACCTGTGGCAGCGAGGCCCCTTGCGCACGCTGCTGCTGCAGGATGTGCTGCCTTGCCGATAATGGCGGCGGTCCGCTCCACCTCATTCATTCGACCTTGAACGCTTCCGCCACACCCGAGACCCTGCGAGCCGCCGGCGACACCCTTTGGGTCGTCTGCCTCTGTGCCGAATGGTGCGGCGCCTGCCGCGAGTACCGGCCCCTGTTCGAGCAGGTGGCACGCGCCCATCCGCGGTTCCGCTTCGCCTGGGTCGACATCGAAGACCATGCCGAGCTGGCCGACGACTTCGACGTCGAGACCTTTCCCACCTTGCTGGTCGCCGACGGGTCCGGCACCCGCTTCCTCGGGCCCGTGCTGCCGCATGCCGAGACGTTGGCGCGCATGCTCGGCGCCCTGCAGCCGGCGCAGGCGCCGAGTCCCGAGGTCCAGACCCTGCTCGGTGCTCTGGCGCGCGAGCCGGGCACCTTCGAAGTCGCCTAGGGTCTTCCACGATCCGCAACCAGCCATGAATGTCCTGCTCTTCGGCGCGACCGGCATGGTGGGCCAGGGCGTACTTCGCGAATGCCTGCTCGACCCCGACGTGCGCCGGGTACTCAGCGTCGGGCGGCGCACCACGGGCGTGCAGCACCCGAAGCTGCACGAGCTGGTGGTGCCCGACCTGCTGGACTACGGCGCGGTCCGGGAGCAGCTCGCCGGCTTCGACGCCTGCTTCTTCTGCCTGGGCGTCTCCTCGGTCAGCATGAGCGAGGATGAATACCGCCGCGTCACCTTCGACATCACGCTGGCCGCGGCGAAGATGCTGGTGGGCCTCAATCCGCAGATGAGCTTCGTCTACGTGTCCGGCGCCGGCACGGACAGTACCGAGCGCGGGCCCCGCATGTGGGCGCGCGTCAAGGGCGAGACCGAGAACGCGTTGATGCGCCTGCCCTTCAAGGCGGCCTACATGTTCCGTCCCGGCTTCATCCAGCCGCTGCACGGCGTACGCTCCAAGACGGCGGTCTACCGCTGGATCTACCTGCTGCTCGGCCCCGTGTTCAGCCTGCTGCGGCGGCTGATCCCGAACCACGTGACGACCAGCGAGCAGGTCGGGCGCGCCATGCTGGCCGTTGCCAAGGGGGGCGCGCGGACGCCGCTGGTGGAAATGCCCGACATCAACGCGCTGCGTTGAGGAAATCCCGCAGCGCGAACAGCACTTCGTCCGGCGCCTCGCTCATCAGCTGGTGACCGGCAGCCACGTGCACCACGCGCGCGCCGCCGGCCTTGGCGATCAACGCCTGCGTGGCACGCGGCGGCGTCATCTGGTCGGACTTGCCGAGCACGAACAGGATGGGGCACTGCACCGCGGCCATCGAGGCGTCGCCGCCCGCGTACTCGTTGCAGGCCTTGAAGCCGATGTGGAACACATTGGCCTCGCGGTTGCTCGCCAGCACGCGGCGCATCAATGCCCGCGAGCCGCCGTACAGCCAGGTGCCCGGGCCCAGCGTGGAGGGCGGCGGCGCCAGCATCGAATGCGAGAAGCTGTTGACCATGTCGATTGCGCGCAGCGGCTCGTTCAGCGCACCTTCGAGCAGGGCCGGCGAGACCTTCATCGGATAGGCGGTGCCGACCAGCGCCAGGTGTGAGGCGCGGCCCGGTGCGCGGGCGGCGACCTCGAGCGCAATCAGCGATCCGAAGCTGTGGCCGATCAGCGCGGCTTTCTCGACGCCGGCCGCATCCAGCAGCGCGATCACGAACGCCGCCGCCTCTTCCACGCTCGCCGGCGGTGGGCCATCGCTTCGGCAATGCCCCGGCAGGTCGAGCGCCAGCACGTTCCAGCCATGGTGCGCGAACCAGCGGCTTTGCAGGATCCACACGCTGTGGTCGTTCAGCACCCCGTGGATGAAAACCGCGGTCGGCTTCGCGACATCGAAGGCCTTGCCGCCGGTGTAGCAGTAGGTCTTGTGACCGTTGACGATGAGGTCCATCATGCGCCCGCTTTCTCGGCGGCCTTCAACGCGCGCTTGAGGTCGTCGATCAGGTCGGCCGGGTCTTCCAGCCCGATCGACAGCCGGATGGTGCCCTGCGAGATGCCGGCAGCGGCGAGCGCGTCGTCCGTCATGCGGAAGTGCGTGGTGCTCGCGGGGTGGATCACCAGGCTGCGGCAGTCGCCCACGTTGGCCAGATGGCTGAAGAGCTTGAGCGTCTCGATGAAGACCTTGCCCTGTTGCCGGTCGCCCTTGAGGTCGAAGCTGAAGACTGCACCCGCACCCTTGGCGCCGTGGCGCAGCAGCTTGCCCGCCAGGGCATGGCTGGGATGGGATTCGAGCAGCGGATGCCCCACATGCGCCACGAAAGGGTGCGAGGCCAGGAACTCCACCACCTTCTGCGTGTTGTCGATGTGGCGCTCCATGCGCAGCGGCAGGGTCTCGATGCCCTGCAGGATCAGCCAGGCGGTGTGCGGGCTCATCGAGGCGCCGAAGTCGCGCAGCCCCTCGCGACGCGCGCGCAGCAGGAACGCGCCCACCGTGCTCTCCTCGCTGAACACCATGTTGTGGAAGCCTTCGTAGGCCTGGGTCAGCTCGGCGAACTTGCCCGAGCGTTCCCAGTCGAAACTGCCGCCGTCGACGACCACGCCGCCGATCACCGTGCCATGGCCCGAGAGGAACTTGGTGGCGGAGTGGTAGACCAGGTCGGCGCCCCAGTCGAAGGGCTTGATCAGATAGGGCGAGGTCAGCGTGGAATCCACCAGCAACGGCACCCCGGCCGTGTGCGCGATGTCGCTGACGGCCGGAATGTCCAGCACATCGAGGCCGGGGTTGCCCACGGTCTCGCCGAAGAGGAGCCGCGTCTCGGGCCGGATCGCGGCACGCCAGCCGTCGAGGTCGCCCGGCTTGACGAAGGTCGTCGCGATGCCGAAGCGCCGCAGTGTGTAGTGAAGAAGATTCTGCGACCCGCCGTAGAGCGCCGTGCTGGCCACGATGTGCGCCCCCGCGCCCATCAGCGTGGCGATCGACAGGTGCAGGGCAGCCTGCCCGCTGGCGGTCGCGATGGCGCCGACGCCGCCTTCCAGCGCAGCCACGCGCTGCTCGAACACCGCATTGGTGGGGTTGCTGATGCGCGAGTACACATGGCCGGCGCGCTCCAGGTTGAAGAGCGCCGCCGCGTGGTCGCTCGATTCGAACACGAAGGAGGTGCTGAGATGGATCGGCACGGCGCGCGCGCCGGTGGCCGCGTCGGGCGCGGCACCGGCGTGCAGCGCGAGCGTGTCGAAGCCGGGATCGGAATAACCGGGCATGGAGGCCTTTCGAAGCAAGGTCGATTCTGCAATGCCCCGTTACGCGCGCAATGGGTGCGACAGCGGCGGGGCCCGTGGACGGGCGGCCATTGTGGGCTATATTCAATTTCGGCAGCAGCGCCGAGCCAAGTGAGGAGCAACACCATGAAAGTCAGCGACATCCTGCGCGTGAAGGGCAACACGCTCTACACCATCACGCCTGAAGAACCCCTGGCCGACGCCGTCTCCGTCATGGCGGACAAGGACATCGGCTCGCTGGTCGTCATGGAGCATGGCGATCTCGTGGGCATGCTGACTTTTCGCGAGGTCATCGTTGCCATCGTCGGCAATGGCGGACAGGTCGGTGGCACGCTGGTGCGAAAGGCCATGGACGACCACCCCGTCACCTGCACGCTGGAGACCGACCTGGACGAGATCCGCCGCATCATGCTCGAGCGCCACGCACGCTACATGCCCGTCATCGACCAGCGCATGCTGATGGGCGTGATCAGCTTCTATGACGTGGCCAAGGCTGTGGTGGACAGCCAGAACTTCGAAAACAAGATGCTCAAGGCCTACATCCGCGACTGGCCGGCGGAAGACGAGTCGTCCTGAGCCTTGGCGCGCTTGCTCAGAGCTGGTCGCCGGGGACGAACCACGAGAACATCAGCAGCTGAAGGCGCGTCAGCATGCTGGAGTCGGGTTCGTCGTCCAGCACTTCGTTGGATTCATCGCCGGTGCCCACCCATTGGATGCTTTCGCCATCGGGCCCGAGCTTGACGCGGTACACGCCTTCGACGTTGTCCAGCAGATAGGCGTAGTGCAGGGCTTGCGTCAGCTCGAAGCTGCGCACGCGCACGCCGAATTCGGTGTTGAGCAGTGCCGAGCGCGGGTCGAGGTTCATCGAGCCGAGCAGGACCCATTCGCGGTCGATCAGCGCCAGCTTGCCGTGCAGTCGGCCTTGCGCATTGCGCAATGCCCGGCGCATGACCCCGTTGCGCTTCATCTGGCGCGAGCTCACCTCGAACAGTTCGACCCCGGCCTGGAGCAGCGCGACCCGATAGCTGTTGTAGTTGACGTTGACCAGCGGCTCGTCGGTATCGGCCAGGGAGTTGGTGATGACGGTGATGGGCAGCCCGCGCGCCCGCGCGGCGCGGATGCGTTCCATGCCCTTGTCGCCCGGAATGAAGTACGGCGAGATCACCAGCAACTGCGACTTGGCAGCTTCCATGGCCGCGTACCAGCGTTGCGCGAGCGTCACCGCGCCAGCAGGTCGCGTTCCGATGGCCTTGTTCGGGCTGTCTGCAAAAGCATCTGCCTCGGCTTGCATCCACCGGAGCTCTCCGCGCGCGAGTTCCTTGCCCAGCGGGGGCTCGCCGAAGGCGTCGGCATCGGCTGGCGTGTCGGGCCGGGGGAGGCGTGCCTCGGAGCTGGCGAGCTCGAACTCGTCTTTCAGCGTCTGCGGCGTGTCCTGCGTGTGCACCACCTCGGCCAACGGGTACACCACGTCGCTGTTCCAGTACTCGTCGAAGATGCGCGCGGACTGGGGTACGACAGGGCCGGCCATCAGTAGCTCGAAGTCGAGAAAGTTGGCCCCGTCGCTGCGCATGAAGTATTCGTCTGCCATGTTGCGACCGCCTGCGATCGCGATGGCGCCGTCCGCGACAAGGAGCTTGTTGTGCATGCGATGGTTGAGCCGGCTGAAGTCGCTGAAGAAGCTGACCCAGCGGGTGGCCGCATGCTCGCGGCCGCTCGCAAACGGATTGAACAAGCGTATTTCGGCGCCGGACTCCGCGGCCAGGGCGAGCAAAGCGCGATCGAGGCCCGCCGTATGGAAGTCATCGAGCAGCAACCGGACTCTCACGCCGCGCCGGGCTGCGTCGCGCAGCTCGCGCAGGATCAGGAGGCCGGTCTTGTCATTGCCGAGGTGGTAGGACTGCACATCCAGCGAGGCTTGCGCTCGGCGGATGAGCTCGAGCCGGGCATCGAGCGCGAAACTGGCCTGGGGCAACGGACGCACGGCAGAGCGATCGGTGGGACCCGCTTTCGATGACAGCGCGATGCGCCCGAGTTCTGTTTGCGGGGAAGCGGGGATTGCCTGCTCGGGGGCGCGGGGCGCGGCGGGCGGCAAGCTCGCGCAGCCCGTGATGAGGCACGCGATGACGAGGGTTGCGTAGCGCAGCAATGAAGTCATGAACGTCTAGAAGTCAGCTTTGGAGAACCGCATCTCGCGGGGCGCGGAAGGATGCTACGCAACTGACTTCGAGATCCCGGCCCTCGAAGAGATTTGGCGAGATTTACGTGTCCGCCATGGAAATCCGTCGCAGGTTCGCCGTGCGCACGCCGCGGGCCATCGAGCAGGTGCAGGCGTTCGACGATATGCCGGGCATGCAGCGCTCGGATGTCACTCCTTGATGTTCGCGGCCTGCACGATCTTGCGGTTGCGCGCGAACTCGGCCTGGACGAACGTGGCGAGTTCCTCGGCGGTGCCGCTGCCGGGAAGGGCCCCTTGCTCCTGCAGCTTGGCGCGCACTTCGGGGTCCTTCAGCACAGCGTTGAGTTCTTCGTTGAGGCGCTTCACCGTCGCAGCCGGCGTGGCCGCTGGCGCGAAGATGCCGGTCCAGCTCACCATCGAGTAGCCCTTGAGGCCAGGCATCTCGTCGAAGGCCGGTACGTTGGGCAGCGCGTCCAGCCGCTTGCTGCCAGTGACGCCGAGGGCCTTCAGGCGGTTGCCATTGATGTGCGGAATTGCGCTGGTGCTGACGAGCATCGCGAGGTCGACTTGATTGCCGATCACGTCGGTGGCGATCTGCGCGCCGCCGCGGTAGGGCACGTGGGTGACAAAAATGCCGCTCTTCTCCTTGAGCAGTTCCATGGCCAGTTGAAGAACCGTGCCCACCCCCGAGGTCGCGTAGTTGTATTTTCCGGGCGCAGCCTTCGCGAGCTTCACGAAATCGGCATAGCTCTGCACCGGCAAGCCGGGACGCGCTACCAGCACCATGGGCGCCGTATTGAGCATGCCCACCGGCGCCAGGTCCTTCAGCGGGTCGAACTTGAAGGCGGCGGGGTTGATCAGCTTGCCGATGGCGATCGCGCTGTCCGGACCCGCCACCAGCGTGTAGCCGTCGGACGCCGCATTCACCGCCTTGGCCACGCCGATGGCGCCGCCGGCACCGGTCACGTTCTCGATCACCACCGACTGCTTGAGCCGCTCGCCCAGCTTGGTGGCGACCAGGCGGGCGTTGAAGTCCACGCTGCCGCCGGCCGAGTAGGGCACGATCAGCGTGATGGGCTTGGCGGCCGGCCAGGCGGCCTGCGCAAGGGCCGCGCCGGGTGCGGCGGCCAGCAACAAGGAGGCAAAAAGCAGGGGCTCGAGCTTGGGCATGGTCGGTTTCAGGAGGGAACGGCGTCTGGGGAAAGTTGTGCGCGCAGCGCATCGAATTGCTGGGTCCATTGCGCGCGCCATGCACGGCGCGTGCCGTCGTCGATCCAGGCGCCGTCGAGGCCGTTGAGCATGAAGGTGCGCAGGTCGTCGACGCCGAAGCCGAAGTCGCGCACCATCATGGCCCAGGCCTGGGTGGGCGTGACCTTGTGCAGCGTGGGATCGTCGGTGTTGGGATGAATGCGCAGGCCCAGGCCAGGCATGCGGCGGATGGGATGGTCCAGAGCCCAGCGCGCCGGCGGCAGCGTGCGCAGGTAGTAGGAGTTGGTCGGCACCACCGTGAAAAGCACGCCGCGATCCGCGCATTCGCGCGCGAATTCGGGCTGGTCCACCACCGTGTACCCGTGGTCGATGCGGTCCACCTGCAACAGGTCGAGCGCGGTGCGCACGTTCGTCCACGGCATGCCGAACTCGCCGGCATGCGCAGTGGTCTTTAGCCCGGCGCGGCGTGCGTCGCGGTAGGCCTGCAGGAAGAGCTCCGGCGGACGGTCGACCTCGCGGTAGTCGATGCCGATGCCGATCACTTCCTCACAGCGGTTCGTCGTCACCCATTCCACCATTTCGACGGCGGCCTCGGGCGTGGCCTCGCGGTCGATCGCCGCGACCAGGCGGCCGGTGATGCCGAAGTCGCGCTCCGCGTCGCGGATGGCGCGCACGATCGCCGCCTGCGCGTCCACATAGTCCATACCGGAAACATGCACCGTGCCCGTCGGATTCCAGAAGAACTCGCTGTAGCGCACGTTGTGCGCCGCGGCATCCTCGAGGTATTCCAGCGTGATCCGATGCAGGTCGTCCGGCGTGCGCAGCAGCTGGGCGTCGAGAGCGCGCAGGACGCGCAACACGCCCACGGGCTTCTCGCCGCGCGTGTAGAAGTCCTCGACCTCCTGCTGCGCCAGCGGCGACCCCGCACGTTCATTGAGCGCAGCGAAGGTGGCGTGGCGCACGGTGCCGAACAGGTGGCAGTGAAGCTCCGTCTTTGGCATCGCGTGCAGAAAGGCGTCGAGTGGCGCGGTGGTCATTCACGCCAGTCTAGTGAGTTTCCGGCCGCTAGCAGTTGCCGCGCCCATGGAACTCGGCCGCTGCGCGCTGCGATGCACTTGGCGCGAGGGTTCGATATCGGCCCGGCGTGCACGCCCGGCAGTTTGGTGGAATACTGTATGAAAACACAGTTTCACAGAGGTGAAGGACCATGCCCGACGCTTTCATTCCCCTCCATGTCATCAAGGGCCGAGGTGCGGCAACCCGGCTGCCCCACCGCTTCGAGCGCGATGCCCGCGATGCCTTCGACGATGGCTGGGGCACCCTCGAGGAAGGCGCAGCCGATCCGCTTGCGCCCTTGCAGACCGAGGTGCGCTTCGAGGACGTGAAGTCGGTGCTGAGCGAAAACGACTCGCCCGACATCCACTTCGACCGCTCGATCAATCCCTACCGCGGATGCGAACACGGCTGCATCTATTGCTTCGCGCGGCCCACGCACAGCTACCTGAACCTCTCGCCCGGCCTGGACTTCGAGACCAAGCTGATCGCCAAGCGCAACATCGTCGAAGTGCTGCGCGCCGAACTGGGCCGGCGCGGCTATCGGCCGCAAAACCTGGCGATCGGCACCGCAACCGACTGCTACCAGCCCATCGAGCGCGAGCTGCGGCTGACCCGATCGGTGATCGAGCTGCTCCAGGAGGTGCGCCATCCTTTCGGCCTGGTCACCAAGTCCAGCGCCGTCGAGCGCGATCTCGACCTGATCGCCCCCATGGCCGCGCAGCATCTCGCGGCGGTCTACGTCACCATCACCACGCTGGACGGCGAGCTCGCGCGCAAGCTGGAGCCGCGCGCCGCCGCGCCGCATCGGCGACTGCGCACGGTGCGCACGCTGGCCGAGGCGGGCGTTCCTGTGGGCGTAAGCGTGGCGCCGCAGATTCCCTTCGTCACCGAGGACATGGAGAAGGTGCTCGAGGCCGCCTGGGAGGCCGGTGCGCGCAGCGCCTTCTATACGGTGATCCGGCTGCCCTGGGAGGTGGCGCCGCTCTTCAAGCAGTGGCTGGAGCTGCACTATCCGCAGCGCGCCGCGCGCATCATGGCGCGCATCCATGAGATGCGCGGCGGCAAGGACTACGACGCGTCGTTCGGCACGCGCATGGTCGGAAGTGGCTTGTGGGCCGAGCTGATCCGCCAGCGCTTCGAGAAGGCAGCGCAGCGGCTGGGCTTCAATCGGGAGCGCATCGCGCTCGACCTTGGCGCGTTCCGGCCACCCGGTGCTGCAGGGCAGGGGAGTCTGTTCTAGGCCTGATTCGGCGACGCCGCGCATCGCCGGCAACGGCGCCCTTACTCGATCTCCTACGGCCGCTGTGAGCAAAACCTTACCGGCAGAGCGCCGGGCCTCGGCAGCATGGGGCATTGAAAACACCGACAGGAAGTACTCCGTGAACACGAGACACACACCCGGAACAGCCGAAGGCGAAACCGCGGACCGCGCGACGAGCAAGGAAGGGTCGCCCAAGCCGGGACGCAGCGCCGCGGCTGGCGAAACGCGCTGGGCCCAGGCCAGCGGCGACGGCTTGCAGAAGCCGGTGCCTCAGCAACCCAATGAGCTCGACGAATCCGCGAGCAGCCAGTCCGCCGGCAATCCTTCGATGGAATCGGTGGGCGCGATCGCGCATCACGACGCCGTGCACGGCGCCGACACGGACCGCGGGCCCGTGATGGATGCCGTCTACAACGGCCCGGTTACCGAGGGAAACCGAACCGGCGACGATGAAGAGGCGCGCGGCCAGCGCGATCCTTCGAAGTCCACCTCGTCGTCGAAGCGATGAACCCATGGGATGGGCGGCTTCGGCCCTGCGTCGACGATGCACCGGACGTCGCCCGTTCCACGGCCGAAAAGTTGCGACGCGCCAGCGGCCACGTCGCGCCCGGCCTCAGTGCATTTCGGCCAACCGGCGCTGCGGGGCAGGGCAGTCAGGTCTGGCGCCCGCTTCGACTGCGCCGGCGCCGTCCGGCGCAACGCCGCACCAGTCACCGCCCAGGGCCTTGACGAGAAACACCGTGGTCAGAAGGCGCTGGCCCTGGAGCTGGGCGGCCTGGCGTTCGGCCGTCAGCAGCGATTGCTGCGCGCTGATCACGTCGAGGTAGGTCGAGGCGCCGCCCTCGTAACGGCTGGTCGCCATGTCGAGCACGCGGCGTGCCGAATCGGCAGCGGCGAGCGACTGCGTCACCGCGCGGTCCAGTGCGGCCAGGCCGCTGATGCCATCTTCCGCCTCCTGCATGGCCGTCAGCACCACGCGCCGGTAGTTGGCGACGGTGGCCGCATGCCCGGCCTGCGCGAAGTCGACGTTGGCGCGCACGCGCCCGCCGTCGAACAGCACCTGCGTGGCCGAGACGCCCACCGACCACAGCAAGCTCGGCGCATTGAACAGGTTTTCGATCAGGCGGCTGTCCACGCCGGCTGTCGGTGCCAGGATCACGCTCGGATAGAAGGCCGCGGTCGCGACGCCGATCTGCGCGTTGGCCGCGGCCATGGCGCGCTCTGCCGAGGCGATATCGGGGCGGCGCTCCAGCGCCTCCGAGGGGACGCCGAGCGGAATGGGGGGAGGCACGATGGGGCGCAGGTCGGGCGCCAGGGCAAAGCTGGGCGCCGGAGTACCGCTCAGGGTGGCAAGGGCATGCTCGTACTGCGAACGCTGCTTCGTCAGCACGTCCACCTGTGCCAGCGTGCTGTCCAGCAGTGCCTGCTGCTGCGCCACGTCCAGCCCCGACACGGCGCCGAGCTCGTGGCGCGCCGTCACCAGCTCCAGCGCGCGGCGCTGCAGCGCGATCGAGCGCGAAAGCACGTCGAGCTCGATGTCGGTCGCGCGCAGATTGAAATAGGCCGACGCGAGGTCCGTGGTGAGCAGCAAGCGCGTGTTTTCCAGGTCGGCGGCCGATTGCTCGGCAGACGCGGTCGCGCCTTCGACCGAACGCTGCACGCGGCCTGCCAGATCGAACTCGTAGCTTGCGTTGAGCGAGAGCGCGAAGTCGTTCTGCACGGTCGAGAAGTTCTGCGCCGTGTAATTGGTGAGCGGGCGGTTGGCGGAGATCTTCAGGCGTGCCGCGCGTGCGCCCAGGCCCAGTTGCGGAAAGCGTGCCGCGTCGGCCACCACGAGCGAGGCGCGGGCCTGCGCGAGCCGCGCGCCTGCGAGTGCCAGCGTGGGGCTGTTGCGCAGCGCCTGCTGCTGCAGGCGATCGAGCTGGGCGTCGCCGAAGCGCTGCCACCACGGCCCCTTGTCGAGCGCATCGCCGGGCGCGGCCTCGCGCCAGGGCGCCTCGAGCTGCCAGCTCACCGGCACCTGGACTTGCGGCGCGCGATAGTCCGGGCCGGCGGCGCAGGCCGCAAGCAGCAGCGCACCTGCCGCCACCGCCCAGGGACGCAGCCGCACGTTCACGCCGGTACCTTGGCCACGGCGACCACGTCGCCCTCGGCCAGCGAATCGGAGGGGTTGAGGATGAGGCGGTCGTTCGCGGCGAGCCCGTCCAGCACCTCCACCGTCTCGCCGTAGTTGCGGCCCAGGTTGACGGTTCGCAGGCGCACGCGCCCTTCGGCATCGACGGTGGCGACGCGCGTCCCCTCGGGGCGGAACAGCAGCGTGTTGGCCGGGATGCTGAGCGCGCGGCTGGCCGCCAGCGGCAGCGAGACCTGGACGTAGGCGCCCGGCAGGAGCAGGCCCTCGCGATTCGGCAGCGCGACCTCGACCTGCATCATCCGCGTGGCCGTGTCGATGGCGCCGGAGGTGCGCGCCACCTCGCCCTTGAAGCTCTGGCCGCGCAGCTCGGCCTGCGTCACCACCACTGGCTGACCGGCCTTGACCAGCTGCGCGTAGGCCTGCGGCACGTTGACGTACACGCGCAGCGGATCGGTCTGCGCGAGCAGGAACAGCGGCCGGCTGCCACCCGCGTCGATCAGGTCGCCGACGTCGACGTTGCGCCGCGTGACGACGCCCGCAAAGGGTGCGACGATGCGCTTGAATCCCTCGGTCTGGCGCAGCCGCTGGACGTTGGCATCGGCTGCCGCCACATTGGCCGTGGCTTGGGCGAGGCCGCTGCGCCGCTCGTCCAGGTCCTGCTGCGAGACCACGTCTTTCTTGCGCAGGTTTTCCCAGCGTGCCACCGTGCTCTTCGCCAGTTCGAGGCTGGAGGTCGCCTGCTGCCGCGCCGCGACGGCCTGCGAGAGCTGCTGGTCGATCTCGGGCGTCTCGATCTCGGCCAGCAGTTCGCCCTTTTGCACCTGGCTGCCGATGTCCTTGGTCCAGCGCTTGAGGTAGCCGCTGGCGCGCGCGGAGATCGGCGCCTGCACGAAGCCCTGCAGCGTGCCCGGCAGCGCCAGCGTCTGGCCGGCTGCCGCCGTCTGCGGCAGCACGGTCTTGACGTACTGCCTGGCCAGCTCGGTGGAGGAAGCTTCGAGTTCCCGTGCGTTGGCCATGCGCACGAATACGGTACGCGCCGCGCCGATGGCCAGCAGCCCCAGCACGATGACGACGGCAATGCGGGTGCGGCGAACGATCTGGCGCCGCCGCAGCAGCTCGTGCTGCTCGCCTTGCTCGTCGGCGGCGATCGGATGGATGGCCAATGCCGCGTGGCGTTGCTCCGTCATGGTCTCAACTCTCCTGGGGCGTGCCTTGCGGCGGCACGGACGGTTCGGACGGTTCGGCCTGGCGCCCCTTGCGATGGGCCATGCGGCTATGGATGCCGGCATACACCGCCGGCACGAAGAAGAGCGTGGACACGGTTGCGAACAGCAGGCCGCCGATCACCGCGCGCCCCAGCGGCGCATTCTGCTCGGCGCCTTCGCCCAGGCCCAGCGCCATCGGGATCATGCCGATGATCATGGCCAGCGCCGTCATCAGCACGGGGCGGATGCGGGTGGCGCCGGCCTCCAGCGCGGACGACAGCGGCGGCACGCCGGCCCCCAGCCGCTCGCGCGCGAAAGCCACCAGCAGGATGCTGTTCGCGGTGGCGACGCCCATCGTCATGATCGCGCCGGTCAGCGCGGGCACGCTCAGCGTGGTGCCGGTGAGGAACAGCATCCAGGCGATGCCGGCCAGCGCAGCGGGCAGGGCGGTGATGATGATCGCGGCGTCCAGCCACGACTGGAAGGTGACGACGATCAGCAGGTACACCAGCACGATCGCCATCGCGAGCCCGACGCCCAGCCCGAGGAAGGAGGACTGCATGGTCTCGACCTGCCCGCGGATGGCCACCTGGCTGCCGCGCGCGAGCCTGGGGCGCACTTCGTCGACCAGCTTCCTGACCTGGCCCGCAACGCTGGCGAGGTCGGTGCCGTGCACGCTGACGTAGACGTCGATCACCGGCGAGATGTTGTAGCGTGAGATCACCGAAGGCTGCCGCGCGGCCTGCGCCTCGACCAGGTTGCCCAGCAGCTGCGGCGGCCCGGCCGCGGTGCCCTGGCCGCCCACCGGGATATTGAGCAGCGCGTCGAGTGAGTCGACCTTGTACTGGGGCGTCTGCACCGCGACGCTGTAGACCACGCCGTTCTGAGGATTGAGCCAGAAGGCGGGCGCCGTCTGCGAGCTGCCCGACAGCGCGATCAGCACGTTTTGGCCGACGTTCTGAGCCGTCAGCCCGACCTGCTGCAGCCGCGTGCGGTCCATCTGCAGGCTGAGGCTGGGGCCGTCCAGCCGCTGGTGCACGTGGGCATCGACGGCGCCAGGAATCTTCCGGATGGCCTTGACCAGTGCCGCGGCATGCTGCGCATTGCCGACCAGGTCGTTGCCGCTGAACTGCACGTCGATGGCCGCGGGAAGCCCGAAGTTGAGGATCTGCGTGACGATGTCCGCGGGCTGGAAGAAGAACTCGACGCCCGGAAAGCGCCGGGGCAGCTCCGCGCGCAGCAGCGAGACGAACTCATCGGTCGGCCGGTGGCCGTCGCGCAGCGAGAGCAGGATCTCGCCGTCCAGCGTGCCGATCGTGCCGGCGTTGCTGTACGAGAGGTTGATGCCGCTGTTCGGCACGCCCAGGTTGTCGAGGATCGTCTCGAGCTGGTCCTTCGGCACCAGCTCGCGGATCGCGGCTTCCACTTCGTCGGCCAGCCGCGCCGTCTCTTCGATCCGGGTGCCGGTCGGCGCGCGCATGTGCAGGCGGATCTGGCCCGCGTCCACGCCGGGGAAGAAGTCGCGGCCCAGTGCCGGGTACAGCAGGCAGGACAGGAGGCAGAAGCCCAGGAAGAGGGCGATGAAGGGTCCCCGCTTCGACAGCAGCGCCGACAGCACGAGCGTGTAGGCGCGCCGCACGCGCTCGAAGCGCCGGTCGAAGCTGCGGTACAGGCGCTGCAGCAGGCTGGGCTTCGCGCCGGCTGCGGTGCCGCCCTGCGTATGCTTGCGGCCCATCAGCAGCATGACCAGCGTCGGCACCAGCGTGCGCGACAGGATATAGGACGCGAGCATCGCGAACACCACCGCCTCGGCGAGCGGCACGAACAGGAAGCGCGCCACGCCCGAGAGGAAGAACATCGGTACGAACACGATGCAGATGCACAGCGTGGAGACGAAGGCGGCCGTGCCGATCTCGCCAGCGCCGACCATGATCGCCTCGTTGAGCGGCGTGCCCATGTGGAGGTGGCGCTCGATGTTCTCGATGGTCACGATCGCCTGGTCGACCAGGATGCCGACCGACAGCGCGAGCCCGCCGAGCGTCATCAGGTTGAGCGTCTCGCCCAGGGCGTAGAGCGCGAGGATCGAGGCCAGGATCGACAGCGGGATCGTCGCCGCGATGATCAGCGTGCTGCGCCAGTTGCCTAGAAAGATCAGCACCATCGCGGCGGTCAGCAGGGCCGCGATGACGGCTTCGAGCACCACCCCCTGCACCGCCGCCTTGACGAACAGCGACTGGTCGAACAGCGGCGTGACCTTGATGTCCGCCGGCATGCCCTGCTGCGCAACCGGCAACAGTGCCCGCAGGTTGGAGACGATGTCGAGCGTCGAGGCGCTGCCGTTCTTGATGACCGACAGCAGTACGCCGCGAACGCCGTCCTGCCGCACGATGTTGGTCTGCGGCTGGAAGCCGTCGCGCACGTAGGCCACGTCGCGCAGGTAGGTGGTGGCTCCGTTGGCCGTGCGCACCGGCAGGTCGTTCAGCCCTGTCAGGACCTCCGGCGACCCGTTCATCTTCACGCTGTACTCGGTGGCGCCGAACTTGGCCGTGCCGGAGGGCAGGATCAGGTTCTGCGCGTTGACGGCGTTCACCACGTCGGCTGGCGAGAGCCCGCGCGCCTGCAGCGCCTGGGTGTCGAGGTCCACCGAGATCACGCGGTTCTTGCCCCCGTAGGGGAAGGGAATGGCGACACCCGGAATGGTGATGAGCTGCGGCCGCAGCTGGTTGATGGCCGAGTCGAAGAGCGAGTTCTCCGGCCGCTCGCTGCTCGACAGTGCGAGCTGGATGACCGGAATGCTGGAAGCCGAATACTTGATGACGAGTGGTGGCGTGATACCCGGCGGCAGCTGGCGCACCTGGGTCTGCACCGACGCGACGGTCTGGGCAATCGCGGTCTCGATGTTGGCCGTGGGCTGGAAAAAGATCTTGATCACGCTCACGCCGGCCAGCGACTGCGACTCGATGTGCTCGATGTCGCTCACCGTGGTGGTGAGGCCGCGCTCGGTCTGGCCGGCGATGCGCTGCCCCATCTCCTGGGCCGGCAGGCCGCCGTAGTTCCAGATGATGCTGAGCACCGGGATGTTGATCTCCGGGAAGATGTCGGTCGCCATGCGTGCCAGCACGAAGGGCGTGGCCAGCACGATCAGCATCGCCATCACGATGAAGGTGTAGGGGCGGCGCAGCGCCAGCGAGACCATGGACACGGCTTGTTACTTCCCGTCGAAGGGCGCCATCATAAGGAGAGTTCGCAACACAATAGTTCCAATGGCCGAGCTTTACTTATCTTCTTCCGAGAGCCCACCTTGCTGGGTGGTGGTGATGGGCGTCTCGGGCTGCGGCAAATCCACGCTCGGGGCCGCGCTGGCGCAGGCCCTGGGCCTGCCGCTGATCGAAGGCGACGACTTTCATTCGCCCGCAAACGTCAGCAAGATGCGCGCCGGCATCGCGCTGACCGACGCCGACCGGGCCGGCTGGCTGGACACGCTGGCGGGCACGCTCGCTGCACACCCGCAAGGGGCCGTGCTGGCCTGCTCGGCGCTCAAGCGCACCTACCGCGACCGGCTGCGCGCCGCGGTGCCCCGGCTGCGCTTCGTCTTCATGGCGTTGTCGCGAGAGGAGGCCGAGCGCCGGGTCGCCGGGCGCGGGCCTGGACACTTCTTCTCCGCCAGCCTGGTCGCTGACCAGTTCGCGACGCTCGAGTCGCCGACGGGGGAGGCGGGCGTGCTGGAGGTGGATGCGACAGCGCCCGAGCCCGAACTCGTCGACCGCGTGCGGGCCTGGCTGCGCGCGGTGCCGTGAATGCCGACGGCGCTTCGCAGGCCACCACGCCGACGGTGAAGGCGAGTGCCGCAGCGCTTGCCGGCAGGCCGTGCCTCAGCCCCGCAGGAACCGGGCGTGGTGCGCCAAGTGGTCGGCCACGAAGCTCTGCACGAAGTAGTAGCCGTGGTCGTAGCCCTCGTGCCGGCGCAGCGTGAGCGGCTGCCCCACGGCGCGGCACGCGGTCTCGAGGCGGTGCGGATGCAACTGGTCGGCCAGGAATTTGTCCGCGAGGCCCTGGTCGACGAGGATGCCACCGGGGTAGGGCGCGGCGGTCTGCGACTGCATCAGCGCGCTCGCATCGTGCGCCAGCCATTGCTCGCGGTCCGGGCCGAAGTAGCCGCCGAATGCCTTCTCGCCCCAGGGGCACTCGCTCGGCGCGCAGATCGGCGCGAAGGCCGAGAGCGAGGCGAAGCGGCCCGGATGACGCAGCGCCAGCGTGAGCGCGCCGTGGCCACCCATCGAGTGGCCGAAGAGGCCCAGGCGATGGACGTCGATGGGGAAATGCGCGCCCAGCAGCGGCAGCAGCTCGTGCACGATCCAGCTTTCCATGCGCCAGTTCGCCGCCCAGGGCGCTTGCGTGGCGTCGAGGTAGAAGCCGGCGCCGACGCCGAAGTCCCAGCTGTCGCTCTCGCCGGGCACATGGGCGCCGCGCGGGCTGGTGTCGGGCGCGATCAGCGCCAGGCCCAACTCGGCCGCCAACCGCTGGGCGCCCGCCTTGACCATGAAGGTTTCCTCGCTGCAGGTCAGGCCCGCGAGGTACATCAGGGCCGGCACCGGGGCGTGCTGTGCCTGCGGCGGCAGGAAGACCGAGAAGCGCATCGGCAGGCCGATCTCTCGTGCGTCGTGTTCGTGGAAGCCCTGGGTACCGCCGAAGCAGCGGTGTTCGGACAGCGTGCGAATGTCTGGGTTCATGGTTTGGAAGGCGTCACCAGGTCGAGGACTGCACGGGCGAACTCCCGAGGCTGTTCCTGGGGCAGGTTGTGGCCGGCATCCGTGACGACTCGGTGCTGGTGAGGGCCGGTGAAATGGCGGGCATGGGCGGCGGTGCCGCCGGTCGGCATCACGCCGTCGTCGGCGCCGTCGAAGGTGATGGCTGGCACGGTGATCGGCGGCAGGGCGGCGAGCCGGCGCTCGATCTCGTCGTACGCGGGATCGCCTCCCACCAGGCCGAAGCGATGGCGGTAGGAGTGGATCACGACTTCGACGAAGTCCGGATGGTCGAAGGCGGCGGCGCTGCGCTCGAAGGTGGCGTCGTCGAAAGTCCAGGTCGGCGACCAGAGCGACCACAGCAGCCGGCACAGCGGGCGGCGGTTCTGCTCGAGGCCTGCACGGCCGCGCTCGCCGTGAAAGTAGTACTGGTACCAGTAGCGCTGTTCGTTTTCGGGCGCGATCGGCTTGGCAGCGGCAGCGATGTCCTGGATGTTGTAGCTGTTGAGCGAAACCAGGCCAGCACAGCGCTCGGGCCACAGCGCCGCCACGACGCAGCAGGCGCGCCCGCCCCAGTCGTAGCCCGCAAGCACCGCGCGCGGGATGGCCAGCGCGTCCATCAGCGCGAGCAGGTCGGTGCCGAACGCGCCTTGCTGGCCGGAGCGCGGCGTCGCCGCATCGAGGAAGCGCGTGCTGCCGTAGCCGCGCATGAAGGGCACGATGACGCGGCAGCCCTGCGCCGCGAGCAGCGGCGCGACCTCGGCATAGGCGTGGATGTCATAGGGGAAGCCGTGCATCAGCAGCACCGGCGGCCCGTCGGCGGGGCCGCTCTCGTGATAGCCGATGTCGAGCACCCCGGCCCGGATCTGCCGCAGCGGTGTCAACGCCGTCATCGCCGGAGCGCCGTCAGTAGAGCACCACGCCGCGGATCGACTCGCCGCGCTTCATCAGGTCGAAGCCCTTGTTGATGTCCTCCAGCGGCATGGTGTGGGTGATCAGGTCGTCGATGTTGATCTTGTTCTCCATGTACCAGTCGACGATCTTCGGAACGTCGGTGCGCCCGCGCGCGCCACCGAAAGCCGAGCCTTCCCACTTGCGGCCGGTCACGAGCTGGAAGGGGCGGGTGCTGATCTCGGCGCCGGCCTCGGCCACGCCGATGATGATGCTGCGGCCCCAGCCCTTGTGCGTGCACTCGAGCGCCTGGCGCATCACCTGCGTGTTGCCGATGCACTCGAAGCTGTAGTCGGCGCCCCCGTCGGTCAGCTGCACGATGGCGTCGACGATGTTGGCGTGCTCCTTCGGGTTCAGGAAGTGCGTCATGCCGAACTTGCGTGCCATCGCCTCGCGCGCGGGATTCAGGTCGACGCCGATGATCTTGTCGGCGCCCACCATCTTGGCGCCCTGGATCACGTTGAGCCCGATGCCGCCGAGGCCGAACACCACCACGTTGGCGCCGGCCTCCACCTTGGCGGTGAAGATCACCGCGCCGATGCCGGTGGTCACGCCGCAGCCGATGTAGCAGACCTTGTCGAAGGGCGCGTCCTCGCGGATCTTGGCCATCGAGATCTCGGGGGCGACCGTGTAGTTGCTGAAGGTGGAGGTGCCCATGTAGTGGAAGATGGGCTTGCCATCGAGGCTGAAGCGGCTGGTGGCATCGGGCATCAGGCCCTTGCCCTGCGTGCCGCGGATCAGCTGGCAGAGGTTGGTCTTGCGCGAGAGGCAGAACTTGCACTGCCGGCACTCGGGCGTGTAGAGCGGGATGACGTGGTCGCCCTTCTTGAGCGAGGTGACGCCGGGCCCGACATCCACCACGATGCCCGCGCCTTCGTGGCCCAGGATGGCCGGGAAGATGCCTTCGGGGTCGGCGCCCGAGAGCGTGTAATAGTCGGTGTGGCAGATGCCTGTGGCCTTGATCTCGACCAGGACCTCGCCGAACCTCGGACCTTCGAGGTCGACGGTTTCGATGGACAGGGGGGCGGCGGATTTCCAGGCGACTGCAGCTTTGGTCTTCATTGAGGGGTCCTTTGGGGGATGAGGGTACCGCGGGCAAGCCGGCGTACCCCCGAGCTTAAGACGGTTCGGGGTCGATGCCTGCGGCGAAGATGCCCGGCATGCCGACGAAGTTCGGCAGTGCCTTCAAGCGTGCGATCCAGCGTCTCAGTGCAGGGTAGCGTTCGAGTCCGACGCCGCCTTCGGGCGCGAGGGCGATGTAGGGAAAGCACGCGATGTCGGCAATCGTCGCGCCATGCGCCGCCAGCCAGGTGCGCCCTTCGATTTCGCCGTCCGAAAGATGGTCCTCGATGTGCGCGAATAGTCGGTGCGCCGCGCCGCGGCAGGCGGCAACGTCGAAGGGGTAGCCGAAGGCGTCGTGCAGCCGTGCAGCCGAGGCGCTGCGCGTGATGTCCTCGGCCACGGCCAGCCAGAGCGCGATGCGGCCGCGCGTCGCCGGATCGGCTGGGAACCAGCGCTCGGTCCGGTCGTAGCGGCTGGCCAGGTAGACCAGGATGGCCTGGGCATCGCGCAGCACATAGCCATCGTCGTCGATCGCGGGCAGCTGGCCGAAGGGATTGACGCGCAGGAAAGCTTCGCCCTTGTGCTCGCGGCCGGGATGGAAATTGACCGGCACCCGTGCATAGGGCAGCCGCAGCAGGCTCATGAAGAGCCGCAGCTTGTAGCAGTTGCCGGAGAGCTCGTCGTTGTACAGCTTGATCATGGTTCGCGGCTCGCTGGAGTGCCTTTGCCCTTCGGAGCAAGCAGGCGGCTCATAGGTCGAGCACCAGGGTCGCGGAGCGGGCGCGCGAGACGCAAGGCAGCATCTGCGTGTTGCCTGCCTTCTCGGCGGCGCTCAGGTACTGGTCGCGGTGCTCGGGCAGGCCATCGATCACCGTGCACAGGCAGGTGCCGCACACGCCCTGCTCGCAGTTGGTGTCGATCGCGACGTCGATCGAGCGCAAGACCTCGACGATGCTGCGCTCGGCCGGGACCTGCACCGTGCGGCCGCTGCGCGCGAGCGTGAGCTCGAAAGGCGTGCCGCCGGCAGCCACCGGGCGCGCGGCCTTGAAGTACTCGAAATGCATGCGCTCGGGCGGCCAGCCCCACGCAGCGCCCACCGATGCCACGAGTTGCATCAGCGGCAGCGGGCCGCAGGTGTAGGCGTGGGTGGCCGCGTCGCTGGCGCCGAGCACGCGCTCGATCGCCTCGCGCGTGGCGTCGGGCGAAAGCGCGGCGTGCAAGGTCCAGCGGTTCGCGAACTCGCGTTCGAGTTCGGCACCGAAGGCGGCATGCGCGGCCGAGCGGCAGAAGCAGTGCAGGTGGAAATCGTCGCCGCGCGCAGCCAGGTGCCGGGCCATTGCCAGCAATGGCGTGATGCCGATCCCTCCCGCGATGAGCAGCGTGTGCCCGGCGGCGCTGTCGAGCGCGAAATTGTTCTTGGGCAGGCCCACTTGCAGCAGGTCGCCCGGCTCGACTTGGTCGTGCATCGCCGCCGAACCGCCGCGGGAGGCTTCTTCGCGCTTCACTGCGATGGTGTAGCAGCCGTCGTCGTCCGGGCCGTTGCACAGCGAATACTGGCGGATCAGTCCACCCGGCAGGTGCACGTCGAGATGTGCGCCGGGCGTCATCGGCGGCAGAGGCCCGCCCGTTGGCGAGCGCAGGGTGAAGCTCGCCACCCCTTCGGCCACTTTGCGCTTGGCCGCAACTTCGACCACGAGCCGCGCTGGCGCCGTGGCGGCCATCGGCTCGACGCCCCAGCGCAGCCCGATGCTGCGCAGCCAGCGCCGGTAGGCGCTCGAGCCCGCGTCGGCGCGCGAAGGGACCTCGAGGCGCGCGTCCAGCGGGAGCCGCTTGTAGACGTGGTTCTCGAGGATCGGCTTGTCCTGCCCCAGGATGGTCTGCTGGAACGCCGTGATCTCGCCGGCGCTGTGGGCGGCGTCGAGGAGCGAGATCGCGAAGTGCACGGTGCAGGCGTCCTCCTGCGTGGGTTGCACGAACAGGAAGATGATGTCCGCCTCGCCGGGGCGTCCAGCCGGTGCCTTGTAGAGCAGTGGCGAGAAAGGATTGACGACGCGGTACACGTAGTCGATGTCTGCCGGCCCTTCGGATGCAGCCGAAGCCATCGGCTGCACGAACTTGCAGCCGCGGGCCCACAGTTCGCCGCGCGCATCGAGCTCGACGTCGTAGGCACGCACCTCGGTCGCTTCCTCGGTGCCCAGGATGTGCGCATGGACGAAAGGGAAGTGGGCCATGTCGAGAAAGTTCTCGACCACCCGCAGTCCACCGGTATGGACGCCGATCGCGCCCATGTAGACGAAGCGCCGGCCCGGCGCCTCGAATTCGTCGAGCGCGAACAGCGGCCTCGGCGCATCGCCCAGGCACACGAAGATGCAGCCGCAGTGGTCGCGCGCGACGCACGGGGCGCTTGCGGCATCCGTGATGCGCGCGCACAGCGCGCCCCGAGCATCGCGCCTGACTTCGATCTCGCGATCGAGCAGCCGCCGGCGCAGTGGCGGCCCCGACGCAACGGCATCGCTGCCCGCTGCGACTGCAAACCAGTCGTCGGCAAGGGCCGGGTCCAGTGCATCTTGCAGGTCGGTGCCGGTCTTCGTGTCATGCATGGGAGCGCTCCTTGGCGAATAGCGCCTTGATGCGTTGGGCGCTGGCCAGGCGCCGCGTTGCGGAAAGGCCTTCTGCGACGAAGAGGTGCGCGCAAGTCGTTTCCGCGTTCATCGGTTGAAGCAGCAAGGTAGCGGCATCGGCGCTGCTGGCGGGTTCGCGCCACGCACTCGGGTGGCCGCCGGGAATGAAGCCCGCATGGGCGACCTCATCGGCCAGCGAGCGCGCTGCGCGGTCCAGGACGAAGCTCCTGCACGCGCCGAGGCCGGGCAGCCGTGGCGGGTACCCGCGCGGCGCGAGTGCCAGGCTGGCCCAGATCACGCCGTCTGATTCCCGGCACATGTACGTCCGCACGCAGGCGGCGGGCGGCGGCGCGAGCGCGGGCGTGGAGGGGACGCCCGCGCATCGGCCGTCGCTGCCGTAGCGCCAGCCGTGGTAGCGACAGACCAGCTGGTCGCCGTCGACGAAGCCGAGCGTCAGCCGCACGCTGCGGTGCGGGCAGCGGTTCTCCCAGGCTTGCACCGGGCCGGAGGAGGGACGCCACAGGGCGAGTTCCTGGCCGTGGAGCAAGGTCTGCACGACTTGGCCGGCCGGCACATGCGTCGAGAGCTCGACGGCAAACCAACCGTCGGCGGCAAAGGCGCTGCCGGCTTGTTCTTCTTCGACATCCATGACGGCTGCCTTCAGCGCGGCATCGCGCCCTGAATGCCCTCGACGAACCAGTTCATCCCGGCAATCTCCGCATCGGGAACTGCCGCACCCGGTGCTGCACGGACCTTGCCGGTGTTGTCTTTCAGCGGACCGGCAAAGGGATTCAATTTGCCGGCGGCGATGTCGGCCTGCGCGGCCTTGGCCATCTTGACGACCTCCGGCGGCACGGCCGCGTTCCAATCCAGCAGGTTCACGCCGCCGTTCTGGAGCGTGCCGACATAGGCGGCGCCCTTGAACTTGCCTGCGAGCGTGTCGGCGACGACCTGACGGAAGTGCGGCGTCCAGTCGTGCGTGATCGACGTCAGCAGCTTGTTGGGCGCTGCCTTGCGCAGGTCGGAGAACATGCCGACCGACCAGACGCCCCTGGCGTCGGCGGCCTGCACGATGGCCGGGTTGTCCTGGAATCCGGAACCGATCACGTCGGCACCCTGCTGGATCAGCGAGTTGGCCGCATCGCGCTCGCTGCCTGGATTGAACCATTCGTTGACCCACACCACCGACACGGTGGCCGCAGGATTGCTGCGCTTTACGCCGAGCGCAAAGGCGTTGATGGTGGAAACCACGTCGGGGATCGGAATGGCACCCACGTAGCCGAGCTTGTTGCTCTTGGTGACCTTGCCGGCCACCAGCCCCGCGACATAGGCGCCTTCGTACCAGCGCGCGTTGTAGGTGCCGAAGTTGGGCGCCTGCTTGAAGCCGCTGGCATGGATGAAATTGACCTTCGGTTCTTCGGCGGCGAGCTTCAGGCCGTCGTTCATGTAGCCGAAGCTGCCGAGCACCACCAGGCCCGCACCGCCGCCGACGAGCTCGCGCATGACGCGCGCACCGTCGGGGCCGACCTTCACGTCCTGCACGACGCGCGTCTTGATGCGGCTGCCGAATTCCTTCTCGAGCTGCTTGCGGGCGCTCTCGTGCACTGCAACCCAGCCCACGTCGGAGACCGGACTTTGATAGACGAAGCCGATCTCGAGCGGATCGGCTGCCGCCGCGGCAAGCGACGTGCAGGCGGCGAAGACGCCGGCGAACAGGACGCGGGCGGGGGAGTGCAGGGGCATGGGTGTCTCCTTCTGGGGATGAGGGGAGGTCGTGAGAAACGGGGCGGAATCCCGATCCTGTGATCTGAAGCGGTATACCGGTTCAGTGTATTTAGAATCGAATCCCATGTCCAGCAAGACCGACGAGATTGTTTCGAACATCCGCAGCGCCGTCGCGGCACATCGCCTGCTCCCGGGCGTGCAGTTGCGCGAGGTGGCGCTCGGCAAGCTGTATGGCGTGAGCCGCACCGTCGTCCGGCAGGCGCTGCAGACGCTGGCGCGCGAGGGCCTGGTGGATCTCACGCCGGGCCGCATCGCCTCGGTCGCCAAGCCGACGCCGGAAGAGGCGCGCGATACTTTCGACCTGCGCTGGGCCATCGAGCGGCATGCAACCGAAACGCTGGCGCGGAAGCTCACCAAGAAGCACGTGGCCGCGCTGCGGGCGCACGTCAAGCTGGAACGGGCGGCGCGTGCGGCGCGCAATGCGGAAGAGGTTCGCCGGCTCGGCGCGGGTTTTCACGTGCTGGTGGCGCAGCTCGCTGGCAACGCACTGCTCGCCCGGACCCTCGAGCAGCTGGTCGCGCGGATTGCGCTGATCCTGCTGCTCTACCGTCACGACTACGACGAGCATGTCGAGTGCCTGCAGGACGAGCACACCGAGTTCATCGACCTGCTCGAATCGGGGGCTGCCGCCAAGGCGCTTCAGCTCCTGCAGCGGCACCTGCAGACGGTCGAGGTCAGCCTGAACGTCGAGAACATGGCGGTGGTGGACGATCCTCACCTGCGCCGGGCACTGCTCGCCGGCTGAGCGCGCTCAGTCCGGTCGAGCCGGGATTGCTCCGAACGCCGCTGCACCTGCTACAAACGGGCCATGAAAAAGATCCTTGTCCTCAACGGTCCCAATCTCAACCTGCTCGGCACCCGCGAGCCTGCGCAATATGGCTACGAAACGCTCGCCGACGTCGAGCGCCTGTGCGCGGAGGCGGGTACGACGCTGGGCGTGGACATCGAATGCCGGCAGTCCAACCACGAAGGCCAGCTGATCGACTGGGTTCACGAGGCCGGGCGCGAGGTGGCTGCCGGGCGCATGCTCGGCGTGGTCATGAACCCGGGCGCCTACACGCACACCTCGATCGCGCTGCACGACGCGATCAAGGGCGCGAGCGTGCCGGTGGTGGAGCTGCACATCTCGAACGTGCATGCGCGCGAGGAGTTCCGCCATCATTCGTACATCTCGCCGGCGGCGCGCGGCATCATCGTCGGCTTCGGCGTCAAGGGGTATGCGCTGGCGATCGAAGCGCTGGTGCGGGTGAGCACGTGAGTGGAGAGCAGCCAGGGCTCTTCACCGGCGAAGACGGCGCGCTGCGCTGCCGCTGGTGCCAGGGGACCACGGCCTACCAGCACTACCACGACAACGAATGGGGTTTCCCCGTCACGGACGACCGGCGCCTGTTCGAGAAACTGTGTCTCGAGGGCTTCCAGGCGGGGCTGAGCTGGCTGACCATCCTCAACAAGCGCGAGGCCTTCCGGCGCGCCTTCGCGGAGTTCGACGCCGAGCGCGTGGCGCGCTTCAGGCCGAAGGACGTGGAGCGGCTGCTTGGCGATGCGGGCATCGTGCGGCACCGCGGCAAGATCGAGTCGGCCATCAACAACGCGCAACGGGTGCTGGAACTGCGCGAGCAGTTCGGCTCGCTCGCCGCCTATGCATGGGGCTTCGAGCCTGACCCGGCGTCGCGCCCTCGACGCATCACCCACGAGGCGCTGCGATCCATGAGCACCTCGCCCGAATCGGTGGCGATGTCCAAGGACCTGAAAAAGAGGGGCTGGAGCTTCGTCGGCCCGACGACGGTGTATGCGTTCATGCAGGCCATGGGGTTGGTCAACGACCATCTGGAGGACTGCCACGCGCGCGAGCTCGCACTGGCAGCGCGCGGCACGCTGAAGGTCCCGCGCTAGCGAACGGGTCAAGCCGCCTGCGGTCCGGCCACCTTCCGGTGGTTGACCCGACCCTGACTGTCGACGCTCTCGAGGTGAACGTCGAAGCCCCACAGCCGGGCGACATGCTTGAGCACTTCATGTGCATCGTCGTGCAGCGGGCGGTCGTTGTGCTGGGTGTGGCGCAGGGTCAGCGAACGGTCGCCGCGCAGGTTGACGCTCCAGACCTGGATGTTGGGCTCGCGGTGGTTGAGGTCGTACTGCCGGGACAGCGACTCGCGCAGTTGCCTGTAGCCGCTGTCGTCGTGGATGGCCGACACCTCGAGCTCGGACTCGCTCTGCTTGTCGCGGATCGCGAAGAAGCGGAAGTCGCGCATCAGCTTCGGGGAGAGGAACTGGCCGACGAAGCTCTCGTCCTTGAAGTTGCGCATCGCGTAGTCGAGCGTCTGCTGCCAGGGCGAACCGGCCAGGTCCGGGAACCAGCGGCGGTCCTCCTCGGTAGGTTCCTCGCAGATCCTGCGCAGGTCGGTGTACATGGCGAAGCCCAGCGCATAGGGGTTGATGCCGCTGTAGGCGCGGTGGCCGACCGGCGGCTGGAACACCACGTTGGTGTGGGACTGCAGCCATTCCATCATGAAGCCGTCGGCCAGCAGGCCCTCGTCATAGAGGGTATTGAGCAGGGTGTAGTGCCAGAAGGTGGCCCAGCCCTCGTTCATGACCTGGGTCTGCCGCTGCGGATAGAAGTACTGCCCGATCTTGCGCACGATACGCACCACTTCGCGCTGCCAGGGCTCCAGCAATGGTGCGTTCTTCTCGATGAAGTAAAGCAGGTTCTCCTGCGGCTCGGACGGGAAGCGCTTGGCGGCCTCGTCTTCCTCGGCGGAGCGGCCGGCGCGCTTGGGCAGCGTGCGCCATAGGTCGTTGACCTGTTGCTGCAGATGGTGCTCGCGGTCTTCGCGGCGCGCCTGTTCCTGGCTCAGCGACAGGCGCTGCGGGCGGCGGTAGCGGTCCACGCCGTGGTTCATCAGCGCATGGCAGGAGTCGAGCAGGTCCTCCACCGCCGCCACGCCATGTCTTTCCTCGCACTCGCTGATGTAGTGCCGTGCGTACACCAGGTAGTCGATGATGGACGATGCATCCGTCCACATCTTGAACAGGTAATTGCCCTTGAAGAAGCTGTTGTGCCCGTACGCGGCATGGGCGATCACCAGGGCCTGCATGGCCATGGTGTTCTCTTCCATCAGGTAGGCGATGCAAGGGTCGGAATTGATGACGATTTCGTAGGCAAGCCCCATGTGCCCGCGGCGGTAGTTCTTCTCGGTGGAGATGAACTGCTTGCCGTAGGACCAGTGGCGGTAGATGACCGGCATGCCCACCGACGCGTACGCGTCCATCATCTGCTCGGCCGTGATGATCTCGAGCTGGTTGGCGTAGGTGTCCAGCTTGTAGCCGCGCGCGACGCGCGCGATCTCGCTGTGGTAGCGCTCGATCAGATCGAAGGTCCAGTCCGAAGGGCTGGGCAGGGGTTCTCGTTTCCTGGCGTTCACACCGTTGCCCTCTCCTTTTTGAACAGGTCGCGGAACACCGGGTAGATGTCCGCCGCGTCGGCGACCTTGCGCATTGCAAAGTTCTTGTGGGAGTCCACCAGCTGCGTGTACTCCTCCCACATGTTCTGCTCGGCGTCGGCCACCTGCACGTAGGCGTAGTAGCGCACCAGCGGCAGCAGGTGGTCGGCCAGCAGCTCGCGGCATCGGCCGCTGTCCTGGTGCCAGTTGTCGCCGTCGCTGGCCTGGGCGCCGTAGATGTTCCACTCGCTGCTTGGAAAACGCGCGCGGATGATGTCGTGCATCAGCGTGAGCGCGCTGGAAACCACCGTGCCGCCGGTCTCGGTGGCATGGAAGAACTCTTCTTCGCTGACTTCGCTGGCCTGGGTGTGATGCCGGATGAAGACCAGCTCGATCTTTTCGTAGTGGCGCGTCAGGAACAGGTACAGCAGCATGAAGAAGCGCTTGGACATGTCCTTGCGCGCCTCGTCCATCGACCCGGAAACGTCCATCAGGCAGAACATCACGGCCTTGGCCGAGGGGATCGGCACCTTCACCCGGTTGCGGTAGCGAAGGTCGATCGGGTCCAGAAAGGGGATGTGCTTGGCCTTGGCCCTCAGCTCCTCGATCTTGGCCTCGGTGTCGCGGATCTCGCGCTGCACCAGTGCATCGGCCGCGCGCGGGCTGCGCTTCAGGTGCAGGAGGTGGGCCTCGAGCTCCCGGATCTCGCGCCGCGAGTCGCCACCCAGCGCGATGCGGCGCGCCAGCGCGCCACGCATCGACCGCACCACGTGCAGGTTGGTGGGCATGCCGTCCTGCGTGAAGCCGGCGCGGTGGCTTTTCCACTCCGGCACTTCGGCCAACTGGGTGCGGATCAGGTGGGGCAGGGCAAGGTCCTCGAAGAAGACCCGCATGAACTCTTCCTTGGTGAGGCGGAAGACGAAGTCGTCTTCGCCGCCTTCGCCGTCGCCCGCCTGCGAGCCGCTTCCCTTGCCGCCGCCGCCGCCCTGGGGCCGCTCGATGCGGTCGCCCTTGACGTACTCGCGGTTGCCGGGATGCACGTACTCGCGGTCGCCGCCGGGGCCATGGCCGAACACCGGTTCCGAGACGTCGCGCTTGGGCAGCGTGATGTCCTCGCCCTGTTCGAGGTCCCGGATGTTGCGGCCGCTGACGGCGCGCCGCACGGCCTCCCCGATCTGCTCGCGATAGCGCCGCAGGAAACGCTCGCGGTTGCCGATGGACTTGTTCTTCCCCGACAGACGGCGGTCGATGATCTGCTGCAGCATGGCCACGGCCCTGACTCCCTTGTCAGCTCATCATGAGCTCTTGCGCACGCGCAGGTACCACTCGCACAGCAGGCGGACCTGCTTGGCGGTGTAGCCCTTCTGCACCATGCGGTTGACGAAATCCTCGTGCTTCTTCATCTCGTCGGCACTGCTCTTGGCGTTGAAGCTGATGACGGGCAGCAGCTCCTCGGTGTTGGAGAACATCTTCTTCTCGATCACCGTGCGCAGCTTCTCGTAGCTGGTCCACAGCGGGTTCTTGCCCGCGTTGCCGGCACGCGCGCGCAGCACGAAGTTCACGATCTCGTTGCGGAAGTCCTTGGGGTTGCTGATGCCCGCGGGCTTCTCGATCTTCTCGAGTTCGGCGTTGAGCGAACCACGGTCGAACACCTCGCCGGTGTCCTGGTCGCGGTACTCCTGGTCCTGGATCCAGTAGTCGGCGTAGGTGACATAGCGATCGAAGATGTTCTGGCCGTATTCGGAGTAGCTCTCGAGGTACGCGGTCTGGATCTCCTTGCCGATGAACTCCGCATAGCGCGGCGCCATCAGCTCCTTGATGTAGGACAGGTACTTCTGCTCGGTCTCGGCGGCGAACTGCTCGCGCTCGATCTGCTGCTCGAGCACATACATCAGGTGCACCGGGTTGGCGGCGACCTCGCCGCTGTCGAAGTTGAAGACCTTGGAGATGATCTTGAAGGCAAAGCGGGTGGACACGCCGCTCATGCCCTCGTCCACGCCTGCGTAGTCGCGGTACTCCTGGATCGACTTGGCCTTCGGATCGGTGTCCTTGAGGTTCTCGCCGTCGTACACCTGCATCTTGCTGAAGATGCTGGAGTTCTCCGGTTCCTTCAGCCGCGTGAGGACCGAGAACTGGGCCATCATGCGCAGCGTGCCGGGCGAGCAGGGCGCCAGCGACAGCGAGGAGTTGCGCACCAGCTTCTCGTAGATCTTGATTTCTTCGGAGACGCGCAGGCAGTAGGGCACCTTGACGATGTAGATCCGGTCGAGGAAGGCCTCGTTGTTCTTGTTGTTGCGAAACGCCTTCCACTCGCTTTCGTTGCTGTGGGCGAGCACGATGCCGTCGAAGGGGATGGCGCCGAAGCCTTCGGTGCCCTTGAAGTTGCCTTCCTGCGTGGCAGTCAGCAGGGGGTGCAGCACCTTGATCGGTGCCTTGAACATCTCGACGAACTCCAGCAGGCCCTGGTTGGCCAGGCACAGGCCGCCGGAGTAGGCGTAGGCATCGGGGTCGTCCTGCGCATAGGTCTCGAGCTTGCGGATGTCGATCTTGCCGACGAGCGATGAGATGTCCTGGTTGTTCTCGTCGCCGGGCTCGGTCTTGGCCACCGCGATCTGGCGCAGCACCGAGGGGTAGCGCTTGACGACCTGGAACTGCCGGATGTCGCCGCCGTATTCCTCGAGCCGCTTCACCGCCCAGGGCGAGAGGATGCGATTGAGGTAGCGCTGCGGGATGCCGTATTCCTTCTCGAGGATCTCGCCGTCTTCGGTGGCGTTGAAGAGGCCGAGCGGGGATTCGTTGACCGGCGAGCCCTTGATGGCATAGAAGGGCACCTGCTCCATCAACTGCTTCAGCCGCTCGGCGATCGAGCTCTTGCCGCCGCCGACCGGGCCGAGCAGGTAGAGGATCTGCTTCCTCTCTTCGAGCCCCTGCGCCGCGTGCCGGAAGTAGGACACCACCTGTTCGATGGCGTCCTCCATGCCGTAGAACTCGCGGAAGGCCGGGTAGATCTTGATGACCTTGTTGGCGAAGATGCGCGACAGGCGTGGGTCGTTGCGCGTGTCGACAAGCTCCGGCTCCCCGATGGCCTTGAGCATTCGCTCGGAAGCGGTGGCGTAGGCCGTGGGCTCCCGTTTGCAGATCTCGAGGTACTCCTGCAGGGAAAGGACCTCTTCGCGAGTCCGCTCGTAGCGGGCGGCGAAGTTACTGATGACATCCATAAACACCTCCATCGAGTCAGCGGGGCGCTGCCCGGAGTTTCCGTGCTGCACACATCGCATCGTTCGCAGGAATGGTGCCAGGTGAGTTGAGCACGCTTACGAAAAACTCCTCGAGCAGTAACTTGGCTCAAAGCATAGAACAAACAACGCGTCGAGCAAATTGGTTTTCAAATAAGAACGAACCGTCTGTCTAAAAGTTCCAACGCCGAAGCGGAAGCAATCGGCATAAACGCGGTGAAATCAACACAAGCCTAAGACAGGAGACATAGCACCTCATCGCCTGCACCGCATATGCCGATGTAGGACATCATCTTCCATTCGCGCTCGCGCGTCAGCAGGGTAGGGGCAAAGACTATTTCTGCCATGACCCAACCCAAACGCGGCAGCAGCCGACCGGGTGTAAAGAAGGGCAGCCGAAAGCTGGCTTTTTTGTTACTCGACCTTTCCGATCTTCCGGACCGCCTCGGTCATGGCTTGGGCGTCGGTGCGCCAGTACGACTGGAACTCGGGCGCATCGAGGTAGGCCATGGGGCTGCCCGCCTTCTCGATGACCTGGAGGACCGCCGGATCCGCCGCTGCCTTGGCGGAGGCAGCACGCAGCTTGCTGACCACCTCGTCCGGCGTGCCCGCCGGCACGAACAGCCCCGACCACTGCGCGAACCTGACCTTGAAGCCGGCCTGCTCGAGGCTGGGGACGCCCGGCAGCGCTGCCAGCGGCCGATCCCCCCAGTGCGCGAGTGCGCGCAGCTTGCCGGCCTTGATCTGCTGCACCACCGTTGCGGGCCCGCTGGCGACCGCGTCCACCTGGCCCGCAAGCAACGCGACCACGGCAGGTCCCGCACCGGTGTAGGGGATGTGCGTCATGCGGAAGCCTGCCGCGCTCTTCAGCATTTCCATCGGCACGTGCATGGTGCCGTAGTTGCCGGAGCTGCCGTAGTTGTAAGCGCCGGGCTTGCGTCGCGCATCGGCCACGAACTCGGACAGCGTCTGCCAGGGCGCGTCGGCGCGCACCACCAGCACGGTCGGATCTGCCGTGAAGCGCGCAATCGGCGTGAACTGGCTCGTCTGATAGGCGGGCTTGCGCTCCAGCAGGAGGTCGGCCTCGGGCAGGATGGAGATGGAGGACAAGCTCAGCAGCACCGTGTAGCCGTCCGCAGGCGCGCGGGCCACGAAGCCGATGCCCACCGCGCCGCCTGCGCCGGCGCGGTTCTCGACCACGACCGTCTGCCCAAGTTGGCGCGACAAGGCATCTGCCACCGGCCGCGCGACCGTGTCGGCCACGCCGCCCGGCGGAAACGGCACGATCATGGTGATGGGCTTGGCAGGCCAGCTCGATTGGGCGAGCGCGCTTGCGGCAATGCAGCAAGCGGCGAGCATCGCGAGGCGCAGCAGGGCGCGGGGGGACCGGTGCATGGTTCTGTCTCCGTTTTTCATGGGCTCTGATCTGGATGCGCGGGGATCTCCCGGGCTCAGCTGAAGCTGTTCTCGAGCGTGCCGATCCCATCGATTTCGATGCGCACGGTATCGCCCGTCTTCAGGTAGCGCGGCGGCGTGAAACCCATGCCGACCCCGGCCGGCGTGCCGGTCGCGATCACATCGCCCGGGTACAGCGTGATGCCACGCGAGCAGGTCTCGATCAGGGTGGGGATGTCGAAGATGAGGTCGGTCGTTTGTGCGTCCTGGCGCAGCTCGCCGTTGACCCAGCAGCGCACCCGGGTCTGCGTGCCGTCCAGCGCGTCGGCGCTCACGATCCAGGGGCCCATCGGGCAGAAGGTGTCGAAGGACTTGCCGAGGTCCCATTGCTGGTGCCGCATCTGGACGTCGCGCGCGGTGATGTCGTTGACGATGGTGTACCCGAAGACGTGCGACAACGCGTCGGCACGCGCGATGTTGCGGCCGGCCTTGCCGATGACCACCGCCAACTCCGCCTCGTAGTCGATCTGCGCCGAGATCGTGTCGCCCGGCAGCCGGACCTCGTCGGCCGGCCCGATCACGCATTCGGGCACCTTGGTGAAAACGATGGGCCATTCCTGCGGGTTTGCCGCGTTGTTCCTGAACACCGAGCCGGACAGCTCCTTGGCATGCGCGTGGTAATTGCGGCCGACGCAGAACAGATTGCGGCGCGGCAAAGGCAAGGGAGCTTCGAGCCGCACGTCGGCGAGCGCCAGGGTGTCGCCGGTGGGGGCCGGCCAGGCGATACCCGCGGCCTGGTCTTCGACGAGGGGCAGGACGCCCCGTTGCGCTCGATCGGCGTCGAGCGCGAGGGGGTGGACGGTCATGCCGTCATCGGCAACGAGCCCGACCTGCCGACGGCCTTGGTAGTGGTAGGTGGCAATGCGCAAAATGATCTCCTTGACAAGACCAAATGCTACCAATGCAATACCAATTGCACAATGATGCGAGCCAGCACGCGATTGATACGATTGCCGCCGCCGGCCTTATGCCAAGCTTCGCGTCCGAACATTCCACGACCGTGTACAGCGCCCTGTCCCTACGGGAAGCCATTCTCGACAACCTCAAGTCACGCACCTGGCGGGCCGGCCAGCGGCTGCCCACCGAGCGTGCGTTGAGCGGGCAGTTCGGCCTCAGCCGCACGACCGTGCGGCGCGTATTGGCGGAGCTCAAGGAGCGCGGCCTGATCACCCAGACCGTCGGAAGCGGAACCTATGTGAGCGCCGAGGTCGCGCAGGCGCTGGCGGAGCTGGGCAGCGGCGACGCGCCGCTCGCCACCAGCCCCGCGGAGCTGATGAGCGCGCGCCTCGTGCTCGAGCCGGCGATCATCGCCATGGTGGTGGGGAACGCCACCGCTGCGGACTTTTCCCGCATGGAGGCCTGCTGCGACCGGGGCGAGGCGGCCGCCACGCTGGAGGAATTCGAACTGTGGGACGGCCGCTTGCACGAGGCCATCGCCGATGCTGCGCACAACGCCTTCATTTCCGCCGTGTTCCAGCGCATGAACGAGGTGCGGGCCCAGGGCGAATGGGGCATGTTGAAGCGCCGCAGCGCCACGCCGGAGCGCCGTTTGGACTACCAGCGCGAGCACCGCCAACTGGTTGCCGCGCTCAAGGACCGCGACGGCGCGCGCGCCGTGCAGCTCTGCCTGGAGCATCTGGCGCACGTGCGGCGCAACCTGCTCGGCTACTAGGCGCAGCCGCGCAGTCTGAACCAATCAGGCCCAATGACAGGGTTGCCGAGGGCGAGGGCCTAGCTGAAGAATTCCTTGGCCTTGTCGAACCAGCCCTTGTCGGTGGGGCTGTGCTTGTCGCCGCCCTTCCTGAGCGACTCGTCCAGCTCCTTCATGAGCTTGCGCTGGTGCTCCGTGAGCTTGACCGGTGTCTCCACGCGGATGTGACAGTACAAGTCGCCGGGGTAGCTCGAGCGCACGCCCTTGATCCCCTTGCCGCGCAGGCGGAACTGCTTGCCGCTCTGGGTGCCGTCCGGGATGTCGATGGCTGCAGGGCCCTTCAGTGTGGGCACGCTGATCTCGCCCCCGAGTGCGGCAGTGGTGATGCTGACCGGTACCACGCAGTGCAGGTCGTCGCCATCGCGCTCGAACAGCTCGTGCTTCTTCAGCCGGATCTCGATGTACAGGTCGCCAGGCGGACCGCCGTTGGTGCCTGGCTCGCCATTGCCGGTGCTGCGGATGCGCATGCCATCGTCGATGCCGGCCGGGATCTTGACCTCCAGCGTCTTGTGATTCTTGATCTTGCCTTGGCCGTGGCACGTGGCGCAGGGCTCGGGAATGATCTTGCCGCTGCCGTGGCAGGTGGGGCAGGTCTGCTGCACGCTGAAGAAGCCCTGGCGCATCTGCACCACGCCGTTGCCATGGCAGGTGGTGCAGGTGATCGGCTTGGTGCCGGGCTTGGCGCCGGTGCCCTTGCAGGTGCCGCAATCGTCCCAGCTGGGGATGCGGATCTGCGCATCCTTGCCGTCGGCCGCCTCCTCGAGCGTGATCTCCATCGCGTAGCTCAGGTCGCTGCCGCGGAACACCTGGCGGCCACCGGCCCGACCGCCGGCAGCACGGGCGCCGAAGACGTCGCCGAAGATGTCGCCGAAGGCTTCCGCGAAGCCACCGAAGCCCTCGGGCCCGGGCCCGCCGCGCATGTTGGGATCCACGCCTGCATGGCCGTATTGGTCGTAGGCGGCGCGCTTCTGCGGGTCCGACAACATCTCGTAGGCTTCCTTGACCTCCTTGAACTTGGTCTCGGCATCCTTGCTGTCGCCATGGTTGCGGTCAGGGTGGTGCTTCATCGCCAGCTTGCGATAAGCCTTCTTGATTTCTTCCTCGCTTGCGTTCTTGGGAACGCCGAGGGTTTCGTAGTAGTCGCGTTTGGTGGCCATGTTCGGTAGCGGTGTCGAGAACGGAAAAGGCCGGACCGCCTTGTCAGCAGATCCAGCCTTGCATCAGGGCCCTCAGGTCAGCCCTTCTTGACTTCCTTGACCTCGGCATCGACCACGTTGTCGTCGGCCGGGGCGCTGCTCGCAGCTTCCGGGCCAGCACCGCCTGCCCCGCCACCGGGTGCCGCTCCGGCGGCACCGGCGGCGGACTGGGCGTCGGCGTACATCTTCTCGCCGAGCTTCTGGCTGGCGGTCATCAGCGTGTTGGTCTTGTCCTCGATCGCGGCCTTGTCCTCGCCCTTGAGGACTTCTTCCAGCTCCTTGATCGCGGCCTCGATCTTTTCCTTCTCGCCGGCTTCCAGGCTCGCACCGTGCTCGCCCAGCGACTTCTTCACGCTGTGGGCCATGGCCTCGCCCTGGTTGCGGGCCTGCGCCAGCTCGACCTTCTTCTTGTCCTCGGCCGCGTTGAGCTCGGCGTCCTTCACCATTTTCTGGATCTCGTCCTCCGACAGGCCCGAGTTCGCCTTGATGGTGATCTTGTTCTCCTTGCCGGTGCCCTTGTCCTTGGCGCCCACGTGCAGGATGCCGTTGGCGTCGATGTCGAAGCTGACCTCGATCTGCGGCGTGCCACGCGCGGCCGGCGGAATGCCTTCGAGGTTGAACTCGCCCAGCAGCTTGTTGCCGGCGGCCACCTCGCGCTCGCCCTGGAACACCTTGATGGTCACGGCGGGCTGGTTGTCTTCCGCGGTCGAGAAGGTCTGCGCGAACTTGGTCGGGATCGTGGTGTTCTTCGTGATCATCTTCGTCATCACGCCGCCCATCGTCTCGATGCCGAGCGACAGCGGGGTCACGTCGAGCAGCAGCACGTCCTTGCGGTCGCCCGAGAGCACCTGGCCCTGGATGGCGGCGCCCACTGCGACGGCCTCGTCGGGGTTGACGTCCTTGCGCGGCTCGCGGCCGAAGAACTCCTTCACCTTCTCCTGGACCTTGGGCATGCGGGTCATGCCGCCCACCAGGATCACGTCATGGATGTCGTTGACCGACACGCCCGCATCCTTGATGGCCGTGCGGCAGGGCGCGATGGTGCGCTCGATCAGCTCGTCGACCAGGCTCTCCAGCTTGGCGCGGGTGAGCTTGATGTTCAGGTGCTTCGGCCCCGAGGCGTCGGCCGTGATATAGGGCAGGTTGACGTCGGTCTGCGCGCTGTTCGACAGCTCGATCTTGGCCTTCTCGGCCGCTTCCTTCAGGCGCTGCAGGGCGAGCACGTCCTTGCTCAGGTCGACGCCCTGGTCCTTCTTGAACTCGCCGATGATGTAGTCGATCACGCGTTGGTCGAAGTCCTCGCCGCCCAGGAAGGTGTCGCCGTTGGTCGACAGCACCTCGAACTGCTTCTCCCCGTCGACGTCCGCGATCTCGATGATCGAGATGTCGAAGGTGCCGCCGCCCAGGTCATACACGGCGATCTTGCGGTCGGCGCGGTCCTGCTTGTCGAGGCCGAAGGCCAGGGCGGCCGCCGTCGGCTCGTTGATGATCCGCTTGACGTCCAGCCCGGCGATGCGGCCCGCGTCCTTGGTGGCCTGGCGCTGGCTGTCGTTGAAGTAGGCCGGCACGGTGATCACGGCTTCGGTCACGGCCTCGCCGAGGTAGTCCTCGGCGGTCTTCTTCATCTTGCGCAGGATCTCGGCGCTGACCTGGGGCGGCGCCAGCTTCTTGCCGCGGACTTCCACCCAGGCGTCGCCGTTGTCGGCCTTGACGATGCTGTAGGGCATCAGGTCGATGTCCTTCTGGACTTCCTTTTCCTCGAACTTGCGGCCGATCAGGCGTTTGACGGCATAGATGGTGTTCTTGGGGTTGGTCACCGCCTGGCGCTTGGCCGAGGCGCCGACGAGCACTTCGCCGTCTTCCTGGTACGCGACGATCGAGGGCGTGGTGCGGGCGCCCTCGGAGTTCTCGATGACTCGCGTCGTGTTGCCTTCCATGATCGACACGCACGAGTTCGTGGTGCCGAGGTCGATGCCGATGATTTTGCCCATGTTGTTTCTCCTGAACGCGAAAAAGATGTTGTTGTGAACTTGTGGATAACCCGGCTCTATTCAAGGGAAGAAGCGGGGATTTCCTGTGGGTTTCGTGGGGATCAGCCGGCCTGGGAGACGGTCACCAGCGCCGGGCGAAGCACGCGCTCGGCAATGGTGTAGCCCTTCTGCAGCACGCCGACGATGGTGTTGGGCTCCTGGCCTTCGACCGGCACCACCGAGATCGCCTGGTGCTGGTGCGGATCGAACTTGCTGCCGGGTGCCGGCGCGATTTCGATCACCTTGTTGCGCTCCAGCGCGCTCTTGAGCTGGCGCAGCGTGGCTTCGGCGCCTTCGCGGATCTGCTCGGGCGTCGCGTCCTTGTGGGCTTGGCCGGCTTCCAGGCTGTCGAGCACCGGCAGCAGGCTTTCGGCAAAGGACTCGATGGCGAACTTGCGACCCTTGGTAATCTCCTCGTCGGCGCGGCGGCGCGCGTTCTGCACGTCGGCCTGGGCCCGCAGGAACTGGTCGGCCAGCTCGGCGTTCTTGGCCTTCAGCTGCGCGATCTCGGCGGTGGCAGCGGCTGATGCATCTGCCTCGTTGGCGGCTTGCGCGGCCTCCAGTTCCTCGGGGCTGGCTTCGCCTTGCAGCGGCTCGAAATTCGATGGTGGGTTTTGCGGGTCAGTCATGCTCAAAAAGCCGGCGGCCTGGCCGGAAACTCATGAAGTAGAGAACGATCACGGCCAACTGGGGTCGGCGGTGGGTATTTCAAGAAAAAAATGCGCCTCGGGAGGCGCATTTCGCGAGCGGCGCGGGCGGCACGCCACGCCGGCCTGTTCAGTGGGTGTCGAGCAGCTCCACGTCGAACTTCAGGGTGGCGTTGGGCGGGATCACGCCGCCGGCGCCGCGTGCGCCGTAGCCCAGCGCCGGCGGAATGATCAGCGTGCGCTTGCCGCCGATCTTCATGCCGGCAACGCCTTCGTCCCAGCCCTTGATCACCTGCCCGGCGCCGAGCGAGAACGCGAAGGGGTCGTTGCGGTCGCGGCTGGAATCGAACTTGGCGCCTTGCACGCCGTCGTTGTAGAGCCAGCCGGTGTAGTGCACGTGGACGTGGTGGCCGGTTTGCGCTTCGGCGCCGTCGCCGACGACGCTGTCTTCATACTGGAGGCCGGAGGGAGTGGTGGGCATGGCGTTCCTTGGGAAGTGGAAGGGAAAGCCCTGCAGTTTAACGAGGCTCTGGCGGTCCCTCGGGCGGCGGCGCGACGGGCTTGAGAGGCGGGGGCACGTTCTTCCTGACCTGGTTGAGCTGCCATTTCACCGCGAAGGCCTGCAGGTCCGAGAGGCGCCTGAGCAGGTCCTGGCCCGTGGGCGTCAGGCTGTAGCCTTCGCCGCCGTGGCTCACGATGCCAGCCTCGCGCATCTCCTTGATGCGGGTGTTGAGGGTGTTGGGCGTGATGTTGCCGACGCTGTCCTGCAGCAGCCGGAAGGTCTGGGCATGGCCGTCGCGCAGCGCCCAGAGCACGCGCAACGCGTAGCGGGCTTCGAGCAACGCGAGCAGTTGGCTGACCGCCGCGTTTTCCTTGCTGCTCATTCAGGGCATCTCCTCGGGAGGATGGCGGCGGCCACGAATGGCGCTGCTTGTTCTTGTCGACCCGGCCACCCGACCGGGCCGGCGACTATATCCCAGATGACGGCGTGCTACAAGTTTCATAGCTGGCCCCTGAGGCGGGACGCGGGCTGTGAAGCGAGGCCTCAGGCGGCGGGATAGTGGGCCATGGCTTCGCCCAGGCGCACAGCGCGGCCCGGCGCCCACGCGCCATTGAAGTCCAGCGGCGGCTTCGGGAACAGCATGACCACGGTCGAGCCGAGCAGGAAGCGTCCCATTTCCTCGCCTTGCCTGAGCACGATCTGCCGATCGTCATAGCGCCATTCGCGCAACTCGCCCCCGCGCGGCGGGTTGACCACGCCGTGCCAAACCGTCGCCATGCTCCCAACGATGGTGGCGCCGACCAGCGCCAGCACGAAGGGCCCGCGCGCCGACTCGAAGACGCACACCACGCGCTCGTTGCGCGCAAACAGCCCCGGCACGCCGCGCGCAGTGACGGGGTTCACTGAAAACAGGTCGCCGGGCACGTAAATCATCCGCACCAGCCGCCCGTCGCAAGGCATGTGGATGCGGTGGTAGTCCTTCGGGCTCAGGTACAGGGTGGCGAAGCTGCCGTGCTGGAACTGCGCGGCCAGCGCCGCGTCGCCGCCCACCAGCGCTGTCGTGGTGTAGAGGTGACCCTTGGCCTGGATGATCTGGTCGCCCTCGATCAAGCCGAACTGGCTGATCGCGCCGTCGACGGGGCAGACCAGGTCGGCCTGCGCGATCGGGCGCATGCCGGGCTTCAGTGCGCGGGTGAAGAAATCGTTGAAGCTGGGGTAGCTCGCGATGTCGCTGTTCAGCGCCTCGGCCATGTCGACGCCGTACTTGGCGACGAAGCGCCGGATGATCCACGTCGTGACCGCGCCGCGTTCCTTGCCCGCCACCCAGCCGGCAAAGTTGGTCAGCGCCTGCTTGGGAAAGAGGTACTGCGGCAGGACGGCGAAACGGGACACGGCGGGGCTTCCGGAAGAGGAAGGCGATTCTAGCCAGCGCTCCTGCCGCTGCCTGCGGGACTGCGCCTACTCCGGCTTGATGTTCGCAGCCTTGATCACCTGCGCCCACTTCTCGACTTCGGCCTTCTGGAACGCGGCGATCTGCGTCGTGCTCATGTCGGCCGGCTGCATGCCGAAGCCCTTGAGCTTGTCCTGCATCTCGGGCTCGGCCAGGATCTTGCGGATCTCGGTGTGCATCCGGTCGATCACCGGCGCCGGCGTGCCGGCCGGCACGAAGATGGCCTGCCACGACAGCACTTCGAAGTCCTGAAGGCCGGGCAGCCCCGATTCCGCGACCGTCGGCACGTCCGGCATCGAAGGCAGGCGCTTCGCCGAGCTGACCGCGATCGCGCGAAGCTTGCCGCTCTGGATGTGCGGTCCGGCGACGACCGTGGTGTCGAACATCATGTCGACCTGCCCGCCGATGACGTCCTGGATGGCCGGGCCGCTCCCCTTGTAGGGCACGTGGGTGAACTTGACGCCGGACTTGTAGGCCAGCAGCTCCAGCGTCAGGTGCTGCGACGTGCCGGTGCCGGCCGAGGCGGAGGAGAGCCCGCCCGGCTTGGACTTGCTGGCTTCCAGCACATCCTTCAGCGTCTTGTAGGGGCTGCTCTGGTTCACCACCAGCACCACGGGGTTGGTGCCGATCAGGGTGACCGGCGCGAAGGACTTCAGCGGGTCGTAGCCGATCTTCGGATAGAGGCTCACGTTGATGGCGTGCGAGCTGATGGTGCCGCCCAGCATCGTGTAGCCGTCGGGCGCGGCGCGCGACGCGATTTCGGAGCCGATGCTGCCGCCGGCGCCGCCCTTGTTGTCGATCACGACGCTGGTGCCGAGCGCCGGGCCGAGCTTCTGGGCGATCAGGCGGCCGAGCACGTCGGTCGTGCCGCCGGCCGGAAACGGCACGACATAGGTGATGGCCTTGCCGGTGGGCCACTGGCCTTGCGCGAGGGCGGACATTCCCGGCAAGCCGGCAGCGAAGGCGGCGAGGGCGGTGCGGATCAGTGTGCGACGGTGCATGAGGGTGTCTCCTTGAAGTGCGGGTAATGGATGGAGGGCAAGATTGGCGGCGCTCCCCGAGCCTTGGCGCTGAAGGCGATGAAGGGGCTCAAGGCGCTTCGACGATCTCGACCCAGTTCGGGTTCTTGCCCACCGTCAGCCGCTGCGGCGTGCCCAGCGCGCCGGTCGCGGCATCGATGGGATGCACCGAGGCGCTGTGGGATTCCTGGCCGACAGCGACGAGGAAGCGGCCGCTCGGATCGATGGCGAAACCGCGCGGTGTCTTCTCGGTCGGCGCCTGGCCCAGCGGCTGCAGCCGGCCTGTCGCGGCGTCGACCTTGAAGGCCGACAGCGTGCTGGACGTGCGCTCCGAGGCATAGAGATAGCGGCCGTCCGGTGTGAGGTGCAGATCGGCGGCCCATGGCTTGCCCGTGAAGCCTTCGGGCAGGGTGGTGGTGCTCTGCTGCAACTGGAGCGTGCCGCGCGCGGAGTCCCAGGCGTACACATGCAGCCGGGCATCGAGCTCGTCGAGCAGGTACACGAAGCGCTGAGCCTTGTCCCAGACGAAGTGGCGCGGTCCGGACTTCGCAGTGCCCGTCGTCAGCGCGGGTTCGTTGGGCGACAGCACGCCCGCTTCGGCATCGAAGCGCCAGCTCGAAATGTGGTCGCCGCCCAGGCTGGTCGCCAGCACGAAGCGGTTGCTTGCGTCGGCGTGGATCGCGTGGGCATTCGGTGCAGTCGGCAGCAACTGCTGGATCGCGCCCACGGCGCCTGTCTTGTCGATGCTGTTCACCGTGATCTTGTGCCCAGGGTAGGAGGCCGCGAACAACCAGCGCCCTGTTTGATCGGTGTCGATGTTCGCCATGCTGTCGGCCAGTGGTGCCTCGCCCAGCTTCTTCAGCCTCCCGCTCGCGCCGTCGATCGAGAAGCTCACGACCCGGAAGGGTTGTGAGCGAAGCGCCGCGTACAGGAAGCGCTTGTCGGGGCTGACCGCCATCGGCATCGCCATGCCGCCGACGTTCACCGTTTCGATCGGCTTCAGCGTGCCCTGGCCTCGGTCGAGCTCGAGCACAGAGATCTCCTGGCTGTCCGCATTCGAAACATAGACCCAGGTGGCGGCGCAAGCGCTGGTGCCGACGGCGCCGAGCCCGGCTGCCAGCAGCAGTGCCACGCGGCGCAGCGCGCGAGAGGTGAAGGCTTTGTGCATGTTTCAGTCTTGGTGGCCTCGGGGGTTTCAGGGCATGTACTGGCCGCCGTTGACCTCGAGGATCTGGCCCGTCACATAGCCCGAGAGCTGCTCCGAGGCGAGATAGAGGAAGGCGCCCACGCAGTCGTCCGGGTCGCCGATGCGCGCCATCGGGATGGTCGCCTTGAAGGACTCGAGCATCTGCGGTGTCGAGTAGCGGTCGTGGAACGGTGTCTGGATCACGCCCGGCGCCACCGCGTTCACGCGGATGCGCTCGGCCGCGAGCTCCTTCGCCAGGCCGTGGGTGGCGGTGTTGACGAAGCCCTTGGCGCCGGCATACAGGTAGGCCCCGGGCCCGCCGCCATGGCGTGCCGCGACGGACGACACATTGATGATGCTGCCACCGCGCCCCTGCGCGCGCATCAGCGGCACCACCTCGCGGCAGAACGCGAGCATGGACCGCGCGTTGAGATGCAGGATCTCGTCGAAGAGTGCGTCCTCGAAGTCGGCGATGGGCACGCGCTGGACCAGGCCGCCCGCGTTGTTCACCAGAACGTCGATGCCGCCCCAGCGCGCCTTCGTCTCGATCACGATGCGGCGAATGGCTTGCGTGTCGCGCACGTCGCCCTGCAGGGCGAAGGCCTCGCCGCCGTCGGCCGTGATCGCATCGACCAGCGCCTTCGCCGGGTCGGCCGAAGCGTTGTAGTGCACCGCCACCCGCATTCCGCGCGCAGCGTACGCCCGTGCGACGGCGGCGCCGATCCCGGTGCTGGCGCCGGTGACCAGTGCGCTCCGGCCTTTGAGGTCTTCCATGGCTTCTCTTCCTTTCAGGTGACGGGTGCAGGGTTGAACAGCACCAGTGCGTTGTGCAGCTTCCAGTGCTCGGCCCAGGTCTTCCTTCGGCCGCTCGCGACATCGAGCATGAGCCGGAACAGTTCCCAGCCCACGTCCTCGATGCTGGCTTCGCCATCGGCGATGCGGCCTGCGTTGACGTCCATCAGGTCGTGCCAGCGGCGCGCCAGCTCGCTGCGGGTGGCGACCTTGATCACCGGCACCTCGGCCAGCCCGTAAGGCGTGCCGCGGCCGGTGGTGAAGACATGCAGGTTGATGCCGGCCGCGAGCTGCAGCGTGCCGCAGATGAAGTCCGAGGCCGGCGTCGCCGCGTAGAGCAGGCCCTTCTGCCGCGCCTTTTCGCCGGGCGGCACTACGCCGGAAATCGGCGCACTGCCCGACTTCACGATCGAGCCCATCGCCTTCTCGACGATGTTGGAGAGCCCGCCCTTCTTGTTGCCGGGCGTGGTGTTGGCGCTGCGGTCGACCCGGCCGCGGTCGAGGTAGGCGTCGTACCAGGCCATCTCGCGGATCATGGCCTCGGCCACTTCCGGCGTCGCGGCCCGCGAGGTGAGCTGGTCGATGCCGTCGCGTACCTCCGTCACCTCCGAGAACATCACGGTCGCGCCGGCGCGCACCAGCAGGTCGGTGCAGAAGCCCACGGCCGGGTTGGCGGTGACGCCCGAGAAGGCATCGCTGCCGCCGCATTGCACGCCGACCACCAGCTCGCTGGCCGGCACCGTCTCGCGACGCCGGGCATTCAGCCGCTCGAGGTGTTCCTCGGCCTGGCGCAGGATGGCATCGACCATCGACATGAAGCCGACGTGCGCTTCGTCCTGCAGGCAGACCACGTCGAGCTTGGGCTCGGCGGTGGCGCCGATGTCGGCCACGTTGCGCTCGTCGATCAGCGGGATCGTGCCGGGCGGAAGCAGTCGCTCGGGCTGCAGCTTCTCGCAACCCAGGCTGACGACCATCACCTCGCCGCCGAAGTTCGGGTTGAGGCTGATGTTGCGCAGCGTGCGGATGGGAATGACCGCGTCTGGCGCGTCGATCGCCACGCCGCAGCCATAGCCGTGCTCCAGGGCGACCACGTCGTCGACGTTCGGGTACTTCGGCAGCAGTTCGGCCTTGATGCGCTGCACCGCGAACTCGGTCACGCCGGCCACGCACTGCACGGTCTGGGTGATGGCCAGGATGTTGCGCGTGCCGACCGAGCCGTCCGGGTTGCGGTAGCCCTCGAAGGTGTAGCCCTCCAGCGGCGCCTGCCGCGGAGGCTTCACTGTCGCGATCGGCAGGCCGTCGAGGGCGCGGGCGGCGGGCATCCGCAGCAGGCGCTCGTGGACCCAGCTGCCGGCCGCGATGGGCTTCAGCGCATAGCCGATCACGACGTCGTAGCGGCGCACCTCGCCGCCTTCGGGAATGTCGACCAGCGCGACCTTGTGCGCCTGCGGCACCTTCTCGCGCAGCGTCAGTCCCGAGGGGAACACCGTGCCCGCCGGAAGGCCGCCGTCGTTGGCCACGATCGCGACGTTGTCGCGCTCGTGCATGTGGATGGTCAGCGGGGCGGTGGCTTGGAGCGGAGGGGTCATGGGCGACGAATCATTCAGACAGCGCGACGATCTCGACCCAGTTCGGGTCGCGACCGGCGGCGGCCGTGTCACGGACTGCCAGTGCACCGGAATCAGGATCGATCGCGTAGAGGGTCACACGATGAGAGAGCTGGCCGGCGGCGACGAGAAAGAGGCCCCGGGCATCAATGGCAAAGCCGCGGGGCTGCGCTTCCGTCGGTACGTACCGCGGCGCCGCCAGCCGTCCGTCGAGGGCGTCTACTGCGATGATGGCAAGCGTGCTGGAGCGCCGCTCGCAGGCATAGAGAAAGCGGCCATCGGGTGTGAGATGCAAGTCGGCAGCCCACGGCTCGCCCGTGAAGCCCGGCGGCAGCATGGCAAGACTTTGCAGCGCCGTCAGCGCGCCGCTGGCTGCGTCGACCCCGAGGACCGTGATCGACCCGTCGAGTTCGCCGAGCAGGTAGATGAACCGGCCTCCTGGTGCGAAGACGAAGTGGCGCGGACCGGAACCGGGCGGGGCCTCCCACGCAGCCGGCTCTGCGGGTGCCAGCGTCCCGCTCGCAGCATCGAAATGCCAGTGCATGACCACGCCGCTGCCCAGGCAGGTGGCATAAACATGGCGGTTGGCGGCATCGGCCTGGACGCAATGCGCATTCGAGCCGGTGGGGATGATCTGCCGCGCAGCTTGCGGCTTGCCATCGGCATCGATGGGGTTGACCGCGACCAGGTGGCCGCCATAGGACGCGCTGAACAGATGGCGTCCGCTGCGATCGGTGGCGATGTAGGCCATGCTGTGCGCCAGTGGCGCCTCGCCCAGCGGAGCGAGTCGGCCGCTTGCCGGATCGATCGAGAAGCCGATGACGGCCAGCGGTGCCGAACGCCTCGCGACGTACAGCCGCCGCCGGTCGGGGCTGAGTGCCATCGGCATCAGCGTGCCGCCGACGGCGACGTCCTGGCGCCGCGTAAGCGTCCCGGTGCGCTCGTCGAGCGAGAAGACCGTGATATCGCCACTCTCGGCATTGGAGACGTACACGGCGGCGGTCATGGCGATAAGGCCTGTATCGTCAGAGGCCGAGCGCGCGCGGCAGCCACAGCGACAGCGCGGGCACGTAGGTCACGGCGATCAGCACGAGGAACAGCGCGACCAGGAAGGGCGCCGCCGCCCGTGTGACGACCCCGATCGACAATTTGGAGACCGCGCTTCCGACGAACAGCACCGTTCCGACCGGTGGCGTGATGAGGCCGATGCCCAGGTTCACCATCATGATCATGCCGAAGTGCACGGGATCGACGCCGAGCAGCTTGACCACGGGCAGCAGGATCGGCGTGAGGATGAGGATCAGCGGGGACATGTCCATCAGCGTGCCGAGCACCAGCAGCATCACGTTGATCATCATCAGGACCACGTACTTGTTGTCCGAGACGCTGGTGAAGAAGGTCGTGACCTTCAGCGGAATCTGCATCAGCGTCATCATGTAGCCGAAGCTGGCAGCGAAGCCGATCAGGATCATCACGATCGTCACTGTCTTCACGGTGCGATGCACCAGCTTCGGCAGGTCGCGCCATTTGTAGTCGCGGTAGATGAACATCGTGACGAAGAAGGCCCAGACAACCGCGATCGAGGCCGACTCGTTGGCGGTGAAGACGCCCGACAGGATGCCGCCGAGAATGATCACCATGGTCATCAGGCCCCACATCGCATCCAGGCAGATCTTCAGCGCCTGGCGCAGCGGGATTACCTCGCCCTTGGGGTAATTCTTCCGGCTGGCGATGACCAGGCAGAGGACGGCAAGCGACAGGCCCATCAGCAGGCCGGGGAGCACGCCCGCGACGAACAGGCTGGCGATCGACACGGAGCCGCCGGCAGCCAGCGAATACAGCACCGCGTTGTGGCTCGGCGGAATCAGGATGGCCTGCACCGAGCCGCTGACCGTCACGGCGGTCGCGAAGTCGCGCGGGTAGCCTTTCCTCTCCATTTCGGGAATCAGGACCGAGCCGATGGAAGCCGTGTCGGCCACCGACGACCCGGAGATTGCGCCAAAAAAGGTGGACGCCAGAATGTTCACCAGCGAAAGGCCGCCGCGAATGAAGCCCACCAGCACGCCCGCGAATGCCACCAGCCGGCGTGACATGCCGCCTTCGGCCATGATGGCCCCGGCCAAGACGAAGAAGGGGATGGCGAGCAGCGAGAACTTGTTGACGCCGGATGCGAGCTGGATCATCACCGCGTCGAGCGGGATATCGATCCAGAGCGCGCCGATCAGCGCCGACAGGCCCAGCGCGTAGGCGATGGGCATCCCGAGCATCATCAGCAGCGCGAAGCTGCCGAGCAAGACGAAGGCGTCCATCAGCGCGCTCCCTCGGGGGCGTCAGCGCCTTCCTCGTAGCGCACGACGTTGCGATGGGCCTGACTCCCGCAAGCCATGCGCTCGATCACGAAGACCAGCGTCACCGCCGAGCCGGCGGGCAGCGCGGCATACGTGACCCCGACGGGCAGCCAGGGCAGCTCGCTGATCGACTGGTGCCAGGTCTCCATGCACAGCCGCGTGCCGTAATAGGCGACGAACGCGCACACGACGATCATCAGCAGATCCACCAGCACTGCGAGCGCCTTCTTCAGGGGCTCGCGCAGCAGGTCGGTGATCATCGAGACGGCGATGTGGGCACCGGCCCGATAAGCCGCCGCAGCGCCGATGAAGGTGAATACCATCATGAACAGGATGGCGACGGGTTCCGGCCACTGCGATCCGGTGCCGAGCACGTACCGCGTGAATACCCCCCAGGGAATGATCAGGGACATCAGGAAGATGGCGAAACCGGCCAGCCAGATGCAGGCGAGGTAGAGCCGGTCGCAAGCGCGCACGAAGAGGGGATCCATGGGGAAAGCGCTCCCTGCTACTTGGTGGCTTCGATGCGCTTGATCAGGGTGGCGTAGTCCGCGCCGTACTTGGCCCGAACCGGCGCGGTCGCGTCATAGAACGGCTTGTTGTCGATATTGATGAATTCGACGCCTGCCGCCTTCAGCTTGGCTGTGTAGTCGGCGACGCTCTTGTCCCACAGCGCGCGCTGCTCCATCTGTGCCTCGCGCGAGAACTTCTTGACCAGCGCCTGATCGTCCTTCGACAGCTTGTCCCAGGTGACCTTCGACATGACGAAGATCTCGGGAATGATCAGGTGATTGGTCTGCGTGTAGTACTTGGCGCCGGCCTGGTAGTGGTTGGCGGTGAAGAGGGTGGGCGGGTTGTTCTCGGCGCCATCGACCACGCCAGTCTGGATCGCCGTGAAGACTTCGCCATAGCCCATCGAGATGCCGTTGCCGCCCATCGCGTTCATCGTGTCGACGAACAAGGGGTTGCCCATCATCCGGATCTTCATGCCCTTCAGGTCGGCGGGCGTGCGCACCGGCTTCTTCGTATAGAGGCTGCGCGAGCCACCGTCCATCCAGCCGAGGCCGACGAGCTTGGCGGGCGAGGCGGTGATCTTGTCGAGCATCTCCTGGCCGATCGGCCCGTCGATCACTGCGCGCATGTGCGCTTCGTCGCGGAATACGAAAGGCATGTTGAAGACGTTGACCTCCGGCACCACGGGGCCGATGGGGCCGAGCGAGGTGCGCAGGATCTGGATGGCGCCCACCTGCGTCTGCTCGATCATCTCCTTCTCGCCGCCGAGCACGGAGCCCGGGAACATCTGGAGCTTGATGCGGCCCTTGGTGGCCTCCTCGAGCTTCTTGCCCATGTGTTCGATCGCCACGACGTTGGGATAGCCGGCGGGATGCACGTCGGCGGCCTTGAGCGTCATCGTCTGGGCCTGGGACGGAGTGGGAAGGGTTGCGCCCCAGGCAAAGGCAGCTGCCGCCGTGCAGGCAGCCATGAGAGTGCGAGAAAACGTCATGAAAGTCTCCGAGGTGTTGTGTGAATCTGGAACGAAGAAAGAAGAGGGGCCCGCTTTCCGCCGGCACATCTCATTCGAACGGGCCTTGCGCCGTGAAAGCGCCGCCCTGGTAGACGGCATTGGGATCGTCGGCAGCCACCGGCGGCTGGGCCTCGACCTTGGCGCGGAAGACCTCCGAGCTGTCCTGCGGCTGGAAGCCGAGCTGCGCCGCGGCGTGGTTGTCCCACCAGACGTCGCGGTTGGCGGACATGCCGTAGACCACCATGTGCCCGATGTCCGGCGTGAACAGCGACTTCTCGATCAGCGCTGTCAGGTCGCGGTAGCTGAGCCAGGTGCTCATCATCCGGCGGTTGGCCGGTTCGGGGAACGAGGAGCCGATGCGGATGCTCACCGTCTCGATGCCCCAGCGGTCGAAGTAGAACTGGGCCACGTCCTCGCCGAATGACTTCGACAGGCCGTAGTAGCCGTCGGGCCGGCGCGCCGCGTGGGCGTCGATCTTTTCGCTTTGCTTGTAGAAGCCGATCACATGGTTGGAGCTGGCGAAGACTACTCGCTTGACGCCGTGACGGCGCGCACCTTCATATATATGGAAGACGCCCTTGATGTTGGCCTCGAGGACTTCCTCGAAAGGGCGTTCGACGGAGACGCCCCCAAGGTGCACGATCGCGTCGCAGCCGGCGACCATCGCATCGACGGCGGCATTGTCGGAGAGGTCGCAGGGCACGACCTCTTCGTGGGAGCCTTCGGCCGGCGCGAGCGCGGCGATGTCGGACACCCGCAACGTGCGGGCAAAGGGACGCAGGCGTTCGCGCAGTACCTTGCCCAGTCCGCCAGCGGCTCCGGTCAACAGCAATCGATTCAAACGGGGAGGGGAGGAAGGCGCACTCATCGTTGCTTGTCTCTGTGAGTCGTAGGTTATCGGTTGTCGTACAACGCTCGGGTGATTATCATCACCCCATGTCGAACCTGTCAACCGGGACAACCGCAGCCGCCGAGCCGGCCACCTCGGTCGAAAGACCGCGCCGCCGCGGTCGCGGCCTGGCGCACGGCCTGGTCGACGACCTGGGGGAGAAGATCCGCAGCCAGCAACTGCGCCCGGGCGACAAGCTGCCGACCGAGTCGGCCATCATGCAGGCCTACGGCGTCAGCCGCACCGTGGTGCGCGAGGCTCTGTCGAAGCTGCAGGCCGGCGGGCTGGTGGAAACGCACCACGGCATCGGCACCTTCGTGCTGCAGCCCCGGGCGCCGGGGATGTTCCGGCTGGAGGCCTCCGATATCGCCACCACGGTCGACGTGCTGGCGGTGCTGGAACTGCGAATCAGCCTGGAGACCGAATCGGCCGGCCTGGCGGCGACCCGCCGCACCGAGGAGCAATTGGCGGCATTGCGCGACGCACTGGACGATTTCGAGCGCAACGTGGCAGTGGCAGGAGACACGGTGGCACCCGACTTCCGCTTCCACTTGCAAATTGCGCAGGCCACCGGCAATCCGTACTTCGCGGACATCATGAGCCACCTCGGCACCACGATCATTCCGCGGACCCGCATCACGGCCATCCGCAACCACGACCGCCGCGGCGAGTACCTGAGCCGGGTCAACCGCGAGCACGAAGAAATCTATGCAGCCATCGCGCGAGGCGATCCGGACTCGGCACGGGCGGCCATGCGCATCCATCTGACGAACAGCCGCGAGCGCCTGCGCGTTGCGCAGGAAGCCGCCCAGCGCGAAAGCAAGGCACCTGCGCAAGGTGGCGAGGAACCTTCCGCCTGAACGGCGTCCGATCGCTGGACATCGCACGTCTTAAGTTGTACGATGACTGATAACTTAGAACAACCCAGACTTCGGCGTGCCCGCACGCACTTCCCATCCCCTTCATTAGGAGACCCAAGTCATGACCTTGAATCGACGCGATCTCGTGCTCGGCGCCGTCGGCGTCAGCCTGCTGGCCAGCGCTGCGCATGCAGCCGACGCCTGGCCTTCCAAGCCCGTGCGCATCGTGGTGCCGTACCCGCCGGGGGGCTCGTCCGACATCATCGCGCGCGCCATCAGCCAGCCCCTGTCGGAGGCGCTCAAGCAATCGGTGATCGTGGAGAACCGCGCGGGCGCCAACGGCAACCTCGGCGCCGACCTCGTGGCCAAGGCCCCGGGCGACGGCTACACGCTGTTGCTTTGCGACGTCGGCGCGCTGGCGATCAGCCCATCGGTCTACACCAAGCTCTCCTTCGATCCCTCGAAGGACCTGCGCGGCGTCACCATGCTGGCCTATTCGCCGCACCTGCTGGTGGTGCATCCGTCCGTGCAGGCGAGCAGCCTGAAGGAACTGGTCGCGCTGTCGAAGAAGGCCGACCTGAACTTCGCGGTGACCGCCACCGGCAGCGCCCCCCACCTGGCCGGCGTGGCGCTCGAGCGCGCGAGCGGCGCGCGCTGGCAGTACGTGCCGTACAAGGGCGGCGTGCAGGCCATCCAGGACACGGTCGGCGGCCAGACCCAGGTGCTGATGAACGGCATGCTCGCCACGCTGCCGCACGTGCAGAGCGGCAAGCTCAAGGTGCTGGGCGTTTCCAAGTCCACCCGCATGCCGCTGATCGGCGACGTGCCCACCATCGCCGAGCAGGGCGTGGCGGGCTTCGAGTCGGGCACGTGGCAGGGCCTGCTGGCGCCGCGCGGCACGCCCGACGCCGTCATCCAGCGCCTCAACAAGGAGCTGGTCGCCATCATTCGCTCGGCCGACATCCGCTCGCGCCTGGCCGGGCAAGGCGCCGAAGTCGTGACCATGACGCCCGCCGAGCAGGAGCAGTTCTTCAACAAGGAACGCGCGCGCTGGGCCAAAGTGGTCGACGCGGCGCAGATCAAGCTTGACTGAAGCTCTGTCCCAGGGTGCCTCACTTCGTGTGGCCGCCCCCTTTTTTACGGAGGCAACACCAGCGGCCCGGCAAAGCCGGTTCCGCGGCGTTACTTGGCTCTCCCCCAGGTTGGCTCACTTCGTGTAGCCGCCCACCCCCCACCGGGGGCAACACCAGCAGCCCGGCAAAGCCGGTTCCGCGGTGTTCCCCGACTTTCCTTCACTCTTTTTTTAGGATCTTTGGATGAATCCCCAGGAACTCAAATCCATCATGGGCTCCGGCCTGCTGTCTTTTCCGTTGACCGACTTCGATGCCGAGGGCAACTTCCACAAGAGGGGTTACATCGAGCGCCTTGAATGGCTGGCCCCCTACGGCGCGAGCGCGCTGTTCGCCGCCGGCGGCACGGGCGAGTTCTTCTCGCTTACCAGTGACGAGTACCCGGAGATCATCGAGACGGCGGTGCAGACCTGCCGCGGCAAGGTGCCGATCATCGCGGGCGCGGGTGGCCCCACGCGCTTTGCGATCCAGTGCGCGCAGGCTGCCGAGAAGGCCGGCGCCCACGGCGTCCTGCTGCTGCCGCACTACCTGACCGAAGCCGGCCAGGAAGGACTGGCCGCGCACGTGGAGGCGGTGTGCAAGAGCGTGAAGTTCGGCGTCATCGTCTACAACCGCGGCCAGAGCAGGCTGTACCCCGATACCCTGGCGAAGCTGGCCGAGCGCTGCCCCAATCTCGTCGGCTTCAAGGATGGCATCGGCGACATCGAGCTCATGAGCTCGATCCACCTGCGCATGGGCGATCGCTTCGCCTATCTCGGCGGCCTGCCGACGGCCGAGGTCTACGCGGCGGCCTACAAGGCGCTGGGCACGCCGGTGTATTCCTCGGCGGTCTTCAACTTCATTCCGAAGACCGCGATGGACTTCTACAAGGCGGTGGCGGCCGACGACACGGCGACGCAGCACCGGCTGCTCAAGCAGTTCTTCATGCCTTACCTCGAGATCCGCAACAAGGGCCAGGGCTATGCGGTGAGCATCGTCAAGGCCGGGGCGCGCATCGTCGGGCACGACGCAGGACCGGTGCGCACGCCGCTCACCGAACTCAAGCCGCAGGAGTACGACGCCCTGGCCTCGCTCATCGGCCAACTCGGGCCGCAGTAGGGTTGCAGGGCGGCGCCCTGGCCGACGCGCCGCGGCTCGCCTATTCTTGAGACAGCGTGCGGGGCCGCCCAGACGGCCCCGCATTTTTTCCGACCGACACAAGGACTGTCATGCAGAACTTCGACAACCTGATCAACGGCGAATGGCGCAGCGGCGCCAGCTACAGCCCCAACACCAACCCGAGCAACCTGCAGGACGTGCTCGGCCACTACGCCCAGGGTGACGCGGCCCAGGTCGATGAAGCGGTGGCGGCTGCCAACGCCGCCTTCCCGGCCTGGTCCACCGGCAGCGTGCAGGCGCGCTCGGATGCGTTGGACAAGATCGGCAACGAGATCCTGGCGCGCAAGGAAGAGCTGGGCACGCTGCTGGCGCGCGAGGAGGGCAAGACCCGCGCCGAAGGCATCGGCGAGGCGACGCGCGCCGGCCACATCTTCAAGTTCTTCGCTGGCGAATGCCTGCGCCTGGCGGGCGAGGTGATCCCGTCGGTGCGCCCCGGCATCGGCATCGAGATCACGCGCGAGCCGGTCGGCGTGGTGGGGCTGATCACCCCGTGGAACTTTCCGATCGCGATCCCGGCCTGGAAGGTGGCGCCCGCGCTGGCCTACGGCAACTGCGTGGTGCTCAAGCCCGCCGACCTGGTGCCCGGCTGCGCCTGGGCGCTGGCCGAGATCATCAGCCGCTCGGGCATCCCGGCCGGCGTCTTCAACCTGGTGATGGGGCGCGGCAGCGTCATCGGCGATGCGCTGGTCAACCATCCGGGCATCCAGGCCATCAGCTTCACCGGTTCGGTCGGCGTCGGCCGCCGCATCGCGGTGCAATGCGCCACGACGCACAAGAAGGTGCAGCTCGAGATGGGCGGCAAGAATCCGCAGGTGGTGCTCGACGATGCCGACCTGAACCAGGCGGTCGAGCTCAGCGTGCAGAGCGCTTTCTATTCGACCGGCCAGCGCTGCACCGCGTCGAGCCGGCTGATCGTGACCGAGGGCATCTACCCGAAGTTCATCGAGGCGATGAAGGCGCGCATGGCGAAGATCAAGGTCGGCGATGCGCTGGCGCAGGGCACCGACATCGGCCCGGTCTCCAGCGAGAGCCAACTGCAGCAAGACCTGGAGTACATCGACATCGGCCGGGGCGAAGGCGCCAGCCTCGTGGCTGGCGGCGACCGGTTGAGGCTGGACACCGAGGGCTACTACATGTCGCCCGCGCTGTTCAGCGAAACGGTCGGAAGCATGCGCATCAACAAGGAAGAGATCTTCGGGCCGGTGGCGAGCGTCATCCGCGTGAAGAACTACGAGGAGGCGCTGGCGACGGCGAACGACACGGAGTTCGGGCTGTCCGCAGGCATCGCCACGACTTCGCTGAAGTACGCGACGCACTTCAAGCGGCACAGCCAGGCGGGGATGGTGATGGTGAACCTGCCGACTGCGGGCGTCGATTACCACGTGCCTTTTGGCGGGAGGAAGGGGTCGAGCTATGGGGCGCGGGAGCAGGGGCGGTATGCGCAGGAGTTTTTTACTGTGGTGAAGACGGCGTATACGTTGGCTTGATTTCTTTGGTTCCGTCTTTCCCTTTCCCTCTGGGAGGGGGCTGGGTGAGGTGCACCGGTCTTCGATTGGGACGTTGCGCTTTGTTGAAGGCTGGAGCCGGGGCGTCGTCCCGGCAGCCGAGTCACTTTCTTTTGCTTCGCCAAAAGAAAGTAACCAAAGAAAAGGCGACCCCACTGCGCGTGACCCTTCGCTTCGCTACGGGCAACCTGCGGTGCTCGCTTTTCGCGGGGTCCGCGCAAACTCGCCTGCGGCTCAAACACGCGCGGCCCTGATCCGCGAAAAGCTCCGCTCCTCGGCACGCGCAGAGGGGATATGGACGGGCCATTGCTTCGCTCGGCCACCAACGGCCTCGCTGCGCGAGGCCTGGAACAGGTGCGTGCGTATGCGCCTCGCACTTGAGCACGAGCACGAGCACGAGCACGGGCACGGGCATGGACATGGAATGTGCCTATGCGCGTGTGATGTGCGTGTGCTCGACTGCTAGCGTGAGCGAAGACTCGAAGCTCATGCCCATCTGCACACCACACAAGGACGCGCCATGGCGCGTTGGATTCCAGGTCCCCTCTGGCCGTAGCCGAGGAGCGGAGCTTTTCGCGGATCAGGGCCGCGCGTGTTTGAGCGAAGCGAGTTTGCGCGGACCCCGCGAAAAGCGAGCACCGGAGGCTTCCCGTAGCGAAGCGGAGGGCTGCGGCCAGTGGGGTCGCCTTTTCTTTGGTTACTTTCTTTTGGCGAAGCAAAAGAAAGTGACTCGGCTGCCGGGACGACGCCCCGGCTCCAGCCTCACCCCAAGCGCAACGTAAGACTAGCGAGTCACGCAAGCACCGACAGTCACGCAAGCACCGACAGTCGCGCGAGCATCGACAGTCGCGCAAGGACCAATAGCCAAGCTCCTCCCGACACCAGTAGTCACCCAGCCCGCCCCCGCCGAAGCCAATACTCGATCACCTCGAACAACCCCTCACTCAGCAACGCCAACACCGCCGCCGGCACCGCCCCCGCCACCAGCAACTCGCGGTCATTCAGCGCCAGCCCCGTCACGATCCGTTCCCCAAACCCTCCCGCGCCGATGAAAGCCGCAATCGTCGCCGTCCCGATGGCAATGGTGGCGGCCGTCCGCACCCCCGCCAGCAGAGTCGGCAGCGCGAGCGGCAGCAAGACCAGCCGCAGGCTCTGAGCACCCGTCATGCCCAGCGCCGTGCCGGCCTGCCGCAGGCCGGTCGGCACCTCGGCCAGGCCGGTCACGGTGTTGCGCATGATGGGCAACAGCGAATAGAGCGTGAGCGCGATCAGTGCCGGCAAGGTGCCGATGGCGCCGATGAGAGAGATCAGCACCGCGAGCAGCGCGAGGGAGGGCACGGTCTGAAGAAGACCGGTGAGCCCGAGCACCAGGGCCCGCAGGCGCAAGTGCGGGAACACGGCGATGCCCAGCGGCACGGCAATCAGGACCGCGAGCCCGACCGAGACCGCCACCAGCAGAAGATGCTGGCGTGTGATCCGCCCCAGGTCGGGGCCGAACAGTTTGGCGACGAAGCCGCGCGCGCCTTCGCTGCCGGAGGCGCCGGCCTTGCCGCCCACGCCGCCTTGCGCCAGATAGTCGCGCGCGATCACGTCGAAGGCCACGCCCTGTAACTCGGCGCGTGCGTTCATCGCGATCATGGCGCGCTCGTCGATGCGGCCCTCGAGCTTCTGCAGCGCGGCCCAGGCCGCCGGCCAGCGCGTGGGCACGTCGAGCCGATACAGCACGACCGCGTCGTAGCGAGGGAAGTAGGCACGGTCGTCGGTCAGCACCCGCAGGCCCAGGTGCTCGATCTTGGCGTCGGTGGTGTAGATGTCGATGACGTCGACTTGCTTCGCCGCGATCGCGTCATAGGCCAGGCCATGGTCGAGTCCGGCAGGCTTCTGCGTGAAACCATAACGGGCAGCCAGGCCTTGCCAGCCATCGGCACGGCCGATGAACTCGTTGGAAAGTCCCAGCCGCAGCTCGGGATGGCGTGCCAGGTCGCCGAGGGTGCGCACGCCGAGCCGCTCGGCCTCGGCCGCGCGCATGGCGAGCGCATAGCCGTCGTTGAAGCCGAGCGGAATCGCAATGCCCAGGCCGAGCGGCGCGAGCGCCGCGTTCATGGCCTCGCGCGTCATCGGCTGCGGGTTCTTGAGGATCTCCAACGCCACCGTGCCGGTGTATTCGGCATAGAGATCGATGCTGCCCGAACGCAGGGCCTCGTAGACGATGGCAGTGTTGCCCAAGCCTTGCCGCAACCGAGGCGGCGCCGGCAGGTGGGGCGCCGCGGTCTGCGCCAGCACTTCGGCCAGGATGTAGGACTCGGTGAAGCGCTTGGAGCCGATGCCGAGGCCTGCGTCCTGTGCGTGCGAGGGCATCGCTGCGCAGAGCAGACCGAGACAGGACAGGACGAGAAGCCGCAGAGGGTGCAGGCAATGCATCCGGCGCAGTGTATCGACGTGCCTCGGAATTCGACAGGTTGCGCTCCTACAGGAGTTCGTGAGCGGGGCTGATGCGTTGCCGTGCCGCGGCGCAGCAGAGTACCGACGTGCTCATCAATTACGTCCGGCGAGGTCAAGGCAAGTCGCTCCTGCTCGTCCATGGACTGGGCAGCAATTGGCGTTCATGGCAGGGCATCATCGAACCGCTCGCCGAGCGGCGCAGCGTGACCGCGATCGACCTGCCCGGGTTCGGCAAGAGTCCACCGCTCGACGGCGAGGTCTCGATGCAGACGATGGCCGATGCGCTCGCGCAGTTTCTTTGGGAGCACGAGCTGATCGGCACCGATGCCGCCGGGAGCTCGGTCGGGGGGCGATTGCTGCTCGAGCTGGCGAGGCGCGGCGGCGTGCTGGGCTCGGTGGTATCGCTCGGACCGGGCGGCTTCTGGCTCGGCTGGGAGCGCTTCCTCTTCGCCGCGTCGGCGTGGCTCTCGCACGGGCTGGCGCGCAGCCTCCAATCTGCCATGCCCAGCCTCATCGCACACGACTGGTCGCGCAGCCTGCTGATGGCGCAGTTCTCGGTGGCGCCGGCCGCGCTGTCCTCTTCCATGGTGCTGGAGGAAATGCGCAGCTACGCATCCGCGCGTTCCTACGGCGCCGTGTTGCGTGCGCTCCTGCGCGAGCCGGCGCAGCAGGGCGCGGATGCGGGCAGCTTGACCAGCCCACTGGTGATCGGCTGGGGGCGGCTCGACCGGATCTGCCTTCCGCGGCAGGCGGCGCGGGCGATGCAGCTGTATCCCGGGGCGCGTCTGCACTGGTTCGAGCGCTGCGGCCATTTCCCGCACTGGGACGCCCCCGAGGAGACCACGCGCCTGATCCTCGAAGCCACGGCCGACTGAACCCACTACCAGAAACCTGAAGGACTGCATGGCCCCCAAGAACAAGGCGCACAAGGCGCGACCGAAGAAGAACAACGACAACGGCAGCAGCAACGGCAGCAACCCGTACGCACCGCCGCCGCCATCGGCCGACATCCATGGAGCCAAGGAGTTGCCGGCGGTGCTGGTCGAAGGCTACAGCCTGCAGTTGCGGGGCGAGCAAGGCTTCCTGGGCGATCAGGCAAGCCAGACCGCATTCCGCGAATTGCTGGAGCGCTGGCGCCGCCGCGTTCGCAAGAAGGGCAAGCCCGACCCGCTCGGCCAGCAGCACTCGAGGGACCTGGCCAAAGGCACGCTCGACGCCGCGTTGAGGGCCGGCAAGGCCACGGAAGCGACCGACGTGGTGCATGCGGCCATCGAGGAGTTCGCCGAGTCGCTTGCTGAAGTCATCGACAGCTTCCTGCGCCAACCCTCATGGCAGGGTGTCGAGCGCATTGTGGTCGGCGGCGGATTTCCGGAAAGCGACGTGGGCGAGCGGGCAGTGCTGCAAGCGGCCGCGATCCTCCAGGAGATGAAGGTGCAGGTGGAGCTGGCGCGCATCTGCCACGAGCCCGACGATGCAGGGCTGCTCGGCTGGGTGCACCTGACCCCGCCCGAGCTGCTGGAGCACTTTGACGCCATCCTCGCGCTGGACATCGGCGGCACCAATGTGCGCTGCGGCATCGTGAAGACGCGGCGCAAGCGCGCAGCCGACCTGTCCAGGGCAAAGGTGCTTCGGCGCGAGAAGTGGCGCCATGCAGACGATGGCCCGAATCGCCGCGAACTGGTGGCGCGATTGGCCGAAATGCTCGAGGCGCAGGTCCGCTACTGCGAGAAGAAGGGCATCCGCCTCGCGCCCTTCGTCGGCATCGGCTGCCCCGGCCTGATCCGCAAGGACGGCTCGATCGCGCGCGGCGCGCAGAACATGCCCGGCGACTGGACCAGCGAGCACTTTCACCTGCCCACCGAACTGGCCAAGAAGATCCCGACCATCCGCGGCATCCCGACCATGGTGCTGATGCACAACGATGCGGTGGTGCAGGGACTCAGCGAGCTGCCCTTCATGCGCGACCTGAAGCGCTGGGCGGTGCTGACCATCGGCACGGGCATGGGCAACGCGAGCTACACCAACCTGGAGCCTCCGAAGAAAGCCTAGAGCTGGAACGCGATCGTCAGCAGCAGGCCTTCCGCCACGTCTCGCACCAGGCCGGGCCGGCGTGCACGGTAGGTCTCGCCGGCCGAGGCGGTGGTTTCGATCCACTGCGCGAGCCAGTCGATCTGCTCGGCGCCGTAAAACACCACGGCCGCCTCGTGGTTCAGCAGCAGGCTGCGCATGTCGAGGTTGATCGAGCCGCACAGTGCCAGCTGCTCGTCCACCACGACAGCCTTGGCGTGCGCCATGAAGGGCAGCATGCGAAAGCTGACGCCGGCGCGCGCGAGGTCGCGCATGGCCCTGGCGCGCACGAAATCTGCCAGCGGGTGGTTGGATCGCGCCGGCATCGCGATCGTGACCTGCACACCACGCCGCGCTGCCAGCCGCAGCGCGTCGCGCAGCCCGTCGCCGGGCACGAAGTAGGGCGTGATCGCGAGCAGCCGGTGCTCTGCGCGGAAGCAGGCGTCGATCAGCAGGGCGTGCGCCGTGTCCTCGGTCTGGTCGGGTCCGCTGGGAAGGAACTGGGCGAGCTCGCCCGCCGGCGGCTCCTCGGCCGTGATGGCGCGCGGCTTGCGCCCGCGCACCGAACCCCAGTCGTGGTCGAACTGCCGCGCCGCCGCCGCCGCCACGCTGCCTCGGAGGTCGAAGGAAAGGTCGCGCCAGGGCTGCGGCTGCTCGTGGTTGCCGAGGAAGTATTCGCCGGCGAGGTTGCGCCCGCCCGACCAGAGCCAGCCGTCGTCGGCGATGGTGAGCTTGCGGTGGTTGCGCAGGTTGCGCGGGCCCGTGCGGCGCAGGCCGAAGATGGGGCGGAACACGGCGATTTCCGCGCCGGCGTCGCGCAGCGTGTCGAAGTGATGGCGCGGCAGCGACAGGGCGCCGAAGCCGTCGAGCAGCACGCGCACCTTGATGCCCTCGCGCGCACGCCGCGACAGCCGGTTGATGGCCTCGTGGCCGAGCGCATCGTCGCCGATGATGAAAGTGCACACGTCGATGCGCGTGTGCGCACCCTCGATCACCTCCCACAACGCGTCGCGTGCAGCGCCGCCGTCGGCGTGGAAGCGGACGGGGCTGGGTCCCGGCGACGCGAGACCGAAGCTCTCGATCAGGTCGGCTGCCCAATGGCCGGCGGGCATCGAGCGAGAGGGCCGGGGCGAACCCGATGGCCGCAGCTTGCGCTGCCCGAACAGCAGGTAGGTGGGCAGGATGAGGTAGGGCAGCAGTGCCAGGCCCATGACCCAGGCGATCGCAGTGGCGGGCGCGCGATGCTCGCGTCGCCCGCGCGTGGTCAGCACATAGACCAGCAGCGCAAAGGTGACGACCAGCAGGTGCTGCGACGGCGAGGGCAGCCAGTCCAGCCAGTCGTCGATTCGGTTCACGCGGCGAGCGCCCGATTCACGCGTTGACGGGCCCGAGGTGCGACTGGAGCGCCGCTGGCACAGGCCGTCCCTCCGACGCGAGGAAGCGCATCATCGGCCCGACCACGGCCCGCACTGCCGGTCGCGCGCCCACGCGCTCGCGCCAGGCCAGCAGGCGCGGCGTGGCATCGGTCATGCCGGCGCCCTTGCGGTCGGCGAAGACCTGCGCCATGTAGAAGGCGATGTCGGCGAAAGAATAGGGCCCGGCCAAATAGTCGGCTTGAGTGAGGTGCTGCTCCATCTGCTCGTAGAAGCGGGCGCAGGCGGCGCAGGCCGTGATGGCAGCTTCGCTGCCCATGTCGTGCTGCAAGCCCATCAGCTTGATCACGTGCGGGAAGAACACCTCGTCGGACAGGTGCTCTAGCTGGCGGGCCCCGGCGCGGGCGGCAACATCACGCGGCCACAGCGGCGGCTCGGGCACCTTGTCCTCGAGGTACTCGAAGATTTGCGTGGAATCGAAGACCTCCACCTCGCCGTCGATCAGCACAGGCACCTGCCGCTTCGGATTGACACGCAGCACCTCGGGGTGCTTGGGCAGGTAGTTGTCGTCCTTGTCGAAAGGCACCATCACGGCTTCGATCGCGATGCCTTTTTCGAGGGCCGCGATCTGCGCCTTGGCGCCGAACATGCTGAGGGGGCCGGTGAAGAGCTTCATGGAGCGCGATCATGCCGCGACTTCACCGGGCATGCACCTCAGGTCGAGCCCCAGACCTCCTGTGCGGTCTCGACCACCAGGCGCAGCTTGTTGCGCTGGTCGTCGACGGCGATCTTGTTGCCGTGCACCGTGCTGGAGAAGCCGCATTGCGGCGACAGCGCCAGTTGCTCCAGCGGCACGTACTTGGCGGCAGCCTCGATGCGCTGCTTGAGCTCGTCCTTGTCCTCGAGCTGGCCGAACTTGGTGGTCACCAGCCCGAGCACCACGGTCTTGCCCTTGGGCAGGAAGCGCAGCGGCCGGAAGTCGCCGGAACGTGCGTCGTCGTATTCGAGGAAGTAGGCGTCCAGGTCCATTTCCTTGAGCAGCGCCTCGGCCACCGGCTCGTAGTTGCCGGCCGCGGCATGCGTGCTCTTGAAGTTGCCGCGGCACAGGTGCATCGCAAGCGTCATGCCCGCAGGCTTTTGCGCCACCACCTTGTTGATGAAGGCGGCATAGCGGTGCGGCAGCTCGTTGGGGTCGTCGCCGCGCTGGCGGGCCGCTTCGCGCATCTTCTCGTCGCACAGGTACGCCAGGTTGGTGTCGTCCATCTGCACGTAGGTGCAGCCGGCCGCGGCGAGCGAGCGCAGCTCGTCGCCGTACGCGCGGGCCACGTCGTCGTAGAAGGCCGGGTCGAGCTCGGGGTAGGCCTGCTTGCTGATGCCGGCGCGGCCGCCGCGGAAATGCAGCATCGTCGGCGACGGGATGGTGACCTTGGGCGTGTTGCCGGGCGAGACCTGGCTCTTGAGGTACTGGAAGTCGGCAAGCTGGATGGCCTTGGCGTGGGTCACCTTGTCGATGACGCGCATCACCGGGGGGGCGAGCTCTTCGGTGCCATCGGGCTTGCGGATGGTGACCGGGATGTCGGTCTTCACGCCGCCGAGCTGCTCCAGGAAGTCGATGTGGAAGTAGGTGCGGCGAAATTCGCCGTCGGTGATGCTCTTGAGGCCGATGTCCTCCTGGAACTTGACGATCTCGGTGATGGCCTTGTCTTCGACCTTGCGAAGCTGTTCGGGCGTGATCTCGCCCTTGGCCTTCTGCTCGCGCGCTTCGAGCAGGTATTGGGGGCGCAGGAAGCTGCCGACGTGGTCATAGCGGGCAGGCAGGCGGGCGTGTTCTGACATGGTGGGCTCCGTCGAATCTTGGAAAAGAACGATCGATCGTAAACGGTCCGGAATCGACTTGTCTGGATACAGGAAGATCCGTGTTTTCCCTAGAACTGGCCGGTAAGTATTGGTTTTTAGGCTATCGCTGTATACATTGCGTATCCTATGAGTCGCTCCAAAAGCCATTTTCCACTCGACGCCTGGTATGCGGCGGCCTACGACGTCGAGGTCAAGCACAGCCTGTTGGCACGGACCGTCTGCAACCAGAAACTGGTGCTGTACCGGCGCAGAGACGGCCAGGTCGCTGCGCTGGAAGACGCCTGCTGGCACCGCCTGATGCCGCTGTCCCTCGGCCGCCTCGAGGGCGACGAACTGGTGTGCGGCTACCACGGCCTGGTCTACAACAGCCAGGGCCGCTGTACCCACATGCCCAGCCAGGAGACCCTCAATCCCTCGGCCTGCGTGCGCGCCTATCCGGCGGTGGAGAAGCACCGCTTCGTGTGGATCTGGCCCGGCGACCCCGCCAAGGCCGACCCGGCGCTGGTGCCGGACATGCACTGGAACGACGACCCGGATTGGGCCGGCGACGGCAAGATGATCCGCGTGGCTTGCGACTACCGGCTGGTGGTCGACAACCTGATGGACCTCACGCACGAGACGTTCGTGCACGGCTCATCCATCGGCAACCGAGCGGTGGCGGAAGCGCCTTTCGTCGCGACGCACGGCGACCGCTCGGCGACCGTCACGCGCTGGATGGAGAACATCGACGCCCCGCCGTTCTGGGCTGCGCAGATCCGCCATGCCCGTGGTTACGAGGGCAAGGTCGACCGCTGGCAGATCATCCGCTTCGAGGGCCCGTGCACGGTCAACATCGACGTGGGCGTCGCTCCGGCAGGCAGCGGCGCAGTGCCGCGCGAGGGTCATGCGGGTGATCGCAGCCGGGGCGTGAATGGCTACGTGCTCAACACCATCACGCCCGAGACCGACACGAGCTGCCTCTATTTCTGGGCGTTCGCGCGCAACTACTGCATCGGCGAGCAGCGGCTCACGCACGAGCTGCGCGAGGGCGTGGCCGGCATCTTCCGCGAGGACGAGCTGGTGCTCGAGGCGCAGCAGCGCGCGATGGACGAGCGCCCCGGACGCGATTTCAACAACCTCAACATCGACGCCGGCGCGATGTGGGCGCGCCGGTTGATCGATCAGCTGATCGCGAAGGAGCGGCCGATCGCGTCCACCATCCCGATCCGGCCGGCGCCGGTGGCGGAGGGCGCGTGAGTGGCGGTGCGGAAGCCAGCGAGGCCGGCAGCTCGCAGGCCGTGAAGGCCCAGCTGAGGCTGCGCGAAATGGTGCTGGCGGGCGAGCTGCCCGGTGGCACGCGCATCGCCGAAGTCGCGATCTCGGAGCAACTCGGCGTGTCGCGCACGCCGGTGCGCAGCGCGCTCATGCGGCTCGAGCAGGAGGGCCTGCTCGAAGCCCTGCCGAACGGCGGCTATGCGGTGCGCACCTTTTCCGAGCGCGACGTTGCCGACGCCATCGAGCTGCGCGGCACGCTCGAAGGCCTGTCCGCGCGGCTCGCAGCCGAGCGCGGCGCAGCGCCCGTGGTGCTGCGCGAGGCGCGCGCCTGCCTGCGCCGCATCGACGAGCTGCTGAGAGAACCCGCGCTCGACGACGCAGCCTTCTCGCGCTATGTGGAATTCAACGGGCAGTTCCACCGGCTGCTGTCGGAGATGGCCGGCAGCCCGCTGCTCGCGCAGCAGATGGAACGCGTGATCAACCTTCCGTTTGCCTCCCCCTCGGCCTTCGTGGTGGTGCAAGCAAACTCGCCGGCCGCGCGTGACATGCTCGTGATCGCGCAGGACCAGCACGGCCAGGTGCTGGACGCGATCGAAAACCGCGAGGGCTCGCGTGCCGAGTCGCTGATGCGCGAGCACAGCCGCCTGGCGCAGCGCAACCTGCGCGAGGCGCTGCACGGCGCACACATCCACCCGCTGCCCGGCGTGCAGCTGATCCGCCGTCGGGCATGACGACACCATTCCTGCGATGAACAGCGAAATCCACTGGATGCCTGCGCGCATCACCGCCTGCCGCGACCTGACGCCCACCGTACGCGAATTCGAACTCACGCCCGAATCGGGCTTGGCAGCGAGCCATGAGCCGGGGTCTCACTTGCAGGTCCAGGTGCTCGTGGGCACGACGGGCGCCGGCCGGATGCAGACGCGCCACTACTCGCTGGTGGGCGAGCCTGACGGGCGCACCTGGCGCATCGCCGTCAAGCGCCTGGACGACGGCCGGGGCGGGTCGCTCGCGATGTGGCGGCTGGCGCCCGGCGATCGGCTGCTGGTGACGCAGCCGCAGAACCACTTCGGGCTCGACATCACGGCGCCCGGCTACCTGCTGGTGGCGGGCGGCATCGGCATCACGCCGATGGTCTTCATGGCGCAGCGCCTGGGCGCGCTGGCCGCACGCAGGGGGGTGGCGGTGCGCCTGCTCTACGGCGCGCGCTCGGAGAAGGAACTGGCCTATCTTGCGTCGCTGCAGGCAGCGCTGGGCAGCGCGGCGACCAGCAGCATCCAGACCCATATCGGCCATGCGCCCATCGATTTTGCGGCCGAGATCGCGGCGCTGCCCGAAGGCGGCCAGCTCTACACCTGCGGACCGGTGCCGATGCTGGAGGCGGTCAAGCGCGCCTGGGCGGCGGCGGGGCGGCCCCCGGCGGACCTGCGTTTCGAGACCTTCGGCAGCAGCGGCCGGCTGCCCGTGCAGGCATTCGAAGTGCGCATTCCGCGCCACGACCTCAGCATCCAGGTGCCAGCGGAAAGCAGCCTGCTCGAAGCGCTCGAAGCTGCCGGCGTGCAGACGCTGTGGGATTGCCGCCGTGGCGAATGCGGCCTGTGCGCGATGGACGTGCTCGCGGTCGAGGGCGAGATCGACCACCGCGACGTGTTCCTCAGCGAACAGGAGAAGCGCGAAGGCCGGCGCATCTGCGCCTGCGTGTCGCGCGCCGTGGGCTGCATCACGCTCGATTCCGCCTGGCGGCCCGACACGCCGTGAGCCCCGGGAGCGTTGCGCGATGATCGCGCAAGCGATCGATGCATCGCGCAGAATGCAGGCCCGCGGGCCGACGGCCGAGGTGCCTTAGGTGTTTGCCAAGGCGCCAACATCGTTTCGATTGATCACAATACGCCCCGTTCCGATCCCCATCTCAAGGAGACATCCATGCAACGTCGCCACCTCGTGCAGGCCGCGAGCCTCACGGCCTTCGCCCTGGCCATGCCGCTGGCGCAGGCCCAGGGCAACACCTTCAAGATCGGCCTGGTACTGCCGATGACAGGGCAGCAGGCCACCACCGGCCGCCAGATCGAGGCCGCGGCCCGGCTCTACATGGCGCAGAACGGCGACACCGTCGCGGGCAAGAAGATCGAGCTGATCGTCAAGGACGACACCAGCCTGCCCGACGTGACCAAGCGCCTGGCGCAGGAACTCGTGGTGAACGACAAGGTCAACGTGCTGGCGGGCTTCGGCATCACGCCGTCGGCCATGGCGACGGCGCCGATCGCCACACAGTCCAAGACGCCGATGGTGGTGATGGCCGCCGCCACTTCCAGCATCACGGAGGCTTCTCCCTACGTCGTGCGCACCAGCTTCACGCTGCCGCAGGTCTCGGTTGCCATGGGCGACTGGGCGCCCAAGAACGGAATCAAGTCGGTGGTCACGCTGGTGACCGACTATGGCCCCGGCAACGACGCCGAGAAGTTCTTCGCCGAGCGCTTCCAGCTGAACGGCGGCAAGGTACTCGACAAGCTTCGCGTGCCGTTGCGCAACCCCGATTTCGCACCCTTCCTGCAGAAGGTGCGTGACGCCAAGCCCGATGCGCTGTTCGTCTTCGTGCCCTCGGGTGCAGGCGCCGCGGTGATGAAGCAGTTCATCGAGCGCGGCATGGACAAGGCCGGCATCAAGATGATCGCCACCGGCGACGTGACCGATGACGACCAGCTCAACGACATGGGCGACGGCGCGCTGGGCGTTGTCACCACGCACCACTATTCGGCGGCTCACCCGTCGCCGGCCAACAAGAAGTTCGTCGAGGCCTTCCAGAAGGCCAACAAGAACATGCGGCCCAACTTCATGGCGATCGGCGGCTACGACGGCATGCGCGTGATCTACGAGGCGCTCAAGGCCACCAAGGGGCAGGGCGGCGGCGACGCGCTGCTGGCGGCGATGAAGGGCCAGCTCTTCGAAAGCCCGCGCGGCCAGGTGCTGATCGATGCGCAGACGCGCGACATCGTGCAGGACGTGTACCTGCGCAAGGTCGAGAAGAAGGACGGGCAGCTCTACAACGTCGAGTTCGACGTGATCAAGGCGGTGAAGGATCCGGGCAAGAACAAGCAGTGATTCATCAAGCGCCCGCCCGTTTCAGCCGCATGACCCCGCCGCGCTCCCTTTGGGAAACACCGCGGAACCGGCTTTGCCGGGCCGCTGGTGTTGCCCCCGGTAGGGGGTGGGCGGCTACACGCAGTGAGCCAACCTGGGGGGGAGCAACATCCCCACCGCGGAACCGGCTTTGCCGGGCCGCTGGTGTTGCCCCCGGTAGGGGGTGGGCGCCCGACACGAAGTGCGGGCAACCTGGGGGCGAGCCATGCTAACCATACTCTTCGACGGCATCGCCTACGGCATGCTGCTGTTCGTGCTCGCGGTCGGCCTGGCCGTCACGCTGGGGCTGATGAACTTTATCAACCTCGCGCACGGGGCTTTCGCGATGGCCGGCGGCTACCTGACGGTGTTCGCGATGCAGAAGGCGGGCGTTCCCTTTCTGGCCTGCCTGCCGCTCGCCTTCGTGCTGGTGGGGCTGCTGGGCGCGCTGCTGGAGCGCACGCTGTACCGGCCGATGTATGGCAAATCGCACCTGGACCAGGTGCTGTTCTCGATCGGTCTGGCATTCATGGCGGTGGCTGCGGTCGATTATTTCGTCGGCTCCTCGCAGCAGAACGTCCACTTGCCCGAGTGGCTGCGCGGGCGCACCGAGATCGGTGACGGCGCGCTGCTGCTGGGCATGGGTCACTACCGCGTCTTCATCATCGTGCTGTGTGCGTTGCTCACGGTGGTGCTGCAGCTCATCCTGTCGAAGACGCGCTTCGGCAGCCGGCTGCGCGCGGCGGTGGACGATCCGCGCGTGGCGGCAGGGCTGGGCATCAACGTCAACGTGGTGTTCCTGGCGACCTTCGCGGTGGGTTCGGGCCTGGCGGGGCTCGGCGGCGCACTGGGCGCCGAGATCCTCGGCATGGACCCGACCTTCCCGCTGAAGTACATGATCTATTTCCTGATCGTGGTGTCGGTCGGCGGCACCTCGTCGATCACCGGGCCGCTGCTGGCCGCGCTGCTGCTCGGCATCGCCGACGTGGCGGGCAAGTACTTCATCCCGAAGATGGGGGCCTTCACGGTCTACCTGCTGATGATCCTGATCCTGATGTGGCGCCCGCAGGGCCTGTTCACGCGGCGAGGCGGCGGGCGATGAGCCGCACGGCCGCTTCGAAGGCTCATGGCATCGCAGCCGCGGGCGAGGGCGCTCCGGTGAGCGCGGAGGCGCTGCGCGACGCGCTGCTCGCCCGCACGCGCTGGCGGCCGTGGGAGTTCGTCTTCTGGGCGGTGGTCTTCGTGCTGCCGGCGCTGCTGCCCTCGAAGGCACTGATGATCAACGAGATCGCGATCATCGCGCTGTTCGCGTTGTCGCTGGACCTGATCCTCGGCTATACCGGCATCGTCTCGCTGGGCCACGCGGCCTTCTTCGGGTTCGGCGCCTATACCGCAGCGCTCTTCGCCAAACATGTCATGCCCGATCCGACCGTGGGCCTGCTGGTCGCCATCGTCGCGTCGGCGGCGCTCGGTGCCGTTGCGAGCGTCACCATCCTGCGCGGCAGCGATCTCACGCGGCTGATGGTCACGCTGGGCACCGCGCTGCTGCTGCTCGAACTGGCCAACAAGCTGGACTGGCTCACCGGCGGCGCCGACGGGCTGCAGGGCGTGGTGATGGGGCCGGTGCTGGGCCTGTTCGAATTCGACCTCTACGGCCGCACGGCGGCCTGGTACTCGCTCGCCGTGCTGTTGCTGCTCTTCCTCCTGATGCGACGGCTGGTGCAGTCCTCCTTCGGTGCCACGCTGAAGGCGATCCGTGACAACCGGCTGCGTGCGATGGCGATCGGCATTCCCGTGGTCTCGCGCATCGCGGTGATCTATGCGGTCGCAGCGGCGGTGGCCGGCGCGGCGGGCGCGCTGCTCGCCCAGACCAGCGGCTTCGCGTCGCTCGACGTGCTGGCCTTCGACCGATCGGCCGACGTGCTGCTGATGCTGGTGATCGGCGGCGTCGGCTGGCTCTACGGCGGTATCGCGGGCGCGATCGTCTTCAAGCTGCTGCAGGACACGTTGTCGACGGTCACGCCGCAGTACTGGATGTTCTGGGTGGGGCTGATCCTGGTGCTGCTGGTGCTGGTCGGGCGTGACCGGCTGCTCAAGCCCTGGACCTGGTTCCGCAAGCGGACGGGTGCAGGACGATGAACGATACCGTGCTGTCCGCCACCGGCCTGGTGATGCGCTTCGGCGGCATCACCGCCACCGACAACGTGACGCTGAACCTGAAGCGCGGCGCGCGCCACGCGCTCATCGGGCCCAACGGTGCCGGCAAGACCACGCTCGTCAACCTGCTGACGGGTGTGCTCACGCCCACTGCCGGACGCATCGTGCTGGAGGGTGAGGACATCACGCGCCTGGCGCCGCATGCGCGCGTGGCGCGCGGCATGGTGCGCACCTTCCAGATCAACCAGCTCTTCGATTCGATGACGCCGCTGGAGACCTTGGCGCTGGTCGTGTCGCAGCGCTCCGGCCTCGGGGCGCAGTGGTGGCGCCCGTTGGGGATGTCGGCGCATGTCTCCGAGCGGGCCGCGGAGTTGCTCGCGCAGTTCCACCTCACCGACGTGGCGCGGCAGCCGACGCGGGAGCTGGCTTATGGCAAGCGCCGCCTGCTCGAAATCGCGATCGCGCTGGCCTGCGAGCCGCGCGTGCTGCTGCTGGACGAGCCCGTGGCAGGCGTGCCGGCAGGCGAGCGCGAGGAACTGCTGCAGACGGTGTCCGCGCTGCCGGCCGATGTGTCGGTGCTGCTGATCGAGCACGACATGGACCTGGTGTTCAGCTTCGCCGACCGCATGACCGTGCTGGTCAACGGGGCCTTGCTCACGGAAGGCGACCCTGACACCATCGCCAACGATCCGAAGGTCAAGGATGTCTACCTGGGGCAGGGGGCCGTGCATGCCTGAGCTGTTGCGCATCGAGAAGCTCAGCGCCGGCTACGCAGAGGCGGTGGTGCTGCAGGACATTTCGCTCAGCCTCGGCGAGGGCCAGACGCTGGCGCTGCTGGGCCGCAACGGAACCGGCAAGACCACGCTGATCAATACGCTGGCCGGCGCGACGCGCCAGCACGGCGGCAGCATCACGCTTTCGGGCGCGGCGCTGCACAAGCTGTCGCCGCACCAGCGCGCGGCAGCGGGCATCGGCTGGGTGCCGCAGGAGCGCAACATCTTCAAGTCGCTCACCGTGCACGAGAACCTGACGGCGGTGGAGCGGCCCGGCCGCTGGACCGCGCAGCGCGTCTACGAGTTGTTCCCGCGCCTGGCCGAACGCAAGCGCAACCTGGGCACGCAGCTGTCGGGTGGCGAGCAGCAGATGCTGGCCGTGGGCCGGGCGCTGGTGGTGAATCCGCGCCTGCTGCTGCTCGACGAACCGCTCGAGGGGCTGGCGCCGATCCTGGTGGAGGAACTGCTGCGCGCGATCCGGCGCATCACGCAGGACGAGGGACTCGCGGCCATCATCGTCGAGCAGCATCCGCAATCCATCCTCGCCATTTCGGACGAGGCGGTGGTGCTGGACCATGGCACTGTGGTGCATGCCGATCGCGCCGCGACCTTGCGTGCCCAGCCCGAGGTGCTGGAACGCTTGCTGGGCGTCTCGCGCTGACCGTGCGCCGGGCCTACACTGGCCCGACAACGACTCGCCACAGGAGACACGGGCATGGCAAGCATCCGACGAGAAACGCAGGTCGCCGCGAGCGCGGCGCAGGTCTGGGAGGTGGTGCGCGACATCGGTGCCATCCACCGGCGGCTGGTGCCCGGCTTCGTGACCGACTGCAAACTGGAGGGCGATGCGCGCATCGTCACCTTCGGCAATGGGGTGGTGGCGCGGGAGGTGATCGTCGATCTGGACGATGCCGCGAGGCGGCTGGTCTGGTCGGCCAGCGGCGGCCGGCTCAGCCATCACAACGCGTCTCTGCAGATCGTGGACGAGGGCGATGGGCAGAGCCGCCTGGTCTGGATCGCCGACTTGCTCCCGCACGAGATGGCGGGGCCCATTGCCGGCATGATCGACGAGGGCATGCGTGTGATGAAGAAAACCCTGGAGGCCGCCGCCCCCGGTTTACCAGCGGTCTGAACTCATCAGCGGTTCCCAGCGGCCCCCACGGGGTCGATAGACGCCGACGCTGCCGTAGAGCTGCTCGCCGTCCGGGCCGAACTTCATCACGTTGGTGACGGGCGCCATGTAGTCGAGCTGGCGAAGCTTGGTGGTCAGCACCTTGCCATCGACCGAGTTGGCGCGGTGCACCGCGTTGGACAGCAGGTACATCGCGTCGTAGGCATAGTGCGACCCATACACCGGTGCGTGGCCGTATGCCGTGTTGAAGGCCTCGACGAACTTCGCGCCCCGGTAGAACTCCCTTGGCTCCAGCACGGGCGACGTTGCGAAGACTTCGAGCGGCAGCTTTTGGGCCAGCAACTTGTTCGTCTTGAGCGTGTCGCCACCGACGATCTTGATGTTGGTCAGCTGGGCGTCTGCCAGCTGCTGGACCAGCGCGACCACTTGAAAGTCGGCAAGCGTCGTGACGATGGTCTCGACCGAGCGGGTCTTCAGCTCCTTGACCAGGGCACCGAACTCGGTGGTCTTGTCGTCGAACGAACGACGCAAGGCGACCGTTCGGCCATGGGCGTTGAGCGATTTTTCGGCCAGGTCGGCCAGCGCCTTGCCATAGGACGTGCTGTCGTCGACGACCGCACAGGCGCTTTCGCTGAGCGTCGTCGCGGCGTAGGTGCCCATCGCGCGGCCCTGGATGGCGTCGCTGGCCACCAGCCGCAGCGTGGTGGGAAAGCCGAGCTGCGTGTACTTGGGCTGGGTGGAGATGGCGAGCTGAGGGATGTTTCTCGCAGCGTAAATGGGCGCAGCCTCGATGCTCACGCCGGAGTTGAGGTGACCGATGACCGCGACCACGCCCTCGTCGACAAGATGGCGCGCCACCTGCGCGCCGACGCCCGGACTCGATTGATCGTCGACGGCGACGATCTGGAAACGCACCGTTTTCCCGTCGACTGCAACGCCGCTGGCGTTGATCTCCTTGACCGCCAGCTGAACCCCCTCGAGCATGTCCTTGCCCAATGCGGCCAGCGGGCCGGACAAGGGCTGGGCGACGCCGATCTTTACCGTATCCGGGACCTTGGAACAGGCGATGAGCCCGACGAGCGCGAGTGCTGAAAAGCCGATACCGACGAGTCTCATGTAGCCCCACTAGAAGTTGTAGAAAAAAATTCTACGAGGGGGGTCTGGCAATTTCGGTTCGTCGAACAGATTCCGCGACCTTTCGCTTCGATGATTTTCGAGCGGGCCTGCCCTGCGCTTCTTCGGCGCACGCGACGGGCCGCCTGCGCCGAAGAAGAGCCGGTGAACGGACGGACAGACCGGCGGTTCAAGGATTCAGCTCGGCCGGGCACGCTCGCGCAAGTGCGCCACCAACAGCTTGGCGGCCGGCGAAAGGTTGGCCTCGCTGCGGAAGCAGATCGCGAAGCGCCGCTCGGCCCACGGGTCGGACAACGGCACGACGCGCAATCCGAAGCTCTGCACCCAAGGCTCGACCACCTCGCGCGGCACCACGGCAATGCCCAGGCCGGCGCGCACGCAACGAAGCGCCGCGTCGAAAGTCGACACGACCGCGCGGTAGCTGAGCGGCCGTCCGATGATGGCGGCCGCGCGTGCCAGCATGGTGTGAACCGCGGTGGAAGCCGGCAGGCCCACGTGGTCGAACTGCAGCGTCTCCTCGAAGCTGCAGCGCCGGCGCCGCGCGATCGGATGCGAGGGATGCGCAACCATGGCCAGCCGGTCGCGCCGGTAGGGCCAGGCCTGCAATCCTTCGAGGTCCGCCGCGTCCCAGCACACGCCGACGGGCGCCGAGCCTTCGCGCAGCGCGCGCACCAGGTCGCGGCTGAGCGCCTCCTCGATGTCCACGCGAATGTCGCGGTGCGCCGCGGCTTGCAGGAAATCCGCAATGTCGTCGGGCAGGAACTCGGCGATGGACGAGACGCTGGCCAGCACCCGGACCTGGCCCTTCACGCCGCGTCCGTAATCCGCCATGTCGCGCGCCACCCGGTCGGCGCTGGCGAGCATGGCGCGCGCATGCTCCAGAAGGATCTCGCCGGCGGCCGTGGGCGTGACGCCGCGGCGGCGACGCTCCAACAAAGTGGCGCCTACCACGCTCTCGAGCTGGGCCAACCGCTTGCTGATGGCCGAGGCGACGATGTGGTGCTGCTCGCCGGCCCGCGCGATGTTGCGCATTTCGCAGACCGCCACGAAAAGGCGCAGGCTCGTGAGGTCCAGGTCTCGCATGGCGTTCCGTATGGGAATGTTTGGCGTGCGAGATTACCGCTTCTGCGAACAATAGGGAACGCCTAAAGTTCAGGCAAGAACCGGCTTCCCCTGCCACGAGAGACAAAGCTTCATGCCCACATCGAACCCACGCCTGCCGCGCGCTGCCGTCATCCGCGAAGTCGGCCTGCGTGATGGCCTCCAGAGCATCGCCACCATCCTCTCCACCGAGCGCAAGCGCGAGTGGATCCGCGCAGCCCATGCCGCAGGCCAACGCGAGATCGAAGTCGGCTCCTTCGTGCCTGCGCGCCTGCTGCCGCAACTGGCCGATACCGCCGACCTGGTGAACTATGCAAAGACTTTGCCTGGCCTCTTCGTTTCCGTGCTGGTGCCCAACCTGCGCGGCGCCGAGAGTGCGATCGCCAGCGGCGCCGACCTGATGATCGTGCCGCTGTCGGCCAGCCACGCCCACAGCCTGGCCAACCTGCGCAAGACGCCCGACGAAGTGGTGGCGGAAGTTGCTCGCATCCGTGCGGCGCGCGATGCGGCTGGCGCGAAGACGCTGATCGAAGGCGGCGTGGGCACGGCCTTCGGCTGCACCTTGCAGGGTGAGGTCGCTGCCGACGAGGTGCTGCGTCTGATGCAGGCCCTCCTCGACGCCGGCGCCGACCGGGTGAGCCTGGCCGACACCGTGGGCTATGCCGACCCGGCGATGGTGCGCGCGCTCTTCGAGCAGGCGCTCAAGATCGCAGGCGAGCGCTTGTGGTGCGGGCACTTCCACGACACGCGGGGCCTGGGCCTCGCCAACGTGTACGCGGCGCTGGAGCTCGGCGTGAGCCGCTTCGACGCTTGCCTTGCTGGCATCGGCGGCTGCCCGCATGCGCCCGGTGCGAGCGGCAATGTCGCGACCGAGGACCTGGCCTACATGCTCGGGAGCATGGGCATCGCGACCGGAATGGACATCGGGCAAGTACTCGCATTGCGTGCACGTGTCGCGGACTGGCTGCATGGCGAGACGCTGCACGGCACGCTCTGGCGAGCCGGCCTGCCCAGGACCTTCATACCCGAAACCCTCGCGGCCTGACACGAAAGCACCATGCAAACCGAAAAAGATTCCTTGCCCCTCGCCGGCGTTCGCGTCGTCGAGTTCACCCACATGGTCATGGGCCCCACCTGCGGGATGATCCTGGCCGACCTGGGCGCGGAGGTGATCAAGATCGAGCCGCCCGGCGGCGACAAGACGCGTAGGCTGCCGGGGCTGGGCATCGGGTTCTTTCGCTCGTTCAACCGCAACAAGAAAAGCGTGGTGCTCGACATCACGAGCGAAGAGGGGCGCGCCACGGCGACCGAGCTGATCGGCCAGTGCGATGTGGTGCTCGAGAATTTCCGGCCAGGGCTGATGAGCTCGCTCGGCCTCGACCACGAGACACTCTCGAAGAAGTATCCGCGGCTGGTCTATGTCTCGCACAAGGGCTTCCTGCCCGGGCCGTACGAGAAGCGGCTCGCGCTCGACGAGGTGGTGCAGATGATGGGCGGGCTCTCGTACATGACGGGCCCGCAAGGGCGTCCGCTGCGCGCGGGCACCTCGGTCAACGACATCATGGGCGGCATGTTCGGCGCCATCGGCGTGCTGGCGGCGCTGCGCGAGCGCGAGCGCACCGGCCGCGGCCAGGAGGTGCAGAGCGCGTTGTTCGAGAACTGCGTGTTCCTCTCGTCGCAGCACATGCAGCAGTTTGCGATGACCGGCGAGCCGCCGCCGCCGATGCCTTCGCGCGTATCGGCCTGGAGCGTTTATGACGTCTTCACGCTCGCTGAGGGCGAGCAGCTTTTCATTGGCGCGGTCAGCGACAAGCAGTTCCTGACGCTGTGCCGCGTGCTCGACGCGCCCGAACTGGCGGCGGACCCGGCGCTGGCGAACAATGCGCTGCGCGTGGCGGTGCGGCCTGCCTTGCTGCAGCGGCTTGGCGAGATCCTCGCGCACCATCGCGTCGACGAACTCGCCCCCAGGCTCGAGGAGGCCGGCATTCCCTACGCCCCGATCGTGCGGCCCGACCAACTGCTGCAGGACCCGCACCTGAAGGCGAGCGGCGGCCTCGCGCCGATGGAGACCGACGACGGCGGCATGACCGAAGTGGTGCTGTTGCCGCTGCTGATGGGCGGTCGCCGGCCCGGCGTGCGGCAGCCGCTGGCGCGCGTGGGCGAGCACACGAACGAGGTCCTGTCGCAGCTTGCGGCGCGCGAAGCGGCCTGATCGGCCCGGCCTTCGATCATTCGAGACAACCAAGGAGACACGACATGAACCCCATCCTCTCGCGCCGCACGATGCTCGGCTTCAGCAGCTGCGCAATCGCCACTGCTGCCCTGCCCGCGCTGGCCCAGGGCGGCTCCGACAAGCCGGTGCGCATCATCCTGCCGATCAGCGCCGGGTCGGGCGTGGACACCATCGCGCGCGCCGCGGCACCGGCGCTGGGCAAGGCCTTCGGCCAGCCGGTGGTGATCGAGAACCTGCCTGGCGCGGGCGGCATCACCGGTGCATCGGTCGTGGTGAAGGCGGCGCCGGATGGGCTCACGCTGGGCATGGTGTCGAACAACCACGTCATCAACCCGAGCGTCTACAAGAAGATGCCTTTCGACGCCATCAACGACATCACGCCCATCAGCGTGATAGGCGCGACGCCGCTCGTGCTGGTGGTGAACCCGAAGGTGCCGGCGAAGAACGTGAAGGAGCTGGTGGCGCTGCTCAAGGCGAAGCCCGACGGGTACAACTACGCGTCCTCGGGCAACGGCACCATCATCCACCTGGCCGGCGAGATGTTCATGGACGAGGCCAAGGTCAAGGCGCGCCACATTCCCTACAAGGGCACCGGTCCCATGGTGACCGACATGATTGCGGGGCAGGTCGAGATCGGCGTGGTGGCCTTGCCGGCGGCGCAGCAGCACATCAGGAGCGGCGCGTTGCGCGCCATCGGGCTGTGCGGCCCCGCGCGCTCGCCGGCGGCGCCCGAGATCCCCACCATCGCCGAGCAGGGGCTGCCCAACTACATCGTGGAGGGCTGGTTCGCTGTGATCGGTCCGGCCAGGCTGCCGGCGGCAGAGGTCAAGCGCGTGCACGACGCCATCGTGGCCGCGTTCGGCATGGCCGAGGTGCGCGAGGCGATGGACAAGCAGGGCAACATCGTCAAGCCGACGACGCCGGAGGAGGCCGCCCGCTATTTCCGCAGCGAGGCCGACCGCTACGCTGCGCTGGTCAAGAAGGCGAACGTGACGGTGGAGTAGGCAGCGGTGTCTCGGGCCCGACCGCCCGGTACAGGGCACGCACGAAATCCGACTGAGTGATCATCCCGGTGAGCCGACGCTCGCCATCGATGATCGGGATGTGATGGTGGCCGCCTTCGGAGAACAGCGGCACCAGTTCCACCATCGGCCGCTCTTCGCTGGACACGCGCACCTGCCGCGTCATGATCTGGCCGACCACCTCGGGCTTGCTCGACATCACGGTTCGGGTGGCGCGAATGAAGTCACGCAGGCGACCGGCCAGGCCATCGTGGTGGTCCAGGTCGATGTGCCGGAAGAAATCTGCCTGCGTCACGATGCCGACCACCCGGCGGGTGCGATCGATCACCGGGAGCGCCTTGATGCGGCGCGCCTGCATCAAGGCCCAGGCGTCCTGCAACGGCGTGCCGAACTCGGCGACCACGGGGTTGGAAGACATGATGTCGGCACACCGCACAGTGCCGAGGCGGCGGCGGTAGGACTCCAGCTCGGTTTCGCGGATCAGCGCCTCGAGATCGTCGCGGCTGATGTCCAGCACCTGGTTGTAGCGCCCCAGCACCGCGTCGACATCAGCCGAGCTGAAGCGTGCGTCGGCCTGCGGCGTGCGCGGCGCCAACTGGACGTGCGGATAGCGTCGCCCTGTGAGGCTGTTGTAGAACACGCCGGCCAGCACCAGCAGCACCGAATCGATCAGTACCGGGTGGAGGGCAAAAGAAAAGTGCGTCGTGTGGTTGAGCGCCACCAGCAGCGCCACCGCGCCGCCGGGCGGATGCAGGCAGCGCAGCGCGAACATCAGCGCGATGGCCAGCGCGGTCGCAGCCGGGCCGACCCACGCGGCGTCCGGCATCCAGCGGGCGCAGGCTACGCCAACCAGCGCCGAGAACATGTTGCCCGCAATCACCGGCCACGGCTGGGCGAGCGGGCTTGCCGGCAGTGCGAACACCAGCACCGCACTGGCACCCAGCGGCGCGATCAGCCACTGGCCTCCGCTGCCCAGCTCGGCCAGCTGCAGGACCAGCACCGTCAGCAGCAGGCCCAGCCCGGCACCGGCGACGGCGCGCAGGCGTTCGCGCGAGTTGACATTGGTACGGGCCGGCAGCCAGGAGCGGGCGAAAGTGCGCAGCGCCTCGCGACTCATCTTCAAGCGACTTCGCCGGCAACCCGGCGTCCGATCTCCGGCCACCGTCCATGCAGCCAGCCCCAGGCCACCAGACCGATGCTCATCATGCCGATGGAGGTGAGCGCGAGCGCGAGTGTGGAATGCATGACCAATGGCGCGACCACCCCGGCCACGAGCCCATTGGCGGTCGAGCCGATCACGGCCTGCAGCGAGGAGGCCATGCCGCGGCGCTCGGGGTGCAGGTCGAGCACCAGCAGGGTGACCACCGGCACCATCAGCGCCCAGCCGAAGGCGAAGACCGCGAGCGGCCACAGCGCCCAGGCCGGGTGCGGCGTGAAGAGGGCATTGGCGATCACGTTGACGATCGAGGTCAGCAGCATGATCAGGAAGCCGTCACGGATCTGCCGCTTGGGCGCCACCTTGCCCGCCATGCGCCCGCTCGCCCAGGCGCCGCTCATGATGCCGCCGATAGTCAACAGGAAGAACCAGAAGAACTGCGTGGGCGCAAGCGCCAGGTGGTCGCCGAGGAAGGCAGGCGCGGCCAGCACATAGAGGAACATGCCGTTGAAGGGCACACCGCTGGCCAGGGCCAGCAGCAGGAAGCGCGGGTCGGAGCATAGGTCCCAGTAGCCGCGCATCAGATGCCGCACTTCGAAGGGTTGCCGCTGGCTGTGGTGCAGGGTTTCGGGCAGGAGCTTCCAGTTGGCGGCGAACAGCACCACGCCGACCGCGACCAGAAACCAGAAGACGCTGTGCCAGCCCAGATGCACGAAAAGGAAGCCGCCGATGATCGGCGCAATCGCCGGCGCGACGCCGAAGTAGATGGTGACCTGGCTCATCACGCGCTGTGCTTCGGCTGGCGGAAACATGTCGCGGATCACCGCACGCGAGACCACGATGCCGGCACCGGTCGACAAGCCCTGCAGCGCGCGGAAGAACACCAGCTGGCCGATGGTCTGCGAGAGCGCGCAGCCCAGCGAGGCGATGGTGAACACCGCCAGGCCCCACAGGACCACCGGACGCCGGCCGAAGCTGTCGGACAGTGCACCGTGGAACAGGTTCATGAAGGCAAAGCCGAACAGGTAGGCCGACAGCGTCTGTTGCATCTGCGCCGGCGTCGCGCCGACGGTGGCGGCAATGCCCGAGAAGGCTGGAATGTAGGTGTCGATCGAGAAAGGGCCGAGCATGCCCAGCACCGCCAGCAGCACCGCCAGCGCCCAGCGAGGCGCGTGCCAGAGTTTGTCGGCGTCGGGATTCATGCGGGCAGTCTCCGTTCTTGATTGTGCTGGGCGCGGGAAAAGAAAAACGCCCGCCGCCGTGAGGCAAAGCGGGCGTTCAGGCTCGAGGATCCGCTAGGGGATCAGAGCGTATCAATAAAGCTGCGCAGCTTGTCGGAACGCGAGGGATGCTTGAGTTTGCGCAGCGCCTTTGCCTCGATCTGGCGGATGCGCTCCCGCGTCACGTCGAACTGCTTGCCCACTTCTTCCAGCGTGTGGTCGGTAGACATCTCGATGCCGAAGCGCATGCGCAGCACCTTGGCCTCGCGCGGCGTCAGGCTGTCGAGGATGTCCTTGACGACATCGCGCAGGCCGGCCTGCATCGCAGCCTCGATCGGCGCGGTGTTGCTGCTGTCCTCGATGAAGTCGCCGAGGTGCGAATCGTCGTCGTCGCCGATGGGGGTCTCCATCGAGATAGGCTCCTTGGCGATCTTCATGATCTTGCGGATCTTGTCTTCCGGGATCTCCATCTTGGCGGCCAGGATGCCGGCGTCGGGCTCGAAGCCGAACTCCTGCAGGTGCTGGCGGCTGATGCGGTTCATCTTGTTGATGGTCTCGATCATGTGCACCGGAATGCGGATGGTGCGCGCCTGGTCGGCGATCGAGCGCGTGATCGCCTGGCGGATCCACCACGTCGCATAGGTCGAGAACTTGTAGCCGCGGCGGTATTCGAACTTGTCGACCGCCTTCATCAGGCCAATGTTGCCTTCCTGGATCAGGTCCAGAAACTGCAGGCCGCGGTTGGTGTACTTCTTGGCGATGGAGATCACGAGGCGCAGGTTGGCCTCGATCATTTCCTTCTTGGCGTCGCGAGAGGACGATTCGCCCTCGTTCATGCGCTTGTTGATGTCCTTGAGCTCGGCCAGCGGCACCACCACGCGCGACTGGATGTCCGTCAGCTTCTGCTGCAGTTCCTGCACCGGCGGGATGTTGCGGGCCAGTACGGCGCTCCAGGGTTTGCCGGACGCGGCCTGCTTTTCGACCCACTTGAGGTTGAGCAGGTTGGAAGGCACGCGGTTGCCGTTCTTGTCGTAGCCGCTGAAGTCGCGGATGAACTCTTCCTGAGGGAAGCCGCACTTGTCCACGATGATGCGGCGCAGCTCGCGCTCTTTCTTGCGCACGTCGTCGACCTGGGTGCGCACCAGGTCGCACAGCTTCTCGATGGTGCGGGCCGTGAAGCGGATGGTCATCAGCTCTTCGGACAATGCGTGCTGCGCCTTCTGGTAGGCCGGCGTGCCGTAACCTTCCTTGTCGTAGACCTTGTGGACCTTCTCGAACAGCGACGCGATGCGGTCGAAGCGGGTGAGCGCCTCGTTCTTGAGTTCCTCGAGCTTCTTCGTCAGCGCCTTGGAGCCGCCCTTGCCGTCATCGTCGTCTTCCTCGTCGAACTCGTCGAAGTCTTCCTCGGCCACGTAGTCGTCGGCCTCGTTCGGGTTGGAAAAGCCGTCCACGATGGTGGAGATGACGACCTTGCCGTCTCGGATTTCCTGGCCCAGGCGCAGGATCTCGGCGATGGTGGCGGGTGAGGCTGAGATAGCCTCCATCATGGCCATCAGGCCACCTTCTATGCGCTTGGCGATCTCGATCTCGCCTTCGCGCGTCAACAGCTCGACGGTGCCCATCTCGCGCATGTACATGCGCACGGGATCGGTGGTACGGCCGAATTCACTGTCGACGGTGGAGAGGGCGGCTTCGGCCTCTTCCTCGGCTTCTTCCACCGTCGTGGCGGTGGGCGCCGTGTTGTTCAGCAGCAGGGTCTCGGCGTCGGGCGTCTGCTCGTAGACCGCCACGCCCATGTCGTTGAGCATCGTGACCACGACTTCCATGGTCTCGGCGTCGACCAGCTTGTCGGGGAGGTGGTCGGAGATCTCGCCGTGCGTCAGGTAGCCGCGGGTCTTGCCCAGGGTGATCAGGGTCTTGAGGCGGGAACGGCGCTTGGCCAGGTCTTCTTCGGACAGCACGGTCTCGTCGAGGCCGAACTCCTTCATCAAGGCGCGTTCCTTGGCCTTGCTGATCTTCATGCGCAGCGGCTTGACCTTCTCTTCGGTCGCGGCCGGCTCGTCGCCGACCAACTCGTCCTCGATGTCGGACAGGTCGACGTCGCTGGCAGGCGCTTCTGCGGCAGCCTTGGGCTTGCGGCCACGCTTGGCGCCGCCGGCAGCGGGTGCGGCGCCAGGCGCCTTGGGCGGACGGCCGACCTTGCGGGCGGCGGTGGCGGGGGCGGCGGCGACGGCTGCTGCAGCGGTCTTCTTGGGTTCGGCGGTGGAGGACGATTTGGTGGGCACGGTTTTCACTTTCGTTGCGGCTGTGGCCTTGGACGCGGCGGTACCCGTCTTAGTTGCCGGCAGGGCCGCAGCTTTCAACGGTTTCTCTGCAACCGGTTTGCTGGCGGCGGACACGGCAGGCTTCTTTGAACTGGGCATAAGACCTCGCACATCAAGAATTGACCAACAGAATCACAGGCGCCAACAGCCCGGCGCAGGCAGGAGCACAAAAAACGGAAAGGGTCGAACGAAAGGCCGCTGGCGACCCCTCGAACGCGCTTCAAAAGACAAGATGTCGGGCGAACATTTGGTGTGCAGTCCTTGCGGTTATTGACCCGTATTCCGACGTGGATTCACCGGAATTGCGTTGCGCATCGAGTCGGCCCGGAGGTGCTGCTGTCGCTCTTGCCTTATTTTCGCTTGTATGCGAAGCCTTAAATTATAGCGCCCTGCGCTTTTTTCAAGCAATTCCTAGCGTGGCTTCAAGCGGGCGCGCAGTTCCAGTCGGCGCGCTTCCAGTGCCTTGTAGCGTTCCAGGGCACGCGGATCGCTGCCCACGGCATCGATAGCCTCGCTTTGTTGAATCTTGAGGCGATCGTCCAGCATGAAATCGAGCACGTTGCGCAGCTCGCGCGCGGCCTCGCCGGCGTGCTCACCCTCTGGATCTCCGAGTGGCGCCCCGTCCGGTCCGGTCATGACGCGCACGGCGAGCGCCTCGAAGTCAAGGCCGCGCAAGCCCTCGCGCAGCGCCGCCCAGGGCTGCAGACCGTGCTCGTGCAACTGGCTGTCCAGCCAGGCGAAGAGCTGTCCGTGCTCGCCTGGGAGTTCGCACAGGAGGGCGTGGAGCTCGTGGGGCAGGGCCTCCCATTCCGCCATGTTCGAGAGCAGCAGGCGCGCGGCCACGTCGGGGCGTCCCAGGGGCATGATGCGGCCGCGGGCAGGGCGTGAGACCGGCGCGCGGTGCCCGTAACGGTCTTCGCGCGGCCGAGGCCGGTCCTCGCGGCGCTCCCGCGGACCTGGCGCGGCCGGACGGGCTGCCCCGCGAGGGAGCCAGAGCTCGCTCAGCTCCTGTGCACTCAACTGGACCATTTCGGCGATCTCGGTGAGCAACTGGCGCTTGAGCGCGCCTTCGGGCAGGGCGCTCCACAGCGGCCGGGCATTGCTGGCCATATGGGCGCGTCCTTCGGCGGTGCCGAGGTCGCAGCCCTCGCGCGCGACTTCGACCATGAATCGGCTCAGCGGCGTGGCCTCGCCCACGAAGCGCGCGAAGGCGTCGGCGCCAAATTCGCGGATGAAGCTGTCGGGATCGTGCTCGGCCGGCAGGAACAGGAATTTGACGCTGCGCACGTCGGTGGCGTACGGCAAGGCGCCATCGAGCGCCTTGCGCGCCGCGCGCCGACCTGCGGCATCGCCGTCGAAGCTGAACACCACCGATTCGGTGAAGCGGAACAGCTTCTGGACGTGATCCGCTGTGCAGGCTGTGCCCAGCGTGGCGACAGCGTTCGGAAAGCCCAGTTGGGCCAGCGCCACCACGTCCATGTAGCCCTCGGTTACAAGCGCGTAACCTCGCTCGCGGAACGCGGCGCGCGCCTCGTAAAGGCCGTAGAGTTCGCGGCCCTTGCTGAAGACCGGGGTCTCGGGCGAATTGAGGTACTTGGGCTTTTCGTCGCCCAAGACGCGCCCGCCGAAACCGATGCATTCGCCCTTGACGTTGCGGATCGGGAACATCACCCGATCGCGAAAGCGGTCATAGCGCTTGCCTTCGCTGTTCTCGTCGGCCTCGCCGGCGATTACCAGGCCGCTCTCTGCCAGCAACGGGTCGTCGTAATCGGGAAACACGCTGGCCAGCGTACGCCAGCCGGGCGGTGCGTAGCCGATGCCGAACTGCCGGGCAATCTCGCCCGAGAGGCCGCGGCCCTTGAGGTAGTCGATGGCGGTTTTCGACTGGCGCAGTTGTTTGCGGTAGGCTTCGCCCGCCTTCTCGAGCACCTCGGACAAGGTGGCCTGCTTCTGGCGCTGGCCGGCGGCCCGGGCGCGTTCCTCGGGCGAGGCGTCGTCTTCGGGCACCTGAATTCCGTATTGGCCCGCGAGGTCGTGCACCGCCTCGACGAAGCCCATGCCGGCATGCTCCATCAGGAAACCGATCGCGTTGCCATGCGCTCCGCACCCGAAGCAGTGATAGAACTGCTTTGTCGGACTTACCGAAAAGGAGGGCGACTTCTCGCCGTGGAAGGGGCACAGTCCCATGAAGTTGGCGCCTGCCTTCTTCAGCTGGACGTAGCGCCCGACGATCTCCACCACGTCAGCGCGCGCGATCAATTCCTGGATGAAAGAGGCGGGGATGGTCATGTAGGCGGAGAGCGGCAAATCATACGCAAGACCTCATGCCTGCGCGCCTCGGCGGCATACTGGCCGCTTCGAATCCCGCGCCTCATCTGCATGATTCGCCGTACCGTCCGCCACGCAGTGCCCTTGCTGCGCCACCCTCTGCGCTTCGCCTGGGAGGCAGTCAAGGCATTCAGGGCAAACCAGGGCCTGCTGCTGGCGGGAGCGGTTGCCTATTACGCGCTGTTGTCGATCGTCCCGATCCTGATCCTGAGCGTGATCGCGATGTCGCACTTCATCAACCAGGCGGAGCTCCTGAGTTCGGTGGGCCGCTATCTCGAGTGGCTGCTGCCGGGCCAGTCACGCGCCATCGTCGGCGAGCTGTCGAACTTTCTGGAGCATCGCGACGTGATGGGCCCGGTGTTGCTGGTGACGATGATCTTCTTCAGTTCGCTGGCGTTCACCGTGCTTGAAAGTGCGATGGCGGTGATCTTTCATCACCGCAAAGCCGACCATACGCGGCACTTCCTGATTTCGGCCGTGATGCCCTATATCTACATCCTCTGCCTGTGCGTGGGTCTGCTGTTGGTCACGCTGGTCGCGGGCGCGTTGCAAGTCATCGGTCAGGAAAGCGTCGAGCTGTTCGGCGGCAGCTGGTCGCTCTCAGGCGTATCTGGGGCGTTGCTGTATTTGCTCGGGCTCGGGGGCGAGATCTTCATGCTCACCTCGCTCTACCTGGTGATGCCGGTGGGTCGGTTGCGGCTGCGGCACGCATTACTGGGCGGCGTGACTGCGGCGCTGCTGTGGGAGGTCACGCGGCGTGTGCTGGTGCTCTACTTCGCCACGCTGTCGCAGGTCAACGTGGTGTACGGCTCCCTGACCACCGCGATCGTCGTGTTGCTGAGCCTGGAGATCGCCGCCACGCTGGTGCTGTTCGGCGCACAGGTGATCGCGCAATATGAGCGCCTCGAGCGCACCGGCAGCGCGGCGCCTATTCCGGGCGAGATCGCGCCGGTCAGCGCGGCGCCAGCCGGATCGCCCCGTCGAGCCGGATCACCTCGCCGTTCAGCATCTCGTTCTCGATGATGTGTTTCGCCAGCTTGGCGTAGTCCTCGGGCGTGCCCAGGCGCGAAGGAAATGGAACGCTGGCGGCCAGCGCGTCCTGAACTTCCTTGGGCATGCCGAACAGCATCGGTGTACCGAAGATGCCCGGGGCAATCGTCATATTGCGGATGCCGTTGCGCGCGAGGTCACGGGCTATAGGTAGTGTCATGCCGACGACGCCGCCCTTCGATGCACTGTAGGCGGCTTGGCCGATCTGCCCGTCGTAGGCCGCGACGGAGGCCGTGGAGATCAGCACGCCGCGCTCGCCGGTGGATTCAGGCTCGTTTTTTCCCATGGCATCGGCAGCAAGGCGGATCATGTTGAAGCTGCCGATCAGGTTGACGGTCACGGTCTTGCTGAACACGGCCAGTGCATGAGGGCCGTTCTTGCCTACCGTTTTTTCAGCAGGTGCGATACCGGCGCAGTTGACCAGGCCGACCAGCTTGCCCAGCTTCTGGGCGGCAGTCACAGCGGCTTGGCCGTCCGCCTCCTGGCTCACGTCGCACTTGACGAAGACGCCGCCGATGTCTTGCGCGACCGCCTCGCCCTTGTCCGCCTGCATGTCGGCTACTACCACCTTGCCACCGTTGGCCGCCAGCATGCGCGCCGTGCCTTCGCCGAGGCCTGAAGCCCCGCCGGTGACGATGAAAACCTTGCCTTCGATCTGCATGTACTCAGCTCCTCAAGAATGCCTTCGTTCACGATCATAGACGGCAAAAAAAAAGGCCCCGTCCGAAGATGGGGCCCCGAAATTGGATCCCGAAGGACCCAAGGAGACAATCGTCGCCCGCGTGAGGCGGGCTCGTCGATGATCAGGCGCGCTTGCGAGCAGCGGTCTGGGCCGTGCTCTTGGCGGCGTTCACAGCCGTGTTCGAGACGGCCTGGAAGTTCGCTTCTGCGACGTCGGTGGCTTGCTTGACAGCTTTCTGGACCGACTCGAAGGCGTTGTTGGCGGCAGCCACGGCGCTCTTCATCACGGCAACCGCGGTTTCCGAACCGGCGGGGGCGTTCTTGGCGGCGCTGTCGACCAGGCCAACGAAGGCTTGCTGGGCTTCAGCGGCCTTGCCTTCGAACGCCTTGCTGAATTCGGCGCCCGTGCCTTGTGCGATTTCATACAGGTGACGGCTGTACGCGGCAGCCTTTTCAGCTAGGGGCTGGAACAGCCCGGCTTGCAGTGCCAGCAGTTCTTGCGCATCCTTGACGCTGAGCAGCGCTTGCGTGGTGCCGGCGGCTTCCGCCAGGGCTGCCTTGGAGGCGGTAACGTTCAGTTCCACCAGTTTCTCGACGCCTTCAAAGGCTTTCGTGGTGAGGCCGAACAGCGTTTCGACGTTGGCCTTGTGGGAGGCAATGATTTGGTCAGCGGTGAGTGCCATGTGGAAGCTCCATCAAAAATGAAAAGGGGTGAACCCGGAAGTGAGCTGCCCCTCCCATCCATTTATGTTGCGGCGCAGCATGGCGAAAGTATAGGCAACGGCGCGGCGCTCTCCAAGTGGTTTTTGTTGCTTTGCAGCAATTTAGAAGGCACCTTCTAAAACCGTCGCCGACAATGTTCCCATGCGTGCGTTTTATTCGGGGCACTTCGTCTTGCCGCTGCCGCCCGGGCACCGGTTTCCAATCGGCCGCTACGTGCTGCTTCGCGAGCAGATGGAACGGCACCTTCCCGAGGTCGAGATGCTCGAGGCGCCACGTGCCAGCGATGGCGAACTTGCGTTGGCCCACACGCCGCAATGGATTGCCGCCATTACTGACGGCAGCGTGGATGCTCTGGCCATGCGCGAGATCGGCTTTCCGTGGAGCGAAGCCATGGTGGAGCGTTCGCGCCGCTCGACGGGCGCCACCATCGCCGCCTGTCGTGCCGCCCTCGAAGGGGGCGTGGCCGGCAACATGGCCGGCGGCACTCACCATGCCGGTCCCGACCGAGGCGGGGGCTTCTGCGTCTTCAACGATGCCGCTGTGGCGGCGCGCCTGATGCAGGCGGAGCAGGGTCGTCGCGGCCGCGTGGCATTGAAGGTCGCAGTGATCGACCTCGATGTTCATCAGGGCAACGGAACCGCTCGCATTTTTCGCGAGGACCCAAGCGTGTTCACGCTCTCGATCCACGGGCAGAAGAACTTTCCGTTTCGCAAGGAGCTGAGCGACCTCGATGTCGAACTGCCTGACGGGTGTGGTGATGCCGAGTACCTGACGGCGCTCGAGCATGCGCTCGACGAACTCGACGGTCGCTTTTCGCCCGGGCTGGTTATCTACCTGGCGGGCGCAGACCCTTTCGAGCGCGACCGGCTCGGGCGCCTCAAACTGAGCTTCGATGGCCTGGAGGCGCGCGACAGGCGCGTGTTCGACTTTGCCTGGCAGCGCCGGATCCCTCTCGCGTTTGCGATGGCCGGTGGCTATGCCAACGACATCGCCGAGACGGTGCAGGTCCAACTCGGCACCTTCCGCGCGGCCCTGGATTATTGGCGCCGATGGCAGAATGCCGCGGCAAAAGACACCCCCTGAACCACATGGCCGCTCCGCAGGCACAGGCCCGCCGCCGAATGCAATGCGGTGACGTTCCGGACCCCGAGCTACCCGCATGACCGCCAAGCCCATTCCCCTTTCCCGCAGCGCCTTTCGCGTTTTTCGAAGCATCCCGACGCGCTGGGCCGATAACGACATGTACGGGCATGTCAACAACGTCGTCTACTACGGCTGGTTCGACACGGCAGTCAATGCGCTTCTGATCGAGCGCGGTGCGCTCGACATCCATCGCGGCGACATCATCGGCTTCGTGGTGGAGACCGGGTGCAACTACTTTGCGCCGCTCGCTTTTCCGCAAACGGTCGAGGCGGGCGTCCGCGTCGCGCATGTCGGAAGTTCAAGCGTGCGATACGAGATCGCGCTGTTCGCTCAGGGCGCCGACGCCGCTGCGGCGCAGGGCCATTTCATTCATGTCTATGTCGACCGGGCGACCCAGCGGCCAGTGAAGCTGCCGCCGACACTGCAGGCGGTCGTCGGTGAGCTCTTGGTCAGCGAGGGAGCATAAAAAAACGGCGCCTTCGGGCGCCGTTTTTATCGAAATTGACGCAGGGCGTCCGTCACTTCTTCGCGTGCATGGCCTTGATATCCGCCTTGCCCTTGGTCTCGTCGGCCTTCGCCTGCTTTTCGCAAGCGCTCTTTGCGTCGCCCTTCTGGTCGTCGCATTTTTCCTTGGCGACTTCGTAGTTGGCTTTCACCTTTTCTTCCTCGACCTTGCGGGCATTGGAATCGCTCGGCTTGTATTGCTGCTCGAGTTCAGCCTTGGCCACGTTTTCCTTGCCCTTGGCTTCCTTCTGGCAGACGTCCTTTGCGTTGTCCTTCAACGGATCGCACTTCGCCTTGTCGGCCTTGTACGTCGCCTCGATCTTTTCCTTGGCGGCCTTGTACTCGTCCTTGGTCAACGCGCTGGCCTGCGTTGCCACGAAGCAAGACGATGCGATTGCGAGCATGAGCAGATGTTTTTTCATGGGATGTTCTCCTTGATGCTGTCGAATCAATACTTCTCGTACCAGAGGGCCGCAGGCGTGCGCCCGTCTCGGCTTTCCCAGTCGGTGACCTGCCTCTCGGCTTCATCCCGGCTGATGCCATGACGTTCCTGGATGCGTCCAAGCAGCTGGTCGCGTTTGCCGGCGATAACGTCGAAGTCATCGTCGGTCAGCTTGCCCCACTGCTCCTTGACCTTGCCCTTGAGCTGTTTCCAGTTGCCTTCGACGGTGTCTTTGTTCATCGACTTTTCTCCTTCAGATGAGGGTTTTTGTCGCTGACCGATTACCTGTATGGCCAGCGTGAAACGAATCTCGCCCGCCCGCCTGAGCTCAGCAGTAGGACGCCCCGGGAAGGGGTCGTAGGCACTTGCCGACGTGCCCCGTGATAATCGGACGCACGCAGAAACAGGAGACCGGCGCGCCGTATCCCCACCATGATCATCCACAGCCTGCTCGATACCGACCTCTACAAGTTCACGATGATGCAAGTGGTGCTGCATCACTTCCCGGGCGCGCGCGTGGAGTACCGTTTCAAATGCCGCAATGCCGGCATCGACCTGGCTCAGTTTGCCTCCCAGATACGCGAGGAGGTCCGCCACCTGTGCTCGCTGCAGTTCCGGGACGCCGAGCTGAACTATCTGCGATCGATGCGCTTCATCAAGAGCGACTTCGTCGATTTTCTGGGGCTGTTTCGCCTCAACGAGAAGTACATCAAGATCACTCCGCTGGCTTCGGGGGAACTGGACATTCGCATCGAAGGACCGTGGCTGCACACCATCCTGTTCGAGATCCCGGTGCTGGCGATCGTCAACGAGGTCTACTTCCGGAGCACTCAAGCGCACCCGGACACCGCCGAGGGCCGCCGGCGCCTCGAGACCAAGCTGACGCAGCTGCAGGGACCAGGGCTGGAGGACCTGAAGATTGCCGACTATGGAACCCGCCGCCGCTTCTCCAAGGATTGGCATGAGGAGGTACTGCGCACCCTCAGCGCCCGGCTCGGCCCGGTGACATCGCCGCCGCAGCGCAGCCTCGACAGATCGCCGCAGTTCGCCGGGACCAGCAACGTGCTCTATGCCATGAAGCTCGGCCTGATCCCCCTGGGTACCATGGCGCACGAGTACCTTCAGGCTTGCCAGGCGCTGGGTCCTCGCCTGCGCGACAGCCAGGTCTTCGGATTCGAGTCCTGGGCCCGCGAGTACCGTGGCGACCTGGGGATTGCGCTGTCGGACGTCTACGGCATGAGCGCCTTCCTGCGTGACTTCGACCTGTATTTCTGCAAGCTGTTCGACGGCGCCCGGCACGACAGTGGTGATCCCTTCCAGTGGGGCGAACGCATGCTCGCGCACTATGCTGCGAACCGCGTCGACCCGCGCACCAAGACTCTGATCTTCAGCGACAGCCTCACATTCACCCGCACGATCGAGCTCTATCAACAGTTCCGCGGCCGCTGCCAATTGGCCTTCGGAATCGGTACCAACCTCACCAACGACCTTGGGTACGAGCCGCTGCAGATCGTGATCAAGATGGTCCGGTGCAACGACCAACCCGTGGCCAAGCTGTCCGACACGCCTTCCAAGAACATGTGTGACGACGAGCGCTATCTGGCCTACCTGCGCCAGGTCTTCGAGATTGCCCAGCCGGCCGCATGAAGGCTTCCCGCGCCCCCACCCGATTCGTCCGCCTGCTGGTCATTGCCGTACTGCCGGCCCTGCTGCCCGCCACCGCCATTGCCGCCGATCTCGACGGTGGCGGCTTGCCCGCGTGGTGGGGCTTGCCCTTCGCCGGGATCCTGCTGTCGATCGCATTGATGCCCCTCCTGGCGCCCTTGTTCTGGCACCACCACTACGGCAAGGTGGCCGCGGGCTGGGCCCTCGCCTTTCTGCTGCCTTTTGCGGCAATCCACGGTCTGAGCCTGGCTGCGGCGCAACTCCTGCATGCGCTGCTGGCCGAGTACATCCCCTTCATCATTCTGCTGACGGCGCTCTTCGTCGTGGCGGGCGGTATTCACATCCGCGGCAACCTGCACGGCACACCCCGACTCAATACCGGAATCTTGGCCATCGGCGCGGTGCTCGCAAGCCTGATGGGCACGACCGGAGCCTCCATGCTGCTGATCCGTCCCCTGATCCGCGCCAATGACAACCGGCGGCACCGGGTGCACGTCATCGTGTTCTTCATCTTCATCGTTTCCAACGTCGGTGGTTCGCTGACGCCGCTGGGCGATCCGCCGCTGTTCCTGGGCTTCCTGAAGGGCGTGGAGTTTTTCTGGACGGTGCGCAACATCCTGCCCGAGACCCTCTTCATCGTCGGCATCCTGCTCGCGCTGTTTCATGTGCTCGACCGCTGGTACTACCGCAAGGAGGGCGTGCTGCCCTTCGACCCGACCCCGGACACGCGGCGGGTCGGGTTCGATGGGGCGGCCAATTTCTGGTTGTTGGGCGGCATCGTCTGCCTCGTGCTGCTCAGCGGCGTCTGGCAGTCCGCGATCGCTTTCGAAGTCCATGGCACCGTGCTCGGCCTGCCTGGGGTGGTGCGCGATGTCGGGCTGGTCGCAGTCACGTTGGTCTCGCTGCGGATTACCAAGCCCCAGGTGCATGCCGACAACCAGTTCGCCTGGGCGCCGATGCTCGAGGTCGCCAAGCTCTTTGCCGGCATCTTCCTCACCATCATCCCGGTGATTGCAATGCTCAAGGCCGGCGTCCATGGCCCCTTTGGCGCGGTCGTCGCCGCCGTGACGCGACCGGACGGGCAGCCCGATCCGGCAATGTACTTCTGGGCCACCGGCGCGCTGAGTTCCTTCCTGGACAATGCACCCACCTATCTCGTCTTTTTCAACACCGCGGGTGGCGATCCTCAGGCACTCATGACCACGTATGCGTCGACCCTTGCCGCGATTTCGGCCGGCGCCGTGTTCATGGGCGCGAACACATACATCGGCAATGCGCCCAACCTGATGGTCAGGGCCATCGCGGAAAGCCGCGGCGTGCGCATGCCGAGCTTCTTCGGCTACATGATGTGGTCGGGCGCCATCCTGGTGCCGCTGTTCATCCTCTCCACCTTCATCTTCTTCCGTTGATCATGAGCAAACCCAAGATCCTCGTCGCCCGTTCGATCTTTCCCGAAACCATCGACCGGCTGCAAGTGCATTTCGAGGTCGAGTCCAACCAGGACGACCAGAGCTGGAGCAAGGCTCAGCTGATCCAGAAGCTGCAAGGCAAGCGGGGCGCATTCACCACCGGCAGCGAGCGCATCGATGCCGAAGTGCTGGCCGCCTGTCCCGAGTTGAAGATCTGCGCCAACATGGCGGTCGGCTACAACAACTTCGATGTCGACGCGATGACCGCTCGCGGCGTGCTCGCCACCAACGCGCCCGATGTGCTGACCGAGACCACGGCCGACTTCGGTTTTGCGCTCCTGATGGCCACGGCGCGCCGCATCACGGAGAGCGAGCATTTCCTGCGCGCCGGCAAGTGGGAGAAGTGGAGCTACGACATGTTTGCCGGCTCCGACATCCACGGCGCCACCCTGGGCATCATCGGCATGGGGCGCATCGGCCAGGGCATCGCCAGGCGCGGCGCGCACGGTTTCGGCATGAAGGTGATCTACCACAACCGTTCGCGGCTCGATGCGCAGCTCGAGGCCGAATGCAAGGCCAGCTACGTGAGCAAGGAGGAACTGCTGAAGACCGCGGACCACGTGGTGCTCGTGGTGCCTTACTCGGCAGCCTCGCATCACACCATCGGCGCCGCCGAGCTGGCCCTGATGAAGCCGACGGCCACCCTGGTCAACATCGCCCGCGGCGGCATCGTCGACGATGCCGCACTGGCGCAGGCGCTGCGCGACAGGCGCATCGCCGCAGCCGGTCTGGACGTGTTCGAGGGCGAGCCCAAGGTTCATCCGGCATTGCTCGAGGTCCCGAACGTCGTGCTCACGCCGCACATCGCGAGCGCGACCATCCCGACGCGGCGCGCGATGGCCGAGCTGGCGGCCGACAACCTGGTCGGATTCCTGGTGCACGGCAAACCGGTCACGCCCCTGAACCCCTCGATCCTCGGAGGCAAGTAGACCCGTCATGCCTTTGCCGGAATCCTGGATCCTCATTGGCCTCGCCGCGCTCAACATCGTCCTCCTGGTCTGGCTGCTGCTGCGCAAGCCGCCAGCGCCCGACCACGGCACGCTGATCGCGACGCTGGGCGCCGCGAACGAGCGAATCGAGCGAGAGCTGCGGCACGAGATCGGCGAGTCCTCGCGCGGCGCACGGCAGGAGACCAGCCAGGCGTTCGCCACCTTCCAGCGCGCGCTGGTGCAGCAGGGGGCCGAGGCCACGCGCACGCAGAACGCGCAGATCGACGCCTTCGCGCAGCAACTGGCGATGCTGCAGAAGACGCTGGCCGACACGCTCAACACCCAGCTCCAGGGGCTGTCCGAGTCGAATGCGCGGCGGCTGGCCGAGGTGCGCGCGACCATGGAGACACAGCTCGGGCAGCTCCAGCAGAGCAACACCGCCAAGCTGGACGAGATGCGCAAGACCGTCGACGAGAAACTGCAAAGCACGCTCGAGGCCCGTCTCGGCGAGAGCTTCAAGCAGGTAGCCGACCGGCTGGAGCAGGTGCACAAGGGCCTGGGCGAGATGCAGACGCTGGCGGTCGGTGTCGGCAGCCTTCAACGCGTGCTGACGAATGTGAAGACGCGCGGCGTGTTCGGCGAAGTGCAGCTCGAGGCGCTGCTCGAGCAGGTGCTCACGCCCGAGCAGTACGCCCGGCAGGTCGAGACCAAGCCGCGCAGCGGGCAGCGCGTGGATTTCGCGATCCGGTTTCCGGGCCGCGGCACCGACGGCGCGCCGGTCTGGCTGCCGATCGACGCCAAGTTCCCACGCGACGACTACGAGCGCCTGCTCGATGCCCACGAGCGCATCGACGCCGGCGCGGCCGAACTGGCGGCACGTGCGCTCGAGGCGCGCATCCGCACCGAAGCGCGGTCGATTGCCGAGAACTACCTCGCGGCACCGCACACCACCGATTTCGCTATCTTGTTCCTGCCGGTCGAGAGCCTGTATGCCGAGGTGCTGCGCCGTCCCGGGTTGATGGACGCGATCCAGCGCCAGCACCGCGTGACGCTCGCGGGACCGACCACGCTGCTGGCGATGCTCAACAGCCTGCATATGGGCTTCCGCACGCTGGCCTTGGAGCAGCAGGCCTCCGAGGTGTGGAAGGTGCTCGGCGCCGTCAAGACCGAGTTCGAACGCTACGGCGAATGGGTGGCGCGCATCAAGGAGCAGGTCGCCAAGGCTTCCGACACGCTCGACAAGGCCGATACCCGCGCCAAGCAGATGCGCCTGGCCCTGCGCAAGGTGGAAGCGCTGCCGGAGGCACAGTCGCAGGCCCTGCTGCCGGCTGCCGACGACGGCGAGCTGGCCACGTGAGCGGTGAACTGCTGCGCCTGATCACGGCGCAGGTCCTGCTGCACGCGGCCATGACCGGCATGCGCCTGGGCGCACCGCTGCTCGCGCTGCAACAGGGATACAGCGCGGCGGCCGTGGGTCTGCTGATCGCGCTGTTCGCGCTCACCCAGGTGTTCCTGGCGCTGCCGGCCGGACGCTTTGCCGACCGGCGCGGGCTCAAGCGTCCGCTGATGCTGTCGGTGATCGCGGCCTCGTCGGGTGCCGCACTGGCGGCCATCCTGCCTTCGTTCCCGGTGCTGTGCCTGGCGGCCCTGCTGACAGGCGGCGCGACCGGCGCGGCCGTCATCGCGCTGCAGCGCCATGTCGGGCGCGCCGCGGCCAATCCGACGCAGCTCAAACAGGTATTCAGCTGGCTGGCGATTGCCCCCGCGGTGGCGAACTTCGTCGGCCCCTTCTGCGCCGGCCTGCTGATCGACCATGCGGGCCGCAGTCCAGCGGACCTGCCGGGTTTTCGGATCGCGTTTGCCGTGCTGGCACTGCTGCCGCTCGCGGGCTGGTTCTTCGCGCGCGGCACGCATGAACTGCCGTCCATCGTGCGAGCGGAAGGCGAGTCCAAACCGCGCGCCTGGGATCTGTTGCGCCAAGCCATGTTCCGGCGCCTGCTGTTCGTGAACTGGCTGCAATCTTCGAGTTGGGACGTGCATGCCTTCCTGCTGCCCATCTTGGGCCACGAACGCGGACTGGGTGCCTCGGTCATCGGGTCCATCCTGGGCGCCTTTGCCATCGCCGCCGCGCTGATCCGGATCGTGCTGCCGCTGGTCGCGGCCCGTGCATCGGAGCGTAGCGTGATCGCGACGTCGTCGGTGATCACGGCGCTGATGTTCTCGGTCTATCCGCTGCTGTCCTCGGCGCTGGCGATGGGCATTTGCTCGGTGGTGCTGGGCTTTGCGCTCGGCGCCGTGCAGCCGATGGTCATGAGCATGCTGCACCAGATCACGCCACACGAGCGGCACGGCGAAGCGCTCGGGCTGCGGCTGATGGCCATCAACGCTTCCAGCGTCGCCATGCCGATGCTTTTCGGATCGATTGGCGCGCTGATCGGCATTGGAGGCGTGTTCTGGCTGGCCAGCGGCGTGGTGGCTCTGGGGACCCGGGCGGTCTGGGGCCTGAAGGCTTGAGCTTCCGCCGAGCCCTTTCAAAAGCGAGACTCGTCCCGCAGCGCTGACGGATTGCGCCAGTGAGCCTGCGCGCCGGCTGCCGCCTCAAAGCTTGTAAAAGCGCTTGATCGCGTCCCACGCGTCCTGCGCCGAGTCCACGTACTCGATCAGCTTCACGTCGTCGGGCGAGATCACGCCTTCTTCGGCCAGGAAGTCGAAGTTGATCAGCTGCTTCCAGTAACCCGCGCCGAAGAGCACGATCGGAACTGGCCGGGCCTTGCGGGTCTGCACCAGCGTGATCACCTCGAACAGCTCATCGAGAGTGCCAAAGCCGCCCGGAAACGCCACCAACGCCTTCGCTCGCATCATGAAGTGCATCTTGCGGATTGCGAAGTAGTGGAATTTGAAGCTCAGCGCCGGCGTGACGTACGGGTTCGCTTCCTCCTCCATCGGCAGGGCGATGGCCAGGCCGACCGACAGTCCGCCGCCTTCGTAGGCGCCTCGGTTGGCGGCCTGCATGATGCCGGGGCCTCCGCCGGTGCAGACGAAGAGCTTGTCTTCCGGGTCCTTGTCGTCGCTGTACTCGGCGACCAGCCTGCCGAAGGCGCGCGCCTTCTCGTAGTAGTGCGAGCTGCGCGCCAGCCTGCGCCAGCGCGCGGCGGCCACGGCATCGCCGGCGGCGTCGGCCTGGGCGATCAGGGCACCGGATTCCTCCTCGCTGCGAAAGCGTGCGCTGCCGAACACCACCACCGTGTTCTCGATGCCGTGGGCACGCATTTCGAGGTCTGGTTTCATCAGCTCGAGCTGCATGCGCAGGCCGCGCGTTTCGCGCCGCAACAGGAACTCGGGGTCGGCGAAGGCGAGTCGCGAGGGATCGGCGTTGAGCGGAAGGCCTTTGTCGGCATGGGCCTGGAGCGTCGCCCAGGCGTCGGCGAGGCGCTTGTTGTGGATGTCGTGTGCGTTGTTGGGCATGGTCGGGTGCGGAAATCGGCCTAGGATTGTGCGCGCTGCAGCCTCACCTATCTGGAGGCGCAAAAAAGGCTCCCAGAGGAGCCTTTGAAGCGGATGCGGGCGTGTTCAGACGCGCTTGCGGTATTCGCCCGTGCGGGTGTCGATTTCGATGCGGTCGCCCTGGGAGACGAACAGCGGCACGGGGACCTCGAAGCCCGTGGCGATCTTGGCGGGCTTCAGCACCTTGCCCGAGGTGTCACCCTTGACGGCCGGTTCGGTCCAGGTGATCTCGCGTTCGACGCTGGTGGGCAGTTCGACCGAGATGGCCTTGCCGTCGTAGAACACCACTTCGACCGGCATCCCGTCCTCGAGGTAGTTGAGTGCGTCGCCCATGTTCTCGGCCTCGACCTCGTACTGGTTGAACTCGCTGTCCATGCAGACGTACATGGGGTCGGCGAAGTAGGAGTAGGTGCACTCCTTCTTGTCGAGCACGATCTGTTCCATCTTGTCGTCGGCCTTGAACACGACTTCGGTGTTGAAGTTGGCGATCAGGCTCTTGAGCTTCATGCGAACGGTGGCGGAGTTGCGGCCGCCGCGGCTGTACTCGGTCTTGAGCACGACCATCGGGTCCTTGCCATGCATGATCACGTTGCCGGCGCGGATTTCTTGAGCGATTTTCATAGTCAGGGTTTCTGGATGTTGGCCGCTCGGTGTGTCTGGGCCTAGTTCCTCTGACACATTCACCGCGGCGGGTTCAGCGGATGCAGCGGCATCTGGGCTGGGCCAGGCCGGAAATCCGCAAAGCCCGCAATTCTAACTTTTTTGGGCGACGAACTGCCGTAAACGAGTCAGAAGGTCGTCCTGTTCGAGCAACCGATCGCGTGCGGCGGCCGTGGCTGCCTGCCATGGTGCCAGCGCCGCCGGGCCAAGGTCCGGCAGCTCGCCCTCGGCCATGCCGTTCCAGAGATGGTGCAACCGGCGGAGCTCCGGTGGCGCGCCCAGCCAGTCGAGGAAGGCGTGCAGCTTGGTGTGGTGCGCATCGTCGTCCTGAACGTAGATCTGCCAGACGAAGGGCGCGCCGGCCCATAGAGCGCGCACCAGCGAGTCCTCGCCCCGCACGAAGTTCAGGTCGCAGGCCCACAGCAGGCGGTCGAAATCCGCCTGGGACAGGTAGGGCAGCCAGTGGATCGTCAGCGCGCCGCGCACGGCCGGTCCCGGGGGCAAGGCTTTGGATGCGCGGCCTGCGGTCACCAGCAGGCGAGTGGGTTCGCTTGCCTGTTCGAGGTGCGCCAGCAGGGGCCCGAGCGCGGGCGGTTCGTAGCAGAAGACGCAGACCAGGCGCTCGCCATTCCATTCGATGTTCTGCCCGGAGAGCCAGGCGGCGCGATCAAAACGCGCGCGGCGCGCGGGCAGGTCCCGCTCGCGCAGAAGGCCGCCGGTCGCGCGGGTGAAGCCAGGATAAAAGAAGTGCTTCGTCAGCCCCGCGCCGGGACCCTTGAACACGGGCGAAGGCAGTCCGTGCAGGCGCTCGACGTAGGGTTCGGCGGAGAGGTATTCGAGATTGAGCCAGACGCGACGCGGCGCTCCCTGGGGGACCGGTTCCGCAAAGCGCGCGACCAGCTCCGGCGCGGGGTCGCAGCCGAAGGCTTCGATCAGCACATCCGGCGGCGGCGCGGCGCCTGCTTCGCGCGCCGCCCCGGCCTCGGTCCAGGTGACCACACGGACCCCCTCGTGGCCGATCGGCGCCATCCATGCCAGCGCCGAGCGGTCGTCGATCCATAGCCGGACCGCGTCCCCTGTGTCCGCAAGCGCACACGCGAGCCGCCAGCACACGCCGGCGTCGCCGTGGTTGTCGATGACCTTGCAGAAAATGTCCCAACGCATCCCGGGATACTCTACAGCCCGATCCCGGCGACCGGCCGCGCTCGCGCCAGCACAATAGCGCCCGATGTCAGATACGCATTCCGATCAATTGCTCAGCGAGGTTGCGGCGCTTCCGCAGTTGCCGGGCGTCTACCGCTATTTCGACGCCACGGGCGCGGTGCTGTACGTGGGCAAGGCGCGCAACCTGAAGAAGCGCGTGGCCAACTATTTCCAGAAGAACCACGCCGGGACGCGCATCGGCCACATGATCTCGAAGATCGCCCGCATGGAGACCACGGTGGTGCGATCCGAGGCCGAGGCGCTCCTGCTCGAGAACAACCTGATCAAGACGCTCAAGCCCCGCTACAACATCCTGTTCCGGGACGACAAGAGCTACCCCTACCTGAAGATCGCCTCGCACGCCTTCCCACGCCTGGCGTACTACCGTGGATCCGTCGATCGCAAGCACCGCTACTTCGGCCCGTACCCCAGCGCCTGGGCGGTGAAGGAATCGATCCAGCTGCTGCAGAAGGTCTTCAAGCTGCGCACCTGCGAGGACACCGTGTACGCCAACCGGACGCGGCCGTGCCTGCTCTACCAGATCAAGCGCTGCACCGGACCTTGCGTGGGCTACATCGCGCCCGAGGCCTATGCGCAGGACGTGGCGAATGCCGAGGCCTTCCTGCTGGGCGACACGCAGGCGGTGCTGTCGCAGCTGGAGGCGCGCATGACGGCGCATGCCGAGAAGCTGGAGTTCGAGCAGGCGGCCGAGCTGCGCAACCAGATGTCGGCGCTGTCCCGCGTGCTGCACCAGCAGTCGATCGAGATCGCCTCCGACAAGGACGTCGACATCCTCGCGGTCAAGGTGCAGGGCGGCAAGGCCTGCGTCAATCTGGCGATGGTGCGTGGCGGCCGGCACCTGGGCGACCGTGCCTACTTTCCTGTTCACATCGAGGACGCCGCGCAGATGGAGCAGGGCGCCCAGGGCGCCGAAGAGGACGAGGCTCCGGGAGCCTTCGCCGGGTCGGTCGAAGTCCAGGTGCTCGAGGCCTTCATCGCCCAACACTACATCGACGTGCCGGTGCCGCCCACGCTGGTGCTGAGCGAGCTGGTAAGCCGCGAGCTGATCGAGGCCGTCTCGCAGCAGGCCGGCGCGCGGGTGACGGCCGTGTTCCAGCCCCGCGAGCAGCGTCGGCACTGGCTGGAAATGGCGCAGACCAATGCCGGCCTGCAGCTCGCGCGTCTGCTGGCGGAGGAGGGCTCGCAGCAGGCGCGCACGCGTGCGCTGGTGGACGCGCTGGAGCTCGCACCCGACGACCTCGACAATTTTCGTGTGGAGTGCTTCGACATCTCGCACACGGCGGGTGAAGCCACCCAGGCCTCCTGCGTGGTCTTCGAGCACCACGCGATGCAGAACCGAGAGTACCGCCGCTACAACATCGAGGGCATCACGCCGGGCGACGACTATGCAGCGATGCGCCAGGTGCTTCATCGCCGTTACGGAAAACTGGCGGAAGCGATGGCCGCAGAGAGCGATGCACCCCCGGCGGGCGATGCGGCCGGTGTCGGCAGCGATGCCCGGCCAGGCACACGCAGCGCGCGCATGCCGGACCTGGTGCTGGTCGATGGCGGCAAGGGCCAGGTGTCGATGGCGCGCGAAGTGTTCAGCGAGCTCGGGCTGCCGTTGTCGCTGATCGTCGGGGTGGAAAAGGGCGAGGGCCGGAAAGTAGGCCTGGAGGAACTGGTATTCGCCGATGGCCGCGACAAGGTGTATCTCGGCCGCGACTCGGCGGCCCTGATGCTCGTCGCACAGATCCGCGACGAGGCGCACCGCTTCGCCATCACCGGCATGCGTGCGAAGCGTGCCAAGGTGCGGGTCGGCGGCAGCCAGCTCGAGGACATCCCGGGCATCGGTCCCAAGCGACGGGCGCGGCTGTTGCAGCGCTTCGGCGGCATCCGCGGGGTAGCAGCGGCAAGCGTCGAAGACATTGCCTCGGTCGACGGCATTGCCTTCGAACTGGCGGAGGAAATCTACCGGGCCTTGCACTAGGCCCTTGAAGCGGGCAGGCAGGAGGCGAGCCATATACTCGTCGCCATGTTCTGGACCCTGCCCACCATCATGACGTGGACGCGCATCGTCGCGATCCCGCTGATCGTCGGGGTGTTCTATCTTCCCCTGAGCGAGCCGATGCGCAACATCGTGGCCACGGTGCTGTTCATCGTGTTCGCCGCCACCGACTGGCTCGACGGCTTCCTCGCGCGGCGGCTCAACCAGACCTCGGCCTTCGGCGCGTTTCTCGATCCCGTGGCCGACAAGTTCCTCGTGTGTGCCTCGCTGCTGGTGCTGGTGCACCTGAACCGCGCCGACGTGTTCGTGGCCCTCATCATCATCGGCCGCGAGATTGCAATTTCTGCCCTGCGCGAATGGATGGCGCAGATCGGCGCCGCCAAGAGCGTTGCCGTCCACATGATCGGCAAGGTCAAGACGGTGGTGCAGATGGTTGCGATCCCCTTCCTGCTATTCGATGGCGTCCTGTTCGGCGTGATCGACACCGGCACCTGGGGCCAATGGCTGATCTGGATCTCGGCCGTGCTCACGGTCTGGTCAATGGTCTATTACCTGCAGAAGGCCATTCCGGAGATCCGGGCCCGCGCCAAATGACCGTGGCCGCGGCGCCTGCGTCGGGGTGGGTACGGGCCATGCCCGCGATCTTCGTGCTGATCTGGAGCACCGGTTTCATCGTGGCGCGCTACGGCATGCCCTATGCCCCGCCGCTCAAGTTCCTGGCGGTGCGCTATGCGCTGTCGGTGCTCTGTTTCCTCGCCTGGGTGTGGGCGGCGCGCGTGCGCTGGCCGCTCGGGCGCGCGCAGTGGGGGCATCTGGCCATCACCGGCATCCTGATGCAGGCGGGCTACCTCGGCGGGGTGTGGGCGGCCGTCCGGGCCGGCATGGGTTCGGGGCTGGTCGCCTTGCTGGTCGGCGTCCAGCCTGTGCTCACGGCCGTCTGGCTGTCGATGCGCGGCGGTGCGATCTCGCGCCGCCAGTGGGCCGGCCTCGCACTGGGCTTTGCCGGCCTCGTGCTGGTGGTACTGCGCAAGCTCGGGCAGGGCAGCGAAGTGAGCGCGATGACCATGGGGCTGGCACTGATGGCGCTCTTTTCCATCACCGCGGGAACGCTGTACCAGAAGCGCTTCGTCGCGCCCTGCGACGTCCGCATTGCGGGTGCGATCCAGCTTGCGGCGGCGCTGCTCGTCACGCTCCCCTTTGCAGCCTTGGAATCCGACAGCATCCAGTGGAACCTGTATTCCGGCGGCGCGATGGCCTGGTCCGTGCTGGCGCTGTCGCTGGGCGGCAGTTCGCTGCTCTACATGCTGATCCAGCGCGGCACCGCGACGGCCGTCACCAGCCTGCTGTACCTCGTGCCGCCCTGCACGGCGTTGATGGCATGGCTGCTGTTTGCCGAGCCGATCACCGTGGCCACGCTGGCGGGCATTGCGATGACAGCAGCGGGCGTGAGCCTGGTGGTACGAGGCGAGCGCTGAGCCCTTGGGGCACGCGCTTGCCTGCTGTGAGATCGCCGGGCCGGTTCATGTTCAATCGAAGCTGATCTGCTCCGCGAGCAGCACGCCGTCGACGATCTGCGAGCCCGAGACCGTCACCTGCTTGCCGTTGGACAGATTGACCACCGTGCCGTTCTCAAAGACGACGCCCGGGCCGCTCGCGTCCACCGGCTGGCCGCGCACCTGGAAGGCCGCCGGAGAACTGTAGCCGGCCACCGGGCCGATGAGCTTGAACGAAGCGGGCCCGCCGGTCCCTGGAACATGCCTGATCTTGAGCTTCGTCGCGACGAGGACGCCGGCGGCCATGGTGCCACCGGCTTCCACCTTCACGCCGTTGCCGATGGCACCGGCAAGTCCGCCGGTGATCTGCGCCGAGGCGGCATCGACCTCCGTACCCAGCAGCCGGAACGAATCCGGTGACACGAAGTCGGTGATGACGCCTGCCAGCTGAACCGGGGTGCTGCCCGTCTGGGGCACCGTGTGCCATGCCTCCACCACTGCGGCGGACAGCACGCCCGGCATTGCCTGGGCGGCGGCACGCACGCGGACGATGGCCCCGTTCGCCAGCGTGCTGGCGTCGATGCCGCCTGCGAAGGAGGCGGTGCCGTAGTCGACGCTCAGACTGCCCAGCGTGAAGATGCGCGAGCCGGTGTTCAGGTTTTGCACGGTGCCCGTAGCGATACGGGCCGAGCTCGCCGGGTGCTGGTCGACCCGCGTGGCGCGAAGCACGCCGGGCGCGGCGGGCAGGCCCCAGACCTGAACGGCTGTGCCCGGCAGCAACCCGACCAGCCCGGGCGCCTGGGCCCATACCGTTGCTTCGTCCGTCGTCACGGTGGTGCCCATGAGGGCGAAGCTGCCGCCGGCCAGATCGACACTGGCGACCGGTCCGCGCAGTTCCGCGGCGGAGACCACCTGTTTTGCGACGCCGCTGGTGAATTCGGCATTGAAGGCGCCGGTGACCTTGGCGGTCATCCCGATCTGAAGAGCCGGAGCGTCCTCGACGCTGAAGACGGCGCTGTCGGTGTCGTACCGCAGCCCGTTGACGATGATGCTGCCCAGGCCATCGACGCCGCCGATGCCCACGGCGTCCGCGGTGCTCACGCCGGTTCCACCCGATCCCACGCCCGAGTCGTCGCCGCCGGCAGCGGCTGTCGACGAGCCGCCGTCCGATACGCCCGATCCATCGACCGAGCCTGTTCCATCCGACGCGCTCGTTCCCGCTGCAGATGCCGACACGCCGTCGCCCGAGGCGTTGCTGGAGAGGCCGCGGAACGCAGTGCCGGACGAAGCGCCGCTTGTCCCGCCAGGGTTGAAGCTGCCGCTGTCGCTGCCGCCCCCGCACGAGAGCAGGAGGGTCATCGACGCTGCGATCAAGCCGCTTCTCACGAGGCTGTTCTTCATTTCTTCCCTTCTTGCGCGGTCGGGGGCACGCCGGATCCGGCTTCCGCCGGGTCGGTGGATTCGGCCTCGTAGTAGGTATAGATGCCCACACGGATTCGGCCCGACGCACTGCCGGCGGCCGAGGTCACGGCCCGTGTCATCTCGTGCGTCAGCTCATGATGCAGACTGCTCCAGCGTTGCCGGACCAGTTGCTCGATGCCTTGGCAATCCTGCAGGGTCACGCCGTTGGCGTAGACGGCCCGCTCGAGCAGGGGCGCGCGTTCGCCCAGGGTGTTGGACACGGCGGCCAGCAGGTGATCGCGGGCGTTGTCGCCGAAGAAGGCGAGCATGGATTGCAGATCCTTCGCGGGCACGAAGGCTTCGGCCGTGATTTCGACACGGCCCTCGTGCTCGGCCACCATGTTCAGGCGGACCAACTCGTCGAGGATCGCGCGATGGTGCATGTTGCCGCGGCTCGCTTGCCTGGCCACCGTTTCGAAGGAGGGCACGCCGGCCTCGGCCACGATGGGCAGGCGCCGGTGTTCGGGGTGCTCGGCCAGCATCTGCAGCCACAGGGTGAAGGTCTTGGCGGCCGCCGACATTTCGGTATGAGGCAGGGCTTCGCCCAGCTCGCGGACTTTGCTGGTGACGGCCTTGCGGTTGAGACCGGTCGACACCGAGAGTTGGCTGAGGTTGGGGTTCCTCACCCCCTGGGCCTGCCAGGAACGGCGCGCCTCGCTCAGCAGCAGGTCACGCAGCAGTTCCTCGAGATGGGGATGCTTGACTCCCATCGCCAAAGCGAGCCGGACGACCGGGCGCATGACGCGTGCGCAGGCGGCCAGGGCCCAGGCGAGCTGGTTTTCCATGTCAGTGAGAGGCCCGTCCCATGCCTATGCTCCGTTGTTGTCGTGGCGCCGAAGGGGACTCGGCGGCCGGTTTTGCAGTCGGCGAGGATCGCACAAAAAATCGTGCACCACGCTTCAGGCGCAGGTGCCGAGCGCCGTCCGCGTGATCGCGGCCCGCCCGGTGGCGCTGATCTTGACCACGCGCTCTTGGCCGCCGACGCTGGGGCTCGCGCGGCAGATGGTGAAGGTCGCCTGGCTGGCGCCGACGCCGGTGGCCTCGAATGTCAGCGAGGTGGTGCCGCCGGCTTCCGTCAGCTTGTAGCCGGCGGCGGCGGCCGGGTGTCGTTGGATGACCGTCGTGCCGCTGAGGACGATCCAGCCGGTCTCCCAGCCGCCCGAGGTGCTGCAGCCGGTGCCGTCGGCGGACACGCACATCGTGACCGAGGTGTTGCGCTTGATGGCCTCCGTGCGCGCCAATTGACTGCCGGTGACCAGATCGGTGGCGTAGGAGGTCAGGCGGTTGGAAAGCCGGATTCCATCGAAGGAGGGCACGGCCACCGTGAGCAGGATCGCCAGCACGGTGATCGTGACCATCAGCTCGATCAGGGTGAAGCCGCGCCTGCGGTTGCCCGGGGCGGCTCCGAGCATGGCCGTGGGCGAGCGTTGGACGTCTGCAGCGCTCACTTCTGGATGAACCAGTAGACCCGGCCCTTGGGCTGGCGGAAGGCGGCTTTGCCGACCGCCTCCTTGGGGCTCAGGACCGAGTCCCGGCTGCCTCCGATGACGACGTCGCGCTGGCTGCCGTTGTCGTCTCTGACCCGGCCCACGAAAGGAGAGGGTGCCAGGCCGCCACCGACGATGACGTCGGAACGCGTCCCTCCCTGCGGGGGCGACGCGTCGAGGTAGGACACGTTGTAGACGCTGGCGGTGCCGAGGTCGGCGCGGCAGGTCTGGCTTTGCGTGGCGGGATCGCTCGGTATGTGGGTGCTGAATGTCGTGATGCCATAGGCCGTGACGGACGAGGTCACGACCTGCTCGCCGGCCGCGAGCGTCAGGTACCAGCCCTTCTTGGCCGCCAGTTCGGCGCCGGTCGGCGCCGACGCTCCGGTGATCGCCACCAGTGACTGGTGGCACAGTACCCTGAGGGAACCGCAGCGCAGGGGTTCGGCGTCCAGCCAGGTACCGTCGGAGGGCTTGTCCACCAGCATGTAGAACCGGTTGGCGGCGGACAAGGCATTGCTGTAGTACCGCAGCGGCTTCTCGCGGTCGCCCGAGCCCAGGAGCAGCACGTACACGCCGTTGTCCTCGACGACGTCGGGGCCGAACATGAACTTCCGGTTGGGCGTGCACGTGACAACCGGATCGTCGCATCCGAGCGAGGCGAGCCGCATCATGGTCCAGGCGCCGGGTGCGGCGTCCTTGATGTCGATGCGGTAGACATCTCCGCCCAGATCCGCCGCGTAGGCGTACTTGGCCAATCCCGCGGCGTCGTTCACGATCGTGACCTCGCCGGACACCGCGCGGCCGGTGGTGAAGGTCTTGAGCACAGTGCCCGAACTGGCGTCGAGCACATAGACCTTGTTGCCCTTGGTGCCTGCACTGCACGTGATTGCCGGGTAAGCCGTGTCGACGTCCTCGCACTTGTCGTAGCCGCCGCCGAAGACCAGCAGCGGCCCGCTGCTGTAGCCCGAAGCCTTCACGACCTTCGGTGCCGACCAGGTCTGGCCGATGCCGGCGAAGCCGGTATCGCACCCGGTGTCGTTGTCCTGGTTGGGGCAGCCCTTGCGCCATTTGAGCGTAGGCGCCGTCGGGCTCGACACGTCGAATGCGTAGAGCGCGCGACCGCCGCGGCGCATGGATGCGAACAGCCAGGTATCGCTGCCCTGCCGATATGCCGACACCGGACCATCCATGCCATAGGGCTTGGGTGCGGCGGCGCCGGTGGTCGTGGCGGCGGTCTGGGGGTAGTTGATGCGGAGGGTGTTGTCGCGCAGCCGCTTCAGACTGCCGTAGAACTCCGGCGGGATGAACGACCACAGCTCGCTGCCCGCGGGGGCCGAACCGAACAGCGTGCTCGTCGTGCTGCGATTGCCGTTGATCGCGCGAAGTGCGCCGTCATTGCCGCCATAGAACACCACGACTTGCGGCGCTGCATCGGTGCCGTAGTTGATGGCCACCGGGCGCGAATGCACCACGTCGCCGTGCACCGACGGGCGCATCGCGGTGGGGTAGATCAGGGGATTGCCGTTGCTGTCCTTCAGAGGGTTGCCGCTGCTGTCCAATCTTTCGTCGCCCTTGTTGTCGGCGCCGCGGACCCAGCTGACCAGCGTGTCGCGGTCGGCGTCGGTCGCTACGCCGACGTCCGAGCGCGCCACGTTGCCGGTGCTGAAGTCGATCAAGCCCGTGCAGGCGCCCAGCGCGCAGGTCTTGACGTTCCGGGCAGCCAGCGTCATGTGTCGCAACAGATAGCCCTGCGCACCCTTTTCCACGATGTTCCCGTCAGGACTGTCGGCGACCTCCTTGCCGATGCAGTCCCCGGCCGGGCGGAAACTCCAGTACTTGTCTGTGTCGCTGCGTGCGGGTGTCCAGAAGCTGCGTGCGCACGGAGCGATGAAGCCCGTTTCGGTGTTGATGGCGTTGGCATCGTCGGCATCCTGCAGGACCAGCTGCTTGTTGCCATCCAGGCCCAGCTTGTACTGCTTGAGGTTGCCATTCCAGCGCGGCAGGGCGTCCTGGTCGGGACGGAACATGCCGACGAACACCTGGTTCAGGTAAGTGCCCTGCGTGTTGACGCTCACGGGCAGGCTCACCGAGGAGAACACGCTGTTGACGGACTGGATCTTGCTGAAGATGTCGTTGAGCGCGTCGCCCAGGGCCGCGCCCAGGTCCGGCTTTGCGCTCAGGTCGTAGTACTCGCCCTTGCTCTGGCCGGCCATGCTCTTGAGCAGCGCCGTCCAGCCGGGTCCCTGGCCACCGCTCGCGGCGGCAGCCTCGATGGTGTAGACCTTCACGCCGAGGCTGGTGTTCAGGAACTTGGCCCACTCGTCCGCCATGTTGTCCTGGGAGCCGCTGGGAGTCAGGGCAATGGTTGTCGTCGTGCCGCCAACCGCCCGCAGCGCATCGGCAGCCATCATGGTGTCACTGGTGTTGTCCTGCGGAGCGCCGTTGCTGATGTAGATGACGTAGGTGCCGGTGCAATGGGCCGTGTTCGGGCTGTTGTACGCCGTGCCGGCGAAAGCGCTGAGGGCGTTGCCTGGCAATGCATAGATGGCCTTGGACGCAGAGGTGCCCGTGATGTTTCCGGTGTAGTCCGTCTTCAGCTTGTTGTTGCCGGCCATCGGGGCGCCGCCAGTGAGATAGCGATGGATCTCCACCATCGTCTTGCCGACCTTGCCGCCATTGGACTTGTCGTCGAGCTTGTCGAGCCTGCCAGGACTGCCGGCCCGGAAAAGTTCGCCGTATTTGATCTTGGTGCCGTCGTCCAGCGTGCGGACGGCCGCGCGCACATAAGCTCCGTCGACGTTGGAGTTGCCGTTGCCTGTCTCGCTGAACATCATCAGGCCGACACGGAATCTGTCGGGCTTGAGGCTTGCGAAGGCGTTTGCCAAAGCAGTCATTTCAGCCTCGAAGGGCTGGTTCCAGTTGGCGGTGTTGTCCAGCACGAAGATCACGTTGGGGAGATCCGCGATAGCCGGCGTGTAGCCGGTGAACAGGTCGATGTCCTCCGCCCGCGCCGGTGTCGACAGTTGAAGCACCAGCAGGGCGGCGGCCCAGAGCGGTTTGAGGAAGTTCTTTTTCATTTGTCGAACCTGTTCATCGTCTGATCGCAAGAAAGAATCCTTCAGGGGCAGAACGCTTCGAACTGCGCCTGGCTCATGAGCACGCGCACGCCTTGCCGGACCGCGGTCGAGGCGCCGGTGACTTCGTCGGTCACGGTGGTGCTGATGTCCCAGACAGCGTTGTATTGATCCGGCACCGCGGTGAGTCCCGAGCCGCTGGTCGAGCCGCCGCCGGTGATCCCGCCAGGGCCGCTCGTGGTGCCGCCGCCTCCTCCGCCGGAGACCTTCGTCACCCGAACGCAATTCGGTGGGGCGATCTGCACCCTGTAGTCGGTCTTTCCATCGTTGTTGATGTCGACCAGGCTTGCGGTCGCCACCGGCGCCACCATCGATGGGCTGCCGTCCGCGTTGGGCGGCAACAGCGAGGCAGCGACCTCCTCGATGGCCCGGTTGGCTGCGGCTACCGCCTCGTTGCGCGCCTGCATGTTGCCCACCGACTTGAGGTTGGAGACGCTGACATTGAAGGCGACGGCCACCGTCAGCGTGATAAGCACCAGCATGATGAGGCCGACGATCAGCGCGGCGCCGCGCTGCCGGCTCGAGTGCGTGGTTCTCACGGCGGCGTCTCCCTTCGGCCTGTGACGTTGGTCAGGCGCACGGTCGTGGAGAACACGTGCCGCTTGTAGTGGTCGTTGTACGCAGGGAGCGTCGCAGCGCTGCCGAGCTTGTAGGTCCTGGCGTCGGTATGGCCCGGAGAGGGCTCGATGCTGCGGGCGAGCAAGTAGAACTTCACGGCGACCGTGTTGATCAACTGGTCCGCCGTGCACGGCGTGCCGGTGGTGCAGCGCACGAACGCGCCGTCGGGACTGCCGTCTCCGCGATTGGTCGGTGTCGTCTTGTTGGTGGCGTCGAGCCAGTTGATGGCCTGTGTGTAGTTCACCGCGACGCCGGTCTTGCCCAGGGTATCCAAGCCCAGTTCCACGCGAAGCCCCTCGATGCCCTCGATCAGTGCCACCGGATCCGGATACACGGGGGTGCCGCCGGCGGTGTCCAGGCGCGACCGCACCAGTGTTGGAATACCGTCGCCCACTGTTTCGGCGTAGTCCCGAACGTAGTAGATGTCGGAAATGAACCTGCGCTTGAGTGCCGCCGTGGTGCAATCCTTTTTCTGGATGGCCGTGAAGCCTGCAGTGTTGAGCTCAAACGTCGAGGGCGTTTGCGTCGCGCACAACGACGATTGGAAATAGAGCCTGCCGGGGACTTCCTCGCAGTTGGATGGCGCTGCCGACGAGAAGCAGGTTTCGGCATGCCGCACCACCAGCACATCGGTGTCGGCCTTCTTGTGGGTCACGATCGCCGCGCAGCCGGCAGGAACGTCCTCGTAGGTCTGCACGGGAATGTTGAGCAGGCTGCGCTTGTAGTCGTCGGTCCAGTTCGCCGCCGTATAGGCCAGGCAGGGATCGGGCACCGCGGTCGGCACGTCGGCGGGCACGGTGGTCAGGGTCAGGTCGTCGAACTGGGGCATGTAGTTTTCCCAGAACCCGGCGTGCGCAACCTCGTTCTCCAGGACGTACACGGCGAGCCGGCCGCTTTCGATCTGCCGATTGACCTTCACCATCTCCCGGTTGGACTGCGACACGTTGAGGTACAGGGTGATCAGGGCCGCCACGATGATCAGCGTGATGGCGATCGACACCATCAACTCGATCAGGGTCAGGCCCCGCTGCGCTGCGGCAGCGGCATAGGGCCGCAGGAGGCGATCGTGCGAGGGCGCTTTCATGTGAGCGATCCGATGCGCACCAGGGTTGTCACCGTGCGGCGGCAGAGGTCGTTCTTGCAAGGCGATGCTGCGTCGCCGTTGTAGAGGTCCTTGCCGCAGGCGACGCCATCGGGCGGCGCAGAGATCGGCACCAGGCCCTGCCAGGCGACCGTGATCAGATACTCGTTGTTGCCCAGGTCCTGCACGCAGCCGCGCCCGCCGATCACGGTGCCCAGTTTGCTGGTGCCTGAAGTCTCCGCCGCGCCCTGGAGCGCGTTGCACCATTCGGCGGCATCGACCTGCTGGCGGCTGCCGGTGGCTACGGGGCAGTTGCCCGTGCCCACCGGCGTGGCGGTGACGTAGCTCCCTGCGGCGCGGCGGTTGATCGCGATGCGGTTGGCCATGTCGTTCAGCAGGATCAGAGCCTGCGAACGCTGGTAGGCCTCCATCTCGGACACCTGCAGGCGCGATTGCAGGCCCACCAGCCCGAGCAAGCCGAAGGCGATGATGACCAGGGTGACCAGCGCTTCCAGCAGGGTCGCACCACGCTGTGATTGGAGCGTTACCATTTTTCCGGGGGCATCTTGAGGCCCTCGTTGTTGAGCGTGAGCGTGACGTCGCTGCGTTGGCTGCCCTTGGGGTCGAACGTCACGAGGAAGCTCGGCGCGGTGCCGGTACCCAAGGTGATCCTGTAGTCATAAACAGAACTCACCTCGGGTGGCAGGCTGTAGCCGCCTGCTTCGAGTGCAGCCTTGTCCGCATAGGCGCGGTTGGCGAGCAGGTACTGCTGCTGCCGATTGGCGATGTCCATCATCTGCGCCTGCGCCGCCGACCGCTTGGAACGGATGACGTACTGCTGATAGCTGGGAAGGGCGATCGCGGCCAGGATGGCGACCACCGCTACCGTGATGATCAGTTCGATCAAAGTGAATCCGTGCTGTTTGCGCATCGACGCTCCAAAACTGCCTTCCGCGGACTTTCTGTTCAGACAATCACGACCCGTCAGAAATCGGGGAAGTGTGACGATATGTTAAGAATGTGAACTTTTCACATCGGCGCGTCAGAAAGCGCGACAAATGGTCGATTTCTTCCGATGAGCGGCGCAGCGGCGTAGTCGAAAGTGCACGTCGGTGAACCGAAAACTCGCACCCGGCGTGCGGAGCTTTGTTACATCTCGTGATGGTTGGCACGCAAAGCACAATCGCGGGATGCAGAACGGTTTTTCCGCCTTCCACGTGCTCCGCGAGGGAGTCCGCCTGCATGGCCGCGTCGGCGGCAAGGGCGCTCCCTTGCTGCTGCTGCACGGCCATCCGCAGACACTTGCCATCTGGCACCGCGTCGCTCCCTTGCTGGCCGAGCGCTTTACGCTGGTAATGATGGATCTGCGCGGCTACGGCGATTCGGATCGGCCCGCGGCCGATGCCGCGCACCTTGCCTACAGCAAGCGGGAGATGGCAAGAGATGCAATGGCGGTCATGCGCAGTCACGGGTTCGAACGCTTTCAGGTTCTGGCGCACGATCGCGGCGCGCGCGTTGCGCACCGGCTTGCCATGGATCATCCTCATGCTGTCGAGCGCCTGATGCTGCTCGACATCGCGCCAACGCTTGCCATGTACGAGCAGACATCGGATGCCTTCGCCCGTGCGTACTGGCACTGGTTCTTCCTGATCCAGCCACCCCCCCTGCCGGAGGCCCTGATCGAGTCCGACCCGGCGCGCTATGTCCGCAGCGTGATGGGCAGCCGACATGCCGGCCTGAGACCCTTTGCGCCCGACGCGCTCGCCGAGTACGAGCGCTGTGCCGCGATCGCCGGGACGGCGCGAGGCATCTGCGAGGACTACCGCGCTTCGGCGACGATCGATCTTGAGCACGACCGCGCCGATATCGCCGCCGGCTTGAAGCTCGGGCAGCCGCTGCGCGTGCTGTGGGGCGAGCATGGTGCCGTGGGCCGCTGCTTCGACGTGCTGAGCCTATGGCGCGAGCGCGCCGAGGGCGTGTCCGGTGCCGCGCTGGCCTGCGGCCACTACATTCCCGAAGAGGCGTCCGACGCGCTGGCCGAGGAAGCACTCCAGTTTTTTGTTTGAAGCACAAAGGAAGACATCATGAGTGGCAAGAAGCGTATTGCCGTGATCGCCGGAGACGGCATCGGCAAGGAAACCATGCCGGAGGGGCTGCGCGTGCTGGAAGCGGCCGCTCGCAAGTTCGGCATCGACCTGCATTTCGACCATTTCGATTTCTCGAGTTGGGACTACTGCGAGAAGCACGGCAAGATGCTGCCGGACGACTGGAAGGATCAGATCGGCGGCCACGACGCGATCTATTTCGGCGCCGTCGGCTGGCCGGAGAAGATTCCGGACCACGTCTCGCTCTGGGGGTCGCTGCTGCTGTTCCGTCGCGAGTTCGACCAGTACATCAATCTGCGGCCTGCACGCCTGATGCCGGGCATCGTCGCGCCCGTGGTGCGGCGCGACGGCACTGCGCGGCAACCCGGTGAGATCGACATGTACATCGTGCGCGAGAACACCGAGGGCGAGTATTCGAGCATCGGCGGGCGCATGTATGAAGGCACGGCGCGCGAGATCGTGATCCAGGAAACAGTGATGTCGCGCACGGGTGTGGACCGGGTGCTCAAGTTCGCCTTCGAGCTGGCGCAATCGCGTCCCGGCAAGCACCTGACCAGCGCGACCAAGTCCAACGGCATCTCGATCACCATGCCGTACTGGGACGAGCGCGTGGCCGCGATGGCCAAGAACTATCCGGACGTCAAGCTCGACAAGTTCCACATCGATATCCTCACGGCGCATTTTGTGCAACGCCCCGACTTCTTCGACGTGGTGGTGGCAAGCAACCTGTTCGGCGACATACTGTCGGACCTCGGTCCGGCTTGCACCGGCACGATCGGCATCGCGCCGAGCGCCAACCTCAATCCCGATCGGAGCACGCCGTCGCTGTTCGAGCCGGTCCACGGCTCGGCGCCGGATATTGCAGGCAAGGGCATCGCCAACCCGATAGGCCAGATCTGGTGCGGAGCCATGATGCTCGACTTCCTTGGCCACAGGAACGCGCACGACGCGATCCTGTCCGCCATCGAGAAGGTGCTGGCGCCGGAAAGCGGGGCGCCGCGCACGCCGGACATCGGTGGCAGCGCGGGCACCATCGACCTCGGCCGTGCGATTGCGAACGCGCTGTGAGCGTGTCCGTACGGGGAAAAGGAACCGCGCAAAACATCACTAGAATCGCGGGCCTCGCCGGATTGCACGGCGTCCCGTCGTATTGACACCCCGGGGACCAGTGGTTGTAATCCTTGGCGGCAGTGCGCTGCCGGCGCATCAGAACTGCCGTCCTTTCTTCTTATACGAACCCCGTGGCTTCGTCACGGGGCAAGCACTGCTTCTGACGCAACCCGATCAACTATTTTTCCTGCAAGGGGTCCTTGTGAACAAAACCGAACTGATTGAGCACATCGCAAAAAACGCCGACATCTCGAAAGCTGCTGCCACGCGTGCACTGGAATCGACCATCGGCGCCATTCGTACTACGCTCAAGAAGGGCGGGTCGGTGTCGCTCGTCGGGTTCGGCACTTTTGCGGTGGGTAAGCGCGCTGCGCGCACGGGCCGCAATCCGCGCACCGGCGACGCGATTAAAATCAAGGCTGCCAAGATCCCGAAGTTCCGTCCCGGCAAGGCGCTGAAAGATGCGCTGAACTGAGAATCGGATCACGGTTGGGTGCTTAGCTCAGCTGGTAGAGCGGCGCCCTTACAAGGCGTAGGTCGGGGGTTCGAGCCCCTCAGCACCCACCAACCGATGCAAAGGCGAACAGCAGTTCGCCTTTTTTCTTTTTCGCTGGAGAGACCCCCATCCATGTTCGACTTCATCCGACAGCACAACAAAATCCTGATGGTTGTCTTGTTCCTGTTGATCGTGCCGTCGTTCGTCGTAGTCGGCGTGCTCGACCGGTACAGCGGTTCCGGCAACAAGGGCGAGAAGGTCGCCAGCGTGGCGGGCGAGAGCATCCGTCGTCCGGAGTGGGATGCACAGCATCGAAACGAGGTCGATCGCATTCGCCAACAGCGGTCGGACGTGGATCCCGCGATATTCGATACCGACGCGCAGCGCTACGGAACACTGGAGCGCATGGTGCGCGACCGCGTGCTGGCCGCCGCCGCCGCCCAGGACCATTTCGTGGTGACTGAGCAGCGCCAGCTGGAAATATTTCAGAACGATCCGGGCCTGGCGAGTTTCGTCGTCGTCAAGGACGGCAAGCGACAGTTCGACCGCGAGCTGTTCTTGCGCGCCACCGGCATGACGCCCGAACAGCACCAAGCCGCGCTTGCCGCGCAGATGGTGCGCCAACAGGTGCTGAAGGGCATTGCAGATACGGCCCTTGCGACACCAGCGCAGACGGCCGTCATGCTCAACGCTTTCTATGACCGGCGCGAGGTTCAGGTGGCGCGCTTCGCGCCCGGCGACTTTGCGACGAAGGTCACTGTCAGCGATGCCGACCTGGAGGTCTATTACAAGCAGCATGTCGCGCAGTTCCAGGTGCCGGAGCAGGCGAGCATCGAATACCTCGTGCTGGATCTCGAGGCCGCCAAGAAGAACATCGCCGTCAACGAGGCCGACGTGCGCACCTACTACGAACAGAACCGCGAACGCCTCGGCACGAAGGAAGAGCGGCGTGCCAGCCACATCCTGATCAGCGCGCCCTCCAGCGCTTCAGCTGCCGAACGCGAAAAGGCGCGCGAAAAAGCGCAGGGATTGCTTGCGGAAGTGAAGAAGGCGCCCAGCAGCTTCGCGGAAATTGCCCGCAAGAATTCGCAGGACCCGGGCTCAGCGGAGAAGGGCGGCGATCTGGACTTCGTGACGCGCGGCGCCATGGTGAAGCCGTTCGAGGATGCGATGTTCGCGCTCAAGAAGGGCGAGATCAGCGATCTGGTCGAGACCGAGTTCGGCTATCACATCATCCAGCTCAACGACATCAAGCCGGGCGTTGTCCCGCCTTTCGAGCAGGTGCGCGCGAAGATCGAGGACGAGGTTCGCAGCCAGCAAGCCACGCAGGAATTCGCCAAGGCGGCCGAGACCTTCACTGATGCCGTTTACCAGCAGCCCGACAGCTTGAAGCCCGCCGCCGACAAGCTGAAGCTGACGATCCGCACGGCGGACAAAGTGTCACGTGCGCCCGTGCCTGGCGCGGCGGGAGCCCTGGCCAGCCGCAATTTCCTGAACGCTCTGTTTGCGCCCGATTCGTTGGAGCGCAAGCACAACACCGAGGCAATCGAGATCGGTCCCAACCAGCTTGCGTCCGGCCGCGTCACGCAATACGCCCCAGCCCGCGCGCAGCCTCTTGAGGAGGTCAAGGACAAGGTTCGGGCACAGCTCGTCGCTGAACGCGCGGGGGCGCTCGCGAAGGCGGAAGGGGAGGCCAAGCTCGCGGCTTGGCAATCGAACGCCGTCGGCGCGACCTTTGGTGCAGCGTTGACCGTGTCGCGGGTGGACGCGCAGTCGCAGCCAATGCCCGTCATCGAAGCAGCACTGCGCGCGGATCCGGCCAAGCTGCCCGCGCTGGTGGGCGTGGACCTCGGCACGCAGGGATATGCCGTCGTTCGCGTCAACAAGACAGTGCCCCGCACGCCGCCCGCTGCAGAGATGGCGCAGCAGGAAACGCAGCAAGTCGCATTGGCGACCTCGGCCGCGGAGTCAGCCGCGTACTACGAGATGCTCAAGAGCCGGTTCAAGGCCGAGATCCTGGTTCCAATGCCGGTCGATGCGGGCATGGCCATCCGGCGATAGCTTTTTTCAGGCTACAATTGCGAGCTCTGCGGTGGCTGTAGCTCAGTTGGTAGAGTCCCAGATTGTGATTCTGGTCGTCGTGGGTTCGAGTCCCATCAGCCACCCCAACAAAATCAAGGGGTTGCGCTACAAAAACGATAGCGACAACCCCCGAAAATTCCCAAATTGGGAATATCACAGAGCCTTCCGGCTCACCACTCTGGTCCGGTCATAGACGCCCGCCGTCGTTGCCGGATCGGCGTGCAATTCGGGCAGACTGCCAAATTGCAATTTGAAGTAGGTGGTGTAGTGGCCGCGCAGATCGTGAAAAGTAAATCGCGCTTCCACAATCTTTTCATCGAGCGCCTTTTGCATTAGACGCGCCCACATCGCTTTGAATCCGGACTCCGAATATGGGTTGCCGGTCTTCGGTGCGCGGAATACCGCGCCCATTGGCGAGTAGCCAGGCAGGGCTCGCATGCGGTCCAAAACCTCCTTCAGCGCCGCGCTCACGCCCACCAATTCCCGCTTGCTCTTGCTGCCGCGTTGCTTCGCGCGTTGTAAGCGCACAACTTCCTCGTCGACCTGGGGCCAGTGCAAATCGAGGAATTCGGCGCGGCGGTTGCCGGCCAGCGCCGCGAATTGCGCCATGGACACCAGCACCACGGCGCTCTTGCCCTGCTTCAGTGCCCAGGCCACGAAGGCGTCCAGCTCGTGCTTTTCCACCAGCCGATCGCGCGGCTGCTCCGGGTTGCGGCTGACCTCCTTGCACGGGTTGCGGTCGATGTCGCCGCGCTCGACGGCCAGCTTGCACAGGTTGGACAGCAGCGCCACTTCCCGGTTGGCCACGATCGGCGCGGCCTCGCGGTACACGCGCAGGTAGCGGGCCACGCTCTTGGGCCTGAGCTGGGTGACGTGCCCCTTGCCGAAGACCTTTTCGAGCTCCTTCCAGTTGTCGCGGTACTGATCCTTCGTGCTCTCGGCCAGCCGCTTGAACTGGCGGGATTCTTGGTAGAGGCGCCACAGGTGCGAGAAGGTGCCCTCATCGCTGCCCTGCCCGTTCAGGTCCAGCACCTTGCGGATGGCCTCGGCCTTGTCGCGGCCGAGGCTCAACGGCTTGCCGTCGACAGGGTGGTAGCGGTAGCTGAAGCCGCCATCCTTCAGGGGGCGGGCTTCCATGCGCGGCAGCAGCCCGAGCTGGGACTGGCGATCGCGGTGTTTCATTTGCGGACGCTCCAGTTAAATCCGTCGTCATCGTTGGCTGCCGGCACGGCCGGGTCGCGTTGGACCTCGAAGCCCAGCGCGCGCTTGGCGGCGTCACGGCCGACCACGACGGACCCGTCGATTGGCCGGCGAGTGTGCGGGATCTTCATCCGCTCGAGCGCGCGTGCCTGGGCGGCGTGCTGCCACATGCCGGTGATGCCTTTGATTTCCTCGCGGGAAAGGGTGAGGGCTTCAGCCATGTGCTTTCTCAGACGCGGCGCGCAGCTCGGCGCGGACCTCCATCCACAGCTTGCCCAGCATGTTTTGGCCGTCGCGGTTCGGCCCCCAGCCCCAATAGTCATCGCGCCAGGAGTTTTCAACCAACTCGCGTTCGCCGGTGGCCAGAAGCTTGCGGCGCACGTAGTCGTGCTGGTCGGCTTTGGCCCGCAGGATGCGGCGCATGATGCCCACCTTGACGGCATCCCAGTCGGGGCGGCGCAGGTGCTTCCACTGCTCGGCGATCTTGAATGCCTCGTGCGCCGATGGCGCGTCCATGACTCGGCAGGCGATGCCGTTGCGCTCATCGTCGTCTTCGTCGGTGGCGAACTTCTCCCAGTGATAGGCAGCCTCGCTGGTGGCGAACGTGATGCCCTCCCACACCAGGTTAAAACTGCTGAAGTTCGACAGCACGTAGAAGTCCTGCTCGTAGAAGCAGACTCGCTCGGCGGTGTCCAGGCCGTGGTGCTCGCCCTCGTTCGGCCACGAGTCGGCCAGCATGACTTGCAGGCGGTGCGCGATCGTTCCTCGGCTTTCGCCGGCGACCTCGGAAAGCTCGGGCCCAGACACGAGCGCGATGGCGCAGCGAAGCAGGTGGCGGTCGGCGCGAGTCATGGGCTCTGCCGGTGCTGCCGGGGGCGGTGCGGCACTACGAGCGGCGTCGTTCAGCGTGCGGCGGAACGAGTCGCGAATGCTCTCTTTGCGCTCGTCACGCATGTCAGCGCGCGTCCAGCCATTGGCGCGCAGGATTCCGTCGATCTGGTCGTCGGTCAGATCAGCCATGGTGCGTCTCCTTGTAGTTGCTGATCCACGCCTGGACCGCGTGAGCGGCCTCGAGGTAGGCGGGGGAGGGGGTCTTTGTCTTTTCCTGGCCGGGCACATAGGTCCGCCAAATGTCGTCGCGCAGCGCTTTCGGCAGGGTGAACCAGTGCTTGCGGCACCCCCACATGGCCGGGGGGACTGGGGCCGGGCAGCCAGGCCAGTGGCACGTGTGCGCCGCCTCCGGCCGCGGGTAGCTGCGCTTCAGGTGGGCGATGAGGTTCTTGACGCCTCGGCCTTCGACGTTGCGCTTGCGGTCGATCCACTTGCCGGTGCCGGGCCAGAAGTCCGCGACCTCGCGCCCGATGCGGATGTAGGCGCCGTGGTTCAGGATGGTGTGCTTCACGCCGGCCTCGGCCAGCACCTTGGGTGCGTGCTCGCGGTTGGCTGCGCGGCGCTGCTTCGATTCCTCGCGCATCGAGTCGTCATCCATGGGCAGGCTCCGGAAGCGTGACGATTCCCTGCGGCACGTCGAACAGGCCGAGCGCGCCCTTGTAGGGGGTGAAGGGGAGGGGGCGCACGTTGGCCAACTTGAAGCCGAAGCATCCGTCCATGTGCCAGCTCGACACCCGGCGCGCAGGCATCACGCAGTCGATCAGCTCGGCGATGCCGACGAAGCCGCCGCGCTCAATGGTGTCTCGCGTGATGCCGGCCGCAATGGCTTTCGGCGATGCGCCGGTGCCCTGCGCAAACGTCCATGCGTCTTCCCACTCTTCGCGCGTCATGCCCTTGGCGGCGTGGATCAGCACTGGGCCGCGGTACCGCGTCGGCCACGTCCGGTTCTCAATGTCCTTGCCCGCGTGCACGATCAGCCAAGCCCAGGGCTGGCGAATGCTGATGGCTTTCACTTCGAGCTCCTTTGAATGGTGACGCTGATGACCTGGGCGAAGTGGCTGGAGGCGATGTCGCGGGCCTCGGCGTGGCTCAGTCCGTCGATAACGAGCTCGCCGTCGTTGCGCGCCAGGCGCACGAAGGCGGTGGCGCCGGTCGTGCCGCTGGAACCGACCTCGATGACAGTCCCGCGGACGATGGTGGTGATGTCTTTGCTCATCGCGGGTACCCGTTGTGCTCGATGCCGTCCAGCAGGCGGCCTGCGGCCTTCTTGCCGATCTTGAACGTCGTCATGGCGCCGGTGCCCTGCAGGAAGGCCATCGGCTCCAGCGGTTCGTGCAGTGAGCCATCGGCATGCACAACGCCATAGGGCACGGTGCAAGCGCGCCCGTTGATGTCGTCGATCGCGTCTTGGCTTTCGTGCGGCATCGCCTTCACGCGCGAGCGATACAGCGCCGTGTGCTCGGCCTCGGCCATCTGACTGATTGGCTTCCACTCGCCCCATTGCTTGTAGAGGAACGGCACGCCTGCCTCGGCGCACTGGTCGCGCAGGTGCAGGGCCCAGTCGGGGTGCATCGGCCGCGCCTTTGGGCCGCTCTCCCCGCCCACGATGACCCAGTCGAGCCGGCGCAGGCCGTCAAGATGATTGGTGATGCCGCCGGGCTTCTGGGCCCTGGTGGGCGCGTTCTCAGGCCAAGCGGCAAGCCAGCGCAGCGACACCGGCCCCAGTAGCGGCTCCATGCTCAGGAAACGCACGCTCGCCGGCACGTCCAGCAGCTTCGGGATGTCGCGGTCGGCTTCCTCCTGATTGACGATGGTGGCGCCGAGCCACACATTGGAGGGCAGCCCGTTTATCGGCGCGCCGGGCTCCTTCAGCATGGCATTCACGTTGCCGATGCGCTTCGTCAGCAGCAGCCAGTCCAGATTCGGCGTGGCCATGATGAGCTGCCACAGATCCCAGCGCCATTCGCGCGGCACCTGGTTGTCGAACACATCGGACAGCGACGAGCAGAAAACGCGCTGGCGCCGGCCGTGCTTTGCGAAGAACGCGGCATGCTCGCGGTTCCACTTCGCCGGCAGGTTCCGATTGCTCTCGCTGGTGAGCCGGCGCGGCGCGCCCGGTCCCCAGTTGGGCGCGATGTTGATGCCGTTGACCTTGATGCCGGCGAAGCGCGCGTTGCGCGTCTCGGCGTAGCAGTTGTCGCAGCCAGGCCCGGTCTTCTGGCAGCCTTCCCAATAATTGAACGTGTGATCGGTCCATTCGATCTTGCTGTTGGCGCTCACGATTTTTTGCCTTCTTCGATGGTGGTCGCTGGCGCCGCGGCGATGGGGTTCATTTCGCCGGACACGAGCATGCGGTAGATCTGCAGCGCCACGTCCTCGGACAGGCTGCCCTCGTATTCGATGCTGATGCTGGATGCGCGGATGCGGGCCTTGACGTTCGCGCGGCCGGGCGCGGGCTTGCGGCGGGTGGTCGTGGTCGCCATCACACGCTCCCCAGCAGGAAGGGCATACCTTGGTTGTGCCCGGCGCGCAGGAACCCCCCGAAGGTGGGCGGCGCCTGCTCGTAGACCATTTCGTAGTCGTCCAGCATCTGGCGGGCGATGCCCGCGACCTCAATGAGCTCTTCGGCGCTGCGGACCCGTTCAGCCAGGCCGTCGGACTCCTGCTTGACCAGCGAGGCCAGGAGGTTGTCCTCGATGCGGCACTTGACGGTGCGCAGCTTGCTCGCGAGCGTCCGCTGCCGGAGACGGTATTCGGAAATGGCGAGCGCTGCCTCCTGGCGCAGGCTTTCGATGCAGTCGGCCACGAAGGGGATGATGGGGCGCGCCTCGGTCAGGCCGGAGCTGAAAAACCGCACCAGCATGCCCCTGGCCTCGGCTTTCATCTTCGCTTGGCCGTCCTCGGCGCTGCCGGTTTCGTCGTAGCGCTTGCGGGCCTCGGGGTCCAGCAGGACATCCTTGGCTTCGTTGATCGCGCGCATGCGCTCTTCCCGGTCGGGCTCCTGGCTCACGTCGGGGTGGTACTTGCGCGCGAGCTTGCGGTAGGCCGTGCGGATGTCGTCCTCGCTGGCCGTCGGCTCGACGCCGAGTGTCTCGTAGTGGGTCATGCGCCCAGTCCTTTCGGTTGGTATTTCTGCTCGAGGTCGGCGATCGCCCAGCGCAGGGCGGCGACTTCCGCCTTGTCGTGGTCGGCCGGGCGGCTCGGATCGGCCTTGATGCGCTGCTCGAGGTGCTCGGCGCGGCGGCGCAGCAGCGCCAGCCGCCGCGCGGGCTTGCGGTTTTCTTCGGCGCTGCTGCGGGCCACGGTTAGGCCTTGCCGGTCAGGACCGTGTATCCGCTCTTCGCGGACACCTCGGCCACGTAGCCCTTGAAGGCGTCTTCCACGGCGCGCTCGGGGCGGTCCAGCTCGTACCAGAACTTCACATTGCCGCTGTGCAGGCGGTACTTGAGGCGCGCGGTCAGTGCGTAGCCGTCACCGTTCTTGAACAGGCGCAGGCCCAGGGTGAAGGTCTTCGGGATCTTGAGCTCTCCGTTCTGGCCGGCCGCGGCGTCGATGACCTCGTTGTAGACGAGCTGCGTCTGACCGTCCTGCAGGCGCTTGGCGCTCGAGAAGTTGATGCCACTCGTGGCCGCGATGGTGGTCGCCACCGTGAGCAGGTTCTGCGCATCGTCGCCCTGGAGGTCGGCGAAGTTGTCCTCGATGAACTCGGCGAACTCCGTTTGCGTGAACGCCTTGGCGGCGCCGTCGTGCTCGAGCCAGCGCCGGGCTTCGGGCGTGAGCTCGGCCTTGAACGTGGCGCGGTGGTCGCGCCAGCCGGGCCCGGCCTTGCTGTCGTTGAAGATGGCCACCAGCGTGCGCGAGTCCACGTCGGCGTAGATGTAGCCGGTTTTCACGCTGTCTTGGTCGGCGGCGAAGGCCAGGAAGCTCGCCACGTCGCCGAGCACCACGGTGCCCTTCTTGCGGTAGGGCGCCGCTTCGGCCTTCTCGACATCGGCGGTCAGGTCCACGCGCGTGAAGCGCTCCGGGACGATGACATGGTGGGTCTTCTCGACCTTCACGGGCTTCAAGCCTGCGGTGGCGAGGGAGGCGATGTGTTGCGCGGTGGCGCTGTTGATTGCTTCGGTCATGGTTAGGCGGTCTTAAATTGCGTGGGGGATTCCTGGGCGGGGGCGGCGCGCAGCTCGAGGCTGTGCTGCTTGGGGTGCTGGCGGGACGTTTCACCGTCTTCGGTCAGCCAGAAGAAGTCCGTCGGCTGCTCGGGCTTCGGCAGGGTCAGCGATCGATCGGCGGTGATCGTCACCTTGTCGATGTCGCCTTGGGTGCCCTTCACGGCGGGTGCCACCTTGACCTTCAAGGTCAGCACGCCGCTGCGGCCGGTGGACTGCACCGTTTGCAGGAGCTCTTTCAGGTCGGCGGTCAGCGCCGCGTGGGTGCTGCCGTCGTTGAGCTCGTTGATGAAAAGAGAAAAGGACTTCACTTCATGGTTTCCTTGGTTTGTTGGGATGTGTGACAGCGAAAGGGCTTCCGGTTTTTGTTCTCAGGGGGCGACGGCGCGCACCGCCCAGTTGCTGGCCGCGAGGGCGTGCTCGAGCGCCACGTCCGTCTTGATCCAGGCGTGACCGCCCACGGGGCTGCGCTCGCGCACCTTCTTGATTTCCAGCACCAGCGCGGCCGCCGCGCGCTTGATGTCGCCCATCGGGCCGGGCTCACCCTCACGTAGGTTCACGAGCGCCTCGGCGCCGCGAGCGAGGTCCGCGCGCTCGAGCTCGGCTTGCGACGGAGCGGCCTCGGGCTTGGCGTCCTGCGCGGCCTGGCGCGCCGCGGTGGCGGCAGCGCGCTTGGCGCGCATGAGGCTGCAAAAGCCGCAGTCAGGCCGGTCGCACGGCTCGAATTTCGGGTTGTCGGGCATATCCATCACGGCGGACACGACCACGCTGGCGAGCAGGCGGGAGAGAGGGTCTTTGGACACGGGTGCTCCTTCTTGGGGCTGGGTTGGGAAAGGGTCAGGCCGCACGAGCGAAGTGCGGCAGGTTGGCGGCGGGGAGGGCGCGCAGCGCGCGCTCTTGGGCATCGACCTCGGCCTTGAACTCCATGAGGTCGGCTTCCATGGCCTCGATGTAGTCGTCGTCGCGCTGGAGGCGCAGCAGGTGCAGCGGGTAGTCGATGGCGCGCAGGGCGGGGCAGAAGAAGCCCAGGTGCCACCATTCGCGGCCCGTCACCCACATGCATCCCTGCACTTGGTCGCGGACCTCTTCGATGTTGTTCAGCAGCAGGACCGGGCGCAGGCTGACCGGCGACACGAAGCACTTGTATTCGCTGCCACCCTTGGCGCCGATCAGGCCGTCGGCGCTGGCGCCGAACACGTTGTCTTCGGTGACGACGAAGCCGGCGCGCTCCACGATGACGCCCTCGAGGATCTGGTGCTCGCTGCGCGCTTCGGGCTCGAGCTCGTGGCCGCGGGACATTTGCCACGTTTCGTAGCCCTCGTCCATGGGCTCGCCGCTGATGCGCTCGAAGGCAATGCGGAAGGCGTAGTTCTTTGCGGCTTCGGACAGCTCGCCTACCTTCTCGCCGTCCAGGGCGCGCTTCACCGTCTCCGAGGTCGGCGCGGCCTTGTAGCCGGCGATCGCGCGGGCTTCGAGCTCGGACGTGCCCGCCAGGATGGCGACGACGTACTTGCGCTGGCGCTCATCGAGCCCGTTGACGCGCTGGCGCGCAATCTTGAAGTTGCTGGCGGTGATGACGCCGGCGCGGGCCTTGTGCCACTCCTCCGAGCCCTGTTCGCACTTGATGACACGGGATGCCATGGTGTTCTCCTGTAGTTGGTGGGGGGTCAGCCTTCGAGCGCGGCCTTGCGCTTCTCGAAGAGGGTTTCCAGTGCGGGCGCCTTGTCTGCGTCCTGCACGTGGTTGATGAGGTCGGCGGCGATGTAGAGCGCGTCCAGATCCGGCGCGTCGTTCAGGCGCTGCTCGACCACGGCGGCCGTGAAGACCGGGGCACCGTTGGAGGCCTCGGCCTGGCTGGGCGCGGGCGGCGCCGCGGTGGGCTTCGGTGCTGGTGCTGGTGGGCGGGTGCGTCCGGTGGGCTTCGTCGGCTGGGCCTCGGCGGCGGCGGGTGCGGCGGCAGCCGGCGCGGCGGTGGCCGGCGCTGCTGCGGCCGCGGGCGCCGCGGCTGCCGGCTGCTCGGCGGGGTTGTCGACGGTGCGGTGCTTGTCAGCCTCGGTGCAGCGCTTCGAGAGGTCGTCGACCTCGCTTTCAAGCGCGCGGCGCGCCACCGGCAGCAAGCCCTTCCAGTAGGCGGCGAAGGCATCGCGGCCCTTGTCGGCCGCGGCGCGCGCGGCGATCAGCAGTTCCTCGCTGGGACCGGCCTTCTCCACGACCTCGGCCGAGCCCATGAACACGCTCGCCGACGAGGAAAGCTCGTCCGGCGTGTAGACGCCCAGCACCAGCTCGGGGGTGTGGATGCGCGCCCAGCGATTGGTTCCGAGGTAGGCAATCTGCTGCTTCGGATCTTCGGCCCACAGCGTCGAATTGCGCGTGCGGGCTTGGGTCATCAGAACCTCCTTCTCGCGCGGCTCCGACTCGCCGCGCAGCAGGCCGGAGACGACCACGCCGAGGCCGCGCTCGTGCTCCAGATTCCAGTCCGGCACCATGTACTTCTTCGGGTAGCCGTTGTCGTCCTTCTTCGTACGGCTCTCGACCTGCTTGAACTTGCCCAGGATGTTTTCCCACGGGCCGAAGTAGCGGTAGCTCAGGCGCCCCTGCAACAGGCTGCTGGTGTTGACGACGGCCGCGATGAGCTGCGCCTCATAGCTCAGGTTGCCGTCGACCACGTACGTCTTCTTCGCGACCACGAAGGGGTCCATGCCCCAGCGCTGCGCCTGCATGCAGATGGCGAGGCAGTCGGCTTTGTTGCCTTGCAGGTGCCGGGGCACGGTGGCGCGGCCGGATGCCATGAGCTCGGCCACGCGCAGCAGCGCTTCCATGCCGCGCTCGTCGACCAGGGAAATGCCGCTGTTGGTGCGCACGGCCGGCGCGGGGAAGGAGGGCGCGGGATTGAGGATCGAGTCCAGGCTCACGCGCTCTGCGGTTGCAGTAGTCATTCTTCTGTTCTCCTGTGATTGGTTGCGGGTCAGAACGGCAGGGGGTCGCCGGCTTCGGCGGCGGCGAGGCGCTTGCTGGCGGCATCGAGGTCTACGGCGAGCAGCCACTCGATGACCTTGCTTTCGTGCACCCGGTAGTGCAGCGACAGCACTTCGATGAGCTGGCTGTCCGTCGGGCGGTGCTCGCGGCGCGGTGCGGCCGACGGGCGCGTGGAGCTGTAGCCGCCGAAGGAGCGCGGAGCGATGGCGGGTGCAGGGGCAGGCGCGGGCGCGGGCACGGGCGCCGGGGCAGCCACTTCCATGGGGGCGGCGGGAGCAGGCGCGAACTGTTCGGCCTCGTCTTCGTCCAGCACGGCCTCGAGGCTGCTGGGCTCGGTGCTGATGGGAGTCACCCACTGCGGCTCGGGCTCGGCTTCCTCTTCCTCCGCGGCGGTGAGCAGGTCTTGGAGCTCCGGCAGCACCTGGGCGGTGATGCCGTAGGCCTCGCTGATTCGGTCGTCGAAGTCCTCGGCCTGCAGATGGTTCAGGGCTTCGATGACTTGGCGCAGCACGGCCGCGGTGCTCTCCACGTGCCTGAGCGGCAGCGCGCGCAGCCCGTCGATGCGGTTGGCGATGGCCTCGCGCTTCGCCAGGGCGGCGGTGCGGCGCTCGAGCTCGTCCTGCTGGGCTTTCAACTGGTCGGCCAGGATCTTCGCGTTCGCGGCAGCCAGCTCGGCGGCTTCGGCCGCGGCTTGCATGCGCACCAGACGGTCGCGCGTGGTCTGCCATGCGGTCTTCGCCTCGGCGAGCCGGTCCCCGAAGTCCTCTTCGGTCAACTCCGTGTTGTCCAGCCACTGGATCGTTTCGGTGATGAAGGATGCCGGCTGCTCAATGCAGGCCTCGGTGCGGCTGGTGATGTCCAGCAGCGCCTCGTTGATCGCCTTGGTGCGCTCGGCAGCCTCGCGCTCGAGCCGCTGCCTTTCTTCCTGCAAGCGCTTCTCTTCGGCCTTCACCTGGGCGTCAATCGGATCTTCGACCGCGGCAATGCGCTCGATGATTTCCTCGCCGCGCTGGGCGATCGCTGCCTTCAGGGTGTTCAGCGGACCCTTGGCGTTGTCGACGGCCTTCTGCACGGCGTAGCGCGGCTCGCGGATCGACGCGCGCGCGGCTTTCGCCGCCCGCAGGCCCTTGGGCGTTTGGATGTCACCGAAGATGACGCCCTTCCAGTCCTTCTCGAGCTTCTGCAGCCCGGCCTCAACGGCATCGAACTCGGCAATGTTCTTGTTGACCTCCACGAGCGCCAGGGCGGTCGCGTTGGGCTTGCCTTCCCCCTGCTCGGCTGCCGGCTGGGCGTCTGCGGAAGGTGGCGGGTCCACGTCGAACGGCGGATCGTTTGCGGCTGGCGCAGCCGCGCGCGCGGCGGTGGAGTCGTAGACCACTTCGCCGTCGTCAAATTCGGTCAGCGGGAGCGTGGTCATCACAGCACCCCCGGGGTCGGAGCGAGGCGACGAAGGCGCAGGGCAAGTCCCAGGCTCAGGACCAGCACGAGCAGCGACACCAGGGCGTAGCCGCGGGCGGTGGGCTCGTCGACCAGCACGCGCACGAGCGGCACCCCGACGTGGACGCCCGCCAGGAACACGAGGCAGGCGATCAGCGCCAGCAGCGGGAGGAACACGCAGAGGGAGCTCAGGAACATTCCCACGTTCCAGTCGCTGCGACCGTCGTTGTCGCGCTCGATGTAGTTGTGGCGCGCGATGCGCGCCTCGTTGGCGGCGTCGCGGTCGTTGCGCACGAAGGTGAATCGGCCGTCGAAGTGCCGCACGCGCGGCACGACAGCATCAATGGGCTGCAGGGTCAGGGAATCGTCTTTGGACTGTGCGGTCATGGTTGGCTCTCGGTGGTGGTGGCGAAATGGACGCGCTCGACGCGCTCCACGCGCGCGCGGACACGCGCGTCGTCGATGGCATCGAGGGTGGTGAGGGCGGACGCCTGGGCGGCGTCGGTTTCGGAAGGCTTCGCGTCCAAGTAGGCGCAGAGGCCCATCCAGACGACGATCGCGAGGATTGAGAGGCAGACGTTGACGAACTGCGCCGCCATCGCTTCGAGGGCGCCCTTCACGCGGCGCTCCCGGTGGTCTTGGCGATGACCGCGCGGAACTGCTCCCGGCGCGCAACGGCATCGGACATCGCGCCCACGGTGCGCGTCTCAAGCTCGGGGAAAGGCCAGTAGCTGGCGTCCTTCCGGCTGGCGAAAAGATTCCAGCAACCGTGCCGCATGACCATGTGCGGCTTCGGCTCCAGCGTGTGCTGCGCGCTCACAGGACACCGATCCCGTGTTGGTGGTCAAGGGCGAGGGCGCTGGCGGCTTCGCGGCGGAACAGTTCGCCGGAGTTCAGAGCCTCAACATAAGCGCGGTCATGAGCCAAAAGCTCAGACTCGGCAATAGAGCCTTCGGCTTCCGCGGACGGGGGGGAGGGAGGGATTGGGGCGCTTTTCAAGCTTGTTTCTCCTGCCAGGCGACATGCCGGCTGGAGAAATGTAGCCTAAAGCTACTGAGCTTTCAATCACTAAAGCTACATCTGTTTAGCTTTAGACAAAAAAATACCCGCCGAAGCGGGTTAGAGGTTGTTGACAGGAAGTGACTAGTTGTGTGCGTTTCTAACTAAAAAGTCACGCTTTCGATACTTACAGACCGCCGCGGCCGGTGCGCAGCACGACACGGCCGAGGACGGTGATAGAGCTCGCCATTTCGGGGGGCACTGTGATGGGAGCGTGGCGCGGGTTGTCTGCTTCGATGCGCAGCCCACCTCCGGGCAGCCGGAACAATCGCCGCAATCGACACGCCCCGTCGTAGTAGACCGCGAACGTCCTGCCGTCCACGATTTGTGTCTGCGAGATATCAACCACGCACTTGTCCCCGCGCTCGATCGTCGGGTGCATGCTGTCGTCGGACTTCTCGATATAGCCCAGCTTGGTCGGCTGGAGTTGGTCCGCTTTGATGAATGCGGCGTCGAAGGCTTGAGGTTCTGTCGTCACGAGTTTGATTGTCACCTGACCATCGGGCGCCTGTCCTACGTCGAATCGTGGAATAAACACGGTATAGACCTCCGGCAGTTGGGCCGGGTGCTCCCATGCCCTCGCCGGCGACTCGCGCCCGTCAGCCAATCGTATTAACAGCCCCTGGCCGCTGTGGTCCTGATCGAGCCAGCCAGGTGGCTTGTTCGCCCGTTCCTCGATGTAGCGGGCTGTGTCCGCGCGCATGCCGCGTGGCTTCCCCGTCCCTGAATTTTTGGCCCCCAGGCGCCATTGCGACACCTGGGACTCATCCCGTTGCAGGAGCTCGGAGAGTGCCTTGAGGGAGCCAGCTTCTCGCTGTAGCAATTCAAGGTTCTCCCGTCGTATTTCGTCTATTAATTTCACAGACGGAAGTATGCGAGCCGTGCTAACCATGGCCTATTAGCTTTGTCGTTGTTGTACTATGTAGCCTTAAGCTACAATCGGCCCGCACATGAGACTCAAAAGCTACTTGGACCTTGGCGGGCACGGCTCCTACACGCGCTTCGCTGCCGTGATCGGGTGCCACGGCCCTGACCTCTTCGACTGGGCCAACGAGAAGCGCCCGGTGCCCATCCACTGGGCGTTGAAGATCGAGAAAGCCAGCAACCGCGCTGTGATGCGCTGGGACACCCGGCCGGGCGACTGGCACGAGTTCTGGCCCGAAATCGCCCGCTGGCGCAACGCGCCGCCCATCCCCGACGCCCTGAAAGCGGCCTGAATGCACATCAGGCCCATCAAGACGCTTCCCCTGCCCGAGGTCGCCGACCTGGGGCGCTTCGCGGCTGAACGCGGGGAGCGCATCAAAGACGCGAATCCATTTCCCCGGGGCACGCCGCGCCGCGCCCAGTTCTCCCGCGCCTACGCCCGGCGCGCTCTCGAGCTGCGGCTGGTCGCCGCCGCCAGCTAGCCCCCCCTCTTCATTGTTGGAAACGAAAGTTCTCATGCCGGAATACTCTTTGACCACGCCTGAAAGGGCTAGAAAGATCGGGACGCACATCCGTCAGGCGGTGCAAGGAGCTGAAAGCCAGAAGGCAATCGGCACTGCGATGGGCGTGAGCGAGGCAACCGTCAACCGGCTGCTCAACGAGCACCTTGACAACTTCGCGGCCCTGCTCGCGCAGCTCGGGCAGAAGGTGGTCCCGGCCGACCACAAGTGCGTCGACCCCGCGACCTATGAGTTCCTGACCCGCAGCCACGCGCGGATCATGGACAAGGCGCCCCACCTGATTTGGGACGCCGAGGAATGAGCGAGCCGCGGCCCATCGGCGCGGCGCGCGCCATCGCGGTCGACCAGCCCGCGCCGGGCCCGCGACCGCAGCTTGCCCTCTACCAGTGGTGGAGGCTGCCCTCCGGCCAAGTGGTGGAGCTGCGCCGCATCGTCGGCCAGCACAACCCCGAGGTTGTGGTGCGCAACGTGAACGCCAACGGCGAGATGGCCCCGGGCGAGTACGTGCTGACGCTGCGATTCCTCGTGAACCACGGCAAGAAGGTCAAGGGATGAAGCCCGCCGACTATCTGGACACGTGCCAGTTCGGTGACGTGCGCGCGGTGCTGCGGCAGATGATCGCCGACGGCGTGAAGGTGCAGACCATCGTGACTTCGCCTCCATATTGGGGGCTCCGAAGCTACCTGCCGGCCGACCACCCGGACAAGGCGCTCGAGCTCGGCAGCGAGCCGACGCTGCCCGAGTTCCTGGCGAACATGGTGGAGGTCTTCGACCTGTGCCACCAGATCCTGCGCCACGACGGCACGCTCTTTCTGAACATGGGCGACAGCTACGCCGGCAGCCGCGACCCGAAGGCGAAGCAGAGCGCCTACATCACCGGCAAGAGCACCAGCAAGAGCGCCGAAGCCGCGGCCTACACCGCCTCGCGCCGTCGCGACAACCACCCGATCCCACGCAGCGACATGCGCATGCCCGGCTTCAAGCCGAAGGACATGGTGGGCCAGCCCTGGCGCCTCGCCTTCGCCCTGCAGGACGCTGGGTGGTACCTGCGCCAGGACATCGTTTGGCACAAGCCCAACCCGATGCCCGAGAGCGCGAAGGATCGGTGCACCAAGGCGCACGAGTTCATCTTCCTGCTGACCAAGCGCCCCCGCTACTACTTCGACAGCGAGGCCATCCGCGAGCCCGTGAGTCCCAACACGCATGCGCGCCTGGCTCAGCACGTGGAGGCGCAGATTGGCAGCATGCGTGCCAACGGTGGAGCGCGCAGCGATCGCCCGATGAAGGCTTTGGTGCCGTCGGGCTGGGCAACGGGCACCGATCGCATGCACAACGAGACGGAGGGCCGCTACAGCCAGCACCGCGGCGTTGGCTTCGGCCACGGCACTGATGCGGAGGCTCGGCAGCGCGGGCGCGTGCGCAAGCTCGCCGATCGCGAGACGGGCGGCAAGAGCAACGCCAGCTTCGATGCGGCCATGGCCGTGCGCGTCGACAGCCGCAACAAGCGCAGCGTGTGGACCGTGCCAACCGAGAGCTACAAGGGCGCGCACTTCGCCACCTACCCACAGAAGCTGATTGAGCCCTGCGTGCTGGCCGGCTCGCCGGTGGGCGCCATCGTCTTCGATCCCTTCTTTGGGTCCGGCACCACTGGGCTCGTCGCACGCCGGCTGGGCCGGCACTTCATCGGCATCGACCTCAACCGCGCCAATGCGCCGCTCCAGGCCGATCGCATCCCCCCGCAGCCGTCACTCTTTCTGGAGGCAGCGTGACCATGCAGCAGCTCACCCTTGACCACAACCCGCCGCACCAGCGGCACTCGCGCACCAGCCGCAAGGCAGCAGAGGCCTTCGTGCCCAAGGCGCCGACGAAGCGTGCACTGGTGCTGGCGTACCTCAAGCGTTGCGGCCGCGCCGGTGCCACCGACGAGGAAATGCAGCGCGGCATCCCCATGGGCGCCAACACCCAGCGGCCTCGGCGCGTGGAGCTCTGCACGGATCGCCTGATCGTCGACAGCGGGCGCACGCGCCTGACCGGCGGTGGCGATGAGGCCGTGGTGTGGGTCGTCAACGAGCCGGCCAACATCCAGGGGGATGCGTGAATGTGGCTTTACGCACCCTCGAGCTGTTCGCCGGAGTGGGCATGCTTGGAGAAGGACTGCGAGCTGGGCTCGGATACCTGGGCCTCGAGGCTTGCACAGTCTGCTACGTTGAGCGGGAAGCTCACGCCGCCGCAGTCTTGGCGGCGCGCATCGAAGAAGGATCGCTGGACCCGGCTCCTGTCTGGTCCGACATGCTCACCTTCGACGCTCGAGCGTGGCGCGGCGCAGTGGATTGCATCGCTGCTGGGTTCCCCTGCCAAGACCTCTCAGTTGCAGGGCGCCGTGCTGGGCTCGACGGCGAGCGCAGCGGGCTCTTCTTCCGCATCCTCGACATTGCCGACGCTTGCGGTGCGTGGTGCCTCTTTCTGGAGAACGTCGCAGGCATCGCTACTGCCACCGCCTCCGCTGTGGACGAAGCCGAGGGTGATGTTTACGAACGCGCCGCTGCCCGCGTCGTGGGAGAACTGGCCGACCGCGGGTGGCACGCGGAATGGCTCACTCTTTCCGCGTCCGACGTGGGCGCCTCGCACGGCCGCGAACGATGGTTCTGCTTCGCATGGCGCGCGGTGGCCGACGCCGGACGCTGGGGCGGGCAAGCGCGGTACCGAGTCGCCGGAGGCGATCGCCGAGCGCCGCTTGCGCTCGATGTCTGGTGCGGGCACGTCGGTGCTCCAGACCGCAGCCGAGCACTGGCCCACGCCGACGGCGCAGGACAGCGAAATGTCGGGCGGGTGGGGCGCGATCGAGCGTGGCACGAGGGGCCATACGTTGACCAGCCGCGTCCGCTCCGAGTGGCCTACGCCGGCCTCACGCGACTACCGCACGCCCAACAGCAAGAGCCTCGAGGACCGGGGCGGGGAGGGGAAGGGCGAGCAGCTACCGAACTTCGTGGCGCATTCGCCCCAGGCCCAGCAGATCCTCGCTGGCCCTCAATCCTCGAGCGCTGGCCCGAGGTTGCACCTGCGCTTGAACCCGATTTTTGCGGCCTGGCTGATGGGATGGCCTTTGACATGGCCGATAGCCGAGCCCCACGCCTCAAGTGCGTTGGCAACGGCGTCGTGGCGACGTGTGCAGCAGTCGCTTTTGTTGAGCTTGTGCGGCGAGCCCGCGCAACTTGAAGGAATTCCCCGATGAGTAAACCCGTGCCCTATCCGTCAGACACGCGGGCAAAGGGCTGGCGCTTCGAGCTGGACCACGAAAAGATTGAGCAGTCCGACACCTGGGCGCTGGCGCCCGCCGAGCTGCGGCCGTGGCTGCTGATGCTCTGGATGACCGCGTGGCGCCAGGAGCCGTGCGGCTCGCTGCCCGCCGACGACGAGCTCATCGCCGCCAAGATCGGTATGCCGCTGAAAGCCTTCGCCAAGGTACGCGCGAAGCTCATGCGCGGCTGGTGGCCGGCCGACGACGGCCGGCTCTACCACGACACGCTGACCCTGCGCGTCACGGAAATGATGACGCGACGACGCAGTGAAGCCGACCGGAAGGCGCGCGCCCGTGCGAAGCAGACCGAAGGACTCCGCGATAGTCTCGGCGATGTCCCTGATTTGTCCCGCGGGACAAGTGCGGGACTCCACCCCGAATCCGACACCGGAACCGGTACCGGTACCGGTACCTATACCCAAGTAGACACCACCACCCAAGATCCCGGCGCCGGATCTGGTGGGGGTGGATCGGCAGAGCCGACGAAAGCGGGAGCCATCTGCCGCGCCATCAAGGCGAAGGGCGTGGCATCGGGCATCAACCCGTCCAACCCCGAACTGCTGGCGCTGATCGACAAGGGCGTTCCGGTCGAAACCTTCGAGGCCGCGGCCGAAATCTGCGCCGAAGCGAAGCCGCCGAAGGGCTTCGCCTACCTGTTGGGCATCGTGAAGCGCCAGCTCGGCGAGGCGGCCGTGATCGCCTCGGGTGCCGGCATGCCCGTGAAGCCCTGGGACGACAGCCGATCGAGCATCGAGGCCAAGGGCATCGAGCTCGGCCTGGGCATGTGGAACGCGAATGACCTGAGCGCGAGTCGCGAGACGTTTCAGGCCTACACGGCGCGCGTGCGCCGCGCCGTCGAAGCCCTCGCGGGAGAGCCAGCATGACCATGGCCGTCCTTGCCTCGAACCTGCTGCGTTCGCAAAAGTTCTCCTACGCCATCGGCGCTGCGCGCATCGGCCGCGGGCCGCTCGCTGGTGCCCCCGAATCGGTGCTCGCCGAGGCTGCCGAGCACGCACGCATCCTGGCCGGCCACTTCGCAGCGTGGTCGGCTGTCTTCCCCGCGGCCAACGACGAGGCGCCCAAAGCATGACCACTCAACTTCTACCGCGACCCGTCGCTCTGGCAAAGCTGCTCGAGCACGGCCCAATGCGCCACACCGAAGCGGTTCTCTGCTGCGGTTGGGGGTGGGAAGGATTCAGGCACGTTGCCCACCAAGCCCTCGAAGCCAAGCTCGTCACGTTCGCGAACATCGGCGGAACGCGGGTCTACCGCGCCGGCCCGTCCAAGCGCCGCAGGGGGCCGCAGTCATGGCTGTGAAGCGCCGCCGCACCCCTCGAGGCCCGAGCCTCATCGAGCGCGCCGTGGCGGCAAAGGTCGACCGCGAGATTCGCGAGGCGATCGCCGTCGAAGTGCGCTCCACGTTCACGTCTGCGCAGATCCACGCCTTGACCGGCTCCGACAGTGGGGAAATGGTCAACAAGGCCGGGCGCATGTTCTTCGTGGTGCTGGGCGCCGCAGTGGCCGATGGCCTGGACCCCAGCCTGCCCGAGATACGCATCCTGCGCGGCGCCGCCAATGCGGTGTACGACCAGGCCGGCGAGGAAGTCATCACCGAGGCCAGCCGCGCGTCCATCGTTTCCGGCCTGCTGGCCTGCGAGCGGCTGCTCGCCGAGCTCGACTTCGACAGCGTGACGGAATCCGCCTTCGAGCTGCATTGCCTGCTCGAGCGCGGCGCCGTGCGGTGGAGCGACTTCGAGCCGCTGATTGAGGCGGTGTCGGCATGAGGCGCGTGTTCTTCCCCGACGCCGACGGCAATCCCACCGACGCGGACCACTTCCTGGCGCTGCTGAAACTGTTCGCCGGCTCGATCGAGTGCGGCGACTGCCTCCTGTGGCAGGGCGGCACCAACGCCAACGGCGCGCCGAAGCTCTACGACACCAGCGCGCGCCGGCTGATGTGGGAGGCGCACCACGACCGGCCGCTGGAGCCGCACGAGCTCGTGACGGTGACGTGCGAGAAGGTCAACTGCCTCCACATCGAGCATCTGGCCCTCACCGACAAGTCGGCCGCGGCAGTGCTCGGGAATGCCTCGCTCGCTGTCCGGGCCCGCAAGTCTGCCGCCTGCGCCAAGGCGGCGCGTCCGTTCGCAAAGCTGGACATCGCCAAGGTGCGGGAAATGCGCGCGCGCCGCGCCACGGACACGATCGACACGCTGGGCGCCGAGTTCGGCGTGGACCGATCGCTTGTCGCCCGGATCTTGCGCAATGAGTCCTGGCGCGAGCTGGCCTCGCCCTTCGCTGGGCTGATGGGAACGCTGTGACCGGCGGTGCTCTCATCCCCTGTGCGCCCGCGCCCGACCCGGTTGCGCATCGGGTGGCCACCGCGGCGCATCTGCTGCGCATGGCGCGCCTGGATGCCGGCTACGCGCGCTGGCGCGCCGACCAGATGGCCCGCGAAGACCCCGGGCTGTTCGCCGACCTGCTGGCGCAACTCGACGCCGAGCTCACCAAGGCTCGCATCAGCTACCCGGCCCCATTCATCGAGCCCGCATCGCGCCTGCCAAAGCTCGCCCGTGGGCCTCGCGCCTTTCCCAAGCATCGCTTTTTCCACGACACCCTATGACCCTGCACATTTCCGTCCCCCTCAAGACCGGCAACGGCCTCAACGACCGCGAGCAAGCCATGGCCCGGCACCGGCGCGTGAAGTCCGAGCGCGCTGCTGTGCAGTGGCTGCTCAACGGCAAGCCGACGCCCGCGGGGTCGGTGTACGCGCTGATGGTGCGTGTATCGCCCAGCAGCAAGGGACTCGACAAGGACAACCTGCAGGGCAGCCTCAAGGCCGTGCGTGACCAGATCGCCACATGGCTCGGCCGCGACGACGCCGACGGCAAGACCATCACCTGGGACTACGGCCAGCGGCCGGGCAAGAAGGGTGAGTGGGCAGTGGAAATCCACCTGACGGAGACGGCACAGCCGTAGCCCCATGGGACTCACCGAACAGGAGCAACGGCGCCGCGCAGCTTTCGGGAGAGGCGTCCGCGAAGGACTGCGCATGGCCGGAGTCGATAACCCAGGAAACCTCATGAACGCGAACAAGCTGGCCCGCATCGAGAGCGGGCTCAACGGAATGGCAAAGAAGGTGCTCGAGGCAGTGCCCATGCAAAGCCCGTGGTCCAAGGACCAGATCGCCGTTGAACTGCGCCGCCTCGGCTCCAGCGCGAGCCGGGATGTCATCGACGGCTGCCTCAACACCCTTTGCGAGCGCGGCGCGGTGAAGGAGCCCACCCGCGGCAACTTCATCCGCGTGCTCGCCCGCCAACCCATCACCACCACCCAGGAGCTCGACATGCCCGCCACCATCCGCCCGATCGCCACGCCCGCACCGGTGCAGCCGGCCACGGCCGACGACACCCTCTCGCGCCTGGCGAACCTGGGCGCGCTGCTGCGCCGCGCCGCCGACGAGGCCGAGGCGATCGCGCTCGACGTGGAAGACCGCGTGAAAGCCGCGGGCAAGGACGGCGAGAAGCTGCGCCAACTCCAGGCCCTGCTCAAGAGCATCAGCGCGTGAGAACCTTCACCATCACCGACCCCGGCCAGTACAAGGCCGTGGTGCGCGCGCTGCTGCCATCGGTGATCGACGAGACACAAGACGGCGGCAAGGTGGAGCTGTCCATCAAGCGCCGCCGCGACACGAAGACCCGTCTGCAGGAAGAGAAGTACCACGCCATGATCGGGGACATCGCCCGCCAGGTGTCGATCTACGACGGCCGCATGCTGCCCGCGGGCTCGTGGAAGCGCCTGCTGGTGAACGCCTTCAAGCACGACACCAAGGACGACGCGGACCTGCTCGAAGACTGGCACAAGTTCGGGGACAACCTCGAGCTGATCCCCGCGCTGAACAACCCGGGCTTCGTGGCCGTCGGCGAGCAGACCCGCCGCTTCTCGCTCAAGCTCGGCAGCGCCTTCATCGAGTGGCTGTATGCCTTCGGCGCCGAGAAGGACGTGCGCTGGTCGACGCCGAAGGCCTGGGGCGATCGGCCGCAGCACTGATGCGCCGCACGCCCATGAAGCGCACGGCCTGGCTGCGCGCGCAACCCGAGCGCGAGGCGCGGCCGGAGCGCATCAAGCCCGCGGCCCAGCCGCTCGCGCGCCCGGTGCGCTACGCCCAGCCGGCCAACGACCCGGTGCTTGCCCAGCCCAAGGACGAGAAGGCGAAGCCTGGGAAGGGAGCCCCGAATGCGGAGGAACGCGCATGGATGGACGCGATCGTGGCCTACGGCTGCATCGCCTGTCGCATCGACAACCTGGGCATCACGCCGCCCGCGGTGCACCACATCCTGCGCGGTGGCCGTCGGATAGGGCACCTGTTCACGCTCCCGCTGTGCGACCCCGGACACCACCAGGGCGGGCAGGAGAAGGGGGCCATCAGCAGGCACCCGTACAAGGCCCGGTTTGAGGCAAAGTACGGGACCGAGCTCGAGCTGCTGGAGCGGCTACGGGCCGCTTTGAATTGGAATGCGCGATGAAGACCACCGAACTGACCGGGCTGTATCTCTCCTACTGGGTTGCCAAGGCCGAGGGAAGGGAGCCGGAGCGCTTCGACCGCGAGGGCCGCGGCTGGATCCGCTGCAAGGACGACTTCATGCCCTTCGACGCGGAGCAGTGGCACGTGGCCGGGCCGATCATCGGACGCCTGGGCATCGAATTCGAGGACAACGGACGGACGGCTGTGATCGACTACGACCGCGATGGGGTGTGGGTGGGCCGGGGCGACAGCCACACGATCGCCGCGATGCGCGCCTACCTGCTGATGAGGTTCGGCCCCGATGTGCCGGACCTGCCGCCGAGCCCTTCCGAAGTGCGTAGCGGAGGCACATAATATGTTTGGCGCCATACATAATATGTGTGTAAGATAGGGGCACTGCACATCGCAGCCGCCGCGCCTCGGGATATCAGGGGCACCAAGGATCAAGATGACCCGCACCACCCGGCAACAAGCCTTCTTTGAAGAAATCCTGGCCCGCATGAAGGCCGAAATACTCGCAGACATGAGCACCGGCCGCGTGCCGGCCTTCGTCACCAGCTTCGGCGACCTGCACGACCACGTGGACGCCAACGAATACGGTGGGCTCTGCGAAGACGGCGTGATCGAATTGGGCAACAGCCTGTTCACTGAGCGCACCGACCCCGACACCCTGCAAACGCAGGCCATGATGGACGTGTCGAACGACCTGCAGGACGAGTGCGACGAATGGCTCAAGGCGGGCGACCACTTCGCGCAGATGCCCCACTTCCCCGGCTTCGAGCACGAGGGAATGCTCATCACCAACCCGACGGCCGAGGCGCGCGGAAAGATGTCGCCGGAGCACTACGGCTTTGAGGTCGTGAGCACGGGAGGCGGCTGCACCGCATGGGCCAGGAAGATTGACGACCGCCTCCGCGTGCTGCTGACCGACACCGTTGGCACGTCGCACGACATCATGGACGACGACCAATTCATGCTCGGCCTGCATGACGATGAAGGCCAGGAGCTCGCCATCTGGACCATGGCCGTCGGCGTGGTGCCGGACGATGACGCGCCCCCGGCGGAAGCCGCCACGGCCGTCGCTCCCGAGAGCCGGGAAGAGATCCTTGCATCGGCGCTGCGTGGCTTGATGGCCGTCGCGACGTGGGACGAAGACACCGACCGCGCCAAGTTCGACGCCGCGTGGGAGCAGGCCCAGCGAGTACTCTCAGGGAGCCAGCCATGAGCGACTACCGCAAGGAATTCCCGCGCTTCGGCGCGCTCGACGTGACGCTGCCGGAGGGCTTGGTCGACCACAGTTGGCGCGATGACATCTGCCCGTCCTTCTGCATCCCCGGCCCCGACTTCGATCGCACGGGCGTGGCCGCGCTCACCCTGTTCATCGACTACGCCGACCTCTCCGAGCGCGAGAACAAAGACCTCCCGCGCTTCGCCGCCACCACGGCCGACCCGTGCTCCTGCGAAATGAGCGCGCCTTGGCTGCACACCGACGATTGGGAAGAGGTCGTGGCATGGATCGCAGCCAACCGCCCGAAGGAGGAATGATGGTCAACCACCCAAACCGCAAGAAGGTGTTCGGGCTGGCGCTCGACCAGCGCCCATCCCCCGAGCAGATCCGCGCCCTGCGCGATGGACTGCGCATGACGCAGGAGCAGGCCGCGGCCTTCGTCCACGTGAGCACTCGCACGTGGCAGGCGTGGGAGACGGGCCAGAATCCCATGTCCCTCGCCACGTGGGAGCACTGGCACTTGAAGGTGAAGAGCCTCAAGCCCGTGAAGGCACCCCCCTTGCAGCCGCCCGCGGAGGGCTCGTAGACACCGCCCCGGTGTCGGTAGTTCAACGGCCAGAACCCCGGGTTGTGATTCCGGTAGCGGCGGGTTCGATTCCCCCCTGACACCCCATGTTGCAGCGTGGAGCAGTTGGTAGCTCGGCGGGCTCATAACCCGAAGGTCGCAGGTTCGAGTCCTGCCGTTGCAACCAGAGATACACCCCCCGAAGGGGCTGACCGTGTGGGCGGTGCTGAGCAAGTAGCCCAAGAGCACGGGATGAAGTCATGGAGCCGGTAGCTGTGCAGGGCGATCCGGCCGAGGCCTTGAGTGGCTCCCGCCTGCACCATCGCCCCGCTTTTATTGAGGCCCGCGGCTCGGGCCTTGCCGAGGCCCGAGAGGGTTAAGACGCAATGAGCCCTTCAAGCGGACCCTTCGGGGTCCGTTTGTCGTTGTGTTCGACCCCCCTTGTGCCGGCAAACGGGGCATCCCAAACTTCGCCTCGCCGGCTGCACACGACTCGATGCGTGCCTTCCCACGGCGAAATGGGAGGGAAACCTTTCGACCGCACGGGGCGGGTCATCGAGAGCCGTCGGCGCGGTATAGACCCACAGATCCGCAGGCGCTGAGCCAGTCAGCCCACGCGAGGCATTCCTCCCTCTGCCTCGCCTTCAAGCGCCCCTTCGGGGGCGTTTGTCGTTGCGAGGACCGACCCCCCTTGCAACCGCCATCGTGGATTGCTGCAATCCACGTGCGCTTCCAGTTGTCTCCTGTGAGGGTCACACCTCGCATTCACCCACCGGCTAACCCCCGGTGGGCTTTCTTTGCCAAGTAAGAAACCGTCCCGCGCTCAAAACGAGAAAAAGGCACCGCCCCAGCCGAAGGCGAAGCCATCCCCGAAGAAGCCAGCCACCACGGCTCCCAAGACCCGCAAGGGCAAGACTCCAGCACCCGCCACGCCACCAGCCACGAAGTGGCGAGTGGCGTCCCCGGCACCAGCAGCCACTGAGGAACCGCAGCAGACCTCCGCACCGGCCACGTCGCCGGTTGTTGGACGGGCTCTGATGGTCATTCCCCAGCCCGAGCCGCTGAGCCCGTGGGCCCAGTTCAAGGCGGACATGCCGGGGAGCTACGACGAGTTCATCACCTTCATCGTCAAGGGCGGGCACATGGCTGCCTTCTGCGATGAAAGGGGAATCAACTACACGACGCTTTTGGGGTTCGTGAACGCCGACCCGTCCCGTTCTGAGATGTACGCGCACGCACGCGAGGCTCGGGCGGACGTGATTGCCGATGAAATCGTGGCGATCGCGGACGAGGCGGAAGCCATCGCGGTGTTCAAGGGGAACCGGGTGGAGCTCGTGCTCGACCCCACCGCTGTCGCTCGCAACAAGCTGCGCGTGGACGCCCGGAAGTGGACCGCCTCGAAGCTCAAGCCGCGCACCTACGGGGACAAGCTCGAGCTGGGCGGCACGGTGAACCACAAGACGATGAGCGACCAGCAGTTGCTCGAGCGGCTTGCGGTGCTGGGCGTGAACGTGGCGAGCGTCACGCCGCAGCAGCAGGGGCCGAGCGACGATGCTTGAGCTGCCCGCCCCGACCAGGCCGACGCCCGCGCCCGCTGGCGTCTTCGACCTTTCCACGCTGACGGCTGACCAGCGCCTGGAGCTCACCGGCCTGATCGACGAGCTCGAGCGGCGCCGCAAGACGCGGCTGATCGAATCGATGTTCCCGGACACGGGCCCGCTTCGGCGTGAGCTCTACCCGCGGCACCTCGAGTTCTTCCTGTCCGGCGCGATCAACGACGAGCGCATCTTCATGGCCGGCAACCGGGTCGGGAAGACCGTCGCGGCCGGAACGGAGCTCGCCTACCACCTGACGGGCCGCTACCCGCACTGGTGGCGCGGCCGGCGCTTCACGCGGGCCATCCGCGCCCTGGCGAGCGGCGACACGCACGACACCACCCGGGACATCATTCAGGACAAGATGCTCGGCGGCACGACCGACGAGACGCTCTACGGCACCGGCCTGATCCCTGGGGACTGCATCGTCGGCTGGACCAAGCGCATGGGCGTGCCTGGCGCGGTGGAGAAGATCACCGTCAAGCACCTCAGCGGCGAGAACTCCGAGCTCTGGCTGCGCAGCTACGTGCAGGGCCGCAAGATCTTCCAGGGCTTCGAGCTGGACGTGTTCTGGCCCGACGAAGAGTGCCCCGAGGACGTGTACGAAGAGGGCCAAGTCCGCCTGTTGACCACGGGCGGCATTTCGATGCTGACCTTCACGCCGCTGAACGGGCTCACGACCCTCGTTCAGGCGCTGACCAGCAACGACCCCGACAAGCCGGCCATCAGCCGCGACGTGATCCGGTGCGGGTGGGACGACGTTCCCCACCTGTCCGAGGCGGCAAAGGCCAAGCTGCTCTCGAAGCTCATGCCCCACCAGCGGGACGCGCGCACGAAGGGCATCCCCGCGCTGGGCTCCGGCGCGATCTACCCGGTGCCCGAGACGGACATCGTGATTCCGGACATGGCGCTGCCGGAGTACTGGCCTCGAGCCTATGGCTTCGACGTGGGCTGGAACCGCACCGCGGCCATTTGGGGCGCCCTGAACCGCGAATCGGACGTGCTCTACCTCTACAGCGAGCACTACCGCGCCCACGCCGAGCCCAGCGTGCACGTGGCCGGCATCAAGGCGCGCGGCGAGTGGATTCACGGCGCCATCGACCCCGCCAGCCGCGGCCGGCAGCAGAAGGACGGCGAGCAGCTCTTCCAGTCGTACACCGACCTGGGCCTAAACATCGCCATGGCCGACAACGGCGTGGAGTCGGGCCTCTACGACGTGTGGGAGCGCATGTCGACCGGGCGCCTCAAGGTGTTCCAGAGCTGCCGCAACTGGATCGACGAGTACCGGATCTACCGCCGCGATGACAAGGGCCGGATCGTCAAAGAGCGCGACCACTTGATGGACGCAACCCGCTACCTCGTGAAGACCGGTGTGCAGCTCGCACGGGTCAAGCCCAAGACGCGCGAAGGCGTGCGCCAGGGCTCATGGAGGACCGCGTGACACCCAACGAAGCAGACGACATGACCGCAAACCTCTTCCGCGCGCACCTCGAAGGCGCGCCCATCCCTTTCCCCGATCGCCCGCAAGTGCTCGGAGCCAGGGTCATCCGCATCCCGTTGAAGCCGCCCGCGCTGCCGCCGCACAAGCAGGCCGAGGTCGACCTGCGCGAGGCCATGGAGCAGGCCGTCCGCCGCCGCGAAGAGCTGCAAGTGCTCGCCGCCCTGGAGCGCATCGCACCGGGCCAAGCCATCCCCCGCCGCTACCAAGGAGCCACCTGATGAGCGAAGTGTCCCTACTCGGCCCCAGCGGCACGCCCTATGTCGATCTGAGCGGCCAGCGCGCCTGGCGCCAGTACACGAAGGGCGACATGGTGTGCAGCCTGCAATGGCTCGACCTGCAGGCCCACGATCCGAACTTTCCCGAGGACGGCCCCATCCCCTGCATGGTGCTGTTCCACGCCTTCCGGCGCCTCGAGGTCGGAGCGCACGTGATCCCGCAGCGCTACGCCTACCTCTACGGCGCGCGCGAGGGCAAGCCCACCTTCCACTTCTTCCGCGGCGTATGTGACGCCTGCGAGACGCTCGGCTTCGACAAGAACGACAAGGCCGCGCAGCACCGAATGCTGGATCTGGTCATCGAGGCCATGCCCGACTTGATCCTCATGCCGCTCGAGCAGCCCCCAGCGCTCGAAATCCAGCGCCACCGCCTCGGCATCGAGGTCACGGCGCGCAATGGCGGCAAGACGCTGCATAGCGAGGTCATCTGATGTTCGACGATCTTTCCAGCACCGTTTCCGCGCCCCCGGCCGAGGGCCAAGCCCGTGGCGAGGGCGACAGCCTCACCCAGTCGATCAAGGCCGCGAGCGCCCAGGACGGCACGCCGGACTCGGGCAGCCGGCACCGCCACCACGTGCTGATGGACCTGCTCGAGTACGAAGCGGAGCGCCAGGCCGAAGAGCGCATTCAGGCACAGATCGACGAGGACTACTACGACCACTTGCAGTGGCGCCCCGAGGACGCACGCGCACTGATGGACCGTGGGCAGGCCCCGCTCGTGTTCAACGAGAGCCGGCAGACCATCGACTGGATCAGCGGCACCGAGAAGCGCATGCGCAAGGATTACAAGGTGCTGCCGCGCGAGCAGGACGACGAGCAGGGTGCCGAGCTCAAGACCAAGCTCATCAAGTACACCGACGACGCCAACCTCACCCAGTGGCACCACTCGAAGGCGTTCAAGCAGGCGGCCACCGCGGGCATTTCCTGGCTGGAAGAGGGCGTGAACCCCGATCCCGAGCAGGAAATCATCTACTCGTCGATGGAGGACTGGCGCAACGTCTTCCGCGACAGCCACAGCCGCAACATCGACATGAACGTCGACGCGCGCTACCTGTTCCGCCGCCGCGTCATCGACCTCGATTACTCGATTGCCCTGCTGCCGAAGCACGAGGCCCATCTGCGCGCCATGGCCGGGCGCATGGACGAGGATCAGGAGGGCGATGACATCTGGTACCTGGGCCGCAAGCTCACCGGCGCCAGCGAGACGGAGTGGGCAGGGGAGAACCTGAACGGCTTCGGCGATCGCGCGGCCTACATGGCGCGCAATGGCTACTTCGACTATGCCCGCCGCCGCAGCGTGGAGCTGCTCGAGTGCTGGTACAAGGTGCCCGAGCGCGTGAAGGTGTTCGCGACCTCGAGGCTGCAAGGCAAGGTAGTGAACCCGGCCGACCCGCAGCACGCCGAGGCGATCCAGGCCAACACGCAGACCTATGAGGCGGTCAAGATGCGCATGCGTCTGATGATCGCCACGAAGTCGGCGCCCATGATCGACATGGCGAGCCCGTTCCGGCACGGCCGCTTCCTGCTGGTACCCATCTTCGCCTACCGCCGCGCCCGCGATGGCATGGCCTACGGCCCGATGCGCGGCATGCGCGACATTCAGGACGACCTCAACAAGCGCCGCTCGAAGGCGCTCTACGCCCTGAGCTCGAATCGCATCGTCATGGACCATGGCGCGGTCGACGACATCGAGGACACGCGCCTCGAGGCTGCCCGGCCCGACGGCATCATCGTCAAGGCCGTCGGCAAGGATCTGAAATTCGAGAAGCCGGTGGGCGACTACCAGGGCAATCTCGAGCTCGCCGCGCAGGACAGCCAGCTCCTGCGCAACGTGGGCGGCGTGACCAACGAGAACCTGGGCCAGGACACGAATGCGCAGTCCGGCAAGGCGATCGGCCTCAAGCAGGACCAGGGCCAGCTCACCACCGGCGAGCTCTTCGACAACTACCTGCTGGCGAAGCGCCAGGCCGGCCGGTTGCGCCTCTCCCACATCGAGCAGTTCTACACCGAGGAAAAGGCCATCCGCATCGTGGGCAACCGCAAGCCGATCGAGTGGCTGACCATCAACAAGTTCGACCCGGCCACCGGCCAGATCCTCGACGACGTGACCGCGCGCGAGGCGGACTTCCACGTGGACACGCAGGACTACCGCGCATCGCTGGCGCAGGCCGCGCTCGAGCAGATGTTCGACCTGCTGGGCAAGATTGCCGCCTTCGCGCCCCAGGTGGTGCTCAACGTGCTCGACCTCGTGGTGGAGACGGCCGACCTCAAGGACAAGGACGAGTGGGTGGCGCGCATTCGCAAGCTCAACGGCCAGCGCGACCCGAGCAAGCCGCCGACGCCCGAAGAGCAGGCCATCGAGAAGGCGACCATCGACAAGCAGCAGGAGCAGGAGCAGCTCGCCACCGACACCGCCAAGGCCCAGCTCGCGCAGATCCAGGCCAATGTCGACGTGCTGCGCGCGCAGATGAGCAAGATGGACGTGGAAGGCGTGCTCAAGCGCGTGGAGTCCATGTATTCCGCCCTGCAGGCCGCTCAGATCGTGGCCCAGGTGCCCGGCGTGGTGCCGGCAGCCGACGAGATTGCCAAGAGCGCAGGCCTCGAGGACAAGAACCCGGGCGGCATCCCCCAGGCCCAGGCCATGGCCCAGGCCATCGCACCGCCGCAGAGCCTCGGCATCGCCCAGCCCGCCGACGGCGCGGCCCTCGAATCCCAGCCCCCCAGCCCGCTCGAGGGCGCGCAGGGCGGCATGGAAACGCTTACCGGCGCGGACAACGCGCCACCACCCGCGGCCATTGACCCGGCCGCAATTCCCCCGCAGTGAGTCCCGAAAGGCAAGAAGCCATGAGCGAAAACAAGGTCATCATCCCCACCGTCGGACGCCGCGTCTGGTACTACCCGCACCCGCTATCCGGCGCCAGTGGGTTCGTCTGCCACAACCAGAACGTGCCCATGGACGCGGGCATCGTGTACGTGTGGAGCGATCGTTGCGTCAACCTCGACGTGACCGACCACGCCGGCAATCACCATGCGTTCACCAGCGTGGATCTCTGGCACGGCAATGGGGACCGGCCGAACGGTGCCTTCTGCGAGTGGATGCCCTACCAGAAGGGGCAGGCCTCGAAGCCGGACGACATCAAAGCGCTGGTGGCCGCCGCGCTGGCCGAGTTGTTGAAGCCGGGCCCGATCGAAGTGGTGCCGCGCGCCAAGTCGGATATCTCGTATGCGCCATACGAACGGGTGCAGGTCGAGCACACCGACAAGGGCTGGCGCATCGCCGGGCTGACCTTCGGCGCCGCCATCCGCCACCTGAAAGATGGCGATCGCGTGGCGCGCAAGGGCTGGAACGGCAAGGGCATGTTCGTCTACTACGTGCCGGCAGCCTCCTACCCCGCGCAGACCGGCGCCGCCAAGGCCCATTTCGGCGACGGCGCGATGGTCCCCTACAACGCCTACCTCGCGCTCAAGGGCGTGGACGGCAGCATCAGCACCTGGGTGCCCAGCATCAACGACGTGCTGGCCGAAGACTGGGTGGTGCTCTGATGCCCGCCTACCGCAAGAAGCCGGTCGTCATCGAGGCGACCCAATGGCACAAGAACGGCGACCACCCCGAGGACTGCGCCGACGACCAGCAAGGGCTCGAGGGCGGCGAGCTGCGCACCTTCACCGGCGCCGAGCGCAAGGCCAACGAATGGGAGGGCTCCGTGGTGCGCTACTACCGCCATCCCGACGTGCCGGGCGAGAGCTTGTGCGAGCAGTGTGGCGAGCCGCATCACGTTCACGGCTGGATTGACACCCTGGAACAGGGGCACCGCGTCTGCCCTGGAGACTGGATCATCACTGGCGTGATGGGTGAGCGCTACCCGTGCAAGCCGGGCATCTTCGATGCGACCTATGAGCCGGTGACGACCGGGGCCGCGCCGCAGCGCGTGGACATCGCCCCCATCTACGAAGACCGGCAATGAGCACGAAGGCCGCACACCTGATGATGCTGGGCGTGGTGTCCCAGCTCCAGCCCGAGGACCGCAAGAAGGTGGAGGACGCCGCCGAAGGCATCCGCGCCATCATCCGCGACAGCGGGGACTACGGCGAAATCGCCATCGCCCTCGTGACGCTCGAGAACGCGCTCAAGGTGGAGGGCGAGGGATGAGGCCGAATCCCATCGCCCTGGGCGTGGCGATCGCCTACGGCTTCGTTGAGCCGCATTCGACCCACCGCTGGTCCGCCGCCGTGTTCCGCCAGGCGCGCCGCGCGGATCTGCGCACGGGCTACGCAGGCCCGAATGTCAGCGTGCGGGCCCGCCTCGGCTTGGCCTTCAATCGCTGGCTACGTGGAGGGCCCAAGCCATGATCCGCGTGCCCAACATCGGCGACTGCAAGGTGCACGAGTCAACGCGCGACTACGGCCGCGTGTTCGGTGTTGCGCTGGCCTATCAGGCGCCGAATGGCCCGCTGTTCCGCCACTTCGCCGAGACGGACGTGGGCCGCTGGCTGCCGAGCGAGAGCCTGCGCATGCGACGGGAGACGGCCAGGGATGCCCTGTCCAACCTCCGCAAGCTGGTGCAGGCGCACCTCGACGTGGTGCTGCCCGTCGACAACGGCCCGGCCGACCGCGTGGCGCTGGCCGAGGCGACCGCCCGGCTCGAAGGCGCCTGCGAAGACCTGCGCATCGATGTCGCCAGCACGCGCGCCGATGTGTTGGCAGCCTCCCGCTACTTCTGGGCTTGTGCCCATTCCCTTTCCCCTGAATCACCATAGGAGCCAACCATGGCAATCTCCGAAGAAGACCTGCGCGGCCTGAGCGCCGTTGAACGTGAAACCCTGATCGCCGCCGAAGAGGACGACGAAGACGGCGACATCGCACGCGAGCTGGGCCAGCCCGCCGCACGTGACGACGCGGCGCCGGCGAAGGCCGCTCCCGAAGTGCCCGGCGACGGCGACGAAGACCCCGAGGCCGAAGCTGCCGCCGCCGCCGCCGCTGCTGCTGCGCCTGCTGCCGCACCGGCCGCGCCGAAGGAGGGCGACCCGCCCGCTGCCGCCGACCCGAGCGACGACGAAACCGGCCTCGAAGCGCAGCCCGCGCGCGTGGCGCCGGCCGACCTCACCGAGCAGCGCACCGCCCTGAATCAGCGTGAAGACGAGTCCATGCAGAAGCTGCTGGACGGCGAAATCACCCAGGAAGAGCACGCGAAGACGAAGAACGAGGTCCGCGCCTCGCTCGACAACCTGCTGGTGCTGGAAGCGACCGACCGCGCGACCATGCAACTGCAGCGCGACGGCATGATGAAGGACTACAACGCGGATCTGCGCGACACGGTGAAGTCCCTCAAGACCTCGGGCCTGGACCTCAAGGGCGACGAGAAGCTCAAGACGGAGTTCGATCGCGCCGTTCGCCTGTTCGCCCAGGAGGCGGAAGAGGATGGCCTGTCCGACGCGCCCGGCAACCTCGCGGCCAGCAAGCGCGCGCTCGACGAGGCCAAGGCGCTGATGCTGCGCCGCCACGGCAAGGCCGCGGCAGCCGCGCCCACCCCGGCGCCCCCCGCGGCGACCACGACGAAGGCTCCCGGCCCGCGCCCGCCCGCCGACCGATCGCAGATCCCGCCGACCCTGGCCGGCGTGCCCGTGGCCGGCGATGCGCGCATCACCAGCGAGTTCGCCCACCTCGATGGGCTCGAGCACGCAGACCTCGAGCTCGAGCTCGCGAAGATGACCCCGCAGCAGCAAGAGCGGTATCTCGACGCATGAGCCGCATGTCGACCCTCATCCGCAACTTGCGCATCGGCGAGCGCCTGTCCTTCGACAACGGGCGCATCGTGCTCGGCCTCGATGGCAACTCACCCAAGACCGCCCGCCTGCGCCTACAGCTCGCGCAGGATGTGGTGGTCGACAAGCCGCGCACCGCGGCCAACGACGAGCCCCCGCTCGACCAGGCCGCGCGCGCCGCAAAGTGAGTGCGCGGCCACCAGGGAGGCCGCCATAATCCGGCCGGCGCCTCTGGTGGCGCACTCACAGGAGAAGACATGCGAAAGACATTGGCCCTCGTCGCCCTGGCGGCGCTCGCAGGCTGCGCGTCCCCCACCGGCATCGTGCCGATCGGCGACGGGATCTACATGAGCTCAAAGCTGGGCGGCATGACCACGTACAGCGGCGGTCAGGTGAAGGCCGAGCTGTTCAAGGAGGCGGACGCCTTCTGCGCGAAGAGCGGCAAGAAGCTGAGTCCCGTCACGTCCACCTCGCAGGATGTGATCGTCTACAACTACGCCTCCGCGGAGATTCAATTCCGCTGCGTGTGACCAAATTGGTGACGCCACCAAAATGGTCCGCTGAATTGTTGCAGCGCCCAATCGAGGGGTGTTGCTTTCCGAAAAGTCTGTTATAGGCTTCTCGATGTCGGGCCCGCAGACGCATTGAGTCGGGAGCAGGCCCAGCCACTGGGGGTAGTCCCAGGTTTATGCGCAAGACGCGCTACCTACGCCGCAGAGTCGGCAAGGAGCGTGTCACGTGCGTACCTTGATCGGGGTCAACGACCCTCAAGCAGTCAAAAAGTGGGCCTCGCTGATGGCAGTTGCCATCAACAAAGCGTCCTACTGGTCCAAGAAGTTCGTTGGCGAAGGCAAGGATGCCCGCCTCCCCATCCAGCGCATTGACGACCTCGAATCAGGCGCTGGCGATGAGGTGTCCGTCGACCTGCTGATGCCCATGAACATGGAGCCGTTGGTGGGCGATGAAACCCTCGACGGCAAGGAGCAGGCGCTCAAGTACTTCACCGATCGCCTGCGCATCGACCAGGTGCGCGGTGGTGCCGACCTCGGCTCGCGCATGACCAAGAAGCGCACCCTGCGCAACCTGCGCCAGGATGCCAAGCGCGTCTCGACCGACTGGTGGAAGCGCCTGCAGGACGAGCTCTACTTCATCTACCTCTCGGGCTCGCGTGGCACCGGCGGCGGCATGGTGTGGAGCGCCGGCAACCCCATCTTCAACGTGAATGCGTTGACCGCTCCCGACGCGATGCACCAGATGTACGGCGGCGCCGCTACGTCGAAGGCCTCGCTGGTCGTGGGTGACACCTTCAAGCTGCGCGTGATCGACAAGGCAGTGGCGAAGGCCGAGACGATGGGCGGCGACGGCTCCGACGAGCTCTCGATGATCCCGGTGTCCATCGAAGGCGGCGACCACTACATCGCCCTGATGCACACGTACCAAGCGGACAGCATGCGCCAGGACGCAGGCACCGGTGGTTGGCTGGACATCCAGAAGGCCGCGGCTGCCGCCGAAGGCAACAAGAACCCGATCTTCACGGGCGCCCTGGGCCTTTACAACGATGTCGTGCTGCACAAGCACCGCAACGTGATCCGTTTCAGCGATTACGGCGCAGGCGCCAACGTGAGCGCCGCTCGCGCCCTGTTCCTGGGCTCGCAGGCTGCCATGGTTGCCTTCGGCGACAACGAGACCGGCACCCGGTACCGCTGGACCGAGGAAACCAAGGACCACGGCAACTCCGTCGCGATCGGCACGCACTCGATCATGGGTGTGAAGAAGGCCACGTACAAGTCCAAGGACGGTGTGACCGTCCGCGACTTCGGCGTGATCGCCATCGACACCGCCAACGTCGACCCCAACGCCTGATGACCTGACGCCCCCGCGCAAGCGGGGGTGTCGCATCGGCTTGCACGCCTTCATCCCCCAAATCTCAGGAGCCCGAAATGGCAAAAGTTCTCTCCGAAGTGCTGGCCGGTCGCAAGATCGTTCCGCAACCCTTCGACGCCACCATCATGCAAGTGGCCGTCCCCCTCGTGCTGCCGGCCGCGATCACTGCGAACGACCTGCTCGAGCTCATCGACCTGCCGCCCGGCGTGGATCTGGTCGACTACGACATCCTCTCGCCGCAGCTCGACAGCAACGGCTCGCCCACCGCCGCCTTCTCGCTGGGTAGCGAAAACGCAGGCGGCACCGACCTGGGCGTGGTCTACGAGGCCGGCCTGACCTTCGGCCGCACGGCCAACGGCTCCGTGTCGCGCGCCGGCACCGCTGCCCACCTCGCCGCCGACAAGTCCGTTGCGCGCCGCCTCGCGCTCAAGGTGACCACCGGCGCCGCCACCTACGCAGGTTCGGGCAAGACGCTCGTCGCCGTCCTGCATCTGCGCGGATAAGCCGCGCCGCCCCGGTTTGTGTGCAGGGGGCCGCAGAGGTGTGGCCCCCTTTTTCTTGACCTCAACTCCAACCCCAGGACTGCAAGATGCAAATCCACGCCTATCGCCGCACTGAATCGGCACTCGTCAGCCTCTTCGGGCTGGCGCTCGCGTTCGCGCCCAACTCTGCCGGCCACGTGGTCGCGCAGGTCGACGACGAGCGCGCCACCGAGCGCCTGCTCTCGATCCCCGAGGCCTACTGCGAATACACCGGCGACGGCGTGCCCGCACCGGCCCCCGTTGCCATCGTGGCTGCCCCAGTCGCAGCGCCGGCTCCCGCATCCCCGCCTGGCGGAAGCGATGACGACGAGGACAAGGACAAGGTTTTCGATGAGGTGCTGATCGGCTCGGACGAGCTTCCGGCCACCTTCGACGTGCTCGGCGCAACGTACACGCAGGCCCAGGTCGTGGATCTGGCGTTCGCGCGCAGCGGCATGAACCGCGAAGAGTGGAACCTCAACGACGAGGACGACCGCGAAGCCCTGATTGAGGGCGAAGTGACCAAGCTCATCCTGGCAGCCGAGGAAGCCAAGTCCAAGCTCGAGGCAGCGGCTGCACCCGCTCCTGCTCCTGCTCCTGCTGCTGCTGCTGCGCCCGCGCCGGCACCAGTGGTCGAAGCCAACCCGCTGCTCATCGCCAACGACAAGGGCGAAACGCTCGACATCGGCGCCATGAGCGCGACCAAGGTGCGCGAGTTCGCCACGGCCAACGGCATCGAGCTCCCCAAGGGCAACAGCGTCAAGGTGGGCGAGCTGCGCCTGCTGCTGGCGAAGGCCCTGACCGGAGTCTGATGCGATGAAGGCCTCCCGCGTCATCACCCAGGCTCGCGTCCTGCTGAACGACCCCGACAAGGTGCGGTGGACGGACGCCGAGCTGCTGGGCTGGCTGAACGGAGGCCAGCTTCAACTCGTGGCCGTGCGGCCCGATGCCAAGTCCACGACCATCGATCACACGCTGATCGCGGGCGTGGAGCAGACCATCGGCGCCAGCGGCGTGCGCGTGCTGGACGTGATCCGCAATGTGGGCGGGCGCGCCATCACTCTCGTGTCGCGCGACCAACTCAACGAGTTCGACCCGGACTGGTACAGCGCGCGTCCTGGCGCCGCGATCAAGCACTACACGTTCGACGCCAACGCGCCCAAGGCCTTCGAGGTCTACCCGCCCGCGACGGCCGGCATGAAGGTGCGCCTTCTGCAATCCGTGCTGCCCACCGACTGCGCATCGCTCGATGCCGACGTGGATCTGGTCAGCGCCGAGCTCTTCGAGGGCGCACTCATCGACTTCGTGTGCTACCGCGCATGGAGCAAGGACGGCGATGCGAACCCGGACGCCCAGCGCGCGGCCAACGCGATCGCCACGTTCCTCCAGGCCCTCACCGGCAAGTCGCAATCTGACCAGGCCACGCGGCCCGCACGCAAATGAAGGCCTGGAGCAACTTCCTGCGCGACGTGCGCATCCACGTCCCGGGTACCGCCGAGCCGCTCGCCGAGCACGCAGTACTGCGCGCCGCGCAAGAGTTCTGCCGCGAGACGCGCGCATGGGTGGTGGAGCTCGAGCCGACGAACACGCAGGAGGGCGTGCTGACCTATGACCTCGAGCTGGAGCAGGCGACCGAGCTTGTGCGGCTCGAGAGCGCCACGCTCAACGGCGAGGCCTATCCCGTGTGGCGCCCCGGCGAACGAGCCGGCAGCGGCCGCTACGTCTACACGCCCGACGGGCGTTCCATTGCCTTCTCCGAGGCCGTGGGCGCAGGGCTGCCGCTGGTCATCCGCTGCGCTGTGACGCCTGGCGAAGGCGCCACCGGCATCGACGACGTGCTCTTTGCGCGCTACGTCAAAACCATCGCGCTCGGCGCGGTGGCCGAGCTCAGCGGCGATCAGACGAAGCGCGGTGACTTCGAGCACCGCATGGCTCGCATCAAGACGGACCTGTGGCGCGGCAGCGCCGCCATCCGCCCGCGCGCGCGTGCGCACCTTTTCTGACCACCACCACGGGAGCCTCCCATGTCCTTCAACACCACCTTCGCGAATGACCTCCTGAAGCTCATCCTTCAGGCCACGGCCATCGCCAACCTCGCCGACAACGCGGTGACTTCGCCGCTGACCTCGCTGTATATGGCGCTGCACACGGCCGACCCGGGCGCCTCCGGCACGCAGAGCACCAACGAAATCAGCTACACGGGCTACGCGCGCGTGGCGATCGTGCGCACGGCCGTCGGTTGGACCGTGACCAACAACACCGCGAGCCCGGCCGCAAACATCGACTTCGGCGAAATGACCGCGGGCACGGGCGGCACCGTCACCCACGTGTCGGTCGGCATCGCCTCGAGCGGCGCGACCAAGATCCTGCTGCGCGGCACGCTCACGCCGAACATCGTTGTCGCGAACGGCGTCACGCCTCGCGTGAAGTCGACCAGCGTTATCACGGTCGTGACCTCGTAAGGCAGGGTCCATGGCCGCGGCCGTTGCTCAGTTTGCCTTCGGGAGGGCAGCAAACAGCACAACCGTCACCACCGCCGCGATGAACACGGCGGGGAGCGGCCGCTCGTTCCTCATCATTTCGTCCGACACGTCGGACATGTCCACCCCGACGGACAACAAGAGCAACACCTACGTTGCCCTCGGCTCCGGCAACAACAACGCGGGCAACAACCTGCGCGCGTGGCTGTGCGTGAACGGCACTGGCGGCACCGGCCACACGGCCTCTGGCGTCAAGGTCAGCGCTGGCTACCCGGTGATGATGCTGCTCGAGATCTCGGGGGCGCTGACCAGCGGCGCAAACGACAGCACCTCCTACGCCCAGGGCGGCGACGACGCCACGCCGTACACCATCAGCACGGCGGGCAGTAGCCTCGCCCAGGCCGACAACCTCGTGATCGCCGCGTTCACGCACAACGCGAGCGGCAGCACCAACGCCACTGTTGGCTCCCCCTTCACCATAGTGGGGCAGGAGATGGACACCAACAACTGGTGGCCCCTGGCGGTGGCGGCGCGCAACACGTCGGCCACTACGACTGTTACGGCGTCCTTCGAGCGCACCAACCCCGGGATGCAAACGGGCCTGCTCATCATCGTCATCAAGTCCGCTGTTGGCGGCTCGATTGTCGAAGCGGACGCTGCTATCAGTGCGGCCGTGAGCGAGGTACTCGAGGGCGCAAAGATCTTGGGCGGCGACGGGGCAGTCAGCGCCGACGGCCAACTGGCCGGCCTGGCCTCGAAGGTGCTGGGCGGCGAGCTCGCGGCATCGGGTGCCCTGGACCAGGCATTCGTCGCCACCGCCGTTGCCAGCGCGATCGCCGCGGTGAGCGGTGAATCGTCGGACGCCTTCCTGGGCGGCTCAATCAAGTCCGCAGTGTGGGCCGCGACAGGCGACCTGCAGGCCTCCTTCGAGTCAAACGCCATCGCGAGCTCGGAGGCCGTCTTCGAGGCCGATGCAGCCGCTGACGTGCTCTTCGCCGGCGGCGCCGTGGCCTCGGGCGTGGCCGGCATCAGTGCGGCGGCGGACCTCGGGGGGCTCGGCAGCGCCATCGTGTCGGCTGCATTCGCTGTTGAGGCTGCCGCCGATGCCAACGCGCTCGGCACTTGGGTGCTGTCCGGGGTTGCCACGGCAGTGCTCGAGCTGCTCTTCGAGGCCGAGGGCGCGACCGTTGAGCTCCCTGGCGGTGGCGGCGCGCTCACCCCGGCCGCGCTGCTGCGAATCATGCGGCGCCCGACCACCAACCGAACGATGAACCGACCGGCCGGCTTGCGCCTCATGCGCCGCACCGGATAAGGAGAGAGCACATGGCAATTCTCGGAAAGCAGCGCAAGCAGCCGCGCGAAACCTGGGACTACGACATCGACTACGCGGGCGACATGCCCGTGGGCGACAAGGTGGTATCCGCCAGCGCATCGGTGGTGTGCATCACCGACCCCACCGACACCGCGCTCACCAAGGGCTCCGTGACCTTCACGGATCTGGCGTCCAAGGTGTGGCTCTCGGGTGGCACCGACAAGCACAGCTACAAGATCACCGTTTTCGCGACGACGGAAGGCGGGCGAGAGCTCGAGGACGAATTCATCCTCAACGTCAAGGAGGACTGAGCATGCAGCTCACCCTCGCAGGGTTCACCGGCGCCAACCAGGCGGTGCACCCGAAGCTGCTGCCCGACAACCTGGGCGTGCAGTCGCTCAATCAGAAGCCCGGCCGCGGCGACTTGCGCCCGTGGCGCGCGCCTGCGGCCGTGGCGACCGTCGGCGCGACCCGGCAGACGATCTACCGCATGGGCCGCGACGTGGCGAGCGATGCGAACTACTGGCTCTCGTGGACCGGTGTGGTGCACGCGATGCGCGGCTTCATCACCGAGGACACGACGGAGCGCACCTTCTACACCGGCGACGGCCCGCCGAAGCAGACCGACAACACGATTGCCCTGGCGGGCACGCCCTATCCGAACGCTTGGCGCTACCTGGGCGTCCCGCGGCCGGCCGACACGCCAACCGTCACCGTGCTCGACGCCGGCACCGCGACCGACACCGAAATTCGGTATCTGGTCTACACCTACGTGACCACGCGCGGCGAGGAATCGGCGCCCAGCCCCGTGTCGCTGCCCTACAGCGGCAAGACCGATGCCACGTGGACCATCGACAACCTGGGGGCGCCGCCCACGGGCCCGTACGACATCAACCGAATCCGCGTCTACCGCACTCAGACCGGCCAAGCCGGCGACACCGAGTTCTTTTTCCTGCGCGAGATCCTGTCCACCTCCACCACCACCACCGACGACGGCCGCGCGCTGGGCGAAGTACTGCCGACCGACGGCTGGCTGGTACCGGATGCGGACATGAGCTGGCTCACGCCGATGTGGAACGGGATGGCCGCGGGCATCGTGAAGGGGGCCGTCCGCTACTGCGTGGCCTACAAGCCCTATGCGTGGCCCGTGGCCTACGAGACGCTGCCGCCCGACGCCCAGGCGGTCGCACTTGGGCGCTTCGGCCAGGCGCTGCTGGTGCTGACCACCGCGCGGCCGGTGCTCGTGTCGGGTTCCTCGCCCGACGCGCTCACCGAAGAGCCGCTGGAGTTCGCGGAGGCCTGCATCGCGCCGCGCTCGGTGGCGAGCCTGGGCCATGGCGTGGCCTGGGCCTGCCCTGATGGCCTCGCCTACTTCGGATCGAGCGGCCCCAAGATCTGCACGGCTGGCATCTTCACGCGCGATGACTGGCAGGCGATAGACCCCAAGACGCTGGTGGGGGGCAGCTACGAGGGCTTCTACATCGGGTTCTATGGCGCCCCCGGCGCGCGCAAGGGCTTCGCGATCGACCCGGTGGACCCCACCGGCGTCTACTGGCTCGACAAGGGCTACGACGCGCTCTATTTCGACGAGCTGCAGGACGCGCTCTACGTGCTGGACGGCACGAGCGTGAAGAAGTGGGACAGCGGCGACCTGCTGACCGCCACGTTCCGCTCCAAGGTGTGGCGCACCTACGAGACGAGCTTCGCCGGCGCGCGCGTGCTGGCCGACGCATTCCCGGTGACTGTTCGCTGGGAGGCGCAGAGCCTGGACCCCGCCGTGGTGTCCGCTCGCGTGGCGGCACGTCCGGACATCTACTCCGCGCCCACCAGCACGACCCTTCGCTTCACCAAGACCGTGACCAGCCGCAAGCCGTTCCGGCTGCCGGGTGACATCCTGGCGACGGACTGGCAGCTCGAGGTCGCGAGCACGAATCCCGTGCAGTCCGTCGTGGTGGCCACCAGCTACGGGGAGCTCGGCAACGCATGAAGCCCGATTCCCGCAAGAGCCTCCCGGCAGGCAATTCGAACAAGATCCTTGACGCCATCCGCGAGGCGGTGCAGACCTACATGGGCATGCAGGGGGACAAGCTCGATCGCGGCGTGACCGTGCGGGATCTGGCGCAAGCGGGCCTGATCGATGTCAGCAAGACCTATCTCGCGGGACGGAGCCGCAACCCCATCGCCGGCATCAACACGATCATCACGAGCCCTGGCGGCGGCGGCAACGTCATCATTCCCGGTGTCACCTACGAGCCGGACCTGACGCCGCCGCCGACGCCCAGCGGCTTTGATGTAGACGCTGGCGTCAGCTTCATCTACATCGAATGCGCGGCGCAGACTTACACCGAGGGCCACGGCCACGCCGTGACCAACGTCTACGGGGTGAAGCGCTCCGGACCCGCGCTGCCGACCTTCGACCAGGCCGTGCTGCTGACCAGCTTTTCGGGCACGGTGCACGCCTACCCGACGGACCCCGCGACCACCTATCACTTGTGGATCAAGTGGCAGACGAAGGACGGCGTGGAGTCGGCCTCGCCTGCGGGCGGCACCAACGGGCTGACGGCCACCACCGCACAGGACGTGCGGACGCTTCTCAACGCGCTGACCCAAGCCGCGACGAATCCGGACGCGCCGTACAGCAAGTACGCGGTGCGCGCGGGCATGTTCTATGTCACGAACGATGTCACGCCCGACGGCGCGCCGCTGTTCAGCGTGGTCTCGGCGCCGATCACGGTGGGTGGCGTGGTGGTGCCCGCGGGCGTCTACTTCGCCGACGGCTGGATTCAGAACGGCACCATCACCAACCTGAAAGTGGCGAACGGGGCGATCGACAACCTCAAGATTGCCAACGTCAGCGCGGACAAGCTCATCGCCGGCTCGATCGCCGTCGGCCAGTACGTGCAGTCGACCGGCTACGTCGCAGGCACCAGCGGGTGGCGCATCAACGGCCTGGGCAATGTGGAGTTCAACAACGCCATCTTCCGCGGGCAGGCCTTCGTCGGCAATGGCTCCATCGGTGGCATCACCATCCTGGCGAACGCCATCGTCTCGAGCAACTACGACGGTGCTGGGAACGGCTTCCGGCTTGGCGCCGACGGCTCGCTCAATCTGCCGGGCGGCTCCGTCAGCGCCCAGCAGCTCAACGTCGGCGCCGGCGCGAACCTGCTGACCAACTCGCAGTGGGTGGACCAGCCGCAGGCGATCGTCGGCGCGGGCGGCACGCGGCAACTGCCTCAGGGATGGGAGTTCGGCACCAGCGAGAGCGCCTACAACACCTGGGCGACCAACTCCAACGACTCGTGGCCCGACTGGGTGCCCCAGGACCAGAACGGCTTCCTGATGCACAACCCGCAAGGGCCGCACGTGGACACCTACATGCTCATCCAGGCGCCCTTCCCGGTGCTGCCTGGGCGGCGCTATGAGGTCAGTGTCTACAGCGGCGCGCACCGCTGCATGGTCTACGTGGACATCCAGTGGCTCGACGGCAACCGCAACGTCATTGGAACCTCGGCCGACGGGCTCATCGTCAACAACGGCGAGATGCTGGGCGGCCGGCGCTACGACCTGTTCAAGCGCATCGGCTGCTTTGGCACGGCGCCGCCCAACGCGGCCGGGGCCATCTTCCGCATCATCAAGCAGGCCACGCAGAGCGGGACGGACAGCTACGCCTTTCTGGTGTCACCGTTCGCGGGGGCCGCGCGGCCGCAGCAGACCGTTTTCAGCGACTACAGCCCGAGCGGCATCGGCACGCGCATTTCGCCCTGGGGCATCACTACGCCCAGCCTTTCGGCGCTGACCGCTGTGCTGGGCGACTGCTACGCCGGCAGCCTGCGCGGCGGCAGCTTCGCCGGCTATGGGTGGCCCGGCGACGGCGGCGGCGGCTTCTACCTCGGGCCACCGGGCCTGCTGCTCGGCAACGCCAACGCCGGGCGCTACGTGCAGATCACCGAGCGGGGCAATTTCTACCTCCCCGGGATGCAGGTTGAAGAGGGTGTGCTGTCGTTCCAGCGCGCCAACATCGTCAACAGCCAGCACATCGTGCAGGGCGCCGTGACGTTCGCGCTTGCGGCCAGCGGCAACAACCGCGCCGACATCATTTTCAGCATCCCCGCTGGCGAGGTGTGGAACATCGCCTTGTTCGGGGCCTTCGGCGTGTCCAACGCCGTGGCCTACGGCGCGGTGGGCGACATCAACAACGCGGCGCGGACGCTGACCGTGACCAACAGCCCTATCTCGGATCGGCAGCTCGTGGACCTCTGGAGCGGTGGTGGCCCGCCCATCGGTTGGTTGTTCAACAAAGGCGGCGCCCTGTTCTCCCAACTCGTGCTCGGGGCCGGCACGCACCAACTGACCGCGGGCGTGAACTATGAGGTCTATGCCTTCAACACGCCCGTCAGCCTGATGGCGTTCATCTTCAAGCGCTGACCATGGAAATCTACCCCTACAGCATCATCGGCGACCACGGGCAAGTGCTGTCGACCGGGACGACCAACGACCTCTCCGCGCTGCCGGGCAACGTCATTCCCCAGGCCGCGCCTCCGGAGCACTGGTGGGATGCCTCTCGCTCGACCTTCGTCCCCATGGGCATCCAGATCACCCCGTATCACGTGTGGGACTGGCCGACGCACGAGTGGGTCAGCCAGCGCACGACCGAGATGCACCGGGGGGACAAGTGGCGCGAAATCAAGGCCGCTCGAGAGGCCTACATCGTGGCGGGCGTCCATCTGCCGGGCCTCGGACGGTTCGACGCCGACGCGAAAGCCGCGCTCAACATGACCGGGACTTTCGCTGCGCTCGACTCCATGCCGGACGACTGGACCATCGACTGGACGCGCTTCGACAACAGCTCGATCACCCTCACCAAGGACCAGTTCCGAATGGTCGCACTGAGGGTTCTGGCGCATGCCAACTTCGCCCACGCCATCGGCCGACGGCTGCGCGACCGCATCGAGTCATCGACCGGCGCGGCGCTCGAGGCGGTGGCATGGGGCCCGTAAGCGCCAGATCGACCCCCCTTTATTTCCGGTATTCCGTTGGGCCAAATCCACGGATGAATCTTCTTTCGTTGGTCCTGGCAAAGCACGTGGGCGAGCAGCTCACGGTTGAGCTGGCGACCGCGATCGCGCGTGAGGCCTCGCCGGCGAGCCCCATCGAGGCAGGGCGCTTTCCCCTGGAAGTCTTCGCCGACTACCGTTTCCGGTGCGAGCGCCTGCGGGACGCGAGCGAAGAGCTCGAGCAGCAGCGCCTCGCCTACCTGGCGGAAACGCGGCCCTCGGACGCCATTCGCGTTGACTGGAATCGGTTGAACGAGCTGCAACGCCTCGGCGAGCACGTCATCTTCACCGCCAGGCACCGCGCCACCGGCGCGATCGTCGGCAGCCTGTGGCTCTTCGTCGGCTGCGACCTCGACACCGGGATCTACAGCGTGACAGACGACATGCTGTATGTGGTTCCCGCCCACCGCGACGGCCTGCTGGGCGTGCGGCTGGTGCAGTACGGCGAGCGCTGCATCGTCGCCCTGGGCGTGCGCTCGGCAACTTTCCACTTCCGGCTCGAAAACGGGGCAGACCGCATGGCGCGCTTCCTCGGCTACGAAGCTATTTCCACCAGGGTTACGAAGACCCACGCCGGCGATTCGTTCGCCGACGTGCCCACGCGGCACAAGGGGTCTACCCATGATTCTTTCCTTTGAGCAGCGGCACTCTGCCGGCCTGCGCCTGACGCCTATGGGTGGCGGCGGCGGCGGCGGCGGATCGACGGCCGCGCAGAACTTCGTCGCCGTGCAGCAGATGCAGCTCTCGCGCGAGCAGCTCGACTGGGCGAAGCAGGTCTATCACGACGAGGCGCCCGACCGTGCAGAGGCCCAGCGCATCGGCACCGAGGTTTCCGAGGCCCAACTGGCGCAGATGCGCCAGCAGATGCAGATCACGCAGGAGGCGCAGGACGACTACCGCGGTACGTACCGCCCCCTCGAGCAGCAAATCGTCGCCGACGCGAACAACTACGACACGCCGGAGCGGCGCGCGGCCGAATCGGCTGCCGCCAGCTCCGACGTGGAGCGCAGTATCGCGGCCCAGCGCGGCGCCACGATGCGCGAGATGGAGCGCGCGGGCGTCAACCCGGCGAGCGGCAAGACCCTCGCCATGCAGGGCTCGATGGACCTGGGCGCCGCGAAGCTCAAGGCCGGCGCCGCGAATGCTGCCTCGAAGGCTGTGGAAACCGTGGGCTACGCGCGCCGCATGGACGCTGCGAACCTGGGCCGCAACATCGCCAGCACCCAAGGCACGACCGCCGCGCTGGCGCAGCAGCAGGGCGCCGGCGCGATCGCTGCGCAGCAAAGCGTCCTTGCTGCCGGCCAGTCCGGCAACGCAAACATGAACGCCGGCTACCAGGGCGCCCAGCAGGGCCTCGCGGGCGCCGGTGCCAGCTTCGGCCGCGTGGGCGCTTCGCAGGACGCGGCGGCCGCCAACCGGGCATCCAACACCGCCGCGGGCGTGGGCGCCGTCGCCACCGTCGCGGCAGCAGTCGTCATCTAATGAACCTCATCGATCAGCCAGTGGTGGATCAAGCAACCGAGCGCGTGCTCGCAAGCGGCATCCGTGTCTTCAACGGCGCATTGTTCGGTGACACCGAGGCCGAGCACGTTGCCGTGCTGCTCGAGGCGCTCGACCCGCCCGAGGGCGCGATGGTGCTGGATGCCGGGTGCGGTGTGGGCGAAATGGCCCGCCTCATGCACGAGGCCCGGCCGGATCTGCAATTCCTGCTGGTGAACACCAGTGAGGTGCAGCTCGCGCACTGCCCGGAGCACTTCGACCGCCTGCATGCCGACTTCCACGAGCTGCCGGTGCTCGACGGCGTGGCCGACGTGGTGGTATTCAGCTACGCGCTGTGCCAGTCCGGCGACTTCCCGCGCGTGCTGCGCGAGGCCTTCCGCATGCTCAAGCCGGGCGGCGTCCTGTTCATCAACGACATGGCGCGGCTGGCCGGTGACAACCAGCTCCTCGAGGCCGAGCTCGGCGCGCACGCGCACACGCCCGAGCAGCTCGAGGCCTGGGCTGCCGACGCCGGATTCCATCTGGACTTCGCCATCGCGCCAGAGGTCAAGCTCGACCGCATGCGCGCGCTGATCGGCAACGATGGCCTCGCCGACAAGCTCATGGGCGACATCGTGCCGACCATCTGGCGCTTCCAGTCGTTCACCGGCCACCAGCGCGCCTTCCACCGGCACAAGGGCCGCGTGGCCTTCCAGTTCAGCGGCGGGCGCGACAGCACGGCGGCGCTCTACGCGCTGCGCGAGTTCTGGCCGCAGATGCGCGTCTACCACGTGGACACCGGCGATCAGTTCCCCGAGACGCGCGCCGTCGTCGCCCAGGTGGAGAAGGATCTGGCGGAAGCCGGCCTGGAGCTCGTTCGCATCGTCACCGACGTGCAGGGCAACCACCAGTACGCGGGCTACCCCACCGACCTCGTGCCGGTCGACAACACGGTGCTGGGCCAGATGGTGTCCGGTGCGCCCCTGCGCCTGCAGGGCCGCTACGACTGCTGCGCGGCGAACCTGATGAACCCGCTGCACGCGCGCATGCAGCTCGACGGCATCACCCTCCTGATTCGCGGCCAGCGCGACGACGAATACGCCGCGCCGCCGCTTCGCAGTGGCGACGTGTCGGACGGGTTTGAAGTGCTGTACCCCATCCAGGGCTGGTCAGCCGCGGACGTGGACATGTTCATCGCCGAGCACGGGCTACCGGTCGCGCCGTTCTACGAAGCGGGCGCCCGTCGCGCGCCCGAGTGCATGAGCTGCACGGCATGGTGGGACGAAGGCCGCGCGGCCTACATGCGCAAGCACCACCCGAACGAGCACAAGGTTTTCATTCAACGCATGGCCGACATCCGCCGCGAGATTGATCGCTCGATGTCCTGGCTGAACCACGAAACGGAGGCCTGAAATGGCTGGATGGGGTCACGCCCTCGCGGCGGGTGTCAATGGCTGGATGCGCGGTGCCGAGTACGTGCGCCAGAACGAGCAGGCCGAGAAGGATGCGAAGTGGAAGGACGAGCAGCGCGATCGCCAACGCAAGCGCGATGCCGCCGAAGACCAGATTGAGCAGGATCTGAAAAACGCCGCGCGCCCCGTCGCGGTGGAAGAGGGCGCCGGTGGCATGGTCAAGCCCCCGGAAATGGACAACCGGGACGTGGGCCTGCCGGAAAACGCCGCGCTGCCCAACGGCGGATTGCAGCAGGGCGGCTTCTCCGTCGCCGGACAGACCTATGCTGATCGCGCTGCCGCCGATACGGCCGCGACGAAGGCCAACGCCCCCGAGGCGGTGAACGCGCGTGTCGCCGGTGCCTACCGCAGCAACGGGAAGGTCGACAAGGCCATTGCCATCGAGAGCGCCGACCGCATGGCCGAAGTGCAGAAGATGCAACTGGCCGACCAGCGGTGGAAGCGCGACCTGGGCGCGGCGATGCGCGGCGGGCATGCTGGGCTCGCCCAGCTCGCGAGCAGCTCCGAAGCGGGCCCGATGGCCGGCTTGAAGGTTCAGCCGATCGTCAGCGAGGACGGCAAGAGCGTTACCTATGCGGCGCTCGATGCCGACGGCAAGGCCACGCCGATCCCCGGGCTGCCGCAGTTCAGCAACGACCAGAACGGCATGATCCAGGCCGCGTGGATGCTGGACCGCACCGTCGACCCTGCCGCGCGCATGGCGCACTTCACGCAGCAGCAGGAGCGCGACCGCGCGCAGAAGAACAGCGATCGCAGCTACAACCAGTCCGAGCGCCACTTCGAGGCGACCAACTCGCGCGCCGATCGCGCTGAAACCCGCCAGGGCAAGCTGGCTGATGTGCAGATCAAGTCCGCCGACCTCGCGTATCAGGAGGCGCTGCGCGGCTCCAAGATCCCGCAGGGCGTCAAGATGCAGGTTGAGGGCTGGCGCGAAGAAGCGAAGACGATCAACGCGGCGATCACGAAGGCGATGGCCGACGGCACCTGGGACACGAACAATCCCAATGCCAAGGAGCTGCTGACGCGCCAGGCCGTCGCCAACAGCAAGATTTCCGCGGCGCTCAAGCCTTTCATGAAGGACGAGAGCACCGGCGCGGACCCCTTTGGCTTGAAGAAGCCCCAGGGCACCAACGCCGGGGCGAATGGCGGTCAGGGCGCCGGCGCCGGCCGCGGTACGGTCCCCAACAGCTACAAAGACCCGGTGTGGGATGGCGCCGAAGTGCAGGCCTCGAAGAAGACCGGCGTGCCCACGGAGGTGATGCGCATCATCCGCACCGTCGGCGAGCGCAGCAACGGCGATCAGGTGTCGCCGAAGGGCGCGAAGGGCGTGTACCAGTTCATGCCGGCCACGCGCGACCTCTTCCTCAAGAAGTACGGTGTCGACGCCTACAGCGAAGACCCCGAAGAGCAGGCGCTCGCCGCGGCCTACCACTTGAAGGAGAGCTACGACCGCACCGGCTCGTGGGACAAGGCCATGGCCGGCTTCAACGGCGGGCCGACGGCCGAACGCGGCACCAACGGCACCAAGGAGAACCGCGACTACTCGAAGCGGACTTCGATGGCGCTGGCTGCTACCGACCCGGCCCGGGATTCAGCTGCGGCGCGGGCGTCCGAGTTCGGCCGGAACATGGGCAAGCCGCAGCCGCCGATGGCGTCCGCCGCTGAAAAGCCGGCCCGCGAGCAGCCTGCGATCGACTACACGGCCATGCGCGCCGGCGACGACCCCATGGCTGCTGTCTACCAAAAGCAGGTCGTCGAAATGCAGAAGGGGCTCCGCACTGAGCTCTCGCCCGACGTGGCCGCATGGAAGCAGCGCATGGACTCCGGCGAGCAGCGCGCCGGCGAGCAGCGCTTCAACGCCGCGCAGCAGGCCGCATTGCAGAGCGAAAAGCTCCGCGCCGCCAAGAAGGACAAGGACCGCTCTTAAGCGCTCCCGCCACCAGCAAACCACCAGCACCACCTCATGAACATCAACGAGATCCGCGCGCAAGAGCCCGACTGGGCCAACCTCGACGACCAACAGATCGTGCGCGTGCTGCACGAAGTCCACTACCCGGACATGAGCCCCGAGCAGATTGCGAAGGCGATCGGTGCCAAGGAGCCCGCAGCTCCGGTGCAGCCGCGCTCCTGGGCGCGCGTGGCCGGCGACGTGGGCGTGAGTGCGCTCAAGGGCGCGATCGGCGTTCCGGAGGCAGCCGTCGGCCTGGCGGACATCGCCACGGGCGGGCGCGCGGGCAAGTTCCTCGAGAACGAGGACGGCGCGGTGGGCTTCCGGCCGAAGCAGGCCAAGACCATGCTCGACGAGCTCTATTCCGACCAGCAGAAGCAGGCGTTCAAAGCGGTGAACGATGCCGAGGGCTTCGGTGGGAAGTTCGTCGCGGCCCTGGAGAACCCGTCCGTCGTCGGGCACAGCGTTGTTGAGTCCCTGCCGAGCATGGCAGCCGGTGGCGTGGTGGCGCGCGGCGTGGGCGCGGTGGCGCCGCGGGTGGCCGGCGCGTTCGGTGGCGCCAGCGGCGCGGCGATCGGCGAGGGCGTGGTGGGCGCCGGCAGCGCGGCCGAGCAGATCCGCCAGGAGACCCCGGGCGGCACGATGACTGCCGGCCAAGCCGGGCTCGCCGCCGCGACGGGTGTGGCGACCTCCGCATTCGGCCTGCTGGGCGGCAAGGTGGCGAAGTCGCTGGGCATCAACGACGTGGACATGATGCTGGCCGGCGCGATCACCAGCCCGGCCAAGGCCAAGGGCATCGTGCGCCGCGTGCTCGAGGGCGCCGCCTCTGAGGGCATCCTCGAAGAGCTGCCGCAGTCCATTTCCGAGCAAGTGCTCCAGAACTTGGCACTCGGCAAGCCGCTGGACGAAGGCGTCGACCAAGCCGCCGTGCTGGGCCTGCTGTCCGGCGCCGCGATGGGCGGTGGCGCCAACGTTCTGCACGGGCGCTCGCAGCAGCCCGCCGCGAACGACCCCAGCGACACCGCGGTACCGGCCGCGAACGACCCGCTGGCGCTGCCGGCGCCAACCATCACCGTCGGCCCCGACGGCACCGCGCAAACCGTCGACCAGCGCCAGGGCGTGCGCGACGACCTCGAGGCGCGCGCCGGCCAGATCGTGGAGAAGGGCCCGCTGGCTCGAGCTGCGCAGGCAGCCACTGGCGCGGTCATCGACGTGGAAGCCAAGCCAGCCGGCGCACTCGCGAAGGCCTCGGCATCGATCAACCCTGTTGGAGTCCCCAGTGAAAGTGCGAGCAATCAAGCGCCGGCTGATGAAGTCGGCGAACAGCTTCCCGGTGCGGGTGGAGCGGAGCTATCGAGCGCTGCAACCCCGGTTCAGCAACCCGGCATGGCTGACGGCATGGCGGAAAGCGTGCTGGCAGAAGGGGCGCCCGTCGGCGCTGACCAAGCTGCTGAACCTGCCGGCATCGACGCCCCTCCCGCGGCCGTAGAGCCCGAGCCCGCGGCCGAGCCGCTGCCGCCCCCGGTCTATGCAACCTACGAAGAGGCTGACGCCTACCGCAAGGCGCAGAAATCGAGCGGATCCAGCATCACCGGCCTGCCGGTGGCCACCGAGGGCGGCTTCCGCCTCGCGACGAAGAACGACCCCGAATACGCCGAGGGCGAGCGCTTGCGCGAAGAGCGCCGCATCGCCAAGGAGCGCGCCGACGCCGGCATGCTCGACGGCGACATCACCAACGCCAAGGGCAAGCCGTTCACGATCCGGCTGCCCGCCATCAATGCGCTGAAAACGGCCGGCCCCGGCCACGAAATCGTGCCCGTCAAGGGCGGCTTCGTGGTGCGCAAGTCGGCCGGGCAGCCAGAAAGCACCGATGCCAAAGAGCAACCCCAAGCCGCTGACCCACAGCCCGCGCCTGTTCAAGCCACTGCCGCACCAGCGAAAAGCGATGAAGGAGCTCCTTTCGCAGGCGGCGAGGCTGCAACCGTTCGACCAGGCGCTGATGCGCCTGCCGCGCCAGCAGCGGTAACACCGTCGGTCAATCGCGGCGAGGTCGTGGAGCACACCACCGGCCGCGGGCGCGTGCTGCGCGGCGTGTGGCGCCCGGACCTGACGAAGGAGCAGGCCGAGGCCATCGACCCGTCGACGTGGAACGTAAAGGGCAAGGGCTTCTTCATCCGCGAGGCGCACCTCGAGCAACTCCCCCCGGTAGCGGCGCCCTCGGCCAAGTCCGACGCTCCAGCGCCCGCGCCCACCGGCAAACTCCAGAAGGAGCGCGACGAGAGCCCCGTGGTGCAGTTCGGCCGCGCGCTGGTGGCCGCGGGCATGGAGTTCGACGGCAACGACCCGCGCGACTGGTCGCAGCACGTCGGCGAGCGAGGCGAGATTCACGCGACGATGAGCGGTGGCCGCAATGGCAGCCCGACCGTCTACAACGTGCGTTCGATGCTGGATGGCAAGGACACGGGTGAAACCATGTCGACCATCAAGCTCGATGACGTGGCCCACGAGATTGCCCGACAGCGTTCCGACCTGGCAGAGCGAGAAAGCGCAGCGCCTGCGCCAGATGTCAAGGAGCCCTTGACCACTGCCGCGCCGGCACCGCTCTACTCGCAGCGCAAGCTCACCCCCGGCTCTGTGCGCCGCATCACCGAATGGGCCCAGTCGCAGGGCTTCACCGATGTGGCGGACGATCTCCACGTGACCGTCGGGTTCTCGCGCACGCCGGTGGACGCCAGCGCGGTACCGCTCGCCAAGCCGACCACGATCCTCCCCGGCACCGCGCGCAGCGTGCAGCGCCTGGGCGACGAGGGCGCCGTGGTGCTGATGGTGGAGTCGCGCGTGCTGGACAAGGACCACAAGGCCCTGCGCGATGCGGGCGCCTCGTGGGACTTCCCCGGCTACCAGCCGCACGTCACCATCACGTACAACCCGGGCGCCGTGGACCTGTCCAAGGTCGTGCCGTTCCAAGGGCCGATCGACCTGATGGGCGAAGAGCGCAGGCCGCTCAAGGCGGACCCCACGCCGGCCGAGAAGCCGGCCGATTCACTGAAGACCCAGGATTCACCAGCCGGTAAATCTGGCGTTTCGAGTAAATCTGAGCCCGCGGCACCAGCCGCCAGCGCCAATACGATCTTCACCGAGGACGCCGCGGCAGCCGCACGCGCCCGCATGAAGGCCAAGCTGGGGCGCCTGAATTCGGGCATCGACCCTGAGCTGCTGCAGGACGGCATCACGCTCGCCGGGTACCACATTGAGCGCGGCGCGCGCACCTTCGCCGCCTACGCCAAGGCCATGCTCGAGGACATGGGGGAGGGCATCCGCCCGTACCTCAAGCAACTCTACATGGCCCTCAAGTTCGACCCGCGCGCCACTGCGCTCGAGGGCCTGGACACCGCCGCAGCGGTCGAAGCTGCGAATTTGGACAGCATTGCACCCGCGGCGCCTGCCGCAGATACTGGAGCACCGAAAGATGGAAATGCAGCACGCGAACTGGATAGCCCAAGCACGGGCGCACTGGCAGGAGCACCTACCGAAGATGTTCGCCCGACTGGAGAAGGCGGGCAAGCTCGAGCAGGCGCTGACGGAAGCCGCGGAGGCGACGGCGGCAGGAATCCGCGTGCTGACGACGCAGGGCGCGACGTGGCAGGAAGCGTGGGAGCAGGTCCGCGAGACGTATCTGTTCCTGCCGGAGGAACCGGGCCAGGAGCCCAAGATGCCAAAAAGCCAAGGCTATCGCGCCCACCGCGACCTGATGCGCGGCCTGACGGAGTTCGACCCCAACAGTCGGGACTGACCCCCGAGGGCGGGCCGAACGAGGCCCCCAACGCGCCGCCGATCGCGGCGCCGCAAATCAAGGCCGAAGACTTCACCATCGAGGATGACCTCGGCGTGGGCGAGGGCGGGCAGAAGACCAAGTACCGCAACAACATCGCCGCCATCCGGTTGCTGAACGAGCTCGAGGCCGGCGGGCGCCTGGCAACGCCGGACGAGCAGCGCGTGCTCGCAAAGTACGTCGGCTGGGGCGGTCTGCCGCAGGCCTTCGACCCGAAGAATGCAGACTGGTCCAAGGAGCACGCCGAGCTGACCAGCCTGCTCTCGCCGCAGGATCTGGCCGACGCGCGCCGCTCGACGCGCTACGCGCACTACACCAGCCGCCCGATCATCGTGGACGGGATCTATGCCGCGCTGCGCCGCTTCGGCTTCACGGGCGGCAAGACCCTCGAGGCCGGCGCCGGCGTGGGCAACTTCATCGGTCTGATGCCAGCGGACATGCGCAGCGCCGGGCGCTTCACCGCCATCGAGCGCGAGCCGTTCTCGTCGGCGATCGCCAAGCACCTCTACCCGCGCCAGATCGTGCAGCGCGCCGACTTCACCGAGTTCAAGGGCAACGACGCCTATTTCGACGCCGCGGTGGGCAACCCGCCCTTTGCGAGCGACACGCAGACCGATCGCAGCGGCCGCAAGCACCTGTCCGGCCTGAGCCTGCACAACTACTTCTTCGCCAAGGCGGTCGACATGCTGCGCGAGGGCGGCGTGATGGCCCAGGTTGTCACCAACTCGTTCCTCGACGCCAAGACCGACAGCGCGCGCAAGTACATCAGCGACCGCACGGTGTTCCTGGGCGCGATCCGGCTGCCCAACAGCGCCTTCGCGAAGAACGCGAATACCGAAGTCACCACCGACATCATCTTTTTGCAGAAGCGCCCGGACTCCGACATCGGCAGCAAGGCGGCGAAGCAAGACGCCAAGCGCTGGCTGAACACTGGCCTGTACGCCGACCGCCAGGGCAAGGCGGTCGCGCTCAACCAGTACTTCATCGACAACCCCGGGATGATGCTGGGCGACTACGGCGCCTTCGGCACCATGTACGGGCCCGACCAGCCAGCGCTCGTCGCGCGGCCCGGCCAGGACACCCTCGCGCTGCTCAAGGAAGCCGTGGGCAAGCTGCCCGAGGGCGTCTACAAGTCGATCGCCGACACCGGCTCGGCCGATGCCATCAAGGCCGCGGTCGTCGCGCTCAAGAGCCCGACGGTGCAGGAAGGCGGGTTCTTCCTCGAGGGCGACAAGCTCATGCAGCGCCTGCCCGACCTGGGCGGCGAGGCGCGCGGTACCGAAATCACGCCGTCGTCCCAGTGGACCGAGAAGACCAAGCTGGGCGATTCCGGTTTCGCGCGCATCAAGGCACTGGCCGGCATGCGCTCGACGCTGCGCGGCCTGATCGCCGCGGAAATGGCCGACGACGACAAGGGCATGGGCCAACTGCGCGCCACCCTCAACGACCAGTACGACGCCTACCGCAAGGAGCACGGGCTCATCAACGACCCGAGCACGCTGCGCGTGTTCGACGATGACCCGGACTTTCCGCTGCTGGCCTCGCTCGAGCACGGCTACACGCCAGGCATCGGCCCGGCCGCGGCGAAGCGCCAGGGCATCAAGCCCACGAAGTCGACCGCGAAGAAAGGCCCGATCTTCGAGCGCCGCGTGGTTGCTGCACGCTCCCAGGTGCGCCGCGCGGAAACCGCGGCCGACGCCCTGGCCGTGTCGATGGCCGAGCGCGGAAAGCTGGACGCGGCCTACATCGGGAAGATCCTGAGCCGCGACCCCGAGGACGTGCTGCGCGAGCTCTCGACCGGCGACAAGCCGCTCCTGTTCCGCGACCCGGCCACCGATGAATTCGTGCTTCGGGACGCCTACCTGTCAGGCAACGTGCGCGCGAAGCTGGCGCAGGCCCGCTCCGCTGGCATGTCCGCGAACGTGCGAGCCCTGGAAGAGGTGCAGCCCGAGGACGTGGGCGCCAGCCAGATCGTGGCGCGCGTGGGCTCCCCGTGGGTGCCTGAGCAGGCCTACGAGCAGTTCGCAGCCAAGCTCTTCGGCGACGGCACCAAGGCGCGCGTGCGGTACATGAAGCTCAACAGCAGCTATCAGGTGGACATCACGCCCGCGAACGACGTGGCGTGGCGCACGACCTGGGGCACGGCGAAGATGAACGGTGGGGAGATCCTGACCGCGCTGCTGAACAACCGCGCGGTCAAAGTCACCTACCGCGACAGCGATGGCAAGACCCATACCGACGCCGACGGCACGGAGCAGGCGAACACCAAGGCGCAGGAGATTCGCGAGGCCTTCGGCGATTGGCTGTTCTCCGACGCCGACCGCTCCGAGAAGCTGGTGCGCGCCTACAACGACACCAACAACAACTACGTCACCCGCGTCTACGACGGCTCGATGATGACGTTCCCGGGCAAGGTGCCCGACATGAAGAGCCCGGGCGACGGCGGGGTGACGTTCCGCCGCCACCAGCGCAACGCGATCGCCCGCATGGTGCAAGACCGCACCACCCTGTTCGACCATGTGGTGGGCGCCGGCAAGACCTATACCGTGGTGGCCGGCTCGATGGAGCTCAAGCGCACCGGCCTGGCGAGCAAGCCGATGATCGCCGTGCCGAACCATCTGGTGAAGCAGTGGGCCGCAGACTTCTATCGCCTCTACCCCGGCGCCAACATCCTCACGGCGACCAAGAAGGACTTCGAGCGGGCCAACCGCCGCAAATTCCTGGCGAAGATTGCCACCGGCGACTGGGACGCGGTAGTGATCGCGCACAGCTCCTTCGGCTTCATCAAGCCCGCGCCCGAGTTTGAGGCTGCCTTCAACCAGCGCGAGATTGACAACATCGTTGCCACCATCAAGGCGGTGGAGGGCGGCGACGGCGACAAGCCGCAGAAAAAGCGCACGGTCAAGCAGCTCGAGGCGCTCAAGGAGAAGCTGGAAAACCGCATCAAGGCGCTGCGCGACAAGCCCATGGACGACCTGCTGGACTTCGAGCAGCTCGGCGTGGACCAGCTCGCCGTGGACGAGTTCCACATGTTCAAGAACCTGATGTTCAGCACCAAGATGCAGAACGTGCAGGGCCTGGGGGACTCGGCCGGCAGCCAGCGCGCCTATGACATGTACGTGAAGATCAACCAGATCTACGCGAAAAACGGCCGCGATCAGGGCTTTGTCGCCGCCACCGGCACGCCGGTGTCCAACTCGCTGGCCGAGATGTACCACATGATGCGGTACCTGATGCCGACGGCCATGAAGGAGCTCGGCTTCGAGTCGTTCGACGCCTGGGCCAACACCTTCGCCAGCGTTGAGCAGGTCTGGATGCAGAAGCCCAGCGGAGAGGGCTTCAAGGCCTCGAGCCGCATGTCCAACTTCGTGAACACCCCCGAGCTGTTGAAGATGTTCGACCAGGTGTGCGACACGGTGACGATGGAGGACATCAAGAGCGCCTATCGCGAGGAAAACGACGGCGCCGAGTTCCCCCTGCCCAAGGTGAAGGGCGGGCGCCGGACCCCGATCAGCCTGGACAAGACCCCGGCCCAGGAAACCTACATGCAGGAGCTGGCCGAGCGCGCCAAGATCCTCGAGGCCCGCAAGGGCCCGCCGCAGAAGGGCGAAGACAACATTCTGGTCATCATGGGCGACGGCCGGAAGGCTGCCATGGACATCCGGCTCGTGGACATCGATCGCATCGAGCGCGAGGTGGGCGGGCGCGTCGATCGCGCCTCGGATGAGATCCTGACGCGCTACCAGCAGTACGCCGCGGTGAAGGGCACCCAACTGGTGTTCTCCGACCTGGGCACGCCGATCAAGCACGCCAAGGCCGAGCTGAAAGAGTACGAAGCGCTGCGCGAGCGCGTGGCGGCAGCCAATGAGGATGTGCAGGCCTCGGCCACGCTGGGCAACGAGGCGGCGCTCGCCATCGTGGAAGACGCCGAGGCGGCGCAGGAAGCGCTCGACGCGAAGGGCCCGGACTGGCTCGATGCCGTGAAGGCCGCGGAGCGCGGTTTCAGCGTCTATGACGACCTGCGCGCCGCGCTCATCGAGAAGGGCATCCCGGCCGAGGAAATCGCGTTCATCCACGACTACAACACCGACGACCAGAAGGCCAGCCTGTTCCGCAAGGTCAACGCCGGCGAGATTCGCGTGCTGGTGGGCTCGACGGCGAAGATGGGCGCCGGCACCAACGTGCAGGAGCGCCTCGTGGCGCTGCACCATCTGGACGTGCCGTGGCGGCCGTCGGACGTTGAGCAGCGCGAGGGGCGCATCGAGCGTCAGGGCAACGTGCTCATGAACGAGATTGCAGGCTTCGAGGTGGAAATCCTGGCCTACGTCACCAAGGACACCCTGGACATGCGCATGTGGCAGGTTCAGGAGACGAAGCTCAAGATGATTAACCAGCTTCGCACCCGCAAGGTGGGCCGCGAGATTGACAACGCCTTTGAAGACCTCGAGCTGTCGGCCGGCGAAATGCAGGCTGCCGCCACCGGCAACATTGACCTGCTGCACGAGATTCAACTGCGCGCCGACGTGAAGAAGCTCGAGCAGCGCAAGCGCTCCTTCGACGCCAACAAGAACGAGCTCGAGTCGCGCCGCCGCCGCAACGCCGAGCGCTTGGCAGAACTGCCCGAGAAGATCAGCGCCGGCGAGCCCATCGCCGCCCAGGTGCAGGCCTACGCGGAGGACGCGCAGGCGCGGCTCGACCAGTTCAAGGCGACCATCGACGGCACGGAATACACCAACTGGCGCGAAGCGCAGGCCCACCTCCGCGCCAAGGACGAAGCCAAGGTGAAGAGCAAGGACAAGGAGGGCAACGAAACCGAGCGCGCCGCACCGATCGACGTGGAAATCAATGGCGAGCGCTACACCGCGCGCGCCCCGATGGCCGAAGCGTTCTCGGATCTGCGCGGCGACGTGGACCCCATCGTGTGGAACGTGGGAGGCGAGGAATACCGCCGCCGCACCCGCATTGCCAGCGCCATCAAGCAGGGCGTCATCGATTCGATCGCCGATCAGGTGGAAAAGCCCGTGGGCACCATCGCCGGCTTCGACGTGAAGGTGGAGGCGACGCTCGACAAGGCCGGCACGGTCGTGATGGATGTCACGCTTTCCCAGGACGGCAAAGTGATCGCCAGCCGCGACCTCTACGTGACCGACACCGGCAAGGCTCCCGAGAACGTGGTTGCGTCGGTCAGCCGCATGCTGGAAAGCCTGCGCAGTGATCAGGACTGGCTCAAGTCCCAGCTCGGCCGCGCCAAGAAGGAAAAGGCGGACCTCGACGCGACCGAGGAAATGGGCACGTGGCCGGAACAGGGCAAGCTCGAGCAGGCCCGCCTCAAGCACAAGGAAGTGCTCCAGCGGCTGGCCGGCAAGGGAGACAAGGCCTCGGCCGAGGTAGTTGCCCGGTCCAACGAGGCCGAGTACGATCCGGCCAATGGAAACCCTGACCAAGCAGCCCCCGAAGCCAGCGCCGGCGATCAAGCCGGAGCCGGCGCTGCGGGCGTGCGGGGGGATTCAGCAGCCGTACAGCGCCGGGCAACAGTCACAGGCCTCGGCATCGCCGCCGAACTGGAAGAAGCCCGTTCCACCGCGCTCGTAGGCCGCAAGGCCTCCACGCCGGAAGAGCTCGCCGAGCTCGCCCAGGTCTACCGCAACCCCAAGTACGAGACTTTCCGCGTCTTCTTCATGAAGGGCGACGAAATCGTGCACTCCACGGGCGTGAGCGCGCGCATGCCCGGCTACGCGCCCATGGTGCCTGCCGGCATGAACACCGAGCAGTACTTCGAGTGGTTCTACGAGGAAATGCAGCGCACGGGCGCCGACGGTTACTACCTGCTGCACAACCACCCGAGCGGCGACCCCACGCCGAGCCCCGATGACCTGCGCCTGACCGACCGCTTGGGCAACGAGGTTGGAGGCCTGCGCGCCCACGTCATCATCAACAGCGGCAAGTACGCCACCATCGAACTGTCCGCCCGCACCGGCCTGGCGCAGCCGATGGTCCACACCAAGGACTTCGGGCCCGACAAGGTGTTGCTGGCATCGAAGCCGAACCCGCTGCTCGGCAAGGCCATCGGCAGCCTCGTCGACCTCGCCGTGATCGGCAAGAGCGCGCAGAAGCCGGGATGGATCACGCTGATCGGCACCGACGCATCGAACAACGTCCGGGTCGTCACCGAGGCGCCAAGCGCCATCCTGACGCGCAACCATCCCTACTTGAAGGCGCTGGTGCGCCGCACCCTGCGCAACTCCGGCGCCACCCGCGTGTTCCTTGTCGGCTCCGACGTGGACATGGGCTCTCCGGCTGTGATCGCCGCGGTGGAGGCTGGTGTCGTGGAGGATGCGCTGGGCGATTCGGGCGTGACGCTGCGCGGCACCGGCACCGCCGTGCCGACCAATCCAGGCCGGCGCGCATTCGACGGTTTGAAGGGCCATGTGGTCCGCTCGCCCGACACGCCGGTGGAGGGCCTCAACGACGTGCGCGAGTGGCGCGCGAAGGCCTCCGACATCGTGGGCGACCTGTTCAAGTCGAAGGGCGTGGTGGGCTGGTGGCACAAGACCGTCGGCACCATGCACGACCTGGCGCAGCGCCGGCCCGCCTTCCGGCGCGTGTACGACGCGGTGCAAACGTTCCTGCAGGACGTGAGCCTGTACGCCACCGAAGCGGCCGACCTCGCGCCCAACATCCTGCCGAAGCTCGAGACGTGGCGGGATCTGAAAAAGGGCGCGATGTCGCTGGCCGACACCAAGGCGCTCGCGGCGCCGGTCTTCGAGGGCACCCTCACCTATGGCCGGGACCAAGACGGCCGGCTGGTGAAGATGGCCGACCTCGAGGGGCGTTATGCGGCGTTGCCGACCGAGGAAAAGGCACAGATGCTGCTGCGCAAGCGGCTCGTGACGCCCGAGCAGCTCCAGCGCTGGCAGGCCTCCAAGATCGACGTGTACGAGGGCGCGGTGCGCAACCGCTTCGAGGCCGAATTCCTCAAGGCGGGCGTGGTGTTCACCGACGCCGAGCTCAAGGCGACCTTCGGCCTCAACGGCAGCCAGATCGGGCTCTACCGCGAGTTCCGCGCCGCGGTCGACAACAGCCTGAACAACCTGGGCAAGGCGGAAATGCTGCGCTTCGGGGGCAAGGACACCGAGGCCCTGCGCCAGATGGTGCTCGACGCGCCGACGGCCGACGATGCCGCGGTGCTGCTGCGCGACCACCTGTTGCAGATGGCCGAGGACGATGAGGCGCGCGCCGAGGTGCTGCGCGACACGGCGAACACCATGATCGAGAAGGGCGACAAGATCAAGAGCCTGATCGATCGCGGGTACGCGCCGCTCTCGCGCTACGGCTCCTACACGGTCGACGTGGTGGACGCCGACGGCGAGCGCGTGCACTTCGGCCTCTACGAGTCGCGCCTGGACCGCGGCGCGGCCGCGCGGCGCCTGCGCGAGCAGTTCCCGGGGGCGACCGTGACCATGGGCACGGTCAGCCAGCAGGCCTACAAGCTGTTCAACGGCATCACGCCCGAGACGCTCGAAATGTTCGGCGAAATGGTGGGCCTCGAGGCCGACGGCGACGAGGCCAAGCACCAGATGTTCCAGCAGTACCTCAAGCTGGCGAAGAGCAACCGCAGCGCCATGAAGCGCCTCATCGAGCGCAAGGGCATCGCCGGCTACAGCGAAGATCCGGGCCGCGTCCTGGCCGGCTTCGTCTACAGTAATGCCCGGCTGACCTCGCAGAACCTGCACGCCGGTGAAATCTCCCGCGCCACCGAGGCAATCCCGAAGGAGGACGGCGAGCTCAAGGACATGGCGATCAAGCTGGGCGACTACGTGCGCAACCCGCAGGAAGAGGCGCAGGGCCTGCGCGGCCTGCTCTTTGCCCAGTACATCGGCGGCTCAATCGCCTCGGCTCTGGTCAACATGACTCAACCGTTCGCGGTGACGATGCCCTACCTGAGCCAGTACGGCGGCATCACCAAGTCGGCCACCCGCATGAAGCAGGCGCTGGCGGACGTGATGAAGAAGACCACGGGAGACGCCAAGCTCGACGCGGCGCTCAAGCAGGCCGAGGCCGAGGGCATCGTGGCGCCGCAGGAGGTGCACCAGCTCATCGCCCAGGCCCGCGGCAGCGCGGCGCTCAAGACCGGCGACGGCACGCGGTGGGGCGACCTGAGCGCCGGCGCGCAAAACCTTGGCTCGAAGGTCATGGTGGCTTGGGGCAAGCCGTTCAGCCTGGCAGAGCAGTTCAACCGCCGCGTGACGTTCATCGCGGCCTACCGCACGGCCGTGGAGCAGGGCATTGCCAACCCGGCCAAGTTCGCCGAGAAGGCGATCGCCGACACGCAATTCGTCTACAACAAGGGCAACAAGCCCCAGTGGGCGCGCGGCGCGGCCGGCTCCGTCATCTTCACCTTCAAGCAGTACAGCATCAGCTATGCCGAGCTGCTGCACCGCATGGCAACCCAGGGTGGGCCCGAGGGCCGCAAGGCTGCACTGTTCGCCCTGGCGATGCTGTTCCTGCTGTCCGGCGCCGGGGGCATCCCCTTCATGTCGGACGCCGAGGACGTTATCGACGGGATCATGCAGCGCCTGGGCTACGCCTTCTCGACCAAGCAGGCGCGGCGCCAGTTCTTCATCAACACGCTGGGCGAGGGCGGCGCCGAGTTCGCGGAGCGCGGTATCTCCGGTTTCCCAGGCGTGCCGATCGACGTGGCCGGCCGGCTGGGCATGGGGAACCTGCTGCCCGGTACCGGCCTGTTCGTGAAGAAGGCGGACCACGCGCGCGATGTGGCCGAGCTGCTCGGCCCGGCCGCGGATCTGGTGCAGCGTGGCTACGAGGGCGCCGGCAAGGTGCTCGACGGCGACGTGGTGCAGGGCGGCACGATGATGGCGCCCAAGGCAGCCGAGAACCTGCGCAAGGGCATCGACATGTGGCTCACCGGGGAATACAAGGACTCCAAGGGCCGCAAGGTCATGGATGTCAACCCGATCGAGGCCGCGGTGAAGGCGATCGGATTCCAGCCCGCCGACGTGGCGCGCGAGGGGGAGCGCACCTTTACGACGCAGGCCATGGTGGCGCAGAATCGGCTCGCCAAACAGGACTTCTCCGCGGACATGGCAAAGGCCGTGTACGAGAAGGACTTCGAGCAGCAGAAAGCGGTGCGCGATGCAGTGCGCGAGTGGAACCGCAAAAACCCTCACTCACCAATGACCATCGACATGGCCGGCGTGCGCCGACGTGTCATGGCTATGCGCCAGGACCGTGCCACGCGGGTAGCGAATGCCGCGCCCAAGGCCGTCCGGCAGGAAGTGAAACGGCAGCTTCAAGAAGGGGCAAACTGATGGCGGCAGCAAGCGTGGTACTGGGGATCATCATGGTGGCGACGGTCGACTGGCGGGTGGCAGCCACGATGGCCGTCGCCGGCCTGGGGATCTGGCACTGGTCGAAGCGGAAGACCTGACCCCCCTTGTCGGCGGGCGCGGCGCCCGCCTATAAACGCAGGGCACACCTACCGGGGCAGCGCGGTCCACAAGGACCGACATGCCCACCCAAGCTAAGGCGACGGCCTTTCCCGTCAACCGCAGAGCCCTCCAACCGCGAGGGCTCTGCGCATGAGCCGGCTCGAGACGTTCCTCGAGTGGCTCGGCAACAAGGCTACCTACGTCGGCGCAGGAACCACTGTCGCGAGCGCCCTCGCGGCGATCGACTGGGGTTTCTGGTGCGGCATCTTGCTCGGCCTCGCCGGCCTGCTGGTCAACATTCACTTCAAGCGTCAGGAGAACGAGCGCCAGCGCGCCCGGGATCTGCGCGAGAGGGAAGAGCACCAGGTGCGCCTGCGAAAGCTCGCGCGGGACTCTGATCGCGCGCCGCTCGAGGCGCTGGGGGCGGACGATTGAACGCCGGGCGCGTCCCCGCGAAGACGCTGGGCGTCAGCGCCGCCATCCTCGCGGCCTGGATCGCCTCGGAAGGCTTCGCGCCCAAGCCGGAGATCCCGACCAAGGGCGATGTGCCCACCATCGGCCACGGTGCCACGCACTACGAAGACGGCCGGCGCGTGACGATGGCAGACCCGCCCATCACGCGCCAGCGCGCGGCCGAGCTCGCCGAGAACCTGCTCGAGGGCACCTATGCGCAGTGCGTGCGCAAGTCGCTCGGCGACACCCTGATCCACCCCGTTGAGTTCGCCCAGGCCGTCGACTTCGCCGGCCAGTACGGCTGCTACCGCTGGCAGCAGTCATCCATGGCGCGCGAGACGAAGGCGGGCAACTACTCCCAGGCCTGCGATGCATACCTGCTGTATCGCTTCGCCGCGGGCTACGACTGTTCCACGCTCATCAACGGCCTGCCGAACAAGCGGTGCTGGGGCGTGTGGGACAGGCAACTCCAACGAAACGCGAAATGCGAGGCTGTCCAATGAAGAAGCTCCTGACCCTGGCGCTGTGCGCCTTCCTGTTTGCTTGCGGTGGTGGTGGCGGTGGTGGCGGCTTCGCGCTGCCGGTGGCCACCACGCCCGACAAGACCGCCGAGCCGGCGCCGCAGGCGCAGAAGGCGTGCACCGTGGAGCTCTACGGCGACTCGATCATGGCCGGCAACGGTACCGCGGAAACGCCGGCGATGGTGCTACGCGCGCTGCGCCCCGAGCTCGCCGTGATCGACAAGGCCGTGGCCGGAACGTCGCTGCAGCAGCTCGCGGCGCGTTTCTACAACGACCCGCGATCGGCGCGCGTGATCGTCATCGAGAACGGCGTGATCGACTCGTGGGCGCACATGACCGCGGCCGAGTTCAAGAGCGTGCTGGGCGGGATGGTCGACTACGTGCGCGCCGAGGGCCGGGTGCCGGTCATCACTGGCTTCTCGCATCAGGTTGCGGGCCTCGTGCTCGCGCCGGGCGCGCTCCAGGGCCGCGAGCAGCTCAACGCCGCGGCCGCCGAGCTGGCCGAGGCCAAGGGCGTGCACTTCGCCGACTGGGGAAGCGTGCAGTTCGACGGGCCGGCCGACGTGCCCGACAGCGTGCACCCTGGCCGGGCCTACAGCGATCGCCTGATTGAGCGCCTGGCTGTCACGCTCGATGCTGCTGCGGGGTGCCGGCCATGATGTTCCTCTTTCCCCGGCTTGCCTGGATGTGCTTCATGGATCTGTTCGCGTGGCCCGAGCTGCCGGAGCCCGACAAGGAGCGTGACGAATGAGGGCGCTCGCCGGGATCTTCGACATGCTGCCGGGCGCGCTATGGGCGCTGCTGCTTGCCGGCGCGCTGGCCTTCGGGCTGGTGAAGGAAGCCCAGGTGCACGCCGAGCGTACGAAGACGGCCGAGGTCCGCGTGGAGCTCGCCGACTACAAGGCCACGGTTGCCGAAACTGGCCGGCTGGTCGCGCGTGCGCGGCTGCTCGAGCTCGAGCGCATCAATTTAGAACAGAGGAAGGCCGTCGATGAAGCCGCAAAAGAAACACGCATTGCCCAGGGCCATGCTTCTACTGCTCGCGCTGCTGGTGACAAGCTGCGCCTGCAAATCGCCAAATACGCCGCCGCCGCGCGAAGAGCGAATGAACGCGCCGCCGCTCTCGAGCGAGGCACGGCAGGAGCCGATCCCATCGGAGTGCTTGCCGACGTGCTCGGCCGCTGTAGCCAGCGAGTGGAATTCCTTGCTGCCTACGCTGACCGTGCCAGAATAGCCGGCCGATTGTGTGAGAAAAGCTACGACGCATTGGGCCCGTGAAAACAGGCCCGGAGCGTGGGAACGAAGGGCCGGGAGCCCGCGTCCAGCCGTGACGTGCGAGGGCTCGAAAATTCCCACGAAGGGCTCGGAAGCCGCATGTATACTCACGATCCTGCTCAGATTGTGATTCTGGTCGTCGTGGGTTCGAGTCCCATCAGCCACCCCAAGCCATTGATGCAAAGCGCCGGTCCGTCGACCGGCGCTTTTTTTTGCGCGCGCTATGCTTGCGGCAATTCGGACTTGAATTAGAATTCGGGCTTCCTAATTCGGAGGAACTTGTACCAATGGCCTCAACACTTGCCGACATTAATTCCCAGATCAAGAAGCACGACGAGCAGATTGCGCAATTGCGCAAGCAAGCCGAGGAGCTGCGCAATCAAGAGCGCGCAAGCGTGGTCGAGGAGTTGCGGAAGAAGATCGCAGAATACGGCCTTACCGCAGCCGATTTGAAGCTCGCGTCGCGGGGCACGAGCAGGCGAGGAACTTCTGTCGCCGCGCCGAAGTCTGCGGCAAAGTACCGCAGCCCGACAGGAGAAACCTGGTCAGGAGGACGTGGTCGCAAGCCGCGCTGGATTACCGAGGCACTGGCCGCGGGCAAATCGTTGTCCGAGTTCGAGATCAACTGACGCCTTCCCCTCCAATAAATAAGCCCGCATCGCGGGCTTTTTTTTTGGCGACAGCGTGGCTGGCTTAGTTGACCATGACGAGCTTGCCCTTGACGCCGCGCGAGCCCATGTGGGCATAGGCCGCTTTCAGTTCGGCCATCGGCATCGTGGCGTCAATCACCGGCTTGATCTTGCCTTGGCCATACCACTTCACCAATTCGTCCATCATCTGCGCATTCGCCTTGGGTTCGCGCTTGGCGAAATCGCCCCAGAACACGCCAACCACCGACGCGCCTTTGAGCAGCATCAAATTGAGCGGGAGCGAAGGAATCGGCCCCGATGCGAAACCCACCACCAGATAGCGCCCTCGCCACCCAATCGAACGGAACGCAGGTTCCGCAAATTCTCCACCCACGGGATCGTAAATCACGTCGGGACCTTTCCCGCCGGTCGCAACCTTGATCGCGTCGCGGAACGCATTGGGAAGTGCATGCGTGGTGTAGTTGATCGCGAGGTCTGCGCCGATGGATTTGCACAGTTCGCATTTCTCGTCGGTCGACGCTGCGGCAATTACTTTGGCGCCGGCGGTTTTGGCGATCTGTATGGCGGCAGTGCCGACGCCGCCGGCGGCGCCGAGCACCAGCACCGTCTCGCCGGGGTTGAGCTGTGCCCGGTCCATCAGCGCGTGCCAAGAGGTGGCATAGATCATGATGAACGCCGCCGCATCGACATGCCCGAAGCCGTCGGGAAGGGGTATGCAGAGAGAAGCAGGCGCTAGCGCGTGGGTAGCGAATCCGCCTGTGCCCGATAGACAGGCAACACTTTGGCCCACGCGCAAGTGGGTGACTCCTTCTCCGATCGCCGAAACGACGCCGGCGTACTCCGATCCTGGTACGAAGGGTAGCGGCGGCTTCATCTGGTATTTGTTCTGCACGATCAGCAGATCGGGAAAGTTCAGGCTCGCCGCCTTGATCTCGATCAGCACCTGGCCCGCCTGAGGCGCTGGGGTGGGCAGTTCTTTCCAGGCCAGCGCATCGACGCCGGTCGGGTTTTCACAGAGCCATGCGTGCATGCTCGGGTCTCCTTGGGTGAATCAGAAGGCAATAGATCCCGTTCATGATAGGACGGGCTGCGGGCCGGCATTGTCCCTGTCGTGACGCGGCCGGCGCCTACAATCGCGCGCACTACCAAAGCCATGAAGATACTGATTTCGAACGACGATGGTTTCCAGGCTCCCGGCATCGTGGCATTGCACGACGCGCTCAAGGAAGTAGCGGAAGTCGAGGTGGTTGCCCCGGAGCACAACAACAGCGCCAAGTCGAATGCGCTCACGCTCGCGGCACCGCTCTACGTGCATAAGGCGCACAACGGTTTTCGCTACGTCACCGGCACGCCGGCGGATTGCGTGCATATCGCGCTCAAGGGTCTGCTCGAGTACCGGCCCGATCTCGTCGTGTCCGGCATCAACAACGGCGCCAACATGGGCGATGACACCATTTATTCGGGCACGGTCGGAGCCGCCATGGAGGCGTACCTTTTCGGCATTCCGGCGATTGCCTTCTCGCAGATCGAGAAGGGGTGGGCGCACGTCGATGCCGCGGCGCGCGCGGCGCGAAGGCTGGTCGAGCAGGTCGAGCGGGATCGCATGCTCGGGGGGGCCGCGTTCCTGCTCAACGTCAACATACCGAATTTGCCTTTCGAAGAGCTCAAGCCCATCAAGGTCTGCAGGCTGGGCCGCCGCCATGCAGCGGAGAAAGTCATCACCCAGGACAGTCCGCGGGGCGAGACCATGTATTGGATCGCCGGCGCGGGCGGCGCCAAAGACAGTGGAGAAGGTACCGACTTCCATGCGACTGCCGCGGGCCACATCGCCTTGACGCCGCTGCAGATCGATCTGACCGACCACGCGCATCTGGAACAGTGGCGCGAGACGGTGGCACGACTGGGCAAGTCCTCCTGACGATGGCGAGTCAACGGCCTGGGTTTCCCGTGCGGCTCACGCCCACCGCATCTGCGGCGACACGCGGTCGGCCCTCGGCTGTTCCCATAAAGCCCCTCGTTCATCACACGCCATCCATGGCGTCTGAGGCGGTGCGCGCCCGCATGGTCCAGCGGCTCGCTGCCCAGGGCATCGCCGACGCGCGCGTGGTGCGTGCCATGAACACGGTCGAGCGTCATCGATTCGTCGACAGCGCCTTGGTCAACCAGGCGTATGAAGACACGAGCCTGCCGATCGGTCTTGGCCAGACCATCTCGAAGCCTAGCGTGGTGGCGCGAATGATCGAGCTGCTGCTCGGTGCCCCTGCGTTGGCGAACAAGCCCGGCGATCGACTCGGACGAGTGCTCGAGATCGGTACCGGCTGCGGCTACCAGGCCGCGGTGCTGAGCCATGTCGCAACCGAGGTCTACAGCATCGAGCGTTTGCGAGGCTTGCATGAGCGGGCGCGCTCCAATCTACGTCCATTCCGCCTGGCTACCGTCCACCTTCTCCTCGGCGACGGCATGGTGGGCTACGCGAAGGGCGCGCCGTACGCCGGCATCATTGCCGCGGCCGGGGGTGATGCGGTGCCGGAGACATGGCTCGCGCAACTCGCCGTCGGGGGTCGCATCGTCGCCCCAACGCAATCGTCCGCGGGAGGACAGGCCCTTGTCGTGATCGACAAGACCGCACGCGGACTGGAGCGCCGCATTCTTGAGGCGGTTCACTTTGTCCCCCTAAAATCGGGAATTGCTTGAAGGAAGAACACATGCAGGGTATTGGCAATCGGGGCTGGCTTGCTGGCGTGACGCTGCTGGTCGCACTCTTGATTGCGGGGTGTGCCGCGAAACGCGGGCCCGTTCCGGTCGAAGACCGCGGCACGATGATCGGTGCGCCAGTCGCTGCTCCGTCGACCGCCTCAGGTACGCCTCTCATCACCACCGATGCATCGGGCAAGCCGCTTCCCGGCATCGAGAATTACGGCAAGCCCGGTTATTACGCCGTGCGTCCTGGCGACACCATTCGCCGCATCGGCACCGAGACGGGTCAGAACTGGCGTGACATCGTGCGCTGGAACAATCTCGAGAATCCCGACCTGATCGAAGTGGGTCAGGTGTTGCGCGTGATTCCGCCTGCCGGCGCCACCACCGCACCGGCGGCGGCAACGCCTGCACCCCTTGGGTCGGATGCTTCGCGGACTGCTGCGTCCTCGGCTGCCCCGGGCCCCGCTGCTGCGGCCCCGGCGCCTGCTGCGGCTGCGAGCGCTGCTGTCAAGCCGACGCCGTCCATCGTGACTGCCTCGCCTGCGTCACCCGCTGCGACGGCATCCGGGGACGAAGACGTCGGCTGGATCTGGCCTGCGCAGGGTTCATTGATTGCGGGATTCGATGAGGCCAAGAACAAGGGCCTCGACATTGGCGGCAAGGCTGGCGACTCGGTGCTCGCCGCGGCCGATGGGCGCGTCGTTTATGCCGGGGCCGGGCTGCGCGGCTATGGCAACCTGATCATCCTGAAGCACAACAATACCTACCTCACTGCCTACGCCCACAACCGGACGTTGCTGGTGAAGGAGGACCAGTCGGTGCAGAAGGGCCAGAAAATTGCCGAAATGGGCAACAGCGACGCGGACCGCGTAAAGCTGCACTTCGAGATTCGTCGGCAGGGCAAACCTGTCGATCCGGCGCGCTACCTGCCCGCCCGGTAGGACCCCTGCATGGCCGCCTCTCGCCTGCGTCGCGTTCAGATCGTGCGGCGCGCGGCGGGCAATGGTGGTGCCGCACCCTTCAACGCTTCCGGACCGGCAGTTGCTGCGACGGAGGCGGCCGAGCGTGCAGAGAGCGAGATGGCATCGGACGCTTCGCGCGATGGCGCCTCGCCCGATCTCGGCGGCGAGGGCGGCGACTCGCTGACGCTCTACCTGCGCGAGATCCGGCGCACCGAGCTGTTCACGCCCGACGAGGAATATCGCACGGCCTGCGCCGCGCGCAGCGGGGACTTCTCTGCACGGCAGTCGATGATCGAGCACAACCTGCGGCTGGTGGTGAACATCGCCAAAGGCTATCTCGGCCGCGGTGTACCGCTGGCGGACCTGATCGAAGAAGGCAATCTCGGCCTGATGCATGCGATCAACAAGTTCGAACCCGAACGCGGCTTTCGCTTTTCGACCTATGCCACCTGGTGGATTCGGCAGTCGATCGAGCGCGCAGCCATGATGCAGGCACGCGCGATCAGGCTGCCGGTGCATGTGGTGCGCGAACTGCAGCAGGTGATGCGCGCTCGGCGCGCGCTGGAAGGCGATGCCGACTTCATTGCCCGCCGCCCCGATGGCGTGCGGGTGGAAGACGTCGCGGCGCTGCTGGGCCGCGAGGTGCAGGCAGTGGCCGATCTGATGGCACTCGCCGAGGCACCGCGTTCGCTCGATGCAGGCAGCGAACGAAGCGAGGACAGCTTCAGCCTGGCAGACACGGTCGCCTCGGAGGACGAGCACAGTGATCCGGCGGGCACCACCCAGGCGCATGAAGTCGAAAAGCTTCTCGACCAGTGGATCCTGGCCCTGAGTGTGCGCGAGCGCGAGGTACTGGAAGGACGCTACGGCCTGCACGACCGTGATCCGGAGACACTCGAAGTACTGAGCGTCCGCCTGGGTCTCACGCGCGAGCGCGTGCGGCAGATCCAGAACGAAGCACTGGCCAAGATGCGCCGCCAGCTTGCTCGAGCCGGCGTCCAGCGCGACGCGTTCCTGTAGGTGCTCCTCCGGGGCGTTGCATGCCGCCCTGAGACAATCCATTCATGACGGATTCGATGGAAAAGAAACAGGCGCAGCAGCAGCTTCACGATGAGTGGCTACAGGTCGAGTCGCTCGACCTCGACGCACAAGGCGTGGCACACAAGGCCAGCGGCATGGTGGTGTTCATCGAAGGCGCGCTGCCTTTCGAAGAAGTGCAGCTGCAGGTACAGCGCAGGAAGAACAACTGGGAGCAGGGCACCGTGACCGCGATTCGCCGTGAATCAGCGCAGCGTGTGCGCCCCGGATGTCCGCATTTCGGGCTGCATACCGGCGCTTGTGGCGGCTGCAAGATGCAGCACCTCGACCCCACGGCCCAGGTGGCAGTGAAGCAGCGTGCGCTTGAAGACAACCTGTGGCACCTGGGCAAGGTGCGTCCTGAGAACATGCTTCGCCCGCTCGAGGGCCCCGCGTGGCACTACCGATATCGCGCTCGCCTGTCGGTGCGGCACGTCGTGAAGAAGGGGACGGTACTGATCGGCTTCCACGAACGCAAAAGCCGTTATCTCGCCGACATGCAGGTGTGCCCCGTGCTTCCAGCGCCCGTCAGTGCCATGCTGATGCCGCTGCGTGAGCTCATCGGATCGATGGACGCACGCGATACGTGTCCGCAAATCGAGCTCGCCTGCGGGGACGCGCCCGATGGCGCTGGGCTCGGCGTGATCGCGCTGGTACTGCGGCACCTGGAGCCCCTGTCGCCCGAGGATATTGCCCGGCTCAGGGGCTTTGCCGTCGCGCACAGCGGGGTTCAGTGGTGGCTTCAGGCGAAAGGACCGGAAACGGCACGACCGCTCGAATCCGGCGAGCCGATGCTGGCTTACCAGTTGCCGGAGTTCGGCGTCACCATGCCATTCAAGCCGACCGATTTCACGCAGGTCAACGCGTCTATCAATCGCGCGCTCGTCGGCCGCGCCTTGCGCCTGCTGGACGTGCAGCCGAAGGAGCGCGTCATCGATTGGTTCTGCGGGCTGGGGAATTTCACGCTCCCGCTTGCGACTCGCGCGCGGGAAGTATTGGGCATAGAAGGCAGCGCCACGCTGGTTGCCAGGGCGACGGAGAACCTTGCGCGTAACCGGCCTGCGGCGCCCGGCCGGGGCCCGTTGGCACCAACGAGCTTCGTCGCGCGCAATCTGTTCGAAATGACGCCCTCCATGCTGATGGCGGACGGCACAGCAGACAAATGGCTGGTGGATCCGCCGCGCGAGGGCGCATTTGCGCTGGCCAAGGCGTTGGCCGATCTGCACCAGGAGCCCGATCTAACCAAGGACGGCTGGACGCCGCCCAGGCGGATCGTCTACGTCAGCTGCAACCCTTCGACCTTGGCGCGGGATGCCGGGCTGCTGGTACATCAAGCGGGCTATCGCTGCACTTTCGCGGGGGTGGTCAACATGTTTCCGCACACGGCGCACGTCGAGTCGATTGCGGTGTTCGATCGGCCATGAAAAAAGGGCCCGAGAAGGCCCTTTTTAGGAGAGGAGCCGGCGTCAGTCGCGTTCGCCGCCGAAGATGCCCAGCAGCGCAAGCAGGCTCTGGAACACGTTGAACATATCCAGGTAGAGCGCGAGCGTGGCGCTGATGTAGTTGGTTTCGCCCCCGTCCATGATCTGCTTGAGGTCATAGAGCATGTACGCCGAAAAGATGCCGATTGCCGCGACCGAGATCGCAAGCATGCCGGCGCTGGACCCGACGAACACGTTGATGATCGCACCGATCATCAGTACCAAAGCGCCGACAAAAAGCCATTTGCCCATCCCCGACAGATCGCGCTTGATCACGGTGGCTAGCGAAGCCATGACGAAGAACACCCCGGCGGTGCCGCCAAAGGCGGTCATGATCAGCTCGGAGCCGTTCTTGAAGCCCAGCACCATTGCGATGAGGCGCGACAGCATCAGGCCCATGAAGAAGGTGAAGCCCAGCAGCACGGGGACGCCGGCCGCGGAGTTCTTGGTCTTCTCGATCGCGAACATGAAAGCGAAGGCACCCCCGAGGAACACCATAAGGCCGATGCCTCCGGTGAGCGCGCGGGTGAGGCCGGTCGCCACGCCCAACCAGGCGCCCAGGACGGTGGGCAGAAGACTGAAGGCGAGCAGCCAGTAGGTGTTGCGCAGGACGCGTTGCCGCTCGGCTTGCGGCAGCGCCTGGCCGTAGCCTACGGAAGTGGCAAGGGTGTTGACGCGGTCGTTCATTGCTGAAACTCCTGATGTTGGCTGCGAAGCAGCAGTTGGGGCCATTCTAGGGGGCTGCAAGTATCCGCCCGGGAAAAGACCCGCCTTGGCATGGCGCTAAAGCGCGCCGCACATTTCGGAAGCGATCGGGAGGTGGTTCGGGCTGGCGCTATGCTTGGCGTTTGCCCATTACTTGCAACATCATGAAGACCAAGTCTTTTCTGGAACTCGCCGACGTGAAGGCGATCGCTGCTGCGGCCGAAGCCGAAGCGCTCAAGAACAACTGGGCCGTCACCATTGCCATTGCGGACGATGCCGGCAATCTGCTGTGGCTGCAGCGACTGGACGGTGCCGCCGCCGTCTCGTCGCACATCGCGCCTGCAAAGGCCCATACGGCCGCCATGGGGCGGCGCGAGAGCAAGGTTTACGAGGACATGGTCAACGGCGGGCGTACGTCCTTCCTGTCGGCACCAGGCATAGATGGCCTGCTTGAGGGCGGGGTTCCCATCGTCAAGGATGGCCATGTCATCGGTTCGATCGGGGTGAGCGGGGTCAAATCGAACGAAGATGCGCAGATCGCCAGGGCGGGGATTGCCGCGCTTGGTCTTTGACGCCGAGCGCCCAAGCAAAACGCCGACCTGGGTCGGCGTTGTTCTTGGCGGTTCGACGTGAAAAAAAGCTTGGCTAGTCGGCAAGAAGCCGTTGGCTAGCAAAAACGACCCTTCGGAGATCAGATCTCCTCGAGTCGCCCCACGATGAAACTTGCGCGAGAAGCGAGCTGACCTACTTCGTGAGGATCAACTTGCCGAGTTTGGTGGCTTGGAGCCGGTACAACGAGCCGTTGTGCATGATGCCGACGCTCTTGCCGCCCTTGAGCAACTCGGCGCTTTCGAAGAGCGGCGCCGGCCTTGGCGGTTCGCTGCCTGCGCGGCCACCGCCCGAATGATCGAGCGATGGATGGCTCAGGACATTGAACGCGTTGGGCACTGCTTGCATCGGTAATTCCCTCCATCGAAACGATGAGTAAATGATAACGATTCTCAAGTAAATGTCAATCGCCCGTATCGTATTTCTGCGCGTTTGCTACTTGGGCTCGGGCTCAGTGATGAATCCGATCTTGCGCACCCCGGCTTCGCGCGCCGCCGACATGGCTTGCGCCACACGCTCGTAGCGGACCGCCTTGTCGCCGCGGATGTGCAGTTCAGGCTGCGGGTCCTTGGCGGCCTCGGCTGCCAGGCGCGTCGTCAATTCGCTGTCCGCGATCTTCTGCTCGTTCCAGTAATAGCTGCCGTCGGCCGCTACCGTAAACACGATGTTCTGCGGCTTGGTGTGCTCCGGTTCGCTGCTGGCGCGGGGAAGGTCGATATTCACGGCATGCTTCATCACGGGAACGGTGATGATGAAGATGATGAGAAGCACCAGCATGACGTCGACCAGCGGCGTCATGTTGATCTCATTCATGACCTCGTCGGGCTCGTCCTGGGTGCCGAAAGCCATCGTATTACTCAGCCTTTCTTGAGCGGAACCACCGTGGCCTCGACGCCGCTTTGCACCCGCGCGCCGGTCACGAAGTAGGCATGAAGGTCATGCGCGAAGCTGTTGAGTTTGGTCAGCACGAATTTGTTGCCGCGTACCAGTGCGTTGTAGCCCAGCACGGCGGGAATGGCGACCGCGAGGCCCAGCGCCGTCATGATCAGCGCTTCGCCGATCGGCCCGGCCACCTTGTCGATAGTTGCTTGACCGGCCGAGCTGATGCTCATCAGGGCGTGGTAGATGCCCCAGACCGTCCCGAACAGGCCGATGAATGGCGCCGTAGAGCCCACGGAGGCCAGGATGGCGAGGCCTGTCTGCAGCCGTGCAGTGAATTCGTCGATGCCGTTGCGCAGCGCGCGGGTGATCCAGTCGCTGACATCGAGCGCGTCGTGCAGATGCGCCTTGGTATTGCGATGATGCGCCGCCGCTTCCCGGCCTTCCAGCGCCAGCGCACGAAACGGGTTGCTGTCATCCTTGCCCAGCTTGTTGAGGGCAGTGGCAAAGTCTTCGCTGTGCCAGAAGTCCTGCGAGTGCTTGGCGAGGCGCTTGTACCGGATGATGTCCAGTGCCTTGACCAGGATCACGATCCAAGACGCGAGCGACATGCCGACCAGGAGCAGGGCCACGGCACGGGTGACGAAGTCGCCCTGACTCCAGACGTTCATCAGGCCAAAGTGGGAATCCATAAGCACTCCAAAAAAAGATCAGTTCAATACAAAGTTGACGGGAGCGTCGTAGGACATCTGTTTCGCGACGCCGCCGACCTTGCCGGGTGAGAAACGGCACCTCAGCATGGCCTCTTTTGCCGCCGCATCCAGGCGGTCGAAACCGCTGGACTTGTGAATATCGACCTGCTTTGGCAAACCATCCGCGCCCACGACCACCTTGACAATGACTTTGCCCTGTTCGCCGAGGCGGGTGCTCATGGCAGGGTAGTTGGGCTTGCAGCTTCTTGCGTACTCCGCATCCTCGGAAGGCAGTTGCACGGCGGGGGGGGCTGGCGGCGCGGGCGGTGGTGCCGGTGGCGCGATTGGCGCGGGTGGCGCAATCGGGGCGGGAGGCGGTGGGGGCTCAACCGTGCCGACGGGGGCATTCGGCGCGGGCGTGGGTTTGGGCTCGCGGATCGCTTGGGGCCGCGGCGGCGGCGGCGCCTTGACGATCCGAGGCTTTGGTGGTGGTGGAGGGGGCGGAGGAGGTGGCACTTCCTTCGGTTTGGGCGGCTCGATGAATTCGCTCAGAATTTCTACCGGGATGATCACCTCGGCGGTCCGCCGCAACAGGCCGCTCTGCAATGCCCAGAGCGCCGCAACGTGGAACAGGACGACGCCGCCCGCGATGAGCGCATTGCGTGAGAAGCCCAGAACGGAAGGCGGCGACGGGGAGAAGCGGTCAGACACGATCAAACATTCAAGTGCCCGACACTGCAGAGCGCCGGATGCAGCACCGCTGGCTGTTACTTACGAAAAATCCACCATGCCGAGCTGCTTACGACGATCAGGCTGATGCCGAGGACCGAGAAGAGTTCCATATCCTGCTTTCCGTCAGTGCGTTGGCAAGCTGGATCGAACGTGGCTCCGCTTCGCGGTTGAGCGCGGCGATCGGATGGGAGGCGCTGCACTGCGCGACCACGTCGCGTGCACAGCTCTCGCATTGGCCGCACTGGGTGGCGACGCCGAGTTCGAACTGCACTTCGTCAAAGGTCATCCCCGCTCGGGCATGGCGCGCGATCTCACGGTCAGACACTCGGCGGCATACGCAAACGATCATGGCAATGGGCGGCAGTCTGGCTGGCTGTTGGTAGGAGCTGCGATTATAAATACGAATTCCTCGCATTTGCAATAACTATGAAGACCCCAGTGGCAAAAAAAGGGGCCCCTGAGGGGCCCCGCCGGATCAGAGTGGAGGTGAGGGGCCTTACTCGACTTCGCCCATCTGCGACTGCAGGTAGTTTTGCAGGCCGACCTTGCCGACCAGATCGATCTGGGTCTCCAGAAAGTCGATGTGCTCTTCGGTGTCGTCCAGAATACCCTGCAGGAGGTCGCGCGAAACGTAGTCGCGAACCGCCTCGCAGTGGGCGATGCCGTCCTTGATGGTGGCCTGAGCACCTGTTTCGGAGGCAAGGTCGCACTGCAGGATTTCGGGTACGTCTTCACCTATGCGGAGCTTGGCCAGGTCTTGCAGGTTTGGCAGGCCGTCCAGCATGAAGATGCGGTCCATGAGCTTGTCTGCGTGCTTCATCTCGCCAATGGATTCTTCGTATTCCTTCTTGGCCAGCTTGTCCAAACCCCAGTGCTTGAGCATCCGGTAGTGCAGGAAATATTGATTGATCGCGGTCAGCTCGTTCTTCAGCTGCGCCTGCAGATAGTCGATGACTTGGGGGTCGCCCTTCATGGTTCTTCCTTGTTCTTGAAAGCATGGATTGTGTGAGCGGCGCGCAGCCGCAGGCAAGAGAACCCCTGTTCGGGCGTTCTGCATGCGTGTGATGGTGATAGGTGTTCGCATTGGGACGCAGCACTGCCCAGGGCGTCCTTCATAGTGCACCCCAATTCATCCAATAGTGCTCCGCTATCGAAAGTGTTCTGATCATTGGTTATACTCGAGGCTCGCATTTTCAATAGTCTCAGCAAGGAATCGCTACATGTCCCTGATCAACACAGAAATCGTCCCGTTCAAAGCCACCGCATATCACAACGGCAAGTTTGTCCCGGTCAGCAATGAAAGCTTCAAGGGCAAGTGGTCTGTCGTCGTCTTCTATCCGGCCGACTTCACCTTCGTGTGCCCGACCGAACTCGGCGACCTGGCCGATCACTACGCGGAATTCCAGAAGCTCGGGGTCGAGATCTACGGCGTGTCGACGGACACCCACTTCACGCACAAGGCTTGGCATGACACCTCCGACACCATCGCCAAGGTCAAGTACCCCCTGATCGGCGACCCCAGCCAGCAGCTCGCACGCGCCTTCCAGGTCCTGATCGAGGAAGGCGAAGACGCCGGCCTTGCTTATCGTGGCACCTTCGTGATCGACCCCGAAGGCAAGATCAAGACCGTTGAGGTGCACGACAACGGTATTGGCCGCGACGCCGCCGAATTGCTGCGTCGCGTGAAGGCTGCCCAGTATGTTGCCGCTCACCCGGGTGAAGTCTGCCCTGCGAAGTGGACCGAGGGCGCCGAGACGCTCAAGCCGTCGTTCGACCTGGTCGGCAAGATCTAAGCCATCCGTTCGCGCCAGGCCCGGGCGCGTTCGCACCCGGGCTTTTCTGTTTCTGCCTTTCGATTCTTAAGAGGTGAGTTCGCCATGCTCGACGCCGGCACCAAAGCACAACTGAAAAGCTATCTCGATCGCATTACGCAGCCCGTGGAAATCGTCGCCTCGCTCGATGACAGCAAGGCGTCGATCGACCTGCAATCGCTGCTGAATGATGTGGCGGAGTCGTCATCGCTGGTGAAGGTCATCGAGAGCCGCGACGACAACCACCGCAAGCCATCGTTCTCGATCAATCGCCCAAGCCAGAGCAACGGCCCGCGTTTCGCCGGCTTGCCCATGGGTCACGAGTTCACATCGCTCATTCTGGCGCTGCTCCAGGTCGGCGGCTACCCGCCTAAGGTGGAGCAGGCCGTTCTCGAGCAGATCCGCGCGCTGGAGGGCGACTTCGAGTTCGAGGTCTACATTTCGCTCACCTGCCACAACTGCCCGGACGTCGTGCAGGCGCTCAACCTGATGGCTGTGCAGAACCCGAGCATCAGGACCACCATGATCGACGGCTCGCTCTTTCAGGACGAGGTGAAGGAACGCCAGGTCATGGCTGTTCCCACGGTTTTCCTGAACGGCACCGAGTTCGGCCAGGGCCGCATGAGCCTGGAAGAAATTCTTGCGAAGATCGACACCAGCGGCGTCGAGCGCGAGGCGAAGAAGATCGCCGCCAAGGATCCCTTCGACGTCTTGATCGTGGGCGGCGGTCCCGCCGGGGCGGCGGCGGCGGTCTATGCCGCGCGCAAGGGCATCCGGACCGGCATCGCCTCCGAGCGCTTCGGCGGCCAGGTGCTCGACACGTTGGGCATCGAAAACTTCATTTCGATCAAGGAAACAGAGGGCCCTCGCTTCGCCCTGGCGCTCGAAGAGCATGTGCGCCACTACGAAGTCGACATCATGAATCTCCAGCGCGCATCGGCACTGGTGCCCGGCAAGGACCTGATAGAGATCAAGCTCGAGAACGGTGCCTCGCTCAAGAGCCGCTCCGTCGTGCTATCGACGGGCGCACGTTGGCGCAACATCAATGTACCGGGCGAGCAGGAGTACAAGAACAAGGGCGTGGCCTATTGCCCGCACTGTGACGGGCCGCTCTTCAAGGGCAAGCGTGTGGCGGTCATAGGCGGCGGCAACTCGGGCGTCGAAGCCGCTATCGATCTGGCCGGCATCGTCGGCCATGTCACGTTGCTCGAGTTCGACACCCAACTGCGTGCAGACGCGGTGCTGCAGCGCAAGCTGAAGAGCCTTGCCAACGTCGAGATCGTCACCAACGCGCAGACCACCGAAATCACTGGCGACCAGCAGAAGGTCGACGGCCTGATCTACAAGGACCGCGCGACAGGCGAGACCCGCAAGGTTGCGCTGGAGGGCGTGTTCGTCCAGATCGGCCTGGTGCCCAACACAGACTGGCTGAAGGGCACGCTCGAGCTCTCGAAGCACGGCGAGATCGTGGTCGACGCGAAGGGTCAGACCTCGGTGCCCGGCGTGTTCGCGGCCGGCGATGCGACGACGGTCCCGTTCAAGCAGATCATCATCGCGGCCGGTGATGGCGCGAAGGCGGCGCTCAGCGCCTTCGACCACCTGATCCGTACCTCGGCACCGGCAGAAAAAGGCGCAACAGCCGAGGCCGTGGCTTAACAGGCGGCTCGACCGGCGAGGCTCGTGAGATCCTGCATCAGCAAGCGTGCTGCCGGTGCGATCCACGGAATCGGAGGTGCGAGCGGAGCTTGAAGCTCCCCGGCGGGCAAGGTGACTTTCGCCGCGAAAGGACGCAACAGGCCAAGCTCGGGAGGACCGTGGCCTTCGATGCTGTTCGCCGTTGTCGACAACGCTCGGTTCGCAGCTTGTGCCAGGCTCGTCCATGCCGGATCGTCACGCCCCATCGTTGCGCTGTCGGCCAGGCGCCCCAACAGGGCGGCGTCGTGCGCGGTCCGGATCGTCAGTCGCGCGAGGCCGACACAGCGGGCGGTCTCGCTGCGTTGCGGGAGTTCGCGCCAGCAGCGGCTCAGACGCCGCCAGAACCTGGCTTCGCGATCTGCGCTTGCTGCCTGTACCGCCAGCTCCCGCAGCGCGAGCCGCAGCTCGGCTGCGGCGGCTTCCTTCTCGTGCGCCGGGGGCGTCCGCGCTCCCAAATCGCTCACGACGTGCTCAGCCATCTTGCGCAACGCCGATGCACACGCCGCGTCAAAACGCGCGCGGGCGTTCCATTGAACTCCCAACAGCGAAACGACAACGCCGCTTGCCACCCCGATGGCGATCTGGGCCACTCTCAACCCAGCGACCTGCAGCGCCGAATGGCCCGCCATTGCACCGCTCGAGAGCACGATCAAGGCGGCAATCGGCACGTTGCGCATGGACGAGCGCCACGCGCTGGCTGCTGCGAGAAGAGCTATGGTGCCCAGCACTGCTGCCGTCGAGTCGAAGCCGAAGTGGTCCTGCAGCCAGACACCCCCCAACCCGACGCCTGCCCCCGCAGCCGTGGCACGCATGCGATCCCAGCCTGCGCCAAGTGTGGAAACAGTGCTGGGGCGCACCACGATCAGGGCGCTCATCACGGCCCAGAAGCCTTCCGGCAGCCGCAGGGCCGTGGATGTGAGGTAAGACAGCAGCACGGCTGCCGCCAGTTGCAAGCCCTGGCGCCAGGTCGAGTCGCTCATGCCTTGAGGGGCGGAGCTGGCTGAGACCGCGGTGGCAATTCCAGTGATTGGGCGACGCGGTCGATCAGTTCGCAGGCCGCAAGCAGATCCGCGCGCTCACCTTTGCTCAGGCATTCCGCGATCGCGGCTGCGAGCGAGGTTTCCCTGCGATGGACCTCGGCTCCCAGCAACCGCGCGCCTGCGTCGGTCAGAGAAAGAATGGATTTGCGCGCGTCACCTGTATCGGCGCGGCGTTCAATCAGCCCCTCTCTCCCGATCTCCGCCAACAGCCGTGTGAGCGTTTGGAGCTTGACGCGCTCATGCAGCGCCAATTCGGTCGGGCTCAGCGGGCCGCGCCGGTACAGCTGCCCGAGCACACTGAGGCGTGCCGAGCCGGCGGACTCGGCGCTTTGCGCGCGAAGATGCCGGGTCAGTTGTGAGATCGACGCACGCAGTCGTACGGCGGTGTGCAGGGTGTCGGCGGAAGGGCTTGCCACGCGCCGATTATAAGATCAATCTTAGTAACTGCGGGTGAGGCGCACGCTCAGTAGGTCAGCCGTTCTGGCCGCAGTTCTTGCAGGATGGTGGTCGCGATCTCCTCGATCGACTTCGTCGTGGTGGACAGCCATCGAATGCCGGCGCGCCGCATCATGGCCTCGGCCTCGCTCACCTCATGCCGGCAGTTCTCGATACTTGCGTAGCGCGAGTTCGGCCGCCTCTCGTTGCGGATCTCGCTCAGGCGCTCGGGTTGGATCGTGAGCCCGAAGATTTTCTTGCGGTGCGGCATCAGCGCCGGCGGCAACTGGCGGCGCTCGAAGTCCTCGGGAATCAGCGGATAGTTGGCCGCCTTCAGGCCGTGCTGCATCGCGAGATAAAGTGAGGTCGGTGTCTTGCCGCTGCGGCTGACCCCGATCAGTATCACGTCGGCACTTTCGAGATCGCGGTTGCTTTGACCATCGTCATGTGCCAGGCTGAAGTCGATGGCCTGAATCCGGGCGTTGTATTCCTTGCTCTTGCTGACGTCGCTGAACCGGCCGATGCGATGATTGGATTTCATCGCCAACTCGATCTCGAGAGGCCGCACGAAGGTGCCGAACATGTCGAGCAGCATGCCCTTGCAACCTGTCTCGATCACCTCCAGTACTTCCATGTTCGCCAGTGTGGTGAAGACGATGGGGCGCAGCCCTTCCACTTCCGCCGTATGGTTGATCCTGCGCACCGCCTGGTGCGCCTTGTCCACCGTATCGGTGAAGGGCAGCCGCACATGGCGGGGTTTGATCTCGAACTGGGCCAAGACGGCGTTCCCGAAGGTTTCGGCGGTGATGCCGGTGCCGTCGGAGACGAAGAAAACGGTGCGTGTGTGCATGCTTGACGGCCTTGTCCTGCGGCGCGCCGACCCACTCGGCGCCTACAATCCGGCACATTATCGGGAATGCGCCCGTTCCCGTCGTCCCTACCTTCATCCATGCACACCGCGTTTGCGCCCAGAGCAATCAGAACGATCGCGCCGCGCCGTCTGCATGTCGTCCCGGTTTCAACTTCTGGAGCTTTCCCATGTCTGCACTCTTCGAAGCGACCGCCCTGGTCGTACCGTTTGAGAACCTGAGAATGACCGACGTCGAGTCGGTCGGCGGCAAGAACGCCAGCCTCGGCGAAATGATTTCCCAACTCCCGCAAGGAGTGCGCGTGCCGACCGGTTTCGCGACCACGGCGCATGCGTTCCGGCAATTCCTGGCCCACGATGGTCTCGCCGATCGCATCAGCAAAAAGCTCGAAAGCCTGGACACGGAAGACGTCCGTGCCCTGGCCGCAGCAGGCGCCGAGATCCGGGCCATGGTCGAGGCGCAGCCATTCCCCGCCGACCTGGAGCAGGCGATCAAGGCGGCTTTCGCCGAACTGAGCGCAGGCAACCCCGAGGCCTCTTTTGCCGTGCGCTCGTCGGCCACCGCGGAAGACTTGCCCGACGCCTCCTTCGCCGGCCAGCAGGAAACTTTCCTCAACGTGGTGGGCATCGAGGATGTGCTTCACAAAATGAAGGAAGTGTTCGCCTCCCTCTATAACGACCGCGCCATCAGCTACCGCGTCCACAAGGGCTTCGCCCACGACGTCGTAGCGTTATCGGCGGGTGTGCAGCGCATGGTGCGCAGCGACCTGGGCGCCGCAGGCGTGATGTTCACCATCGACACCGAGTCTGGCTTTGACGGCGTGGTTTTTATTACCTCCAGCTACGGGCTGGGTGAAACGGTGGTGCAAGGCGCCGTGAACCCGGACGAGTTCTACGTGCACAAGCCCATGCTCAAGGCGGGCAAGCGCGCAGTGATTCGCCGCAACCTCGGCTCCAAGCTGGTCCATATGGAATTCGCCAATGCGGCCGAGAAGGCCGGCACCGGCAAGCTGGTAAAGACCACCGATGTTCCGACCGAGCAGCGCAACCGCTACTCGCTCACCGATGCCGAGGTGGAGCAGTTGGCCAAGTACGCGCTGGTGATCGAGGAGCACTACGGCCGCCCGATGGACATCGAGTGGGGCAAGGACGGCACCGACGGCCAGCTCTACATCCTCCAGGCCCGCCCGGAGACTGTGAAGAGCCAGCAGCAGGGCAAGGCCGAGCAGCGCTACAAGCTGTTGGCCAAGGGCCCCGTGCTGGCCGAGGGCCGTGCGATCGGCCAAAAGATCGGCACCGGGCCGGTTCGCCTGGTCCACAGCATCAGCGAGATGGACAAGGTTCAGCCTGGCGACGTGCTGGTGACCGACATGACGGATCCGAACTGGGAGCCGGTGATGAAGCGTGCCTCCGCCATCGTCACCAATCGCGGCGGGCGCACCTGCCATGCCGCGATCATCGCGCGTGAGCTCGGGATCCCGGCGGTCGTCGGCTGCGGCGACGCGACCGACCTGCTCAAAGATGGCACGCTCGTCACGGTGAGCTGCGCTGAGGGCGACACTGGCTTCATCTACGACGGCCTGCTCGAGACCGAAGTGACCGAAGTCCAGCGCGGCGAGATGCCGGAAATCGACATAAAACTCATGATGAACGTGGGCAACCCTCAGCTGGCGTTCGACTTCGCCCAGTTGCCGAACCACGGCGTCGGCCTGGCGCGGCTCGAATTCATCATCAACAACAACATCGGCGTGCACCCGAAGGCGATCCTCGACTATCCGAACGTTGATGCCGACCTCAAGAAGGCGGTCGAATCGGTTGCTCGGGGCCACGCTTCTCCGCGCGCCTTCTATATTGACAAAGTGGCCGAGGGCATCGCCACCATCGGCGCGGCCTTTTGGCCCAAGCCGGTGATCGTGCGCCTGTCGGATTTCAAGTCCAACGAGTACCGCAAGCTGATCGGCGGCAGCCGCTACGAGCCGGAGGAAGAGAACCCGATGCTCGGCTTTCGCGGCGCTGCACGCTACCTCAGCGAAGATTTTGGCGAGGCTTTCGCAATGGAATGTGAAGCGCTCAAGCGCGTACGCAACGAAATGGGGCTAACCAATGTGCAGATCATGGTGCCCTTTGTTCGTACCCTGGGCCAGGCGGCGCGCGTGACCGGATTGCTCGGTGACCACGGCCTCAAGCGCGGCGAGAACGACCTCAAGCTCATCATGATGTGCGAGGTGCCCAGCAATGCAATCCTTCCCGAGGAGTTTCTGGAATTCTTCGATGGTTTCTCGATCGGGTCGAACGACTTGACGCAGCTCACGCTGGGACTCGACCGGGACTCCGGTCTCGAACTTCTGGCGGCAGATTTCGACGAACGCGACCCCGCCGTCAAGGCCTTGTTGGCGCGCGTGATCAAGGCCTGCAAGGAAAAGGGCAAGTACGTGGGCATCTGTGGACAGGGTCCCAGCGACCATCCTGACTTTGCCATCTGGCTGGCCGAGCAGGGCATCGAATCGATCTCGCTCAACCCGGACAGCGTGATCGACACCTGGCAACAGCTGGCGCAGCGCTGATCGGCCTCCCTGGAAGCGGCGGGGCTGACCTTGTCCCGCCGCATTACAACTTTCGTCACAGGTCAAGGCGTAATTTCTCTGTCAGGTGAAGCAGATCGCAAGCAGAGACATTCTTTAGTGTCAAACTGGCGCCTACCTGGAGGGAGCCACTCGGGATGTTCCACAAGGGCCGGTTTGAGCCCGAGAGCGCCCTGATCCGCATGAGGACGCCATGATTCTTGTGAAGACTGACGCCGGCCAGCAGGTGTTCAAGGACCGCTCGGTCCGACTCACACCGCGTCAACGCTCCGCGTTCATCCTGTTTGATGGCAAGCGTTCCGTCAGCGAGGTGCTCGAGGCCGGTATGGGAATCGCGCGTGCAGACATTGACCAGATGGTCGAGCTCGGCTTGCTGGGTCGAGTTGGGAGTTCGGCTGACGCAGCCAATGCGGGGACGGTAGCGACACCGCTGAGCTCTACGCCGGTGTCGGCTCCGGTCGATGGCAACCCTTCGGGATCCCAGCCGGAGGTCTCTGTCCTGCCCGCGGAGCCAATTGAGCGTTCCAAGCAGCAGCGCTACAAGGATGCCTACTTGATTGCGACGCAGCTCACTGGCAGCCTTGGCTTGCGCGGTTTCAGGCTGAACCTGTCGGTAGAAGGCAGCTCGACCTATGATGACCTGCTTGCACTGGCGCCCAAGATTCGGAATGCGGTGGGTCCGGACAAGGCCGCGAAGCTGGACCGCGCGTTAGGGATCTGAGGCTAGCCGCACCGAACACTCCAGGACGGCAATGCCTGCTATAATCACAGGCTTTGCCTTGCCACACTGCGACTGACGCTGCGGGTGGCTTTATCCCTTCCACGGAAGACCCACAAGGAGTGCCATGCGTCACTATGAAATCATTCTGCTGATCCATCCGGATCAAAGCGAGCAAGTTCCAGCCATGCTGGAGCGCTACAAGGGCATGATCACCGCCGGCGGCGGCAAGGTCCATCGTGTCGAGGACTGGGGGCGCCGGCAACTGGCCTACCAGATCAACAAGCTCAACAAAGCGCATTACCTGTGCGTGAACATAGAGGCCGAGCAGGCCGTGATGGCCGAACTTGAGCATGCCTTCAAGTTCAACGATGCCGTCCTGCGCCATCTCACCGTCGTCAAGAAGAAGGCCGACACCGGCCCGTCGTCAATGATGAAGACGGTTGAGCGCGAAGAAGCTCGCAAGGCCCAGCAGGCCGAGTACGCCGCCAACAACAATTGATGGTGTGAGCGCTGCCGCAGTCAATCAGCTCGTGCTGACTGCCTGCGTTGCCGAGCTCGGCGCCTTGCGCTTCACGCCTGCTGGTCTGCCCGCGATCGATTTGCGGGTCGAACACGAGTCGACAATAACCGAAGCGGCCCAGCCGCGGCAGGTCAGGGCGACTCTCAAGGCCGTTGCGTTTGGCGCGGTTGCAGAGCGGCTGGCGAGGCAGGCACTTGGAAGTCTCTGGCGTTTCCAGGGCTTTCTGGCCACACCGCGCAATGGCAAGCACCCAGTGCTGCACATCCAGGATTTTCAGCAAGATTAATTTTCGAGAGGTCCCACAATGGCCACGTTCAAGAAGTTCAACAAGGACAAGCGTCCGAAGCGCAACACCCAATCGCTGCTGTTCAAGCGCAAGCGCTTCTGCCGCTTCACTGTCGCCGGTGTCGAAGAGATCGACTACAAGGACATCGACACCCTGCGCGATTTCATCAGCGAGAACGGCAAGATCATCCCCGCGCGGCTTACCGGCACGCGCGCGATCTATCAGCGTCAGCTCAACACCGCGATCAAGCGTGCCCGCTTTCTCGCGATGGTGCCTTACAGCGACCAGCATCGCGTTTAAGGAGGCGAGAACATCATGCAAGTCATACTTCTGGATAAGGTCGTCAACCTCGGCGTGCTGGGCGAAATCGTCAAGGTCAAGGACGGCTACGCTCGTAATTTCCTGATTCCCTCCGGTCGCGCTCGCCGTGCTACCGAGGCCAACAAGGCTGAGTTCGAAGCCAAGCGGGTCGAACTTGAAAAGGCCGCCGCCGCCAAGCTGACCGAGGCGCAGGCACAAGGGGAGAAGCTCGGCGGCACCGCCGTCAAGCTGACGCAGAAGGCCGGTGTCGACGGCCGCCTGTTCGGCTCCGTCACCAACCAAGACATCGCGGACGAGCTCAACAGGCAGGGATACAAGATCGCGAAGTCGCAAGTGCGTATGCCGAGCGGTCCGATCAAAACCGTCGGCGACAGCACCGTCAGCGTCGCCTTGCATACCGACGTGGTGGTCGACATTACTGTCACGGTTTACGGCGAAAGCGCTTAACGCCTTTATCGCGATAAAACGAGGTCGCGGCTGCGATCTTGTTCTTATGGGCCGCCTTCGGGGCGGCCTTTGCTTTTTGCGGTCGCAGTTGTCCCGCGCACTGCACCGATAAGTCACTGCTTATCCACAGCCTATCAAGTGACGTAGGCCGTCATGCGCCTTAGCATGTGCGGCTGCAAGGAAGTTCATGTCCGCCGTCTTTTCCTATGCCGACAACGACCCGTCGGCCGATCGCCAAATCGCGCAACTGCGCATCCCGCCGCATTCGATCGAGGCGGAGTCGAGCGTGCTCGGCGGTCTGTTGCTCGACAACGGCGCATGGGACCGCATGGGTGATCTGCTGGTTGACAGTGACTTCTACCGTCATGAGCACAAGCTGATCTACGCAGCCATCGGGGCACTGATCAACGCCAGTAAACCAGCCGACGTGATTACGGTCTTCGAGCAGCTGCAGAACCTGGGCAAGGCCGAGGAGGTGGGCGGTCTTAGCTACTTGAATTCGCTGGCGCAATACGTGCCTAGTGCCAGCAACATCCGCCGCTACGCCGAGATCGTGCGCGAGCGCTCGATCCTGCGCAAGCTGGTCAGCGCAAGTGACGAAATCGCCACCAATGCGTTCAACACGCAGGGCAAGTCCGTCGACAAGATCCTCGACGAGGCCGAGCAGAAAATCTTCAACATCGGCGAGGAAGGCTCGCGCATGAAGCAGGGCTTCCAGAGCATGGAATCCCTCGTGGTCGAATTGCTCGACCGCGTCAGCGAGATGGCGGAGAACCCGAACGACATCACGGGCGTGCGCACCGGTTTTTACGAGTTCGACAAGATGACGTCGGGCCTGCAGCCGGGTGACATGATCGTGCTGGCTGCGCGGCCTTCCATGGGCAAGACCTCGCTGGCGATCAACATTGCCGAGCACGTGGCGCTCAATGAGGGGCTGCCGGTAGCGGTGTTCTCGATGGAAATGGGGGCGTCCCAGCTGGCGGTGCGTATCGTCGGCTCCATTGGCCGCATCGATCAGGGTCACCTGCGCACCGGCAAGCTCAGCGACGAAGAATGGCCGCGCCTGACCGAGGCCATCGAGAAGCTGCGCAATGTGTCGCTGCACATCGACGAGACGCCGGGGCTAACCACCAGTGAGCTGCGTGCAAATTCGCGCCGATTGGCGCGCCAGTACGGAAGGCTTGGCCTGATCGTGGTCGACTACCTTCAGTTGATGAGCGTCTCCAGCAGCATGAATGACGAGAACCGAGCGACGGCGGTAGGCGAGATCTCCCGCGGGCTCAAGATGCTGGCCAAGGAGCTCAAGTGCCCGGTGATTGCCTTGTCGCAGCTCAGCCGTGGCGTGGAGAGCCGAACCGACAAACGTCCCATGATGAGCGACCTGCGCGAGTCCGGCGCCATCGAGCAGGATGCGGACTTGATCATGTTCATCTACCGCGACGACTACTACAACAAGGACAGCAAGGAGCCTGGTGTCGCCGAGGTGATCATCAGCAAGCACCGCAACGGCCCGACGGGCACGGTCAAGCTGGCCTTTCTCAAGCCGCTGACCAAGTTCGAGAACCTGGCCAGCGGCGGTGACGATTTTTAGGCGCTATTGCAGCTGCGATCGCCGAGGTTCCGCCGGATCTTCTTGCAGCCGCCGGAGCATCTCCGCCAACGTCTTGCCGGGCTCGTGGCGAAATCGCTCCGGCAGGACCTCGATGCGATCGATCCGATCGAGGCGGAACCCGCGAAAGTCTTCCCGCAGTTCGCACCACGCCGAGAAGGTCCAGACACGGCCCCAATAGAAACAGCCCAGCGGTCGAACCACGCGTTGGCTCGGCGCGCCGGAGACGTCGTGGTAGTCCATGCGCAGCTTATTGCGCGACTGGACGGCTTCTCGCAGCGTTTGAAGGCGCAGCCGCGTTCCATCGTCGAGCGCGAGCGCAGGCGCGAACAGCGCCAGGCTCTCGGCCGACACCCGTGCGGCCGGAGGGAGCACCGACAGGATCTTGCCGAGCGCAGTCTGGATGTCCTTTGCCATGGCCGGGTCGACCCAGCTCTGTGCGAGGCGCGCCGACGCCACCAATGCTGCGGCCTCATCCTGCGTGAACATAAGTGGCGGCAAGTCGAAGCCCGCACCCAGGCGATAACCGACGCCGGCCTCGCCCTCGATCGGCACTCCCTGGCGCTGCAAGTCGGCCACGTCCCGATAGATTGTGCGGTCTGACACCTCCAGCCGCTGAGCAAGGAAGGCCGCGGTCGTGAGGCGCCGGCCACGAATCAGTTGAACAATCTGGAACAGGCGATCGGCGCGGCGCATTGGGATAAACGGTCAAGGTCGAAGGAGCTTGCATTCGAAGTCTTTACGAAAGTGGCGCCCTTCGCCCATCTCATGGTCTTCGCACGCTCGTATCCTCGATCTCAGGCTGCTATTACGCCGATGTGGATGGCGACCTGGTCGGGACCGCTGTAGGCTTCGAAGTCGCTGCGATAACTGCGGCGGACCTCGGGGTGCTGCTCAAAGTACTTCCAGATCGATCCCCACAGAGAGTGCACCATTTGCGGCATCTGGCCCTGGCCAGTGAAGACGAGGTAGTCGCCGGCTTCCACTTTTACTGCGGAAGGCCCGCCCGAGACCGCGACGCCCGTCGTCAAGTCGAAGGCGCCATGCGCGTCGGACTCGTAAGCGGAGTACACGCCGTAAAGCCGCATATCGTGGACGCGATTAGGTGTCAAGGCATACACGCGCTCATCGAAGAAGCGCGTCCAAAGGTTGCCGATGCGTGCCGAGTGCTGCTCGTGTTCGGTGTGGTTGCTGGTCCGCACGGTCAGACCGGCGATGTTGAAGCCTTCATGGCGTTGAAGCCGAGGTTGCATGGTTCTCTCTCCAGGGTCATTTCTTCTTGAGGTAGAGCACCGGTACTGAGACGCTCAGCGCCTCGGCCCGGTGCCCGAAGTCAAGTCACCATGCTGCGCGTTCGCTCCTGACAACGTCCCGTCAGCAGCCCTTCCGAGGCGCGCGAGGAGCGCCGGCTTGGTAGCCGGTGCTCTTTAAAGTACCTCGCTTGCGAAGTCAGCCAGCCGCGAGCGCTCCCCGCGTGCCAGCGTGATGTGGCCGCTGTGCGGCCAGCCCTTGAACTTGTCGACGGCAAATGTCAGGCCGGATGAGCCCTCGGTGAGATAAGGTGTGTCGATCTGCGCCAGATTGCCCATGCAGATGATCTTGGTGCCAGGGCCCGCCCGGGTGACCAGGGTCTTCATCTGCTTCGGTGTCAGGTTCTGCGCCTCATCGATGATCACGTACTTGTTCAGGAAGGTGCGGCCGCGCATGAAATTCATACTCTTGATCTTGATGCGGCTGCGGATCAACTCGTTGGTGGCCGCGCGACCCCATTCGCCTGCCCCCCCGCCGTCACCCTTGGCCAGGAACTCGAGGTTGTCGTCGAGTGCGCCCATCCATGGGCCCATCTTTTCCTCCTCCGTGCCGGGAAGGAAGCCGATATCCTCGCCCACGCTAACGGTCGCCCGGGTCATGATGATTTCGGTGTAGCGGCGGTCGTCCAGCACCTGGGTAAGGCCCGAGGCAAGCGCCATCAGCGTCTTGCCGGTGCCGGCTGTGCCCGTCAGGGTGACAAGGTCCACCTCTGGATCCATCAGCAGGTTCATCGCAAAGTTCTGCTCACGGTTGCGGGTGTTCACGCCCCAGACAGCGTTTTTTATAGAGCCGTAGTCCTTGAGCGTCTTGAGCACCGCGGTCTTGTCGCGGATCTCCGTCACGCGGGCATACATGCTGGGCTCGCCAGGCGCCTCGAAATACACGAACTGGTTGATGTAGAGGTTAGGCACGAGGGGACCGCTGACGCGATAGAAGGTGTTGCTGCCGCTCTGCCAGCTTTCGATCGGCTTGCTCTGGCGAGTCCAGAAGTCAGCCGGCAATGCCAACGCGCCGGAATAGAGCAGGTCGCCGTCTTCCAGTGTCTTGTCGTTCTGATAGTCGTCTGCGGCCAGGCCCAGAGCGCGAGCCTTTACCCGCATGTTGATGTCCTTCGACACCAGCACCACCTCCTGCCTGGCGCGCCCCGGATCGTCCTTGGCATAGAACTCGCGCAGCGCGTGGACCACGCCAAGGATCTGGTTGTCGGCCTTGCCTTGCGGCAAGCTCGTCGGCAACGAGTAGTCCAGCGGGTCCGTCTGGAAGAACAGCTTCCCGCCGGCCTCCCGGTGCCCGGTGGTATCGAGTTTCAGACCCTTCCCGATGTCGGCACCTTGCGCCGCGGCGAGCGCGTCCAGGGTGCGGCTCGCTTGGCGGCCGTTGCGAGCGACTTCGGTCGTCCCTTTCTTGTGGCCATCAAGTTCCTCCAGCACGATCATCGGCAGGAAGATGTCGTGCTCTTCGAAACGGAACAGGCACATGGGGTCGTGCAGCAGCACGTTGGTGTCCAGCACGAAGAGCTTGGTCGGGCCAATGGGTTTGCCTCGCTTGCCCTTGGCCGGGCTGGCCGCTTCCTTGGCTGCCGTCGCGGGGCGGCGCTCCTCGTTGCTGCGCGTGACTGGCGCGACGGGCGGGGGGGCTTTCAGGCTCGGCAGGACCGGGGCCTCGACCGCACCGCTACCTTCCCCGGGACGCGTGTCGAACAGTTCGAGTGGCTGAGGTCCGCTGGACCGGGTCTCGTCGGCGTGCCGATCGGAGGAGCGACGACCACCCCTTCCGTGAAGGGAGCGGGCAGGCGCGTCGTGTGCGTCCGGCGAAAGCAGTGCGGCGCGTTTCGTGGGGGCGGGAGGCAGGGGCATGGGGCGGTTCGCTCGCAGGGAAGAAGGGGCCAGAAAGCGAAAAAGCCGCCTGAAGACCCAAGCGGCTTTGTTCGGTGGATGCGGTCGCGGAGCTCAACGGCATGGAACCATTATGCACGTCGGCCGTGACAGGTTTGGTGAGCGTTGCGCATCGCCAACGTCTGCTGGCGCAAGCTCACCAACGATGCCGATCAGTCGATCACTTCTTGAGTGTCTTGACGGCTTTGAGAACTTCGTCGACATGGCCCGGCACCTTGAGGCCACGCCATTCGGCCTTGAGCACGCCGTCGGCGCCGATGAGGAAGGTGCTGCGCTCAATACCCTTGACCTTCTTGCCGTACATGATCTTGTTCTTGACCACGCCGAACATGTGGCACATCTTTTCTTCGGTGTCGGCGATCAGTTCGAAGGGGAGTTCGAGCTTGGCCTTGAACTCGTCATGCGACTTCATGTTGTCGCGTGAGACTCCGAACACGGTCGCTCCGGCCTTGACGAAATCCTTGTAGCGATCGCGAAACTGCATCGCTTCGGTCGTGCAGCCGGGCGTATTGTCCTTGGGATAAAAATACATCACCAGCACTTGCCCGAGGTGCGAGGTGTTCGAAACCTTGATGCCGCCAGTGGCGTTGGCGTCGAATTCAGGGATGGGTTTGTTGACAACGATCGCCATGAAACTTGTTTTCTCCGTTTGATTCCATGTTCGAGTCGGGCTTTTGGCACTCGCTCGCGGCCCAAGCCTGGAGCGCTCGATACGATGGAGATTGGTCGTTGACTGGGCGGCTCCCTGCACGACTACTGGGTGGGGCCCCGATTCGTAACCCGATATTTTAGCTCGAAACGCCCGCCATTAGCCATCCTCAGGCCTCTCGATCAGCAGAGCCGCGACCACGTGGCGGCCCTCGCCTGCCAGGATGTTGTAGGTGCGACAGGCCGCCCCCGTGTCCATGGTCTCGACGCCCGTGCGCCGCGCCATCAATGGTTGGATCCACGCAGGCTGGGGAAAGCGGATGCGTGCACCGCTGCCAAAGATGACCAGTTCGGCGCCGAGCGAGGCCAGCTGCGCGAAGTGCTCGGCGCGCAGCTCATCGAAGCGACTGCAGTCCCAGGCAAGACGCTCGCCCCGCGAGCCCACCACCACGCTGTTCTCGATCCTCTCGTGGTTGACGGCCACCCAGCCGGGGCCATGCGCAGTCAGGGTCTGAGCATCGGATTTGTCGGGCTGGAGCTTCATCGGGGACGGGCGGGAACTGTGGTCAAATTATAGGTTTTCCCCCGTGCACCCCGCCCCTGGAGGGACTTTGAAACCACTCAAGAAATCGGCCAAGCTGGCCAATGTGCTCTACGACATCCGTGGTCCGATCATGGATGCCGCGAAGCAGATGGAGGAAGAGGGTCAGAAAATCATCAAGCTGAACATCGGCAACCTCGCCCCGTTCGGCTTCGACGCCCCTGAAGAGGTCCAGCAGGACATGATCCGCAACATCGCGGGCTCCTCCGGCTACTCGGACAGCAAGGGTATTTTCGCGGCGCGCAAGGCGGTGATGCACGAGACCCAGAAGCAGGGTGTCGCCAACGTTACGTTGGACGATATTTATCTCGGCAATGGGGCGAGCGAACTGATCGCGATGGCTGCCAACGCACTGCTCAACGACGGCGACGAGTTGCTGCTGCCCGCCCCCGATTACCCGCTATGGACGGCGGTTGCGAGCCTCTCGGGCGGCAAGCCGGTGCACTACCTGTGCGATGAGGAGAACGGCTGGATGCCCAGCCTGGCCGATATCCGCGCCAAGATCACGCCGCGCACCAAGGGCATCGTCGTCATCAACCCCAACAACCCCACCGGCGCGCTGTACTCGGACGAACTGCTCAGGGGCATCGTGGCGATCGCGCGCGAGCACGGGCTGGTGATCCTGGCCGACGAGGTCTACGACAAGGTGCTGTACGACGGCGTCAGGCACACGGCCATCGCAAGCCTGTCCAAGGACGTGCTGACGCTGACTTTCAACTCGCTGTCCAAGAGCTACCGCTCTTGCGGCTACCGTGCCGGGTGGATGGTGGTGTCGGGCGACAAGAAAATGGCCCAGGACTACATCGAGGGCCTCAACATGCTCTCGAACATGCGCCTGTGCCCCAATGTGCCGGGGCAGTGGGCGATCCAGACCGCGCTCGGTGGCTACCAGAGCATCAACGACCTGGTGGGTCCGGGTGGCCGTCTGCGCCACCAGCGCGACCTGGCGTACGAGCTGATCACCGCCATTCCGGGCGTCAGCTGCGTCAAGCCCAGCGCCGCGCTCTACATGTTTCCCCGGCTCGACCCCAAGCTCTACCCGATCGAGGACGATCGCCAGTTCTTCCTCGAGGTGCTGAAAGAAACCCGAGTGATGCTGGTGCAGGGCACCGGCTTCAACTGGTCCACGCCCGACCATTTCCGCATCGTGTTCCTGCCCCATGAAGAAGACCTGCGAGAGGCGGTCCGGCGCATTGCCGAATTTCTCGAGCGCTATCGCAGCCGAAACGCCTAGCAGACTTGCTTGCGCCCCAGTTCCACAGCCAGACGAATCGAATGAAACCCATCCAAGTAGGCCTGCTAGGCATCGGCACGGTCGGCAGCGGCACCTTCAAGGTGCTCCAGCGCAATCAGGAAGAAATCAAGCGCCGCGCGGGGCGCGGCATCGAGATCACCATGGTGGCGGACCTCGACGTGGCGCGTGCCAGGGCGGCAGTGGGCGAGGGCGTGCAGGTGGTGAACGACGCGCGTGCGGTCATCGCCAACCCCGCCATCGACATCGTGATCGAGCTGATCGGCGGCTACGGCATCGCACGCGAGCTGGTGCTCGAGGCGATAGCGGCCGGCAAGCATGTGGTCACTGCCAACAAGGCACTGCTGGCGGTGCACGGCACCGAGATCTTCGCGGCCGCCCACGCCAAGGGCGTCATGGTGGCCTTCGAGGCCGCGGTGGCCGGCGGCATCCCGATCATCAAGGCGCTGCGCGAGGGCCTTACCGCCAACAGCATCCAGTGGATCGCCGGGATCATCAATGGCACCACCAACTTCATCCTCTCCGAGATGCGCGACAAGGGCCTGGATTTCGCCACCGTGCTGAAGGAGGCGCAGCGCCTGGGTTACGCCGAGGCCGACCCGACCTTCGACATCGAGGGGGTGGATGCGGCCCACAAGGTCACGCTGATGAGCGCCATCGCCTTCGGTATCCCGGTGCAGTTCGACAGGGCGCATGTCGAAGGCATCACCAAGCTGGCGGCGCAGGACATCAAGTACGCCGAGCAGCTGGGCTACCGCATCAAGCTGCTGGGCGTGACCAAGCGCAAGGCCCAGGGCATCGAGCTGCGCGTGCATCCGAGCCTGGTGCCTGCCAAGCGCCTGCTCGCCAACGTCGAAGGCGCCATGAACGCGGTGGTGGTCAACGGCGATGCCGTCGGCACCACGCTGTACTACGGCAAGGGCGCCGGCAGCGAGCCGACTGCCAGCGCCGTGATCGCCGACCTGGTGGACATCACCCGCCTGCACACTGCAGACGCGGCGCACCGCGTGCCGCACCTGGCCTTCCATCCCGATGCGATGAGTGACCTGCAGGTGCTGCCGATGTCCGAGGTGGTGACCAGCTACTACCTGCGTATGCGCGTGGCCGACGAGGCCGGCGTGCTGGCCCAGGTGACGGGGCTGCTGGCCACGGCCGGCATCAGCATCGACGCGGTGCTGCAACGCGAGGCCGACGAGGTCGGCGGAGAAGGCTCCACCCAGACCGACCTCATCATCCTCACGCATGACACGCGCGAGGGCACGCTGGACGACGCGTTGGTCCAGCTTCAGGCGCTGCCCACCGTACTCGCACCGATCGTGCGCATTCGCAAGGAAGAGCTGTCCTGATGCGCTATTTGTCCACGCGCGGCCATCCGGAGCGCCGCCGCTTCTGCGAGATCCTTCTCGAAGGCCTGGCGCCGGACGGCGGCCTCTACCTGCCCGAACGCTACCCGCAGGTGGACGCCGCGACGCTCGGCAGGTGGCGTGACCTGCCCTATGCGGAGCTGGCCTTCGAGGTGCTCTCGCTGTACATCGACGACATCCCTTCTGCGGACCTGAAGGCGATCTGCGCCAGGACCTACACCGCCGAGATCTTCGGGACGCCCGACATCGTGCCGCTGCGCGAACTCGAAGACGGCGTGTACCTGGAAGCCCTGTCCAACGGCCCGACGCTCGCCTTCAAGGACATGGCGATGCAGCTGCTTGGCAACCTGTTCGAGTACGAGCTCGGGCGCCGCAGCGAGGAGCTCAACGTTCTCGGCGCCACCAGCGGCGACACCGGCAGCGCGGCCGAATACGCCATGCGCGGCAAAAAGGGCGTACGTGTGTTCATGACCTCGCCCGATGGGCGCATGAGCCCCTTCCAGCAGGCCCAGATGTTCAGCCTGCAGGACCCGAACATCCACAACATCGCGATCGCCGGCGTGTTCGACGATTGCCAGGACATCGTCAAGGCGGTGTCGAACGACCTCGACTTCAAGCGCAAGTACAGGATCGGCACGGTCAATTCGATCAACTGGGCACGGCTGCTGGCGCAGGTCGTCTACTACTTCGCGGGTTATTTCCAGGCGACAGGGGGCAACGACAAGCAGGTCAGCTTCACCGTCCCCTCCGGCAATTTCGGCAACGTCTGCGCCGGCCACGTGGCGCGCTCGATGGGCCTGCCTGTCCGCAAGCTCGTGGTGGCAACCAACGAGAACGACGTGCTGGACGAGTTCTTCCGCACCGGCATCTACCGCGTGCGCTCGGCGGCGGATACGCACGAGACCTCAAGTCCCTCCATGGACATTTCCAAGGCGAGCAACTTCGAGCGCTTCGTGTTCGATCTGGTCGGCCGCGATGCGTCCAGGACGCGGCGCCTGTTCGAAGAAGACCTCGGCACAACAGGGCATTTCGACCTGAGCACCGACCCGATCTTCAGCGAGGCAGCCTCACGCTTCGGCTTCGCGAGCAGCCGCAGCACCCATGCCGATCGCCTCGCGACCATCCGCGACACCGACAAGCGCTTCGCAACGCTGGTGGACACTCATACCGCCGATGGCCTGAAGGCCGCGCGCGAACACCTGGAGCCCGGCGTGCCGATGATCGTGCTCGAGACCGCGCTGCCCATCAAGTTTGCCGAGACCATTGTCGAAGCGCTGGGGCGCGTGCCCGACCGTCCCGCGCGCTTCGAAGGCATCGAGGCGCTGCCGCGGCGGGTGGTCCAGCTGCCGGCCGACGCCGAGGCCGTGAAGGCCTACATCGTCCGGCACTGTGCTTGAGACAAGGCATGAACGAGCCCGTCGCGCCCACGGCGACTACATTCACATCGCCCGAACGGTCGAGCCGCGCATGAAAGTCATCGGCTTCGCCGGCTTCTCTGGCGCGGGCAAGACCACGCTGGTCGAGCGGCTGATCCCGGTGCTCAGGTTCCATGGCCAGCGCGTTTCGGTGGTCAAGCATGCCCATCACAAGTTCGACATCGACCATCCGGGCAAGGACACCTACCGCCACCGAGAGGCAGGAGCCTTCGAAGTCGTGGTGGCTTCCGACAAGCGGCTCGCCCTGATCCGCGAATTCGAACGGCCGGCGCAACTCGGTGTGCACGAGCTCGTCGCCGAGCTCGACGCGGCTGTGGACTGGGTCCTGGTCGAAGGCTTCAAGCACAGCGACCTGCAGAAGATCGAGGTCTGGCGCGAGCCCGTGGAGGGACAGGCGCCTCGGCCGGCGCGCTATGCGGACGACGCCTTCATCGTCGCGATCGCCACCGACACGCCCGAGCGGCTGCCGCGCGCCACCACGCTGCCGGTATTCGACCTGAACGACGTCGATGGCATTGGCGCCTGGCTCCTGCAGAACGCCAGCCGTTTCGAGTACAAGGTGGATCGCCATGGCTGACGCTTCCAAACGCCCTCCCTTGATGCCGCTCGACGAGGCACTGGCGCGGCTGCTCGCCGCCGCCACGCCGCAGATGGGCATCGAATCGGTTTCCACCTTCGACGCCGACGGGCGCGTGCTCGCGCAGGACGTGCGCTCGGGCTTGACCGTCCCGCCGCGCGACAACAGCTCGATGGACGGCTACGCGGTGCGCAGCGCCGACTGTGCTGAGCACGGCGCGGTACTGCGCGTGGCCCAGCGCATCCCCGCCGGCACCGTGGGCACGCCGCTGGCTGCCGGCACGGCTGCGCGCATCTTCACCGGCGCGCAAATTCCCGCAGGCGCCGATGCGGTCGTGATGCAGGAAGACGCCACCGCATTGCCGGAAGAGGGCGCACTGGGGAACGTGCGTATCGAGATCGTGCCGGCAGCGGGCCAGTGGATCCGCCGCGCCGGCGAGGACGTGGCTGCCGGCGACGTGGTGCTCGCGCGCGGAGAGCGCCTGACGCCCGCGGCGCTGGGGCTGGCAGCCAGCGTCGGGCTCGATCGTCTTCAAGTGGCGAAGCGCCCGCGCGTCACGCTGCTCTCCACCGGCGACGAGCTCGTGATGCCCGGCGAGGTGGCGCCCGAGGCGATGAAGCCGGGCTCGATCTACAACTCCAACCGCTTCTTCATGCGGGCCCTGCTCGTGCGGCTGGGCTGCGAGGTGCACGACCTCGGCATCGTGCCCGACCGTCGCGACGCGACCATCGAGGCGCTGCGCAGCGCCTCGGAGCGCAGCGACCTGATCATCACCACCGGCGGCGTCTCGGTGGGCGAGGAAGACCACATCAAGGCCGCCGTGCAGGCGCTGGGCCAGCTCGACCTGTGGTCGCTGTCGATGAAGCCAGGCAAGCCCTTTGCCTACGGGCGGATCGGCAATGCCCATCTCACCGGGCTACCCGGCAACCCGGTCTCCAGCTTTCTGACCTTCCTGCTCCTGGTGCGCCCCTTCCTGCTGACGCTGCAGGGTGCAACCCGGGTGGCGCCCGCGCCCGTCGCGATGCGCGCCGACTTCGACTGGCCGCGTGCCGACCAACGGCGCGAGTTCCTCCGGGCCCGTCGCAATGCCGCCGGTGGGCTCGACCTGTTCGCCAACCAGAGCTCGGGCGTGCTGACCTCCATGGTCTGGGGCGACGGCGTGATCGACACGCCGGCCGGCCAGCCTTTCAAGTGCGGTGACGTGGTGCAGTTCATTCCCTTCTCATCCTTGCTGAGCTGAGCATGAAGGTCACGGTGCGCTACTTTGCTTCGGTGCGCGAGGCCCTCGGGACCGGCGGCGAAACGGTCGAGACCCGCGCCGCCGATCTCGGCGCGCTGCGCGACGAACTGATTGCACGCGGCGAGCCGCATGCCAGCGCACTGGCCCGCGGCAAGGCGGTACGCATGGCGCTGGACCAGGTCATGAGCGCCGAGGGCGCTGCGCTGCGCGAAGGCCAGGAAGTGGCATTCTTCCCGCCGGTCACGGGCGGCTGAGCGCGCCTGCAACTGCGACAGCTGCCCGCGCAGCGCGGACTTTTTCCTGGGCGTTCGCAACCATCGGCGCGCGCAAAGGGCGTGCGCTGCAGTCTGGCGCGGTGCCACAATCCGGCCATGAGCGGCCCGCGTGTTTTCATCCAGACAGCTGATTTCGACCTTGCCGAAGAGGTCGCCGCATTGCGCGCCGACGACATGCGCGTGGGCGCTGTCTGCAGCTTCGTCGGCACCGTGCGCGACCGCAACGACGGCGATACGGTGGCGTCGATGGAGCTCGAGCACTACCCCGGCATGACCGAAAAATCCATCGAGGCCATGATCGACGAAGCGCATCGCCGTTTCGACATCCTCGGAGCGCGCGTGATTCATCGTGTGGGGCTCCTCCAGCCCCTCGACCAGATCATGATGGTGGCCGTGGTCTCCGCCCATCGCGGCCAGAGCTTTCAGGCCTGCGAGTTCCTGATGGATTACCTGAAGACTCAAGCGCCGTTCTGGAAGAAGGAACAGACGCCTGCGGGCGCGCGGTGGGTCGATGCGCGGGTCGATGACGATGCAGCCCTGGCGCGGTGGGGGATCCAGGGCCGCAACGCCTGAATGGCCTACTGCGGCGTGAAGCCGCTCGCCTTGATGATCTGTTCCCAGGTCTGCGTGTAGGTACGCACGCGGCCCGCGAACTGCCCCTGCGGCTCGTACGCCACGGTCAGGCCCATCGTGGTGAGCTTCTGCTTCACGTCGGGCATCGCCAGCACCTTGGCAAGCGCCTCGCCGAAACGGTCGATCACCGGCTGGGGCGTGCCCACTGGCGCGAACACGCCGTAGTACGGCAGGTCCTCCAGGTTGGCGAAGCCCATCTCGGTGAAGGTCGGCACTTGCGGCAGCAACGCCTGGCGCTTGGCACCGATGGTGGCCACGATGCGCAACTTGCCGGCGCGGTGGTTCTCGATGAAGTCGGGCACAGATGCAATGCCGGCGCTGATCTGGTTGCCCAGCATGTCGGCCGTCATGGGCGCGCTGCCGCGGTAGGGCGCCGCCTGCACGTCGATCTTGTACTTGCTGCCGATCATCTTCACCAGGAACTCGGGGATCGAGGCCGGCGCGGGCACGCCGATGGTGTCCTTTCCGCCGCGCTGGGTGCGCACCCATTTCAGGTACTCGTCCAGGCTCTTCGCCGGGGTTCCACCCGACACGGCCAGCACGTTGGCGAAGGTCGCGAAGCCGGCCACGGGCACGAAGTCGGTCGCGGAGTTGTAGCCAGGGTTCTTCACCACCTGCGGCAGGATGGAGATGGTGTGGTCGTGCGACAGCAAGAGCGTATGGCCATCGGCCGGCGCGGCCTTGAGCGCCTGGGCCGCGATCTGGCCGCCGGCGCCGGCGCGGTTCTCAACCACCACGGGGGCGCCGAGCTGGTCCTTGAGCTTCTCGCCCAGGGTGCGGGCAATCGCGTCGGTGCCGGCGCCGGCCGGGAAGCCGACCAGGAGCCTGATCGGTGCGCCTTGCTGCTGCGCTTGCGCGAGGCCTGCGAGGCCGGCCATCGCGGCGGCCAGCCCGATCGCGAAAACACGGCGCGACGCGCGCGGCATTCTTGTAGAGAACATGAGCGACTCCAGTCGATTGAAGAGGAACAAGCCAGGACGAGCAACAGGCGTGCCCGCCTTTCGGCAGGAGGCCGCTATTCTGAACGAGCGCAGCGGCTTTCAGCGGCGGCGCAGCCGGTGCGCCATCGCGATGAAGGCAGCCAGAGCAGGGTTGTTGTTGGATGGACGGAACGCCAGTCCCAGCTGGTACTTCACCGCGCCATTGCGACGGCGGACCTGAAGGTAGTTCACATGCTCCGTCTGCACGGCCTGCATGGCCTGCGGCACCAGTGCGATGCCGACGCCGCCGCCCACCAGCGCGAGGATGGTCTGCATCTGCGCCGCGACCTCGACGAAGTGGGGGATGAAGCCGCATTCCTGGCAGGCGGCCATCACCACGCTCTCGAAGCCCGGGCCTTCCTTGAAGGGAAAGCCGACGAAGCTTTCGGAGGCGAGGTCGCGCAGCTGCACGCGCTGCTCCTGCGCGAGCGGATGCGTGTCCGGCACCGCCAACATCAGTTCCTGCTCGCAGTAGGGCTGGACGCGGAAGTCGCCCGCGTCGTGCAGCGGCGGGACCACGATCCCCACGTCGGTTGCGCCGCTGAGCAGGGCGGCCATCTGGTGTGCGGTGGTGTCGCCCGTAAGGACGAGCTTGACGTCAGGGTAGTCCCCGCGAAAGCTGCGCAGCAACTGCGGGACCACGCCGAGTGCCGCGCTCGGCACGAAGGACAGGCGCAGTGTGCCCACCTTGCCCGCGGCAGCGCGTTGCGCGATCTCCACCGATAGCTGCGCGTGGGCCAGCGTGCGGCGGGCTTCGCGCAAGAAGGCCTCGCCGGCCACCGTCAGCCGCACGTGGTGGCGCGTGCGGTCCAGCAAGGTGGCACCTACCTCGGCTTCGAGCCGCTGCACGGCCACGGAAAGGGGCGGTTGCGAGACGTGCAGGCGTTCGGCCGCACGCCGGAAGCTGCGCTCTTCCGCGACCGCGACGAACTGCCGGAGCTGGCGAAGGTCCATCGGTCCATTCTAGGAGCGTGATCGCATTGCCCTATCACCAGGCCATGAAAACGGTATTGGACGGAACACGCCCGATGCCGGAGCATGCGTCTCGCAAGCGTTCAACTCCAATACGAAGGCCCCACGATGCAGCCGTCCCTCCTCGAAGAACTCACGCCCGTTCCCAATCCGTATCCCATCAAGTCCCAGATCGAGTACCCCGAGGTTTGGCGCCTGTGCGAGCAGTCGCGCGAGCTGGCCTGGAACCCGACGGCCATCGACTTTTCCGATTTGCGCGAGGCCGAGCTTCCGGCGGAAGTGCGAGAGGCTGGCGCCGAGTGGTGGAGCTTGCGCGCCTGGATGGAACACGGCGCCATTCCGTACGGCACCGAGCGCCTGCGCGAAGCGGTGTTCGCGCACCAGCCCTTCGAGATCAAGCAGCACATCGTCAACTTCATTGCCGAGGAGCTGCGCCATCACGAGGCATCGTTCCTCGTCGCTCAAAACCTGGCAGGCTACCAGGCCGAGCCGCGCGCCGACTACTTCAAGGCGGTGATTCCGCGCTTCCACGACGAGCGCGACGAAAAGGCGATGTCCTTCTTTGCCGGACTGGCGGTCAACACGCTGTTCGAGCAGCTCTCCGGCGAGCTGCTGCAGGCGCGCTACGAGAACGCGCGCTTCAAGTCGATCCGCAGCGCCTGCCAGCTGATCCTGCGCGACGAGGCGCGGCACATCCAGTTCGGCCGGATCATCATGCGCCGCTTCTTCTCGGAGCTGTCGGCTGACGACCGTCGGCTGCTGGGTGAGAAGGTGGCCAAGAAGCTGCGTGGCAGTCTGCTCAACGGCGTCTACGCCGTGGTCAACCTGCCCGACGACGAACGGGCGCGAGCAGGTCGCAATCGGGCACTCGCAGCCGAGCACGGCCTGGGCGCCACCCATCCCGACGAAGAGATCGCGATCATCCGCCGCGCACTGGAGCAGATACGCCGCGATGTCGCGCCCTACGGCGTCGAGATCCCGGAGGTGCCGGAAGTCGATCGTGCCGCCGTTGCAATGCACTGAGGAGCACGCCATGAGCCGCACGGCCGTTCCGAAGGCGAATAGCACCGTAGCCGAAGGCGAAGGTACTCCAGTGAGCCGCCTGCTGAAGTTCCTGGGCTGCTGCGCGCTGGCCATCGGCGGCGCATTCGCGCTCGCGCCGCCGGCCGGCGCGCAGGGCGCCTATCCGAGTCATCCGGTCACGATGGTCGTGCCTTACCCCGCTGGCGGGTCGGCCGACATCCTGGCGCGCACCTTGGGCCAGAAACTGGCGGAGCGGCTCGGGCAGCCGGTCGTGATCGACAACCGTGCCGGCGCCGGTACGGCAATCGGCGCCAGGCATGTGGCGGGCACGCCGGCCGATGGCTATACGCTCTTGATGGGCACGGTCAGTTCGCAGGCCATCAACCCGGCGATGAACAAGGTGGGCTACGACCCGGTCAAGGACTTCACGCCGGTGGCGCCGCTGGCCTCCATTCCCTTCGTGCTGGTGGCCCATCCCTCGTTCGCGGGCAAGAGCGTGGCCGACGTGATCGCGCAGGCCAAGGCGAAGCCGGGCGAGCTGAGCTACGCCTCGGCCGGGCTCGGCACCTCCAACCACCTGGCCGGCGAGCTGCTGGCATCGGCAGCCGGCATCCGGCTGCTGCATGTGCCCTACAAGGGCAGCGCGCCCGCACTCAACGACGTGGTGGCGGGCCACCTGCCGCTGATGTTCGACCTGCAGGCGACCGCGCTGCCCTATGTGCAGTCCGGCAAGCTCAAGGCGCTGGCCCTGACCGGCCGGACACGCAGCGCGCTGCTGCCCGACGTGCCCACCGCGATCGAAAGCGGCCTGCCGGGCTACGAGGTGAGTGCGTGGTTCGGCGTTTTCGCGCCGGCCGGCCTGGCCACGCCGGTGCTGGAGCGGCTCAACAGCGACATCAACGCCGTGCTGAAGGCGCCGGAAATGCAGAAGCGCCTCCAGGAGCTGGGAGCGGAACCCGAGCAGGGCAGCGCGCAAGCCTTCGCCGAGTTCACCCGCAACGAGGCCGCCAAGTGGTCGGCGGTGGTGAAGAAGGCGGGGCTGGTGCAATGAGACCTTGGGTGCCTCGCAGGTCGAACCGCGCCGCAGGGCGTGGCGTCGAGGCCGCCAGGTGAACACGGCCCTGGACCGATGATCGAAGGTCCCGAGTCGCTGCGCGCCCTGATGGCCGACATCGGCCCGCGCTGGGCCATGGATCTGCCGGGCCACAGCCAGCAGGTCAAGACGGCCTATGCGCCTTTGCTGGCTGCCGCGCCGAGGGCAGAGCTCACGGCGATTCGAAACCTCGCCTATGGCAGCCATCCGCGCCAGGTGCTCGATGTCTTCAGCCCGGCCGGCGCGAAATGCGCGCCCGTCGTTGCCTTCGTACACGGCGGCGCCTTTGTGCGCGGCGACAAGTGCGTCAGCACCGAGCTCTACGACAACGTGCTGCACTGGTTCGCACGCCAGGGCTTCGTCGGCGCCAACATCGAGTACCGGCTGGCGCCCGAGGCGCCATACCCGGCCGGCGCGCGCGATGTCGGCGCCGCCATGGCCTGGCTGCACGAGAACGTGGCACGCCACGGCGGTGATCCTCGGCGAATCCTGCTGATCGGCCATTCGGCGGGCGGCACGCATGTGGCCAGCCATGCCCTCGACCCGTCGCTGCGGCCCGGTGCCTGCTACGCACAGGCCATCGTCCTCATCTCCGCGCGCTTGCAGGCCGACCAATCGCCGCGCAATCCCAATGCCGCCGCCGTCAGGGCCTATTTTGGCGAGGACATCTCGCTGCACGAGTCCCGTGCCCCGATGCGGCTGGCGGGCCGCAGCGAGATCCCCACCCTCGTCGCGATCGCCGAATTCGAGAATCCGCTCCTGGACGTGTATGGCCTCGAGTTCGCGCACCGGCTGGCAGCGGCGCGCGGCCGTGCGCCGCGCTTCCTGCAGATGCGGGGCCACAACCACATGTCCATCGTGGCCCATTTCAACAGCGGCGAGGAGCGGCTCGGCCGCGAAATCCTGGATTTCTTTTCGTCACTGTCTTCTTCCTCGTAAGGCGCGAAACTCGGCCCATCGAGCCGGGTTTTGCGCGGCCGCGCGCTTGAAATGCCGGTCCCGGCCCCCAACCTCCCGGGAAACCGGAGTCATTCATGCGCCAAGACAAACTCACCACCAAATTCCAGGAAGCCCTCGGCGATGCGCAGTCGCTCGCGCTGGGCAACGACAACGCCTACATCGAGCCGGTCCACCTGCTGGTGGCCATGCTGCGCCAGAGCGACGGTCCGCGCGCGCTGCTCGAGCGTGCCGGCGCCAACGTGCCGGGCCTGCTGACTGCGGCCGAGGCGGCGATCAAGCGGCTGCCGCAGGTGCAGGGCCACGACCAGGTGCAGGTCGGTCCCGAGTTGGGCAAGCTGCTGCAGGCGACCGAAAAGGAAGCCATCAAGCGCAACGACCAGTTCATCGCCGGCGAGCTCTTCCTGCTTGCCGTGGCCGACAGCAAGGCCGAGATCGGCAACCTGGCGCGCAGCCACGGGGTGTCGCGCAAGTCCGTCGAGGCCGCGATCGACGCGGTGCGCGGCGGCCAGGGCGTGAACAGCCCCGAAGCCGAAGGCCAGCGCGAATCACTCAAGAAATACACCCTCGACCTCACCGAGCGTGCCCGCCTGGGCAAGCTCGACCCGGTGATCGGGCGCGACGAGGAAATCCGGCGTGCCATCCAGGTGCTGCAGCGCCGCACCAAGAACAATCCCGTGCTCATCGGCGAGCCCGGCGTGGGCAAGACCGCCATCGTCGAAGGCCTGGCGCAGCGCATCGTCGCGGGCGAGGTGCCCGAGTCGCTCAAGGGCAAGCGCGTGCTGTCGCTCGACATGGCGGCGCTGCTGGCCGGTGCCAAGTACCGCGGCGAGTTCGAGGAGCGCTTGAAGAGCGTGCTCAACGAACTGGCCAAGGACGAAGGCCGGACCATCGTCTTCATCGACGAGCTGCACACCATGGTCGGCGCCGGCAAGGCCGAGGGCGCAATGGACGCCGGCAACATGCTCAAGCCCGCGCTCGCGCGCGGCGAGCTGCACTGCGTGGGCGCCACCACGCTGGACGAATACCGCAAATACATCGAGAAGGACGCAGCCCTGGAGCGGCGCTTCCAGAAGATCCTGGTCGGCGAGCCCAGTGTCGAGGCCACCATCGCCATCCTGCGCGGCTTGCAGGAAAAGTACGAAGTGCACCATGGCGTCGACATCACCGACCCGGCCATCGTCGCCGCGGCCGAGCTCTCCGACCGCTACGTCACCGATCGGTTCCTGCCTGACAAAGCCATCGACCTGATCGACGAGGCCGCAGCGCGCATCAAGATCGAGATGGACTCCAAGCCCGAGGTGATGGACCGCCTCGACCGCCGCCTGATCCAGCTCAAGATCGAGCGCGAAGCCGTGCGCCGCGAGAAGGACGAGGCCTCGCAAAAGCGCCTGTCCCTGATCGAGGAAGACATCGGGCGCGTGCAGAAGGAGCTTGCCGACCTCGACGAGATCTGGCAGGCCGAGAAGGCCCAGGCCCAGGGCAGCGCGCAGATCCGCGAGGAGATCGACAAGATCAAGTTCCAGATTGCCGAGTTCACCAGCAAGGGCGACTTCAACAAGGTGGCCGAGCTGCAATACGGCAAGCTGCCGGGCCTGGAGAAGCGGCTGAAGGAAGCGCAGGACACCGAGGCGAGCAAGGGCAAGTCCAGCGCGCCCACGCTGCTGCGCACGCAGGTCGGCGCCGAAGAGATCGCCGAGGTGGTGGCGCGAGCTACCGGCATCCCGGTCTCCAAGCTCATGCAGGGCGAGCGCGACAAGCTGCTGCAGATGGAAGACCGGTTGCACGAGCGCGTGGTCGGCCAGGACGAGGCCATCAGCGCGGTCGCCAACGCGATCCGCCGCTCGCGCTCGGGCCTGGCAGACCCGAACCGTCCCACCGGCTCCTTCCTCTTCCTCGGCCCCACGGGCGTGGGCAAGACCGAGCTGTGCAAGGCGCTGGCGGGCTTCCTGTTCGACAGCGAGGACCACCTGATCCGCGTCGACATGAGCGAGTTCATGGAGAAGCATTCCGTCGCACGCCTGATCGGGGCGCCGCCCGGCTACGTGGGCTACGAGGAGGGCGGCCACCTGACCGAGGCGGTGCGCCGCAAGCCGTACAGCGTGCTGCTGCTCGACGAGGTCGAGAAGGCGCATCCGGACGTGTTCAACGTGCTGCTGCAGGTGCTCGACGATGGCCGCCTGACCGACGGCCAGGGCCGCACGGTGAACTTCAAGAACACCGTGATCGTGATGACCAGCAACATCGGCTCGCCCATCATCCAGTCGATGGTGGGCCGGCCGGCCGAGGAGATCAAGGACGCGGTGTGGGGCGAGCTGAAGAACTACTTCCGCCCCGAGTTCCTGAACCGCATCGACGAGACGGTGGTCTTCCATGCGCTCGACGCCAGGAACATCGAGGCGATTGCAGCGATCCAGCTCAAGGTGCTGCAGGAGCGCGTCGCGAAGATGGACCTCGCGCTCGAGGTCTCGCCGGCGGCGCTGGCGGAGATCGCCAAGGTGGGCTTCGACCCGGTGTTCGGCGCGCGGCCGCTGAAGCGGGCGATCCAGAATCGCATCGAGAACCCGCTGTCGAAACTGCTGCTCGACGGCAGCTTCGGGCCGAAGGACACGATCGTGGTCACCACCGACCCGATCCGCAACCCAGGACAGTTCGACTTCCGGAAGGCCGGGGAACCTCGCGCCGAGGCCGTGGCCTAATCCGGATGATGATGAACTTCCTCCTGCGCGTTCTGCTGTTCCTGCTGGGCTTGGCCTTCGCTGCCAGCCTTGCCGTCGCGGTGACGCTGCTGGCCGTGGTCTGGGGCGTGCGCTACGGCTGGGCCCGCCTCACCGGGCAACCGGTGCGGCCGTGGGTCATGCGCTTCGATCCGCGCCACGGCTTCGATCGTTTTCGCACCGCGGCTCAGCCGGCCGAGCCCACGGCGGCTGACGTCGCGGGTGCCCGGGCGCGGGGCGAGGAGGCTCGCAGCCCGGTACGCCTGCGCGACCGCAGCGGCAGCGTGACGGACGTGCAGGCGCGCCCGGTCTCGCGCGCCGAGTAAGGCGCCGCGAGCGCCCTCGACGTATCCGGGCGCAACGTCTTGTGACTCGATGTAAGCGGTTGGCCGACCTTCTTCCGTGATCTCGGCTGACGGCGAAGTCGAGGCCCTCCGCCTTTCAATCGCCCCACCTCGGACGCGACGAAGCTGCATCGTGCGGCTGCCCGTGCCGGGTAAGGAGCGAGCATGCGCAAAGCCCAGGATGGCACGGCAACGTCTGGATTGACCGAGGGTCGTGACGCGCCCTCCCCACTCGCTCCCGAGCCATCACGGCGATCGTTCATTCGAGGAGCCGTGCTTTATGCCATGTTCGTCGGTACCGGCGTCAGCGTGTCGGGCTGCGGCGGTGGCGGCGGGGGTGGTGGAGGTGGCTTCGGCGGGGGTATCGGAGGTGGCGGTGGTGGTGGCGGTAGTGGCGGCGGCGGCACGCCCGGCGGCGCTGCGGCTCTGTTCTCGCACGGGGTCGCAAGCGGCGATCCGCTGACAGATCGCGTCATCCTGTGGACCCGCGTCACTTCGGCGAGTCCGGGCACGCTCAACGTGAGCTGGGAAGTCTCGAGCGATGCCAATTTCGGTGTCATCGTGGCGCGAGGCACGGCGAGCACCGGCGCCGAGCAGGACTACACCGTCAAGGTGGACGCCACCGGGCTGCTGCCGGCCAGCGAGTACTACTACCGCTTCTACGTCGGTTCCGAGCCTTCACCCACCGGACGCACGAAGACCCTGCCGACGGGCAACGTATCGCAGGTCCGCCTCGGTGTGGTGTCCTGCACGAACTTTCCGGCGGGCTACTTCAACGTATGCGCCGAACTCGCCAAGCGCAGCGACGTCGACCTGGTCCTGCACCTGGGGGACTACATCTACGAATACGGGCCGGTGGGCTTCGCATCGCAGCTGGCATTCGCGCTCGATCGCGAATCGCAACCGACCCACGAGATCCTGACGCTGGACGACTACCGCCGCCGCCACGCGCAGTACAAGAGCGACTCCGACCTCCGCGCGCTGCACGCGCGGATGCCGATGATCGCGGTGTGGGACGACCATGACCTTGCCGACAACGCATGGATGGGCGGCGCGTCCAACCACGACCCCGATGCGGAGGGCTCGTTTGCCGCCCGGCGCCTGGCGGCCGTGCAGGCCTACCGCGAATGGCTTCCGATCAGGATGCCCGATCCCGCGAATCCGCTGAAGATCTACCGGTCATTCGACTTCGGCACGCTCGCGTCGCTGCACATGCTGGACACGCGGATCATCGGGCGCGATATCCAGGTCAGCCTGGACGCCTACCTCGACGGCGCGGCCGACGGCCCCTCGCGCCAGCTGCTGGGCGCCGAGCAATCGGACTGGCTGACTGCGCGCATGGCCGCTTCCGGCGCGACCTGGCAGGTGCTGGGCCAGCAGGTGCTGATGGCGCGCATGGAGATCCCGCTGAGCGTGGCAAGTGCCTTCACGCTGGAGACGGTGAGCGACTATGTGCTGGCGCAGTCCACGCCTGAATCCCTGCGCAGCGACAGCCAGCGCGCATTGCTGGCCCAGCGCCACGTCCCCTACAACCTGGATGCCTGGGACGGCTATCCGGCCGCAAGGGAAACGGTGCTGGCAGCGGCCCGCTCGATGGGCAAGAACCTGGTTTCGCTTGCGGGCGATACCCACAACGCATGGGCCAGCAACCTGACCGATGCATCGGGTCAGCGCGTCGGGGTCGAGTTTGCAACGCCTTCGGTCAGCTCCCCGGGACTCGAGATCCTGCTGCCGCTTATCTCGGGGCCGGTTCTCACGGACGCCTTTCCCAGGATGGTGAAGGATCTGCGCTACGCGGAGACGACCAAGCGCGGCTATCTCGTTCTCACGTTGACGCCCTCCGAGGCCCGTGCCGACTGGACGGAAGTCAGCACCGTCTTGAGCCACTCCTACACTGCGCGGCTCGCGATGAGCCTCCATGCTCTGCCGGGCGCGAACAATCTGGACGTGCTGCCTGTTTAGCGTTCGCCTGGCCGACGGCACCGGCCGGCGCGTCAGAATGGCGCATGCCCGCGCCACGCCCGCTTGTCCCCATCGACCCTTCGGAGGTCGAGTTCAGTGCCATGCGCGCGCAAGGCGCGGGCGGCCAGAACGTCAACAAGGTGTCGAGCGCCGTGCACCTGCGTTACGACATCCGCGCCAGTTCCCTGCCGGATGCCGTCAAGGAACGCCTGCTCGCACTGCGCGACACCCGCATCACGCAGGAGGGCGTGCTGGTCTTGAAGGCGCAGCGGCATCGCAGCCAGGACATGAACCGGTCCGACGCGCTCGCGCGGCTTCAGGAACTGGTCGACAGCGTGGCCCTGCCGCCGCGCGTGCGCCGACCCACCAAGCCGAGCTATGGCGCCAGGCAGCGCCGGCTCGAGGGCAAGAGCCAGCGCGGGCAGATCAAGCGTCTGCGCGGGCCGGTGCAGGACTGAGCGCCGGCGCGGCTTCCGCGGCCCCGGGCATGGCGCCAAGCGCAGCAAGGGCATCGGCGTCGGTGCGGTAGATGAACAACATCGGCCCTGGCGCCAGCAGGCCTGCGCGATCCAGCGCCTGCTGTGCCGGCAGCTTGAGCCCGCTCAGGTGCAAGCGCACGCCCTTCGATTCCAGCAGCCGGCGAATCGTGCCGAACACCTCGGTGCCGGTCACGTCGATGCGGTTGATGGGCTGCGCGAACAGGCAGATGTCGGTGAGCTCCGGCCGCATCGCCAGCGTGACCGTGATGGCGCGCTCGAGCGTGCTCGCGGTGGCGAAGTCGAGCTCGGCATCCATGCGCATTGCGTGCAGCTGGGGCGCCAGCGGCGGCAGGTTCCACAGGTGGCGGTCGCGCAGGCTGCCGTCCGGGTGCAGGCCCACCTCGATGATGCGGGGATGCAGGTGGCCGTACATGTAGTGGCTCAGGCTCATCAGCAGGCCGGCGAGCACGCCCCAGTAGATCGAGGGCGAGGTGGCGATGGTGAGAACGAAGGTCACCAGCGCCGTGACCGCCTCGACGCGCGAGATGCGCCAGAGCGACACGAACTGCCCGGGCCGCACCAACCCCAGCATGGCGATCACCACGATCGAGGCCAGCACCGCCTGCGGCACGTGGTAGAGCAGCGGCATCGCCCACAGCAGCGCGGCCCCGATGAGAACCACGCAGAACACGGTGGCCCAGCCTGTCTGGGCCCCCGCATAGAGGTTGATGGCCGAGCGCGAAAAGGAAGAGCTGGTGGGGAAGGCGCCCGAGAAGCCCGAGGCGATCTTGGCGAGCCCCTGGCCGATCAGGTCCTGGTTTTCGTTCCAGAGCTTGCCGGCGCGCGCGTTGTCGACCTTGGCGCTCGAGGCCGTCTCGAGAAAGCTCACCAGCGTGATCATCAACGCGGGCAGCAGCAAGGCGCCAAAGGTGCCCAGCGGCTGTGTGCCGGGCCAGTAGAAGGCGGGCAGGCCCGAGGGCAGGGTGCCGACCACCGCGCCGCCGCGCAGCGCGTACCCGATGCCAGCGCTGATCGCCGCGCTGACGCCCACCACCACCATCGCTGCCGGAAAGCGGGGCCAGCGTTCCTTCGCGATCCAGAGTGCGGCGATGCTGCCGAGCCCGAACGCAATCGCCAGGAAGTCGGGCGGCGGCCCGTGCCACAGCTGGCCCATGCTGCGGCCGGTGAAGCCGAAGAGCGCGGGCAGCTGCGACAGAATGATCAGCACCGAGGCAGCCTGGGTAAAGCCCATCAGCACCGGCGAGTTGACCAGCCGCAAGACCCAGCCGAAGCCGCCCATGCCGAGCAGCAGCTGGATCGCACCCGACATGAAGCACAGCCATACCGCCAGCGCGACCCACTCGGCGCTGCCCGGAATCGCGAGCGGGCCGAGGGAGGCGGCCACGAGCAGGCTCGACAGGGCGGTCGGCCCGACGGAGAGCCGCGTCGATGCACTGAACAGCACGCCGATGAGCGCAGGCAACAGCGACGCGTAGATGCCGGTGACCAGCGGCATGCCGGCAAGCGCCGCATAGGCCACGCCCTGTGGAATCACCATCAGCGCGACCGTGATGCCGGCCAGCGCCTCGCCGGTGAGAAGCGCGCGGCTGGGGCGGGGCCAGCCGAGGAAGGGGAGCCAGCGCACGAGCTGGTCGCGGTTCAAGGCCATGCCTTCACCGCGGGGAATGTTTCGGGGTGCACCCGCCGATGATACGAAAGCGTGCGGGGCCCAAACCCTGAAGGTGCCCGAGCCGCTCTCGCGTGGTCGGGTGGATGGATGTGATCCGCCTGCGCCGCTATCGCTTCCTCTTGTGCTGGAAAGCCGTCGGCGATTGCCCCGTTGCGGCCTTGAACATCGCGCAAAAAGCACTGTCGGTGGCGTAGCCGCTCGCCGACGCCACCTGGCTGACGGCCATGCCGCGCGCGAGCAGCGGCAGCGCATGGGCCAGCACGGCCTGCTGGCGCCATTGCTGCCAGCTCATGCCGAGCTGGTCGCGGAACAGGCGCGCCACCGTGCGCTCGCTGGCGCCGATGGACTGGGCGCGCTCCGCCAGCGTGGCGCGCCCGGCGGGATTGCGCAGCAGCGTCTCGCACAGCTGGCGCAGGCGCTTGTCCGCGGGCAGCGGAACGTCGATGCGGATCTGCGTCGCCCGCTCCAGTTCGTCGATCAGAAGCGGTGCGATCCAGCGTTCGCGTTGCGCCGCGTGCGGATCGGCCGGCGGGGTACCGTCAGGGGTGGTGTCCAGGGCCAGCATCAGGGCGCGCAGCAGGGGACTGATCTCCAGCACTTCGCATCTTTCCCAGACGGGGCCGAGCCAGCTGTGCAGGTAGATGGTGCGCAGCTCCGCATCCTCGATCAGGGTGATGCTGTGCGCCATGTTGGCCGGCACCCAGAGCGCGCGCGAGGGCGGCACGATGTAGCTGCCGTCCTCGGTGCTGAGGCGGATCACGCCCTTGGTCGAGAAAGTGAGCTGCGGCCAGGGATGGGTGTGCAGTTCGACGAAGGTGTCGGCTTCGAGGAAGTGCTCCTTGGCGCGCAGCGGCCGCAGCGCATCGGGCGCGTAGCGGTCGGGTGTGAGCGGGAGCACGACATGGCCCTGCGCGGGGCCTTCCGGCTGCGCTGTGCGTGTGCGGGCAGACATAACGGGTGCCAAGACGGGGGACGGCATGATTTCGACAAATGTTGTCTCTGTATCGCCATTCTGCCGCGGCCTCAGGGAATACCATCCCATCCTCCGCCGGTTTCTTGTTGCAATTCATGTCTTCCATCGACGCGCCCCCTATCCCGAGCTCCCTGCGCTCCGACGCGAGGCTGATCGGCCTTGTCGGCCTGGCGCACGCCGTCAGCCATTTTGCGCAGTTGGTGCTGCCCCCGCTGTTTCCCTGGCTCAAGGATGCCTTCAACGTCAGCTATACGGAGCTCGGCGCGGTGCTGACCGTGTTCTTCGTCGTCTCTTGCGTGGTGCAGGCCGCCTCGGGCTTCCTGGTGGACCGGCTGGGGCCACGGCCGGTGCTCTTCACGGGCCTGGGCCTGCTGGCGCTGGCTGCCATCGGCTATGCGCTGGCGCAGAGCTACTGGATGCTGCTGGCGAGCGCGGTCGTGGCCGGCATCGGCAACGGCGTGTTCCATCCGGTCGACTACACACTGTTCAACCAGAAGGTCGCGCCCACGCGCCTGGGCCATGCGTACAGCGTGCACGGCATCACCGGCAGCCTGGGATGGGCGTTGGCACCGGCCTTCGTGGTGCCGCTGGCGATTGCCTTCTCGTGGCGCGTGGCGCTGGCTTCCGCGGGCGTGCTGGCCTTCGTCATCCTGCTCGTGCTGTGGCTCAACCGCGCCGTGCTGGCGCTCGACGTGAAGGCTGTCCGCAAGGCGACTGGCGCAGATCCTGCCGCGGGCGGCGAACTGGCCTTCCTCAAGATCCCGGCGGTGTGGATGTGCTTCGGGTTCTTCTTCGTCTACGCGATGGTGCTGAGCGTGGTTCAGACCTTCGCGCCAACCGCGGCCGGCCACCTGCACGCCGTGCCGGTGGCCCTTGTCGCCATCTGCCTCACCGTCTACATGGTGGCGAGCTCGGGCGGGATGCTGGTCGGCGGCTTTCTGGCTTCCGACCCCAGCCGGTGCGAGCGCATCGTCGGCTTTGCCTTCGGTGTCGCGGCCATGCTGGCGCTGGTCCTCGCATTGGTCGATTTCCCGCCGGTGCTGGTGCCCGCGATGTTCGGCGCCATGGGTTTTGCGTCCGGCATCGCCGGGCCCTCGCGGGACCTGCTCGTCAAGCGCTCGACGCCGGCCAATGCATCGGGACGCGTCTACGGGGTGGTTTACGCGGGATTGGACATCGGGCAGGCCGTGGCCCCGCTGATCTTCGGCCGGCTGATGGACCACGGCCGATACATGAGCGTGATCGTCGGCCTTGCGGTGGTGCAGGGGGTGCTGATCGCCAGCGCCTTCAACGTGCGGCGAGTGCGCCGCGAGGCACTCGTGCCGGCGTCGGCCTGATGGACCCCCACGCCCGGCGCTGCGCCTGCGGCGCTTGGCCTCCGCCTTGGATTCGTCGCTCTACCTGATCGTCGCGCTCGGCGCGATCGTGGCCGGCTTCGTGCAGGGCCTGTCGGGCTTCGCCTTCGGCTTGGTCGCGATGTCCTTCTGGGCCTGGACGGTGGACCCGAGGCTGGCAGCGGTGCTCGCCACCTTCGGCGGGCTGACCGGCCAGGTGATCGCCGCGGTCACGGTGCGGCGCGGCTTCGACCGCGCATTGCTGCTGCCTTTCGTGCTTGGCGGCCTGGTCGGCGTGCCGCTGGGCGTGTGGCTGCTCCCGCGGCTTGACGTGCCCTTGTTCAAGGCATGCCTTGGCGGGCTGCTCGTGCTCTGGTGCCCCGCCATGCTGATGGCGCGCAACCTGCCGCGGGTGAAGGCCGGCGGCCGCGCCGCTGACGGCGTGGTCGGCCTGATCGGCGGGGTCTGCGGGGGCCTGGGCGGCTTTACCGGCGCCCTTCCGACGCTCTGGTGCACGCTGCGCGGCCTCGAGAAGGACGTGCAGCGCTCGGTGATCCAGAACTTCAACCTCTCGATGCTGCTGGTGACCTTCTCGGTGTATCTCGGCACCGGCCTTGTCGGCGTGCCAATGCTGCCGCTGCTGGGCATCGTCGCACTTGCGGTTCTGGTGCCGGTGCTGCTCGGCGCGCGGCTCTATGTCGGCATCAGCGAGACAGCCTTTCGCCAGGTCGTGCTGGGGCTGTTGACGCTGTCGGGCATGGCGCTGCTGGTGTCCTCGGTGCCGGTGCTGTTTGCGCGCGGTCTGCTCAGTTGAGGTGGTCCATGAGCGCGTCGACGCGCTTCATCGCCTCCAGCGTCTTCACGCAAGCCTCGGCCACCTCCGTGCCCTTGACTGCAAAGTGTCGATGAAAGTACTTGCGGTGCTCCACGTGTTCGTGGAAGTGGTGCGGCGTGAGCACCGCCGAGAACACGGGCACGTCAGTTTCCAGCTGCACGGTCATCAGCGCGTTGACCACTGTGCTGGCGACGAACTCGTGGCGGTAGATGCCGCCGTCGACCACCAGCGCACAGCCGACGATGCCCGCATAGCGGCCCGACCGCGCCAGCCGCTTGGCATGCAGCGGGATCTCGAAGGCGCCTGGTACATCGAAGATGTCGATGTCGGCCCGCGGCACGCCCTGGCGCTCCATTTCTTCGAGAAAGGCGTCGCGCGCCTGGTGGACGATATCGGCATGCCACTGCGCCTGCACGAAGGCGATGCGCTGGCCGCGCGAGGTGCCGGGCGAGCCGACGGCGGAGAAAGGAAGGTCGTTGATCTGACTCATGGTTTGCCTTTGCAGAAGGGTTGCCTGAATCAGGGCACACGAGCCCGCCGCAGCCAGGCGCATGGGAATGCGCCCGCCCAGCGGCGAGACCGCGCTCTCTTTCATCCGGACTGTAGGGGCTCGTCTTGCCGCCCCTGGCGGCAACACAGGCCCTGAACCGTCGGCCCCGGGATCTCACCAGGTCTGCTGACCCCGCCGCGCATGGCGCGCCGCGGGCGCTCGCGGGCTCGTGCGAACAGGTCGCCATCACCGCCGGTGGGGAATTCCACCCCGCCCTGAGAACGCTTTGCCGCAGCGCTGTCGCGCGGCGGCCCGGCGATTCTAGAACTGCCGCGACACGGGTGTTGTCGCGTGGGCGGCAGACCGCGTGGCACGCGGGGCTTCCGCGTGAACGGCGGCATCGAGAAGCACGACGCCCGCTCAGCGACCGGCGACGAACCGTGTCATGCGCTCCAGCTCGTCGTCCAGCGCCGCGCCAAACGCCACGTCGCGCGGCTTGCGTTGCACGTAGCCGAAGGCGGGCTGGAGCCGGCCTTCGCGCGCCGAGATGTTGGCCCAGCCGATCACGCGGTCATGCCACAGCAGCGGCAGCGCGTAATAACCGAGCCGCCGCTTCGACGCGGGCACGTAGGCCTCGAAGGTGTAGCGCCAGCCCCAGAGCAGCTCGAAGCGCCGGCGGTCCCACACCACGGGGTCGAAGGGCGCGAGCAGGCGCACCGCTTCATCGGGCGCATGCCGGCGCGACGCCGGGTTCTCGTCGGCGGGCCAATACCAGGTCGTCCCGTCGATCCGGCAACTGGCGAGTTGTTCGCGTGCTTGGCGCAGGGCCGCCTGCGCTTGTGGCGCGAGCTGTGGCGCGCCGTAGCCCAGCAGGCGGATGAGATAAGTCAGGCTCGTGGCCGGCAGCGGCGCGTACTTGCGGACCACGAGGTCGACGAGCGCCGCGGCGCGCTGCGCCCGGCCGGCCGGGCTGTCGTCGCCGGGCGCATGGGTCACGGCTTCGTAGATGCGTGTGCCGCTGTCGCGGCGCGCCACGCGCAGCAGGCCGCGATAGTGCATGCCGTCGAGCAGGTGGGTCGTGGCGTTGCTCGAGCCGCCCCAATAGTTCGTCACCCGGCCGTGCGCGAAATGCACATCGACCTGCCGCGGATGCACCTGGCCGTGCTCGCGTACGAAGGCCAGCACGTCCGCCGCCTTGCGCCGGGTCTCGGCGTCCCATGCGCGCCGGGCTTCTCGCGGATGCATCAGCGCGAGGTGCTCGCGTGGCAGGAATCCATAGTTGACGAGGCAGTCCTCCTCGATCGGCAGCCTGGTGTAGCGGCGCTCGAGATCGCCCGCCCGGTAGTCCTTCACGCGGTGGCGCAGGGTCAGGTCCTGCGCGCGCGCCGGCGCGCGAATGGGATCGGCTTGCACGAAGCCGAGGCGCCTGATCGCTCCCGGCAAGGTCGTGGCCTTGAAGAGGGTGCGCGCCACTGCATAGCGGCGCAGGTCGTCGAGGGTCGGGGCAGCCATGCGGCGAATTGCAGCACAGCTCGTGCGTGCCTGCTCGATGCGCTCAGACCACGCTGCGGTGGCGCTCGATGCAGGTCGCCAGCGTTTCGTCGCCCGGCCGCTGCCACCAGTCGAGCGCCGAGAAGATCTCGACCTCGCTGAACCCGGCGAAGCCCGCGGCCTCGATCCAGCTGCGGATCTTGCGAAGCTCGACCACGCCGTCGCCCATCATGCCGCGGTCGTTCAGCAGGTCGCGCGTCGGCGTGAGCCAGTCGCACACGTGGTAGGCCAGCAGGCGCTCCTTGCCCGCGCGCGCGATCTGCTGCTGCAGCTTCGGGTCCCACCAGACGTGATAGACGTCGAGCGCGACGCCGAGCATGCCCGAGCGCTGCGCATCCAGTTCGTCGCACAGGTCCAGCGCGTGCTCGAGCGTGTTGATGCACGCGCGATCGGCGGCCTGCATGGGATGCAGGGGCTCGATGGCGAGCGGCATGCCGACCTCGCGCGCGTAGTCGAGCGAAGCGGCGATGCCGTCGCGCACCTCGCCGCGCGCGCGGCCGATGTCCTTGTACTGCACGCGGCCCTCGAGTGCGCCGGGCAGGGCGCCGACGACCAGCACCAGGCAAGGCGCCCCGAGCGTCTTGGCTTCGTCGATGGCGCGGCGGTTGTCCTCCAGCGCGGCCTTCAGCCCGGCGGCATCAGCTGCCGGGAAAAAACCGCCACGGCAGTAGCCCGAGAGGCCGATGCCATGCGCGCGTAACTGCTTGCCGATGCGGTCGAGCCCCACCGCGGCGACCTGGTCGCGCCAGGGGCTGATCGCGCGGATGCCCTGCGCGGCGCATTGGTCGATGAGGCGGTCCAGCGGCACCTCGGTGCCTTGCTGCCTGCGGAGGGTGGCGGTGTTGATGGAAAGCCACTCGTGGCCTTGGGTGAAGTCGCGCATGGAACCGTCAGTTGAAGGAGAACAAAAGAAGGACTCAGCAAGCCATCGGCTGCATCGCATCGAAATCGGGCATGGCCGCGCTCGCGAAGCCGGCGCAATCCAGCGAGCCGAGCCGGATGCGCCCGTCGCGGATGCGCAGGCGCACCGCGCCGTGGGAATGCTCGTAGAGGTCCCCGTGCGCCGCCAGGAAGGCCTGCTGCTCCGCGAGCGGCAGTGCGGCCATGCCGTTGACGTAGTGGTGGCCATTGCGCTCGACGTGGGGAATGCCCAGCAGGCTGACCAGCGCCAGGTCCTGCTGCACGGCCAGGCCGGCCTGCGTCGTCAGGTCTTCGCCGGACATGAAATAGCGCGTCTGCGACTGTTCCGAATTCCATTTCGCGCAGCGGGCGGCATTGAGCAATGACTTGTAGAAGCCCTTGCAGGTCTTCGACGAAACGCCGGCGTAGCCGCGCGCGCGCGCCTGCACGAAGCTGTCGAGCTCGCCATCCGATTCGTCGATGATCACGGGCTTGCCGATGCTCGCGCTGCGCAGGTCGCGAAGATCGCGCTCGAGGGCAAACCTGCGTGCGATCGGCTGCTCGACGAAGAGGATCGAGGCATACAGGCGCGCGAGTGCGGGCGTTTCGCGCATGCGCGCCATCAGCTCGGCAATGCCGGCGGCGTCGGCGTACTGCTCGTTGCCGTCGAGCGAGACGAAGTAGGGCTCGCCCATCCGGTCGAGCACGTCCTCGATGGCACCGAGGCGGGCCAGGTCCGATGCGATGTCGCCGCCCACCTTGAGCTTGAAATAGCGGTGGCCGTAGACGCGCACCACCTCCTGGAGGGTCTCCGGCAGGCCGTCGGCCACGGGTTGCTTCAGGTCGGCCGCGGTGATCGCATCGAGCATGCCGACGGTGTGGCGCGCTTCGATGCTGTCGGCCGGGCTCAGGCTCGCGAGGAAGGCTTGTATCTCCAGTCCGTCGAACTCGGCCCGGCCCGGGCCGATGCCCGCGACATTGCTGCGGATTGCCGCGTGGAAAGAAGTCTGCAGCGCGCGGCACAGCGCATCGAGGATGGCGCGGTCCAGCAGCGCGGGCCCGTAGCTCGCCAGCAGGGGATTGAAGCCGAGCCCTGCGGCAGCCATGCGGTGGGCGTCGTGGTGCCGCGCAAAATGGCCGAAGGCGGTCGCGGGCGCGGGGTCGCTCAGGTAGGCCTCGCGTGCGAGCGCGGTGACACGGCGCAGTTGGTCGAAGTTGTCCTCGTTGCTGAGCGCGAGGTTCTTGTCGAACCACTTGGGTGCCATCAGCTCCGCGGCAGCGCCCCAGGCGCTCGATCCATCGGCAAACTCGATGCGAATCCGCGCGAAGGCCTGCGGGCATTCGGTCAGCGTGACCACGCCGAAGCGAAAGGGCAGGCGCAGCATGACCGGCCTTTCGAACAAGGCGATTTCGCGGACGGCGAAGCGTGGCGCGTCATGCATGTCCGAGCGCCTCCTCGAGCCCGCGCAGGTAGCCGATGGCTCGCGCCGCCGACCCCATGCCGTCGGGCAGGTAGTCGAAGGGCTCGACGGCGACGATGCCGTGGTATTGGCCGGCTGACTTCATTTCGTGAAGCGCTTCCAGGATGGGCGCGAAGCGCATGTTGCCCTGGCCCGGGCCCCTGCGATTGGGATCGTTGACCTGGACATGGGCAATGTGGCCGGTGGGCATCCACCGGCGCATCAGCGCGGCAATGTCCTCGCGTTCCATTTGCCCGGCGGCGCTGCAGTCGATCATGGTGCTGAAGGCCGGCGAGCCGATGGCTTGGACCAGCTCCACGGCCTCTTCCACCGTGTTGAGGAGGTCGGTTTCGGCGATGGAGAGCGGTTCGATGCAATAGATCACGCCGCATTGTTGCGCGGTCCGCGCCGCGGCAGCCAGGCATTCGCGGGCGCGCTCCAGCGCGGCGGCGCGCGTCTCACCGGGCGGCACCGAGCGCTGCTTCGGCGAGCCGTGCACCAGGTAGCGCCCGCCCATCAGCGCGCACAGTTCAACCAGGCGCTGCATCACGGCGGTGCTGCGCTGGCGCAGCGCGCCGTCGGAGCTCACGATCGACAGGCCGGCCGGTGCCACCAGCAACCAGTGCAGGCCGCTGATCTCCACGCCATGCTCGCGCGCCACGCGGGCGAATTCGCGAGCCTGTGAGTCGGCGATGTCCATCGGATCGGCCGCGAGCGTGAAGGGCGCAACCTCCAGCGCGTCGTAGCCCAATGCGGCAGCGACCCGGCATTGCTCGGGGAAGGGCAGCGCCTTCAGCACTTCGTTGCAGAGCGCGAATTTCATGGGCCGGTGTCCTCAGGCACTGCGGTGGAACACGAAGCGCTTGGCCTCGCCCCAGATCCGTTTGACGCGCACGTTCACGGCCGGGATGTACATCAGCATGGTGAGGATGGTGACGCCTGCCAGCGCGGCACAGATGGGCCGCGTGAAGAAAGGCGCCAGGCTGCCGTCCGACAGCACGAGCCCACGGCGCAGGCTCTTGTCCAGCAGGTCGCCCAACACCAGGCCCAGCACGAAAGGCGCCATCTCGTAGCCGCGCCGCCGCAGGAAGAAGGCACCCACGCCGATCGCGAGCATCGCGTAGACATCGAAGAGCCGCGAGGCGATCGCATAGGCACCGACCGTACACAGCACGAAGATGATCGGCATCAGCACGGAGCGGCGCACGCGCAGCACCAGCATCAGCGGTCGCACGAGGAACAAGCCGAAGAAGAGGATGCTGAGCGTGGCGAGCGTGGTCATCGCCACGACGTCGTAGACGAAGTGCGGCGTCTTGATCATGAGCATGGGGCCCGGCTGAATGCCGTGGATGATCATGGCCGCCATCAACACGGCCGAGGGCGCCGAACCCGGTATGCCGAGCGCCAACGCCGGGATGATGCCGCCCGGTATGGCGGACATGTCACCGGTCTCCGCCGCCATCAGGCCGTCGATGGAGCCCTTGCCGAACTGCTCGCGCTCGGAGCTGGCTGCCTTGGCGGCCGCATACGACATCCATGCCCCCGAGTCTTCACCCACGCCGGGCAGGATGCCCGTCACGACGCCGATGACGCCGGAGCGCAGCACGGTTCGCCAGTACTTCGCCACTTCCCGGAAGCGTGGCAGCACCGAGTCCCGCATGTCGATCAGCTTGCGTTCGATGGGGTCGGAGAGCGAGGTCAGCACTTCGGCGAATCCGAAGGCGCCGATGAGTGCGGGAATGAGCGCGATGCCGCCCGAGAGTTCGTCCCAGCCGAAGGTGAAGCGGTCGTAGGCATAGAGCCCTTCCTGGCCGACCTGTGCGACGAGCAGGCCGAGGAGGCCCATGAGCCAGCCCTTGAGCGGGTCTTCGCCCACGATGCTTCCGGACATCGCGACGCCGAACAGCGCCAGCCAGAAGAACTCGAAGGCACCGAAAGAAAGGGCCAGTTCCGCCAGGGCCGGCGTGAACATGGCCAGGCACAGCACGCCAAAGAGGGTGCCGGTGAAGGCGCCCGAGGTGGCGATGCCGATGGCACGCCCCGCTTCGCCCTTGCGCGCGAGCGCAAAGCCGTCGGCGCAAGATGCCGCGTTGGCCGCCGTGCCGGGAATGTTCAGGAGGATCGCGGTACGGCTGCCGCCATAGATGGCGCCGACATACGAGCAGATCAGGATCAGGATGGCGTCGTTCGGCGCCAGCTTGATCGTGAGCGTGGTCAGCAGCGCGATGCACAGCGTGGCCGACAGGCCCGGCAGCACGCCGACGATGATGCCCAGCAGCGCCCCGCCCAGGCCATAGACCAGGGACCAAAAATTCATGAAGCCGAGGTAGGACTCGCCCAGCATCCGCAGACCGTCGAACATGTGATCTCCCGCGAACTCAGGGCAGGTGGACCAGGAAGAGCTCCTGGAACACGAAGGTGACCACGACGCCGGTCCCCAGGCCCACGGCGAGCGCAAACGCGCAGCCGCGCAGCCGCTGGTTGCGCGCAGTGCGTTCGGCGAACTGCAGGATCGCGACGGAGGCCGAGACGAACAGCGCCGTGGCGAGCCAGAAGGCCATGCCATGGCCCACCAGTCCGGCGGCGAATCCGATGCACAGCGCGAGCACCACGCCGATCCGCCGCGCTTCCGTCCGGTCGCTGGACGTGCGCCGGCGCTGCACCGGTGGCGAGGCGGAAACCCGCCGCCACGAGCGATAGAGCAACAGCAGACCGAAGAAGACGATCGCCACACCGAGCAGGCCGGGCAGCAGGCCCGGCGCCGTGTACGGGTTGATGTCCTGATGCTCCAGCCGGTCCATGCGCAGCGCGCCAACCAGGGTGACGATGCCGAGCGCGATCCATCCGAGCGCTTGCTTCAGGTCCGAGCGGGGCGACGTCCTGCGTTCGAGCGCAGCGGCGTCGGCCTGCGCCTCGGCCGCCTGCGGGTCTGGATCCGTGCTCGTGGCGGTCACGGCCGTGCGATGCCCAGCGTTTCGGGCGAGACCTTGGCCTTGCCGCTGTCGAACAGCAGCCAGGCGTTGGCCTGGATTGCCGGCGTCACCGCGGCCTGCGCCTCGGCACCGTACAGCGGTGCGAACAGGGCGCCGCGGCTGGTGGCGTACTTCTTGAGCACATCGCTCTTGGTGATGTTGTCGACCCAGATCTTCTCCATCGTCTTCACCACCTCGTCAGGCACGCCCTTGGGAATGAAGATGCCGAAGTAGTTGGCCGGGGCCTTGAAGCCCGGCAGCGTCTTCGACAGCGGCTCGATGGTGCCGAAGCCTTCCAGCTCCAGCGCCTTGTCGCTCACCGTCGCCAGCGGACGGATGCGCTTCCCGCGGATCATGTCGGCCTGCTCGACGGCGAGCTGCGTGGTGACTTCGGTCTCGCCGGCCACGGTGGCCACCACCGCCGGGTTGCCGCCGTCGTAGGTCACGTGCCGGTACTTGACGCCGGTGCTCTTGGCGATCAGCTCCATCGCGTTGTGGCCGGCCGAGGTCACCCCTGCGGTGGCGACGCTGATCTGGCCGGGCTTGGCTTTCATGGCGTCCAGCAACTCCTTGGCGTTCTTGTAAGGGGCAGCCGCATTGACGCCGATGACCTGCACGTTGGCCACGTTGAGGAACAGGTGCCAGTCGCTGATCTTGGTCTTGAGCATGCCCAGTGTCTCGTAGGAGCCGAGGTCCTGCGCGGCGCCCGCGGTCCAGGTGTAGCCGTCCTTGGGCGCGTCGAGCGCGCTCTTGCTGCCGATCGAGCCGGAAGCCCCGGGCTGGTTGACGATCACCACCTTCTGGCCCAGCGCCTTCTCGATCTCCGCGGCGGTCACGCGCGTCACCTGGTCGGTGGAGCCGCCGGCCGCCCAGGGCACGATGATGGTGACGGGGCGCGAAGGCTTCCATTCCTGCGCGAGGGCGGGCACGCCGGCCGCGGCGAGTGCGGCGACGAGAGCGATGCTTCGGATCAAGTGGCGCTTCTGCATGATGTCTCCTGTTGATGTTGATGTTGACGTGCCGGATTGGAAGCAGGACCCTAGCTGAGCCAGCGTCGGAGATGGGTGGCGACGAAGAGATCGTCGTGGAGTTCAGGGTAGGCGTCGTGGACCCGCGTGAGTTCGTCGGCCTGGCCGGGACTCAATCCCTCGCCCGGGTCCAGGCACCGGATGCCGTCGAGCACCCCCTGCCGCCGCAGCACCTCGTGGCACCCCGCGATGCACCCGTGGAAGTCGTGGGCGACGTCGAAGAGCGCCGCGTTGCAGTCGGTCACCTGCGCATCGAGGGCCAGCAGGTCCGTCGGCACCTTGTCGGCGGCAACGGCCTCCTGGATGCGCGCGAGCAGTTGCACCGCGCTGCGCGTGCCGACGCTCCAGTGGCCCAGCAGGCCGCCCTTGATGCGAACGGTGACGGGAAGGCCCTCGCGCAGGAGGACGAACGGTGTCAGCAGGTCCAGCACGATGTGGTCGTCGTTGCCCGTGTAGAGCGTCACGCGGCTTTCGGCACCGGCTTCGACCACGCCACGGACCACGTCCAGCGTGCGGTAGCGGTTGAAGGGCGCGATCTTGATCGCGACCACGTTGTCGATGGCGGCGAAGCGGCGCCAGAAGCTGGCCGGCAGGTGGAGGCCGCCCACGGCCGGCTGCAGGTAGAAGCCCACCAGCGGCATGACCTCTGCGACGCTGGCGCAGTGATCGATGAGCGCGTCTTCACTGGCGCCCTTCATCGCCGCCAGGCTCAGCAGGCCGGCGTGGTAGCCGAGCGCCTGTGCCGTCGCGGCCTCGTTCCTGGCTTGCGCGGTGGGCCCGGCCAGGCCCGCGATCATGAAGAGGGGACGACGCCCGTCCAGCGGCTCCCAGGTCAGGGCCTCGTGCAAGGCAAGCTCGAGCACGGGCGCGTAGAGGCCGGCTTCTCGGATCGCGAACTGGGTCGAATGCACGCCCACGGCCATCCCGCCCGCGCCCGCATCGAGGTAGTAGCGGCTCATCGCGCGCTGGCGGCGCTCGTCCAGGCGCCCGTTGGCATCGAGCGCGAGCAGGTGCGCGGGAATCGCCGTGCCGCGGCGCAGCAGGGCGAGCGAGGCGGGCGGAATCTCGGAGTGACGCATGGCTCGCTCAATATTTGCCGTCGCGGGCTTCGAAGTGGGTGGGCTTGTTGAGGCTGGCCTGACCGCGCCGTACCCAGTCGGCCGTCCAGTCCAGCATGCGCGCCAGCGTGACCTGTTGCGGGCCGAAGAGCTCGAAGGCGCGGGTGCAGTCGATCAGCCAGGCCGTGTCGGCCTCGCCGCCGGTGAAGACCGCTTCCACCCCGAGGCGCTGCGCCAGTCCCCGTGCGGCCTCGCGGATGGCGATGGCGGGGCCGCTGAGGTTGAGCGGCGAGGTCGGTGTGTCGCAGTGCGCCAGCGTACGCAGCGTCCAGTCGTTGGCCTCGCCCTGCCAGATGACGTTGGCGTGTCCCATCGTGAGATCGATGGGCTGGCCCGCGACCAGCTTCTGCGCGAGGTCGTGCAGCACGCCGTAGCGCATGTCGATCGCGTAGGAGAGGCGGATCAGGCGACCCGGCGTCTGGTAGAGGTGCGAGAAGTGCTCGAACAAGCGCTCGCGCGCGACGCAGGAGTTCGCGTACTCGCCCGGCGGCGGGGTGGGCGGGACCTCTTCGCGTGCGCCGGGGCCGCGCACGTCGGCAAAGGGGTACACGCAGGCGGTGGAGAAGGCGACGATGCGGGAGCGCCTGAAGCGTTCGGCCACCAACGCCGGGACGTGGGCGTTCATGGCCCAGGTCAGCCATTCGCTCCCCGAGGAACCGAACTTGCGCCCGGCCATGAAGACGACGTTGGGAGCATCCGGCAGCCTGGCCAGCGCTTCGCGCGACAGCAGGTCCGCCTCGATGCATTCGATGCCTTGTTCTTCCAGGCGCTCACGCAAGCCGGCCTCGGAAAAGCGCGCCACGCCAATCACGCGCCGGCCGGGGCTGGCGCGCCTGGCCATGCGTGCCAGCGTCGGGCCCATCTTGCCGCCCACGCCAAGGACGAGGATGTCGCCTTCGACGCGTTCGAGGGTCTGCACCAGTGCCTCGGAAGGGCGGGACAGCAGCTCCTCGAGGTGTTCGAGGTCTTCGATGCGGTCGGGCAACTGCATGGTGCGATTCCCTTGGTGTGTGCTTCAGTCCTCGACGCCGTGCAGGGCCAGCAGCGCTTTCATGCGCGTGACCGCGAGCTCGGGCTGCTCCAGCAGGTTGGCCGCATCAGCCAGACGGAACAGCTCCGCCAGGTGCTGCAGCGAGCGCGTGCTCTGCTGACCGCCCACCATCGTGAAGTGCTTCTGGTGGCCGTTGAGCCAGGCCATGAACACCACGCCGGTCTTGTAGAAGCGCGTGGGCGCCGCGAAGATGTGGCGCGACAGTGGGACCGTGGGACCAAGAATGGCATGGAACTTCTCGGTGTTGCCCTGGGCCAGCTCGCCCAGCGCGGCGCTGGCGGCCGGCGCAATGGCATCGAAGATGCCCAGCAGCGCGTCGCTCTTGCCGTGCGTGGGCTCGCTGCCATGGCCGTCGCCGGCGATCAGCTCGGCATAGTTGAAGTCGTCGCCGGTGTACATGCGCACCCCGGCCGGCAGGCGCCGGCGCATCGCGATCTCCTTGTCCTTGTCCAGCAGCGAGATCTTGATGCCGTCCACCTTGCGCGGATGGGCCGCGATGATGCCGAGTGCGGTGTCCATGGCGGCGTCGACATCCTTCGTGCCCCAGTAGCCGGCCAGCGCCGGATCGAACATCTCGCCCAGCCAATGCAGGACCACGGGCTGCCTCGCCTGCGGCAGGATACGGTCGTAGACGCGCTCGTAGTCGGCCGGGCTTCTCGCAACATGGGCGAGCGCGCGGCTGGCCATCACGATCAGCTTGCCGCCCAGGGCCTCGATCGCGGCCATCTGCTCCTCGTAGGCACGAATCACATCGTCGACGCTCTTCACGTCGATGAGGCTCAGGTGATCGGTGCCGCAGCCTGATGCAACCAGGGCGCCCGGCACGTCCTTGGCCGCGTCGAGGGAGCGGCGGATCAGTTCCAGCGAGGTCGGCCAGTCCAGGCCCATGCCGCGCTGTGCCGTGTCCATGGCCTCGGCCACCCCTAGCCCCAACGACCAGAGATGGCGGCGGTAGGCGATGGTGGCGTCCCAGTCGACGGCGCATTGCAGCCACGGATCGATGGCGGCGAGAGGATCGGCCACCACGTGGGCGGCAGAGTAGGCGATGCGGTTGAAACCGATGCCGGGCGCCGGCTGCAGTGGCGCCGTGCCGCGCAAGGCATAGCGGGCGAGGGTGCCGCCGGCGACGGGGAGGGTCAGCGAGAGAGACATCGGCGCCTCAGATGTTCAGTTCCGGCACGTCGATCCAGCGGCGGTCCTGCCATGACTCGAGCGCGGCCTCGACCAGCTGCACGCCCTTGGCGCCTTCCGGCAGCGTCCACTTGTACGGCGCGTTCTCGACCACATGGCGAATGAAATGCTCCCACTGGATCTTGAAGCCGTTGTCGTAGACCTGCGAGTCCGGGATCTCCTGCCACTGGTCGAAGAAGTTCATCGTCTGCTTCTCGTCCGGGTTCCACACCGGCCGCGGCGTGGCGACGCGCGACTGCGCCCGGCATGACGACAGGCCCGCGACCGCGGAGCCGTCGGTGCCGTCGACGTGGAAGGTCACCAGGTCGTCGCGCCGGACCCGCGTGGCCCAGCTCATGTTGAGCTGGGCGATCACCGGCTCGCCGGCATGGCCGCGCAACTGGCAGGTTGCATAGGCCGCGTCGTCCGCGGTGGCCTCGTAGGGCTGGCCGTTTTCGTCCCAGCGCTTCGGGATGTGCGTCGCCCCGATGCACGAAACCGATTGCACCTCGCCGAACAGGTTGTCCAGCACGTAGCGCCAGTGGCACATCATGTCCAGGATCATCCCGCCGCCGTCTTCCTTGCGGTAGTTCCACGACGGGCGCTGAATAGGCTGCAGGTCGCCCTCGAACACCCAATAGCCGAATTCGAGGCGCACCGACAGCATGCGGCCGAAGAAGCCGGCGCGGCGCAGCATGTCGAGCTTGCGCAGGCCGGGCAGGAAGAGCTTGTCCTGCACCGCGCCGTGCTTGAGGCCCGAGCCCTGGGCCAGGCGCGCGATCTCGACCGCTTCGTTGAGGTTGGTCGCGATCGGCTTTTCGCAGTAGACGTGCTTGCCGGCGCGGATCGCCTTGGCCAGCAGGGTAGGGCGCATCTGCGTGGTGCCTGCGTCGAAAAACAGGGTGTCGTCCTTGTTCTCCAGCGCGGCGTCCAGGTCGGTGCCCCAGCGCTCGATGCCGTGGGCCTTGGCCAGCGCCTCGATCCTGTCGGCGTTGCGCCCGATCAGGATCGGGTCTGGCATCACTCGGTCGCCGTTGGAAAGCGTGACGCCGCCCTGCGCGCGAATGGCGCAGATGGAGCGGATGAGATGCTGGTTCATGCCCATGCGTCCGGTGACGCCATGCATGATGAGTCCGAGTCTTTGGGTGGCCATATCAGAAGGTTTGCCGAATGAAGAACAAGAAGAAGGAAAGAGGGGTCGGGGAAATGCGTGGGAAGCTCACTGGGGCGAGAGGCCTGCGGCCTTCACCAGCTTGGCATTGCTGGCGATCTCTTCCTTGATATAGGCGTCGAACTGCTCGGGCTTGAGCGTCCAGGCATCGGCGCCCAGCTTGAGGAAACGCTCCTTGACCTCGGGGCTGGCGAGTGCCTTCGCCACTTCGTCGTGCAGGCGGTTGACCACGTCGCGCGGCGTCTTGGCCGGGGCCATCATCCCGATCCAGAAGTTGAATTCCGAGCCGGGCACGCCCGCCTCGGCGGTGGTGGGCACATCGGGCAGGGCGGCGGCGCGCTTGGGCGAGCCCACGGCCAGGGCCAGGAGCTGGCCCTCCTTGATCTGGCCGATCACCGGAGCGATGGGCGAGAAGTAGTAGTCGACGCGGCCGGCCAGCACCTCGGTCACGGCTTCGGCCGAACCCTTGAAGGGGATGTTGGTGGCATCGATGTTGGCCGCCATCTTGAATTTTTCAGCGTTCAGATGTGTGGCGCTGCCCTGGCCCGCCGAGGCGAAGTTCACCGTGCCGGGCTTGGCCTTGGCAGTTGCGACCAGGTCCTTCAGCGTCTTGATGTTCTTCGAGGGCGAGATCACCAGCGCGTTGGGCAGCGAGGAGATCGGCGTGACGCCTGCGAAATCGCCCACCGTGTCGAAGGGCAGCTTGGCGAAGGTCGAAGGGCTGACCGTGTGCGAGGACGAGTGGATCATGATCGTGTAGCCATCCGGCGCCGCCGTGGCAACGGCCTGCTGGCCGATGGTGCCGCTGGCTCCGCCTCGGTTGTCGATCACCAGCGTCTGGCCCATGCTGGTGCCCATCTTGTCGGCGATGGCTCGGGCAATGATGTCGGTGGTGCTGCCGGCGGCGAAAGGCACGATCACGCGGATCGGCTTGTTCGGATAGGCGCCCTGCGCGTTGACGCCGAGCGCGGTGCAGAGCGCCAGCGTGGCAAAGAAGGCATGGCGGCGGGTGGTGATGGGCACTGGGTCTGTTCCTGTTGGCGTGGACTGAACGGCGAACCGAAAAAACTGCAATTCACCAAAAAGTGAATTGGCAATTCTAGGAATCCGTTCGCGAGCCCGTCAACGGCTCGGCCCTAGGAGATACCCCTATCAGTGCAGGACGTAGCCCAGCACCAGGTCGGTCATGTGCGACAGGCGCTGCGCCATGGCCTTGGGCGCGCGCAGGTCGCGGCCGAAGATGGCCGACAGCGTGTCGTTGTTCGACAGGTAGAAGTAGCAGATCGCGGCAATGGAGATGTACAGCTGCACCGGATCGATGCCGGAGCGGAAGAGCTTCTCGCGCCGGCCGCGCTCGAGCACGCCGTCGAGCAGTTGCACCAGCGGCGAGTTCATTTCCTGGATGCGCCCGGAGCGCTTGAGGTGGGCGGCCCGGTGCAGGTTCTCGCTGTTGAGCAGCGTGATGAACTCGGGGTGCTCGAGGTAGTAGTGCCAGGTGAACGAGACCAGGCGCCGGATCGCCTCGACCGGTTCGACCTCGTCCAGGTGCAGTTGCTGCTCGGCATCGCGGATATTGGCATAGGTGCGCTCGAGTACCGCGAGGAACAGATCGTCCTTGCTGCCGAAGTAGTAGTAGATCAGGCGCTTGTTGAGCCCGGCGCGCTCGGCGATGCTGTCCATGCGTGCGCCGGCCAGGCCGCGCTGCGCGAACTCGTCGCGGGCCGAGTCGAGGATGGCGAGCTGCGATCGGTCGGCGTCACGAGAGCGGGGTTCGATGGGCGCTGTAGGCGGCGTCTTCATGGGTGAAATTTAACCAACTGGGGAATTAAGGCAAGTATTCCTGCGGTGTGCGGATAATCGCCGCTCCTTTTGATATTGCAGCAGAGAGGCGCCCGTCCATGAGTTCGTCGCAAACCGCAGGCCACCTGATCGTCGAGTGCCTGATCGAGCAAGGAGTCGAGCTTGCCTTCGGCGTGCCGGGCGAAAGTTTCCTGGCGGTTCTGGATGGCTTTCACGCCTATGCCGACCGCATCCGCTTCATCGTCAATCGCCAGGAAGGCGGAGCGGCTTTCATGGCCGAAGCGCACGGCAAATTGACCGGGCGGCCCGGCATCTGCTTCGTGACGCGCGGTCCGGGGGCGACCAACGCCTCGATCGGCGTGCACAACGCCTTCCAGGACTCGACGCCGATGGTGCTCTTCGTGGGCGATGTCGGCAGCGACTTTCGGGACCGCGAGGCGTTCCAGGAGGTCGACTACGGCAGCTTTCTCGGCCCGAGCACCAAGGGCTTCGCCAAGCGCGTGGAGCGCATCGACGATGCCGACCGCATTCCCGAATACGTGGCGCGCGCCTTCGCGACGGCCATGAACGGGCGGCCGGGTCCGGTTGTCCTGGTGCTGCCCGAGGACATGCTGCGCAGCATGACCTCGGCCCGGCCGCTGGCGCGCGTGGAGGCGGTTCAGCCGTGGAGCGATCCGGGCGCGCTGCGGACCCTGCGCGAGTTGTTGATCAAAGCGCAGCGTCCGCTGGTGATCGCCGGCGGCGGCGGCTGGACCGTGCAGGCAGCGCAGGCCCTGCAGCGCTTTGCCGAAAGCTGGAAGCTGCCGGTGGCGAACGCTTTCCGCTTCCAGGACACCTTCGACAACCATCACCCGCTCTACGCCGGCGACGTGGGCATCGCTATCAATCCCAAGCTGGCCGAGCATGTGAAGCACAGCGACCTGGTGGTGGCCATCGGGCCGCGGCTGGGCGAGATGACGACAGGCGGCTATGCGCTGCTGGAGGCGCCCCGGCCGGCGCATACGCTGGTTCACTTCCATGCGAGTGCCGAGGAGCTCAACCGCGTCTACCAGGCCGACCTCGCCATCAACGCCGGCATGAGCGCCGCGGCGCGCAGCCTCGAGGTGCTGAGCCCGCCGGCCGAAGTGCCCTGGGAGCCTTGGGCCGCACAGCTGCATGCCGACTACCTCGCCAACCTCGAGCCGCAGGCACTGGCCGGGCTGCCGGCCGAGTCGCCGCGCGGTGCGGTGGACATGGCGGCGGTGGTGCGCACCCTGCAGCAGCACCTGCCCGCCGACGCGGCCATTACCAACGGGGCTGGCAACTTTGCCAGCTGGGTGCACCGGTACTTCCGCTACCACGGCCTCGCCAAAGGCCACAAGACGCAGCTGGCGCCGACCAGCGGTGCCATGGGCTACGGCGTGCCCGCGGGGATTGCGGCGAACATCGCGACGGGCCGCACCGCCTTCACCATCGCAGGCGATGGCGACTTCCTGATGAACGGGCAGGAGCTCGCCACGGCCTCGCAGCATGGCGGCAAGAGCATCATCGTGCTGCTCAACAACGGCATGTTCGGCACCATCCGCATGCACCAGGAGCGCGAGTACCCGGCCAAGGTGAGCGGTACGGCGCTGGCCAATCCGGACTTCTGCGCACTGGCGCGCGCCTACGGCTACGCGGCGGAGCGCGTCACCGAAACCGCGCAATTCGAGGCAGCGTTGCTGCGTGCGCTGGCGGCCGACGTCGGCACGCTCATCGAGATCCCGCTCGACCCCGAGGTGATCACCACGCGCGGCACGTTGTCGGTCATCACCAAGGCAGCGCAGGCGCGCAGCAGTCATTGAGCTGCTGCAGGCGCCGGGCGTCTTCAAGAAAAAAGCCGGCATGCGCCGGCTTTTTTCTTGAAGCGCCTGAGGCGCTCGGGAGGTCACTTTACGTGCTTGCCGATCAGCGAGGCGAGCTCGAACATCGACACTTGCGGCTTGCCGAAGATTTCCTTCAGCTTGGCGTCAGCGTTGATGTTGCGCTTGTTGGCCTTGTCTTGCAGGTTGTTCTTCTTGATGTAGTCCCACAGCTTGCTGACGACGGCGGTGCGCGGCAGAGGCGTCGGACCCACGACGGCGGCGAGCGCCGGGCTGGGGGTCAAGGCCTTCATGAACGCGGCATTGGGCGTGCGCTTCTTGGCGGGAGCCTTCTTCGCAGCAGCCTTCTTGGCAGGAGCCGCCTTCTTGGCGGGTGCCGCCTTCTTCGCCGGAGCAGCCTTCTTGGCCGGCGCGGCGGCCTTCTTTGCAGGAGCAGCCTTCTTCGCAGGCGCTTTCTTGGCCGGAGCCTTCTTTGCAGTTGCCATGGTTGATTTCCTTTTTGGATTGGTCACTTTTCACCAATGAAAACGGTGTCTCCACTGGCACTGCGGATGCTAAAGGAGAAAAAACGTGTTTCCAAGGGAAAAAGGGACTTTTTCATTGGGAGCTGTTGTTTTTTCAGAGGAGAGAAGGGAGTGCTTCGCACTCTGGAGTGCCTTCAGGCACCGCGCCGCGCTTCAGCGCGGCGCGAAGGCCAGGTTGCGAGCACCACGCCGAGCAATGCAAATGCGAAGGCGCATAGCTGCAGCAGCGACAGGTTTTCGCCGAGCACGAGCACGCCGACCATGGCCGCGCTCACGGGCAGCATCACGGTGAACACGCCCGCCTGCGAGGCCGGTACTCCCTTGAGCCCGGTCATCCAGAGCCACACCGTCCAGATGCTCGCTGCCAGCGCATAGACCACGAGCAGCGCCCACAGCCCGAGCGGAACAGCGCCGAAGTCGAAGCGCAGCGCGAACCACAAGCCCAGTGGCGTCGAGAGCACGAAGCCCCAGAGGTTGATCAGGGAGGAGATGCGCTTGGGACCGAGCTTGCCCGTGAGCGACTTGCCGATCACCGCGTAAGCTGCCTCGCAGAGGACCGCGCAGAACACCAGGAGGTTGCCGAGCCAGGGCATCGAGGGGGCGGTGGTGCTACCCGAGTGGGCGGAGGGCTGCGAGGGCGCAAGCGCGAGCAGGCCGATGCCGCCGGCCGCACAAGCGATGGCGAGCGCCGTCCGCGTCGTGATGCTCTCGCGCAGGAAGACCCGGCTGCCGATCGCGACCATGGCGGGGATCGAGGCCATGATCACGCCCGCCGAGACGGCGCTGGTGAGGCTCACGCCGAACAACATGCAGATCGAGAACAGGAAGTTGCCGAGGAAGGACTCGAGGAAGACCAGGCCGCGCGTGCGGGGCGTCATTGTCGGTTCGTCCGGCGGACGGCGCAGCCAATGCGGCATCGCGAGCGCGGCGATGCCGAAGCGAAGCCAGGCAAGCAGGAACACCGGGAAGGCGACGACCAGCGGCTTGGACAGCGCGACGTAGCTGCCGACCAGCGACATGCTGAGGGCCAGGCAGCCGTAGGCGACGAGGCGGCCAGGCGCGGCGAGTACGGAGTTCAATAGACTGGTCGTGTTGCGAAGACGAGCCGATGATGATGCCGCATTCACCTTTCGAGCCCCGACATGTGTTCGTCTACGGCACCTTGCGGCGCGGTGGGCGAAACGATATCGCGCGCTTCCGGCCGGCGCCGCGCTACGTGGCGGAAGCGGTTATCCGAGGCACGCTGTACGACCTGGGCAGCTATCCCGGTGCGGTGCTTGGCGGCAGCGACGAACTGGTCGGCGAGATCTATGCCATTGCGCCGGCGCTCGAGGCGCTGCTCGATCAACTCGAGGAGGTGCGGCCTGACGATGGCGGCGAATACATCAAGCGCGAAGTGTGGGTGCAGGCCGGCTCGACGGAGCTCCTGTGCTTGGTCTACGAGATCCACCCCGATCGAATCGCAGGACGCCGAGTGATCGCATCGGGCGACTGGTTCGACCGGGCGGTCCCGTTTTCATGACCGAAGAAGTCGTTCCGCATCGCGAAAAGATCGTATGTTGCGTCGCAATATTTTTTCTCGATATGAGAAAAGTAGTTCCGCATTGAGAAAAGCGTCTTCAAAGTCGTTGATTTTGATCGAGAAAAAATAAGTCTTCTATAAGACATAAGACAGGAAGCACTGCCTTAAAGTTGCTCCCAAGGCCACAGCGCCAACCCTCAATCAACCCTTGGAGTGACCATGCCTCAAACCATCACCGAACAACTGAGCCGGGAACAGCAAATCGCCGCCCTCGAAAAAGAATGGGCGACCAACCCGCGCTGGAAGGGCATCAAGCGGGGCTATAGCGCTGCCGACGTGGTGCGCCTGCGCGGCTCCTTCCCGATCGAGTACACGATCGCGCGCCGGGGCGCCGAGAAGCTGTGGGACTTGGTGAACAACGAGCCCTACGTCAATTGCCTCGGTGCGCTCACCGGTGGCCAGGCGATGCAGCAGGTCAAGGCTGGGATCAAGGCGATCTACCTGTCGGGCTGGCAGGTCGCGGCTGACAACAACAGCTACGCCGCCATGTACCCCGACCAGTCGCTCTATCCTGTGGACTCGGTGCCGACCGTGGTGGAGCGCATCAACAACACCTTCCGCCGTGCCGACGAAATTCAATGGTCCAAGGGCACCAACCCTGGCGACAAGGGTTACGTCGACTACTTCGCGCCCATCGTGGCCGACGCCGAGGCGGGTTTTGGCGGCGTGCTCAACGGCTTCGAGCTGATGAAGGCCATGATCAAGGCCGGCGCTGGGGGTGTCCACTTCGAAGACCAGCTCGCCTCGGTCAAGAAGTGCGGCCACATGGGCGGCAAGGTGCTGGTGCCGACGACGGAAGCGGTGCAGAAGCTGATCGCCGCGCGCATGGCGGCCGATGTGTGCGGGACCCCGACGCTGGTGATCGCGCGCACCGACGCCGAAGCGGCCGACCTGCTGACCAGCGACTACGACGAGAACGACAAGCCTTTCCTCACGGGGGAGCGCACCGCGGAAGGCTTCTACAAGACGAAGAAGGGCATCGACCAAGCGATCTCGCGCGCCATCGCCTACGCCCACTATGCGGACCTGGTCTGGTGCGAAACCGGCACGCCCGACCTCGAGTTCGCGCGCAAGTTCGCGGAGGCCGTGCACAAGGTGCATCCGGGCAAGATGCTGGCCTACAACTGCTCGCCGTCGTTTAACTGGAAGAAGAACCTCGACGACGCCACCATCGCGAAGTTCCAGAAGGAGCTTGGCGCCATGGGCTACAAGTACCAGTTCATCACGCTGGCCGGCATCCATTCGATGTGGTTCAACATGTTCGACCTGGCACAGGATTACGTGCAGCGCGGCATGTCGGCGTACGTCGAGAAGGTGCAGGAGCCGGAGTTCGCCGCACGCGATCGCGGTTACACCTTCGTGTCGCACCAGCAGGAAGTCGGCACCGGCTACTTCGACGAGGTGACCACTGTGATCCAGGGCGGCAAGTCGAGCGTCACGGCGCTGACCGGTTCGACCGAGGAAGAGCAATTCCACTGATATCCCGCTGTCACCGAGCTTGGTCCCCGCGTGAGGAATCCGCGGGGATTTTTTTCGTGTCGGTCGGCCGTGCGCAGCTCGTGGACCGCGCTCGCATCCTGAGCTCAACCGCTAGAATCACAAGCTTCCGTCAGAGCAGCAACAAGGGCGAGAAAGGCATCCTGGTTATGACACCGCGAACTACCCCGCAAGAAATGAGCGGCCTTTTTCTTGAAGGAGAAGGCCGGTAGGCCGCGCATGCTGGAGCTTCCAGCGCCCTCACTCAAGCCCAAGCGCGGTCCGATGACCGCGCTTTTTTGTTTTCTCGCCGAGGTTTTTTCATGATCCAGATCACGCTTCCCGACAACTCGCGCCGCGAGTTCCCCGGCCCGGTTTCGGTGGCCGATGTTGCCAAGTCCATCGGCCCCGGCCTGGCGAAAATGACGGTGGCCGGCAAGGTCGACGGCCGGCTCGTTGATGCGAGCGACCTGATCGAGCAGGACGCCAAGCTGCAGATCATCACGCCCAAGGACGACGAAGGCCTGGAGATCATCCGCCACTCGACGGCGCATCTGGTCGGCCACGCCGTCAAGCAGCTCTTTCCGACGGCGAAAATGGTGATCGGGCCGGTGATCGAGGAGGGCTTTTACTACGACATCTCCTACGAGCGGCCCTTCACGCCCGAGGACATGGAGGCGATCGAGGCGCGCATGCGCGAGTTGATCTCTCAGGACTACGACGTGGTGAAGAAGATGACGCCGCGAGACGAGGTCATCCAGGTCTTCAAGTCCCGCGGCGAGGACTACAAGCTGCGATTGGTCGAAGACATGCCGGACGAGAAGGCGATGGGGCTGTACTACCACCAGGAGTACGTCGACATGTGCCGCGGTCCGCACGTCCCGAACACGCGCTTCCTCAAGGTCTTCAAGCTCACGAAGCTGGCAGGCGCCTACTGGCGCGGCGATGCGCGCAATGAGCAGTTGCAGCGCATCTACGGCACGGCATGGGCCGACAAGAAGCAGCTCGACGACTACATCCGGCGCATCGAAGAGGCCGAGAAGCGCGATCACCGGCGGCTCGGCAAGGAACTGGATCTTTTCCACATCGACGAGGTGGCGCCGGGCGTCGTGTTCTGGCACCCCAAGGGATGGGCCATCTGGCAGCAGGTCGAGCAGTACATGCGGAAGGTGTATCGCGACACGGGGTACCAGGAGGTCAAGGGGCCGCAGATCCTCGACAAGAGCCTGTGGGAGAAGACGGGCCACTGGCAGAACTACCGCGAGAACATGTTCACGACGGAGTCGGAAAAGCGTGACTACGCGCTGAAGCCGATGAACTGCCCGGGCCATGTGCTGATCTTCAAAAGCGACCTGCGCAGCTACCGCGACTTGCCGATCCGCTATGGCGAATTCGGGCAGTGCCACCGCAATGAACCCTCGGGAGGCCTGCACGGCATCATGCGGGTGCGTGGCTTCACGCAGGACGACGGCCACATCTTCTGCACGGAAGACCACATCCTGGAGGAGTGCGTGGCCTACACAGGTCAACTGCTCAAGGTGTATGCCGACTTCGGCTTCAAGGACATCCTCTACAAGGTAGCGACGCGGCCCGACAACCGCATCGGCTCGGACGAGCTCTGGGACAGGGCTGAAAGTGCGCTGATGGAGGCCTTGCGACGTTCGGGTGTGGACTTCGTCATTTCGCCCGGCGAAGGCGCTTTCTATGGCCCCAAGATCGAGTACACGCTGCGCGACGCCATCGGCCGCCATTGGCAATGCGGCACGATGCAGGTGGACTTCAACATGGCCGAGCGCCTGGGCGCCGAGTACGTGACGGAGTCGAGCGGCAGGGCTCATCCGGTGATGCTGCATCGAGCCATCGTCGGCAGCCTGGAGCGTTTCATCGGCATGCTGATCGAACACCATTCGGGCGCGATGCCTGCCTGGCTGGCGCCGGTGCAGGTGGCGGTGCTCAATATCAGCGAAGGGCAGGCCGACTACGCGTCTCAAGTTGCTAAAACGCTGCTAAATCAAGGGCTTAGAGTTTCGCTTGACCTGCACAACGAAAAGATTACGTATAAAATACGGAAGCATTCGTTGCAAAAGCTTCCTTATATCCTCGTCGTCGGCGACAAGGAAAAGGAAACAGGTGCCGTCGCAGTGCGCGCCCGGGGCAATCTTGATCTCGGTGCCATGTCGGTGGAAGCGTTCTCCCAAAAGATTGCTCACGACATCCAACACAAGCTTTGAATTTGAACAGGTTCAAAGGCTGATTTCGACCGATCAGGCTGCTTGTGGGCGTGGACTCGAAGGTGTTCGCTACAATTTTTGTAGCAAATTGATTGAAGGATCCGACCATCGCTACTGCATTTCGCGACCGCCGCCACCGCGAGGAACGCCAACACCGCCTGAACCGGGAGATCATGGCCCCGGAAGTCCGCCTGATCGGCCCCGAGAATGAGCCGTTGGGTGTCGTAAGTCTTGCCGAGGCCTTGCGGCTGGCCGGCGAGCAAGACGTGGATCTGGTGGAAGTAGTCGCGGCGGCCAATCCGCCGGTCTGTCGCCTGATCGAGTACGGGAAGTTCAAGTACCACGAGCAGAAAAAGGCCGCCGAGGCGAAGTCGAAGCAGAAGGTCATCGAGGTCAAGGAAATCAAGTTCCGGCCCGGTACCGACGAAGGCGACTACAACATCAAGATGCGTAACATCCGGCGCTTTCTTGATGAGGGCGACAAATGCAAGATCACGCTGCGCTTCCGAGGCCGCGAGATCACGCACCAGGAGCTCGGCCTGGCCCTGCTGCAGCGCATTCGCGACGACCTCGGCGACAGCATCGTGGTCGAGCAGTTCCCCAAGCTCGAGGGTCGGCAAATGATCATGATGATCGCGCCGGGTCGCAAGAAGGGCGGCGGTGGAGCAGCCAAGCCGGCCACCGAGCCGACGACGGCACCCGCAGCGGCTTGAGCCGCGGCGGCAGTAGCAGGTTTTGAAGGGATTTCGCCGCTGCCGGCGTCTTCGGGCGCAGGCAGCGGCGGGATGAAGAAGTGTCTCGGGGCCAACAAGACCGTGGGAATCATCCCCGGCGCCTCACGAGCACAAACGAAAGGAGCATTCACATGCCCAAGATGAAGACCAAGAGCAGCGCGAAAAAGCGTTTCCGCGTTCGTCCCGGTGGCACCGTCAAGCGCGGTCAAGCCTTCAAGCGTCACATCCTGACGAAGAAGACCACCAAGAACAAGCGTCACCTGCGTGGTGCAACGGCAGTGCATGAGACCAACATGGTCTCGATGGCTGCCATGTTGCCCGGCAGCGGCATCTAACACGACGAACAAGGAGTACACACATGCCTCGCGTCAAACGTGGTGTCACGGCTCGCGCCCGCCACAAGAAGGTTCTCGCACTTGCCAAGGGTTTCCGCGGTCGCCGCGGCAACGTCTTCCGCATCGCCAAGCAGGCGGTGATGAAGGCGGGCCAATACGCCTACCGTGACCGCCGCACCAAGAAGCGCGTTTTCCGCCAACTGTGGATCGCCCGTATCAATGCCGCCTCCCGTGAACTGGGCCTGACTTACAGCCAGTTCGCCAACGGCATCCGCAAGGCCGGTATCGAGATCGACCGCAAGGTCCTGGCCGATATCGCCGTGCACGACAAGGCCGCTTTTGCCGGCATCGTGGAGCAGGTCAAGGCCAAGCTGGCTGCTTGATCTCGCAAGCAGGTTGCCGCTCCTCGAGAGGCGGCCTGCGCCCACGGTACAAGGGCTGGCGCTTGAAAGGGCTCCAGCCCTTTTTTATTCGCATCGTCGGCCTCTTTTTCTCTCACGCTCAAGAATTTCCATGAACGAGTTGGACTCCCTGGTCGATACCGCACGTGCAGCCTTCGCCGAAGCCAAGGCACCGGCCGAACTTGAGAACGCCAAGGCGCAGTTCCTCGGCAAGGCCGGCCGCATCACCGAACTGATGAAGGGCATGGCCACGCTGTCCGTCGAGGAGAAGAAGTCGCGCGGCGCCGCGATCAACGTGGCCAAGCAGGCCATCGAGGCCGCGCTGGCCGGCCGCCGCCAGCAACTCGCCGACGAAGAGCTCGCCATCCAGTTGCGCGCCGAGGCGCTCGACGTCACGCTTCCGGGCCGCCGTCGTGCTGGCGGGGGCCTGCATCCGGTGAGCCGCACGATGGAGCGCATCGAGGCCATCTTCTCGAGCATGGGCTTCGATGTGGCCGACGGTCCCGAGATCGAGAGCGACTGGCACAGCTTCACCTCGCTCAACAATCCGCCTAACCATCCCGCACGATCGATGCAGGACACCTTCTACGTCGACATCAACGGCGAGGATGGCATCCCCTACAACCTGCGTCCGCATACCAGCCCGATGCAGGTGCGCTACGCACATCAGCACATCAAGAAGTACGCTGCCGAATTCGCCGCCGCGGCGGCCGACACCACCGGCACCGTCAAGGCGCCCGAAATTCGGGTCATCGCGCCCGGCCGGACCTACCGCGTCGACAGCGATGCCACGCACTCGCCGATGTTCCACCAGTGCGAAGGCCTGTGGCTGGGGGAGAACGTCAGCTTCAAGGACCTGAAGGTCATCTTTACCGACTTCTGTCGCACCTTCTTCGAGACCGACGACTTGGTGCTGCGCTTCAGGCCGAGCTTCTTCCCCTTCACCGAGCCCAGCGCCGAGATCGACATCCAGTTCCAGACCGGCCCTTTGGCCGGCCGATGGCTCGAGGTCTCGGGTTCAGGCCAGGTGCATCCGCAGGTGGTGCGCAACATGGGCCTGGACCCAGAGCGCTACATCGGCTTCGCCTTCGGCATGGGCCCGGACCGGCTCACCATGCTGCGTTATGGCGTGAACGACCTGCGCCTGTTTTTCGATGGCGACCTGCGCTTCCTGAACCAGTTTCAATAATCAGACAGAACGAGAACGCGAGATGCAATTCCCCGAGTCCTGGTTGCGCGAGTTCTGCAACCCGCCCATCGACAGCGAGACGCTGGCCGAGACGCTCACCATGGGTGGCTTCGAGGTGGAGGAGCGCCGGTCGGCCGCGCCGCCGTTCAGCAAGGTGGTCGTCGGCGAAATCAAGGAGGCTGCGCCGCACCCCAACGCTGACCGGTTGCGCGTGTGCCAGGTCGATGCGGGAGTGGGCACGCTGCTGAACATCGTGTGCGGCGCGCCCAATGCGCGCGCGGGCATCAAGGTGCCCCTGGCGCTGGTTGGCGCCGAGCTGCCGCCGGGCGAGGACGGGCAGCCCTTCCAGATCAAGCTCGGCAAGCTGCGCGGCGTCGAGAGCCAGGGCATGCTGTGCTCGGCGCGCGAGCTCAAGCTCAGCGATGACCACGGTGGGCTGCTGGAGCTGCCGGCTGACGCCCCGGTCGGCACCGACGTGCGCGAGCTGCTGAAGCTCGACGACACCCTGCTCACCCTCAAGCTGACCCCGAACCTCGCGCACGGCCTCTCCGTCTACGGCATTGCGCGCGAGCTCGCGGCGCTGACCGGTGCGCCGCTCAGAACGCCGCCGATTCCGCCCGTGGCCGCCGCAGTGCCCGACAGGCTGCCGGTGAAGGTCGAGGCCCCTGACTTGTGTGGCCGCTTCTCGGGCCGCATCGTCCGTGGCGTCGACACCCAGGCCGCGACGCCGGGCTGGATGGTCGAGCGCCTGGCGCGCTGCGGCCAGCGCAGCGTGTCGCCGCTGGTCGATATTTCGAACTACGTGATGTTCGAGTACGGTCAGCCCAGTCACGTCTTCGATCTGGACAAGATCAACGGGGGTTTGGTCGTGCGCTGGGCCAGGGCGAGCGAACAGCTCAAGCTGCTCAACGGCAACACCGTGACGCTGGACGAGAAGGTCGGCGTGATCGCCGACGAGCGCAGCCAGGTCGAGTCGCTGGCCGGCATCATGGGCGGCGATGCGACGGCCGTTTCGGACGACACGCGCAACATCTACGTCGAGGCAGCCTTCTGGTGGCCTGAGTCCATCCAGGGGCGCGCGCGCCGCTTCAACTTCTCGACCGATGCCGGGCATCGCTTCGAGCGCGGCGTCGACCCGAGCCGCACCGTGCAGATCATCGATCGCATTACCCAGCTGATCGTCGAGATCTGCGGGGGTCAGCCCGGCCCGATCGATGACCAGACCTTGCGGCAGCCCGAGGCGAAGTCCGTCACGCTGCGCGTCGAGCGTGCCGCGCGCGTGATCGGCATGGCTCTGACCCAGGCGCAGTGCCGCGACGCCTTGCGTCGGCTGGGTTTCCCCGTCGAGGAGGGTGAAGGCACGCTGGTCGTCACCCCGCCACCGCACCGCTTCGACCTGCTCATCGAGGAAGACCTGATCGAGGAGGTCGCGCGCCTCGTCGGCTACAACAACCTGCCCACCGTGCCTCCGCTGGCCCCGATCACCGCCCGCGTGCGCCCCGAGTCGCAGCGCAGTAATTTCGGCGTGCGCCATCGGCTCGCTGCGCTGGGTTATCAGGAGACGATCAACTTCAGCTTTGTCGAGGCGCACTGGGAAGCGGAGCTCGCGGGCAACGTCAATCCGATCAAGCTGCTGAATCCAATTGCCAGCCAGATGAGCGTGATGCGCTCTTCGCTGATCGGTTCGCTGCTTCAGGTCCTGAAGTTCAACCTCGACCGTCGCGCCCCGCGCGTGCGCGTTTTCGAACTGGGGCGGGTGTTCCTGCGTGACGACACGGTCGCCACCACCGACAGCACCGTCAAGGGCGTGCATCAGCCCATGCGTGTGGCCGGTCTCGCCTGGGGCGACGCCGAGGCCGAGCGTTGGGACGGCAGGCCGCAGCGCGCAGACTTCTTCGACGTCAAGGGCGACGTCGAGGCGCTGCTGGCGCCGCGCGCGGCCACGTTCGAGTCCACCGAGCATCCGGCGCTGCATCCCGGCCGCGCCGCGCGCGTGCTGCTCGACGGCCGGCCTGTAGGCGTCATCGGCGAGCTCCATCCGCGATGGCGCCAGCAATGGGAGTTCCCGCAGCCTCCGGTGCTCTTCGAGCTCGACCTCGACGCCGTGGTTGCGCGCCCGGTGCCCGTGGCTCGGCCCGTGCCCAAGCACCAGGCGGTGGAGCGCGACATCGCCGTGGTGGTGGCGGAAGCCATCACGCACGACGCGCTGATGCGCACCATCCGCTCCGCAGCCGATCCGGCGCTGCTGCGCGACGCAGTGCTGTTCGACATCTATCGCCCGCCCGTGGGCCGTGATGCGCCGGGCGGCCCTGGCGGTCTGGCGCTCGGCGAGAAGAGCATGGCCGTACGCCTGCGTTTCTACAGCGGCGAGGCTACGCTGACAGACGAGCAGGTCGAAGCGGCAGTGGCCGCGATTCTTGAACAACTCAGCGCGCGGCTCGGCGCGCATCTGCGGGTATGAAGCTCATGGATTTCACGCTTGAAGCCCTGGAAACGCCGGCACTGACCAAGGCGCATCTGGCCGATCTCCTGTTCGAGCAGATCGGCCTCAACAAGCGCGAATCCAAGGACATGGTCGAAGCCTTTTTCGACCTGATCGCCGGCAGCTTGATCGAGGGCACGGACGTGAAGATCTCGGGCTTCGGCAATTTCCAGATCCGCGTGAAGGCGCCGCGTCCCGGGCGCAATCCGCGTACCGGCGAGGCTATTCCGATCGGCGAGCGGCGCGTCGCCACCTTCCATGCCAGCGCCAAGCTCAAGGAGCAGATCCAGGGCAGCGCGGGTGACGAGGGTTCGCAGGATGTGGAATGGAGCCTTGGCACCGAATAGTTCTTGGCCCTTGTGCCCGCGGTAGAGTAATCTCTAAGGTTGTTCTCGCACCGCCTTGATTTCAATGGAGAAAACGCTCCTGCCGCCCATCCCCGTCAAACGATACTTCACGATCGGTGAAGTGGGCGAACTGTGTGGGGTCAAACCGCATGTGCTGCGCTACTGGGAACAGGAGTTCACCCAGTTGCGTCCGATGAAGCGGCGCGGCAACCGCCGCTACTACCAGCACCACGAGGTGCTGATGATCCGCCGCATCCGCGACCTGCTCTACGACCAGGGTTTCACCATCAGCGGCGCGCGCAACAAGCTGCAGGAAATGGTGCAGACGGAGCGTGACCGCCGCAAGGCGGGCGAGGTGCCGCTCGAAGGCGTGGAGGCCGTTGAGATCGACCAGGAGGAGTTCGACGCCGCGCTTCAGGAAGACCTCGATGCGTCTCGCGGCAGCCACCCAGCGATCGAGCTGTCGCAACTGCTGCGTCTGAAGCGGGAGCTCTACGAAATTCGCGAGCTTCTGGCTTCGAACCACTGAAAGCCCGCAGGCTATAATCGCAAGCTTCGGTGTGTGGCGCAGCCTGGTAGCGCACTTGCATGGGGTGCAAGGGGTCGAAGGTTCGAATCCTTTCACACCGACCAACAAAACGTCCAAGGGCGTCCGGAATCATCCTCCGGACGCCCTTTTTCATTGGGGAGCTGGGCGAATCGCGTCCGGAGGCATACACTGAAATCCGGTGACTGCCAGCGCCAAGTGGGGGTACAAAAGGGGGTACAAACCGCCTGAACCCCCTGGGACAGCAGTTTTGTACCCCCACCCCCTGGATGTACCCCATGCCGTTGACCGATGCTGCATGCCGCAACGCCTCCTGTCCGCCTGACCGAAAGCAGGCACGCTACGCCGACGCAGGTGGGCTCTATCTGGAAGTCTCGGCCTCGGGTTCTCGCCGATGGTTCTGGAAGTTCAGGATCGAAGGGGTTGAGAAGAAATTCGCCTTGGGCTCCTATCCCGATGTGAGCCTTGCGGCGGCGCGAAAGGCCCGTGACGCTGCCAAGGCCCAGAAGGCTTCCGGAATCAATCCCATACAGGCGCGCCAGGTCGTCAAGCTCAAGGCGGCCGTGAACACCGGCGATACCTTTCGAGAGACGGCGCTCGAGTGGTTCGACAAGCACCATGCGCGCTGGAGCGGCCACTACGCCACGCGCGAGAAGCGCAACCTGGAAAAGGACCTGTTTCCGTATTTCGCTGCTCGTCGCATCAGCGAAATCGAGGCCATCGAGGTGTTGGCAGCCCTGCGCCGTATCGAGGAGCGTGGCGCTCTCGACGTCGCCGGTCGCGTGCTGATGACAGCACGCGCGGTGTGGCGCTACGCGGTCGCCACCGCGCGGGCGCCGCGCGATATTACGGCGGATCTCAAGGGGGCACTCACGCCCCACAAGAAGCGGCACTTCGCGGCGATCACCGATCCGGCCCAACTGGGGACGTTGATACGCGTCATCCAGGGTTATCAAGGCGGCCCCATCGTGCGTACGGCGCTTCAACTGGCGCCCATGCTTTTTCAACGCCCGAACGAACTGCGAGCGGCGGCCTGGGCCGAGCTCGATCTCGACGGGGCGCTCTGGACCGTGCCCGCTGCGCGGATGAAGCGGCGCATCGAGGGTAAGGAGCGAGGCGATCCGCACTTAGTACCTCTGCCCAGGCAGGCAGTGGAACTGCTGCGCAAGCTGCATCCAATTACGGGCCACAGTACGTTGGTCTTCCCGGGCGAGCGTAGTCACGAGCGGCCGATCTCGGACAACACTCTGCGTGCAGCGCTTCTGACCTTGGGGTACGGCCCGACCGTGCAGACGGTTCATGGCTTCCGGGCGACAGCCCGGACCCTTCTGGCTGAAACGCTGGAGATCGACCCGCTGGTGATAGAGGCCCAGTTGGCGCATGCGGTTAAGGACGCCAATGGGCGCGCCTACAACCGGACGCAGTACCTCAAGCAGCGCGCTGCGATGCTCCAGCGATGGGCGGACTATTTGGACATACTGGTTACTAGGTCGGGTTCTCCGCCGGTTGAGTTGAAAGCGGCCGCATGAGAAGGGCTCCCCGCCCGTGATGGCGCGGCGGCCCGATTTGCGGTGGAACGCGCCGTCCGGGCGGGACAGCCCGGATCATCGGATCAAGTCGTGCGTCCGTTCATGCGCTGCGCGATCCAGGATTGCACGGCGCTCTTTGGCTACGCCGCGGTGCGCTGTCCGGCTTTCACCGATGCGCATCGCGTGGTCGTTGCGCCGGTCCGTCTCCGGAAATCGCCGCCCATGACTCTGCGTGTTCTCGCATGAAATTGATGAACGCCTGGATGCGTGCATCGGTTGGTGCGCGGCGGTAGTAGACGATATGAACAGGACTCGGTGGGGATAGATTGAACTGCGGCAACAGTTCCACCAGGTTGCCCTGCGACAATCAGCGGCCACCGAAAAATCCAACAGACAGGCGATGCCTTGATGCGCCAGCGCGAGCTGATGCAGCATCTCGCCGTGCGACACACAGAGGGCGGGCCGGATGCTCAATTCTTGCTGTTGGCCATGACTAAGCGGCCAGCGATTGAGCGCATCTGTACCGATGTAGCCGAGCAGCCGATGCGTCGCAAGATCTTCGATGGTGCGCGGCGTGCCGTGCCGTCCCAGATAGGCTGGTGATGCCAGTACGAGGCGGCGGCAATTCCCCAGCAATACCGCTCGCAGCGAGGAGTCGGCCATGGTGCCGATGCGGATCGCCACATCGGCATGCTCCTGGATCAAGTCGACGATCTGGTCACTTCTACGCAACTCGAGGTCGATGCCCGGATACGCCTGTGCAAAGTGCGGAATCAATGGGAGCAGGACATGGCTCATGAACGAGGCCGAGGTATTGACCCGCAACAGCCCGCTCGGGGAGCCGGCAACGCGCGCCAGGTCGGCTTCGATGTCCGCCAGCGACTGCAGTACATGACGACTGCGCTCCAGCAACAGCCGTCCGGCCTGAGTCAGTTCCATGCGTCGTGTCGTGCGCACCAGGAGCGCCACCTGGAGGCGCTGCTCTAGCGCCTTGAGTGAACGGCTGACGGACGACACCGGCTGCTCAAGCACGTCGGCGGCACCGCTCAGCGAGCCTTGTGCGGCAAGCGCCTGCAGCAGGACCATGTCCCGGGTTTCGATCTGAGGGGTGGGTTTCATCTTCTCAATCTGGACAAAAGTCATTTGCCATTGGTCGCCTTGTTGCAAGCGTGTCTGAAAGCCACAGTGGCACCCCTGAGTTGCTCGGATGACAAGACGTTGTTCGAGCGGTCAGGCAAAGAAACCCCAAAGACCAGAAAGACACCGAACATGCCCCCTTCATTGAAAAGCCTGGGCAGCGCCGAGTCGGCGCTGCGAGCGAATCACCACGTCATCGTCGTCAAGCTGCCCATCAAGGCAGGTTGCGAAGACTTCTTCCTCGCGCGCATGGCGCCGGTAGTCGAGGCCAGCCAGATCGAGCCGGGTGTCCTGATCTACCAACTGCACCGCGGAACCGAGGACGCCTCGGAGTTCGTCACCTATGGCCTCTTCACCGACCACAACGCGTTCGAACAGCACTTGAACTCGGCGCATGTTTCGAACTGGCTGGCCGGGTCGTCGGCGTGGCTTGCCGCCCCGATGGTGGTTAGCCACTACGCATTGCACGACGCCGCCTGACTTTCCGAGGACGCGGGCCTGCCCAGACGGCAGCTCCCTCGGCGGTCCAAGGGGGCAATCGCAGGTCCCGCAGCCGTGCGCAGTCGGGAGTGCGGCGCCCCTGATTCGAGCTTCTTGCATTCCTCGAAAAAACCTCCTAAACTTCCTCGAAATCGTTTTCGAGAAAGCCATGAAAAAAACCTCTGACACCGAACTCTCCTTGATCCGTGAAACAGCTAGACGATTCGTGAGACAGCGTCTCATCCCGCTTGAGCAGCAGATCGAAAACGATGATGATGTTAGCCTCGATCTGCTGGCGCAGCTCCGAAGCGAGGTCGCGGCATTGGGCTTGTATGGATTCAACCTGCCGGACAGCGTGGGTGGGCCTGGATTGCCGGCCGCGGCAAAGGTCGCCATCCTGGAGGAGTTGACCTACACCTCCGTCCCCCTCAGTGAGGTTTTTGGGCATTTGCCTCTGCAGCTGAGTCAGGTCAGCAGCGCGCAACGTGAGTCGTTTCTGCCGGATGTTCTTTCCGGCAAGAAGACCATCACCTATGCGTTGACGGAGCCCAATGCCGGCTCCGACCTCGGGGGGCTGCGGACCCGCGCAGTGAAGGTTGATGGCGGCTGGGTACTAACGGGTAGCAAGCACTTCATCTCCCACGCCGAAACCGCGGACTACGTCATCGTCCTGGCGGTGACGAATCCGGACGCGCCATTGAAGTCGAAGCTCGGAACGTTCATCGTGCGCAGCGGCAATCCGGGCGTGGTCGGCATGACCCGATACAAAAAGATGGGGTGGCGCGGCTATCACCTCAACGGCTTCTCGCTGGAGGAGTGTTTTGTGCCTGATGCCGACGTGCTGGGAGCTCCCGATGAGGGCTTTCTCGGAATGATGCAGTCGATCAATCAGGATCGCTTGCTGTCGGCGAGTCGTTCCCTTGGGCTGTCGAGTCGTGCACAGCAGATGGCATGCGAGTACGCGGTGGAACGCAAGGCATTCGGCGCCAGTCTTTCCCAGCATCAGGCGATTCAATTCATGATCGCGGACAACGATGTCGATTTGGAAGCCGCGCGGCTTTTGATCCACAGCGCGGCGGACGCCATCGAGGCGCAAGACCCGCAGGCGCGGATCGCGGCGTCCCGCGCAAAACTCTTTGCCAGCGAAATGGGCTGCCGCGTCACTGACCGGGTGCTGCAGATCTTCGGCGCGATGGGCTACATGTGCGAGCTGCCCATCGAACGCTTCTACCGCGACGCGCGCGCATTCCGCATCGGCGAAGGTACCTCCGAGATGCAGCGTCTGCAGATTGCCCGCGCGGCGCTGGCTGGGTGAGGAGCGGTCATGGCCTTTGACATCCTCGACCAGCACCCCGCGGAATTGCCCGCGTTCCACGCCGCCGGGCAGACGGCCACGCGGGCCGAACTGAAATTGGCGGGGCAGCGTGCGGCTGCGTTCCTGAACGAACTCGGCTTGCGCCGGGGCGACACTGTGGCCGTCTGGATTCCCGATGGCGCGATCTGGCTGCAGCTGCTGTTTGGCGCTGCGCAGCTCGGGGTGTTGATGGTTCCGGTCAGCACGCGGCTCAAGCTGTCGGAGGCGCAGCACATTGTCGGCACTGCCGCGGCGCGCGTACTCGTCGTTCCCGAGAAGTTTCTGGACTTCGACTACGCGGGTGCAGGGCGGACCATGCAGGCTTCGCTTGCCGCACTCGCTCATGTGATCGAGGTGCCTGCGGAAGGCGGCTTCCAATGGCTGGCCTGCGAGCCGCATCGCGAAATTTCCGGCCGGGATGCCGATGCGCTGTGCACCTTCAGCACCTCCGGCACCACGGGCAAGCCCAAATTGGCGGTGCATACCCAGGGTGGTCTCGCCGCGCATGCTCGCAACGCCGGCCAGGTGACGGAGATCCGTCCCGGCGACACGATGCTCTGTGCGCTGCCGCTGTATGGCGTGCTCGGTTTCGTCTCGGCTGTCGCGGCCCTCGCTGCCGGAGGCACCTGCGTGTTCCTTCCTGTCTTCAAGGCGGATGCCGCCGCAGCCGCCATCGAGCGTCACGGTGTGACGCACTTCTATGCATCCGACGGCATGTTCGACATGGTCTTCGGAGCGCAGGGCTCGTTTGCGACCTGGCGCCGCGGCGGCTTCGCCGAGTTCGCCGGCCTCGGCGCCAAAGTCATCGATCAGGCCTGGAGCCGTTGGGGTCTGCGGTTGAGCGGCATCTACGGTATGTCGGAATGTCTGGCCTTGATGGCCATTCGCGATACGGCCGGTGATGCGCGCGAGCGCGGTATGGCCGGCGGCACGCCGATCTCGCCGGAGATGCGCTTTCGCATCGTCGATCCGGGCACCGGCCTGCCCAAGGAAGACGGCGAGCAGGGCGAGCTGCAACTGCGTGGCTACAACGTCATGAAGGGCTACCTGAACAACGCCGCTTCCACGGCCGATGCGTTCACCTCCGACGGCTGGCTCAAGACCGGCGATCTCGCCTATGCGAAGGGCAACGAGTTCTTCTACCTCGCGCGGCTCAAGGACAGCCTCCGCCTGAAGGGCTACCTGGTCGATCCCACGGAGGTTGAGGACTTTCTCTGCAGCCACCCCGGCGTCGAGGCCGCGCAGGTCGTGGGCGTCCACCAGGACGGCGAGGGAGACGTGGCCGTGGCTTTTGTGCGGCCGTCGGCGCAGCCCGCTGCGGAGTCGGAATTGCTCGCCTACTGCAAGGGCGGCATCGCAGGCTTCAAGGTCCCACGACGCATCGTGCCGATCGACGAGTTTCCGCAATCGAACGGGCCCAACGGGGTCAAGATTTTGAAGAACGTCTTGCGCGAGATGGCCAAACCCTATCTCGAATCCTCGCCTTCCTCAACAGCTCAATAGAAAGACGCCCATGAAAAATGGTGAAGTGAAATCGGACATCGCATGGGCCAGCCCGACCCAGGTGGTGGTGCACGGCCTGGACCTGTGCGAAGAGATTGTCGGCAAGGTGGACTTCGGGCAGATGGCGTTCCTGCAGTTGTTCGCGCGGCTTCCCGACGAGCGCGAACTTCGTATGTTCAACGCAATGATGGTGATTCTGGTCGAGCACGGCATCACGCCGTCGTCGCTCGCCACCCGTATGACGTATTGCGGCGCGCCCGAGTCGGTGCAGGCCGCGGTGGCGGCGGGCTTGCTCGGCCTGGGCTCGGTGTTCGTGGGCTCGCTCGACAACGCCGCCCGGCTGCTGCAGGAGTCCCTGCCCGATGGCGGCAAGGGCGGCGATGAAATCGATGTGGAAGCCAAGGCCCGGGAAATCGTCACGGGTTATCGGGCCCGCAAGGAAATCTTGCCGGGCATCGGCCATCCGTTCCACAAGCCAATCGATCCGCGCACTCCGGCGCTCTTCAAGGTCGCGAAGGAAACCGGGTACTACGGCCCGCATGTGCGGCTCATGGAAGCGCTCGGCGCCGAAGCCACGCGCCAGGCCAATCGTCCACTGCCGGTCAACGTGACCGGTGCGATGGCGGCGGTCGCCTCCGAGATGGGAATACCCTGGAAGATCTGCCGCGGCTTGGCCGTGTCGGCGCGCGCCGTCGGTCTGGTCGGCCACATCCTGGAGGAGATGCGCCAGCCGATGGCGGAACCGCTTTATCTGCGCGTCGAGCACGAGGCGACGGCGCACATGCATCCCTCGAATCCCTGAGAGGCCGCAGATGACTGACCAGCCCACCACGCAAGCACCTCGGCGAACGGCTGCGCCGGTGCGTGGCGACTTCCGCTTCTGGACGCATGAGAAGCTGCGCAACGCCGACACCGACCAGTCCCGCCACGTGAACAACGCGGTGATCTCCACGCTCTTCGAAGCGGCGCGCATGGAGATATTCGCGCCGCCAGAAATTCGCGCGCTGATGGACGGCGGCAACCTCGCCATAGCGCGCCTGTTGGTCGACTTTCGCAAGGAGGTCCACTTTCCGGGACAGGTGGAGATCGGCAGCACCGTTGTCGCCGTCGGCAGGACCTCGGTGCGCATTGTGCAGGGTCTATTCGCTGCGAATGGCCGAGACTGCCATGCCTCTGCGGAGGCGGTCTGCGTCATCGTGAGTCCGGAGACCGGCGCACCGTGGCCTATTGGAGCGGAATTGAGAGCGCACCTGCTTGCGGGCGCGCCCGAAGGAGCCGATGCATGAAGCCCGTCGACAAGGTCCTGTTCGAGTTGCGCGGACACACGGCGCTTCTTACGCTGAATGACCCGGACCGACGCAACGCGTTGTCGCGTGAAATCGTCCGCGGCCTTCTCAGCGCTCTAGAACGCAGCTTGCAGGCGGGTGCGCGCGCTATCGTGCTGGCTGCAGAGGGCTCCGCGTTTTGCGCCGGCGCCAACATCGACGACCTGCGTGACGGGTGGATGGAAGGCAAGGATCCCGATGAGGATCCTGCGTTGCTGTTCAGGCGGCTTTGGCAACTGGACCTACCTGTCATCGCTGCCGTCCACGGTCCGGCGCTCGGTGGCGGCATGGAGCTTCTCCTGGCCTGCGATCTGGCGGTGGCAAGCGACGCCGCATGGTTCGCGATGCCGGAACTCGGGCACGGCGTGATCCCAAATTCCGCGGTCGCGTTGCTGCCACGCACGGTGGGTTGGCGGCAAGCCATGGATCTGGTCCTGACACGCAGGCGGGTATCGGCTGTGGAGGCACAGGCGCTTGGATTGGTCAACCGTCTGGTTTCACCGGAAACTGTGCTCGAAGCCGCCTTGGAGCTTGCAGAAGACATCGTGGGAAAGGCACCTCCTGGTGCGCTGGCGGCGGCAAAGGCAAACCTGCGCGCCCATTCCCCGGTTGCCTGGGAGCGCGTGCTGGCATCACCGCTTGATGTGCCGCGCAGCGAGTGGCAAGAGGGGCTGAATGCCTTCACTGAGCGCCGACCCGCTTCGTTCGAGCGCTTCTGGGCCTCGATCGCAGAGCGCTCGGCAGCTGTGAATTCGAAAGAGGCCGGCACATGAACGACAACCGCACGCCTGCTGAGGTTGCATTGCTGGGCGAGGATGATGTCGCCGCGGTGGTGACGCCACAAGACGCCATGCGCGAGATGCGGGCAGTCTTCGAATCAATGGCCCGGCAGGAAGCCCGCAACTTTCCCGTGGTGCGAGAGCGTCTGCGCGGCGAGGACAGCGTGTTCGGCGTGAAGAGTGCGTACGACGCGACGAGGGGTATCCTGGGGCTCAAGGCGGGAGGCTACTTTCCGTTGCCTGGAGAAGGCGGCGGTCACCGATCCTCGATCGTCTTGTTCGATGCACAGAGCAGCGCCCTGCGCGCCGTCGTGAGCGGCAACCTCGTTACGCGGCTGCGAACAGCGGCGGCGGCGGCTTTGTCCATCGAGCTTCTGGCGCGCGCCGATACGCGTACGCTGGCTGTAATCGGCGCGGGGGCGCAGGCGGAGGCCCATGTCCGGGCGGCACTCCTTGTGCGTCCGTTCTCGCGCGTACTCGTCTGGAGCCGGACCGCGCCGCGGGCGGCCGCGCTGGCGGCACGCCTTTCGAATCTCGATTGCCCCGTCGAGGTGGCCTCCCACGCACGGGACGCCGTCTCGGTGGCGGACGTTGTGATCACCCTCACGCCGTCGACCCAGCCCGTCGTGGAGGACGCTTGGGTTCGAGCGGGCACACACCTCGTGTGCATGGGCGCCGACACTGCCGGAAAGCAGGAGCTCGAGATGAGCATCCTTCAGCGTGCCGCCATTTATACCGACTCGCCGGAACAGGCCATCTCCATTGGCGAGTGCCAGAGCGCGGCACGTTCGACGCAAGGCCCGCCGCTGGCAATTCTCGGGACCCTCGGCGACATATTGATCGGGCGCGTGCGCGCGCGCGTCGCCAACGAGATCACCGTGTATGACGGCACGGGCGTTGCGGCTCAAGACCTGGCAATGGCTTCCCTGGTCCTCGAGCGGCGCCCCCGCGGCGAGATCGTCACGCCAGCCCCCACCCGGGCTGGGCAGGTTCAATCATCCACCGGAGGAACATCATGAAGCACCTCGTCTCCTTACTCTTCGCCCTGGCCGTCTCGGCAATGTCTCCCGCCACGCATGCGGCGGACAAGTTCCCGACCAAGCCGGTCCGCATCATCGTTCCCTATTCGGCGGGTGGTCCGGTCGACATCATCACGCGTGGCCTGAGCGCACGGCTTTCTGAGGAGTGGAAGGTCAGCGCAGTGGTCGACAACAAGCCCGGCGCTAACGAGATCATCGGCGCAAGCGAAATGCTGCGGTCGCCTGCTGACGGCTACACCCTACTGATGGCGACTGACTCGGCCTTCTCCCAGAACCAGTATCTCTACGAGAAGCTCGCCTACGATCCCGAGGCGATGGTTCCGATCACCCGCCTCGCGTTAGCGAACCTCGTGCTCTTCGTTCCGGTCGACTTTCCGGCGTCCAACGTGCGTGAGTTCATTGCCTACGTGCGTGCGAACCCGCAGCGAGTCAACTACGGATCGGCAGGAATCGGCAATATCACTCATCTGTCGATGGCCTACGTGGAGAAGAGCAAGGGGTTGCGCATGACGCATGTTCCCTACAAGGGACTGGCGCCAGTCATCCAGGACATGCTCGCGGGACAGGTTCAGGCTGCGTTCGGCGTGCCTTCTGCAGTCGAACCCTACGTTAAGGCGGGCAAGCTCAAGGCGCTTGGCATTTCGGGATCGCAAAGAGCGAAGGTACTGCCATCGGTTCCAACTTTCACGGAAAGCGGGTTTCCGGATATCCAGTCGAACCTGAACATGGGTCTTTTCGCGCCGCGCGGCACACCGGCGGAGGTGGTGGATACAGTCGCAGGCACGGTGCGCAAAATCCTCCTGGAGCCGGAGTTCCGGACCAAGTACATCGACAACGTCGCGTTCGAAGTCGCTGCAAGCACCCCTCAAGAGTTCAGCGCCTTCATTGCAAAGGACAAGCCGTTGCAGAAGGCGAGGATCGAGATGTCCGGCGCCAAGCTCGACTGAAGAGGCGACCAGCATGAAGATCCTTGTCGCTGTCAAACGCGTGGTCGACTACAACGTGAAGGTCCGGGTGAAATCGGACCACACGGGCGTGGACATCGCCAACGTGAAGATGAGCATGAACCCCTTCGACGAAATCGCCGTCGAAGAGGCCGTGCGCTTGAAGGAAAAGGGTGCGGCTATCGAGATCGTTGCCGTCTCCTGCGGGCCGGCGCGGTGCGAGGAAACGCTGCGCACGGCCATGGCCATCGGTGCCGATCGCGGCATTCTTGTCGAAACGACCGAAGAGCTTCAGCCTCTGGCCGTAGCCAAGCTGCTCAAGGCTCTGGTGGACAGAGAGCAGCCCGGGCTTGTGATTCTGGGCAAGCAAGCAATTGACGATGACTGCAATCAGACCGGCCAGATGCTCGCCGCGCTGGCGGACCTGCCGCAGGCCACTTTCGCCTCCAAGGTCGAAATCGCTGAAGGCAAGGCCACGGTCACGCGGGAAGTCGACGGCGGCCTGGAAACCATCTCGGTCAGCTTGCCCGCCGTCGTCACCACCGACCTTCGCCTGAACGAGCCGCGCTACGTGACGCTGCCCAACATCATGAAGGCCAAGAAGAAGCCGCTCGAGACCGTGAAGCCCGAGGACCTCGGCGTCGCGCTCAAGCCGTACTTGAAGACCCTCAAGGTCACCGAACCTGCGAAGCGCTCGGCTGGCATCAAAGTGCCCGACGTGGCCGCGCTGGTGCAAAAACTCAAGACCGAAGCCAAGGTGATCTGAACATGACCGCTCTCGTCATTGCCGAGCACGACAACTCCAGCCTCAAGGGCGCCACCTTCAATACCGTGACCGCGGCGCTCGCTTGCGGCGGCGAGGTGCACGTCCTCGTAGCAGGGCACAACACGAGCGATGCCGCCGAGGCCGCGGCGGGCATCGCGGGCGTGGCCAAGGTGATCCGCGCCGACAGCGAGGCCTTCGCACATGGCCTAGCCGAGAACGTCGCCGCGCAGGTGGTCGCGCTGGCCGGCGGCTACAGCCACATCCTCTTTCCGGCGACGGCTAGCGGGAAGAACATTGCGCCCCGCGTCGCAGCGGTGCTGGAAGCGGGGCAGATCTCGGAGGTGACCAAGATCCACTGCGCCGACACCTTCGAGCGCCCCATTTACGCAGGCAACGCTATCGCGACGGTGCAGAGCCTGACCGAGAAGAGCGTGATCACTGTGCGCACCACCGGCTTCGATCCGGCGGCGGCCACCGGCGGCAGTGCGGCCATCGAGCAGATCGCGACCGTATCCGCCAGCAGCAAGAGCACCTTCGTGAGCGCCGAACTCGTCAAGAGTGACCGGCCGGAGTTGACTGCGGCCAAGATCATCGTGTCCGGCGGAAGAGCGCTGGGCAGCAGCGAGAAGTTCATCGAGGTCATGATGCCATTGGCCGACAAGCTGGGCGCGGCCATCGGCGCGAGCCGTGCGGCGGTGGACGCGGGCTACGCTGCGAACGACCTGCAGGTGGGCCAGACCGGCAAGATCGTGGCACCGCAGCTTTACATCGCAGCAGGCATTTCCGGCGCGATCCAGCATCTGGCGGGCATGAAGGACTCCAAGGTGATCGTGGCGATCAACAAAGACCCGGAGGCCCCGATCTTCGCCGTCGCCGACTACGGACTGGAAGCGGATCTGTTCACGGCCGTGCCGGAACTGACCAAGGCGCTGTAGGAATTCGGAGATGTGCGCCAACAAGATAACCCCGATCAACCCTGCTGACCTTGCGCAACCGGGCGGTCATTACTCGCATGGAACCGTCGCCAACGGATTCGTCTTTGTTTCCGGTCAACTCCCCATCACATCGGCGGGAGAAAAGCTCGTGGACGCGAGTTTTTCGGTACAGGCCCGGCAGGTCCTGGAGAACGTCGGGACCGTCCTGACGGCCTGCGGCAGCGGCATCGCCAACCTGGTTCAGGTTCGCGTCTATATCGACGGCATAGACAACTGGCCCGAGTTCAACAGGATCTATGCCGAGTGGGCGGGAAGCAGTCAGCCCAGTCGGGCAGTGGTATCGACCAGCCAACTCCACTATGGGCTCAAGGTGGAAGTCGAAGCCGTGGCGCTGCAGGGTTCCTGAAAAGTCCCGCTACGGGAAATTCGTCATCTGCGAAAAATCGTTTTCTATCAAACGATTTCGAAAAATATATTGAATACACGTTTGGCTTCCAACAATCCAATGCTAGCTTCAGCGAAATCGTTTTCGTAGAAGGAAGATCAAGATGGTGAACCAAATGACGCGAACAATGCGGGCGGTGCAAGTGGCAATCGCAGGCGGTCCCCTGGAGCTCGTCGAGCGCGAAGTCCCCAAGCCGCCCCAAGGCCATGTGTTGATCAAGGTGCAGGCGTGCGGCATCTGCCACAGCGACTCGCACACGAAGGATGGTTCCTGGCCGGGTCTCCAGTTGCCTCGTGTGCCAGGCCATGAGATCGCCGGCGTGATCGACACGCTCGGCGCCGGCGTCCAGGGATGGCGCGCCGGACAGCGGGTCGGCGTGGGCTGGCACGGCGGGCATTGCGGCCACTGCGACAACTGCAGGCACGGCGACTTCGTGCGGTGCGAGCGCCTGCGCATTCCCGGCATCAGCTATGACGGCGGGTACGCGGAGTACATGGTGGCGCCGCAGGAAGCCCTCGCGCGCATCCCTGATGACCTGCCGGACGCCGATGCTGCACCGCTGCTTTGTGCGGGTCTCACCACCTTTAACGCCCTGCGTAACAGCGGCGCCCGCGCGGGTCGACTGGTGGCAATCCTCGGGGTCGGTGGTCTCGGCCACCTGGGCGTGCAGTTCGCCCGGAAGATGGGCTTCGTGACCGCAGCGATCGACCGCGGAGAGGCCAAGGCCGAGCTCGCGAAGCAACTCGGCGCGCACCACTACATCGACAGCGAATCGCAGCAAGTCGGGCAGGCCTTGCCTGGAGCCCTCCCTCCGCGCTTCAAGCGCAAAGAACAAGGAACAGAAAATGAGCTTTCGCACCATCAACCCGGCCACGGGCGAGTTCGTCAAGGAATTCCCGCTGCAATCCGACGAGCAGGTGTTCGCCGCGCTGGAGACCGCCGACAGGCGTTATCGCGAAGACTGGAAATTCAGGCCGGTAGCCGAGCGCGCCAAGATCATCGCCCGCGCTGCACAGATCCTGCGCGAGAAGCGCGACGAATATGTCAAATACCTCACCCTCGAGATGGGGAAGGTGACCCGCTTCGGCTACATGGAGGTCGATCTCGTTGCGGACATCCTGGACTACTACGCAAAGAATGCGGAACGCTTCCTTGCGCCGCAGCCGCTGCCTGACGAGCCCGGCGCCACGGTGGTGGCCGAGCCGATCGGCGTGCTCTTCGCCATTGAGCCGTGGAACTTTCCCTACTACCAACTGGTCCGCGTCGCCGCGCCGCAGCTCGTCGCGGGCAACGTGGTGCTCATGAAGCATGCGCCGAACGTGCCTCATTGCGCACTTGCCTTCGCGCGGCTCTTCGAGGAAGCAGGCGCGCCGGAAGGCGTCTACACCAACCTCTTTTGCAGCGTCGAGCAGGCCGCGAAGCTGATCGACGACTTCCGCGTGCGCGGCGTCGCCCTGACCGGCAGCGAACGCGCGGGCGCCTCCGTTGGCGAACGGGCCGGGCGTAATCTCAAGAAGGTGGTTCTCGAGCTGGGCGGCAGCGACCCGGCGCTCATCCTGAAGGGCGCGCCGCTCGATCACGCGGTCGAGCAGTGCGTGATGGGCCGCACGTTCAACTCGGGTCAGGGCTGCGTCAACATCAAGCGTGTCATCGTCGTCGGCAAGGAGCGCGGCGCGCAGATGCTGGAGGCGCTGAAGGAGCGGTTCGCAGCGATCAAGGTGGGCGACCCGACGGACGAAGCGACCGTGCTCGGCCCGCTGGTCAGCGAGACCGCGCTGAACGGGTTGCTCAAGCAGATCGAGGAGGCGAAGGCCGCGGGCGCGCGCATCGTCTACGGCGGCAAGCGCGTCGAACGCCCCGGCTTCTATCTCGAGCCGACCATCGTCACGGACATCGACGTTGACAACCCGCTCTACCAGCAGGAGGCCTTCGGCCCGGTGCTGTCCTTCTATGTCGTGGACACCGAGGAAGAAGCGATCGAGCTGGCCAACGCCACCCGCTATGGGCTCGGCGGCTACGTCTTCGACGCGGACATCGAGCATGCCAAGCAGGTGGCGTCGCGCATCGAGTCCGGCATGGTCTACATCAACTCCTGTTTCGTCGACTCGCCGGGGCTGCCTTTCGGCGGCGTCAAGAACGCCGGCTTCGGACGGGAGTTGGCGGAAGTGGGCATCGGTGAATTCCTGAACCGCAAGCTGATCCGGGTTGCCAGCGCGGCTTGAACGCCGCAACGGACGGCGCAGCCCATCAAGAAGGAAGCCGATATCCCGGCTTTCGATAGAGAAAGAAATCATGAAACATCGCGAAGGCGGATGCCTCTGCGGCGCCGTGCGCTACGTGCTGAAGGGCGAACCGCAGGCCGCAGCCATATGTAATTGCAGGCACTGCCAGAGGCAAAGCGGCAGCCTCTTCTCCTTCAACCTCTTCATCGCCGAAGCCGACTATGAGCAACGCGGCGAGACCAAGTTCTTCGAGGACAGGGGCGACAGCGGACAGCTCTCCTACCGGCATTTCTGCGGGAGCTGCGGCTCGCCGGTAATTACCAAGGTGGCGATGATGCCCGGCCAGGTCCTGGTGAAGGCCGGCACGCTCGACAGCCTGGAGGGACTGCCGTCCCCGCAGGTCGAGATCTATACCGACCGCGCGGTGGAATGGCTCGCGCCGTTCACCGGCGCGAATCGTTTTGCGCTCAGCCCATGAACGGCCACACGTTCGCCATCACGAAGACCTTCTGATTGCCAAAGCCATGCCAATACTCGACATCAACGGCCGGAAGCACGACGTCGACGCGTCGCCCGATATGCCCCTGCTGTGGGCAATTCGTGATCTCGTCGGCCTGACAGGCACCAAGTTCGGTTGCGGCATCGCTCAGTGCGGCGCCTGTACCGTGCATCTCGACGGCGTCGCGGCTCGCTCCTGCGTGATGCCGCTGGCGGCGGTTGCGGATCGAAAGATCACCACGATCGAAGGCGTTGGCGCAACGCCCATCGGCAAAAAAGTCCGGGACGCATGGCGCGCACTGGACGTCGTGCAATGCGGCTACTGCCAGTCGGGCCAGGTGATGTCGGCGACAGCGCTGATCGCCAGCAATCCGGCGCCGAGCGATGCCGATATCGATGCCGCCATGGCCGGCAACATCTGCCGATGCGGCACCTACAACCGGATTCGTGCCGCGATCAAGCAGGCCGTGAAGAGCACATGAGCACGTTACACGAATCGTCTGGTGCGCGGCAGAGCGCGGGCCTGTCGCGCCGCAGTCTGCTCGGGTTGGTCGCCACGGTAGGCACGGCCGCCGGCGGCGGTTTGTTGTTCGGCTTCAGCGTGCCGGCACGCAGCCAGGGCGGGGCGCGCACGTCTGTGATCGACGGCGACGGCGTCGAGATGCCGCGCGAGGGCGTATTCGCCCCCAACGCCTTCATCCAAATTGATCGCCGCGGCAAGGTCACGCTGGTCATGCCGAAGGTCGAGATGGGGCAAGGCGTGTACACGTCCATTCCGATGCTGCTTGCCGAGGAGCTCGAGGTGCCGCTTGCGAGCGTCACGCTCGCTCATGCGCCGCCGAACGAGAAGCTCTTTGCCGATCCGATGCTGGCCGAACAGCTGACCGGCGCTTCGACTTCGATTCGCTACGCATGGGAGCCGATGCGAAAGGCCGGCGCGAGCACGCGCACCTTGCTTGTCGCGGCCGCGGCACAGCGCTGGAAGGTCGATCCCTCGGGCTGCGTGGCGCGGGAAGGGCGGGTCTTGCATCCGCAGACTAGTCGCAGCATTGGTTACGGTGAGCTGGTCGATGTCGCAGCCAGACTGCAGCCGCCGCAGGATGTCAGGCTCAAGGACCCGAAGGACTTCAAGTTGATCGGCACTCGCGTGAAGCGCCTCGACTCGCCGGAGAAGGTGAATGGTACCGCGGTCTTCGGTCTGGATGTGCGTGTGCCCGGCATGGTGTACGCGGCGATAGCGACCTGTCCCGTGTTCGGCGGCAGGCTGGCGAAATTCGACGACACGCACACGAGAAAAATTCCCGACGTGCAGCAGGTCGTCAGCTTCGACAACGGGGTCGCCGTGATCGGGGCGCACACGTGGGCCGCCAGGCGCGGTCTGCAGGCGCTCGAGATCCAATGGGACGAGGGCGCAGGCGCCGACGTTTCGACCGAGACGATCGTCACTGACCTCGTGAAGGCGTCGCAGCGCAGCGGCGCGGTGGCGCGCAAGGAAGGCGATGTCGAAAAAGCCTTTGCCAACGCGAAGACGCGCATCGATGCGGTCTACCACCAGCCGTTCCTTGCGCACGCGACGATGGAGCCGGTGAACTGCACGGTGCGCGTCCGGCCGGACGCCTGCGAGGTGTGGGTGGGCACGCAGGTGCCCGGCCGCGTGGCCGATGCGGCGGCGAAGGTCACTGGGCTGCCGCCGGAGAAGATCATCGTCCACAACCATCTGCTGGGTGGCGGATTCGGCAGGCGCCTGGAAATCGACATGGTCACGCAGGCCGTGAAAGTGGCCAGGCAGTTGAATGTGCCGGTGAAGGTCGTGTGGACGCGCGAGGAAGACATTCAGCACGACATGTACCGGCCGTACTACTACGACCGCATTTCCGCCGGCCTCGACGCGAACGGCATGCCAGTGGCTTGGCAGCATCGCATCGTCGGTTCTTCGATCCTGGCGCGCTACGCACCGGCCGCGATGATGAAGAACGGTGTCGACCCCGATGCCGTGGCCGTGGCGGCCGAGTTGCCCTACGACCTTCCCAACCAGCTCGTCGACTACGTTCGCCAGGAGCCGCGGGGCATACCCACGGCGTTCTGGCGCGGCGTGGGCCCGACGCGCAGCGCGTTTGTCGTCGAGACCTTCATCGACGAACTCGCGACGCACGCGAAAGTGGACCCGGTGAAGTACCGCCAAGCCCTGCTCGGAAAGTCGCCGCGTGCACTGAACGTGCTCAACGAAGCCACGCGCGCGGCGAAATGGACGGCTGGCGCGCAACAAGGCAAAGGCAAGGGCCGGGGCGTGTCCCTCATGCACGCATTCGGCAGCTTCTTCGCGATGGTTGTCGACGTGACCGTGGACGACGGTGAGGTGCGCGTGGATCACGTGACCTGCGCAGTTGATTGCGGCATGGCGGTCAATCCCGACACGATCGAGGCCCAGATGCAGGGCGGCATCGTCTTCGGCCTCACGGCGGCGCTCTACGGCGAGATCACCTTCAAGAATGGGCGCGTCGAGCAGAGCAACTTCAACGACTATCGGGTCTTGCGTATCAATGAAACGCCGAACATCGACGTGCATCTCGTGAAGAGCAGCGAAGCGCCTGGCGGCATCGGCGAGCCGGGCACGTCGGCGTTGCAACCGGCGCTCGCCAATGCGATCTTCGCGGCCACCGGCAAGCGGTTGCACGCCTTGCCAATCGGCGACCAACTGAAGTCAAACGCGAGTGGAGGCCGTCGATAACCCACGCACCGAAGACGTTTGCCACGCTGGGATTTGCGCTCTCACTGGCATCGGGCGGCCCCGCCACGACCGCGCATGCCGCTACCGCGCCCGACCAGGCGCTGGTTTCGCGCGGAGCCTATCTTGCAAAGGCAGGCGATTGCATCGCCTGCCACTCGGCACAGCGCGGCGAGCCGTTCGCCGGCGGCCTGCCCATGACGACGCCGGTCGGGCGCATCTACTCGACCAACATCACTCCCGATCCGGACACCGGCATCGGCCGCTACACCCAGGAAGAATTCATTCGCGCGATGCGCGAAGGCATCGCAAGGGACGGCCACAACCTGTATCCGGCCATGCCGTATCCGTCGTACGCCAAAGTCAACGACGGCGACATGCAGGCGCTCTACGCCTACTTCATGCATGGTGTGGAACCCGTGAACCGGGAGAATCAGAAGTCCGAGATTCGGTGGCCATTGAGCATCCGCTGGCCGCTGAAAGTATGGAACTTCATGTTCCTCGACAAGGGTGTGTACCAGGACAAGCCCGGCAAGGATGCCGAGTGGAATCGCGGCGCCTACCTGGTGCAGGGGCTGGGGCATTGCGGTTCGTGCCACACACCGCGCGGTGTCGCGTTCCAGGAAAAGGCACTCGACGAAGGCGGCAGCACGTTTCTCTCCGGCGCGTTGATAGAAGGCTGGTTTGCCTCGAACCTGACGGGTGAGCACAACGTCGGCCTGGGCCGCTGGAGTGGACCGGAACTCGTGAGCTTCCTGAAGACCGGCGCGAACCGGCATGCCACCGCGTTCGGCTCCATGACGGAGGTTGTCAACAACAGCACGCAGGCGATGACCGATACCGACCTCGGCGCGATGGCCGCCTATCTGAAAACGCTTCCGGCGCAGGGCGGCAATGGCGCACCACCTTATGCCTACGACGCGCAAAAGACGAAGGTGTCGCTGAGCCGGCCGGCCGGCAATGCAGGCGCGCGCATCTACACAACGCATTGCCTGCAGTGCCACGGCGCCGATGGGCGCGGTTTCGCGCCCATGCTCGCGCCGCTCGCCGGCAATCCCAATGTGTTGGAGCGCAATCCGTCGTCACTCATCAACGTGACGCTGAACGGCACCGGGGATCTCGTCGTTCGAGGTATTCCGGCGGCGTACCCGATGCCCAAGTACGCCGCCGTGCTGAGCAATCGGGACATTGCCGACGTGCTGACCTTCATTCGTGCAGGCTGGAACAACAGCGCGGGGGCAGTCAGCCCGAAGGAGGTTGCGAAGTTGAGAGGCGGCTCCTGACTTCATCCTTCCTGACATTCCATTGGAGGTCAGGATGGATCGGCCCCGGCGACGAAGCACCCGCCGGCTGGAAGCGGGGCGAGATGTCAGTTGCTCGTGTCAGCTGCCGGTGTATGCCGCCGGCCGCCGTTCGGAAAAGGCCGCGACGCCCTCGTGTGCATCGCGGGTCAGGAGCAGTTGCCGTTGCAGCGCCGATTCCTGGAGCAAGCCTTCCTCGACGGAGAGTCCGTAGCTGGCAAGTACCGAACGACGCGCGGCAACGACGGCGAGCGGTCCATTCTTGGCGAGCTGCCGGGCGATGGCCAGCGCGGCTTCTTCGAGCGCCTCGCTGGACACCAACTCGGTCACGAGGCCGTGGTTGAGCGCGAAGGCCGCGTCGAACGTGTCGCCCGTGAGGATCATCCGCATTGCAACACCCAGTCCCGTCACCTTGGCGAGCCGCTGCGTGCCGCCGCCACCGGGAAGAATGCCCAGCCTGGCTTCGGGAAGGCCGAAGCTCGATGCGTGCGTCGCGATGCGGATGTCGCAGGCAAGCGCCAGCTCCAGCCCGCCAGCCACGCAGAATCCTTCGATGGCCGCGATCGTCGGCTTGGCGACGTCCTGAGCGCCAGTCAGCCCGCCGAAGCTGATGATCGATGTGGGTTCCTGGCTGGCCGCGCGGCCGCGCCGGTAGGGCAGGTAGTCGCGAATGTCGGCGCCGGTACAGAACGCACGGCCTCCCTGGCCGGACAGGATCGCGACCTTCAGTTGCGGGTCGTCGTTGAAGCGCTGCCAGGCGTCCGCAAGCGCGCGGTCGTGCTCGACGTCCAGCGCGTTGTGTTGCTGGGGACGGTTGATGACGATGCGGGCAATGGCGTGGTCAATGATTTGGAAATCGATGGACATCTGGAGGGTTCTGTTGGGAGGAGGAGAGGGGAAGAAGAAGGGACCGGGTGTCAGCGCTTCATCCCGGGCAACTTCCTCGAGACGCAGCGCTCCAGCCACTCGAGCGCCCAGTTCACGCCGACGCCGATGATGCCTACGGTGGACAACAGAGCGAAGACGGCGGGTGCATCGAAGTCGCGCTGGGCGGAGAGCAGCATGCGCCCGATGCCGGGGCGGGTGGCCAGCATCTCCACGAGAAGCGCGACGATGATGGCCAGCGGCACGGCCACGCGCAGCCCCGCGATCACGCTGGAGAGGATGCTAGGCACGTAGATGTTCATCACCTTGCTGCGGGCCGAGATCCGCAACGTATGGCCGGTGTTGACGAGAGTCGGATGGATGGACCGCGTGGCCTGCAGCACATTCAACAGGATCGGCCAGACCGCCGCGAGCGAGACGACCGTGGCACCGAGCACGGCGCCGCTGCCGATCAGCAGCATTGCCACGGGCACGATGGTGGGCGGCGGCACGGACCGCAGGAACTCGAGCGTGGGCGCCACCGCTTCGGAAACTGCAGGCCGGACGCCGAGGATCGCACCCATGGCTGTGCCCACCACGCCGGCGATAAAGGTGGACAGCACGACGGTCTTCAGCGTGGCCAGCACGGCGAGTTGAAGCTCGCCGGCTGCGAGCATCGCCTGCGCGCTCGCGAGCCAGGTCTGAGGCGGCGGTGCGATGGGCGAGGCGGGGTCGCCCACGGCTTGCCAAAGGCACAGCAATGCGACGGGCGTGGCAAGGCTCAGGAGGATGCGAGACATCTTGTTCATGGGCTCGCTCCTTTCAGCTCGCCTGGGCCAGGCCGGGCAGCAGGCGCCGGACGGCGAAGCCCAGGGCGAAGTTCGCGCAGACGCCCAGCACGCCGATGGCGAAGAGGTACGCGAAGGTCTCGCTCGCCCGCATCGCTTCCTGCGCGCTGACTAGCCCCCAGCCGAGGCCGGCAGGATTGCCGACCATTTCAGCGACCACGCTGACGACCAGGCAGAGGCTGAAGCTGAGGCGCGCCCCCACGAGAATCTGGCTGAAGGCTGCGGGTGTGACGACGCTGCGCAACGTGTGCCACTTGCTCAAGTGCAGCGTGGCGGCCACCTCGAAGATTCTTGCGTGAAGCCCTTCGATGGCGGCCCTGCTGCTGGAGATGAGCGGCCAGATACTGGCGAACACCGTCACGGTGATCTCGGTCTTCCATGAAAAACCGAAGACCAGCACCGCGGGTGGAATGAGTGCCACCGCCGGCAACGGCCTGAGCAGTTCGATGAGCAGCGACAGCATGGTGCGAAGCGTGCTGAAGGTGCCCAGCGCCATGCCGAGCGGTATGCCTATGAGCAGGCAGATCGCCCAGCTCGCGAGGGCCGCGGCGAAGGTGTGCGCGGCGTCCGCGGCCAGGCGCCCGTCGATGAGGCTCTCGGTGAGCGCGCGACCGATCTCGGTGGGCGTGGGCAGCACGTTGAGCCCGTCGTTGACCATGACGGCGAGTTGCCAGGCGCCGAGGAGCGCGATGGGCACCAGCCATTGACGCACCCTGCGTGAGTGGCCGGTCATCGGGCAGCTCCGTGCAAGCGCTCCAGCAACTCGTGCCGCGCGTGCAGGTATTCCGGCATCTCCTTGGTGGAAATCTGGTCGCGGCGCGCGGGAAGAGGCGGGCGTATTTCCGAGGCGATCGTTCCCGGCGATCCTGCGAGCAGGACGACGCGATCGCCCAGATAGATGGCCTCGTCCACGTCGTGCGTGATGAAGACGATGGTGGCACCGGTGCTCGCCTGAATGTTGCGCAGCTCGTCCTGCAGCTTCGCCTTCGTCATGGCATCGAGCGCGCCGAAGGGCTCGTCCATCAGCAGGACCTTGGGTTGCAATGCCAGGGCGCGCGCGATCTGCAGCCGTTGTTGCATGCCGCCGGAAAGCTTCGCGGGGTATTCCCGTTCGGCCTTCTGCAGGCCCACCAGCGCGAGCGCCGTGTCGAGGCGGCGGTCGAGCTCTGCGCCGGAGATTTTTTCCTCGATGCCGAGCGCCACGTTGGCGCGAACCGTTCGCCATGGCAGCAGGGCATTGCCATAGTCCTGGAACACGGTCACGACGCCTTCGGGCGGGCTGCGGAACGCCTTGCCCTCGTACAGGACGGCGCCGCTCGTTGGCGCGCAGAAGCCGCCCAATGCACGCAGCAGGGTGGTCTTTCCGGTGCCCGATCCGCCCACCAGGCACAGGAACTCCTGGCGGCCCACTTGCAGGTCGATGCCCTGGAGGATCACCTTGTCGCCGGTGGCCGATGCCAATCTGACTTCTGCGCGTTCGCAGATGAATACGGGTGAATTCATGGTTCTCTGGCCCGAGGGCCGTTGTCTCTTCGGGTTGTCTCTTTGCGTTGCGTCACTCGAAGCTGGCGCCCGCCGCGGTCAGTTTCTCGTTGATGGCGCCTACAGCCAGAGACGCCTTGATCCAGGTGTCGATCGCCGTGTCGTCCAGCCGGGTGCTGTAGGCGGGCAGGCGCACCGCGTTGGCGATCTCGTCGGGCAGGCGTGTCCACTTTGTGAGCACCGCGCGCGATGCCTTGTCGTTTTTCTGGATGTATTGATTCGCCTCGTCGAGTGCCGCACGCCAGGCGAGCACCGCCGCGCGGTTGTCTTTGGCCCACTGGCCGTTGGCCATCCAGCAGGTCAGCACCACCGGGTCCGCCACCGAGAGCATCGGATTGCCCAGGCTGGTCGTGGCGACCTTGCCCGGCGCGGAGGCAAAAGGCTCGACGATCTCGGCCGCCGCGACGCGCCCGACCGCCAGTTGGTCGCCCATGTTGGCGAAGGCCATCTCCTGGAAGCGGATGTCGTTGGTGTCGATGCCCTGTTGGCGCAGCGCGTTCAGCGTGGCAATGTGGATCACGCCGTTGAGCGAAGGCGTGGCGACGACCTGCCCCTTGAGGTCGGCCATGCGCTTGACCGGTCCGTCTGCGCGGGTCAGCAGGCGCATCTGCTGGTTGCTCGACATCTCCTGGGTGTTGCCCGCAATGCCGACGACGTCCAGTTTCTTGAGCCGCGCCTTGATGATGTCGATCGGCGTGCAGCCCGACACCTCGAACTGTCGGCCCAGTGCGCCCACGACGGTCGAGACGTTCTGCACCGTCGTGATCTCGACGTCCAGGCCATGGGCCTCGAACAGACCTTTGTCCTTGGCGACCCACAGCGGAAGCCATGCAGCCGAAACGACGGATGCAACCCGGATCTTGGTCTTGGCGGGTGTTTGTGCCACGGCTTCCATAGACGTGGCAAACGAAGCCCAGATCAGCAATGGAGCGAGCAGGCGAAAAACGGATTGCATGGGGTCTCCTTTATGTGAATGAGTTGGCCCAGTACCAGCGGCAAGAAGACGCACGCTGGCCGATCGGGCCTTGCCGCAAATGGCGCGGTTCAGCGCAGCCGATGCCATCAAATCGACCATGGCGAAGGCTGTATGTGCGAGTCGCGGAGACGCGCGCTTCCGTCGCATCGTCTCCAGCGATTGCTGCGAACGGACGGCCTGTCCGCTAACTGCCGTGCGAGTCGCGAAGGGCTTCGTCGGGCGCGCGGTGGATCTCGACCATCCACTCCTGCGACAGCAATGCGTAGTCACTCAACCCACCGCATCGCATGAGCGGGCGAGCCAACGCGGTCTGGTAGACGCCATCCTTGAGCAGGTCGTGGTCGATGTGGACGCCGACAACCTCCCCGAGGACCAGCCATCCAGGCAACTGCTCTCCGCGCGTGTTTCGGAACTGCACCACATCCACCACCTTGCACTCCATCGAGGCTCGGCTTTCAGCGACGCGCGGCGCGCTCACCTTGTTCGCGGCAATGGCTGTCAGGCCAGCCAGCTTGAACTCGTCGACTCCCCGGGCCACCGGTTGGGAGGTCATGTTCATCTGCTCTCCGAGGTCTTCGGATACCAGGTTCCAGACGAACTCACCCGTCTCCACCGCGTTCTGCGCGGTGTCCTTCCAGCCGGTGCTGGCAAAGCCGAGGATGGGTGGGTCGTAGTGGAACGTGTTGAAGAAGCTGTAGGGCGCGAGGTTGAAACCTCCCTCCTTGCTCCTCGTAGAGATCCACCCAATGGGCCGCGGCGCGATGATGGAGTTGAGCGGGTTGTGCCGAAGCCCATGCCCGGCAGCGGGCTCGTAGAAATGAAACTCCATATGCAGTCCTTGGAAAGAGCTTGGAAAGCCCTGAAAACAAATCTCGAAAACGATTTCGGTGAATGTTAAAAACCCTTCGTAAAAATGTCAAGAATGGGAAGAGGGCGCCTCTGAAATCGGTTTCGCACCCGTGCACTTATCAGCGACAATGACGCCCTGAATCAAGGGACCATCGATTGAACATTCATGAATTTGCAGCGAAGCTGAAGCTCTCGGTCAGCACCGTGTCCAAGGCCATGAACGGACGAGAAGACGTGAGCCAGGCAACACGAGAGCGAGTCCTTGCGGCTGCGGCCCGCTTTGGCTTCTCGCCGGATCCGGCCGGGCGCAGGCTAAGGCGCCAGACGTCAGACACCATCGGCTTCGTGCTCTCGGCCCCGCAGGCCTCGTTTGTGCACCCGTTCTTCCTGAACATGCTGATGGGCGTGGACGAGCAACTCGACGGGTCGAACTACCAGGTCATCATCGCCTCGGCACGAAGCATCGAAACGGAGATCGATGTGTTCAAGCGCTTGGTCGAGCGCCAGCGCGTGGACGCGTTGCTGTTTGGCCGCACTCGGCGAGACGATGAACGGATCGCATACCTTCAGAAACGCGATATTCCTTTCGTGGCGTTCGGCCGGAGCGATACGCAGAAGGGTTTTCCGTACCTGGACATCGACCACACCGTCGTCGGGCGTGCTGGTTGCGCGCGATTCATCGCGCTGGGCCATCGCCGGATTGCGTTGGTGCACGCTCCCGAGTTCCTGATGTTCAGCCACCACCAGCGAGTGGGTTACGAGGCGGCGCTTCGCGCGGCAGGAATCCCCATCGATCCGGCGCTTTGCCTTGAAGCCGCGCCTTCCGAAGAAGGCGGCGTCGATGCCGCCCGTCGTCTCTTCGAGTTGCCTGATCCGCCCACCGCCATCGTGTGCGGGCATGACATCGTGGCCATGGGCGTCATGCGCGCTATTTCAGAGACTGGCAGGGTTCCGGGGAAAGACATCGGGGTGATCGGGGGAGACGACCATCCGATCGGTCGCCTACTGTCACCTGCGCTAACGACGTTCAGCGCAGAGACCCACCGCGCCGGCAAGCGGATGGTGGAGATGCTCCTTGCTCGCTTGAACGGCACGCCTGCCGAAGAGCTTCAGGAACTATGGAACCCGGAGTTGATACTTCGCGCGTCGGACGGTCCGCCGCGCACCTCGGCCCCGTGAAGAAGGCCGGCATACGCAGTCAATTCTCGAAGCGGAGCGCGTTCGAGATGCATTGATGCGATCGTTCCATGTTGTCGTCGATGAGTGGACATATACAGTAGCGAGCCGTTCACAATTGCGGCTCTTCCTCAGTTGATATCGAAGGACTCTCCATCATGTTCCGTACCTTGCTCAAGTCGAAGATTCACCGGGCTACCGTCACAGACTGCGAATTGCATTACGAAGGCTCATGCGCAATCGATGAGGATCTTCTTGACGCGGCCAACATGGTGGAAAACGAACAGGTGCATATCTGGAACATCAACAATGGCGAGCGTTTCGTCACGTATGCGATCCGCGGCCAGCGCGGTAGCGGGATCATTTCGGTCAACGGATCGGCGGCCAGGCGGGCATCCGTTGGTGACTTGATCATCATCGCCGCCTTCGGGACGGTGGCAGAGGAGAAGGTGACTGACCATCTTCCCAAGCTTGTCTTCGTCGACGAGGCCAACCGCATAAAGCAGCAGCGCGATCATGTGCCCGTGCAACTCGCAACTGCAAGCTGACTCCACCTGCTGTTTCTCGATAGGGCTATGACCAGCGGTTGATTTAGGAATGCCGCAGCCGCGAGTGTCTTCGAGCTCGCTGCCCAGGCTGATGGTGGAGCCGAAGCGGTCATGCGCGGTCCTGCAAAAGCAAAACTCTCTCTCCAACTAGCGGTGGCTCCAGCGCCATCTCATGCACGCAGCGCAACACCTCCCTTCGTAAACGCCCACTTATCGTCAGTTGGCGAACGTGAGGGCCAAAATTCGAAGACTGTGATGTCGGCCAAAGTTGCCGAAGGCCGCTTTGCAGCGAAAACGGAAGTCGCGATTCCGCACCGCCTCGGACCCGGATCGGTCGCTGCATTCGATCACGCGGTGCAGGTCACCTCGGGCTAATGCTCGGGAATCAATCAGTGAGCAACGTCCATTACACCTTAGTATGTCGGGCGTCTTGCGTCAGCTTGGCTGCCCGTTCATGCGCTCCGCGATCCAGGATTGCACGGCGCTCTCTGGCCATGCTGCGGTGCGCTGACCGGTTTTCACCGATCGCGGAAAGATGCCCCTGTGCATTTGTTCGTAGATGGCTGACCTGCGCAGGCCAGTGAGGCGCTCGACTTCAGGCAGTCTCAGAAGCCTGTCGGGGGCGGGCTTGATCCTCTGCGCCAGCGGTATCGTTGAGTCGGAGCAAAGGAGCGTGAGCGCCTCATGCAGCAGATGAGCCACCTGCATGGCTCGTGGAGCGGCAGGATCTGCGGCGACGAACGCGCTCGATTCAGGGTTGGTCTGGGCTCGCATGGGCATTGCCTTTCGGTTCTTCCGCAGCGCGTCCAATGCCGTTGCGGGACGTCCATAGGTTGCCAGGGATGTCTGTTGAGACCGACCCGCTGTAGCGATGCGAGGCGTATCGGAGCGCCGGGCGTGCGAATCGGAAAGGGCGTTCAGCACATGCCGAGCCTTCGTGCACTCTGGACCAAAGTGGGCGTGGGCCGATACCCTTCAATTCCCTCCCTTCTTCCTTTGCAGCAGAAACGCCTTGCGTTCGGCTCGTGCTTCGGCAATTTGCTTGAGTTCGGTGTAGGACTTTGCGTCGAGAACCGCTCCGCTGGGATTCTTCGCGTTCGGGTTCAAGACCACGGCGAAGTAGCCGGGCGGCGATTTTTCTCCAGCCTCGCGATAGATCTGCACCTGCATGCCGCTGTGCATGTACTCTTCGACGATCTGATCATGGTCCGAGGGTTCCGAGTGCGGAATCTGCGCCTTCTCATGACGCGTTCCATCTTCCGCGGCGATCGGGAAGACGTTCAGTTCCAGAACCCGGGCATTCAAGCCCACCTGAATTGCCGATCGCAGTGCGGCCTTGGTTGCGTCTGCACCCTGATCCGCGAGCGGGTTCATTTCGATGAGAACGTGCGCAAGGATTCGGCGGTTTTCGGCCATCTCGGGTTCCGATCGTTTCTGCGAAGGTTGGTGATGTGGTCTGGGGCCGCGCCTCATTCCGGCCACCAAAGCGGCCGTTCCGGCTGCGCCGCTTCGGCACGCAATGTGTCGGCCAGTTCATGCACGGGGTCCTTGAGGCTGCTTCGCACGAGTGCGATCCATGTGCGCAATGCGTCATCCTCGGGTTGATCGTCGGCGATCCCCTCCAGGCGCGACAGCACATCCAGGGCACTGTGATAGGTCGTCAGGGACTGGCCGACCGCGACGGCGCGAGGCAGTTGATTCGCCCGCGCCTCGCGGCGCTGGGTACGCGCCTGCTCTGCGGCCATCGCGATGTCGTGTGCCCGGGCTGCTTCCCGCTCCTGCTGCCGTCGGATGGCGGCTTCTTCGGCCCGCAGCTTGGACCTGAGTGCTTCGGCTTCCGGGAATGCGATCAGGGCGCGTGTGATCTCCGGGAGTTGCTGCTCCAGCTGTTCGCGGCTGCCTGTCCACTGGCGGGCGATGGCGTGCCAGTCTCTCTCCAGCTTCAGCTTGTAGCTGTCGAGGGCCTTGTACTCATCCCGATAAAAGAGGAAATCCTGGCGCCTGGGTTGCGCAATCTTCTCCACCTTTTCGGAGAAGTTCAGCTTGATGGCGCCGCCCGCGCGCCGGATCTCAACCGTGTTCGATGCCTCTCCCCGGCCAGCGACGACCTGGCAGCCTCCGGCGATCAGTCCCCGGATGAGCGCTTCGTGGAAACGCAGAATCCAGTCGATGTGGGTCAGGGTCGCGGTGATGCGCAGGCAGCCGCTGCCGGAGGTGTGCCGGCCCGTGGTCATCCTGTGGCTCGACATGCCGCCGAAGAAGGGCTTGCGCAGTCGCCTGGCTTCTTCAGCCTCCACCGCCAACTTCGCCTCATCGCGCTGGATGGACTGAAAAAAGCGAGCGGTCTTCGCCACCAGCGGGTGGCAGTGGTCGAGTGAGGCCGGTAGATCGATGGACTGCAGGGCAACGGCGTCCTTGGCCCGGGAGAACGCTTGCTGGACCTGCTGGATCCTCGTGGCGTCGGAGGAGCGGGCCGCCGTGGTGTCTTTCTCCGGCAGGTGGATTTCGTGATCGACGTCGGAAGGCGGCAGGGGGGTCTGCACGCAGATCTTGCCGACCGCGAGACGGGTCCAATAGCCGACGGGCGGAACAGGGATGTTGTATCGGCGGCAGAGCTTGGAGAGTCCGACATCGGACAGACCGAGATTCGGCCCCAGATGGCGTAGCGGTGTCTGCCAGACCAACGCATACAGTTCGGATCGTTTCACGCACATCTCCATCGTCAGTCGAAAGGAAGACTCCGGCCAAACCGATTGGGTACGCCGAACTGAGCCTCTGCCCCTATTTTTTATCAGCGTCCTGCGCCCCTTTCTCATGGAAGAGCCACTGCGCGCTGCGCTTGCCCAATCGGGGGGGCGCGTGGTGGGGCGGCTTGCTGGTTCCCTTCATCCTTGCACACCGTTCTTGCCATCAAGGTCTGCGCGTGCTGCGCACGCTGGCGTCCTTCGGCCGTCTGTCGAACCCTGACGGCTGCGCTGCGGCGTGCCGGTTCCGGTCTCGGGCAATCCCGCCCGGTCACTGGAGTCCGCCATGTCGCACGATCTGTTCTCTTCCCTTGATTCCTTCGGTTCGGTTCCCTCGTCTTCGCTGTTGGTTCGCGATGTCGCGGGCGCGTACCGGCCTGCCGAGGCCGATGAAGTGCTGGCTGCGGCGCAGCGGGTGCTGGCGAGCCGGGTGCGCGGCGCCAACGTGCTGACGTCGCCGGCGGTGGTCAAGGACTTCCTGCGGGCGCGGCTCGGTGCCTTGCCCCATGAGGTCTTCGCGGTTGTCCACCTGGATGCGCAGCATGTGGTCCTGGACTACGTCGAGATGTTCCGGGGCACCGTGACGCAGACCTCGGTCTATCCGCGCGAGGTGGTCAAGGATGCGCTGGCGCTCAACAGTTCCGCGCTCCTGTTCGTGCATTGCCACCCGAGCGGTTGCGCCCAGCCTTCGTTGGCCGACGAACATCTGACGCGGACGCTCAGGCAGGCGGCGGCGCTGGTGGACGTGCGGGTGCTGGATCACCTGATCGTCGCGGGCAGCACGGTCCTGTCGATGGCCGAGCGAGGGCTTCTGTGACCCAGGGGCCCTCGGGTCCCTGTGCCGACGACTAGGCGCGCGACGCGTCGGCTTCTGCGATGCCCTCGGCCTTGGGCAGCAGGCTCACCGACCAATGGCCGCCTTGCTCTTGCTGAGGCGCCAGCAGATCGTAGGTCTTGACCATGTTCAAGAGGCCCGAGTGGCCGTAGGTCTGGGGCGAGAAGGCCGGGTCGGTGCGCTTGAGGTACTGGCCCAGGACGCCCAGGCCGACCTTGCCTTCGGACGTGTCGCTGGCGAGCAGTGCCACGGCCTCGACGAGGAAGCGTGGCCGGCGCTTCGGCGCCGGCTTGGGCGGTTCCTGCTTCGGCGGCTCGGCCTTGGCCGGCTCCGCTTTCGCGGTGGCCTTCGGCGCGGCTTCGACCGCCGCTTCCGCCGGTGGTTCGGGACGTGTCCATTCGAAGAACTGGTCGCTGGCGTTGCGCAGGGCGTCGGGCGTCTTGGGTTCGCCGACGATGCAGACGGTGGCACCGCGCTCGCGCAGCTTGCGGCACAGGTAGGCGAAGTCGGAGTCGCTGGTGACCAGGCAGAAGGTGTCGGCCCGTTGGTCGAAGAGCGCTTCCAGCGCATCGAGCGCCAGGGCGATGTCCGCGGTGTTCTTGCCGGCGGCGTACTGGTACTGCAGGCAAGGGGTGAAGGCCAGGCGCACCAGGGCGTCCTGCCATTTGTTGGCCAGCGTGCCCTGGTTGCCGTAGCCGCGGCGCAGAACGACGCGGCCGAACTGCGCCACCATACGCAGCGCGTGCTCGAGGATGTCGGGCGGCACGTTGTCGCAGTCGACCAGGACGGCCACGCGGGTCTCAGTTGTCGTTGGGGCGGTGCTCATCCGGAGTTTTGTTTTTGTGGGTTGAACGGGTGCCCTCACGGTAACTGATTCAGGGCGTCTCCGGCCAGGCGGACATGGCCGGCCGTGCTGTCGTGCTGCGCATCGAGCCACTCTTGGCGCCTCGCTCCCTGCGGGCGTTCATCGTTCGTCTCGCTCCGCTCGGCCGACGCCTTCGGCCCGGCTCTCGATGCGGGCCTGCGCGCTTCGCTTGCGTGAGGTCGGCGAAGAAGGCGACCGTTGCCTGTCAGCCATCTTTCCTGAGCTCATCACCTTGTGCGCGACCGTAGCCCGCGGCCGGGGGCCGTCAAGGCGCGCCAGGCCGTGTCCTCGGCTGCGCCTGCGGGCCGCACCACCCTGGCGCTTCTTCCTTGACGGCCCCCGGCCGCGCGCTCCTGACCGTCGCGGGCGATGAACTCAGGAAAGACGGTGGCAACGAGGCCAACCGGGTTCTTCGTGCCGACCCCACCGGAAGACCCGAAGAGGGCTCCGAATCTAGGAATCCGGTGGGGGTTGTTCAACAGCCAACTTCGTCAGGAGAAAGACCATGCAACTCGCTTCCCGTTTCGCGCCGGCTTCGCCGACGCTGCGCTCGGAATCCCCACTGTCGGACGAGCAGATCAGGGCCGTGGCCCCGTCCATTTTTGCGGAGGCTCCCCATGGCAGCCGCTCGGAACGCTACAGCTACATTCCCACGGCCACCGTGCTGCGGGAATTGAGAGGGGAGGGCTTCGAGCCCTTCATGGTGTGCCAGACCCGCGTGCGTCAGGAAGGGCGGCGCGATTTCACCAAGCACATGATCCGGCTGCGTCACGCCAGCCAGATCAACGGCCGAGAGGCCAACGAAATCATCCTGCTGAACTCTCATGACGGCACCAGCAGCTACCAGATGCTGGCGGGCATGTTCCGCTTCGTCTGCCGGAACGGGCTGGTGTGCGGCGACACCGTGGCCGATGTGCGCGTCCCTCACAAGGGCGATGTGGCGGGCCACGTCATCGAGGGCGCGTATGAGGTTCTGAGTGGGTTCGACCATGCATCGGAATCCCGCGAGGGCATGCAGGCGATTGCGCTGGATGCCGGCGAGTCGGAGGTGTTCGCCCGCGCCGCGCTGACCCTCAAGTACGACGATCCGGACAAGCCCGCGCCCATCACGGAAGCGCAAATCCTGATGCCGCGCCGCACGGACGACGACCGCCGCGACCTGTGGAGCGTGTTCAACCGCACGCAGGAAAACCTCATCAAAGGCGGATTGAACGGGCGCGCCGCCAACGGCCGCCGCCAGACCACTCGGCCGGTGCAGGGCATCGACCAGAACCTGCGACTGAACCGCGCCCTATGGCTGCTGGCCGACGGCATGCGCCAGCTCAAAGCTTGAACCCCAAGCCCGGAGGGGCGCAAAGCCTCTCCATTCATTCCCCGCCTTTTCCATGTTTCCTTACAGGAGCTACACCATGAATACCGCCACCTTTCAAGAAACCAACGCCGTCGCCACGGCCGGCGCTGTCGCCGCCGTCGCGGCCTCGCAGGAACTGCTGCTGATTCCGCTGTCCAAGCTGCGGCCTTCGAGTCGCAACGTGCGCAAGAACGGCGGCACGTCGATTCCCGAACTGGCAGCGAGCATCGCGCGCGTCGGCCTGCTGCACAACCTCACCGTGGTGGCCGCGCCCGATGGCGAGCACTACGACGTCGTGGCCGGGCGACGGCGTCTGGCGGCGTTGAAGCTGCTGGTCAAGCGCCGCAAGCTGGCGAAGGACCATGAGGTGCATTGCCTGCTCGTACTTGACGATGCGGCCCGCACCGTCAGCCTGACGGAAAACTTGCAGCGCGAGGCCATGTCGCCCATCGAGGAACTGTTCGCCTGGAAGGACCTCGTGGCCGAAGGCCGGCCCGTGGAAGACATCGCCGCCGATTTCGGCGTCACGCCTCTCGTGGTGCAGCGGCGCCTGAAGCTCGCGAACGTCTCGCCCCGATTGCTGGCGGACTTCGAAACGCAGGCCGTGACGCTGGAGCAACTGATGGCGCTGGCCATCACCGATGACCATGCGGCGCAGGAAGCCGCGTTCTACGACTCGCCGCAATGGCAGCGCAGCCCGGAGGCGCTGCGCGATCACCTGACGAGCGACCAGATCGATGCCGGCCGCGATGCGGTGGCGCGCTTCGTCGGTTTGGTGGCCTATGAGAAGGCGGGTGGCGGTGTTCGCCGCGACTTGTTCGCGGACGACCAGAACGGCATCTTCCTGGCGGACGGCGCGCTGCTGGATGCACTGGCGCGGGACAAGCTCGCGCCGATCGCCGAGCAGGTGCGGGCCGAGGGCTGGGCATGGGTGGATGCCGCGCCGCGCGCCACGTCTTCTGAGCTGTACCAGTTCCAGCGGGCGCGCAGCACGCGCCGGGAACCCACCAAGGCCGAAGCCAGGCGCATCGCCAAACTGGAAGACCGGCAATCGACGTTGCAAGAGCGGCTGGACGACGACAGCGAGGACATGACTGACGAGCAGGCGCAGGCGCTTCACGACGAAATGGACGAGCTGGGCAACAAACTGGACGCCTTCGAGCGGCAATTGGTCGAATACCCGCCCGCCGTGGTGGCGCTGGCCGGCGCGGTTGTGTCGCTCGATCCCATGGGCGGCGTGGTCGTCCATCGCGGCCTGCTGCGCGAGGAACAGGCCAAGGCATTGCGGGAACAGGCGCGGCAGGAAGGGGTCGCCGCGGGCAGCGGCCCGGATGCGGGTATCGATGAACAGACCAAGTCCTGCATCTCGGAGAAGCTGGCGAAGCGCCTCAGCGCGCACCGCACGGCGGCCTTGCAGGCCGAGGTGGCCCGACACCCGCACGTCGCGCTGGTGGCCCTGGTGCATCGCCTCGCGCTGCGCGTGATCGTGGACAGCTATGGCTCGGGCGGCTCGCCGGTCGGCATCACCGCGACGCCGCAGGATGGGCTCGGGCAGCATGCGCCGGACATCGGAGATGCACCGGCGGCGGTGGGCATGCGCAAGGTTCGGGACGCGTGGGCCGACCGCCTGCCCGGCGACCCGGATGCGTTGTTTGCCGAACTGCTGGCCTTCCCGCAGCAGGAACTGCTGTCGCTGCTGGCGGTGTGCGTGGCCTCCACGGTCAGCGCGGTGGCCTCGCATGAGGAAGAAGTCCCCGCCGCTGCGCTCGCGCAGGCGGTGAACCTCGACATGCACGGCTGGTGGACGCCGACCGTCGCAGGCTACTTCGAGCATGTCTCGAAATCCAAGGCGCTGGAAGCGGTGCAGGCGTTCGCGCCCGAGCATGTGAACCGGCTGGGCAAGCTCAAGAAGGCCGAGATCGCGAGCGAGGCCGAACGGCTGGCGGCGGGTACGGGTTGGCTGCCCGTGATGTTCCGAGGGCAGGAGGTTGCTGCCGAAACGCAGGCCGTGCCGGAGGGCGAGGCCGAGACCGATGCCGAGTCCAGCAGCGGTGCCGAGGCAGAAGACCGCGAAGATATGCACGCTGTCGCGTGAGCATGGCGCCCCGGCCTGCGGGCCTGGGCTTGTTGAGTCGGCGCGACGCGCGCGGCACGTGTGCCGCGCGCGTATTCACATCCAGCGGCTGCGCCGCCGACATCTCAAAAAGTCAGCCCCCGTCGCAGGACGGGCACAGGGCTGCGACAGGCCTTGCTGCGCTGGGTTCCGAAATGTGGCGCCGTCCCCGACGCTGGCGGGCAGACCCCCCGAACACTGGTGGTGTCACCGACGGGCCGTCTGCCATGCTGACCTTCTTCCACGCCGCCGATGCCGATCTTGTGTGCCGCCGCCATGCGGCGGTGCATTCTCTCTTGGCTTCGCTGGTCAGTCGGCCTCGCGTTCGGCCGCAGCCGAATCCGTGCCGGGAGGCTGTCTCATCGGGCTATTGCCAGGCGCATGCGTCCCTTGCGAGGACAGGTCCACGCCCACGGCCTTGTATGTGTCGTGAATCCTGGCGCGGGCACGGCGGCGCTGCTCTTCGTTGCGCTTCGCCTCGGGCGCCGCAACCGGCAGGCCCGACAAATTTCCCCTCCGCTGCGCGGATTCCTCGCGAGGCAAATTTCTCGGGCCTGCCGGTCCTCCGCTGCGCTGCGGCCTTCGGTGCGGCGCGCCCGGACCCGCGCCGGTCGGATCACGCCAAGGCCGCGATGGGCGCGGACCTGGATCAACCTCGAAAGGACTTCATCATGAGCACCATTGGCAACTTCACCGCTTTGGGCGACGGCTACAGCGGCACGGTTCGCACCCTGACCCTGAACGTCAAGGTCAAGATCGCCGCCAGCGACAAGGCGAGCGAGAACGCCCCGGACTACCGCGTCGTCGCCGGCAACGGACTCGAGATTGGCGCGGCGTGGAAGAAGGTCAGCAAGGCGGACCGGCCCTACCTGTCGGTGACGCTGGACGACCCGTCGTTCTCGGCGACCATCTATGCCCGCTTGGTCGAGGGCGATGACGGCGCGCACAACCTGATCTGGTCGCGCAGCAAGGGCGACTGAGCGTCGCCCTCGGCGCCCCGCTGCGGCGAGGTGCCGTCTTCCACCATCGCTTCGACTGCCCGCGAGTGTTCGCGGGCCTTGTTGTCTGACTTCCAGTTCTTGGGTGCCGTGTTCCTTTGCGGAAGCGCGGATCAGTGCAAAAGCGTGATGTCGTGTTCGCACTTCGTCGTAAAGCCGATGTCCCGGGTTCGTGCGTCTGGGGCTTTGGGGAGATGCGCCAAGCTGGATTCGCGGTTCAGCGGATGTCAGCAGATGCGTTTCCGAGATCTCACGGATCCGTGCGTCTCCGGCGGTGCCGGATCGCGCTGTCGTGCTGGCGCATCGAGCCGCCCCTGGCGTCTCGCCCCGTTCGGGCTTCCATCCCTGACGCCTTCGCACCTGCGGTGCTGCGCGCAGCCGCTTGCGATGCGGGTGCATGCAGGGGGAGGGCTGGCTTGCTGTTCCCTTCATCGTCGCACGCCGGTCTGGCCGTCAAGGTCTGCGCGTGCCTTGCGCGCTGGCGTCCTGGAGGCCGTCTTCGAACCCTGACGGCTGCGCTGCGGCGTGCCGCTTCCGGTCTCGGGCAATTCCGCCCGGCATCCTTCCAAGGAGAAAGACCATGACGAAGCTCATCACCGACGAACAACGCGCGCAACTGCTGGCCAACGGCCGGGAGTCGGCCGAGAATCCGCGCTTCGACCCGCGGCCGTTGGTCAAGCTGTTCACGCCCAGTGCGGGGGCGACCTGGCTACTCACCGAACTTGATTCAGAAGAAATCGCATTTGGACTTTGCGATCTCGGGCAAGGTTTTCCCGAGCTGGGCTATGTGAGCCTGGCGGAGCTGGAGGCCTTGCGTGGGAAGTGGGGGCTGCCCATTGAGCGCGATCTCCACTTCGTCGCGGACAAGCGGCTGAGCGGCTACGCACGTGAGGCGCGGCTGGCAGGCCGCATCGTGGCGTAGCGCTGCAGGCATCAGCCGCCGATGGCCGGCCGATGCCATTCCCTCGGCAATCTGGCCTCTGTCTCGAGCATCAATTCGCCGGCGCTGCGGCCCAGCGCCCGGGCTATCCGGAGCACCAGAACCAGCGTGGGCATGTGCTCGCCGCGCTCGATCTTGCCCATGTGAGAGCGCTCGATGCCGGCGAGGTGCGCCAGAGTTTCCTGGGCGATGCCTTCCTCGGTTCTCAGTGCGCGCACCACGGCACCGAACGCCAGCGCCGGCGCGACCTCGAAGGTCGTCGCGCCGATAGGGCGTCCCCGCTGAATGGCTCGCTTCTGCATGGACAGAAGCGTCCCGGTTCAGCACAATTTAAACCACGTTATCTTTAACTCGTGTGCTATCTCCAGGATGTGCTGGCGCGTCGAATCCTTCTGCACCTGCACCTGCACCTGCTCTTGGGACGTTAGCATTCCGTCACCTCCTCCGAGGACCCGATGACTTTTCTCACCGAGCAGCAGCGCGCCCAAATGCTGGCCAACCGCGCGGCGCACGCCCGTGGCCAAGCCGACGACCCCTATCCCGTCGTTAAGCTGTACACGCTGGACGCCCCTGCCTGCTGGCTGCTCACCGAACTCGATGCCGATGGCGATCGCGCCTATGGGCTGACCGATGCCGGCACCGGCTTCCCCGAACTAGGGCATGTGAGCCTGGCGGCGCTCGAGGGCGTGCGCGGCCCTACCGGCCTGTGCATCGTGGCCGATCCGCATTTCAGGGCGCGCCAGCCGCTGTCCGGCTACGCGGCTGACGCGCAACGCGACGGTTCGATCAACGACTGAACTTCGGTGGCGGGCGGGCGCACAGGATCGTCCCGCCCGCGCGACAGCGCATCGCTGCAAAAGCCAGCCATGCCGGCCGTTCCTGTGGCAGCCTTCGCGCAAGCAAGAAGAAGTGAGTTCTGCCATGACCGACCGAAAGGCCGAAAGCCTGCCAAGCGCGCCCTGGCGCGTGTCGGCGGCCTATCTTTACACGCTCGATCTCGACGACCCCGCGCTCGCGTGGGAGTACCTGCGCCGCCATCCGAAGTACCAGGCGGATTGGGCACGGCGCGCCGCATCGCTTGAACGGTGGGGGTTGCGACAGCGCTGAAGATCCTCGTCTCGATGCGCGCGAAGCGCGTCCACTATGGATCACCGCCGCTGACGAGCTGCTGCACGTATGCGCTTCGCGCGCGCACGGTGCGTCGGCCCGGCCGACTTTCGATCTCTGGCGCGTGCCTGGCCGCAAGCGTTTGGCGCTCGGCGGCGCAGGCCTGACGCTGCTGACCGAGGTATCTACGCAGCGCCTGCTCCTGTCGCTGGCCACTGACCTCGTGGACGGTGCGGCCTACGCCTGCATGGTCCCGCTCGGACCCGGTCTGCGAGGTCAGTTGGAGGCGTTCAACGCGCAGGCAGGGGTTCTTCGAGGACACGCTCCGGCAAGATCGTGTGTGCGGCCCGCTACTCGCGCGGCACTGCTGCATCTTCGCGCCCTCCAAGCGCTCGATGGCACGCAGGCCGGCGCGTCACACCGCGACATTGCCCAAGCCCTGTTCGGTTTCGAAGCTGTCGTGCGCTGGCACGCCGATGGCGAACTGCGCGCCCAGGTTCGGCACCTGCTGCGGCGCGCCGAGGCGTACATGGGCGGTGGCTATCTGAGCCTCGCGGGCATACGGCGCACCGCAGCCGACCCCCCCGGAGACGAACCGATGCGCTGAATATCTCCCTGCGCAAGAAGGGCCTTACTCCCGAGACTGCCTCCATTGGGCTGCGAATGGTTCGCGGCCCCGCGACAACGATGGAGGCCCTCATGGCAAGTGCCAGTTCCCAGTTCCCCGTCTGCGCTGCGGCGGCTGCGCCGCGGCCCCTTGCGGTGCCCGCCGCACCGGCCAGCCCCGAGTTCCTGACCACCGACGAGGCCGGCGCCTTCCTGCGCCTGTCGCCGCGCACGCTCGAGAAGCAGCGCGTGCTGGGCGGTGGCCCGCGCTTTCGGAAGTTCGGCGCGCGCGTGGTCTACGCGGTCGAGGACCTGCGTGCCTGGGCCAACAGCCGCGCCTACGGCATGACCTCCGATCCTGGCTACGTGCAGCGTGACTCCGTCCGCTGACCAGCAAGCAGGGCAGGGAGCGTCACCCATGTCGAAGCGCCCCACCGAACGCGAACAGCTGTCGCTGTTCCGCGCGCTGCCGGGCGCTGACATGGCGCTGCGCGATGCGCAGGACCTGATGGCCTACCCGTTCTTCTCGCTGGCCAAGTCGCCGCGCACCGTGCCGATCCGCTTTGGCGCCGGAGGCGTCTCGCTCACCGTTGAAGGTGTGCCCGAGCACGGCATCGCCACGATCTGGGATGCCGACGTGCTGATCTGGGCTGCGAGCCAGATCGTCCAGGCCAAGAAGGAAGGCATCGCGCCTTCGCGCCTGATGGTGGCCACGCCCTACGAGATCTTGCGCTTCGCGCAGCGCGGCACCGGCCGCAGCGACTACCTGGCGCTGCGCGCCGCGCTGGACCGGCTGCAGTCCACCACCGTCGCCACGACGCTGCGCCAGCGGGAGCGTCCGAACGGCGCGATGCGCGTGCACCGCTTCTCCTGGATCAACGAGTGGAAGGAGTACATGCGCCCCGACGGACGCGCCGACGGCATCGAGCTGATCCTGGCCGATTGGTTCTTCTCGGGCGTCTTGGACGAAGCCCTGGTGCTCACGCTCGATCCTACGTACTTCCGGCTTTCCGGGGGGATTGAGCGCTGGCTCTACCGGCTCGTGCGCAAGCACGGTGGACGGCAGCCCGGCGGCTGGCGCTTCGACATGCGCCACCTGTACCTGAAGTCGGGGGCGCTCCAGCGCTACCGCGACTTCGCCGCGCATGTGCGAGGTCTGTCTGTGCGACAGGCGCTGCCGGGTTACCGCCTCTTCATCGAGCGCAGCGGCGGCATCGAATGGCTGGCATTCCGCCCAAGCCCAGCCGAGCCCTCCCCAAGCGACTTGTCCACAACTTCTGTTGAAGAACCTGTGGATGACGTGGGGACGGACTCGGTGGATCACCGGCGCGGGACTCGGTGGATCACCGGCGCATCTATCGGTGGATCACCGGCGCCAAACAGCCCGCAGGCCGCGCCCAGCAACGGTTTGGGACCTCCCTAAACATCTAAAGGGATACATAAATGGAAGTCACGCGCGCGCGAGCAGATACTGCTCAAAAAATGGGCAATGGTTCGGCGACTGCAAATCAGGCAGACCCAGCATCCGAAACCAGCTCGCCAGGAAGAAAGGACGGCCGCCCCGGCAAGGTGATCGCGCTGCTCAACCAGAAGGGCGGGGCAGGCAAGACGACACTCGCCACGCACCTGGCCGGCGAACTGGCCCTGCAGGGAAACCGCGTCACGCTGCTCGATGCCGATCCGCAGGGCTCGGCCCTCGACTGGGCGCAGCGGCGGCTTCAGAGCGGCCAAGAGCGGCTTTACGGCGTCTTCGGGCTGGCGAGGGACTGTCTGCACCAGGAGGCGCCGCAGGTCGCTTTGCAGGCCGACTTCGTGGTGATCGATGGGCCGCCCCGGGTCGCGGCCCTCGCGCGCTCCGCGTTGCTGGCCGCCGACCTCGTGCTGATTCCGGTGCAGCCCAGTGCCTACGACGTGTGGGCCAGCCATGAGATGGTGCAGCTCGTTATCGAAGCGCGAGTGTTCCGCCCTGCATTGCGCGCGGCATTCGTGATCAATCGGCGCGTGGTCGGCACGGTCATCGGTCGTGAAGCGCGCACGGCCCTGGCCGATCAGCCGTTCGCTGCCCTGAACGCTGAAATCTCGCAGCGCATCGTGTTCGCCGACAGCGTCGCCGCCGGTCGGCTCGCTGGCGAAACGGCGCCGAAGTGCGTAGCCGCGCGCGAGATCGCCGCGCTGGCGCAGGCCGTGCGGGAGATGCTGCGATGACGGTGCAGGCGCCATCCGTAACGCAGAAGCGGGCACCGATCGGCAGCAAACCGGCGGCCGACCCAGCATCGGCCTGGGTGCGGCGTGCCGACGAACCGGCGGCTGCGGACAAGGCGTCGATCTATACCGCACGCCTGACCATCAACGTGACGCCCGCGCTGCGCGGACACATCAAAGTGGTCGCATTCAAGCGCGGCGTGACTGCGGCCGAGATGCTGCGCGAGTTGCTGGAGCGCGAGTACGGTGCAGGCGAGCCATGACAGCGCTGCCTTCATATTCGACGCCGGCCGTCATGCCTATCTCGCCGCAAGCCGCGCAGCCGCAGCGGCCTGCGCACATGCGGGTTTCACTCGCGTTCGTCGAAGATCGGGTGAACGTCTGGCTGCGCTTCGGCCGGCCAGTGCGCGAGACCGTCCTCGACCATTGGCGGCGCGTCGCGAGCTTCGAGCCGGAGGCGGTCTGCTGCCGCGTCAAGTGGATCGGCAACGACTACGGCACGGCGCTATGGCAATTGATGGTATTGCAGGCGCCCATGCCGTTCGACGGCGCGCAGCGCGTTGCCGGCGTGCATCCGGGCGCGCGCATTCTGCTCCGCGCGAACGGCGAGGCGCAGGTCAAGGCCGTGCTCGCATTGGTCGACACCATCGGGGCGTTGCGCATCGACCCGCGCGCGGTGGCCCTCACGTACTGGCGCACGGTCGGCAACCGGCTGGCTGCGCGCCAGCCGCTGCCGGCCTACACCGCCGAACGGCATGCGGCGCATCTGGCGCGCGCGGCGCTGCGATGACACCGCGCCTGCTCTTCGCCTGTATGGGCGTCGGTCTGGCTGCGCTGTGCGCGCCTGCCGTCATGCCGGTGGCAATAGACGACGGCGTCCTCGTCGTCTACAACCCGAGCGACAGCGTACCGCGCGGTTGGTACCGCATCGACCGCATGGAAAACCTAGCGTCGCTGCACGTAGGCAGCATCGTGCTGGCCCGGCTCCCGGCGGACGTGGCAGCGTTCGCAGGGCAGCGCGGCTACCTGCCCAGGGGCGTGCCGATCCTCAAGCGCATCGGCGCACTCGCGCCGCAATCGGCGTGCGTTCGGGAGCAGGTTGTGCGCATCGATGGCGTCGTGGTGGCGAACGTGCGCACGCATGACGGCGCGCATCGCCCGCTGCAAGCATGGTCTCAGTGCCGTCCCCTCGCGGTGGGCGAGCTGTTCCTGCTCGGCGACACGAACCCGGCGTCGTTCGATAGCCGGTATTTCGGGCCCATTGCCGCGTCGGCCGTGCTCGGCGTCGCGCGGCCTTTGTGGACATGGAGTGCGCCATGAACTTTGCGATATCCCGCGACCGAGCATGCTGTCGAACTGCAGCCGGACGCGCGTCCGTGCTGCATCCCTTCGTGCAGGGAGCCCGCCGCCAGCGTGCAGCACCTGCTGCACCGCCGCTGCCCCACGGGCAGCGTTGCGCACGTCGTGCGCGGCTGGCGGTAGGTCGGAGCCGGGAGCACATGCGGAAGGCGCAGACGGAGGGCAAGACAAAAGGGGGCGGCACCCGGCCGCCCGCAAAGCCAGTCTGCACGTGGGGTTGGTGCGGCACACCTCTGCTTGTCCGTTGTGCCGTGCAGGCCGCGGATCCCGCGTCGCCACGGGCGCATCCACGTGCCTCGTACGCTGGACGACGCCGCAGCCTTCCGAGGACGCGGCCGTGAGCGATCGCCGCGCGGACGATTTCCGGGTTCGTCCCGGCGCCCCGAAGAGCCGGCGCCAGGGCTTCGTCTCCAGGGTGCTCAAGGAGCTCGGAAAGACCAGTGGCGGCAAATCCTCGATGCGCCGTCCTGCGGTCAGCCGGAAGGCCGGCCAGCGGCCAGGATCGCGTCTGGGCCGCGGCCATGCGGCTGCACGCTTCGCCGGTGCGAGGCTGACGCCCATGGCCCGGCGGGTGACCATCAAGACCTTGCTGGTCAACCGGCACAAGGCGAGCCCGCGGTCGCTCACCAGGCATCTGCGCTACATCGAGCGCGATGGCGTGGGCCGCGATGGCGAGCCAGGCCGGGCCTACGGGCCACAGGCCGACGAGGCCGATTTGGATGCGTTCAAGGAACGCTGCGCAGATGACCGGCACCATTTCCGCTTCATCCTCTCGCCCGAGGATGGCGCGGAACTGGAACACCTGCGCACCTACACCCGGCACCTGATGGGCCGTATGGAGGCCGATCTGGGCACGCGGCTGGATTGGGTGGCCGTCGATCACTGGAACACCGACAACCCGCACACGCACATCGTCGTGCGCGGGCGCGACGACACCGGCAAAGACCTCATCATCGCGGGCGACTACATCGCCGATGGATTCCGACACCGGGCCGCCGAACTGGCGACCGAATGGCTGGGGCCGCGCACCGAGCTGGAGATCCAGCAGACTTTGCAGCGCGAGGTGGAGCAAGAGCGGTGGACGAGCCTGGATCGCACGCTCAAACGCGAACTGGGCGACGATGGCCTGTTGCATGTCGAACGCCTCAACGAGCCGAATTTGCAATGCCAGCGCCTGCTACTGATCGGCCGCCTGCAACGGTTGCAGCGCCTTGGCCTGGCCGACGAGACGCAGCTTGGCACCTGGGCCGTCCATGCCGACGCGGAAAAGACCCTGCGCGCCCTGGGCGAGCGCGGCGACATCATCCGCACCATGCAGTGGGCCATGCGCGGCGAGCCGCGTGAGGTGGCGGTGTTCGAGCCGGGCGACGATGGCCGAACCATCCTCGGCCGCGTGGCCGCGAAGGGGCTGGCCGACGAGCTGCGCGACCGGGGCTATCTGGTCATCGACGGGGTAGACGGCAAGGCCCACTACGTTGCGCTCAATGCCCGCGACGAACTGGCGAACTATCCGATCGGCGCCGTGGTGGAGGTGAAGGGGTCGGCGGACGTGCGGGCAGCAGACAAAAACATCGCCGCGCTAGCGAGCGATGGCCTGTATCGCACCGACCATCATCTCGCCATCGCGCAGGGCCAGGCCGTGCCAGGCCGCGATCCGGAGGAAGTGGTGGCGGCCCATGTCCGACGGCTCGAAGCCCTGCGCCGCGCTGGCATCGTAGAGCGCGTGGCCGAGGGGCTATGGAAGGTGCCGGACGACCTGCCCGAGCAGGGCCGCCGCTATGACGCGCAGCGCCTGGGTGGCGTGGCGGTGGAGCTGAAATCGCACCTGCCCATCGAGCGCCAGGCGCGCGTGATCGGCGCCACCTGGCTCGACCAGCAACTGATCGGCGGCGGCTCGCGGCTGGGCGATCTGGGCTTTGGCGCAGACGCCAAGCAGGCGATGCAGCAACGCGCCGACTTCCTGGCCGAACAGGGACTGGCCGAGCGGCGCGGGCAGCGCGTGATTCTGGCGCGCAACCTGCTGGGCACGCTGCGCAACCGGGAACTGGCGCGGGCCGCCAAGGACATTGCCGCCGAAACTGGGCTGGAGCATCGCCCCGTGGCCGATGGGCAGCGCGTCGCTGGCATCTACCGCCGCAGCGTCATGCTCGCCAGCGGGCGCTATGCGATGCTCAATGACGGCATGGGGTTCAGCCTGGTGCCGTGGAAGCCGGTGATCGAGCAGCGGCTGGGTCAGCAGCTTGCGGCAATGGTGCGCGGCGGCGGGGTGTCGTGGGAAGTCGGGCGGCAGCGCGGCCCCTCAATCGGTTGACCCCGCCGCCGTGTTTTGCAGCAGGGAAATAGCTTGCGCATTCGCATCGCTGAGGTTTGCTGTGACCAGGAAAGGGATGCCCAACGCGGCCTGTAGTCCCGCAGCCTGCTTCTCGACCAACGGCAGGCGCTGGCTGTCCTGCATGACGGACACGATGCCTTGGCAGACGCTCGCCAAGCGGCCCTTGTTCTCCTTCAGCCAGAGCATGCGCGCCTTGTCCTCATCATGGTGGCGCTGGGCAGGATCATCACCATTGACGATGAACGAGTACGAACGCCTTGGCATGCCGGATCATTGTCTCCAGGTCTTCAATAATGCGAAGTCCGTTTCCAGGAACCAGGCTTGGCCGTGGATGCATACGATGGGAAACTGGCCGGTGTCTATGACGCCGAGTGAAGGGTTTGGCATTGGCTGATCTCCTTGCGGTTTGGTGTCACTTCGCCCTTGCCGGCGTGCGACGCTTTTTCGTTGCCGATGTAGGCGCTGGCGGCACCGTGGCGATCAGTCCCCACAGGTAGCCCAGCGCCTGGTCGTCTGTCATCGGGCGCGCGCCAGTGACAGCCAGCGCATCGTTGGTTTCCACGTCGCTGTGCAGGAAATACTGCATCAGGCCGCCCATCGTGACCATGAGCAGCCCAGCGGGAACATCGCCGCGAACATCGCCCGCATCCTGCGCGGCTTTGACCTCCGGCACGAACAGTTGATTGAGCTGCTTGGCCCGCGTCGCGCCCACGCGCGAGGGCTACGTCAATGCGATTCAGGTCTGGCCCTTCACCGACGGCGCGCTGTATCAGGTCTATGCGGCCGTGGGCCGCGTGACCGTGATCGCGCTTCAGCCGGGCGAGGAACTGGTGACGGTGGTCGCGGGCGACACGGTGCGCTGGATCGTGGGAGACACATTGAGCGGCAGCGGCGATGCGCTGCGGGTCAATGTGATGGTGAAGCCCATCCGCTCGGGGTTGAAGACGAATCTGGTCATCACGACCAGTCGGCGCACGTACCTGCTGGAGCTGGCCTCGACCGAAAAGACATGGATGGCGTCGGTGTCCTGGGAATACCCCAAGGACAGGATGCTTGCCTTGCAGCGCCAGGCGCAGGCCGCGAGCGCGGCTGAACCGGTGGACTCTGGCTTGCCGCTGGAGAAGATCCCCTTCCGCTACGCGATCAGCGGCAGCAACCCGCCGTGGAAGCCGCTGCGCGCCTTCGACGATGGCGAGAAGGTCTATATCCAGTTCCCCGCTGGCATCGCGCAAGGCGAGCTGCCGCCGTTGTTCGTGATCGGTGCGCAGGGCGACGGGCAACTGATGAACTACCGCTTCCGTGCGCCGTACTACATCGTCGATCGGCTGTTCGGCGCGGCAGAGATGCGCCTGGGCGGCGACAAGGGCGACGTGGTGCAGATCGAGCGCACGGACGGCATGCGGAGGAACTGACCATGAACCAATACGATACTTTCGACCGTGCCTCGCCGCAGGCGGGCAAGGTCGCGCCGGAGGCGGTGGCGCTGCGCGCCCAGCCGCGTCCGGTGACTCGATTGAACCGGCGCACGCTGGCGATGCTGATGGGCGGCCTGTCAGTCGCCGTGCTGGGCGCGACTATCTGGTCGCTTCAGCCGCACAGGCGCGGCGCCAATGAGCAGACCCAGCTTTACAACGTCGATCGCGTCTCCAAGTCCGAGGGGCTGGACGCGCTGCCGACCGATTACTCCAAGCTGCCGCCGAACGTGCCCGAACTGGGGTCGCCGCTGCCGGGTGATCTCGGCCCGGCCATCGTCAAGTCGCAGCAATACGTGACGCCGACTTATGCGCCGCCAGGCCATGACCCCGAGGATGCCATGCGCAAGGAGGCGGACGCACCGGCGGCCTCGACGGTGTTCTTCCGCTCGGGCCCAGCCCGCCGACCCGACCGCAACGCAGAACCAGCAAGACCAGAAAGAGGCGTTCCTGAAAGGCGGCTCTACGGAAACCCGCAATTTCGGCAACCTGCAAATGCCTGCCTCGCCGTATCAGGTGATGGCCGGAACGGTGATCGCCGGGGCGCTGGTGACAGGCATCAAGTCGGACTTGCCGGGCGACGTGATCGCCACGGTGACTGAGCCGGTCTACGACACGGCGACGGGCAAGTGCCTGCTGATCCCGCAACCAAGATCAAATCGCGTTGACCGCTAGCAGGAAGGCGAATTTGGGTGACTGCTTACCGCCTTTCGCGGAGTAGAGACAGCGCCTGGTAGCGCGTGCCGACGCCCAGTTTGGCGAAGACATTGCGCAGGTGCCATTTCACCGCCTCGGGCGACAGGCCGAGTTCGCGCGCGATCTCCTTGATGGGCAGGGCCAGCAACTGAGCGATCTCTTCCTCGCGCTAGCTTAGCTCGAGAGGCGCTTGCGCTCCGGCCGGTGCGCGCTCGGCCATCGTATTCAATGCGCTGGCGTGCATCGGGCCGAAACAGGCGTGACGACGGGCGCTGCGAGGCCCATTAAGGTGATCGCTTTCGAATGGGGCGCCACGGCGGCCGAGATGCTCCGCGCGGCAATTGTTGGCTGAGCCCGCACCGGTCGTCGAGTTGCCGGTGAACCAATGGACTATCGGGACCACTATCACCACCTCACGGGCGTGTCGCTGCGAGACTGCCCGCACTGCGGGCGGGGTCAGACGGTGCGCATCAAATCCTTCCTGGCTGGCGCCTTGCCACGGGTCCGCCGTGCATGCCGCCATGAACTTGATCTTGAACCGTCAGTGCCAGCACTTCTCGCCTGCGTCGTGCGCAGCAAAAGGTCTCGCTTTGCGTGTTCGCGCCAATGATCGGTGAAGGGATCAGTCGGTACCCGCCATGGCATTGCCATCGCATACGTCACTGCCGCCCGCCCTCAAAGTCAGGATCAACCGGGCTGCCATCACGGCGCAGTTTTTTGCGACTTCAACAGGTCGGCGCTGATTCAATTCCCATCGCACCACTGCTGCGCAGGCGGTTCAGTTCAGCGGGATCTTTAGCCAACCGCCCGCGGACGAGGCGCGTCCTCTCGCAACAACGACTGCGCGCCGCAGCCGCTCGGCTAAAGACTCTCTGCATTACGCCGATCGCCTAACTATGCTGAGTGGGCTCGCCGTTTGCGATAGTCGGCCAGTGACCGGTTCGGCAAAGTCTGACCGCTCACAGCGTCTCGAGAAAGGTGAGCGGTTGGGGGGCAGCATCCTCGGTAGACTGACGCGTCGCGCCGTCATGCTTGAGTTCGAAGGTAGGCGCTACCGGCTGAACGAGGCTGCCGCATGTCTTGCGATCACGGCCGGGGCGCGATCGGTCAACAATACAATCCCTAGAGGAATTTGAGAGTCCACAGGCGGGGAGTTTGAATGTCGATCGGGGCGCGATCTCGAAGCCGAACATGCGCGCGAGTGTCATATTGCAGCGCACCGTCGCGACCACGACGCGCCGTTCGGCGGCACGCGGCCACTGCTATGCCCTGGATGCTCGTCGAATCCAGGCTGCGCGCGATTTCCGACTACGTCCTGATAGAGCGCATCAAGTCCAAGATGAAGCCAAGCAAAGATAGGATCGTGGCCGACCGCCTCGGGCATAGCTGCATAGGCCCCGCGCGGGCCTCCGGCCGAAGAATCGTAGAGCAACACTGCACCCGTAGTACAGTCGGTCAAAATTTCAAGCCTTGAGAAGTGCATCAAGGAAATCATCGCGCGGAAGCGCTGTCGCGTACTTCTGGCCCATGTCGAATAGGCTCGACTCATGTGCCTGCAGGGACCGGTCGCCGACGCAGTCCGTCACCACGATGGGGCGGAATCCCCAGGACATCGCATCGACCACGCTGGCGCGCACGCAGCCGCTGGTGGTTGCGCCGGCCACCAGCAAGGTGCGCACGCCGCGCCCCGCCAACCAGGCCGCCAGGCCGGTGCCGAAAAAGGCCGAAGGCACGGTCTTGCGCACAACCAACTCCCCGGCCGCCGGCGTCAACGCATCGATGATCGCGCTGGCAGGGGCGCGCTCCGTCAGTCCCAACAACCTCGGCACCTTGGCTGCGAACACGTTAGCGTCAGCGCCGTCGTCTTGGAACACGATCCGGCTATGGGCCACCGGCCAGCGCCGCGCGCGCGCCTGTCGCAAGAGCTCTTGCACGCGGTCGGCCGCCTCCGCGCAGTTGCCGCCGCCAAATCGGTCCGGGTCGACGAATCCGTTAACGAAGTCGACCACCAGCAACCCGAAGGGCGGCTGGGGCAGCAGTGCCGCGCCGAAGCCTTGGCGCTCATAGACGTCGTGCGTCATCGCAGGTTCCCGTCGAGGACCTTGCCCTCTCGCACCACGACTTCGCCATCGAGGCTCACAGTGCAGTGGCGCAGCGGCACATCGATATGACAGGGCGTGGACCTCTTGCCGCCCGCCTCATTGTTTGGCCCAAGCGAGAACAGGAAGTTGCCTTCGAAGGCCCTCGCGTCCTGGCCGGTGGTCTGCTCGCGGTCGTAGAGGGCCAGCGTGGACCAGTTGCAGCGCGGCTGCAGGCCCCAGCCGACATGCGACATCGCGAACGCCTCCGGATCCTGGAAGCTGCGCATGAATTCCTTCAGCAGGTCGGCATCGACGCCCCCCTCGATCGACTGCACGTAGCCATCGCGCACCTGCAGCGTGATGCGCTCGTTGGCATAGCGCTTGTGCGGCAGCACGATGTCGCCGCGGTCGATCACGAGGATGCCCTCGCTGCTGCCCTCGTTGGCGAAGGTGAACAAGAAACCGCTCGGCCAATGGTCCCAGCGGCCCGGCGCATCGACGAAGCCATATTCGCAGATGGTCGGGAACTCGCCCAGGCGGAAGCTCACGTCGGTCCCCGCCGGCGACGTGACGTGCATGGTCCTGGCGCCGCGCAGCCGCTCGGCGGCGGCGAGCACCCGCTCGCGGTCGGCAGCGGTCGGCACGGTGCGCACCAGCACCTCCGGCGGTTCGACGGCCAGCAGGATGCGGGTGCCGCAAGCCAGGATCTCGGCCTGCTCGGGTGAGAACAGCAGGCCCATCAGGTCGATCACGAGATCGCTGGCCTTGAGGGCGGCTATCGCGGTCGCGTTGCCGGTGAGGGGCGTCTCGCCCAGGTAGCCGAACACGTCGCGGCTCAAGGCCTTGTCGGCGTTGATGGGCGGCAGCTCGATCCGGGTGACCATCGCCCCGGCGGCCTGGGCCGCCACCGTCGCGCAGCGCAGGGTCTGCGGATGCGTCACCACGCTGCACAGGATGGCAACGGACTGGCCGGGTGCCGTCCGGCTGAGGCGCAGGACCTCGCTCCAGGCCTGGATCAACTGTTGGTCGCTGACTGCCATCGTTTGTCTCTCAAAAGGAAAAGCCCAGGAACTTGCTGACCGCCGCGTCGAAGCCTTCGGGGTTGTCCCAGGGAATCATGTGGCCCGCACCCGGGACCCGGCGGTGCGCGACGAGGGGATTCAGTTGCCGGATCTCCGCCACGTCGGCATCCGGCACCACGTCGCCGCGCTCGGCCGTGAGCAGCAGGGTCGGCACGGCGATCGCCGGCAGCTCGGCATGGAAATCGACTTCGTGGAAATCCTGGAAGGAGACGGCGACCGCACGCGGATCGCAGGTGTGCAGCCATTCCGCACGCAGGGCGCGCTGCTCGTCGCTCCAGGTGGGGCAGTACTCGCGCATCGCCTCGGCGTCGCAGCCGCGCGCGGCGAGCGCAATGGACTTCAGGTACCAGTCCAGGTGGGCCGGATAGGGCCGTCGGCCCGGGCCGCAGACCGGCGGGTCGGCCAGCACCAGCCGTCGCAGGGCGCGCGGGCGGCAGGCGGCGGCATGGCCGGCGATCCGCGCGCCCATCGAATGACCGACGAAGTCGACCTCCTCCAGCGCCAGCGCCTCGACGAAGGCCAGCAGGTCGGCAGCCTGCGCCTGTACCGAGTAGTCCAAGCCCGGCCCGGCCGCGGACAGGCCTCGCCCGCGCACATCCAGGATGTAGGTATCGGCGGCCCGGCCGAAGCGCTCGCCCACGAAGCCCCAGGTGATCGCGGGACTGGTGATGCCCGGGATCAGCACCAATGGCGGCCGACCCGCGGCGCTGTCGCCAGGCCCGTAGTGCAGGTAGTGCTGGCGGATGCCGTTGGCGTGCACATGGCCGCCGCGCAGTGTCGATGCCACGCCTACGGTCATTGCTCCGGCGCCAGCAGGCCGGCGTCGATGATGCCGAGGATCAGCGCCTCGAGGTCGGCGTCGTTCTTTTCGCGCAGCCTCGCCGGCGGCTCCGCCCCGGCCACGACCGCGCACACGATGGCCGCGTCCTCCGGGGTGACCGAAGAGAGCCAGCAGCGCCGCTGCGGGATCACCACGTTGGGCCCGCTGTTGCAGGCGGAAAAGCACATGTAGGTGTGGACCTGCACCGCCGCGCCACACGCCTCGCGCAGGGCGGCCAGCACCCGGTCGGCGCCGCGGCTGCGGCAGTCGGTGTTGTTGCAGATGTAGATCTCGGAAGGCTGGGCAGCGGACATCGGGAACGGAAAGTTGGGTCGAGGAAGAAGGCTCAGGGGGTGACCGGATGGGTGGCGCTGCCGGCCAGGGCCACGGTGGCTTCGGCACGCTGGCAAACCTGCTTGCAGTTGCGCTCCGCAGCGCAGGCCGTGGACGAGATGAACTGGTTGCCGTGGAACGGGCATTGCACGAAGTCGCTGCGATGGTGCGTCACGCCCTCGATCGGGCACAGCGCCATCTCCGGCAGGTTGCTGGTGGGAACCGGGGCGCGTGGAAAGTACTGCTTCACCACGCCCGCCTCGCCCATGAAGAAGGCGATCAGCAGCGGCATGAAGAAGGCGGCCAGGCCGGTGACCGGCACGGCCAGGGCCGCGGTCTCCGCGCCGAAGCTGCCGCTGCCCATGGCCACGCCGACGGCCGTCGGGACCCACATGGACAGCAGGCCGATGCGGTTGTAGCTCGGCAGGTAGCCGCGGCGGATCTCGCTCCAGGCCGGCAGGCCGTAGCGGCGGCGCACCAGCCAGAACTCGCCCAGCATCACGTTGGCCCAGTTCACCAGGAACACGCTGACCATGGTCATGATGGTGCCGAATTTCGACAGCCACGGCGAGACGATGATGCCGTAGCAGATCACGAGGAAGGGCAGGAGGTACGCGGTACGGCCCCAGCCCACCTTGGTGGCGGTGGCGGTGAAGTTCTGCAGCGCATTGGTGCCGAAGTAGACGTTGATCACGTTGATGCGCAACTGCGTGAGCACCACCAGCGCCAGGCCGAAGCCGCCCAGCAGCTTGGTGATCGAGACTCCCGGGTCGGGGATCTTTCCGCCCGTGGCGGCCAGGAGGTAGATGCCCAGGAGCGGCGCAACCAACTGGCCGAAGGTGGTGCCCACGCCGGCGAACAGCATGGCGGCCTTGCGGCTTTCGCGCCGGCGCGCCATGCGGGCCTGCTCGGTGCACAGCAGGATCAGGATCGCACCCAGCACGCCGGAGGTGGCGCCGAACGCGCTCAGCACGGTGACCCAGTTCAGGGGCGCGTTGCTCGGGTTGACCCGCCACCAAGCGCCGCCGGCCAGGCCGCCGTTCACTTCGGGATTGGAACCCGCCGCGGCCACGTACAGCACGGCCAGCATGCCCAGCACATAGAGCCAGATCGTGGCGCCCTGGAACACCGCCAGGAAGCGCATGCCATAGATGGACAGCGGCAGGAAGACCACGCAGACGATGGCGGCGGTCGCCCAGTGCGACCAGCCGGTCAGCTCGGTCAGCGCACTGGCCATCACGTGGCCCTCCAGCGCGAAGTACAGGGCGCCCAGCAGGCCATAGGCGATCAGCTGGTAGGAGGCGCCGATGAAGCCGAAGGACTGGCGGCTCATGAGCACTTCCAGCGTGCCCTCCTCGGCCGACTTCTTGGTGAAGTAGTAGACGCCGAAGCCGGTGTAGATCGCGGTCAGCAGGAAGGCCACGAGGGTCGCCGGCGCGCCGTAGTACAGCGACAGCAGGCCCGCCGTCAGCGGGAAGGCCATGCAGGTACTCAAGCCGGAGTAGCTCCAGAGGGCACTCCAGGCGGACCAGCGCCAGGTGGCGGGCACGCGCCGCAGCGAGTAGTCCTCGGTGGCGGCGCCTTCGTTTTCGACCCGGTGCACGGCGTCGCGTGTGTCCAGGACGTCGCCGAGCTTCAGTCGGCCCAATTCGCGGGTGGAACTCATGGTGCTCTCTTTTTCATCAGTGGGCGGTGAGGGTCGGTGTGCCGGCCGGACCGGGCGCCGCGGGCGCGGCCGCTTCGAGATGGCGGGCAACATCGGCATCGAAGTGCTGCAGGAGGCTCCGGACCGGCGCGACCGGCATGCGGATCAGCCCGCAGATGCCCTTGTCGACGTTGGCCTTGACGATCAGCGGGACCTGTTCCAGCAGCTTGCGGTTGCCCTTGCCGGCCGCCACCTGGCGCACCACGGCGGCCAGCATGCGCGTCTCCATCCGGCACTGCGGGCATTGGCCGCAGCAAGAGGCTTCGAAGAAATCGGCGATGCGACCGATGGCGGCAACCATGTCCTCACCCTCCGCGAAGGCCCGCACCGCGGCGCAACCGAGCGCGGAGCCGGCGGCCGCCAGCGACGCGGCGTCGAACACGCAGTCGAGCTGCTGCGCCGCCAGGAAACCCGAGGACGGTCCGCCGGGTTGCACCGCCTTGATGGCGCGGCCGCAGCGCAGCCCGCCGCCCCAGCGCTCCACGAGCTCGCGCACGGTGATGCCGATCGGCACCAACCGCACGCCCGCGTGGACGAACTCCTCGCCGAAGGTGCAGAGGGTCGCTCCCTTGCCGGCGGGCCCGAGCCCGCGGTGCGCCTCGGCACCGCACAGCACGATGTAGGGCACATGGGCCACCGTCTCCACGTTGTGCACCAGGGTCGGCGCGCCATGCAGGCCCTGCTCGATCGGGAACGGAGGCCGCCGGCGCGGAAGAGGCTCGCGTCCCTGCAGCACTTCCAGCAGCGCCGTCTCCTCGCCCACGATGTAGACGTCAGGCACCGCCGCGATCCGCAGTTGCGGCAACGGCAGCGGCTGGGCGCGGACCTGCGCCAGCGCCGCTTCGAGTGCAGCGTGCGCTGCCGCGTTGTGCGCGTTGACGGCGAAGCACAGGTGCGTCGCTCCGAGCGCGGCGGCCAGGCACAGCGCGCCTTCCAGCACGGTGTCGGCATGCCGCTCCAGCAGCCACCGGTCCTTGAGCGAGCCGGGCTCGTGCTCGCTGCCGTTGACCACCAGGTATTTGACCGCGCCGGGCCGGGCCTGGAAGAGGGCCATCTTGCGGTCGGCCGGGAAGCCACCGCCGCCCTTGCCGGCGAGGCCGGCGGCGCGCAACTGGCCGAGCAGCTGACCCGGTTGCAGCGTCCGGGTGCGCGCATAGGCAGGCAGCGCCGCGTCGCGGGCGCCGGTGGTGGCGGCGGCGGACAAGACCGCGCGGGCAAAGATATTGAGCATCTGGCTTCGTGCCGGGGCCGCGGCGCGCGGGGGCCGCGACGGCGGCTTACATGATGTTGGCGGTCCCTGGCTTCATGTCCAACGCCGGCGCGTAGTCGCCCAACTGCCGCGACAGCGTGGCCGTGTCGCTGTAGAACATGCAGGTCTTGATCCGATCGTCCTGCACGTCGACGAACATGCTCTCGAACACGTCGCAGCGCTTGCCCGTGATGTCGTGGCCGGCCCAGTCACCGTGGCCGGTGCCGGTGGTCCGCAGCGCGGCGAAGGCCTTGTCGCCTTCCGAGATCATCCCGGTGATCTCGAAGTGGATGTCCGGCAGGGCCGAGAAGATCATCGTGAACAGCTTGCGCACGTCTGCTTTGCTGTTCAGGGGAATCGGTGCGGCGACATCGATCATCACGCTGTCGTCGGTGAGACAAGCCATCAGCCGGTCCAGGTCATGCGCATTGTGGGCATCGACAAAGGCGCGGACGACTTCCTTGGGGGTCATGGGTTTCTCCTCTCTTGTTCTCGATGGGGTGGTGCCGCGGCGTTAAGCCGCGGCGGGAAAGAGTCGGATGCTGGGTTTCTGCTGCCAGCCGCTCGTCTCGTGCTCGGGCTTCCACAGGTCCCAGTGCATGCCGTCGGGGACGGTGGGGCTGCGGTGCAGTTCGACCGACAACGACGCATCCGAGAAAGCCAGCATCAGCGTGAACAGATGGCGGGTCTCGGCCGGCACCGCCGTGCCGGCGGCGGCTGCGCGGTCGACGCAGCGGAAGTGCTCCATGATCGCGTCCGCGTGCGGCAGCACGGCGTCATAGAAGGCGCGGATTTCCGGCAGCGTGGAGGTCTCGCGTTTCTGCAGACGCTGCGTCTCGGTGGGCAGCGCCCAGGCGAGGTACTCCTCGAGCTCGGCAAATGCCGGCGGCAGCTTCTTGGTGGTCATGAGGATTCCTTGGATTCGTTGGGATGGGGGCGAGTCAGAAGAGGACTTCGTCGTTGAGCACCTTCTCGGCATGCCGGATCAGGACCTCCTGGTCCTGCAGGTACATGCGCCTGAAGACGCCGGAATCGATGGACCGCTGCGCGCCCAGGGTGGTGTTGCCGTCCTCGCGCCAGAGGTCGCGCAGGCTGTACTTCATGTACTCGGCGGCCCAGCGCGAGACCAGGTCGTTGGTGTTCACGGGCGGGGCAAAGTAGCGCGCGTTCCAGCTCGAAGTGTTGTGGGTCTTGCCCGGCATCATCTTGTGGACGATGTAGGCGCTGTGCCCGAGGAACACGATGTGCATGTTCGGGAAGATGTAGAGGTAGTCGAAGAACCAGTCCTCGCTGCGGGCCGGATTCACGCCCTTGGCCCAGGCCTCCAGCGGCACCCGCGCCGCGGTGTTGCTGGCGAGGGTCTGGCCGACGCGGCTGGCCAGGGCGGCCACCGGCGCCACCTTCGAAAGGTCGGAACCGATCCTGGCGCGGTTGCCGTAGAAACTGCCGGAGCCATGCTTGCCGAGCAGCTTGAAGTCCCAGGCGTGGCGCGTGGGCGCGTCTTCGCTTTCCATGAAGCCGGGCGCCGAGCGCCGGTGCAGGTACTTCAAGTGGTAGCCATCGAGCTGCGAATCGCGCAGCACCGGCCAACTGCATTCGAGGTCGGCGCGGTAGGACACCTGCACGCTGGTCTGCTCGAACGGATAAGCGTTGTAGAGAGCCGGCAGTTCCTCGCCCAGGTGCTCGCTCAGGGTCTGCTTCGGCTCGGGGTCCAGGTTGAGGAAGATGAACCCCTTCCAGGTGTCGACGGCCACCGGGACCAGGTCGGTTTCCATGTGCTCCGGGCAGAAGAACATCTCCTTCTCGGTCACCAGCACGTTCTTGCCGTCGAGACCGTAGGACCAGCCGTGATAGATGCAGGTGAAGCGCCCGCGAACGTTGCCGTAGCTCTGGAACACCAGCTGGGTGCCGCGGTGCATGCACACGTTGTGGAAGCCACGGATCCTGCCATCCAGCCCGCGCACGATGACGACCGAGGCGTTCGCGATGGCGACCTCCTCCACGAAGTAGTCGCCGGGGTTGGGGATCTCGTCGATCCGCTTGGTGGTGGCGATCCAGGTCTTCTTCCAGACCTTGTCGCGCATCTTCCCGAAGTACTCGGGCGAGCGATAGGACTCGATGGTCACCGGCCCGGTGCCGAGCTCGGGATGGTCGAGCGTCCAGCGCGTGTTCTGCAGGTCACTGAGTTTCATCATGGATTCCGGCGTTCTTTGGTATGGCGCAAATCTAGGCCGTGCGGCGCGAATGCTCTTGTCGTTGCGCGTACAGGCGTTTGCCGTGGAGTGCACACCGGGAAAATCCTGGGCGCACGCGGGTGCGCGCCGGCCGCCCGGCACGGGGCGCGGATCTGCAAGAGGGAGAGAGAGGGGAGGGGGCCTACTTCGCGCGCGCGGCGCGCAGCAGCTCGCTCGGCGCGTGGCCGAACTTGCGGCTGAAGGCGTGGGTGAACTTCGCGTGGTCGCCGAAGCCGGCCGCGTAGGCGATCTGGGCGACCGAGGTGCTGCGGTCGGCGCGGTTCAGCGCTTCATGGGCGAACTGCAGGCGCAGGCCGCGGATCCACTGCGAGACCGGCTCGCCGGTGTCCTTGAACAGCAGGTGCAGGTAGCGCGGTGAAATGCCGCAGCCCTCGGCGATGGTGCCGGGGGACAGCTCGGGGTCGGAGAGGTGCCGGCGCACGTAGGCCTCGATGCGGACCAGGTGGGCGTCCCGCACCGCCGACTGCTCCGACTGCAGCGCGTCGGGATGCTGCTGCAGGCTGAGCGACAGCAGGTCGATCAGATGCGTGCCCATCATCGAGAGCAACTGGTGGCTGTGCCCCAGCTCGCAGTGCTGCGTCACCAGCTGCAGGTAGTCGTGGAACAGGCGGCCGACGCCCTGGCTGCCGTCGTACTGGCGCGCACAGAAGCGGCGCGGCTCGCCGATACGGGCCTTGACGGCGGACACCGGCACCTTCAGCACCCACATGGTGCTGTCCTGACCGCAGCCGAACTCGTAGGGCTCCTCGCTCAGCTCCAGCACGAATTGGCCGGGCGCGCAGCGAGTCGTGCGACCGAGCTGCGAGAACTCGACGTCGCCCTGCACCGGCACGGTGAGCAGCAGCTGGCGCTCTTCCTTGTCGCAGTGCTGGCGCAGGCGCTTGCAATCGAGGCCGCCGGAAACCAGAAGGGACAGGGAAGCCGGAGCCAGGTCCCATTGGTCGAGCTGGCCGCGAACGGCCCCGTCGTCGTTGAAGGCGACCTGGAGGTTGAACAGCGCCTCGGAAATGACCTCGCGCCAGTAGTCGGCCTCTTGGTTGCGCTGGGCGCCGTCGGTGGTGGTGTATCTCTTGTGCATCGCGGATGAAGCGGAGAGCGTGGGGCAAAGGCGGCGGCAATGTTGAAGCAAGCCACGTGCCTGTCAAGGGAGGTTCCCCGATGCACGCCGGCGCCGAACCGCAGGGCGTGCGCCATCGTGTCGGGCCCTAGAACGTCGGCGGCGTGTTGACCCAGAGGATGCGCGCCACACGCTCGCCGGGATTGCGGTAGCCGTGAGGCATCTCGGAGGGAAAGAAGATCGAATCGTGCGGCCCCAGGCGATGGATCTTGTCGCCGATGGCGATTTCGACTTCGCCCTCGAGCACGTAGGCGAGCTCTTCGCCGACATGCTCGATGAAGCCGCCGCTGCTGCCGCCCGCATCGATCACGTGGATCGAGGCGTAGAGCAGTTCGCCGTTGAGCGCCACCCCTTCGAGCTTGATGCCCACGCTGCCGTTGCGCCCGATCGCGTCCACGCTGATGATCGGACGCTGGCCCGCACGCGATATGAAGTCGCCATCGCCGCCCTCCGCAATGAGCTTGCCGATCGAACTGCCCAGCTCCGCCGCGAGCTTGTGCAGTGTCGGCAGCGACGGATACACGTGGTCGTTCTCGATCTTGGAGATCAGGCTCTCCGAACAGCCGACCCGCTCCGCGAGATCTTTCATGCTCAAGCGGCGCGCGCGCCGGGCGGCCTTGAGCTTCGGTCCTATGCGGAGTTCCCCCCCTTTTTTGTTCGGTCGTTCGATGGCTGAGGCGTTTTCCATGGCCCGATTGTGCTCTGTACTTGAAATACAGCCAACACACAGTAGAATTCAAGTAACTTGAATCGTAGGAATTGCACATGAATCCAACGGATGCCGTCGCGCTATGCAGCCGACTGATCGAATTCGATACGAGCAATCCACCGGGAGATGAGGCGGGCTGTGCCGGCTTCCTCGGCCGGACGCTGGCCGACGCGGGATTCGAGGTCGCCGAGCATTCGTTCGGTCCACGGCGGGTGAACCTCGTCGCACGCAAGCCGGGCGCGCGTGCGACACGGTCGCTGTGCTTCGTGGGCCATCTGGACGTGGTGCCGGCTGGCGCGATGCCGTGGCGCCATCCGCCGTTTCGCGCGACGCAGGAGGGAGGACGCCTCTACGGCCGGGGATCGTGCGACATGAAGTCCGGCGTTGCGGCGTTCGTCGTGGCGGCCATGCGTTCTGCCGCGCAGCTCGGCGAGGATGCTTCGCTGACGTTGGTCTTCCCCGGTGGCGAGGAGACCGGCTGCGAGGGCTCCAGCGCTCTCGTGCGCAGCGGCGTGGACCTGACGGGCTTCGATGGCATCGTCGTCGCAGAACCCACGGACAACAAGCCGCTGCTTGGCCACAAGGGCGCGCTGTGGCTTCGCGCCCGCGCTCGCGGCGTCGCGGCCCACGGTGCGATGCCGCACATCGGCGTGAATGCCGCGGTGAAGGCCGCGCACATGGTGCTGCGGCTGCAGGATTTCTGCGCGGACATGCCGGCGCATCCCGTGCTGGGTTCGCCGACCCTCAGCATCGGCAAGGTTCGCGCGGGTCATGCGGTCAACGTCGTGCCGGACTTCGCCGAAATCGATGTCGACCTGCGCACGACGCCCGGCCTCGATCACGATACGCTGCGCCGGCGTGTCCTCGAGGAACTCGCTCCGGACATCGACGACATCGAAACGATCGTCAGCATGTCCAGCGTGTTCACCGATCCACGGTCGCCCTGGGTTCAGGAGGTCTTCGAGATCGTGCGGCAGGAAACGGGCCGTACCCCGGGCCACGAGACCGCGAGCTACTTCACCGATGCGAGCGCGTTGTCGATGGCGGTCGGTGGGGCTCCGATCGTGATCCTCGGCCCCGGCAGCCCGCGCCTCATGCACCAGACCGACGAGTACTGCGAGACCCGCCAGATTTTCGAAGCCGAGCGGATCTACTTGCGCTTGATCGCCGAAACGCTCCTGCGTCCGGTCTCCCGAAACGTCTCTCTCGCATTGCAGCCATGAGCGCAATCGATCGTGCGCTAGACACGCTTGTGGTCCGCCAGTTTGCCGTGCGGCCCGGCACCGTCGTGCTGATCACCGCCGACGAGGCCAGCGACCGCATCCTCGTCGACCGCTTGTCGGCGCGCGCGTGCGAAGCCGGTGCCGTGGCCTCGGTGCTGGACCTTCCACGGCTTCCGCTGCAGGGCCTGCTGGCCGATCCCCACATTCCGCCTGATGCTGCCGCGGCCTTCGGCGCCTGCGATGTGTGGTTCGACCTCACCTTCCCGTATCTCGCAGGTTCGACACCGTTCGCCCGCGCCATGGAAAACGGCCGCACGCGCTACCTGCTGCTCGGTGACGTGCGTCTCGATGGCCTGGCGCGGCTGTACGGCAGCGTGGACTACGACGCGTTGTTCGACCTGCAGGAAGAAGCCGACCGCATGCTGCGCGACGCACAAGGCCAATGGGGCCGCATCACGACGCCATTGGGAACCGACATCGAATTCCGGATCGGCAAGCCCGCGACGCGCAAGACACGGCAGGCGATCGGCCCTGGTGCGCAAACGGTTCCCGGCTCCGCCATCTTCTATCCCGAAGTGGAAACGGTGCGCGGCACGATCGCGCTCGAGGCAGCGTTCCACGACCACTATGAGCGGCTTTCCCGGCCCCTGCTGCTGGAAATCGACGGCCGCATCCGCCGCGTGGGACCTGGCCCCTGCCGCGAGCCGATGGAGCGCGCGCTGCGGCGTGCCGGCGGCGGCGAGTTCGGCCAGGTCATCCACCTGACCATCGGCCTGAACCCCATGGCCGCCGACCAGGGGCAATCGTTCATCGAGGACATCCGCGCGGTCGGCCGCAATGCGATCGGCCTTGGCCTGCCTTGGTGGGTGCCCGGGGGCGGAGAGAACCATCCGGACGGCATCGTCACGCGCCAGTCGCTCTGGCTTGCCGGCCAGCCCGTGCTGGCCGACGGCCGTCCTGTCGCCGGCCATCCCCTGGCAGCCCTGCTAGCCGCCGTCGAAGCGAGCACCACGCACGCACCCATTCAGAACCAAGAGGAACCACACGCATGAATCCCAAAGAAGTCATCCGAATCAAGCATGCCGCCCGGGCGACCGCCGTGCCGGTGGACCGGGCCCGCCATTCGCCAAGCGACATCTACACCTCGCAAGAGATCTACGACCTCGAGCGCGAGCGCATCTTCATGAAGGATTGGATCTGCTGCGGCCGCATCGAAGCGCTGGAGAAGCCGGGCGACTACCTGTCGCTCGACCTGATGGGCGAACCGTTCGTGATCTCGCGCACCGCCGCGGGCGAACTGCGCGCATTCTCCAATGCATGCCTGCACCGCGCCGTTGCCGTCGCGCCGCCGGGCGAGGGCAACAAGCGCGCCTTCATCTGTCCATTCCACGGCTGGTCCTACGACCTCGAAGGGCGCTTGCTGGGCGCGCCGCGCATGGACATGGCCGAAGAATTCGACAAGCGCGATTGCCGCCTGCCACCGTTGCGCGTGGACGAGTGGCAAGGATGGGTGTTCATCTGCTTCGACGACAACCCGCCGCCGCTGGCCGATCACGTCGCGACGCTGGAGCGCGATTTCGGCTTCATGCGGCAGCAGGACTGCCGGCTCGCCGTGACCACGGTCAACGAGATCGACTGCAACTGGAAGCTCGTCGTCGAGAACGTCATCGACCTCTACCACGTGAACATGGTGCACAAGACTACGAACGGCCGGCAGTTCACCTCCGAGGCATTCAAGTTCCAGGCACGCAATGATGGCGGCTACTACGCGACGTTCAACTCCGGCCCCTCCACGCTGACGGGCCAGCCTGTATTCGGCCGCATGCCATGGCTCGCCGAGCTGCCCGACAACTTCGCCGCGACCGGCCGGTTGCGCCCGAACTTCACGTTCTTCGCGCGCATCGACACGGCGCACGCGCTGTGCATCTGGCCGATCGGCCTGAAGCGAACGCGCGTCACCGTCTATACCTTGCTGCCGAAGATGTACTTCGACGCACCGGACTTCGCCGACCGCGCGATGGCGTACCAGGAGTACCAGAACAAGGTGATCTCCGAGGACCGCGAGGTGCTGGAGATGATGCAGCGCGGCCTCGGCTCCCGCCTGTACAGGCCTGGCCGAATGGCCCACATCGAAGAGGGCGTGCACCACATCGAAGCCGAATACCTCGCCCGGCTGGCCGCCTTCCTTGACGCGGAGGCGCCATGTTGATGCGCTTCGCGAACGTCGACGGCGTTCCGACGCGCTACATGGAAGCCGGCCCGGCGGACGCGCCCGTGCTGCTGCTGGTGCATGGCCTGACGCTGACCTGCGACATCTGGATGGAGATCGCCGATCGGCTCGGCGCGGACTACCGCGTACTCGCGCCCGACATGCTGGGCCATGGATTCACGCGACCCTCGGTGCCGGCCGAGGAAGTAGACGTTGGCGCGAAGGCTGCGCATCTCGCGCGCTTCGTCGAGGTCGTCGCGAACGTGCCGACCATGGATGTCTGCGGCGCTTCCTATGGTGCGCTCGTCGCCTGCAACATGTACCTGCGACGGCCGGCCTCCGTGCGGCGCCTGGTGTTGCACGGCAGCGGCTCCTGCTTCAACGACGAGGCGCAATTGCGGAAGGCCGTCGATCGTGCGCATGCGACCTATGCCGGTCTGCTGTCGGCGTCGGCACCAGCGGGCTGGCGCCATCACCTGGCCGGATCGGTCTTCGACGGCGACACGATCCCGCCGGCATTGCCGCACGTCCTCGCGCTGACCTATGCGCAGCCTTGGATTCACGCCTATTGGCACGCGACCATCGCCGCGATGTCGGACCCGGTGAAGTTCCGCCCGTACCGCGTGCTGGAGCGGCTCGAGGACATCCGCGCGCAGACGCTGCTGGTCTGGGGTCTGGATGACCCGGGCGCCCCGGTGGCGGCGGCGCGCGCCGCGCTCACGCGAATGCAGAAGGCACATCTTGCGACGCTGGAACGTTGTGGGCACTTCCCGATGTTCGAGCATCCCGCGCAGACCGCCGAATTGATGCACGCCTTCCTGTCGAACCCACCCCGTGACTCCGACGCGCGCATCGATTCCCCACTCTGAAGGACCTTTCACCATGAACGACATTCGGTATTCACGGCGCACATTCCTGGTTTCTTCCGGCGCCGCGGCCACGTGGTTGGCGCTGCCGGCAGGTGCCCAGCCCGCAGCGACCGGTTGGCGACCGACGCGGCCCGTGCGGCTGGTCGTGCCTTACCCGCCTGGCGGCGGCATCGACATCGTCGCGCGCTTCATCGCGCCGCGGATGCAGGAGCGGCTGGGCCAACCCGTGGTGATCGAGAATCGCGGCGGCGCGGTCGGCATGATCGGCTCGGAGAACGTCTACCGCGCGGCGCCCGACGGCCTGAGCTTCGTGGTGGCCAGCGCAGACACCCATTCGATCAATCCGCATGTCTACGCGGACATCCGCTACAACGCGCGGGAGTTCGCGGCTGCGGCGCCGATCGCGACGCTGGACTACATGCTGGTGGGCCGCCCCGGACTCGAGGCCGGGAGCATGAAGGAGCTCGCGGAGCTCGGCAAGAAGCGCGAGCTGACCTTCGCATCGAGCGGCGTGGGTTCGTCCGCGCAGGTGGTGACCGAGGCACTGAAGTCGCGCTACGGCCTGAAGATGCTGCATGTCCCGTTCGGCGGTTCCGCCCCCGCGGCTGCGGCGGTGATGGGTGAACAGGTCGACCTGGTCATGCTGCCGATCGCGATCGCGTTGGCGAACCGCTCGAAGGTGAAGGTATTCGGTGTCGCTTCGGACAAGCGGTTTGAAGGCGCGCCTGACATTCCGTCGCTGGCGGAACAGGGTTTCCCGATCGGTCTGGAGCCCGCATGGATCGGCCTGATGGCACCGCCCAGGACGCCGCCGGAGATCCTGCGCGAAGTGAACCTGATCGTCGGCGAGATCGTGCGCGACCCCGAGGCGAAGAAACGCCTGACGACGCTGGGCCTCGCGCCCTACACCGCGACGATGGAAGAGTTCGCCGCTCACGTCAATGCGGAGTATGACCGTTGGGGCAAGGTGGTGCGGGCAGCGGAAGTCAAGGCGGACTCGCCGAAGTGAGCCCCGAGGGCGGCCTGATCTTGTCACCGATCGGTTGACCAGTCCGGGGGCGCTCCGTCGAATCGGACTGCGGCACCAGATGCACATGGCGACCACCCGTGGTTTGGCTTGCGTCCATTCGAGTTCCCCAGCCTATAACCCACGGTTATTCGGCCGTTCAATTCTTCATTTGCCTCGACAAGTTGCGGCACCAACAATTCATCCAGACCAAAGCGACAAGGCGGCTCGCGCCATTCGTCGCAAAGAGACAAACGATGAAACTGCGTGCTCGCCATCTTCTCCCCATACTTTTCATGGCCCTGCCGTTTGCCGGACGGGCCGACGATTGGCTGGCCGTCCAAGCCGGTGAAGCTGGTGGTGCCATTTGCAGCACGTGGTGCAACGGATGTGATGGCAAGACTGCTGGCCCAGCGCCACGCGGTGGTCTGGAGGGCTACATGGTCGTGCTCTGGGCGGTGTGCTGCACTTTCATCGTTGGCTCGACCGCGCAGTTGCCCTGCAGGTGCGACCGCACCGGGAAGAAGACGCGCGCAGTGCATGAGGTGCATGCTGTACCGACTGCCTCATGCGGTGCGATGACCTCCTATCACCCGGGGCTCTCCCGCGCCGCCAGTTGCAAGCGCAGAAAGTCGTGGATGCGGCCGCGCTCGGCCATGAGGCGGTCGTACAGCGCGACCGCCGCGAACGAAAGGCTTTTTCCGCGGCGGCGCACGATGTAGATCGAACGCGACAAGCCCGGGATCTTGAGCGGGCGGATGACCAGCCCCGGCCGCGTGAACTGGAACAGCGTGAGCTCCGGCACCACGGTGATGCCCAGCCCCGCCTGCACCATGCCGGCCACGGTCGCAAGGTGGTCGAGCTGCAGCACCGTGTTCATGGGCAATGGATCGAAGGCACGTTCCAGATGCTGGCGCACGCTGCTGTCCCGCGAGAGGTGGATGAACCTGTGAGCGGCGAGATCCTTCACCTTGACCGAGGGTTGCTGGGCAAGCGGGTGCGAATGGCTGCAGACGAGGCAGAACCGGTCTTCGCTCAGGCGGTGGGCTTCCATGTCTTCGCCCTCGGCCGGACGCGAGGCAATGGCGAAATCCACCGTGCCCGCGCGCACGAGCGCAATGCATGCATCGGCACGTACGTCGTGCAGGGTCAGCTCGATGCCGGGATTCTCGGCATGGAACTGGGAGAACACGTGCGGCAGCCAGGCCGCCGCTGTCGAAGGGAGCGCGGCAATGGAAACGCGCCCCTTGCGGCGATTGGCGTGGTCGCGGAAATCCGTGAGAACTTCAGTGAAATCGCCATGCAGCCGCCGCGCCGATTCCAGAAAAAGCGTGCCGGCTTGCGTCAGCTCGACCGAGCGCGTCGTTCGATCGAACAGCTTCGCACCCAAGGCGGTCTCCAACGTCGAGATCCGGGTACTGAAGGCAGACGACGACAGGTGGGTGCGCGCTGCCGCCCGCGTGAAGTTCTGCAAGTCGGCCAGCGCGAGGAACGCCTCGAGGTCGCGGGTGGAGATGTTCATGAGCGGCGTCCTCCGATTGCACCAAAAAATCGAATAAATGTTCGATTCTTTCCATTTTACAGACTTGACCGCGCGGTCTAAAGTTTGTAACGCGATGTCCATTCCTTCTTACTCCCGTCCGTCTCCCTCACCGTTGCTGATCGGCTGCGGAGCGGGCTTTTCGGGCGACCGGCTCGATGCGGCGGTCGCCGTGGTTCGTACTCTGGTATCGCGGGGTGGTCCCGCTTGCCTGATCTACGAGACCTTGGCCGAGCGCACCTTGGCCTTGGCGCAACTGCGGCGCCGCACTGATCCGGACGCCGGTCACGATTCACGGCTTGAAGGCTTCCTGCGGCCCGTCCTGGGCGATTGCCTGGCCCACCGCATCGCGATCGTGAGCAATTTCGGTGCGGCCAATCCGCGTGGCGCGGCCAGGCGAATCGCCACGCTGGCCGCCTCCCTGGGGCTCGAAGTACCCCGCATCGCCGTCGTGGAGGGCGACGACCTCTCGGGCGAGCCCTATCGCGCGTTGCTGTGCGACGCGCTCGGGGCTTCGGCGCCGCCCTCCGCGCCGGTGAGCGCCAATGCGTACGTGGGAGCCGAAGCCATCGCGGCCGCGCTGTGCGCCGGCGCGCAGGTGGTGGTGTGCGGACGGGTGGCGGATCCGTCACTCGCGCTGGGGCCGGCCATCGCCCATTTCGGCTGGGCCATGGACGATTGGGATCGCCTCGCACGCGGGACCATCGCAGGCCACCTGCTCGAATGCGGCGCGCAGGTTACGGGCGGCTACTTCGCCGACCCTGGGCGCAAGGACGTGCCGGACCTCGCCGAAGTCGGATTCCCGATCGCGGAGATCGACAGCGATGGCCACTGCATCATTGGCAAGGCCGATGCGACCGGCGGCCGGGTGGACGCGCGGACGGTCACCGAACAACTGCTTTACGAGATCCACGATCCCGCCGCCTACGTGACGCCTGACGTCGTGGCCGATCTCACGGAAGTCAGCGTCGTTGAACTCGGCGACGATCGGGTCGCGGTCAAGGGCGTGCGCGGGCATCCGCGTCCCGAGCGCCTGAAGGTGAACGTCTGCCATGAAGGCGGTTGGCTGGCCGAGGGCGAGATTTCCTATGCCGGTCCGGGGGCGGAAGCGCGCGCCCGACTCGCCGCGCAGATCCTAGCCCGACGCCTGCAGGGCCGCCCGCTGCGCTTCGATCTGATCGGACGCGTCAGCCTGTTTGGAGACGATGCGGGCCACTTGCTGTCCGGCGTCGAGGACGGCGGGGCGCAGGATGTCCGGTTGCGCGTCGCGACCGCGGACACGAACCGCGTCCGCGCAGAGCAACTCGCCGAGGAGGTTGCCGCGCTGTACACCTGCGGGCCCGCCGGCGGAGGCGGCATTCGGACGAACGTCACCGCCCGACTGGCAACCACTTCCTGTTTGGTGCCACGCGAATCGGTACGCGTGACGTGGTCCTGGGCCGCTCCCCGCAAGGCGGGAGTCGCAGCATGAGCGAAACCAGCAGTTTGCTCGGGCAGGCGGATGGCGACAAAGCCACGGGGCGGGGTTCCTGCAGATTCACCTTGGCCGATGTCGCCCACGCCCGCACAGGCGACAAGGGCGACATCTCCAGCATCGCGGTGGTCGCATGGGCGCCCGAGCTGTACCCGCTGCTCGTGGAACAAGTTACGGAGGACGCCTTGCGCGCGCACTACCGCCACCGGCGATTGGGCAGCGTGCGCCGCTACCTGCTGCCGCGGCTCAATGCGCTGAACATCGTGCTCGAGGACGCGCTGGACGGAGGCGTGAACAGTGCGCTCAACCTTGACGCGCACGGCAAGTCATTCGCATTCTTCCTGCTGACTTTGCCTGTCGAGGTGCCGCCCACGCTCCGAGCCCTGCTCAATCCTCCGAGCAAGTCCCTTTCCGACCATTCCCAGCCTATTTCACCCGCCAGGAGTCTTTCATGAACATCGACAGGACGCGCCGCGCCATTCTCGCTTCCGGAGCCTCAGCCTTGGGCAGCGCCGCCATCGGCTGGCCTGCGCTGACGTCCGCTCAGGATGCTGCGTTTCCGACCAAGCCGGTCACGCTGATCGTGCCGTTCCCAGCAGGCGGCACGGCCGATGTTGTCTACCGGGCCCTCGCCCGATCGACCGAACCTCACTTGGGGCAGACGATCGTGATCGAGAACAAGCCGGGAGCCAGCGCGACCCTGGGCGCATCGACCGTGGCCCTCGGGCGTCCCGATGGCTACCAGATCGCGGTGATGCATTCGGGTGTGCTGCGGCTGCAGTTGATGCAAAAAACGAACTACAACGCACTGACTGATCTCACGCCCATCATCCAGATCAGCGCACTGGACGTCGGCATCCTCGTGCGCGCAGATTCGCCCTACAAGACTTTCAAGGACTACCTGGACGACGCCCGCAAGCGGCCCGGCCAGGTGACGTATGGGACCAACGGGCAGGCGACCTCGCAGAACCTGGCACTGATCACCCTGGCGGCGCAGGAGGGCATCACGCTGAACCACGTTCCATATAAGGGCGATGCCGAAGCCACGGCGGCGTTGCTTGGCGGCTTCATCGACGCGCACGCCGGCGGCACGATCCTGGGCGCTCTGGTGGACGGCGGCAAGGCGCGCTGGCTGGCGGTGTTCTCCGATAGACGCATGAAGAAATGGCCCGATGTGCCGACGCTCTACGACTTGGGCTACAAGATCCCTGTGGGCAGCCCGACCGGACTCATCGGTCCTGCGCACATGCCGCCGGTGGTCGTGAAGAAGCTCCATGACGCTTTCAAGGCAGGCTTGGCCGAGCCGTTGACAGTCTCGACCCTGGAGCGCAACGCCATGGACGTGTACTACAAGGACGGCGCGGCCTTTGCCGCGTTGATCCGGCAGTCCTATGAACTGGAAAAAGAGCGGGTGAGCCGCGCAGGCCTGCTCTTGAAGAGCTGAGTCAACCCGGGCCGCCGGATGCCGCCGTGCGCATACGAAGTCGATGTAAACAGGAGCTAACATGCAAGTAGGAGTCGAGATCGGTGGCACCTTCACCGATCTGGTGTGGTTGCAGGAAGACGGCACGGTCGCCACGGGCAAGGTGCCCTCGACCCCCGGGAACATTCATCAGGCGGTGCTCGACGCCGTGCGCACGGCCAGCGTTCCGCTCGCCAAGGTCGATCAGTTCTCGCACGGCTCGACGGTCGCGACCAACGCGTTGCTGACGCGGCGCGGCAGCTCCACCGGCCTGGTCACCACCTTGGGTTTCCGCGACGTGGTGGAGATCGGCACGCACGACCGCGTCGGCAACATCTACACGGCCTTCTATCGCAAGCCCAAGGCACCGGTGCTGCGCCGCAACGTGTGCGAGGTGGACGAGCGCATCAACGCGAGCGGCAAGGTCACGCAGCCGCTCGATCTCGACGCCGCTTGGGCGACCATCCGGCCGATGATCGAGCAGGGCGTGAGCTCGCTGGCCATCTGCCTGCTCAACGCCTACCGCAACCCCGAGCACGAGGCCCGGCTTGCCGCGATGCTGCGCGAGCGCGCGCCGGAGCTGGAAGTGTTCGCGAGCCATGAGGTGTCGCCGGAGTTCCGCGAATACGAGCGCACCGTGACGACCACGGTCAATGCCTTCGTCGGCCCGGTCGTCAAGGGCTATGTCGACCGTCTGGCGGCCGGCCTCGCGAGCGACGGCTACAAGGGCGCGCTGCGCCTCATGCAATCGAACGGCGGCATCATGCCCGCCGCCGCCGCCGGATCGAACGCGGTGCGCATGCTGTTGTCGGGCCCGGCGGCGGGCGTGCGCGCTGCCATCTGGTTTGCGCGCCGCAACGACATCCAGGACATTCTCACGCTCGACATGGGCGGCACCAGCACCGACGTCGCGGTCGCACCCAAGCTCGAGCCGCGCATCGTGTCCGAGCTTACCGTGGACGGTCTCCCAATCCGCACGACAGCGGTTGACATGGCGACGGTCGGTGCGGGCGGCGGCAGCATCGCGTCCATCGACGCGGGCGGCTTCCTCAACGTCGGCCCGGCCTCGGCGGGCGCGGTGCCCGGTCCGGCTTGCTACGATCGCGGCGGCAAGCTGCCGACGGTGACCGACGCGCAGGTCATCGCAGGCCTGCTGCGGCCGGCACGCTTCTTCGGCGGGCGCATGGCGCTGCGGGCGGACCTCGCCACCGAGGCGCTCGAAAGCCTTCAACTGCCGGGCACCGTCGGTGAAAAGGCCGATGCCATCCTGCGCATGGTCAACAGCAACATGGCCGCTGCGGTGCGTCTGGTGTCCACGTCGCGCGGCATCGATCCGCGCGATTTCACGCTCCTGGCCTATGGCGGCGGCGGGCCGGTGCATGGCGCGATGGTGGCCGACGAGGTCGGCATGGGCCGGGTGCTCATCCCCTGGTCGCCAGGCATCTCCAGCGCGTTCGGCCTGCTGGTCGCCGACCTGATCGTCGATGTGGTCCGCGCGAAGATGGAGCCGCTGTCAGACGTATCGCTCGACGATGAATCGGTCGCGCAGGTCAAGGCCTTGTGCACCGCGGAAGCCGACAAGCTCGACCTCCCGCCCGACAGCTATACCGTCGATGTCGGCGCCGACCTGCGCTACACCGGCCAGGGTTTCGAGATCACCGTATGGAGCGCGCACGGCGCCGCGACGGCCACCCAGCTGCGCGAATTGTTCGAGGCTGAGCATGCCCGCCGCTACGGCTACGCGCGCTCGTCGCTGTCGATGCAGGTCGTGAACCTGCGTGGACGCATCGTGCGCAAGAACGCAGCGCAACTCACCACACCAGTGGCCGCCGCATCCGGCGCCGAACGCGAAATGCAAGACATTGTGTTCGCGGGTGAAACCCGCTCTGCCATCTTCATGCCGCGCGCCGCGCTGGCCCCCGGCCAGAGCATCGCCGGCCCCGCCGTGCTGGAAGAAAACACCTCGACCGTCGTCGTACCTCCTACCTGGACCGCGACCTGTCTGCCGAGCGGCGACCTGATGCTGGAGAAATCCGCATGACCGCAGACACGACACGGCACGACGACCCGACGCAGCTCGCCATCCTCGCGAACGCGATGCGCGCCATCGCCGACGAGATGGGCGCGATCCTCGTGCGTTCCGCCTTCTCGACCGTGGTGCGAGAGGCACGCGACTGCGCGACCTCGCTGCTCGACGCCAAGGGCAACGTCGTCGCCGAGGCCGAGATGATCCCGATGCACAACGGCGGGTTGTCTGCGGCCTTCCGCGAATCGAGCAAGCAGCTCGATCTGTCCAGGCTCACGCCCGACAGCGCGATCCTGCTGAACGACCCGTACTCGGGCGGCCAGCACCTGAACGACATCATCCTGTTCCAGCCTGTGTTCGTGGATGGCGAACTGCTCGGGTGGACCGGCAACACCGCGCACCACCTCGATGTCGGCGGCGGCGGCGCCGGCATCAACATGGATGCGTCGGAGCTGATCCAGGAAGGGATCATCCTGCCACCGATGCTGATCGACGTGAAGAAGGATCTGTACGGCGGCCCGATCGACCGGCTGGTGTTCGCGAACGTGCGCACGCCCGAACTCGGCCGTGGCGACTTCTATGCACAGCTCGCGGCCAACCGCACCGGCATCGCGCGCATGCAGGAGCTGGCCGCGCGGGTCGGCGTGGCGACCGTCCGCCGCGCGATGGACGAGACGCTCCGGTACGCGGAGCGGCGGATGCGGGCCGCGATCGCGACGATTCCACAGGGCAGCTGGCACGGGCAGGCCATGATCGACAACGACGTGCGCGGCACCGAGCCGCTGGTGCTCAAGGCCAAGGTGACGGTCAGCGAAGGCGGCAACATCGAATTTGACTTCACGGGCTCGGCACCGCAGACCAAGAGCATGTTCAATTGCCCGACCTCGTCGGCGCTGGCGGCTGCCATCGCGGCGGTGCGCAGCCTGCTCAACGACAAGGAAATCCCGGCCAACGAAGGTTGCCTGCGGCCGATCAAGGTGGTGTTCCCGCCACAATCGATCATGAACCCCGACCCGGGGCTTCCGGTCCGGGCACGGGCCAACGTGTGCTATCGGTTGATCGACGCGGTGCAGGATGCGCTCGCGCAGATCATCCCGGACCGCGTGCCCGCGCAGGGCTTCAACTCGACCACCGGCCTCTACCTGACGCAGCGGCGCCCCGGCGGCGGCATGCGCATCTATGCCGACGTGCTCGGCGGCGGCTACGGCGCCGCTTCCGACTACAACGGCGCGCACGCGCTCGCCAGCATCCTCGGCTCGTCGCGCAACACGCCGATCGAGTCGATCGAGCAGGTGCATTCGCAGCTGCGCATGCTGCATTACCGGCTGGTGCCGGATTCGTGCGGCGCGGGCCAATGGCGCGGCGGACTCGGCTTCTCGCGCGCGATCGAGATCCTCGAAGAGGGCATCGAGCTGAGCTTCTACTCGGACCACTTCCGCTATCCGCCGCGCGGCCGTCAAGGCGGCAGCGATGCGGCGCGCGGTTCGCTCACCGTGACGCGAGGCAAGGAGGTCTTCAGCCTGCCCAACACCGACGTGATGAAGCTGCAGAAGGGCGACATCGTGGAGTTGAAGGTCGGCGGTGGCGCCGGGTGGGGCCAGCCGAGCGCGCGCAGCCTGCAGGACGTCGAGGCCGATGTGGCCGACGGCATCGTGACCGAAGGCTTTGCACGCCAGCACTATCCGAGCTATGCCGACAAGCACGCGACGCCGGCGCTTGCCGCAGAGGCGACGTCATGAAGTTCGTCTCCGCCATCGCCGCGCTCGCGACATCGCTGCTTTTCGCGCTCCCCGCCGGCGCGCAGTCCTATCCGAACAAGCCGGTGAAACTCATCATAGGCTACACGGCCGGCGGCTCGGCGGACATCGTCGGCCGCATGGTCGCGACCGAGTTGTCCAATCTCAACGGCCAGCCCTTCGTGGTGGAGAACCGTCCGGGAGTGGGCGGCATGCTGGGCCTGGGCATGGTCGCGAAAGCGCCTGCCGACGGCTACACGCTGGGCCTCGGCGTGAGCGGCACGCTCGTCACCGGCCCGCATCTGCAGAAGGGCGCGCCTTACGACCCGCTGGCCGACTTCACGCCGATCAGCATCGTCGCACGCACGCCGATGGCGATCCTCGCGTCGCCCGAGTACGCGGCGCCGAGCGTCACCGCGATCCTCGACGATGCGAAGGCGCGGCCGGGCGAGGTGATGTTCGCTTCAGGCGCCCAGGCCTTCGAGCTGGCGATCCAGCTGTTCCAGGTCATGGGCGGCGTCAAGATGGGTTCGGTGCCGTATCCGGGCGGCGCGCAGGCGTCGATCGACGTGATCGCCGGCCGCGTGCCGCTCATGGTCGATGTCATCGGTGCGCAGCAGGCCAACATCAAGGCCGGCAAACTGCGGCCGGTGGCGGTGCTCGACAGCAAGCGATCGACGGTGCTGCCCGATGTGCCGACCGTTTCCGAATCCGGCATCGCCGGCTACGAGGCCGTGGGCTGGAGCGCCTTCATGGCGCCCAAGGGCACGCCCGAGGCCGTGGTGAGCAAGCTCAACGCGCAGATCCGGCAGATCATGGCCAAGCCCGACGTGCGCGACCGGTTGCTGGGCCTCGGCTTCGAGCCGGCGTCCAATACCTCGGCCGAACTCGGCGCCATGATCCAGGGCGAACACGCGAAGTGGGGTGCGCTGGTCAAGCAACTCGGACTGGTGGCCCAGTAAGACACGCGAACAAGAAAAGGAGACCCATGACCGCAAGCACCGATCAATTCACGCGCCTGGCCATCCTCGCGAACGCGATGCGCGCCATCGCCGACGAGATGGGCGCGATCCTCGTGCGCTCGGCTTTCTCGACCATCGTGCGCGAGGCTCGCGATTGCGCCACCGCCTTGCTCGACGCCGAAGGCAACGTGGTCGCGCAGGGGGAAATGATCCCGATCCACAACGGCGGCCTGTCGCAGGCGTTCCGTGCCTCGGCGGCACAGCTCGATTTGTCGGCCGTGGGGCCCGACAGCGCGATCCTGCTGAACGACCCGTACGCGGGCGGGCAGCATCTCAACGACATCATCCTGTTCCAGCCGATCTTCGTGGAAGGCGAACTGCTCGGCTGGGCCGGCAACACGGCGCACCACCTCGACATCGGCGGCGGCGGTGCCGGCATCAACATTGAGGCGAGCGAACTGATCCAGGAAGGGATCATCCTGCCGCCGCTCCTGATCGACGTGCAGAAAGACCTGCATGGCGGCCCGATCGACCGGCTGGTGTTCGCCAACGTGCGCACGCCCGAGCTCGGCCGCGGCGATTTCTACGCGCAGCTCGCGGCCAACCGCACCGGCGTCGCGCGCATGCAGGAACTGGCGGCGCGGGCCGGCACCGACACGTTGCGGCTCGCGATGCAGTCGAGCCTCGCGCATGCCGAGCGCAGCATGCGGGCCGCCATCGGATCGCTGCCGCTGGGCACCTGGCGCGGCGAAGCACGCATCGACAACGACGTGCGCGGCACCGAGCCGATGGTCATCAAGGCCAAGGTCACGGTGGAGGCGGGCGGCAACATCGAACTCGATTTCGAGGGCTCGGCGCCGCAGGTAAAGAGCATGTTCAATTGCTCGACGTCGTCGGCGCTCGCCGCGGCGGTGTGCGCGGTGCGCAGCGCCTTCGTCGACAAGGACATCCCGGCCAACGATGGCTGCATGCGGCCGCTGCGCGTGTTGCTGCCCAAAGGGTCGATCCTCAATCCAGATGCGGGCCTGCCGGTGCGAGCCCGCATGCTGGCCTCGTACCGCCTGCTCGATGCCGTGCACGATGCGCTCGCCAAGGCGGTGCCTCTGCGCGTGCCGGCGCAGGGCTTCAACTCGACCACTGGCCTGTACCTGGTGCAGAAGCGGGCCGATGGCCGGACGCGCATCTACGCCGACGTGCTCGGCGGTGGCTACGGCGCCGCGTCGGGCTACGACGGGGCGCATGCCTTGGCCGGCATCCTGAGTTCGAGCCGCAACACGCCGATCGAATCGATCGAGCAAATCCATTCGCACCTGCGCATGCTGCATTACCGGCTGGTGCCGGACTCGGGCGGCGCAGGCAAGTGGCGCGGAGGTTTGGGCTTCTCGCGCGCGATCGAGATCCTCGAGGAAGGCATCGAGCTCAGCTACTACTCGGAGCATTTCCGCTACCCGCCGCGCGGCCGCGAGGGCGGCTGCGACGCGGCATGCGGCTCGCTCGTGGTCCGTCGCGGAGACCAGACGATCCGCCTGCCCAACACCGAAGTGATGAAGCTGAACAAGGGCGACATCGTCGAACTCACGGTCGGCGGCGGCGCAGGCTGGGGCGACCCGGCCGACCGCGGCCCGACCGCGGTCGAGAGCGATCTGGCCGACGGGCTCATCACACCGGCGTTCGCACGGCGCCACTACGCGGCCCAGGTCGCCGAACCCACCGCGACTGAAGTCGCCTGAACGCCATGCTGTTTCGTCCAGACCGTTATCTGGGGACTGATGCCCAGGCCACGCAGTTCGCTCGCCAGCTCGGCTTTGGCCTGCTGGTGTCGCAGCTCGACGGGGAGCTGCATTTTTCGCATCTTCCGTTGATCGTCGATTCGGAAGGCGACCGCATCGTCTGCCTGCGCGGCCATTTCTCGCGCATGAACCCGCACTGGCGCGCGCTGGAGAAGCAGCCCGAGGCCACGGTGGTGTTCAACGGACCGAACGCCTACATCTCGGCCCAGTGGTACACGCCCGAATGCCAGGCCGCGCCGAGCTGGAACTACGCGACCGTGCATGCGAGCGGCGTGGTGCGCATCCTCGACACGCCGGAGGAAACCACGCAGATCGTCAACGAGCTGATCGTCATCAACGAATCCCGGCTGCCGCGGCAATGGGACCTGAACAGCTACAGCCCGACTCGGCGCGCCACGCTCACTCCGCACATCCTCGGCTTCGCCCTCGACGTGTCTCGGATGGAAGAGAAGTTCAAGCTGAGCCAGCACCACGCCGATGCCGACCGCCGCGGCGCCATCGCCGGCCTGCGCGAAAGGGGCGATTGCGACGGCCGCATGATGGCCGACATGATGGAAGCCGTCGCCGCCCGGCCGCTCGACACGGCGGCCCGCTTGCGCGGCAAGGCGCCTTCCGTGCAACAGGACTGATTCCGATGGACTTCACACACCCGAACACGCTTGCTCCGGCCTATCCCGCGCCCGAAGGCCTGGCGCAGGACGAATGGGCCTTGCGACTCGAACTCGCCGCCTGCTACCGACTCTTCGACTGGCTGGGTTGGGCCGAGAGCATCTACAACCACATCACCGTCCGCCTGCCCGACGTGGAGGGCCAGTCGCCCACTTTCCTGATCAACCCGTACGGCCTGCACTATGCCGAGGTGACGGCGGCGAACCTGGTGAAGGTCGACGTGGAAGCCAACAAGGTCAGCGAATCGCCCTGGCCGGTGAACCCAGCTGGCTTCGTGATCCACAGCGCAATTCATAGCGCCCGGCCCGATGCGCACTGCGTCATGCACACCCACACCACGGCCGGCATGGCGGTGGCCTGCAAGCACGACGGCCTGCGCAGCGACAACTTCTACAGCGCGAACCTGCACGGACTCGTCGCCCACCACGACTTCGAAGGCGTGACCACCAGCGCGGACGAGCAGCCGCGGCTCGTGGCGAGCCTCGGCGACTGCGAGGTGCTGGTGCTGCGCAGCCACGGCCTGCTCACATTGGGCCCGCATATCCCCGGCGCCTTCGCGCGCATGTGGAGCACGCAGCGTGCGTGCGAAGTGCAGATGGCCGCGGACTCGATGCAGGGCCCGAACCGTGTCGTGCCCGACTCCGTGCTGGCCGCGATGCCGATTCAGATGAAGGCGATGACGCAAGCCGCGGGCGGCACACGCCGGGGCGAGCTGCCTTTCCTGGCGCTGCTCCGCCGCGCAGGGATCACCTACGAAGCGCTCGCGCAGGCATGACGACGCCCGGCATCGCATTCATCAGCTCCTCCTTCGACATGCGGCCACTGGCCGGGCAGCTGCAGAGCCTGCGCCCGGACTGGAAGGTCCTCGTCTGGCCCGATGACGGCTGGGACCAAGCCGAGGTCGCCGTGTGCTGGAACACGCCGCCGGGCGTCTATGCGCGCATGCCCCGCCTCGCGCTGGTGCATGGCATCGCGGCCGGCATCGACAACATCGTCGAGCACCACGACCTGCGGGAGACACGCGTCTGCCGCGTGATCGACACCGCGCAGACACGCGGCATGGTCGAATACATCCAGTGGGGCGTGACCTATTTCCAGCGCGACTTCGACCGGGTGCTGGCGCAGCAGGCGCGCAGCGAATGGAAGCGGCCCGTGTTGCGCGCCGCGGAGGACTGCCGTGTCGGCATCATGGGCCTTGGTGCCACGGGCGCGACCGTGGCGCAGTCGCTCGCCGCGAACGGCTACCGGGTCAGTGGGTTCTGCCGCACGCCGAGGTCGGTCGAGGGCGTCGAGACTTTCGCGGGCGACGCGCAGTGGGCGCCGTTCCTGTCGTCGCTCAACATCCTCGTGTGCATGCTGCCGCTCACCCCGGCGACCCGCCATGTGCTGGGCCGCAAGACTTTCGACCTGCTGCCGCGCGGCACCGGGCTCATCCATGCGGGGCGGGGCGAGCAACTGGTGCCGGAAGATCTGCGCGACGCCATCGCGAGCGGCCAGTTGCGTGGCGCCATCATCGATGTGTTTCCGCAAGAACCCTTGCCGCCGGACGATTCGCTGTGGCGCACGCCCGGCATCGTCGTCACGCCGCACATGGCGACGATGGCATCGACCAAGGTCATCCTGTCGCAGATCGTCGGCAACGTCGAACGGCTGGGCAGCGGTGAAGCGCTCGTCAACGCCGTCGATGTGTCGAAGTATTGAGTGACATCGTCGACGGTGGCTCAAGGCATTCGAGCAGCGCCATGAAGGCCGGTTCGATCGCGTCGTCGTCGACGCAGGCATAGCCGAGCAGCAATCCTCGTCGCATCGACTGAGTTTTTCGGCCCTGTCGGCTTTGGTAGTAGCGCGACAGCGGCCTCGTGAGCACGCCGCGCAATTCGGCCCTGCGCGCGATGGCCACGTCGTCGCAATCGTCGGGGAGCCGCAGCACCAGATGCAGGCCGGCGTTGCTCGTCTGCTGATGCAAATACTGCGGCCCGAGATGCGTCGAGATCAGCTCGACCAGACGCGCCCGCCGCCGCGCATAGACCACGCGCATCCGGCGAATGTGGGCCGCGAACGCGCCGCGCTCGATGAACTCCGCCAGCGCCATCTGCGTGACGATGTGCCCTTCGCGATAGAGATCGGCATGCGCCGCGCGGAACGGGTCCGCGAGCACTTGCGGCAGCACCATGTAGCCGACTCTCAGCCCGGGGAACAGGGTCTTGCTGAAGGTGCCGACATAGATGACCGGACTGTCCGGCTCCAGCCCCTGCACGGACGGAACGGGGCGGCCCGCGAAGCGGAATTCGCTGTCGTAGTCATCCTCCACCACCCACGCGCCGCACGCGCGCGCGTGGGCCAACAACTCGCGCCGCCGGGCCAGGCTCATCACCGAACCGAGCGGATATTGGTGCGACGGCGTGACGAAGATCAGGCGGGGCGGCTTGCCGCCGCGCGGCCATCCCGCGCCAGGCTGCGAACTGTCGATGTCGGGGTGGTCGACCTCCATCGGCCGCACCCGTGTCGAGCCCATCTGCAGCACCTTGTGAAAACCCCAGTAGCCCGGCTCTTCGACCCACACCGTATCGCGCGGATCGACCAGCATGCGCAGGCTCAGGTCGATCGCCTGGTGCACGCCTTCGGTGATCAGCACCTGGCTGGCGTCGCATTGCACCGCCCGCGCGACCCGCAAATGCTCCGCGATGGCTTCGCGCAAGGCGGGATGCCCGCCGCCGTGCGCATAGGTCAGCATTTCGGGCGGCGGGGACTTCCACAGCCGCGCGAGGATCCGAGCGTAGGTGCGGTGCGGAAACTGCGTGACGTCGGGCACGCCGGGCATGAAGGCGCCCCATTGCATGGGCGACGCAGCCGCATCGGCGACCAGCGCCTGAGCCCGCTTCGACAGGCGCACGGCGGTCGATGCGACAGGCCGCACTGCCCGCGCTCTGCCGGTGCTCAACTGACTCTCGGGCGTGGTGGCCGCCACGAAGGTGCCGCTGCCGACCCTGGAATGCACATAGCCCTCGGCACGCAACTGCTCGTAGGCATGCAGCACCGTGTTTCGCGACATGCCGACCTCTTTGGCGAGGTCGCGCGACGCGGGCAGCGCGCTGGTCGGCGGCAGGCTGCCGTCGAGGATGGCATCGCGCAGGCAATCGAAGAGCTGACGGTTGAGCGCCGCGCCATCGGCGGGTCGCAGGCGCTGGAAGACGAGATCGGCGCAGATGGATTTCATGGGCTTAATGGCTCCATGACTTTAACCAGAAGCGGATCTTTCGGATGGAGCCAATAGAAAGTCCAATCGAATGCTCCAACTTTCTGGCAAGAGCTTTCGACATGACCTCCAACAGTGAACTCCAGGCCCGCCGTCTCGCCGCCACGCCGCGCGGCGTCGGCGTGATGTGCGACTTTTATGCCCAGCGCGCCGAGAACGCGAGCCTCTGGGATGTGGAAGGCCGCGAATACATCGACTTCGCCGCCGGCATCGCGGTGGTCAACACCGGCCATCGGCATCCGCGCGTGGTCGCGGCGATCGAGGCGCAACTCAAGCAGTTCACCCATACCGCCTACCAGGTCGTTCCGTACGAAAGCACCGTGGCGCTCGCGGAACGCATCAACGCGGCCGTGCCGATCGGCGGCCCGGTCAAGACCGCCTTCTTCACGACCGGCGCCGAGGCGCTCGAAAACGCCGTCAAGATCGCGCGCGCCCACACCGGCCGTGCGGGCGTGATCGCTTTCGGTGGCGGCTTTCACGGCCGCACGCTCATGACGCTCGCCATGACCGGCAAGATCGCGCCGTACAAGCTCGGCTTCGGTCCGTTCCCGGCGGATGTGTTCCATGTGCCATTTCCGAGCGCGCTCGATGGCGTGAGCGCCGCCGACTCGCTGGGCGCGTTGGCACGCCTCTTCAAGGCCGATGTCGATCCGAAGCGCGTTGCCGCGATCGTGATCGAGCCGGTGCAGGGCGAAGGCGGAATCAACATCGCGCCGACCGAGTTGCTGAAGGGCTTGCGCGAGATCTGCGACACGTACGGCATCGTGCTGATCGCCGACGAGGTGCAAAGCGGGTTCGCGCGCACCGGCAAGCTCTTCGCGATGCAGCATCACGGCGTCGAGCCCGACCTGATCACCATGGCCAAGAGCCTGGCCGGCGGCATGCCGCTGTCGGCTGTCGCGGGCCGTGCCGAGATCATGGATGCGCCGGCGCCGGGCGGCCTCGGCGGCACCTATGCCGCGAATCCGCTGGCAGTGGCCGCGGCGCATGCGGTGATGGATGCGATCGAGGACGAGCGGCTGTGCGAGCGTTCCGCGATGCTCGGCGCCCGGCTCGCCGAGCGCTTGCTCGGGCTGAAGGAAACGAACAAGGGCATCGCCGAGGTCCGGGCGAAAGGATCGATGGTCGCCGTCGAATTGCGCGATGGGGCGACCGGCGCCCCTGATGCGGAAGCGGTGAAAAGAGTGCAAGCCAAGGCGCTGTCGCAGGGCCTGCTGCTGCTGAGCTGCGGCATGTACGGCAACGTGATCCGCTTTTTGTACCCGCTGACGATTCCCGACGCGCTCTTCGACAAGGCGCTGCGCATCATCGAAGAAGCGCTGTCGGCATGAACGCGAAGACCAAGGAACCGACCGTGCGCGACCTCGGCCTGACCCGGCGCGACCTGTTGAGGAACGCTTGCCTGATCGACGGCGAATGGACGGCCGCGCAGGACGGCCGGACATTGCCCGTGACCAATCCGGCGTCTGGCCAACAGCTTGTGGATGTGCCGCTGATGGGCCGCGAGGACACGCGGCGCGCCATCGCCGGCGCCGCCGCCGCGCTGCCCGCATGGCGTGCACGCTCGGCCCGCGAGCGGGCCCGCATTCTGCGCCGCTGGTCCGACTTGATGCTCGCGCACCAGGACGACCTCGGCCGGCTCATGACCCTGGAGCAGGGCAAGCCGCTGGCCGAAGCGAAGGGCGAGATCGCCTACGCGGCGTCCTTTCTCGAATGGTTCGCGGAAGAAGCCTCACGGGTCGATGGCGAAGTGCTGCAGCCGCAGCGCACCGGTCAGCGCATCGTCGTGCTCAAGCAGCCGATCGGTGTCTGCGCAGCGATCACGCCGTGGAACTTCCCGGCGGCGATGATCACGCGCAAGGTGGCGCCGGCGCTCGCTGCGGGCTGCACCATCGTGGTCAAGCCGGCGGAGCTCACGCCGCTCAGCGCCTTCGCGCTCGGCGTGCTCGCGCTCGACGCCGGCGTGCCGCCGGGCGTGCTGCAGATCGTGACCGGCGATGCGCCCGCCATCGGCCAGGTACTCTGCGAAAGCGACACCGTGCGCAAGTTGAGCTTCACCGGCTCGACGGCCGTGGGCCGCACGCTGATGGCGCAATGCGCGCCGACCATAAAGAAGCTGTCGCTGGAGCTGGGCGGCAATGCGCCGCTGATCGTCTTCGACGACGCCGACCTGGAGCGCGCGGTCGAGGGCATCATCGCGTCGAAGTTCCGCAACGCCGGCCAGACATGCGTCAGCGCCAACCGCATCTACGTGCAGGCCGGCATCCACGATCGGCTGGTCGAGCGGCTGGTGCGGGCGGTCGAGGCGCTGCGGGTCGGCGACGGGGTGGAGCCGGGCGTCGCGATCGGCCCGCTGATCGACGAGCGCGCGGTCGTCAAGGTGCGGCAGCACATCGCCGATGCGCTGGACCATGGTGCAACGGTGCGCTGCGGCGGCGACGAGCATTCGGGCGGCGCGAACTACATCCGTCCGGTCGTCATCACCGGTGTGACGCAATCCATGCGCGTCGCCCACGAAGAAACCTTCGGCCCGCTCGCACCGATCTTCCGCTTCGAGACCGAAGTACAAGCTATCGCGATGGCGAACGACACGGTGTTCGGACTCGCGGCCTATCTCTTCACCGAAGATCGCAAGCGCCTCTGGCGAGTGGGCGAGGCGCTGGAGACCGGCATGGTGGGCATCAACACCGGGCTCATCTCGAACGAGGTCGCGCCCTTCGGCGGCGTGAAGCAATCGGGGCTCGGCCGCGAAGGCTCGCGCCACGGCATCGAGGATTACCTGGAGCTCAAGTACCTCTGCCTGCAGGACTGACTCAGCGCGCGGCCTTGCGCAAGGCCGTCGTACCGACCAGCGAATGCTGCAGCAGCGGGATCATCTGGTCGACGAGCTTGCGCGGGTCGAAGCCGTCGCTCGACAACGTCCACTCGGCCCAGATGCCCTTGAGAAAGGCCGTGATCGTGCGCGTGATCAGCGCGCAATCGGCCTGCGAGCCGTTGGCCTTCGCCACGGCCTTGACCAATCCGATGAGTTGCGCGCTGAAGCGCTCGTAGATCTCGTCGTGCACCTCGCGCACGCTCGCGTTGGTGTGCGTGAGCTCCCAGAACAGGAAGCGAATCCGAACATAGTCGTGATCGAGCAGCGGGGGTTGCAAGCCGGCATAGATGAAGGCCAGCAACTGCGCCATCGGCGTGTCGTCGGCTGCCTCGAGCGCTTCCTGCGACTGCGTCTGGAGCCGGTCGGACATGTACCGGTAGGTCGCTGCGAGCAGCTCGTCCTTCGAATTGAAGTGGTGCCGCACCATGCCGAGCGACAGTCCCGCTTCGGCCGCAATGGTGCGCACGCTCGTGTCCGACACACCGATGCGGCAGAGGCACCGGAAGGTCGCGTCAATGAGCTCCTGCCGGCGGACATCCGGCGACTTCTTGAGGAACGAGCGCCGTGGCGGCGCGGGGGTGGGGGACATGGGTTCTGATTTATTCGAAAGCATGGAGTTTGCGCTTGCCTCGACCGTTGAATTGCTGCATCATTGAATAATACGGTCGTATAGAGTGCTGCGACAAGTAGCGAGCCACAACACCCAAGGTTGCAAGATTCCAAGGACCCCCCCATGAGCGAAACGATTCAGCCCATCCAGCTTCATCTGCGCAAGCCCGCGATCAGCAAGACCGCGCTGCCCCAATCCCGGCATATCCAAGGTGAGATCTACACATCGCCCGACGTGTACCAGAAAGAACTCGACGAGTACTTCTTCAAGGACTGGCTCTTCATGGGCCGCGTCGAGCAGTTCGCCAACCCGGGCGACTACGAGGCGCGCCGCATCCTGGGCCGTCCGATCATCATCGCGCGCAACAAGGAAGGCGTGCTGCATGCCTTCCACAACATGTGCCGGCATCGCGGCGTCGAAGTGGCCGAGGGCAAGGGCAATGCACGCTCGTTCAAGTGCCCGTACCACGGCTGGACCTACGACCTGAATGGCCAGCTCGTCGGCGCCGCCTACATGAAGGACACCGAAGGCTTCGACCCCTCGGGCTGCAAGCTGCCGGAGATCCACCTGCAGGTGTGGCGCGGCAACATCTTCATCAGCTTCGCGCAGCAGCCGACTGTGTTCGAAGAAGCCGTGGCCGACCTCGAACGCGACTTCGCGATCCTGCACACCGAGAACTGCCGCCTCGCGGACATCACGCGCACCACGCTGCAGTGCAACTGGAAGTTCTTCCACGAGAACCTCATGGACTACTACCACGTGGGCGTGCTCCATGCGAAGACCTTCGGCGCGCGCTTCTCGTGGACGCCCGAAAATCTGGTGCTCAAGCCGAACGGCGGCCTGACGATGCACTACCAGTCGTCGCCTTCGACGCCCGATGGCAAGAGCCTGTTCGGCAAGGCGCCATGGCTCGACGAGCGCGACAACACCTTCGCCTGCACGGCTTTCTATCCGCCGAACATGACGCTCTTCGGCCGCATCGACTGCGTCAAGATCATCACAGCATGGCCGGTCGGCCCGGACAGCTGCGAAGTGTCGATCTACATGCTGTTCCCCGAGGAGTTTTTCTCGCATGATGACTTCGAGGAGAAGGTGTCGGTGTACCGCAAGTACCAGCTCGCGATCTACGAAGAAGACCGTGCCATGATCGAGTCGATGCAGAAAGCGATGAAGCTGCCCAACTACGAGCCGGGCCAGTTGTCGGTCATGGAGAAGCCGATTCATCACTTCCTGGGTCGCTATGTCGATCGCATGTTCGGAAGCTGATGTTGGCGAAGAAAGGCTGCACGCCACGCGGGTGTCGCTTGTGAAAGACGTTCAAACCTGCCGGGTCGTCGCGGTCAACCCCGAGGCTCAAGACGTCGTGTCCTTGCGCCTGCAGCCGGTCTCCGGTGGGTTGCACGACTTCGAGGCCGGTGCGCACATCCGCCTGCGTCTCGGGCGCGAGATCGTCCGCGCCTATTCGCTGTGCAACGGCCCCGACGAGCGGGATGCGTACGTCATCGCTGTCAAGCGCGAGCCTGCATCGACCGGCGGCTCCGCCGCGGTGCATGCGCTGCGCATCGGCGACGAGGTCGAGGTGAACCCGCCGCAGAACGCTTTCGCGGTCGACTGGTCGTCGTCGCACCTGGTGCTGGTGGCCGGCGGCATCGGCATCACGCCGATCATCGGCATGGCACGCGAAGCGGCTGCACGCGGACATTCGTTCGAGCTTCACTACTTCGCGCGCGGAACCGCGTGGGCGGCCTTCGCCGAAGAACTCGGCGCCTGCGCATGGGGTGATCGTGTGCGCTCCCACTACGGCTACGAGGCGTCGCGGGTCGAGGCCGAAATGCAATCGCTGCTGCGCGAGCGTCGGCCGGACAGCGACGTCTATGTGTGCGGACCGCTGCCGCTCATCGACCTCGTGAAGAAGATCGCCGCCACGAGCTGGCCGGCCGAACGCGTGCACTGGGAGAGCTTCGGCGGTGCGGCCGTGCTGCCGGCGCCGGGCGAATCCAGCGCGGTCGAAGTGCGCCTCGCGCGGGCCAACCGCACCATCAGGGTCGCGCCCGACGAGACCATACTGCAGGCGCTGCTCGCTAACGATGTCGATGTGCCGTTCTCGTGCCGCGAAGGGCAGTGCGGCATGTGCGTGGTCGACGTCATCGAGGGCGTGCCCGACCACCGCGACGACTTCCTGAACGATGCCGTCAAGGCCAATGGCGACTGCATGGCCGTGTGCGTGTCGCGCGCCAAGACGCCTGCGCTGGTGCTCGATCTCTGACGAGCAATCCCTCCAACAAGAACACGACAAGAACCTCCATCGGCATCCATGCAAACCCTGACTTCCCCGCGGCTCGCCCGCGCTGCCGACTGCCTGCTGCGCGAACAGTTCGCGGTCGCGCCCGGCGAGAGCGTGCTCATCACCGCCGACGCATCGACCGAGTTGCGACTGGTCGATGCGCTCGCGAACGGCGCCGCGCGCCTCGGCGCCAAGCCGCTCGTCGCGATGGCGCCGACCTTGCCGCTGCAAGGCGGGCTCAGCGATCCTTACGTGAGTGATTCGCTGGCCGCTGCAGCAGTCGCTTCCGACGTGTGGTTCGACTTCTGCTTTCCGTACCATGCCGGCTCGCGCATCCACAGCGCGGCGATGGACGCCAAGCGCTGCCGCTATGGCCTGCTCGCGATGTCGAGCGCGGCGAGCTTCGAGCGCCTCTATGGCGGCGTCGACTATGCGGCGCTGCTCGACTTCAACATCGCCTTCATGGAAATGATCTCGACCGCAGCCGGCCAGACGGTGCGCTTCACCTGCCCGGCTGGCACCGACGTGAGCTTCGTGCTCGACAAGGTCAAGCTCAAGCGCGCGCGGGTGTGCAACACACCGGGCATGGAGACCGTGCCGGGCGCGCAGAGCCTCTATCCGGCCAAGGGCAGCGTCAAGGGCCGCATCGTCATTCAGGCCCTGTTCGACGAGCACTACCGCAAGCTGCGCAAGCCGATCACGATCGCATCGGAAGGCACGATCACCGGCTTCTCGGGCGCCGGCGTCGAAGACCACCAGAGCTTCGACCGGGCGCTGCGCCGCGCGAGCGGCAAGGACGGCCTCGGCACCTTCGTGCACTTCACCTACGGCTTTCATCCGGCCGCGCGCTTCACGGGCCGGCAGTTCATCGAGGACATCCGCCTGCCCGGCAGCAATGCGATCGGCATGGGCCTGCCGTGGTGGGAACCGGGCGGCGGCGAGAACCATCCCGACGGCCTGGTGCTCGACCAATCGCTGTGGATCGACGGGCTCCAGGTGCTCGACGAAGGCCGCTTCGTCGGATCGAGCGAACTCAAGAATCTTTACGACAAGATGGGCTGCAGGCTCGACTGAAAGAACCCCATGGCGATACGACCGATTCTCAAGATGGGCAACCCCGAGCTGCTGGTAACCAGCCGGCCCGTGGAAGACCCGAAGGCACCCGAAGTACGCGCGCTGTTCCAGGACATGCTCGACACGCTCGAATCCGTCAAAGGCATCGGCATCGCCGCGCCGCAACTCGGCGAGCCCTTGCGCATGGTGCTCTACTGCATCCCGGCGTCACGCATCCCCGAGGGATCGACACTGGCGCCGGTGCCATGGACCGCGATGATCAACCCGGTCATCGAGCCGGTCGGCACCGAAGAAGCCTATCTGTGGGAACGCTGCCTTTCGCTGCCGGGACTCTATGCCAAGGTGCCGCGCTTCAAGCACATTCGCATCCATTTCCAGACGCCCGAAGGCGAGCAGGTGTCGCGCGATTGCTCGGGCTATCACTCGACTTTGCTGCAGCACGAATGCGACCACCTCGAAGGGCGGCTCTATCCGTCGCGCATCACCAACCCGACCGACTTCGCCTTCGTGTCGGAGGTGTGCGGCGAGGGCGGCGTGTACAAGTATTCCGTCGAAGAGTTCGACGGGCACTGATCAGTCTTCGACCAGCCTGCGCGCCGAAGCCCACAGCAGCTCGCTGTGCCAGGCGCTGCCGGCCGGATCGAACTGCGCGGCGGTGCGTTGCTGCACCGTGGGGCGCGGAATCACGAGCGGCTGGCCGCCCGACTGCGCCTTGATCTGCGCCTGGCAGGCCCGCTCCAGAAAGTAGATGTTGCCGAAGGCTTCCGCGATGGTCCGCCCCGCGGCCAGCAGCCCGTGGTTGCGCAGGATCATCGCGTCGAAGCTGCCGAGGTCGCGCACCAGCCGATCGCGCTCGTCGAGGTCGAGCGCGATGCCTTCGTAGTCGTGATAGCCGAGCCGCCCATAGAACTTGAGCGCGTGCTGGCTGATCGGCAGCAGGCCTTGTTCCTGCGCCGACACCGCGATGCCGTCGGCCGTGTGCGTGTGGATCACGCAGGCGAGGTCATGGCGCGCCATGTGCACGGCCGAATGGATCGTGAAGCCGGCCACATTCACGTCCTTGCCCTTCACGTCGTCGATCGCGCGGCCGGTCGGGTCGATCAGCACCAGGTCTTCCGGCCGCATCTCGTGGAACAGCACGCCGTAGCGGTTGATCAGAAACTGGTCGGTCGTGCCCGGGATGCGCGCGCTGATGTGCGTGTCGATCAGGTCGGTCATCCTGAAATGCGCGACCAGGCGGTACAGCGTCGCGAGGTCGCGCCGGGTCGTGCCTTCGGCTTCGTTCCAGGGCGGTGCTTGCACGTCGTTCATCGAAAAGCTCCTCGTCACGCGGCGATCTTGTGCTCGAAAAAATCCAGCCCGGGCATCGCGCCGAGCAGGGTGCGGGTATAGGCGTGCTGCGGCGCGTTGAAGAGCTGCGCCGGCGCGCCGCGCTCCACGATCTGGCCCTTTTGCATCACCACCACCGATTGCGAGATCTCGGCCGCCACTCGCAAGTCATGGGTGATGAACATCATGGTCAGGCCCAGCTCGGCCTTGAGTTCGGCGAGCAGTGCCAGCACCTGCGCCTGGATCGAGACATCGAGCGCCGACACGGCCTCGTCGGCGATCAGCAGCCGTGGCTTGAGCGCCAGCGCCCGCGCGATCGAGATGCGCTGGCGTTGCCCGCCCGAGAACTCGTGCGGAAAACGATCCACCGCCGAGGGTGGAAGTCCGACTCGTTCGAGCAATGCGGCGGCGGCCTTCAGAGCCTCGCGTCGCGGTGTGCCGTGGATCTGCGGGCCGCGCGCGATGGCATCGCCCACGCGCTGCCTCGGATTCAGCGACGCGAACGGGTCCTGGAAGATGATCTGCACGTCGCGCCGGTAGTCGCGCATCGCGGCTGCGTGCAGCGTGAGCACGGGCCGGCCGGCGAAGTCGATGCTGCCGCTGTCGGGCTCGATCAGCCGCATGACCATGCGTCCCAGCGTCGATTTGCCCGAGCCCGATTCGCCGACCACCGACACGGTCTCGCCTTCCTCGATGTCGAGGTCGATGCCGTTGGCCGCCACCACGGTACGTGGCGGCGAGAACAGGCCCGACTTGGTGACGAAGGTCTTGCGCAGCGCCCGCAACTGCAGCAGCGGCCCGCTGCGCGAACCTGCGCGCGCGGTGCTGCGCGCCTGGCGCCCGGGCACTGCCGCGATCAAGGCCCGCGTGTACGCATGCTGCGGATGGCGCAACACTTCGTCGCGCGTGCCTTGCTCGACCACCTTGCCGTGGCGCATGACGACCACGCGGTCGGCGATGTCCGCCACCACGCCGAAGTCGTGCGTGATGAAGAGCACGCCCATGTGGCGCTCGGCCTGCAGGCGCTGAATCAAGTCGAGGATCTGGCGCTGCGTGGTCACGTCGAGCGCAGTCGTCGGCTCGTCGGCCAGCAGCAGGCGCGGGTTGTTGAGCAGCGCCATCGCAATCATCACGCGCTGCCGCTGGCCGCCCGAGAGCTGGAACGGATAGCTGTGCATGATCTGCGGCGGCGAGGGGAGCCCGACGGCTTCGATGATTGCGAGCGAGCGCGCCTCGATGTCAGCCTGCGATGCCTTGCCGTTGCCGTGCAGCATCAGCGTCTCGGTCACCTGCGTGCCGATGCGCTGCAGCGGGTTGAGCGCGCTCATCGGTTCCTGGAACACCATCGACATGCGATCGCCGCGCAGCTTGCGCATCGCGGGCGCATCGAGTCGGGTGAGTTCGGTGCCGTCGAGTAGCACCTTGCTCGCAGGATCGATCGACACGCGCGGCGGCAGCAGGCCGAGGATCGCGTGCGCGGTCATCGACTTGCCCGAGCCCGATTCGCCGACCAGGCAGACGATCTCGTTGTTGGCCACGTCGAGCGACAGGCCTTCGACCGCATGTCTGCGGTCGCCGGAGGAGGGCAGCCGGATCGACAGGTTCTGGATCGACAGCAACGGCTGGCTGGAATTCGGAGGAGTCATCGGCGCGGTCATCGACGAGAAATACGAGGGTTGAGCACGTCGTTCAGGCCTTCGCCGACGAGATTAATGGCCAGCACCGTGAGCAGAATCGCCAGCCCCGGAAAGAAGCTCATCCACCAGGCCTGCCGGATCATGGTGCGCGCCGCGCCGATCATGAAACCCCAGCTCATGAGGTTCGGATCGCCGAGCCCCATGAAGCTCAAGGCGCTTTCGATGAGGATGGCCGTCGCCACCGCGAGCGAGCCGGTCACCACGATCGGCGACAGTGCGTTCGGGAGGATGTAGCGCAGGATGAGCGACATCGCCGATTCACCCTGGCAGCGCGCCGCCTGCACGAACTCTCGCTCCTTGAGGCTCAGGAATTCGCCGCGCGTGAGCCGCGCCACCTGCGGCCAACTGATGACGGCGATGGCGACGACGATGGTCTGGATCGACGGCGTGAGGATCGCCACCAGCAGGATCGCTAGCAGGAAGGCCGGGATGGTCTGGAAAAGTTCGGTGAAGCGCATCAGCGCCTCGCCGATGCGCCCGCCGAGGTAGCCGGACAGCGCGCCGACGACCACACCGATGAGCAGCGCAACCAGTGTGGAAACCACGCCGATCACGAGCGAGACGCGCGTGCCGTGCGCGATGCCGGCCGCGATGTCGCGCCCCAGGCTGTCGCTGCCGAGCAGCATGCCGTCGGTCTGCGGCGGCGTGAACGGGGCCGCCACCGAATCCCACGGGCTGCCCGGATAGAGCCAGGGTGCGGCGATGGCGAGGAGCACGACGGCGATGAGGACGATCGCGCCCAGCATGCCGCTCGGGTGCTTGAGAAAGGAACGAAGCGTGGGGTTCATCTTGCAATGCGCGGATCGATGACCCGATAGAGAAGGTCGGTCAACCAATTGAAGAAGATGACGATCACCGACAGCACCAGGAACACGCCGAGCATCACCTGGTAGTCGCGTTGCAGCACGGCTTCGTACGTGAGCCGACCGAGGCCGGGCCAGGCGAACACGGTCTCGATGACCACCGAGCCGCCGATCAGCGTGCCGGCCTGCATGCCGGCCATAGTGACCACCGGCAGCAGCGCGTTGCGCAGCATGTGGTGCCACAGCACGCGCGACTCCGACGCGCCCTTGGCGCGCGCCGTCTTCACGTAGTCCTGGTGGCTCACTTCGATGATCGACGCCCGCATGAGCCGCGCATAGATCGCCAGGTACAGCATGCCGAGCGTGATGGCCGGCAGCACCAGGTACTGCACCTTGTCGAGCACGGCCGCCGCGCCGGTGAGTCCGCTGCCGATGGTGCCGAAACCGAATGCGGGCAGCCAGCCGAGCTGCACCGAGAACAGCAGCACCAGCATCAGCCCAAGCCAGAAGACAGGCGTGGCATAGACCACCAACGACACGATGGTGATCAGCGTGTCCGACAGCTTGCCGGCGCGCACGCCCGCCAGGCTCCCCAGCACGATGCCGCCCAGCAATGAAATGAGAAATGCCGTGCCGGTGAGCAGCAGCGTGGCCGGCATGCGTTCGAGGATCACATCGAGCACCGGCCGCTGTTGCCGGTACGAGAAGCCGAGGTCGAGCCGCGCGACCTTGCCGAGGTAGGTCGTGAGCTGCGAGGCGATCGGCTGGTCAAGCCCGTATTCGGCGCGCACGCGATCGAGAAAGGCCTGATCGGTCGCGCCGGACTGGCCGGCGATCACGAGTGCCGGATCGCCGGGCGCCGCGCGTACGAGCAGGAAGTTGAAGACGGCGATCAGCAGCACGACTGCCACCATCCTCGCGAGGCGCACGCCGAGGGTGCCCGCCATCGCAAGCCAGTTGGGATTCATGGGTGAGCGAGAGAAGGACCGCTCAGCTGGCCGAGCCGAAATACACGGAGTCGAAACTTTCGTGAACGCCATTCGCGGTCGTGACGAGATTTTGCAGGCGCTTGTCGTACAGGGTCGGGAACTCCATCTCGACCAGCCAGGCGATCGGCGCGTCTTCGACGATGGTCTTCTGCATCTGGCTGTAGAGCGCCTGCCGCTTCTTCTCGTCGATCTCGTTCGCGGCCTGGTCGGCCAGCTTGTCGACCTCCGGATTCGAATAGCCGATGGTGTTCGAGAACAGCACCTTGCGGATGTTGGAGCTGATGTAGTTGCGCGTCACGCCGATGCCCGGGTCGGCGTATTGGAAGGGCCAGGTCAGGTTCAGGTCGTAGTCCCAGTTGCTGATGCGCTGGGCCCAGCCGGCCGCGTCCGACGTTTGCAGCGCGACCGCGACGCCGATCTTGGCGAGCGACTGGCGGATGTATTCGCTCACCCGCATCGGCATTTCGCCGTAGGGCGCGACCGGCAGGTTCAGGCGGGCGCGGATGCCCTTGTCGTCGGGCTTGAGGCCCATCTCGTCGAGCAGCGCCGTGGCCTTGGCCAGCGCGAACTCGTACTGGCGCGTGTTGGGTTCGTAGAAGCGCGTTTTGGACGATACCGGGCCGGTCGAGAGCTTGCCGAAGCCGTAGAGGATCTTGTCCTTGATGAAGTTGCGGTCGATCGCATGCGACACCGCCTGGCGGAAGCGCTTGTCGTTCATCGGCGCCGTGCGGTTGTTCATCTCCAGGTACATGATCGGCGCGAACATTTCGTAGCCCTTGGTCGTCATGCCGAACTTGGGCATCTTCGACAGGCGCTGCGCATCGAACAGTTCGAGGTCGGTCCACTGCGACAACTGGGCAGTGCCGTTTTCCATCGCGAGCGCGCGCGAGGCGCCGTCGGGCACGATGCGATAGATGATCGCGTCCAGGTGCGGCAACCCGGGCTTGAAGTACTCGTCGTTGCGCACCAGGTGGATGTGCGAGCCGCGCACCCATTCCTTGAACTTGAAGGGCCCAGAGCCGATCGGCTTGGTGTTGGCCGGGTTCTTCATGATGTCGGTGCCCGCGTAGACGTGCTTGGGCATCACCGGCAGGTTCGAGATGTCGAACGCATTGATGAAGGCGCCGAAGGGCTCCTTGAGCTTGAAGACCACCGTGTAAGGATCGGTCGCCGTGACCGACTCGCAGCGCGCGAAGATCGCTTTAGCGCGCGGGTGCGTCTGCGGCAAAAATGTGGTCACCGTGTAGACCACGTCCTCGGCGGTGAGCGGCTTACCGTCGTGCCATTTCACGTCGCGTTCGAGGTTGAAGGTGTACGTCTTGCCATCGGGCGAGATGGTCCACGTCTTCGCGAGGCTCGGCAGCGGCTTCAGATTGAAGTCGTAGGTGAGCAGGCTCAGGAAGATCTTGCTGGCCGCGGTCTGCGTCGGCGTCTGCTGGTTGACGCCGATGTTGAGCATCGGCGGCTCGGGCTGCAGGATCGCGTTGAGCGTGCCGCCCTTGGTCTGCGCCTGCGCGCTGCCGATGCCGAACGGGAACTGCGCCAGGCCGAGCGCGCCGGAGGCCAGCACGAGCTTGTGGAACTCTCTCTTCTTCATGGGGAATCCTCGGATAGAAACAAATAATCAGTCTGAGAGCAGCTTGCGCGAGCGCAGCCAGTCCTTGATGAGCAGGGTCGATTCGGTGAGCAGCTCGGGCTGTCCGGCGTAGTAGTGCGTCGCGCCGTGGATGACCTTCATCGTCTTGTCCTGGCTCGCGCAGGCGTCGTGCAAAAGCCGTGCATGCTGCTGCGGCACGCAGTCGTCGGCCGCGTTCTCGATCGCGAGAAAAGGCACGCTGATCTGCGCCGCGCACTGGAGCCCGTCAGCGCGGCTGTGATCGATCGACCATTGCGACAGCCACGAGCGCAGCATCGAAAAGCGCGCCAGGCCCACCGGCCCGGTGTTGACCGTTTCCGGATTGCCGAGATAGCACCAGCGCGCGCGCCGTCCGTTGGGTTCGAGCGCGGTGTCGAGGTAGCGGGGATCGGCCAGCGTGCGGTGCGTCACGAAGCCGTGTTCGACCTCGCCCGTGCCCTTCTTGCGCAGATGGTCGAGCGTTTCCTGCACGCGTTGCGTGATGCGCCGCACCCGCGCCAGTTGGGCCGTGCGGTAATGCGCGACGTAGTCCGCCGAGTAGGGTGGCTGGTTCGGATTCGCGGGATGGTAGATGTCGAGTTCGAGCGTGCGCGGGGCGTCGGGATCGAGTTCATCGACGACCGACGGATCGATCATGTCGCGCAGCATCACGGCGCGCGACAGATGCGCCGCCTGGCAAACCACTGCATCGGCCGGGATCAGCCCGGCGCCGCGGATATCGACCGGATCGCCGGCGGGCGTCTGCTCGATGGTCGGCCGCTCGGCCTGCGATTGATAGAAGAGCGACAACGATCCGCCGCCGCTCCAGCCCGCGAGCACGACGCGTTCGTAGCCGAGCTTCTCCTTCGCATGGCGAATGTGCGCGCCGAGGTCGACGATCACGTTCTCCATGATCAGGGCCGAATCGTTCTTGGCATAGCGGCTCGCGGCGCACAGCACGTGCACGCCGAGCGCGGCCATTTCGTTGGGCACGGGCAGCAGCTGCAGGGTGGATGCGGGGTGCATGAAGACCATCAGCGTCTTCGACGGAACGCCCTCGGGCCGCAGCAACACCGCCTCGAGATTGACCGAGCCCTGATTCCCGGCGAAGCCGTAGGTTTCAGTGAACGCACGAGACCCCTTGAAATGGATATGCATCCATGTGGAGCTCACCGCGTGGCGGGTTTCGGTCATCGATCGTTCCTTTAACTTTGACGCTTTCGAGCGTCCTTGCGTGTCAGTGCATCGGGGTTGTCGAAGTCGGGCCGGAAACCCTATTGACTTCAAACTCTATACGGTCGTATAAAAGAATGATGTCCGAACGGTGTCAAAAACGCAAGCGAATTTGATGGGTGTCTCTCATGATCGACGGCTTCGACGGCTTCGACGGCTTCGACGGCTTCGACGGCATGGTCGCCAGCTGGTCGTTCGGTACGCGCCCGGACGCTGAGCTCGTCAACACGATGCTGGATGCGGCCATCGAGACGGTGGTCGATAACGAAGACCGGCCTGTCGTTCACTCCGATCGTGGTGCCCACTATCGCTGGCCGGGCTGGCTCTCGCGTATCGCTGATGCGATGCTCATTCGCTCGATGTCGCGCAAGGGGTACTCGCCTGACAATGCGGCATGCGAAAGCTTCTTCGGTCGGTTGAAAGCCGAGCTGTTCTATCCTCGCAATTGGCAGTCCACAACCATTGAGCAGTTCATACAGGCCGTGGACTCCTACATCCGTTGGTACAACGAACAGCGGATCAAGATATCCCTTGGCTCTCTCAGCCCCCATCGAATACCGAGGGAGTCTTGGATCTACGGCATAAAACCAGCCCAAGTTTTTATCCGCACCCCAGTGGCGCCACTTCCTAGATGGAAATCAACAGTCACAGCACTGCAGGCGCGTCACGTACTGCAGCGTATCGTCTCAGTCCGTGACTGGCGCGCCGGTGTTCCGCAAGATACGACGTAGGTTGTTTGCAATTTTAGAGCTTGACGGCATGCTAGCGCCGAGCGCTCTCTGGTGCTTCCAGTCAGGAGGTCCGCTACGTGCTTGAACTATCACCGGCATTCGACAATTGGAGATCGGACTCGTGGATACTGGAACCGAGCTACGTCATCTACGCTACTTTGTCGCCGTCGCAGAGGAACTGAATTTTCGTCGTGCCGCTGAGCGGGTTCACATCGACCAGACACCACTCTCGCGCACTATTCGCGATTTGGAAAACAAACTGGGCGTCGTGCTGTTCGAGCGGCCGTCGCGCAAGCTGGTTCTGACGCCCTCTGGTGAGAAGTTGCTTGAAGAGGCGAGAAAGCTCTTCATCAGGCTGCAGCGGATCAAGCGCGTTGTGCGTGAAATCGATGGTCGCCACAGGGAGCCGCTTCGCATCGGCGTGGCCGACGGCATCGCTCAGCCCAAGCTCTCGGAGTGCTTCGCCAACTGGCGCGCGCAGGCACCCAACATCCCGCTCGAGCTCACGGAGATGCGCGCGGCTGAACTGGTGGCCGCTTTGAGGCGCGAGGAAGTCGATCTCGGGTTTTCTTTCGGCGTTCCGGACGACCACGCGATCGTGCAGGAAGCCGCTTGGTCCTATCCATTGGTGGCGCTGCTGCCGCTAGAGCATGAACTGGCAACGCGCGAGGTACTGCCGATTTCCGAGCTCCTTGCCTCCCCAATGATCGCATGTGAACTTGGTCGCTTGCCTGGGCTTCGCCTGCAGATGGATGCTGTGCGTCGGCAGTACGCAGAAAGACCCGTCATCGCAGGCGAAGCCCGGACGCTCGCCGGGTACGTCACCCGCGTGGCGACGGGCCTGGGCGTCGGAGTCGCCGACGCCGGCCATATGGCGACGTTGCGCCGCGCCGATATTGTCATCGTGCCGCTGGCCGAGAGCATACACATCACGACCTGCGTGTTGCACAAGCGTCAGAGCCACGGAACGCACAAAGCGCTGCAACGTTTTCTGCTACACGCCAGAACGCTGCGCTGATCGATACGGCGTTTTGCCGCTGGCGCGATGCTGCGTCGCGCCAACGGCGTTGGACAGGCCGTCGATCCTTTGAAATGCTACCCCGCCGCGTGGCGCCGCGATCCTCGCGCTTAGCCATCGACCGGCTCAAAGCCGGAACAACACATGCGCCCACGTACTCGCCACCTCGCTGCGGTGGGTGTGCGCTGCGGCTCAATGATTTCAGACTTCATATCGCAGTGCCGCTTCGGCACGCGCACTGGAATGAACACGGAGGTGACCAATGCCGAGAGGAGCCAATGGCATCCTGTTTGGACAGATTTTTGCGGTGCCGAGCGTCGCGATTGCTGGCGTATGGGCGGCCACGCAGTGGACAGCGCACGCGCTGGACTATCAGCAGCGGCTCGGAGCACCCTGGTCCGAGTCGTTGGGCGTGCCCGTCTACATGCCCTGGAAGATTTTCGAGTGGTGGTATTGCTTTGATGCGTACGCGCCTGACATTTTCTTGCGCGGTGGGACCATCGCGGCATCGAGCGGGCTGTTGGCGGCAGGCATAGCGATTGCCATGGCTGTGTGGCGCTCGCGGTTGGCCAGCCGAATTACAACATATGGCTCCGCCCGCTGGGCCGAAGTCGAAGAGCTCGCCCGGACTGGTCTGACGAGACCGTCCGGCGTCTTCCTCGGCGAGACCTCGGACGAGAGCCGCGGCTACCTGCGTCACGATGGGCCCGAGCATGTAATGGCCTTCGCGCCCACACGGTCCGGCAAGGGCGTCGGGCTCGTGGTACCCACGCTCCTGTCCTGGCCCGCCTCGGCCGTGATTCACGACATCAAGGGAGAGAACTGGAATCTCACGGCCGGCTGGCGTGCGCGCTTCTCGCACTGCCTGCTGTTCAATCCGACCGATGCGCGCTCGGCTGCCTACAACCCGCTGCTCGAAGTACGGCTCGGCGCACACGAGGTACGCGACGTGCAGAACATCGCGGACATTCTGGTTGATCCCGAGGGTGCGCTGGAGCGCCGCAACCACTGGGAGAAGACCAGCCATGCGCTGTTGGTCGGTGCGATCCTGCACGTTCTGTACGCCGGCGAGGACAAGACGCTGCGTGGCGTCGCCAACTTCCTGTCCGATCCCGCATGCCCCTTCGAGGTGACGCTGCACCGGATGATGACGACACGGCACCTGGGCCAGGACATCCATCCGGTCGTCGCCTCGGCCGCGCGCGAGGTGCTCAACAAGAGCGACAACGAGCGCTCCGGGGTGCTGTCCACCGCGATGAGTTTCCTGGGCCTGTACCGCGACCCTACGGTGGCCGAGGTCACCTCGCGCTGCGACTGGCGCATCGCCGATCTGATCTCTGCCGAACACCCGGTGTCGCTGTATCTCGTGGTCCCGCCTTCGGACATCAGCCGCACCAAGCCGCTGATCCGCTTGATCCTCAACCAGATCGGCCGGCGCCTCACCGAATCGCTCGACGGGTCCGACGGCATCGCGCGCCTCCACAAGCTGCTGCTGATGCTCGACGAGTTCCCGGCACTGGGACGGCTGGACTTCTTCGAGTCCGCGCTGGCGTTCATGGCCGGCTACGAGCTTCGCGCCTTCCTAATCGCGCAGTCTCTCAATCAGGTCGACAAGGCCTATGGCCCGAATCACTCGATCCTCGACAACTGCCATGTGCGCATCGCGTTCGCCACCAACGACGAGCGCACCGCCAAGCGGATCTCGGAGGCGCTGGGAACGGCCACCGAGTTGCGTGCGCAGCGCAACTACGCCGGGCACCGGCTCGCGCCTTGGCTGGGCCATCTGATGGTCTCACGCCAGGAGACGGCGCGGCCGCTGCTCACGCCGGGCGAGGTGATGCAGTTGCCGCCCGACGAGGCGGTGGTGATGGTCTCGGGCCATCCGCCGATCAAGGCCAGGAAGCTGCGCTACTACCAGGACCGCAACTTCACGCGGCGTGTGCTGGCACCACCGGCGCTGGCTGCGGGCTCTTACGCGGACCGGCCGATGGCGCGGCCCGACGATTGGAGCGGACTGGCGCCGCTGATCGCTCCCGAGTCTTTGTCGTCAGCCGATGCGGGTGGCTTCGCCGACGAGGGCGGCCACCAGCTCAAGCCCGAACTGGAGGTCGTGCGCGACACGCCGGCGCTGCCCGAGGACGATGGCCTGCTGGTGCTCGATGACGAGGACGACGTGCCCCTGCGGCCGCGCGACGTGGACCGTCAGCTCACGCGTACGGCGCGCCTCGCCGCGCTGGACCCTGGCGACGGGATCGCGCTATGAGCCGGACTCGCCTGAACATCTTCATCGAGCCGGAGCACGCCAAACGGCTGGATCGGCTGGCGGTGCACAAGGGTGTGTCGAAGTCTGCCGTGATCGCTGCCGCGCTGGCTTCGTTCCTGTCGCCGGATGGAGGCGACCACCGCGAGGCGGCGATCGCCAAGCGCCTGGACCGGCTCTCGCGCCAGTTCGACCGGCTCGAGCGCGACCAGAACATCTTGATCGAAACGGTGGCGCTGTACGTCCGCTACTTCCTCACCGTCTCGATCCCGGTGCCCGAAGGCCAGCAGGACGCCGCACGGGCGCAGGGGCGGGCCCGCTATGTGCAGTTCATCGAGCAGCTCGGGCGGCACCTGCAGCGCGGGCGCAGTCTGATACGCGAGGTTCATGAGGAGATCGAGCCCGAAGCGGCGCCAACGCACGCAGGGCAGGGAGAACCGGAGGAGGCCGCTGATGGTCCAGCCGTCTGATCGTTCTTCCGGTTCGACGACCGACGCTGCCGCGGACAGCGCGCTGGCCCGGCGCATCCGGATGCTGCGCACGGCCATGGGGCCGGAGATCGCGGCAGCCCTCGCGGATCCGGAGGTCGTGGAGGTGCTGCTCAATCCCGATGGCTCGCTGTGGGTGGACCGGCTCGGCAGCGGCCGCGCGCCGACCGGCGCGGAGCTGCCGCCACCGGTGGCCGAACGCATCATCCGCCTCGTCGCCACGCACGTGCGCGCCGAGGTGCATGCCGGTACGCCGATCCTCTCGGCCGAGCTTCCCGAGACCGGCGAGCGTTTCCTGGGTGTGCTGCCGCCGGTGGTGCGCGCCCCCTCGTTCGCGATCCGCAAGCGGGCGCTGCGCATCATGAGCCTGGCGCAGTACGTGGCCGACGGCATCCTGACCGAGGACCAGGCGGGGTTCCTGCGGCAGGCGGTGCGCGAACGCCTGAACATCGTGGTGGCCGGTGGCACCAGCACGGGTAAGACGACGCTCGCGAATGCGCTGCTCGACGAAATCGCCGAGACGCGAGACCGGGTGCTGATTCTCGAGGACACGGTGGAGCTGCAATGCCGCTCCGACGACCACGTGAGCATGCGCACCGAACCGGGCGTGACCACCATGGCCGACCTGGTGCGCGCCACCTTGCGGCTGCGCCCCGACCGCATCGTGGTCGGCGAGGTGCGCGGTGCCGAGGCATTGGACCTGCTCAAGGCCTGGGGCACCGGACATCCAGGAGGGATTGCCACCGTGCATGCCGGCTCCGCGCTGGGCGCGCTCACGCGGCTGGAGCAATTGGTGCAGGAAGTCTCGGTGACCGTGCCGCGCGCCCTGATCGCCGAAGCGGTCCACGTCATCGTCTTCATCGCCGGGCGTGGCCGCGCCCGGCAGGTGCGCGAGATCGCGCGCGTCATTGGTCACGACAGCAAGGGCTACCAGCTCGATACCTCGGCGGTGCCTGGTTTCCCGTTGCTCTCTTCATCTCGTCCTGCCCCTTCCATCACGTCGTCTTCTGGAGAACCGTCATGACGATTTCACGCAGTTCCGCAAAGCTGCTTCTTCTCGCGGCTGTCGCGGCAATGCTCTTGCTCGCCGTCGCGCTGCCCGCGCAGGCGGCCGGCTCCAACATGCCCTGGGAGGCACCGCTGCAGTCGATCCTCGACTCGATCCAGGGCCCGGTGGCCAAGATCGTCGCGGTGATCATCATCATCGTCACCGGCCTGACGCTGGCCTTCGGCGACACCAGCGGGGGCTTCCGCCGTCTGATCCAGATTGTGTTCGGCCTGTCGATCGCGTTCGCCGCCTCCAGCTTCTTCCTGACCTTCTTCAGCTTCTCGGGTGGGGCGGTGCTGGCATGAGTGAGTCGACTGCTTTCTCAACCGCCCTCGCACCCGGCTTCGAGATTCCACTGCACCGATCCCTCACCGAGCCGATGCTGCTGGGCGGCGCGCCGCGCACCGTGGCGATCGCCAACGGCACGCTGGCCGCCGCGGTCGGCCTCGGGCTGCAGCTCTGGCTGCCCGGCCTCGCGCTTTGGGTCGTCGGCCATGCGCTGGCGGTCTGGGGCGCGCGCCTGGACCCGCAGTTCATGCAGGTCTTTGCGCGGCACATCAAGCAGCGTTCGCTGCTGGACATCTGAGGCGAGTCATGGAGAGCATGCCATGCTGAACCTCGCCGAATACCGCAAGCGCCCGGCGCTGATGGCCGATTGGTTGCCCTGGGCCGGGCTGGTCGCCCCCGGGGTCGTGCTCAACAAGGACGGCGCGTTCCAGCGGACGGCGCGGTTCCGCGGGCCGGACCTGGACAGCGCCACGCAGGGCGAACTCATCGCCACGTCGGCGCGGCTGAACAACGCGCTGCGCAGGCTCGGCTCGGGCTGGGCGCTGTTCGTGGAAGCCGGGCGGTGCGAGGCGGCCGGCTATCCCGAGTCGTCGTTCCCCGAGGCGCTGTCCTGGCTGGTAGACGAGGAGCGCCGCGCCGCCTTCGAGGAGGACGCCAGCCACTTTGAGAGCGGCTACCACCTGACCTTGCTGTACCTGCCGCCCGACGAGTCGAAGGCGCGAGCCGTGGGGCTGCTCTATGAGAACGCCGGGGTTGAGAGCAAGGATGGGAAGGGCGGATCGGAGGAATCGAACGGGGCGGACTGGCGAGCACGGCTGGATTCCTTCGTGGCCGAGACCGAACGCCTCCTGGGCCTGCTCGAAGGCGTGATGCCAGAGGTCGAGTGGCTGGACGATGCGCAGACGCTGACCCACCTGCATGGCTGCGTGTCGACGCGCCGGCAGGCCGTCACGGTGCCCGAGGTGCCGATGCATCTTGATGCGCTGCTGGCCGACGAGCCGCTGACGGGCGGGCTGGCGCCGATGCTCGGCGACCGGCATCTGCGGGTACTGTCGGTGCGGGGTTTTCCGACCTCGACCTGGCCAGGCCTGCTGGACGATCTGAATCGGCTGGGCTTCGCCTACCGCTGGAGCACGCGCTTCCTGTGCCTGGACAAGGCCCAGGCCGAGAAGGAGCTCGTGCGCCTGCGTCGCCAGTGGTTCGCCAAGCGCAAGAACATCGTCGCACTGTTGCGCGAGACCATCTTCCAGCAGGAGAGCGCGCTGGTCGACTCGGACGCCTCGAACAAGGCGGCGGATGCCGACGCGGCGCTGCAGGAGCTCGGCAGCGACCAGGTGGCCTTCGGCTATGTGACCGCCACCGTGACCGTGCTCGACGCCGATGCGGCGGCGGCCGACGAGAAGCTGCGCGCGGTCGAGCGCGCGATCCAGGGCCGGGGCTTCGTGACGATCCCCGAGACGCTCAATGCGGTCGAGGCCTGGCTCTCATCGATCCCGGGCCATGCCTACGCGAACGTGCGCCAGCCGATCGTCTCGACCTTGAACCTCGCGCACATGATGCCGGTGTCGGCCGTGTGGGCGGGCCCCGAGCGCAATGCACATCTCGATGGCGCGCCGCTGATCGTCGCGCGCACCGATGGCGCCACGCCGTTCCGGCTGGTCACGCACATCGGCGACGTCGGGCACACGCTGGTGGTCGGGCCGACCGGCATGGGCAAGTCGGTCCTGCTCGCCACGCTCGCGCTGCAGTTCCGCCGCTATCCCGGCTCGCGCATCCTCGCCTTCGACATGGGGCGCTCGCTGCGGGCCTCGATCCTGGGGCTGGCCGGCGAGCACTATGACCTCGGCTCGGACGGCGCAATCGCGTTTCAGCCGCTGGCGCGCATCGACCAGGACGGCTACCGCGCCTGGGCGGCGGAGTGGGTGGAAGGACGGCTTCGCCAGGAAGGTCTCGAGGTCGGGCCGGCCGAGCGGGAGATGGTGTGGTCGGCACTGGCCAGCCTCGCCACTGCGCCGCCCGAACAGCGCACGATGACTGGGGTGGCGGTGCTGCTGCAGTCGAATGCCCTGCGCCAGGCGCTGGCGCCCTACGTGCTCGGCGGTGCGCACGGGCGGCTGCTGGACGCAGACCGGGACCGGCTGGGGGCGTCCTCCATCCAGTGTTTCGAGATGGAGGAGCTGATGCACAGCAAGGCGGCCGTGCTGGCCGTGCTCGGCTACCTGTTCGCGCGCTTCGACGAACGCTTCGACGGCGCGCCGACGCTGCTGATCCTGGACGAGGCCTGGCTGTTCCTCGACGACCCGGTGTTCGCCGCGCGCATCCGCCAGTGGCTCAAGACGCTGCGCAAGAAGAACGTCTCGGTGATCTTCTCGACGCAGAGCCTGGCCGACATCCAGAACTCCAGCATTGCCCCTGCCATCGTGGAGAGTTGCGCGAGCCGGATCTTCCTGCCCAACCCGCAGGCCACGGAGCCGCAGATCCGCGTGATCTACGAGGGCTTCGGGCTCAACTGCCGGCAGATCGAGATCGTCGCCACGGCGCAGCCCAAGCGCGAGTACTACTACCAGTCGCGCCTGGGCAACCGGGTCTTCGAGCTCGGGCTCGGACCGGTGGCGCTGGCGTTTGCGGGCGCGGCGTCGCCCGAGGACCAGCGCGAGATCGACCGCGTGCAGGCCTCGGTCGAGGCGTCGCCGTTCGCGCGCATGCCTTCGGTTTTCGCGGCCGCCTGGCTGCGCCATCGCGGTCTCGGCTGGGCGGCCGACCTCATTCCGTCGTTTCCATCTGCATCTCCAACTCTTTCTTCAACCCCACAGGAGCAAATGCCATGAATCTCCAGTCTTCCTTCAAGCCCCGGATCGCCGGGCTGGTCGCGGTCACTGCGATCGCCTTCGGTGTGGCCCCACCGGCGCATGCCATCTTCGGCGTCGGCGACACCGTGTTCGATGCGTCCAACTTCATCCAGAACATGCTGACGGCGGCCCGCGCGCTGGAGCAGATCAACAACCAGGTCGAGCAGTTGCAGAACGAGGCGCAGATGCTGCGCAACCAGGCGAGGAACCTTCAGGGGCTGGACTTCAGTGCGCTGTCCGAGCTCAAGTCGACGCTGGCGGCGACGAACCATCTGATCCAGCAGGCGCAGGGGCTGGCCTTCAACGTCTCGCGCATGGAGGCGGAGTTCAAACGGCTCTATCCCGAGTCCTTTTCGGCGGGGATGTCCGGCGCGCAGATGGCCGGCGATGCGCGGCAGCGCTGGCGCAACTCGCTGGAAGCCCTTCGCACGGCGACGCAGGTGCAGTCGCAGGCGATGCAGAACTTCGCCTCCGACGAGCGGGCGCTCACCGATCTCGTGAACCGCAGCCAGTCGGCCGCGGGCGCCTTGCAGGCGATGCAGGCGACCAATCAGTTGCTGGCGCTGCAGTCGCGCCAGGCGATCCAGGCGCAGCAGCTGCAGATCACGCAGGACCGCGCTGCAGCGCTGGAACAGGCGCGGCAGGTCGTCGTGCAGGAGCGTGCGCGCGAGGTGCGCCGGCGTTTCATGGGCAGCGGCACCCCGTACACGCCCTACAGCGTGAACTTCTATGGCAGTTGAGGGGACGTCCATGAAGAAGCTGCTTTTCAGCATCACTGGGGCCGTGGTCCTGGTGCTCGCCGGCTGCGGCAAGTCCGAGCCCACCCAGCCCGCGATCGAATCCGTCGAATCGCTGGTCGCGAATCCCGAACGGCTCAAGGATCTGCGGGCGCAGTGCAAGGCCGACCATGCCCAGATGGGCGACGCGCAGTGCCATGCGGTGGCCGAGGCCACGCGCAAGCGCTTCATGAGCGGCGGCCAGTCGCCGTACGCGAACGACCCGGTCCCGCCACCGGCCGCAGCGGCTTCGCCGCCGGCTGGCGCGGGCGCCAAGGACTGACGCGATGCACGATGTCGCGGTCATCGATCGCTTCCTCGATGTCTTCTCGCGCTACATCGATTCGGGCTTTGGCCTCCTGCACGGCGAGGTGGCGTTTCTGACGGCCACGCTGGTGGTGATCGACATGACGCTTGCCGGGCTGTTCTGGGCCATGAGCCATGCGACGGGGCAGGGCGACGACGTGATCGCGCGGCTGATCCGCAAGGTGCTCTATGTGGGGGCGTTCGCTTTCATCATCGGCAACTTCAACCAGCTGGCCGGCGTCCTGTTCCGGTCGTTCGCGGGGCTCGGCCTGGTGGCGTCGGGCTCTGGTCTGACGCAGGCGCAGTTCCTGCAGCCGGGCCGGCTCGCGCAGGTCGGCATCGAGGCGGGGCGGCCGATCATGGAGCAGATCGGCGAGATGACGGGCTTCCCCGAAACCTTCGCCCATCTGGACACCATCGCCGTGCTGTTCATGGCCTGGCTCGTGCTGATCGTGAGCTTCTTCGTGCTCGCAGTGCAGCTGTTCGTCACCCTGATCGAGTTCAAGCTGACGACGCTGGCGGGCTTTGTGCTCGTGCCCTTCGCGCTGTGGAACAAGACGGCGTTCCTGGCCGAGAAGGTGCTGGGCAACGTGATGTCGTCGGGCATCAAGGTGCTGGTGCTGGCCGTGATCGTGGGGATCGGCACGGGCCTCTTCGCGGAGTTCCGCACGCCGCCTGGGGCCGATCCGTCCATCGACCATGCGCTGACCGTCATGCTGGCGGCGCTCGCGATGCTGGGCCTGGGGATCTTCGGGCCGGGGATTGCGACGGGCCTGGTGTCGGGCGCGCCGCAGCTCGGTGCGGGCGCGGCGGCGGGAACGGCCCTGGGTGCGGCGGGCCTGGCCGTCGCCGGTGGCACGGCCGTAGCAACTGCAGGTTCGGCCGTGGCTGCGGGGGCGCGTATGGCGCCCGGTGCGGCGCGTGCAGCCATCGGTAGCGGCGCGGCGGCCGCACGCTTGGCCAGCGACCTGGCGAGCGGCGCGAAGTCGGCCTACCAAGACGGCGCCGCGTCATCCAGCGGTGGCGGCGTGCGCGCGGCCAGCGCCGGTCTCGCCCATCTCGCGAAAACCGGTGCCGGTGTCGTCGGCCAGCGCGTCGCGTCCGGCGCCCAGGCGGTCAAGGCTCGCGTGGCGAACTTCGTGGCCGATGCGGCAGTGCCCGCTGCCGCGGGGAACGCGGCATCCGCCGGTGCGGACGAGGCCGGCACACCGCCTCCCGAGCCCGCATGGGCCCGGCAGATGCGTCGCAAGCAGCAGCTGAACCATGCGGCCTCGACGACGGCGCACGTGCTGCGCTCGGGCGATCACGGCGGCAGCGGAACGGGCCCGAGCCTGCGCGACGACGCCAACGCCTGATCCGGCTTCTTTTTGAGGAGAACCATCCATGCGATTCAAGCGACCCCAGGTGCGGTACTCGAACACGCCCGAGCCCGTCACCCCGTACCAAGCCGCGGCGCAGGTCTGGGACCAGCGCATCGGCAGCGCGCGCGTGCAGGCGAAGAACTGGCGCTTGATGGCTTTGGGCTGTCTCTCGCTGGCCCTGCTGATGGCTGGCGGGCTGGTCTGGCGCTCGGCGCAGTCGATCGTGACGCCCTATGTCGTCGAGGTGGACAGCGCCGGCCAGGTGCGCGCGGTCGGCGAGGCCGCCACGCCCTACAAGCCCAGCGACGCGCAGATCGCACATCACCTCGCGCGCTTCATCACCGACGTGCGGTCATTGTCGATCGATCCGATCGTGGTGCGGCAGAACTGGCTCGAGGCCTACGAGTACACGACGGACCGCGGCGCCGCGACGCTGAACGACCACGCGCGTGCCAACAATCCGTTCTCGCGCATCGGAGAGAGCTCGGTGGCGGTGCAGATCAACAGCGTGGTGCGCGCGAGCGATTCGTCGTTCCAGGTGCGCTGGACCGAGCGCCGCTACGTCAACGGCGAGGCAGCGGGGTTGGAGCGTTGGACCGCGGTGCTCGCGATCGTGCTGCAGGCGCCGCGCACCGAGGAACGGTTGCGCAGGAACCCGCTGGGCATCTACGTCAACGGTCTGTCGTGGAGCCGCGAGCTCGATGCGACGGATACAGCGAAAGGAACCAAGCCATGAAGACTGATTTCCGTAGAAGCGTATCTGCGCCGATCTTGCTGAGCGTTGTGGCGGTCGCCGCGGGCTGCGCCACGCAGGGCAAGGCACCGCCGGCAATCTCGCTAGACGAGCCGGTGGCCGCCACCGCACAGCCATTGCCCGAGCCGGCCCCGCCCATCGAGGTGGTGGAGGTACCAAAGCTTCTTCCGCTGCCTGGGCAGATGAAGGCGCTGCCGAGCGCGCAGGAAGCCAATCCGGCGCCGGAACCCGTCGATGAGAAAGTGCGGGTCTCGCGGGCCAACGAAGAGGCCCGGATCGCGCCGACGCGCGAGGGCTACGTCAACGCGATTCAGGTCTGGCCGTATGCGGACGGCGCGCTGTATCAGGTCTACACGAGCCCGGGCCGTGTGACCCTCGTCGCGCTGCAGGAGGGCGAGGAACTGGTGGCCGTCTCGGCCGGCGACACGGTGCGCTGGATCGTGGGCGACACGGTCAGCGGCAGCGGTGCGAACCAGCGGGTCCATGTGCTCGTGAAACCCACGCGCGTTGGTCTCAAGACGAACCTGGTCATCACCACGAACCGGCGCACTTACCTGCTTGAGCTGTCCTCGACGCCGCAGGCCTGGATGGCGTCGGTGTCCTGGGACTATCCGAAGGACCGCATGCTGGCCTTGCAGAAGCAGGCGAGGGACGCACAGGCCGCGGCGCCGGCGGATGCGGGTCTGTCGGTGGAGCAGATCCGGTTCCGCTACGCGATCAGCGGCGATGCGCCCTCCTGGAAGCCGCTGCGCGCCTTCGACGACGGGCAGCGGGTCTATATCCAGTTCCCGGGCGGCATCGCGCAGGGCGAGCTGCCGCCGCTGTTCGTGATCGGGCCGCAGGGCGACGGGCAACTTGTGAACTACCGTTTCCGCTCGCCGTACTACGTGGTAGACCGCCTCTTCGGCGCGGCGGAGCTGCGGCTGGGCGGCTTCAAGGGCGGCAAGGCCGAGGTGGTGCGTATCGAGCGCACGGATGGCGCGATCGGCGGCGTACCAGGTGCCCGGAGCGATGGGTCATGAGTGCGGAGGACACGGTGTTGCCCTCGTCGTCCCCGGTCCCGCCCAAGGTCGCGCCGGAGACGGTGGCCCTGCGCGCGCAGCCCCGGTCGGTCGTGCGGCTCAACCGTCGCATGCTGGCGGTCGGCGTCGGCACCCTGGCCGCGGCCGTGCTCGGCGGCACGATGTGGTCGTTGCAGTCGCAAAAGCGCGAGCGCAACCCGGCCGCCGAGTTGTACAACGTGGACCGCGTGGCGCGGGCGGATGGGCTGGATCAGTTGCCGAAGGACTATGCCGGGGTGCCGCCGGCGCCGAAGCCGGCGCCACCGGTGCTGGGGCCGCCGCTGCCGGGCGATCTCGGGTCGGCCATGGCGAAGGCGCAGCAGCCGATGGAGGCGAGGGCGGGGCAGGGCGTCGATCCAGCGCAGGCCGAGCGATTGGCGGACGAGGAAGCGGCGCGGTCCTCGGTGTTCTTCCGGCGCAGCGGCGATGGTGCCGCTGCAAAGCGGGGGACTGCCGCCGAGCGGACCATGCTCGCAGCGGACGTCGAGCGGTCCGGGCTGACCGCGGGGCAGCTGCCATTCAATCCCTTGGGCGCGATGAGCCCAGCCTTGGATTCGCCGGCTGATCCTGTAGTGGCGCAGAACCGCCAGGACCGAAAGGAAGCCTTTCTGGCGAATGCCGGTGACCCGGCCACGCGCAATCCCGGCAGTCTGCAGTTGCCGGCTTCGCCGTACCAGGTAATGGCGGGGACCGTCATCCCGGCGGCGCTGGTGACGGGCATCAACTCCGACCTGCCGGGGCAGGTGATCGCCACCGTCACTGAGGCGGTCTACGACACGGCGACCGGCCGGCACCTGCTGATCCCTCAGGGCTCGCGGCTGATCGGGCGCTATGACAGCCAGGTGGCGTTCGGGCAGCGGCGCGTGCTGCTGGTGTGGACACGGCTGATCCTGCCGGACACGTCATCGGTGGCGCTGGATCGGCTGCCGGGGATCGAACCCGCTGGCTATGCCGGGCTGGAGGACGGTGTCGACTGGCACTGGGATCGGATCCTGGCCGGCGCGGCGCTGTCGACGCTGCTCGGCGTGGGCGCCGAGTTGGCGGCGCCGCAGAGCCGGACGGACCAGGACGGCAATCGCCTCGTGATCGCCGTGCGCGAGGGGGCGCAGGACACGGTGAACCAGGCAGGGCAGGAGATCACGAAGCGCAACGCGAGCATTCAGCCGACCTTGACAATCCGACCGGGGTTTCCGATGCGTGTCATGGTGAGCAAGGACCTCATCCTGCGGCCATACCAGCCGCTGTTTTTTCCGCGGAGCGCTTCGCAATGAGCACGAATAAACTGCGCCTCGGTCCATTGCCCAGGACCGAGTGCGTCAAGCTGACCTTTACATGCCCAGCCAGCCTCAAGACGGAACTGGACCGCTACGCCGCGCTGCACACGCAGACCTATGGCGAGCGCGTGGATGCAGTTGCGCTGGTGCCGCACATGCTGGAGGTGTTCATGGCGCGGGATCGAGGATTCAGGAAGATGGGAGACTAACGGATTGTTCTCTCCATTGCGAACAAACCGCCGCTTCCCACTGCATGACACTTGGACATGAAGCGAATTGGATTGGACTTGCGGGACGTACTTTCGCACTGCGTTGGGAGATGAGAGGCTAGTGCTTGTCGGTGGCGCCGAATCGGCTTGTTTCACCAAGCGTGCGGAGTTTCCACGAGGAGGGTCGAGCGTTGAGCAGTCATCGGTCTGTCCCTGGATGGTACGGCTAAAATATAAGTTATTGAAACTGGGTCCAGGCGTCTCGCTGCCGGACCCTTTTTTCGCTTCAGCGTGCGCGCTTTAAAGACTTCATATTGAACACGAGCAAAAGAACTGATGTCGCGGTGCAGTGAGATTCCGGTGATCGACTTGTTCGCCGGACCGGGGGGGCTATGCGAAGGCTTTTCGTCTATTTTTGACGGGAGTGGCGCGCGGCGCTTCGCCGTCAAGGTCTCCGTCGAGATGGACCCCGTTGCCCATCGAACGCTGCTTCTGCGGTCGATCTTCCGCAAGTTCCCAAGGGGCGAGGTCCCGAGTTGCTACTACGACTACATCCGCGGGAAGATTACGCGCGAGGCGTTCCTGGCTCATTCCGACATCAAGGATGCGGCTGAGCGCGCCGCCAAGGAGGCGCGCTGCGCGGAGCTCGGCGCGACCCCTGCCAAGGAGGTGGATGGCTGGATTCGGGAAGCCTTGGGCAACCAGACCGACTGGGTACTTATCGGCGGCCCGCCGTGCCAAGCCTACTCGCTGGCTGGACGCTCACGCCTGCGCAGCAAGGACCCAAAGAAGTTCGAGGCCGACGCCAAGCACTTCCTTTACACCGAGTACCTGCGCATCATCCAGGAATTCGCACCGGCTGTCTTCGTAATGGAGAACGTCAAGGGGATGCTCAACTCCACCAACTCCGGCAAGCGCATCTTTGAGCAAATCCTCGGCGACCTCAAATCGCCGCGAGAGGATCTGAGCTACGAGATCAGGTCGCTTGTGGTCCACAAGAAAGAGGGGGAGGAGCTAGACCCGAACGACTATGTGATTGAGGCCGACGACCACGGCATCCCCCAAAGCCGCCACCGCGTGATCCTTTTTGGCATCCGCTCCGACGTGGCAAAAGCGACCCCGGCGCTGACTGAAAGTCCTGAGCGCTTCCTGCTGACGAAGCTCAAGAAAAAGGTCGGCGTGAGCGCCGCGCTCGCAGGCCTTCCAGAGTTGCGTAGCCGGTTGTCCAAGGAGCCGGACTCCCAAGAGGCGTGGATGAAGGCCCTGCGGGAGTCCCCCTTGGCGCTCAAAGGATGGCGCGTTCCCGCGCGCAACGTTATCGAGACCGCCATGGAGAAGTTCATCAAGAAGGCCGAAAAGCACGCCACCTTTGGCTCGACCTTCATCCCCATGGCAGTCGATCCGGGGGAGGCTATGCCTAAGATCCTGCGCGAGTGGTATCTCGACTCCAAGGTGGGCGGCGTCCTCCAGCACGAGACGCGCAGCCACATGCGATCGGACCTACACCGCTACATGTTTGCGGCGTGCTTCGCGGCTACTCAGAAATATGCCCCGGACCTGCGCAACTTCCCGCCGAGGCTCTTGCCCGACCATGTGAACGTGGACGAGGAGACGATCCCATTCAAAGACCGCTTCCGCGTGCAGATGGGCAAGCATCCGTCATCGACGGTGGTGGCCCACATCAAGAAAGATGGGCACTACTACATCCACCCGGACCCGGCGCAATGCCGAAGCCTGACGGTGCGCGAGGCCGCCCGTCTGCAGACTTTTCCCGACAATTACTTCTTCGAGGGAAACCGCACCGAGCAATACGGGCAGATCGGCAATGCGGTCCCGCCACTGCTGGCCAAGCAGATCGCGGAGATCATCTACGCCTTCATGTCGTCGCCGCGCAAGTAGGCGGCAGGCGCTACCTCCGCCTTTGACTCGGAAGTCCCGCGACTTGGCCAGGTTCCACGCCTCGTCTTACAAGGCGTCGTCTCAGCTTGGTTGCGCTCGACCACCTTCGCATTTGCTAAGGCCCCGTGCAGTCGTGGAATCCTTGACTGAATTCGAGAGCGATGGCGGCGGCGATGTGCGTCATGCCAGTGTGGTGGCATCGAATTAATACCCGTTATAGCGCGCGGTCGGCGGCTCCCGTGCCATCTTCCGAGCCATTGCTCTTTTCGTCTGTCCGGTTCCAAAAGTCGTGGATGTTGAGCGTCTTGTCGGCGATCCGAATTACTGCCGGCATCGGATGTACGGTGGGAACTTGCCCGTGCTCTTCGATCAGCCGAGCGTGAACGTCTCGCAAAGACCAAGCGGAAGGGCCGACCTCCATGCGCGCGCGAACGAACTGCGGCCAGACGCCCATGGCCAAGTCTGCGACGTCAGTCTTGATGCCATAGCCTTGCGTGCGGACCGACGACCTCGAAATAGCGAAGAGCAGCACACCTTTGACGGCCTCGCGCCTCTTCTGCTTTAGCCGCAGCGACCTGTCGAGCGCCGAGGGGCCGTTCTCCTCTATCCAAGACTTGACCTTTGCCGACCAGTCCACCAGCTCTGCCGAGAGGTTGGCGGCCTTGCTGCGAAGCTGGCGCACGTCGTTGGTGGAGTAGTCCTGCCACTTCAACTGAAATAGGCCGACGTCTCCCGTGAGTTTGTCGTAGATGATCGCGTCGATGTCCGTGAGGACCGCGCCGCCTCGGCGAAGTTTCAGGTTGCCGGGGAAGCGGATATAGCGATTTCCACCGAACACCCCAAAGAGCTGCTCGCGCATCCAATCCTCGCGGTCGGCGGCGACGGCGTGCTCTGTGCGCGGGTCCAACCACTGATGCTGGGTTCTGGCTGCCGTGAACGGGTTTCGGGTGAGGCACGAGACCGGCCGCAAGATGAACCCATTGCCTAGGTCGAAGAGCAGTGGAATCAGTGGCGTGGAGTGTCCGGCGAGCTTCTTGGATTGCTCTGATGTCATCGCCAGAGCATTGAAGACTGCATGGACCACTGGCTTTGGGCGTCCACTCATGATGGAGATCGACTCTTCGAGCGTGTCTCTTGGCCCCCAAATAGTCAGGCTTTGAGCAACCGACACCTCGGGGAAAAGCTTCTTGGCGACCGACACGCAGCCGAAGTGTTTGGCATGAAGGCTAATGAGCGCCGCGCCGACGCCCGCGATATCCGCGCCGGTGATGGAGCCCAGTTTTGCGTCGGCATGAATGCCTGAGTCCTCGCGCCAGGGCGTGGCCAGAGCCAGCGCCACGGCCATGTAGTGCTTGTCCACCTCGATTCGGGCGTCATACGCCACCATCACGCCATAGCCCGTGTCCCACGGCTTCACGAGCGGCTTGATGAACTCCTGGATGTCGGGTCTGAGCCAGCGCTTTACCGGCGCGTTAGCTATTGCCAGATAGTTGCCCGGCATTTCGGGGAAGCAGAAGGCATCGCGCATTGAAGCCATTGTCCAGCCAGCGCTCGATGATGGAAATCGCGCCTCGGCGGCCTTGAATTTGTCCAATTCCAAAGCATCGGCGAACTGCGTCCGCGCGTCTTCGCTCATGTGGATGTGAAACTCGTCGCCATCCCTAGCTACTTCCATGATGCCTCGTTCGCACATGTCGGCCAAGCGGCGCAGCAACGACACCTTGCCAAACTCCTGCATGAGGCCTGCAGCGGATGTGCGCGACTCTTGTGTGCTCTCCATCATGGGGAAGGCGCCGGGCTGGTCCAACGGCTCAAAGAGCTCGGCCACGGCCCTGTTCCATCCCCAATACATGAGATCGAATGACTGCGCGACTTTTTCGTCATCGCCGATCAGGGCCGGGGCATGGGTGCCCCAGTAGTCCATAGCGCGGACCACTTCGATGAACAAGACAAAGCGGTCGAGCCTGTCGGTTGGCAACGGTTTGAGGGCTGCGGCGAGGTGAACTTCGGCCAAGTCTCGGAGGGCTTGGGTGGTTGCATCGGTCATGCTTAACCTCGTGTCGGTGCGCTGATCTCGCCAAGGGGCTCGCTGCTCTCGATCCACGAGTTCATGGCGGCTTGCAGGCCTGCGGCGGCTTCGGCGTCGCGCGTTGAGCATTCCCAGATGCACAGCACCCGCCAGCCAAGGCCTTGCAGCTTCTCGACCGCGCTGCGGTCGCGCGCCACATTCGCCACCAGCTTGGCTGTCCAGAACTCCGGCCGCGTCGTCGGCATCTTGGCGAATCGGCACCCCTGGTGCATGTGCCAGAAGCAGCCATGGACGAAAACGGCCACCTTACGCCCCGGCATCACGATGTCGGGCGTGCCAGGCAGGTCGCGCCGATGCAACCGGAAGCGGTAGCCCGAGGCGAAGAGCATCCGGCGGACGATCAGCTCGGGCTTGGTGTTCTTGCCCTGGATGCCGGCCATCATCCGGCTGCGGTCGGCGGGGGAGACGACATCAACCATGGGCTTGTACCGAATCGGCTAAATCAGCCCTTCACAGGGCCGCGCACCCAGAAATACTTCTCGACGAGATGCGGGCGCGCCGACACGAAAGCTTGAAGTAGAAAGCGATCGACCTTGCGCACTTCCACGCCGCGCTTCCCGCAGATCGAATCGACCCTGTCGTGGAGAGTGGCATCGATGTACCCGCAGGTCATCACGCCGTACCCCCCGGCATCGTATTGTTCGATCACATCGCCGATGGACTTGATGTGCTTTGGCGTCAGCGAGTCATCAGCACGGATGTGTTTGCACTGAAAGACCCACTTGACCGGGGGCCGATAGAAAGGGGGGGCGCGGTTCGTCCAGGCCACTATGTCCCGCCCGCCATCGCGCGAGCGTGACTTGCCTATCTTCTCCAGCCGGTTTCGATCAAACTGCGGCGATGTGTACAGGTAGTCCCAGCAAAGCTGCTCCAAAAGCTCATCGTCGAGCATCTCCCACGGAAGATCGGGCGCCGACTTGGCCGACCCGCCATCGTGCAGGCTTGTTGCCAGAGATTGCAGGACCTCGGCCTGAGCAGCGCGCCCCGGGGTGGGGCGCTGGTGTTCGCTAAAGAAGACGATGGTGAATCCGGAGCACCTGAGTGCGGCAAACCCCGACAAATCGCCGACCCAAGCGGACGGCTCGTCATCGGAACCGGCGACCCGCCCTTCGAAGGCAATGAGGTCATACGAGTCCGGCTCGGACTGCGTACGTCGAACAAACTCATCGCCGCAGGCGATCGCCTGAGTGACGAGCTCTGACGGAACACCGACAACTACATGCCCGCCAATGAAACTGGCCTCTTGCTCGGTCATGACCATCCGTGCAGGCAGGAGCGCTTCACCGCTGTAACCCGCGCTCTCGAGCACCTCTGCGAGTAACGCGTCCGCCGGTAGGATCAACTCGCCATCCGACAAAAGAACGGCCCGACCACCTGCGCGGATGGACCTACTAACGAAGAAACCATACCGCCGTTCCGGGTGGCGCTGAAGATGCTCCCTCAGCGCCTCGGGGTCCTCCCACTCTCCATACGACATGATCAGGTTGCCGACGTAGTGATCGGCGATCTCGGGGAACAGGAGTTCGCTCTGTTCCAGGGATTCCCCGTAGTCGTATCGCGCTTCCCAGATTTGCTCGAATTCTCCGCGCAGACCATCGGTCTCGTGATCGGGATAGTCGACGAATATCGCCATCCGCGCGAGTTCCAGCGCCATGGCATGCGGGTCGTAGCTGTCAAGTTCAAGCCGGATCACATTCAAGTGCTCGACCTTCGTCCACGACATCGATCGTCGTGTCGCATAGGCGCCAAGACGCTCGGCGATAAGGGACGCGTCCAGAAAGTCATCGGCCAGATCCAGATGCGAGTTCGAACTCCCGACGGAGGGGAGTGGGACGTCAACGGCAAACGCACGACCCGAGGAGACAGCGAGCAAGAACTCCGTGACGACGTCGGTCAGCGTCTGAGCGTCGTTGGGCAACTCTAGTTTCACCGCCGACTGCGCGGCGTCATTTGCTTCAGGCATGTGCTTCGTGGAGAAGATTTCGAGGGGATCCTTACGAATCAGCCTATTTCACTTCCGGGATGTTGGTGGCCGGGGCCGAGTAGCTCGCGCCCATCACGGCCTCCTTGCACTCGGGCCGCTTGGCCCACTCGGACACCATCTTGCCGCCGGACGACGAGTGCAGAACGTCATTTACCTCCTTGGCCCACACGGCAATTTGCGCGAGCAGCTCGGGAGACGCCGCCTGTTTGGCCCAGATGCGGTCGAGATCGATGCGGTCGCCGAGCTTCTCGGCCACGAGCGACACCGTGTAGGCGGTCACGTTGGCTTGGAAGGCCTGGAACATCGGCCGCAAGAGCTTCTGCGCGTCGCGGTAAATCTTCGCCTTGGCGATCATGGCCTTGAAGTCGGCGACGCTGGGCAGCGGCGCCTCTTGGCCGTCGGCCGGCGTCAGTCCCGCCATGAACTTGTCAAAGTTCTTCTGCGAGCCGAGGCTGACGATGTCGGGCTTCTTATCCCAGGCGGTGATGTATTTGGCCAGGTCGGTCTTGGTGACGCGGCGGGCCGTCGGGATCGCCTCCTTCAAGGCTTTGAGCTTGGCTGGCGTGGTGCCCTCGCGGGCGAGCAGTGTGTTGTAGCTGCCCGAGGCGCGCTCGTAGAACCATTGGCCGACGCCGTCGGGGCAGTAGACCGAGCGAGAGAGCTTCTCGATCTCGACATGGAAAGGCTTGTTGGCCGACAGGTCCGATTGCCGCACGGCGTTCTGGCTGTTGGCGAAGCGCGAGATGTCCGAGACGAGGGCCTCTTCCTTGGCCGAGTCCTGCGCGCGCATGACGATGATCTTGGCTGGCACCCGCACGCGGCTCAGGTCCGTGTCGGGATACTTCTTCTTGGCGAAGTAGATCGACGCGGTGGTTTGCCCGCCGTTGACGATTTGGAGGCCTTTGAGCCAGGCGATGCCGGCGGAGCCGTCGCCGGGGTTGCCCAGGCGCATCTCGTCGGCCACGATGACGATGCCATTGTTGTAGGCCATGAATCGCTCGGGGGCCGAGCGCAGCGTGTTCTGGATGCCGGCGTTGACGCCCTTGCCCTTGACGCTGAGGAACGACCGCACGTTGGCTTCGAGCAGGCGCGCGCCGAACTTCTCGTAGAGCAGGCGCAGCGCCTCAGCAGGGATCGCCGTGAGGGCGTAGTCGTAGTCGTCGCTCTCGCCAGGCACAAACACGCAGGGCAGAGGCGCGCCCGAGACTTCGGTGAAATCGACCACGAGCTCATCGCGGGGCTTGCCCTCGGACCAGTGGCGGTGCAGCCGCTCGATGTCCATCACTTCCAGGCGCACGGCCTTGCCGCCGATGTCGCGGGTCTTGAAGCTCTTGGACTTGGCGACGCGGTCGGTGATGACGTAGACGCGGATTTGCTCCAAGTCGTCGTAGATGGCCTGAAGTGTCTCGGCGAGCGAGCGCACATCGCTGGACGGATCGAGCTTCGGCGCCATCTTGCCCTCGGCGCAAAGCGTCAGAAAGCGCAGGCACTGCTCGACGGCGGTCTTGGTCTCCGCGTCCGGCACGGGCGTCGGGACATCGACGTTGGCGTAGAGGCTCACGAACAAGTCGAGCTGGTCGCTCTCCTCGGACAGCGAGTAGCCGCTCAGGCGCAGGTTGGCGTTGCCCACCTTGCCCTCGAAGTGGCACTCGACCGGCTCGAACGTCATGCCGATGTCCGACATGTGATCCATCACGATGCCGGAGAACACCAGTTCCTCATACAGCGCGCCGTCTCGCATCTGCGAGCGGACGGCGGCCTGCGTCTCGCGCAAGAATTCAGGCAAATTCATTCTTAGACCGCTCCCAGCTTCTTCAATGCGCCCTCGGCGCCGACGTTGTCGCCCGGCGCCTTGTCGAGGTCGATTTCATACATGGCCTTAACGATGCCCGCAGGCACCGAGCCCGCGGTCATGCGGGGGAAGTTGGCCCCGACCTCCACGACGCGCGTGCCGGCCTGCTCGAACTTTCTTGGATAGCGGTCGGCATGGGAGTCGATGTAGCCGGCCGCGAGCAGGCGCTCGGACAGCAGCCGCTCAGCCTCTCCATCGCCCTTGATCGCCTGCCGCATTGCCTCGACGATGTTCGGCAGGTTCTGTCCACCCTCCGATTGCCGAAGGCGCGCGCCGGCCACGAAGAGGGGTTGGCGCGTGGAGTCGTCGAGCTGCTCGAGCGAGCCGATCCGCGCGGGGAATCCCGCCGCCGACAGCGTGGCCTTAACCTCCAAGGCTCCCGTGCCGATCCGGAAGTCCTGGATGCCGTCGAGCGGCCCCACCCATGACTCGATGGCCGTAGCGGGAGCCACGCCCGCCTCGATGATGGCCCGCAGCAGCGCGAGCTCACCGATGAGGCCGACCTCGGCCTCGGGGCTCAGCGCCTGGCTCCCCTTGCGCATGAACTCCTGCCAAGCTCCGACGCGGCCGATGAAGACGCGCAGGAGCTTGGCTTCGTCGGAGCCGGCCGCGACCGAGTCGTCCAGAGCGCCCACGACATCGCATGCCATGGACGCGAAGAGCTCCGCGCTGCCTGCCGACTTGCGGGTAAGCGCGAGCCAAAGCTTGCCGCTGCCGTCAGGGTCGGCGCGCTCGACGGCAAAGCCCTGGCCCTCGGGCAGCTTGTCGGCGGCGGCGAGCTTCGCGCTCGGAAAGCACACCAAAACCGCCTCGGCGTTGTCCGGCGAGCGTCGGCCAGCCCGCAGCTGCAGCAGCCCGGAGGAGGGCAGGGCGATGGCTTGCCAGCCAGGCTCGGCATCGGCGCTGGTGAGCGACGACCAAGCCATCAAAAATTCGTTACTCGGACGGGCCATATTCCTGCATCCAGTAGAGGAGGTTCACTTCGTATTCCACGCGGATGCCGTTCTCGGCCGACGGGAAGGCAATGGCAAAGGCCATGATGGGCTTGTCCCAGCCGGGCACGATGAGGTTCTCGGGAGCCTTGGCCTTGCCCTTGTAGGGGGCAAGCGTGTAGAGCAGCAGCAGGCCGCGGTCGGCGTCGCCGCCAAGCCGGTCGCGAGCCTCCCGGATGCCCTTGCCACTGGGGCTCGTGGGCGGGTTGATGCGGTCCCGCGCAGGGTCTGGCTTCCATGCCGCGCGGGTGCGGGCGAGGGCGTCGCGCCACACATCGTCGTCGATGTCGATGCCCTCGTCCTTGGGGTCAGTGAGCACGCCGATGGCGAACATCGCCGGGTCCTTCACGCCCGGTGGATCGGGATCGTCCGTCTTGCGCGTTTGCAGCGACTTCGGTTCGAAGCCGCCAGGGAAGGCATGGGGCTCGCCAACGCCATCGCCGCCAGAGAGCAGAGCGACGCTCCACTGCTTCAACTTGCCGATGTCGAGCATCTTGGTGATGAAGTCGGAGAGAACCGCGGCCTTGGCGCTGGTGGCGTTCGGGTGGGTCGTATAGGCAGCCAGGAACGCCAGAATGTGGGGCGCGTCCACGTCCTGCCAAAGGCGCGCGCCGGGCCAGGAGTCGGCCTCGCCGTCTCGCGGGTATTTCGGCGCGTCCACGAACTTCGTTCCGAGGGTCGCGACCAGCGCGTCGGTCGCGTCGAGGTTCGCCTGTTGGATCGCCGCGTTGCGGTGGAAGAGGATCGTCTGCGGGCGCGTGCCGCTGTAGGTCAGCGAAAGCGTCTGCGCGTTGCGCATCTTCAAGGGCGACGTGACCGTGAGAGTCTCGTGCGACATGACCTTGAGGCCGTATTGCTCGGGCGTGAGCTTGGCCTTGGCCATAAAGTCGAACTCTTCGCGCAGCTCCTCGGAGGCGTCGGCGATGTGGCCGAACCACCTGACCAGGTCCGGCGACGTGTAGAGCCGGCAGAGGTCCAGGTATCCCGGGCGATAGCCGAACCAGCGGCCCATCTGCATCAGCGTGTCATACATCTTCGTCGTCCGAACGAAGTAGCTGGTGCAGAGGCCTTCGAGCGTCAGGCCGCGAGCGAGCTTGTCGCCGCCGACCGCGATGACCTTGAGGGCGGCGCCAGGCGTGGCGTAGTCGAGCGCGTCCTTGGCCATGCCGTTGATCGAGCGCACGTCGATGTCGTCGAGCACGTCGGGCAGCTTGGCGAGCACGCCGTTCCAGGAGGGCATCGGCGGAGGCAGCTCTTCGGGCGTCGAGAGCGAGGCGACCTTGTCGCGTGTCGGGACGAAGTCCTCGTCCCAGAGCCCGCGCATCTGCGCGAGCAGCTCGTCTGCGTCGCTGCCGCGGGTGATCTTCTGGCGCATCCGGCGCACGGTCTCCTCGACCTGCTCGCGCACATGGTCCTGCACCGCCACGTAGCGGGTGACATGGATCAGCATGGAGCTGTGCTCAAGCCCTTGGCCGCGCAGCTCGCGAACCGCGCAGGCGAGGACGAAGGAATGGATCGCCTCGCGCAGGGATCGGGGAATCGTCTCTTGGCCGTTGTGGACCGGAACGTGGGTCTTCTTGTGCTTGGGCGGCATCCAACCCGCCTCGGCCTCCGGGTCGTAGTGGTCGAGGATGCTGCGCGAGAGCGGCAGCGCGCCGACGCGGCCTTCCTTGGTCAGCTTGCCGAACATGCGGGCGGGGCCGACGTAGTTCGACGGCGCCGCCAGGTTGATGATGAAGGCTTTGGGAAAGAGGTCCGGGCCTTCGGCGATGGTCGCGCCCTTGTGGTGGATGTAGATGTTGGCAAACGGTGTGGCCGTGTAGCCGACATAGGCCTTGCGGCTGAACGAGTGCAGGACCCGGCGAATGAGGCTGTTGATGGTCTTGGGCGAGTGCTCCTCGTCCGGCGTGCCATCCTCGTTGAAGAGCTGCTCGCCCGTGTCCACCGACGCGTTGTCCGCCTCGTCGTCGATTACCAGCAGCGGAAGCTTGGTGACGAGCCTCCAGTCCTTGCCGTCCGGGATCGGGTGCTGGAGCGGGAGCGAGTAGGGGAGCGGGTTGGGCTTGTCGGCCACCCGCTTCTGAATCCACTTGAGCAGCTCGGTCAGGACGGTCTTTTGCTTCTTGACCACGAACACCCAGGGCCGCTCCTCGGGCGAGATGCCGTTGAAATGCTTGGCGATGGCCTTGCTGAAATCTCCGTTCTCCGCGCGCGTCGTCGCCGAGTTGGTTTTGAGGTCTTCGCCAAACGCGGCCACGCCGATGGAGGCTCCGGGATCGCCACCTTGCGTCGTCTCGTAGCCCAGGAAGCCCTCCTCGAGGCGAATCTGGGTCTGTGAGCGCAGGTTGTTGTGCAGGCCCGCGAGCACGATGATGATCTTGTAGCCGGCGTCCGCGGCCTTGTTGATGAGGCCCGTGTAGTTGCTGGTCTTGCCCGACTGCACATGCCCGACGACTAGGCCGCGCCGATCCCACGGGTCGGCCCGCAGCGGGTCTTCGAGGAGGCCCAGGATGTCGCTGGTGGATTCATCGAGGCCATCGACGACCACGTCGGAGAGCTTCGACTCCTGATAGTCGCGATAGCGGCGCCAGTAGTGCCAATCCTTCTTGCGGGCGGCGTTGAGCCACTCGATGTGGCCGGCGTCGTCCTTGAGCGTGGTGGCCTTGCCCATGCGGTGGCTGAACCGCTGGATCAGCGTGTAGACCGCCTTGGCCTCGTCAAATGGAACCGGCCGGTCGCTGGCGAACATCGCTGCGGCCAGCTTCACCTTCTCGGCGATGAAGGCTGGCGTGATCATCGACGAGTCCTTCTCCGCCTTCACCAGCCGCTGCGCGGTGGCGATGACATCTTCGAGCAACTGGACTTGCGCTGCTGCCTCTTCTGCTGCGGTCATTGTTTCCTCCCAAGTTTCGCGACGAGCGCGGGATATTTTTGAAACGGCTCTGTGCGCAACATCGACTTGCGCGCCTCCTCGACGGTCAGGCCCTTGCGCTCAATGAGGTCTTCGAATAGCACGCTGGCGACCTCGACCACCGCCGCGTTGGGCTCGCCCTCGAAGCCCGTGCGCGGCGTCTCCTTGTTCTCGGCCGTGTCCAGCCAGATGCGCTGCACCGGCACGGTCTCCTCGATCACCCGAAGCATCGACTTCACCAGCGGGGCGAGCGCGCCCGCGCTCTCCAAGACGGCGGACACCGATGGATGTGCCTCGTCGATGCGGTATCGCATCCCGGCCTTGACCCGCTCGACGCGCCAGGCCTGCTCAATTGGGACGTTGCCCTTGGCGGGAGCGGGCGTGCCTCGGTAGGCGAACACGCGCCGCGCGCGCTCGCGGGTGTTCTCGGCCAGCAGGGTGAGCCAGGGCCGCAGCGACACGGGCGGACGGGCCGTCGATTTGCGGACGTCGATCTTCCAGTCTGCGTCGGCCGTGTTCGGAATGTCGAGCCGGATGCGCGCCAGGCGATGGGCCTCCTCGCGGTTCCACGCGCGCGAGCCGCCGAGGCCAAGCCAACCGCCCGCGACCAACAGCCGCTCGTTGCGGTAAACGTAGAAGCCTTGCTGCGCGGTCCAGCCGGCCGGGCCGGCGTTGTCGTCATACTCGGCGGCCGTCAGCTTGTCCCGATGCGGCAGGACATGCGCCTGCGCTGTGACCGAGCCGTAGTCGGTGGCTTGATAGGTGGGTGGCGACGCCCAAGGCTTCGCGGGGTGTCCCGTCATGAAGGGGTCCCACGGGGCGACGACCCGGCCGTTGATGAGCAGTTTGAGCTTAGGCCGCGGCCCTTGAATCAGGCGGTGGAAGATCATCGCCACGTGGGACTCGACGGTGTCGATGAGGTCGTGGAAGTCGTCGGAGGTGTAGCCGGAGGTCACTACGCGGTCCATCGACTCCCACAGCACGACCGTCCCGGCCTTCTTGCCCTTCAAGCCGGCGATGAAGGGCTTGGACCCCTGGGCCGGCCCCTCGAACAGAAGCCAGCCGCCATCGGGATCTGCAGCGAGCTCGTCGAGGTCCCAGCGCAGGCAGCTCGTGGCCCCTTTCTTGACGCTGGCGACTGTGAGCCGCCGGCATTGCGAGAAGGAGGCGGTTTTCAGGCCCATGCCGAAGCGCCCAAGGTCGTGGGCCGCCCGCGGATCGAGCGGGTTCTTGTCGCCCAGGCGCATCGCGCTCTCGAGCTCGGCGTCGTCCATGCCGCGCCCGTCGTCGAGGATCGTGATTCGGCTCTTAGAACCGTCCCATGCGAAGTCGATCCGGACTTCCGCGGCTCCGGCGGACACGCTGTTGTCGATGATGTCGGCCAAGCCCGCGCCGGTCGAGTAGCCGAGGCCTCGCAGGGACTCGAGCATCGCCATCGCGCGCGGCGGCGCGCTTCTTGTCTTGGGCTTCATCGCCAATAGCCTTTCCCTGGCCAGAACTCAAACCCAAGCGCGATCAGCTTTCGGACGATCTTTCGGGAGCGGTTGTCGGGCGTGTTTGTGATGTGGACCCACAGGCGGCGCGCCTCGCCCTCGAGGTAGTCCTCGACAACGATGCCAGCCTCGCGCGTCTGGTCCAAAAGCTTGACGAGCGCCGTGGGCTCGGAGCCGACCCGCCGCTCGGGGCGTGGAGCCGCAGGAGCGGCCGGCTTCGGCTTGGGCGCGGAAGCCTTCGCGGTGGGTGGCGCGCTGACATCACCGTCGTCGTACGCCTCGCCAGTCTCGTCGGCGCCTTGCTCGGGTCTTGCAGCCGGGACAAGGCCGAGCTCAGTCAAGAATCGGTCGAGCCGCGCGGGATGCCGGAGCCGCCCCAGAGCCTTGGCCTCGATTTGCCGGATGCGCTCGCGCGTCACGTCCATCCGCGCGCCGATCTCTTCGAGCGTCATCGAGTCCTGGACGCCGATGCCGTAGCGCATGCGCACGACATTCTCTTCTTTGAGCTTGAGCGTGCTCAGGAAGTGGTCCACCGACTCGCCCAACTGGATGTCCTCGACGCATTCGACGGGATCGCGGACAGCGAACTGGTCTTTCGCGTGCACTGCGATGAGGCTGTCGATGTCAGACAGCTCGTGCAGCGGCAGCGGCTCGACGCCCAAGCGGGAGAGCGCCTCGACCTTATGGACGGGCAGCTCGACGAGCGCCGCGATCTCTTCGAGCGTCGGGGCATGGCCATGGCGGAGCTCGAAGGCATGGGCGGCCTGCGCGATGCGCTGCGTCTTCTCGTAGACGTGGACGGGAAGGCGGATGGTCTTGCCCTTGTCGGCCACGAAGCGCCCGACCTGCTGGCGAATCCACCAAGTCGCATAGGTCGAGAACTTGAAGCCCCTGCGCCAGTCATAGCGGTCCACGGCCTTGATGAGACCGATGTTTCCTTCCTGCAGCAGGTCGTCGAGCGGCTGGCCGCTGAACAGGTATTTTTTGGCGATGGAGTAGACGAGCTTCAAGTTGGCGACGGCCATTCGGTCGCGCGCGCGCTTGTAGGCCCCCATCGCCTGGCCGAACGCGTGAGCGGCCTCGGCTTCCCCGATGAGCCCGGAGTCCGCCAGCTCCATCAGAAAGCCGCTGGTCAGGCCCAGGGAGACCAGCGCGCCGCGGCAGGCTTCCCATTTGGCCGCGTCTTGGCTCGTGCCGACGGGCAGGCCCGACAAGAGCTCCGCGTTGGCGCAAAACTGCGCCAGCTCGTCGTCGGTCTCTTTGGCCTCGAGCCCGAACTGCGAATCGGGTTCGTCTTCGGAGCTCGTGGACTCGCCCTCGGCGGCCGGCGGGTCCAATGCGGGGTCCACGTCGGCGTCAGCGTCGATCTCGACGGTGGGCGCCGCTTGCGCATAATGGGGCTCGACTTGCGGGCCAGAGGACATCGAGCGCAGCGGCTTGGAGCCTTTAACCACTTGGCGGGCCGCCTCCAAGGTGGCGGCGATGCCTCCAGGCCACGCGGCCAGTGCGTCGAGCGCCTTCTCGACGCCGTGCTCCATGGCTTGGCCCAAGGCGACCTCGGCCTCGGCAGTGAGCAAGGCCTCGCGCTGGAGTTCACGCTGATAGAGACGCAAAGGCTCGTTGCGTCGCGCGGCCAAGTCGTCCACGAAAGCCAAGGCGTCGGCGATTGCGTCCTCTTCGCCCGGCCTTTCATCCGGCGACACGAAGACTTCGAAGCTCTCGTGGGGCGCCGAGTACTCAAACCGCTCGTCGGTCTCGGCGCCGAGGTCGTTGACGACCATGCAAAGCAGTGCGCCGGCCTCGGCGTCGGGCTCGCCATCCTTGCCGCGCGTCAAATCCTCAATGGCGGCGTGCGGGACGCTGCCCTCGCGGATGGCGCGTAGCACGACCAGGCGCAGCCGCGCGCGCGCCTCGTCATCGTCGACGCGCGGCAGCGGAGTCGCCCGGTCGGGCAGGAAGGCGTCGAAGTCGTCCCAGTCGGCCGACATGTCGATGGACTGGTGTTCGGTGATCGTCGCCTGGATTTTCACGGCGGCCACGGCGAGTGTCGGATCGCCGTCGGGGGGCGCCTGCTCCTCTTCGGCCTCCCACCCGCTGAGATCAAAGACGAGGCCATCGTCAACGACCTCTGTGGGGATCTCTGGCACGGCGGTTCCGAATGTCGTGATCGCGGCTCGGGGAGGGGACGAATCAGGCTCGCGGCCCGCTTGGTCGAATACGGAGGCGTCGTTGACGGCCTGCACGGATTGGGCGGGGGCCTGCTCGACGACTAGGGCCACGAGGCCCGCCTCTATGGCCGAGGCCGCTTCAAGCGCGCGAGACGCATTGGCGATGCCAAGGGCGTCGCGCCCCGAAGGGTCGAGCAAGCGAGCGTCGGCGCCGGCGGCTAGCAGCAGCTTGCAAATGACGGCCTTGTTGCGCGCCGCAGAGAGCATTAGGGGCGTTTGGCCCTTCTCGTCGCGGGCGTCGAGGTCGTCGCCGCGGTCGATATGAATTTGAACGGCGCTCTCGACGCCCGCCACTACGGCCATCCTGAGGAAGCGGCTCAGCGGAGGTGCGTCTTGAAGCGCCATGCCCGTCAAGCGCTCGCCATTTCCCGGAGCGACCTAACGGCTTTGCCCATGTGAGATCGGAGGCCTGCCCTGACCCCCGGATTAAAGCGCCGGCCTTGGCCGAACAGCGAGTTCTTGTCTGCGGCCATTTCGGCTCTATTTGAGTTGAATTGTTACAAATTCTACAGGGATCACATGTGGAAACCCACTCGTTTTCGTCATCGCGAAGCAGCCGTGCGCCCGGCGCCGCCCGCGGCTTTGACTTGGTTCAAGCGACATCAGAGCGGCTGGCGCGTCGTTACGCCGGGCAGTGGCGCGCACAGGTCGGTCGAACTTGCACGGTCGTATCGAAGCTCGCCGGTGCGGCACCGTCCGCAGATGGAGCCGCCGATGCTCAGCCACAGCCACAGCCACAGCCACAGCCACAGAAGTGGCGAGGCTCAGAGGTGTGATCGCGCTCGCGATGCATGCCCCCTTCTTGGCCGCCATCGACGGCAAGTTCGCCTCGATGTCGTCGAGCTCGAGCAGCAGCGCGCTATCCTCGGCCTCGTTGGCTACGCGGAACCATAGGCCGTGGTGCGAGGCAGTTCGTCCTTGGGCAGGTACAGCCTGCTCCCCTGACGGAATACAGCGCGAACCGTCCCGAAGGTCGCGCTACTTGTTTTTTCGCTGACGCCTGAGTGGAACCATCAGATCTTCGGCTAGGTTCGCGGCGTCGAACCGCAGGGCTGGGCGTGGCCTGTCCACCGTAACAGGCGGCTTTTCTTCTCCGCCACCAAATCCCATCGTGCCGGAGTTCGGACTGGCGTCGTCTTCGGCTTGCGTTCGCCATCCCAGGTGCTCGCTAGCGTCAATGCGGGCCGCGATGGAGACATGCGTCAGCTTCTGGGTGGGGTCGATCCGGTCAAGCGCCCAGTCGGCATAGGCGATTCCTGCAGTCAGTTGCTGGACGACAGTTTCCTGAATCAGGGCGAAACTGCCGCCGAAACCGTGGCCTCTCCGCGATTGCCGTTCGAGCGGCAGACGAAGCACAAGACCACCTTGCTCGTCAAGCTGAATTCTTGCGCCGCCCTCTTGTTCAAGATAGAGCGCAGCGCCGTCAATGTCGCTCTCCATCCCTTTCGTGCTGTCGAACAGTCGGGGCTCTGAGAACAGCGCATGCTGGTGAAGGTCGTTCACCAGCTTTCGGTCTTCAAGTTCAGCAGGTCGCAGGATGCGCTGCAGCGGGCCGCCAGTGATGGCCAGGTTCAGGACTGACGATTGAACTGAGTTGCCGTTTCGGGCCCTCGGTAGAAGGCTGACCGCCGACTGCGTGAGGACAGCAATGTCGAGAGGCGCAGCCGCGTGCGCAAGCTGGTAGTCATGGATCGCGCGCGTGATGAGATCCTTCAGCTCTTCTGCTGTTTTGAAGCCGCCTCGGAAGTAGCCTTGCTGCCAGCCCTGGACTTCGGAGACGAACTTCGTCTGCTGCGCATCGCGGGTGATGCCTTCCTGCACGAAGGCCAGCACCGGCTTCGTGTCACGCGCTTCCAAAAACTCTTCGTGCGTCGGGGACACGCCGGACGTCCCCTGAACAAATCCATACTGCTCACCGAGGATCAGGAGGATTAGCTCAGCCGACCGGACGCCCTGGAGGCATGCAACCTGCGGGGAGTTGGGCTGTGCGCCGAAATCCTCGGCCATGACCGGCTCATGACGCAGCGTCGTCACCGCAGATCGTGCGGCCTCTCGAAATGGCTCGAATCCGCGGATCAGGGAACTTATGAAGATCTTCATCTTGTCTCTCACCTTTCTGTGCGTGGAATACAGAACAGCATATCGCGCGGCCTGGCAGAGGGGCCATAGGAGCTGCGAGCGCCAGCCAGTGATATGTGCAGATGCACGAGTCACCCATCGAATGTCGGAGGTGGGACCGGGTCGCAGCAGATCGTTCTGCGTCCTCCCATACCTGGATCCGAAAAGCAGCAGCAGGCAACGCCCGACCGCGCTCTGTCCGCGAGCACGCACTGGGCCTGAGGTCCCTCCCTGCGGGTAACGATCCTGTCGCAGACAAGAACAGCCAGCGGCTGTCGCCGGTGGATCAACCAGCGGTCAAGCCCTAGACAATGATCTGAAGTTAGGGCCACCAGCCCCTCGCGCTCTCCGCGGTGAAGGCTGTGCCCAGTCTTGCCGGTCCCTACGTTTCGGTAACGCTGCGCCAAACTCATGCTTTACGACCGGCCTCGCACTGGATCTTGCGCAGCTTCAACTGGCCGGCATCGTTGCATGCGCTTGTGCACTGCGTTTTTCTTGTTTCCTTGTAGATGTCGCAACTTTTCAGGCAGCTTGCCTTGAACTCCGACACAACCTGATCGCACCTCTTAACCGGTGGAGGTTTGGTCTGTGCCACTCGTACTTCAGCCGAAGCGTAGAAAGCAAGAAGCAGCGCCATCATGGCTGCCAGCGCAGAAAAATAGCTTTCATCGCGATCTCCTTTCGGAACGATCACCAGCATCTGCACACTTCGAATTCCGGATGAAGCCTCTCAAGCGCGGTTTGACCTTCTTTCTTGGCCGATCCCTGATCGCGTCTTCGCGTGCCTCCTAGCCATTCGTATGGATTGTGTTGGCCGCCCCGCGGGAGTATGGTCACGGCCGCAACCCGGAGGTTGGACATCATGCGCATAGTCAAACGTCTTGCAGCCACCTGCGGGTCGCTGCTCTTCGCGTCTTTCCTCGCCGCTCAGCCCATGCTGTTTCCGCCGGGTGCCGGACCTGGCCCGAGTTCCGGACCGCCTCTCGCGCGCTGCATTGACCAGATGCGAGGTCAAGCATTCATCGTGACGCAGTCACTCTATACGTTTCAGGAAAATTTCCCCCAAAACGCGGGCATTGCGGCGCGAGACCCGTCAGGCCAAATGTTCCTTCGTATGCCGGCGGCAAACCCCATGGTGGACGCATTCTTCGTCACATGGCAAGGACAGTTGATTCAACTCAGTCTTAATTTGCCTGGGCCTGTCGTGATTGGCGGATGCCAGACATTTCAGCCAATACCTGCGCCCATACAGGTGGCCATCCCCAACTACCAATTCGCCGCAGAGGGAGGCGTGATTGCTCCTTCTGCGTCGAACGGCGTGATACCGATACCCAATCAATTCATGCGCAGTGCAGTTGGCATCTCTCCGCCCGTAAGTGCCCGGCCCGAAGATGCCGCTCAATGCCTTCAGGTTTCCGGGAGCGACAGGCAACGCTTTGTTGATTGCATGGTGCCAAAAATGATGACAGGCGATCAGGTCAAGGCCTATCAGTGCATGCGCCGTGCCCAGGACGATCAACTTTCGATGACGACCTGCCTCGCCGGAACCATGATGGGCGAGAACGAGCGTAGGGCCCTGAACCAGGCGGTCGATTGCTACAAGAAGGAAGGAGCAGACACGACAAAACTTCCACTCTGTATGGCCAACCAAAACTTCGATCCGCAGACGGCTCGTGCCGTCGCGTGTATGACCAAGCAAGCACAGCAGGGCAATGCGTCAATGTGGGGGATCGCTGGTTGTGCTGCCGGCTCCGCGCTAAAGCTGAATCCCGAACTGACCGTCGCCGCGGAATGTGCGATGTCCAGCGGCGGACAACCTTACGCCTTCGCCGCCTGTACCGGCGGCAGACTTACCGCCATGGAACTCGACAAGTGCTTCACCATTGGTGTCGGCGGAAATGGATGCTTCGGCGACAACAACGAGATCACAAAGGGGCTTCGCGCGCTTGGCCTCGACCTTAACAGGATTGCAGGCCCGAACGGCTTCGCTCTTCAGACGTGGAATAAAGCCGTTAATGACATTCAAAGGGGCCCGGGGCCGAACAACGAATTCAACCGGGCGGTGAGGACAGTTAACAACGACCTGCGCAACGGAATGGGCCCCAACAATGACATTAGGAAGTCTTTGACACGAATCGGACTCGGAGGTCTCTTCTAACGCTTCGCTCCACGCTGAAAGCCCGGCCGATGCTTGTCTGCCGCCCCGAGCCAAAGACTCGTGCCGGTGAGGGCATGTGTCCCGTGCGCGCTCGCCTTCAGCGCTTCAGCATCAGTACACAGCGGATATGCAGGTAGGTGCGGATCACGCTTCGGCGTTCCTGTCGCGGCAACGCCGCGTCGACAGACGCCTCGCTCGTTGTTGAAGATCACCCGCAGCTCGGCAACGCTCGCCCTTCAGTGTCTCGATGGTGTGGTCGGAATCAGTCATCTTGTTCTCCTTGGCTAGAAGCCGCCGGTTGCGGCCTGACAGCGTCGGCAGGAATTCCATAGTCTGAGAACCAGCACCGCGACGGCTACAAGGTCAGAGCAAGAGCACCGTTCAGGCGCTTGCGGTCTGAAGATTATCGACCTCATCAGGGAGCAGGGCTGGGCCATCGCAAAGGGGGCGCGGCGTTTCGATCTACGGCCTGATTGCCGCGCAGAGCATTCCATTTGGGTGAATGCTGAGGCTTTGGTTACGCCGCTACCGGTATCGGTAGAGCAGGAGTGCTGTGGCGGCGCGATCTCTGAACCTTCATTGACCGGTTGCTCGCCGTGGACTGTGCCTCAGGGCCGACAGTTCTCGGTGGGCAGGCGCATGCTGCGTCGTTCTCGTTTCCGCGTCCGCATCCGGGTGTGTGCAACTCCGGGCGACCCAGAAGCCACGTCTCGTTTCCTCAGGCTTGCGTGCCCGATCGCTACGATCAACAAAGGAGAAACCGCGATGACACCAAACGCAACCTATGACGGTTCTCGAACAGGCGTGGCGACCAATGATGTGCAAATGCAACATAAGAAGGCGCGCCTTGAAGAGGGGGTACAAAAGGGGGTACGGGAGTGTTATCGAATTGACCCAACCCAGCATTCATGCCCCGTGCGGGGCATCTTTGGATCGGTTTCACACGACCAACAAAACGTCCAAGGGCGTCCGTTTTCATCCACCGGACGCCCTTTTTCATTGGGAATCAGGCGTTTAGCCTCCGGGGCCATCAGGGTGGGTCGTTGACTGGCGGCCTCAAACCGGAGAGCCCAAACGGGGGTCGGCGTCGAAGGCCGGGGGTTTGTTCCCAGGCCTCGGCGACCGACGTTCCCCGGTCGGAGGTGCCCCATGCTGGCCGAGGTCCAGAAGCCAGGTTCATAGGCGCCCGCCGAGATATTTGACGAGTAGGTCCGGTAGAGGCGGCTGTCGAACACGGTGCCGAGGATTAACTCGAAGAAGCTCTCGCGCGGCACGCCATTGACCTCCGTCAGCACCACGGCTTCAGCCATTGCCTCGATGGTTATGGCGATCATCATGTTGCAGGCGATCTTGGCTGCGTTTGCCGCAGAAACATCGATCCAGTGCTCGCGGTCGAACGGCGTGTCGGCGTTGCCGGCGTAGGTCACGTACATGGAAATCATCAGAGGGTCCCTTGCTTCAGTACCGGACTCGGCGCGTAAGGTGCATGGGCGATGCTCGCCGGAGTTTTCCAGCTTCCCACGGGTGTCCGCCGTTGGAAGGTGCATGGCGCTCAATGGGCCATGATCCTCGGCGCGGCGCAGTCTGCGCTTGCAGGAGGCTTTTCTTCTCGTGCGTGCAGGTGGAGCGCGCGTGCCCACGATTTCCGACATCGCGCCTTATGCGGCGTTTGCGCCTTCTTCTCTTTTCTTGTCTCGGCACTCTCGCTGGCCGTTTCGTCTGCATGGACCCGCAATCCGCGCTCCGCAACTCGTTGATCGCGTTCGTCAGTGCTCGTCGGCATCGCGCCGCGTGGGCCGATTGAGCCGGCTGACGCCCCCTGCGAATCTCAGGGGGCTCTATGTTCGGCACGAACAACTCAGGGGCGCTCCTGATATGGTGATTTGGTATACCTTATTGACATACTGAGATAAGCTTGTGGCTATGTTGAACAGAATTGGCGGGATGAGTAGCGGTTACCTGCTGCTCGTCGCCGGTGCGGAATCGCGTTGCGGAATTGCCGCTGGACTGGCGCAAGCCAATTTCTATGCTGCGCGGCGTGGCTGACATCCTGCAATCGGGAGACGCCGCAGCAATGCCTCCCGTCCTCCTCGCGGCGGGAGAGTTCGGCCGGATCATGGGGGGCTGGGCCAGACGCAGCGTCGGCGCACATGCACACGGCGAGGTCCAGATTTCGTTCAACCTGGGCGGTGCACCCCTCAGGTATCAGCTCGACGGCCGGCGCGAGCATGTGAGGGCGAGGGAAGCCCTGGTCATCCCTTCCTGGACGATCCACGCGCGTCATGTCGATTCGTCGGCGCCGGCCTTCGTGCTGATGCTCGCGCTGAGCCCGGCTTGGTTGTCGCGCAACGAATCACCGGCAAGGGCGCTGGCGGGCCTTCACGGTCCGGTGCGTATCGAAGATGAGGTCTTCGATCTCCTGTGCAGCATCCGGACCGCCTTCGCCGGCCTCGAGCCCGAGGCAGCCAGTGCCTCGCATCCGCTCATCATGTCGTTGATCGACTGCCTGGGCCGGCTGGTTCCTGCCGCGGCGCGCCCTCAGGCGCGCGCGCAGCCGTACGCCTGGGACAGACGCATCAACCGTGCGGCCCAGCTCGCGCGCGCGAACAGCGGCCGCTTGAGCGTCGACGAGATCGCTGCCGAGGTGGGCATCTCCCGCACGCAGTTCTATCGGCGCTTCAAGGACTGTTTCGGCGTGCCACCGCGGCTGTTCTTAAACGCGGCGAGGATGCAGTGGGCCGTGGAGCGCCTGATCGGCGGCGCCGAGCCCATTGCGGACATCAGCGACGAACTCGGGTTCAGCTCGCCCGGTCATTTCTCCCGCTTCTTCGCAATGCACACCGGAGAAACGCCTGCCTCCTTCCGCCGCCGCAGCGTGAGGCTGCATTTCGGGACGAACGGGTAAGTCGTGCACGATCGGGGTTAGCGTCCTCGTGGCTCCCACTTCTACATTTCTTCCATGCGGCGGATCGTGATCGCCGGATGGAGACGACATGCACATCGTGGTGGGCACGGCGGCTACGCTGGCCTGGAGCAGTACCGACTTGGGTGAGACCTGGACGAGGCTCACGAGGGGCTTGTATCCCCAGATGCCGATCTGGGCGATCAGTTCGCACCCGCGGCGCCCTGACGAGTTTCTCGCCGGAACCGACGAGGGCGTTTACCGCTGGCGCGGCCACGAGCTCGGCTGGGAGGCGCTTCACAGCGACTTCAGCGACACCCCCGTTTGGGCGGTGGCGCATTCGCCGCACGATCCCGACCTGCTGATTGCTGGCACCCGCAAGCCTGCCAGCCTCTTCCGGTCGAAGGACGGCGGCCGCAGTTGGGAGTGGCTGCCGGCGCGGATGGCCCAGCGCTGCCGGTACGTGAACTACCCGCGCGTGACGCGGATCATTTTCGATCCCGACGACCCCTTGGCCGTTTGGGCCAGCGTCGAGATCGACGGCGTGTGGCACTCGCGCGATGGCGGCGACACCTGGCAGCGGCTGGTCAACGGGCTGAAGTCGCACGACATCCATGGCATCACGCTGGTACCGGGGCGCAAGCGCGTGATGGTGGCAACGGACGAAGGCTTGCACTGCAGCGACGACGAGGGCGAGACATGGTGCTCTGTGCCGATCGCTTCGCCGGTGGCGTACACGCGGTCGATCAACGCGGTTGCTGGCGTGCCCGGGCTGTTGTTCGCGACCAACGGGGATGGTCCACCGGGCAGCTGGGGGCGCCTGTTCCGAAGCACTGACCACGGCGACTCGTGGAGCGAGGTGGAGTTGCCCGTGCGTGCGAACAGCACCGTGTGGAAGGTCGCGCCGCATCCCGGCGACCCGCAGATCCTGTTCGCGTGCACGGCGTACGGCCAGGTGATGCGGTCGCTCGATGGCGGTTCGACCTGGACCAAGCTGGACCGCGAATTTGGCGACATCCGCAGCCTGGAGTGGGTGCATTTGGGCGCCCGACTCTGATCCCGCGTGGGCGCCGCCCCGGCGCTCGCGAACCATACAAAAAAGGAGACATCGACATGCGCAGCATTCCATTTCTCGCCGCAGCGTTTTGCGCGGCCCTCGTCGTCACCGGTGCCCAGGCGCAACGCGCCGACTATCCCAATCGTCCCGTCCGAATGGTCGTGCCTTATGCGCCCGGCGGCGGCACGGACACAGCGGCGCGGATCGTCGCACTGAAGCTGTCGCAGACCCTCGGCCAACCTGTCGTCGTCGACAACCGCCCCGGTGCGGCCGGCATGCTGGGGACCGATGTCGTCGCCAAGGCCCCGGGCGACGGCTACACCATCCTTCTGACGAACGGGTCGCCGATCGTGCTGAGCCCCTTGCTGTACTCGAAGATGGCGTACGATCCGCGCCGCGATTTCGCTGCGGTGGCGCGGGTGTCGCAGGCGCCCATGGTGCTTCTCGTCAACTCGTCCGTTCCCGCGAACAACCTGCAGGAGTTCGTGGCCTGGGCGAAGCAGTCCGCGCAGCCGCTCAGCTACGCCTCGTTCGGCGCGGGCTCGGAGTCGCACCTGGCCGGCGCCTATTTCAACAAGCTCGTCACGCTGTCGATGGAACACATCGCCTACAAGGGATCCGCGCCGGCCATGCAGGGCCTCGCATCAGGCCAGGTCACGGCCATGTTCACCGACCCGGGGTCGGCCAAGGGAATGATCAAGGCCGGCCGCGTGAAGGCGCTTGCCGCTGGCGGCACCCGAAGGAGCCGCTCGCTTCCCGACGTGCCCACCTTTGCCGAGTTGGGCATGCCTGCGATGAACGACTTCGTCACGTGGTTCGGCGTCTTCGCGCCGGCCGCCGTCCCCAAGCCCTTGTTGCAGAAGCTCAGCGACGCCATCGTGGAGAGCGTCCAGACGACGGACGTCGTCACGAAGCTGGGCGACATGGACCAGGAGCCGAATCCGATGCCCACTGGGCCGACGTCGAAGTTCCTGTCTGAAAACGCCGCGACGTGGACGAAGATCGTCCGCGACATCGGCGGCGTGAAGCTCGATTAACCACCCAACCAAGGAAGGCCACGCATGTCCATACAAACTTTGAAAGCCGCCGACGGCCACGAACTCTCGGCCTATGTCTCGGCACCGGCAGGCAAGCCGCGCGGCGCGCTCGTCGTGATCCAGGAGATCTTCGGCGTGAACCACCACATCCGCAGCGTGTGCGACCGCTTCTCCGCGCAAGGCTGGCGGGTCATCTCCCCTGCGCTGTTCGATCGCGTGCAGCGCGGCGTCGAACTCGGATACGCCGAGAGCGACCGCACCGAAGGCCGGGCTCTGCTCGGCAAGATGCAGTGGCCGCTCATGCAGATGGATACGCAGGCGGCGATCAATGCCGTCGCCGATGCCGGCAAGGTCGGCGTGGTCGGCTACTGCCTTGGCGGTTCGCTCGCCTGGATGGCTGCCACCCGTCTCGACGGGGTTTCCGCGGCGGTCGCGTACTACGGCGCGCAGATCCCCAACCACGCGGAGGAGAAGCCCCGCTGCCCGGTGCTGATGCACTTCGGCGCGGAGGACCCGGGCATCGCGCTCGCCGGTGTCGACAAGGTGAGGGAAGTCCAGGCGAACTCGCCCGGCGCGCCGGTCGAGATCCACGTCTATCCTGGCGCGGGCCATGGGTTCTCGTGCGACGAACGCGCCAGCTTCCACCCGGTGAGCCACGAACTCGCGCTGGAGCGCACGCTGGCGTTCCTGCGCGAGCACGTCTAACGGAGCGTCTCCGTGCAAGCGGGCGGTCGCACCAGGCGGCCGCGCCGCTGACGTCGATCCGCGCTCGCAACCCAGCCGTGCGGAGCATGACAAGGACTACGCTTGACCACGCAGCTTTGCCCGCACGAATATCCGATCGCCCCGCTGCCCGATCTCCGTGTCGAGATCCGCCAGCCAGTGGATCTTTTTCAAATACGCCATGAAGCTTGAAAACGATGAGCTGTCAGATGCCGGGATCGGCCCGGGTTGCCCATTCGTATTGATCATGCAGGGCGTGAGTTCCACGACGGGGTCTGTCCCTTGCGCCAAGTTGATATGGGCCACGACCGTCATCCGCGATTCCTCGTGGAACGGCACCGTCGGGTAACCCTCCCGCGAGAAGATGCCGTACTCCCCGTAGATCTCGATGGTTTCGCGCACTGCCGCGGGCGACGCGATCTTCTCGATGTCGACCAAGTCGAACGCGAAGTTTCCCAGCCCGTGCAGTATGGGTTTGCCCTTGTAGAAGTCCACGCCCTTCAGGATGTGCTGATGGTGGCCCAAAACGACGTCGGCACCGTGGTCGATGGCAAGTCTGGCGAGTGAACGCTCATATTCGGCCAGGCTGGCGGGAAAGCAATGGACGCCCCAGTGAAAGCTGGCGATGACGAAGTCGGCACTGCGCTTCGCCTCTTCGAAGCTTCTTGCGACGCGAGCGGCGGCAGACTCCGTGAGCTGCGACCGGACATGAGGCGGGCTTCCAGGCTGCTTGTGAAGATCGTGATATTGCGTCGAGACCTCGAGCATGGCGACGCCGTCGCGATCCGCTGTTGCCGCGGCGTTCCAGGAACCGATCATCGACGCCGCGACAAAGGCGACTCGGCAACCATTGGCAGCGACGCAAATGGGGGCGAACGCGTCGTCGATGTTTTTGCCGAAGCCGACGGTCCGGATACCCTCGCGTTGCAAGCGATCGACCGTTGAATGCATACCCGCGCGTCCCCAGTCGTTGATGTGGTTGTTGGCCACAGACATGACATCGAATCCGGCTCGGGCCAAGGCGGCGATGTTGTCGGGCGAGGCAATGATCGCGGCCATCATGTCTGGGTCCGCCGTTTGGTTGACGGCGTAGGTACCTTCAGAATTGCCGAAGGTGATGTCGCCCGCCTCGAGAATCTCACCCACATGAGCAAAAGATTCAGAGGGGTTCTTGCGATTGAGAAAGACATCGCCCACTGCAACGAGCCGAACTGATGTTGCGGAATCCTGCAATGGCTCACTCATCATGATTTCCTGGCCGGGCCCACGGGCGAGCAATTTCATCCGCATGCTCGAAGCAGCGAATGTCGTGCTCGGCCATCAGGGTGAGCGCCACTTCATCGGTTCCGTCGATCAGCCTTTGCTTATGCGCGTGATCGATGTCGATCGAGAACGACGCGCCCGTGCTGAGAGCCACCTTTTGTGCCTCGAGGTCGATCGCTGCATCGACGGGGTCCGGCGAGGCCGCGATTGCTGCGTGCATGCGATCCAGTTCGGCGGGAGCAAGAAGGACAGGCAGCAGGCCGTTCTTCACGCAATTGCTGAAAAAGATATCACCGTACGAACTCGCGACGATCGCGCGAATGCCCAACCCTGCGAGCGCGTAGACAGCGCCTTCGCGTGAGCTGCCGCAACCGAAGTTGCGCCCTCCCACGATCACGCTTGCTCCGCGTCCCTTCGCGTCGTTCAACGGGAAACCTCCGCGCTCCGCCCCTTGGGCGTCGTAGCGCAGCGCGTTGAAGGCATATCGACCCAGCTCACTGCGCGGCACGCTCAGGAGCTGCTGCATCGGGATGATCACGTCGGTGTCGATGTTGTCCAGCGGCAGACTGACGGCGCGGCCGGAATGGCGGAGGAATGGCGTGGTCATGACAGGTGATCAACGAAAGGGCGCGGGTCGGCAATGCAGCCGGCGAGAGCGGAGGCTGCCGCAGTGGCCGGGCTGGCCAGGTGGGTGCGCGCACCCGGCCCCTGCCTTCCGACGAAGTTGCGGTTCGAGGTCGAGACACAGCGCTCGCCCGCGGGCACGGTGTCGCCATTGGTGCCCACGCACATGGAGCAGCCCGGAAGGCGCCACTGAAATCCTGCGTCGCGAAAGATTGTGTCCAGTCCTTCGGCTTCGGCCTGCCGCTGCACCGCCTGGGAGCCGGGCACGACCCAGGCTCGCACGCCCCGGGCAACCTTGCGTCGGCGGGCGACGCCAGCAGCCACACGCAAATCCTCGATCCGGCTGTTGGTGCAGGAACCGATGAACACATGCTGGATAGGCGTGTCGACCAACGTCTGGCCGGCGCGGACATCCATGTAGGCGCGCGGTGCGTCGAACTCGCCGCCGTCCGGGACGACCCCGTCGATCGCCATGCCGTGCTGCACGCTCGTGCCCCAGGTGATCTGAGGCGTGAGAGCCGACACGTCGAAGCTGACGTCCTCGTCGTAGGCGGCATCGGCATCGGGCCGCAGCTCGCGCCAGGCCTGCACGGCGAGGTCCCACAGCGCGCCTCGGGGCGCTGCCTTCGCTTTGGAGAGGTAGCTGAAGCTGGTGTCGTCCGGCGCCACGTAGCCGATGCGTGCGCCGAGTTCGACGGCCATGTTGCACAGCGTGGCGCGCTCCTCGATCGACATGCGCTGCACGGTCTCGCCCTCGAATGTCAGCGCATGCTCGCGGCCGAAATCGGCGCCGAGACTGGCGATGAGGCCCAGCGCGATGTCTTTCGCAAAGACGCCCTGGCCCTTGCGGCCCGTCAGCCGGACCCGGGCCTGCCTTGGCTTTTTGACCCAGATCGCCTGCGTGGCCAGCACGTGGGCGACCTCCGTGGAGCCGATGCCCAGCGCCAGCGCACCGAGCGCGCCGTGGGTGGTGGTGTGGCTGTCGCCGCAGACAACCACCAGGCCCGGCAAGGTCAGGCCGTCTTCGAGCGCCGTCACGTGAACGATGCCCTGGCGCCCCGAATCACGCCCGAGATGCTGGATGGAAGCCTCGGCGGAAAGACGCCTGAGCGGCTCGACGAATCGCTTGTTGGCTGGCAGGGTTGCTGCCTCGCCATGCGGCGCGGTCTCGATCATGTGGTCGGGGATGGCGATACTCAGGTCAGGGCGGCGGATCGGGCGGTGCGCTGCCTGCAGATCCTCCAGGCCGAGCGTCCCACTCAGATCGGTGAGGTAATGGCGATCCACGAAGAGCAGGTCGAGGCCATCGGCCGACGACTTGATCCTGTGCCCGTTCCAGATCTTGTCCAGGGTGGTGAAAGGCATGTTCGAATTACCCGTTCGTTGTGACTGCGGCCTGTCCATCCGCCAGCCGGTGTTCCTTGAGCTGTTCGCGCAACTGGGTCTTGAGCATCTTTCCAGTCGCGCCCAGGGGAATCGATTCCACGAAGATCACGTCGTCGGGAATCTGCCACCTGGCCACCGCCTTGCCCTTGTGGAAATCCAGCAACTCGGCCTTCGTGACCTGCGCACCTCGGCGCGTCACGACGACGATGACGGGCCGCTCGTCCCACTTGGGATGGGGAACGCCGATGCAAGCGGCCATGGCCACTGCGGGATGCGCCATCGCGATGTTCTCGATGTCGATGGAGCTGATCCACTCGCCGCCGGACTTGATCACATCCTTGCTGCGGTCGGTGATCTGCAGGTAGCCATCGGCATCGATCGCGGCCACGTCGCCGGTGGGAAACCAGCCGGTGCCCCGGGCGTCCTTGACGAGGGGATCGCCGGCTTCCGCCTTGAAGTATTCCTTGACGATCCATGGCCCCTTGACCAGCAAATCGCCGCGGGCCTGGCCGTCCCATGGAAGCTCACTTCCCTGGGCGTCGACGATCTTCATCTCCACGCCGAACAGGCCACGGCCCTGCTTCTGCAAGATCTGCAACTGTGCCTCCATCGGCAAGTTCAGATGCTTTTTCTTCAGCGTGCAGACCGTGCCGAGTGGGCTCATCTCGGTCATGCCCCAGCCATGCAGCACCTCGACGCCGTAACGCTCCTTGAAGGCGCGCAGCATGCTGGGCGGGCAGGCTGCGCCACCGATCACCGTACGTTCCAGGCTGGAAAAGCGCAGGCCGCCGGCTTCCATGTGCTCCAGCAGCATCTGCCACACCGTCGGCACGCCGGCGGCGAAGCTCACGCTCTCGCTTTCGATGAGCTCGTAGACCGACTTGCCATCCAGCGCCGGCCCGGGAAATGCCAGCTTGCAACCTGTCAACGCACCCGCGTAAGGAATGCCCCAGGCGTTGACGTGGAACATCGGCACCACTGGCAATACCGAGTCCCGCGAAGAGATGCCCATCGCATCGGGCAGAGCCGCCGCGTACGCGTGCAACAACGTGGAGCGGTGGCTGTACAAGGCTGCTTTCGGATGGCCGGTCGTGCCGCTCGTGTAGCACATGCTCGACGCCATGTTCTCGTCGAAGCGAGGCCAGTCGTAGTGCTCGCTCCCGCCGCCGATCCACCCCTCGTAGCTCAGCAGGTGGGGGATGCCGCTGTCGACCGGCAGCTTGTCCTCATCGCACAGCGCGATCCACTGCCTGACCGTGGGACAACGCGCATGGACCGCCTGCACGAGCGGCAGGAAGCTGAGGTCGAAGCAAAGCAGCTGGTCTTCGGCGTGGTTGATGATCCAGGTGACCTGATCGGGGTGCAGCCGGGGATTGATGGTGTGCAGCACCCTGCCCGCACCGCTCACGCCGTAATACAGCTCCAGGTGGCGGTAGCCGTTCCAGGCGATCGTGCCGACGCGGCCGGACGGCTCGACGGCGGCCGACGCGATCGAATTGGCCACCTGGCGTGAACGCCGCGCGATTCCTGCCCAGGTGGTGCGATGAATGTCGCCTTCGACGCGGCGAGAGACGATCTCGCCATCGCCGTGATGCCGTTCGGCGAATTCGAGAAGGCTCGAGATCAGCAGAGGTTGATCCTGCATGAGGCCCAGCAGTGACGGGCCGTTCATTCCGCCCCCTTCGGTCCGATGGTGATGGCCGTGGCGGCCGAGGATGTCCACGCTGCGGCGCGCGCCGCCCGAGATATCGATGCTGTTCGTTCTACGTCGACGCTAGACATAGCTCGCTTCCTTGAAAGCGAATTCCTGCAGGTGACCCGACGCGTTGACGTCGCGTCCCGGGTCTTCGGGAAGCGTGACGTTGAAGTGCCTGCGCAGCACGTCGCTGATCAGCTCGTAGCATGAGCCGATGCGCAAGCATTCGACCTCGCCGTTGGCAAAGCTCAGCGTGGTCGCCGACCGCTGGTAGTGGTGGTATTTGCGCAGGCCATAGTCGACGATGACATCGGCAATCGCGCGCAGCTCTGGCTGTATGTCTTCCACACGAAACTTCGGCCCGGTACCTGTGAGGTTGGCCGACGAGCCGAACACGGGGAGCACGGCTTCGCGGCACAGCCGGCACACCTCTTCGAACAGCGGTCCGCCGTTGAGCAGCAGCCCCACCGTGTCGTTGCCGGTGCTGGCCTCGACCAGGCGCTTGTCCATCTTCGCAATGAGCGGGTGGTCCTTGCGATAGGGCGCCGCCACGCCCACCGTGAGGTTGTAGTCCTGCGTCAACATTTCCACCATGTCCTGCGAGCGCTGGTCGAGCACATGCAGTTCGCGCTGGGTCGCCATGGAAGCCAGCATCGCGTTGCGCTTGTGGCCGCCGCGCTTCTTGGCGATGAAGATGCGATGGACGGCCTCGTATGAGCCGCCCATCAGCGCGTAGCCTGCGTCGTTGGGAATGATGGCGATACCGCCGCCCTGGAGCGTGTCGAAGATGCGGCGGGCATCGCCCTTGATATCCAGTCTGTTCATGGGAGTTCCTTGGTTGTCATTCGAGGGGGTAGCATTTGACGAGCGCACCGAGGCGCTCGCCTTCGGCTTTCACCTGGGCTGCGAATTCGGCGGGTGTGTTGACCAGCGGCTCGGCGCCGGCGGCAACGATGGCGGCACGGACCTCCGGCGCCTGTACCGCCTGGCGCAGCGCGACCTCGATGCCCTGGGTTGCGTCGGGCGTCAGGCCCAAGGGTGCAAATACGCCGAACCAATTGACCGAGCGGTACTGGGCAAAGCCCGACTCGGCCGCGGTTGCGACCTCCGGCAATGCCGCGGCGCGCCGGTCGCCGGTGGTGGCAACGAAGCGCAGCGCGCCCGCCTTGTGATGGGGCAGCGCAGCGGCGATGCCCGTGAATGACATGTCGACGTTGTTCGCGACCATGTCGGACACGATGGCGGCCGTGCCTCGGTAGTTGACGATGACGGTGGCGTCCAGCTTCTCTTCGGCGACGAACTGGCGCGACAAGATGCGCGACTGGTTATCCGTCGTTGCGATCGAGCAGCGCTGGCCCGGCCGGCGGCAGTACTGAACGAACTCGGCCAGCGATTTCGCGGGAAGCTTGCCGCTGATCACCACGGCGTTTGACGCCTGCGCGACGGCCGTGATGGGTTGAAGCTGGGCCAGGGGATCGACGCCCTTGAGCCCCGGCGTGTACTTGGTCAGCACGATGGCCGGGACCTGCATCAGCAGCGTGGTGCCGTCGGGCCGCGCGTCCATGACTTTGCGGGTACCGATGAGGCCGTCCGCGCCGGGCAGGTTCTCGATGATCACCGGCTGGTTCCAGATCGAGGCCAGTTGCTTCGACACGGCGCGCGCGACGGTGTCCGTGCCGCCGCCGGGCGCGTACGGCACGACCAGCGTGACGGGACGGGTGGGCTTCCATACCCCGGGCGGCGGGGCAGCGGAGGCCGCGATCGTCACACAGAACAGCAGGGCCGACGCGATGCGCCTGCGGAGCAAGGGGTGTGCCATCTCAGCGTTCCATGGGTTGGCCGGCGTTGAAGCGGGTGCGAAGCGCATCCCACTCGTCGGCGCCGAAGCGGCGGAATGTTTCCCCCACGCCGCGGGTCGACGTAGGCGGCATGTGGGTGGCCTTGAGCTGGGCGAGTGCGGCATCGGCAGCCTCCATTGCCGCCACCAGCACCAGGCCCGGCAGGATGGCCAGCTTGTAGCCCATGGCTTCGGCCTCGCGCAGATCGATGTTGGGCGTCCGCCCGCCTGGGACCACGTTCAGCAGGCAGGGGCCCTGCACTTGCCGGGGAACGGTGGCCATCTCCTCCAGGGTCTGCATGGCTTCCACGAAGGCGATATCGGCTCCAGCCCGCAGCGCTGCGTTGGCGCGCCAGATGGCTTCGTCGAGGTTCATCACGGCGCGGGCGTCGGTGCGGGCGATGATCACGAAGCTCTTGGTGCGTCGCGCTTCGGCGGCAGCGCGGATCTTGGAGACGAACTCCTCGCGCGGGATCACTTGCTTGCCATCCAGATGGCCGCAGCGCTTCGGCGAGACCTGGTCTTCGATGTGAATGGCGGCGACGCCGCGCGCTTCGTACTCGCGGACAGTGCGGGTGACGTTCAGCTCGTTGCCATAGCCAGTGTCGGCATCGGCGATGAGAGGGATATCGATGGCGCGTGCCATCACGGCCGCGTTTTCCACCATCTCGCTCATCGTGAGAAGGCCGAAATCGGGATAGCCGCGGGCGGCCGAGGCGCCTGCGCCGGTCATGTAGACAGCGCTGAAGCCGGCCTGTTCGATCTGTCGCGCACCGATGCCGTCGTAGGCGCCGGGAGCAACGACCATGCCGGGGGCAGCGAGCTGCTGGCGAAGAGTGGATGAAGTGCTCAAGGGAAATCTTCGGGTGGGGTATCTTGGGCCTGGCGGCTATTCGCTCAGGTTGAGGTTGTTGGCCGAAATCAGCGCCTTCCATTTCTGCAGTTCGCTTTTGAACAGCTGCTTCGTCACGTCGGGCGGCAGGAATGCCACGTTGAAGCCGCCCGCTTCCAGGAGCGACACGGTTGCCGCATCGCGTGTGATCTGTTGCAGGGCCGCGGTCAAGGTCGCTTGTATCGGGGTCGGGAGACCCGGCGGAGCCACGATGGCGGAGCGGTAGATCGAGTTGATCTGCGGGTAGCCGACCTCTGCCATGGTGGGAACGTTGGGCAACTGCGATACCCGCTGGGTCGAAGTGACAGCCAGTGCGCGGACGCTGCCTGCCTTGACGTGACTCAGCACGCCTGTGCTTGCAGGGAACGCAAAAGCAACACGACCGGACATGAGGTCCGGCAGCAGTGCGCCTGTGCCCTTGTACGGCACGGCCGTCAGCTCCGCCGCGACAAGGCTCTTGAACTGCTCGCCGAGCAGATGGGGCAGGCTGCCAACGCCGCTGGTGGCGTAGCTCGCCGTGCCAGGGTTGGACTTCACCCAGGTCACGAGTTCGGCCACCGAGTTCACCCGCAGCCCGGGGGCGACGCACAGCACGAGAGGCAGGCCGCCCGGGCTGCCGAGGAATGTGAAGGCCTGCGGGTCATAGTTGACCTTGCGGGTGGCCGGCCCGATGGACAGCGCGCCGTCGTCTATCAGATGAATCGTGTAGCCGTCTGCCGGTGCCTTGGTCACGTAGTCCGCGGCGACCATGCCGCTGGCGCCAGGCTTGTAGTCCATGATCACCGGCTGCTTCAGGATCTTTTGCAGTCCCTCGGCCAGCAGGCGGGCCGTTGCGTCACCGGCGCCGCCGGGTCCGTAGCCGATGACGATCTTGATGGGCCGAGCCGGCCAGGGAGGAGTCTGCGCCAAGCTCGGCATGGCCACGGCGCACAGCGCCGCGTGACCGAGGAAGTTGCGGCGACTGATCGAGGCCGGCGCGCAGGGTGGATTTGTCTTCATGCTTTTTCCTTGATAACGGGGGCTATTGCTTCATCAGGCCTTTGGCGGCCATCCACGCCTGGATCAGGCTCGCCACTTCATCGGAGTTGCGATCCATCATCAGCATGTGCGAATTGCCGCGGATGCCCCGCGCCGGCAGGTCCAGCAGGTCGGCCGTACCTCCCTGGGCCAGCAGCGCGGCGCGGTATCGATCCGGCGCGGCGCGAAGCTTGGTCCAGCCGTCGTTGCCCGCCAGGTTGTCGCCCCACACGAAGAGATGCGGCACGTTCTTCGAGGCAGAGAGGTCGACGGTCGCCGGATCGGGCGCGCCACCGGGCTCCACCGCGACGATGCCCTTGACCTTGCCCGGTGCGTTGAGCGAAGCCTGCAGGGCGAAGGCCGAGCCCTGGCTGTGCACGACGATCACGCAAGGACACACCTTCGCCACCAGCGCGTCGTAGGCGGCCTGTGTCGCGGCATTGTTGGTGGCCCAGCGCGGCACGCCCTGCCGGGTGAACTGGTCGAACGCGTGCGTGGGGAACTGTCCGCCGGCGTATGCCACGCGCTTGGCCGGATCCCTGTCATAGGTCGGGCCAATGCGAAATCCTTCCCATGCCTCGTGCTTGGGCCGAAAGAACGGCTCGCTGGTGAAGATCTCCGGGTAGCGGGACCAGGACGCGCGGCCGCGCTCCACGGCATCGGACACGTAGACATCATGGCCCTGCTTCAGGAAGTACTGCTGCCAGCCCGGCGCGCCGTCCGGCTTGGTCTCCCAGGTCACACCGGTAAGTCCGCCGCCATGCCACATCAGCAACGGATAGCGGGCGCGCGGCGTGGCCAGCTTCACGTACTGCACATAGACCTGCCCGGTATCGAATTCACCGTTGGGGTTGACCTTCATCGGCGGCGCGCTCGGCGTGAGGCGGATCTCGCGCTCAGGCAGACCGGCCAGCGACACCTGGGTGCCGCCGGTGTGAAAACTGCCGACTTCCTTCACATGGAAGCCATCCGTCGAGGCACACCCGGTAGAAGTTGATGCCGCGGCCAAGACCGAGGCATACCCCAGCCATCTTTTCTTCATGTCTCGCTCCGTGTTCCCGGGTGGCCTACCGCATCGACGCGCAGCGGCAGGGTGCATCCGTTGTATTGATATTACTACATCATAAACACCGCGGGGTCAGATTGCCAAATGCTTTATGCTGGCTGCAAGAATTTCCCTCTGGTCATGACCCTTCCAACGCCCAAGCCCGAAGCCGAGCCTGCTCAGTTTTCCAGGGGAACATCGCTGCACCGCCAGCTCTTCCTGGTACTTCGGGAAGAGATCTCGCGCGGCTTGTTCGGCAAGACGGGCGCGCTGCCGAAGGAGGAGGCCTTGGGCGAGCGCTTCGGCGTGTCGCGCGTGACGGTGCGCCGCGCCCTGGCCGATCTGGCCGCGCAGGGTCTGGTTGAAAGCCGCCACGGACGCGGAACGTTCGTTCGCGGTGATCGGGTGTCGGTGGCCCGCCCGAAGCCGACTCTGGGGCTGATCGACAGCCTTCGCCAGGCGGCCAGCGACACGCAGGTACAGGTGCTGCTCGTGGAGCAGTCGGAGCCGCCGGCGGATGTCACCGCCATGCTGCAGCTGGCGCCCGGCGTAAGGGCGGTGCATGCCTTGCGCCTGCGCAGCGTGGGTGATACGCCGGTGATGCTGAGCGACGCCTGGGTGCCCGTGCCTCTAGGCAAGAAAGTGACCGCGGCCGCATTGCGCAAGCAGGCGCTTTACGAAATCCTTTTGGCCCAAGGCGTGAAGTTCGGGCGAGTGATTCAGGAGATTACCGCCGACATCAGCGATCCGGACCGGGCACGCCTGCTGCACACCGAGGTGGGTGTGCCGCTGCTCAAGGTCGTGCGTGTCATTCACGACCCCGAAGGCCATCCGGTCCAGTACATCACAGTCACCATGACGCCGGAGCGCAGCCGCATCCTGATGGACTTCGCAGGTGACGCGGTCAACACCCTGAGCGCCGGGTACTTCATGCACGAGATTCCGGTCGAAAGCCGCTGAAACGGTAGACGCATCGTCGCCGCCGCAATGGTGCTGTTGTTCATGCCATGCATCGCTATCGAACAACCGTTGCGGAGGCGGTGACGGCCTGCTGGAACTGTTGGTCGCGGCCCCCGTGATCTCGACGACATCTTTCGCTCGCCGAGCGGTGGGCGCACCGGCGACCTGCGTTAGCAAGAGCCGAGCTGCCGATGAGAGGTTGTTCAGTCCTCCAGCTGCGCCTCGATCGCAGACTTGTCGATGACAGACCTGACGTCTCTGATTTTTCCGTCGTCGAACCCATAGAAAACGTTCTCGCAGAACGTCACCCTTCGGCCATTGACGGCGACGCCCAGGAAGTCGCCTTTGGGTGTGACATCAAATCGTAGGCGGCACGCCACCCATGTTGCTTGCACTACCAGCAACTCGACCTTGAACCAGAGATCCGGTATCTGCTCACTATCGTTCTCGAGCATCGACCTATAGCCCCCGATTCCGAGCGGCCTCCCGTTGTGCTGAACTTCTTCGTGAACGAATTGGCCAAGGTTTTCCCAATCTCGCTCGTTGAGGCAGTCGATGTACTTGCGGTAAACAGCTTCAAGGTCAATAGCATTCACTGTGGTCTCCACTTGAATCGTTGAGCAATCGTCGCATGACTGGCGGCGCTTTTCTTTGGCTCGCCGTCAAACTGATTGCACGATCTCAAGTACCTGCGGCATGAGGAGCCGGATCACGTCCTGACCTTCGCTTCCGCATGACGAGGCGGTGAGTGGCGGGGGCGATGCCGGCTCTGCGACGGATTCTCAAGGGTGTTGACATCGGCTCTCTTGCAGCACATGAAACGCGCTGAGAGAGTTGCGTGCGATGACTTCCGCCTGGGCCTGACCCCAGCAGAGTCTGCGCAGGACGCTGTTCATCCTCGCGGGGATGGGCCTCGCCTGAACACCCGCCCCGGATGAACTTTCAAGGAGATGCTATGCAACTATGCCGTCGCGACTTCGTCGCTTCCACCTTCGCAGCCCTGGCCACTGCCCCCTTGCTTACCGGTCGCGCCCTTGCATCGGGATCGCTGGAAAGCACCTCGCTCGTTAATGGATTTTCGGCAGGTGGAACTGCGGACCTTATGTGCAGATGGGTCGCACCGAAGCTGGTGCCGGGCTTCGCAACGACGGCCATTACCGACAACCGCCCCGGCGCCGCCGGCCAGATCGCAGTGAGCTACGTCAAAGGCCGGCCGGCCGATGGCAAGTCAATCCTTGTGACGCCGACCTCGATGCTCACGATCTATCCTCACATCTACAGCAAGCTGGCCTATGACTGGCGCCAAGACCTGACCCCAGTGTCATTGGGGAGCGTGTTTCAGTACGGCCTCGCCGTGGGTCCTGGCGTTCCTCCGGAGATCAAAACGGTGGGCGACTTCCTGGCTTGGACCCGTAAGAGCGACAACAATGCCAACTACGGTAGCCCAGGCGCTGGCACCACGGCGCATTTCATCGGAACTCTCCTTGGCGAGGGAGCTGGAGTGAAGCTGCAGCACGTCGCTTACCGTGGCGGTCAGCTTGCGATGCTCGATCTCCTCGGTGGCAACGTCTCCAGCGTCATCGCACCGGTAGGAACCCTTCTGCAGCATGTGTCCGACCGCAAGGTGAGAGTATTGGCAGTGGCAGCGGCGCAGCGCAGCTCTTTCGCGCCCGGCGTCCCGACGTTCGCCGAGCAGGGCATTGCCGGGATGGAGCACGAGGAGTGGTTCGGCTTCTTCCTGCCCGCGAAGGCACCGCAGGAGCTCGTGCAACGGCTCAATGGCGAGTTGCGCAGCGCACTCAAAAGCCCCGACGTGGTCCGTGGCATCGGGGAGCAGGGATTGAAAGCGACCTCATCTTCTCCCGATGAGCTCGCCTCGATCTTGAACACCGACATGAACAAGTGGGGGCCCATCGTGCGAAAGATCGGCTTCCGCGCCGACAGCTGAAGCCGCGGGCGTACCGGAGTCAGCCCAGGCCGTCGGCGGGAACGTCCATGCTGATGCCTTCAGTCTCCATTGCCCGCACGGTTGCGGGCAGGATGGCCATCCTCTGCGTGAAATCCCATAGCTTCGGATAGTTTTGCGTACCGTGCGGCAGGCTCATGCCCCAGCGCGCCACAACGAAGAGCATGATGTCGGCCACCGTTACCTGCTCGCCGACCAGAAGGCCGGATTCCCGAACTTGCCCTGCAAAGTAAGCCAACAGTTCCGCCAGCCGATTCAGTGCCAGGCGCTTCGCCGCCTCCTGGCCCCGCGGCTCATCTACATAGCGCTCGGTCCTGCGATACATCTGGAACGCGTTATGTGCGGAGGTCACCATGCTCGACAGCAGTGTATGGACACGATCGCGCTCGATGTTCCCTGGCCTGGCTGCGAGTCCGGTGCCGGGAAAACGGTCTGCGATCCACAGGAGGACAGCGAGGCTTTCCGTGATAACCGTGCCGTCTTCGAGCTGCAGTGCAGGCACGGTTCCGAATGGATTGATGGCTCTATATGCCGCACCCATATTCTCTTCGCGTCCCAACAGAATGATGGATATCGGCGGCAGCTCGGGGGGCACCGAATCTCTCACGACTTCAAGGGCGATATGACTCGCGAGCGAGGCGGAGCCCGGGAGCGCGTACAACTTCATATGAACAGTCTTTCGGTGTGTCGATCAGATTCTAGGATCGCCCGCATCGCTCTGGAGGACCTTCACGACGAGCCATCGTCATGACGCTTGAGGAAATATCGTGTGCGAAGACTCTTGGCGCGCAAGTGACACAATGAATCGCGTATGAAAGATGGCAAATCAGTCAACAAGAGACGCCGGCTTTTGCTTGATGCATTGCACACCTTCGAGTCTGCGGCGCGCAACGGAAACTTCGCCGACGCGGCTGCGGAGATGAGCGTGACCGGCAGTGCTGTCAGTCACCAGATACGTCGTTTGGAAGAGCATTTGGGTCTGGCCCTGTTCGATCGGACCGGAAAGTACCCTGTGCTGACGCACGCAGGGCAGCAGCTCGCATGCAATCTGGAGCCGCTCTTTGGGCAGCTGCATGGCGCCGTGGACGACCTCAAGCGCTCAGCCCAGGTGCATCTGTCGGTCAGTGCAATGAGCGCGCTGGGAGCGAACTGGCTGGCGCGGCGGGCGATGGCATTTGCCAACCAGAACAAAGACCTGCAGCTCCGAATCTCGACGACGGACGAACTGGTTGACCTCTATGCCGGGAACATCGACGTCGGCATACGGTTCGGGGCAGGCGTGTACCCTGGCCTTGTTTCGGAACTGCTGACGACGACCGAGGCGTTTCCGGTTTGCAGCCCGTCCTTCCTGGCCGCCAACAGGGCGTTGCTTCGAGACCCCGAAAGCCTCGCCGGCTCGATCCTGATCAACGACGAAAGCTCCTCGAAGAATGCGGCGCTGCCGAGTTGGCGCGCATGGTTGCAGGCCGCTGGCGTCTCGTGCAGCGACCTGCGGTTCGCAATGACCTTCCAGGATCCACGGCTTGCACAAGAGGCTGCAGTAGCCGGTCATGGATTCTGCATGGGCATCTCCTGTCTGGTGTCGGATGACATTGCAGACGGAAAGCTCGTAGCGCCTTTTGACCTGAAGCTTGCCTCGCCGTTCTCCTTCTGGATCGTCAGTTCCGTGGCGAGGGCCGAGTCGCCCAAGGTGATTCGATTCAAGGAGTGGCTCAAGCGCCAAATGAGTCGGGAGCATAGCCTTCACGGGAGGTGAAGAATTCTCACGTCGGTAGCAATCGAGTCAATTGCGGCAAGTTTGGTCGAACCCTACCATCGCGGCTGCCTTACCTCAGGAACTGTTATGCCGCATGAACTTGTTGCTGCCATCGACCACGTAGGACTTCGCGTCACGAACAAGGAACGCGCACTGGCGTTCTACGAACGCCTTGGATTCAGGGCTGATCCCGACGAAGACGCGCCCGATGCCAAGGCGCTGGGACTGGTCAACAGTGCGGGCGCGCGCGTTCACCTGATCTACAACGCGGCGGCTGTTCACGAGGATGGGAACCTGCTGCTGGACCACCCCATCAAGTGGCCGGGGTACACCCATGCGGCTTTTGTCGTCGATGACATGGGGCTGCTGCTCGAGCGATTGCGGGACTGGGGCGTCGAAATCACCGAAGGACCCATGGTCGTGGGCAATGGCCGGCGCCGACTCTGCTTTGTTCGCGACCCGGATCGCAACGTCCTGGAGTTCAACGAAATTCTCGGGGAACACTGACGCGCCTGAGAGCGGTCAATCGCCTTCCTGTCACCGATTTCAGGAACTGCATGCCAATCAGCGTCTCGCCCGTACCGGCGCTTGCTGACAACTACATCTGGGTCATTGATGACGGGCGCGAGGCCGTTGTGGTGGACCCGGGGGAGGCGCCACCAGTGGTGGCGCACCTCCGCAGACGGGGGTTGAAGCTCTCAGCAGTACTTCTGACTCACCATCACTACGACCACGTGGGCGGCGTCGAGGCGTTGATCAGCGAGCAGGCGTTTTATTCAGGCAGCGGCGTGCCGCCAGTTTACGGGCCTGCGGGCAGCGGCATTGCCACCGTCACAAGTACGGTCGGGGAAGGCATGGTCATACGTGCCGCGCGAGGCGGCTCAATGGCGTTCTCGGTACTGGAGGTTCCGGGACACACGCTGGACCATGTGGTGTATCTTGCCCATCCGCTCCAGGGTGGCGATCCGGCGCGTCTCTTTTGCGGGGATACGCTTTTCTCCTGCGGTTGTGGTCGGGTGTTCGAGGGCACCCATGAACAAATGGTGGCTTCCCTTGCGAAACTGCGATCACTGCCGCCGCAGACCTTGGTCTACCCGGCCCATGAATACACGCTGCTGAACATCCTGTTCGCTCTCCAGGCGGATGTTGGCAATGAAGCATTGGCACTTTGGGCTGACGAGGCAGCTCGCTTGCGTCACGAGGGATTCGCCACACTTCCGACGACGATCGGCAAGGAGTCTGCTGTCAACCCATTCCTTCGCCTTGACGACGCCGATGTGAAGGTGCGGGCGAGGCAGTCCTTTGGCGCAGCCGGCGAGGACCCAGTGTCAGTGTTCGCGGCACTTCGCATGGCGCGCAACGTGTTCAAACCATCCGCAATGCCGCAGGGCACTGCCATCGCTGCGGGACGCACGAAGGCTGACAGCCAAGAGCGATAAACGATCAAGAATTTCTCAGACACGACTGGTGCTGCGTTGGCGCTGGTGTGCCGCTGGAAAGGAGGCTTGGGATCCGGACGCTGGTGCGGTCGGAAGAGGTGTTGTCGATAATGAACGGCACCCAGACGGCACCCACGGAGACAACAAGATCTTGGAGACCAGGCCTTCGGCGCCCACGCGGACCATCGCCGCCGCGAAGCTGCACCCGCGCCTCAGTTCGCCGCGCCCGGTGCCGCGCCTCCAGTTGCTCGAGCACCTGCACGCGGCCGACGACGCCTCGCTCGTGCTGGTGCATGGGCCGGCGGGCTTCGGCAAGACCACCGTGATGCTGCAGTACTTCGCGCAGCTGCAGCAGCGCGGTACCGCGACGGGCTGGGTCACGCTCGACCGCGCCGACAACGACCTCGGCCGCTTCCTCACCTACGTGGTCGAGGCCTTCCGGACGATCGACCCGACCATTACCTCCGCCATCGAGCAGGGTGGTGCCGACCTGGCCGGCGACACCGACGGCGCGGTGCTCGCGCTGGCCAGCCACCTGGCCGGATTCGGCGGCCACTTCACGCTGTTCATGGACGACTTCGAGCGCATCGAAAGCCCCGTGATCCTCGGCCTGGTGCGGCAACTGGTCGACTACCTGCCCGAGGGTGGCCAACTGGTGATCGGCTCTCGAACCGTGCCGGAGCTCGGACTGGGACGATTGCGCGCGCACGGCCGGCTGCACGAGATCAAGGCCGCCGCGCTGCGCTTCAGCGCACAGGAGACCGCGTCCTTCCTGCGCCACCAGCACGGCCTGGCCTTGCGCGACGACCACATCCATCGCCTGCAGCACCGCACCGAAGGCTGGCCCGCGGCGCTGTGGCTGGTGTCGCTGGCGCTGCGCGACCGCGGCGACCCGCAGGACTTCATCGACACCTTCGACGGCTCGGACGCGGCCATCACCGACTACCTGGCCGAGGACGTGCTCTCGCGCCAGCCCGAGGCGCTGCGCGACTTCCTGCTGCGCACCAGCGTGCTGCAGGACCTCGGCGCACCGCTGTGCGATCACCTGCTGAGCCGTGGCGACAGCCGCGAGATGCTGGCGCACATCGAGCGCGCGCACCTCTTCCTGGCCGCGCAGGACGCCGACCGGCAGTGGTTCCGCTACCACGCACTGTTCCGTGACTTCCTGCGCGCGCAGCTGGCGCAGGCCGCGGGTGCCGAGGTCGCGGGCCTGCACCGGCGCGCCGCCGACTGGTGGCTGTCGCAGGACCAGCCCACGCGCGCCATCGAACATGCGCTGCAGGCAGAAGACTCCGATTTCCTCATCGGCCTGCTGTCCAGCCATGCGGGCGACCTGCTCTGGCAGGGCCGCGCGCGCACGCTGGCGCGCTGGCACGGCGCTGCCCGGCTCGGCGACCGACTGGCGCGGTACCCGGCGCTGGCGCTCGTCTTCGCCTGGGCACTGACGCTCACACGGCACTATGACGAGAGCATGAAGCTGCTCGATGCGCTGCGCGCCGCGCGTACCCACGACACGGCGCCCGGCGAAGGGCTCGGCATCGCGGCCGATGTGCAGCGTGCCTTCATCCTCGCGATGACCGACCGCGTGAGGGAATCCCTGGGGCAGTGGCAGGCCTGCCTGCCGCACGTCACGCCGACCGGGCAGCCCTTTGCCTTTGCCATGCTCGGCGCTTCGTATGGCTATTGCCTGGTGGCCGAGAGCCGCTTCGACGAAGCGCGCCACTTCCTCGAACAGGCCCGGCGGCGCGTGATGGAGATCGGCAAGTCCTTCATCGCACCGATGGCGCTATGCCTGCAGGGCGCCATCGATCTGGCGCAGGGGCGCCTCGAGAACGCCACCACGAGCTTTCGCGCCGCGCTCGCCGGCGGCGGCGACACGAATTCGCTGCCGCACGCCGCCAGCAATACCGTGGCCGCCGCGTTCCTGGCCGAGGCGCTGTACGAAGCCGACCGGCTGGACGAAGCCGGCAAGCTGCTCAACGTCTACCTGCCGCTGCTGAAGGAAGTGGCCGCGCCCGACCAGCTCATCACAAGTTACGTCGTTCTGGTGCGCATCGCCGCGGCGCGTGCGGACCTCGATCGCGCGGCCGACCTGCTGGGCGAGATGGAGGTGACCGGCCACCAGTACGCGCTGCCGCGCATGGTTGCCACGGCGCGCCTGGAGCGCGCCCGGCTGGCGCTGCTGGCCGGCCAGCGGGATGCCGCGGCCGAGCAACTGGCGAGCGCGGGCGACGCCGGCACGTGGCAGGCGTTCGAGGGTCTGGTCACACATGCCAACGACGGCGAGGCGCCATTCATCGCGAACTTCCGGCTGCACATCCGCAGCGGGCGCAGCGCGGCGGTGATCGCGCCGCTCAAGCTGGCCGTCAAGGCAGCCGAGGCGCTGCGCCGCCACCGCCGGGCCCTCAAGCTCAACATCCTGCTCGCGGAGGCCCAATGCAACGCAGGCCAGCAAGGGCTGGGCATGCGACGCCTGCGCGATGCGTTGCAGTTCGCGGCCACCGAAGGTTTCGTGCGCACCTTCATTGACGAAGGGGCTCCGCTGGCGCGCTGGGTGGCCGAACTTCGGGCCACCGTCCTCGAGTCGCACGGCGACAGCGCCTCGACGCGGGCGCTGGCCGCATTCATGGACACCGTGCTCGGCCCGCAGGCCTTGGTAGCCGCACCCGCGCCGGAGCCTCTCGAAGCCGCGGCCACCGAGCCGCCATCGGCCGGGCCGCTGTCCGAGCGCGAGCTGCAGGTGCTGCGCCTGCTGGCGGGTGGGCATCGCAACCGCACCATTGCGGACCGCCTGTTCGTTTCCGAGACCACCGTCAAGGCGCACCTGCGCAGCATCAACGTCAAGCTGGGCACGCAAAGCCGCACGCATGCGGTCGCGGTAGGACGCCAGCGCGGCCTAATGAGCTGAGAAGATGTGAACCGCCCAGCCCCGGGGAAACCCGGGTGCCCGAATCGTCCTTTCGAACGAGGGCGCAGCGGGGTCGCGCCGTGAACATCCGCGCACTACGAAAACGCGATGCGCACCTCCGACTACATCCTCGAAACCCTGGGCCTGGTGAAGGAATTCCGCGGCTTCGTCGCGGTCGACCATGTCGACCTGCGGGTGCGGCGCGGACAGATCCACGCACTGATCGGACCCAACGGAGCGGGCAAGACCACGGTCTTCAACCTGTTGACCAAGTTCCTGTCGCCCACGCGCGGCAGCATCACCTTCGACGGACGGCCGATCACGGCGGACAGCCCCGCGGAGGTGGCGCGCAAGGGCATGGTCCGTTCGTTCCAGATTTCGGCGGTGTTTCCCCATCTCACCGTCCTGGAGAACGTGCGCGTCGCGCTTCAGCGCAAGCTGGGCACGTCTTTTCATTTCTGGCGCAGCGAGCGATCGTTGTCGGGCCTGCACGTCCGGGCCATGGACCTGCTCGGCTTCGTCGACCTGCAGGAGTTCGCCGAACACGCGGCCGGCGAGCTGCCTTACGGCCGCAAGCGTGCGCTCGAGATCGCAACCACGCTGGCCGCCGACCCGCAATTGCTGCTGCTCGACGAGCCCACCCAGGGCATGGGCCACGAGGACATCGACCGCGTCACTGCGCTGATCCGCAAGGTGGCGGCTGACCGCACCGTGCTGATGGTGGAGCACAACATGGGCGTGATCGAGCGCCTGGCGCATACCGTGAGCGTGCTGCAACGTGGCCGCGTCATCGCCGAAGGCTCGTATGCCGAGGTGTCGAGCCACCCGCAGGTGCTCGAGGCCTACATGGGCAGCGAAGACACCACGCTCGGGGAGGCTGCGCATGCATGACACGCCGCGGGACGCAGCGGTGCCGATGCTCGTCATCGAGGGCCTGCACGCCTTCTACGGCGAATCCCACATCCTTCACGGCGTGGACTTCCATGTCCGGCGCGGCGAGGTCGTGACCGTGCTCGGGCGCAACGGCGCCGGCCGCACGACCATGCTCAAGGCCATCATGGGCCTCACGGGGCGGGCGAGCGGGTCGATTCGTCTGGACGGCGCCGAGCTGGTGGGCCTGGCGCCGCATCACGTCGCGCGGCGCGGCATCGGCTACTGCCCCGAGGAGCGCGGCATCTTCGCCAGCCTCACCTGCGAGGAGAACCTGCTGCTGCCGCCGGCCATCGCCGAGGGCGGCATGGGGCTGGACGAGATCTACGCGCTGTTCCCCAACCTGCGGGAGCGCCGCACGAGCCCCGGCACGCGGCTGTCCGGCGGCGAGCAGCAGATGCTGGCGCTCGCGCGCATCCTGCGCACCGGCGCCCGGCTGCTGCTGCTCGACGAGACCTCCGAGGGGCTGGCGCCGGTGATCGTCAAGGCCATTGCCGGGGTGATCCGCCAGCTGCGCGCGCGGGGCTTCACAGTGGTCATGGTGGAGCAGAACTTCAGGTTCGCCGCCCCGCTGGCCGACCGCTTCTACGTGATGGAGGGCGGCCGGATGGTCGAGACCTTCCCCACCTGCGAACTGGCACAGCGCATGGGCATGCTGCACGGCTGCCTCGGCGTCTGACAGCGGGAGCGACACGCACCATGGACATCTTCGGCGTCCCCCCGCAGGCCCTGTTCGGGCAGCTGCTCATCGGGCTCATCAACGGCTCCTTCTACGCCTTGCTCTCGCTGGGCCTGGCCATCATCTTCGGGCTGCTGCGCGTGATCAACTTCGCGCATGGCGCGCAGTACATGTTCGGCGCCTTCATGGCCTACCTGCTGCTGAGCAAGGCCGGCCTGGGCTACTGGTGGGCGCTGCTGATCGCACCGGTCGTGGTCGGCACGGTGGGCGTGCTGATCGAGCGTTTCATGCTATCCAAGCTGTACCGCATCGACCACCTCTACAGCCTGATGCTGACTTTCGGGCTCGGCCTCATCGTGCAGGGCGTGTTCCTGAGCGGCTACGGTTCGTCGGGGCTGCCGTACCCGATCCCGGCGGAGCTGGCGGGCGGGCGCAACCTCGGCTTCATGTTCCTGCCGCACTACCGCGTGTGGGTGATCGTGGCGTCGGTCGCCACCTGCCTGGCCGCGTGGTTCCTGATCGAGCGGACGCGACTGGGTGGCACCCTGCGCGCGGCGACCGAGAACCCGGCGCTGGTACAGGCCTTCGGCATCAACGTGCCGCGCATGCTGACGCTGACCTACGGCGCAGGCGTCGGGCTGGCCGCGCTGGCGGGCGTGATGGCGGCACCCATCTACCAGGTCAGCCCGCTCATGGGCACTGAAATGATCATCGTGGTGTTCGCGGTCGTGGTGATTGGCGGCATGGGCTCGATCATGGGCTCGATCCTCGCGGGATTCGGGCTCGGCCTGGTCGAGGGGCTGACCAAGGTGTTTTACCCCGAGGCCGCCAGCACGGTCGTGTTCGTGATGATGGCGCTCGTCATCCTCGTCAAGCCGAACGGCCTGTTCGGCGCCCAGCATTAGGCCGGCAGCCATGACATCTCACATTTCCGCCAAGACGGGTGCGCAGCGCACTCAGCGCATTGTCTTTGCCGCGCTGTTCCTGTTCTTCTGCATCGCGCCCTTCTTCGTCTACCCGGTGTACCTGATGAAGGTGATGTGCTTCGCGCTCTTCGCCTGCGCCTTCAACCTGCTGATCGGCTTCTGCGGGCTGCTGTCCTTCGGGCATGCGATGTTCCTGGGGGTGGCCGGCTACGCGGCCGCGCATGCCGCCAAGGCCTGGGGCGCCACGCCGGAGCTGGCGGTGCTGTTCGGCATCGTGTGTGCCGCCGCGCTCGGCCTGGTGAGCGGGCTGCTCGCGATCCGGCGCCAGGGCATCTACTTCGCGATGATCACGCTGGCCGCCGCTCAGATGGTGTACTTCGTCTTCCTGCAGGCACCATTCACTGGTGGCGAGAACGGCCTGCAGGCGGTGCCGCGCGGACGGCTCTTCGGGCTCTTCGACCTGAACGGCCAGGCGGCGATGTACCTGTTCGTGCTGGCGATTTTTTCAGGCGGCTTCCTGCTGGTGTGGCGCATCGTGCATTCGCCCTTCGGCCAGGTGCTGAAGGCGATCCGCGAGAACGAGCCGCGCGCGATTTCGCTGGGCTACCAGGTCGACCGCTACAAGCTGCTGGCCTTCGTGCTCTCGGCGGCGCTGGCCGGCGCGGCGGGCGCGACCAAGACGCTGGTGTTCCAGCTGGCCGCACTGCCCGACGCGCACTGGAGCATGTCGGGCGAGGTGGTGCTCATGACGCTGTTGGGTGGGTTGGGCACGCTGCTGGGCCCCGTGGTCGGCGCAGGCGTCGTCGTGATGATCCACCACTACCTCGCGCACCTCGACGCCTGGGTGATGGTGATCCAGGGCGTGATCTTCGCGGTCTGCGTGCTGGCCTTCCGGCGCGGGCTGGTCGGCGAGCTGGCGCACCGGCTGCGCAAGCCGCTGTAGGCAAGAGCTCCGCAAAACTGTCCGTTCGAACGAGGACCCCGCGCCGCCTGCCATCTGATCATTCCGTCCAGCATTCGACAACCACCAAAGATCGAGGAGACAACACATGCGAATTGCAAGAACCTGCGTGCAACTGGCGGCCGCCGCAGCCATGCTGGGCACCGGCCTGGGCGCCCGCGCGGCCGACGAGGGCCCCGTGAAGATCGGCGTCCTCACCGACATGACCGGCTTTCTCTCGCAGGCCCTGGGCCCCGGCTCGGTCGACGGCGCCCGCATGGCGATCGAGGACTTCGGCGGGCAGGTCCTCGGCAAGAAAATCGAACTGGTCCACGCCGACCACCAGAACAAGCCCGACGTCGGCCTGGCCACCGCGCGCAAATGGCTGGAGAGCGACAACGTCGACGCGATCGCCGACATCGGCAATTCTGCCGTCGGCATGGGCGTACAGGAACTCGCGCGCAGCAAGAAGAAGCTGGTGTTCTTCGCCGGCGCCTCGAGCTCGGCCTTCACCGGCGCGGCCTGCTCGCCCTACGGCACGCAGTGGAGCCACGACAGCTACATGTTCGCCAACGCGCTGCCGGCGCGCCTCACGCAGAAGGGCGACAAGAACTGGTACGTGCTCGCGGCCGACTTCGCCTTCGGTCAGGCCCTGGCCGCCGACACCACGAAGTCGGTGACCGGTGCCGGCGGCAAGGTCGTCGGCTCGGTCCGCCATCCGCCCAACACCAGCGATTTCTCGTCCTTCCTGCTGCAGGCCTCCGCCTCGAAGGCGAACGCGGTGGCCCTGGCCAACGCGACCACCGACACCACCAACGCCATCAAGCAGTGGAACGAGTTCCAGATGGGCGGCAAGGGGCAGAAGCTGGTGGCGCTCGCGCTGTTGCTGAGCGACGTGAAGGCGCTGGGGCTGCCGGTGGCGCAGGGCACCGTGTTCTCGACCGTCTTCTACTGGGACCTGGACGACAAGACCCGCGCCTTCGCGAAGCGCTTCGAGGCGCGCAACAAGTTCATGCCGACCGAGGCGCACGCCGGCACCTACAGCGCGGTCTACCACTACCTGCAGGCCGTGAAGGCCGCCGGTACCAAGGACCCGGACGTGGTGCGCGCAAAGATGCGCGAACTTCCGGTGAACGACTTCTATTCGGACAACGTGAAGATCCGCGCCGACGGCCGTGTGATGCGCAAGTCGTACATCGCGCAGGTCAAGGCACCGGCCGAGTCGAAGGGGCCATGGGACCTGTACAACATCCTCGAAACCATTCCGCCGGAACAGAGCTGGCGCCCGGTGGCCGAGTCCGAATGCCCGCTGCTCAAGCCATGAGCGGCACCCGGCAGATGCGGCCCGGCACCGACACGAAGAAGGTGGCGCTCGTCACTGGCGCCGGTTCGGGAATCGGGCGTGCCACTGCGCTGCAGCTCGCGGCCGAGGGGATGCGCGTGGTCGCGGCCGACATCGACGGGCCCGCTGCGGCGGACACTGCGCGCCAGATCGAAGAAGCGGGCGGCGAGGCCCTCGCGGTGCGCACCGACGTGGCGCAGGATGCCGATTGCGAGGCCCTGGTGGCCCGCACGCTGGCGCACTTCGGCCGGCTGGACGTCGCGTTCAACAACGCGGGCATCGCAGGCTATCCGCTGCTCACCGTCGAGCACAGCCCGGCCCAGTGGCAGCGCGTGATCGACATCAACCTGACGGGCGTCTTCAACTGCCTGCGCCACGAGATCCCGGCGCTCAAGCGCTCGGGCGGTGGCGCCATCGTCAACACCGCTTCCATCATGGGTTTGCAGGGCGCGGTCGGCGGCTCGGCCTACTGCGCCGCCAAGCATGGCGTGATCGGGCTGACGAAGTCGGCCGCGCTCGAATGCGGGCGCGACGGCATCCGCGTCAATGCGGTGTGCCCCGGCTTCATCGACACGCCGATGACCCTGGGCGCCGAATCCATCTTCCCCGCCCGCATGCTGCAGGCAGGGGTGCAGCGCGCGGCGCTTCGCCGCCTGGCCGAGGCCCGCGAGGTGGCGGAGATGGTGGCGTGGCTGTGCTCGCCGCGGGCGTCGTATGTCACCGGTTCCAGCTTCACGGTCGACGGCGGCGTGACCGCGGGCTGAATGTTTCCATTTCCATGACTTACTCCAGCTACGAAACCCTGTCCTTCAGCCAGAGCGGCGCCGTCCTCACGGTGCGCTTGAATCGCCCGCAGGCGCTCAATGCGGTCAGCGCCACGCTGCACAACGAGCTTTCGCGCGTGTTCGCCGACATTGCGGCCGACGCCAGCGTCGACGCGGTGGTCCTCACCGGAGAGGGCCGCGCCTTCTCGGCCGGCGGCGACCTCGAATGGTTCCGCGACATCACGCCGGCCCAGCTCGATGTGCTGTTCGTCGAGGCGCGGAAGATCATCCTCGACCTGGTGGAGCTGCCGCAGCCGATCGTCTCGGCCGTCAATGGCGTGGCGGCCGGGTTGGGCGCCACGCTTGCGCTGTTCTGCGACGTGATCTACGCGGCCGACAACGCCAGGCTGGCCGATCCGCACGTGCGCATCGGCGTCACGGCCGGCGATGGCGGCGCCGTGATCTGGCCGCTGCTCGTGGGCATGTCGCGCGCCAAGGAATACCTGATGACCGGCGACAGCCTCACGGCCGTCGAGGCGGAGCGCGTCGGCCTGGTGAATCACGTGGTGCCGGCCGATGAGCTGGTGGCGCAAGCTCAGGCGCTTGCCCATCGGCTGGCCCAGGGCTCGCGCATGGCCATCCGCTCGACCAAGGCGTCGCTCAACAAGCACGTGCGCGAAGCGGTCAACCTGGTGCTCGACACCTCGCTCTCGCTGGAGAAGGAGTGCTTTTCCTCGAGCTTCCACAAGCAGGCGATCGAGGCGTTCGCCGCCCAGCGTTGAACAAGGTCCTGCAATGAACACCACCAAGGCCCTCGGGCAGATGCTGGTCGGCAGCCTGTTGCGCACGGCGGCCCTGCGTTTCGCGCGGCAGGAGGCGTTCTATTGCGTGCCCACGGGCCGCCGCGTGAGCTTCGCGCAAGCCAACACGCGCTGCAACCAGCTCGCCAATGCGCTGGCGGCCCTGGGCCTGCGCAAGGGCGACTGCGTGGCCTTCCTGAGCACCAACCGGCTCGAGATGGCGGAAATCTATTTCGCGCTGGCGAAGACGGGGCTGGTCGGCATGCCGCTGAACTACCGCCTCGCGCCGGTGGAGATGGTCGCCCTTGTGCGCGAGGTCGGCGCTGTCGCGCTGCTGTCGGAGCGCAGGTTTGCCGAGGCCGCCGGGGTATTGCGCGCCGAGCTGCCCGGGCTGCGCACCGTGGTGGCGTTCGGCGAAGGAGAGGGCGCGCAAGGCGTGCTCGACTACGAGACGCTGCTCGCAGGTGCGCACGGGAGCGAGCCCGTGGCCGAAGTCGATGAAGGCGACCCCTTCTATTTCAACCTGACCTCGGGTACCACCGGCCTGCCCAAGTGCTACCGCATCAGCCACTACAACAACAGTACGTTGTTCAACATGCTCAACGCCTTCGACATGGCGCGGCAGGACGTCGTGCTGACGGTGTTCCCGATGTACGGGCGTGTCGGCTTCTGCTGGCTGGCCAGCGGCCTGATGTACGGGCACCGCAATGTCATCACGAACTTCGATGCCGGCGAAACCCTGCGGCTCATTGCGAGCGAGCAGGTGACCATGACCAACCTGGTCCCCACCATGGGGGCGATGCTGCTCGCACGGCCGGAGCTGGAGCACACCGACCTGCGCTCGCTGCGGGGCGTGATCTTCGCGGGCTCGCTGCTGCCGGCTTCGATCCGCGACGACATTGCTGCACGCGTCTGCCCCCGCATCTACGAGTACTACGGCATGCAGGAGAGCGCCACGCTGGTGGCAAGCACGCCGGAAGACCGCGCACGCCGGCCCGACTCGGTCGGGCAGCCGATCCTCTTTGCCGAGGTGCGCATCGTCGACGCCGAGGGCCGCGACCTGCCCGCGGGCGAGACCGGCGCGGTGATCGGGCGCTCGCCCGGTACCGTGACCTCCTACTTCAACAACCCGGAGAAGACGGCCGAGACCTTCCGCGACGGCTGGCTGCACACCGGTGATCTCGGGCGGCTGGACGACGAGGGCTACCTCTACATCAGTGGCCGCCTCAAGGACGTGATCGTGACGGGCGGGCAGAACGTGCACGCCGGCGAGGTGGAGGAAGCCATCCTGCGCAACCCGGCAGTGGCGGACTGCGCGGTCATCGGCTTGCCTGATCCGCTGTGGGGCGAGAGCGTGACCGCCGTGGTGGTGGCTGCCGAGGGCGCCGCTGTGGACTCCGAGGCCATCGTGCAGTGGTGCCGCAGGAGCCTCGCGGGCTTCAAGACACCTAAAAAGGTCATCGTCCAGTCCGAGCCGTTGCCGCGCACTCCGACCGGCAAGGTGCAAAAATTTCTGTTGGTGGCGCGCTACGACCCCAAGGCCGCGCCTTCGACAACCTGACGAAAGAGGAGGACCGGTCGATGAATGAAGCAAGCACCCACCGCAGCCCCTGGATGGACGCAGACCTGGAGATGTTTCGCGAAACGGTACGCCGCTTCGTCGCCGAGGAAGTCGCGCCGAACCATGAGCGCTGGGCCCGGCAGCAGCAGGTGGACCGCCGGGCCTGGGAGAAGGCCGGCGAGCTGGGCCTGCTGCTGGCCGACATTCCCGAGGCCTATGGCGGCGGGGGCGGCAGCTTTGCCCACGTCGCGGTCCTGATGGAAGAGCTGGCCTACGCCGGCGACTACGCCTTCGGCGTCGCCGTGCACCAGATTACGGCCAACTACATCCTGCACCAGGGCACCGAGGCGCAGAAGCGCAAGTACCTGCCGCAGATGGCGGCCGGCAAGAGGATCGGCGCCATCGCCATGACCGAGCCCGGCGCCGGCTCCGACCTGCAAGGCGTGCGCACGCGGGCACGGCTCAAGGGTGACCACTACGCGGTCGACGGCAGCAAGATCTTCATCTCGAATGGCGCCATGGCGGACCTGGTCGTCGTGGTGGCCAAGACCGACCCCGAGGCGGGCAGCAAGGGCGTGTCGCTGCTGCTGCTGGAAACCCAAGGAGCCGAGGGTTTCAAGGTCGGACGCATCCTCGACAAGCTGGGGCAGAAGGGCGCCGACACCAGCGAGCTGTTCTTCGACAACGTGCGCGTGCCGGCCGACAACCTGCTGGGCGGCGTCGAGGGTCGGGGCTTCTACCAGCTCATGAACGAGTTGCCCTACGAGCGCACGCTGTGCGCGGTGTCGGCCATCGCATCGACCGAGGCCGCGTTGCGGATGACGCTGGACTACACCCGGGAGCGCCACGCCTTCGGCAAGCCGCTGTTCGAGCTGCAGAACACGCGCTTCAAGCTGGCCGAGGTGAAGACCCAGGCGACGGTCGGCCGCAGCTTCGTGGACGCGTGCGTGATGCGCCTCATCGAAGGCACGATGGATGCCGACACCGCCGCGATGGCGAAGCTCTGGACCACCGAGACGCTGGGCAAGGCGGTGGACGAATGCCTGCAGCTTTTCGGCGGCTACGGCTACATGATGGAGTACCCGATCGCGCGGCTCTATGCCGACGCGCGCGTGCAGCGCATCTATGGCGGCACGAGCGAGATCATGAAGGAAATCATTGCACGCTCACTGGCGCGCAACGGCTGATCCAAGGAGACACACGATGTACCTGACCCAGGGCCTGCGCCGATCCATCCAGCAGACACCGGAGGCGACCGCCTCCGTCTTCCAGGGCCGACGCCGCACCTTTGCCGAGCTCGGCGATCGCGTGGCGCGGCTGGCCGGCGCCCTGCGCGGACTCGGCGTGCAGCCCGGCGACCGCGTGGGCATGCTGGCGCTGAATTCGGACCGCTATCTCGAGTACTACCTCGGCACCTACTGGGCAGGCGGCGCGGTCAACCCGATCAACACGCGCTGGAGCGTCGCCGAGATCGCCTACTCGATCGACGACTGCCAGACCGCCCTGATGCTGGTGGACGACAACTTCACCGGCATGGTGGACGAGCTGCGCCGCCGTTGCCCCGGGTTGCGCGCCGTGGTCCACGTCGGCGACGGCGCGGCGCCCGACGGCATGCTGGGCTACGAGGCGCTGCTGGCGGAAGCACGGCCGGTGGACGACGCGCTGCGCAGCGGCGAAGACCTCGCCGGCGTCTTCTACACCGGCGGCACCACCGGCTCGCCCAAGGGGGTGATGCTTTCGCATCGCAACCTCTTCACCAACTCGATGGCGGTCGTGGCGGAAGGTGCAGTCGCGCGCGGCTGCGTCGGGCTGCATGCTGCGCCGATGTTCCACCTGGCGGATGGCTGCTTCATGAATGCCATGCTTGCGAGCGGCGGCTGCCACGTGATCGTGCCGCGCTTCGAGCCCACCGCCGTGATGGAGGCGATCCAGAACGAGCGGGTCGAAGAGGTGCTGCTGGTGCCCACCATGATCCAGATGGTGGTGGACCACCCGGACATCGGCCGCTTCCGCCTGGGCAGCCTGCGCAACATGCTCTACGGTGCCTCGCCGATCAGCGAGGGGCTGCTCGATCGCGCCATGAAGGCCTTGCCCGCCGCCGGCTTCACGCAGCTGTACGGCATGACCGAGCTGTCGCCCATGGCCACCATCCTTACCCAGGAGATGCACCGCGAGGCCGGCCGCCAGCTCGGGCGCCACCGCTCGGGCGGACGTGCCGCGATGGGCTGCGAGGTGCGCATTGTCGATGCGCTCGGCCAGGAGGTCGCGCAAGGCGAGGTCGGCGAGATCGCGGTGCGGGGCCCCGGCGTGATGATGGGCTACTGGAACAAGCCCGCGGAAACCGCCTCTGCCGTGCGCGACGGCTGGATGTTCACGGGGGACGGCGGCCGCATGGACGCGGACGGGTACGTCTACGTGGTCGACCGCATCAAGGACATGATCGTCACCGGCGGCGAGAACGTCTACAGCGCAGAGGTCGAGAGCGTCGTCGCCACCCATCCCGGCGTGGCCGCCTGCGCGGTCATCGGCGTGCCCAACGACCAGTGGGGCGAGCTGGTGCACGTGGTGGTCGTGCGCAAGCCAGGCGCCGCGCTCGAGGGGCAGGCGCTCATCGACCATTGCAGGGAGCGCATCGCGAGCTACAAGTGCCCGCGCGAGGTGTCCTTCGTCGACGCGATGCCGCTGTCCGGCGCCGGAAAGATCCTCAAGACCCAGCTGCGGGCACCCTTCTGGGCAGGCCGCGAACGAAAGGTGGCCTGACATGAATGAACCGAAGCGCGAGCAGGGCCTCGTCCAGTGGCGGGTCGAGGACGGCGTGGGCCATATCGTCCTGAACCGGCCGGAGGCGGCCAATGCCCTCGATACCGCCTGCGGCCATGCGCTGGTCGAAGCGATCGCGCAGGCGAGTCGCGGAGCCGGCACCGAGGTGCGCGCCGTGCTGATCTCGTCGCGCGGCAAGCAGTTCTGCGCGGGCGGCGACATCCGCGAATTCGTCGAGCGCCGCCACGACCTCGGCGAGCTGGTGCGCGCCATGCTCGAGGGGCTGCACCCCGCGATCCATGCTTTGGCGACGCTGCCGGTGCCGGTCGTCAGTGCGGTGCAGGGGCCCCTCGGCGGCGCGGGCATCTCGCTGGCGCTGTGCGCCGACCTGGTGCTGGCGGCGCCGGCCATGAAGCTGCGCGGGGGGTACTCGGCAATCGGGCTGAGCCCGGACCTGGGCGCTTCCTACTACCTGGCGCGCCGTGCGGGCGCGGCGCGTGCCAAGCACATCCTGATGACCAACCGCGCCGTGTCGGCCGACGACTGCCTTCGTTGGGGCCTGGTCGACGAGCTGCACGCGGCCGACGCGCTGCTGCCGGCCGCGACGGCGCTGGCGCGGGAGCTCGCCCATGGCGCAACGGCGTCGCTGGGCGGCATCAAGGCCCTGTGCGACAGCGCCTTCGACCATGACCTGCGCACGCACCTCGCGCTGGAGCGCGAAGCCTTGCTGCGATGCGCCGAGTCCGCGCAAGGGCGCGAGGGCGTGAGTGCCTTCGTCGAAAGGCGCGCGCCGGATTTCGTTTCACCCCGATCGAACTGAACCATTGAAAAAAGGAAGCAAACCATGAGCAACAACGTCTTCGTCACAGGCGTCGGCATGGTCCCGTTCGCCAAGCCGGGCCAGCACGCGCCCTACTACGAGATGGCCGCTTCGGCTACGAAGGCCGCGCTGGGCGATGCCGGCATCGGCTACGAACAGATCCAGCAGGCCTACGTGGGCTACGTGTACGGCGACTCCACCGCCGGCCAGCGCGCGCTGTACGAGGTGGGCATGACGGGCATTCCCATCGTGAACGTCAACAACAACTGCTCGACCGGTTCGACAGCGCTGTTCCTTGCGCGCCAGGCCGTGGCCAGCGGCGCGGCCGACTGCGTGCTCGCGCTCGGCTTCGAGCACATGACCCCGGGTGCGCTCGGCGCGGTGTTCAAGGACCGCCCGAGCCCCTTCGACCGTTTCGATGAAGCCACCGAGCAGCTCGTCGGCCATGGCGAGATTCCCCTGGCGCTGCGCTACTTCGGCGGTGCGGGCCTGGCCCACATGGAGCAGTACGGCACGCAGATGTCGACTTTCGCGAAGATTCGCGCCAAGGCGAGCCGCCACGCCTCGAACAACCCCGTGGCGCTGTTCCGGACGGTCGTCACCGAAGACGAGGTGATGGCCACGCCGGTGATGTGGCCCGGGGTGATGACGCGGCTGATGGCCTGCCCGCCGACCTGCGGCGCGGCCGCGGCCATCGTCTGTTCGGAGGCCTTCGCGCAGCGCCACGGGCTGGACCGCAGCGTGCGCATCAAGGCGCAGGCCATGACCACCGACGGCACGGCAACCTTCGGCGCCAAGGACATGCGCGAGGTAGTGGGCTTCAGCATGGCGCGCGCGGCGGCCGAGAAGGTCTATGCCGACGCAGGCGTGGGCCCCGGCGACATCGACGTGGTGGAGCTGCACGACTGCTTCGCGCACAACGAGCTGATCAGCTACGAGGCGCTGGGCCTGTGCCCCGTCGGCGGCGCCGAGAAGTTCGTGGTGGACGGCGACAACACCTACGGCGGCAAGGTGGTCACGAACCCTTCCGGCGGCCTGCTGTCGAAGGGGCACCCACTGGGCGCGACAGGGCTCGCGCAATGCACGGAGCTGGTCCAGCAGCTGCGCGGCACGGCCGACAAACGACAGGTGGCGGGCGCGCGGCTGGCCCTGCAGCACAACCTGGGCCTCGGCGGCGCCTGCGTGGTGACGCTGTACGAACGGGTGTAGGGAAGCTCTAACATGATCGACAAGAAATGGATCGGTCACGAGCTGCCGGCTTCGGTGCTTCCCATCGAGCTGACCCGCCTGCGCTTCTTCGCCAAGGCGATCGGCGAGACCGATCCCGTCTACACCGACCCTGCTGCCGCGAAGGATGCGGGCTACCCGCACCTGCCGGCGCCGCCGACTTTCCTGTTCGCGGCCGAGCTCGATTCGGGCACCAGCGACGCGCTGCTGGCCACGCTGGGGATTCCGATCGCCAAGCTGCTGCACGGCGAACAGGGCTTTACCTACCACCGGCCTGCCTGCGTGGGCGACACGGTGACCGTGCGCTCGCGCATCGAGGACATCTACGACAAGAAGAACGGCGCGCTGGAGTTCGTGGTCAAGACCTCGCGCGCGGTCAACCAGCACGACGAGCTGGTGGCCGAAATGCGCACCGTGCTCGTGTGCCGCCACTGAGGACCTTCATGACTGCACCCACCTACGACAGCGTGCAGGTCGGCGACGAGTTGCCGGCCTTGCAACTGCTGCCGGTCGATCGCGCCACGCTGGCGCTGTTCGGCGGCGCCTCGGGCGACCACAACCCGATCCACATCGACACCGACTTCGCGCGCGCTGCGGGGATGTCCGACGTGTTTGCGCAGGGCATGCTGGGCATGGCCTGGGCCGGCCGGATGCTCACGCGCTGGGCGCCGCAGTCGCAGCTGCGCCGCTTCGACGTGCGCTTCCAGGGCATCACGCACCTGGGCAATGCCATGACCTGCAGCGGCCGCGTGGTCGAGAAGCTGCAGCAGGGCGCCGAGCGCTGCGTGCGCATCGAGATCCGCAGCACCAACCAGTTCGGCCAGGCCAAGATCGCCGGCGAGGCGCTGGTGGCGCTCTTCTGAGCCGTCCCTTTTTTCCAGAACACCCGTACTCGCAGGAGCAGTTTCAACAATGAATTCCCAACTCGAAGGCAAGGTCGCGCTCATCAGCGGCTCGGGCCGCGGCATCGGCCGGGCAATCGCACTCAAGTTCGCTTCGCAGGGCGCCCGCGTGGTAGTAAACGACCTCGACGCCGGACCGGCCGATGAGGTGGTGGCGGAGATCCGTGCGGCCGGCAGGCAGGCCGTGGCCTGCGCGGGCAATGTGACCGCGCCCGACTTCGCCGAGCGCTTCGTCGGCACCGCCGTCAGCGAATTCCAGGGCCTCGACATCATCGTCAACAACGCCGGCTACACCTGGGACAACGTCATCCAGAAGATGACCGACGAGCAGTGGTACGCGATGATCGACTGCCATCTGACCGCGCCCTTTCGCATCCTGCGCGCGGCCTACCCGGTGATCCGCCAGCAGTCGAAGGCCGATGCCGAGGCCGGCCGCCGGGTCGTGCGCAAGGTGGTGAACATCTCGTCTGTGGCGGGCCTGTTCGGCAACGCGGGGCAGATCAACTACTCGGCCGCCAAGGCCGGCATCGTCGGCATGACGCAGACGCTGGCCAAGGAGTGGGGCCGCATGAACGTCACGGTCAACGCCGTAGCCTACGGGCTCATCAAGACGCGCCTCACGACGAGCGCGGCCGACCAGGGCACGGCGAACATCGCCGGGCGCGACATCAAGGTCGGCATCAATCCCGACCTGCTGGCGATGATGGAGCGCACGCTCCCGCTGGGGCGCGGCGGCACGCCCGACGAAGCCGCTGGTGCGGTCTACATGCTTTGCATTCCGGAGTCCGACTACGTCAGCGGCCAGACGCTGATGTGCTCGGGGGGCATGACGGGGATGTGAGCGTGGCGCCTCCCGACGATCGGGGTGCGCTGCAATTCACGGCTTCACTTGCAGGCGGCCGGCTCCTACAGACCTGAAGGTGCTTGACGGCTAGCGTCCGGTTCGTAGCAGCGGCATGGGCCGCACCTTCGGCAAGGAGAGCCATCATGAACGAATACGTGAAGCCACCCCAGAACAAGCCGGTGCTGGTGCCGGATCCGGACGCGCGCCGGGATGTTCCGGACGAGGACGAAGCCCTCGACGACGAGGCGGAGCCCGGGAAAGGCGAAAACGCTGCAGGCTTCGTGAAGCCGGCCCGCGACGACGCACGGTAGGCGGGTGACGGCGGGCCAACGGTACCAGGACGTGGTGCGCTCCCCGGGCAGGGGAGGGACAATGCCGCCATGACTTTCAGGACAAACTTGTTTCAAGCACTGCAGGCGGCGGACATCGTTGTCTGCAATGGTCAACGGGTCGTCAGCAAGATGCTGGACAGCGGGCCCGGAGTGCTGCTCGAGCCCTATGTCGATCTTGCGGATGGCTCGACCCATTACATCCAGGACGTGGAGATCATGGTCGATGGTGAAGGCCGGGCCTACACGCCGGCGCGAGGCGGCGGGACAGAGCCGCTCGTCTGGGGCTTCCAGGTCGTGAGGCCGCTGCGGGCTGCCGACGTTCCCACGATCGAGCTGCCGCCGCTGAAGCTCGAGGAGGTGGTCGGGCGCCTCAGGAAAATGGGGCAAGGACGAAGGCGGGAAGAAGCCTCATAGCCCCGCCGGCTGCGGCGCGTTCAGCGGGCTTCGGCCTACCTCGCTTTGCATGGCGGTCGGGGGGCGTCACTCCGCCGTCACGCCGGCCGACTTCACGATCTTCCCCCACTTGTCGTACTCGGCCAGGAAGAAGCGGTTGAACTGCTCGGGCGTGCCGCCGCGCACTGTGGCGCCTTGCGACGCCAGCGTGTCCCGCAACTCCCGTTCCTGGAGCGATGCGTTGATGTCCCTGGACAGGCGCTCGATCACGGATGCGGGCGTGCCGGCCGGCGCGAGCACGCCGAACCAGGTGCCGGCCTCGAAGCCTGCGATGCCCGCCTGCTGCATGGTGGGCACCTGCGGGAACTGGGGCGAACGTTCGTTGGAGGTGATGGCGATCGCCTTCAGCTTGCCGCCCTTGACCAGCGGCGCTGCGGTGCTGAACACGTCGAACATCAGGTCGATCTGGCCCGCGACCAGGTCGACCAGCGCGGGTCCGCTGCCCTTGTACGGCACATGCACCATGTCCACGCCCGCCAGCGTCTTGAAGTATTCGCCGGCCAGGTGTGCGGCGCTGCCGTTGCCGAAGGACCCGTAGGTGAGCTTGCCCGGCCTGGCCTTGGCCTCCTGCACCAGGTCGGCGACGCTGCCGGCCTTCATGGCTGGATTGAGCACCAGCAGCAGCGGTTGCGTGGCGACGAGGGTGATCGGCTCGAAGCCCTTGATGGGTTCGTAGTTGAGCTTGGCGTAGGTGTGCGGCGTCACCGTGAGCGGTCCCGCAGCGCTGAAGAGCAGCGTGTAGCCGTCGGCCGGCGCCTTGGCCACGAACTCGTGGCCCAGCGCGCCGCCGGCGCCGGCACGGTTCTCCACCACGACGGGTTGGCCGAGCCGTTCCGACAGCGAGCGCGCCAGCAAGCGCCCTGTCTGGTCGGTAGAGCCGCCGACCGCGTAGGGAATGATGAGCTTGACGGGCTTGCTCGGGTAGGCCTGCGCGTGAGCGCCGGCGGCGCAGAAGAGCGCGCACGCAGCCAGCGCCAGGGTGCGGTGCCAGCCGAGCGCGTGGCTGCGCGCCTGCCGGAGGAGCTTGGTGATCATGGGCTTGTCTCCTTTGCTGTCGTCGCCTCGCTTCGCTCGGCGAGGGCAGGGGTTGCCGGGGTCTCGTTGCCGGACGCGACGCGGCCGACGGGATCGCCGAAGCGCTCCAGCATGACCTGCTCGAAGGACACGCCTTCCGATGCGAACCAGCTGCCCGAGCGCAGCCGGTAGGCCGCGTGCTTCAGCGGCGCCTGCGGCTCCGTGCCGGCGGCCAGCGCCTTGGCACCGCCCAGCACTGCGCGCCGGAAGCGCACCACGGCCGCATCGGAAGCCGACAAATGCTCCTGCGTGCGGTCGGCGATGCGGCCCTGGCTGTCCTGGATCATCGCGTCCTGCTCGGCCACGCCGCGCACGCCGGTGAAGCTGACGTGCTTCTGGTGGTGCCGGTCGATCAGGTACTCATTGGCGCGATTGCGGACCGGCATGAAGTCTTCGTCGACCTCGGCGATCACGCCATGGCCCGCCTTGAACTTGCGCAGCTCTTCTTCGGACAGTGGACGCTCGGGATTCCAGGCATAGGTGTAGATCCAGCAGTTCTCGTCGTCGATCGGCACCCACGTGTAGCCGAAGTGGGTCTCGCCCGGCAGCGTCGAGGGCGTGGTGCTGTGCGCGGGCAGGGCGAATTGCGCGGTGCGCCAGTAGCGCACGCCATCGTCGGCGCGGCGGGCGCCTCCGACCACGAAGCCGACCTCGTGCTCGAGGATGGAGAAGCGCGGGAGCGGGTCCTCGCGGATCCAGCGCAGGCGCTTCTCGTCCGCCGGTGCGTCAGGGTTCGCGTTCGACGGCACGCCAGGGGCCGGCATGTGCAGGAAGGAGAAGTGCGAGGTGTCCAGCGCGCCTTCGATCGACTGGGCCCAGTTGCACTCCTGCAGTTTCTTCGTGACGAAGCGGTGCGCGGCCGGCAGGGCGCCGAACTCCAGCTGGGGTACTTCCGGCAGCGTGCGGCTCCAGGGGTCGGGCCCCAGGTAGGCCCACACCACGTCCCCGTACTCGCGCGTGGGGTAGGCCTTGAGCAGCAGCGTGTCGTGGTAGGCGACGCCCGGTGGCACATTCGGCAGCTCGACGGGGCGGCCCTGGAGGTCGAACTTCCAGCCGTGGAACACGCAGCGGATGGCGCAGTCCTCGTTGCGGCCGAAGTAGAGGTCGGCGCCGCGGTGTGGGCAGCGTGAATCCACCAGGCCCACTGCGCCTTCGGTGTCGCGGAATGCGACGAGCTTCTCGCCCATGATGTTCACCCGCAGCGGCACGCCGTCGCGCTCGGGCAGCTCGCGGGAAAGCGCCACGGGTTGCCAGAAGCGGCGGAAGTACTGCCCCATCGGCGTGGCTGCGCCCGTGCGGGTGAGCAGTTCGTTGTCGGCAGCGCTCAGCATGTCGTTGCCTCCGAGCGTGCGCCGAGGCCATAGGGGGCACCCCAGCCCAGGGTGTCGAGCGTGGGGCCGGAAGGGGTGTATTCGCAGCCGATCCAGCCTTGCCAGCCCAGTGCTTCGATCAAGCCGAACAGATAGGGGAAGTGAATCTCTCCCGTGCCGGGCTCGTGGCGCCCCGGCACATTGCCGACCTGGATATGGCCGATGTGCGGCCAGACGGCGCGCAGCCGGTCGGCAATGGCGCCTTCCTCCATCTGGATGTGGAAGGTGTCGAAGCAGAGCTTGACGTTGTCACGGCCCAGTGCCTTGGCGACCGCCACGCCTTCGTCGATGCGGTGGTACAGGAAGTCCGGAAAGCGCGCGCGGCAGCAAGGCTCGAGGATCAGCGTCAGTCCGGCCGCGCGGGCCGCGTCCGCGGCCCAGCCGATGTTCTCCAGGAACAGGTCCATGCAGCGCGCACGTTCGAACTGCGGTTCTATCTTCCCGGGCATCACGTGGATCAGCGGCCCGCCGACCTGCACGGCATAGTCGATGGCCGTGCGGATGCTCGCCTTGAAATCCTGCTCGCGCCCCGGCAGCGCGGCCAGGCCGCGCTCGCCCGCGTCCCAGTCGAAGGGGGAGAGGATCTGCACGAGTTCGAGCCCGTTCGACGCGAGTCGCGCGGCAATCTCCTTGGCCGGGTACTCATAGGGAAAGGCCACCTCGACGCCCCGAAAACCGGCCGCTGCCGCGGCCTCGTAGCGCTCCAGCATGGGGACCTCGGTGAACAGCCATCGAAGATTGGGATCGAATCGCAGCATCGTGGGAAAGCCTCCTTGGGAGGCCGATGGTAGATTCGCGTGATCGTTGAGACAAACCAGCAATATTTAGCGGGCGTTGAGTTTTTCTGATGAATCCCACCAGTGTCACGCTGCGCCAGCTGCGCGCCTTCGTCGCCATTGCCGATGCGGGTGGCTTCGCGGCCGCCGCGCGGCGGTTGCATCTCACGCCGTCGGCGCTGAGCCTGCTCATCAAGGACCTGGAGCGCGGCATCGCGGTGCGCCTGTTCGACCGCAACACACGTGCGACGGCGCTGTCACTGGCAGGCAGCGAGTTCTATCCATTGGCGCGCAAGGTGCTGGACGACCTCGCGAGTGCGCTCGAAAGCACGCAGGACCTGGAGCAGAAGAAGCGTGGCACGGTGCGCATCGCCTGCACGCCGCTCTATGCGGCCACCACCTTGCCCGAGCTGGTCCTTCGCTACCGGCAGAAATTCCCGGCCATTGCCGTGTATGTGCTGGATTCCCTCAACCAGCAGGCGCTGGCGCGCGTCATGAGCGGCGAGGCGGACCTGGGCATTGCGCCGCAGCGCCAGGCGCCGCCCGAGCTGGTGCAGCAAAGCCTGTTGCGCGACCGCATGTGGCTGATCTGCCGTGCAGACCACCCACTGGCGGCGCGCAGCCGCGTGACCTGGTCGCAGATGCTGCGTGAGCCGTTCGTCAGCCTCACGCCCGACTTCACCAAACGGCTGCAGGCCGATCTCTTCAAGCACTCGGCCACGCTGGCGCTGAACCCTGCGCACGAGGTGTCCTTCATCACGACCGCGCTGGGCATGGTGCAGTGGGGGCATGGCATCACGGCGCAGCCCGGCCGTTCATTGCCTCTGATCGAGCCTTTCGGCCTGGTGGGCCGGCCTCTCGTCGGCCCGGTGGTGCACAGGCACCTGTCGCTGTTCTGCAAGCGTGACCGGGCTTTGTCGCCGGCGGCAGCCAGCTTCAGGGACTTCTTGCGCGAGGCGATGCCGACGTTGCCGGTATCGCCGTCCCGCAGCTGACGCCGGGCGACTGGCGATCAGTGGAGCACGGCGCAGGCCCGGAGGTCTGCAGGCTCCAGCACGATGGGCACGGAGGGAGCAGCCCGGTAGCGTTCCAGCGCCTTCGCCTCGATGCACGCGAAGTAGGCCTCGCAGGTGAGGGTCAAGTCGGGGTCGGGGTCCGCGTCGGCATCTTCGCAAAGGTCGCGGAGGGCGGCTTCGGAAACATGGGCCATGATGCGGGGGCCGTCGAGTCCATCGGGGTAGATGGCAAACCGCACGGTCTTGGTGTCGGCGCAGTGGATCGCTTCGCAGTTCATTTTCGTTCTCGGGAGAGCCTCTCTTTTTAATGCGTTCGTATTAGACGGTGGCATGCACTCAGCCCGGCGCGGCATACTTCGCCACCTGGAGAAAGACGACACCTACAGAGACGCCTGCTGCCCATGAACGATGCCTTCGAATTGCACCGCTTCGTCGATGCGCAAGCGCCCGTGATCGACGCGGTGCGCGCCGAATTGCGTGCCGGCCGAAAGCGCAGCCACTGGATGTGGTTCGTGTTTCCGCAGTTGGTGGGCCTGGGCCGCAGCGCAATGGCGCAGCACTACGCCATTGCCTCGCTGGCCGAAGCCCGCGCCTACCTGGCGCACCCGTTGCTCGGGCCGCGGCTGCGCGAGTGCAGCACGCTGGTGCTGGCGGTCGAGGGCCGCGATGTCCACCAGATATTCGGCGCACCGGACGACCTCAAGTTCTGCTCGTCCATGACCTTGTTCGAGGCGGCCGATCCGTCGGAGCCGGTGTTTCGCGACTGCCTGCACAAGTACTTCGGCGGCTCGCGCGATCGCGAGACCCTGGTGCGGATCGAAGGTGGCAATGGCGGCTGAATTCGCGAGGCTTTCTTTCAGCGCCCGGGGCAAGACAGTCGGCTGGCTCATGGCGCTGGCGCTACTCGCAGTGCTGACCGGCTGCGCTGGGCTGCCCAGGGAGGTGGCCCGCCCGCCCTCGCAAGCGATCACCGACACCTCGAACACGGCGCTCGGCCGTCTCGCCGTGGCCGGTGCACCGGATGCGCAGCAAAGCGGGTTCCGGCTGCTGCCGCTGCCGCCTTATTCGATGCACGCACGGCTCGAGCTGGCGCGGCGTGCGCAACGCAGCATCGACGTCCAGTACTACCTGCTGCAGAACGACGAGACCGGCCGCTACCTGCTGCGCACGCTTCGGGACGCGGCGGAGCGCGGGGTGCGCGTGCGCGTGCTGGTGGACGACCTCTACACCGCCGGCGCCGACACGCTGCTGGAAAGCCTGGCGGCCCACCCGAATGTCGAGGTGCGCCTCTTCAATCCCTTTCCGGCGGGGCGCGGGCGGCTGCTCACGAGGCTGGCCGCGTCGCTGCTCGACATCGACCGCGTTCATCGCCGCATGCACAACAAGCTCTTCGTCGCCGACAACGCGATGGCGGTGGTGGGCGGTCGCAACATCGCGAACGAATACTTCATGCGCGATGCGGGAGCCAACTTCATCGACATCGACACCTTGGTGACGGGCGCCGTGGTGCCGCGGCTGTCGTCGCTGTTCGACATGTACTGGAACAGCCCCTTCGTGTATCCGATCGAGTCGATCGTGCAGGTGGAGGGCACGCCGCCTCAACGGCGGCAGCGTTTCGAGGAGATGACCTGGGACGCCGCCATGTGGGCGCCGCAGACACCGATCGAGCGCGACTTGCTGGGCTACCAGGCGCTCGCCGAGGACCTGGACGCGGGCACGCTGTCACTGGTCTGGGCGCGGGCCGAAGCCTATGCCGATACGCCGCACAAGGCGCTGGGCCCGCGCGAGGAGCGCCCGCGCGTGGCGGCCGATGCGCCCGAGGGCGTGCTCTTCAACGTCAGGCGCTACGTGCGCGCGGCAGAGCGCGAGGCGCTGGTGACCACGCCCTACCTGATTCCGGGTCGAGGCGGCATGGAGTCCGTGCGCCAGTTGCGCGAGCGCGGCGTGCGCTTCACGCTGGTGACCAACTCGCTGGCTGCCACCGACGAGTCGCTGGTGCACCTGGGGTACCGGCGCTACCGGCCCGAGCTGGTGCGCCTCGGCGTGGAGCTGTACGAGCTGAGCCCGAAGCGCGTCGAGCAGTCGCAGCGATTCGGCATCTTCGGCTCGGCCAGCGGGCGCCTGCACGGCAAGTCGGCGGTGGTCGATGGCAAGGTGGTGTTCATCGGTTCGCTCAACTTCGATCCGCGCTCGGACCTGCACAACACGGAACTGGGCCTTTTCATCCACAGCCCGCAGCTTGCTGCGCAGCTCACCAGCCTGATCGGCTTCATCACCATGGACGCGGCCTACCGCGTGCGGCTGGGACCGAGGGGCGACATCGAATGGGTGAGCCCGTCGGAAAATGGCGGGGGGCCCGATGTCGTGCAGCACGAGGAACCCGAGACCGATGTCGGCTCGCGTCTGAAGCTGGAACTGCTTGCGCCGCTGGTACCGGAGAGCTTGCTGTAGCTGCGGTCGTTGCTGCTGCAGCGTGTGGCCGTTGAGGGGGCCGTGCTCAGCGCAGCTGGCCGTTGAGGTACGGCTCGGGGTCGACCGCGACGCCCTGCCTGCGCAGCTCGAAGTGCAGCTTGACGCGGTCGGCGCCGCTGCTGCCCATCTCGGCGATCTTCTGGCCCTGGCGCACGACGTCTTTCTCCTTCACCAGGATCTGCTGCGCGTGCGCATAGGCGCTCAGAAAGGTGTCGTTGTGCTTCACGATCACCATGTTGCCGTAGCCGCGCAGCTCGCCGCCGACATAGACGACGCGGCCGTCAGCCGTGGCGAGGATCGGGTCGCCGGCGCTGCCCGCGATGTCCATGCCCTTGTTGGCCTTGCCGTCGAAGCGCGACAGCGTGCCACCGGCGGCAGGCCGGAGGAACGCGGGCTGTACCGGCGGTGGCGGCGGCTTGACGGTGGCGACGGGAGGTGAGGGAAGCGGGCGCTGGGGCGGCAGGGGCGTGGTACTGCAGGCGACCAGGCCGGCGACCGCCGCGGCCATGAGGCCGGCGCGGAGAACATGGGTGTTGAAGGACATGGCTTTTTTTCGAACGCATTCTGACGCGCTGGTTCCCGTCGGGGCGTAGGACCGAGGCGTTTTTTAGGGGCCCGCAGCGAAGGATGGCGCGCCAGCACGGCGGCGCGGGCCGGCTGCGGCGATGCACCCGACGGCGGCCGGCTACTTCAGGGGGATCGGCGTCGCGCGATCGATCGGCACCGCGGTGATGCTGTTCTTCGGCGAGCCTTCCACCAGTCGATCCGAGTACGTCAGGTAGACCAGCGTGTTGCGCGGGCCATCGACCATGCGCACGACGCGCAGGCGCTTGAAGAGGATCGAGAGCCGCTCGCTGTACACCTCCTCGCGCTTCGGCAGCGGCTGGGTGACACGCACCGGCCCGACCTGACGGCAGGCGATCGAGGCTTCGGCCTTGTCCTCGGCCAGGCCGATGGCGCCGGAGATGCCGCCGGTCTTGGCGCGCGAGACATAGCAGGTCACGCCGTTGACCTTGGGGTCGTCGTAGGCCTCGACCACGATCTTGTGATCGGGGCCGATCAGCTTGAAGGCGGTGTCGACCTCGCCGACCTGCTCGGCGTGCGCCTGTGCGGCCAGCAGCAGGACGCAGCACAGCGGTGCGCGAAGAAGCGTCATACGATGTCCAGTTGATGGACGCGGTCGAAGCTGCCGCGCCGGCGGTCCTCGAAGAAATGGGTCAGCGCTTCGCGCACGGTGCGAAAGGCGATCTCGTCCCACGGGATTTCTTCCTCTGTGAAGAGGCGGGCCTCGATGGTCTCGTGCCCGGGGTCGAACTTGTCGCTGAGAAGGCGCGCGCGGTAGAAGAGATGCACCTGGCCCACCCGCACCACGCTGATCACCGCGAACAGGTCTTCCATCTCGTACTCGGCGCCGGCCTCTTCGTCGGTCTCGCGCGCGGCGCCCTGGGCGGTGGTCTCGTTGAGCTCCATGAAGCCGGCCGGCAGCGTCCACTTGCCCCAGCGCGGCTCGATGTTGCGCTTGCAGAGCAGCACGCGATCGCCCAGGACAGGGATGGTGCCCACCACGTTGAGCGGGTTCTCGTAGTGCACCGTGTGGCAGGCCGGACAGATGGCGCGCTCGCGCGTATCACCGTCGTCGGGGATGCGGTAGACCACCGCCGTGCCGCAGTTCTTGCAGTGCTTGATAGGGACGCGCAGGAGCATCGGGTAGGGACCGGTGGCGTTTTTCAGACCACCTTGACGGTGAGCGTGGGCAGCCCGGCGACCTGGCCGACCAGGGTGTCGCCGGCCACCACCGCTGCCACGCCTTCGGGGGTGCCGGTAAAGATCAGGTCACCGGGCTGCAGCTCCCAGGCGGCCGAGAGGTGTTCGATGGTCTCGGCCATGTTCCAGATCAGCTTGCTCACGTTGCTGCGCTGGCGGTCCTGGCCATTGACCTGCAGGGAGATCTCGGCGTGCTCGATGTCGCCGGCCTGGGCCGCCGGCACGATCGGTCCGGTGGGCGCACTCTGCTCGAAGCTCTTGCCGATGTCCCAGGGGCGGCCCTGCTTCTTCATCTCGCCCTGCAGGTCGCGGCGCGTCATGTCCAGGCCCACGGCGTAGCCGTAGATGTGCTTCATGGCATCGGCCGCCTTGATGTTCTTGCCGCCGGTGCCGATGGCCGCCACCAGCTCGATCTCGTGGTGCAGGTTCTTGGTCAGCGTGGGATAGGCCATGGTGCCCGCCTTGTCCGCATCGACGGGGACCACGGCATCGGCCGGCTTCATGAAGAAGAAGGGCGGCTCGCGGCCGGTAAACCCCATTTCCTTGGCGTGCTCTTCGTAGTTGCGGCCTACGCAGTAGACGCGGTGCACGGGGAATCGGGCAGCCTGGCCGACCACGGACAGGGACACCGTCGCCGGCGGAGTGAAGACGTATTCGGAAGCCATGGCGCAAAAGTCCTTTTTTCAAGCGAAAGCGGCAGTTTGCCAGAGGGCGAAAACCGTCGCGCGGCCGTAGGCCACGCCCAGGCGCCGGCGCTATGCTCGGGGCCATGATGAAGCTCTACAACTACTTCCGTTCCTCTGCTTCGTTCCGGGTCCGCATCGCGCTCAACCTCAAGGGCCTGGACTACGACTACCTTCCGGTGCACATCGCGCGCGGCGAGCACAAGACGGGGCCGTTCTCGGCCATCTCGCCCGACATGCTGGTGCCGCTGCTCGAAGACGATGGCGAGCGCCTCACGCAGTCCATGGCGATCATCGAATACCTGGACGAGATCCATCCCGAGCCCGCGCTGTTGCCCCGCGACCCGGTCGGCCGGGCGCATGTGCGGGCGCTGGCGCAATCGATCGCCTGCGAGATCCATCCGCTGAACAACCTGCGCGTGCTCAAGTACCTGGTGCGTGAGCTCAAGATCGGCGACGACGCCAAGAACGCCTGGTACCGCCACTGGGTGCGCGAGGGCATGCTGGCCTTCGAGCGCCAGCTTGCGCTGCGCCCGGCGAGCCTCTATTGCTGGGGCGACACGCCCACACTGGCCGACTGCTGCCTGGTGCCGCAGGTCTTCAACGGCCAGCGCTTCGACTGCGATTTCAGCGGGCTGCCGCGCACCATGGCGGCGTTCGAGGCCTGCATGCAGCTCGACGCCTTCCAGCGCGCCCAGCCCTCGCGCTGTCCCGACGCGGAGCCCTGAGCATGGGTCCCGGCGAGGCGCTGGTGCCCGACTGGCCAGCGCCACCCGGCGTGCATGCGCTGTGCACGACGCGCGAGGGTGGGGTGTCCGCGGGCGCCTATCGGAGCCTCAACCTCGGCGACCACGTCGGCGATGCGCCGGCCGATGTGGCGGTCAACCGCGTGCGGCTGCGCGATGCCATCGGTGCGCGCCCGGTGTTCCTGCAGCAGGTGCATGGGATCCGGCTGCTGGTGCTCGAGGGCCAGACGCCCGACGGCGCCACGGCCGATGCCAGCACTGCCACTGCCGCCGGCGTCGCCTGCACCATCATGGTGGCCGACTGCCTGCCCGTGCTCTTCACGGATGGCCGGGGCCGCCGCGTTGCGGCCGCGCATGCCGGCTGGCGCGGGCTGGCTGCAGGCGTGCTGGAGGAGGCCGTAGGCGCCTTCGCAGCCGAAGCCGGGCCGGACGAACTCATGGCGTGGCTCGGCCCGTGCATCGGGCCAGAGGCCTTCGAGGTCGGCGACGAAGTCCGCACCGCCTTCACGGCGGGTGCGCCGCAGGCCGTGCAGTGCTTCGAGCCGGCCGCCACGGCGGGCAAATGGCTCGCGGACCTTGCCGGCCTGGCGCGCCAGCGCCTGCGAGCGGCAGGCGTCACGCAGCTCTACGGCAACGACGGCAGCTCGCCGTGGTGCACGGTGAACAACCCGTTACTTTTCTTCTCGCACCGGCGGGACCGCGTCAGCGGCCGGTTCGCTGCCTGCATCTGGCGCGACTGAGGGGGTGGCGGCCGCTCGCATGGCGGCCTCGCGCTCGGCCGCCTCGCTTGCGCGAAGCGCGCTGCGCCGCGCCGGGGCGCCCATCAGGTAAACCACCAGTGCCACCGGTGCCAAGCCATAGAGTAGAAAGGTGAAGACCGCACCGAGTACCGTGCCGTTGGTGTTGGTGGCCTCCGCGACCGCCATCATCAGGGCGACATAGAGCCAGGCAATGACGACAAGGTGCATGGGAGAGGTTTTCAGGAAGGTATGACGGGCTTTTGCTTTCCGGGCCCTGCCGGATGCAGCATACTCAAAAGCCGATGCGACAAGGTGAGGAACCAGGACACGACATGAGACAAGAACAACAGGCCGCGGCCGAATCCACTTTCGCTCCGTTTCAGCAAGCGCTGGCGCAGGGTTGGGAAAAAGCTCTCGAGTCATTCCAGTCACTCGGCAAAGGGGCCCCGGCCCAGATACCCATGGAGCCGTGGGACATGCCCCGCTTCACCTTCTCCGCTACCCGGCTCCAGGAGCTTCAGAAGCAGTACGTCGAGGAAGCCACCGAGCTGTGGCGCCAGGACATGGCGGCACGCGCCCGCGGCGACCGGCGCTTTGCCTCCGAGGCGTGGGGCAGCAATCCGGTGGCAGCTTTCACGGCGGCGGTCTACCTGCTGAACACGCGCACGCTGCTCGGCATGGCCGAAGCCGTCGAGGCCGACGCGAAGACCCGCGCCCGCCTGCGCTTCGCGATCGAGCAGTGGGTCGCGGCCTCGGCGCCCAGCAACTACCTCGCCTTCAACGCGGAGGCCCAGAAGAAGGCGCTCGAAACCCAGGGCGAGAGCATCGCCAAGGGCATCCAGAACCTGCTGAAGGACGTGCGCCAGGGCCACCTGAGCATGACCGACGAGACCGCCTTCGAGGTCGGCCGCAACGTGGGCACCACCGAGGGCGCCGTGGTGTTCGAGAACGAGCTGTTCCAACTGCTCGAGTACAAGCCGCTGACGGCCAAGGTCTACGAGCGGCCCTTGCTGCTGGTTCCGCCCTGCATCAACAAGTTCTACATCCTCGACCTGCAGCCCGAGAATTCGTTGATCCGCTTCGCCGTGGAGCAGGGCCATCGCGTGTTCGTGGTGAGCTGGCGTAATCCCGACGCCTCGATGGACAAGGTCACCTGGGACGACTACATCGAAAACGCCGCCATCAAGGCGATCCAGGTCACGCGCGAGATCAGCGGCCAGGACAAGAAGGGCGGGCAGATCGACACGCTGGGCTTCTGCGTCGGCGGCACCATCCTGTCGACCGCGCTGGCAGTGCTGGCGGCGCGCGGCGAGCAGCCCGCGTCGTCCGTGACGCTGCTCACCACGCTGCTCGACTTCAGCGACACCGGCATCCTCGACATCTTCATCGACGAGGCCTTCGTGCGCTTCCGGGAAATGCAGATGGCGTCGGGCGGGCTGCTGCCGGGCAGCGAGCTGGCCTCCACCTTCAGCTTCCTGCGGCCCAACGACCTGGTCTGGAACTACGTGGTGGGCAACTACCTGAAGGGCGAGACCCCGCCGCCCTTCGACCTGCTCTACTGGAACAGCGACGCGACCAACCTGCCCGGGCCCTGGTACTGCTGGTACCTGCGCAACACCTACCATGAGAACAAGCTGGCCCAGCCGGGCGCGCTGACGGTGGCCGGCGAGCAGATCGACCTCGGCCGCATCGACGCCCCGGTGTACATCTACGGCTCGCGCGAAGACCACATCGTTCCCATCGGCGGCGCGTATGCGTCGACGCAGCTGCTCAAGGGCAAGAAGCGCTTCGTCATGGGGGCCTCGGGCCACATCGCCGGCGTGATCAATCCGCCGGCCAAGAAGAAGCGCAGCCACTGGATTCGTGCCGACGGCAAGCTGCCGAAGACCCAGGCCGAATGGCTGGCCGGAGCGAGCGAGCATCCCGGCAGCTGGTGGACCGACTGGTCCAACTGGCTCAAGACCCACTCGGGCAAGCAGATCCCTGCTCCCAGGGCCTACGGCAAGGGCAGCGCCTACAAGGCGATCGAGCCCGCGCCGGGCCGCTACGTCAAGGCGCGAGCCTGACTTTCGTTGTTCGTTCGTTCCCACTTTCCTTTTTTCAATCGCAGCCTCGGAGAGCACACACCATGGAAGACATCGTCATCGTTTCGGCCGCACGCACGGCCGTGGGCAAGTTCGGCGGATCGCTGGCCAACATCCCGGCCACGGAGCTCGGCTCGATCGTGATCAAGGAAGTGCTCGAACGCGCCAAGATCGGCCCCGACCAGATCGGCGAGGTCATCATGGGCCAGGTGCTCACCGCAGGCAGCGGCCAGAACCCGGCCCGCCAGGCGCTGCTGAAGAGCGGCATCACCAAGGAAACGCCGGCGCTCACCATCAACGCGGTGTGCGGCTCGGGGCTGAAGGCGGTGATGCTGGCTGCGCAGGCCGTGGCCACCGGCGACAGCGAGATCGTGGTGGCCGGCGGGCAGGAGAGCATGAGCCTCGCACCGCACGTGCTGCCCAACTCGCGCAACGGCCAGCGCATGGGCGACTGGAAGCTGGTCGACTCGATGATCGTCGACGGCCTGTGGGACGTGTACAACCAGTACCACATGGGCATCACGGCTGAAAACGTGGCCAAGAAGTACGACATCAGCCGCGCCGCGCAGGACGAGCTCGCACTCGCCAGCCAGACCAAGGCCGCAGCCGCGCAGGACGCCGGCAAGTTCAAGGACGAGATCGTCGCCGTCAACATCCCGCAGCGAAAAGGCGACCCGGTCGTCTTCAACCAGGACGAATTCATCAACCGCAAGACCAGCGCCGAAGGCTTGGCTGGCCTGCGTCCCGCCTTCGACAAGGCCGGCGGGGTGACGGCGGGCAATGCCTCCGGCCTCAACGACGGGGCTGCGGCCGTGCTGGTGATGACTGCCAAGAAGGCGGCCGCGCTGGGCCTGAAGCCGCTGGGCCGTATCGCCAGCTACGCCAGCACCGGCCTCGACCCGGCGTTCATGGGCATGGGCCCGGTGCCGGCCTCGCAGAAGGCGCTGCAGCGGGCCGGCTGGAAGCCGCAGGACCTCGACGTGCTCGAGATCAACGAGGCCTTTGCCGCGCAGGCCTGCGCGGTCAACCGCGAGATGGGCTGGGACATCAACAAGGTCAACGTGAACGGTGGTGCCATTGCCATCGGCCATCCGATCGGCGCCTCTGGCTGCCGCATCCTGGTGACGCTGCTGCACGAGATGCAGCGCCAGAATGCGAAGAAGGGCATCGCCTCGCTGTGCATCGGCGGCGGCATGGGGGTTGCGCTCACCATCGAACGCTAGGACGCCCTCGGCCCCGAACGAAGCTCCTGCCACCGGCCGGCGCTCAGTCGCCGAGTTCGATCAGCACGGGCTGGTGGTCGGAAGCGCGAGTCTGCAGGTCGACCTCCACGCGCCGCACCCGAGGCGCCAGGGTGTCGCTGACGAACACGAAGTCGAAAGTGGCCGGTACCTTCCCGTAGGTCTCGTCGAACAGCCGGAAGGTGGGATCGTGCGGCCGCTCCGGATGGGCGAGCGGCCACGCGTCCTGCAGGCGCTTGTCGGGCGCTCCGCCGGCCGGCAGGGCGGGGGCGGTAAACGGCGCCTGGATCTCCGCATGGGCCGGGTCGCCGGCCTCCATGTTGAAGTCGCCGCAAAGGATGGCGTGCTGCGTGTGCGGCTTGGGCTGGAAAGGCGAGTCGTCGAAGGCTGCGGCAGGCGGGGCTGCAGCCTGTTGGCAGGCCTCGATATGCAGGGCGCGCAAAGCATTCGCCTGGGCTTTGCGCTGGGCTGACGAGTAGTACTCGAGGTGCGTGGTCATGACCCGCACCGTGCCCAGTTCGGGGCTGGCCAGGGTCACCGCCGTGCACATGCGGGGCATGCTGCTCACAGTGGGGTCGGGCGGCCAGGGCAGCGGATGGTGCCGGACCAGCGACACGGGCAGCCGGGTCGCAATCAGGTTGCCGAAGCGCTGCCGGCGACCCTCGCCGTCGAACTCCTCGACGGCCGCGCCGAAGAAAATCCGAAAACCGGGCAGCAGCGCCGCCAACTCGGCCGGCTGGTCGCCGGGGGCACCGGGCATGCGCTCGTAGCCCGAGGCGATTTCCTGTAGGCACAGGACATCGAAGTCGGCCATCGCGTGTGCGCCTTCGACGATGCGTTTTGTATTTACCGCGCCGTCGAGGCCGCGGCACCACTGGGTGTTCCAGGTCACGAGTTTCATGGCAGCTTGCCTTTTCCAGATCGGGACCGCAGCATGTGGGCGGGGCTGTGACACCCCGTTGCATTGAGGGGTCAGTGTTTTCCTGAGCCGGGCCTCGTGGAAAACTTGGCTACAGTGAACCGCGCCTGTTCAGGCGCGTCAACATCGAGGGAAAATTATGAGCAAGAAAGTTGCATACGTCACCGGCGGCATGGGGGGCATTGGTACGGCCATTTGCCAGCGCTTGTACAAGGATGGGTTCAATGTCATCGCCGGTTGCGGCCCCACGCGCGACCACGCCAAATGGCTGGCTGAACAGAAAGCGCTGGGCTTCGACTTTCACGCCTCGGTCGGCAATGTCGGCGATTGGCAGTCGACGGTAGAGGCCTTCACCAAGGCCAAGGCCGAGCATGGCAGCATCGACGTGCTGGTCAACAACGCCGGCATCACGCGTGACCGCATGTTCCTGAAGATGACGCCCGAGGACTGGAGCGCGGTGATCGAGACCAACCTCAACAGCATGTTCAACGTCACCAAGCAGGTGGTGGGCGACATGGTCGAGAAGGGCTGGGGCCGCATCATCAACATCAGTTCAGTCAACGGCGCCAAAGGCCAGGCGGGCCAGACCAACTACTCGGCTGCCAAGGCGGGCATGCACGGCTTCACGATGGCGCTGGCGCAGGAACTGGCCGCCAAGGGCGTGACGGTGAACACCGTGAGCCCGGGCTACATCGGTACCGACATGGTCCGCGCCATCCGCCAGGAGGTGCTCGACAAGATCGTGGCCACCATTCCGGTCAAGCGGCTCGGCGAGCCGAGCGAGATCGCCTCCATCATCGCGTGGCTTGCGACCGACGAGGGCGGCTATTCCACCGGGGCTGACTTTTCGGTCAACGGTGGCCTGCACATGCACTGAGACGCGCCCTGACGCCCTCCCCGAAAAGACTCGCCTCGGCGGGTCTTTTTTTGTTGGGGCGGACTACAGTGGAGGCCAGAGCCTTTTTTCTCCCGCACAACACGTAAACAGGAGATTTCCATGGCCATCGCGACAGATCCCGCTCCCGCCGCCGTGCCCGCACCGAGGACCAAGCTTCCGATCTACCGGTCGCTCTATGCCCAGGTGATCACCGCAGTCGTCATCGGCGTGCTCCTCGGGCACTTCTACCCATCGGTCGGTGAGTCGATGAAGCCGCTGGGCGACGGCTTCATCAAGCTGATCAAGATGATCATCGCGCCCATCATCTTCTGCACGGTGGTGATCGGTATCGCCGGCATGGAGGACATGAAGAAGGTCGGCAAGACAGGCGGGCTCGCCCTGCTGTACTTCGAGGTCGTGAGCAGCATTGCGCTGCTGGTCGGGCTGGTGCTGGTCAATGTGCTCAAACCCGGCGCCGGCATGAACGTGGACCCCGCGACGCTCGACACCAAGGCCATCGCTGCCTATACGGGGCCAGGGAAGATGCAGGGCACGGTCGATTTCCTGCTCAACGTCATCCCGAGCACGGTGGTCGATGCCTTCGCCAAGGGCGAGATCCTGCAGGTGCTGCTGATCGCGATCCTTTTCGGTTTTGCGCTGCACAGGTTCGGCGGCCGCGGCACTCTGGTGTTCGATGTAATAGAGAAGGGCTCGCATGTGCTCTTCACGATCGTGGGCTACATCATGAAGCTGGCGCCGATCGGTGCCTTCGGTGCCATGGCTTTCACGATCGGAAAGTATGGCGTCGGCACACTGTTCTCGCTGGGCAAGCTGATGGGCACCTTCTATCTGACCTGTCTGCTTTTCATCTTCGTGGTGCTGGGGCTGATCGCACGCTTTCATGGCTTCAGCATCTGGAAGTTCGTCAAGTACATCAAGGAAGAGCTGCTGATCGTGCTGGGCACTTCCTCGTCCGAATCGGTGCTGCCGCGCATGATGGAGAAGATGGAGAACCTGGGCGCCCGGAAGACCTGCGTCGGCCTGGTCATCCCCACCGGCTATTCGTTCAACCTCGACGGCACCTCGATCTACCTGACGATGGCGGCGGTGTTCATCGCGCAGGCGACCAACACGCCGATGACCCTGATGCAGGAGATCACATTGCTGGCGGTCCTGCTGTTGACTTCCAAGGGCGCTGCCGGAATTACGGGCAGCGGTTTCATCGTGCTCGCGGCCACGCTGTCGGCCGTCGGGCATGTGCCGGTGGCCGGTCTCGCACTGATCCTGGGAATCGATCGCTTCATGTCGGAGGCCCGCGCGCTCACCAACCTGATCGGCAACGGCGTTGCGACGATCGTGGTCGCCAAATGGACCGGCGAGCTGGACGAGGCGCGGCTGCAGGCCGGCCTGAACAACGAGACCTGGGTAGAGGCCCAGGAACCCGAGGAGCTGGTCAACGCGCGCACCGCGAACATGGCAGGGCATTGAGGGGGTGAGGGCATCGCTCTTGCACAATGCAAGTCGATGCCCCACAGCGTTTCCCTCATCAACACCCTCGCGGCCGGTCTTGGATTGGCCCTGATCCTCGGCTTCCTGGCGGCGCGGCTGCGCCTGCCGGCGCTCGTGGGTTATCTGATCGCGGGCGTGATCCTTGGGCCCTTCACACCGGGCTTCGTGGCCGATGCGGGCATCGCCGCGCAGCTCGCCGAGATCGGGGTGATGCTGCTGATGTTCGGCGTCGGCCTGCATTTTTCGCTCGATGACCTGCTTGCGGTGCGCAAGATCGCACTGCCGGGCGCGCTGGTGCAGATGGCTGTGGCGACGCTGCTGGGCGGTGCGCTCGCGAGCTGGTGGGGCTGGAGCCTGGGCGGAGCGCTGGTCTTCGGGCTGGCGCTGTCAGTGGCGAGCACGGTGGTCCTGCTGCGGGCCCTGGAAAGCCTGGGGCTGCTCGATTCCTTCACCGGCCGCATCGCCGTGGGCTGGCTGGTCGTGGAAGACCTCGCGATGGTGTTGGTGCTCGTGCTGCTTCCACCACTGGGTGCGGCGCTGGGCAGCGGCGCCACGGGTGCGGGCGCGGCGCCTCTTTGGCAGACGCTGGGACTCACGTTGCTGCAGGTCGGCGGCTTCATATTCCTGATGCTGGTGGTCGGCAGGCGGGTCTTCCCCTGGTTGCTGTGGCAGATCACGCGCACCGGCTCGCGCGAACTGTTCACGCTGTGCGTGGTGGCTGCGGCGGTGAGCATCGCCTTCGCCTCTGCGGCACTCTTCGGCGTGTCGTTTGCGCTGGGCGCTTTCTTCGCCGGCATGGTGATGCGGGAGTCGGAGTTCAGCCATCGCGCGGCGCAGGAATCGCTGCCGCTGCGCGATGCCTTCGCGGTGCTGTTCTTTGTCTCTGTCGGGATGCTGTTCGACCCCTCGGTGCTCATCGAGCGTCCGCTGCAGGTGCTGGCCGTGGTGCTGGTGATCGTGGTGGGCAAGTCGGTCGCCGCCTGCGCCCTAGTGCTGCTGCTTCGCTACCCGCTGGGCACGGCGCTGACGGTGAGCGCGAGCCTGGCGCAGATCGGCGAATTCTCCTTCATCCTGGCAGCGCTGGGGGTCTCGCTGGGCTTGCTTCCGCAGGAGGGCCAAAGCCTGCTGCTGGCCGGGGCGCTGATTTCGATCGCCACCAATCCGTTGTGGTTCGGCCTGATCGGGCCGCTGCAGAAGTGGCTGCACGCGCGTTCGCGCCTCGCGCGGGGGCTCGCCGAGCGCGACGATCCGTTGGCCGAGCTGCCGATGAGCACCGACGCGAAGTACCTGTCGCGCCAGGCGGTACTGGTGGGCTACGGCCGCGTCGGGCGGCGCATCGCGGCGGAACTCGCGGCCCACGATCTTCCTTTTGTCGTGGTGGAGCAGAACCGCGAGCTGGTCGAGAAGCTGCGTGCCGAAGGCAGGGCGGCAGTGTGGGGCGACGCCGCCGACGCCGCAGTGCTGATCCAGGCGCATATTGCACGAGCGCGTGTGCTGGTCGTGGCGACGGCCGATGCCATCAACGTCAGGCAGATGATCGGGACCTCGCGCGCGCTCAATCCTGCGATCCAGACGGTGATCCGCAGCCACAACGAGGATGAGGCGCGTCTGCTGACCGAGGAGGCCGAAACGAGCGTCTTCCTGGGCGAGCATGAACTCGCGCAATCCATGGCACGTGCCGTCCTCAACCGGTGACGCCCGCCTGGTCGGCAGGCTGGCTCAGAGGTCTTCGATCACCAGCCGGCAGTAGCGCTCGGCCACCGAGTAGGGCACGCTGCGGACCACTTCCATCAGGCGTTCGGCCGCGGCCCGGTTCTCGGTCTTGACCAGCAGGCCCGTGTGGCCGTCGCGGGCGAGCTTGGTGTACATCCTTACAGTCGCGCCGTCGGTGCCGGCCGAGGGCAGAGGCGAATCAGCGTCGTCCCCGACCGTGGGCGAGATCTGGGAGAGCATCGTCTGGGGTGGAATCAGGTAGACCTCGTCGCCGCTGAAGCCGCGGTCGATCAACTGGTGCCCGACGCGGCTGGCGTCTTCGGCCTTTGGGAACATCACGATCGAATGTCCCGTCGGGTAGAACGCGCCCCCGAAGGCTGCGCACATGTGAGAGTCGAGGACGAAGTGCTTCATGGTGCCTCCTCAATCACGTTGGTTTTAACGAAGATCAGCTTAGTCTTCGCCGCATCCGCATGATGTAGGAAAAGCTCTTTGGGAAACAGACCTTGCAGCCGTGCAAAAGTTGTTCGGCAACAACGGTCTGCGCCGATGCACGCGACAGGCCGCGGGGCACGCCGGCAGGCGATGCGCCTCGGGCTCGATCAGGAGGTGACGCGCTCGTCCGCCGACAGGGGCCACAAGCGACGCCACCATGGGCGCTTCGGTTCCGGTGCGGCGGCGGAGGCGTTGGCAATCAGTTCTGCGGCCATGGAGGCGCGCACGCGCTCTCGCAGTGCGGTCTCGTAAGCGTGCGCGGGCGCTCGTGCGGTGCGGTCGCCGCGAAGTGCCAGGCGCCGCCAAGCGTGGGCCTGTTCAGCGAGTTCCGCATCGCTCAGGTCGTCAGGGTGGGGCAGTTGCTGCGTCATGCTGAACGAGATTGTGCCGCGCTCCAGGCCTTAAAGCATGGCCATTGTCCACGCAGGCGCGCTTCGCTGCAGCCCCCAAAAAGAAACGGGGCCATGCATTTCGCAGGCCCCTGGGCTTCCGAGAGGGAGCGTTGCGCTTACAGCGCGAGTTGCTGACCGCGAGCGGCGGCGCGGGCTTCGGCGCGCACCGCAGCGCGGTCAACCGTGCTGGCGAGCACCTGCGTAACGCCTTGTCCATAGCCCTCGGCGTAAGGGTTCGCGCTGCGTGCTGCGGCTACCGCGTCGTTGCGCACGGTGGCACGGTCGACAGAGGCAGTCAGCGCGGGGGCGACGCGCGACGAGACCCCTTCGGCGTAGGGATTCTCGCTGCGCGCGGCAACGATGGCCTGGGACCGGACTTCGGCGCGGCTGTTGGCTGACACCGGCGCGTGCACGCCTTCGTAGGTTTCCGCTTGGGCGCCAGCTGCGGCGAGGAGGGAGAGAGCGGCTGCGGTAATGATCTTCGAGGTCTTCATTTCAGGTCCTTGATATGGGATTTGATTTCGAACCGGTCTTGGGTGGGGTCGGCGTCCAAAGCAGGACGGCCACCTCGCTCGGTGCCCTGTTCACTCAGAACAGCGATGGCTGCTCCGTGCGATGAAGTTTGCACCGAAAACTAGGTAATAACCCTAGCAATCGGGAACCACGGTGTTTTGCTGACGGAAACAATCGGATCGTCGCCGGCCGCACTCCATCTGCCCTGCTCTTTGAGGTGACCATCCGCGACTTTCGTGAAAAGTCGCACACGATAAGTAGCCTGTAAGTACTACACGTAATTACAATTCGCTACATGCCTTCGCGTGCAGAGACGAATCCTCATCCGCCCTCTTGGCGAACCTTGGGGGGCACTCTTGTCCTCCTATAGGGTGCTCCAGCTCGTGGCGAAAGGACCGCTCCCGATGGTCTTCACTTCAATGCAGGACATCGAGGCGTTGCGGATCCTCAAGGACGGCGGCTGGGTCAAGGCTTCGTTTTCGGCGGCAGCTGGCCGCGAGGGGACGGCCACCGTGACAGAACTGACTCCCCTGGGCCGGTTTGCAATGCAGTTCGTGCAACCTGACAAGGACACGTCATGAGAGTCTTCGTTTGTCTGCTTGCCACCATTGCGATCTTTGCGGGCTGTGTCGGCGCGTGGTGGTTCTACTGGCCGGTGCTTCAGGTGGAGTCCCGCGTCAAGAGCAGGCTGCCTGAAGTGGCAAGCCTCTCAGGTGTGTTCTACAACAAGAAGACGGGGACAGCCTGCGGCTATGTCAGCGCGCATGATCCGGGCGGAAGCGCCGCCGCAAAGACCCACTTCATCCTCATGCCCGATGGCGATCTTCGTCTCGACCCGAAGGATACGATTCAAGGCAGCACGCTGCAGCAGCTCGAAAGTCTTCGCAAGCACGCCGACTATCTGGCACTGGTCTATGCAAGCTGCCATCGGGGGTGAGATCGGCGCGTGGGCGCCCATGAGAGCACGTCTGCTCAGCGGGCCAGCAGTGCGCCAGAGGAGGGGGCGGCAGTCGATGGGAGCATTGAGGGCGGCACGGGGGCGGGCCGAAGGCGGGCGGCTTGTCGCAGGGCCTCGCCGAGTTGCTCGATGCTGAACGGCTTGCACAGCCAGAGAGTGCCAGGGAGCGTCCTCTCGGGAGGTTTGCTGGCCGTCGCAAAAATGATTGGCAATCCGCAGCGGCTCTGCAGCTTGTCTGCCAACTCCAGGCCGGAAAGTCCGGGCAGTCCGACATCGGCCATCAGCACGTCGAAGGCGCCTTCGAGGAAGCGATCGATCGCGCCCTCTGCACTGCGTACGCCCGTCGCCCAGTGGCCGAGAAGTTCGAGTGCTTCAAGAGACGCTTCCAGAACCTCGGGGTCGTCTTCGACCACAAGCACGCGCAAACTGCAGCATGCATCGGTCGAACATGCCGGTTCGCTTGCCATCAAGATTCCTCCATAACTGCCCGAGAAGGTGGAGCATCGGCGCGCACTGATGCACTGGTTGTAGGAACACGCCGCGTGTTTTTGTCTCTGCCCTAGGGCCGTGACCCCTCGAGCCGGAGAATGCGCGTGACCCACGGAGGAGGCCCGATTCATCCCTCCACCGTCGTCGACCGGGTCACCGATGTGGAGCGGAATGCGGGATGAAGGGTCAGCACCTGGCGCGCCTCCTTCTCTGATGCCGCGTCGAGCGGCACCAGAACCTGGATCTCGCCCGCAATGCTGGTCGCTATCGGAATGCCGCCGCGGTAGAGCACGCGCGAGCCCGGCACGCGCGGCGCCCGGTTACCCGGCAGGACGCTTCCCAACAAATTTGCGGGATCGGCTGCCGAAAGGCAGATCAGCTCCGCATCCGGTGGTTGCCGGCGCACGTTGCGCATCAACCCGATCGCCTCCGGGAGCGCAAACTGTTCGCCCGACAGCCCGGCGATGAAGCGACCTCCGCGGATCTCGCCGCGGGCCTCCAACTGCCGGTAGGTACGCACCAGCTCGCGCCAGGGCGGAAGCCATGCCGCCTCGCGCTCGATCAGGTGCCAGCACATCACGCCATAGCGGCGCAGCAGCACGCGCGAGACCTGCTCGATGGCATCGGGAGCCGCGTGATCGATTCCTGCAGGCCGCGCCAGCGACCAGCGTCCCGCGTCCTCGATCCCGAACAAGGCGCCGCGACGGCGCCGAGAGGACGAATGGGAAGCCGAGCGCTTCGAGGCAGGCACCAGCAGCGCCCGCAGGCCTGCATAGCTGTCGCAGCGCACGAAGCCGCGCGAGACCAACTCGGACAGTGCGTCCTCGAGCTCGGTCCCAAGCAGGCGGACGCCGTCCGCGATCTCGTCGAAGAAGGAGGCGCCGCGCTCGCCGAGCCAAGCCGCCACGCGTTGCGCGCGCGACCCTAGCGCAGCGTCGTCGAGAGGCACAGATGCGAGCTGAGTCCACATTGCAGCGCTGCGGCGCGGCAGCAGCACGATTGGCGTGCTGCGCAAGGAGCTGCCGGCGCGGCCGGTCCGGTTCTCGGGCGTGCTGGGGCGCAGGCGCGTCCACATCACACGCCCGGCAGTACAAAGATCGTCGAGCCACGCGCTCGCATAGTCATTGACGCGGGCCGGCAGCAGTTCGGCTTCCCACAGCGCGGCCGGTGCCTCGTAGCCTTCCAGCAGGGTCAGCACGCCGGACAGCGCCTCCGGGCCGCTGACTCTGGACGCGGCGCTCACATGCTGCCACTCGAACAGGAATCGCGCGAAGTCGCGCGGCTCGACCGGCTCGATCTCGCGCCTCAATCGCTTGAGGGTGTAGCGGTGGATGCGGGCCAACAGATGGCGTTCGCACCATTCGGGCTCCGAGGCGCCCGGTGTGAAACGCCCCTGCAACAGGAGGCCTTCACCCTGCAGGCCGAGCGCCGCCGCCTCCACTTCGGTTTCCGGCAGCTGAAGCTGTCGCGCCAACAAGCGGGTGGGCATCGGCCCGAGTCCGCCCAAGCGCGACTGCAGCAGCTCGCGCAATGCTTCGTCGCGCGTCGAAGGGCCGCGCGCGTACCCAGCCGGCGGCTCGATCGCGGGTTGCAGCGGGGCGCAAGGGTAGACCACGCGCGCCAGCGACAGGCGTTCGGCCGCCACCCACAGGCCCCCGCCCGTGCCCGGCGGCACGATGCGCGCCGCGCGGCCCGCATCCGCCAGGGCCGCGAGCCAGGGTTCCCACGCGGCATCGCGCGCGACCTCTTCATCCGTGAGCACGGCCAGGGCGTTGAGCGCTTCGTGCATCTCGTCCGCATGGCGCGGACGTGGCCAGGCTTCTTCCCGCACGCTCTCGATCGCGTCTGCGTCGAGCCGGCCCAGGTCGTCGGCGCTCTCCGGATCGGCGTAGCGTCGACTCTGCACGGCCTGTGTACGCCGCTCTTCCAATGGCGCGTCATCCAGGAAGGCGTAGGGGCGCGCGTTCAGCACTTCGGCGGCGAGTGGCGAGGGGGCGGGCAAGTCGCGCGCGGTCACCTGGACCTCGCCCGCTTCGATGCGGCGCAGCAGGCGCAGCCAGCCTTCGGCGTCCATTGCGTCGTGCAGGCAGTCGTCCAGCGTCTGTGCGATCAGTGGATGGCCAGGGATTTCACGCTCGCCCGCCACGTTCTCGGCGCAGGCCACCAGGTCGGGGAACACGCTGGCCAGCAGGTCCTCGGACTTCATGCGTTGCAGTTGCGGCGGCACCTTGCGGCCGCCGAGGAAGCGCGGCAGCGCGAGGGCGGTAGTCGCGTTCCAGCGCCAGCGCACGCCGAAGAGCGGCGCGTCCAGCAGCGCCTGCATCAGCACGTCCAGCGCGGTAGCCGAATGCAAATAGCGCGCCACTTCGTCGAGCGCGAAGCTGTGGCTGGTCGACAGCGACAGCACGATGGCGTCCTCGGTCGCCGCAGCCTGGAGCTCGAAGTTGAATTTGCGGCAGAAGCGCTTGCGCAGCGCCAGGCCCCAGGCGCGGTTCAGCCGGCTGCCGAAGGGCGAATGGATGACCAGTTGCATGCCCCCCGATTCGTCGAAGAAGCGCTCGAAGACGATCTGCCGCTGGCTCGGCAGCACGCCCAGGACGGCGAGCGTGCGCGCCAAGTGGTCGACAAGCTGGCGAGCAGCATCCTCGGACAGCGCCATCGCCGCCTGCAGCCACCGCACGGCACTGGCCGCGCCGTGCGCGGCGATGTGTTCGCCGAGCTCCTCGCGCAGCCTCGAGACGCCGAAGGACAGCTCATCGCTGCGCCCCGGGGCTTCGCCGAGCCAGAACGGGATGTTGGGCGCTGCGCCCTGCGCGTCCTCCACGCGCACGCGGCCCGCCTCGATGCGCAGGATGCGATAGCTGGTGTTGCCAAGCTGGAACACGTCGCCCGCCAGGCTCTCGACCGCGAAGTCCTCGTTGACCGTGCCGATCTGGTGCGCCTGCGGCTCGAGCAGCACGCTGTAGTCGCCGGTCTCCGGGATGGTGCCGCCCGAGGTCAAGGCCGTGAGGCGGGCGCCGCGGCGCTCGCGCAGGCGGTGGTGCACCGCATCCTTGTGCACATAGCCGGCGCGCGGCCCGTTGCGGGTGGCGAAGCCCTCGACCAGCATGCGTACCACCGCGTCGTACTGCTCGCGTGCGAGCTGCGCATAGGGCCAGGCGCGGCGCACCAGGGCGAACAGGGCGTCCTCGTCCCACTCGCGGCAGGCGGTTTCGGCGACGATCTGCTGCGCCAGCACGTCGAACGGCGCACGCGGCAGGCGCAGGGCGTCGAGTTCGCCGCGGCGTATGCAATCCAGGAGCGCCGCGCACTCGACCAATTCGTCGCGCGATTGCGGGAAGAGGCGCGCCTTGGGCGTGCCACCCACCGCGTGGCCCGAGCGCCCTGCGCGCTGCAGGAAGGCGGCGATGGAACGCGGCGAGCCCAGTTGGCACACCAGGTCCACGTCACCGATGTCCAGCCCGAGTTCCAGCGACGCCGTCGCCACCAGCACCTGGAGCTCGCCCCGCTTGAGGCGCCGCTCGGCATCGAGCCGCGCCTCCTTGGCCAGGCTTCCGTGGTGCGCTGCCACTGCCTCCTTGCCCAGGCGCTCGCCCAGATGTCGCGCTGCACGCTCGGCCATGCGGCGCGTATTGACGAAGACCAGCGTGGTTCGGTGCAGCAGCACCAGTTCGGCCACGCGCGCATACACCTGCTCCCATTGCTCGTGCGTCATCACCGCCCCCAGCGGCTGCGGGGGCAGCTCGAGGCCGAGGTCGCGTTCCTTGGCGTAGCCGATGTCGACGATCTTGCAGTCGGCTACGCCTCCATGCACATGGCCCGCACCCACGAGGAAGCGAGCGACTTCTTCGACCGGCTTCTGCGTGGCCGACAGGCCGATGCGGGTGAGCGGGCGCCCGCAAAGCATTTGCAGCCGCTCGAGCGAGAGCGCCAGATGACTTCCACGCTTGCCTCCGGCAATGGCGTGGATCTCATCCACGATCACCGTGCGCACGGGGGACAGCATGCCTCGTCCGGATGCCGAGCCAAGCAGCACATAGAGCGACTCGGGCGTGGTCACGAGGATGTGCGGCGGCTTGCGCAGGCTGTGTCGGCGGTCCTTGGAGGGCGTGTCGCCGGTGCGAACGGCGGTGCGGATTTCCACATCCGGCATGCCCAGTGCGGCCAGCTCCGCGCGGATGCCCGCCAGGGGCGCTTCGAGGTTCAAGTGGATGTCGTTGGACAGCGCCTTGAGGGGCGAGACATACACGACCGTGGTCTCGTCCGGCAGGCCTCCAGGCGCGAGGCCCTGGCGCACGAGCGCGTCCAGCGCGGCAAGAAAGGCGGTCAGCGTCTTGCCCGAACCCGTGGGAGCCGCGACCAGCGTGTGGCGTCCGGCGCGAATGGCGGGCCAGGCGGCCTTCTGCGCCTCGGTGGGAGCGGCAAAGCTGCGGCGGAACCAACCGCTGACGGCAGGATGAAATTCGGCGAAGGGCACGGGCGAAAAAGGGTGGAGGCGGCGGCACGCCGGCCGCTGCCAAGGCATGTTACGCGGCTGCGGCGAAGCCTGTGATTTCCGGGACATCGGGCCTGCGAACTGCCCGCCGCGCCGTGCGGCGGGCAGGGTCGCAGCCGTGGCTGCGGGAGCCGGGCTGCGCAATAGACACGCGATCTGCCATTGCCGTCACAAAGCATCAGTTTCTGGCCGGCGATCCGTCTATTTCTTCACGCGCTTCTTGGGGGAATCGGCGCAAACTACGTCCATGGTTTCTCTGGGGGATTGCTGCAAAGGCAATCATTTGAGCTCGCTTCGGCGAGCTCTTTTTTTTGCTCCGTTGGGGCAAGGGGGGCGCGCCGCCCCATTGCCATGGTCCAGGTCCGCCATTTCGACAGGACAACCATCGCGGCCAGCGGGCCGACATCCGCCTGATCGAGCCGATCACCAGGTGCTGCGCCGGGGTGCGTGCGAGCGTTGAGGCGCCGCAGCTCGCGAGGTGCGCCGCAAAGGGCAAAATGCGAAGACCCTGCCGCGCGCGCCTTGCGCTTGAAAATGCGCTCCTGCTTGAAGGACCTCCATGGCAGGCCATGGATATCGATGGACACTGAACACACCTGGGCCGGCCGCGTTTCGTGCGCGCCGATGATGGACTGGACCGATCGCCATTGCAGGTACTTCCACCGCCTGCTGACGCGCCGCGCCTTGCTCTACACCGAAATGGTGACCACCGGTGCGCTGATCCATGGCGACGTGCCGCGGCATCTGCGCTTCAACGCCGAGGAACATCCGGTTGCGCTGCAGCTCGGTGGCAGCGAGGCAGCGGAGCTGGCGCATTGCGCGAAGCTCGGCGAGGCGTGGGGCTACGACGAAATCAACCTCAACTGCGGGTGCCCCAGCGAGCGCGTGCAGCGCGGCGCCTTCGGTGCCTGCCTGATGAACGAACCGCAGCTCGTTTACGACTGCGTGAAGGCCATGGTCGATGTCGTGAGCGTGCCGGTCACCGTCAAGCACCGCATCGGCATCGACAAGACCGAGTCCTATGAATTCGTGCGCGATTTCGTCGGCATGGTGAGCGAAGCAGGTTGCCGCACCTTCATCGTCCATGCGCGCAATGCCTGGCTGAACGGCCTGTCGCCCAAGCAGAACCGCGAGGTGCCGCCGCTGCGCTACGAACTCGTGCACCGGCTCAAGCATGACTTTCCCGAGCTCGCCATCTCGATCAACGGCGGCTTCAACGACAACGCGCAGATGCTGGCGCATCTGCGCCTGCTCGACGGCGTGATGATCGGGCGCGAGGCATATCACAACCCGTGGTGGCTCGCGCAATGGGACGAGGTCTTTTATCGCCAGCCGCCCTCCGTCCTCACCCGCGAGGAAGCGGAGCGCAGGATGTGCGACTACATGGTTCGCGAAGCGGCCGAGCACGGCACGCCTTGGTCGAACATCGCGCGCCACATGCTCGGCCTTCGCAACGGTCTGCCCGGCGCGCGCCGCTGGCGACAGGTCTGGAGCGACCACCGGCTGAAGGCGCTGCCGCCGCACGAGGTCATGGCGATCGCGCACGAGCCGGCGGCAGCCGTCGCCTGACTCAAGCTGCCATCAGCCGTGCCTCGGGCACGTCTTCGATGGTGGTGCGGCGCAGTTCACGCCGCTGCGCAACGTCATAGCGGCGGCCGCGATGCAAGGTGCTGCGGTTGTCCCACATCACCAGGTCGCTGACCTGCCATTCGTGGCGGTAGACGAACTCTCGCTGAGTCGCATGCTCCAGCAGGTCTTGCAGGTACATGCGCGACTCGGCTGTGGGCCATCCGATGATCTGCCGTGCATGCACGCCGACGAAGAGCAGCTTGCGGCCCGAGCCCGGGTGCGTCTGCACCAGTGGCCAGACCGCAGGGGGGATGGCCTTCTTTTGCTCGTCGGTGTACGCCTCGTCGCCCAGCAGGATGCGCGTGTGCAACGCGTAGTGCTCTGCGCGCAGGTCATGCACCTCGGCCTTCGTGCGATCGGGCAGCGCGTCGTAGGCGGCGCGCAGGTCGGCGAATTCGGTGTTGCCGCCCCAGCTCGGCAACACCAGTGCGTGCAGCATCGAATACGCGGCGCGCGGGTCCTGGAAGGAGCTGTCGCTGTGCCAGAGCTGATTGGCGAAGTTCGAGAGGTTCTTGGGCGAGTCGCGCCGTGCGACGTTGCCTTCGGCGTCGACGTTGGAAATGTCGATCAGGCGTTCGTCCTCCAGGCGTTCCTTCCGGTTGAAGACTTTCTTGAGTCCCAGGTCGAGCGGGCCGAAGGATTTTGCAAAGTCGATCTGCTGCTGGCCTGTCAAGGGCTGGCCGCGCCACACGAGCACGGCGTATTCATTCATCGCTGCGTTGATCTCGCGAACCTCGGTGTCGGACAGCGGGCGCGCGATGTCGATACCGCTGGCTTCGGCGACGAACAGGGGATGCAGGGGCTTGAGCTGGAGGGACATGGAAGGTCTCGAAACAGTTATTCGGCCTGGATGCCGGCCTCGTTGATCACGCGTGCCCAGCGCTTCATCTCGGATTGCACGAAGGCCTCGAACTGCTGGGGCCTGGAGGCGACCACCTCCATGCCTTGTTCCTCGATGCGCTTTCGGATGTCGGGAGTGCGCAGCACCTTCTCGGTGTCGGCCTGGATCTTCTGGATGACGGCCCTGGGCGTGCCGTGCGGCGCAACGAAGCCCAGCAATGCGTTGACATTGAAGCCCGGGAGCGTCTCGGCCACCGTGGGGTAGTCGAAGCCCGCCACGCGCTTGTCTCCAAGCGTGGCGATCATCTTCATCCGGCCTGCCTTCACGTAGGGCAGGATCGAAAGAAACGGATCGACCACGATGTCGATGCGCCCGCCCATGAGTTCGGTGTGCGCCGGCGCGCTGCCCTTGAAAGGCGAGTGGAGCATGTCGAAGCCCGCTTCGCGTTTCAGGAGCTCGGCACCCAGGTGGGTGGTGCTGCCCGCGCCAGGCGTGCCGTAGGTGAGCTTGCCGGGGTTCTTCTTGGCGTAGGCGATCAGCTCGGGCACGGTGTTGAAGGGCGCGTCGGGCTTGGCAACGATTGCCAGCTGCAGGTTCGCGATCTGCGTGATGGCTGCGAGATCCTTCACCGTGTCGTAGGGCAGGTTCTTGCGCAGCGACGGGTTCACGGCAAACGAGGAATTCACCATGCCGAAGGTCAGGCCGTCAGGCGGCGCCTTGGCGACGAAGTCCACGCCGATCGCAGTCCCGGCGCCGGGCTTGTAGTCGACGATCACCGGCTGTCCCCAGATCTCCTGCAGCTTCTGCGCGATGAGCCTGCCTACCGTGTCGGTCGGACCGCCAGGCGCGAAGGGGATGATGATCTTGACCGGCCCTTTGGGAAAGTCCTGGGCCGCGGCGCCGAAGCTGCTGCCCAGCCCGGCAATGGCAATCGTGGCGCCGACCAGCAAAACTTGGCGCCGGGTGCTGCGAGGTGGTTTGTCTCTCATCAAAATTAGATTTTGGAACATTGTTTTGAAATAATATCGACTCGACTGGATTAGTCAACGAATGAAACAACGTTTTAAAAATGGGCAATCAAATGGCTGAGCAAGGGGCAGGAGCGGAGGTCAGTGCCCTGGCGCGCGGCTTGGCAGTGCTGAAGGTGGTCGGCGATGCAGCCGGACCATTGAGCAACCGGGAGCTAGCCGATGCGACCGGTATCCCCAAGCCGACGGTGTCGCGCCTGGCCGCGACTCTGGTCGCGAGCGGCTACCTGAGGCAGGCGTCGGACACCGAGCGCTTCAGTCTCGGCCCCGCACTGCTGGACATGAGCAACCGCTACCTGCGGCACTTCGATCTGCGCGGGGTTGCACGACCGTACCTGTCGGAACTGGCGGAGTTCGCCGGCGCCAGCGTGCACCTGGGGGTGCGCGACGAGCTCGACATGCTGATCATCGATTCGCTCCGGCCGCGCTCGGCGATGATCAGCTCGCGCATCGACGTGGGCTCGCGAATGTCCATCGCCACCTCGGCTGCCGGGCGGGCCTACCTCGCGGCGCTGCCGCCGGCCGAACAGGCGGACTTGCTGGATCAGGTCCGCATCGCGAGCGGCGAGAACTGGCCCGCATTGGAGCCGCGCGTCATGGCAGGCCTCGAGGAGCATGCGCGGCTGGGCTATTGCAGCTCGTTCGGCGAATGGCACCCGCACATTCATGCGCTGGGATTCTCGCTGCGCGGGCCGCGTGGCGAGCGTTACGCCTGCAGCTGCGGCGGGCCGGCCTACCTGCTGCCGCGCGAAACATTGGTGGCGCGCATCGCGCCGAAGTTGCTGGAAACCGCGCAGCGGATCAGTGCCGACATCGGCACCGTGCCTGCCGACTGAGCGGAATCAGTTCGCTGCTTCCAGGCCGCTGCGGAAATGCTCCTGCATGCGCGCCATGGCGCTGGCGCCGTCGCGGGCCTTGATCGCGGCCATGATCCCCCGGTGCTCCGCCAGCGATTCCTCGATGCGCCCGGCCTTGAGCAGCGAGTTGTGGCGATTGAGCTTCATCACCTTTCGCAGGTCGGCAACCATCTGGTCGCGCCAGCGGTTGTCGGCCATTGCCAGGATCCGCATGTGGAATCGTTCGTTGATGGCAAAGAAGTGGGCTCGGTCCACCTTGCCCGGCGCAGCCGCGGCTTCGAGTTCGGCATGCAGGGTCTCCAATTCGGCCAGCTGCGCTTTGGAAGCCCGCTCCGCGACCACGCGCACGGCGTCGCTCTCGAGCAGGCTGAGCAGGTGGTAGACGTCCGACAGGTCCTTCTCCGACACCTCGGTCACGTAGGCGCCCCGCCGCACCTTCATCGTCACCAGGCCTTCAGCCGCCAACACCTTGAGCGCTTCCCGCAGCGGCGTGCGGCTGATGCCGTACTCCTCGGCCAGCTTGAGTTCGTCGATCCAGCTGCCGGGCTCCAGTTCGCGGTTGAAGATGCGTTGGCGCAGCAGTTCCGCCACCTCTTCGTAGAGGGCGCGCGGGGTGAGGGTAAGGGCGGACATGCGCGAAATGTACCGCAACGCCGGAAGTTTGAATTAATAATTACAGATGGGTTAGACTTGCACCGAATCGTCGCGCCCCGCGCGGCATGCCCTTCCACACTTGCAGAGCCGGCGCAATGAGCAGCAAACCCGAACCGACCTTCCAGACCGCGACCCTAGAAGCCTGGGCCAAGGCTGCAGCCAAGTCCGCCCCGGGCGGCGACGTCCAGGCGCTCAACTGGATCACGCCCGATGGCATCGCAGTGAAGCCGCTCTACACCGCGGCTGATCTCAAGGGCCTGAAGTACACCGACACGCTGCCCGGCTTCGAGCCCTACCTGCGAGGCCCGCAGGCCACGATGTACGCGGTGCGCCCCTGGACCATCCGCCAGTACGCGGGCTTCTCCACTGCCGAGGAGTCGAACGCGTTCTATCGCAAGGCGCTGGCCGCGGGCGGGCAGGGCGTCAGCGTGGCCTTCGACCTGGCGACGCATCGCGGCTACGACAGCGACCATCCGCGCGTGACCGGCGACGTCGGCAAGGCGGGCGTGGCGATCGACAGCGTGGAGGACATGAAGATCCTTTTCGACCAGATTCCGCTGGACAAGGTCAGCGTCTCGATGACGATGAACGGCGCGGTGCTGCCCGTGCTCGCCGGCTACATCGTCGCGGCCGAGGAGCAGGGCGTGGCGCAGGACCAGCTTTCGGGGACCATCCAGAACGACATCCTCAAGGAGTTCATGGTCCGCAACACCTACATCTTCCCGCCCGAGCCCTCGATGCGGATCATCGGCGACATCATTGCGTACACCGCGGAGAAGATGCCGAAGTTCAACTCCATCTCCATCAGCGGCTACCACATGCAGGAGGCCGGCGCCAACCAGGCGCTGGAACTGGCCTTTACGCTGGCGGACGGCAAGGAGTACGTGAAGACGGCGCTGGCCAAGGGGCTCGACGTCGACGGCTTTGCCGGGCGCCTGAGCTTCTTCTGGGCCATCGGCATGAACTTCTACCTGGAGGTCGCCAAGATGCGCGCCGCGCGCCTCCTCTGGTGCCGCATCATGAAGGAGTTCAATCCCAAGAACCCGAAGAGCCTGATGCTGCGCACCCATTGCCAGACGTCGGGCTGGAGCCTGACGGAGCAGGACCCGTACAACAACGTGGTGCGCACCACCATCGAGGCCATGGCCGCGGTCTTCGGCGGCACCCAGAGCCTGCACACCAATGCGCTGGACGAAGCGATCGCGTTGCCCACCGAATTCAGCGCACGCATCGCGCGCAACACGCAGCTCATCATCCAGGAAGAGACCCACATCACGAACGTGATCGATCCCTGGGCCGGCAGCTACATGATGGAGAAGCTCACGCAGGACATGGCGGATGCGGCCTGGGCCATCATCGAGGAGGTCGAGGCGATGGGCGGCATGACCAAGGCCGTGGACAGCGGCTGGGCCAAGCTCAAGATCGAGGCCGCGGCAGCCGACAAGCAGGCGCGCATCGACTCGGGGCAGGACGTGATCGTGGGCGTCAACAAGTACAAGCTGCAGAGCGAGGACACGCACGACATCCTGCAGATCGACAACGTCAAGGTGCGCGACAGCCAGATCGCGCGGCTCAAGGCGGTGCGTGAGAAGCGTGACGGCGCCAAGGTCCAGGCCGCGCTCGACGCGATGACCGCGGCCGCCGAAAGCGGCACGGGCAATCTGCTCGCGCTGAGCGTCGAGGCCGTGCGCCTGCGCGCGACGGTGGGCGAGATCAGCGATGCGCTGGAGAAGGTTTACGGACGCCATCGTGCCGACACGCAGAAGGTGACCGGCGTGTACGCCGCCGCCTACGACTCGGCCGAAGGCTGGGAGGCGCTGCAGAAGGAGATTGCGGGGTTCGCCGAGGAACAGGGGCGGCGTCCGCGGGTGATGATCTCCAAGCTCGGCCAGGATGGCCACGATCGCGGCGCCAAGGTCGTCGCCACGGCTTTCGCCGACCTGGGCTTCGACGTCGACATGGGGCCGCTGTTCCAGACCCCCGAGGAATGCGCGCGCCAGGCCATCGAGAACGACGTGCATGCGGTGGGCGTGAGTACTCTGGCCGCGGGGCACAAGACGCTGGTGCCCGCGATCATCGAGGAGCTGAAGAAGCAGGGCGCTGACGACATCATCGTGTTCGTCGGCGGCGTGATTCCGCGGCAGGACTACGAGTTCCTGTACGAAGCTGGGGTCAAGGGCATCTACGGGCCAGGCACGCCGATACCGGCCAGTGCCAAGGACGTGCTGGAGCAGATTCGCGTGGCGGTCGCGGCTTGAGCATGCCTGCCGCGGCTCCAAGCGTGTTGACAGCCGAAGCGCTGGCGGAGGCCGACGGCCCCCGGCAGCGCCGTGCGATCGCGAAAGCCATTACGCTGCTCGAATCCACGAGGGCTGACCATCGCGCGCAAGCCGATCAATTGTTGACGGCGCTGCTGCCGCGCACCGGCAAATCCTTTCGACTCGGCATCTCGGGCGTGCCGGGCGTCGGGAAGTCCACCTTCATCGAGACGCTCGGGTTGTACCTGATCGAACGCGGCCATCGCGTGGCGGTCCTTACCATCGACCCGTCGTCCACCGTCTCCGGCGGCTCGATCCTCGGCGACAAGACGCGCATGGAAAAGCTTTCGGTGCACGAGCGTGCCTACATCCGCCCCAGCCCGTCGAGCGGTACGCTGGGCGGGGTGGCCGAAAAGACGCGCGAGGCCATGCTGGTCTGCGAGGCCGCCGGCTACGACATCGTGATCGTCGAGACCGTCGGCGTCGGCCAGAGTGAGACCGCGGTCTCGGGCATGACCGACATGTTCGTGCTGCTGCAGCTCCCCAATGCCGGCGATGACCTGCAGGCCATCAAGAAGGGCGTGATGGAGCTGGCCGACCTGGTGGTCATCAACAAGGCCGATATCGATCCCGACGCGGCGACGCGCGCGCAGGCCCAGATCACCTCCGCGCTGCGGCTCTTCGGTCATCACGGGAACCCGGTGCATGCGCACGTCGTGCACGGCGCCGATGCGGCGTTGCGCCAGTGGCAGCCCAGGGTCATTCAATCGAGCGCCTTGCTGGGTACCGGCGTCGACGCCTTCTGGGACACCGTGCTGCAGTTCAAGACCCTGCAGGCCGCGACCGGCAAGCTTGCCGCGCGGCGCGAGAAACAGGCACTCGCGTGGATGTGGGAACGCATCGACGCGGGCCTCAAGCAGGCCTTCCGCCAGCACCCGAAAGTGCGGGAGCTGCTTCCGAAGACCGTGGCCCAGGTGGCAGCCGGCGCGCTGCCGGCCTCGACCGCGGCACGCAACCTGCTCGCGGCGCAAGTTGCGCAGGCAGGCGCGGCCCAGCCCCTCGAAGAACACATCAACACCACTTCCGGAACAGGACCATGAAAGAGATCCTCGAACAACTCGAAAAGCGGCGCGCCCAGGCGCGGCTCGGCGGCGGCCAGAAGCGCATCGACGCGCAGCATGCCAAGGGCAAGCTGACGGCGCGCGAGCGCATCGAGCTGCTGCTCGACGACAACACCTTCGAGGAATGGGACATGTTCGTCGAGCACCGGTCCAGCGACTTCGGCATGGCCGAGACGAAGATTCCGGGCGACGGCGTGGTCACCGGCTACGGCATGATCAACGGCCGGCTGGTGTTCGTCTTCAGCCAGGACTTCACCGTCTTCGGCGGCGCGCTCAGCGAAGCCCATGCAGAGAAGATCTGCAAGGTGATGGATCAGGCGATGAAGGTGGGCGCGCCCGTCATCGGCCTCAACGACTCGGGCGGCGCGCGCATCCAGGAGGGCGTGGCCTCGCTCGGCGGCTACGCAGAGGTGTTCCAGCGCAACGTGATGGCTTCGGGTGTGGTACCGCAAATCAGCATGATCATGGGCCCCTGCGCCGGCGGCGCCGTCTACTCGCCAGCCATGACCGATTTCATCTTCATGGTGCGCGACAGCTCCTACATGTTCGTCACCGGGCCGGAAGTGGTGAAGACAGTGACGCACGAGGACGTCACGGCCGAGGAACTGGGCGGTGCCGCCACGCACACCACCAAGAGCGGCGTGGCCGACATGGCCTTCGAGAACGACGTGGAGGCGCTGATGATGCTGCGCCGCCTCTACAACTACCTGCCGCTCAACAACCGCGAGAAGCCGCCCGTGCGGTCCAGCGGCGATCCGGCCGATCGCGCCGACCTGTCGCTCGACACCCTGGTGCCCGAAAACGCGAACAAGCCCTACGACATCAAGGAGGCGATCACGAAGGTGGTCGACGACGGCGAGTTCTTCGAGCTGCAGCCCGACTATGCGAAGAACATCGTCATCGGCTTTGCGCGCATGGAGGGGCAGAGCGTAGGCATCGTCGCCAACCAGCCACTGGTGTTGGCCGGCTGCCTGGACATCAAGTCCTCGATCAAGGCGGCGCGCTTCGTGCGCTTTTGCGATGCCTTCAACATCCCGGTCGTCACGTTCGTCGATGTGCCCGGCTTCATGCCCGGCACCAGCCAGGAGTACGGCGGCATCATCAAGCACGGCGCCAAGCTGCTCTACGCGTATGCCGAGTGCACCGTGCCGAAGATCACTGTCATCACGCGCAAGGCCTATGGCGGCGCCTACGACGTGATGGCCTCCAAGCACTTGCGCGGCGACGTCAACCTGGCCTGGCCGCGCGCCGAGATCGCGGTGATGGGTGCCAAGGGCGCGGTGGAGATCATCTTCCGCGAGGACAAGAACGATCCCGAGAAGCTTGCCGCGCGCGAGGCCGAGTACAAGGCCCGATTCGCCAATCCCTACGTGGCCGGCACACGCGGCTACATCGACGACGTGATCCTGCCCAGCGAGACGCGCAAGCGCATCTGCCGCAGCCTGGTCATGCTGCGCGAAAAGAAGCTAGACAATCCGTGGCGCAAGCACGGGAACATTCCGCTCTGAGGACGGGAGATCACAACATGTTCAAGAAGATCCTGATCGCCAACCGCGGAGAAATCGCCTGCCGCGTCATCAAGACGGCGAGAAAGATGGGCATCCTGACGGTGGCCGTCTATTCCGACGCCGACAAGGATGCACGCCATGTCGAGCTGGCCGACGAGGCCGTGCACATCGGCGCCTCGCCCAGTCGCGAGAGCTACCTGCAGGCCGATCGCATCATCGCGGCGTGCAAGAAGACCGGCGCCGAGGCGGTCCACCCCGGCTATGGCTTCCTGTCCGAAAACGAAGGCTTCGCCAAGAAGGTCGAAGAGGAGGGAATCGTCTTCATCGGCCCCAAGCACTACTCGATTGCAGCCATGGGCGACAAGATCGCCTCGAAGAAGCTCGCGAACGAGGCCAAGGTCAACACCATCCCCGGCTGGAACGACGCGATCGAGACCGCGGAACGGGCGGTCGAGATTGCGCGGGACGTGGGCTATCCGGTGATGATCAAGGCCTCGGCCGGCGGCGGCGGCAAGGGCCTGCGCGTGGCCTACAACGACAAGGACGCCTTCGAAGGCTTCACCTCCTGCCGCAACGAGGCCCGCAACAGCTTCGGCGACGACCGCGTGTTCATCGAGAAGTTCGTCGAGGAGCCGCGTCACATCGAGATCCAGGTGCTGGGCGACGCGCACGGCAACGTGATCTACCTGAACGAGCGCGAATGCTCGATCCAGCGCCGGCACCAGAAGGTGATCGAGGAGGCGCCGTCGCCCTTCATCAGCGAAGCGACGCGCAAGGCCATGGGCGAGCAGGCGGTTGCGCTCGCCAAGGCGGTGAACTACCAGAGCGCAGGAACTGTGGAGTTCGTGGTCGGCAAGGACCAGAGCTTCTACTTCCTTGAAATGAACACGCGGCTGCAGGTGGAGCATCCCGTGACGGAAGCCATCACGGGGCTTGACCTGGTCGAACTCATGATCCGCGTTGCCGCCGGCGAGAAGTTGCCGCTTGCGCAGAAGGACGTGAAGCGCGAAGGCTGGGCCATCGAGTGTCGCATCAACGCTGAGGACCCGTTCCGCAACTTTTTGCCGTCGACCGGCCGGCTGGTGCGCTTCCAGCCGCCGAAGGAGACGATGTTCTCCGCCGACACGAACCACTTGTATGGCGTGCGTGTCGACACCGGCGTCTACGACGGCGGCGAGATCCCGATGTTCTACGACTCCATGATCGCCAAGCTGATCGTGCACGGGCGCGACCGCACGCACGCGATCGCGCTGATGCGCGAGGCGCTCAACGGCTTCGTGATCCGCGGCATCAGCAGCAACATTCCGTTCCAGGCCGCGCTGCTGGCGCATCCCAGCTTCGTGAGCGGGGCTTTCAATACCGGCTTCATTGCGGAGCACTATGGCAAGGGCTTCCGTGCCGAGGACGTGCCGCACGACGAACCGGACTTCCTGGTTGCGCTGGCGGCCTACATGCATCGGCGCTACCGCGCGCGCGCCTCGCGCATCAGTGGCCAACTCGAAGGGCATGGCGTCAAGGTCGGCGAGCAGTTCGTGGTGGTCGTGCTGGATGCGAAGGGAGAGCACGGCCATCGGCCGGTAACGGTCACCGACTACCAGGGCCCCACGGGGTCGAGCGCGGTGACGGTGGGCGAGAATACCTACAAGATCGAAAGCCGGGCGGCGCTGGGCAGCGTGCGGGTCGAAGGCAATGTGAACGGCCGCGGCTTTACGGCGCAGGTCGAGCGCGGCGTTGGCAAGAATCCCCTGGCCTTGCGCATCGCGCACAACGGCCGCCAGGTCGAGGCGATGGTCCTTTCGCCACTGGGCGCGAAGCTGCTCGAGCTCATGCCTTACAAGGCGCCGCCGGACCTCAGCAAGTACCTGATGTCACCGATGCCCGGTCTGCTGGTGGAAGTCGCTGTTCAGCCGGGCCAGCAGGTGCAGGCCGGCGAAAAGCTTGCGGTGATCGAAGCGATGAAGATGGAAAACGTGCTCTTCGCGTCGCAGGACGGCGTGGTGGGCCGCATCTCGGCGGCAAAGGGCGAGTCGCTGGCGGTGGACCAGGTGATCCTGGAATTCGCATGATGGAGGCCGTTGCATGACAACGTCACAAGAGCGCCCCTTCAAGGTGATGGGCATTCAGCAGATTGCGATCGGCGGGCCTGACAAGGCTCGGCTGCGAACGCTGTGGGTGGAGATGCTGGGCCTGGAAGTCACCGGCAATTTCAGCAGCGAGCGTGAGAACGTCGACGAGGACATCTGCGCGATCGGCAGCGGCCACTTCAAGGTCGAGGTGGATTTGATGCAGCCGCTGGACCCCGACAAGAAGCCCGCCGTGCACACCACGCCGCTCAACCACGTGGGCCTGTGGATCGACGACCTGCCCGCCGCGGTCGGCTGGCTCACGAGCCAGGGCGTGCGCTTCGCGGCGGGCGGGATTCGCAAGGGCGCCGCCGGCTTCGACATCTGCTTCATGCATCCCAAGGGCAACGAGGAGTTCCCGATCTCGGGCGAGGGGGTGCTAATCGAGCTGGTCCAGGCGCCACCCGAAGTCGTGGCGGCTTTCAGCGCGCTGGCTGCGGCCTGATGCTTCAGGCGGCAGGGCGCCGCCACACCGCCAGCGTTGCAGCGAGCAGCCACATGCCTGCGGCGCAGCCGCGGTTGAGCAGGCGCAGGCTGCGTCGCGAGAGCCAGCGCACGGCGTGCGTCCCGGCGGCGGCATACCCGAGCATGACGCAGCTGTCGATGCCGATGAAGATGGCGCCGAGCACCGCATACTGCGGCCCCTGCGGAGCGGCGGTGTCGATGAACTGGGGCAGGAATGCGGCGAAGAAGAGCAGGGTCTTCGGGTTGGAAAGCGCCACCGTGAGGCTGCGCAGGAAAGCGGTGCGCCTGTTCAGGGCGTTGGCCGGCGCTGCGGCGAGCGCCGCATGGATGTCGATCGGCTGACTGCGCCACATCTTGACGCCCAGCCAGACCAGGTACACGACGCCGGCAACGCGCATGGCGTTGAACAGCCACTCCGACGCGGCGAGCAGCGAACCGAGCCCCAACGCCACCACTGCAATCAGGACGGTGGCCCCGAGCGATGCGCCCACGACGCCGCAGGCGGCAGGGCGCATGCCGCCGGCGATGCCGTTGGACATCGCCAGCAGCATGGTGGGGCCGGGCGTGATCGCCAACGCTAAGGAGGCGACCAGGTAGACCACCAGGGTATCCGGTGTCATGGGCGTGCTTTGGGGTCGGTGCGGGAGTCCGCGGCAGCACGTGCGCGCGCCAGCGCGGCCTCGACGATCGCGCGCTTGCGATCGGGCGCAGCGGCCTCGGGGGGCGCGGCCGCAGACGGCTCGTCCTCCTTGCCTTGGCGGCGGCGGCAATGCGCCTCGTAGCGGCTGCGCGCCTGGTCCGCCTGTGCCTGCGACCAGGCTTGCCAGCCACGCTTCCCCGGGGTCGCCACTTCGAGCGTGATGCAGTCCACCGGGCAGACGGGGATGCAAAGCTCGCAGCCGGTGCAATGGGACTCGATGACGGTGTGCATGCGCTTGTGGATGCCCAGGATCGCGTCGGTCGGGCAGGCATCGAGGCACAGCGTGCAGCCGATGCACCATGCCTCGTCGATGACAGCCATCATGCGGGCGCCTTCGGTGCCGAACTGCGGGTCGATAGGTCGCAAGGGCTGGCCGGTCAGGCGCGACAGGCGTGCCACTCCTTCAGCGCCGCCCGGGGGGCATTGATCGATGCCGGCCTCATCTGCCGCGATCGCCGCGGCGTAGCCGGCGCAATCGGGATAGCCGCAGCGCGTGCACTGAGTCTGCGGCAGCGCGTCCAGGATGCGCCGGGTCAGCGCGTTCACTGGCCGATCCTCGTGCTATCGCGCAGCGCCGCGTGCGCGACGCGCGGGCGCGGACTTGCGGGCGACGGCGGGCTTCTTGGCCGCGGCGGCGACCTTGGTCTTCCTGGCTGAGGGGGCCTTGATCGTGTCTTCTGCAGACACGGTCGGTCGCCCGGCGCGCTTCTGGGGCTTGTCGTGGGCGGCGATGAAGGCTTTCACTTCGGGGTATACCTGGTCGCGCCAGCGGCGCCCGCTGAAGATGCCGTAGTGGCCCGCGCCCTTCACCTCGTAATGGCGCTGGTGTTCAGGCGGGATGCCCCTGCACAGGTCATGCGCGGCGCGCGTCTGGCCCGCGCCTGAGATGTCGTCCAGTTCGCCCTCGACGGTGAGCACACCGGTCGAATGAATATCCTGCGGACGAACGAGCTCTCGCGTGCCATCGGGACTTGTGACTTCCCAGGTGCCGTTGACGAGGTCGAACTCCTGGAACACGGTGCGGATGGTGTCCAGGTAGTAGTCGGCATCCATGTCGAGCACGGCGTTGTACTCGTCATAGAACTTGCGATGGGCCTCGGCGCTGGCGTCGTCGCCCTTGATCAGGTCCTTGAAGTAGTCGTAGTGGCTGCTTGCATGACGGTCCGGATTCATTGCGACGAAGCCCGTGTGCTGCAGGAAGCCGGGGTATACCCGCCGGCCGGCGCCCGGAAAGCCATCCGGAACGCGGTAGATCACGTTGTTCTCGAACCACTCGTAGCTCTTGTTCATCGCCAGGTTGTTGACTGCGGTAGGCGACTTGCGGGCGTCGATGGGGCCGCCCATCATGGTCAACGACAAAGGCACCTTCTCGCCACGGCTCGCCATCAGGGATACCGCCGCCAGCACCGGCACGGTCGGCTGGCAGACGCTGATCACATGGCAATTGCCGTACTCGTTCTGCAGGTGGCGAATGAAGTCCTCGATGTAGTTGACGTAGTCGTCGAGGCGGAACTCGCCGTCCGACAGCGGCACGAGGCGGGCATTGACCCAATCCGTGATGTAGACCTTGTGGTCCTGCAGCATGGTGCGAACCGTGTCGCGCAGCAGCGTGGCGTAGTGGCCGGACAGCGGCGCCACGATCAGGACCACGGGCTGGGCCTTGAGCGTCTGCAGGGTCTTGGGGTCGTCGGTGAAGCGCTTGAAGCGGCGCAGCTGGCAGAAGGGCTTGTCGATCTCGACGACCTCCTGGATGACCACGTCGTCACCGTCGACTTGCACCGTCTTGATGTCGAATTCCGGTTTCTCGTAGTCCTTGCCCAGTCGATAGAGCAGGTCGTAGCCGGCCGCCATGCGCTGCGCCAACGGGGTTTGGCCGAAGACACCGCCTTGGCCATAAAGCTTGGAAGCAGCTTGCGCGAAATCGGCGAACGGCTCCATGAGGGAGCGCTGTGCTTCGTAAAGGTGGTAGAGCATGGGAATGTCAACTGATGTTGCAATGCAATATATCAGTTGAGTGCCCGAATGTGCTAATTGTTCCGGGCAGAATTGCCCAGAACCGGGCGCGGGTGGCGCCCGGGCGAAATGTCACAGCACCTTGGAAATGCTCTGGCAGACGTAGTCGATGTTCTTGCTGTTGAGCGCAGCGACGCACATGCGGCCGGTGTCGGTGCCGTACACGCCAAACTCCTGGCGCAGGCGCACCATCTGGTCCTTGGTCAGGCCGGAATAGCTGAACATGCCGATCTGGTCCGTGATGAAGTGCATGTCCTGCTTCACGCCGGCAGCGGCCAGGCCATCGACCAGCTTGTGGCGCATCAGCTTGATGCGATCGCGCATTTCGCCGAGTTCCTTCTCCCAAAGGGTGCGCAGTTCCGGCGTGCCCAGCACGGTTGCAACCACGGCGCCGCCATGCGTTGGCGGGTTGCTGTAGTTGGTGCGGATGGCTATTTTGAGCTGGCTCAGCACACGGCCCGCTTCTTCCTTGCTCTCGCAGAGAACGGAAAGGGCGCCCACGCGCTCGCCGTAAAGGCTGAAACTCTTGGAGAACGACGTCGAGACGAAGAAGTTCAGGCCGGCGGCGACAAACTTGCCGATCGCCGCGCCGTCTTCCTGGATGCCATAGCCGAAGCCCTGGTAAGCCATGTCTAGGAAGGCGACCAGCTGCTTTTCCTTGACCGCCGTCACCACTTGGTCCCACTGGTCGGCGCGGATGTCGTAGCCCGTCGGGTTGTGGCAGCAGGCATGCAGCACGACGATGGTTCCCGCCGGCGCGGCGTTCAGCGCGCTCAGCATGCCGTCGAAATCGATGCCGCGCCTGGACGCGTCGTAGTACGGGTACTCCTCGACGACGAAGCCGGCGCTGGTGAAAAGGGCGCGGTGGTTCTCCCAGCTCGGGTTGCTGATCAGCACCTTGGCCTTGGGATTGAGTCTCTTGAGGAAATCGGCGCCAACCTTCAGCCCGCCCGTGCCGCCGATACCCTGGATGGTGGCGACGCGGCCGGCCTTGACAGGCTCGCTGCCGACGCCGAAGACCAAGCCTTTGACCGCTTCGTCGTATGCGGCGATGCCGTCGATGGGCAGGTAGCCGCGCGCCTTGGGTGCCTTGATCATGTCTTCCTCGACCGCCTGCACGCAGCGCAGCAGTGGGAGCTTGCCGTTGTCGTCGTAGTAGACGCCGACGCCGAGGTTGACCTTGTTGGGATTGGTGTCGGCGGCGAACTGCTCGTTGAGGCCCAGGATCGGGTCGCGCGGCGCCATCTCGACGGCGGTGAACATTGACATGAAAGAAGTCCTTTTATTGATGCGATCGGCGCCCGGCTGCCTCCGGGTTTGCGCCATGGCTCGCGGGTCGGGTAGCCTCACGAGTTCGCTTGAATTTTACCGGCCGAGCCGCACCTCTCCTGGACGCCATGCCTGAAATCACCGAAGTCATTCCAGATCGGCCCGGGGCCGAGCCCGTCGTCGGGCCCGTCAAGCCGGGCGAATTCATCCACTTCGCCGGCTCGCCCTTCGAGCTCTACCAGCCCTATCCTCCGGCGGGCGACCAGCCGGTGGCGATCGATGGCCTGGTGGAGGGCGTGCGTGACGGCGAGGTCTACCAGACGCTGCTGGGGGTCACCGGCTCTGGCAAGACCTTCACCATGGCCAACGTGATCGCCCGGCTTGGGCGTCCGGCGATCGTGTTTGCGCCCAACAAGACGCTGGCGGCCCAGCTCTACAGCGAGTTTCGCGAGTTCTTCCCGAAGAACGCGGTCGAATACTTCGTGAGCTACTACGACTACTACCAGCCCGAGGCCTACGTGCCGCAACGCGACCTGTTCATCGAAAAGGACAGTTCGATCAACGAGCACATCGAGCAGATGCGCCTGTCGGCCACCAAGAGCGTGCTGGAGCGCCGCGACACCGTGATCGTCGCCACCGTCAGCGCGATCTATGGCATCGGCACGCCCGAGGACTACACCCAGATGCGCTTCATCATGCGCACGGGCGACAAGATCGGCCAGCGCGACGTGATCTCGCGACTGATCCGCATGCAGTACACGCGCAACGAGCAGGACTTCGCGCGGGGTACCTTCCGGGTGCGGGGCGACACCATCGACGTGTTTCCGGCCGAGCACAGCGAACTCGCCATCCGCATCGAGCTCTTCGATGACGAGATCGAGACCTTGCAGCTTTTCGATCCGCTGACCGGGCGCATCCGGCAGAAGATCCCGCGCTTCACTGTCTATCCTTCGAGCCACTACGTGACGCCGCGCGACAAGGTTCTGACCGCTGTCGAGACCATCAAGCTCGAGCTCGACCAGCGGCTCAAGGAACTGGTGGCCGCGGGCAAGCTGGTGGAGGCTCAGCGGCTCGAGCAGCGCACCCGGTTCGACCTGGAGATGCTGGCCGAGATCGGACACTGCAAGGGCATCGAGAACTACACGCGCCATCTTTCCGGAGCGGCACCGGGCCAGCCGCCGGCCACGCTGACCGACTACCTGCCGAAGGACGCGATCATGTTCCTCGACGAGAGCCACCAGATGATCGGCCAGCTGGGCGGCATGTACAACGGCGACCGGGCGCGCAAGATCACGCTGGTCGAATATGGCTTTCGCCTGCCCTCGGCCTTGGACAACCGTCCACTCAAGTTCGACGAGTTCGAGACGCGCATGCGTCAATGCATCTTCGTGTCGGCCACGCCGGCGCAATACGAGATGGAGCATGCCGGCAACGTGGTCGAGCAACTGGTCCGGCCCACGGGTCTGATCGACCCGGAAGTCGAGGTCCGCCCCGCCACCCACCAGGTGGACGACGTGCTGCAGGAAATCCGCCTGCGCGTCGAGAAGAACGAGCGCGTCCTGATCACCACCTTGACCAAGCGCATGGCCGAGCAGCTGACCGACTACCTTGGAGACAACGGTGTCAAGGTGCGTTACCTGCACAGCGATATCGACACGGTCGAGCGCGTCGAGATCTTGCGCGACCTGCGGCTCGGTACCTTCGATGTGCTTGTCGGCATCAATCTTCTGCGCGAAGGCCTGGACATTCCCGAGGTTTCTTTGGTCGCGATCCTCGATGCCGACAAGGAAGGCTTCCTGCGCGCCGAACGCTCGCTGATCCAGACCATCGGCCGCGCCGCCCGCAACATGAACGGCAAGGCGATCCTTTACGCCGACCGCATGACCGAGTCGATGAAGAAGGCCATCGGCGAGACCGAACGGCGCCGGGCGCGGCAGATCGCCTACAACCAGGCCCACGGCATCACGCCGCGCAGCATCGTCAAGCAGGTCCGCGATCTGATCGACGGCGTGTACAGCGAGAAGTCGGGCAAGGAGGCCGCCAAGCTCGAGCTCGAGCGCGCCAAGGTCGAGGACATGTCGGAAAAGGACGTTGCGCGGGAGATCAAGCGGTTGGAAAAGCTGATGCTCGAGCACGCGCGCAACCTCGAATTCGAAAAGGCGGCGCGGGTGCGCGACCAATTGGCGCAGCTGCGGGAGCAGGCCTTCGGCGCGCCGGGCAAGGACAACATCGCCCTCTGACCGCGCCGCGGGAGCACCCCGCCGCCAGCCCTCACGGCCTGCAATCGGGTTTACCCGAGCAGACTTGAGGGCTATCTGTTATAGTTGACAGAAATAGTCAGGCAAAAAGAACTTCGCGATGAAGAACCGGCTCCCACCGTTGGAACAACGGCGGAAGTGGGTCGGGAAGGGCGGAGACGGCGTCACCAAAGCCCACAACGCCAAGGTGTCTTTTCAACGGTAAGCACTCAAAGGAGCTTGCGATGCGTCTCACAACCAAAGGCCGTTTTGCGGTCACAGCCATGATCGATCTGGCATTGCGCCAGAACACCGGTCCGGTCACGCTGGCCGCAATCAGCCAGCGGCAGCAGATTTCGCTGTCGTATCTCGAGCAGCTCTTCGGCAAGCTACGCCGGCACGAACTGGTCGAGTCGACCCGAGGCCCCGGCGGCGGTTATTCGCTGGGTCGCAAGGCTTCCGAAATTACCGTAGCCGACATCATTGTTTCCGTCGACGAACCGATCGACGCCACGCAATGCGGCGGCAAGGAAAATTGCCTGGGCGAGGCCGGCCGTTGCATGACGCACGAGCTCTGGGCTTCGCTGAACCAGCGCATGGTCGAGTTCCTCGATTCGGTCACCCTGCAAAAACTGGTGGACGACCAGATCGCCAAGGGTGTGCAGATCGAGAACAAGCCGGCCGTCAAGCGGGCGATCTCGAGCCAGCCGGTGGTAAAGCCCATCCGGGTCAACGCGCCGAATTCGGTCTTCGCCCTCGGCAACGCCTTCGCCAAATCCTGACCCGCCGGCGCCGCATGGCGCCGCGTCGAAGATTTCCTCAGAGAACGTCAACCCCACGCCAGCCCGAGCCAGCCATGGATGTCACTCCCCATTTTCCGATCTACCTCGACTACGGCGCGACGACGCCGGTCGACCCGCGCGTCGTCGACGCGATGATTCCCTGGTTGCGCGAGCACTTCGGCAATCCGGCATCACGCAGCCACGCATGGGGCTGGGAGGCGGAGGAGGCGGTGGAGAAGGCGCGCACTGAAGTGGCCGAGCTGATCGGCGCCGATCCGCGCGAAATCGTCTGGACCTCCGGCGCCACCGAGTCGAACAACCTGGCGCTCAAGGGCGCAGCCCATTTCTACAAGGGCAAGGGCAAGCACCTGATCACGGTGAAGACCGAGCACAAGGCGGTGCTCGACACCATGCGCGAGCTCGAACGCCAGGGCTTCGAGGTGACCTACCTGGATGTCCAGGAAGACGGCCTGCTCGACCTTGACGCCTTCAAGGCAGCCATACGCCCGGACACCATCCTCGCGAGCGTGATGTTCGTGAACAACGAGATCGGCGTGATCCAGGACGTCGTGGCTTTGGGCACGATCTGCCGCGAGAAGGGCGTGATCTTCCACGTCGACGCGGCGCAGGCCACCGGCAAGGTCGACATTGACGTCAAGACGCTCCCGATCGACCTCATGAGCCTGGCTTCGCACAAGACGTACGGGCCCAAAGGCATCGGCGCGCTGTACGTGCGCCGCAAGCCGCGCGTTCGGCTGGAGGCCCAGATGCACGGCGGCGGCCATGAGCGCGGCATGCGCTCCGGCACCCTGCCCACGCACCAGATCGTCGGGATGGGCGAGGCCTTCCGCATCGCCAGGCTCGAGATGAAAGAGGACATTGCCAAGGCTCGGGCCCTGCAGCAGCGCCTGCTCGACGGCCTCAAGGATGTCGAGCAGGTCTTCATCAACGGCGACCTGGAGCACCGCGTCCCGCACAACCTCAACATGAGCTTCAACTATGTCGAGGGCGAGTCGCTGATCATGGGCATCAAGGGTCTGGCGGTGTCCAGCGGCTCGGCCTGCACCTCGGCCAGTCTGGAGCCCAGCTATGTGCTGCGCGCGCTCGGCCGCAGCGATGAGCTCGCGCACAGCAGCCTGCGCATGACCATTGGCCGCTTCACCACGGAGGAAGAGATCGACTACGCGGTCTCGACCATCAAGCACAACGTCGCCAAGCTCCGTGAACTGAGCCCGCTCTGGGAGATGTTCAAGGACGGCATCGATATCAGCACGATCCAGTGGTCGGCGCATTGAACAAAGACTGAGAGGTACCCCATGGCATATTCATCCAAGGTCATTGACCACTATGAAAACCCCCGCAACGTCGGTTCCTTCGAAAAGGGCGACGACTCGGTGGGCACGGGCATGGTCGGCGCGCCGGCGTGCGGCGACGTCATGAAGTTGCAGATCAAGGTCAATCCCGAAACGGGCGTCATCGAAGACGCGCGCTTCAAGACCTACGGCTGCGGCTCGGCGATCGCTTCTTCCTCGCTGGTGACCGAGTGGGTCAAGGGCAAGACGCTCGACGAGGCGGCTGCGCTCAAGAACGCGCAGATCGCCGAAGAGCTGGCGCTGCCGCCAGTCAAGATCCATTGCTCGATCCTTGCGGAAGACGCCATCAAGGCGGCTGTCAACGACTACAAGGCCAAGCGCGGCGTTGCCGCGGCGACGACCACGGAAGCCGCTCACTGATATGCCCCCCACGCTCATCACTTCGTGTATCGCTGCCCCCGAGGGGGCGCTCAATGCCCTTCGGGCGGCCGGGCGGGGCCTGACATGGCTGTGACCCTGACCGAAGCTGCCGCGCGCCACGTGACCCGCTACCTCGGCAAGCGAGGCAAGGGGGTGGGCGTTCGGCTGGGAGTGAAGACCACGGGCTGTTCGGGCCTGGCCTACAAGCTCGAGTACGTGGACGAACTGGCGCCTGAAGACGTGGTCTTCGAGGACCATGGCGTGAAAGTGCTGGTCGACCCCAAGAGCCTCGCCTACATCGACGGCACGCAGCTGGATTTCGTGCGCGAGGGGCTGAACGAGGGTTTCAAGTTCAACAACCCGAACGAGCGCGACCGCTGCGGCTGCGGCGAAAGCTTCCGTATCTGACATTTCACCGGCTTCCCGTCCAAGCCGCCACCACCCGGTCATGGGCTGGCGGCTTTTTGACGCCATGAACCTGAACGACACCGATTTCGAACTCTTCGCCGTGCCGGCGAGCTTTGCCCAGGACCGCGCCGTGCTCGATGCGCGGTGGAAGGAATTGCAGCGCGAGGCGCATCCCGACCGGTTCGCAGCCCAGGGCACCGCGGCGCAGCGGGTGGCCATGCAGTGGTCGGTGCGCATCAACGAGGCCTACCAGCGGCTGAAGGACCCCGTCAGGCGCGCGGGCTATCTGTGCACGCTGAACGGTCATCCCATCGATGCGGAGAAGAACACGGCGATGCCGCCCGAGTTCCTGATCCAGCAAATGGAATGGCGCGAGGAGCTCGACGAGGCGCGCGACGCTGCCGCCTTCAGCAAGCTGCGCGCGGAGGTCGATGCCGGGCGCGCCCGCGCGCTCTCTTCGCTGGAGTGCCTGATCGACGTAAAGGGCGACCATGCCGAGGCCGCGAAGCAGGTGAGAGCCCTCATGTTCATCGAGCGCTTTGCAGAGGACATCGAAGCCAAGTCGGAAGCGTGGGGACAATAGAGCCATGGCATTGCTGCAGATTTCAGAACCTGGTCAGGCGCCCGATCCGCACCGGCGCCGCATCGCCGTTGGTATCGACCTCGGGACCACGCACTCGCTGGTGGCTGCCGTACGCAACGGGGTGGCCGAGTGCCTGCCCGACGCCGAGGGACGCGTGCTGCTCCCGTCGGCAGTGCGCTACCTCGACAAGGACCGCCGGCGGATCGGCTTCGAGGCGTTGGCTGCGCGCACGGCCGATCCGTCCAATGTCATCACCTCGGTGAAGCGCCTGATGGGACGCGGGGTGCAGGATGTTGGCAATCGCGATGCGATGGCATACAGGCTGGGAGGCGATGCAGGCATGGTCCAGGTGCAAACCGCAGCCGGCTCCAAGTCGCCTGTCGAGGTGAGTGCCGATATCCTGGCGACCCTGCGCTATCGCGCCGAGGACACCTTCGACGAGGAGCTCTACGGCGCCGTGATCACCGTGCCGGCCTATTTCGACGAAGGGCAGCGCCAGGCCACCAAGGATGCGGCGCAACTTGCCGGCATCAACCTTCTGCGGCTGATCAGCGAGCCCACTGCGGCGGCGATTGCCTATGGCCTGGACAACGCCAGCGAGGGCGTCTATGCGGTCTACGATCTCGGTGGCGGCACGTTCGACATCTCGATCTTGCGCCTGACGCAAGGCGTGTTCGAGGTCATCGCCACTGGTGGCGACTCCGCACTTGGCGGGGACGACTACGACCACGTGCTGGCGGGTTTCGCGTTGGCGCAGAGCGGGTTCGAGGCCCGAGGCGATGCGGACAAGGCCGCGCTGCTCGTTGCGGCGCGTGCCACGAAGGAAGCTCTGACTGCCGCAGACACGGCAACCTTCTCGGCCGACCTGGCAGACCACAAGCTGCAGTTGGAGGTCTCGCGCGCGCAGTTCGAAGCCGCGACCGCAAGCCTGACCGCACGCACCATCGTTGCCGTGCGCAAGGCGCTGCGTGACGCTCGGCTGCAACCAGCCGACCTGCAGGGCGCCGTGCTGGTCGGCGGGGCGACGCGCATGCCGCAGATTCGGCGCGCGGTGGCCGAGCTCTTCGGCCGCGAGCCGTTGACCAACCTGAACCCCGACGAGGTCGTTGCGCTGGGCGCTGCGATCCAGGCGAACCAACTGGCGGGTAATGGCGGTGCCGACGATCTGCTCCTGCTCGACGTGATTCCGCTGTCGCTCGGCATCGAGACGATGGGCGGACTTGTCGAGCGCATCGTTCCGCGCAACCAGACCATTCCGACCGCAATGGCGCAGGACTTCACGACCTACCAGGATGGCCAGACTGCGCTGGCGCTGCACGTCGTGCAGGGCGAGCGCGATCTCGTCTCGGATTGCCGCAGTCTTGCGCGCTTCGAGCTGCGCGGCATTCCGCCGATGACCGCAGGTGCAGCGCGCATCCGCGTCACCTTCACTGTCGATGCCGATGGCCTGCTCAGCGTCAGCGCCAGGGAACAGGGCAGCGGCGTGGAGGCGAGCGTCACGGTCAAACCTTCCTATGGCCTGTCCGACGACCAGATCGCAACCATGCTGCAGGACAGCTTCTCCACTGCGCAGCAGGACATGCAGGCACGTGCGCTAGTCGAGGCTCGCGTGGACGCCGATCGCATGCTGCTGGCCACGCAGAGCGCACTCGATGCCGACGGCGACCTGCTCGATGCCGGGAGCCGCGAGGCCATCGAAGCACTGATGGACGGGCTGCGCGCGGCACGCTCGGCCGATGATGCGGCCGTCGTCGAAGCTGCGACCCAGGCCCTGGCCGACGGCACCGAAGCCTTTGCCGCGCAGCGGATGAATGCGGGCATTGCCCGCGCTCTTTCGGGCCGGCAGATCGAATCCCTCTAGAAGCCTCAATGCCGACCATCAAGATCCTCCCCCACGCCGAATACTGTCCAGAGGGCGCTGAAATCAGCGCGCCTGCCGGCACCTCGATCTGCGAGGCGCTGCTCGAGAATCACATCAACATCGAGCATGCCTGCGAAATGAGCTGCGCCTGCACCACCTGCCACGTGATCGTGCGCAAGGGTTTTGAATCGCTCAACGAAGCGGAGGAGGGCGAGGAAGACCTGCTCGATCGTGCTTGGGGGCTGGAGCCGCAATCGCGGCTCAGCTGCCAGGCGATACTCGCGCAGAGCGATCTCACCGTCGAGATCCCCAAGTACTCGATCAATCACGCCAAAGAAAACCACTGATGACGCGCCAAATCGTTCTCGACACCGAAACCACGGGCCTTTCGGCCGAGAACGGCGACCGCATCATCGAACTGGGGTGCGTGGAGCTGTTCAATCGCAAGCTCACCGGCAACGACCTGCACATCTACTTCAATCCGGAGCGCGAGAGCCATGAGGATGCGCTCAAGGTACACGGACTGACGACCGACTTTTTGCGCGACAAGCCCAAGTTCGCGGTGCTGGCGAACGACATCGTCGAGTACCTGCGCGATGCCGAGCTGATCATCCACAACGCGGCTTTCGACGTCGGCTTCCTCGACAAGGAGTTCGAGCGGGCTGGCCTGCCCCCGCTGCGCAGCTTTGTCGGCGACGTGACCGACACGCTGGCATTGGCGAAGGCGGTCTACCCCGGCAAGCGCAATTCGCTCGATGCGCTGTGCGACCGCTTCGGGGTCGACCGTTCGAATCGAACCTTCCACGGCGCCAAGCTGGATGCGCAGCTGCTGGCGGACGTCTACATCAATCTGACGCGCGGCCAGGACGCGCTGCTCATCGACATCGTGGCCAACGAGCCGGTGCAGGGCGCCGTCGTGATGGTCGACCTGCGCAGCTTCATCTTGCCGGTGCTGACGGCTGCCGATCACGAACTGGCAGCCCACGAAGAGCTGCTGCTGCAGCTCGACAAGGCCAGCAATGGCCGGACGATCTTTCGGCAAGCGGCCGAAAACGCTGTGGCATAATCGCAGGCTTCGCGCCAAGCGGCGCTGAAAAAATCCACCCGGTACGATGCGCAGTCGCCGTCGTCGTGTCGGGAGGGGCGGTTAGCTCAGGGGTAGAGCACAGCATTCACACTGCTGGGGTCGGAGGTTCGAAGCCTCCACCGCCCACCAACTTCCTTTCTCCTCATCCTTTCTGCTGGCGTGTCGGCCGGTACCGACGCACACTGCGGCTGCGCACCGCTTGTCTCGCGCGCAAGCCCTTGTAGAACGGCAATGAAAGGAGAAGGCCATGGCCACCAGCCCCGATCTTCCGCAGCCCATCACCTCAGACCCGCCCGATGTGCCGGACCTGCCGGTGGAGCCCGACGAGGGCCCCGCCGCTCCGCCCGAGCCGGTCGATCCGGAGAAGCCGTTCTCGAACCAACCGAAGTAAGGATTGCGGGCCGGCTAAGCTCGCGGCATGGACGAAATCGATTGCGCCGTCATTGGTGCGGGGGTGGTGGGGTTGGCGGTCGCGCGGGCACTTGCGCTCGCTGGCCGCGAGGTGATCGTGCTGGAAGCCGAGGGCGGCATCGGCACCGGCACGAGTTCACGCAACAGCGAGGTGATCCACGCTGGCATCTACTATCCGAAGGGCTCGCTCAAGGCGCGCTTGTGCGTCGAGGGCAAGCAGATGCTGTACGAGTACCTGGCGCAGCGGGATTTGCCGCATCGCCGTTGCGGCAAATTGATCGTGGCCACGGCGCCGGAGCAGGTTCCAGAATTGAAAATCATCGCCGGCAAGGCTGCCGCCAATGGTGTTGATGACCTGACCATGCTGACACGCGAGCAGGCACGGGCGATGGAGCCGCAGCTCGAGTGCGTCGCCGCGCTGCACTCGCCGAGTACAGGTATCGTCGACAGCCATGCGTTGATGCTGAGCTTGCAAGGTGATCTAGAGGGCGCTGGCGGCATGTTGGCGCTCAAATCGCCAGTGGCTCGCGCCCAATGCGGCGAGGGTGCCATCGTGCTCGTCGCGGAAGACGGCACCGCACTGCGCTGCCGCAGCGTCGTCAATGCGGCCGGCCTGCTCGCGCCGGCCCTTGCGCGGCGCTTCGAAGGGCTGCCTGCGAGCACCATTCCCCCGTCCTTTTTCGCCAAGGGCAACTACTTCACGCTGGCGGGTCGTGCGCCGTTCAGCCGCCTGATCTACCCCGTGCCAGAAGCTGCCGGGCTGGGCGTGCATCTGACACTCGACCTTGGTGGACAGGCCAAGTTCGGCCCCGATGTCGAGTGGGTCGACTCGCCGGGCGATCTGGTCGTCGACCCGCGGCGCGGCGAAGGTTTCTATGCCGAGGTTCGAAAGTACTGGCCGGCCTTGGCCGACGGAGCGCTCGTAGCAGGCTATGCCGGCATCCGGCCCAAGATCTCCGGCCCGGGGGAGCCGGCGCGGGATTTCCTGATCGAAGGGCCTGCGGTGCACGGCGTCGCGGGGCTGGTCAATCTCTTTGGGATCGAGTCCCCGGGGCTCACCAGCAGTCTCGCCATCGCACGCCATGTGGCGTCTTTGCTGCCCTAGGCCCATGAGGGCATGTACCATGGGACGCCACGCCGCCACCCGGCGTGAAGTCGCCGGCGCGGTGCCGGCCGAATTCACAGAGGGAAGATTTCAATGACTGCATCCTCCAACCTCGAAGCGGCGGCGAATGCCGTGGCAGAAGACATTGCCAGCGACGTCCGTGGCGTGCTCTCCAGCAAGGAACTCGACACCTTGCCGCACATCAAGGCCCTGCGCCAGCGCATCGACAGCAAGCTCGCGATTGCGCGTGAACTCGCCGCCGAGAAGAGCAAGCTTGCGGCCAAGAAGGCGCGCGAGGCAGCCAGCACGGCCAACGCCTACGCCCACGACGAACCTTGGCAGATCGCCGGCGCCGCCCTGGCGGTCGGCGTGCTGGTGGGGCTGCTGATTGGCCGCCGCTGAGCGCGGGCCATCCGGGTGCGGGAGACGGCCCGAATGAGACTGCTGTCCTTGTTTGGACTTGATCGGCGTTTGCGCCGGCTGCGCATCGCTGCCGGAGAGGGCGCCCTGGCTGCCGAGGACCGTGCAAAGCTGCTGAAGCTGGCATGGGACGAGGAGCGACAACGATTGCGCCTGGTATTGGGCTTGAGCCTTGCCGTGATCGGGCTGACGACCGTGACAGTGGCGCTGCTGTCGGTCGCCGTCGTCGTGCATTTCTGGGACACGCCGAGCCGCGTCCCCGCTGCCTGGGCGGTGGCTGGGGTCTGGCTCGCGTTATGGCTGGTGGCTGCCGTCGCGCTGATGAACACGCTGCGGCGAGCCTCTACTGCCTTCGAACCGGCGTTGCGTGAATTCGAGCGCGATTGGGAATGGGTGCAGGCGCATTTCCATGCGAGCCATGAGGATGCGGACTCCTCGCGCGAGCCACGGCCTCTCAGCCGCGAGGAACTCCTGGCGCGCATCGCTCGCCAGCGGGCGCGGATCGCGACGCTCGAGAGCGCAGCGTCAGAGGCCGCAGAGCCCGCGCCGGACGAGCCTGCCAGCGCCGTCGCGGTGCGGATGGCACGCGAGCACCCCGTCGCGACCGGCGCATTGGCGGCTGCGGCTGCCGTGGTGATCGGGCCGCGTCGCCTGCTGCGCTGGGCTGTGGTGATCGGTCCCGTGCTGTGGCGAATGCGCTGAACGCCGACGCTCAGCGGCTGCGGCGGTGCAGTGCCTGGGCCGCCTCTCGCACCAGCGCAGGCCCCTTGTAGATCAGGCCGGTGTAGATCTGCACGAGGTCGGCGCCGGCCGCGATCTTGGCCTCGGCGTCGGCCCCGCTGAGCACCCCGCCGACCCCGATGATCGGGAAATCGGCGCCAAGGGCAGATCGCAGCTGGCCGATCACCCGGTTGCTGGCTTCTCGGACCGGCGCTCCCGAGAGTCCGCCGGCCTCGTCCGCATGCGGCAGCCCGGCGACGGCTTCGCGTGCCAGCGTGGTATTGGTGGCGATCACGCCATCCATGCCGTGGCGGCGCAGCGTGGCGGCAATCACCTGTACCTGCGCTTCCTCGAGATCCGGCGCAATTTTCACGAACAGCGGCACCCGCCTGCCGTGGCGCTGCGCCAGTGCCTCGCGCTTGTCGGCCACGGCGCCGAGCAGTGCATCGAGCGCCTCGTCGCTCTGCAGCGATCGCAGGTTGGCGGTGTTGGGGCTGGAAATGTTGATCGTCACATAGTCCGCATGCGGATACACGCCGTCCAGGCAGACCAGGTAGTCGTCCACTGCGCGTTCGATCGGCGTGGCGGCGTTCTTGCCGATGTTGAGGCCCAGCAGCATCGGCGCCTTGTCGGCCCGGCGCCGGAAGCGCGCGCGCTGCACATTCGCTATGAAGGCGTGAAGGCCTTCGTTGTTGAAACCCAGCCTGTTGATGAGGGCGTTGCGCTGCGGCAACCTGAACATGCGCGGCTTGGGATTGCCGGGTTGGCCCTTCGGCGTGACAGTGCCGACTTCGACGAAGCCGAAGCCCATGGCAGCGAAGGCGTCGATGCAGCGGGCATTCTTGTCGAGCCCGGCAGCGAGACCGATCCGGTTCGGAAAGCGCAGCCCGGCCAGCGTCAATCGGTCATCGACCCGGGGGGCGGCGTACGCGCAGGCGAGCGGCGTGTTCTGCGTGCGCGCCAGCGCATCGAGTGTCAGCTCGTGCGCGTGCTCGGGGTCGAAACCGAAGAGGAAAGGTCGGGCGAGCGTGTAAAGCGAGGAGGGCAGCAGCAGGGACATCGGATAATTGCGGGCTTCGTCAGCCCAAGGATTGTCCCCGATGATTTCCAACGCTTCCGCTCCGGCGCCGTCCCAGGATGAGCAGAAGGCGCAGGTTGGCCGCGCAGCCCTCGCCCACGTGGGCAGGGGAGACATCGTCGGCGTCGGCACCGGCTCCACCGTCAACAAGTTCATCGAGGCGCTAGCCACCATCAAGGACGACATCCGTGGCGCGGTGTCCAGCTCGGTGGCATCGACCGAGCGCCTGCGGGCCCTGGGCATCACGGTCTTCGACAGCAACGATGTCGAGGAGCTCGCCGTCTACATCGACGGCGCCGACGAGATCGACGGGCGCGGCTACATGATCAAGGGCGGGGGCGCAGCGCTGACGCGCGAAAAGATCGTCGCGGCGCAATCCCGGCGGTTCATCTGCATCGCCGACGCCTCCAAGCGCGTGAACACCCTGGGCGCCTTCCCACTGCCGGTGGAGGTGATCCCGATGGCGGCACGGCGCGTGATTCGCCAGTTTGCCCGGCTCGGCGGCGTGGCCCAGGTGCGTCAAAAGGACGCTGCCCCGCTCGTGACCGACAACGGCCAGCACATCATCGACGTGACGGGCCTGCGAATCACTGATCCGCTGGGCTTCGAATCCGAGGTGAATCAATGGCCCGGCGTGGTGACCGTCGGCGTCTTCGCGCATCAGCGCGCCAATATCTGCCTCCTGGGCACGGCATCCGGCGTGCAGACGCTGCGCTTCGACTGAGCGCTGCGGCCAGAGATCAGAACTTGATGCCTGCCGGGTTGCTCGGCGTCGGCCCGCTCGCAGCTGCCGGGGGGGGCACTGGCGCCGGGGCGGGCGCGGCGGCGGCTGGGGCGGGTGCAGCGGGCGCCGCTTGCGAAGCCACCAGCGGCTGAGCCGGCGGATTGCGATAGCCCGCCGGCACCTGGGAGCTCTTGGGGTACCCAGCCGCGTCGAGGTACTGGGACCACTGGGCATCCGAGAAGCCCTTGAGCTGCTGCGAGCCGATGGTCAGCAGCGGCAGCGAGTTCTGGCCGCTCAGGCGCTGCAGCGCTTCAATGTCCTCGCTGCTCTTGACGGTCCGTTCCTCGAAAGGAACGCCGCGCGTCACCAGAAGCGAGCGGCCCGCGCCGCAGGGGCCGCATTCATCGCTGGTGTAGATCGTGACGGGGTAGCGCTGAGCCACCTGTCGCAGCTCATAGGGGAGGGCCGGCCCGGCACCGCCCTCGCCGCTGCCGCGCGGCGCGACAGCCGGGGCATTGGCCGCAGGCGGCTGATCGGAGAAGGTGACCCTGCCGTTCTTGTCGACGTGGCGATAGACCGGCTGCGCCAGCGCGGCGCCAGCGGCAAGCAGCAGCAGGAGAGCGGCGCCTGCAAGACGTGGGTGAAGCTTCATGGGTGGCCTTGGCTTTCGTGATCCAACGGGGCGGAGTATCTCAGGCCGGGTGGGCAGAAGGCCGGACCACTGGAGCACCTTCGCCTTCGGCTGCGGTATCGCCCCGGGACCGGCCTACTGATCAGGCCGGCTGCGCCACCGTCATGCCCTGGTGGCGCAGCAGCGCGTCGAGCTGCGGCTCGCGGCCTCGGAAGGCCTTGAAGGACTCCATCGCGGTGCGGCTGCCGCCGGCCTCGAGGATGGCCTCACGGTAACGCCGGCCGGTCTCGATGCTCGGCTCGCCATTGGCGCCAGCGCTTTCCTCGAAGGCGGCGTAGGCATCGGCGCTCAGCACCTCGGCCCACTTGTAGCTGTAATAGCCGGCCGCGTAGCCGCCCGAGAAGATGTGGCTGAAGGTGTTGGGCGTGCGGCTGAAGGGCGGCGAGGGCATCACCGCGACTTCGGCGCGCACTTTGCCGAGCAGCGCCATCACGTCGCCTGGCCCAGCGGTGGCGGCGTCGTACTCGGTGTGCAGCAGCATGTCGAAAAGCGAGAACTCGATCTGGCGCAGCGTCTGGAGTCCGCTCTGGAAGTTCTTGGCCGCGATCATCTTGTCGAACAGCGCGCGCGGCAGCGGCTCGCCGGTGTCGACGTGCGCGGTCATGTGCGCGAGCACCTCCCACTCCCAGCAGAAGTTTTCCATGAACTGGCTGGGGAGTTCGACGGCATCCCATTCCACGCCGCTGATGCCGGAGACGTCGCGCTCGTTCACCTGCGTGAGCATGTGGTGCAGTCCGTGGCCGAACTCGTGGAACAGCGTCGTCACGTCGTCGTGCGTGAGCAGCGGCGGTTTGCCATCGACGCCGCCGGCAAAATTGCAGACCAACTGCGCCACCGGCGTCTGCAGCGTAGCGGTGTCGGGGCGCAGCCAACGGGCGCGCACGTCGTCCATCCAGGCACCGCCGCGCTTGGCGGCTCGGGCAGACGGATCGAGGTAGAACTGGCCGACCTTCTGGCCGCCACGCTCGATGCGGTAGAACTCGACGCTCGGATGCCAGACGGGCGCGCTGTCGCGGCGGATCGAGACCTCGAACAAGGTCTCGACGATCTTGAAAAGCCCTGCCATCACCTTCGGTGCCGGAAAGTACTGCTTGACCTCTTGTTCGCTGAAGGCGTAGCGCGCTTCCTTGAGCTTCTCGCCGATGTAGCTCCAGTCCCATGGCTGGGGATCGTCGATGGAAAGCTGCTGCGAGGCGAAGACCCGCAGGTCGGCCAGGTCGCGTTCGCCGAAAGGGCGTGCCTTGGTTGCGAGGTCGCGCAGGAACTTGATCACCTGATCCGCCGACTCGGCCATCTTGGGGACGATCGAGAGCTCGCCGAAATTCGGGTAGCCGAGGAGCTTTGCCTCTTCCTGGCGCAGCGCGAGGATTTCTCGAATCAGCTCGGTATTGTCGAGCGCGGGGTCGCCAAATTCGCTGGCCCGGGTGACATAGGCGCGGTAGAGCTTCTCGCGCAGTGCGCTGCTCCTGGCGAATTGCATGACGGGCAGATACGAGGGCATCTTCAGCGTCAGCTTGTAGCCCTGTTTGCCTTCGGCTTCGGCCGCCGCGCGCGCGGCGCTGATCACATCCTCCGGCAGTCCGTCGAGCTCGCCGAGCGGTGCGTAGTAGGCGAAGGCGTCGGTGGCGTCCAGCGCGTTCTCGCTGAACTTCTGGCTCAGCTCGGCCTGCCGCTCCTGGATGTCGGCAAAGCGTTTCTTGGCCTCGCCTTGGAGCTCGGCGCCACCGAGCACGAAGTTGCGTATCGCATTGCGATGCGCCTGGCGCTGCTCCGCGTTCAGCGTCGCGGGATCGATGGCCTTGTACTTGGCGTAGAGCCGCTCGTCCGAGCCCAGGCGCGTCCAGAAGGCGGTGACCCGGGGCATGGCCTCGTTGTAGGCCGCGCGCAGCTCGGGCGTGTCGGCCACGGCGTTCAGGTGGCCGACGGCGCCCCAGGCGCGGCTGAAGCGCTCGGAAGCGACGTCCAGCACCTTGGCGATCGCGTTCCAGTCGGACGGGAACTCGGTCGCAGTGACCGTTTGCAAGGCGGCCTCGGCGTCGGCCAGCAGCACGTCCACAGCCGGGGCGACATGCTCGGGCTTGATTTGATCGAACAGCGGAAGGTCGTGAAAGTCGAGGAGCGGATTGGTCATGGTCTGAAGCAGTTGGCGGTCGGTTCGAGGGAGTTCAAGTGCGCTCGGCCGCTTCAAGGGTGTTGACGAGCAGCATCGCACGGGTCATGGGGCCGACGCCGCCCGGCACCGGCGTGATCCAGCCCGCCACTTCGCGCACGGCGGCGAAGTCGACGTCGCCGCAGAGCTTGCCCTCTTCGTTGCGGTTCATGCCCACGTCGATGATCACGGCGCCGGGCTTGACCATGTCGGCCGTGAGCACATTGCGCTTGCCGACGGCGGCGACCACCACGTCGGCCTGCCGCGTGAAGACGCCGAGATCCGGCGTGGCGCTGTGGCAGATGGTCACCGTGGCGCTCTTGGCCAGCAGCATCAGGGCCATCGGCTTGCCCACGATGTTGCTGCGGCCGATCACCACGGCGTGCTTGCCTCGCAGCTCGTAGCCGATGGACTCCAGCATCTTCATGCAGCCGTAAGGGGTGCAGGGCCAGAAGCCGGGCTGGCCCGTGACCAGCGCACCGGCGCTGGCGACGTGGAAGCCGTCCACGTCCTTGGCGGGCGAGATCGATTCGATGACGCGGGCTGCGTCGATGTGCTTGGGCAGCGGCAACTGCACCAGGATGCCGTGGATCGCAGCGTCCTTGTTGAGCGCATCGATGCGGGCCAGCAGCTCGGCCTCGGACAGCGTGGCCGGATGGCGCTCCAGCACGGAATGCAAGCCGGCTTCCTCGCTGTCCTTGACCTTGTGGCGCACGTAGACCTGGCTGGCCGGATCCTCGCCGACCAGGATCACGGCGAGCCCGGGCGTGACGCCGCGCGCCTTGAGCGCCTGCACGCGGCGCGATACATCGGCCCGCGTGCGGGCCGCGAGGGCATTGCCGTCGATCAGTTGAGCTGTCATCGTTTTCGATTCTCCAAGTAAAAACGCCCGCTTGCGCAGGCGTTCGATTCGATGTGACTATGGTTGCGATGCCGTCAAGCCTTGGCCGGCGCTGCCTGGCCGAGGGCAATCTTGAGTAGGTCGGCCACCGTGTTGGCGTTCAGCTTTTCCATGATGTTGGCGCGATGCGCCTCGACCGTCTTGATGCTGATGCCCAGGTCGTCCGCGATCTGCTTGTTGAGCCGGCCGGCGACGATCCGCTCCAGCACCTGGGCTTCGCGGCCGGTCAGCTTGGACAGCAGTGCGTCGCGGCTGGCCGACTGCTGGTGTTGGGCGAACGCGCCGCGCGCGTGTTCGAGCATGCGTTCGACCAGCGCCACCAGCGCCTCGTCGTTGAAGGGTTTCTGGATGAAGTCCATCGCGCCCTTCTTCATGCTGTCGACCGCCATCGGGACGTCGCCGTGCCCGGTGATGACGACGATGGGGAGCGGCGAGCGACGCTCGATCAGGCGGTCCTGCAGTTCGATGCCCGACATGCCGGCCATGCGGATGTCGACGATCAGGCAAGCGACCTCGCGGGGGTCGTAGCGCGAGAGGAAGGACTCGGCCGAATCGAAGCAGCGAACGCGGTAGTCCTTGCCTTCGAGCAACCATTGCAACGAATCGCGGACTGCTTCGTCGTCGTCGACGACATAGACCGTGCCCTTCTTCGGAATCAAACTCATGCGGGTACTTTCGCCTCGTTGCTTGCTACGGAATCAATAGCGTCCAACACCGGAATCCAGAAGGAAAAACGGCATCCGACCACGTCCGGGCCATTGTAGATGTTCTCCGCGCGCATCCGGCCGCGGTGCGACTCCACGATGGTGCGGCAAAGGTTGAGCCCGATGCCCATGCCTTCGGGCTTGGTGGAGAAGAAGGCCTCGTAGAGCCGGTCCATCACTTCGGGGGCCAGGCCCATGCCGGTGTCCTGCACCGAGAACTCGATGGCGTTCTGGCCCTCGATGACCTTCGGCAGGACGCGCAGCTCGACGCTGCGGCGTGCCAGCGGCCGTTCTGCCAGGTCGATGGACTCGGCCGCGTTCTTCAGCAGGTTCACCATCACCTGTTCGATCAGGATCGGATCGACGCGCACCACCGGCAAGCGCGCCGCCACGTAGTGGTTGAGACGCACGTTGCGGCGCCTGAGCTCGATGCCGGCGAGCTCGACCGCCTCGCTCACCATGGTCGAGACTTCGGCCGGCGTGCGGTTGGGCTCGCTGCGCTTCACGAAGGAGCGGATGCGCTGGATGATCTGGCCGGCCCGCTGCGCCTGCTTGGAGGTCTTGTCGAGCGCCGCGAGCAGCGCGTCGGAGTCGATCTGCTGGCCGCGGATGCGCGACATCATTCCGTTGCAGTAGTTGGTGATCGCGGTCAACGGCTGGTTGAGTTCGTGGGCCACGCTGGAGGCCATCTCGCCCATCGTGATAAGGCGGCTCGCGGCCTGCGCCCGGTCGGCTTGCGCGGCCGACAGGTCTTCGGCCATTCGGCGCGGCGTGATGTCGGTCGCGATCACCAGCTGCGCCAGGCGGCCGTCGACCCAGGTCAGGTAGCGCGAGCGCACTTCCAGCCACTTGCCCAGCTCCGGCACGAAGATCTCGTTGTTGGCTGGCTGGGCGGCGGTCAGCTGGTCGATCGGCAGGCCGGCGAACGGGTCGACGTCGTCCAGCGCATCGTCGTGTGCATGCGAGGCCGGCACGCCGGCCTGCGCCACCATGCCCAGGTGCCCCACGGTGTCGGACCCGAACCAGAGGCGGTACAGCTTGTTGGCGAACAGCAGCTCTTCGCTGCCGAGCGGCGCCACCGAGACCGACGCGTCCAGCGCTTCGAGCACCGTCGTGAAGCGCTCGTAAGAGGCCGACAACTGCTCGCGGATGCGGGTCGGTTCGGTGATGTCGGTCATCGAGGTCATCCAGCCGGTCTGATGGCCGCGCGCGTCGATCAGGGGCGAGACGTAGAGCCGCGCGTTGAACACCGTGCCGTTCTTGCGCTTGACGCGCACCTGGAAGCCGCCGGGCAGTGCGCGCCCGTGCAGCTCTTCCTCCAGCCGCTCGTTCATGATTTCCCGGTCGGATTCCAGCCAGTAGGGGAAGGGAGGCGTCTGGCCGACCAGCTCCTCTTCGTCCCAGCCCGTCATCGCGCAGAAGGCCGCGTTGACGTAGGTGATACGGCCCTCGAGGTCGAGCACCCGCATGCCGGTGAGCATGGAGTTTTCCATCGCGCGCCGGAAGTTGGTCTCGGCCACCAGGGCCTGCTGGGCCTGCAGCCGCCGCCGGGTATGGCGCCAGGTGCCGATCAGCATCCAGCTCGTGAGCACGCTGAGCGCGCCGACCAGCCAGAAGAGCCCGTTGCCGACCACGCCCTGGGAGGTTCGGTAAGCCTGCGCCCGCAGCACCAACGCATTGCCCACCGGCGATACCGGCACCTCGTACTCGTTGGTCTGTTCGGTCCAGGGCAGCAGGCGGGCCTCGGCTTCTCGCGGGCTGGCGACGGTGTTGCCGGCGATCAGCCCACCCTTGGCGTCGAGCAGCGACACCGCATAGCGCGCCGATACCTCCGAGGGCATGCCGTAGCGCAGGATGCCGTCGATCGAGAACTCGCCGAGCACTTCGCCCGCGAACAGGCCCTGGTCGAAGAAGGGGACGTGCAGCTGGAGCATGGCTATGGGATCGCCGCCCGCCACCGGTTGCGAGAACACCGGCTGGCGCAGCTCGCGCGCGAGTGCGTAGTTGCTCTCGATATCGCCAGGGCGCAGCACGTCGCCCACCGCATGCTGCTGCGCTGGATGGACGCTGGGCGCCGCATAGCCGGACTTGAAGCGGCGCCGGTCGTCGATCCAGCTGATGGCCTGCAGCTCGGGAAACTGGCTGACCAGCGACTCCGCCCGGCTGGCGAACTCGGTCGCGTCGATCTCGCGGTTGGAGGCATCGCGCGCAAGGCGCATCAACTGCTCCTGCCGCTCCAGCAAACGCAGGCGCACGCGCTGCTGGGCGTACTCGACGTCGCGCTTCACCGACTCCTGCTCGCGCTCCAACTCCTCTGCCCGCAGGTACCAGAAGGCCGCGACGATCGCAGCCAGGAACAGCAGCACCGCCGCCAGCGGGGCCAGCATTGCCACCGCGTCCTGCAGCACCGGCGTCTGCCGGCGCCACCAGCGCCGCCACCAGGACAGCGGCGATGCCTTGACGGCGCTGCGCGCCACCGCGATCGGGGAGGAGAAGGGCATCGCGCGAGTGTAGGGGAACGCCCCTCCACCGGAATGGCAGGGGCGCAGTGCCATGGCTCCGAAAGGGGCTGCCATGACTCGTAATTTCACATTAAGAAAACGCCACGCACTATTTGAAATTGCGATATTTCTGTGAGAAACTCCCGCGCGCTGCCGGATCCGGCACTAAATTACCCAGCCACACCCCTCAAAAAGGAGACAAGCATGTCGGCAATTCCCGAGAACCGCTACGGTTCCGCTGCGAACGACACTGACGCCCAGGAAACCCGCGAGTGGATGGACGCCCTGTCCGCCGTGATCGAGAGCGAGGGGCCCGATCGCGCGCACTTCCTGCTCGAACAACTTCTGGAGCACGCGCGCCAGAGCAGCATCGACAAGCCGTTTTCCGCCAACACCGCCTACGTCAACACCATCGAGCCGGACCAGGAGGAGCGCTGCCCCGGCAACCTCGAGATCGAGGAACGCCTGCGCGCCTACATGCGCTGGAACGCGATGGCCATGGTCGTGAAGGCGAACCGCCACCATCCGCCCGAGGGGGGCGACCTGGGCGGCCACATCGGCTCCTTCGCCTCGCTGGCCAACATGTTCGGGGCGGGCTTCAATCACTTCTGGCATGCCGAGAGCGAGAACCACGGCGGCGACTGCCTGTACATCCAGGGCCACGTCTCGCCCGGCATCTATGCGCGCGCCTACCTCGAAGGCCGCCTCACCGAGGAGCAGTTGCTCAACTTCCGCCAGGAGGTCGATGGCAAGGGCCTGTCGAGCTACCCCCATCCGAAGCTGATGCCCGAGTTCTGGCAGTTCCCCACCGTCTCCATGGGGCTCGGTCCGCTGATGGCGATCTACCAGGCGCGCTTCCTCAAGTACCTGCATGCGCGCGGCATCGCCAACACCGAGAACCGCAAGGTCTGGGTGTTCTGCGGCGACGGCGAGATGGACGAGGTCGAGTCGCTGGGCGCCATCAGCCTGGCGGCGCGCGAGCGTCTCGACAACCTGATCTTCGTCATCAACTGCAACCTGCAGCGCCTGGATGGCCCGGTGCGCGGCAACGGCAAGATCGTCCAGGAACTGGAAGGCGAGTTCCGCGGTTCCGGCTGGAACGTGATCAAGCTGCTGTGGGGCAGCAACTGGGACCCGCTGCTGGCCCGCGACAAGGACGGCGCACTTCGCAAGATCATGATGGAGACGAACGACGGTGACTACCAGTCGTTCAAGGCCAACGACGGCGCCTACGTGCGCAAGCACTTCTTCGGCCGCGATCCGCGCACGCTGGAGATGGTCGCCAAGATGAGCGATGACGACATCTGGCAGCTGCGCCGCGGCGGCCATGACTCGCAGAAGGTCTATGCGGCCTTTGCGTCGGCCGTCAAGCACACCGGCCAGCCGACCGTGCTGCTGATCAAGACCGTCAAGGGCTTCGGCATGGGCAAGATCGGCGAGGGCAAGAACACGGTTCACCAGACCAAGAAGCTCGGCGAAGAGGACATCAAGACCTTCCGCGACCGCTTCAACATTCCGATCCCCGACAGCCAGATCGGCGACCTGCCCTTTTACAAGCCGGCCGACGACACGCCGGAAATGAAGTACCTGCACGAGCGCCGCAAGGCGCTGGGCGGCTACCTCCCGCATCGGCGCACCAAGGCCGACGAGAGCTTCACCGTGCCCGCGCTCGACGTCTTCAAGGCGGTGCTGGAGCCCACTGCCGAGGGCCGCGAGATCTCCACGACGCAAGCGTACGTGCGCTTCCTCACGCAGCTGCTGCGCGACAAGGCGCTGGGCCCCCGCGTGGTTCCCATCCTGGTCGACGAGGCGCGCACCTTCGGCATGGAAGGCCTGTTCCGCCAGGTCGGCATCTACAACCCCGATGGCCAGCAGTACACCCCGGTCGACAAGGACCAGGTCATGTACTACAAGGAGGACAAGGCGGGCCAGATCCTGCAGGAAGGCATCAACGAGGCGGGCGGCATGTCGAGCTGGATCGCTGCGGCCACCTCGTACAGCACCAACAACCGCATCATGGTGCCTTTCTACGTGTACTACTCGATGTTCGGCTTCCAGCGCATCGGCGACCTGGCGTGGGCCGCCGGCGACATGCAGGCGCGCGGCTTCCTGCTGGGCGGTACCTCGGGGCGCACCACGCTCAACGGCGAGGGCCTGCAGCACGAGGACGGCCACAGCCACATCCTGGCCAACACGATCCCGAACTGCGTGAGCTACGACCCGACCTTTGCGCACGAGGTCGGCGTGATCCTGCACCACGGCCTTCAGCGCATGGTCGAGAAGCAGGACAACGTCTACTACTACCTGACGCTGCTCAACGAGAACTACGCGATGCCCGGCCTGCAGCCCGGCACCGAGGAGCAGATCATCAAGGGGATGTACCTGTGCAAGCAGGCGCCGGAGGTCAAGGCTGCCAAGGGCAAGGAAGCACCGGCCGTGCAACTGCTCGGCAGCGGCACCATCCTGCGCGAGAGCATCGCGGCGCAGCAACTGCTCGCAGAGGACTGGGGTGTCGCCGCTTCGGTGTGGAGCTGCCCGAGCTTCAACGAGCTGACACGCAACGGCCAGGATGCCGACCGCTGGAACCTGCTGCATCCGGCCGAGACGCCGCGTGTGCCCTTCGTGACCGAACAGCTGTCCAGGACGACCGGGCCGGTCGTCGCGTCGACCGACTACATGAAGGCCTATGCGGAGCAGATCCGGCCCTTCATCCCGAAGAGCCGCAGCTACCGCGTGCTGGGCACCGACGGCTTCGGCCGCAGCGACTTCCGCAACAAGCTGCGCGAGCACTTCGAGATCAACCGCCACTACATCGTGCTGGCAGCGCTCAAGGCACTGGCCGACGACGGCGCCGTGCCCGCCGCCAAGGCCGAGGAAGCCATCAAGAAGTACGGCATCAACGCCGAAAAGATCAACCCGCTCTACGCGTAAACAACAGCAACAACCATCTGCGCCTCTAGGGCGGGAGACACGACATGGCAACAGTGGAAGTGAAGGTGCCGGACATTGGCGATTTCGACGAAGTCGCGGTGATCGAAGTGCTGGTGAAGGTCGGCGACACCGTGAAGCCCGAGCAGTCGCTCATCACGGTGGAGTCGGACAAGGCCTCGATGGAGATCCCGTCGAGCGCGGCCGGCGTGGTGAAGGAGCTCAAGGTCGGCGTGGGCAGCAAGGTCAGCGAAGGCTCGGTCGTGCTGGTGCTGGAAGGCGAGGGCGCAGCTGCGGCCCCCGCGCCGGCAACGGCTCCGGCGCCGGCGCCGGCTTCGGCCGCACCGGCGCCTGCCGCCGCTGCGCCAGCGCCCGCTGCGGCCGCTCCCGCGGCAACGGGGCCGGTGGAAGTCAAGGTGCCCGACATCGGCGACTTCAAGGATGTCGCGGTCATCGAGGTGCTGGTGAAACCCGGCGACACGATCAAGGAAGAGCAGTCGCTGATCACAGTCGAGTCGGACAAGGCGTCGATGGAGATCCCGTCGTCGGCGGCCGGCGTGCTGAAGGAACTCAAGGTCAAGGTGGGCGACAAGGTCAACGTGGGTGACCTGGTCGCGATCCTCGAAGGATCCGCGGGCGGCACCGCGCCGGCAGCCTCCGCGCCGGTTTCGGCGCCTGCACAGGCGAGCGCGTCAGCTGCTGCACCTTCCGCGGCACAGGCGTCCTCGCCTGCCCCGGCTGCTGCACCTGCGCACGACCCGACCGTCGCGCCCAGCGGCAAGCTTCCGCACGCCTCGCCGTCGGTGCGCAAGTTCGCCCGCGAACTCGGTGTGCCGCTCGACGAAGTCAAGGGCAGCGGCCTCAAGGGCCGCATCACGCAGGAAGACGTGCAGAACTTCACCCGCGCGGTGATGAGCGGCGCGGCCAGCACCAAGGCCGCAGGCGCCAAGGCACCGGCGGGCGGGGGCGAAGCGCTGGGCCTGCTGCCCTGGCCCAAGGTCGACTTCACCAAGTTCGGCTCCGTCGAGCGCAAGGACCTGTCGCGCATCAAGAAGCTCAGCGGCGCAAACCTGCACCGCAACTGGGTCATGATCCCGCACGTCACCAACAACGACGAGGCGGACATCACCGAGCTCGAGGCCTTCCGCGTCTCGACCAACAAGGAGAACGAGAAGTCCGGCATCAAGGTGACCATGCTGGCCTTCGTGATCAAGGCCGTGGTCTCGGCACTGAAGAAGTTCCCTGAATTCAACACCAGCCTCGACGGCGATCAGCTCGTCTACAAGCAGTACTTCCACATCGGCTTTGCTGCCGACACGCCCAACGGGCTGGTCGTTCCGGTGCTCAAGGATGCCGACAAGAAGGGCGTGCTGCAGATCAGCCAGGAGATGGGCGAGCTCGCCAAGAAGGCGCGCGACGGCAAGCTCGGCTCGGCCGACATGCAGGGCGGCTGCTTCTCCATCAGCTCGCTGGGCGGGATCGGCGGAACGCATTTCACGCCGATCATCAACGCGCCGGAGGTCGCGATCCTGGGCCTGTCCAAGAGCGCGATGAAGCCGGTATGGGACGGCAAGCAGTTCGTGCCGCGGCTGACCCTGCCGCTGTCGCTGTCCTACGACCACCGCGTGATCGACGGCGCCCTGGCGGCACGCTTCAACGCCTACCTCGGTCAGGTCCTCGCGGACTTCCGCCGTGTCCTTCTCTGAGGTGCCGACCATGAGCGAAGTGCAAGTCAAGGTTCCGGACATCGGCGATTTCGCTGAAGTCGCGGTCATCGAGGTGCTCGTCAAGCCGGGCGACACCATCAAGGTCGAGCAGTCGCTGGTCACCGTCGAGTCGGACAAGGCGTCGATGGAGATCCCGTCTTCGCATGCCGGCGTCGTCAAGTCGGTGGCAGTGAAGGTGGGCGACAAGGTGAGCGAAGGCTCGGTCGTGCTGACGGTGGATGCGGCCGAAGCCGGCGCTGCCTCGCCCGCGTCAGCGCCGGCACCTGCGGCCGCGCTCGCCGCCCCGGCTCCTGCGGCGGCTGCATCGGCCCCCAAGGCCGCAGCGCCGGCGCCGGCGCCAACCCCTGCCGGCAGCTACACCGGTGCCGTCGACCTCGAATGCGATCTCCTGGTGCTCGGCGCCGGTCCCGGCGGCTATTCCGCTGCCTTCCGCGCGGCCGACCTGGGTTTGAAGGTCGTGCTGGTCGAACGCTATGCCACCCTGGGCGGCGTCTGCCTCAACGTCGGCTGCATTCCTTCCAAGGCGTTGCTGCATGTGGCGGCGGTGATGGACGAGGTCAAGCATTTCGCAGACTTCGGCGTTGCCTATAACGACCCGGTGATCGACCGCAGCAGGCTGCTGGTGCGCAAGAACAAGGTGGTGAGCAAGCTGACCGGCGGCCTCAGCGCGATGGCCAAGATGCGCAAGGTGACCACCGTGCGCGGCATCGGCGAGTTCGTGGACCCGTACCACGTCAAGGTGCAGGAAACCTCGGGCGACGGCAAGGACACGAGCGGCAGCGCGAAGACCGTCAAGTTCCGCCACTGCATCATCGCGGCCGGCTCTCAGGCCGTGCACCTGCCCTTCATGCCCAAGGACCCGAGGGTGGTCGACTCCACCGGCGCGCTGGAGCTGGGCGTCGAGCCCAAGCGCATGCTGATCCTGGGTGGCGGCATCATCGGCCTCGAGATGGGCTCGGTGTATTCCACGCTGGGGGCTCGGCTCGATGTCGTCGAGATGCTCGACGGACTGATGACCGGCGCCGATCGCGACCTGGTCAAGGTCTGGCAGAAGCTCAATGCGCCGCGCTTCGACAACATCATGCTCAAGACCAAGACGGTCGGGGCCGAGGCGACCAAGGACGGCATCCGCGTGTCGTTCGAAGGCGAGCAGGCGCCCAAGGAGCCGCAGCTCTACGACCTGGTGCTCCAGGCCGTGGGCCGCAGCCCGAACGGCAAGAAGATCGGTGCCGAAAAGGCCGGCGTGGCCGTCAGCGACCGCGGCTTCATTCCCGTCGACATCCAGATGCGTACCAACGTGCCCCACATCTTTGCCGTGGGTGACATCGTGGGACAGCCCATGCTGGAGCACAAGGCGGTGCACGAGGCGCACGTGGCGGCGGAGGTGATTGCGGGCGAGCAGAAGGGCGACAAGGAACTCGCGAGCGCGGCCTTCAATGCCCGCGTGATCCCGAGCGTGGCCTACACCGACCCCGAGGTGGCCTGGGTCGGCCTCACCGAGGACCAGGCCAAGGCCGAGGGCGTCAAGGTCGAGAAGGGCCTGTTCCCCTGGACCGCCTCGGGCCGTGCCATCGCCAACGGTCGCGATGAGGGCTTTACCAAGCTGCTGTTCGACAAGGAATCGCACCGGATCGTCGGCGGGGGCATCGTCGGCACCCATGCCGGCGACATGATCGGGGAGATCGCACTGGCGATCGAGATGGGCGCCGATGCCATCGACATCGGCAAGACCATCCATCCGCACCCGACGTTGGGTGAAAGCATCGGCCTGGCCGCCGAAGCGGCGCACGGCAGTTGCACCGACCTGCCGCCGGTCAAGCGCAGCAGCTAGGCAGCGCCCGGAGCGCAGCAACAAAAACCCGCCGGCGGCGGGTTTTTTCATTCAATGCCGCCGCGCTGGTGGAAGTGGCGAGGGCGTGCTGAGCATCTGTGTCGCGCCGGAAAGCGCGCCCCATGCGTCCGGCCCTTCGTCGATCTCGTCGTTCGTCAACAGGCACGCATCCAGATCCGCGCGCAGCCATTTGAAGTCGATGCCCTGGCCGATGAAGACGATCTCCTGTCGGCAGTCGCCCAGCCATTCGTCCCACTTCGCCAGGATCGCGTCGCGGCGATAGCTGTCCCGTGGCCATGCCTCCTGGTCGATGAATTTCCACCATCGACCCACGAAGCCCCAGCTGAAGGCGCCACCGGTCTGGACGAGCATGCCGATGTCCTCGTGCTGGCTGGCCAGCCAGAAGTAGCCCTTGCATCGGAGCAGGACTCCGTTCCTCCACGAGCGGCGTAGAAAGCCGTGGAGACGTTGGGGATGGAAAGGTGCGCGCTCGCGATAGACGAAGGAGGCGATCCCATACACATCGGCCTCCGATTCCGGCTCGACGTTGTCCATGCGACGAAGCCACCCGGGCGCGTTGGCGAGTTGTGCCAAGTCGAAGCTTTGGGTGTTGAGCACCTTGTCGAGCTCGACGCTGCCCCGCTCCATTGCATGGATCTTCGCGCGTGGGTTGAGAGAGTGCAGAAGCGAACCCAGCTCACCCAGCTGCTCGCCGTCGATCAGGTCGACCTTGCTGATCAGTATCACGTCGGCGAACTCGATCTGCTCCAGCAACAGATCGGACAGGCTCTTGAACTCCTCGCCCACCATGCCGTCCTTCTTGATTCTTTCATTGGACTCGAACAGCGACCTGAAACTGAGGCCGTCGACCACCGTGACCATGGTGTCGAGTCGCGCGACTTCCGACAGGCTGAACCCTTTTTCGTCGAGAAAGGCGAAGGTCTCGGCGACCGGGAAAGGCTCGGAGATTCCCGTCGACTCGATGAGCAAATAGTCGAAGCGGTTCTGCGCAGCAAGCTCCTCGACCTGCTTCAGCAGGTCTTCGCGGAGCGTGCAGCAGATGCAGCCATTGCTCATCTCGACCAGCCGTTCGGTGCTTCGATCGAGTGAGACATTCCGTTCGACGTCCTCTGCATCGATGTTGACCTCGCTCATGTCGTTCACGATCACGGCCATCTTCAGGTTCTGGCGGTTTTGCAGGATCTGATTGAGCAGCGTCGTCTTTCCCGAACCGAGAAATCCGGACAGCACTGTCACAGGCAATCTGTTGTCCATGTTTCACCCGAACAATGAAGAAGGCCGAATCTGCCAGAAGGCGCTCGGCGCTTTACCGGCTTTCCGCTTCAGACCAGCGCAGCCAGCGCTTTCTGCGACTGCGAGGACTTCTGCCCTTCCGCACTCGGCAGGGTGACCTTGTCCAGGTAGCTCTCGAACAGGTCGACCACCACGAAGCCGTCGTCGCCAGCCGTGCCCCAGAGATCGCTCATCTTGAAGCGCACGTGATAGGTGGGCTCCGCAACCGCTGCCTTGCCGTGGCCGATGGTGTCGGGAAATGGCCATTTCACGCTGGTCCGATGAAGGATCACGCCCTGCTTGCCGCGGACATAGCCGGGCATCCGGATGTGGCCTGAAACGAACTCGTTGCGCACCTCGACCAGGTCACCCACCTCGAACGCGCTGCGCCCCGACTTTCCGACTCGTCCCTCCGACCAGTACGGCCTGGCCAGCTTGAACTCCGCGCCCAGAAACTCATTGAGTTCTTCCTGCGAGATCACGCCGTTCTCGACCAGGAGGGTGGCTGTCCCGATCACGATCCGGTCGTAGTAGGGGGACGAGAAATAGTGCCTCGAATCCATGCGTTCGATGGCGTGCCGCAGTTCGTCGACGCTGAAGTTCTTGAGCTTGTCCGCAGCAAGGAACAGCAGGCTGTACGCCAGGTGTTCCCAGTCTTCATGGAAGACAGGCTTGTAGCTCAGGCTGTTGTTCGTGTGGGGCACCTTGCCGAAGCCCTGCATGCCGCCGAGGTCATGAATACCATCCATTTGGAAGCTCCTTTTCAACGAATTAGGCGATCGACCTGGAGGGTGCCTTGGGCCGCGCTGTGCCGATCAGGACATCCTTGGTGACGAGCTTGGCGAGGTCTTCCTCGGACATGCCTTCGGTGCCCTCGGGGCGTACCGGCAAGACCATATAGCGCGTCTCGGCCGTGGTGTCCCACACCTGGACGGTCACGTCGTCCGGCAGGTCCTCGCCGAGTTCGCGCAGAACGGTGCGGCCTTCGCGCACGAGCCGTGCACGGTATTCGAAGCTCTTGTACCACTCGGGTGGCAATCCCAGCACGGGCCAGTTGGTGCATGAGCAAAGGCTGCAGACGATGACGTTCTGCAGTTTCGGAGTGTTCTCGAGGGCCACGATGTATTCGCCCTGCGGCCCGGTGTAGCCGAACTCCTCGCACGCAGCGGTGCCGTCCTTGAGCAGCAGTTCCCTGAACTCAGGGTTTACCCATGCCCTGGCCACCACGCGCGCCCCGTTTGCGGGATCCCAATCCACCTCCATCTTCCGGGTGAAATCGGCGATGAAGCCATCGGGGATCAGATTCTTGGCGGCCAGCGCCTTGAACAGCGCTCGTGCACGCTCCGCGGGCGTGGTGTCGGTCTTGGAGGGTGTTTCATGACTCATGGGATGCTCCAGTGGGTTGATGTGTCGCGAGTGACTGCAACTGCATCGTATGCATGGAGCGTGCGTGCGGCATGGATGGCAGTGCCATCCCTGTTGCTTGATTCGGCCAAAGCCCGGCGTGCCCGATGGCATGGGAAATGCTTGGATGCGAGGCCTATGGTTTGACAGTATGGGAGCTCGACGAATGCTGCGCGATCATGGCTGTTGTGGCACAAGGGCACGGCCTCGGCGCGCAATTCGCGGAGGCTGGATGTCACTCGGTCTGTCGCTTCGGGTGTGAGACCTTGTTGATCCGTTTCGAGAGCGTTTGGAGATCTACCATGGAGTTCAACTTCTCAACCACCGGCGTGCAGGCCTCCGAGAGGTTCGAATATTGGCGCGATGTGGTGTGCCAGCATTGCATACCGGCCGGCAGCGAATCGCCTCACGTGGGCGCCTTCGATGCCACCATTACCGGCCGTACCGTCGGTCCGCTCGAGCTGGCGACCATGATCGCCCCCGAGCACAGCTGGACCCGCAATTCGGATGACGTCCGGCGCGGTCCCGAGTCGGGGCTGTGGCTCTCCTACATGGAAGACGGCGTTGGCTTTCTCGAGCAGAACGGCCGATCGGTGGTGCAGAACTCCGGCGACATCGTGCTCTACGACGCCGCACGGCCTTTCAAGTACAGCCTTTCGCCGCAGACCTTCTACATCATGCGGATCCCGCGGGATCTGCTCATGCATCGGACCGCCGCCGCCGAGCGGCTCGTGGCCACCTCGCTCGGGGTCGGCAGCGGATTCCGGCCGGTGCTCGGAAGCCTGATCAAGGAGTTGAGCGGGGGCACGGTGCTGAGCGACGTGCCCTCGGCGGCTTCACGGGTGTCGAGTTCGATCCTCGATCTGCTCGCCTGCGTGATCGACCTCCACGAGGGCAGCAATGCCAACAGATCGGTCACCGAGGCGCTGTTCCGGCGCGCCTGCGCCCATGTGAAGAATCACATCGAGGACCCGGAACTTTCGGCGCAGTCCATCGCGACGGCGGAGCGCATCTCGCTCCGGTCGGTCGCCCGCATCTTCGCGGCGCACGGAACCACGCCCATGCGATACATCTGGCAGAAGCGCCTGGAAGCCAGTTACTGCGCGCTGGCGCAGGGGTCGGTGCGCAAGGTGTCCGAAGCCGCGATGAACTACGGTTTCTCCGACCTGTCGCATTTCAGCCGGGCCTTCAAGAAGAGCTTTGGCGTGAGTCCGCAAACGCTGCTGCTGAAGCATCAGCGCAAGTAGTGCCGGGGGGGGGAGCCCCGTCGCCACGGCGGCCCGGTGCCGCCGTCATTGCAGGTGCCGCTATCGGTCGCGCAGGGCGCGGCGAATCACCTTCCCGGTCGTCGTCATCGGCAAGGCGTCGACATAGTCCACGAGCCGCGGATACTCATGCGCCGCGAGGCGCGTGCGCACATGGTGTTGCAGTTCGCGAGTGAGCTGCTCGCTGGGCCACACGCCCTCCGCAAGCACGACGAAAGCCTTGACGACCTCGGTCCGCTCCGCATCGGGCACGCCGACCACCGCGGCCATGTGCACGGAGGGATGACCCAGGAGGCAGTCCTCGATCGGACCAGGCCCGATGCGGTAGCCCGCGCTTGTGATGACGTCGTCGTCGCGGCCGACGAAGCGAATGAATCCATCGTCATCCATGCAACCCTGGTCGCCGGTGAGCATGAACTCCCCGACGAACTTTTCCGCAGTTGCGCCGGGGTTGTTCCAATAGCCCAGGAACATCACGGGATCGCCCCGGCGGACGGCGATCTGCCCGATGGACCCGGCCGGCAGCATCTGGCCGTCGGTGGCGACCACCTGCACATCGTGCCCGGGAACGGCCTTGCCGATCTTGCCCGGCTTGGCTTCGAACCATTCGGCGCAGGATGAGACCACCATGTTGCACTCGGTCTGGCCGTAGAACTCGTTGATCTGCACACCCAGTGCTTCGCGTCCCCAGGCCAGCATTTCGCCACCCAGTGATTCGCCGCCGCTGGCGACGGAGCGCAGCCGCAGGTCCCACCGCTTTCGAGGGTCCGGCTGGGTCCTCAGCATCTTCAGTGCCGTGGGTGGCAGAAACACGTTGCGCACGCCGAGGCGGCTCATGAGCCCGAACGCACCGGCAGCCTCGAACTTGTCGAAGCGGTGCGCGACGACCGGCACGCCGTGGTGCAGCGCGGGCAGCAGCACATCTAGCAGGCCGCCGATCCAGGCCCAATCGGCCGGCGTCCAGAAAAGGTCCGAGGCCTCGATACGCCCGCCATGCGACATCTCGACGCCCGGCAGGTGACCGGGCAGGACCCGGTGCGCATGCAGCGCGCCTTTTGGTTTTCCGGTGGTGCCGGAGGTGTAGATGATCAAGGCCGGGTCATCTGCAGCGGTGTCCACCGGCTCGAAATCGGTGCACTGCACCGACAGCTCGGACTCGAGGCCGAGTGTTGCGGGCGGCCACTCGCCGCTCTCGCCCGCGACGAGCACTGTCGAGAGTTCGGGCAGGCGCTCGCGGATCGCAGCGATCTTGGCCGCACCCTGCCGATCGGTCAGCAGCAGTCGCGCGCCGCTGTCCCTGAGTCGATACTCGAGCGCCTCCTCGCCGAAGAGCGAGAAGAGCGGCACCGCGATGGCGCCAAGCCGGTAGGTTGCAACGTGCGCGAATGCGGTCTCGGGCGACTGCCCAAGAAGGATCGCCACCCGGTCGCCCGTTTTTACGCCGTGCGCGCGCATGCAATTGGCAAGGCGATTCGACGCATGCAGCAGGTCGAGAAAGCTGAAGCGTGCCACCTCCCCGTTTGCCTTGGCATGAACGAGAGCCAACCTGTCCGGTTCGGTGCGAGCCCACCTGTCGCAGACGTCGACGCCCATGTTGTAGCGGTGGGGTAGCCTCCACGCAAAATCTTGCCGGGCTTTCCGGTAGCTGTCGACAACGGGTGGCATGTGCCGGGAGATTTGAATTGGTCGGCCGATCAGAGGGTCGGACAACGGGTGTGGAAGTCGGTCACCATCTGGAAGGCCGCGCCGGCCTGGAACAGTGTCGCCTCGTCGAAGGGCCGGCCGATGAGCTGCATGCCGATTGGCAGCTTGTCTGCGTCGAAGCCGCAGGGCACGGCCAACGAAGGCAAACCTGTCAAGCTGGGCACGCCCGTGAACTGCATGATGGCCGAGAGCATGTCTTCCTCGATGCCGTCTTCTATCACGACCTTCATCTCTCCCAAGCGCGTGGCCGTGAACGGAAGGGTGGGACACACGAAGAGGTCGACCTGGCGAAACGCGTCCATGAACTCCTGCCGCAGCAGCGTGCGATAGCGCTGAGCCTGCAGGTAGTGCGTGGCCAGCAGCAGCTCCCCCACCTCGAGCAGGGTGCGCACGTCCTCGCCGTAGTCGCCCGGCCGCTCGCGCAGCCAGCGCTGGTGGTAGGTGCTGGGCTCGCACGACTCCACGGTCAGCTGGGCCGAAATGTTGCCGTGGATGTTGTCGATCGACAGGTTGACGATCTGGGCGCCCAGGTCCTTGAAGGTTTCCAGGGCCGCAGAGACCGCGTCATGAACCGGGGCCTGCAGGTGATGGAAGAAGTAGTCCGGCACCACTCCGATGCGCAAGCCCTTCGCGCCTTGCTGCAGCGTCGCCAGACAGTCCTGCACCGGCACGTTGGCCGTGGTGGCGTCCTGCGGGTCGTGCCCGGCGATGGCCGAGAACATCAAGGCGCAGTCTTCGACGGTCCTGGCCATCGGGCCTGCCGTGTCCATGCTCCAAGCCAGCGGAATGATCCCGTGATTGCTGACCCGGCCATAGGTCGGCCGAATGCCGACGATGCCATTGATGGCCGACGGCAACCTGATCGAGCCGCCGGTGTCCGTGCCGATCGCGCCCCAACACATGCGCGCCGCGACCGCCGCGCCCGAGCCGCCGCTGGAACCGCCGGGAAAGCGCTCCACGTTCCATGGGTTGCGCACCGCGCCGTAGTGCGGGTTGTCCGAGGTGCCACCCCAGGCAAACTCGTGCATGTTGAGTTTGCCCAGCATGATGCAGCCCGCGCCGCGCAGGCGACGTGCAACAGTCGCGTCCGCCTCGGGCTTCCAGTCCGACAAGATGCGGCTGCCGGCAGTGGTACGCAGACCCTTGAGCGAGACGTTGTCCTTGAGGGCGATCGGGATCCCGTGCAGAGGGCCGAGGTCGTGCCCCGCGCTCAGCATGAGCTCCGACGCCTTGGCGACATCCTGCGCCTCTTCGTAGACCGAGATGAAGGCATGCAAGGTCGGGTCCACCTCGCTGATCCGCTTGAGCGCGGCAGCGGTGAGGTCGACCGGCGAAACCTCTCGCGAGCGCAGCAGCCGGGATGCCTCGGCCAGACTGAGGTTCAGCAAAGGGTCGATCCTGGGTTCGGCGAAGCTCATGCTGGCGTCTCCTCGCCCAGGCAACTGCCGTGCGTGAATACCGTGGCTGGCAGCAGCGCCAGGTGAGCTGGCGCGCTCATCTTGGCACTGAGTTCGTTCGCGTCGTGGAGCCAGGCGCCGAGCGTGACGGCCACGACCGCGGCCCGATCGGCGGATAAGGGCAGGGCGGCGAATTCGGCAAGGCGCGCCACGCGTTCAGTCGTCATGTCGGGCATGGCCTGCCTAAGCTTTTGTCGAGTCATCCATGTTCCTTGCGTTGATGGGATTTCATGCGCACGGCAGGCGCACCGAGGCGCCGAGCCGGCGGTACAGGCGGGGGATCGAACGCAACCCGACCGCGATCACGATGGCTGCCGCCTGGATGAGTAGCTGCAATGCGGGGCTGGCGCCGAGCGAGAGCACGAGCTGCTGGAGCTGCGCCATGAAGATCGCTGCGAGCGCGGTCGCCACGATGCTGCCCTTCCCTCCAGAGAACTGGGTGCCGCCCACGATGACCGCGACGATGCCCGGCAGGAGGTAGTCGGCGCCTGCAGTCTGCGACGCAGAGCCGACGAAGCCCGCGAGCATCATGCCGGCCAGGCCGAAGCAGATGCTGGCTAGCACGTAGCCGCCTACCTGGTAGAACACGACCCGCAGTCCCGACCCCGCCGCAGCGCGCGGACTGGCGCCGACGGCGATGAAGTTCCTGCCGTGCAGGGTGAAGTTCACCGCCACTGCCACCGCCGCGATGCTGGCCAGCGAGACGACGAGACTGGACGGCAGCCCCAGCACATCGGTATGCGTCAGCTGCTGGAAACCCTTGGGCATGGTGACGGCTGTTCCGCCGGAGATCGCACGCACGCCGCCCAACAGCAGCGCGTCCACCGCGAGGGTCGCCACGATCGGGCTGATGTGAACCTTCGAGACCAGAAGGCCGTTGATGACGCCCACGAGCGCGGCCACGCAAAGGGTCAGCACCAGCGGTATCCATATCGAGTCGAGGCGGCCGGCCAGGCCAGCCAGCACGAGACCGGCGAGTGTCATCATGGTGCCGGCCGACATGTCGAGTCCGCGCTGCCGGATGACCAGCATCTGCCCCACCGACACCAGTGCGAGAAAGCTCGCGAAGGGCGCCATGGCGGCGAGCGCGCCCGGTCGGAGGGTCTCCGGCGCCAGCCATGCGGACAGCAGGACCAGGATGCCGAGCGCGAACCATATCGCGCCGAACTCGCCCAAGGAAGGCAGGGTCCATCGGCGACGCTGCTTTTCCAGTTCCGGCGCGACATTCGTCTTCACGAGCATTTGCTTCACCCTAGCTTGCAAGCACGAGGTGGCGGCTCTTGGAGTGCACGGCGACGGCCGCGATGATCATCGCGCCGAGCAGATAGGCCTGCCATGTCTCGCTCAGCCCGATGAACGCGGTGACGACGTTCACCTGCGCAATGAGCAACGCGCCCAGCAGCGCCCCGACGAACGAGCCCCGCGCGCCATGGAGGCTGCCACCACCGATGACGACGGCGGCGATGCTCGTCAGGGTGTAGTCGATACCGGCGCGAGGGTCCCCGATGCCAACTTGGCCGAGCAGCGGAATGGACGCGAGCCCGGCGATCAGCGAGCACGCGAGATAGGCGATCAGCCGCGTCCTGGCCGGCGCGATGCCTGCGAGCCGCGCCGAGTTGACGTTGGAGCCCAGGCCTCGCAACGACATGCCCACGTAGCGCCGGAACAGCGCAAAGTCCAGGCACAGCGCCAGGGCGACTGCAGCCAGCAGCGTGAGTGGCACGAAGCCGATCTGCAGATTGATGGCGTCCGTCACGGCCTCGTTGATCATGCCGGCCGAGGTCGGCCGCAACATGAGCGACACCGCCTGCAGCGCCATGTAGGTGGCCAGCGTTGCCACCATCGGATGCAGTCCGATGGGTTCGACCAGGAACCAGTTGAACGCGCCGACCAGCAAGGCCACGGTCAGGATCGTTGCGATGCTGGCGATCACGCCCATGCTCGACAACGGCCCGTCGAGGATGAAAGACTGGCCGACGACGATGAGACCCATCAGGGGACCGACCGACAGATCGATGCCGCCGACCAGCATCAGCGCCTGCTGCGCACACGCTACCAGTGCGAGCGTGGAAACGAGCGCGAGCATGCCGCTGAGGTTGCGTGCGCTGAGATAGCTCTCGTTGACGGCTGCAGTGTAGGCGCCCAGCAGCAGCACCACGATGGAAACCATCGCGATGGGCGCCCAATCGGTGGCCAGGGACTGTGCCCAGATCCGCGACGCGGGCTTTGCGGCCTTGCGCTTGTGCGCGTGCTGTCGCGTGTTGGTGGCAGTCAGGATCGCGCCGATGATGCCGCTCTCTGTCACGGCGTCGCCCAACAGCTCGGCGGCGATCGAGCCTCGCGAGAACACGAGAACCCGGTCGCAGAGACCCGCGAGTTCTGCGGCATCCGATGACAGCACTACCGCTCCCTTGCCCTCGCGCACCGTATCGCGCAGGATCCGATAGATCTCCAGGCGAGAGCCCACATCCACGCCCTGCGTGGGTTCGTCGACCAGCAGGATGGCCGGCTCCGAGGCCAGCATGCCGCCGATCACGACCTTCTGCTGGTTGCCGCCCGAGAGCGAGCGGATGGGGTCATCCTTGCTGCCGAACTTGACCGACAGCGCCCGAAGCGCCGCGTCCGCGCGTCGCGACTCTTTGCGCGTATCGACCAGGCCGCACCGCAGGTCTTGGCGGAGACTGCGCAGGCTGAAGTTGGCGGTGAGCGAGAGATCCTCGAACACGCTTTCGCCATGCCGGTCGTTGGAGATGTATTGAACCCCGGCCCGTGCCGCCTGGTCGGGGTGACGCAGGTTGACCGGCTTGCCGCGCACGTTCAGGGATCCATGGGCCGCGGCGAGCCCGGCCAACGATCGCAGAAACTCCCGTTGCCCGTTGCCCTCGACGCCGGCAAGGCCGACGATCTCGCCGGGAAAGAGCTTTATCGAGACATCGGCAATGCCAGCACCGCTGTAGCCCGCAACCTCGAGGATCGCCCCGTCGTGCCCCCGTGCGTGCGCCTTGGGGGGGAATTCGGCGCTCACCGACGCACCGACGATCAGCTCGATGATCTTGTCCTCGCTCAGTCCGTCGACCTCGAAGGTTCCCTGGCCCTTGCCGTCGCGCAGCACCGTGATGCTGTCGGCGATCTGCCGCACTTCGCGAATGCGGTGGGAGATATAGACGACGCCGGCGCCTCGCGCCGTGACGCTCTCGATGCAGGCGAAGAGGCGCTCGACGTCGTCGGCCTGCAGATGCTCGGTGGGTTCGTCCAACACGAGCACGCGCGGGTTCACCGCCAGCGCCCGCACGATGTCCACGATGAAGCGCTGCTCGGCACTCAAGGTGTTGACGCGCGCCCCCGGCTCGATCGTCATGTCGGGTCGCCATTTGCGCAGTAGATCGAGCGTCCACGCATCGAGCGCGGAGATGTCAGGCCGAAGCGCTTCGGGCACGCCGAGGTACAGGTTCTCCGCGACGGTCAGGTCGGGCATCAAAGCCGGCTCCTGCCGCACGATGGCGAGGCCGAGCCCCCGCGCCGTGCTCGGTTCACCCAGGCTCGGTGTGCCGTCTATCGACACCTGGCCCTTGTCCGGCACCACCGCGCCCGAGGCCACGCCCATCAGCGTGGACTTGCCCGCGCCGTTCTGCCCGATGAGGCCGTGCACCGTTCCCGGATGCACGACCAGGCTCACGTCGTTGAGCGCACGCACGGCGCCGTAGGTCTTGCTCACGCCGAGCATGGCAAGCGCGGGGCGAGGAGTTGGAGCTTCGTCCATGGCTGGATCCACCGGTGGCGCCTGCGATCAGTTGAAGAGTTCCTTGAGCGCGGCGATGGACAACTGGCCCGAAAGGTCCGCGTCAGGTGGGAACGACGCGTCGCACTTGGGGTCCACGCCCGCGCTGCTGTCCACGTAGGCGTAGGGGCTCCAGGCAAGCGGCTCGTTGAACTTGGCGCCGGAGTAGGCTGCCATTGCCCTGCGCTCCGCGGCGCGGGCCAGCGTGGTCGTGCCGTCCAGCGAGAGGTATTGCCAAGCCTTGCCGGCCTTCTTGTACTCGAGGTACTTGCAGTTGAGCTCGTTGCTGCTCGCGAGCGTGGCTTGTGCGGGGATGGGCAGGCCGGCCTGCTCGAAGGCCTTGATCGCCGCGTTGGTCGTCAGGCCGTAGTCGGAGGCGATCCCGTCGATCTTGCCGTGCTTGGCGATGAGGCCGGTGACCGCCTTCTGGGCATCGGCCGGGTTCCAGTTGGTGACGACATAGTTCGGCTCCACCAGTTTCAGGTTGGGATACTTCTGGAGGCCTGCCTTGAAGGCATCCATGAAGCCCTGTGACGACGTTGCGCCGGGAGGCCCACCCAGGAAGATCACCTTGCCGGACTTCACCGTCTTCGCCAGGAAGTCGGCCCACATCACGCCGTTCGGGCCCGGGTCCTGGTAGACCACGTCCACATAGTCCTTGCCCGGCGTTCCGCTGATCTTCGAGAAGAAGGGCACGACAGTGACGCCGGCCTTGGTCGCATTGCGAAGCACCGGAAGCGACGCATCGCCGAAGTGCGTGAACGACACGAGCACGTTCACGCCCTGCGAGACCAGGCTGTTGATGTCGCTGTTGTACTTCTGCTGGCTGCCGTTGGCATTGAGGTAGATGACCTTGGTGACGTTCTTGCACTTGGACAGTTCGTCCTTGAACTCCTGCGCCGTGGTCTTGAACCATGCTGCCCCACCGAAGCCGTCGGTCAGTCCGACGACAGCCGGCTTGGTTCCGCAAAGGGGTGTGATGTCGCCATGCCTGGCCAGGCTGCCCGCGGCCTGCGCACTGGCAAGCGTCGTGCATGCGCCCAGTACGATGGCGCAGAGCGTTTGGCGAAAGGCGTTGGTTGGTGAGAGGGGCGTTGGATCGGCAGGCGTGGACACGGTGGATACTCCTCGGTGTTGCGATGTGTGATTCAGTGGATTGAAGGTACAGCGGCCACGCAGACGCGGCTTGTTCGCTAACGCCAGATCCATGGCCCTGAAATGCCACCCGCGCACGACCGAGCGAGCCGCGCATGGCGGCTCTTGCCTGGCGCGGACGTGCAAGAACCATGGCGTCCACGAGCCAGCCGTGCGCCAGGGTTCGAGCTATGGTGGTGACCATGGCTCACATCGATCACGCCCCACAGCTACATGCAGACCCCTACGCAAATGCGAACCCCGGCACAACAAGCGCCATCGCCGAAGTCGAGGGCCTGCGCGCGCGCCACGTGCGGCTGGATCGCGGCACGGCTGTGCCGTGGCATGTCAAGCCCGACTCGCGCACCATGGTGTACGCCCACTCGGACGGGCTGGCCGTCCAGATCCGGAAGCCGCCCTTCAAGAACACCCTGAAGCGCGGCGAGCACTACACGGTGCCACCCAACGTGGCGATGAGCGTGTATGCGGCGGACGGCTGCGAGATCGACTTCACCGTCTTCGAGTACGGCAACTCCCTGGCGGCGCTGGCGGTCGATCCGCCGAGCCTGGACTATGTGATCGAGCGATCACGCGCGTCCGGCGAGCAGATCCAGGAAGCGCTTCATGACGAGGCCACCGACTACGCAAGCTTCGCCGCAGGCTTCAGCCGAATGGATGTGATCGCTGCACCGCCAGGCTTGCGCCTCATTTTCCAAGGGCACGGTGTCCGCGAATGCGTGCCATGGCATTCGCACGACAACATCGCGGACACGTTCTTCTGCGTCAAGGGAACGCTGCGTATCGCCACGCGTTCGCCGGAGCGCGTCGTCGAACTCGCGCCGGGCGATGTGCACGAGGTCGCCGCGGGCGTGCCGCACTTCGTGTCAGGCCTCGGTGGCACGCCTTGCGAAGTGCTCATCCTCCAGGGAGTGGGGACCTACAACTACGTGCAGCAGTAGGCCTGTTCTTCGCGGGTCGTCAGCTCTCGACCGTGAAGCCCACGTCCTTTACGATCGAGCTCCACTTGATCGTGTCCTTGGCGACCAGGGTGCGCAGTTCATCCGAGGACGAACTCATCGCCTCGAGCCCGAAGGTGGCGAGGCCGTCCGTCACGTCCTGCGTCGCGAGCGCCGTCCTGAGCTCGGCGTTGAGCCGGTCGACCAGTTCTTTCGGTGCCTTGGCCGGAAGGTAGAAGCCGAACCACTCGGTATGCGCCATGTCCTTGAGCCCTTGCTCGGCAAAGGTCGGCACCGAGGGCGCGAAGCGGCTGCGCTTGTTGGCGGAGACGGCGAGGATGCGCACCTTCCCGGTGACCAGGTGCTGGCTGATGTCGCCCACGGGGCCCACCACCGCGGAGACGTTGCCGCCGAGCAGATCGAGCATGGCCGGCTGCGTTCCTCGATATGCCGCATGACGCATGTCGATGCCGGCGCTCCTGCCGAGCAGGTTGCCGATGAAATGCGCCGTGGTGCCGGCGCCGGGCGATCCGTAATTTGCGCCTTCCGGATGCGCCTTGGCCCATTCGAGAAACTCCGGCGCGGTGCGCACGCCAACGGGTACCGCCGGCCCGACGGCAAAGCCGTAGTCGAAGACGCAGCCGAGGGAGACCGGCGTGACGTCGACCGCGGGGTCGTAGGCGAGGCGCTTGTAGATGTGCGGATAGATCGTGAGCATCGACGTGGGCGTCATCAACACCGACGTGCCGTCGGCGGGCCGGCCCTTGACGTAGGTGATGGCAATCTGCCCGGCCGCGCCGGTGCGGTTGTCGGTGAGGGCGACTTTGGCGTAGCCTGGCGACAACCTGGGCGCGACCCTGCGGCACATGGTGTCCGCCGTGCCTCCGGCAGCAAAGCCGCAGATCAGCGACGTCGACTCGAGCGCCTGAAATGCAAAGGCACTCCTGGCGGCCGGCAGGAGAAAAGGGGAGGCAGCGAGCACCTTCGTGATGCGCCGACGCGTGATGTCCATGAGGATCTCCAAGATGATGGCGAGAAATCCGGTCGTTGGTCGAACCGGCAACGCAGCATCAAGCTTGGAGGGGGATGGCGCTTGGTCGGGTGCGCCAGTTCCGTTGAACATGCGCGCCATGGCCGCTGGCGCATTGCGGAACGTGGAGACAAAGAAGACGCGGCCGCCCGGCGGTGGAACGGCTACGCTGTGGAACGAATCGCGCGTCTGCGGTGCTTCGCAGGGACGCTCGCATGAATTCCGGAACGATCAGTCGCCGCTGCCGGCTTTGCCCTCGTCCTGCGTGGCCAGCACGCGGCGGGCCCCGTTGAAGCGGCGTTGCCAGTAGCTGCCGTTCATGCTCTCGACCCGAACTTCGGCGCCGGTCCTGGGCGCGTGGATGAACTTGCCGTCACCGACATAGATTCCGACATGGCTGAACGCGCGGCGCATGGTATTGAAGAACACCAGGTCGCCCGGCTTGAGGTCGTCGCGTTCGATCTTCTGCGTGGCAGCGGCCTGCTCTTCGGCGCGGCGCGGCAGCAGATGGCCCACCGTCTGGTTGTACATGGCGCGCACGAAGCCGCTGCAGTCGAAGCCGGTTTCCGCCGTGTTGCCGCCGCGGCGGTACGGGACGCCCAGAAATCCAATCGCCGTCACGACCAGATCGGACGTACGGGCCACCACGCTCTGGCGGACTTGATGGAACTGGCTGATGACGCCCTTGTCGGCCACCATGGCCTCCAGCTCTTCAGGCGGGTCCTGCAGCGGCGCGGCGTGGGCCGCGACAGCAATCAGGAGGAAGGCGGGTAGGAGAAAAAAACGCATGGCGCGTAGGATATGGACGACAAAAAGCGATGTCAATTTCAAGCGAAGTCGCGATTATGCATGTAACTTGTTGTCAATAAACGAGTTTTTACAAATTGAATTTGCATGAATTGTAAAGTTGAAGTTATGGCTGATAAGGTTTTACAAACCTGTAATCCAAAAGTTTTGAATTGATTGATTGCGGTTGTACGAAATTTTTCTAGCATCGGTCTGAAAGGGTTGCCATGAATGCGTCGTTCCTGCGGAGCACACTTCTAGTCGCTGGCTTCCTGCCTGCCGTTGTCGGCACCGCCGCCGCGGCTCCTCGGCCGGAAGTCATCGCGTCCGGCCTCCAGAACCCCTGGGGCGTGGCCTTTCTCCCGGCCAGCCGCTTCCTCGTGACCGAGAAGGCGGGCCGCATGCGGATGGTCGCTGCCGATGGCAAGGTGGGGGAACCCGTTGCGGGAATCCCGCCCGTCGCGGCCGGTGGCCAGGGTGGCTTGCTCGACGTGCTGGTGGACTCGGACTTCGACAAGAACCGCACCGTCTACTTTTGCTTCTCCGAGCCCGCGGCAGGCGGCGGAGCCAACAGTACAGCGCTTGCGCGTGGGCAGCTTTCCACCGACGGCAGCCGGCTCGACAACGTGCGCGTCATCTTCAGCCAGCGCCCCAAGGTTGACAGCCGTGCTCATTTTGGTTGCCGCATCGTCGAGGCCAGGGACGGCACCCTGTTCCTGACCCTTGGCGACCGCTTCAGCCACAAGGAAGACGCCCAGACGCTCGACAACCACCTCGGCAAGCTGGTGCGCATCGACAAGAACGGCAAGGCGCCCGCGGACAACCCCTTCGTCGGCCGCCCTGGAGCCTTGCCCGAGATCTGGAGCTACGGGCACCGCAACAGCCAGGGCGCGACGCTGGCGCCGGACGGCAAGCTGTGGATGCACGAGCACGGCCCGCAAGGCGGCGATGAAATCAACGTCCCCGTCGCGGGTCGCAACTATGGCTGGCCGGTGATCACCTACGGCGAGAACTACGGCGGCGGCAAGATCGGGGAGGGCATCACGCGCAAGGAGGGCATGGAGCAGCCGCTGCACTACTGGGTGCCCTCGATCGCGCCGTCGGGCATGGCCTTCCTGACGAGCGATCGCTACGGCGCGGCCTGGAAGGGCAACCTCTTCGTGGGTTCGCTCAAGTTCGGCTACCTCGATCGCATCGAACTGCGCGACGGCAAGGTGGTGGCGGAGCACCGGCTGCTCGAAGGCCGGGCCCGCATCCGTGACGTCAAGCTGGGGCCGGATGGCCTGCTCTATGTGCTGACCGACGAATCCGACGGCAAGCTCATCCGCCTGCTGCCCGACTGAACCCGTTCGGCGAGCGGCAGTGCACGTGAGCCCGACCGGCAGCTTCGGTGGTACGGTCTGGGGCTCCTGATTCCTCTGCTGCTTTCCAGAAAGACCTGCTTCCCATGCTGCTCGACGCTTCGCAATCCCAACTCGTCTTGGTCGACTACCAGCAGCGCCTGATGCCCGCCATCTTCGAGGCGCAGGCCGTGCTCGCGAATGCGCTGCGGCTGGGCCGCATGGCGCGCCTGCTGGAAGTTCCAGTCTTCGGCACCGAGGAGAACCCGTCGAAGCTGGGCGAGAACGTTCCCGAACTGCGTGCCCTGTGCCAGCGCACCTTGGCCAAGATGCATTTCAGCGCCGTGGAAGAGGGGCTGGCCGACTGGCTGCGCGCGCCGGCCAAGGCGCCCCAGGGCAATGCCCGCAGCCTGCCCAAACATTTGCAGAAGGCGCAGCAGCCCGCCGAGGAGCGCAACACGGTCGTGATCGCCGGCTGCGAGGCCCATGTGTGCCTGCTCCAGACGGCCCTCGACCTGCTCGAGGACGAGTTCGAGGTATGGGTCGTTACGGACGCGTGCGGCTCGCGCACCGAACGCAACCGCGATGCGGCCTTCGATCGCCTGGCCGGCGCCGGTGCCGAGCTGGTGACCACCGAGATGGTCGGCTTCGAATGGGTGCGCACCGCCGAGCACCCACGCTTCAAGGACGTGCTGGCGCTGGTTCGTTAAGTCCGGCGCCGTGCCTGCACCGCCGCGGCGAGCCTCTGAAGCACGGGCACCGTCTGCGCAAAGCCGATGCACGCATCCGTGATCGACACCCCGTGCTTGAGCGGCACGCCGGGCACCAGGTCCTGCCGGCCTTCCTCCAGGTGGCTTTCGATCATCACGCCGGCGATGCGATGTTCACCGCCCGCGATCTGGCCGGCCACGTCGTCGGCAACGTCGACCTGGCGCTGGTGCTGCTTGCTGCTGTTGCCATGGGAGAGATCGACCATCACCTGCTCGCGCAAGCCCAGCCCCCGCAGCGCCTCGCAAGTTGCGGCCACATCGGCGGCCGTGTAGTTCGGCGTCTTGCCGCCGCGCAGGATGACGTGGCAGTCGTCGTTGCCGCGGGTCTCGAAGATGGCGGCCATGCCCATCTTCGTCATGCCCATGAACGCGTGCGGCGCCCGCGCGGCGAGTATCGCGTCCGCCGCCACCTTGATGCTGCCGTCGGTGCCGTTCTTGAAACCTACCGGGCAGCTCAGCCCGGAGGCCAGCTGGCGGTGGCTCTGGCTTTCCGTGGTCCGTGCGCCGATGGCGCCCCAGGCGATCAGGTCGGCGGTGAATTGCGGACTCAGCAAGTCGAGGAATTCCGTGCCGGTCGGCAGCCCCATCGTCGTCAACTCCAGCAGCAGCCGCCGCGCGCGCTCGAGCCCTTCGTTGATCGCGAAGCTGCCGTCCAGGTGCGGGTCGTTGATGTAGCCCTTCCAGCCGACCGTGGTGCGCGGCTTCTCGAAGTAGGTTCGCATCACGATCAGCAGGTCGTCGCGCAGCTCGTCGGCCACGGCCTTGAGCCGATGGCCGTATTCGAGCGCCTGCTCGTGGTCGTGGATCGAGCAGGGCCCGACGACCACCACGAGCCGGTCGCTGCGGCCGTGCAGCACGTCGGCAATCGCGGCGCGGCTGGCCTCGACCAGGGCGAGCGTGTTGTCGCGCACCGGCACGCGCTCCTGCAACAGCGCGGGCGTGATCAAGGGCCGCACGGCGCCGATGCGCACGTCGTCGATGCGGGTGGTATCGAGCGTGCTGTCGCGGGAGCCGATCTCGGCGTCATGAAGGGGGTCGTCAAGTCGGGTCATGGCGGTGGCTTGGGCTCGCGCGAAGGTGGAGAGTCCCGGATTGTCCGCTCATAATCCTGCCGGTCGCGGCGCTCTCGTCGAGCGCATTTCCACTTCCTGGAGCCAGCCCATGTCCGATGTCATTCCCGCAACCCTGATCGCCGGGGACGGCATCGGCCCCGAAATCGTCGATGCCACGCTCGCCGCCCTCGACGCGCTGAAGGCACCTTTTTCGTGGGATCGGCAGATTGCCGGGCTGGCTGGCGTGCAGCAGGCGGGCGATCCGTTGCCGGCAGCCACGCTCGACAGCATCCGCCGCACCCGCCTCGCCTTGAAAGGGCCGCTGGAGACGCCGTCCGGCGGAGGCTACCGCTCGTCGAACGTCCGCTTGCGCGAGGAATTCCAGCTCTACGCCAACCTGCGTCCGGCGCGCACCATCGTCCCCGGCGGCCGGTTCGACAACATCGACCTCGTGGTCGTTCGCGAGAACCTCGAGGGCCTGTACATCGGCCACGAACACTACGTGCCCATCGACGGCGATCCGCACGCGGTGGCGATGGCCACCGGCATCAACACGCGCCAGGGCAGCCGCCGCCTCCTGGAGTTCGCCTTCGAGACCGCCATCGCGACGGGGCGCAAGAAGGTCACGCTCGTGCACAAGGCCAACATCATGAAGGCGCTGACCGGCATCTTCCTGGAGACCGGCCTCGACCTGTACGAGCGCAAGTACAAGGGCAAGTTCGAACTGGACACGGTCATCGTCGACGCCTGCGCGATGAAGCTGGTGCTGAACCCGTGGCAGTTCGACATGCTGGTCACGACCAACCTCTTCGGCGACATCCTGTCCGATCTGGCCGCAGGGCTCGTGGGCGGGCTGGGCATGGCGCCCGGCGCCAACATCGGCGCCGAGGCCGCGATCTTCGAGGCGGTGCACGGCTCGGCGCCGGACATCGCAGGCAAGGGCATCGCGAACCCGACCGCGCTGCTGCTGGCGGCGGCATTGATGCTCGACCACTGCAAACTTCCCGATCTTGCAACCCGCCTGCGCAAGGCCATCGACGAGACATTGAACATCGACAAGGTGCGCACCGGCGACCTGGGCGGCAGCGCCGGGACCGCGGCCTTCACCAAGGCGCTGATAAGCCGGATCGCCGGCGGCTGAACTGGCGCCGCCTCCCTTGGGGCTACTTGCCGACGATCGTCAGCTCCCGGTCGTTGGCCGTCACATCGAAGAGCGAGAGCAGTTCCGGTCCGAGCACGGCGTCCGTCGACTTGCCGCCGAGCGGGCCGACCACGACGGTCGCCTGCGGCACCCGGAAGGGCCCGAAGGTCAAGGGCACGCGCTCGATGCGGCGCGCGTCCGTGCCGCTCCCGGCGGTCTGGATGAAGGCCGGCGCACCGCCGATCAGGTTCGCCCGGGCCGCGAAGTCCTCGCTCACCGCGACGCCGGCATTGCCCGCCGAGGCGCGGTCGATCGCGAACTGCACCGGAAAGCCGTTGACGGTTCCGCGAATCCAGAAGCGGCCGTCCTGGCCGACCGGAACGGTGATCGACTTCGATCCGTCGAGCATGATGTTCTCGCTCTTGCCCTTGGGCTGGACGCTGGTGTCGACCAGCACGCAGTCGCCGGAGCGCGCCTTCGCCGGTCCGGTGTCGGCCGGCACGTTGGTATAGGTCTTGCCGCACTTGAAGATCGGCTCCGCCGCTGCCGGCTGCCAGGTGAGGGCCCCGAGCGCCATTGCCATTGCCATTGCCGTCTGCGTGCCCATGCGGCACAGCGCTCTTGCGGAACCAGGGTGGTCAAGCATGGCATCACCTCACGCGAGTGAACGAGACTGGACGATGCGCCCGTTGGCTCGTGTCTCGTGTCATCCAAATCCGACGCCGGCTGAACGGTCTGCGCCAACCGATCGATGGCGCCCTGCGGTGCCTCGCGCTCCGGCGTGGCCGGGCCGCCGGTGTAGACTGCGCGGTTTTTCACCGGCGGTATGGCGCAAGTCTCACGGCGCACAGCTTTCACCGGCTCGACGCTCACTCGCTTGCTCGCCCGTCTGGCCGACATCCACGTTCCCGAGCCCAGGCATGGCTTCGCGGATCGGCTGAGCCAATGGCTCGGCTGGACGGACGCGATATCGCTGTCCGGGGTGCTGAACGGCAGTCCCCCGATGGCGCCGGCCGGCGCTGGTTCCGTGCGGGGTAGCAGCGAGCAAGACGAATGCATTCGCCTGCGCGGCGTGCTGGCGAAGGCCATCGCCGACGACGGCTCCCTGGCCGCCCAGAAGGCGCAACCGGACACGGCCGACTTCGCGCCTTACCGCAGGCGTTATGTCGCCAGGCAGCAGACGATGGAAATGGCCATCGGCCCCTTGCGTGAGCGCCTGCGAGCCAGCTTGGCGGCCCGGTCGCCGGCCCTGGCGCAGCTCGCCGCCATGGACGCGGTAATGGAGCATGCCCTGAACGAGCAGGAGTACAGGCTGCTCGCGACGGTGCCCGGCCTGTTGGAAAAACATTTCAGGCGTTTGCGGCAGGCGCACCAGGCGGTGCCGGACGAGCCCGAGGACGGGGCGCCGCAAGTGGCCTGGCAGGATCAGTTCCGCAAGGACATGCAAGCCGTGCTGTTTGCCGAACTCGAACTTCGATTGGAACCGGTGGAGGGGCTGCTCGAAGCCCTTCGCAAGAGCTCATGAACAGATCACTTCACTACTTCGTTTTCTTCGTGGGACTGGCCGCCGTGTGCTGGGTCGGCGCCGGGTACATCGGCACGAGTCCGCTGGCGCTGGCGATCACCGTGCTGGTCGGCGCTTTCTACCTGATGGGCGCGCTGGAGCTGCACCGCTTCCAGCAGGCGACGTCGACTCTGGAACGCGCCGTGGCGGACTTGCCCGACGCGCCTCCGAGCCTGGGCCAATGGCTCGAACAGTTGCATCCGTCCTTGCGCAACGCGGTGCGCCTGCGCATCGAGGGCGAGCGTGTCGGCCTTCCCGGTCCGGCGCTTACGCCCTACCTCGCCGGTCTGCTGGTGCTGCTGGGCATGCTGGGCACCTTCCTGGGGATGGTCGTCACGCTGAACGGCACCGGCGCCGCGCTGGAAGGCGCAACGGACCTGCAGGCCATTCGCGCCTCGTTGTCCGCGCCGGTCAAGGGCCTGGGGCTGGCCTTCGGCACATCGGTCGCGGGCGTGGCCGCGTCGGCGATGCTGGGCCTTGCCTCCGCCTTGTGCCGGCGCGAGCGCCTGCAGGCCGGGCAGCTGCTCGACACCCGGATCGCCACCGCGTTGCGCCCCTGGTCGCGCGCGCATCAACGCGAGGAGTCCTTCAAGCTGCTGCAGCAACAGGTCCACGGGATGCCGGAACTGGTCGACCGGCTGCAGGCCATGATGACCCTGATGGAGCGGCAGAGCCATGCGTTGAGCGAACGCCTGATCTCCAGCCAGGACAGCTTTCACGGCAAGGCCGAGGCCGCATACACCGAACTCGCTTCGTCCGTCGGCCGGTCGCTGAACGAAAGCCTCACCGAAAGCGCGCGCGTGGCCGGAGCCACTTTCCAGCCGGTCGTCGAAGCGGCCATGGCCGGAATTGCGCGCGAGGCGGCTGCGCTGCACGGCACCATCGAGCACAGCGTGCAGCGGCAGCTGGACGGCCTGTCGACCCGGCTGGAAACCACCACCACCACGATGGCCGAGCTCTGGCAGGACGCGCTTGCCGGCCACCGCCGCGGCAGCGAGGCACTGTCGCAGGATCTGCGCGGTACCTTCGACCAGTTCGCGCAGACGTTTGAACAGCGTTCGGCGTCCCTGGTGGAGGGCGTGTCTGCCCGCCTCGAGACCACCGTCGGCACCCTGTCGGAGAGCTGGCGCGATGCGCTCGCGCAGCAAGAGCGCGCCAGCCAGCGGCTGTCAGGCGACACGCAAGAGGCCTTGACGGCCGCCGCGGCGACCTTCGAGCAACACGCGGCTTCGCTGCTGCGCACCGTGGACGACGCGCATGTGGCGCTGCAGGCGGAAGTGGCCTCGCGCGACGAGCAACGCCTGGCAGCCTGGACGGATGCGCTGCGGGCCATCGCCGTGTCGCTCCAGCAGGAATGGCAGCAGGCAGGGGCCCGCGCCGAGGGCCAGCAGCAGGCGATCTGCACGACGCTGGCCGAGACCGCCCGCGACCTCTCCGATCGGACCGAAGCACAGGCGAGCCGCACGATCGCGGAGATCACGCAGCTCGTGCAAGCCGCCTCTGAAGCCCCGCGCGCCGCGGCCGAGGTCATCGGCGAGCTGCGCCAGAAGCTCACCGACGGCATGGCGCGCGACAACGAAATGCTGGAGGAACGCAGCCGCATCCTGGAAACGCTGGGGACCCTGCTCGATGCGGTGAACCAGGCGTCCGCCGAGCAGCGTTCGGCCATCGATTCGCTGGTCGCCGCGTCGGCCGATCTGCTCGACCGGGTCGGCACCCGTTTCACCGAGCAGGTCGATGCAGAGGCCGGGAAGATGGCCGAAGTCGCGGCCCAGCTCACCGGCAGCGCCGTTGAAGTGGCGAGCCTGGGCGAGGCCTTCGGCCAGGCCGTGCAGCTCTTCAGCCAGTCGAACGACAAGCTGGTGGCCCACTTGCACCGCATCGAAGGCACGCTGGGCAAGTCCATCGCGCGCAGCGACGAGCAGTTGGCCTACTACGTGGCGCAGGCGAGGGAGGTCATCGACCTGAGCATCATGTCGCAGAAGCAGATCGTCGAGGACCTGCAGCAGCTCGCCGCCAGCCGGGCACCCGCGGGCAGCGAAGCGTGATGCACGACGAGCTCGACGCCGGCCTGGAGCCCAGCGTGCCGGTCTGGGCGGTCTTCGGCGACCTGATGTCGGCGCTGCTGGGCGCCTTCGTGCTGATCCTCGTGTTTGCCATCGGCATGCAGCTCGAACTCTCGACCCAGCTGCAGGCCGAGATCAAGAAGCGCGAGGCGCAGGCACAGCGCCTGCAAGCGCTCGAGAAAGCGCTGGCGGTGCCGCTGGCAGCGGGCCGGGTGACGCTCAGCAACGGGCGCATCGGCATCAGCGGCAGCGTGCTGTTCGCGTCGAGCTCCGCGGAACTGCAGCCCGAGGGCCGGCAACTGCTGAGGAGCCTCAGCGCGCCTCTGGCCACCTATCTGCAGGCGCGCGATGAAGTGCTGATGGTGAGCGGATTCACGGACGACCGGCAACTGCGCGACGGCAATCGCCGTTTCGCCGACAACTGGGAGCTCTCCGCCCAGCGGGCCCTGACCGTGACCCGCGCGCTGATCGAGGAGGGCATTCCCTCGCCCTCGGTCTTTGCCGCGGCCTTCGGATCGGAGCAGGCCGTGGCGTCGAACGCCGATGCCGAAGGGCGCTCCAGGAACCGGCGCGTCGAGATGGCGCCCACGCCGCGGCAGCCCGGTGCAAGCTTGAAGTCCCGTGACTAGCAGCGAAACGTCGGCAAGCGGCGCGGCGCCGCAGGGTTCGGCCTGGGTGCCCGGCGCCACCCTCGAGGCCCGGCGCGAGCGCGGCGACGATCGCCTCGATCCTGTGCGCTTCCGATTCATCGAGGCTCTGGCACGGCGCGCGGCCGCCCACCATGGCGAAGCGCGGCGCCTCCTGGACGACAGGCTGCAACACTTGCTCGCGGCCTTTGACGAGGATCTCGAGAAGACGCGGAACGCGAAGGTCCGTGAGGACGAGTCGAAGCGGGGCGATGCGCCCGGGGCGGGTCCGCTCCAGGGCCTCCTCGACCACATCGCCCAGCACGCGGCGTCGGAGGCAGGCGCCCTGTCGGCCGGCGTGGCAGTGGCGGATGTGCCTGGCGCACCTCGGGAGTTGAAGGCGCTCGGCTACTTCAGGAGCACCTGGTCCCGGCTCAGCGCCGACCGGCGGCTCACGCAGTCGCTGGCCGCGGTGCCGGAGAACGCCGGCCCGCTCAATTCGCACCAGCTCGTGCATCGCGCGCTCACGCTGATGCGCGAGCTGTCGCCGGAATACCTCCATCGCTTCATGTCGCACGTCGACGCGCTGCTGTGGCTCGACCGGGCGAACGTCGGCAGTGCCGCCCCGGTCGCAGAAGCGCCGCGCGCGGAAGGCCGCAAGAAGAGCGCGCGCGCCAAGGCCCGGTAAGTTTCCGAAGGCACTGCCCTGGCTGACAGCTCGGGTAATCTCGCGCCATCGACGACGCGACGAAGGCGGTGGACATGGAAATGGAACAAGGTGGCGAAGGCCCGGACCTGCTCCTCATGCTGCACGGAATGGGCGCGACGGGGGCCGTGTGGTCGCCCATGTGCGCAATGGCTGGCGCCCGCTGGGCCGGCCGCTGGGTTGTCATGGACCTGCCGGGCCATGGTCGATCCGATCGCCAGGATTCTTATGCGATCGGGCAGTACGCCGCATCCGTGGCGCGTGCCGTGCTGCCGCACGTCGAGCCCGCGGGCCGGCTCGTGGTCCTGGGGCATTCGCTAGGCGGCGTGATCTCCCTGGCCTTGGCCACCGGCTGGTTCGGCGTGGCGCCGCATCGGGTCTTCGGCGCGGGCATCAAGCTCGCGTGGAGCGACGATGAGCTCCGGCGCATGGCGACGCTGGCCTCCCAGCCTGCCAAGCGCTTCGCCACGGAAGAAGAGGCATGGGACCGGTACCTGAAAGTCTCGGGCCTGGCCGGAATTGCCGGCGCAGCGGCACCCGTCGTGGCCCGCGGCATCCGGCGCGAGACGGACGGATGGTGCCTCGCGATGGATCCGCGCGCCCATGGCATTGGCAAGCCGCCGGTGGCTGACCTGGTGGCGCTGGCTCGCTGCCCGGTCCACCTCGGCCGCGGGGGCGACGACGCACTGGTGACGATGGAGCAGACCCGCGCGCTCGATCCGGCTGCCTCCGAGCTCGGCCCGCATGGGCACAACGTGATGGTCGAGGGGCCCGGGCGCGTCTGGGACTGGGTCGCTTCGCACGAATGACCCAGGACAGTCCTATGCCGTGGCTCTACTCCAGCGCCGAGGCCGGGCCGAAGAATTCATACCGCACCTGTGCGTCCGGCACACCCAGGGTGCGCAGCGCTGCCTTGACCTGCTTCATGAACGGCTTCGGGCCGAGCAGGTAGGCATCGACATCCGCGGTTCCGGCAGGCAGCCACTGAGAGAGCGTCGGAAGATCCAGGCGGCCGACTGCATGCGGCGGTTCGCTACCTTGGTTCGCCTCGTCGTAGCAATAGAAGCGCTTGAGCTGCGAGTGCTTCTCTGCCAAGGCCTCGATGGTGTGGCGAAAGGCGTGGACGCCACGGTTGCGCGCACAGTGGATGAAGTGCACAACGCGCGAAGTCTTCAGCGCTGCATCGAGCATTGCAAGCGTCGGCGTGATGCCCACGCCTCCGCTGATCAACACCAGCGGCCGGTCGCCAGCCTGGAGCGTGAACGCGCCAGAGGGGGCGAACAGTTCCACTTCGCTGCCTTCGTGCACGTGGTCATGCAGATGGCAGGAGGCGACGCCACCTTCTTCGCGCTTGACGCTGATCCGATAGGTGCTGCCGTTCGGCGCTGCGGACAGCGAGTAGTTGCGCCGGATGTCATCGTCGCCGACGTTCAGGCGGATGCCGATGTACTGGCCCGGCTGGAAGTCCATCACGGGCTGCTGGTCCACGGGGGCGAAGTAGAAAGAGACGATCTCGTCACTCTCGGCTTCCTTGCGCACGACCTTGAAAGCGCGGCCACCGCGCCAGCCGCCGAGCGCCTTCGCATTGCTGTCGTAGACCGACCCCTCTGCGCCGATGAGCAGGTCCGCGAGCTCGCCGTAGGCGGCAGCCCAGGCTGCGATCACCTCGTCGGTGGCGATGTCCGGTCCGAGCACCTCGCGAATGGCACGCAGCAGGCATGCCCCGACGATGGGGTAGTGCTCCGGCTGCACCTGCAGCGCCACGTGCTTGTTGACGATCTGCTGTGCCAACGGGCCCAGCGCCTCGAGCCGGTCGATGTGCTTGGCGTACATCAGTACGCCGTTGGCCAGGGCGCGGGGCTGATCGCCGGAAGCCTGGTGGGCCTGGTTGAAGAGGGGACGCACCTGCGGGTGCTCGGTCAGCAAGATGCTGTAGAAATGCGTGGTCAGCGCCTCGCCGCCGGTTTCGAGCAGGGGGACGGTGGCGGAGACGATCGACTTCTGTTTCGCTGTCAGCATGAGGGTCCTTGAGAGTGGAGTTGCGTTGCCGTCCACTCCGCAAGGAGCGTTCCAGCCCTTTGCCTCCTGCATATCAAGGACTTGGCGGGCAAGAGGTCAAAGCGACACGGATAAACTGGTGTCAAGTTGACTTCGAATGGAGTCTTGATGACTACTCGCCCTTTGCTTCAGGCGATCATCCCGCTCGTCGCCGACCTCGCGCGCGAATTGCCGACCACCGAGCGCTACTGCCGCTTGCTGGGGGCCCTGCGCATGCTGTTGCCCTGCGATGCCGCGGCGCTGCTGCGGTTGGAGGACGGTTGGCTGGTCCCGCTGGCGGTGGACGGGTTGAGCAGCGACACCCTGGGCCGCCGCTTCCGCGTCGAAGAGCATCCACGCTTCGCCGCGCTGCTGGAGGCCGGAGGTCCGCTGCGGTTTCCCCCCGACAGCCCCCTGCCGGACCCCTACGACGGGCTGGTCGAGAGCCACCGGGGACATCTGCCGGTGCACGATTGCGTGGGCTGCGCGGTCCGGTTCGACGACAAGCCTTGGGGGCTCCTGACCCTCGACGATCTCGCGCCTGAACGCTTTTCCAGCCTCGATCTCGCCGTGCTGCAGTCGTTCGGCAGCCTCGCTGCCGCGACCGTCAGCGTTGTCGCACGCATCGAGCAGCTCCACTCGCGTGCCGAGCATGAGAGCCTCAGGGCCGAAGGCTATCGATTGGCGGCAACGCCGCGCTCGCGCGCCTTGATCGGCCGCAGCCCGTCCATGCGGCAGCTTCAGAAGGAAATAGAGCTCGTGGCGGCCAGCGAACTGCCGGTCCTCATTCAAGGGGAGACCGGCGTGGGCAAGGAACTGGTTGCGCAGGCGCTGCATGCGCGCTCGGCGCGCGCATCCCGTCCGATGATCAGCCTGAACTGCGCGGCGCTGCCCGATACGCTTGTCGAAAGCGAGCTCTTCGGGCATGTGAAGGGTGCGTTCACCGGCGCCATCGGCGAGCGTCCCGGCAAGTTCGAGTTGGCCGATGGCGGCACGCTGTTCCTCGACGAGGTCGGTGAGCTTGCACCCAACGTACAGGCCAAGCTGCTTCGCGTGCTGCAAAGCGGCCAGCTCCAGCGGCTGGGCTCCGACCGCGAGCACCGCGTGGACGTTCGGCTGATCGCCGCCAGCAACCGGAACCTGGCCGACGAGGTGAGGGAAGGGCGGCTGCGCGCGGACTTCTACCATCGGCTGAGTGTCTATCCGCTCCACGTCCCGCCGTTGCGGGAGCGCGGGCGAGATGTCCTGCTCCTGGGGGGCTTCTTCCTCGAAGAGAACCGGTCACGGCTGGGCCTGGGCGGCCTTCGGCTGGACGCTGGCGCGCAGGCGGCGCTGCTGGCGCACGGGTGGCCCGGCAACGTGCGCGAGCTGGAGCACCTGCTGGGCCGCAGTGTGCTGAAGGCATTGGGCCGACAGCCGAATCGTCCGCGCATCCTGAGCCTGACCGCCGAAGACCTGGACCTGCCGAAAGGGCGCGCCGAGCCCTCGGCGCAGCCGGACGAAGGCCACGCACCGGTCACGGCAGCGCAGGACGTGAGCCTGCGCGAGGCCGTGGCTCAGCTCGAGCGCCGGCTGGTGATGGATGCGTTCGCCCGGCATGGGGGCAACCGTGCGGCGGCGGCGCGGTCACTCGGCCTGGACCGCGCCAACCTGGCGCGGCTGGCCAAGCGCCTCGGGGTCACGGAGCTGCCCGACAACGCCCGAGGCACCGGCCGGCGGGGCGCCAAGCAGTCCTCCGCGCATCAGCGATCGTCGAGGTAGTTGCCCGCGTCGAACACCACCGGGGGCTCGTCTTCATCGAAGCTCACGCCGGCCGGGTCCTCGCCGGCTTCCAGGCGCTCCAGTTGTGCCTTCAGGTAGCGGCGCAGCATCACGATACCGCGGTCGGAGGTCGCCAGGTGCTCCTCCGAATGCCGCGCGATGGCACCCTGGCTCACCATCGCCTCGTAGTCGCCGGGCATGCGCTGGTGCTCTTCTTCGGTGAGCTCTTCCCACAGCTTGCCGTTCATGCGCGAGCGCATGCGCGAGAGCTCGCCGCGCTCGCGGACGCGGCCCACCACGAAGATGCGGAAGCTGTGGTTGTCGATCGGCAGGATCCAGCCCAGCGACTCGACGCGCCCGTAACGGCCGACGCGCGGGCTCGGAATCACGCGCAGCGTCGGAATGGCGGCCTGGCTGATGCGCCGGAACACCTTGCCGTCGGGCAACTGCCGCACGGAGGTCGTGCGCACGCCCAGCGCCACCGTGTCCCAGCTGACCTCCGGCATCTGCGCCATCTGCTCGACGAACTGGGTGCCGCTGAAGCTCGCGTGCAGAACCACCACGTGGAAGGGATCGACCAGGTTCTCGTAATGCTGCAGCCAGTTGCAGGGAATGACCTGCGGCCCGCCGCCGCCGATGCTGGCGTCGTTGGCTTCGAGAAGCTCGCCGGCGTCCAGGTCTTCGAGCGCCTCGTAGCGCGGCAGCACGGGTTTCTTCTCCGGCGGTCCCGTGTAGGCCCAGATCAGTCCGTAGCGCTCCTGCACCGGGTACCAGGGCTGGCGGATGCGCTCGCGGGTGCGCCCCAGCCCGGGCTCGCAGGGCTGCTCCAGGCAATGGCCCTGCACGTCGAACAGCCAGCCGTGGTAGCAGCAGCGGATGCCGCGCTCTTCCACGCGCCCGTAGTACAGCGAGCTGCCGCGGTGCGCGCAATGGGGATGGACCAGCCCGGGCCGGCCGCTCTTGTCGCGAAACAGGATCAGGTCCTCGCCCAGCACCCGCAGCTTGCGCGGGGTGTCGCCGGCGTCGGCGGCCAGTCCGATCGGGTGCCAGTAGCGGCGCAGCAGTTCGCCCATCGGCGTGCCGGGGCCGACTTCGGTCAGCGTCGGGTTGTGGGTACCCGGCTCGCGGCCGTAGGCAGTGCCCGTGTCGACGGCGATGCGGATCACCTTCCCGGCGGTCGTGGAATTCATCGAGGCTCCTTGCGTTTTCATTCGGCCGTCACGCCCGCGGCCTTGATCAGCTCGGCCACGCGTGGAAAGTCCGCCTGGTAGCTGGCCTTGAAGTCGGCCGGCGTGTTGCCGAGCGGCTCGAAGCCGAAGCCGCTCAACCTGGCCTGCACGTCGGGCATGCGCGTGATCTCGCGCAGGGCCTGGGTCCATTGCTCGATGATGGGCAAGGGTGTCTTGGCCGGCGCGTACACACCGATCCAGCTGTCGAGGTCGAAGCCGGCGAAGCCCTGCTCGGCAAAGGTCGGCACGTCCGGCAAGGTCGACACGCGCCGGCTGCCGGCGATGCCCAGCACCTTCATGCGGCCGGCCTGGGACTGCGTGCGCGCCGTCGACGGATTGGCCCACGCGAAGTCGAGCACGCCGCCGATCATGTCGTTGTGCGCCGCGGCCTCCGCCTTGTAGGCGACGTGCGTCAGCGAAATGCCGCTCTGGCGCTTGAGCAGCTCGCCCATCAGGTGCGCCTGCGAGCCGTTGCCCCAGGTGCCGTAGGTCAGGCCGGGATGCTGCTTCGCATGCGCGACGAACGCCTTCAGGTTCGAGTACGGTGCGTCGGCGCGCGCCACCAGCATGGGCCCGCCGGTGGCCAGCTGCGATATCGGTTCGAAGTCCTTGACGGGGTCGTAGGGCAGCCTGGACTGCAGGATCGCGTTGTTGATGTGGGTGAGCGAGAGCGTGAACAACACCGTGTGCCCGTCGGGCGGCGCCTTGGCCACGGCGTCGGCCGCAAGGATTCCGCTCGCGCCAGGCCGGGGCTCCACGATCACGCTCTGGCCCCAGCGCTGCTGCAGCTTCTCGGCGTAGGCGCGCGCGATCACGTCGATCGGGCCGCCGGCGGTGCCGAAGGGCACGATGCGGATCACCTTGGCCGGGAAGGCGGCCTGCGCCTGGGCCGAGGCCATTGGCGCGGCAGCGGCCATCGCGAGCGCAACGAGACCGGTGACACAGGCGCGCCGGTGCGCGCGAAAGCCGCTCGGACGGGTGCAGGCGAACATCGTTGTCTCCTTGATCTTGTGGGGTGCCCTACGATAGGAGCCCCGTTCCGCCGGATCAATTCGAACGTTTGGATAACTGATATGGGCCGCCCTGATATCCGCGGCGTCGATCTCGCGATGCTTCGGACGTTCGACGCCCTCCTGCGCGAGCGCAGCGTGTCCCGCGCGGCCTCCCGCCTCTTCCTCAGCCAGCCGGCGGTCAGCGCGTCCCTCAAGCGCCTGCGCGAGACCTTCGACGACCCGCTCTTCACGCGCACTGCGCACGGCGTGGTGCCCACCCCCCGTGCCCTCGCGCTGGCGCCGCGGGTGGAGGCGGTGCTGGTGGATCTGCAGGGGCTGTTGAACGCGGACGGCGCCTTCGACCCCGCGAAGTCGGAGCGCATCCTGCGCATCGCGGGCAGCGACCACAGCAGCCGCGGCATGCTGCCTCTCCTGTGCCGCGAGCTCGCGGCTTGCGGCTCGCACATCCGGCTGGCGTGGGAGCTTGCCGACTACAGCCAGTTGCCCGAAAGGCTGCGCAGGGGCGACATCGACCTGGGCCTGTTGCCGCGCATGGCGCCGGCCGCCGGGGTCGAATCCGAGCTGCTCTACGAAGACGCCTACGTCGCCGTCGCGCGTCGCGGCCATCCGCGGTACGTGGGTGGCATGGACCTCGAAGCCTTTTGCGCCATGCCGCACGTGGTGTTGGGGCAGAGCCGCTCCGTGCTCGACGACACCATCGACCAGGCCTTGGCGCGCCGCGGCCTGGCCCGCCACGTGCAGGCGGCCGTCACCACCTTCAGCCAGATGACGGACTTGCTGGCGAGCACCGATGCCGTCGCGGTCTTCCCGCAACGGGTGGCGAGCCGCTACGCCCAGCTCCTGGACGCGCTGCCGCTGCCCTTCGAGCTGCCGACCTATCGCCTTTATGTGTGCTGGGACGCCCGCTCGAACGCGGACGACGCGGTGCGCTGGCTGCGCGACGCGCTCGTTCGCCTGGGACGGGGCCCGGCTTGAGCGGACGCGGGCTTCGATCAGCCGGCGCTGGCAGCCGGCTCAGGTCCAGTCGGTGGTGATCTCGGTCTTGACTTCGCTCATGAGCCGATGAACGGGACACTTGCCGGCGACGCGGAGCAGCTCGGCCCGTTGCGCCTCGCTCAGGTCGCCCGTCGCGCGAAGCGTGGTCTTCAGCCGGTAGGTGCCTTGGCGCTCTTCGCTGTCGTCGCGGTCGACGGTGACTTCGACGTCTTCCAGCGGCATGCCCTTGCGTTGTGCATAGACCACCATCGTCAGCGCCTTGCAGGCGGCGAGTGCCGCGTCGTACAGGTCGTGCGGCGTCGGGCCGGCGTCGGTGCCGCCTGCCGCGGGCCCCGGGTCGACCGGAAACTCGTGTGCGCGGATCTTGACGATGTGCCGGGTGCCTGCAACGCCGTCGCGCCGAACCGTGATGCTCATGGAATGCTCCTCTTGTGAAGGCGCAGATTGTGTCAGCCGTGCCTGCTTTTGCCGCGTCAGCTTCCAGCAAGCGAGCGGCTCATACTTGAGCAATCCAGGTCCGCCCTGGAGTCGAACCCTCACCCGGAGACAAAGACCATGAGCCGCTATGCAGAGTTCTACCGCCGTTCCATCGACGAGCCGGAGGCCTTCTGGGCCGAGCAGGCCGAACTGATCGACTGGAAAACGCCTCCCCGGCAGGTCCTCGACGCGAGCCGGGCCCCGTTCGTGCAGTGGTTCGCGGGCGGCACCACCAATCTCTGCCACAACGCGGTCGATCGCCATGTCGCCACACGCGGCGACCAGCCGGCGCTGATCGCCGTGTCGACCGAAACCGGCACGGAGAGGAGCTACAGCTTCCAGGAACTGCATGACGAGGTGCAGCGCGTCGCGGCTTCGTTGATGGAGCTCGGTGTGGCCAAGGGCGACCGCGTGCTGATCTACATGCCCATGATTGCGCAGGCCGTCTTCACGATGCTGGCCTGTGCGCGGCTGGGGGCGATCCACTGCGTGGTGTTCGGCGGCTTCGCGAGCGCCTCGCTGGCTTCGCGCATCGAGGACGCGACGCCCAAGGTCGTGGTCAGCGCCGACGCCGGCTCGCGGGGCGGCAAGGTGATCGCATACAAGCCGCTGCTGGACGAGGCGATCCGGCTTTCCGCGCACAAGCCCGATGCAGTGCTGCTGTTCGACCGTGGACTGGCGCCCATGACACTGGCCGAAGGCCGCGACCATGCAGCGGCGCGGCTGATGGAGAAGCACCGCGAGACCGAGGTGCCCTGCACCTGGCTCGACGCCACCGATATCAGCTACATCATCTACACCAGCGGCACCACCGGGCGCCCCAAGGGCGTCCAGCGCGACACCGGCGGCTATGCAGTGGCGCTGGCGGCGAGCATGAAGCACATCTTCGACGGCCGGGCGGGCGAGACCTACTTCTCGACGAGCGACATCGGCTGGGTGGTGGGGCACAGCTATATCGTCTACGGACCGCTGATCGCGGGCATGGCGACGATCGTGTACGAAGGCCTGCCCACGCAGGGGCTGGACCGGCAGCCCGACGGCGGCATCTGGTGGCAGCTGGTCGAGAAGTACAAGGTCACTGCGATGTTCAGTGCGCCGACGGCGGTGCGCGTGCTCAAGAAGCAGGACCCGGCATTGCTCAAGAAGTACGACCTGTCGAGCCTGCGCGCGCTGTTCCTCGCGGGGGAGCCGCTGGACGAGCCCACGGCGCGCTGGATCAGCGAAGGCCTGGGCGTGCCGATCATCGACAACTATTGGCAGACCGAATCGGGCTGGCCGATCCTCACGGTGGCCAATGGCGTGGAGCGCACGCGCAGCAAGTTCGGCAGCCCGGGCGTTCCGATGTACGGCTACAACATCAAGATCCTTCACGAATCCAGCGGCGAGGAGCTGACGGGCGCCAACGAGAAGGGCGTGGTCGTGATCGAGGGGCCGACGCCGCCCGGCTTCATGCAGACGGTGTGGCGGGACGACGAGCGCTTCGTCAATACCTATTGGAAGACCGTGCCGGGCAAGCTGGTGTACTCCACCTTCGACTGGGGCATCCGCGACGAGGAGGGCTACTACTACATTCTTGGCCGCACCGATGACGTGATCAACGTCGCGGGCCATCGCCTCGGCACGCGCGAAATCGAAGAGAGCATCTCGGGCCACGCCAAGGTCGCCGAGGTCGCCGTGGTGGGCGTGGCCGATGCGCTCAAGGGGCAGGTGGCCGTGGCCTTCGTGGTGCCGAAGGACGGTGCCGTGCTCGGCGACGCCCAGGCCTCGCTGGCGCTGGAAGGGGAGGTCATGAAGCAGGTGGCCGACCAGCTCGGTGCGTTGGCGCGGCCGGCGCGCGTGCACTTCGTCAGTGCGCTGCCCAAGACGCGCAGCGGGAAGTTGCTGCGGCGGGCGATCCAGGCCGTTTGCGAGGGGCGCGACGCCGGCGACTTGACCACCATCGAGGACCCTGGCACCCTCGAGCAGGTGAGGCAGGCTCGCTCTCTGATGGGATAGCCCGTCCCTTGGCCGAAGGGGCTTGCACTGGCGCTTTTCGGCGTCACATGGTTGCCATGGCACAATGCCAAGGTACTCCGGCCCTTCCCCAGCCACAGTCGCATCCGCCAACCGGTTCAGCCGTGTCGCGGAAGGTTTCTCAAACCAGCTAATGCTTCCCTCAGGGAAGCGAAGGTCAGCGCAACATGAGCGATTCGACGTCCTCCGCGTCCATCTATCACGCCTACCAGGGCAACACCTACCTCTTCGGCGGCAATGCCCCCTATGTCGAAGAGATGTACGAGAACTATCTCGCCAATCCCGGCAGCGTCCCCGACAACTGGCGCTCCTACTTCGATGCGCTGCAGAACGTGCCGGCCGCCGACGGCAGCGCCACGCGCGACGTTCCGCACCAGCCTGTCATCAACGCCTTTGCCGAGCGCGCCAAACAAGGCACGACCAAGGTGGTGCAGGCGAGCGGAGCCGATTCCGAACTCGGCCGCCAGCGCACGGCGGTCCAGCAGCTGATCGCCGCCTACCGCAACGTCGGCGCGCGCTGGGCCGACCTCGATCCGCTCAAGCGCACCGAGCGCCCGGCAATCCCCGAGCTGGAGCCCTCGTTCTACGGCTTCACCGATGGCGACCTGGAGACGGTGTTCAACACGAGCAACACCTTCTTCGGCAAGGACACGATGTCGCTGCGCGACCTGCTCAACGCGCTGCGCGAGACCTACTGCGGCACCATCGGCGCCGAGTACATGTACATGACCGACCAGGGGCAGAAGCGCTGGTGGCAGCAGCGGCTCGAAAGCGCGCGGACCAACCCCAAGCTGAGCACCGACGAAAAGAAGCGCGTTCTGGAGCGCCTGACGGCCGCCGAGGGCCTGGAACGCTTCCTGCACACCAAGTACGTCGGCCAGAAGCGCTTCTCGCTGGAAGGCGGCGAGAGCTTCATCGTGTCGATGGACGAGCTGATCAACCAGGCCGGCATCAAGGGCGTGCAGGAGATCGTGATCGGCATGGCCCACCGAGGCCGCCTCAACGTGCTGGTCAATTCGCTGGGCAAGATGCCTGCCGACCTGTTCGCGGAGTTCGACCACACCGCACCCGAGGACCTGCCCAGCGGTGACGTCAAGTACCACCAGGGCTTCAGCTCCGACGTCTCGACGTCCGGCGGCCCGGTCCACCTGAGCCTGGCCTTCAACCCGTCGCACCTCGAGATCGTCAACCCCGTGGTCGAGGGCTCGGTGCGCGCCCGCATGGACCGCCGCGCCGATCCGCTGGGCAAACAGGTGCTGCCGGTCATCGTGCATGGCGACGCCGCCTTTGCAGGCCAGGGCGTGGTGATGGAAACGCTGGCGCTGGCCGAGACCCGCGGCTATTCCACCGGCGGCACGGTGCACATCGTGATCAACAACCAGATCGGCTTTACCACCAGCGATCCGCGCGACAGCCGTTCGACGCTGTACTGCACCGACGTCGTCAAGATGATCGAGGCGCCGGTGCTGCACGTGAACGGCGACGACCCCGAGGCCGTGGTGCTGGCCACCCAACTGGCCCTCGAGTTCCGCATGGAGTTCCAGAAGGACGTGGTGGTCGACATCATCTGCTTCCGCAAGCTGGGCCACAACGAGCAGGACACGCCTTCGCTCACCCAGCCGCTGATGTACAAGAAGATCGCTGCCCACCCGGGCACGCGCAGGCTCTACGCCGACCGGCTCGCTGCCCAGGGCCTGGGCGACACGCTCGGCGACGACATGGTGAAGGCGCAGCGTGCGGCCTTCGACGCCGGCAAGAACACCTCCGACCCGGTGCTCACCAACTTCAAGAGCAAGTACGCGGTCGACTGGAGCCCCTTCCTCAACAAGAAGTGGACCGATGCCGGCGACACCGCCATTCCGACCGCGGAATGGAAGCGGCTGGCCGAGCGCCTCACCAAGGCACCCGACAATTTCACGGTGCATCCGCTCGTGAAGAAGGTGCTGGACGACCGCGCTGCCATGGGCCGCGGCGAGATCAATGTCGACTGGGGCATGGGCGAGCACATGGCCTTTGCCTCGCTCGTGGCGAGCGGCTATCCGGTGCGGCTTTCGGGCGAGGACAGCGGCCGCGGCACCTTCACCCACCGCCATGCCGTGCTGCACGACCAGAACCGCGAGAAGTTCGATGAAGGCACGTACGTGCCGCTGCAGAACGTGGCCGACAACCAGGCACCCTTCGTCGTCATCGACTCCATCCTGTCGGAAGAGGCGGTGCTGGCCTTCGAATACGGCTATGCCTCGAACGACCCCAACACGCTGGTGATCTGGGAGGCGCAGTTCGGCGACTTCGCCAACGGCGCGCAGGTCGTGATCGACCAGTTCATCGCCTCGGGCGAAGTGAAGTGGGGCCGTGTCAACGGCATCACCCTGATGCTGCCGCACGGCTACGAAGGGCAGGGCCCCGAGCACAGCTCGGCGCGCCTGGAGCGCTTCATGCAACTGTCGGCCGACACCAACATCCAGGTGGTGCAGCCCACCACCGCGAGTCAGATCTTCCACGTGCTTCGCCGCCAGATGGTGCGCAGCCTGCGCAAGCCGCTGATCATCATGACGCCGAAGTCGCTGCTGCGGAACAAGGACGCGACCTCGCCGCTGTCGGAGTTCACCAAGGGCAGCTTCCAGACCGTCATTCCCGACAACAAGGACCTGAAGGCCGACAAGGTCAAGCGCGTGATCGCCTGCTCGGGCAAGGTCTACTACGACCTGGCCAAGAAGCGGGAAGAGAAGGGCAGCGACGACGTGGCGATCATCCGCGTCGAGCAGCTCTACCCGTTCCCGCACAAGGCCTTCGGCGCCGAACTCAAGAAGTATCCGAATCTCGTCGACGTGGTGTGGTGCCAGGACGAGCCGCAGAACCAGGGCGCCTGGTTCTTCGTGCAGCACAACATCCACGAGAACCTGCAGGAAGGCCAGAAGCTCGGCTATTCGGGTCGCGCCGCCTCGGCGTCCCCGGCCGTCGGCTACTCCCACCTGCACCAGGAGCAGCAGAAGGCGCTGGTCGACGGCGCCTTCGCCAAGCTCAAGGGCTTCGTGCTGACCAAGTAGAACAACCTCACTCAAGAAACACGAAGCGAAGCGAATCCCAAAATGTCTATCGTTGAAGTCAAAGTTCCCCAGTTGTCCGAATCAGTGGCCGAGGCCACGATGCTGCAATGGAAGAAGAAGCCCGGCGAAGCCGTCGCAGTCGATGAAATCCTGATCGAGATCGAGACCGACAAGGTCGTGCTGGAGGTGCCGGCGCCTTCCGCCGGCGTGCTGGCCGAGATCGTCGCCGGCGACGGCGCCACGGTCGTTGCCGAGCAGGTGATCGCCAAGATCGACACCGATGCCAAGGCCGGCGCGGCTGCGCCCGCCGCGGCACCGGCGGCGCCTGCCACAGCCCCCGCGCCGGCATCCGCAGCAGCCGCACCGGCTGCTACGGGCGGCTCGAAGTCCGACGTTGCGATGCCGGCCGCCGCCAAGCTGCTGGCCGACAACAAGCTGACGACCGGCGACGTGAGCGGCACCGGCAAGGACGGCCGCGTCACCAAGGGTGACGTGCTGGGCGCGGTCGCGGGCGGCGCCACGGCCAAGGTTGCTGCGCCGGTTGCCATTCCCACGGGCGCCCCCAAGGCGGCGCTGCCGCAGGTCGCCTCGCCGGCCGCGGCACCGGATCTCGGCGATCGCCCGGAAGAGCGCGTGCCGATGAGCCGCCTGCGCGCACGCATCGCCGAGCGCCTGCTGCAGTCGCAGTCCACCAATGCCATCCTGACCACCTTCAACGAGGTCAACATGGCGCCCGTGATGGAAATGCGCAAGCGCTACCAGGAGAAGTTCGAGAAGGAGCACGGCGTGAAGATCGGCTTCATGAGCTTCTTCGTGAAGGCCGCGGTGCATGCGCTCAAGAAGTACCCGGTGATCAACGCCTCCGTGGACGGCAACGACATCGTCTACCACGGCTACTTCGACATCGGCATCGCGGTGGGTTCGCCGCGCGGCCTGGTGGTGCCGATCCTGCGCAATGCCGACCAGATGAGCTTCGCGGACATCGAGAAGAAGATTGCGGAATACGGCCAGAAGGCCAAGGACGGCAAGCTGGGCATCGAGGAGATGACCGGCGGCACCTTCTCCATTTCCAATGGCGGCGTGTTCGGCTCGATGCTGTCCACGCCCATCATCAACCCGCCGCAGTCGGCCATCCTGGGCGTGCACGCCACCAAGGACCGTGCCGTGGTCGAGAACGGGCAGGTCGTGGTGCGGCCGATGAACTACCTCGCGATGTCCTATGACCACCGCATCATCGACGGCCGCGAGGCCGTGCTGGGCCTGGTCGCCATGAAGGAAGCGCTGGAAGATCCCGCTCGCCTCTTGTTCGACATTTGACCCACCCCCGTTGCTTGCTCACTTCGTGTAGCCGCCTCCCCCCTCAAGGGGCGACCCCAGCGGCCCGGCAAAGCCGGTTCCGCGGGGTCTCCGAACAGGCTTCGCTGCGCTTGCCGCGAATGCAACGAACGGTACGGCCGATGCAACCTCTGAAAGAAAATCATGGCTAACAAGCAATTCGACGTCATCGTCATCGGTGGCGGCCCCGGTGGCTACATCGCGGCCATCCGCGCGGCGCAACTCGGCTTCAACGTCGCCTGCGTCGACGAGTGGAAGAACGCCAAGGGCGGCCCGGCCCTGGGCGGGACCTGCACCAACATCGGCTGCATTCCCTCGAAGGCCCTGCTGCAGTCTTCCGAGCATTTCGAGCATGCCGGCAAGCACTTTGCCGACCACGGCATCAAGGTCGAAGGCCTGGGCCTCGACATCGACAAGATGCTGGGCCGCAAAGACGCGGTGGTGAAGCAGAACAATGACGGCATCACCTACCTGTTCAAGAAGAACAAGATCACCTTCTTCCATGGCCGGGCCGCTTTTGCGAAGGCTTCCGGCGCGGGCTACGAGCTGAAGGTGACCGGCGCTGCCGAGGAGTCCATCGAGGGCAAGCACATCATCGTGGCGACGGGCTCCAACCCGCGTGCGTTGCCGGGCGCGGACTTCGACGAGGAGAACATCCTTTCGAACGACGGCGCGCTGCGCATCCCCTCCGTACCGAAGAAGCTGGCGCTGATCGGCTCGGGTGTGATCGGGCTGGAGATGGGTTCGGTCTGGCGCCGGCTGGGGTCGGAAGTCACCGTGCTCGAAGCGCTGCCCACCTTCCTGGGCGCGGTGGACGAGCAGATCGCCAAGGAGGCGCACAAGGCCTTCGTCAAGCAGGGCCTGAAGATCGAGCTCGGCGTGAAGGTCGGCGAAGTCAAGTCCGGCAAGAAGGGCGTGACGGTCGCGTGGACCAACGCCAAGGGCGAGGCACAGACGCTGGAGGTCGACAAGCTGATCGTCTCCATCGGCCGCGTGCCCAACACCATCGGCCTCAACCCCGAGGCGGTGGGCCTGAAGCTGGACGAGCGCGGCGCAATCGTCGTCGACGACGAATGCCGCACCAGCCTGCCCAACGTGTGGGCCATCGGCGACGTGGTACGGGGCCCGATGCTTGCCCACAAGGCAGAAGAAGAAGGCGTCGCAGTGGCCGAGCGCATCGCAGGCCAGCATGGCCACGTGAACTTCAACACCATCCCCTGGGTGATCTACACCTCGCCCGAGATCGCCTGGGTCGGGCAGACGGAGCAGCAGCTCAAGGCCGAGGGTCGCGCCTACAAGGCCGGCACCTTCCCCTTCCTGGCCAACGGGCGCGCCCGCGCGCTCGGCGACACCACGGGCATGGTCAAGTTCCTGGCCGATGCGGCGAGCGACGAGATTCTCGGCGTCCACATCGTCGGCCCGATGGCCAGCGAGCTGATCTCCGAGGCCGTGGTGGCGATGGAGTTCAAGGCGAGCGCCGAAGACATCGCGCGCATCTGCCATGCGCATCCCTCGCTGTCCGAAGCGACGAAGGAAGCGGCGCTCGCGGTGGACAAGCGCACGCTCAACTTCTGACCCCTTGAGCGTCAAACAGGCCTACGAAGCGGAGCTGGCTGCGCGGGGGTACCAGAGCGACCCCGCGCAGCTGCGTGCCGTGGAGGCGCTCGATCGCTGCGCGAGCGAGTGGGCGGCGTACAAGTCGCAGCGCTCCAACGCCTTCAAGAAGCTCATCAACCGGCCCGAGATCCCGCGCGGCGTCTACATGTACGGCGGGGTCGGGCGCGGCAAGAGCTTCCTGATGGACTGCTTCTTCAATGCAGTGCCGCTGCGGCGCAAGACGCGGCTTCACTTCCACGAGTTCATGCGCGAAGTGCATCGCGAACTGGCCGAACTGCAGGGCACGGTCAACCCGCTCGACGAGCTCGGGCGCCGCATCGCCAAGCGCTACAAGCTGATCTGCTTCGATGAGTTCCACGTCGCGGACATCACGGACGCGATGATCCTGCACCGGTTGCTGGTGGCGCTGTTCGAAAATGACGTGGGCTTCGTGACCACCTCCAACTTCAGGCCCGACGACCTTTATCCGGGCGGCCTGCACCGCGACCGCATCCTGCCGGCGATCGAGCTGCTCAACCAGCGCCTCGAAGTGGTCAACGTGGACAACGGCACCGACTACCGCCGCCGCACGCTGGAGCAGGTCAAACTGTACCTCACGCCCAACGGCGCCGCGGCCGACAAGGAGATGCGCCACGCCTTCGAGCGGCTCGCCGAGAGCGCCGACGAGAACCCGGTCCTGCACATCGAGGCGCGCGAGATCCATGCGCGGCGCAAGGCCGGGGGCGTGGTCTGGTTCGACTTCAAGACCCTGTGCGGCGGCCCCCGCTCGCAGAACGACTACCTCGAGATCGCCAGCCAGTTCCACACCGTGCTGCTCTCCGATGTGCCCCACATGCCGGTGCGAATGGCCTCTGAAGCGCGTCGTTTCACATGGCTGATCGACGTGTTCTACGATCGACGCGTGAAACTCATCATGTCCGCCGAAGTCCCCCCCGAAGCCCTCTACACCGAAGGGCCCCTGGCCCACGAATTCCCGCGTACCGTCTCGAGGCTCAACGAGATGCAATCGACCGAGTTCCTTGCGCAGGAGCGCCGCATCGTGGACACCCGCCTCACATGAAGAAGCTGCTTCTTTCGCTGATGATCGTCCTCGGCGCCGTGCCAGCGTGGGCGCAGACCACCGCCTCCAGCGGCCAGGCGAATTTCGACGCCGAGCGCACGCGCCTTGACCAGGAGCGCAAGACGATCGAGGAGCGCTTCGCCACCGAGCAGGCGGCCTGCTACCAGAAGTTCGCCGTGCAGGGGTGCCTTGACGACAGCCGCCGCCGCCGCAGGGAGGCCACCGAGAACATCAAGCGCCAGGAGGCGGCAATGAATGACATCGAGCGCAAGCGGCGCGGCGCGGCGGCGCTCGATCGGCTCGAGGACAAAAAGGCCAACCCGCGCGCGCAGGACACTGCGGCCGAGCAGGAGAGGTCGCTGAAGTCGCAACAGGAGCGCGAACAGCGCGCCGCGGACCATGCGCAGGACCGCGCCCGCCTGGCCTCCGAGGCAGCCGAGAAACAACGCCAGTTCGAAGACAAGCAGCGGGCCCATGCCGAGGAGCAGGCCAAGGCCGCGAGCCGGCGCGCCGAGGCCCCGGCCAATCGCGAGGCCCACGAGCGCAGGCTCGAAAGGGCGGAGCAGCATCGCCGCGACCGGGAGCGGCGCAACGCCGAGAACACCAAGCCGCGCTCTGCGCCGCTGCCGGCGCCGCCCTGAACGGGGGCACGCGGGCGTTCTTCAGTCTTCTTCGGCTTCGTGCGGGTCGGGAAGCGCTTCGAGCTTGAGGATGGCCAGCGAAATGTTGTCGCCGGTTCCGCGGGCGCGCTTGCGTGCCTCGGCCACCAGCAGCTCTGCGGCGCTGCGCGGCGATTGGTCGGCCAGTACGCGGCCCATCTCCTCCGGCGTGAAGTAGTGCCAGAGCCCGTCGCTGCAGGCCAACAACAGATCGTCGGGCTCCAGCTTGGGCACGAGGTGGATGTCGACCGGCGGCGGCATGGACTTCATGCCCAGGCATCCGAGCAGGATGTTGCTTTGCGGGTGGATGTTGGCTTCTGCCTCGCTGATCTCGCCGCGGTCCACCAGCGCCTGCACGTAGGAGTGGTCCTTGGTGCGCTTGACCAACTGCCCGCGCCGGAAGTGATAGATGCGCGAGTCGCCGGCATGGATCCAGGCGCAGTCGCCCTCAGGATTCATCAGGAAGGCGGCCATGGTGCTGTGCGGCTCCTGCTCGCTGGACAGGGCGGTCAGCTTGATGACGGTGTTGGCGTCCTCGAGAAGTTGCCGCAGCACATGCACCGCTTCATCGCGCCCCGGCTTGTAGCGGGCAAACAGCTGGCGCGCCGTCATCAGCACCTGGTCCGAGGCCTTGCGCCCGCCGCTGCGGCCCCCCATCCCATCGGCGATCACGCCGAGCACGCAGCCCGCCACCCGCGGGTGGTTCATCACGAGGACCTGGTCCTGCTGGTACGGACGGTCTCCCTTGTGGAGGCCGGTCGCTGCTGCGAGCCGATAGCCTCGGGTCGGTGGCGCGGCTGTGCTGGCGGAGTCCTGCATGGGTCTGGCGAGTGGGAACGAGGACGTACATTATCGAGTCAACCAGAGCGAAGCCGGAAAGCACTCCGTCACGTTTCGCATCATCCCTTGGACCTGAATCTCCACTCCTTCTCTCGCCAGCTGATCGACCTGCGCATGGAGCATGCAGACCTGAATGCCACCATCGACCGGCTCGCGGAGAGCATCGCCCCGCGCGACGATCTGCTGCTGCGCCGGCTGAAGAAGAAGCGGCTGTTTCTGCGCGATTGCATTGCGCGGCTGGAGCGCCTGCTCGACCCGCAAGAGCCTGCCTGATGTCGATCGTCGACTGGCCCGAAGACTTCGAGGCGGACACGGCGTCCGTCGAGCCGGTTCGCGCGCCCCGGGAAGACGGCCAGCTCGCGGCCGAAGTCCAGGCCGCCTTCGCCCAGGACGGCGTGCTCTCGCAGGCCGCCGAGCAGTTTCGCGAACGCTCGGGCCAGACCCAGATGGCGCTGGCGGTGGCCCGTGCCATCGACCAGGGCGGCGTGCTGGTGGTGGAGGCCGGCACCGGCGTCGGCAAGACCTTCTCGTACCTGGTACCGGCGCTGCTGAGTGGCGAGCGCGTGCTGCTGTCGACCGCCACCAAGGCGCTGCAGGACCAGCTCTTCGGCCGCGACCTGCCGCGCCTGGTCGAGGCGCTCGGGCTGCCATTGCGCACGGCGCTCCTCAAGGGACGCGCCAGCTACCTCTGCCTGCACCGGCTCGACCAGGCGCGCCACGACACGAGCCTGCCGGAGCGCGGCAGCCTGCGCACGCTGGCGAAGATCGAGCAATGGTCCAAGGCCACCCGCACCGGCGACCTGGCCGAGTTGCCTGGCCTCGACGAGCGCTCGCCGCTGATCCCGCTGGTCACCTCCACCCGCGACAACTGCCTGGGCGCCCAGTGCCCGCAGTTCAAGCCCTGCCACGTCAACCTGGCCCGGCGCGAGGCCATGGCCGCCGATGTCGTGGTGATCAACCATCATCTGTTCTTTGCCGACCTGGCGGTGCGCGAGTCGGGCATGGCCGAATTGCTGCCGACCGTGCGTGTGGTGGTATTCGATGAGGCCCACCAGCTCAACGAAACCGGGGTGCAGTTTCTTGGCGCCCAGTTGGGCAGCGGCCAGGCGCTGGACTTCGCGCGTGACATGCTTGCCGCTGGCCTGCAGCACGCGCGCGGCCTGGTCGACTGGCAGCAGCTGGTTGGAGCGACCGAGCACGCCGCCCGGGAACTGCGCCTGGCCGCCGGCAAGCAATGGCCGGGGACCAAGCTGCGCTGGGCCGGCCCCGCACCGGACGGGGTGCCGGCCGATACCTGGCAAGCCGCGCTCGAGGCGCTGAAGCACGCCTTTGCGGAAGCGGCGCGCGGCCTGGACACCGTGAGCGAACTCTCCCCCGACTTCGTGCGCCTGCACGAGCGGGCCGAGCAGCTGGCCGAGCGCGCGGCGCGCTTCGCGAAGCCTTGCGCGCCGGAATCGGTGCGCTGGGTGGACGTGGGCACGCAGCTGAGGCTGGTCGAGTCGCCGCTGGACATCGCCGAGGCGGTGCGCACGCGGGTCCTCAAGACCGGGCAGGGCGATGCGCAGGAGCAGGGCCGCGCCTGGGTGTTCACCTCGGCTACGCTGGGCGACGACCCGAAGCTGCGGTGGTTCACCGAACCCTGCGGCCTTGAGAGCGCCGAAGTGCTGCGCGTGCAGAGTCCCTTCGACTATGCGTGCCAGGCGGCGCTCTACGTCCCGCGCGTGTTTCCGAAGCCGAGCGACCCGGCCCACAGCGTGCAGGTGGCGCGGCTCGCCGCCCAGGGAGCAGCCGTGCTGGGTGGGCGCACGCTGGTGCTGACGACCACGCTGCGCGCCCTGCGCACCATCGGCGACGCCATGCGCCAGCACTTCGAGCCCATGGATCCGGCACGCAGGCCTGAGGTGCTGGTGCAGGGCGAGCTGCCCAAGCGGGTACTGATGGAGCGCTTCCGAGAGGGCGCCTCGCACGGGCGCGCGGGCTGCGTGCTGGTGGCCTCGGCCTCGTTTTGGGAGGGCTTCGACGCGCCCGGCGACGCACTGCAGTTGGTGGTCATCGACAAGTTGCCCTTTCCCCCACCCAACGATCCGCTGGTCGAGGCGCGCTCGCAGCGCCTCGAGTCGCAGGGCCGCAGCGCCTTCGGCGAGTATTCGCTTCCGGAGGCCGCGGTGGCGCTCAAGCAGGGTGCTGGCCGCCTGATTCGGCGCGAGAGCGACCGAGGCGTGCTGGCGATCTGCGACACGCGGCTGGTTGCCATGGGCTATGGGCGCCGGCTGCTGTCCGCCTTGCCGCCCATGCGGCGGCTGGACGACGAGACCGCTTTCGAGGCCGCGCTGCGTGAGCTCGTCACGCCCTGAAAAAGAAAAAGGCCCGAATCGGGCCTTTTTCTCGCTTCGCTACCAGAGCTTCCACCACGGGTCGTCCTTGCCGCGGAAACCGCGCGCCAGGTACTCGCTCTTGGGATAGTTGGTCGTGAGCACGCGTTTCGCGTCGTCGCGCAGATCGGTCATGCCGAGCGCGTCGTACGACTGGACCATGATGTAGAGCGCCTCCTCGAGCGCCGGCACTTCGCGATAGTCGGCCAGCGCGAGCTGTGCACGGTTGATGGCCGCCAGGTAGGCACCGCGCGTGTAGTAGTAGCGCGCAACGTGCACCTCGTACTGGGCCAGCGAGTTGACGATGTAGTTCATGCGCTGGCGCGCATCGGGCGTGTAGCGTGAGTCGGGGAAACGGGTGGCCAATTCCTTGAACGCTTCGAACGATTCCTTGGCCGCCTTTTGATCGCGCTCGGACAGGTCCTGCCGCGTGAGCCAGGCGAACATGCCGAGATCGTCGTTGAAGTTGATCACGCCCTTAAGATAGATCGCGTAATCCATCGCCGGGCTGGCCGGATGCAGCTTCATGAACCGGTCGAGGGTCGCGATGGCGGCCGCCTTCTCGCCAGACTTGTATTGTGCAAAGGCCTTGTCCAGTTGCGCCTGCTGCGCGAGCGGCGTGCCGGCGGCGCGGCCCTCGAGCTTTTCGAACAGGGGGACGGCCTTGTCGTAGGCGCCGGAGTCCGCTTCCTCCTTCGCTTCGGAGTAGATGCGGTTGGGACTCCAGTTCGCCGTCTTGTCGGTCGAGGTCGACGAGCAGCCGGCCACCAGCCATGCGGCCGAGCACAAGGCCAGCCAGGCGGGGACAACCGATAATTTGGCGCGACTCATCACATCAGGCTTTCGTGAAAACAGTGCCTTCAATTATATCGGCCACCCCTCTGGGCGAGCCTCCGGACGGGGTCGAGCCAGAAGAGGGCGCCGAGCTGGCCGAGCCCAGCGAGACCCGCAGCTTCCTGATCCACGAAGCGCAGCACGGGCAGCGTCTCGACCGCGCACTGGCGGCGCTGGTGCCCGAGTTCTCGCGCAGCTACCTGCAGCAGCTGATCGAGGCGGGCGCTGTCGCGATCCAGCATCGCGTCGCCACCAAGGCCGCCGCCACGGTCCATGCCGGCGAGATCGGCAGCATCGAGCTGCGGCCGACGCCGCAGAGCCAGGCCTTCAAACCGGAGCACATGCCGATCACGGTGGTACACGAAGACGAGCACCTGCGCGTCATCGACAAGCCGGCGGGCCTGGTCGTCCATCCGGCCCCCGGCCATTGGAGCGGCACGCTGCTCAACGGGCTGCTGGCGATCGATTCGCGTGCTGCGCTGCTGCCCCGCGCGGGCATCGTCCATCGGCTGGACCGTGACACCAGCGGCCTCATGGTGGTGGCGCGCAGCCGTGCAGCGATGGATGCGCTGGTGGCGCTCATCGCCGCCCGCGAAGTCAAGCGCCAGTACCTCGCACTCGCGCACCGCAGCTGGCAAGGTGCCGCCGCGCGCCATGTGGACGCAGCGATCGGCCGCGATCCGCGCAACCGGTTGCGCATGGCGGTGGTCGACCTCGAGCGCCATTCCGGAAAGCCGGCGCGCACACTGATCGAAGCCCTGGACAGCAACGATCAGGGCTGCACCGTGCGCTGCACGCTGGAGACCGGGCGTACGCACCAGATCCGCGTGCACATGGCTTCCATCGGACATCCGCTGGTGGGGGACACGCTCTATGGCGGCCTCGCCGCGGCAGGACTCGCGCGACAGGCCTTGCATGCTTTCAGGCTTGCCTTCGCGCATCCGGTCACTGGTGCCCCGATGGAGTTTCAGTCCGTGCCGCCTCCTGATCTGGTGCAGGCTATGCAGGCCTGGGGGCTGGATTACAATCGCGCCTGACGGCCCGAGGGCCGCGCCGGCCCTCGATGCCGGCTTCGCTGTCCATGGCCCGAGAGCCGGCAGCGCTTCTTCCATCCTTCTGAAAAACAAGCGTCTGCAAGGCGCCTTTTCCCGGATACCGCGAACCATGAATACGGCGGATGCCAAGCGCATTCTCGAAACCGCCTTGATCTGTTCGACCCAGCCCTTGCCGGTGCGCGAACTGCGCGTGCTGTTCGATGACGAACTGGGTGCCGATACGATCAAGTCGCTGTTGCACGAGCTGCAGGAAGACTGGTCCCAACGCGGCCTGGAGCTCGTGAGCGTGGCCAATGGGTGGCGTTTCCAGAGCCGCCCCGAACTGCGCGACCATCTCGACCGCCTGCACCCCGAAAAACCACCGCGCTATACGCGCGCCGCGCTGGAGACGCTGGCCATCATCGCCTACCGCCAGCCGGTCACACGCGGCGACATGGAAGACATCCGGGGTGTCACCATCAACTCGTTGATCCTGAAGCAGCTTGAAGACCGCAACTGGGTCGAGGTCATCGGCCATCGCGAAACCGTGGGCCGGCCTGCGCTTTACGCGACCACGCGCCAGTTTCTCGACGACCTGGGCCTGGAATCACTCGATCAGCTCCCGGTGATCGAGACGCCGGCTCAGCAGGCCAGCCTCGCCGAGGCCCTGGCCCAGGCCGCTGACCGGCAACCCGGCCTGCCGATCGACGAACCCGCGGCCCAAGCCGGCGCCGGCTCGGAGAGCGAGGCCGGTTCCGACCAGCTCCAAGCCGAGGCGCAGACCGAAGTGGCAGTGCAGGCCGAAGACGCTGTCGACCCGGCGCTGTTGCCCCCGATGGCGCCGACCGCAGAAGCAGGGCCCGAGATGCTGCCCGACCCTGAATCCCAAGCAGCTCCCGAATTCGAGCCGGACGATGCACTGCATGCCGCCCGCGTTCGCCCCGAGCTCGAGTCCGAGCTTCAGTCTTCTTCCCGCCCTGGCTCCGATGCCGATGCTGGTATCGATGCCGACGAGGAGGACTCCCCCGCCGTTCGTTCCGGAACCCGACCATGAGCCCATCCGATCCTCAAGACGCAGCGATGCTGCCGCCCGGACCCGTGTCCGAGGAAGAACTGGCGGCGTCTTCTGCGCAGCCCGCCGAAGCCAGCACCGAACCCGAGGGCGAAGCGGCCGCAGCGGCGCCGCGCAAGCGCAGGGCGCCCCGTCGCAAGCCGGCTGCGCAGGTCTTGCCCGCGGAGACCGACGATGCCGCCGCGCCGGTCGTGCTGGTTGCACCGGGCGCACCGAGTGAACCGAGCGCAGCGGATGTGGATCTGCCGGATGTGCCAGCAATGTCGGTTGCGCCAGCAGTGCCGGCGGCGCCAGACGCTGCCGTGGAGGCACCACCTGCGTCCCAACCCCAGGTGCCGGTGGCTGACCGGGCCACCGATGAGGACGAGGAAGAAGAGGACGAGCCGGACGAGGAGGAAGACGACCTGGATCGCGCTCGCCGTGCCGCCGAGCGCGAGCAGCGCAATGCGCCGCCGCCCGAGCCGATCCGCTTCGTCGACGTCGTCTCGGGCCAGTTCGACGCCGACGAGGACAGTCCCGAGGTGCCGCCGCTCAAGCGCGTGCTGCTGCCCGAGGCCGACTCTCCGAAGCTGCACAAGGTGCTGGCGCAGGCTGGCCTCGGCTCCCGACTCGAGATGGAACAGCTCATTCTGCAGGGGCGCATCTCGGTCAACAACGAGCCGGCCCACATCGGCCAGCGCATCCAGTTCGGCGACCAGGTCAAGCTCAACGGCAAGCCCATCCGCTACCGCATCGCGCCGCCACCGGCGCGCGTGATCGCCTACCACAAGCCGGTCGGCGAGGTCGTCACACACGACGATCCGCAGAACCGCCCCACCGTATTCCGAAAGCTGCCGCGCCTGCCGCAGGGCAAGTGGCAGTCGGTCGGGCGGCTTGATCTCAACACCGAGGGCCTGCTGCTCTTCACGAGCTCCGGCGAGCTCGCCAACCAGTTGATGCATCCGCGCTTCGGCCTGGAGCGCGAGTACGCGGTCCGTGTGCTGGGCGCATTGAGCAACGATGAGAAGCAGCGCCTGCTCGAAGGCGTGCGCCTCGACGACGGCATGGCGCATTTCGGCACCATCGAGGACGGTGGTGGCGAAGGTTCGAACTGCTGGTACCGCGTCACCATTTCCGAGGGCCGCAACCGCGAGGTGCGCCGCCTCTTCGAATCGGTAGGCCACGCGGTCAGCCGCCTGATCCGCATCCGCTACGGCGCCATGGTGCTGCCGCGCGGCCTGAAGCGCGGCGCCTGGATGGAGCTGGACGAGCGCGACATCCGCGCGCTGTTCCAGGCGGTGGGCGCAGAGCGCCCCGCACGAGGCGCGCCCGGCCCGAAGGGCAGCGGCCAGGACGGCGGCGGGCGCAACAACCGCAATCGCAAGCGCCGCGGCAACCGCAGCGGCGGCGGTGCCCAGGCCGAGGGCCGCGAGCCGCCGATCCCGAATCCCCTGACCAGCGGTCCCAACGCCCGCGGCCGCGGCGGCAACGGCGGCGCTCCGCAAGGACCGGGGCAGGGACAGGCCCGCCGCAACCGCCAGGGCGGCAAGCGCGACGACCGGGCTCCGGGAGGCGGCGGCGGCGGCAACAGCCAGCCCGATCCGATGAAAACCTCCCTCGGCTATATCGGCGCCGACAGCTTCTCGCGTCAACGCAAGGAGCAGCGCGCGGGTCCCCGCCGCAGCGGCGGGGGAGGGCCCTCGGGCGGCAATTTCGGCGGGCAGGGCGGCGGGCGGCGCCGCGGCCGCTGAATCGCGCGATCGCGCGAGGTTCATTCACGCGCCCGTCACGGGCGCTGCTGGCCGCGCCGGTTAAAATCAGAGGCTTTGTCAAGGGAGCGCAGCCTGTCGCTGCGGCTTGACGGAACTCATCAAAATCCAAGCACTCAAGAAAGCACTTCAATGGCCATCGAACGCACCCTCTCCATCATCAAACCCGACGCCGTGGCGAAGAACGTCATCGGCAAGATCGTCTCCCGCTTCGAGGCCGCCGGCCTCAAGATCATCGCTGCCAAGCTGGTGCAGCTGTCGCAGGCAGACGCCGAGCAGTTCTACGCGGTGCACAAGGAGCGCCCCTTCTTCAAGGATCTGGTCAGCTTCATGATCTCGGGTCCCGTGTTCGTGCAGGCCCTCGAGGGCGAGGATGCAATCGCCAAGAACCGCGACCTGATGGGCGCCACCGACCCCAAGAAGGCAGCCCCCGGCACCATCCGCGCCGACTTCGCGGACAGCATCGATGCCAACGCCGTCCATGGCTCGGACGCCGCCGAAACGGCAAAGGTCGAAATCGCCTTCTTCTTTCCCGAGCTCAAGGCCCGCTGACGCGGAGCCTCCGTCCGCGCAATGACCACGGCCAACCTGCTCGACTTCGATCTCGAGGGGCTGGCCGCGTTCTGCGAAAGGCTCGGCGAGAAGCGTTTCCGCGCCACGCAGCTGTTCCGCTGGATTCACCAGCGCGGTGCCAGCAACTTCGCCCAGATGACCGATCTCGCCAAGTCGCTGCGCGAGAAGCTGGCGGGCAGCGCGCACATCGAGGCGTTGCCTGTCATCACCCAGCAGGAATCAGCCGACGGCACCATCAAGTGGCTGTTCGATGTCGGTGACGGCAACGCGGTCGAGGCCGTGTTCATCCCCGAGGACGACCGCGGCACGCTGTGCGTGTCGTCCCAGGCCGGCTGCGCGGTGGGCTGCCGGTTCTGCTCCACCGGCCACCAGGGATTCAGCCGCAACCTGAGCAGCGGCGAAATCGTGGCCCAGCTGTGGTTTGCCGAGCACTTCCTGCGCAAGCATCTGAAACGCAGCCATGACCAGGAAGGGCGCGTCATCTCCAACGTCGTGATGATGGGCATGGGCGAGCCGCTGCAGAACTACGCCGCCCTGGTGCCGGCCTTGCGCACCATGCTGGACGACAACGCCTACGGGCTGTCGCGCCGCCGGGTGACGGTCTCGACCTCCGGCGTGGTCCCCATGATGGACCGGCTGGGAACCGATTGCCCAGTGGCGCTGGCGGTGTCGCTGCATGCGCCCAACGATGCATTGCGCAACGACCTGGTGCCGCTCAACCGCAAATATCCGCTGGCCGAACTGCTGGAGGCGTGCCAGCGCTACCTGGCGCATGCACCGCGCGACTTCATCACCTTCGAGTACTGCATGCTCGACGGCGTGAACGATCAGCCCGAGCATGCGCGGCAACTGGTCGAGCTGGTGCGCTCGCAGGGCGTCTCCTGCAAATTCAACCTGATCCCTTTCAATCCCTTCCCGGCCTCCGGGCTGCTGCGCTCGCCGCAGCCGCGCGTGCTCGCCTTCGCCCGGCTTCTGAGCGAAGCCGGCCTCGTAACCACGGTGCGCAAGACTCGCGGCGACGACATCGACGCGGCCTGCGGCCAGCTGGCCGGAGACGTGAAGGACCGGACCAACGCCGCCGAGCGCATGGCGCAGCGGCGCACCGTGGTGTTGCACCCGGCGCGGCGTTGATTCACATGCCAACAGACCTTCGGAGCAACGAAGCAATGATCAAGGCCTCTTCGACCGCGCGGCAGCGGATGACGCAAGCGCTCGTCAGCCTTGTGGCGGCGTTCCTTCTTGCCGGCTGCGCCACCAAGGACGTCAGCGTCCCGAGCACGGCCGGCAACGCGGGCGGGATCGTCACCGATTCGGATGAAGGCAATGCCCGCAAGCGTGCGCGTCTGCGCCTTGAACTGGCCATCGGCTATTTCGAGCAGGGGCAGCCCACGGTCGCGCTGGACGAGATCAAGCAGGCGCTGGCGGCGGATCCCAACTTTGCCGACGCCTACAACCTGCGCGGGCTGGTCTACATGCGCCTGGACGATGCTGGCCTGGCCGAGGACAGCTTTCGCCGCGCGATCGCACTGAACCCGCGAGAGCCCAACACGCTGCACAACTACGGCTGGCTGCTCTGCCAGCAGAACCGCTTCGCCGACGCGCAGCAGCAGTTCGCGGCGGCGCTTGCCATCTCCACGTATGGAGATCGCGCGAAGACGCTGATGACGCAGGGCGTGTGCCAACTGCGCGCCGGCCAGCGCCCCGAGGCCGAGCGCAGTCTGATGCAGGCCTACGAGCTCGATGCCGGCAACCCGGTGATCGGCTACAACCTCGCTTCGCTGCTCGCGCAGCGCGAGGACTGGTCGCGCGCGCAGTTCTACATCCGCCGCATCAACAACGGCCCGGCGGCCAGCGCCGAGACGCTGTGGCTGGGCATCAAGATCGAACGCCGCCTCAACAACCGCGATGCGGCCACCCAGCTTGCCGGACAGCTGCAGCGGCGTTTCCCCCAATCGCGCGAGGCCGTGGCCTATGAGCGCGGAAACTTCAATGATTGAGAAGGCGAGCGAATTCGGGGCCTCGGCTGCGGTACCCCTGGTCACTGGCGACCACACGCACATGTCGGCCGGCGACATGCTGCGCCACGCGCGCGAGGCGCACGGCCTGCACCTCGACATGGTGGCCGCTGCGCTGAAGGTAACGCCGCAGAAACTCGCCGCGCTGGAGTCGGACGATATCGAGGCCTTGCCCGATCCGGTGTTCGCGCGTGCTCTCGCCGCCAGCGTCTGCCGCGCCCTGCGCATCGACCCTGCGCCGGTGCTCGCAAAGCTGCCCGGCGCGCAGCCGGCGGGTCTGGCGCAGGCCGATCGCACCATGAGCAAGGCCCTCCCGTCCCAGGTGCGCGCCAGCAGGAGCTCAAGCGGCCTGCCGTCGCGCCCGCTGCTGACGGTGGTCGGGCTGCTGCTGGTTGGTGCGGCGGTGCTGTTCTGGCTGCCGCAATCCATTTTTGACCGCGTCGGCGAGGCGCTCTCGCAGTTCGGCGGGCGGGCCGACGGCAGCGAGCCGGCTGCGTCATCAGCACAAGCGCCTTCAGCGCCGCAGGCCGGGGGCACGGTCGCCGACCCGGTCCAGCCTATGGCTCCAGCTGGTTCGGCGGATCCTGGCACGATGCCCGCCGCTGGGGCGGTCCCGGCAGCGCAGGCCTCCGCGCCGTCCGCGGCCAATGCGACGGATCTGATCGTCTTCGTCGCGCGCGAGGACTCGTGGGTGACGGTCACTGACGCTGGCGGCAAGTCCCTGCTGCGGCGTACGGTGCAGGCCGGCGAGACCGTCGGGCTGAACGGCACCTTGCCGCTTTCGGTGGTCGTCGGCCGCGCCGCGGTGGTGGACGTGCAGGTGCGCGGCAAGGCCTTGGACCTGAAGCCGTTGACGCGCGGTGGCGGGGTCGCCCGTTTCGAGGTGAAGCCATGATGAACGATGACACGGTGAGTCCCCAAAGCTGCCTGCCCATCGAGGCGGCCTCGCCGCGCCCGCGCCGCTCGCGCCAGGCCAGCGTCGTCTGGGGCCCGCGCACGGTCACCGTGGGCGGGGACGCGCCGGTGAGGGTGCAGTCGATGACCAACACGGACACCGTGGACGCGATCGGCACCGCGATCCAGGTCAAGGAACTGGCGCAGGCCGGCTCGGAGATGGTGCGCATCACCGTCAACACGCCCGAGGCCGCAGCACAGGTGCCCTACATTCGCGAGCAACTCGACCGCATGGGGGTCGACGTGCCGCTGATCGGCGACTTCCACTACAACGGCCACCGCCTGCTGACCGATTTCCCGGCCTGCGCGGAGGCACTCAGCAAGTACCGCATCAATCCCGGCAACGTGGGCAAGGGCGACAAGCGCGACCGCCAGTTCGGCCAGATGATCGATGCCGCGATGCGCTGGAACAAGCCAGTGCGCATCGGCGTCAACTGGGGCAGCCTCGACCAGGAGCTGCTGGCGAGCCTCATGGACGTCAACAGCCGCCGTCCCGAACCCTGGGATGCCAAACAGGTGATGTACGAGGCGCTGGTGAGCTCGGCCATCGGTTCGGCCCAGCTCGCCGAGTCGATGGGCATGGACGGCAGCCAGATCATCCTCAGCTGCAAGGTGAGCGGCGTGCAGGACCTGATCTCGGTCTATCGGGAGCTGGCGAAGCGCTGCAACTACGCACTGCACCTGGGCCTGACCGAGGCGGGAATGGGCACCAAGGGCACTGTCGCTTCGGCGGCCGCGTTGTCGATCCTGCTGCAGGAAGGTATCGGAGACACGATCCGCGTGTCGCTGACGCCGCAACCCGGCGAATCACGCACGCAAGAGGTAGTGATCGCCAACGAAATCCTCCAGGCCCTGGGGCTGCGCGTGTTCGTGCCCAGCGTCACCGCCTGCCCCGGCTGCGGCCGCACCACCAGCACCACCTTCCAGGTGCTGGCCAAGGAGATCGACGACTACCTGCGCATGCAGATGCCGGTCTGGCGCACCAGGTATCCGGGCGTCGAGACGATGAAGGTCGCCGTGATGGGCTGCATCGTCAACGGCCCCGGCGAAAGCAAGCATGCCGACATCGGCATCAGCCTGCCCGGCACCGGCGAGGCGCCAGCCGCGCCGGTCTTCATCGATGGCGAGAAGGCGCTCACGCTTCGCGGCGAGAACATCGCCGCCGAGTTCCATCAACTGGTCGAAAACTACGTCGAGAAACGCTTCGGCGGCGCGCCTGCTGCGCAACCTGCCTGAGCGTCCAAACCCATGGCTGACAAATTGAATGCCGTCAAAGGCATGAACGACACCTTGCCGCCGGAATCGGCGCGCTGGGAATGGCTGGAGGGCGTGGTGCGCGAGCTCATGTCGCGCTTCGCCTACCGCAATATCCGGACGCCGATCCTGGAGCACACGGCGCTGTTCGTGCGCGGGATCGGCGAGGTGACGGACATCGTCGAGAAGGAGATGTACTCCTTCCAGGACCGCTCGGACAAGTACGGCGACAACGACCACCTGACGCTGCGCCCCGAGAACACAGCCGGTATCGTGCGCGCGGCCATCGAGCACAACATGCTCTACGACGGCGGCAAGCGCTTGTGGGCGATCGGCCCGATGTTCCGGCGCGAGAAGCCACAGCGCGGGCGTTTTCGCCAGTTCCACCAGATCGATGTAGAGGCCCTCGGCTTTGCCGGGCCCGATGTCGACGCCGAGCTGGTCCTGCTGGCCAACGCCTTGTGGAAGGCCATCGGCCTGGCCGACGTGCGGCTCGAGATCAACAGCCTCGGCCAGCCGGCCGAGCGCGCGCAGCACCGCACGCAACTGATCGCGCACTTCGAAGCGCACGCCGACCAGCTCGACGAGGACGCCAGGCGCCGCCTGCACACCAATCCACTGCGCATCCTCGACACCAAGAACCCGGCGATGAAGGCGCTGGTGGAAGCGGCGCCCAAGCTGATCGAGTTCCTGGGGGCCGAGTCGCTGGCGCACTTCGACGGCCTGAAGGCCATCCTCGACGCCAACGAGATCGCCTATACCGTCAATCCACGCCTGGTGCGTGGACTCGACTACTACAACCTGAGCGTCTTCGAGTTCGTGACCGACCGGCTCGGTTCCCAGGGCACGGTGTGCGCCGGCGGGCGCTACGACGGCTTGTTCGAGCAGCTCGGCGGCAAGCCCGCGCCTGCGGTCGGCTGGGCCATCGGGGTGGAGCGCGTGCTCGAGCTGCTGAAGGAGCAGGGTACCGCAGTCCCCGCGCCAGCGCCGCACGCCTATGCTGTGGTGCCTGACGCCGTCGCAATGCCGATCGCGCTGCGCACGCTGCAGCAGCTGCGCGAAACCGGCGTGAGGGTGCAGATGCACGCCGCCACTGCCGACGGGCTGGGCAGCTTCAAGTCGCAGTTCAAGAAGGCCGACAGCAGCGGTGCGGCCTACGCCCTGATCTTCGGCGCCGACGAACTGGCGCGCGGCGAGATCACGGTCAAGGCGCTGCGCGACGGCACGGGAGCCCAGACGGCGCGCCCGCTGGCCGATCCGGCGGGCTGGGCCGCCACCCTACAATCCCCGGCTCCCAAGAACTGACAGCACATGGCCACCCATCTCGACCTCGAAGAACAGGAACAGCTCGATCAGCTCAAGCATTTCTGGAACACCTACGGCACGCTGATCACCTGGGTCGTGGTGCTGGCGGCCGGCGCCTTCCTGGCCTGGACTGGCTGGCAGTACTGGCAGCGTGAGCAGGCGGCGCGCGCCTCGGCGCTCTATGACGAGCTCGAGCGCGGCGCGCAGGCCGGCGACACGGCCCGGGTCGAGCGCGCGCTCGCCGACATGAAGAGCAAGTTCGCGGGCACGGCCTACGCCCAGCAGGGCGGTTTGCTGGCCGCGCGCGTGCTGTACGAGAAGGGCAATGCCGAGGCCTCACGCACAGCGCTGGCCTGGGTGGCAGAACACGGCACCGATGCCGGCTACCAGGCGGTGGCCCGGCTGCGGCTGGCGGGCGAGTTGCTCGAGACCAAGGCCTATGACGAGGCGCTCAAGCAGCTCTCGGGCGGCATGCCGAAGGAATTCGAAGCCCTCGCTGCCGATCGCAAGGGCGACGTCTACATGAGCCAGGGCAAGCGCGAGGAGGCCAAGGCGGAATACCGCAAGGCCTGGTCCGCCTTCGATCCGGCCAACGAGTACCGCCGATTGGTCGAGATCAAGCTCAACGCGGTCGGCGTCGACCCCAAGAGCCTGGCTTCGGCCGGCACCGCATCTTCCGCCAAGAACACACCATGAATTTCAGCCAGCGTTCGATGCTTCCCGCTTCACTCCTGCGCACCGCGGCCGGCGCGCTCGTCGTCTTCGCGCTCGCGGCCTGCTCGGGCACGCCCAAGCCCAAGCCGGCCGAGCTGCCGCCCAATCCGGCTGTGCTCGGCGTGCGGCAGGCCTGGAGCATCCGAATTCCCAAGGTGGAGTTCCCGCTCACGACGGACGTGAGCGGCGACATGGTGACTGTGGCTTCCAGCGACGGCACGGTGGCCATGATCGATGCCCGCTCCGGCCAGGAGTCCTGGCGCGCCAGCGTCGGCGTCCCGCTGGGCGCCGGCGTGGGCAGCGACGGTTCGCTGGTCGCGGTGATCACCACCGGCAATGAACTCGTCACGCTCCAGGGCGGCAAGGTGCTATGGCGGCAGCGGCTTCCGGCACAGTCGTACACCGCTCCGCTGGTGGCCGGCCGACGCGTCTTCGTGCAGAGCGCGGATCGCACCACCACCGCTTGGGACGGCCAGAGCGGGCGCCGGTTGTGGTCGCAGCAGCGCACTGCCGAGAACCTGGTGCTGAAGCGTCCGGGCGTGCTGATCGCCGTCGGCGACACGCTGGTGACCGGTGTTGGCGGCCGGCTGGTCGGCATCAACCCGGCCAACGGCACCTCACGCTGGGAGGCGCCTGTTGCCGCGCCGCGCGGCACCAACGACGTCGAGCGCCTGGTCGATCTGACCGGCAGCGTGAGCCGGCTCGGCGACTCCGTCTGCGCGCGCGCCTACTACGCCAGCGTCGGCTGCGTCGACACCTCGCGTGGCACCTTGCTGTGGAGCAAGCCGGCCAGCGGGGCAGACGGCATTTCGGGCGACGACCGCTTCATCTACGGCACCGAGGACAACGGCAACGTGGTGGCCTGGCGTCGCAACGACGGCGAGCGCGCCTGGCAGATGGAGCGTCTCAAGTACCGCACGCTGACTGCGCCGCTCGCGGTCGGGCGCTCGCTCATCATCGGCGACGCAACGGGCCTCGTGCATGTGATCTCGCGCGAGGACGGCGCGCTGCTCAACCGTCTCACACCCGATGGCTCGCCGATCGCGGCGGCACCCGTGCTCTCGGGCAACACGGTCGTGGTCGTCACCCGCAACGGCGGCGTCTTCGGCTACCGCCCTGAATAGAACGTAGAACGCGAGCGCTCGATCATGAAACCCGTCATTGCACTGGTCGGGCGCCCCAACGTCGGCAAATCGACGCTGTTCAACCGCCTGACGCAGACACGCGACGCCATCGTTGCCGACTTTGCCGGGCTCACGCGGGACCGCCACTACGGCAACGGCCGCCAGGGTCGCTACGAGTTCATCGTCATCGACACCGGCGGCTTCGAGCCCGACGCGGGCAGCGGCATCTTCAAGGAGATGGCCAAGCAGACGCGACAGGCGGTGGCCGAGGCCGACGTGGTGATCTTCGTTGTCGATGCGCGCGAGGGGCTCTCGGCGCAGGACCACGACATCGCCAACGAGCTGCGCCGCCTTGGCAAGCCGTGCGTGCTGGCCGCCAACAAGGCCGAAGGCATGAAGGACAACGCGCGGCTCGCCGAGTTCTACGAGCTGGGCTTCGGCGAGGTGCACGGCGTCTCGGCCGCGCACGGGCAGGGCATCCGCGGCCTGGTCGAGCTCGCGCTCGACCCGCTGGCGCTGCCCGAACCGGACGACGAGGACGAGGAAGAAGACGTCAACAAGCCGATCAAGCTGGCCGTCGCGGGCCGGCCCAACGCCGGCAAATCCACCCTGATCAACACCTGGCTTGGCGAGGAGCGGCTGGTCGCCTTCGACCTGCCGGGCACCACGCGCGACGCCATCTCCGTGCCCTTCGAACGCAACGGTCAGCGCTTCGAGCTCATCGACACCGCGGGCCTGAGGCGAAAGGGCAAGGTGTTCGAGGCGATCGAGAAGTTCTCGGTGGTCAAGACCCTGCAGGCCATCGAGTCCGCAGACGTCGTGCTGCTCCTGATCGACGCCACCGAAGGCGTTACCGACCAGGATGCCCACATCGCCGGCTACATCCTGGAGAGTGGCCGCGCGGTGGTGATTGCAATCAACAAGTGGGACGCAGTCGACAGCTATCAGCGCGAGCAGATCCAGCGCCAGATCGAGACCCGGCTGGCATTCCTGAAGTTCGCCTCATTGCACTTCATCTCGGCCACACGGCGCCAGGGGCTGGGCCCCCTATGGCAGGCCATCGCGCAGGCGCACAAGTCCGCCACCCGCAAGATGTCCACGCCGGTGCTCACGCGCCTGCTGCTCGAGGCCGTGCAGTTCCAGACCCCCAAGAAGTCCGGCATGTTCCGGCCCAAGCTGCGCTATGCACACCAGGGGGGCATGAACCCGCCGGTGATCGTCATCCATGGCAACTCGCTGGAGCACGTCACCGAGGCCTATCGGCGCTTTCTGGAGGGGCGCTTCCGCAAGGAGTTCGACCTCGTCGGCACGCCATTGCGCATCGAGTTCAAGACTTCGCACAATCCCTACGCCGACAAGGAGGGCTGAATGCCCCGCGGCGGGCGCAGCCTGTGCCGCATCCTGGGGACGGGGGCCCTGCATCGCGAACGGTGCCGCCCCCCGAAGGTTCCTCCCGCCCCGGAGTGCCGTATTTTTTAGGGGGGCGTCGAGGGTTTCGTGCTGCACTGCGGAAGTGCTGTGTTAAGGTGGCCGGTCCAACAACTACTCTTGAACACGGAGAATATCGTGAGCAATAAAGGGCAACTTCTACAAGACCCCTTTCTGAACACCTTGCGTCGAGAGCACGTGCCGGTTTCCATTTATTTGGTCAACGGCATCAAGCTGCAAGGGCAGATCGAGTCTTTCGATCAGTACGTCGTGTTGCTTCGCAATACGGTGACCCAGATGGTCTACAAGCATGCCATCTCTACCATCGTGCCGGGTCGGGCGGTCAACTTCTCGGCAACCGAGAACGACGACGCCGCTGCCTGAGTGCACGGAGCACGGCGGCTCGCCCGCCGCGCTTTTTCCCATTTGATTCCGCTTGTCTGAACTGAATTCCCGGAAAGACGGTGCCGTCGTCCTCGTCGGTGTCGATTTCGGGCTGCCCCATTTCGACGGCGAACTCGAGGAACTCGGACTGCTTGCGCAAACCGCGGGCCTTGCGCCAGTCGCGCGCCTGGTCGCCAAGCGCAAGGCCCCCGATGCAGCCCTGTTCGTGGGCAGCGGCAAGGCCAGCGAGATTCGCGAGCTGGCCGAACTGCACGGCGCCAGCGAGGTGATCTTCGACCAGGCGCTGAGCCCGGCGCAGCAACGCAACCTCGAGCGCCATCTCGGCGTGGCGGTGTACGACCGGACCTTCCTCATTCTCGAGATCTTCGCCCAGCGCGCGCGCTCCCACGAAGGCAAGCTGCAGGTCGAGCTGGCACGGCTGCAATACCTCAGCACGCACCTCGTGCGGCGCTGGTCTCACCTGGAGCGCCAGCGCGGCGGCATCGGTGCGCGCGGGGGCCCCGGCGAAACCCAGATCGAGCTCGACCGCCGCATGATCGGGGACGCCATCCGGCGCACCCGTGAACGGCTTGCCAAGGTGCAGCGCCAGCGCAGTACCCAGCGGCGCCAGCGCGAGCGGCGCGACACCTTCAACATCTCGCTGGTCGGCTATACCAATGCCGGCAAATCCTCGCTGTTCAATGCGCTGGTGAAGGCGCGCGCCTATGCAGCCGACCAGCTGTTCGCCACGCTCGACACCACCACACGGCATCTGTATCTCGGCGATGCGCGGCGCAAAGTCTCGATCTCGGACACGGTTGGCTTCATCCGCGAGCTGCCGCACGGTCTGATCGATGCCTTCAAGGCCACCCTGCAGGAGGCAGTCGATGCCGATCTGCTGCTGCACGTGGTGGATGCCTCCAACCCGCACCACCCGGAGCAGATGGCCGAGGTGCAGTCGGTGCTGAAGGAGATCGGCGCCGACAGCGTGCCGCAGCTCCTCGTCTTCAACAAGCTCGACGCCCTCGACGATACGCAGCGCCCCCTGTCGCTCGCCGACGAGATCGAAGTCGACGGCGTGCAGATGCCGCGCCTCTTCCTGAGTGCTCATTCCGGAGAAGGTGTGGCGGCGCTCCGAGCCGAGCTTGGACGGCGCGCGCTTTCGGTAGACGGGGCCATGACCCCAGAGCCGGACGCCGAATTGCACGGCCCCGGCGGCGGATTGGCACAATCGCCCCACTGACCAGAGAAGAGATCGAATGAATGCAAAGCCAGTGTGGAGACGATTCCAGGACATGTTCAACCTGAATGATGGCCGTTGGGGTCGCGGCGACGAGCCCTCTTCGAATGGGGATCGTCCCAATGCCAATCGTCCCGACGACGACTCCGGATCCTCCGGCAACAACAACCGTCCCCGCGGCCAGGGGCCCAACCAGGGACCGCCTGATCTCGACGAGCTCTGGCGCGACTTCAACCGCAAGCTGGGTGGCCTGTTCGGCGGCGGGCGCGGCAACGGTGGCCGTTCGAACGGGGGCAATGGGGGCAACGGCCTCAAGCCCGACATGAAGAATGCCGGCGTTGGCCTGGGCCTGGTGGCGGCAGTGGCCGTACTGATCTGGCTGGGCACCGGCTTCTTCATCGTCAACGAAGGCCAGCAGGCCGTGATCACGCAGTTCGGCCGCTACAAGACGACCGTGGGCGCCGGCTTCAACTGGCGGCTGCCGTACCCGATCCAGCGTCACGAAATCGTGATCGTGACGCAGATCCGCTCGATCGACGTCGGCCGCGACTCGATCGTGCGCTCGACCGGCCTGCGCGAATCGGCCATGCTGACCGAAGACGAGAACATCGTCGAGATCAAGTTTGCCGTGCAGTACCGCCTGAGCGACGCGCGCGCGTACCTCTATGAAAGCAAGACGCCGACCGACACCGTGGTGCAGGTGGCCGAGACCGCGGTTCGCGAGGTCGTTGGCAAGATGAAGATGGATGCGGCGCTCGCCGAGGAACGCGACCAGATTGCCCCCCGCGTGCGGGCGTTGATGCAGACCATCCTGGACCGCTACAAGGTGGGCATCGAGGTGGTGGGCATCAACCTGCAGCAGGGCGGGCTGCGTCCGCCGGAACAGGTGCAAGCGGCCTTCGACGATGTGCTCAAGGCCGGCCAGGAACGCGAGCGCACCAAGAACGAGGCGCAGGCCTACGCCAACGATGTGGTGCCGCGCGCCACCGGTACCGCTTCGCGCCTCAAGGAAGAGTCGGAGGCTTACAAGGCGCGGATCGTCGCGCAGGCGCAGGGCGATGCCCAGCGCTTCGGCTCGGTGCTCGCCGAGTACCAGCGGGCGCCGCAGGTCACGCGCGACCGCATGTACACCGACGCCATGCAGCAGATCTACAGTAACACGACGAAGGTGCTGGTCGATTCCAAGCAGGGCTCGAACCTGCTCTACCTGCCGATCGACAAGCTGATCCAGATGTCCGGCCAGCCGGGAGCCGGCGCGCCCGCCGACGGCGCCAACCCGAACGTGGCCGGCACTGCGCCGCCCCAGTCCTCGGTGATTCCCGTCGTCCCGCCCAACGACGCGCGTGCACGCGACGGCCGCTCGCGCGACCGCGACGTACGCTGAGGAGCAACAGAACATGAACAGACTTGGCTTCATCGTATCGTCCGTCCTGGTGGCGTTGGCCCTCCTGAGCTCCACGCTTTTCGTGGTCGACCAGCGCCAGTTCGGCGTGGTCTATGCCCTGGGCCAGATCAAGGAAGTGATCACCGAGCCGGGCTTGAACTTCAAGCTGCCGCCGCCCTTCCAGAACGTGTCGTACATCGACAAGCGCCTGCTCACTTTGTCCAGCCTCGATCCCGAGCCCATGCTCACGGCCGAGAAGCAGCGCGTGGTGATCGACTGGTACGTGCGCTGGCGCATCACCAACCCCTCGGAATACATCCGCAACGTCGGCCTCGACGAAAACGCAGGCGCCGTGCAGCTCAACCGCGTGGTGCGCAATGCCTTCCAGGAGAACGTCAACAAGCGAACCGTGCGCGAGTTGATCTCGACGCGCCGGGAGGCGCTCATGAACGACGTGCAGCGCGAAATGCTGGCGGTGGTGAAGGGCACGAAGCCCTGGGGCATCGACATCATCGATGTGCGCGTGACGCGCGTCGACTATGTCGAGGCGATCACCGAGTCCGTCTACCGCCGCATGGAGGCCGAGCGCAAGCGCGTGGCCAACGAGCTGCGATCCACCGGTTTCGCAGAAGGCGAGAAGATCCGCGCCGACGCCGACCGTCAGCGCGAGGTGATCGTCGCCAATGCATACCGCGACGCCCAGAAGATCAAGGGCGAGGGCGATGCCCGCGCTGCGTCGGCCTATGCCGAGGCCTTCGGGCGCGATCCGCAGTTCGCGCAGTTCTACCGCAGCCTCGATGCCTACAAGCAAAGCTTCAACAAGAAGAGCGACGTGATGGTCCTGGATCCCTCGTCGGACTTCTTCCGTGCAATGCAAAGCTCCGGTGGCACGGCTGCGGCTGCGGCTGCGGGACGGCGCTAGGCGCAGCGTTCGGGCGTGAGCGCAGAGACGTTCTGGAGCGCGCTGGCGCTCGTGCTGGTGATCGAGGGCATCCTGCCCTTCGTGTCGCCCGGCGGTTGGCGGCGCGGCTTCGGCCAGCTCATGCAATTGAGGGACGGGCAGCTGCGCTTCTTCGGCTTGTGCAGCATTGTGCTGGGCCTCTTTCTGCTCTGGGTCCTGGCCTGAGTCTCTGGGTTTGCGGGGTTAGGGGCTCTGGTGGCCCGGTAGAATCCGGTTTTAACCACGCCTTCGCTCCCCATGTCCGCCTGGGTCCTCCCGGATCACATTGCCGATGTGCTGCCCTCCGAGGCGCGTCACATCGAAGAACTTCGACGCCAGCTGCTCGACACCGCCCGTGGTTACGGCTACGAGCTGGTGATGCCGCCGCTCCTGGAGCATCTCGAGTCCCTGCTGTCCGGTACCGGAGAGGCCCTGGACCTGCAGACCTTCAAGCTGGTCGATCAGCTGTCCGGGCGCAGCATGGGGCTGCGCGCCGACACCACGCCCCAGGTCGCACGCATCGATGCCCACTTGCTCAACCGGCGCGGTGTGGCCCGCCTCTGCTATTGCGGCCCCGTGGTGCACACCCGGCCCGACCGTCCGCACGCGACCCGCGAGCCGCTCCAGTTCGGCGCCGAGATCTACGGGCATGACGGGCTCGAGGCCGACACCGAGGTGCTGCGCCTCGCACTCGACTGCCTCCGTGCGGCCGGCGTGACGAATCCCGTCAACGTCGACTTGGCCGATGCGCGCATCGTGCGTGCCCTGCTCGCCGGCGTCCCGACCCATGCGGAGGCCATTGCGCGCGTCCATACCGCTCTTGCCGCGAAGGACGCCAGTGGCTTGCGCGAGCTCACCGCGGGCTTCCCCGCCGCTTCGCGGGAGGGCCTGCTTGCACTGGTGCATCTCTACGGCGATGCAGCGGTGCTCGAGGAGGCTGCCAACGTTCTCCCCGACACGGCCAGCATGCGCCAGGCGCTCGCCGACCTCAAGCAACTGGCGAGGCGGCTCGATGGCGCACGCGTGAGCTTCGACCTGGCCGACCTGCGGGGCTATGCCTACTACAGCGGCATGCGCTTCGGCATCTACACCGAAGGCGCCAGCGATGCGCTGGTACGCGGCGGGCGCTACAACGAGGTGGGTGCGGTGTTCGGGCGCAATCGCCCGGCGGTCGGGTTCAGCCTCGACGTGCGCGAACTCGTGGGCGTGCTGCCGGTGCGCCCCCTGCGTGCCGCGATCCGCGCGCCCTGGAGCGACGCCCCGGGGCTCGGCGAAGCCATCGCGGCGCTGCGCAGCCGGGGCGAGACCGTGGTCTGCGTCCTGCCCGGCCACGAGAGCGAAATCGACGAATTCCACTGCGACCGCGAGCTGATCGCGCAGGGCGGGCAGTGGAAAGTCCAAGCCATCTGAATTGAAGAGCGAAGCATCATGAGCGTTACCACCGGACGAAACGTCGTCGTCGTCGGCACCCAATGGGGCGACGAGGGCAAGGGCAAACTGGTTGACTGGCTGACCGAGAGCGCACAGGGAGTCGTGCGCTTCCAGGGCGGTCACAACGCGGGCCACACACTGGTCATCAACGGCGTGAAGACGGCGCTGCACTTGATCCCGAGCGGCATCATGCGGCCCGGCGTCAAGTGCTACATCGGCAACGGCGTGGTGCTGTCGGCGGCCAAGCTCTTCGAAGAGATCGAGGGCTTGGAGAAAGCCGGGGTCGAGGTGCGTTCGCGCCTGCGCATCAGCGAGGCCTGCCCGCTGATCCTGCCTGTCCATGCAGCGCTGGACATTGCGCGCGAAGCCTACCGCGAAAAGGGCGGTGTCGAAAAGATCGGCACCACCGGCCGCGGCATCGGCCCGGCCTACGAGGACAAGATCGCGCGCCGGGCCCTGCGTGTGCAGGACCTGAAGCACCCGGAGCGCTTTGCCGCCAAGCTGCGCGTGCTGCTCGAACTGCACAACCACGTGCTCACCCAGGTGCTGGGTGCGCCGGCGATCGAGTTCGATGCCGTCTACGACGAGGCCATGCGCCACGCGGAACTGCTCAAGCCCATGATGGCCGACGTCTCGCGCGAGCTCAATGACGCCAATCGCGCGGGCGCCAACCTGCTGTTCGAGGGCGCGCAGGGCACGCTGCTGGATGTGGACCACGGCACCTACCCCTACGTGACCTCCAGCAATTGCGTGGCCGGCAACGCCGCGGCTGGCGCGGGTGTCGGTCCCGGCATGCTGCACTACATCCTCGGCATCACCAAGGCCTATTGCACGCGCGTCGGCGGCGGGCCCTTCCCGACCGAGCTCGAATGGGACAAGCCCGGCACCGTCGGCTGGCACCTGAGCACCGTTGGCGCCGAAAAGGGCGTGACCACCGGCCGCAGCCGCCGCTGCGGCTGGTTCGACGCCGCGCTCCTCAAGCGTTCCGCGCAGGTCAACGGGCTTTCCGGCCTGTGCATCACCAAGCTCGACGTGCTGGACGGGCTGAAGGAACTGCAGCTGTGCACTGGCTACGAGCTCGATGGCGAGTACACCGACATCCTGCCGCTGGGCGCCGACGAGATCGAGCGCTGCACCCCCGTCTACGAGAAGCTCGAAGGCTGGACCGAAAGCACCGTGGGCGTCACGCAGTACGACAAGCTGCCGGTCAACGCGCGGCTTTACCTTCAGCGCATCGAGCAGGTCACCGGCGTGCCGATCCACATGGTGTCGACCAGCCCGGACCGCGATCACACGATCATGATGCGGCATCCCTACCTGGCAGATTGAACGACGAACGACCCACCGAGAGGAGACGGTTTCCCATGCTGACTGAAGACGGCAAACACCTTTACGTGAGCTACGACGAGTACCACAACCTGATCGAGAAACTCGCGATCAAGGTGCACCAGTCGGGCTGGCAATTCGACACCATCCTGTGCCTGGCACGCGGTGGCATGCGGCCGGGGGACGTGCTGTCGCGCATTTTCGACAAGCCGCTGGCCATCATGTCGACCAGCTCCTACCGGGCAGACGCCGGCACCGTCCAGGGCCACCTCGACATCGCGCGCTACATCACCACGCCGAAGGGCGAAATTGCAGGCCGCGTGCTGCTGGTGGACGACCTGGCCGACTCCGGCCACACGCTGCACGCGGTGGTGGAGATGCTCAAGAGCAACTACGCACCGATCAGCGAGCTGCGCAGCGCCGTCATCTGGACCAAGGCGCTGTCGACCTTCACGCCCGACTACTCGGTCGAGTACCTGGCCACCAACCCCTGGATCCACCAGCCGTTCGAGGGATACGACTCGCTCGGCGCCGAGAAGCTGATCGAGAAATGGTCGGTCTGAGGAGGGCGGGGCCTCACTGCTGCTTCAGCAGCTCGGTGTAGCGCCGCTGCATCTCCTCGGGCGACAGCTGTTCGATGCTGTGGCCGATGTTCCAGCGGTGGCCGAAGGGGTCTCGAAAGGATCCCGAGCGCTCGCCGTAGAACTGATCTTGCACCTCGATCTGTAGCGTCGCGCCGGCTTTCAGCGCGCGGTCGACCACTGCATCGGCGTCGTCCACGTGCAGGTGGATCGTCACCGAGGTGGCGCCAACGCTCGCGGGCCCACGGATCCCGTACTCGGGGAATTCGTCGCCCAGCATCAGCGTGGTACCGCCGAGGTCGAGTTCGGCATGGCCGATGCGGCCGCTGGGTTCGGTGAGCCTGAATTTTTCGGTCGCGCCGAAGACCTCGCCGTACCAGGCGATCGCCTTGGCGCTGTCGTTCACGCAGAGGTAGGCAAAGAGTTCATGGATGGCCATCCGGGTCTCCTGTGGGCAGCAGGCGTCATTGTGGGGTGCCAGCGGGCGGGCGTCGACTAGCATGGCGACATGCCCAAGTCCATCACCGACCTGATCCACCACCCCTACAAGCCCCCCGCGAATTTCGCCGCGCCGCAGCCGGGCGTCTACAAGGCGTCGACCGTGTTCTTCGCCGATGTCGCGGCCATGCGCGCGCGCGACTGGAAGACCAAGGCAGGCTACACCTACGGCCTGCACGGCACCCCCACCACCTTCACCCTCGAGGAACGGCTCGCCACGCTGGAAGGCGGCACCGAATGCCTGTTGACTTCCAGCGGCCTGGCGGCGATCGCGCTGGTGGCGTTTGCCTTCCTGAAGACCGGCGACGAGGTGCTGCTCCCGGACAACGCCTACGGCCCGAGCAAGGCGCTGTGCAGCGGCGAGCTTGCCAACTTCAGCGTCACGCACCGGCTCTACGACCCGATGAACCCGGCCGATCTCGCGGCCAAGCTCTCGGAGCGAACCCGGCTCGTATGGCTGGAGGCGGCGGGCTCGGTCACGATGGAGTTCCCGGACTTGCCGGCACTGGTCGCGGCCTGCCGTGTCCGCGGTGTGCTCACGGCCCTGGACAACACCTGGGGCGCGGGCCTTGCGTTTGCGCCTTTCGACTTCAACGGCAGCGGGCAGGGCGTGGATATTTCGATTCAGGCGCTCACCAAGTACCCGAGCGGCGGCGGGGACCTGCTGATGGGCAGTGTCGTCACGCGCGACGATCGGCTGCACCGCGCCCTCAAGCTCAGCCACATGCGGATGGGCTTCGGCGTCGGTGTCGGTGACGTGGAGACCCTGCTGCGCTCGTTGCCCACCATCGCGCTGCGCTACGAGGCGCACGACCGCGTTGCACGCATGCTGGCCCGCTGGCTCGCTGACCGCGCCGAGATCGCGCAGGTGCTTCATCCCGCGCTCGAAAGCTCGCCCGGTCATGCGCATTGGCTGCGGCTGTGCGGCGCCACCGATCTGGCAGCCGGGCTGTTCTCGGTCGTGTTCGATGAGCGCTACAGCGCCGCCCAGGTCGACCGCTTCTGCGACAGCCTGAAGCTGTTCCGGCTCGGTTATTCCTGGGGCGGACCGATCAGCCTGGTCGTGCCCTATGACATCGGCCTGATGCGCGACCCGGGCGTGGCGCATTGGCCGTACAAGGGCACGCTGGTGCGCTTCTCGGTCGGACTCGAGGACGCCGACGACCTGCGCGCCGACCTGGAGCAGGCCTTCGCAGCCCTCTGAACCGGCCCGGTTATCGCGTACAGTGGGGCACGCGCAGTCACCGGGACTGCCTTTCAGGAAGGAGTACACGTGGCAACACCGAACTACGGCTACGAGAAGCGTCAGAAGGAGTTGGCCAAGAAGAAGAAGAAGGAAGAGAAAGCGCGCGAAAAAGCCGCTCGCAAGCTGAACCCCAGCAGCGAAGGCCTGGCGCCGGGCGACCCCGAGACCGATGTCGCCTCGCTGGAACGCGATCCGCCTACCGTGCCGGATCTGCCGACCAAGGACGGCTGAGCCGCTCCGACACCGCTCGGCACCCCGATCAGTGGAAAAAAGCCGCCGCAGGCCATGCCTGCAGCGGCTTTTTTGATGGCTGTCGCCTCCCTCTCACTTGGGTGGAAGCAGTCGGCGCAGCACCGGCCACACGTTGTCGAGCATGCGAGGCTGAGCGGCGGCCGTGGGATGGATCCGATCGGGCTGGAACAGTGTCGCCGCTTCGGGACCATCGGCCACGCCCTTGAGCAGGAAGGGCGCCAACGCCGCCTTGGTGCTGCTGGCCACCTTCGTGAAGATCGCTTCGAAGCGCCGCGTGTAGTCGCTGCCGTAATTCGGCGGCACCTGGATGCCGACGAGCAGCACGTGGGCACCGGCGGCCTGTGCCGCCTTGGTCATCTGGGTGAGGTTGTCCTCGGTGCCGGCAAGCGGCAGTCCGCGCAACGCATCGTTGCCGCCCAGCTCGAGCACCACGTGTGTCGGCTTGTGTTGCGCCAGCAGTCCCGCCAATCGCGCCCGGCCGCCAGCGGTGGTGTCGCCGCTGATGCTGGCGTTCACGACCTTGGCGTCGATCTTCTGTTCGGCCAGCCGCTTTTCAAGCAACGGCACCCACCCTTCGCCACGCTTGAGGCCGTACTCGGCGGAAAGCGAGTCCCGACGACCAGGATCACCGGCTTGCCGCCGGCGTTGGCCTGGGCCTGCGCCATCGGCCAATGCCCCGCGAAACCGGCCACGGTGCCGGTCAAGATAAAGTGACGTCGATTCACCACGCGCAAACCCTTTTCAATGTCGATCCCACCCGCAGCCATTGTCGCCGTCGAACACGTTTTCAAGTCGGTCACCGACTCAGCCGGCACGCTGGATATTCTGCAGGACATCGACTTCACGTTGGGCGAGCGCGAGACCGCCGCCATCGTCGGCGCCTCCGGCTCGGGCAAGAGCACGCTGCTGTCGATCGTCGCCGGGCTGGACACGCCCACGCGAGGCACCGTGAAGCTGGCTGGCGAGGACCTGTTCGCCATCGACGAAGACGAGCGTGCCGCGCTCCGGGCCCGCAAGGTCGGCTTCGTGTTCCAGAGCTTCCAGCTGCTGGGCAATCTCAGCGCCCTCGAGAACGTGATGCTGCCCCTCGAGCTGGCCGACCGCCGCGATGCGCGCAAGGCGGCGACGGAGATGCTGGGGCGCGTCGGCCTCGGCCAGCGTCTCAACCACTATCCCAAGGTGCTGTCCGGCGGCGAGCAGCAGCGTGTTGCGCTGGCCCGCGCCTTCGTCGTCCAGCCGGCGCTGCTGCTGGCCGACGAGCCCACCGGCAGCCTCGACTTCGCCACCGGCGAGCAGGTGATGCGTCTGATGTTCGACCTCAACCGCGAACTGGGCACCACGCTCGTGCTGGTCACGCATGACCGCGGTATTGCCTCCCGGTGCGAGCGGCGCATCACCATCGAAGCCGGGCGCGTCGGCTCGGACGACCAGCGCGACCAGGGCGTCTGAGTCGCCGGCGGGGCGGGCTCGATAATCCCGCCATGTCTTCTCCCAAAGTGATCTTCGGCTTTCATGCCGTGGGCGTGCGCATCAAGACCGCGCCGCAATCGGTGATCGAGGTGCTGTTCGACGCCAGCCGGCGCGATGCGCGCATGCGCCAGTTCGTCACTCGCGCGCAGGAGGCCGGCGTGCGATTGATCGAGGCCGACGGATTGCGACTTGCCAAGCTCAGCGGCAGCCATGGCCACCAGGGCGTCGCCGCGCGGGTGCAGCCAATCGCCCAGACCCGTTCTCTCGACGAACTCCTCGAAGACCTCGAGGCGGCCGGCACGATGCCGCTTCTGCTGGTGCTCGACGGCGTCACCGATCCGCACAACCTGGGTGCCTGCCTGCGCGTGGCCGACGGTGCCGGCGTGCATGCGGTGATCGCGCCGAAGGACCATGCGGCCGGCATCAACGCCACCGTGGCCAAGGTCGCAAGCGGTGCCGCCGAGACGGTGCCTTACTTCATGGTGACCAACCTGGCACGCACGCTGAACGAGCTGAAGGAGCGCAACATCTGGTGCGTGGGCACCAGCGACGATGCACCGGGGACGCTCTACCAGAGCGATCTGCGGCGGCCCCTCGCGCTGGTGCTGGGCGCCGAAGGCGAGGGCATGCGCCAGCTCACGCGCAAGACCTGCGATGAACTGGTGCGCATCCCGATGGCGGGCGCGGTGGAGAGCCTCAATGTGTCCGTGGCAAGCGGGGTCTGCCTCTACGAGGCGATGCGGCAGCGCAGCACCGGCTGATCACAGGCTGGTGAAACCCGTCTCACCGGAGTGATCGCGGGCCTTCCAGTCGTCGACCCAGGCCTTCGCCTTGCGCTCCAGCGCATCGGAGGCACTCGTGGCGTCGTCAAAACGGCCGGTCAAGGCAACGCGGCACTTGTGCTCTCCATCGCGCCACAGATCCGCATGGCCCGAGGCCTGCCCTTCGACCGCCACTGCATTCAGGCACACGCGGACCTCCCACGCCTCGTAAACGAAGCGCCTGACCTCGCCGTCATCGTTCATTGCCTGCATTCCTCGCTCTGTTCTTCTCTGACCACGGAACGTGCGACAGCTTAACTCTCAGCAGGACCCCTCCGGGCGGCTCTGCGGTCCGGATGGGTGCCAAGCCAGCGCGCCGTTCAGCTCACCGCGATCTCGATGCGCCGCGGTTGCGCCTGGGCCACCTTGGGAATGCGCAGGGTCAGCACCCCCTGCGCCAGCTCGGCCGAAACCTTCTCGGTGTCGAGCTCCTTGCTCAAGGTGAAGACCCGGTGAAAGCGCGCAAGGCCAACTTCCGTGTGGCTCGACTGCAGCGTCTCCGGCACGCCCAGGTCCGATTCTGCATCGATGGTGAGCGTTCCGGACTCCACCTGCAGATGGAGCTTCTCCTTTGACACGCCCGGAAGATCTGCGTACAGCGTGAGCCCGGTGGCGTCCTCCACCACGTCGACGGGCGGCGTCAGCGCCGCTTCGCTGTAGCCCGGCCTGTCTTTCCGGGCGACGGTGGAGGGAGGAGTGTTCGAGCGGACAGTCTCAACGTCGTTCATGTCGCTGCTCCTTTCACTGGATCGTGATGCGCCGCGGCTGTGCGGACGCACGTCGCTGGACGGTCACGTGCAGGACGCCATTGCGATAGTCGGCCTTGATGGCCTCCGGGTCGGCATCGTCCGGCAAGGTCAGCGTGCGCCGGAAGCTGCCTGAGAAGCGCTCATTGATGTGCACGGTCGACTTGGAGTCCTCCGATGACGGCAGTGTCGACGAGCGCTCGCCTGCCAAGGTCAGCAGGCCACGGTCGAGCTGGACGTCGATCTTGGACGGATCGAGGCCTGGGGCAAAGGCATAGATCTCGATCGACTGCGGCGTGCCGCCGACATTGAGTGCGGGGAACCCACCGCGTCCGAGACCACGGATGCTCGGAGACAGATCAAAGGCCTGCTGCATTTCGCGTTGCAGGCGATCCATCTCGGCGAACAGGTCGCGCGGAAACAAGGATCGATACATGGCGAAAACCTCCATACGGTTGAACCAGACGGAGCGCCGGAGACGCCTCCAGCACTTCCGGGGAGGAATTGGGATCGCCTGCAGAGGATTTCAAGTGCCGCGTGCGCCGGCATGGTGCGAAAGCGAGAAAGGGCGCTGGCAGGCGTGGCCAGTCTCGAGCCACGCCACGGCGCCCTGTTGTGCGCCTGCAAGCGTGACCCGGCAATGCTGGATCGGGTAAGGCTAGGAAGGGTCCTTGCTGCGCGTGCGCCCGACGGCGCTGAAGATGCCTATGCCGAGCAGTACCAGCGCGCCGATGCCGATGTAGAGCGTCGGAACGCCGGCGACCGAAGCGCCCCAGGCGAGGCCGGCCAGGAAAATAAGGAAGCCAATCATGTAGAGGGCGAAAGACATGGTTTTTCTCTCCGGCTCGAGTTGTTACGGCCAGTCTCGCCATGCGACTGCCCCCGATGCACGCGGCTGCTGCCGCCAGCGCGTGTCGGCGGGCGCCTACCGCTGCTGTGCGGTTTCGGCGCTGGCCTTGTCGAGCAGTGCGATCGCCTCGGCGGCGAGCGACAACTGCGCCGCGCCCGCCAATTCTTCAAGCTGCCGGACCGACGTGGCGCTCGCGATCGGCGCCGTGATGGCCGGGCGGGCGATCTGCCACGCAAGCGCCACCTGGCCCGGTGTCGCACCGTGCATGCCGGCGACTTCGTCCAGCGCAGCGAGGATGCGAAGGCCGCGCGGATTCAGGTATTTCTTCGTCGTGCTGGCCCCGCGCGCGCTCTTGGCGGCATCGGCCTCGCTGCGGTACTTGCCGGTCAGGAAGCCGGCCGCCAGCGCGTAGAAGTTGATCACGCCGATGCCGCGTTCGAGGCACAGCGGCTCCAGCGCTTCTTCGAAGACGGCGCGGTCGTAGAGGTTGTAGAGCGGCTGCAGGCTTTCGTAGCGCGGCAGGCCCTCGCGCTCGGCCACCTCCAGCGCCTCCGCCAGCCGCGGCGCGGTGTAGTTCGAGGCGCCGATGGCGCGCACCTTGCCGGCCGTGATCAGCTCGGCGAACGCCGCCAGCGTGTCTGCCAGCGGCGTGTCGGCGTCGTCGTCGTGCGATTGGTAGAGGTCGATGTGATCGGTCTGGAGGCGCTTGAGCGAGGCGTCCACGGCCTGGCGGATGTAAGCAGGCGACAGGCCTTCCTTGCCTGGACCCATCGGCTTGCCGAGCTTGGTCGCCAGCACCACCCGGTTGCGCTTGCCGCTTTGGCGCAGCCATTTGCCGATGATCGTTTCCGACTCGCCGCCGCTGTGACCTGGTACCCAGGAGGAGTAGACGTCGGCGGTGTCGACGAAGTTGAAGCCGGCATCGAGCCAGGCGTCGAGCAGGCGGAACGAAAGCTTCTCGTCCACCGTCCAGCCGAAGACGTTGCCGCCGAATGCCAGGGGCGAAACATGGAGGCCGGAGCGGCCGAGAGGGCGAAGTTGCATGGGTTTTGCTCCAGGGAAGTCAGACGAAGCCGAAGGCGCCCAGCAGCGCCCCGGCGCCGAGCAGCCACAGCAGGTGCAAGCGGGTACGCCAGACGATAAACGCCACTACCCCGCTCAGCAGCCAGAGGTGCCATGCGGGCGCGTTGCCGCCATGGTTACCGACCGTCAGTACCCAGCCGGTGGCAATCAGCAGGCCGACGACCACCGGCGCCATACCCTGCTTGAAGGCGCGCACCCCGCGCCGCTCGCGGTTGCGGTGGCCCCAGCGCGTCGCGACATACGTCAGTGTGGTGCTCGGCAGCATGATGCCGGTCATGGTGACGGCCAGGCCGAGCAGCCCCAGTGCCCAGGCCTTCGGGCCGGCGCCGATGCCCCCGCCTGCGTTGACGCCGACGTTCCATCCCATCAGCGCGACGAAGAGCACGTTGGGCCCCGGTGCCGCCTGGGCGATCGCAACCGAGGAGCTGAACTGCGCGTCCGTCAGCCAGCCGTGCCTGTCGACCAGGTAGCGGTGCATGTCGGGCACCGTGGTGATGGCGCCGCTGATCGACAGCATCGACAGCATCAGGTACTGGCCGAGCAAGCCGAGCCAGTCGTGCCAGTGCATCACGATGGTCATGTCTTTATCTTTTTCCAGGTCCACACGCAGGCAGCACCGCCGACGACCAGCAGCACCCAGCCCAGCGGAATGCGCGCAAGGGCGATGGCGCCGAAGACCAGCGCGACGATGCCGAAGCAGACGCCAACGCCCAACGGATGCCGCCGCAAGGCGGGGATCAGCTTGATACCGGTAGCCGCGATCAGCCCACCGGCCACCGCCCCCATGCCTCGCAGGGCGCCGGCAACCTGCGGGTTCCCGCCATAGTGCGCGTACAAGAGTGCCAGAACCAGGATGACTCCGAGCGGCACGGCCAGCATGCCGGCCACGGCGGCGATCGCGCCGCGCAGTCCGAAGTGCCGGTCGCCGATCATCAGGGCAAGGTTGATCACGTTGGGTCCCGGCAGTACCTGGGCTACTGCCCAGTCCTCGAGGAACTCGTCCGCGGTCAGCCAGCGCTTCTTTTCGACCATCTCGCGCTGCACGACTGCGAGCACGCCGCCGAAGCCCTGCAGCGCCAACCAGGTGAAGGAAAGAAACAAGTCGCCTACGGAACGGGGCTGCGGACGGTCGGATTGCGACGCGAGGGGAGGGGCCGGATGCATCGCGCCCGATTATGGTCGCAGCGCGGTCCGGCCGAGACGCCGGAATGTCGCTGACGCACCCGCACGCCCATGCTGCGACACTCGCAGCATGCAGGTGCGCGCACTCCTCGACCTTTTCAAGCAGGCGGTTCTTTCATGGAAGGCCGATTACGCCCCGAGCATGGGCGCGGCGCTGGCCTACTACACGGTGTTCTCGGTGGCACCGCTGCTGCTGATCGTGATCTCCGTCGCAGGCCTGGTCTTCGGCCAGGAGGCTGCCCGTGGCGAGATCATGATTCAGCTGTCCGGCCTGATGGGCGAGCAGGGCGCGCGTGCGGTGCAGGGCATGCTGGAGGCCGTCAACAAGCCGAAGGAGGGCATTGTTGCAACCGTGATCGGCCTGGCGCTGCTGCTGCTCGGCGCCAGCACCGTGTTCGGCGAACTGCAGGACGCGCTCGACCGCATCTGGCGCGCGCCCGCACACGACAGCGGCAAGGGCTTGTTCAACCTGCTGCGCGTGCGGCTGCTGTCCTTCAGCATGATCATGGGCATCGGCTTCCTGCTGATGGTCTCGCTGGTGGCGAGTGCGGCACTGGCCGCGCTGGGTAAATGGTGGGCGCCGGTGTTCGGCGGCTGGGCCGCGCTGGCGCAGGCCGTCAACTTCGTCTTCAGCTTCGCAATGGTGACGGTGGCCTTCGCGATGATCTACAAGATCATGCCGCGCGTGCGCGTGCAGTGGCGCGACGTGTGGGTGGGCGCTGCGGTGACCGCGCTGCTCTTCACGGTCGGCAAGCACCTCATCGGCCTGTACATCGGCAAGACGGGCGTGGCCTCGGGCTACGGGGCCGCGGGCTCGCTGGTGGTGGTGCTGGTGTGGGTCTACTACTCCGCGCAGATCTTCCTGCTGGGGGCGGAGTTCACCTGGGTGTATGCGCACAAGTACGGATCGCTGCGCCACGTGCAGCGGCCCGGCGCTTCGTCCTCGCCCACGCGCGAGCCCGAGGGACCCGGCCGCTAGCCGGCGAACCCGCCCTGGTCCAGGAAGGCTTGCTCCTGCGCCGTGGTGTCGCGCCCGAGCATCGGGTTGCGATGCGGAAAGCGACCGAAGCGCGCAATGATGTCGCGATGCAGCACCGCGAAGCGCTGCGTGTTCGCATCGAGCGTGGCGTTCAGCGCAACCGAGCGATCCTGATCCTCCAGCGATTCCGAATGCATGAAAGGCAGGTAGAAGAAGGGCCGCAGCACATCGTCGACCTGCCGGTCATGCCCGGCTTCGATGGCCGCACGTGCAATCGCCCGGGCCTTTCCGTCGGTCGCGAACATGTGGGCGCTGCCGCGCCAGGCGTTGCGCGGGAGCTGGTCCAGCAACACCAGCAGTGCCAATGCGCCTTCCGCCTCGCTGGCCCAGGCGTCGAGGGCACCGGTGGCGGCCGCATGATGCGCAGCTTCGAAGCGCGCCTTGAACTCGGCATCGAAGGCCTCGTCCTTCGCGAACCAGCGGGCCGGACCGGCGTCGCGCCAGAAGGCGGCGACCTCGTGCAGGGAGGGCAGGGGAGCAGTCGTCATGCGCCGGATGATGCCATCGCCCGCTCCTGCAAAACGGGCTCGTGGCCGACAAGCGCGGTTTCCGGCCTTGCCTATGCTGTCGACTCCGACAACTATGGAGATCCGCTCATGAACCGAACTGCCACCCTCTTGCGCGCCGCCCTCGTGACCGGCGTGGCCACGGCCGCCCTCGCGGGCTGCGGAATGATGTCGAGGTCCAACACGGCGAGCTTCAGCGGCAGCATGAACGCCGCCAGCGAGGTGCCGCCCAACATGACGCGCGGGAGTGGCCTGGCCGAGGCCTGGCTTAACAAGGACACCAATGTCCTCAAGTACAAGATCAGCTACACCGGACTGAGCGGCCCGGCCACGGCAGCGCATTTCCACGGCCCGGCCGCCGCCGGCGCGAACGCGGGCGTGGTACTGCCCTTCGCCAATCCTGCAAGTCCCATCGAGGGCCAGGCCACGTTGACCCCGGCCCAGGCCGCCGACCTGATGGCCGGCCGGTGGTACGCCAACATCCATACCGCGGCCAATCCGAACGGCGAAATCAGGGGGCAGCTGCTGCCCAAGATGTAAGGCACCGGCCGTTCGGCCGGATGGAGCGTCGGGGTGGCGCATGATGTCCAATCACCCCATGCGCTCCCCCACGACCTCCAAAAATATCCCCGGTTCCGCCTCGCGTCGTTCCAGCTCCCGCGTCGACATCACGACTGCCAGGAAGGCGCTGGTGCTGCAGGGCGGCGGCGCGCTCGGTGCTTACCAGGCCGGCGTCTATGCCGGCGTGTACGAGAAGCACAAGGCGCTCGACTGGGTGGCCGGTGTCTCCATCGGCGCGATCAATGCTGCCCTGATCGCCGGCAATCCCCCGGAGTTGCGCGTCGCGCGCCTGCGCGAATTCTGGGACCTCCTGTCCTCGGGTCCGGCGCAACGGCTCCCGCCGGGCTGGGGCGACCGCGCATTCTTCAACCAGTGGAGCGCCAACTCGACGGCGATGTTCGGGGTGCCTGGCTTCTTCAAGCCGCGCAACAACCCTGTGCTGCTGCTCGGCGGCGCTGCTCCGGTGCTGAGCTACTACGATGCCTCGCCGCTGAAATCCACGCTCGAACGGCTGGTGGACTTCGATCGCATCAACGATTGCGACATGCGCTTGAGCGTGGGCGCCGTCAACGTGCGCAGCGGCAACTCGGTCTACTTCGACAACACCCAGCAGCGCATCGGCCCCGAGCACATCATGGCCAGCGGGGCGCTGCCGCCCGGCTTCGCACCGGTGCACATCGACGGCGAGGACTACTGGGACGGTGGCATCGTCTCCAACACGCCGCTCCAGTACGTGCTCGACACCCATCCGCGCACCGAGCCGCTGATGGTGCTGCAGGTGGACCTGTTCAGCGCCCGCGGCAGCATGCCGCGCACCCTGGCCGAGACCCTGGAACGGCAGAAGGACATCACCTATTCGAGCCGCACCCGCATGAACACCGACGCGCTGGCCTCGAACATGAACCTGCAGCAGGCCGTGGCCGACCTGATCGCCAAGCTGCCGGCCGCGCTGCGCAAGGACGCCAGCGTGGCCGCCGTGTGCGCGCAACTCACGCACGAGCCGATCGAGATCGTGCACCTCATCTATCGCGACAAGCCCTACGAGCTCGAGTCCAAGGACTACGAGTTCTCCCGTGTCTCGGTCGACGAGCATTGGGAAGCCGGATTGCGTGACATCCGCAACACGCTGGAGCACCCGGAACTGCTGCGCGCCGCGGCGCAGGTCAACGGTGTGACCACCTTCGATCTCGCCGAGGCCGACAAGCCGCGCGTGCGGCACCCGATGCGGGTGCCCACCGTCCAGGCGGCGCCGCAATGAGGCGGACAGCAGTCAGCCTGGCCCAAGTTTCGTGAGCGACGCTGCGTCGTCGGCGCGCGGCTTGCACGCGCCGTCCTCCTCTATCCATCATCAAAGGACATCCCCATGCAACTCAAGGACAAGGTCGCCTTCATCACCGGTTCAGCCAGCGGCATCGGCAAGGAGATCGCCCTCCTGTTCGCGCAGGAAGGCGCCAAGGTCGTCATCGCCGATCTCAACAAGCAGGCGGCCGACGCCACCGCTGCCGAGCTGCAGCAGAGCGGCGCCCAGGCCATCGGCGTCGGTGTCGACGTCATCAGCGAAGAGCAGGTCGAGGCGGCCGTCGAGGAGGCCGCCCGCGCGTTCGGCGGTATCGACATCCTGATCAGCAATGCCGGCATCCAGATCGTGCACCCGGTCGAGGAGTTCAGCTTCGCCGACTGGAAGAAGATGCTGGCCATCCACCTCGACGGCGCCTTCCTCACCACCAAGGCCTGCCTCAAGCACATGTATGCGCAGGGCCGCGGCGGCAGCGTGATCTACATGGGCTCGGTGCATTCCAAGGAGGCCTCGCTGCTGAAGGCACCTTATGTCACCGCCAAGCACGGCCTGATCGGGCTCGCGAAGACCGTGGCAAAGGAGGGCGCCAAGCACGGCGTGCGCGCCAACGTGATCTGCCCCGGCTTCGTGCGTACGCCGCTGGTCGAGAAGCAGATCCCGGAGCAGGCCAGGACCTTGGGCATCACCGAGGAGCAGGTCATCAAGAACGTGATGCTCAAGGAGACGGTCGACGGCGAGTTCACCACCACGGCAGATGTGGCGCGCGTCGCGCTGCTGTTCGCCGCCTTCCCCACCAATGCGCTGACCGGCCAGTCGCTGGTGGTGAGCCACGGCTGGTTCATGCAGTAGTGCGTACGGCCTGGGTGCTTAGAGCTTCAGTTCCCAGGTCTCGCCCACCAGCTGCTGGCCGAAGCCCTCGTAGGGCTCGGACTTGACCAGCTTGAAGCCGCGCGCCGCGTAGATGCCGCGCGCCGCCAGCAGGCAGCTGTTGGTCCACAGCACCATCTTCCGGTAGCCCTTGCGGCGCGCGAAGGTGATGCACTCGTCGGTCAGCCGTGCCCCCAGGCCCAGGCCGCGCGCCCGCGGTGTCAGGATCAGGAGGCGCAGCTGCGCGACGGTCGCCGACTTGCGCACCAGGAACACGGCGCCTACGCGATCGCCGTCGAGCTCGGCGATCCAGCAATGCTCCCATTCGGGCTGGAACTTGCGCAGGAACTCGCCCGCGATCTCGGCCACGAGCGCCTCGAATTCGCTGTTCCAGCCGTACTCGCGCGCGTAGACCTCGCCGTGCTGCTGCACCACCCAGCCGATATCGCCCGGCTGTGGATCGCGCAGCACCGCCGTGCGCGGCTTGGCAGGCGGGCTGGCTTCGGGCTCGATCAGCGCCTGCACCGTGTGCATGGCATCGATCAGCTGGCGTTGCTGCGGTGCCGTCAGCGAAGCAAGCAAGGCCTGGGCCTCGTCGCGCGATTTCTGCTGCAGGGGGGCGAAGGCAGCGTGGCCTGCCTCCGTCAGGCGCAACAGGCTCTGGCGCGCGTCGCGTGGGTGCGTCTCGCGCGCCAACCAGCCGGCGCTTTCGAAGCGGCGCAGGATGCGGCTGAGGTAGCCGCCGTCCAGGCCCAGGTCCTTGGCGATCTCGCTGGCCACCGCCTGCTCGCGGTGCGCCAGCTCGTAGAGCACCCGCACGTCGGTGAGCGACATGTCGCTGCCCAGGTAGGGGTCCAGCGCGCCGATGCGGCGGGTGTAGAAGCGGTTGAACTGGCGCACGGCCTTGACGGCCGCGGCGTCGGGCAAGCTGGGGGAATCGACAGGCATGGATGCCATTGTCAGTTAATTGATTGACCCAGGCAAGTAAAGATGGCGGCAGCCGTCGGTGCGACTTGGCCTTTCCCGTGGCACGGCCAAGCCCGGACCCGTAAAATCGCGGGTTGCCCGAACCGGGCCACCGCGGCCTGCCTGCCGCTACCTCCCACATGAACGCCCCCGTCGACGTCTCCTTTTTCGCGCGCGCGGCCAAGCCGCTGACCAGCTACCGCAAATACTGGGCAGCCCGCTTCGGCACGGCCAGGTTCCTGCCCACGTCGCGCGCCGAGATGGAGGCGCTGGGCTGGGACAGCTGCGACATCGTGATCGTCACCGGCGACGCCTACGTCGACCACCCGAGCTTCGGCATGGCGGTCATCGGCCGGATGCTGGAGGCGCAAGGCTTTCGCGTCGGCATCATCGCGCAGCCTGACTGGCAGAGCGCCGATCCCTTCAAGGCGCTCGGCAGGCCGAACCTGTTCTTCGGTGTCACGGCCGGCAACATGGATTCGATGATCAACCGCTACACGGCAGACCGGAAGATCCGCAGCGACGACGCCTACACGCCCGGCGACATCGGGGGCCGGCGGCCCGACCGGGCGGCCATCGTGTATTCGCAGCGCTGCAAGGAAGCCTGGAGCGACGTGCCGATCGTGCTGGGCGGCATCGAAGGCTCGCTGCGCCGCATCGCCCACTACGACTACTGGCAAGACAAGGTGCGCCGCTCGATCGTGGTGGACGCCAAGTGCGATCTGCTGCTGTACGGCAATGCCGAGCGCGCCATCGTCGAGATCGCGCATCGCCTGGCGGCCCGGGAGCCGGTACAGCAGATCACCGACGTGCGCGGCACGGCCTTCGTGCGGCGAGAGACACCCGAAGGCTGGTTCGAGATCGACTCGACCAGCGTAGACCTGCCGGGGCGGGTCGAGGCGCATGTGAATCCGTACCTGATGGTGTCGGAGCAGGCGAAGGCGAATGGGGCGACTTGCGCGAAAGAAGAAGAGGCGCAGGCGGGTGGCGATGCGGCGAAGCCACTCCTTTTCGTTCCCAATCCGGCCCTGCGCAAGGCAGAGGGGGAGAGATCAGTACCCGAAGGGCGCGTCAAGGTTCCGCCGCGCGAGCGCTCCGTGATCCGCCTGCCTTCCTACGAGCAGGTGCGTGCCGACCCCGTGCTTTATGCCCACGCCAACCGCGTGCTCCACCTCGAGACCAACCCCGGCAACGCCCGTGCCCTGGTGCAGGCCCATGGGGAGGGTCCGACGGCGCGCGACGTCTGGATCAACCCGCCGCCCATCCCGCTCACCACCGCCGAGATGGACCACGTGTTCGACCTGCCCTATGCGCGCAGCCCGCATCCGCGCTATGCCGACGAGCACGGCAGCCACGAAGGCGCCACCAAGATTCCGGCCTGGGAGATGATCCGCTTCAGCGTGAACATCATGCGCGGCTGCTTCGGTGGCTGCACCTTCTGCTCCATCACCGAGCACGAGGGCCGCATCATCCAGAGCCGCTCGGAGGATTCGATCATCAAGGAGGTCGAGGCGATCCGCGACGGCGTCAAGGGCTTTACCGGCACCATCTCCGACCTCGGCGGCCCCACCGCCAACATGTACCGCATCGGCTGCAAGAGCCCGGAGATCGAGTCCGCCTGCCGCAAGCCCAGCTGCGTGTACCCGGGCATCTGCCCCAACCTCAATACGAGCCACGATCCGCTGATCAAGATCTACCGGCGTGCACGTGCGCTCAAGGGCATCAAGAAGATCCTGATCGGCTCGGGCCTGCGTTACGACCTGGCGGTGCAGTCGCCCGAGTACGTGAAGGAGCTGGTGCAGCACCATGTGGGCGGGTATCTCAAGATCGCGCCCGAGCACACCGAGCAGGGTCCGCTCACCAAGATGATGAAGCCCGGCATCGGCAGCTACGATCGCTTCAAGCAGATGTTCGAGAAGTTCAGCGCGGAAGCCGGCAAGAAGCAGTACCTGATCCCGTACTTCATTGCCGCGCATCCGGGCACCAGCGACGAGGACATGATGAACCTCGCGCTCTGGCTCAAGAGGAACGGGTTTCGCGCCGACCAGGTCCAGACCTTCTACCCTTCGCCCATGGCCACCGCCACGGCGATGTACCACACCGACCGGAACCCGCTGCGCAAGATCACGCGCGAGAGCGAGACGGTAGACATCGTGCGCGGCGACAAGCGCCGCCGCCTGCACAAGGCCTTCCTGCGCTACCACGATGCCAACAACTGGCCGCTGCTGCGAGAAGCGCTGAAGAAGATGGGCCGTGCCGACCTGATCGGCAACGGCAAGCATCACCTGATCCCGACCTACCAGCCGCTCACCGACGGCGGCTACCAGAGCGCGCGCCGCAAGAATTCGACGCCCGTGGCCTTGCCGCCGGTCAAGCCCGCCAAGGGCCGCATCCTGACGCAGCACACCGGCCTGCCGCCACGCGAGACCGGTGCCAGCCGCGCCAAGCTGGCGCGCAAGGGCCGCTGAGCAGTCCGACGCGATTGTGCAGGCGCGGTCGGCGCGCTGGCTGTATGGTGTGGTGCATGAGCCGGCACCCAGCGCACCTTCCATGCCTCGCGTCTCGCGCGGGCCTCGGCCTGTTGCTCGCCGCCTGCGCGCTCGGCGCCGGGGCAGCCCCGCCCGACGCCGGCTCGGCGGCTTCACTTCGCGAGCAGCACCGCAAGCTCGCTGGCCAGCTCGCCAGCAGTCCGCTGCGCCGGCCGGTTCACCTGGAGTCGGCCGAGACGGATAGCGGGCTCCAGGGCGATGTCTACGCGGTGGTCGACCACCCGCTGGAACAGGTGCGCGCCGCGCTCGCAGACGGCGCGCAGTGGTGCGAGATGCTGCTGCTGCACATCAACAATCGCCGCTGCCGCCTGAGCCGCACGGCCGCTCCGAAGGCCGATAGCACCGCAGCCGCAGGCGAAGGCACTCCGGTCAGCCGGCAGCCCGAGGGCGAGACCCTCACGCTCAGCGTGGTGCCGCGCTACGACAAGCCGGTGGAGGACGCCTTCGAGCTCAGCTTCGTGCATCGCGTCGTCGAAACCTCCCGCGACTACCTCGAGGTCAGGCTGTCGGCCGAGAGCGGCCCGCTGGGCACCAGCAACTACCGCGTGACGCTCGAGGCCGTGCCGCTCGGCGAGCGCCAGACGTTCCTGCATTTCCGCTACGCCTACGACCACAACATGGTGGCGCGGCTGGCCACCATGGCCTACCTCGCGACCTTCGGCAGCCACAAGATGGGCTTCACCGTGACCGGCAAGACGCCGGGCGGCGAGCCCGACTACATCCGCGGCCTGCGAGGGCTGACGGAGCGCAACGCAATGCGCTACTTCTTTGCCCTGGATGCCTACCTGGACGGCCTCGGCACGCCGCCGCCGCAGCGCGCCGACAAACGGCTGCACCGCTGGTTCGAGGAGATCGAGCAATACCCCGCGCAGCTGCACGAGGTCGACCTCGCGACCTACCTCGAGCACAAGCGCACCGACCGCCGGCGTGACACCGGGAAGCCGTAGGCCCGGTCCCTAGCGCAGCACCAGCACCGGCGTGTGCGAATGCGTCAGGACATGCAGGGTCTCGCTGCCCATCAACAGGCGCCTGATGCCACGGCGGCCGTGCGAGGCCATCACGATCAGGTCGCTCTCGTGGACGCGCGCGGCTTCGATGATGGCCTCGGAGATCAGCTCCGACTTCATGATGACCGCGCGTGTGCCCTTCACGCCTCGGGCGTCTGCCTTGGCCTTGACCGCGTCGACCACGCGCTGGGCCTCGGCGTCAGCCTGGTGCTGCAGGCGCTGGACCTCCATCTGGCTCAGCAGCAGCGAGCCTTCGAAGTAGCCGGCAGGGTAGTGGTGGACCACCTTGACGGCGACCAGCTCCGCGTTCATCAACAGGGCGAGGTCGATCGAGGCGGTCACGGCAAGTTCCGAAAGCTCGGAACCATCGGTGGCGACGAGTATGCGTTCATACATGGCGCTCTCCCGGGCGGGAGCATCCCGCCCCCGCCTCCAGCGTAGCGAGCCGGCAGGGCCTCAACAAGATGCGCGTGCTGTTTCTAGGTGGGCTCGCCTAGGACGATGCGCCCATGCGCAGGCACCAAATTTAAGATTCCGTGAGGGATCGCATAAGCAATTCTTAGCAGCGCCCCGGGACCGCTGTTTCTAGACTTCTTCCCCAGCAGGCCGGTGCATGGTGCAGCGGCCGCCTTATGAAGAAAGTCCCCATGAACATTGATCAACGCGAGATGCGCCAGGTGGCCCAGGTAGCCCAGGTGGCCGCCGCACCGCGCATCGACCTCTACGCCGGCATCCACAAGGCGCTTCGCGCGCTGATGGCCGACACCCTGCTCGGCCTCGGGCGCGCGGATTTCGAGGACACGCTCGAACTGGCGCAAGCCACGCAGCGCGTGCTGCAACTGCTCGACTTCTGCCGCTCGCACCTGCGGCACGAGAACGAGTTCGTCCACAAGGCCATGGAAGCCCGCGCGCCGGGCGCCAGCAGCCAGATCGCACACGAACATGCAGAGCACGAGGAAGAGATCGGCGTGCTCGCTGCACAGGCCACCGCGCTCCTGGCGTGTGAGCCGGATGCCCGCGCCGCCGGTACGCTGGCGCTCTACCGCGCCCTGTCGCTTTTCATTGCCCACAACTTCGAGCACATGCATGTCGAGGAGACGGCGCACAACGCGGTGCTGTGGGGGCGCTACACCGATGCCGAACTGGCCGAGATCCACGACGCGCTGGTCGCCTCCATCCCGCCGGAAGAGATGATGTTCACGCTGCGCTGGCTGGTGCCCTTCATGAACCCGGCCGAGCGCGCCGGGATGATGGCCGACATGCGAGCGCAGGCCCCTGCACCTGCCTTCGCGGCCGCGCTCGAGGTGGTGCGCCCGCATCTTGGGGCGCGGGAGTGGGCCAAGCTCTCAGCCAGCCTTGGCCTGGAACCTGACGCCTAGGCTGGAATCTCGTCGAGCGAGATCGGCCGCTCGAGGCGAAGGCGGAAGCGGCCACGCCCGGTTTTCTCGATGCGGATATCGGGGCACTGCTCGGCCAGGCGACGCTGCAACAGGACCAGGCGCGCCTCCAGGTTGTCCGACAGGTCGGGCAGGCGCAGGGCAGGGTCCAGCCGCAGCTCGCGGTTGGTGAACTCGCTGCGGCCGAGTTGCGCATGCTCGCGCAGCAGCTTGCCCAGGATGGCGCCGGCGACACCCTTGATGAGGTAGCTGTCGCCCACGAACACGCTGTTGTTGACGAGGTAATGGCGAACCGGCAGCGGCGCGCCGCTCACCAAAGGGGTATCGGCTTCGGCCGGCTCCTCCGGCGGCGCCGGCTCGGCCGAGGTGTGGAGCAGGTCCAGTGCGGCCCCCAGGTGCCCGGCGATGGCGACCAGCGCGTCCTCGTCCTCGAAGGCGAAGCGCATGTCCCGCGGACTCTCGACGAACAGCACGCCCAGCAAGCGGCCGGTGGAAAGGATCGGAACCGCCAACTGGCTGTGCGGCTCGGGCAGGCCCGGAAAGGGAATCTCGGTCTCCAGCGCCAGGCCGGGCTGGCTCTCGCGCAGGCTGATGCGCACCGCGTGGCTGTAGGCCGCTGCATTCGTCATGTGGCTGATGCGCACTGGCGTGCGTTCGCGCGCCGCCATGCCGATGACGCCGTGGCCCATCTCGATCTCGGAGCCGACGCCGGAAGTCGCGTAGCCGCAGCTGGCCACGGTGTAGAGGCGCTGTGCCGGCGCATCGAGCACGAGGATCATCGCGTGGCGGATGTCCAGGTGGTCGTTGAGCGCGGCGAGCGCGGCCTGCAGCAGCTCATCGGTGGCAGCGCAGGCCGTCAGGCGTTCCGCCGCGCGGCGCACCCCGGCCAGCAGGGCCGGGCGCGGCGCGGCAGGCAGGCATTCGCCTTCGAGGCGTTCGATGGCCTCGACCTCATAGATGTCGGAGCCCAGCAGACGGAACACGCCGGCCATGCCGGAATAGGACGCGATGCCCGCCAACTGCGCCTTCATGCCTTCGAACAGCGGGCCTTCGGTCTCGGTGCGCAGGTAGCGAAGTTGGAGCCGGTAGAACACGGCCGTGACCGGATCCATCACGAGCACGGTTGCGTGCGGATTGGCCAGGATGTTCTGGCGTGTCTTGTTGAAGAACTGGAACGACAGCGCGACGTGGCGCTCGTCCACGTAGTAGACCTGGGAGATGTAGGCGACATTCGGGGTGCCGTCCGCTGCGCAGGTCGCCATCATGGCCGGGATCGCGCCTTCCAGGCAGGCGCGGATGGAGGGCAGGGACGGTGCGGCGTTCATGCGGCCGGCAGCGCGCTGCCGGCGCGCGGGCCGGGCGTCTGGTCGTAGGCCTCGCTGGGTGCGAAGCGGATCGCCACCATGTCCTGAAGGCTGCAGGCCAGCATGGCGCGCACGAATGCGGCGTCGAAGCCGACGCAGGCGACCTCGTGTTCCATCGAGGCCAGGTAGCGGCGCAGGCAGGGCAGGTCGCTGTCGTCGGCCGCGCGCAGTTGTGCCGCCCTCGCCTTGACCTGCACCGTGCGGTGGCTCAACGGCTCGCTGAAGACCACCGCCAGCTGCCCGGTCGCGGCGACATCCTGCAGCAGTTGGCGCGACTGGCTGCGCGAAAGGTACACGGTGATTTCGCCGCCGTCGGCCGAAATGCCGGCGCCGACTGCGCGCATCAGGCTGGGACGGTGGGCGGCGTTGCGCGAGGCCACGATGGCCGAGACGCCCTTGTCGATCATCGCGATGTGCTCTGGACTCAGCAGCGGGGCTTGCACGGTCATGACGAAAGAGGGTTGCAGAGCTTGCCGGGAAAAGCGCGAGTGGGATTGTGATTCAAACTGGCCCCGCTGCGGGCGAGCATCGCGCCGGAAGTCGAACGCAGCGGGGCGGGCTCAGGGTTCCAGCGTGAGAAGCGGCACATCGCGCTCGCGGGCCATGACCTCAAGCTCGGCGCGCGTGCGGGTCCGCAGCCAGTCGGCCAAGGCTGCGCGCGCTGCCGGCGCCATCATGTCCTGGGTGCCGAGGCCTGCCGCCTCGCAAAGCCGCGCCGCGAAATGGGGCTCCAGTGCGGCCACTGCCACCCGGCCATCGGCGCAGGGGTAGACACGGTAGCCCGCGTGGGCGCCCCCGACGGCACCCGTCGGGCGCGTCAGGCCCCAGCTGCGCGGCAGCGCGAGCCAGTCGGCCGAGGCGTTGAGTGCAACTTCGAGGTACAGGCCGGTGCCCGGCTGTCCGCGGGCGCAGAGCACGGCCTTGAGCACCGCCTCGCTCGCCAGCAGCGCGCCGCCCATGTCCGCATAAAGGGTCGGCGGCAGCTCGGTGCCGGTGACCAAGCCGCTTTCGGCCAGGTAGGTGAGGTCGTGGCCGGGTTCCTCGGCCCGCGCGCCAGGAGCGCCGACGATTGCCACCTGGCAAAGCGCGGGATGCCGGGCGTGCAACGCGTCCCACCCCAGGCCGAGCTTGGCGAGGGCGGAGGGGCGGAAGGAGGTCAGCAGGACTTCGGTCTGGTCGAGGGCCCGGTGCAGCTGCGCCAGGCCGGCCTCGGTCTTCAGGTCGGCCGGCTCGATCGTCACGCCTTCGTGCAGCGCGGCATAGGCGGCTTGGTTGTAGTGGGCCATCGGGTCGCCGCCGGGTGGCTCGAACTTCAGGCAGCTGGCGCCCATGGCGCGGCAGCGCATCAGGGCCGCGGGGCCGGGCAGGTTGAGCGCAAGGCTCAGCACGCGCACGCCCGAAAGGGGCGCGGCGACAAGATCGGGAAAAGGCGGCATGGGCGTGTCCTTGGGCGGTGCTGTCACCTTGGGAGCTTACCGGCTCGGCCGGCTCGCTCTACGATGCGCCTGCACAGCTCTTTCAACCAGGAGACCACATGTACCAAAGCAATCTCATGGCCGGCCGCCGGATTCTTGTCACCGGGGGCGGCACCGGTCTCGGCAAAGCGATGGCCGAGCGCTTCCTGGCGCTGGGTGCCGATATTGCGATTTGCGGCCGGCGCCAGTCGGTGGTCGAGGAGACGGCGGCGCAATGGCGCACCCAGTTTCCCGACCGCAGGGTCGATGCCTTCGGGGTCGACATCCGCAACGCGCAGAGCGTGGAGGAGATGGTCGAGGCGCTCTGGCAAAGCGGCGGGTTGACCGGGCTGGTCAACAACGCGGCCGGCAACTTCGTGGCGCCCACGGAGAGCCTCTCTTCGCGCGCCTTCGATGCCGTCGCCAACATCGTCTTCCACGGCAGCTTCTACGTGACGCAGGCGGTCGGCAAGCGCTGGATCGCAGAGGCCAGGGGCGGGCAGTGGCAGCCGAGCGATCCGTACCGCAGCGTCATGAGCATCATCGTGACCTGGGTCGACAACGGCGGCCCCTACGTCGTTCCGTCGGCCATGAGCAAGGCCGGCGTCGAGGTGATGACCAAGTCGCTGGCGATCGAATGGGCGCGCTACGGCATCCGGCTCAATGCCGTGGGCCCGGGCGAGATTCCGACCGAAGGCATGAGCAAGCGGCTCAATCCCGGCGAGGAGCCCGGAGCGCGCAGCAAGCTGCGCAACCCGATGGCGCGCACCGGCCGAATGAGCGAGCTGCAGAACCTCGCCGCCTTCCTGATGGCCCCCGGCCAGTGCGACTGGCTGACCGGGCAGAGCATCATGATGGACGGTGGCCAGGCCCTGGCCACCGGCGGCAACTTCTACGAGCTGCGGGAGTGGAGCGACGCCCAATGGCAGGAAGCGCGCGAGCACATCGAAGCCCAGAACCAGAAGGACAAGGCGCAGCGGTAGGACAGTCGGGCTTCCGGTCCCACGACTTACTCGGCGATCTTCGCGCCGCGTGCCTTCAGCAGTTCGCGCAGAAAGGAGCGGTGGCAATGCGACTCGTCTTCGCAGTAGCAGCCGACCGAGAAATTGCTCTGGTGCGACAGCGCCGCCAGCAGGTCCAGGCTGCGGCTGGCGTCGGGCTCGGCCATCTCTGCCTTGAACCTGCGCCCGAAGGCGGCCCATTGCGCTGGCGTCTCGGCGGCCTGCGCGGCCTTCATGGTCTCGACCGAGGGCGCGAGGTTGGGGTACCACACGTCGTACCAGTCCTGCGAGGCGAACTCGGACTTCGACACGCCGCGCGGCGGGCGGCGCACGGTGCCGATGCGCAAGCCTTCGCCGGGGCTGCGCTCACTGCCGAGACGGACGATTCTGACGGCCATGGATATCCTCCTGGAGCTGCCTCGTGATGCTGCCGAGGCGACAGGCGCGATCATCGCCGAGCATCGATACTCGCGCCGCAAAACCTGGAGACCCGGCATGAACGAACGCATCGAAATCATCCGCCACGCCGACGGCGTGGTCGAGCTGCAGTTGGCGCGCGCCGACAAGATGAACGCGCTGGACCCCTCGATGTTCGATGCACTGATCGACGCCGGCGAGCAGTTGCGGCAGGACGCTCGCGTGCGCGCCGTGGTGCTGGCCGGCCGCGGCAAGGCCTTCTGCGCCGGGCTGGACATGCAGTCCTTCGAACGCATGCAGCAGGGTGCCGGCAGCGGCGTGATCGGAAGGCATGCGGTGTCCGACCTGCTGGTGCGCACCCATGGCATCGCCAACGCGGCGCAGCAGGTCGCCATGGTCTGGCGCGATGTGCCGGTGCCGGTGATCGCCGCCGTGCACGGCGTGGCCTTCGGCGGCGGGCTGCAGGTGGCGCTGGGCGCCGACATCCGGCTGGTCGCGCCCGACACCCGGCTGTCGGTGATGGAGATCAAGTGGGGCCTGGTGCCCGACATGGGCGGCATGGTGCTGATGCGCGAGCTGGCCCGGACCGACGTGGTGCGCGAGCTCACCTTCACCGGCCGCGTTTTCTCCGGCGAGGAGGCCGTCGCCCTGGGCTTTGCAACGCGCGTCTCGGTGGACCCCCTGGCCGATGCCCTGCAGATGGCGCACGAGATCGCGCAGAAGAGCCCTGACGCCATCCGGGCCGGCAAGCGGCTGCTGAACGCGGCGACGGCACACAGCGCGGCCGACCTGCTTCTGGCCGAGTCGGTCGAGCAGAAGGCGCTGGTCGGCAGCGCCAACCAGACAGAGGCCGTGCGCGCCAACTTGGAGCGGCGCTCGCCCCGGTTCGAGCCGCAGCCCTAGCGGAGCCTCCATGCGCAAGGCATGAGGGCCGATGCGACGGGCCCCCGAAGGCGGCCACAGTGCAATTTTTATGTGGGCTTCGTGTCATCTTTGCGTCTTCTGCGTTTGGATGATCCGGAGTGGCCTCGGCGAGCCGGCATACTCGCGAAGTGCCCATCTCCCTGCTCCATCGCCTGGCAGAGCACGATCTGCCCATCGCCGTCAGCAACGGTGCCGACGTCGACGCTCTGCGTGTGCTGAGCCTCGCCGGTCACGTGAAGGCCACGATTCCCCGACCCGTGCGGACCATGGACGGCTATGAACAGCCGCCCGCCACCGCCATCGCCATCACCTCGCTGGGGCGCAGCATGATGAAACGATTTCCCAGGGGTTCAGGCCTGACGGCCTGATGCCCTTGAGATGCCGGTGCCGACCCGTTCGTTCACGCGCGGGCGCGAGCGGCGAACAAGACCACCGAGCGGCCGGTCGCCACATAGCGATCGAACCCACCCTCGCCGTCGCTGCCGAGTGCCGGGTCCGTCGTGTCGATCCTCAGTTGCCAGCTTCCCCCGCCCGGGGCGGGCGGCAGGACGAACGGAACCGGCTCTTGCCATCCGTTGAGCAGGATCAGCACGCTCACATCGTGCGCGGCAACCGGCAGGGCCGACACCGGCGCGCGGCCGTCGAGCAACAGCGCAAACGAGCGGGTGTGGCCGTCTTCCCAATGGGCGGGCTGCATTTCGTCGCCGGCGGGCGTGAGCCACGTCGAGTCCTTCCCGGCGAGCTCCTCGAAATAGTGGCCGGTCAGGAACCGGTTGCGCCGCAGCACGGGCAGTTCTCGCCGAAGCGCGAGAAGACGCGCCGCAAAGGCTCTTAGCGAGCGGCCGGACGCGGTCTCCGCCGCCTCCCAGTCGACCCAGGAAATCTCGTTGTCCTGGCAGTAGGCATTGTTGTTGCCTTGCTGGGTGCGGCCGAACTCGTCGCCTGCCAGCAGCATGGGCGTGCCCTGCGAGAGCAGCAGCGTGGCCAGCATGTTGCGCTGCTGCCGCGCCCGCAGCTCCAGCACTGCGGGGTCGTCGGTGGGCCCCTCGACGCCGCAGTTCCAGGACCGGTTGTCCGAGTGGCCGTCGCGGTTGTCCTCGCCGTTCGCCTCGTTGTGCTTGTCGTTGTAGCTCGTGGTGTCGGCCAGCGTGAAACCATCATGGGCACTGATGAAGTTGACGCTTGCCCAGGGGCGGCGCCCGCGCTTGTTGAACCGGTCAGCGCTTCCGGTCAGCCGCTGGGCCAGTTGCGCTGCGGTGCCTTCGTCGCCCTTCCAGTACGCGCGCACGGTGTCTCGGAACTGGTCGTTCCACTCGGCCCAGCCGGGCGGGAAGCCGCCGACCTGGTAGCCCCCCGGGCCGATGTCCCAGGGCTCGGCTACGAGCTTCACGCTGGAGAGTACAGGGTCCTGGCGGCAGCTCTTGAGAAAGCCGCCCCCTTCGTCGAAGCCGTCGGGTTCGCGTGCAAGGATGGTGGCGAGGTCGAAGCGGAACCCGTCGACCTTCATCTCCGTGACCCAATAGCGCAGGCTGTCCATGACCATCTGCAGCACGCGGGGATGGCTCAGGTTCACCGTGTTCCCGGTGCCGGTGTCGTTCACGTAATAGCGCGGGCCCGGGCCGTCGCCGGCGGGCATGAGCCGGTAGTAGCTCCTGTTGTCGATCCCCTTGAAGGACAGCGTGGGCCCCAGCTCGTTGCCCTCCGGCGTGTGGTTGTAGACCACATCCAGGATCACTTCCAGGCCGTGCGCATGGAAGCGGTCGACCATGTGCTTGAACTCGTCGATATGGGGCCCATCCATGTAGCGCTGTTGCAGGGCGAAGAAGCCGAGCGTGTCGTAGCCCCAATAGTTGCTGAGGCCCTTGTCCTCCAGGTAGGACTGGGTCACGAACATCTGCACCGGCAGCAGCTCGACGCTGGTGATCCCCAATTCGCGGATCGGACGCAGGACTTCGTCGCGCGCCATGCCTGCGAACGTCCCGCGAAAGTGCTCGGGAATGCCCGGGTGCTTGATGGTAAAGCCGCGCAGGTGGGTTTCGTAGAAGACCGTTTCCTGCCAGGGCACGCGCAGCCGATCGGTCTGCGTCCACTCGAAGCGCGAATCGACCACCACGCATTTGGGCACGAAAGGCGCGCTGTCGCGTTCGTCGAAGCTGAGGTCGCCGTCCGGGTGCCCCACGGTGTAGCCGAACAGCTCCGGTGCCCATTCAAGCACTCCCATGTGCGCCTTGGCGTAGGGGTCGAGCAGCAGCTTGTGGTGATTGAACCGATGACCGTTCTCGGGTTCGTAGGGCCCGTGGACGCGCAGGCCGTAGCGCGTGCCGGGCAGCAGCCCTGGCACGAACCCGTGCCAGATCTCGTCGGTGTACTCGGGCAAGGTGACGCAGCCGATCTGGGTGGACCCTGCCTCGTCGAAGATGCAGACTTCCACGCGCGTCGCGTGTGCGGAAAAGACGGCAAAGTTGACCCCGTCTCCCGTGAAGGTGGATCCCAGCGGATGAGGCGAACCTTCCTGGACGGACAAGGCATGCGAGGGTTGCGAGGACATGGTGTGCAGTACGGAAAGCAGAAAAATGCGCAGCGTCGCTTGCGCAGCGCCGCTTCGAGGGCGGCAGGACGGCCGCCCTTGCGTAGGTTGGAATCGCAACTGCCGCTTGCCGTGTCGGACTTGCCTTCCAGAAGCCTCCGCCATTTGCTGTCGAATCCGTCGGCTTCGCCCGGCCAGATTGCAGTCATTGTCCTGACAAAGTATCTTCGAGAACACCATGGCCCTGCCTCACGCCCAAGCCCTCGATGTCATCGGCATCGGCCCGCTCGGAGCGAACGTGCACGACGCGGTCAGCACCAGCCTGTTGAAGACGCAGCGCCTGCAACTGCTGCACCTCGTCCTGCCGGCGCGCCGAGACCACCCGGAGCATCACGTCGGCGACGAGTGCACGATCCAGTGCCTCGAGGGCGATGTGGAGGTGAGGATGCCCGGCGGGGTCCGCCGGCTCGGGCCAGGACAACTGGTGGTTCTTCCGGCGCGGCAGCGCCACTCCCTCAGCGCGCGGGTCGACTCCGCCGTCCTGGTGACGCTGCTGCTGCAGAACGGCGATGCGGGAGATGGCGGCGGTGCCGGCAACCGCGTGCCTCCCACCTGACGAGAAGGAGAAACGTCATGCCCACACCAGACAAATTCCGCGAGTGCTATGACGCGTGGAAGCGGGCATCCGACCAGCACCGGGACATGATGGACGCCGTCATGGCCGGCGGCCCGCTCGATGCCGAGGCGATGGAACGGAAGCTTGGCGAGATCGATGGCCTCCACAAGGAGTGGATGGAACTTGCGGCGCGGATCGGAGAGAGCGCCACGACTGGACAGGCCAAGCCAGCCCGACGCGGCGCCAAGTAGGCCCGTGAAGCTGTCAGGCGCGGCCTTCGCCTGAGGGCCCGCCACCTCGAGGTACCGGGAGTGCACCATGACGATGGCAGGTCTGCAGGGGTTCCCGCGCAGACATCCGATCTGGATGGTGGCCTTGCTCGCGCTGCTCGCGCTGCTCGCCGTTGCCGTGCTGTTCGACTGGAACTGGTTCCGAGCGCCGCTCGAGCGCTACATTTCTGCCAAGACGGAGCGCGTCTTTCGCATCTCCGACCTCCATGTCTCGCTGGGCCTCACGCCCACCATCCGCATGCGCGAGGTCTTCTTCGGCAACTCCGACTGGTCCGATGAGGAAGCGATGGCGCGCATCGAGACGCTGGAGTTTTCCGTCTCGCTGCGCGACCTGCCCGAGAAGATCCTGGTGCCGCGCGTCGCGCTCACGCGCCCGGACCTGGTTTTCGAGCGCCTGAAGGACGATCGCAAGAATTGGAAGCTCGGCGATCCGTCGGACACCTCGCCGAGCAAGCTGCGCATCAGCACCCTGTCGGTCGACCGGGGGCGCTTGCGCTACATCGATCATGGCGAGCCCTTCCAGATCGAGATCCAGGGCAGCACTTTCGATCCTGCGAGCCAGCCCAGGGTCAAGGATGCCGACGCACCGCCGAGCAACGTCCGGTACAGCACCGAGTACGCATTCAAGGGCAGCTATCACGGGGCAGGTTTTTCCGGAACCGCGCTGACCGGCGAGGTGCTGAGCTTCCAGGAGTCCGGCGTTCCGTTTCCGGTCAAGGGAACCCTCGCCGCGGGGACGACGAAACTCGAGGTCGAAGGCACGGTCGCCGACGCGGCCAACATCTCGGCCATCGACACCCGGCTTCGCATCGAAGGGCAGACGCTCGCCAACCTGTACCCCTTCCTGTTGCTGCCGCTGCCGGCCTCGCCGCCGTACCAGCTGCAGGGGCACCTGGTGCTGAAGGGCAACCGCTACGCCATGGACGATCTCCGCGGCAAGATCGGCTCGACCGACGTCACCGGCGCCGGCGCTTATGTCGAGAAGGCGCCGCGCCCGCTCCTGACGGCCAGGCTGCACAGCAAGCTGCTGAACATGGCGGACCTCGGGCCCATGATCGGCATCCAGACCCAGGCCTCGGCCGGCAAGCCGCAGCTGTCTCAGGCCGAGACCCGCTCGCGTCCGGCCGCAGCGGCCAAGGACAAGGCCATCGATCCGAACCATATTCTTCCGGCGGGCTCCTTCGACGGCAGCCGGCTGCAGAAGATCGATGCCGAAGTGACGCTGGACGCGACCAGACTCATGGTTCCCAAGGCCTTGCCACTGGAAAGCCTGCGGGCCTCGCTGCGGCTGCACGATGCGCTGCTGGAGCTCAACCCGCTGGAGTTCGGATTTGCCAGCGGCGCGATCGTCTCGCAAATCCGGCTCGACGCAAGAGAGCCCACGATCCGGTCCGACGTGCAGGTCAATCTGCAGCGGGTGCGCGTCGATGCGCTGATGCCGAAGCAGAAGCGCATTGCGCAGGCCGCCGGCTTCCTCGGCGGCACCCTGCAGCTCAAGGGGTCCGGCAACTCCATCGCGGACGCGGCGGCCAAGGCCGACGGCCGCATCGTGCTCACCATCGCCAACGGGCGCATCTCGAATCTGCTCGATGCGGCCAGCAGCCTCCAGGGCGGCAAGGTGCTGCAGCTGCTGATCGGCGGCGACCGCGAGATCGACGTGAACTGCGGCGGGGTGGCCTTCGACGTGAAGCAGGGCCGCGGTGCCTCCAGCCTGCTCGTCGTCGACACCGAGCAGACCCAGATCCTGGGCGGGGGCGGCTTCGACCTCGCGCGGGAGACCTTCGACATCACCGTCGCGCCCAAGCCCAAGCAGCCGGGCCTCCTGTCGCTGCGCACGCCCGTGCGTGTCTTCGGCACGTTCAAGCAGCCTGAATTCGCACTCGAGAAGGGGCCGCTTGTCGCGCGCGCGGGGGGCGCCATTGCGCTTGCCGCCGCGGCGCCGCTCGCCGCGCTGTTGCCGCTGCTTGAAACGGGGCCGGGACTGGAGACGAACTGCGCCTCGGTGCAGCGGCAGGTGGCCCCGGCCGCCAAGCAGGCCAAGACCCCGCGCAAGCGCAGGTAGGGTTCCGGGCCGGCGGCACGGGGCTGATCATCAACGACAGCTTCGCTCGAACCCGGCTGCGCGACCATTACGTTGCGCGATAGTAGGATTCAAAAAAAGTATTTTTGGTTGTAGTGCGACCCACTGACACTCCAGCCCCGATGGAGTCGTTTCTTCCCCAGGCGGATGAACATACCGGGTCGTGAGCCGCGAGCGCGACGAGCCTCGCGCGATCCATGGCGAGGTCGCCATGCGGGTAGCCCATCGAGCGAAACCCCTCTGTGCCTGACCTTCTTCTCCCAGCCGGGCGCTCGACCCGGCCGGCAGCAGACACGAGCGATTACTACAAAGGAGACACTGATGACCCCGTGCTGGAAACGAGCTTTCAAGCAGATGGCAGTGGCCGCCACACTGGTGGCACTGGCCGACTTCAGCGTGGCACAGACGCTGAAGATCGGATGGCTTTCGTCGCTGACCGGGCCGCTTTCGGTGGCGGCCCAGTCGGAGTCCATCGGGGTGCAGATGGCGGTGGACGAGATCAACAACGCCGGTGGCGTCCTGGGGAAAAAGATCGAGCTCGTCACGCGCGACACGGCCGGCGATCCGACCAAGGCGGTCAACTTTGCGCAGCAGCTCGCGCTCAGTGACAAGGTCCAGGCCGTCATCGGGCCAGTCAATTCGGGTGAGGCCCTCGCGAGCACGCCGATCCTTGCGCGCGCCGGCGTTCCCAACATCCTGATCGCGGTCGTCGATGAGCTGACGGACCCCGTCAAGTTCCCGCGGGCGTTCCGTGTCGTGAGCACCAACCAGCAGTGGATTTCGACCGCAAACGACTATGCGCTGCAGACGCTGAAGAAGAAAAAGATCGCCGTCATCGCCGACACGACGGGCTTCGGCACCGCCACGGCCAAGGCGGCGATCGACATGATGTCGCGCTCGCAGGTGACGCCGGTCTACACCGTGCTGCTCGACCCGAACAAGACCGACGTGGCGGGCGAGATGAGCAAGGCGAAGGAGGCCGGCGCGGAGATCGTGATGGCCTGGACCTCCTCCACCGGATTGCTCGCGAGGCTGTTGAACACGCGGGGCGAGATGGGCTGGAACGTGCCGGTGATCGGGCATCCCTCGATGACGGCGCCGCAGGTCCAAAAGCTGTTGAACAAGCCCGAGAACTGGGAAAACGCCTTCGCGCCCGGCTACAGGAACATCACCTACGACGCCAGCGGGAAGCTGCCCGCGCGCACACAGGCGCTGGCAGACAAGATGCGAGCAAAGTCCGGCGGCAGCGCGATCGACGTGAACCTGTGGTGGGTCGCCATGGGATACGACACCGTCAAGGTCCTCGAACACGCAGTGAAGAGCGCCGGCTCCGCCGATCCGGCCGCGATCCAGAAGGCGCTGGAAGGCACCCAGGCCTTCCCCGGCATCTTCGCGAACTACTCCTGGGGCCCGACGCAGCGCAACGGCTTTCCCGACAGCGACATGGTCATGAACGCCGCCAACACGTTCAAGGACGGCAGCTTCAAACTCGCGCCCTACTGAAAGCCTGCCGCGCATGATGACCGTCCTGATCACCGGGCTGGCGATCGGCATGCTGTATGCCACCGTCGCCTTCGTCTACAACGTGATGTTCTCGACATCCAAGGTGCTGTCGATGACGACCGGCCACATCTCGATGCTGGGCGGGGTGTTCGGCGCCTATTTCATGCAGACGCTGCAGCTGCCATGGGGGCTTGCGCTCGCCGGCGCGGTGTCCGTGGGCGCGGCATTCGGCGCGCTCACCGAACTGGTGGCCGTGCGCCGCGTGCTGAACCGGAGCGACGAGCACCTGTGGCTGCTCAGCACGCTCGCATTGGCGACCATCGTCCAGCAAGGGGTGGGCCTGTGGTGGGGCACCGAGCCCAAGCCATTCCCCAGGCTGGTTCCGCAGGGTTTCAGCGCGGGCGCGGCAGACCAGAAGTTCTGGTTGCCGATCGGCGCGGCAGTGCTGATCGCGCTGGGACTGGAGCTGTTCTACCGCCGCACGATGTATGGAAAGCTGTTCGTCGCGATGTCCGAAGACGCATTCGCCGCGCGCGCCCGCGGCGTCTCGACCGATCGGGTGCGCCTGCTGTCGTACGTGGTCTCCGGGGCGCTCGGAAGCCTGGCCGGCTTCGCCGCGGGCCAGTTGACTTTCGCCTTTTTCGCCCTGGGCCACGTGCTCACGCTCAGCGGCTTCATCGCGCTGGCGGTGGGCGGGTTGGGCAGCAATGCGGGCGCGCTGATCGGCGGTGCCGCACTGGGGCTGCTGAACGCATTCGCCAGCTACTACTTCGGGGGCGAGTACCAGCAGACCATCTCGGTCGGCCTCTTGCTGCTGGTGCTGCTGATCAAGCCCGAGGGCCTGCTCGGCGCAAAGAACGTGAGGCCGGTATGACAGGCATGACGCGTCCGAAGATGATCAGCCTGGTGCTGGGCGCGTTGCTGATCGCGACGCTGCCGTTCTGGGCGGGCGACCAGTACCAGTTGCACCTGGCGGCGCTGATCTCGGTCTACTGGATCCTCGTGGCGGGCCTGAACCTGGTGGTCGGCTTCACCGGCCAGCTCTCGGTCGGCCATGTGGGCCTGTTGTCGATCAGCGCCTACACCTTCGCCATTCTGGGCGGCAGCCTCGGGTGGAATCCGTACCTGGCCACGGCGGCGGCAGGCGCTCTCGGCGGTCTGTGCGGGCTGCTGCTCGGGCTGCCTTCGCTGCGCCTGCCGGGCTTCTACTTCGCGATGGCCACGATGGCCTTTGCGATGATCGTCAACGAGCTGATCCTCGCCAACCCGCAGCTCACGGGCGGCGGTGTCGGCTTGCCGGGGCCTGCGTTCCCCGCGCCCTTCGATTCGCCCACCGGCTTCTACTACATGGTCGCGGGACTGGCGTCGGGCGTCACCTGGCTCACCTGGAACGTTGCGCGCCGGATGTGGGGGAGGGCGTTCATCTCGATCCGCGACAACCCGGTCGCGGCGCAGGCGGTCGGCGTGCCGGTGCTGCGCGCGAAGCTTTCTGCCTTCGTGTTCAGCGGCATGACGGCGGGCATCGCGGGATCGGTGTTTGCCAGCCTTCAGAGCTACATCACGCCCGACACCTTCGTCTTCGAGCTGAGTCTGTTCTTCTTCGTCTGCATCATCATCGGTGGCCGCGGCAGCCTGATTGGACCCTTTCTGGGCGTCGCTGCCCTCACGGCCCTGCCGGAGGTGGCGGCTCCCCTCGCGAAGTTCGGGAACCTGTTCTACGGCGTGTTGCTGCTGGTGGTGGTGCTCGTCGTTCCGGAGGGCATCGGCCGCATGCTGGAGCTCATCGGCGAGCGCATCCGCCCGCGCGTCGTGCATCGGCAGCCCGTCAAGCCCGACCTGGCGCGGCTCGCCCGCGCACTCGGGGGCCAGGCATGAACGCACTCAGCGCTTTCGAGACTGCGGGCGTCGCCGCTGCAACGCGGTCTTCCCGCGTTGCGGCCCACCGAACGGTGCCGCTGCGGGCGATGGAGATCACGCGGCGGTTCGGCGGCCTTCTTGCTCTGGACGGAGTCTCGCTGGATCTGCGTCCCGGCGAGGTGCACGGCCTGATCGGCCCGAACGGTAGCGGCAAGACGACGATGCTGAACCTGTTGTCCGGCTACTACCCGCCGAGCGCGGGCGAGATCCGCCTCGACGACGAGGATCTCTCGGCCCGGCCGGTGCAGCGCCGCGCGCAGGTGGGCATCGCGCGGACCTTCCAGAAGCCGCGGCTGCTGCCCCTGCTGAGCGTGCTGGAGAACGCGGTGCTCGGGGCCTGGCCGCACGCGCGCGCCGGCTTTCTCGCTACAAGCTTCGCGCTGCCATCGGTCGCGCGCGAGGACAAGGTGCTGCTCGATCACGCCACCGAACTGCTGCACGGCGTCGGCCTGGGGCACGTGCTGCACAGGCGCGCCAATCTGCTCGACCACGCCGAGCAGCGCTTCCTGGAGATCGCGCGGGGTCTGGCCATGCGCCCGAAGTTCATCCTGCTGGACGAACCGGCGGGTGGGCTCACGGACGTCGAGATCAACCATCTTGCCGGTGTGGTCCAAGCGATCCGCGACGCCGGGATCGGGGTGTTGCTGGTCGAACACCACACCGACTTCGTCTTTCGCATCTGCGATCGCGTGACGACCTTGAACCTGGGAAAGATGATCAGGCACGGCACGCCCGAGGAGGTGCGCTGCGACCCGGAGGTGATTCGTGTCTATCTCGGAGCTTGAAAGATGATCAAGGACCGGCCCGCGGCGCCCCTGCTCGAGGTGCGCGATGTGCATGTGGCCTACGGAAAGGCCGAGGCGGTGCACGGCGCCACGCTGGAGGTGCGCGCCGGCGAGTTCGTGGTCCTGCTGGGGCGCAACGGGGCGGGCAAGAGCACCTTGCTGCACGCCATCTCGGGGCTCTTGCCCATGCGGTCCGGCACGATCCGTTTCAACGGGCGCGATCTCGCCGCTGCCACGCCGCGAGACATCGTCAGGGCCGGCATCGTCCAGGTGCTCGAAGGCCATCGCGTCTTTCACAGCCTGTCCATCGAGGACAACCTGCTTCTGGGTACCTACGCGGCCAATCCGCGCGGGGATCGCAGCAAGCTTGCAAGGGTGTATGACATGTTCCCGGAACTGGCAGCGCGGCGCCATGAGATGGCGTCGCGCCTGTCCGGCGGCCAGCAACAGATTCTGGCCGTCGGCCAAGGCGTCGTGGGCGATCCAAAATTGCTCATCCTGGACGAACCCTCGGGCGGGTTGGCGCCCATGGTCATCGACCGCATCCTGGATGTTGCTTCGCACCTGCGCAGGAGCGGTGTCGCCATCCTGCTCGTCGAGCAGCTTGTCGAGAAGGCGCTGCGCCATGCCGACTACGGGTACTTGATGGAGACGGGCCGCATCGCCGCGGGCGGATTCGTTGATGAATTGCGTGAGGGCGATCTGCTGCAACGGGTTTACCTGGGCGGACATGCATGACGGAGGCCAAGCGCGATCTGCCCGGCTACCGCGGAACCCTGCACAGGACGACGAACGAGCTGTTGGATTGGCAGGCTGGCACGCTTCCGGAACCGGCGCTCGAACCCGAGCTGCCGATCGTCGATGCCCATCACCACCTGTACGGCACGCCCACCGATCCCCACCATTACCGCCTGGAAGATCTGGAGCGTGACTTCGCCGGCGGGCACAGGATCATCGCCACCGTCTACGTGGAGGGTTACCAGTCCGGCTGGCATCGCTCCGGGCCGCAGGCGTTGCGGCCGGTCGGCGAAGTGCTGAAGATCGCGGCGCTTGCGCAGTCCGGCGTTTCCCTTTCGCAAGGACCCTGCAAGCTTGCAGCCGGCATCGTCTCGCATGCCGACCTGCTCCTCGGAGACGAAGTCGCAGAGGTGCTCGAGGCGCAGCTGGAGGCGGGCCGGGGGCGATTGCGCGGCGTGCGCCACGCGGCGGCCCATGAGGACGGTGCCGTCGGCCGCTTTGTGCTGCATCCCGCAAAGCCGCATTTGCTCGCCGACCCTGTGTTTCGCAAGGGCCTGTCGCAAGTGCATCGCTTCGGACTGAGCTTCGATGCCTGGATCTATCACTTGCAGCTTGGCGAGCTCGCCGATCTGGCGGACGCCCTTCCCGAGTTGTCGATCGTGCTGAACCATGTCGGTGGCCTGATCGGCGTCGGCGACTACCGCCGCCACCGCGCCGCGAACGTTGCGCGGTGGCGCCATGACCTGGGACGTCTCGCGGCCTGTCCCAACGTGTCCGTCAAGGTGGGGGGCATGGGAATGCCGGTGTTCGGATTCGGGTTCGAGCACCGGGGGACGCCGCCCACGTCCCTGGAACTGGCCCAGGCGTGGCAGCCGCTCATCGACGCCTGCATCGAAGCGTTCGGCGCGCAGCGCTGCATGTTCGAAGGCAATTTTCCGGTGGACAAGCAGTCCTGCGGCTACACCGAGCTCTGGAACGCCTTCAAGCGGGCGACCCGTTCGCTGTCGCCTGTGGAGCGCGCGGCCCTGTTTTGCGGGACGGCGTGCCGGGTGTATCGGCTTGCGGTCAACGGTGAGCAGAAGGGAGGGCCGCCGACGTCGCGGACAGCCATCTCGTAGACCCGGCCGCGGATGTCGGCGATTTCGGTGTCGGTGATCGGGCGCGTCTTCGGGCACACAAGATTGAAGTGCACGCCGCCGTCAACGATGTGGCCGAAGTCGGTGACATCGACGTCAGGATGACTTTGCGGCAGTGCCGCGAAGCCGCCTCGTCGAGTTCGCTGAGCAGCACGCCTGCGGACACATGCGCTGTGCGCGCCGTTGCGTCCACCGAGAGGAAGTCCTTCATGCGCCGCGTGGACAGCACCACCTGGGTGCCACTCGCATCGGGCGTGGAAGCCGCCACCAGGCCCGTGTTCGCGCCCTGAGCCAGCAGCGCGTCCGGCGCGGCCATGCTTGCGCGCAGATCGGCGATGAAACAGCGTCGTCCTGCATCAGCCGACTGGCGTGACGAGGGGCCGGCCGGCGAAGTGCGCCTCGGCGTTTTCCAGGAAACGCACGACGGACGCATGGATCGCCTCCGGCGACAGCCCGGCGATGTGCGGCGTCAGGATAGCGTTCTCCAGCTCCAGCAAGGGCGAGGGAGGGGCAGGTTCGCCCTCGTACACATCCAGGCCGGCGGCCAGCAGCGTGCCGGTGCGAAGCGCTTCGGCCAGCGCCTTCGTGTCGACCAGCGAGCCGCGCGAGATGTTCACCAGAACGCCTTGCGGCCCCAGCGCTTCCATGACCGCGTCGTTGATGATGTGCTGCGTCCCCGCGCCGCCCGGTGCGGCCACGACCAGGAAGTCGCTCCACCGCGCGAGCTCCAGCACGGATTCGAAATAGCGGTGGGGCGAGTCGGCGCGACGCGTGCGCGTGTGATAGCCGACCTCCATGTGGAAGGCCAACGCCCGATGCGCGACCGCACGCCCGATGGCGCCCAGGCCCAGCACGCCCATGCGCTTGAAGGACACCTGCGGCGGCCGGGCGATCTGGTCGCGCCAGAGCCCGCGGCGCACACCGGCATTGAGGTAGGGCAGGCGCCTCGCCGCGCCGAGCAGCAGCATCATGGCGTGGTCGGCCACGCATTCCTCGTTCGTGCCGGCTGCATTGCTGACGAGGATGCCGCGCTGTCGCGCATGCGCCACCGCGATGTTCTCGTAGCCCACCCCCAGCGACGAGATCAATTCCAGCCGCGGCATGGCGTCGATCTCCTGCGGCAGGATGCCGTGTGCGCCATTGGTGAGCACCACGCGGATGTCACCTCCGTGCTGCGCGATGAGGGGCGCCGCGCCGGAGCGATCGTCACGCTGGCCCGGTGCGGGCGCGTAGAGCATGTCGTAGTACTGGGCGACCAGCTTCTGGTGCTCCTCGGAGAGAAACACCATGACCAGCAGCAGAGGCTTGCCCCCTGTACGGCTCATCGCTGGCCGTCGCCCACCGAGATCTGGTCGGCGCGCAGGCCGCCCAGGCGCTCGTGCACCCGTCCGCCGGTCCCCATCACGAGCGCGTAGAGCAACTCGTCGGGGCGCGGTCCATCCATCACCCCCACGTCGATGCTGTTGAAATGGCTGCGCACGTAGGCCGCGGCAATGTGGTGCATGGGGATTGCGAGCCGCGTGCCGGCGGATGCCACGCCCTTGGCCGTCGGCACGATCGACTTGGCGTTGGGCAGGTTGGCGCGCATCGACCATCCCCCCGCCTCGTGCCACACGGCACCGTGCTCCAGTTCGCCGTTGACGCCGACGATGGCGCCCTTGCCGTAGGCCTGGATCTTGTCGGTACCGCCAAGGGCGCCGATCAGTTCGGGAACGATGCCCTTGGCCAATTCGATGGCGGCCTCGACCAGCGGGGAGAGGTCTTCGACATAGCGGCCCGCGTAAGGGTTGTTCACCACGATCGCGACCGCGCCGACCCGCAACGGGTCGTCGCGGACCGGCCCGCCTTCGTGGTAGATGGTCTCGATGTTGAGGAGCTTCTTGCGGATCTTCAGCAGGGACATGGTTGGGTGCTTCCGGTGGATGGATGGATCGATCGATGAACAGGGGAGGCTCAGGCCTTCGGCGCCTCGCCGAACTGCACGCCTGCCCAGCCTTCGATGTGGCGGATCGGATAGACGTTGTCCTTGTCGCCATCGCCCTGGCTGATGGCAAAGGCGAGGAACTGCCGAGCGACCGGGTTGACCTGCATCGGAACGCCCAGCTTCTCGGCTTCGTCCATGCACATCTTGACGTCCTTGTGCAGGAGCTCGGTCGTGAAGCGCACGGGAAAGCTGCGGTCCATCACGCACTGTGGAATGCGCTCCAGCGTCGCGAACGATCGGCCGCTCGAAACGTTGAGGACGTCCAGCATGGTCTTCGCATTCAGGCCCGCCTTGACGCCGAATACCAGCGCCTCGCAACTCGCGATCATGCTCGTGGCGTACAGCGTGTTGTTGATGATCTTCATGGTCTGGCCGAGGCTCGGGTCTTCGCCCAGGTGGAAGATGTTCTTGCCGATCACCCTCAGCAGCGGCTCGACTTCCTCGTACGCGGCCGCGGGGCCGCCTGTCATGACTGCCAGCGCGCCTTTTTCGGCGTTGGCGGTGCCGCCGCTCACCGGGGCGCCGACCAGGGCGATGCCACGGCCTTTCAGCAGATTCGCGACCTGGTGAGTGACCGAAGGACCGGTGGTGGACAGGTCCACCACCACGCGCACCTTGCTGCCCGGTTGCGAGATCTCGTCCGCTACTTGCAGTACCACTGCGGGAATGGGCAGCGACAGCAGCACGATTTCGACCTGCGCAGCCAGGTCCTGATTGCTGGCGGCCGCCTTGGCGCCCTGCGTCACCACGCGATCCAGGGCGGCCGCGTTGCGGTCATAGACCCGAACTTCGTGGCCTGCGGCCACCAGGCGGTTCGCGAAATGCATGCCGATGTTGCCGACGCCGATGAGGCCGAGTTTCATTTGTTCTCCTTGGATTAGCGGATGGTTTCCTGCCGCAGCGTGAAGCGTGCGAGTGCGGCCTCGTCGATGGTGATCCCCAGCCCGGGGCCGCGCGGGACTTCGACATGGCCGTCGCGCACCACGAAGTCCGTCTCGGCGACGAGCGGGTCCGGCGCAGTCGTGTTCAACCCGAAGAGGAATTCGCCCGCGCCCATCATTCGGCGCGCCGGTGTCGCGGCGTAGAAGTGGGCGGCGGCCGCGGCTTCGAGTTGAGACTGCACGGCCAGCCCGCCGACGTTGAGCAGCAGGTGGGTGGCCTCGGCAACGGCGGCGATCTTGCGCGCCGGGCTCAGGCCGCCGACCTTGTAGAGCTTGATGCACAGCGCGTCCACGGCTTCCGCCTGCGCCAGCGCGTACGCATCCTGCACCGTGAAGAGCGATTCGTCGGCCATGAGCGGCACGCCGTTGGCGGCACGCCGCACGGCGGCAAGCCCCCGCAGGTCGTGGCGGGCAACGGGCTGCTCCAGGTAGCCCAGGTCGAAATGGCGCAGCGAATTCAGCGCGTTGATGGAGTCGGACACCGACCAGCCCGTGTTGGGGTCCGCGCCGATCACCACGTCGTCTCCCACGGCCTTGCGCACCGTCTCGAAGTTCAGCACGTCCTGGCGCCAGCCTCGGCGGTCGGCCGCCTTCAGGCACAGCACCTTGACGCCGAACTCGTCGACAGCACGGATGGCTTCGGCCACCATCGTCGAGGCATCCTCGGCCAGGCTCACCGACCATTCGAGCGGGATGCGCGGCTGGCAGCACCCGCCGATCAGCTCGTGCACGGGAACGCCGTGCGCCTTGCCCAGTGCATCGTGCAGCGCGATGTCGAGCACGGCCCTTGCCACCGGATTACCGGCCAGCCGAAGGTCGAAGGACTCGTGGATGGATTCGAGGTCCGAGATCTTGCGGCCCAGCATCAGCGGCCCGTAGATTTCGGTGATGGCGGCGACCACGCTCTGGGTGGTGTCGCCGATGAAGTGGCCGGGGCTGATAGGGCGGATCTGGCCGTAGCCCACCACGCCCTCGGCGTGGATGCGCACCAGCACGGGCTTGCCCAGGATGCGGCCCTGCGGGCCCGTGTCCCAGCTGCCACTGGAGAAGAAGCGCTGCACGCGCACCGGCAGTTCGGTGACGAAGACCTCGATGCGTTCGATTTTCATGCGCGGACCCTTGCGAAAGTGGCGGACACCGGAACCGGCACCAGCACGTGGCCTTCGAACAGGCGCCGCTGCGTGCGGTAGAAGCTGCCGCGGCGCACCTGCCATTGCTGACCGTGCAGGCGCGCTTCGGCGGCGACGCGCAGCACGCCCGAAGGCATGCCCAGCCGCAGGTCGGCATCCGGGTCGTCGGACGGCCGGCACACCTCGTGCGCCAGCGTGCCTTCGATGCGCGCGGCGACGGCCAGGCACAAGGAGACGCCGAGCGGCAGGGCGCGGTGCGGCTGGCCGTTGGACAGGACGCGCGCGTTCAGGTCCATCGTGTCCGCCGGAATCGCTTCGCCAGATAGCGCGGTGCTGTCGGCCGGCGGCGCGACCAGTCCCAGGAAGGGCACCGCCGTGCGAGACGCCGCTTCCGCTTCGTCCGCCGCCAGCCCCATGCGGATGGAGGCCGCGATGCGGATCGCGCCCAGCTTGCGCATCAGCTCGAGGTCCTCTTCGATCTGCATCGGCGACTCCCGCCCCGTGAGTCCCAGGCCTGCGGCGCGCACGAAGACGCACGCATTGCCTGCATCCACCAGCGATGCTTCGATCCGTCCCATGCCGGGCACGTCCAGCATGTCGCGGGCCTGCCCCGTGGGCAGGAGCTTGCCCGTGGACGCGCCACCAGGATCGAGGAAATCGAGCCGCACTGGGGCGCCTGTGCCGGCGACCCCGGGTATCTCGAGCGCGCCTTCGACCGCCGCGCGGCCCTCCTGCAGCGCAAAGGTGGACACGATGATCTTGCCCGTGTTGGTATTGTGGATGCGCACCGTAGCGGATTCGCCCTGCGCCTCCACCAGGCCCTCCTCGACCGCGAAGGGCCCGACCGCCGAAGACATGTTGCCGCACACGGGCTGGAAGTCGACATGCGAGCTCTTGATCAGGACCTGTGCGAAGGTGTAGTCGACGTCGGCATCGGGCCTGCTCGGGGGACCCATTACGCAGATCTTCGAAAGCGAAGACAGGCCGCCGCCCATGCCGTCGAGCTGGCGTCCGTAGGGATCGGGACTGCCCATGGCCGCGAGAAAGATCGGCACCCACTGGGCGCGCTCGTCCGGCAGGTCGCGGCTGTGCAGCATCAGGCCCTTGCTGGTGCCCCCGCGCGCGAAGACGGCGGGCAAGCGGTGCAAACGGAGGTGTTCGGCCATTCGATTACCGCCTTGCCGCCGACGTGGCCTCGGCGGCGGCCTTGCCCCACTTGGCGATCTCGCTGTCGATGAAGGCGGAAAAGTCCGAGGGCGAACTCGCGACGATCTCGTTGCCGTCGCTTTCCACGGTCTGCGCGAACGCCGGCTCCCGCAGCAACCTGGCCAGGTCGCGAGAGATGCGCTCCACCATGGCGGCAGGCGTGTGTGCCGGTGCAAGCATGCCGTACCAGGCCGCCACGTCGTAGCCAGGCACCGCGGACTCGGCAATCGTGGGCACATCGGGCAGCAAGGGCGATCGGCGCGCGCCGGTCACCGCCAGCGCGCGCAGGCGGCCCGAGCGGATGTGCGGCAGGGTCGAGTTCAGTGCGCCGATGTAGAACTGCTCGCGTCCCGCGATGACATCGTTGAGTGCCGCGAGCGCGCCGTTGTACGGCACGTGCAGCACCTGGATGCCCGTCATCGCGCGCAGCATGTCGGGTGCGAGATGGTTGAGCGTGCCGATGCCGGCCGAGGCATAGCTCACAGAGCCCGGCTTGCGTCGGGCCAGGTCGATCAATTCCTTCGTGTCGCGCGCCGGAACGTCCGGATGGACCACCAGCACGTCGGCCACCAGGTTGATCAGGCTGATCGGCGCGAAGCTGCGCACGGGGTCGTAGGGCAGCTTCTCGTAAAGGCTCGGCGTGATGGCGAAGCTCACGTCCGTCATGAGCAGCGTGTGGCCGTCCGGTGGCGCCTTGGCGACGGCGGCGGCGCCGATGGTCGTGCCGGCACCGGGCCGGTTGTCCACGATCACCGGCACTTTCCATTCCGCCGACAGGCGCTGGCCGAGGTTGCGTGCGAGCAGGTCGATGCCGCCGCCGGGCGGGTACACCACGACGATGCGCACGGGCCTGGAGAAATCGCTTTCGGCGGCGAAAACCGGCGCGCCCGGTGCGGCCAGCGCCGCCACGCCGGCACCGAGCAGCGCGCGGCGGGTGAGACGGCGATGGGGCACGCGGCTCACTGGAGTGCCTTCGCCTTCGGCTGCGGTGCTGTTCGCCTTCGGAACGGCCGTGCCGCTCACGCCGCGCTCACGGCGGCGCTCGCGTGCCGCCGTTGCAGTTCCTGCTTCACCCAGGGCGTCACGCCGCCCATGTCGATGATCTCCTGGATGAAGGCCGGCAGCGGCTCGGCATGGTATTCGCGGCCGTCCACGAGCACCTTGCCGGTCACGGTGTCGACCTCGATGGCCTGGTCCTGCTGCGCCGCCCGCGCGACTTCTGGGCTGATGATGATCGGCAGTCCCAGGTCGATGGCCATGCGGTAGAAGGTGCGCGAGAAGCTCTCCGCCACGATGCAGGCGATTCCCAGCGCCTTCAGGCCGAAGGGTGCCTGCTCGCGGCCCGAGCCGCAGCCGAAATTGCGCCCGGCCACGATGATGTCGCCCGGCTTCACGCGGCCGACGAATCCCGGGTCGACCTCCTCGAAGATGTGCTTGGCGATGTCGGCCGGGTCGATCAGCGACAGGTAGCGCCCGGCCACCATGGTGTCGGTGTCCACGCTGTCGCCGAGTTTCTGCACGTTGCCCTGGAAGATCATGTCGGTGTTCCTCTCACAGTTGCGCCGGGTCGATGATTTCGCCGGCCACGGCAGTGGCCGCCGCGACATACGAGTTGCCCAGGTACACCTGGGCACCCGCGTGGCCGGCGCGGCCCTTGAAGTTGCGATTGATGGTGGCGAAGGCGACCTCGCCGTCGTCCAGGGCGCCGTTGTGTCCGCCGAAGCACGCGCCGCAGGTGGGCGTGCTGACGGCGGCGCCTGCCTCGACGAAGATGTCGATCAGGCCTTCGGCCATCGCTTCGCGATAGATCTTCTGCGTGGCCGGCACGATCATGGCGCGCGTGTGCGGCGCGACCTTGCGGCCCTTGAGGATGCTGGCGATCTGCCGCAGGTCGGTCATCGTGCCGTTCGCGCAATTGCCCATGTAGACCTGGTCGACCTTGACGTGTTTGATTTCGTCCACGCGCACGACGTTCTCCGGCGAGTAGGGCTTGGCCACCATCGGCTTCATGCGGCCCAGGTCGATGTCGTGGCGCGAGACATACTGGGCATCGGCGTCGGCCTCGACGGTCTTCCAGGCATGCTTCGTGTGCGCCTCGGCCCAGGCGCGTGTCTGCTCGTCGGCGTCGAAGATGCCGACCTTGGCGCCGGCCTCCACCACCATGTTGCACACGGCCATGCGCTCGTCCATGTTCAGTTCCGCAAGGCCAGGGCCACCGAATTCCATGCTGCGGTACAGCGCACCGTCCACGCCCATGTCGTGCAGGATCTGCAGGATCACGTCCTTGCCGGTGACGTGCGGCGCTTTCTTGCCCTGCAGCGTGAAGCGCATCGACTCGGGCACACGGAACCAGGTCTCGTCCAGCATCATGATCGCGGCGATGCCCGACCAGCTCATGCCCGTGGCGAAGGTGTTGAAGGCACCGGCCGTGCCGGTGTGGGAGTCGCCGCCGATGATCAGGTCGCCCGGGCCCACCAGGCCCAGTTCCGGAAGCAGCGAATGCTCGATGCCGCCCTTGCCTACGTCGTAGAAGTGCTCGATGCCCTTGGCGCGCGCAAAGCGTCGCATGTCGCCCAGCATGCGCGCGCCCGCCGCGCTGGGCGCAGGTGCGAAGTGGTCGCAGACCAGGACGACCTTGTCGGGATTGATGACCTTGCCACCGCCCATGTTGGCGAAATGGCGAAAGGCCACGGGCCCGTTCGCGTCGTTGATCAGCACCCGATCCACCCGCGAACGCACGACGCGGCCCGGCTCGACCGGCTCCTTGTCGTCGATGCGGTGGCTCTCGAGCATCTTTTCGGCCATCGTCTTTGCCATGACTTGTCTCCTGTGTGTCGGCGGGTGGCTCAGGCCGCAGCCCGTTGCCTGGCGGCGGCGCCGGCGCTCGCGCCCGCGAGCCGGCCGAACACCGTTCCACTGGTGAGGCCGCTTGCGCCCGGGTAGTTGAAGAAGAAGATGCCGCCGACCATCTCGCCTGCCGCGTAGAGGCCGGGAATCGGATCGTGATTGGTGTCGACCACCTGGCCATCCGCCGTGATCTTCAGGCCGCCGAAAGTGAAGGTGATGCCGCAGGTGACGGCGAAGGCCTGGAACGGCCCTTCTTCGATGGTTTGCGCCCAGTTCGACTTGGGCACGGGCAGCCCCAGCGTGCCCTTGCCGTCCTTGACGTTGGGATCGAAAGCCACATCCTTCATCACCGCGGCGTTGTACTCGCGGATCGTCGCCAGGCACTGCTCCGGGTCCACGTCGTCGAGCTTCTGCACCAGCTCTTCCAAGGTGTCCGCCTTCACCTTGGTCACGTGACGTGTGCGGTATTCGTCCAGCAGCAGGTGCGACACCTTGTTGTCGTAGATCTGCCAGGCGAACTGCCCGGGCTGCTCCAGCACCGCGTGGCCGTACTTGGCGTAGGTGTAGTTGCGGATGTCGGCGCCTTCGTCCAGGAAGCGCTTGCCATCGCCGTTCACCATGATGCTGAAGGTGTAGCTGTGGCGCTGGAAATGCGGCGTCACGTCGAGGTCACCGAAGTCCGTCGCATAGCGCTCCCAGCTCACCGCGTGGCAGCCGGACCAGTGGCCGTAGGGCATGGCGCCGATGCGCAGCGCCATGTCGAGGCCGTCGCCGGTGTTGTATTTGGTGCCTCGCACCTTGGCCAGGTCCCAGCCCTTGCCAAGGTACCTGCTGCGCCATTCAGCGTTCGCCTCAAAACCTCCGCAGGCCAGAATCACCGCGCCGGCGCGCACCTTCTGGAGCTTGCCATCGTGGCGCACGGTCACGCCGTGCACGCCGCCGCCTTCGCAGATCAGGTCCCTGACCCAGGCGTCGTAGGCGATCTGCACACCCGCCTTCTCGGCACAGGTGTAAAGCGCATCCACCAGGCCGGGGCCGCCGCCGTTGGTTGCGAGGGGAGCGCCGCCCCAGAACGTGAACTTGCCGTTGGTCTTGTAGGCCTGGCGACCATAATTCGGCATGAAGCGCACGCCGTTGGCCTTCAGCCAGTGCATCGCGGAATTGCTGTTTCGCACCAGGATCTCGCACAGTTCAGGATCGGTGCGGTGCAGCGTGATCCGGCCCATGTCGTCGAAGAAATCAGCCTCGGGGTAGGCGCCGAAATCACTCATCGCGATCTCGTCGGGCGTGAGGTCGTGCGAGAGCTTGATGATGTCCTCGGCACCGTCATACGCGAAGCGCACCTTGCCGTCGGTATAGCGGCTGTTGCCGCCGCGCTGCTCGAAGGGCGCGCGTTCGAGGAGCAGCACGCGGGCGCCTTGTTCGGCTGCGGAAATGGCCGCGCACAGCGCGGCGTTGCCGCCACCGACGACCACGACGTCGTGGAGATTGGTTTCGAGGTTCATAGAAGATCGGCTTGTTGCTGGAGCAGCGAGAGGCGACGGGCGAGGGCCGTTATTCGGCCGTGATGTGGTTGCGAACGACGATCTCGTTCCACTTGCGGGTCTCGCTGTCGATCAGCTTGGCGAAGCGCTCGGGGTCCATGGGCGCGGGCTCGATACCTTGCACCGTGAGCTTGTCCCGCCATTCGGCCTTGGCGACGCCGGCGGAAATCGCCTGCTGCAGCTTGTCCACCACGGGCTTCGGCGTGCCCGCGGGCGCGAGGATGCCGTACCAGGAGCTGGCTTCGTAGCCGGGCACGCCGGCTTCGGCGATGGTGGGAACGTCGGGCAGCGCCTTGCTGCGCTCGTGCCCGGAAATCCCAAGCGGGACCAGCGTGCCTTGCTTCACGTGGCCCACGACGTTGCTGATGGCAGCCATCACCACCGGGACTTCGCCGCCGACGGCGGCCAGGGTGGACGGGCCGCCGCCCTTGTAGGGCACGTGGTTCACCTTCATGCCCGTCATCGAAACGAGCAGTTCCATCGCCATGTGCGTGATGTTGCCGACGCCGCCCGACGCGTAGTCGAGCTTGCCCGGATTGCGCGCGGCATAGTCGATCAGCTCGCGCAGCGACCGCACCTGGAACTTGGGATTGACCGCAAGCACCGATGGACCGTAGGCGACCAGCGCCACCGGTGCGAAGTCCTTGCGCGCGTCGAAGCGCAGCTTGGGGAACATCGCGGGCATCGTGATGGTGGCGTTGCAGAGATAGATGACGTAGCCGTCCGCCGGCGCGCGCGCCACCATCTCGGCAGCGATGTTGCCCGAGGCGCCTGGCTTGTTTTCCACGACGACCGGCTGTCCGAGGGCATCCGTGACGCTTTGCGCCACGATGCGTGCCACCAGGTCTGTGGCCCCGCCTGCGGCAAAGCCGGAGATGAGGCGGATCGGCCGGTTGGGGTAATCGCCCGCCTGCGCCAAAGCGCCGCTGGCAAAGGCCGCGGCGGCGAAGAGCGCGGCGACCCGCGGCGCGCTGCCGATGCGCAGCCTGGAGAACAGCTTGATCGTCATGTCTCGTTCGTCCTTGTCCTTGCCTGTACGGTAGCCCTGCCGGCCATCGCATACAAGAATATTGAGTTATGGAATTCTGCGAATTCGATATAGTGAACTTCCATGAAGCTGCTGCAACTGCGCTACCTGGTCGAGGTCTGCCGCCACGGCAACCACATCTCCAACACCGCGGAGGCGCTGCACACATCGCAGCCCGGCATCAGCCGCCAGATCCAGCTGATCGAAGAGGAACTCGGCTTCCCGGTGTTCGCGCGCAAGCGCAATCGCATCGTCGACCTGACCGAGCCGGGCCGTGAAGCCGTGGCGATCGCCACCCGAGTGCTGGCCGACATCGACAACCTCAAGCGCCTGGGCCAGGAGATCTCGCAGCGCACCGGCGGCACGCTGGCGATCGCGACGACGCACACCCAGGCGCGCTACGTGCTGCCGAAAGTCATCGAGCGATTCATGCACCGGCATCCGTCGGTGGAACTCCAGCTACGGCAGGGAAACCCGACACAGATCTGCGAGATGGTGGAGTCGGGTGAGGCGGACCTGTCTGTCGGCACCGAGCCGACGCAGCCCTTCCCGGGGCTGGTGCGCCTGCCGTGCTTTACCCTGGATCGCTCGATCATCGTAAAGGCCGGCCACCCGCTGCTGAAGAAGCGCAAGCCGACGCTGGAGGACGTGGCCGCCTATCCGATCATGACGCACGAGCCGACTTTCAGCGGACACTGGAAGGTCATGGATGCCTTCAAGGCCGCTGGCCTGACGCCGCGGATCGTCTTCGGTGCAGTGGATGCCGATGTGAGCAAGACCTACGTGGAAATGGGCGTAGGCATTGCCGTCATGACCTCGGTGACCTACGAGAGGCGCAAGGACACCGGCCTGCGGGCCATCGACGCCAGGCATCTGTTCCCGTCGAGCACGGTGTCCATCGCGCTGCGCGCGAACAGCTACCTGCGCACGCCTGCCCACGATTTCATTCGCCTGTTCTCGCCCCAGCTCACGCGGGAGGTGGTGCAGGCCGCGCTGGCCGAGCAGGCGGAGCCGGCCCCGGCGGCGGCAAGCCTCAATTCACGGTGATGTCGAGGGCGCGCACGAGATTGCCCCAGCGGGTGGCTTCCTCGGCGATGTAGGCCGTGAATTCCCTGGGCGAGCTTGGCATGACGTCGAAGCCCAGCTTGGTGAACTGCTTGCGCACGTCCGGCTGATCGAGCACCACCTGCATTTCGCGATTCAGGCGCTCGACCACCTCCGGCGGCGTCTTCGCGGGAGCGACCAGGCCAAACCACGTGAGCACCTCGAAACCCGGGTAGCCCGATTCGGCGATCGTCGGCACGTCCGGCAGCTGCGGCGAGCGGGTCGGCCCGCTCATCGCGATGGGGCGCATCTTGCCGGCATCGATCTGGGCGATCTGGCCGGAGATGCTGGACATCATCATGTCGACCCGCCCGCCCAGCAGGTCGGCGATCGCGGCCGAGTCGCCCTTGTAGTGCACAGGCACGATGGCCAGGCCTGCAGCCTTCTTGAACATCTCCATCGACATGTGCGGCGACGAGCCGCTGCCGCCCGTGGCGTAGGTCAGCTTCCCAGGGTGGGCCTTCACGTAAGCGACCAGCTCGGCGAGGTTCTTCACCGGCAGGGCCGGGTTCACCACCATCACCAAGGGGTTCTGCGCGATGCGGCCGATACCCGTGAAGTCCTTGATCGGGTCATAGCCGGGCGCGGGGTACAGGTAGGGCGCCACTGCGTGCGTCGTCTGCACGGCCAGGTACAGCGCGTAGCCGTCCGCGGGCAGCTTGGCGACGTAGGCTGCGCCAATGGAACCGGCGGCACCGGCGCGGTTCTCCACCACGACCGATTGGCCGAGGCGCTCGCCCAGGTGCTGCGCGAGCACCCGGCCGACGATGTCGGTCGGACCGCCGGCGGCGAAGCCGACCACGAGCTTGATGGGTTTGTCGGGGTACTTGCCCTGCGCCACGGCCAGCGTGCCCGCCAACAGCGAAAGCGTGAGCAGGAACAGGATTCGCAATCGCTTCATGGTGTGTCTCCTTCTTTTGCAGGCGGGCAAGTCGCGGGTCGTCGAAATGATTCAATGGGCGGCCAGCACCATCGCAGCGCCTTTCTCCGCGATGGCAATGGTGGGAATGTTGGTGCCGGAGGAGGGCAGCGTGGGGCAGATCGAGGAATCGATCACACGCAGGCCCTCGATGCCGCGTACGCGCAGCTCGGGATCGACCACCGCGGCGGCATCCACGCCCATCTTGCAAGTGCCGACCATGTGCCAGGAGGTCTGCAGTGTCTCGCGCACGTAGCCAAGAAGCGCTTCATCGTCGGAGATGTTCGGGCCCGGCCGCGTCTCGCGCACCACGAAAGGCTTCAGTGCCTGCATGTTTGCGACATCGCGGCCGACCCGCATGCCGCGCACGAACAGCCGCGCATCGTCGTCGTGCGAAAGGTAGCGAGGGTCCATGCGGGCCGGCCGCAGCGGGTCAGGGGACTTGATATGCACATGGCCGATCGACTTGGGCTGCAGCGGCGTCACGCCGAAAGTGAAACCCGGGAACATGTCCATGCCCGTTCCGGGCGTGCGTGCATAGCGGTCGCCGCCGGACAGCGGCTGGAGCCGCAGCACGAGATTCGCTTGCGGGGTGTCGGGGCCGCTGCGGTAGTTCATCTGGGCCGTGGACGACGAGATCGTGAGCAGCCCCTTGCGCCCCAGAATGAATTTCATGCCCTCACGCATCTTCATGATCGGGCTGCGGATCACGTCATTGATCGTGATCTTCCGCGAGCACTCGAAGGTAAGGCGGGTATTGGGATGGTCCCGCAGGTTTTCGCCCACGCCCGGCAGGTGGTTCACCACCGGGACGCCATGCTCGCGCAGGAGCGCTTCGTTGCCGATGCCGGAGAGCTCCAGGATCTGCGGCGAGGCGAGCGGCCCTGCAGACAGCACCACCTCGCGGCGGGCACGTAATGGGACGCGCTGTTGGCCCAGGACGACTTCGACGCCCGCGGCTTGCCGATTCTTGATCAGCACGCGCGCCACCGTTGCGCCGGTGAGGACCGTGAGGTTGGGCCGCGAGCGGGCGGGCTTGAGGTACGCGGCTGCCGTGTTGTCGCGCAAGCCACGACGGGTGGAATACTGCAGATAGAAGGCACCCTCGTAGCTGCCGTCGTTGTAATCCTGCAGGCGCCGGTAGCCCGCCTGGGTGCAGGCCTCGACGAACGCGCCCGACAGCGGATCGAAGTTGTCCAGGCGCGTGCAGTGGATCGGCCCACCGCGGCCGCGCAGTGCGGGATCGCCCTCCGGAAAGTCTTCCATGCGCTTGAACACCGGCAGCATGTCGTCGTAGCTCCACCCCCGGCAGCCCAGGTTGTTGCTCCAGTTGTCGTATTCGGCCGGATCGCCGCGGGCGAAGAGGTTGCCGTTGATCGCGCCCGAGCCTCCGATGACGCGGCCACGCGTCCAGCGTTGCGGCTTGCCGTTGAGGAATTCCTGCGGCTCGGTCAAGTAGGGCCACGTGACATCCGGGTCGTTCAGCAGGTTCACGACGAACAGCGGCACGCGGATGTTGATGTTCTTGTCGCGGCCGCCGGCTTCGATCAGCAGTACCTGGTGGCGGCCGCTCTCCGAAAGCCGGGCGGCAATGGCGCAACCGGCACTGCCGGCGCCACAAACGATGAAATCGAACTCGGCGCCCGGTGGCAGCGACTGCACATACATCGACACTGTCCCTTTTTGCTCTTGCGACGGGCAGTCTGCTGCAGAGCCAGCATGATTGAAAATAATCTTTCGGCATCCATTCATCGCAAACTGGAATGCTCCGGACTGCGCGGCGGGACTATCCTTTCGGCCCATGAACTCTCGCTACAGGCTCTACATAGGCGGCGAATGGAAGGAGGGATCGGGCGGCGCCTCGTTCTCCGCCATCAACCCGTTCAACCAGGAGGTCTGGGCAGAAGTCGCCGAGGCCACCGAAAGCGACGTGCGCGACGCGGTGGCGGCGGCGCGCCACGCCTTCGAGACCACCTGGCGCATGACGACCGGCATGCAGCGCGCCAAACTGCTCAACCGGCTGGCGCAACTGCTGGAACAGAACGCCGAGCGCATGGCCCTGCTGGAAAGCACGGACAACGGCAAGACCATCCGCGAGACGCATGCGCAGATGCTGTATGTCGCGCGCACGTTCAACTTCTTCGCGGGCTATGCCGACAAGATCTGGGGCGCGGTGATCCCGCTGGACCAGCGTGATGTCTTCGACTACGCGGTGCGCGAGCCCTGTGGCGTCGTGGGCGTGATCACCTCCTGGAATTCGCCCATCGCCTTGTTGGGCAACAAGTTGCCTGCGGCGCTCGCGGCTGGCAATTGCCTGGTGATCAAGCCTTCCGAGCACGCGAGCGCCACCACGCTGGAGTTCGCCAAGCTTGCCGAGGAGGCGGGGTTCCCTCCCGGCGTGATCAACGTGGTAACGGGAGGCGTGGAGATCGGCAAGGCGCTGGTGAGCGGCGGCGGCCTGGACAAGATCAGCTTTACCGGCAGCGGCCGCGGCGGACGCGAGATCGCGGCAATGGCGGGACGCCATCTCACGCCCGTGATCCTGGAACTTGGCGGCAAGTCGCCCAATATCGTGTTTGCCGATGCGGACATCGACAAGGCTGAAGTGGGCGCGCTCGCAGGCATCTTCGCGGCAGCCGGGCAGACCTGCATCGCCGGCTCTCGCCTGTTGGTGCAGCGCCCGATCTATGACGAGATGATGCGCCGCCTGGTCGTGCGCGCGGAAAAGATCGTGATGGGCGATCCGCGCCAACGCACGACGGAAATGGGCACTGCCGCCAACGAACCGCAGTTTCGGCGCATCCTCGATTGCATCGCCGAGGGCAAGAAGGAAGGCGCGCGCCTCGTGACGGGTGGTGATCGCGCCTCGAAGCAGGAGCTTGCTCGCGGCTTCTTCGTGCAGCCGACCATCTTCGCCGACGTGGACAACCGCATGCGGCTTGCACAGGAAGAGATCTTCGGGCCCGTGCTGTCGATGATCCCCTTCGAGACCGAGGAAGAAGCACTCCGCATCGCCAACGACACGCCTTACGGCCTGGCGTCCGGCGTCTGGACCCGCGACATCTCACGGGCGATGCGCATGACACGCGAGATTCGCAGCGGTGTGGTCTGGGTCAACACCTACCGCATGGTGTCGCCGCAAGGCCCGTTCGGCGGCGTCAAGGAAAGCGGCTACGGCCGTGAGCGCGGCGAGCAGGGGCTGCTAGAGTTCACCGTGAGCAAGAACGTGATGGTGGACTTCTCCGATGAGGTGCGCGATCCGTTCGCCATCAAGGCATGAACGTTTACCGCCCATGAACCACACCACCCTCGACCTCACGCCCGAACTCGTCCGCATCCTTGCGCCCACGGGCGTGCTGCGCGCCGCCATCAACGTGGGCAATCCCATCCTTGCCAACCTGGACCCGGCCGGCCAGCCGGTGGGCGTTTCGATCGACATGGCAGGCGGCCTGGCCGAGGCGCTGGGCGTCGGCTTGAAAATGACCGTTTTCAAGGCGGCGGCCGCCTCGGTGGATGCAGTCACGAACCAGCAGTGCGACATCGGATTCTTCGCCATCGATCCCGTGCGCGGCGCGGGCATCGATTTCACCGCGGCCTATGTCGTCATCGAAGGTGCGTACCTGGTGCGCAACGAGTCTCGTCTCAAGACCCATGAGGAGGTCGATGTGCCGGGCCATCGCGTGGCAGTGGCCAAGGGCAGCGCCTACGACCTGTTCCTCACCCGGGAGATGAAGAACGCCACCTTGGTACATACACCGTTTTCCAGCGACGTCGTCAACCTGTTCATCGAGCAGAACCTCGACGTGGCCGCGGGGGTGAAGCAACAAATGGAAGCCGACGCACTCCGCGTATCCGGCCTGCGCTTGCTCCCGGGGCACTTCATGTTGATCCAGCAGGCGATGGGCCTGCCAAAGGGGCGCCCGCCCGAGGCCTTGGCCTTGCTGCGTCGCTATGTGGAGATGCAGAAGGCGAGCGGCTTCGTCGCCGCATCGCTGGCGCGCCACGGCATCGAGGGCGCCGCGGTCGCGTCTTCGGCGCCGGATTGAGACAGCGGGTCCGAATCGACCTGCGCTAGTATTTGCCGAGACGGCATGTACTTCCGGATCGTCTGAGGAGCATGGTCCGTCACACCTCCTTGGAAGGCAGCACATGAATGCATGGCGAGGTCCGCGTGGACACCGGCTCGTGGTTCTTTTCAGCGAGCGCAGCCGCGCCGCTTATGCATCTGAAGCTGCAGAGCGCAGCGAGACGTACCGTTTCGACAGCGCTTTCGGCGAGCAGCGCACCTGGCTCAAGGGTGAGTACGCCTACCTCGCCCCGAATGCGGCAGGCCTGCTGCTGGCCCGTTGCAATCTCAAGCACGACCTCGTCGAAGAAGCCTCGCTCGACGACGCCGTGCTGGCCGACTGCCGGGCACTGCTGATTCCCAATGCCGCGCATCTGGCAGACACCACCATCGCACGCATTACCCAGTGGCTGGGGCGCACCCAGGGTCGCCTGATCGTGTCGGGCAAGACCAACCTGCCGCCCGCACTGCTCGGTCTCCAGTCGATCGAATCGGTGCAGGCCGAAGGCTACACCGGCTGGCAATGGCTCGAGAACTCGCCTTTCTCGGGCCCGGCCTGGGAGCCGCTCTACGTCAGCGGCTATGCCGGCCACAGGGTGCAGCGGGTCGAGCCGGCGGCGGGCAGCCGGGTGCTGGCCGACCTGATGGCTTTCGCGGGTGACCTGAGCAATGCGCAGACCGTCCAATCGCGCCGGATCGGACCCGGCATCGTGACCACCGATCGCACGGTCTTCATTGCCAACCAGGTCTTCGAACTGATCGGCGGGATGATGCAGGCGCACCTCAATGTCGAGCCGGTGCGGCACTGGGCCAACCCGACGCATTGGGGCGACACGCTGCTCTTCTTCATTCGCCGCCTGTTGCGCGATGTCGGGCTGGCAGACCTCTGGTCGACGCGGCTGCGTGCCTTCGGCACCTACGACGGGGTGCTCTCGTTCCGGCACGACGTGCACGGCATGCGCGACTACACGATGCTCGACTACCAGCTGCAAAACCTCATCCCCGGCAGCTACGACATCGAGGACCCGGGCTTCTCCACCAACATCACCGAGCCCATGGCGAAGGATTGGGTGGCACGGACGACCCGCAACAACTTCATCGAGCCGGCACTGCACAACGACAGCTCGATCGGGGACCCGCCCACGGCCATTTACGGCACCGGTCTTTTCACGCACCTGATCAACGCCGAGAGAAGCCTGGGCTTCACGGTCTGCACCTGCGGGCGCCACGCGGGCGGCCACATGCATCCGGAAACGCTGGACGCCATGGACTACCTGTACGCGAACCACGAGAGCGTGCTGGGCATGTGCACCTTCTGCTACTACCACATGATCGAGTACGGGGTGCGCGACCCCAACGCGATGGTCGAAGGCGCGATCGGTGGCAAGGAGCTGACCTACATCACCGATTTGCGGCGCACCATCGCCACGCCGGGCATCTGGTACCCCTTTCATGCGGTGGTCACCACCGATGCCGAATGGCGGCCGATGCGCGGGTGGGATCGCACGCACGAATACGACGCGGCGTACGAACTGGTCGAAACCATCTTCGGCGGCCACAGTGCGCGCCAGCGCGGCGTCGACGATGTGCTGGAGAACGGCGTCTTCAGCTTCCAATACCACCCGGAGCTGGCGCGCGACCCGTCCGTCAACGACGGCAAGGGCTCGCTCGACTACGTGCGGTACTGCATCAACCTGGCCGAGCGCAGCAACTACTGGATCGCGACGCAGCGGGACCTCTACCAGCGCATGGCCGACTACGAGGATCTCGTCGTGCTCACGAGCGAGGATGGCATGTCGGTGACGGTGCGCAATCCCACGGCGCGGCGGATCGCCGGCATGGTGCTGGAGCAGAAGCGGCCCTTTGCGAGCGTGTGGCAAGGCGAGGACGAGCTCGTGCACGTGGCCTCTGGCGGATTCGTGACGCTGCCGCCGCTGGCGGCCGGTGCCGAGGTATCGCTGAAGTTCAGCGACCGCAGCCCCGACGAGCCATTGCTGCGCCAGCCGAGCAACAAGGGCATCGTGGTCCTGGATGCCCGGCGCATCGTGGCCGCCGGCGAGACGCGAATCACCGTCAGCGTGTGCCGTGCGCAGCCGCTGTGCGTCGAGGGCGTGGACCCGCTGGGCGCCTACCGGGTGCAGGTGGACGACGAGCCCGCACGCTATTTCGCGCCGCGCATCGTGCGCACCATCCAGGCCCAGCTGAGCAACAGCAAGACCCGCAAGGACGCAGACAAGGCGACGCTGCGCACCAAGCTCGAGGGCATCACGACCTTCCTCGACCTGATGATCCAGGGCGACGAGAACGACTTCGTCGAGCGCGCCATCCGCATCACGCGCCTGCCCGCCGAGCGCGCCGAGAAGGCGCGGGTCGCGATGCTGGCGGCGACACCGAAGAAGACCGGGCGGGTCACGCCGACCATCGAGTCGGTGCCGGCCGACGAGTGAGCCGGCGGCCGGCGGCTCAGGCCGCCGAGCCGCCCAGGTAGGCCACCTTGATGCGCGGGTCCGAGATCACCTCGGCCGCGCTCTTCATCAGGAAGAGGCGCCCCAGTTCCATGACGATGCCGGTGTCGGAGATCTGCAGCGCGCCGTGCGCGTTCTGCTCCACCACCAGCACGGTGAGGCCGTTGCTGCGCAGGGTGGCGATCGAATCGAAGATCTGGTCCTGGTTGCCCGGCGACAGGCCCAGCGAGGGCTCGTCCAGCAGCAGCAGGCGGGGTTGCGCCTCGAGCACCATCGCGGTCTCGAGCACCTGCTGCTCGCCGCCGCTGAGATTGCCTGCCAGCACCTTGAGCTTGGCACCGAGCATGGGGAACTGTTCGATCACGCGCTCCATGGCCTGCGCAACGGCGGCTCCCTTCAGCGTGTAGGCGCCGAGCTCCAGGTTCTCCCGCACCGTCATCAGCGGAAAGTTGCAGCGCCCCTGCGGCACGAAACCGATGCCGCGCCGCAGCCGCTCGCGCGAGGACAGCTGCTCGATGGCCTCTCCTGCAAAACGCAGGCTCCCGCTGAAGTGGCGGTTGAGCCCGTACACCGCCTTGAGCAAGGTCGACTTGCCGGCGCCGTTGGGGCCGATGATCGTCGTGATGCTGCCGCTGTCGATGCGGGCGCTGAAGTCGCGCACGATCGGATTGTCTCCGTAGCCGGCGGAGAGGGCATCGAATTCGAGCAGCGGCTGGCGTACCTGCGGCTCAGACATGGCCGGCCTCGGCTTCCGCGCCTTGCTTGCCGAGGTAGGCGGCGAGGACGCGCGGGTCGCTGCGGATGAGGCCAGGCGCCCCGTCCGCGATCTTGCGGCCCGATTCGAGGACGACGACGCGCTGGCAGAGATTCATGATGAAGTCGACGTTGTGTTCCACGATCACCAGCGTCACGCCCTCGGCGTTGAGCTTTCGGATCACGGTCTCGATGTGCCGCACCATGGTCGGGTTGACGCCGGCCACCGGTTCATCGAGCACCACCAGGCGCGGCCGGGCCATCATGCTCGCCGCGATCGCGAGCAGCTTGCGCTGGCCATACGAGAGGATCGCGGCGGGTGCGTCCGCATAGGCCAGCAGTCCCACGGTGTCCAGCAACTCGCGGCCCCGACGCGCGGCGGCAGCCTCCTTGTCGCGCACCGCCCGGCTGCGGCGCAACGAAGCGAGCCACCCGCAGCCGTCGCTCTCCTGCGCGGCAACGCGCAGGTTGTCGAGCAGGCTCATGTCGTCGTAGGCGCGCACCGTCTGGAAGGTGCGCGTGAGGCCGGCACGCGCGATCCTGTGCGGCAACAGGCCGGCCAGCGGCTTGCCCTCGAGGAACCATTCGCCTTCATCGGCACGCTGAAAGCCGCTGATGCAGTCGATGCTGGTGCTCTTGCCCGATCCGTTGGGGCCGATGAGTCCCACGATGGAGCCGGCTTCGACCTGGTAGTCGAGGCGGTCCACGGCCGTGAGGCCCAGGTAGCGCTTGGTGAGGCCGCGCACTTCCAGCAGGGGTGGATTCGTGCTCACTGGCCTGGCTCCGGAAGGCGCTTGCCTGCGCTGGTCCGGTCGGCCGGATCGCCGTAGGGGCGGTTGCGCCAGCGCGCGATGCGCCGCCGCTCGAACCAGCCGCCGATGCCGCCCGGAAACACCAGCATGGCCGCGATGAGGATCAGGCCGTAGAGCACCATGCGCAGGTCGGTGGTGAAGCGCAGCAGGTCGGGCAGTGCCGACAGGACGGCGGTCGCGAAGAGCACGCCCCAGAAGCTGCCTGGCCCGCCGAGGATGACCATGATCAGCATGGTTTCGGTGTAGTAGAAGTCGAACAGCGACGGGTCGGCAATGGTCAGGTAGAAGACGAAAAAGGCCCCCAGCACGCCGGCCAGGAAGGCCGACAGCGTGACGGCGAGCAGCTTGTAGCCGAGTGGATTGATGCCCTGCGATTGCGCCAGCGGCTCGTTCAGCTTGATGGCGCGCAGCGCGCGGCCCAGGCGCGAGCTCACCACCAGGTAGATCAGCGCATGGCTCAGCACCGCGAAGCCCATCAGCAGGTAGTAGAAGTCCGAGGGCTTGTTCAGCCGCCAGTGGATGCCGCCCGGCAGGTCGAGCGAGGGCACCGGGAGGCCCGGGATGCCCATCGCGCCACGCGTGAGCGACACCCAGTCGCGAGAGACGATCATGCAAAGCAGCGCGAAGCTCAGCGTCACGATCGCGAAGGCGTGGCGCGACAGCCGCAGCGACGAGTAGCCGATGCCCAGGCCCACGGCCGCCGCCAGCGCCCCGCCTGCCAGCGCGCCCCACCAGAGCGACCAGTCCAGTTCGGTGACCGTCAGGGCCGCCGTGTAGGCACCCAGGCCGAAGAAGCCCACCTGCGCGAAGGAAAGCAGGCCGGTGTAGCCGTACACCAGGTTGAGTCCGCCCGAGAGCACGGAGAAGGCAGCGAAGCTGACACCGAGCGCCAGCAGGTATTCATTGGCGGTGAAGGAGGGCAGGGCGAACAGCGCCAGCAGCCCGGCCGCCACGGCCAGCCATGCGACCGGCCGCGTCATACGCGAACCCCGCGGCCGAAGAGTCCCTCGGGCTTGATGAGCAGGATGAGGATCATGGCGCCGAAGGCGAAGCCGTCGACCATCACCTGTGGCAGGAAGCCGCCGATCAGGCTTTCGAGGACGCCGAGCGAAACGGCGGCGATCGCTGCGCCCGAGACGTTCCCGAGCCCGCCGATGATGATGATCGCGAAGGCCTTGAACACGAACGCGAATCCCATCAGCGGATGCACCGCGTAGATCGGAGCGAGCGCCGCGCCGGCGAGGCCGGACAGCCCGATGCCGATGGCGACCGCCAGCCTCGAGACCGCGCGTGCGTCGATGCCCACCATGGTCGCGGCCTCGCGGTTCTGGGCCACGCCGCGCATGGCCTTGCCGACCTGCGTGCGGTGAAGGATCAGGTAAAGCATCACGAAGGCGGCGAGCCCGAGCCCCAGCGCGAACAGCCGCAGCAGCGGCACCCGGACGTCGCCGAGCACCACGTTGGCGTAGGTGTAGCTGCTCTGCAGCATCTTGGGCGTGGTGGTGAAGAGGTAGACGGCGCCGTTCTGCAGCACCATCGACAGGCCGAGAGTCAGCAGGATGCTCCGCTCGAAGCTCTGGCCGCTGACGGAGCGCAGCAGCGCCTCGTACAGCACGTAGCCCAGGCAGACGGCAGCCAGCACCACGGCGATGATGGTGGGCCAGTAGCCGATGCCGAGCTGGCCCGCCAGGAAGTACGCCAGCATCGCGCCCAGCATGTAGAACTCGCCGTGCGCGAAGTTCACTATTTCCAGCACGCCGAAGATGAGCGACAGGCCCATGGCGATCAGCGCGTAGATCACGCCGATGACCAACCCGTTGATGAGGAGTTGAATGAGAAAGCTGAGTTCCACGCGTTGCCTGTTCGCCTCGCGGCGCGATGGGAAGAGTGGCCGGGCGCAGTGCCGGATGGCGCGCGACGAGCCCCTCGCTCCTGATCAGTCCAGCTTCAGGTCTTGCTGAAACCGAGCACCACGACCTTGCCGCCCTGGATGCCGAGGATCACGGCATTGTTGTGCACCAGGTTGTTGGCGTCGAACTCCAGCGTCGCGCCGAGGATCGACGGGTACTTGGTTTTCGTCAGCGCCTCGCGCACGGCCGCCGGCTCGGTGCTGCCTGCGCGCTTGATCGCGTCGATCAGGATGCGGGTGGTCTCGTAGGACTCGAAGCCCACCAGGATGGGCGCCTCGCCGTTCTTCTTGCGGTACGCCTCGACAAAGGCCTTGTTGGCCGGCAGGTCCACGTTCAGGTCGTACGGCTGCACGGCCACGGTGCCGTCGAGCGTGCCGCTGGCGAGGATTTCCTTGGGCACCTGGTCGACCAGCACGCGGCCCGTGAGCGGAATGCCGGCGCCCATGGCGTGCCATTGGCGCATCGCGTTCTGGAAGTCGGCATCGATGGCGTACATCGCAACCATCGACGGCTTCTTCGACTTGATCTTGGCGAGCAGCGTGCTGAAGTCAGCCGTGCCCTTCTGGTAGAAGTCGACGCTCGCCAGCTTCAGGTTGTGCTTCTTCAGCGCACTCTCGAAACCCGAGGAGCCGGCGCGGCCGAAGTCGGTGTCCTCGCCCACGAAGGCGATGTTGCCGGCCTTGCCGTCCTTCGCGAGCCAGGTCACCAGCGCGTCGAGCATGCTGGCGTCGGTGGGGTTCACCTTGAAGGTCCACTTGTTGCCGCCCACGCCCGACTTCTCGGCAATCGAGGTGGCGGACGCATTGGCCACCACGAACGGGATCTCGGCCCGCTCGACGAGCGGCATGATGGCGAGCGCCACCGAGCTGCACAGGCCGTCGAGGATCGCGACGTATTTTTTGTCGGAGATCATCTTGGTGACGCTCTTGACGGCCTCCGCCGGGTTGCAGCGGTTGTCCTGAAAGTCGATCTCGATCTTGCGGCCGAGCACGCCGCCCGCCGCATTGGCCTCGGCGATGGCGAGTTCGGAGCCCCAGCGCGAATGCTGCCCGAAGGTGGAAACCCCGCCGGTGAGCGGGATGGAGGAACCGATGACGATGGGTGCGCCGGTCGTCTGGGCTGCGGCCCCGAGAGACAGGGTCAAGACGAGCGAGGCGAGGAGGCGATGAAGAGGTCTCAAAGGTTCCACCTACAGTTCTGAAGAAGTTGAAAGCAAGGTCCGAGCCTGCGACAGAGGTTGCGAACTTGCGTTCACATTCATCAGATGATAGTAAAGAACTCATTTCGCGCAACGAGGGATAGCCTGAAGCCGAAGCAACGACAGGCGCTGCCGGTCACTTCGAAGCTGGAGGGCGGTAGCCTGCGAACTTCGGCGCCACCCGCTTGACCACGGCGCCGTCGAAATCCCATGCAATGCACTGCCCGAAGGCCGCCGGCGGCTTGTCGCCGGCATAGACATCCTCGCCCCGGTCCCGCTTGCCCATCGTGATGTCGTGCATCACGGTCTGGAACGCGGTTGTCGCCATGGGCGGCAGCAGCTCGCGCAGGTGCGTGCAGCCCGCGATGCCGCCGGCAGCCTCGTCGATGGCCTTGCGCCAGCCGCGCATCAGCGATGCGCCGACCAGGCCCTGGAGCGGTGCCGCGCCCCCATGGCATTCGGCGAAAGGCGTGTGCGGCATGGCCACCTGGATCGCCCGCACCGTCATCTGGGCATCCACGGTGAGCCTGATCTTCATGTTGTGCACCGGTGTGCCGGCCGCGCGCGCTTGGCCCTCTGACGAGACGTAGTCGTAGTTCTTCCGGTCCAGCAATTCGCCCTCGATGTCCCACATGCCGTCCGAGCGGCGCCAGCCCTGCATCTCGATTCGGCGGGTGTGGAGCGGTACTCGCCCCGGTTCGGCGGGCGGAAGGTCGGCGGTGGTGGCGAAGCTCATCTTTGCGGAGGGGAAATGCGTGGGAGGAAGAAAAGCTGCGCCGTCGCCTTGCGGCTGAAGACACCGCAGCGGAACATCAGTTGGTGCTCCAGTTCAGCATCTCGGCTTCTGCCTGGCTGGCCGCTTTCTCGACCCAGTCGGGCGACGCCTGGCAAGCGCCCATTCGGGCGGGAGGGCTGTCGGCGGGCACCGCGTCGATGCGCAGGCGCGTCAGGCGCAGAAAGCAGATCTTCCATTCGCTGCCGACCTTGCGGTATTGCTCTTCGTAGTGGCCGTAGCCGCGAAAGCCCTTCGAACCGGGCGCTTCCTTGACGGCGCCGCCGTCCTGCCACTCGACGAAATCCTCCATCGCCCACACGCCGGTGGCCGTGGTCGAGCTGGTCAGGACCAGCTCGGGCTGGTGCACGTGGTGCACCGAGATGGTGGGGCCCAGGCGCGTGGAGACACCCTGGACGAAGGTGGCCACGTCGGCGCCGGGCGGCGCGGAGCCGAGACCCTCGAAGCTGCAGTCGTCGGTGAACACCGAGGGCAGGCGGTCCCACTGCTTCGTGTCGATGTAGCGGCAATAGCGCGCCTTGAGCTGTGCGATCTGCTCGAAGCTCAGGAGGTGGTAGCGGGCATCGATGTCCATGGATGTCCTCGGCGAGGGTTGACGGAAGGTGCTGCGAAAGTATAATGGTCTAACCAATGGAAAACAACGCCGCAGGCCGGAAGAACCCCTCATGAGCACGCCCACCACCGCGACGAACTTCGACAGCTTCAAGGACCTGCCCCTGCACAAGCCCCGCCCGGCCGGTGCTCCGACGGCACTGGAGGGAATCCGCGTGGTGGACTTCACGCACTTCATTGCCGGCCCCTACGCCACCACCATCATGGCCGAGATGGGCGCCGACGTGATCAAGGTCGAGACCCCCGGCCGCGGCGACGAGTTCCGCCACTATCCGCCCCTGCATCCCCAGTTGCCCGCGCAAGGCGCGCCTCACATGTGGACCAACCGCAACAAGCGCAGCGTCGCAGTCAACCTGAAGAACGAGGAAGGGCTGGCCGTCGTGCGCGAGCTGATCCGCCATGCCGACGTCGTGGCGGAGAACTTTTCCACCGGCGTGATGGACCGGTTCGGGCTCGACTACGAGAGCGTGAAGAAGATCAACCCGCGCATCGTCTACCTCTCCGTCTCCGCCTACGGCCGCGAAGGCGAGTTCGCCGACCGCCTCGGCTTCGACCCCATCGCCCAGGCGGAAAGCGGCTTTATCTCCATGAATGGCTATCCCGATCGGCAGGGCGTCCGCACGCTGTCTCCGGTGATCGATATCAGCACCGCGATGATGGCGTGCAATGCGATCCTGGCTGCGCTGCTCGCGCGTGGCCGCACCGGGGAAGGGCAGTACATCGAAGTGGGGCTGTTCGACAACGCCGTGCTGATGACGGGCTACGCCGCCATGCAGCACATGTTCTCCGGCGCGGATCCCCAGCGGCACGGCAACACGAGCCCCGACACGTGCCCCTCTGGCGTCTTCGAGTCGAAGGACAAGCCTTTCTACATCAACTGCGGCAACGACAAGATCTTCCATCGGCTCGCCTCGCAGGTTCTCGAGCGGCCCGACCTTGCCGATGATCCGGTCTACAAGGACCGCAACGGGCGCATTGCCAAACGCGCAGAAATCTTCGGCATCCTCGAGGACCTGTTCAAGCAGCAGCCGTGGGAGTACTGGCAGCCGCGCATGCGCGCCGCGCAGATCCCGTGCGGCGAGGTCCGCACCGTCGGCGCTGCCCTGCGCTCGAAGGAAGCGCAGGCGCGCGAACTGGTCACGCGCATCGAGCACCCGGTGGTGGGCTGGATGCCGAACGTGCGCATGCCCTTCCGCTTTTCCGAGACGCCTACGGTCGACCCGAAGCCGGCGCCGGCGGTCGGCCAGCACACGGACGAAGTGCTCGGCGAAGTGCTCGGCTACGACGCCGCGAAGCTGGCGCAGCTGCGTGACAACGGCGCGCTGAGCGCCACCGAGCCCAAGAAGGCGCACGTGCCGGCAGAGCAACCGGCGGTCGCCTGACGCCCAGGACGCCATCCGGACGCAGGCGTGCAGGATATGGCGGCCGACGGTGCCGACGTGCTCGACGCGCTGCCGGACTCGGGTGGATGCGCGTGACTCAACACCAGGAGACCCGATGCCTTTTCTGACAGACCGCGGCGTGGCCATCGCCGGCTACGCCGAAACCAAACTCGTCCGCCGCAGCGGCCGGACCGCGCTGTCGCTCGCTGGAGAAGCGGTGGACGCGGTGCTGAAGCAGGCCGGCATCGAACGCGATCGCATCGACGGCTTCGCGACCACCCTGTCGATGTCGGAAGGGGGCAACCCGTTCTACAGCAACCTGCTTGCCGAGGGACTGGGCCTGTCGGTGTCGTGGTGCCAGGCGACCGAGATCGGCGGAGCCTCGGCGGGCGGCAACATCATCCGCGCCGCAATGGCGATCGAGGCCGGCCTGTGCGAGATGGTGCTGTGCGTGGCCACGGATGCGGTGTCCACGGTCGATCGGTCGTTGCAGTCAGGTCACCGGACGGAGTATTGCGATCCCGCCGGCTATGCTGGGCCGCTCACCGCCTTTGCCCTTCTCAGCAACGTCTACGACCAGCGCTACGGCCTGCCGCACGATGCCCTGGCGAAGCTCGCCGTCACGCAACGCAACGGCGCGCTGCTGAACCCGAACGCCTGCGACGTGCTGCGCAAGCCGCTCACTGAACGCGACTACCTCGATTCGAAAGTGGTGTCCGATCCCCTGCGCATGCTCGATTGCGTCATGCGTTGCGACGGTGCCAGCGCGGTGCTGGTCACCTCGAGCAAGCTGGCCAGGCAGCTTGGCCTGAAGATGGCGCATCCAATCGGCTACGCCGAGCGCATCAACTTCGACCCGCGGGAAGAGTGCGGCGACATGCTGCGCACCGGCTTCAGCGAAGTCGCGCCGCGCGCCTTCCGGCAGGCGGCCATGCGCCCGCGCGACGTGAAGATGCTGCACTGGTACGACGACTTCCTGATCGCGCTGATCCTGCAGCTCGAACAGACGGGGTTTTGCGAAGCGGGGCAGGGCGGCGCGTTCGTGGCGGCGCACGACTTCAACATCGGCGGCGACTTGCCGCTGAACACCAGCGGCGGCCAGATCTCGGCGGGCCAGCCCGGCCTCGCCGGTGGCGGCGTGAACCTGGTGGAGTGCATCCGCCAGCTGTTCGGCGAAGCCGGCGAACGCCAGGTGAAGGACCACGGCAACGCAATGCTCACCGGCATCGGCGTCATCCAGTACGCCCGCACCTGGGGCACGAGCAGCGTGATGCTGCTGGAGCGAGGGCAATGAACACACACCTGACCGATATCAGCGCGCCGTTCTGGAACGGGTTGCGCGAGCGCAAGCTGATGCTGCAGTTCGACAACGCGACCGGGCGCGCGCAGTTTTATCCGCGGCCACAAAGCCTTTTCAGCGAGAGCGGCGTGCAGTGGAGACCGGCCTCGGGGCGCGGAGCGATCTTCGCGCTGACCCACAGCCGCGTCGCACCCCCCGCACTCGAAAAGCTCGTGCCGTATGCCCTGGCGCTGGTACAGCTGGCCGAAGGGCCGCGCGTGCTGGCGCGCATCGATGCGCCCTACGGCAGCCTGGCCATCGGCCAGGCCGTCGCCATCGACTGGGACAGCACCGGCGAGGGCTTCCCCGTGTTCAAGCCGGCATCGGCCAGCTGATCGCCTACGCGTTCGACGCGCCGAACGCGCCTGCTTTCGCCGCCGCCTCCAGCCGCGCCGCATCGAACCCGAGCACCCGTTCCAGCACTTCCCTGGTGTGCTGGCCCAGGACGGGCGCGGCAACCGGCGCCACCACGGGGGTATCGCTGAAGCGCATCGGGCCGGCGATGTTCGGCACCTTGCCCGCCGTCGGATGCGGAATCTCGGTGACCAGCCCGCGTGCCTTCGTCTCGGGCGACACCAGCGCCTCCTCGATGGTCCGCACGGCACCGGCCGGCACGCCGCAATCGCGCATCTTCGCCAGCCAGTGCTCGCGCGGCTGCGTCGCGAACAGGTCGCGCAAGAGCCCCACGAGTCGCGCCTGGTGCGCCATCCGGCCGGGCGGCTTCATCAGTTCCGGGTCGTCCGCGATTTCCGGCATGCCCGCGACGTCGCGGAAGACGCGCTGGAAGGTAGGGGTGCTCGAGCAGACCAGGAAGAACGGCTTGTCGCTGGCCTGGAACACGCCCGTCGGCACCGTGTCGGCGCTGCCGTTGCCCACGCGCTGGTACTGCACGCCGCTGAACAGGTGCTGCGCGGCGACGTAGCCGATCATCATCATCGCGGTGTCGTACAGCGCCACCTCGACGCGCTGCCCCTTGCCCGTGCGGTAGCGGGCGACCACGGCCTGCAGGATTGCGTTGCTTGCCATCATGCCGGCCGAGAGGTCCATCACCGACGAGCCGCTGCGCACCCCCTCGCGGTCGGGGTAGCCGTTCATCGACAGGAAGCCGCTTTCGGCCTGCACCACCGGATCGAAACCGAGCCGATCGGCGAGCGGGCCCTCTCGGCCGTACGCCGAGACGGCGCAATAGACCAGGCGCGGGTTGCGCGCGGCAAGCGTTTCCCAGCCCAGGCCCAGCTTCTGCATCACCTTTCCGGAAAAGTTCTCGACGACGACATCGGCCTGGTCGACCAGCGCGAGCGCGATCTCGCGGCCCGCTTGCGACTTGAGGTCGAGCGCGACGCTCTGCTTGTTGCGGTTCACCCATAGGAACGGTGGACCTTCGCCGCCCAGCCGCGGCTCCGGAGGCTGGAAGTGCCTGAACTCGTCGCCGCGCAACGCGTTCTCGATCTTGATGACGTCGGCCCCGCCGTCGGCGAGGATCATCGTGGCGGTGGGCCCTGCCAGGAAATGGGTGAAGTCGACGACGCGCAGTCCCGCGAGGGGGCCTGCGGACGCGTGCTGCGATCGGAGTTCGGGCATTGCGGTAAAGAATTAAAATGGTTGGACCAAACTCCCAGTGTGGCCCAGTTTCTCGTCTGGACGCAAGACCGGGCCGCCCCACCCGCACACTCACTCCCTTCGCGACACCGGCTCCCCGGGCTTGAGGCCCCTCGCCATCACGAGATAGCCGCGGTGCAGCTTGCGCAGCGAGCTGGTCATTTCGGCTACTGCGGCTTCGCCATCCCGCGCGCGCAGGTGCCTGAGCAGCCGCCTTCGCGACGGCAAGGTGTGCGTGGGCCACTCCTGCGGGCCGATGGCCTTGACGAACTGGCGGGTAATTTCCATCACGCCTTCCATGGCCGCGATCAGGATCGGGTTGCGCGTGGCCTTGGCAAGCAGCATGTGAAACGCCTGGTGGTAAGCCGTGCGTGCGGCGAAGTCGCCGCTGGCGTGGGCCCGCGCTGCCGCCGCGACGTTCTCTTCCAGCCCGTCGATTTCGTCGTCGGTGATGCGCTCCACCGCCATCCGGATCACCGCGGCGCTGATCGAAATGCGCGCGTCCGTCAGGTGCTCCGGCGTGATCGCGCCGAGGAAGTACAGGTCGCGCATGCCGTTGACCACTGCGTTCGAGCTGCCCTCCAGCACGAACGCGCCGCCCGTCGCACCGAGCCGCAGCTCGATCAGCCCCGACAGCTCCAAGGCGCGCAGTGCCTCACGCATGGTGTTGCGGCTGACGCCATAGAGCGCTGCCAGTTCCCGCTCCGGCGGCAGCTTGTCGCCCGGCTTGAGCTTGCCCTCCGAGATGATCCGGCGCAGCTGGGCCGCTACCTCCTGGAAGATCCGCTGCGGCGCGACAGGCGCGACTTGCAGTTCGACCCGCGGCTGGGCGGTGCGGCGACCGGGTTTCGACGGGGTCATGGGCGTCCTGGTGTGGTGGCGGTATGGAAAGCCGCTATTGTCAATGGTCCAGCCAATGATATATTGGACAAATGATCGACGTGATCCTTTCCCAATCCGTCAACGGCCTCGTGCTTGGGTTCCTGTTCATCCTGATCTCGATCGGCCTGTCGATCGTGTTCGGGCTGCTCGGAATCGTCAACGTGGCCCATGGCGCATTCTTCGCGCTCGGAGCCTACTTCGCCCTGACGCTGCAGCAGCAGTTCGGCTGGCCCGCTGTCATCCTCGCACCTGTCGGGGTCGGCATCGTGGGCATGGTGGTCGAGGTGCTGCTGGTGCGGCGGCTCTACGGCAAGGACCCGCTCATGACGCTGGTCCTCACCTTCGCGCTGTCGCTGTTCATCGAATCGATCATCCGCACGGTGTGGGGCTCCAGCACGCAGCCGCTCATGCCGCCGGCGGTGTTCCAGGGCTTCATCGAGTACGGCCCGGTCCTGACCACGACATACCGCGCCGCCGTGCTCGGCATCACGGTAGCGCTGCTCCTCGGGCTCTGGGCCTTTCTCTCGTTCACGCCCTACGGCCGCATCCTGCGTGCCGGCAGCCGCGACCCGCAGATGGTGGGCATGCTGGGGATCAACCTGCCGCGCGTGCTGACCGGCGCGTTCGGCGTGGGCTGCATGCTGGCGGGTGCGGCGGGCGTGCTGGCCGGACCACTGTGGTCCGTCACGCCCGGCATGTCGTCGCAGGCGATCATGCCGGCCTTCGTCATCGTCACCATCGGTGGGCTCGGCTCCTATGGCGGGGCGGTCATTGCCGGCTTGCTCGTCGGCCTTACCACTGCGATGACGACGCAGTTCTATCCTGCCGCTGCTGGCGTCGCCATGTACCTCCTGATGGCCGCCATCCTGCTCGTGCGCCCGCGCGGCCTGTTCGGCGAGCACTGGGAGCACTTTTGATGAAAGCCATCGTGCGACACCCGGTCGTGCAGGTTGCGGCCGTGCTGCTGCTTCTGAGCCTGGCAACCTTGTTCACCCACCTCCCGCTCGGGCGCGTGACGCAGATCGCGATCTATGTGCTGTACGCAGCCGGCATCGCCGTGTTGATCGGCTATCTCGGGCTCGTTCCCTTCGGCGGCTCGGTGTTCTTCGGCGTCGCGGGGTATGCCGCGGCGCTCTCGGCGCTGCACTGGTTCAAGTCCGGCAGCGAATTTTTCGGCCTGGCGTTCGCGGTGCTGTTCGCGGTGGTGGTTGCGCTGCCCGTGGGTGCGTTGATCCTCCGCCGCAAAGGCCTGTACTTTTCTCTGCTCACGCTGGCGTGCGCACAGATCTGCTACGAGATCGCCTACAAGTGGACGGAGATGACCGGCGGGGAGAACGGCCTGCAGCGCGTGCCGCGGCCCGTGCTGGAGTCGGCGCTGGCGTATCACGTCTTCGTGGTGGCGGTGGTGCTCGTCGGCATCGGCCTGCTCTGGCGCCTGGCCCACTCGCCGCTGGGACGCCTGCTCCAGGCGATTCGCGACAACGAGCAGCGCGTGGCCAGCCTCGGCTACGACACGTACCGCGTGAAGCTCGCCGCGTTCACGATTTCCGCAGCCGTCACCGGCCTGGCCGGGGGGCTGCTCACTTTCTTCATGCGCGGTGTCTATGCCAACTCGCTCAGCTGGGAGCATGCGGCGGATGCCGTGCTGATGCTGGTGCTCGGCGGCGTGCACCACCTCATGGGCGCGGTGTGGGGCGCCATCCTCTTCATCGTGCTGGAGGACCAGCTCGGCGCCCTGTTGAACAACTGGTGGCTGGTGTTCGCGCCGGTGCTGATGGCAGTGGTGCTCGTGGCGCCGGAAGGGATCCACGGCCTGTTCCGCCGCATCGCCGGACGGCGCGGCTGGACCCTGACGCGCCCCGGCATCCCACCGCGCCCGGCGACGATCCGGCCTTACGCGCCGCTGGCGCAGCTCGCCACGCGCGCCGGCGAGCCGCTGTTGTCGGTGCGCGGCATGACCAAGAGCTTTGGCTCGCTGAAGGTCGCTTCGGGCTACGACTTCGACGTCTTCCCGCACCAACTGCACAGCTTCATCGGGCCCAACGGCGCCGGCAAGACGACGTTCTTCCACATGCTGAGCGGCGTGCTGAATCCCGACCACGGCGTGGTGCGCTTCCTGGGCCGCGACATCACGCGCCTGCCGATGCACAAGCGCATCCGGCTCGGGCTGGCGCGCTCGTTCCAGATCGTCAGCGTGTTCACCAACCTCACGGCGTTCGAGAACGTGCGCATTGCCGTGCAGGCCACGCAGCCCGGCTCGCACGCGTTCTGGCGCGACGCGCACGGTGACGAGCGCACCAATGCCCGCACCTGGTCCATCCTCGCGGCCGTCGGGCTGGACGCGAAAGCCGCGGCGCTGTGCACCGACCTGTCCCACGGCGAGCGGCGGCTGCTGGAAATCGGCATCACGCTGGCTACCGAGGCCAAGCTGCTGCTGCTCGACGAGCCGCTGGCGGGGCTCGGCGAAGCGGACCGCCAGCGCGTGTCCGCAATCATCTCGGCCCTGGCGCGTTCGCATGCGGTGCTGCTGATCGAACACGACATCGACCGCGTGCTGGCGATGTCGGACCGCATCACCGTGCTGCACCAGGGCCGCCTGATCGCCGACGGCAAGCCCGCGGAGGTCGCCGCGAATCCGGAGGTGGTCAAGGCGTACCTCGGCGCCGCGCCCGGGTCCGTGCACGCGGCGCCCGCACCGAGGGCCGCAGCCGGGGCAGGGGCGCCGCTGCTCGAAGTGAACGGGCTGGCCGCAGGCTATGGGGGCGGCCGCATCCTCGATGGCGTGTCGCTGCAGATCTCCGAAGGCGAGGCGTTGGCGCTGCTGGGGCGCAACGGCGTGGGCAAGACGACGCTGCTGCGCGCGCTGTTCGGCATGCTGCCCGCCGATGAGGGCGAAGTGCGCTGGGTGGGCCACTCGATCCGCGGCCTGCGCCCGTTCGAGATCAACCGGCGTGGGATCGCCATGGTTCCCGAAGGCCGCCGGCTGTTCCCGAACCTCACGGTGGTGGACAACCTGCTGATCGCCATGCGCCCTGGCGGCATGGCGCTGGAGGAAGTGTTCGAGCTGTTCCCGCGCCTGCGCACGATCCAGAAGTCGCGCGCCGAGAGCATCTCCGGCGGCGAGCGCCAGATGGTTGCCATCGCACGCGCGCTGGTCGCCCCGGCCCGGCTGATCCTGCTCGACGAGCCGTTCGAAGGGCTCGCGCCCGCCGTCGTCAACGAAGTGATGGCGGCCATCCTGAAGCTGCGCGGCCGCGTGGCGATGGTGCTGGTCGAACACCATGCCGAGCAGGTGCTGTCCATCGTCGACCGCGCTTGCGTGCTGGTCAACGGCAAGGTGGCGTGGGAGGGCCATGCCGCCACGCTGGCTGCCGACGCCGCCCTGCAGGCCAGGTTGCTGGGCCTGGTGGAACACGACGAATCCGCACCGCCCGTACGAACCGAGATCCTGGCCGCCTGAAGGCGGCCGGCAGAGCATTCCCGCATCGACCAACCCGAGGAGACCTCCCATGTCGAAGACCGCATCGGCGTTCAATCGCCGCCACATCCTCCAGGCCGCCGGCGGCGCAGCTGCCGCCATCGCGGCGCCGCCCCTGTTTGCGCAGTCGGGCGGCACCATCAAGCTCGGCTCGCTGCTGCCGCGGCAAGGGCCTTTCGCGCTCCAGGGCGAGGCCACCACGATGGGCATCAAGGTGGCGCTCGACCAGGCGAACCACAGCGTCATCGGGCGCAAGGTGGAGTGGGTGGCCTATGACGAACCGAACCCGCTCGGGGCGCAGCAGAACATGCAGAAGCTCGCGCAGGAGGACAAGGTGGCGGCTGTCATCGGCGGCAGCAACAGCGCCACGGGCCTGGCCATCGCCTCGGTGGCCGCGCAGCAGAAGATGCCGACGATCATCAGCGCCGCACTGGCCAAGGAGATCACCGGCAAGAACTGCAATCGCTACGTGTTCCGCAACAACGGCACCCCGATCGTCTATGCACGCCTGCTCGCCCAGCAGCTGTTGCCGCGCGGCAAGAAGTGGTACTTCCTTGTGGGCAACTACGCCTATGGCCACGAGGCCTACCAGATGCTCAAGTCGGAGCTGCTCGCGGCCGGCGGCCAGGACGTGGGCATGGACGCCGCGTCCGTCGGCACCACGGACTTCAGCTCGATCATCCTGAAGATCCGCCAGGCCCGGCCCGACGTGATCGCACTGGGCATCGCCGGCACCGACCTCACCGCGTTCCTCAAGCAATACGACGAGTTCGGCATGCGCGGCAAGATCCCGCTGGGCAGCCTGACGATCGGTGACGAGGAGATCTGGGCGCAGCCGAATCCAAGCGGGATCATGGGCAAGTACTGGCACTTCAACAATCCGCAGAACTCGCCGGAGGAACGGGCGCTGAACCAGACGGTGCTGAAAGCCACGGGCCGGCCCGCCTCGCAAAGCTGCGCACAAGGCTGGATTTGCGCACGCATGATCCTGGCGGCGATCGAGAAGGAAGGGTCCGCCGAACCGGCTGCCATCGTCCGCGGGCTCGAGACCGTGCGTCCCGCGGGCGTCCCCGGCTACTTCCGCGAATGGGATCACCAGTTCATCACGCGCCTCGTTTGCACCGAAGTGAGGGAGAAGGTGACCGACAAGTACGACGCCCTGCGAATCATCGGCAAGCCGATGACGCCGCAGGAGATGGAGCCGCTGTACGGCTCGAAGGAAGAAGTCGGCTGCACGCTGGGCAGCCTGTGAGCGGCGGACGGGCAAACAGCATGGAGACATCCCGCATGACGCCGCGCGAAGCCGCGATAAAACGCGGCGCCCCGCCGCACCACTGGGTCGACGACGCGTGGCTCGCGCTGCGCACCGAGGACGTGCTGGATGCGCAGCGTCCCATCGTCGATCCGCATCACCACATCTGGGACCGGCCGCACAGCACGTACCAGCTGCCGGAGCTGCTCGCCGACCTGAACACCGGGCACGCTGTGCGTGGCACGGTGTTCGTCGAATGCTCGTCGATGTACCGGGCGGAGGGCGACCCGCGCTTCGCTTCGGTCGGCGAAGTCGAATACATCAACGGCGTGGGCGCCGCGAGCGCCAGCGGCCGCTACGGCGCCGTGCGCGCCTGCGCGGGCATCGTCGGCAAGGTGGACCTGACCATGGGCGCGTTCGCGCGCGAAGTGCTTCAGGCCTGCAAGGACCGCGCGCCAGAGCGGTTCAAGGGGATCCGCCACATGGTGGCCTGGGACGCGAGTCCCGAGGTCAGCTCGCTGCTCAAGCCGCCGCCGCCGGGCCTGATGCCGGACCCCGCCTTCCGCCAGGGCTTTGCGCAGCTCGCGCCGCTGGGCCTGAGCTTCGACGCCTGGTGCTACCACCCGCAGCTGCCGCAACTCATCGACCTGGTGGATGCGTTTCCGGACACGCGCGTGATCGTGAACCACCTCGGCGGCCGCGCTGCGCTGGGCCCCTATGCCGGGCGCAAGGACGACGTGTTCCGCGAGTGGAAGGGGACGATCGACGCGCTGGCAAAGCGGCCCAACACCTTCATCAAGCTGGGCGGTATCGGCATGCGGCTTGGCGGCTTCGACTTTCACGAGCGCGATCTGCCGCCGACGTCCGCCGAGCTGGCCGAGGCCTGGGGCCCTTACGTGCAGGCGTGCATCGACGCTTTCGGGCCCGCGCGCGCGATGTTCGAGAGCAACTTCCCCGTCGACAAGGGCTGCTGCAGCTACCGCGTGCTGTGGAATGCATTCAAGCGCATGGCGCAAGGCTGCTCCGAAGCGGAGAAGGCGGACCTGTTCGCCGGCACTGCCATCCGCGCCTACGGGCTGCCCGAAGCGCTTGGCCGGGCCGGCTGACGCCGCCCTCACAGGAAGGAGAGCCATGAGCGAAGAACCAGACACCGCGCCGGTGCCGGACTATCGAAAGATGCTGTCCCTGGAGGGCAAGGTGTTCATCGTGCTCGGCGCTGGTCAGGGCATCGGCCGGCAATCGGCGCATGCGCTTGCGCAAGCCGGCGCCAAGGTCGTCTGCGTCGGGCGCCGCGCCGAGCCGACCGAAGCGGTCGCGCGGCAGGTCGGCGGCCACGCCTTCACCGGCAGCGCCACCCGCCGCGAAGACGTGCTGCGCTTGCGCGACGAGACGCTGGAGCGTTTCGCCCGCATCGATGGCCTCGTCGACATCCTGGGGCAGCCGCTGCACCGCGCGCTGACGGAAACGACCGACGAAGACTGGGACTGGCAGTTCGAGGTCGGCGTGCGGCATGTGTTTCTCGCCGCGCAGATCATCGGGCCCGCCATCGCGCGCAGCGGCGGCGGCAGCATGGTGTTCGTGAGCTCCACGTCCGGCCAGGCCATCAGCCACCAGCGCGCGGCGTACGCGGCGAGCAAGGCGGCGTTGGAGCAGTTGGTACGCGCGGCGGCCGTGGAGTTCGGCCCCATGCGCGTGCGCGTGAACGCCGTGGCACCCGGCCTGGTGCTGACGCCGCGCGTGAAGACCACGATGAAACCCGAAGCGCTTGCCTGGGCGGCTGCGCACTATCCGCTTGGCGAACTCGGCACGCCGCCGGACATCGCCTCGGTGATCCTGTTCCTCTCCTGCGGCCTGAGCGCGCACGTGAACGGCCAGACCTTGCTCGCCGAGGGCGGCTCGCTCAGCCGCTCGCCGGTGTATGACATGCATTCGATCGGGCGCTGACGGGACCATTCGCGGCAGGGCGTGCACCAGGGTGCGGACGACCACCCGGCGCGGTTCGCGTTGTACGGGCCGGTGGCGCAATCCGCCGCAGGCCTGAGACGACGCAGACGGGCCGTCGCGCCTCCTCAGCGTTTCAGCACGATGCCCGCTTGTTCGCGGTCCCAGACCGAGCCGAGCGCCGCTTCCATGTCCTGCTTCAGCTTGAACTTTTCAATCTTCTGGTTGGTGGTGGTCGGCAGCTCCGGCAGCACCTGGATGTAGCGCGGCACCATGAAGTAGGACATGTTGGCTGCACAGTGCGCCACCAGGTCGGCCTCGCTGAGGCGCTGGCCGTCGCGCACGACGACGGCGGCGCCCACTTCCTCGTCCTTCTCTGCGGTGGCTACCGGGAACACCGCGACGTTGGCGACGGCGGGGTGGCCCATGATCACCCGCTCCACCTCGAAGGCAGAGATGTTCTCCCCGCGGCGGCGGATGCAGTCCTTCTTGCGGTCGACGAACCAGAAGTAGCCGTCCTTGTCGCGGCGCGCGCGGTCGCCCGTGTGGAACCACTGGTTGCGGTGGGCGGCCACCGTGGCTTCCGGCATCTTGTAGTAGCCGGTGGCGGCGCGCCAGGGTTCGTGCGAGCGGATGACGAGTTCGCCGATCTCGTCCGGCGCGCACTCGAAGTCGTCCTCGTCGACGATCCGCAGTTCGAAACCACGCCGCGCCTTGCCCATCGAGCCCAGCTTCTCGGCCGGTGCGCCGGGCACGAACGCCGACACCGTGCCGAAGTCGGACAGGCCGTAGTTGCTCATCGCCTTCAGGCCGAAGCGCTTCTCGAACTCCGCCGTGAAGTAGGGCGCCGGCGACATGCTGGCCAGGCGCAGGTCGTTGTCGGCGTCGCCGGGCTGCGGCGGCTGCGACCAGAGAAAGGTCGACATGGCGCCGAGGAAGTTGGTGATGGTGGCGTGCGAGTCGCGGATCTCCGCCATGAAGCGGGAGGCCGAAAAGCGTTGCGACAGCACCATCGAGCCGCCCACCACCAGCATGGACGCCATCGAGGCGAGCAGGGCGTTGTTGTGGAACAGGGGCAGGCACACGTAGAAGATGTCGCTCTCGCGGTACCCCTGGGCTTCCGCGGCGCTGGTGCCGTAGGTGAGTGCCGCCGCGTGCGGCAGCATGCAGGCCTTCGACGGCCCGGTGGTGCCGGAGGTGAAGGCGAACATCAGCAGGTCGGAGCACTTCACGGGCACGTTCAGCGCTTCGCTGCCCGCGCGCTGCGTCGCCTCCAGCAGGTCGGCGGCGGGGACACCGAGCCCGGCAAGCACCTGGGCGGCCACCGCCTTGCGGTCGGTGCCGAGCACGAACACCTGCTTGATTCGAGGCAGCTGCGGCAGCACCTCGGCAAGCCGCGGCAGCAGTTCTTCGTCGACGACGATCATCTCCGCGTCGGCATGGCCGAAGTAGTAGTGCAGAAGCTCGCCCCGCGCCGCGGTGTTGACCGGCACCGAGACCGCGCCGAGCTTGCCGATCGCGAAGAACACAGCCACGTGCTCGGCCGAATTGGCAAGGAACAGCCCGATGTGCGTGCCCTTGGCCGCGCCTGCTGCGGAGAGCGCGTGCGCCACCCGGGTGGACCACTGGTCCATCTGAGCGTAGGTCCAGGTGCGGCCTGTCCAGTATTCGGTAAGGAACAGCTTGTCAGGGCGTTGTTTCGCCTGACGGTCCAGCACATAGGGAATGGTGAGGTCGCGGAGATCGAAGACGTCGTCCATGGAAGTCTCAGGGCATGAAGGTGCCGCCGTTGACGTCGAACACCGCGCCCGTGATGAACGAGGCGGCGTCCGAAGCGAGGTAGGCAACGGCGGAGGCGACTTCCTCCGGCTCGCCGTAGCGGCCGAGGGGGATGGCTTTGGTGAAGGCGGCGATGACCTCGGGTGAGGAGCCCGCCGTCATCGCGCTCTTGACGGGTCCGGGAGCAATGCAATTCGCCGTGATGTCGTCGGGCGCCGCCTCCAGGGCGAGCGTGCGCGTGAAGCCGATCAGCCCCGCCTTGGTGGCGGCGTAGTGCGCGCTCGCGACGGGGGAAGCGGTTCGGCCGCCGCGCGACGAGATGTTGACGATGCGGCCCCAGCGCTGCGCGCGCATCAGCGGCAGCGCGAAGCGGGTGAACAGGAAGGCGGCCGTCAGGTTGACTGCGAGCACCTCGTTCCATTGCACGGTCTCGATCTGCTCGATGGCGAACTTGCCGCCCGCCCGCTTGGGGTGCATTCCGGCGTTGTTCACCAGGATGTCGCAGCGCCCGTGCTTGCGCTCGAGCGACTGCATCGCGTCCGCAACCTGCGCTTCGTGAGCGACGTCGGCCACGAGAGCCTCGGCATTGCTGCCGAGGCGCGCCGCGACGACGCTGACTTCCGGCGAGCGATCGAGCAGGACCGTGCGGTGCCCAAGCCTTGCAAATTCTGTGGCCACGGCCAGGCCGATGCCGCCGGCGGCGCCGGTGACGAGCGCGACTCGTTGCGTCATCTGCTGCACCTCAGACCGTGCCGACGGGCGACGGCGGTGAGCCGACCAGGCCGGGCAGCCGCAGCGGCGGCGCGGTCAACAGGAAGCGGCTGCGGTTGCGCGCGCGCAGCCACGGCCCGATGGCGCCGAAGTACCACATCTCTCCCAGAAAGATGCCCAGCTTGAAGAGGCAGTGTTCATGCAGCGGCATCATCGAGTGCTTCGGGCCATCTCCCGCATCCTTGGCGCCCTGCACCACCTCGACGCCGAGGTTGTCGGCGCAGATGGCGGCGAGGCCGCTGTCGGTGATCCACTGCAGCAGGCGCTTGTCATTGCCATCGAGCACTGCGCACGATGCCTTGAGGCGGTCGAAGTCCGGATTCTTGTTCATCGCCAGCACCATGTCGGCCCAGCCGGTGTACAGGCAGAGGAAGTCGCCGGTCTCGACGCTCGTCTTCTGGTGGTCGAGCTGGCGCATCAGGCCGTCGTAGCCGACGCGAACACCTTGTTCGCCGTACGTGCCCGCGAAGTCGAGCATGACGCCGCGGCCCTGCGTCCCGTGCTCGGCGAGGGTCTCGATGCCCAGCTTGCGCGCGAAGGGGCCGCCCTCCTGATCGGCGTTGAGCACGTGCTCGCCCGCACGCCAGCCGTTGTAGTAGACGGGCTCCGCGATGCCGTCGCCGTCGGCGTCGAACTCCTGGCCCCAGTGCGACAGCGCGTCCCATTGCGACGAGTACTGCGTGGAGATCGTCACCGCGTCGTCCGACGTGATGTCGAACAGCGAGTGGTTCTGGCAGGAGAAGCAGAAGTTGTAGCTGTACTCGCCGGTGCTGCGCCGCGACGCCTCGATGCGCGGCGCGCGCCGCATCGGGACCAGGTCGCGGCCACCGGGGTAGTCCAGGGGCAGGCTCAGGCAGAAGGCGATGCCTTCGGTAACTTCACGCACTGCCGCCAGCCGCCGCGCGGGCGTCACCAGGTTCATCCGCCCGACCTGGTCGTCGGGGCCGAAATCGCCCCAGTTGGAGCCCTCGGGCCGCTGCTTCCACCGCATCTTCACATCTCCTGCAACTGCGGAAAGTGTAGACGATCTGGTACCATTGGTCCATCCATTGAAATAAGCAAACCTTTAACGCATGGTGCGCAGTTGACGGCCGGCCTGCCGGCGAGTTTTGGAAACGGAGAGCAAGTGACTGACACGAAGCACTGGCTGGGCATTGAAGGGGAGACCTGCGTCGTCACCGGCGCCGCGGGCGGCATCGGCTCGGCCACGGCGCGCGGCCTTGCGCAGGCCGGTGCCCGCGTGGCGCTGCTGGATCGCGACATCGCGGGCTGCGAGAAACTCGCGGCCGAACTTGCGGCGTCGGGCGCAACGGCTCTCGCGGTCGAGTGCGACGTCGCGAGCGAGGAAAGCGTGCGGGCGGCAGCGCGCCGCGTCGAGGCGGAGCTTGGCGCGGTCTATGCGCTCGTGAACAACGCCGGAGCCTTGAAGGCGGCACCGCTGTCGGAGGTGAGCCTCGAGGATTGGAACCGAGTGCTTGCGGTGAACTTGACGGGCTACCTGCTGTGTGCCCGCGCCTTCTCCACGGGGATGTTCGATGCGGCCCGCGGCAGCATCGTGCATGTCGCCTCGATCGCCGGCCTGTTTCCGCAGACGAACAGCGGCGCCTACAGTGCAAGCAAGGCCGGAGTCGTGCTCATGGCGCGCCAGCTGGCCGTCGAATGGGGCTCGAGAGGCGTGCGGAGCAATTCGATCTGTCCGGGCCTGATCAAGACGCCGCTGTCCGCCGCCTTCTATGCCGTGCCCGGCGTCGAGCAGAAGCGGGCCGAAGTCACGGCGAGCCGGCGGGTCGGCTTGCCCGAGGACATCGCCAATGCAGCGATGTTCCTCGCGAGTCCGCGCTCCTCGTACGTCAACGCTGCCGAGATCGTGGTCGACGGCGGACTGAAATCGATGTTGATGGACATGGTGCCGCGCCCCGGCTTCAACTCGTAGTCAGGCGAGCCGGCGCGCGGAGTCGCGATTGACGAAGCCAGTCCCGGTAGGTTCCAATCGGGTAATGGACAGTCCATTAACTTTATAAGAGACACAACGTGAAACGCCGAAACCTCCTCCTGCTCGCTGCACTCGCCTGTACGGCTGGCGCCGCCCTGGCCGCCTATCCCGACAAGCCGATCACGTTGATCGTCCCCTACGCTCCCGGCGGCATGGGCTCGAACTTCGGCAACATCGTCAGCGAGGCGCTGTCGCCCACGCTCGGACAGCGGATCGTGGTCGACTACAAGCCCGGGGCCAACGGCGCCATCGGCGCGACGTACGTCGCCAAGGCGCCGCCGGACGGCTACACCCTGCTGATGGCCGTCAACAGCACGATGACGGTCAATCCGAGCCTGTATGCCACCTTGCCCTTTGATCCTCTGAAGGACTTCGCGCCGGTGTCGATGATCTTCACGAACGCCAATGTGCTGGTGGTCAATTCCAACAGCCCGGTGCGTTCGGTGCAGGACCTCGTCGCCCTCGCCAAGGCCAAGCCGGGCCGCGTCAACTACGGCTCGGCCGGCAATGGTTCGACGCCGCACCTGTCGGGCGAGATGTTCCGGCAGTTGACGGGCGCCCCGGTGGTTCACATTCCGTACAAGGGGGCCGCTCCGGCGATCACCGACCTGCTCGCGGGGCAGCTCGATTTCGTGATGGTGGACACCTCCGTGCTTCCCCACGTCAAGTCGGGGCGCCTGCGTGCATTGGCCGTCACGGGCGCGCGCCGCCTGGGCGCAGCGCCGGAACTGCCGACGATGCAGGAGGCCGGCGTGCCGGGCTTCCTCGTCGACACCTGGTACAGCCTTGCCGCTCCGGCCGGCACGCCCGACGACGTGATCCAGAAGCTGAATGCGGCCGTCGCGAAGGCGCTGGCCGACCCGGCCGTGCGCACGCGCATGCAGTCGATCGGCGTCGATCCGGCCGATGACACGAGCGCCGCATACCTGCGCAAGGTCATGGTGAGCGACACGGCGCGTTGGCGGAAGTTCATCAAGGGCACCAACATCCGCCTCGACTGAGCGCCCGCGGCACTTGGCCACCGCGGGCCCCGACCCCATCCTCAGCGACACGTTTGCCGGGCACTCCGGGCCCATTGGAGACATGATGACTATTCAAAGAAGCGCGGTCGTGACCGGGGGTGCCAGCGGCATCGGCCTGGCCATCGCGAAATCGTTCATCGCGCAGGGCTGGCGCGTGTTGCTGGTGGACGTGAGCGCGTCGGTCACGCAGATCGCAGAAGACCTGTCCACGTCGGCACTGCAAGTCCACGGGCATCGTGCAGACCTGTCCGCCGAGGCGGAGGTGCTCGGCACTGCCGCTGCGGCGAAGCGGCTGCTCGGCGGCTGCGACGTGCTGGTGAACTGCGCGGGAGTGTCCATGAAGCGCGATGGCCAACCGATTCCACCCCTGGAGGTCACCACGGCCGACTGGCAGCGCGTGCTGTTCGTCAACCTCACCACGCCGTTCCTGCTGTGCCGCGAGCTCATCCCGGGCATGAAGGAGAAAGGCTGGGGCCGCGTGATCAACATCACCTCGCGCGCCGGCCGCACCTACGTGCAGCCTGCCGGTGTCGACTATGCCGCTTCGAAAGCGGGCCTCGTCGGCCTCACGCGGCACCTCGGCGGCACGTTCGCGCCGTTCGGCGTCACCGTCAACTGCATTGCCCCCGGCCGCGTCGAAACGCCGCTGTCGAGCCAGTCGAGCCCGGAGGTCATCGCCAATGCGGTGAAAGGGATTCCGGTCGGCCGGCTGGGGACGACCGAAGAAATCGCCGCCGCCGCGCAGTACCTCGCAAGCGACGCGGCTTCCTACATCACCGGCTTCTGCCTCGACGTGAACGGCGGAGCCTTTATCGGCTGAGGACGCACCATGATCACCCAGGACGACTTTTCCCCGCAGCGAATCGCCGACCGCATGCAGATCCAGCACGTGATGGCCCAGTGGTGCCGTTCCGTGGATCGGCTGGACTTCGACGGCATGCGTGCCGTGTTCCACCCGGACGCGCTGGACATCCATGGCGCCTACAACGGCGACGTCGACGGCCTGGTCGACTGGATACGAGAGCGGCACAGCAACATCCCGTTCTCGATGCACGCAGTGAGCAACATGCTGATCGAGTTCGCCTCGGCCGACCTGGCCCTGGTCGAAACCTACGTGCGCACGACGCAGCGCTATCCCGCCGAGGCGCGGGAAAAGCTCGACCAGCTGGCCGGCGGCAAGGCCGGCGCGGGCGATGGCGGCATGGACCTGATGACGTGTTCGCGCTATGTCGACCGCTTCGAACGCCGCAACGGCGAGTGGCGCATCGCCCACCGCACGCTGGTGGCCGACTGGAAGCAGTTCGTTCCAGTGCCTACCGAAATGCCGAAGCCGCCCGCAAGCTGGGAGACCGGCAAGCGCAACCAGGACGACTTCGTTTTCCGCGAACGACGCGCCCTGGGCATCGCCTGAGTCACACGCCATGAAACTACGAGGACAGGTCGCGATCGTCACCGGCGCCGCGCGCGGCATCGGGCGCGCCTATGCGCACCGGCTCGCGCAACTCGGCGCCGACGTGGTGATTGCCGACCTCAACCTCGCATCCGCGAAGGAGTTCGACGAGGAGCTCACCGCGGCCACCGTCATGGACGAGATCCGCGCCATGGGTCGCCGCAGTATCGGCGTGCAGGGCGATCTCACGCAGCGCGCCGCCGCGAAGGAGCTCGTGGCCCGCACGCTCGATGAGTTCGGCCGCATCGACATCCTGGTGAACAACGCCGGGGGCGCGTTCTCGCCGGTGGAGCGCAGCACGGCGGCCCTGATGCCCGACGAGGACATTGCCGCCATGCACGACGTGAATTACATGACCACGCTGCATTGCTGCCAGGAGGCCGCGCCTTCGATGCGCGAGCGCAAGTTTGGCGTGATGGTCAACGTCGGCACCATGGTGGCGCTGGATGCGTCGAAGGCAGGAGGCCGGCTGGCCGGTTATGCGATCGCAAAGGCGGCCGTCATCCAGTACACGCGCCTGCTCGCCACCGAGCTCGGGCCTGACGGCATTCGCGTGAACTGCCTGTCGCCCGGCGGCATGCTCACGGCGCGCATCCGCAAGCAGTCGGAGGGGCGCGGCATGCATACTGAAAAGGAAGCGCGCCGCATTCCGCTGCGGCGCTTCGGCACGGAGGAAGACTGCGCCAACGTGCTCGAGTTCCTGGTGACGCCGCTTTCCGGCTACGTCACGGGGCAGTGCATTTCCGTGTGCGGCGGCGCGGTCCTCACGCCGTCCTGAGGCCGTGGATCAGGGCTGCGCACGGCCGGCCGCATGCATGGCGGCGCGCCAGCCGAACACCATGGCCGGGCCGATCGTCGCGCCCGGCGCCGGATAGCTGCCGCGCATGATCGATGCCATGTCCCCACCGCACGCATAGAGGCCCTCGATCGGCGAGCCGTCCTCGCGCAGCACGCGCGCGTGCTCGTCGGTGGCCAACCCCGCATCGGCTGCCGCATCGGCCGGCCAGAGCTGCATCGCGCAGAATGGCGCCCGTGCGATCGGCCCGATGCACGGGTTCGGCTTGTGCTCGGGATCGCCGTTGAAACGGCTGACCTCCGTGCTGCCCTTGCCGAAGTCGGCGTCGGTGCCGGCCCGCGCGAATTCGTTGTTGCGGGCGATGGTCGCGGCGAGCCCTTTCGCGTCGATTCCCGTCTTGCGTGCGAGTTCCTCGATCGTGTCCGCGCAGACCATGTAGCCGGATTCCACGTGCGCCTTGAAGTTGGTGGTGCCTGGATACACGAGCCCGAGCCCGTACTTGCGCACGAACTCGGCGTCGCAGATGGCCCAGCACGGAACCGCCGGCGTCGTCGCGTGGCGGCGCGCCATGTCCTCGCTGAAGTAGTGGTAGGAGTTGCCTTCGTTGGTGAACCGCAGCCCCATCGAATCGACCGCGATGAAGCCCGGCTTGGCACGGTCGAGGAAGATGTGCGGGAAGAGGCCGGTCGGCCCGTTGCGGTCGCGCGTAATCGATACCGGCTGGTACAACACGCCTGCCTTGCCTGGGGACGCGGTCATGGCGGCGCCCGACTGGCGCGCAGCGGCGACGCCGCCGCCCGTGTTCGCCTCGAAGGCCAGCGACGGCCACTTGTCCTGGCCGGGCCGCATGAACTGCCGGCGCAATTCGGGATGGTGGCCGATGCCGCCGGTTGACAGGATCACGCCGCGGCGTGCGCCGATGTCCGCCATGCTGCCGTCTTCGCGCTTCACCCGCACGCCGCGCACGCGGCCGTCCTGCAGCAGCAATTCCTGCAGCGGCGCGCCGAAGGCAATCTTCACCCGGTTGTCGCGCAAGCTCGCGTAGAGCCCCGCGACCAGTGCGTTGCCCATGACCAGCCGCGTGCCACGCGAATGGATGAGGCGGTCGGACGCATGGCGCAGCATCAGGCTCACCGTGTGCCGGAAGCTGGTCCAGGACTTGTAGCGGCCTACGAGGTGCCCGATGTCCAGCTTTCCGACCATCATGCCGCCGAGCACCATGAACTCCTTCATCGGGGCGCGCACGCGTTCGAAATCCTTGCCGAGCAGCCTGCCGTCGTACGGTACCGAAGCCATCGCGCGGCCTGCGGCCTTCGACCCGGCGATGTCGATGTAGTCCGGGTGCGGGCCCGCGGCAGTGAACTTGACCTGCGAGCGCTTCATGATTTCGTCGATGATCGCCGGCCCGTTCCTGAAATAGGCCTCGCGCAGTTGCCGGCCCTCGCCTGAAGGCACAAGGCCGTCGAGATACCGCATGGCCTCTTCGACGTTGTCCTGGTAGCCAGCCTCGCGGCTCGGCGTGTTGCCGGGGATCCAGATGGTTCCCGCCGAGGTTGCCGTCGTGCCGCCGACCTGCTGCGTCGCTTCGCACAGCACCACGTCGAGGCCTTGCAGGGCGCCGGCAAGCGCGGCGGTCATGCCCGCGGCGCCGGCGCCGATCACGACGAGATCGGCCTCGTTCGGCAGGGGAGCGTTCATGGTGCTGCGAGCCGGCCGAAGCGCTCGTCGCGTTCGTTGAAGTGGGAGGCGGCCATCGTGTCTATCGTTGCGGCGAGCCGCGGCTTGAATTCCATCTGGTCCAGCACGTCGCGCTGCAGGTCGATGCCGGGTGCGATCTCGAACAGTTCGACGCCGTCCGAGGTCAGCCGGAAGCTGGCGCGTTCGGTGAGGTACAGCACCTCCTGCCCGCGCGCAGCACCCTGCGATCCGCTGAAGGTCACCTGCTCGACCTGCCGGACGAGCTTGCGGACGGCGCCTTGCTGCGCGATGCGCATGCGGCCGTCGCCGGTGGCGAGCTTGACGCCCTTGGCGGCGAAGGTGCCGCAGAAGACCACCTTGCGTGCGTTCTGCGCAATATCGATGAAGCCGCCAGGGCCGACCGCCAGTCCGCCGAGCCGCGACACGTTGACGTTGCCTTCGGCGTCGAATTCGCCGAAGCCGAGGAAGGCGATGTCGAGTCCGCCGCCGCCGTAGAAGTCGAACTGCGTCGGCGCGTCGAGGATCGCCGAAGGGTTGCGCGCATAGCCGAACAACTCGCCCATCAACAGGGAGCCGCCGTAGGTGCCGTGCTCGATGGTCTGGTAGATGCGATCGAGTTCGCCGCGCTGCACGACCAGGCGCGAGACGGCATCGGGCACGCCGACACCGTAATTGACGACCGCGCCTTCGAACAGCTCGCAGGCGGCACGCCGCGCGATCGCCTGGCGTTCGTTGAACGGCTCGTTGTCGGCCGGTTCTGCGGCGAAGCGCTCGGCGCCGGTGATCTCGCCGGACAACCGGGGATCGAAGGGAATGGCGTAGCTCGACTTCTGCTGCGGGTCCACGACGATGGCGTCGACCCAGGCTGCCGGGATCCGCACTTCGCGCGCCTTGAGCGAGCCACGCGGCACGCGCTCCTTCACCTGCACGACGACCTTGCCCTTGCAGGCGCGGGCGGCCAGCGCGAGGGCCTGCGCGTCCAGGTTGGCCGCCTCGTGCTCGAAGCTGATGTTGCCGTCATCGTCGGCCGCCGATGCACGGATGAACGCAACGTCCACGCTGTACGGCTTGTAGCGCAGGTACTCGGTCCCGGCGATGGTGACCACCTCCGCGAGGTCTTCGTCGGCGCTGGCATTCATGCGCCCGCCGCCCCTGCGCGGGTCGACCACCGTTCCCAGGCCGACGTGGGTGAACAGCCCGGGGCGTCCCGCGCCGATCTCGCGCAGCAACTGCGACGACACGCCGCCGGGCAGGATGTAGGCGGCGATCTTCTCGTCGGCCACCAGCTGCTGCATGCGTGGCGACCAGACCCAGTGGCCGCCGATCACCTTGCGCACGAGGCCTTCGTAGGCAAAGCAGTTCATGCCCAGCGTCTTCTTGTCGCCGATGCCCAGCGCGTGGACCACGGTCAGGCGGCACGGCTGCCGCGTCGCGAGAAACCGGCGCTCGACAGCCTGGAACAGGCACGTCGCCTCCATGAGCCCGCCGCCCCCACCCATGAGAACGACCGTGTCGTCGTCGGCAACCAGCCTAGCCGCGGCATCGGCATCGATGAACTTGTCTTTCATCGCTCTCTTACCGGTGCAGCTGGAACAGGGACGCGCCGAGCTTGCGCGCGCTGCGCGCGATCACGGTGCGGTGGATCTCCGACGTTCCGTCGAAGATGCGGTAGATGCGCGCATCGCGGTAGTAGCGCTCGATCGGCAGCTCCTTGCAGAATCCCATGCCGCCGAACACCTGCACGCCGCGATCCACCACGCGGCCCAGCGTCTCCGCCGCGTGCACCTTGACCATCGAGATCCAATCGCGCGCATCCATGCCGTTGTCGATCATCCAGGCGGCGCGGTGCACCATCAGCCGCGCGGCGTTCACCTCGATCACGCTGTCCGCGATCATCTGCTGGATCATCTGGAAGTCGCCGATCGGCTGGCCGAACTGGCGCCGCTCCGCGGCGAACCGGTTCATCAGGTCCAGCACGTGCGCTGCCTTGCCCACGGCACGTGCGCCCACCTGGGCCAGGCGCACCCGCCCCAGGTTCTGCATCGCCATGCGAAAACCCTGGCCCCGTTCGCCGAGCAGGGCAAGGCGTTCGAGCGGCACATCGTCGAAGAACAGTTCGACATGCGGCGTGCCGCGGATGCCCATCATGGCCTGGTCCTTGCCGATGCGGAAGCCCGGCAGATCCTTGTCGACGATGAACAGCGAGATCTCCTTGTCGCCCGTGCGGGCAGAGACGAGAAAGAAATCGGACCAGAGCCCATCGCTGATGAAATGCTTGCCGCCGTTGAGGACCCAGCCGCCGGCAGTTTCGCGCGCCGTCGTGCGGATGCCCTGCGCGTCCGAGCCGGCGCCGGGTTCGGTGATGGCGATCGCGCAGGTGCGCTCGCCGGACACCGCCGGCTTCAGCCAGCGCTCCACCTGCTCGCCCTTGCAGGCCAAGAGCGCCTCGTACACGTTGCCGAAGGCGCGGCGGATCAGGATGTCGGTGGTGTGGCCGAACTCTTCTTCGCACAGCATGCAGTCGACGGCGGACAGGCCGGCCCCGCCCAGCGCTTCAGGCATGTTGAGCGCATAAAGGCCCAGTTCCTTCGATTGCGCGTGCACCCGTCGTGCGACCTCGTCGGGCAGGACGCCCGTCGATTCGATCTGCTCCTCCAGCGGATGCAGGACCTCGTCGATGAAGCGGCGCACGGTATCGAGCAGCAGGCGCTGGTCGTCGCTGAGGGCGAAATTCATGATGAGGTCTTCTCGAGGTAGAAGGCCGCGATGCGCTCGCCCACCGCGCGGAACATGTCCAGGCCCGTCATGGTGGCGCAACCCCTGGCCCGGGCGGCGGCGAGAAGCGGCGTGATTTCCGGCGAGGTGATGACGTCGCCGATGAACATGCCGGCTTCGATGCGCGAACCGTCGATGGGGGAGGGGTCGCCGTCCTTCATGCCGGCGGGCGACGCATTGATCACGAGGTCGAAGCCGCGCGGGTCGTCCGAGCCAAGCGAAGGCGCGACGCTGCCGTAGCGCGCGATCTTCTCCAACAGCGCGTCGCGCCGGCCTGCGTCGAGGTCGTGCAGCGCCAGCGCGCTCACGCCTGCATCCACGAGCGAGTGCGCGATCGCGCTGCCCGCGCCGCCGGCGCCGACCAGCAGCGCGCGCCTGCCACGCGGGTCGAAGCGATGGCGCGCCAGCCCCGCCACGTAGGCATCGCCGTCGCACATGTCGCCGAACCATCCGCCACCGGGCCTGCGGCGCGCCACGTTGGCGGCCACTATCGATCGTGCGCGCGGCGTCAGTTCGGCGCAGCGCGCGGCGAGGGCGAACTTGTGCGGCACAGTGGCGATCACGCCGTCGACGTTCGGCATGCGTTCGACGGCGCCAAGAAAGCTGCCGAAATCTGCCGGCTTGACGTGCGCCGGCACGACGACCGTGTCGGCACCCCGTTCGCGCAACAGCCGCGTGACGGCTGCGGGCGACTTGACCTGGGCGATCGGGTCGCCGGCGATGAAGATGACGCGCGTGGCGCCGGTGTAGGAGTCGAGCATCTGGATGGCGTCGGGGCAGCGGCCTGAACCTGAAAAAGATCCCTGTTGGAATGGTCCGACCATAGCATATAGTCGCCATACTGGAAATCATTTCTACAATTGCCGTCCATGACCATTGTCCCCTCCCGCATGCCCGTTGCCGTCGTCGGCGCGGGCGCCATCGGCCGCATGCACGTCGAGCGCATGCTGAGCCATCCGGACGTTTGCGTCGCCGGCGTCGCGGACCCAACGCCGGCCGCGCGGGAGTTCTGCGAGGCGCGCAGCCTGCCGTATTTCGACGATCACCGCGCCTTGCTCGACCAGCCGGGCGTGAAGGCGGCAATCGTCGCGACACCGAACGCTACGCACGCCGACGTCGGGATCGATTGCATCGAGCGCGGGCTGACGGTGCTCATGGAGAAGCCGGTGGCCGACACGGCGCAAGAGGGCCGCCGCCTGTGCGAGGCCGCCTGGCAGGCCAGGGTGCCGCTCATGGTGGGGCACCAGCGGCGCCACAACCCCATCATCCGGCGGGCCAGGCAGTTGCTCAGGCAGGGCGCGGTCGGCAGGGCGGTGAGCGTGACGGCGCTGGCGACATGGCTCAAGCCGGACAGCTACTTCGACGCCGTGTGGCGCAGGCAGGCGGGCGCGGGCCCGGTCCTGATCAACCTGATCCACGACATCGACCTGCTGCGCCACCTGGTCGGCGAGGTGGAGAGCGTGCAGGCGATTGCGTCCAGCGCGGTGCGCGGCTTCGAGGTGGAAGACACCGCCGCCGTCATCCTGCGCTTCGCGAACGGCGCGCTCGGCACGATGGCCGTGAGCGACGCAGCGGTCGCGCCGTGGAACTGGGACCTGGCCGCCGGCGAAGCGGACCATTACGCGCAGGTCGACGTCGACACGCATTTCATCAGCGGCACGGAAGGTTCGCTCACGCTGCCCCGACTGAACCTCTGGAAGCATTCCGGCAAGCGGGGCTGGCACGAGCCGCTCGCCGTCGAGCGCGAGATGCTCCATCGCCAAGATCCGTACATCGAGCAGCTGCGGCACCTGCGCGCCGTCGCCGAAGGCCGTGAACAGCCCGTCTGTTCCGGCGAGGACGGGTTGCGCACGCTCCTGGCCGCGCTGGCCATCGGGCGGGCTGCGCGCGAAGGCCAGCCGGTCACCATCTGAGAGGAGGCCCGCCATGTCCGGTGTCATGCAGCGCACCCTCGCAATCCTCGACTGCCTCGCGGACAACGTCGGCGGGATGCAGATCGGCGCGCTCGCCGATCGCATCGGCATCCCGATTTCGGCAGCGCATCGCCTGCTTGCCGAACTGGCGGAGCATGGCTGGGTGCGGCAGTCGCGTGAACGCGGCGAATACGTGCTGACGACCCGGCTCGTCTCGCTGGGGCTGACCTATCTCAAGAACTCGGGGATCATCGATCTTTGCCAGCCGGTGCTCGACACGCTGGCGGAAGCCAGCGGCGAGCTCGTGCGGCTGGGCGTCGTGGACGTCGATCACTTGACGTGGGTTGCCAAGTCGCAGGGGGCGCGCAGCGGCCTGCGCTACGACCCGGACATGGGAGTCGACGCGCAGCTCTCGTGCACGGCCACCGGTTTCGCGTGGTTGTCGACGCTGCCGGAGTCCGACGCCATTGCCCTGGTGAGCGCGCAGGGCCTTCCCGCGCCGGGGCGGTTCGGCCCCAGGGCGCCGACGTCGATGAACGCCGTGATGAAAGCCGTGCGGCAGGCGCGCAAGCAGGGGTTTGCCATCGCGGTCGAGACGTACACGGTCGGCCTGGCGGCGATCTCCGCCCCGATCATCGGCGCCCACGGAGGCGCCGTCGGCGTGCTTGCGATCTCGGGACCATCGGCGCGCCTGACGCAGGAGAAGATGCTGACGCTGGTGGCGCCCTTGCTGGCGGCCACGGCGGACCTCGCGGCGGCGAGCAGCGCGTCGCCCTTGTTCGACCGCGCGTTCAACTCACGCGAACTGGAGACCGCATGACAACGGCGAACCCCTGGAACCTGGGCCAACTCGTGGCGCTGCCTTATGCACCCCCGCAGATCGTCGGGCTCGCGGCGGCTGTCGGCTGCGCGGGCGTCGGCATCCGGTTGCTGCCTACGACGGCGGGTGGCTTGTACTACCCGCTGGTGGAGGACGCCGCAATGCTGCGCGAAACGCTCGCGGCACTGGCCGATACCGGGGTCGGCATCTTCGACCTGGAAGTGCTGCGCATCAACGAGCACTTCGACGTGGCCGCCTACGCCGGATTTCTCGAAGTCGGCGAGCAGCTCGGCGCGAAGCACATCCTCGTTGCGGGGGACGACCCGAACGCGTCGCGCATGACGGCGTCTTTCGCGGCGCTGTGCGAAGCGGCGGCCCGGCACAAGCTCACGTGCGACGTGGAGTTCATGCCATGGACGGACGTGCCCGACGTGGCAGCGGCCGTGCGCATCGTGCGTGGCGCCGCCCAGCCGAACGGCGGGGTGCTGGTGGACGCGCTGCACTTCGCGCGTTGCGGCAGCTCGCTCGAGGAAATCCGCGCGCTCGATCCGCGCTGGGTCCACTACGCCCAGATCTGCGACGGCCCGGTCCCGGGCCCCGACACGACCGAAGGCCTGATCCACGCGGCGCGCTGCGAGCGGATGCTTCCGGGCGAAGGGGACCTGCCGCTGCGCGCGCTGTTCGATGCCTTGCCGCGGGGCACGCCCGTCAGCATCGAGGTGCCGAGCGAATCGCGCGCCCCCGCCATGGGCTACGAAAACTGGGCGCGGCTGGCGGTGGCGGAGACGAATAAAGTCCTGGGCGCTCCGTTCCCCTAGGAATGGTCTGCAAAAAAGGCCCGAGAAAGCTGCCGAACATCCAGAAGGAGCAGTTGCAGTTTCTCGGGGGCCGCCGTCACGCCTTCCTTCCCGACCGTCTGGACCTGCGGCTCCAGCGGCGTGCCAGGGTGGCCAGGTCATCGAATGCCGGGACGATCGCAAGCACAAGCAACAACAGCGCGAGAGGAACAGTCGAGACGTACCCGACATGCTTGAATCCGACCGCGCCCATCACCCCGCCCAGGAAGAAAAAGACAACGAGAAGCGTGAGAACGCGAAGGCGGTCGCGGTTGGCGAGCACGCGAAGATGCGACGGCGGGCCAGAGGCATTCCGATAGAACAGTTTCCCGAGCTCGATCCCGATGTCGGTCACGATGCCGGTCAAGTGCGTCGTTCTGATCTCGGCGTGCGACAGCTTGGTGATCACGGCGTTCTGCAGCCCCATGATGAAGCAGAGCAGCATCACTGTCACGGGCACAAAGAAGCCCTGCATGCTGGACAACCTGGCCCCCAGCGCTCCAAAGCAGATCAGGAGGGTGGCTTCCACCAGCAGCGGCAAAGCGTATTCGCTGTGCATGCGGCGCCTGCGCGCATAGTTGACCAGTACTGCGGAAGTTGCCGCTCCTGCCACGAACGACACCAGTCCGCCCGCCCCGCCCAGCACGATGTCGTAGGTGCCCAGCACAAGATTGTCTGCCATGGACGAGACGATGCCTGTCATGTGCGAGGTGTACTGATGGACGGCCAGGAACCCGCCGGCGTTGATCGCGCCGGCCACGAATGCCAACGCAAACCCGAGGTGGCGGTTTGCGATCGGGGTTCTTTTTCGACCGGTAAGTCGTCTGGCGTAGTCGATGGGCATGGGCTGCTGCTGGCCGGATCCTACCGCCTTCAGTCGCTCAGGCGCGCGTAGCACGTGCGAAGCGCCGCCTCTCTTCAGGACGCCGGCAGGTCAGCAGCCGGGAGGATTGACCAGACGCCGGAGCGCCTCCGGATCGACGATGCGCACCTTGCGCTGGTCGACCTCGACGATGCCGTCCGTCATGAACTTCGAGAGCGTGCGGCTCACCGTTTCGAGCGTGAGCCCCAGGTAGCTGCCGATCTCCTCGCGGGTCATGCGCAGGATGAACTCGGACTGCGAGAAGCCGCGCGCGTGCAGGCGCTGTACGAGATTCAGCAGGAAGGCAGCGAGCCGCTCCTCGGCGCGCATGCTCCCCAGCAGCAGCATCACGCCGTGATCGCGCACGATCTCCCGGCTCATGATCTGGTGGATGTGGCGCTGCAGCACCTTGACCTCGCGCGACAGCGCCTCCAGGCGATGGAAGGGCATCACGCAGACCTCGGCGTCCTCGATGGCGATGGCATCGCAGGTGTGCTGGTCATTGACGATGCCGTCCAGGCCGATGATCTCGCCCGCCATCTGGAAGCCCGTGACCTGGTCGCGACCATCCTCGCTCGCGACGCGCGTCTTGAAGAAGCCGCTGCGGATGGCGTAGAGCGCGCTGAAGCGCTCGCCGTTGCGGAACAGGGTCTCGCGCCGGCGCACCTTGCGTCGCGTGGAAACGAGCTCGTCGATGCGCTTCAGATCGTCCGGCTCCAGCCCGGCGGGCATGCAGAGCTCGCGCAGGGTACAGCTCGAGCAGGCGACCTTGATGTTCTGGGCTGTCATGGCGGGGTGTTGGAGAGGTGCGGTCATTCTGTGTCGCAACGCACGTCGCGGGCTTGATGCACATCAAGGCCCGCCGCGCCGCGCGGCGGCATAGTGGCTCATTGCTTTTCATGCCGCTGCGATGAAATCATCTTTGGCCTTCGCCCCCGACGCCGCGTCGCTGATCCTCCCGTCACAGGAGCTGCTGCGCCGCTTCGACCTCCAGGGGCCCCGCTATACCTCCTACCCGACGGCCGACCGCTTCGTCGAAGCCTTCGGACCCGAGGACTACGTGCGAGCGCTGCGTCAGCGCTGCGAACTCGGCGCGCACGGGCGGCCGCTGTCGCTCTACGTGCACATCCCGTTCTGTGCATCGCTGTGCTATTACTGTGCCTGCAACAAGATCGTTACCCGCCACCAGAGCCGAGGGCGGGAGTACCTCGATTACCTGGCCAAGGAGATCGCCCTGCAGGCCGCGCAGCTCGGCCGCGGCGCTGCGGTCAGCCAGCTGCACCTTGGTGGCGGGACGCCGACCTTCCTGCACGACGCCGGATTGCGCGAACTGCTGTCGGTGCTCGGGGACGCGTTCACGCTGGCGCCGGAACGCGAGCAGTCGATCGAGATCGATCCGCGTACCGTGGACGGGCACCGCCTCGCGAACCTCGCCGACATGGGCTTCGATCGCCTGAGCTTCGGCGTCCAGGACTTCGACCCGGAGGTGCAGAAGGCCGTGCACCGCGTTCAGCCCGCGAGGCAGGTGTTCGACCTGGTGGCGAGCGCGCGCGGGCTCGGCTTCGGCTCGATCAACATCGATCTCATCCATGGACTGCCGCGCCAGACCATCCAGTCCTTCGACCGCACGCTCGCGCAGGTCTGCGAGCTGCGGCCCGACCGCATCGCGCTCTATGCCTATGCGCACCTTCCGGAGCGGTTCAAGGCCCAGCGCCGTATCGCGGCCGACGAATTGCCGGACGCCAGGACCCGGATCGAGATGCTGTCGCGGTCGATCGCGACGCTCTCCGCGGCGGGCTACGTCTACATCGGCATGGACCATTTCGCCCTGCCGGATGACCCGCTCGCCATTGCGAAGCGCCAGGGGCGCCTGCATCGCAACTTCCAGGGCTACACCACGCAGCCGGACAGTGACCTGGTGGCCCTCGGGGTGTCGGGCATCGGTGCGGTCGGCGCCACCTACAGCCAGAACGCCAAGACACTCGAGGAGTACTACGACCACCTGGACCAGGATCGATTGCCGGTGGTGCGTGGCCTGGCCATGACGCGCGACGATGTGCTCCGGCGTTCGGTAATCATGGCGCTGATGTGCCAGGGCCACGTGGACTTCGAGGCGATCGAGCAAGCGCACCTGGTCGACTTCCGGCGCTACTTCGCGGACGAGCTGGTGGCACTGGCACCCCTCGCTGCACAGGAGTTGGTGCACGTGCACGACCACGAGATCGAAGTCACGCCGATGGGCTGGTTCTTCGTGCGGGCCATCGCGATGGTGTTCGACCGCTACCTGCAGTCCGACCGCAATCGCGCGCGCTTCTCGCGCATCGTCTGAGCATGCAGACCGCGCTGGCCGGCACCGCGTTGCTGATGGGACTGGCCGGCGGGCCCCATTGCGTCGCCATGTGCGGCGCGGCCTGTGCCGGCGTGATCCGCATCGTGCGCGCGCCGCAAGGCGGTGGCGTTGCGGCACTGCCGATGCGGGAGCGGGAAGGTGCGGCGGCCTGGGCTTTTCACGCGGGGCGGGTGGGCGGCTACGCGGCGGCCGGCGCGGTGGCCGCGGCCGCGGTGGGGAGCCTCGCCTTCGCGAGCGGGCAGGTGGCGGCTTTGCGCCCGTTGTGGGTGCTGCTCCATGTGTTCGTCCTGGGCTGGGCGCTGTTGCTCGCGGGGCTCGGGCGCCAGCCGATGTGGGCCCATCGCATCGGGAGGGCGGTGGCTGCGCGGCTGCACCCAGCGACGGGCTCGGTGCCGGGCCTGCTTGCCATCGGGGCGATGTGGGTTGCCATGCCCTGCGGCTTGCTCTATTCGGCGCTGATGCTGGCGGGCCTGGCCGATGGGCCCGTCCAGGGCGCGCTGGTGATGACGCTCTTCGCCGCGGGCAGCGGCGTGTGGCTCGCGGCGGCGCCGTGGCTGTGGGAGCGCCTGGGCTCGGGCGCCGGCGTGATGCGCAAGGAGTGGGGCACTCGCATCGCAGGCGGACTGCTCGCCGCGATGGCGGTGCAGGCGCTGTGGAACGATCTGACCCGGCAGATAGAGATCTGGTGCGGCTAGGGTTGCAGGCCCGCCGGTCAGGTCACGCCAGGCCGGCTGCCTCGCGCGCTATTCGAAGGCCAGGGCGCCCGTTGGCAGGCTGACGTGCACCGCCTTCACTTCCTCCCCGGCCTTCTTTTCGCTTTCGGGTGCGCGCACCAGGAGGACGGGGACCGAGGCGTACCGCAGGATGTGTTCTGCGCTGCTGCCCATGACGACGCGACCGACTCCGCGGCGGCCATGGGTACCGAGGACGATGAGTTGCGCGGGCCACTTGGCGGCCTCGTCGTTCACCATCTGGTGGACCGATCCCGAGAAGCTGTCGCACAGCTGTGCCTCTGCATCGACCCCGGCGGCCTGTGCCTTGGCCTTGCCCTCGTCGAGGATGCGCCTGCCCTGCTCGCGAAGCACGTTGAGCCAATCGCCTGCATAGCCCGAGTAGGCATCCATGGCCAGGGCGAAAGAGAGCTCGTCGATCACGTGGAAGAGCCTCAGCCTGCCTTGCGTGAGCCTGGCAAGTTGAATGGCCTCCTCGAGGCCGCGGGTCGATGTCGCGCTGCCATCGACGGGAACAAGGATCCGTTGGTACATGGTCTGCTCCTGGATTGGATGGGGCCAGTGTCAGCATTGCCGGGTTCCGTGGCTTGATCTGGCGCAAGGGAGCACGATCCGCCGGCAGCGAGCATCAAGCCATCCAATACTTTCATCAACGAGGCCCTCATCATGAAGACTCTTCTGGCCGTGGATGGCAGCGACTACACGAACCGCATGTTGTCCTATCTGGCGACGCACAAGGAATTCCTCGGCGTGCAGCCTTGCACGGTGCTCTACGTGGTCCTGCCGGTGCCGCACCGGGCCGCCGCGTTCGCAGGGCCTGACATGGTGCGCGGCTACTACGAGGACGATGCACGCGTCGTGCTGGATCCGATCCGGGCTTCCCTGCGGGAGTCCGGTATCGACGCGACCTTCGTCCACAAGCTGGGCCATCCTGCCCAGGAGATTGCCGCGTACGCGGAAGCCGGCAAGTTCGACCTGCTGGTCATGGGTTCGCACGGGGTCGGCGCCTTGAAGAACCTCGTCCTCGGCTCGGTCGCCACGAAGGTGCTGGCGCGGTGCAGCGTGCCGGTGCTGTTGCTGCGCTGAAGCGCCTTGCGAGGCTTCGTTGCTTTGATCTGCGACAAGGTCCCGGCCGGTCCGCCGTGCGAGCCTAGCGTCTTTGAGAAGGTGACCCCATGAACCACACCACCGTCAGGATCATTCGAGAGGAACACTCGGCGCTCGCGGCCATGCTGCGCTCGATCGTCCTGCTGCTTGCGCAGCATCGCCGCCAGGGCACCATGCCAGACTTCGGGGCGCTGCGGGCCATGCTGTTCTATGTCGACGAATTTCCGGAAAAGCGCCATCACCGGAAGGAGACCGAACTGCTCTTTCCCAAACTGCGCGCCCGGACACCACTGTCGCGCGAGCTGCTCGACCGCCTGGACGACGATCACGCGCGCGGGGAACGGCGCATCCGCAACGTGGAGCATGCGCTGCTCGCGTTCGAGATGATGGGCGAGTCGCGGCGCAAGGCCTTTGAGCAAGCCGTCGAACACTATGTCGATTTCTACCTTGCGCACATGGCGCTGGAAGAGCGGGAGATCCTGCCGCTGGCGGAACGGGTGCTGACGCAAGAGGACTGGGCCGATCTGGACAAGGCTTTCGGCGAGAACCGCGACGCACTGGCCGGCTGCGAGCCGGATGTGGAGTATCGGGCGCTCTTCACGCGCATCGTGAATGCGGTGCCGGCGCCCATCGGCCTGGGCGCTGCCGCTGCAGGGACGGCCCTTTAAAAGCCGCCTGACGGCGCCGCCTTGCGCTGGAAGATCAAGTGGATCGGACCGCCCGCCTTCTACGGTTCGCCTCGGCTCGATGTCACGCGACCTCGTGCGGTCGAGCCATGATCGAGAACAATGCCTCAGGCCCTCTTGGGCGAGTGCATGCGTCGTCGCTCGGCTGCATGAGTGGCCTCGGCACCGCTGAGTGCGGCGCCGAAGAATTGGAGCCGGGCGTTGCATGTCCCGTCTTCGATCTCTCGTGCAGTGAATGTCGTACTGATGATGGGTGCTTCGCCGACGAGATCGGCAATCTCGGCGGCAGCCGCAAAGTTTGCGCTACCTCCGGCGACCGAGATCACTGCGACATCGGGTAGATGGTCCCTTCGTCTTGCAACGAAGCTGCGCATCGGCCCGGCCAATCGACCTAGCCAGATGGGCGACACCAGGACAACTGCATCGAAGCCCTTTGGCAACGGTCCGCCGTAGTAGATGGCGGGTCGTCGTCGCAAGAGCGAATCCAGCACGCATCGCCAAAGGCCCGGGATGCCCTGGCGCGGGTGCTCCTCGACGACCTCGGCAAGCTGCCACCCGAGCTGGCTGCAAAGCTGCTCCGACAGCCGGCGCGAGGTACCGGTGTGCGAATACACGATCACGAGGATCTTGCTCATGGGAAGCTCTCTCGGTGTGACCTGGGAAGCCTGGCTTGTCAGTCTCGGGTCAACCAGAGGATCAACACCTTGAAACCGAGCCAGAGCACCGCGGCGCCAAGCAGCGCAAACGAAGCGGCGATGATCCGAAGTCTCTGCATGGCGCCCTTACGAGCTGGACGGACAAGTGCTGACGCCGAAGAGCTTGTAGGCGGGGCAATTGCCGAGGGCCCCGGTCAGCAGCGGGATCACGCCGAGATAGCCCCATGCGCCAATCACACTCGAGAGCGCCAGCACGACGAGCGCGGCGCCCGCGGCAACGCGGATGACCCTGTCGACTGTTCCAACGTTTCGACTCATCAGGGGCTCCTTGAAGCAGTGAATGTCTCCAATGGTGCTTCCTGGTGGGTCTGGTGCTATTGCGCCAGATCAAGCTTTGGTGCCGTCTGCGCACATATGGCAGTCGCCCACATGGAGCTGGTGGCGTATTCCGCATCAACGGGTTGCCAACCACGCCGCGGCGGCACACGCCATGCTCGTGACCAGCGCGGCCGCGACGCGCAGCGCGTAACGATGCCCTCCTGCGATCGCGGCGACGGTGCAGCGGGTCAACGTGTTGGCGCCGACGGCAAGCATCGCACCGCCGACGAAGTGGCTGACAGACAGGCTTTCCGCTGCATGAAGCGAGGCCAAGGAGGCCACCGGGGAATGGGCATCTGCAAGGGCAGCAAGAGCGACACCGACCATGAGGCCACTGTCGCCGAAGTGCCGTCGAGCACTGCCCAGCAGCAGCGCAGCCAGCGCCAGTGCCAGGGCGACTGCCAGTGCCTCTCGCAGGCGCAGCGCGCTGCGTCCGTCGGGAACCGACTCGATCGCCATGGGCTGTTCGCGCGACAGAAGCGGTACCAGGCCGATGGCCGCAGCACCAGTTGCGCCGGCGAGCGCGATCGGAAGCAGAGCGGCCGCGGCCGCCGGGGATACCGCTGCGCTCACCAGGAGCGCCTGCAACCAGGTGGCGACGCCTGAGAGCGCAGCGCCGCCGGCCAGGACAGATGCGTGGGCCGGTTGTGCCCGTGCCTGGCTGCCGAACGACGCCACTGTCGCGGTACTCGAGACAAAGCCCGATACGAAGCCTGCGCCCAGGGTGCCGCCGCGCACGCCGAGCCAACGCATGGCCAGCCGCCCCGCGGCCTGGATGGTCATGATCAGCAGAACCAGCGCGGCGAGCGGTCGCGGATCGATGCCGCCGAGCAGTTCGATCGGCTGCGACGGGATCAGCGGCAGGACGACCAGCCCGAGCGCGATGAGGAGGAGGCCGTCATGCAACTCCTGCTCACTCAGGAGCTGGGTCGCGAATCGATGCAGGCGATGGCGCGCTGCCAGGAGCAACGCGAGCGAGGCTGCGCTGGCGGCAGCCAGGGCCGGTGCAACGACCGATTGCACGCCGATCAGATAGGTCGCAAATAGCGCCAGCTCCGTGGTCATCCCGGGGTCGGGCGACCTGCTTCGCCAGTACGAAATGGCCGCCAGCGCCGCGATGAGTGCCGCACCGATCGAAACGAGTCCTTCAGCGGGCAGCAGGTGCGGGAGTGCGCCGGCGAGCGCGGCGACGGCGAAGGTGCGCAAACCCGCTGCGGCACGTTGATCGCCTTGGCCCTTGCGGCGCTCGCGCTCGATGCCGATCAAGAGGCCGCTGCCGAGCGCCACGGCCAAGCCGACGAGCGCGTCCTGCGCGCCGCCGGCACTCATCGACCCGGCGCTGCCTTGCGCATCGAGCGTTTCCGCAATGAGGGCCATTTCACGCTGCCGACGCGGCTCGAGGCGCCGAAAACGGCGACCGACCGCGGTGTGAGCAAGTGATCGAGGTGGCGAATGGTCACGGTTCGGTCCTTTCGAACAATCCTGCGGCTGCGCTCAAGCCCTTGACGATCCCATGCAGCAGCATGGTTTGCATCACCCAATGGTGGTTCTGCGCACGCAGGCCCTCGTCGACCGGACCGGTGGATGCCAGCAGTGACCAGTGCGGGCCATCGCTTGCATCCACCAGGAATGTCGTGTCCTTCAAGTCGGGACCTTCACGCCCATTGAACAGCACTTCGAACCCCATCGCGCGAGCGGCCGAGATGAACCCGCTCGCACGGGCCGTGTCCGTATCGCCGACGAACAGGATCGACGCTCCGGGCGGCGGATGAAGGTCGTGCAGCGTCATCAGGTCCGCGGCGACGCGTGCCGGATGCTCGTCCTGGCACAGGCCATGGTAGACCGGGATGCCAGCCTCCTTCTCGATTCGGTACGCTGCGGACGATTCCACGGCCTCGCAGTCGACGGCGTCGTACAGGCGTCCCAGCACGCGCGCCAGGGCGCCAATGTCGTCGCGTCCTGCAACCGGATACTGGGACCTGGTGAACCGAAGCTCGGCCACCCGTGCTCCGAGTGCCTGAGCGGCGTTGCTCAAGGGCGCGACGTGCGCACTCGGGGACGATCCGAGCAGCAGGGCGATATTCTTGCCGCGCAGCGGCTGGCCACCGCTCCCCGCGTGTGCATTCGTCCGCAACTGGCGAGCCGAGGCGAAAGTCGCAAGCATTCGGTTGGCAGCCAGCGGGTCGCCAAGCGATGCGCGAGTAGGGAGAGAGGTGATAGCAGCCTTCACAGCCGCGAGGGTAGGTCCTGCGGCGATCCGGCCTTTGACCGGCATCAACAATCCGCCATCTTCCGGGCCCAGATACCAACTTGAAACCGAGCATTCACGCAGTGTTACCGAACCCGGCACCCCATTGGCGCTCGTGTTGCACGTGCTTCTTAAGCTCTCTCCATCGATCCACGAGGAGCAAGAAATGACAGAGACGATCCGCTCTCCCAAGTGCGCGCCTTCGAGCTTCCAGCGCATCGGCGACATGCTGCGGCTGCTGGAAGCGACCTTGCCGATCCAGCGGCGGGTCGTGCACGCAGGCGACTCGATCTACCAGGCAGGGATGGCGTTCGGTTGCCTGTATGTCGTCAACTCGGGCTTCTTCAAGATGGTGAACCTGTCCGACGAAGGGCGAGAGCAGGTGGTCAGCGTCCATTTCAAGGGTGACTGGCTGGGCCTGGACGGAATCGCAGCGGGACATTACGGTTGCGATGCGGTCGCGATGGACGTCGGCGAGGTCTGGGTCATTCGCTACGAGGCCCTGCTCAAGGCCGCCCTCAGCGCCCCGGCGCTGCTGACCGCACTGCACGAGGCCATGAGCCGCGAACTCGTGCGTGACCACGATTCCCTGCTCTCGCTGTGCACCTTGCCAGCTGATGCCAGGGTGGCCGGCTTCCTGCGCTACTGGGCCGATGCGCTCGCGCAGCGTGGGCTGCGCACCGACCAGATCACCCTGCACATGACACGCGCCGAGATGGGCAACTACCTCGGGATGACCCTGGAGTCCGTGAGTCGCGCGCTGTCCAGGCTGGCGCGTTGCGACTTGATCCATTTCATCGAAAAAGGACGGCGCGACATCTGCATTCCCAAGGTGGAGGCACTGACGAGCTTCATCCAGGGCCTGACTGCGCCCATGAAGGCCGCCCAGCTTCACTGAGCGGCGTTCGGGAGCTTCGCCATGGCGCGCTCACGCTCGGCGAATGGCGGTGGGCTTTGCCAGCAGCCTTTCGGGAGGGAAGCCGACATTGGCCGGAAGCCTCGGGTGGCTACTTTGTTTTCGTGAAGTCGCTCGTCCGCATCGCTTCTGCCCATCCGCCGAATGTGCCCGTCGTGTAGCCGTTCGTCCCGACAAATGATTCGCCGAACATCTCGGTCTTGAAGCTGTAACTTGCCTTGAGATCTGGCAATTCGGTTTTGGAAGTGCCCTCCGTGGTGGTGTGAACGGTTCCGTCCGGATTGCCGATCAGGTCGATGACAACGGTAGAAGCATTGAAGCTGTTGCAATCCGCGGAAGATGGATTGAGCGTGGCGTTGACGCCACTTCGCCCGTTGCCATGATTGAGAAACGCCGCATTGACATACGCAGGCCCCCGACACGTGACGAAGCTCAGCGTCGCCGAGGCCGTGCGGTAGCTGCTCGAAACCACGCCCTGTGTGACTCCGTCGAGATCCTCATAGATCCAGACGGAAAATTCGCTGCAGTTCCCTGCGGCATCGCACGAACCGCCTTGGGCTTGCAACTGTGTTCTCCTCAGTTTTGTGACATCGGAGGGGGCGCCCGATGCGAGCGGCGCTGCGCCGATTGCCAAAGCCAAGGTGAACGCCGTGGTGACTGAGCGCATGTGCATGTTCAACTCCTTGCGGATGCCTACTCAAGCGAAGACAGTTTCTCAGCTGCCGTTTCAGTGGGCTTGATATGGATCAATTCGTGGGCGCAGGGGTCCCCGCGGTTCATACTCAACCACTGCGGAACCTCCTCAGAAAGACGAACCGACCTGTCCAGGTTCCTCGATGCCAATGATCAATCGAATACTCCCGCTCACCGGAATGTGCGTCGCAGCGCTTGCGGGATGGCAGCTCATCCGCTGGCGCGCTGAAGAAAAACAGACGCGTGCAGCCTGGGAGCAGCTGACCTCCACGGCCGGGCCGGCTCAAGGCCGCTTCGACCCCGCCATGGTGGCGGACCTGCCCGAGCCCGCGCGGCGATTTTTTCTGTTCGCCATAGAGCCCGGGGCTCGGCTCGACTCGGTCGTGGAAATCACGATGAGAGGCGAGCTGTCGCTGGGCACAAAGGAGAAGCCGCAGTACCAGCCCATGCAGGCGGAGCAGTTGCTGGCCCCGCCTCATGGACTGGTGTGGCGGGTCCGCACGGGCAGCGGCTTCATGCGCGCCGAGGGCTCGGACGGGATGGTCGGCGACCGGTCCTGGACGCGCTTCCGAATCCTGGGGTTGGTACCCATCGTGCGCGCCGGAGGCGACGCCGACCACCTGAGATCGTCCTTCGGCCGGCTGGTTGGCGAAGCTGCGTTCTGGGCGCCGGCTTCGCTGCTGCCGGGGGCGGGGGTGGCGTGGACGGCGCTGGACGCGGACACCGCACGTGCCGTCGTCGCGCACCGTGGCATGCGCCAGCAGATCGACATCCGCGTGAACGCCGGAGGCCAGCCCCTCTGGGTGAGCATGCCGCGCTGGAGCAACGCCAACCCGCAGGGTGTGTACCGCGAACAGCCCTTCGGCGGCGAGGTGTCCGACTTCAGGTGCGTGCAAGGCTTCCGGGTGCCCTTCCGCGTCGACGGCGGCAATTTCTTCGGCACGTCCGGCTACTTCCCGTTCTGCCGTGCTCGGCTGCTCACGTTCCGGCTGTTGTGAATGCACGCGTGGGACATCCGAGCCTCGGCCGGTCAGTGCGACGCGGGCCGCGCGGAGATCCTGACCGGCACGTAGGCCAGCCGGCGATCGCGCATGACCAGCAATGCAACGGTCCCGCCGGCAGTCACGCCCGACAGGGCACGCCGGAAATCGTCCACACGCTCCAGGCGCTTGTCATTGACGGCGACGATCAGATCGCCCGCCCGGATGCCCTCGCTGCGGGCGAGCCCGCTTGATTCGCGCACCAGCAACCCTGCGTCGATGCGAAGCTGCTGGCGCGTTCCGGCAGAAAGCTCGCCGAGACTCAGGCCGAGACCATCGTTCCATTCGGGCGCGGAGTTGCTGGCCGGGGGGATCCGTGTGCCGGACTGCTCGGAAAGGGTGACCCAGAGGGTGTGCGTCTCGCCGCGGCGCCACAGATCGAGGCGACTTCGCGTGCCGGGTGTACGCTCGGCGATCTGCTGCAGCAACTCCGAGAAATGCGAGAAGCGCACGCCGTCGATGGCCGTGACGATGTCGCCGGCTGCCAGGCCCGAGCGCCGCGCCGGACCGTCCGGCTCCACGTTGACCACCAGAGCGCCGGTCGGCTGGGCAAGGCCGAACGATTCGGCCAGCAGGGGCGTCATCTCCTGGAGTTCGGCGCCAAGGCGGGCTCGGCGCACCAACCCCGTGGCACGCAACTGCGCCGCGATGTGCATGGCGAGATTGATCGGCACTGCGAACGAAAGTCCCATGTAGCCGCCGCTGCCGCTGTAGATCATGGAGTTGACCGCCACCACCTCGCCTCGGCCATTGAACAGTGGGCTGCCCGAGCTGCCTGGATTGATCGCGACGTCGGTCTGGATGAACGGGATCTCGCCGGCGCCGGCGATGAGTCGATCCTTCGCACTCACCACACCGCTGGTGACGCTTCCATGAAACCCGAACGGCGCGCCGATCGCTGCCACCCAGTCGCCCGGGGAAAGCCGCGAAGAATCGCCGATGACCGCAACCGGAAGCTCCTCGGCATCGATCTTCAGCAGCGCGACGTCGGTCTGCCGATCGCTGCCGACCAAGCGCGCAATGAACCGCCGCCCGTCGTCCAGGCGGACCTGCGCTTCGTCCACCTGGGCGACGACATGCGCGCTGGTGAGGATGAACCCGTCGCTGGAGATGATGATTCCCGAAGCCAGATCCCGGATCTGGCTGATCCTCGCGCTGGCCGGAAGTGGCCAGGCAAGCCGGTCCGCGAAATCGTTCTCGGGCGCGAACTCCAGGCTCATGTCGCCTTCGCTCTCGTCGCGACCGATGCGCAAGGTGCTGATGTCCACCACCGTTGCGCTGCGGCTGGCGACCAACGTCGAGAAGGCCGCCGCCTGGGGCGCGGAGGACACGCCGCCGGCCGGCGCGACCTGGGCCGGACTGCTGCTGCAGCCGTAGAGCAGGGCGGCGCAGGTGAGGGCCGACAGAACTTGGCGTGGCAGTCGCACGGTTCGGGACGCTTCAGGACTGTTGAGGATCGTTGCGTACCAGAAGGACGGGCACGGGGCTCTGGCGCACGACCAGATCAGCGTCGCTGCCGAGTGCCATACGGCTGAAACCGCGCCTCCCATGCGTGCCCATGACGATCAGGTCGCAGCCCGAGCTGCGTGCCTCGTCGATCAGGATATCCGCGATGCGGCCCTGCGTCACCTCGCGCAGGACAGTTTCAGCCTGAACGTCGGCGGCCGCGGCTGCCGCCTGCGCCTTCGACAGCACGTCCTCGCCGTACTCGCGGACCTTGCGCATCGAAGCATCGAAGCTGGAAACAGATGACATCTCCATCAGCATCGGAAAATCGTCGATGACGTGCAACAGACGCAGCTTGCTCTTCCGCTCGGCGGCGAGCTGTACAGCTTCGCGCAGCCCGCGGTCGGCAGTGGCACTGCCATCCAGGGGAACCAGAATATGTTGGTACATGGCTATTCCTCGTTCGTGGGCCGTCTTGGACTTGCCCGCCGCTGGCCTGGGCGACGGGCAGCCTCATTGTTCGCGCTTGCACGTCGCGGCGCTTGCGCTGCATCAACGTTCAAACAGGTGCGCTCCACTGAAAAGGCCTTCGAGCGCCCCGATGTGGCCGCGCATCGCGGCGTGGGAGGGCGCTTTCCTTCGAGACACCGGAACCCATGGCGCTAGCCATCCAGCGGCACGCCACCGCCAAAGCGGCAGATCCATTGATCCCACAGATCCTTGTTGTACGCCTCGAGAGACTTCCCCCAGACTGCCAGGGATTCGTATTGCTTGCGCTGCGCCTGTGTCCACGCGTCGAAGAATGCTTGCTGCCAGCCAAAGACTGACAGCAGGTAGTTGTCGGGAAGGGGCGAGGCGGGAGAGGCATTGGAGGTCATGGGTTGGTCCTGGGTAGATGGCACAGTCGGTTCGACCGGCACACGATGACATCGGCCACCCCATCGGTTCGGAGCTGCGTATCGGATCTCATGAGGTTCCTCGCATTGAAGATCCGGGAAGCCACCTCACAATGCAGGTGTCTGATCAATGTAGAAAGCAAGCCGATGGGGCGTCTTGCGCTGGATCAAGCTTCGCTGCGGCAGACCGCGCGACTGCTTCCCAGCGCTGCTCGACGGACCCGTCGACTGCCGGCGACTGCCGGCGCAGGCAGGCGCCGTTCAACTCACTGCTTCGCCGGCAGGCTCGCACCCGTGGTCTTGGCGACGGCATCCTTGGCCGCGCGTGCGGCGGTGCGCATGCTTTCGTCCACCTTCTTGAGGGCTTCGCGGGTTGCTTCAGCCGCCTTCTGCGCTTCTTCCCGGCTCGACTCCATTGCCCGCCTTGACGCGTCCTCCGCCTTCCCGAGCGCCTCGCGCGCCGCGGCAGCGGCCTTGCTGCTTTCCTCGGCAGCGGCGCGGGCGGCGTCCCGGCTTTCCGTGAGTGCCTTTTCGGCCGACGCCGCTGCCTTTTCCTCAAAGCGAGTTGCAGACTCCCAAGTTTTGCGTGCGGCTCGACGAATCGCTTCGGCGCCGGTCCTGGAGATCCTTCCGGCCGTCGCCTGGCTCTTGTCCAATGCAGCCCTCGCGTGATCGACGGCCTTGCGCGAAGCTGCCTCTGCGTCGCGAGCAGCCTTGACGGCGGCGTCCCTGGATTGCTGCGTCATGCGGGGCGGGGGGCTCACCTGGCCTGGCTGTGTGTCGTCCGCAGCAAACGCCGTTGCGCCGAAGGCAAGGGCGAGCAGCATCAGCATCTTGGCGGCTTTCATGTAATTCCTCGTATGAAGTTCATCGAGTGCACAGCATGCGATGCGCCAAGCGAGCCGACCTTGCGCCAGCTCAAGGTCGAGACCACCTGCAGGGCATCGCCGGCAGATGCGCACCTGGCGCCTGCGCACCAAGGCTCTCCGGATCGGAAGTCATTCGAAGGCCAGGGCGCCCGTCGGCTGGCTGATGTGCCGCGGCTTCTCGGGCCGCTCGACCTTCTCTTCGGGCGCACGCACCAGCAGGACGGGAACGGGGGCGTAGCGCAGGATGTGTTCCGCGCTGCTGCCCAACACCAGCCGTCCCACGCCGCGTCGACCATGCGTGCCGAGCACGATCAGATCCGCGCCCCACTTGACGGCTTCGGCGATGACCTTTTCGTGTACCGAGCCGGAAAACGTGTCGCACAGGGACGTCTCCACTTCGATGCCAGCCGCCTCCACCGTCGCCCGTGACTCGTCGAGGATACGAGCACCGTTCTCGCGCAGGACTTTGAGCCAGTCGCCCGCGAAACCCGAGTGGGCGTCCATCGCCAGTGCGAACGAGAGCTCATCGACGACGTGGATCAGCCTCATCCGGCCTTGCGTCAGCTTCGCGAGCCGTGCGGCCTCGTCCAGGCCGCGATTCGAAGTCGAACTGCCGTCGACGGGAACGAGAATTCGCTGATACATGGCTTCTCCTTCGAAGAGGGTTGGAATGCTCACAGTATCGAAAAGAATTCACGTTCCGGCTTGATCTGGCGCAAAGCGCAAGTCATACCGCGGACAAGAAAAAGGTTGACGCAGATCAAGACGCCCACAGACGCGCTCCCTAGCATCGGATGCATGCAAAGCATCGAAGAACTTTCCTCCGAGATCTTTCGACGTTGCGCCCGCGCAGCGGGATTGATCGATCCCCATCAGCCCATCCCGCAAGCGCTCGAGGCCTTCGGACTGATGGTTGCGCTCGAATGCGCGGAGCTTGCCGACCACAGCGCCAACGGCATGCCGAACACCGGCGAGTCCATTCGGGCGATTTTCTTCGACAGGCCCGATCGAGCGATCCCAAGATGCTTCGTGCCTGCTTCCTGAGGGTCGGGCATGAAGATTCCGAAGGTGCATCGAACATGAAGCAAACCGTCGATATCCAGTTCCTTGGCACGCCGGCCTCATCGGCGGTGGAGGCGGTCGCGCGGGAGAAGGTGAGGAAGCTGGACCAGTTCTGCGCGCACATGATTTCGTGCCGCGTGCGTATCGAGCTGGTGCATAAGCACCGGCATCAGGGACGGCCGTTCGCCGTCCACATCGAACTCGCGCTGCCGGGGCAGGTGCTCGCGATCAGCCGGGTGCACGACGAGGATGTCTACATTGCGCTGCGTGCGGCGTTCGATGGGATGAAGCGTCAGATCGAGGATGCGGTCCGCCGCGACCGGGATCACCGGAAGCAACCGGCCGCGACGTGATCGACTGGAGCGTGCCGCAGGTTCGGGCCAGTGCCGTGGCGCTGCTGCTCTTCTTCTCCGCCGCCGCAGTAGCAGCCGCGGCGCCCGCGTCTCCCTCCGAACTGGGGGCGCTGTATCGCGGCCAGGTCGACCGCGTGCTGGAGGTTCCTGCCGACGAAGTACGCCGCTACCAGCGCCTCGCCGAAGCGGCTCTCATCAACGCACAGGCGGAGCTGTCGCGCGCACAGTACCTGCTCGTTGTCGATCGCGCTCCGCGGGTTCAGGCGGCACTGCTGCTCTGGCGCTCCAGCGCCGGCGAATACCGCTTCATCGGGGCCTCGCCGGTGTCCACCGGGCGGCCCGGGGAATTCGACCATTTCGAGACGCCCGCGGGCGTGTTCGATCATTCGCCGTCCAACTCCGACTTTCGTGCCGAAGGGACATTCAACAGCAACGGAATCCGGGGCTACGGCGAAAGGGGCATGCGCGTTTACGACTTCGGCTGGCAGCCTGCCCCGAAGGGCTGGGGAGATGGCGCCGTGATAGAGATGCGGCTGCAGATGCATGCGACGGACCCTGATTCGCTGGAGCGCCGCCTTGCCAGCGCACAGTCCAAGGGCTGCGTTCGAATTCCCGGCACGCTGAATAAACTGCTGGACCGTTACGGCGTACTGGATGCCGAGTACGAGCGGCTCGCGGCCGGCGGGCAAAAGCTCTGGGTGCTGAGGGAAGATCGTCAGACGGTCTCCGACCCAGGGCGCTACCTGGTCATCGTTGACACTGGCCGCAGCGTTCGCCCTGAATGGAGTCCCGCGCCGTACGTCCCGCCTGTCCGGCCGCCCGCTCCAACGAAGCGCTAGAAGGCGCAAGGCCGGCATTGCCGGCCTCAAGAATCCGGTTGCCCGGGTTGAGCGCTGGATGTCTTCTCACTGGATGAGGATCTTCGACGAGGCGGCGGGCGCCTTCTTCGGTAGCTCCAGCGTGAGCACGCCGTCGAGATACTTCGCCTGCACCTTGGTGTCGTCGACGTCCTGGCCAAGGCTGAACGTTCTCGAAACCGAGCCGTAATAGCGCTCGCTGCGCAGGATCTTGTCGCCGTTGCCTTTGGATTCCTTCTCGCTCTTCGACTCTGCGTCGATGCTGACGACGTTGCCGTCGATCTTCACATGGATGTCTTCCTTCTTGACGCCCGGAATGTCGGCCTGCACCGTGAAGGCCTTGTCGTTCTCCTTCACGTCGATGCGCATCTTCAGCGGAGCGGTCTCGCCCTCGAAGACAGTCGGAGAGAAGAAGCGGCGCAGCGCGGCTTCGAAGTCATTGCCGAACACCGGGTCCAGCAGCCTCAGGTTGCTCATGATGGTTCCTTTGGGTAGACAGTGGTTGTTAAAACGTGGGTATTTGCACCACGCCTTGTCAATATAGGCAACCTGTCGGACCGCGGTTTGATCTTCCGCAACTCCCATGCACGTGCATCTCGCAACAGGGCCGGGTCCAAGGTCTCGGGGCGATTGGTGGCGCTGCTGGGCGGGCCGCGGAGATGCCGGTCTTCGGCGAGCCTTCCCGTGAGGCGCTCGTCGCGCGGCGCGACGAGAACGATCTATGCCGAACGCGCAAAGGTCCGGACGAAGTCCAGCGACGAGACCACGCCCGCAATCCCGTCGCCGTCGGTCACGACCACGTGGTGGACGCTGCGCTCCACCATGAGCGCCGCCACCTGCGCGAGCGACGTGGCGACGTCGACCACGATGGGCTTGTAGGAGCACATCTGCCAGGCATGCGTGGCGACCGGGTCGCGGCCTTGCCCGTGGAATGCGACAAGATCCGACGCACTGATCACGCCGGCGACTTCGCCGCGCGCCGGCTCCAGGACCGGCACCCACGACAAGCGCCTGCCGGCGAGCAGGGCCTCCACCTGCGCGACGCTGTCTTCCATGGTGACGCTGGACACCGGACGTTGCATCAATGAAGAGATGGGCTGGCTCATGGAATTGCTCCTTGGGGTTGCCGGCGGGGAGGGCGGCCGAGCCGCTTTTCGACGGCCAGGACGTCGCGCGTGATCTTGAGCAGCGTGTCGGGTGTCACGCTCATCGAATCGATGCCGAGCTCGACCAGGTACGCCGCCATTTCCGGATAGTCCGAGGGTGCCTGGCCGCAGATGCCGACGTGGCGCCCGTTGCGTCGCCCGCCTTCGATGGCCTGGTGAATCATCGCCTTGACACCTTCATCGCGCTCGTCGAAGTCGAAGGCCACGAGGCGCGAGTCGCGGTCCACGCCCAGGACCAGCTGAGTCAAGTCGTTGGAGCCGATCGAGAAGCCGTCGAAGAGCCGGGAGAAGGCGTCGACCTGGATGACGTTGTTCGGGATCTCGCACATGACGTAGATCTCGAGGCCGTCGTCGCCGCGCCGCAGGCCGTGCGCTGCCATCGCCTCCAGCACGCGCTCGGCCTCCTGCACCCGCCGGCAGAACGGGATCATCAGCTTCACGTTCACCAGCCCCATCTCCTCGCGCACCCGCTTCATGGCGGCGCATTCGAGCGCGAAGCCTTCCGCATAGGCCGGATGCGTGTAGCGCGAAGCGCCGCGGAAGCCGATCATCGGGTTCTCCTCGGTCGGCTCGAACCCGCTGCCTCCGAGCAGGCTGGCGTACTCGTTGGTCTTGAAGTCGGACATGCGCACGATCACCGGCTTCGGATAGAAGGCCGCGGCGATGACGCCCACGCCTTCCGACAACTCGCGCACGAAGTAGTCCGCCGGGTGCTCGAACGACCGGGTCAGGCGCCCGATCTCCGCGCGCACCGCAGAGTCTTCGATCCTTTCCGGGTGAACGAGCGCCATCGGATGAACCTTGATGTGCTCGGCGACGATGAACTCCATGCGCGCCAGCCCCACCCCATCATTGGGCAGCCGCGCCGTCTGGAAGGCGCTGTCGGGATTGCCGAGGTTGACCATCAAATGAGTCTGTGGCTGCCCGAGTTCCGACAGTTCGACACTCGTCTTCTCGAATGGCACCGAGCCGGCGTAGACGCGACCTTCGGCGCCTTCGGCGCAGGAAACCGTGATTTCGTCCCCGGTTCGGATCCTGGCCGTCGCGTCGTCGCAGCCGATGACGGCGGGAATGCCGAGCTCGCGGGCGACGATCGCGGCGTGGCAGGTGCGGCCGCCGCGATTCGTGACGACACCGGCCGCGATCTTCATGACGGTGCCCCAGTCGGGCATCGTGGTGTCGGCAACCAGGATCTCGCCGGGTTGGAACTGGCCCAGCGCCATCACGTCGGTGACGACGCGGGCCTTTCCCACCGCGACTGTCGCGCCGACGGCCCGGCCGGTGACCACCGGCGCGGCGGTCGCATGGAGGCGATATTCGTCGATGCGGTGCAGCGGCTTGCGGGAGGCCACCGTCTCGGGCCGCGCCTGCACGATGTAGATCCGGCCATCGAGGCCGTCCTTGGCCCATTCGATGTCCATCGGCGTCGGCCCGCCTGCATGGCGGCTGTAGTGATCCTCGATGACCACGGCCGCATCGGCCAGTGCCAGCACGTCGGCATCGTCGATGCAGAAGCGGTCCCGATCCTCGGGAGGGGTGGGCAGGTTGCAGGTGGGCTCCCTGCCGGCAGCTTTCGAGTAGACCAGCCGCACTTCCTTGCTGCCTAGCTTGCGCCTGAGAACGGCGCGGCGGCCCAGCTTCAGGGTGGGCTTGAAGACGTAGAACTCGTCGGGGTCGACCGTGCCCTGGACGACGTTCTCGCCCAGGCCGTACGCGCCGGTGATGAAGACGACGTCGCGGAACCCGCTGTCGGTATCGAGCGTGAACATGACACCGCTGGCCGCGCGGTCGGAACGCACCATCTGCATCACGCATACCGACTGGGCGATCCTGAAGTGATCGAAGCCGTTGTCGACCCTGTAGGCAATGGCACGGTCCTTGAACAGGCTGGCAAAGCACAGGCGCACGGAGTCGAGCAGCCTGGCCTCGCCGGAAATGTTCAGGAAGCTCTCGTGCTGGCCGGCGAAGCTGGCGGTCGGCAGGTCTTCCGCGGTGGCGGAACTGCGAACCGCAACGCTCATGTCGGCGCCGCACTCTGCTCGCAGCCGGGCGTACGCTGCACGGATCTCGTTCGTCAGCTCCTCGGGGAGCGGTGCGGCAAGAACGATCTCTCGCGCGCGCTGCGCGCGCCGCGCGAGATCATCGATGTCCTTGACATCCAGGCCGGCCAAGGCGTCTCTCAAGCGTGGCAACGCGTCGGAGAGCTCCAGGGTGCGGCGATAGGCTTCGGCCGTGATCGCGAACCCGTTGGGCACGTGGACGCCATGGGGGGTCAGCGCGCGGTACATTTCGCCGAGCGACGCGTTCTTGCCACCGACGCTCGCCACGTCGTCGACGCCAATCTCGGAGAACCAGCGGATATAGGTGGACATCATTCGAAGGCCGGGGCCCCCGTTGGCTGACTCGCGTGCGCCGGTTCGCCCGGCTGCGGCCTGAACTCGGTCTCCGGCGCCCGCACGAGCAGTACCGGCACGGGTGCGGTCCGCAGAATGTGCTCCGCGCTGCTGCCCATGATAACGCGTCCTGCGCCGCGGCGGCCGTGCGTCCCGAGAACGATCAGGTCCGCGGGCCACTTGGCGGTTTCGCCGGTGACCAGCTCGTGAACCCTTCCGGAGCGCCTGTCGTACAGGACCGTGTCGGCTTCGACGCCGGCCGCGTTCGCGGCAGCCTTGGCTTGCGCGAGGAGCCGTTGGCCATCCTCGCGCAACACACTCAGCCAGTCGCCGGCGTGGCCGGCATAGGCGTCCATGGCAAGCGCGAACGAGAGTTCGTCGATCACGTGGATGACCCGCAGCCGACCCTGCGTCAACGTCGCCAGACGGATAGCCTCTTCCAGCCCGCGCTGCGCTGTCGCACTGCCGTCGAGGGGCACGAGAATTCTTTGGTACATGACAGGAGCCCTTCAATCTCGAATGGACAGGCTGCCAGTATCGGAACGACGGCACGCCGTGTCTTGATGTGGCGCAAGGCAAGTCGGCTTGAGCTTTGAAATCGGGGGCGGCGTCTGCCCGGGATGAGGTCGGACTGCGCTCGGCGGTTTGATGCTGCGCAAAGGCAAGAGGCTTCACCGGCGTTAACTTGGCATCTTCTTTCCAAGGCATCCAAGGAGCCTCTCATGCACGATCCCAAGACCATCCTGCTTCACCTCGACAGCTCCGCGCGAGCTGCGGAAAGAGTCAGGATCGCGCGGCTGGTCGCCGATGCTTTCGACGGCGAAGTCGTCGCCCAGCCTTGCACCATGTCGGCCCTGATGCGATACCCCTACGCGCTGGAAGGGGCCGCCGAAGCCATGGCGATCATGGAATCGATCGACAAGGACTGCCGCGACAAGGCGTATGCGACCTTCAAGGCGGCCGGTGGCGAATCGCCCCGTCTTCGCTGGGAGGAGCCGATGAGTGACGCCCCGTGGGGCTTCGCCCGCCGCGCCCTCTATGCAGACCTGCTCATCCTCGGACAGCGCGATCCGGACGACCCTGCCGCAGGAGAGTTGCCGTCGGATTTCGTGCCCAGCGTTCTTGTCGAGTCCGGACGCCCCGCCCTGGTAGTGCCTTATGCGGGACCGGTCGCCACAATCGGCCGCAGCGTCCTGATCGCGTGGAAGGAAACGCGCGAGGCGGCGCGCGCTTTGTCGGCAGCGCTGCCCTGGTTGGTGCGAGCACAGTCCGTCCATGCGGTCTCGTATGGTGAAGATGCCGAGGCTTCCTTGCGCAGCCTGCAGCGCTATCTGAACGCGCAAGGGGTCAATGCAGCGATGCAACACGGTGATCCCGACGAGCGCGAAGTCGGGGAGAGGGTGCTCTCGACGGCCGCGGATGTGGGCGCGGACCTGCTTGTCATGGGCTGCTATGGCCACAGCCGCGCGCGCGAATGGGTCCTCGGCGGCGCCACGCGGTCGATGCTTCAATCCATGACCCTGCCGGTATTGATGTCGCATTGAGCCGACCGGACCCAAGCGACCTTGCCCACCCGCACGCCAGGAGCGAGTTCCACAAGATGGACCTCGCCGTGGGCAACGGCTAGCGTCGCCGATAGAAGAATCGCTTGGCCAGCTCGGCCGCCGCGACATAGAAAAGGGTCAGTACGATCATCGCAAGCACCACCGGTGCGGGCAGCGGCACGAAACCGAAGATGGACACGAACGGCAGGTACGGCAGTGCGAGCGCCAGAACGATCATCGTCGCAGTGCTCGCGAGCAGCAGGCGGCCCGGGCGGCTGTGCCAGAAAGGGCCGCGCGTGCGCACCACCAGCGCGATCACCAGTTCCGTCAGCAGCGATTCGATGAACCAGCCGGTGCGGAATTCCTCGGGGGCGGCATGGAACAGCCAGAGCAGCGCGCCGAACGTGAGGAAGTCGAACAACGAACTCACGAGCCCGAACAGCACCATGTAATCGCGGATGAACGTCGTGTCCCAGCGGCGCGGCTTCGCCACCCATTCGGCATCCACCGTGTCGCTGGCGATCGCGGCGGCGGGAATGTCGGACATGAGGTTGTTCAGAAGGATCTGCGAGGCCAGCAGGGGAAGAAACGGCAGCAGCACGGATGCGACCGCCATGCTGAACATGTTGCCGAAGTTGGCGCTGATGGTGGTCAGGATGTACTTGAGCGTGTTGGCGAAGACCATTCGGCCCTCGTCGATGCCGGCCCGCAGGATGGTGAGGTCCTTTCGCAGCAGAACGAAGTCCGCGGCATCCTTCGCGACATCCACCGCGGTGTCGACCGATATGCCTACGTCCGCGCTGTGCAGGGCGGGCGCATCGTTGATGCCGTCCCCCATGTACCCCACCACGTGACCCGTCTTGCGCAGCGCAAGGATGATGCGCTCCTTCTGGTTCGGGTCCACCTCCGCGAAAACGGTGGCGTGCTGGGCCGCGTGAAGCAGGGCTTCGTCGCTCATCGCGTCCAGGTCAGCGCCGGTCAGGGTCGTCTCGACCGGCAGGCCGATCGCCTGCGCAATGTGGCGGGCCACCTTGTGGTTGTCGCCGGTGATCATCTTCAGTTGCACGCCGCGCTGCGCCAGGTCCGCGAGGGTCTGGCGCACATCGTCCTTGGGTGGATCGAGGAAAAGCAGAAAGCCCTCGAAGCACATCCCGGCTTCATCGACGCGCGAGTACGAAGCGCTGCGCTGCTCCACCACGCGCGAGGCCACTCCAAGCACGCGGAATCCCTGCGTGCTCCAGCCGTCGTAGCTCGCCTCGATCTGCGCGCGAGCCGCCGCGTCCAGCGCCGCCATCGCCTTGCCGTCCCGCACCCTGTCGCACATCGCCAGGACATTCGACAGCGCACCCTTGGTCACGAGGGTGCGCACGCCGGCGGCGTCGGCCGCGACCACGGAGAGCGACTTGCGCACGAAGTCATAGGGGATCTCGTCCACCTTGCTGACCGTCGCCAGGTCCACGCCCGCCCTTTCTCCTGCCGAGCTCACGGCCTCATCCAGCGGATTTGCCATGCCGGTCTGGAATCGCGCGTTGATGCAGGCAAGACGCAGTACTTCCGAACTCGGGTGGCCGGCCGCGTCGTTCGCGGCATCGAGCTGCACGACCCCTGCGGTGAGCGTGCCGGTCTTGTCGGTGCACAGCACGTCCATGCTGCCCAGGTTCTCGATGGAATTCAGGCGCCGCACGATGACGCCCAGGCGCGCCATCCGTTTGGCGCCGTGCGACAGGGTGACGCTGATGATGGCCGGCAGCAGTTCGGGGGCCAGCCCCACCGCGAGCGCCAGCGCGAACAGCAGCGACTCGATCGGCGGCTTGGCCATGAAGATGTTGATGGCGAGCACGATCATCACCATCACCAGCATGACGCGGGTGAGCAGATAGCCGAAGCGCTGGATTCCGCGCTCGAACTCGGTCAGCGCCGGGCGCAGCGCCAGCTTGCCCGCGATCTGGCCGAAGACCGTTCGCTTGCCCGTCGCCGCGACCAGCACCCGCGCGGTCCCGCTGCGCACGCTGGTGCCCATGAACACGCAGTTGCTGCGCTCGGTCAGCCCCGCCGCCGGCGCCACCGTGCCGGGCATCTTTTCCACGGGGAAGGTCTCCCCGGTGAGCACCGCCTGGCTGACGAAGAAGTCCTTCGCTTCGAGCACCAGGGCGTCGGCCGGGACCAGGCTGCCGGCGCTCAGTCGCACGACGTCCCCGGGTACCACTTCGGCTGAAGGCAGCATGAGCTCGACCCCGTCGCGTATCACAAGGGCCTTGATGGTGATCTGCGAGCGAAGCCGTTCGACGGCGTTGCTGGCGATGTACTCCTGCACGAAGCCGAGGATCGTGCTGCCGAAGACGATGGCGAGCACGACGCCGGCGTCGACCCATTCGGTGGCCACCAGGGACACGGCCGACGCGACGATCAGGATCAGCACCAGTGGGCTCTTGAACTGCCTTGCGTACAGGCCGATGGCGCCGGCGCGCCTTGCCGCGTCGATGGAATTGGGTCCGTACTGCGCCAGGCGCGAGGCCGCCTGCGCCACGGTGAGGCCGCCGTCCGTCGACCGCGACTGCGCCATCAGCCGCCCTGGCGGGAGGCTCCAGTAGCTCCCCGCGATCTGGCCTACGCGATCCTGCACACGACCTCGGGCCAGAGCGCGCTGGACGCTGGGTTGTAGTGCCAGATGATCTTCGTGATCTTCGCCTTGCCCTTGGCCACTTCCTCGACGTTTGCGTCGTCGGGGATCACGATGGTCTGTCCGACTTCTGGAAGAGGTCCTGCATAGGGATGGTGCGTCGTCCCGACCTGCACCTCGCAGCTTTTCCTGGCAGAAATGCGGATAGTGATCTTCATGAGTATTTTCCGCAACGCACTGTCGATCGCCCGGTCACGCGGTCCAGCCCGCGGTGCCGACGGCTGGAACGCGCAAGGGCATCGGCTTCGGCGGCTGCGGGTCGCCTCTGGATTCGGCGACCTCGCGCTCGATGCCGCTGCGAATTACCGCGGCGAGGCCGGCAAGTTCCTTCGCGCACGCGTCCATCAGGTCGTCGAGCGAAACGATGCCGGTCACGCGCTTCTCGCCATCGGTCACCAGCATCCGCCGCACACCATGGGCCTCCATCGCCGCCGTGGCGCCGACGATGTCGATTTCTTCAGGGACGCTTGCGATCTTGTCGCTCGCCAGGTCGCCGATCTTGATGCCTGCGGTCTCCAGGCCGCGGGCAAGCACGTCGATCACGAGGTCGCGGTCGGTGACGACGCCCGTCACGCAGGGACCTGCTGCAGTCTGGCTCGTGACGATCAAGGCGCCGACGTGATGTTCGCGCATCAGGCCGGCGGCCTGGGCGAGCGTGCTGTTGCTGTCCACGGCGATCATGCGCCGCGTGCAGATGGAACCGATGTTCATGCGTTTCTCCTTGGAAATGGATAGGGCGGGTCGATCTCTCTCACAGTTCGCTGGCGGCGGGCCAGTACAGGGTGGCCTGCGTGGCTGCCTTGCCCACGCGAATGGTCTTGGAGCGCGTGAGCCCCGTGTAGCTCGCGACGACGCGATACACGCCGGGACTCAACGCGACGTAAAAAAGGGGACCGCAGTCCGTGAACGGCCCCAATGGCGCGTTCTTGTTCGCGGGCTCGATGGTGACGGTCACGCCTGCGAGGTAGGCGCCTGTCTGGGCCTCGGCGAAAGTCAGGCGCAGGTTGTACAAGTCCTGCTTCGCCTGCATTTCCTGCTGGCCCTCGTAGCTGACGCCGCCGCTGGCGTGCGCGCCCGGTGCGAGAACGGGCAACGGGGCACCGAGCGCGGGTGCCGATGCGCCTTGCAAGGCAATCAGCGCGGCGGCGAGAAGGAAGGCGGGACTTCGAGTGTTCATGGGGATGTCCTCGGGTGCATACGGGCCATTCTTGAGACATGGTCGCCGCCCACGTTTGCGCTGGATCAACAACATGCCTTCGAGCAAGCCAACGATCGGACGATCGCTCCCGTGTGCCTTGACGAAGCGCAAGGCACGGCGCGCCGCGCGATGCAAGCATTCAATCCATGGAGCGCCTGTGCATCAACCTCCGCCGGATGGTCACGTTCGCCGCCGTCGCGCTCGTGGTCGGCTGCGCGCTGCCGCCGAGGAAGGTGCCGCGGCCCCCGTCGTACGTCATCGACGGTGCGGAGCAGACCTTCCTGGGCGGCGCGTTTGCGGCCCAGATTCCAGGGGCGGGCGGCGAATCGGGGTTCCACCTGCTGGTGTCGGGTGAAGATGCCTTTGCGGCACGTGCCGCGCTGGCGGATGTGGCGCAGCGTTCGCTGGATCTGCAGTACTACGTCGTCGCGCGGGACACGACGGCCACGATGCTGCTCTACCGGGCGTTGCGCGCAGCGCAGCGTGGTGTGCGGGTCCGCTTGCTCATCGATGACCTGTATGCGGCTGGCCGTGATCGCGATCTTGCGACCCTGGCGGCGCATGCCAACGTGCAGGTCAGGGTGTTCAATCCCTTTACGCACCGCGGCTCTCTCGGCCTGCTCCAGTGGCTGGACTTCCTGGGTGACGGGGCGCGCCTGAACCGTCGCATGCACAACAAGCTCTGGATCGCCGACAACGCGGTTGTCGTGATGGGTGGGCGCAATCTCGGCGACGCCTACTTCAACGTGCGCAGGTCGGGCGATTTCGCAGACCTCGACGTGCTGGCCGCCGGACCCATCGTGGCGCAGGTATCTCGCAGCTTCGATGAGTACTGGAACAGCGAATCGGCCATTCCGGTCGCAGCATTCCTGGGTGAACCGCCGCAGCCCGCAGAGGCGAAGCGGCTGTACGCCGAGATGGAGGCACACGCTGAGCGCTTTCGCGAAACGGATTATGTGCAGCGGTTGCGGGCCTTGGACTTCTGGCGTGAGGTGCGCGGCGGAAAGCTGGCGCTCGTTGCCGCGCCCGCAAGCGCGCTCTACGACACCCCGTCCAAGTCGAAGGCGGGCGACACGGAGGGCGGGCACATCGCTGCAGCGATGCGGCCGATCGTCGAGGCAGCGCGTCGGGAGGTCCTCCTGGTCTCACCCTATTTCATTCCGAGCGAGCGCGGCGTGGCGGTGCTTTGCGGGCTGGCCCGACGATCCGTGCGTGTCAGGGTGCTCACCAATTCCCTCGCATCCACCGATGTTCCGCTTGTTCATTCCGGCTACGCGCGCTACCGGCCCCGGCTATTGGCATGCGGGGTCGAACTGCACGAATTTCTCCCGAGCCTGCCAGCGTCGGGCAGTGCACGCTCCGGCTTGTCGTCCGGCGCCAGCCTGCACGCCAAGGCCATCGTGGTGGACCAGCGGTGGGTGCTGATCGGATCCATGAACCTGGACCCGCGCTCGCGGTCTGCGAACACCGAGGTCGCGGCGCTGATCGAGAGCGATGCGCTGGGCCGGCAACTCGGAGGCTTGTTTGCGGAGTCGACCTCTCTTGGCCAGGCATATCGCGTCGAGCTTGCGGAGCCCGACGCCAGCGGCACCGCGCAGGTCGTCTGGCATGGCCTGGCCGACGGCAAGCTGGTTCGCTATGACAGTGAGCCGCTGGCCAGTGGCTGGCGCCGGCTCATCGCCGGCCTGCTGGGCAGGTTTGCCCAGGAGGACATGCTGTGACGGGCCGCGATCCAGCGGTGACAAAGCGCCACGCACACTCTCGCATGACGAGCGCGATCAGCCGGAGGCTTCAGTGCCGTCCCCTTGGCCGGCCGACATCGCCAGGTTTCGCCCCAGCGCCCATTTCACGCCCTCGAACCACAGCAGCGCGAGCAGGGCCAGCCCCACGGCTGCCACCAGCATCCTCGGCGTGGGCAGTTCGAACGCAAACAGACGGCTCACGGGCTCGATGCCGAGGACGCAGGCCAGCAGCAGCAAGGTTGCGACGCTGATCCAGCCAAAGTAGCGGTTGCGCTCGGCGCCGCGGCGCCAGGACGCCAAGGTCCAGGAACGGTTGGCGTAGATCAACTCCAGGTTGCACAGCACCAGCACGGTAAACACCATGGCACGCGCCACCTCGTCGGAGTGCGCCAGGGCCCGCACGCCGGCGTAGACCCCCAGCAGCAATGCGAGCAGGCCGCCGCCCTGCCACAGCCCACGGGCCAGGACGGCGCGGTCGAACAGATGGGCATCGGCGCTGCGCGGCGGGACGGCCATGGAGTCGGCCTCCAGCGGCTCGGCCTCGAACACGACCGAGCAGGCCGGATCGATGATGAGTTGCAGGAACACGACGTGCACCGGCATCAGCAGCATGGGCCAGCCCAGCAGCACCGGTATCAAGGACAGGCCAACGATGGGCACGTGCGCGCCCACCACGAACACGATGGCCTTGCGCAGGTTGGCAAACACGCGGCGGCCGTAGCGCACCGCCGTGACGATGGAGGCAAAGTCGTCGTTCAGGAGCACCAGATCGGCCGCCTGGCGCGCGACTTCCGTGCCGCGCGCGCCCATGGCCACGCCGATGTGGGCGGCCTTGAGGGATGGGGCGTCGTTGACGCCGTCGCCGGTCATGGCAACCACGTCGCCGCGCGCGCGAAAGGCCTGTACCAGGCGCAGCTTCTGTTCGGGCTGTACGCGGCAAAAGACCTGGGTGGTGTCCAGGCGGTCCCGCGGCGCATCGTCGGGGAGGTCGGCCAGTTCCTGTCCGGTCATGGCCGGGGCGTTCGTGGCGAGGCCGGCCTGGCGCGCAATGGCCAAGGCGGTGACGGGGTGGTCGCCGGTCATCATCACCACGCGGATGCCTGCGGCATGGCAGGCAGCAATGGCCTGGGGTACATCGGGACGCAAGGGGTCTTCCAGTCCGACCAGGCCCAGGAACACAAAGTCGAAGTCGTGCTGGTTCCCGGGCAGGGGCGGCGCTGCAAACACGGCGCTGGCCACGCCAAGCACGCGCAGGCCCTCATCCGCCATGGCGGACACCTGCCGGGCAATGTCTTCTCGCTCTGCGGTGGGCAGATGGCACAGATCCACGATGGCTTCGGGTGCGCCCTTGGCGGCAATCATGTATTCGCGCAGGTCGGGCGAACGCCAGACGCGCGACATGGCCAGCATGGACGGCGACAGGGGGTAGTCTTCCACCAGCGTCCAGTCGGCATGCAGGTGCTCGGTGTGGGCCAGCAACTGTGCGCCCGCCCCGATGATGGCGGCCTCCATCGGATCGTAGGCGCGGCGGTGGCTCGCCAGCACGGCGAATTCAAGTACACCGTGCAGCGCTTCGGCCAGGGGTGCAGCGCCATCGTGCCGCCTGTCATAGAGCGCGCTGCCCGACCGAAGCCTCCGTACCGCCATTCGATTAGCCGTCAGGGTGCCGGTTTTGTCGACGCACAGCACGGTTGTGGCACCCAGCAGTTCCACGGCGGGGATGCTGTGGGCCAGTACCTTCTGGCGCGACAGGCGCCACGCCCCCAGGCTCAGAAACAGCGCAAGGATCACCGGCAACTCTTCCGGCAGGATGGCCATGGCCAAGGTCAGCCCCGCCAACAGCCCACCCAGCCAGTCGCCGCGCAAAAGCCCATGGGCCAGCGCCAGAGCCGTGGCCAGCGCCACGCCCACCAGGGCCACGCTCTTGACGACGCGGTTTGTCTCGCGCTGGGTGGGCGTGGTTTCGCTGGCGATGCCTTGCAGCGACTGGCCAATGCGGCCCAGCGCACTGCGCTCACCCGTGGCCACCACGCGGCCTTGCCCGCTGCCCTGCGTGACCAGCGTGCCGGAAAACGCCTGCACCGCCAGCTCGCCACCGGCCTGTTTCTGCACCGGCATGGATTCGCCGGTCAGCAGGGATTCGTCGAGCGCAAGGTTGGTGGTGTGGACGAGCTCCATGTCGGCAGGAACGCGGTCGCCCTCGGCGAGCAGCACGGTGTCGCCACGGACCAATTCGCGGGCGGCGATCTTGCAGGTTTGCCCATCACGCAGCACCAGCGCCAGCGGACTGGACAAGTCGCGCAGGGCCTCCAGCGAGCGCTCTGTGCGGCGCTGCTGCACAAAGGTGATGCCCATCACGACGAACACGAACCCCAGCAGCATCAGCGCCTCGTGCCGGTTGCCCAACACCATGTACAGCGCACCGCAGGCCACCAGGAGAAGAAACATGGGCTCGGCCACGACCTCGCCGACCAGCCTCAACAGGCTGCGCGGCTGCGAGACGGGGAGTGCGTTGGGACCGTCTTGCGCGAGGCGCCGCCGTGCCTCGGCCTGGGTCATGCCAGCCGCGTCGATGCCGGGTCGGTCGACCAAGCTCTCGCTGGCGCGGTGATCAAGTCCCGGGGGCACTTGCCGGCGGCTATTCGAAGGGGAAGGCCTTCTTCTCTTCCGACAGAGGTTCCGGCGCTTCCACGCCGCCGGCCTCCGCATGGCGTGGTGCGGTTTCGATCGAGGGACACTGGCCCTCGTTCGGTCGTTCGATGTCGGTTCGATCCGGATCCCACGCGCCCCGGCGCGCGCTATCGGTCGCATCGCTTACAGCTTCGTCGGAAGGCTTCGGCGATCGGATTCCGCGCTTTTGGGCGCGTGCCGAGGAACGCCTGGAGGGCGAGCGCTTCTTCATGATGTCAGGTCCCGATGTGTTGATTGCGTCATTCGTCGGCATAGGAGGATGGATCAATACAGATCGGGCTCGAGACCCGCGCGGGCGTCTGCCGGCGCCTTCTTCGGCGCATTGGCGACCATGCAGTCCGTGGTCAGCACCAGGCTCGCAATCGACGCGGCGTTCTGCAGCGCCAGGCGTGTCACCTTGGCGGGGTCGATGACGCCCATCTCCAGCATGTCGCCATACTGGCGCGTCGCGGCGTTGTAGCCGTAGCTTCGCTGGGTCGAAGCATCGACCTTGTCCAGCACGATCGACGGCTCGTCGGCCGCGTTGCCGACGATGCGCCTGAGCGGCTCCTCCAGTGCGCGCTGCACGATCTTGATGCCCGAGGCCTGGTCCAGATTGGGGGGCGTCACTTCTGCGAGGCAGCGGCGCGCGCGCAGCAGCGCGACGCCACCTCCGGGGACAATGCCTTCCTCGACCGCGGCGCGCGTAGCGTGCAGGGCATCCTCGACACGCAGCTTTCGTTCCTTCAGTTCGGTTTCGGTGGCTGCACCGACCTTGATCAATGCCACGCCGCCCGAGAGCTTGGCGATGCGCTCTTCGAGTTGCTTGCGGTCGTACTCGCTGGTTTGTGCCTCGCGCTCCTTGCGGATGGCGGCGATGCGGTCGTGGATGGCCGTCGAGTCACCGGCGCCGCCGATGATGGTCGTGCTGTCCTTGTCGATCACGACGCGGCGCGCGCGGCCCAGGTCGTCGAGCGTCGCCTTTGCGAGCGCCAGTCCGAGCTCGCTGGAGATGACCTTGCCCCCGGTGAGCACGCCCATGTCCTGCAGCATTGCCTTGCGGCGGTCACCGAAGCCGGGTGCCTTCACGGCACAGGTCTTCACCACGCCGCGGATGCTGTTGACGACCAGCGTGGCCAGTGCATCGGCGTCGACGTCTTCGGCGATCACCAGCAGCGGCGACCCCGATTTCGCCGTCGCTTCGAGCAGCGGGACCAGGTCGTTGAAGCTCGAGAGCCGCTGGTCGCACAGCACGATCAACACGTTCTCCAGTACCACTGCCTGCTTCTCTGCATTGTTGACGAAGTAGGGCGACAGATAACCGCGATCGAACTGGAGCCCTTCGACGATCTCCAACTCGCTGACCAGGCCGGAGCCGTCCTCGATGGAGACGGCGCCCTCGCGGCCCACCTTGTCCATCGCATGGGCGATCAGGTCGCCGATCGAGCGGTCGTTGTTGGCCGAGATGGCGGCCACATGCGCGATCTCCTGCGAGGTGGTGCTGGGTTGCGAGAGCGCCTTCAGTTCGCCCACGACCATCTCGACGGCGAGGTCGATGCCACGCTTGAGGTCCATCGGGTTCATGCCGGCGGCGAGGTACTTCAGGCCCTCCTGGATCATGGCGTGCGCCAGCACGGTGGCGGTCGTGGTGCCGTCGCCCGCCATTTCGCTGGTACGGGCCGCGACCTCGCGCAGCAGTTGCGCCCCCATGTTCTCGAACCGGTCCTCCAGTTCGATCGACCTGGCGACCACGACGCCGGAGTTGACGATCTGGGGTGCGCCGTACTCGCTGTCGATGATCACGGTACGTCCCCGCGGTCCGAGAGTGACCTTGACCGCGTCGGCGAGCGTATCGACGCCGCGGCGGATCTTCTCGCGCGCGTCTTCCCGAAAAAGCAACTTCTTGGCTGTCATGGTGATCAATCTCCTCCATGCCGCGACGAAAGCGTCGCCCTCTCACTTCCTCTCGGGCGAAGGCGACGCAGGGCGGTCGGCCTCCTTGGGCGGCGACGCAGCCTTTCTCGCGGCGCTTGCCGCAGACCGTGTCACTTCCTCTGCCTTCCTGAGCGCGTCACGGGTCGCCGCGGCCGCCTTCTCGGCTTCTTCCTTGCTCGAAGAAAGGGCCCGTTTGGACGCCTCCTCCGCCTTGGCGAGTGCCTCACGGGCGGCGGCCGCGGACCTGCGGCTCGCCTGCGCAGCGGCGTGAGCGGCTTCTCGGCTCGCGTCGGCCGCCTTGCTGGCCGATGCATAAGCCTTTTCCTCGAAGCGCCTCGCGGACTCCGCAGCCTTGCGCGCCGCTCGCCGGATGCCCTCGGCGAGCGCTCTCGAGACCTTGCCCGCAGCAGCTTCGCTCCTTTGCAACGCTGCCTTGGCATCGTCGGCTGCCTGGCGCGCAGCAGCTGCTGCCTCACGCGCAGCTGTGCTTGCGGCCTCCCTGGACTTCTGGATGGAGCCGGGCGGACGACTCAGCTGCCCGGGTTGGGTGTAGTCCGCGGCAAATGTCGCCGGGCTGAACGCCATCGCGAGCAGGAGCAGCACGGTGGTGGGTTTCATGTGCGTTCCTTGAACAAAGGGCGAAACCTCAAGAGGCGGGTTCAATGCGAGCAGCTCGGGTACACGCTGGGCCACGTCACCTCCCGCCCCATCATCGCGCGGGCAAACAGGTAGTTGTTGAGGGTTCGCTCGTTCAAGGCGTCCATGTTCACGTGACCTTCTGCGGTGCAGGGAAACACGAATCCGCGGCGCCCGGCGAACAGGGCATCGAAGCGGAGTTCCCACCCGGTGGAAGCAGGCAATGCGTTCATGACCATCTCCTCGTATGCGCCTGCGCCTCGTGGAATCGGGGCGCTGCCAGGACGCCATATCAATCTAGGCGCTGCGCTTTACAGCACAGTCAACGCACGGCACCAGACAGGAACAGTCTGTCAACGCTTTGTGTCATCCGGAGAACGGAGCCCACTGCCGGTTCGCAACCGAGCGGCGGGACCCGCTCGATCGGCCTACGTTGCGTCAACCCGAGAATGCACGGGGAGGGCATTCACAGGGATGCGGAGGTAGGCGATGCCGTTGTCGTCAGGGGGCGGAAGCTGCCCGCCGCGCACGTTCACCTGGATCGCCGGGAGGATGAGCGTCGGAACCTCGAGGGTGGCGTCACGCGCAGTGCGCATTGCGACGAAGGCATCCTCGCCGATGCCGTCGTGCACATGGATGTTGTGAGCGCGCTGCTCGGCGACGGTTGTCTGCCACCGGGGTTGGCGAGACGCGGGCGGATAGTCGTGACAGACATACATCGTGGTCGCGGGCGGCAGGGCCAGCAGCCTGCGCATCGAGGCGTAGAGCTGGCGTGCGTCGCCGCCGGGAAAATCCGCACGTGCGCTGCCGACGTCGGGCATGAAGAGCGTATCGCCCACGAAGACGGAGCCGTCCACCAGATAGGCCATGTCCGCGGGAGTGTGGCCGGGCACCAGCATCGCAGTTGCGTCGCTCTCACCGATCTTGAAGACTTCGCCGTCCCTGAAGAGGTGGTCGAACTGGCTCCCGTCCGGCAGGAAACCACGGTCCAGGTTGTAGAGCTTCTTGAAGGTCGCCTGCACGACACGGATGTTCTCGCCGATGGCGATGACTCCACCCACTTGCGCCTGAACATGCCGCGCACCTGACAGATGGTCGGCGTGGGCATGCGTTTCGAGAATCCACTCGACCTGCAGGCCCTTGTCCCGGACATAGGTCAGCAGCCGCTCGGCGGAGGCCGTGCTCGTATGTCCGGACTTGAAGTCGTAGTCCAGCACCGGATCGATGATTGCGGCTCGCTTCGTCGCATGGTCCCAGACGACATAGGAAATGGTCCACGTATTGGGATCGAAGAAGCCTTGGGTCGTCGTGCGTGCCGTCATGGAGTTCTCCGTGGATGCGATGCTCATTGGATTGACAAATATTATATGTTTTGACATACTATGTCAATAGTAACTGTTCAGGCATCCCCATGAAGCGTCCTTCGCCCGTCATCGACCCCGAAGCCCTGCGCAGTGCGGCCGGCAAGGCGGTCGGCGCGCTCAAGGTGCTCGCCAATGCAGACCGTTTGCTCCTCTTGTGCCAACTCTCGCAAGGCGAGATGTGTGTGAGCGACCTCGAGCGGACGCTCGACATTCACCAACCGACCCTGTCGCAGCAGCTCGGTGTTCTCCGCAACGAAGGGGTTGTCGATACGCGACGGGATGGCAAGAACATCTTCTACAGCGTGGCCGACCCATCGATGCTCGAGATCCTCGAGCTTCTCTACCGTCTCTACTGCCCGAAGGAACCATGATGTCTATCGACTGGAGCCACTTCACGCCCCTCACCGCACTGGCCGGCGGCGTGCTCATCGGCGTCGCCGCAGCGATGTTCGTGCTGCTCAACGGCCGCGTCGCAGGCATCAGCGGGGTGCTCGGCGGTCTGCTCAGGCCGCTCAAAGGCGACAGCGCCTGGCGCATTGCCTTCGTCCTGGGACTTGTCGGCGCGCCGCTGCTGTACCTGCTGTTCGCGGTGCCGCCCAGGCCACAGATCGACGCCGGCTATGGCACGCTGTTGCTGGCTGGGCTGCTCGTCGGCATAGGCACGCGTTATGGCTCCGGCTGCACCAGCGGCCACGGCGTCTGCGGCCTTTCCCGTTTCTCCCTGCGCTCGCTCGCCGCCACGGCCGCCTTCATGGGCGCAGGCTTCGTCACGGTGTTCGTGACGCGTCATCTTCTGGGTATCTGAGGAGTCCTCCATGATTGTCCTTGCTTCGCTGCTCGCCGGGCTGGTGTTCGGCCTCGGCCTCATCGTGTCCGGCATGGCCAACCCGGCCAAGGTGCTCGGCTTCCTGGATCTCGCCGGCCCCTGGGACCCTTCGCTGGCGTTCGTCATGGCGGGCGCCGTCGCTGTGGGCGCGGTCGCCTTCGCCATGGCCAGGCGTCGCGCCCGGTCGTTGCTCGGCGCGGAGATGCGACTGCCCTCAGCGCGCCACATCGACCGCCGCTTGGTGCTCGGCAGCGTGCTTTTCGGCATGGGTTGGGGCATCGCCGGCTTCTGCCCCGGCCCAGCCCTCGTTGCGCTCGGAATGGGTGAAGGCAAGGCCCTCGTCTTCGTGATCGCGATGCTGATGGGCATGGGCGTCTTCGAGCTTTTCGAGCGTCGCAAGCGCGCGTTCGTGGCGGGTGCTGCCTGAGGTCGCCGGCCACGAACATGTCGGCCCGGCTCGAGGCAGGCCCAAGGCTTCAGTGCGCCATGAGCACCGGTACGCGCATCGAATCGAGGACGACTCGCGATGCACCCCCCAGTACAAGCTCGCGCGCCCGCGTGTGCCCATAACACCCCATCACGATCAGGTCGGCTTCGGTCTCGGCGGCAAGCGACAGCATCGCCAGGCCGGCGCCACTGTCGTCGAGCCGCCGGTGCTCGTGGACGCGATCGATGCCATGCAGATGGAGGTACGGGATCAGTTCCACGGGCGCCGGGAATGCCTCATCGACGTTGTCGTTCGCGCAGACCAGGTGAACCTTGCCCGCGGCGCGAAGAAAGGGCAGGGAAGCGGTCAATGCACGAGCGCATTCGGGTGTCGACTTCCACGCGACCAGCACTGTCTTTGGTGCCGGCGTCGCGGAACCTGCGAAGGGGACAACGAGCGCGGGGCGGCCGCCATCGATGATCACCGCCTCGGTCATGTCGCCGGGCACGTCGAAGCCGGCCGCATCCCTGGAGTCGCGCTGGCCGAGCACCACGAGGTCCGCCGACAGTGCGCGGCGGGCGAAGCTCGGAATGACCGGTTCTCCGTTCAGTTCCAGCCACTCGACTTCGACATCACCCCATGAACGCGCTCGCACGGCAAGCTCGTGCGCACGGGCGCGATGACCTGGATCGATCCGACCGGCCATGCGGCTCGTCAGCGTGCCCCCTTTGAGCGGGAGCAGGGGCAGATACTGGGGAGCTACCGCGAACAGGGCGGTGAGAACCGCGTCATGCAGTTGTGCCAGATGGTGGGCGAATCGAAGCCTTGCCTCGGCATGCGCACTGCCGTCGAGATGCACCAGGATCGAACGGAGCGATCTCACGTCGTTTGCACATTTCATGATGACATGCATCAAGCCACCTTCGGCAAGTGCACGGCTCTTTGCGCGGCCACATGAGCCGCCTCGGCGCCGTTGAGCGCCGCGCCGAAGAACTGGAGCCGGCCGGCAGATCTCCCGTCGTCGATCTCTCGCGCTGTGAACGTCGTACTGATGAGGGGGGCTTGGCCGACGAGATCGGCGATTTCGGCGGCCGCCCCGAACTCGCCGGTCCCTCCGGCGACCGAGATCACGGCGACGTCAGGTAGATGGTCCCGCCGTCTGGTGACGAAGCTGCGCATCGGTCCGGCCAGTCGGCCGAGCCAGATCGGCGACACCAGGACGACCGCGTCGAAGTTTCTTGGGAACGGTCCGTCGTAGCGGATGGCAGGACGCCGTTGCAGGAGTGAATCCAGCACGCATCGCCAGATGCCCAGGATGCCGCGGCGCGGCCGCTCCTCGACGATCTCGGCCAACTGCCAGTCGAACTGGCTGCAAAGCTGCTCCGAGAGTCGGCGGCAGGTGCCGGTGTGCGAATAGACGACCACAAGGACCTTGCTCATTGAGTTCCTCCATCGGTGCGACGTGAAAAGATCGTAGAGCGGCACGGGCAGTCGGACCTTGCGCTCGATCAATCGCCTGGCTTCTTGGTCAGGGAAGCTTGATGCAGGTCAACCATCACGGCAGATGCGGTGCCTAGCATCGTCCTCACATGCTGCAGGAGAAACTCACATGGCACGCGAACTGATTCGGGCTGGCGTCACGACAGCCATGTTGCTGGGCGCCTGCCTGTCCCTCCCGGTCCTGGCACAGTCTCGCGGAGAGCTGCTGTATTCCACCCACTGCATCGCATGCCATACGGCGCAGGTTCATTGGCGGGAGAGAAAGCTCGTCACCGACTGGACCAGCCTGAGAGCTCAAGTCTGGCGCTGGCAGACCGACGCGGCGCTCGGCTGGAACGACGATGACGTGGCAGAAGTCGCGAGGTATCTCAACGACGAGTTCTACCGGTTTCCGCAAGCAGCTGGGTCGGCGGGCCTGGGCGGGTTTGCTTCGCGCTGGGAAGGCAAAGGTCAAAGCCGGACCCCGTCGGACGAAAGCCTTCGGCCGTCCGCTACAAAGGACCGCGAGACCAACAGATCCCGGCGCTGACGCGCGCAGTCGATCCTCGAGGCTCCCCGGAAGCAGATCGGCAAAAGGTTGCGCGCTCGAACGATGAATTGATCTTGATCAGATGGCTCGCGCATTCATCGGCGCAGACTCCCAGCCGTCGCCGGGGCACCTTCTACACACCCGGGAAACCGGAGTCATTCATGCGCCAAGACAAACTCACCACCAAATTCCAGGAAGCCCTCGGCGATGCGCAGTCGCTCGCGCTGGGCAACGACAACGCCTACATCGAGCCGGTCCACCTGCTGGTGGCCATGCTGCGCCAGAGCGACGGTCCGCGCGCGCTGCTCGAGCGTGCCGGCGCCAACGTGCCGGGCCTGCTGACTGCGGCCGAGGCGGCGATCAAGCGGCTGCCGCAGGTGCAGGGCCACGACCAGGTGCAGGTCGGTCCCGAGTTGGGCAAGCTGCTGCAGGCGACCGAAAAGGAAGCCATCAAGCGCAACGACCAGTTCATCGCCGGCGAGCTCTTCCTGCTTGCCGTGGCCGACAGCAAGGCCGAGATCGGCAACCTGGCGCGCAGCCACGGGGTGTCGCGCAAGTCCGTCGAGGCCGCGATCGACGCGGTGCGCGGCGGCCAGGGCGTGAACAGCCCCGAAGCCGAAGGCCAGCGCGAATCACTCAAGAAATACACCCTCGACCTCACCGAGCGTGCCCGCCTGGGCAAGCTCGACCCGGTGATCGGGCGCGACGAGGAAATCCGCCGCGCCATCCAGGTGCTGCAGCGCCGCACCAAGAACAATCCCGTGCTCATCGGCGAGCCCGGCGTGGGCAAGACCGCCATCGTCGAAGGCCTGGCGCAGCGCATCGTCGCGGGCGAGGTGCCCGAGTCGCTCAAGGGCAAGCGCGTGCTGTCGCTCGACATGGCGGCGCTGCTGGCCGGCGCCAAGTACCGCGGCGAGTTCGAGGAGCGCTTGAAGAGCGTGCTCAACGAACTGGCCAAGGACGAAGGCCAGACCATCGTCTTCATCGACGAGCTGCACACCATGGTCGGCGCCGGCAAGGCCGAGGGCGCAATGGACGCCGGCAACATGCTCAAGCCCGCGCTCGCGCGCGGCGAGCTGCACTGCGTGGGCGCCACCACGCTGGACGAATACCGCAAATACATCGAGAAGGACGCAGCCCTGGAGCGGCGCTTCCAGAAGATCCTGGTCGGCGAGCCCAGTGTCGAGGCCACCATCGCCATCCTGCGCGGCTTGCAGGAAAAGTACGAAGTGCACCATGGCGTCGACATCACCGACCCGGCCATCGTCGCCGCGGCCGAGCTCTCCGACCGCTACGTCACCGATCGGTTCCTGCCTGACAAAGCCATCGACCTGATCGACGAGGCCGCAGCGCGCATCAAGATCGAGATGGACTCCAAGCCCGAGGTGATGGACCGCCTCGACCGCCGCCTGATCCAGCTCAAGATCGAGCGCGAAGCCGTGCGCCGCGAGAAGGACGAGGCCTCGCAAAAGCGCCTGTCCCTGATCGAGGAAGACATCGGGCGCGTGCAGAAGGAGCTTGCCGACCTCGACGAGATCTGGCAGGCCGAGAAGGCCCAGGCCCAGGGCAGCGCGCAGATCCGCGAGGAGATCGACAAGATCAAGTTCCAGATTGCCGAGTTCACCAGCAAGGGCGACTTCAACAAGGTGGCCGAGCTGCAATACGGCAAGCTGCCGGGCCTGGAGAAGCGGCTGAAGGAAGCGCAGGACACCGAGGCGAGCAAGGGCAAGTCCAGCGCGCCCACGCTGCTGCGCACGCAGGTCGGCGCCGAAGAGATCGCCGAGGTGGTGGCGCGGGCTACCGGCATCCCGGTCTCCAAGCTCATGCAGGGCGAGCGCGACAAGCTGCTGCAGATGGAAGACCGGTTGCACGAGCGCGTGGTCGGCCAGGACGAGGCCATCAGCGCGGTCGCCAACGCGATCCGCCGCTCGCGCTCGGGCCTGGCAGACCCGAACCGTCCCACCGGCTCCTTCCTCTTCCTCGGCCCCACGGGCGTGGGCAAGACCGAGCTGTGCAAGGCGCTGGCGGGCTTCCTGTTCGACAGCGAGGACCACCTGATCCGCGTCGACATGAGCGAGTTCATGGAGAAGCATTCCGTCGCGCGCCTGATCGGGGCGCCGCCCGGCTACGTGGGCTACGAGGAGGGCGGCCACCTGACCGAGGCGGTGCGCCGCAAGCCGTACAGCGTGCTGCTGCTCGACGAGGTCGAGAAGGCGCATCCGGACGTGTTCAACGTGCTGCTGCAGGTGCTCGACGATGGCCGCCTGACCGACGGCCAGGGCCGTACGGTGAACTTCAAGAACACCGTGATCGTGATGACCAGCAACATCGGCTCGCCCATCATCCAGTCGATGGTGGGCCGGCCGGCCGAGGAGATCAAGGACGCGGTGTGGGGCGAGCTGAAGAACTACTTCCGCCCCGAGTTCCTGAACCGCATCGACGAGACGGTGGTCTTCCATGCGCTCGATGCCAGGAACATCGAGGCGATTGCAGCGATCCAGCTCAAGGTGCTGCAGGAGCGCGTCGCGAAGATGGACCTCGCGCTCGAGGTCTCGCCGGCGGCGCTGGCGGAGATCGCCAAGGTGGGCTTCGATCCGGTGTTCGGCGCGCGGCCGCTGAAGCGGGCGATCCAGAATCGCATCGAGAACCCGCTGTCGAAACTGCTGCTCGACGGCAGCTTCGGGCCGAAGGACACGATCGTGGTCACCACCGACCCGATCCGTGCTCCCGGAAAGTTCATCTTCTCAACCGATCAGGAACTGGCACTTCGCGCTGCCTGAGCGCAACTGCGCACGAACAGCCCGCCGGGTTCCGGAGACGCCCATGACAGTCGAATTCGAGGGCTTCCTCCAGGAGCACCGGATCGCATACTTCTCGATGGAGTTTGCGCTGAACGAAGAGATGCCAACTTACAGCGGAGGGCTGGGCGTTCTGGCGGGAGATACGATGCGCAGCGCGGCGGACCTCGATCTCCCGATGGTCGGCGTCACCCTGGTCAGCCGGGCCGGCTACTTCCGCCAGGACATCGTCGACGGAGCGCAGGTCGAAAGCCCCGATGCCTGGCAGCCGGAGAAGTGGTGCCGATCCTTGCCGGCCCGAGTGGCGGTATCGATCGGCAACCATGACGTCTGGATCGGCGCTTGGCTGCACCTGGTGGAGGGCCATTGCGGAGGTGTGGTCCCGGTGATCCTCCTCGATACCGATCTGGCGGACAACAGAGCCGAGGATCGCGAGATCACGCACCATCTCTACGGAGGCGACGATGCGTATCGCGTGAAGCAGGAGATCGTGCTCGGCATCGGGGGGGCGCGGATGCTCGCCGCTCTCGGCGTGAAGGTGCTCAAATACCATCTCAATGAAGGGCATGCCGCCTTCCTCACGCTGGAACTGCTGCGGCGTCATTCGCACACGGTCCAGGAAGCGGGCACTGGTGCATTGCGTTACGACACTGCGGCGGTGCGCAGCCGCTGCGTGTTCACCACCCATACCCCCGTGGATGCCGGCCACGACCAATTTTCGTACGCGCTCGCCGAGCCTTTGCTCGGCGACTTCACCGACGGTGCCCAGCTCAGGGCGCTCGCAGGCGAAGATCGGCTCAACATGACGAGATTGGCCTTGAACCTGAGCGAGCACGTCAACGGCGTCGCCCAGCGGCACGCGGAGGTCTCCCGCCGATTGTTCCCAGGCTATGAGATCCGTGCCATCACCAACGGTGTGCATCCGTGGACATGGGCCTGCGACAGCTTCCGGCGGCTCTACGACAGATACATCCCGCACTGGTGCCATGAACCCGAGCTCCTGATGCGTGTGAATGGGATCGCAGACGAGGAGGTTCGCAAGGCCCACGCTGATGCCAGGGCTGCACTTGCCGAGGAGATCGTCAGGCTGGGCGGCGTCCGCCCCGATGCCGAGGTGGCAACGATAGGCTTCGGGCGGCGCATGACCCCCTACAAGCGACCGGACCTGCTCTTCTCGGACGTCGACCGCCTGCGCGAGATCGCCCGGCGCCATCCATTCCAGATCGTGCTGGCGGGCAAGGCGCATCCGCGCGACGCCGGCGGAAAGCAATTGGTAGGGCGCCTGCACGAGTACGCGCGCCTGCTGAAGGGCGCTGTTCCTGTGGTGTTTCTTGCCGACTACGACGTTCGCATCGCACGACTGCTTGTATCTGGCGTGGACATCTGGCTGAACACTCCGCAGCGCCCACTCGAAGCCTCCGGAACCAGCGGCATGAAGGCAGCCTTGAACGGCGTGCCCAATCTGAGCGTACTGGATGGCTGGTGGCTCGAAGGATGGATCGAGGGGGTGACAGGATGGGCAATCGGTCGCGACGGCAGCCATGACGACGCTGCCGACGACGCGAGCTCTCTCTTTGGTCAGCTCGAGAACGTGGTGCTTCCACTCTTCTACAACGATGCCGGTGGATGGACAAAAGTGATGAAGGGCGCCATCTCGCTCAACGCTTCATGCTTCAACAGCCACCGAATGTTGCGCCGCTATGCCGCAGAAACTTATCTGCGCTGAGAAGAAGACCACGAGGGTCAGGCCCTGCAGGCCGAGCAGGTCTCGGCATTGATGAGCATCAAGGCGGTCAAGTGCTCACACCGCGAAGATCGATGCATCGCGCCATTCCGCCCGTGCACACATCCAAGAGGAACTCGAGCCATGAACATCAAGACCATCCTCGTTCACCTGGACCACACGGACAGGTGCAGCGCCCGTGTCGATCTCGCGCACGGCATCGCCAGCACGCAGGGCGCCCATCTGATCGGGCTGCTGCCCAGCGGCTTGCTGGAGGGCACGGTTCCGGCAGAGGTGCTTCCCACGGGCATGACGGACTACATCGCAGAGTCCGCCCGATACTTGCGGCAACGCGCGCAAGCGATCGGCGAGGGCTTCGGGGCCAGGCTGGGGCCGACCTCGCATGAGATCCGCGAGACCGACGGCACGACCGTCGATTCACTGGTCGCGCACGGCCGGTCGAGCGACCTCGTCGTCGTGGGTCAGGAAGACCGCGCGAGCGACTCGGATGTGCCGGTGCGCGGACTCGTGGCCCAGTTGGTGCTCGATGTCGGCCGGCCCGTGCTCGTGGTGCCCTACGCCGGAAAGTTCGAGCAGGTGGGCCAGAACGCCCTCCTGGCCTGGGACGGGTCGCGTGCCGCCGCAGTGGCCATGCGCGAGGCCCTGCCGCTGCTGACCCATGCGAGCCGGGTGACCCTCGTTTCGTTCCAGCGCACGACGCCAATCCAGGAAGATGTGCTGCTGATCCCGGAGATGACCCGCTGGCTGCAGCGTCATGGCGTCCAGGCGAAATTCGAGCAGCATGTCATGGAAATCGACACGTCGGATGCGTTGCTTTCGCGAGTCTCCGACCTCGGCGCCGATCTGGTCGTGATGGGTGGATACGGGCACTCGCGTCTGCGCGAACGAGTACTGGGCGGTGTCACGCGAGAGGTCCTCGCGCACATGACAGTGCCGGTTCTTATCGCACATTGAGTCCATTCCAACTGGACCAGCCGGCCGGAAGTCGCCGAGCCGGACAGGTCAGGCGTCGGGGTCAGGCCGCCATGCCATGTCGATGCGGCCGTCCACGATGCCGATACGCCGGTCTGCGGCGGAAGCGAAATCGCCATCGTGCGTCACCGCCACCACGGTCTTGTTCATCTCGCGGGTCAGGTTCCGCAAGATGTCGCGCACGTTGGTACTGGCTTTCGAGTCCAGGTTGCCGGTCGGTTCGTCCGCCAGAATCACCAGTGGGTCGTTGGCCAGAGCGCGTGCGATGGCGACGCGCTGGCGCTGCCCCCCGGACAACTGGCTGGGCTTCTTGTGGTGGTGGCCCTGCAGCCCGAGCTTGTCGAGGAGCTCTGCCGCGCGAGCCTCGGCTGCCTCGTCCGAGAGGCGGCCCAGCTTGCGGATCGGAAGCGACACGTTGTCGAGCGCGCTGAATTCCGGCAGCAGGAAGTGAAACTGGAACACGTAGCCCAGGCGGGCGAGCCGGAAGTCCGCCAGCCGGTCCTCGTCGAAACCGCTCGTGTCCTGCCCGTCGACCCAGACGCGGCCCTCCGACGGAACGTCCAGGAGGCCGAGCAGGTACAGCAACGAGGACTTGCCCGAGCCCGAGGGCCCCATGACGCAGACGAACTCGCCGCGCTCGATCTGAAGGCTCACGTCCCTGACCAAGGTGACCGGCACTTCGCCTTCGAGCGTCCGGGTCACGTGCTCGACGCGGATCGCCGGCTCCGGCGGCGATGCGCCGCTCATGTCGCGCCCCGCAGGATGTCGACCGGCCGCAGGCGACCGGCGCGTCTGGCGGGAAGATAGGAGGCCACCAGGCACGAGAGCATGGCAAAACCGGCAGCCAGCGCATGCTGCTCCAGCGCCCAGGACATCGGCAGCCGCACCAGTTCGGTGACGCCGGGCGGACGCAGCTCGATCTGCGCGAGCACCTGCATCAGCGCCAGGCCGAGCAGTTCGCCCAGGCCGCTGCCGATGAGCCCGACGATGAGTCCTTCGAGAACGAAGACGCGGCGCAGGTCCCGCGGGTGAAAGCCCATCGACTTCATGATGGCGATGTCGCGCGTCTTCTCCATCACGATCGTCGAGATCGTGTTGTAGATGCCGAAGGCGGCGACCACCAGGATGGCCGCCACGACGCTGTACATGATGATGTTGCGCACCAGCAGGAGGCTCAGCAGGTCCTCGGAGGCTTCGATCCACGACACGGACTTGTAGCCTGTCGCGGTCTCGATGTCCTGTGCCGTGCGCTGCGCCGCGTACGGGTCGGCCAGCTGGATGATCACCCGGTTGACGCGGTTCTCGCGCCCCAGCAGCGATTGCGCGCGCTTGAGCAGCACGAAGGCCTGCGCTTCGTCGTACATCGCGTTTCCGGTGCGGAATATGCCGACCACGCGCAAGGGCCGGCTGGTGCCATCGGCGGCGAGCGCAAGGAGGGTGCTTCCCAGGTGCAAGCTGAACTTGTCGGCGAGCCCGCGGCCGATCAGGATGCCGTTGGGGTCGGCGGCGAGCGCATCCAGCGAGCCCACCTGCAGCTTCTCCGCGATGGTCGTCACATGCTTCATCTTTTCCGGCACCACGCCGGACAGGGTGACGCCTTGCTGGCGTCCGGCAAAGGTGAGGACCGCGGCGTCGGCCAGCACCGGCGCGGCGCGCACGCCGGGCAGGGCCTCGATGAAGGCCAGACGCTGCGACCAGCCGCGGATGCCGCGTGTCTCGCGCAGGGGCCGCACGTTGCGCACCTCGACCGCGCCATCGGGCCATTGCAGCGAGGCGGGCTGCGCCCGTCCCTGGCGAACGTCGTCGTAGACCGTCACGTGCGGACTGCTGTCGACCAGCCGCTTGAGGAAGTCGTCTTCCGATCCGCGCATCAGGCCCGCAACGGCCAGGAAGAAGGCGACGCCGAGCACCACGCCCGTGAGCGAGACCAGCGTCTGCCGCTTGCGGCTGGTCAGATGCGCGAGTGCGATGTCGAGCGCGATGGCCACGGCGTCACCGGCTGGCGAGTGCGGCCGCGGCGGCCGGCGCAGGCGCGTCCGCCGCGGCCCGGGTGCCGCGCGCGCGCTGCCCGTCCCGCAGCTTGTCGGGCGGGGACAGCACCACGGTGTCGCTGTCCGCGAGCCCCGACACGATCTCGGTGCGCTCCGTACCCACCGTTCCCTTGACGACCGAGCGCCTCTGCAGCCGGCCCTGGGCCAGCAGCCACACGCGATCGCCCTGGAGTGCGCGATTGGGCAACAGCAGCGCACCGTCGCGCCGCGAGACGATCAGGTTCGCGTCCATGGTCATGCCGCTTCGCAGCGGCCCGGCGTCGAGGGCCGGCGCGTCGAGCAGGCGCACGCGCACGCGGTAGCTGCGCGACACGGGGTCGCCCTTCGGCGTGATGTCGGCCACCCGGCCCTCGAACAGGCGCTGGGGCAAGGCGTCGCTTCGCATCGTCACGGTCTGGCCGACCACCACGCGGGCGATGTCCTCCTCGTCGACCTCGGCCGTGACGCGCAAGGGGGCGCAGCAGGCCATCGAGAACACCACCTGGCCGGCGGGCACGAACTGGCCGGCCTCGCCATCCCGGCGCAGGACGATGCCATCCGCAGGGGCCACGAGCTGGTTGTAGTCGCGCTGAACCTCGGCCCGGCGGGACGCTGCCTGCGTGGCCTGCCACTCGGTGCGCGTTCGATCGAGTTCGGCCGGCGCGAGGAAGCCTTGCTCCACGAGCGAACGGGTGCGCTCGAACTGGACCCGCGCGAGCGACTCGCGGGCGCGCGCCTCCTGGATCGTCTGGTCGAGGTCGCTCGATTCCACGCGCGCCAGCACCTGGCCGCGCTTGACCGAACGGCCTTCTTCCGCGTCGATCGTCACCAGCCGGCCCCCGATGCGCGGAGCCACCGGGACCATCACGGTCGGCTCCACGGTGCCCGTGGCATACACGGCCTCGATCGCGGGCCCGCGCACCGGCTGCACCGTCTGGACGCGCACCGGCCACTGCCACCAGACGATGGCCAGCAAGGGCACTGCCAGCAGGCAGGCGCCGACGAGGATGAGCGTTCGTCGCTTCAAGCGCGTTCCTTTCACACGAGTCCCGTTTATCGGCGAAGCGGCCGCATCGCCCGTTGATCTGGCTCAAGCCCGGAACCGGCAGGGCCCGTGAAGCCGGGCGTGCCGGGATCGGAGCCGCGATGACGGTCTGCCCGGCGAGCCGAGTCTGCCCAGCGCTTTCGACGCGGGCACGCTTTGGTCAGTAGCTCAGGCGCGCATACCAGGTCCGTTGGGCCGCATCGCGCGCCTGGTCCAGCGTGTGGATGCCCCGCGCCGCCAGCAGCGGGATCAGGCACAGGAAGATCTCCGCGGTCAGCAACGCGTCGCCCAACGCGGTGTGGCGGCCGAGCACCGGGATGCCGAAGCGCGTGGCGATGGCTTCCAAGTCGTGCGACGCCTGCTGCGGGCTTGCCACCGCGGACAACAGCAGCGTGTCGAGCACAGGCTGTTCGAAGCGCACGGCGGCGCCGGCCTCCTTCATCTGCAGAAAGCGCATGTCGAAGGCGGCGTTGTGGGCCACCAGCACGGTGTCGCCGGCGAATGCGTGGAAGGCCGGCAGCACCTCGCGGATGCCGGGCTGGCCAGCGACCATCGCGGGCGTGATGCCATGGATGGCAATGCCGGCGGCTGGGATGGGCCGGCCGGGGTTGACCAGCTGCTCGAAGAGCTCCTGCCGCAGCACCTTGCCGTTGACGATCCGCGCCGCGCCGATCTGCAGGATCTCGTCGCCCAGCGCGGGATCGAGGCCGGTGGTCTCGGTGTCGAAGACGGTATAGGCCAGGTCCACCAGCCGCCGGTCGCCGAGGGCGCGCGTCTGCCCGCCGGCGCCGAACAGGTCGAAGTCGTAGAACTCGGGCCGGCTGTCGCCGTGCGGCAGCGCAGCGGGCTCCGGCTCCTCCTTGGGCTGGGCTGGCGGCAGCAGCAGCCGGAAGAAGCACTCCTGCCGTGCACGCTCGCGCTGGAACCACAGCGTGCCGCCGTGGCGCTCGACTACATCGCGCACCGACAGCGGGCTGGCTTCGCCCCCGACCGTCATCGGGCTGGACTCCCAGCCCACGGCCGTCTCGGTGCTGATCGGTGTCCCGTTCCAGACCAGGTCGAGATGGGCACGGCCCTCCTCGCGCCGCAGGCGCAGCTGCACGCGGGCGACGTCGAACTCCTCTGCCAGGCGCGTCGCCAGCGAAGCCAGCGCCTGCAGCAATGCATAACTGTCGACGCGCAGCCACAGGGCGGAGTCGACATCTGCCGCGCTTGCGCTCACGGGGGAGTGAGCCTCGAGGTGGCGCAGCGCGGCCTGCACGAGATCGGCGCCCAGCATTTCCTCGAGCGGCCAGCGCGTCTTCAGGCTTTCGCTGGTGCTCGCCGCCAGCGACCCGATGCGTTCGGTCATCGAGTGCGCCTCCTCGCGCACCACCCGAAGGAAGCGCTCGCGCGCGGCCGAATCCAGGTCGGGCAGCTCCAGCATGTCCACGGCCGCCTGCAGGCTGCCCAGCGACGAGCGGCTGCCTTCGGTGAGTGCGTGCAGCACGCGGTCGCGCTCGGCGTCCTGCTCGAACTCGACGGTCATGTCGTTCAGCATCAGCACGAAGCCCGACAGTTGCGCCTCCTGCCCGGCCGCAGCGCACGGGTCGCGCACCGGGGCCACTTGCACGCGCAGCAGTCGGCCGGCGCGGGAGCTGGTGATGAACTGTGCCGCCGGCTGCGTGTCGCCGCGCTGGAGGCGTTGCCGGATGCGCGCCAGCGCATGGGCGACGAGCTGGCGATCGAACACGGCGTAGATGGAGCGGCCCAGCCCGACGAGTTCGGCGCCGCCGGCCGCGGAAGGCGTGCCGAACTGCAGCCGCGCGCGCGGGTTGTAGAGCAGGATGCGGCCGCCGAGGTTGCAGACGATCACGCTCTGCCTGAGCTCGGACATCAGCGCCGCGAGGCGGCTGCGCTCCTGCTCGATGCCGCGCGCCGCCGCCTGCACCTGGGCTGCGATGTCCGCGCGCAGGGCGTCGCGCTGGCGCGCGAGGCGGCCCGCGGTGTCGGCCAGCGCCCGGGCCCCGGCGCCGCACGGCGATGCAGCGGGCAGGGCCGCTTCACGCACGGCCTCGCCGGCGGCCAGCAGCGCCTGGGCCGCCTCCGCAAGCCGGGCCGGCTGCCGAACCCACACGGCATGGGCGCGCCGGCCCAGCGCGCCCAGCGCGACGGCCAGCACGGCCCAGGCCAGCCCCAGCAGCGCGGCGCGCGGCGCCAGCATGGCGCCCAGGGCCTCGCGCTCGGCCGGGTCCAAGGTCGCCGCCAACAGGGCGCCCACCCCGAGGCCGGCGAGTCCCAGCAAAGAGCCGGGCGCCAGCATGGCGGCGAGCTCGCCCGCATCGGCTCTCATGGGGACAGCATCCGGCGGACGCGTTCGGCCAGGTCGCGGGTCGAGAAGGGCTTGGTCATGTAGGCGTCGGCGCCCAGGGCCATGCCCTTGGCAATGTCGTTCTCGCGCCCTCGGGCGGTGAGCATCAGGATGCGGGTGCCGGCGAGGCCCTCATCGGCGCGCACCGCCTGGAGCACCTCGACGCCGGAGCGCACCGGCATCATCACGTCCAGCAGCACCAGGTCGGGCCGCAGCCGGCGGATCGCGTCCAGCGCCTGCTGGCCGTCGCGCGCGATGCTCACGTCGTAGCCCTCGCGCTTCATCAGGAACTCCAGCGAGATGATGATGTTGGGTTCGTCGTCGGCGATCAGCACTTTGAAACTCATGGACTTGTCTCCTCTTGCGTGGCCTCGTGTCGCAGGGGCAGCTCGAAGCCGAAGCAGGCGCCGCCGCCCGGTGCCGGCTCGAGCCACATGCGGCCGCCGAAGTGCTCGACGATGCGGCGGCTGATGGGCAGGCCCAGGCCGGTTCCCTGCGGCCGGTGCGCCGCATCGCCGCCCTGGCGGAATTTCTCGAACACCAGCGCCTGCTGCGCGGGCGGCACCCCCGGGCCGTTGTCGCGCACGGTGCAAACGGCGCGGCCGTCCTCGGCGCGCAGGCGCAGCTCGACCCGCCCGGCGCCCGGCGGCACGAACTTCGCGGCGTTCGACAGCAGGTTGACCAGCACCTGCATCACCCGGTCGGGGTCGGCCTGCAGCGGCGGCATCGCCTCCGGCAGGTGGAGCGCCACGGTCGCGCCGCGCTCGCGGAACAGCTCCTGCGTGGTCTGGACCGCCTGCCGCGCCAGCGCGCACAGGTCGATGTCCGTGCTGCGCCATTCGGCGGCGCCCGACTCGATCTTCGCCATGTCCAGCACCTGGTTGACCAGCCGCGTCAGCCGCTCGGTCTCGGCCACCACCAGCCCGAGGAAGTGCTGGCGCTGCGCGGCTTCCATGCCCGGGTCGTCGAGCATCAGCTCGGTGAGCGCGCGGATCGAGGTCAGGGGTGTGCGCAGCTCGTGCGTCACCGAGGACATGAAGTCGTCCTTCAGCCGGTCGAGGCCCTTGAGCTGCTCGTTGAGCTCGCTGAGCTCGGCGGTCGCTTGCTCCAGCGAAAGCGATTTCTCCTCCAGCGCCTGCGAGTGGGCGCGCAGCGCGGCCGTCTCGCGCGACGCCTCGTCCAGGATGCGCAACACGTCGTCGTGGTCCAGGGGCTCTTCGTGCACCACCGAGGCCACCATGGCGCGCGCGGAGGCGCTGCCGATGGCACCGGCGAGCTGCCGTTCGACGAACTGCACCAGCCGCGCATCGGCGCCGATCTGCTGCGCCCCGGAGAGGCCGCGGCGCCGCGCGTAGTCCTGCAACAGCTTTTCGGCGGCGTCCGCGCCCAGGAAGCGGGCGGCCAGCCCGCGCAGGTCGTCCAGCCTTGCGGTGCCGCGCCAGAACACCGGGCCGCCATCGAGGGCATGGCTTTCCTCGGTGCGCTCGAACACGTCGACGAAGGTCAGCGCCTGGCTCGCTTCGTGCGCCGAGGGCCGGCCCAGGAGCGAGACCCCGAAGTACAGCACGCAGTTGGCCAGCAGGCTCCAGAACAGCGCGTGCGTCAGGTTGTCCAGGCCGGCGAGGCCCAGCAACTGCTCGGGCCGCAGCCATGCGATGCCGAAGGGCCCCTCGTCGATGAAGCGGGACGGCATCCAGCCCGACTTGGCAATCGACGGCAGCATCAGCGTCCAGCCCCACAGCACGAATCCCGCCCCCAGGCCCGCCAACGCGCCGAGGCGGGTGCCTCCCCGCCAGTACATTCCCGCGAGCATCGCGGGCGCGAACTGCGCGACGGCGGCGAAGCTGATCAGCCCGATGCTGACCAGCGCATAGTCCTCGCCCGCGATGCGGTAGTACAGGTAGCCCAGCAACAGGAGCGCCACGATCACTGCGCGGCGCACCGCCAGCAATACGCCGCCCAGGTCGCGCGCGGTGCGCAGGCCGGCGCGCAGCAGGAGCGGCATCACGAGGTCGTTGCACACCATGGTGGACACGGCGATGGCTTCGACGATCACCATTCCGGTGGCCGCCGAGAGCCCGCCGATGAACGCCGCGAGCGCCAGCCCCGGGCGACCGGCGGCCAGCGGCAGCGAGAGCACGAAGGTCTCCGGGTTCTCGCCGGCGCCCTGGAAGTGCAGCAGCCCGCCCAGCGCGATCGGCAGCACGAACAGGTTGATCAGCAGCAGGTACAGCGGGAACGCCCAGGCGGCGCGCCGCACGTGGCGTTCGTCGACGTTCTCCACCACCATCATCTGGAACTGCCGCGGCAGGAAGAGCACCGAGAGCATCGCGAGCAGCGTGAGTGCAAACCATTGGCCGCCCGCGAAGTCGCCGCCGGCGCTGCGGCCGAGGCCGAGCAGCGGTGCGAGGTCCGGCCGGCTTGCCGCGCGTTTGAACAGGTCGGCAGGCCCATCGAACAGGCCCCAGGTGACGAAGGCGCCGACGGCCAGGAACGCGAGGAGCTTCACCAGCGATTCGAAGGCGATCGCCGCGACCATGCCCTCGTGGCGTTCGGTGGTGTCGAGATGCCGCGCCCCGAAGGCCACCGTGAAGCCGGCCAGCACCAGCGCGATATACAGGGTGCTGTCGCGCCACCAGGGCAGCGGCTGCGGGGCCGGGTCGACCAGCAGCGCATAGCCGCTCGCGATTGCCTTGAGCTGCAGCGCCACGTAGGGCAGGATGCCCACCACCGCGATCAGCGTGACCAGCATCGCCAGCAGCGGGCTCTTGCCGTGGCGGCTGGCGATGAAGTCGGCGATGGAGGTGATGCGCTGGCTGCGCGCGATGCGGATCATCTTGCGCAGCACCGTCCAGGCCACCAGCATCGCCAGCGTCGGGCCGAGGTAGATCGGCAGGAACCACAGGCCCGACGAGGCGGCCCGGCCGATGCTGCCGAAGTAGGTCCAGGCGGTGCAGTAGACGCCCATCGACAGCGTGTAGACCCAGGGGCTGCCGATCACGGATCGGCCCTCGCGGGCGCGCCGGTCGCCGTAGTGCGCGATCGCGAACAGCACCGCCAGGTAGCCGAAGGCGGCGACGATCACGAGGGGCGCGGCAGGCATGTCAGGTGTCGCCGGGTGTTTCGGCGATCCATGCGGCGCATGCGATCAGGACAGCCCAGCCGGCGAAGAGCGCCAGCGGCATCAGCGGCAGGCCCCAGACCATGACGGGGCGGTCCCACAGCGTGAGCAGCGGCACGTTGAGCAGCAGCCAGCCCAGCGCGCAGAGGCCGAGCAGGCGTTGGGACTTCGGGCCTTCGGACATGCTTGCTCCTTTTGCTACAGGGCATCGAGGCGGAAGCGCAGATGGATCTCCCCGCGAAAGCGGCGCACGATGTTCAGCGCGCCGCGCAGCGTCTCGCGCTCCAGCGTGGCCAGCTCGGACGGCCGCACCAGGTTGCCGGGCACGCGGCCGGCCTGCTTCTGGCGCAGCTGGCAGCTCAGCTTCAAGCCCATCAGGAAGTGCAGCGCATCGAGCACGTCGCGCGCGAGGAGGGGGTCGAGCAACTGCCGCTCCACCAGCAGCCGCAGCCGCTCCTGCGTGCCGGTGGCGCGCAGGCGCTGCTGCAGCGCCAGCGCCCTCACGCCATGCACGATCGGGAAGGTGCCGAGCTTCTTCAGGTCCAGCGCTTCGTCGTCCCCGCGCGCGACCAGGCGGTGCCACCAATTCGCATGGGCGTCGAAGCGCTCGATCGCGCTGGCGAAGCGCGCGAAGAAGACATCGGTGCGATCGAGGATCACGTCGAGATGGTCGAGCGCCTGCTCGAGCAGGGTGGCATCGCCGGCGACCACCCGGCTGTCGACGAAGATGGCCAGGTGCATCGGGCCCTCCGGAGCGCCGCCGTAGACCCAGTCGCGCAGCGCCTCCCGGAACGCCGCCAGCGGCTGCCGCCAGAGCGGGTTGACGAGCATGATGCCGCCCGGGCAGGGCGGGTAGCCCAGCTCGGCCAGCGCGCCGCTGAACTGTGCGGCGATGCGTTCGAGCCCGGGACATTCGAAGCCGTCGCGCAGCAGCAGGGCATTGTCCTGGTCCGTCTTCAGCAGCTGTTCGCCGCGTCCTTCGCTGCCCATGACGACGAGGCAGCCGTTGGCCACGAGCGCAGGCGGCGCCAGCAGCGACCACAGCCGTGCGATCAGGCGCTTGTTGAGGTCTCCGACCAGCTTCGCGATGCGCTCGATCTTCAGCCCGCCGTCGTGCAGAAGCGCCACCATGGCATCCACCCGCGCGGCCGATCCCGCCAGGTCGGAGACACCGGCGGCCGTGTCGATCTGCCTTGCGATGGCTTCGAGGTCGCAGGGAAAGAGGAGCGGCCCTGGCACCCTCTCGGCCTCGCCGCCTGCCATGGCTGTCGTCCTCAGTGTCCGCTGGCGCCGGAGGCGCCGATGCCGGTCTCCGACCGCACCTGCTGCGCGAGGAAGCCTCGCTTGTCGACATCGGCGCGCTTGCTGCTGTCCAGGAGCGAGAAGACCCAGATGCCCAGGAAGCCGAGGGTCATCGAGAACAGGCAGGGCGACGCGTAGGGGAAGAGGGCCGAGCCCGCGGGATGGCCCAGGGTCGCCTCCCACACGGACGGCGAGACCACCGTCAGCGCCACCGAGGAAATCAACCCGAGGAAGCCGCCGATCACCGCGCCGCGCGTGGTGCAGCCCTTCCACAGCACCGACATGAACAGCACCGGGAAATTCGCCGACGCCGCGATGGCGAACGCCAGTGACACCATGAACGCGATGTTCTGCTTCTCGAACACGATGCCGAGGAGCACCGCCAGGATGCCGAGCGCGACGGTGGTGATGCGCGAGACGCGCAGCTCCGAGGCGCTGTCCGCCTTGCCGTCCTTGACGACGGTTGCGTAGAGGTCGTGCGAAACCGCCGAGGCGCCCGACAGCGTCAGGCCGGCCACCACCGCCAGGATCGTCGCGAAGGCCACCGCCGAGATGAAGCCGAGGAAGACGTTGCCGCCCACTGCATTGGCGAGGTGGATGGCCGCCATGTTCCCGCCGCCGATCAGGCCGCCCTTGGTGTCGATGAACTGGGTGTTCGTGAGCACGAAGGTGATGGCGCCGAAGCCGATGATGAAGGTCAGCAGGTAGAAATAGCCGATCCACCCGGTGGCCCACATCACCGACTTGCGCGCTTCCTTGGCGCTCGGCACGGTGAAGAAGCGCATCAGGATGTGCGGCAGGCCGGCGGTGCCGAACATCAGCGCCATGCCGAAGGAAATGGCCGAGATCGGGTCCTTGACGAAGTTGCCTGGCCCCATGATCGACTGGCCGATGGCGGCGGCCGCCTCGGCGGTCTTGCCGTCCTTGAGCGCCAGGTCGGTCTTGACCTTCACCGCGCCGGCGAACATCGCCTCGGGGCTGAAGCCGAAATGCCACAGCACGGACAGTGCCATGAAGGTGGCGCCGCCGAGCAGCAGGCAGGCCTTGATGATCTGGACCCAGGTCGTGGCGGTCATGCCGCCGAAGAGCACGTACACCATCATCAGCGAGCCGACGATGACGACTGCGATCCAGTATTCGAGGCCGAACAGCAGCTTGATCAGCTGGCCGGCGCCCACCATCTGGGCGATCAGGTAGAACGCCACCACCACCAGCGTGCCCGATGCCGCGAAGATGCGCACCGGCGACTGCTTGAAGCGGAAGGCCGCGACATCGGCGAAGGTGAACTTGCCCAGGTTGCGCAGCCGCTCCGCCATCAGGAAGGTGATGACGGGCCAGCCTACGAGGAAGCCGATGGAGTAGATCAGGCCGTCGTAGCCCGCGGCCATCACCGCGGCCGAGATGCCGAGGAACGATGCCGCCGACATGTAGTCGCCGGCGATCGCCAGGCCGTTCTGGAAACCCGTGATGCCGCCGCCGGCAGTATAGAAATCGGCGGCCGACTTGGTCTTCGCCGCCGCCCATTTGGTGATGAACAGCGTGCCGAGGACGAACAGGCCGAACATGCCGATGGCGGTCCAGTTGGTCGCCTGCTTCTGGGTCTGGCCGAGATCGGCGCCTGCCGCCCACGCCGCTGCGGACGCGGCGACGAGGCTGGCGAGGACCAGCGCCCGGCGCGCGGCAAGGGATGACGCCTTCATTTGAGCACCCCTTTGGCAACCGCCTCGGAGAGCGTGTCGAACTCGGCGTTGGCGCGCTTCACGTAGTAGGCCGTGATCGCGATGGTGAAGAGGATGACGCCGAAGCCGATCGGGATGCCTCGCGTCATGACGCCCTCGCCGAGCCGTTGCGCGAGGAAGGGCTTGTCGAAGGCCACCAGCATGACGAAGCCGTAATACACGACCAGCATCAAGAGGGTGAGGATCCAGCCGAAGCGCGTGCGCCTCGATTTCAGCGCCTGGTATTGCGGGTGGCTGGCGATGCGCCGAACCAGATCTTCGTCCATGGGGTCTCCTTCGGTGGGTGGGGGATGGCGCCGCCATTGGAAGCTGCTGAACGCAACGTGCCCTTGCGCTAGCGCAAGGTCTGTGAATTTCGCCCGGCGCGACCGGCCGGCCACCACTGCGCGCGCCGGAACGTTGAGCCATGTCAATACGCCGGGGCCGGACGCCGATAGCCTCTCTTTCATTACGTACCCAAGGAGATCACATGGCTGCCTCGGCCCCCTCGGAAGCGCTTGCGCTCCACCTCCCTTTCATGGACGACGCCTGTGGGGAGTTCATCGACCTCCTGACGCGGGTCGACGAGGCCGACAACGCCCGCCTGCCCTCGGCGTGGCGGGACCTGGTGGCTTGCGCCGCAGAGAACTTCGCGCGCGAGGACGTGTGGATGCGGGCGAGCGGCCATGCGGCGCGCAAGGACCACGAGATCCAGCACCGCGTGGTGCTGGGGGTGATGCGCGAAGGCGCATTGCAGGCCGAGGAAGGCCGGCTTCTGCAGGTGCGCGAGATGGCGCGCCAGCTGCGGGGCTGGTATGAAAAGCACGTCCAGACCATGGACGCGGCGCTCGCCCTCCATCTGCGAAGCGCGCGCATCGAGTTGCCCAGGGCCGCCAGGCCGGCAAAGGCGACGCCTCCCGTGTGGCCGGCGCTGTGCGAGGCGGTGGAGTACGTCTCGTCGCATTGAGCCTTGTCCGGCAGGCTCAGCCGGGATTGCCGTCCAGGCGCGGCCGCGTCAGCACCGGCCCGTAGCGCAGCGCGTAGAGGCCGAAGCCACAGGTCCAGAAGACGGCGGACCCGAGGATGGCGACGAGGGTCTGCGACGGCGCGACGAGCGGCACCAGGACGCGCACCAGCGCTGCGAGCAGGACCAGCACGAAGCAGGCGGTGTCGACCCGGTCGGCGCGCAGGAGCCGGGCCGTGTGGCCTCGCGCGGTGCGCACCATCATGCCGATCACGAGGCCTCCCGCCGCTCCCACGGTCAGTGCGTGGGTCGCCAGCGAGGGGGCGACCCAGCCCTGCGATGCCAACGCGCGCAGGGCCAGATGGAGGGGGATCCACGCGTAGGCCAGGTGCAGCACCAGGACGAGCGGATTCGCCAGCGTCTTCCACGGCCGCCACAGCAGCCATCGCCCGAGATGCGCGAGCGCCGCGGCGATCGCGACCGCACCCACGGCGCTGGGCGGCAGGCCCGACGCATCAGCCGCGAGCAGGGCGAGCGCGCCGCCGAGCGCCGCCCGCTCGATACCGGGGCGGCTCGTCGCGCCGGCGCCCGGAACGCCGTTGTTGGTGAACATCGGGATCACGCGCCCGCCCATGACGGCCATGATGAACAGCAGGATGTCCAGCGCCAGCTGGATGCCGATCCATGCCGGCAACGTGACCACGCCGAGCACCGAGAGGTGGAAGGCCAGCGCCGCAGCGGACATCAGCAGCAGCAGCCCGACGAAGAAGTAGTTGCGGCGATTGCGCGCGCCGACGAGCGCAACGGCCAGGGCGATCGCGCTGGCCAGCGGAAACGCCGCGTTGACGAGGGCAGCGGTCCAGCCGAGCGGCGTGAGGACCAGGACGCGTCCGGCCAGCCAGAGCGCCACCAGCGCTGCCAGCGGCACCCCGGTGGGCGTGGGCCGCCCGGACCAGTTGCGTCCCGCGGTGAAAAGGAAGCCGACGATCACCGCCAGGAGAAAGCCGAACAGCATCTCGTGCGCATGCCACAGCGGTCCCTGCAGGTAGGCCAGCGGCAACCAGCCGGAGAACTGCGCCGCCCACACGGCGATGGACAGGGCGGCGAAGGCGCTGGCCAGCAGGTAAAACGGCCGGAAGCCGAGCTGCCACAAGGCGAAGCCGTGCACTCGGGGGGCGGGGGGTTGCGCATGCCTGACGGCGAAGAAGGAGGCCATTACCTGGACTTTCCGGCGCCGGCGGCGCCATGTTGGAGACGCCACGCCACGGCCGCACCCGCCACGGTGGCGGCAAAGAAGCCGATCGTTGCCGCGTTGAGGGCGGCGCCGGCCCCGCGCAACGTGTCGCTGAAGAACCCGAGCCCCAGGCGCGTGACGAGGGACAGGTGAAGGGCCGCCAGCGGCAGGTAGAAGAACGCGCCGAACTGCAGCTTGACCCGTGCGATCGCCGGCAGCACCACCGGCGCGTGGCCCATCATCATGCTGAAGACGAAGCCGAGACCCAGTGCATGCAGCGCTGCGTCGCGGGTCGGCGCGCCGAGCGCCATGGCGATCCAGGCGGCGCCGGCCACGCCGAGCCACGCATAGCCCCACAGCAGGCAGACCGCCATGTAGCGGCTGAGACCGTGCGTGAACACCGTGCGCCGCGCGATATCGAAGCGCACCAGCCAGGCCGCCAGCAGCACGAGCGCCGCGCCATACACCAACCCCCCGGCACGTGGCGCCGCGCCCGACCAGGCCGCGCCGGCCAGCAGCAGCGCCAGCACGGCATGGAGCGTGAGGTTGGCCGCGGGGCGACGGCGCATCAGCCGCGTCATCTCCAGGCGCTCGGCGGCGATCGTCATGATGAGGAAGGCGAACCACCAGGGGAACACCGCATCGCCGTCGTGGCCGACCGCGAACAGCAGGCTGCCGGCCACCCAGGCGCCCGCTGCCGCCAGCAGCAGCAGGGTGTGGGCAGCGCGTTGGCGCCGCACGACCGCCGCATTCACCGCGAGGAAGAGCAGCGCCGCGGCCACGCCCAGCCATGCGCCGGCGGCATGCTGCCCGAAGGCCAGGCACAGCGCGCCCGCGCCCGAGGCGAGCGGGGCGAGGAAGGCGGCCGGGTGCTTGACGGCCACCGCGCGCTCGATGCCGATGACCGTCCCGAGAAAGCCGCAGATCATGAGGGCTGCGTGCACCAGCAGCACCTGGCCCGCGCGGCCGAATGAGAGCGGGTCGGGCACCGCGATGCCAAGCCGCCAGAGCCCGCCGGCGACGCCCCCCGCCAGCGACAGGCCCGCGAGCGCGGCGAGCAGCACGCGGGCGACGCTCCGCGTGCGGGGGACCGGTGCGCGGCGGCGGCGTCCGGCGGCGGAAAAGGCGGCGGTCACCATCCCATGAACCGCTTGGCGTTGGCGCTCATGCGAGCGGGCGTCCAGGGCGGCTCCCACACCAGCTCCGTGCGGATCTTCAGCTGCGAGGGAATCACCTTGTCCAGCTCGTGCTCCGCGTCTTCGACGATGAGGTCGATCACCGGGCAGGCGGCCGAGGTCATGGTCATCCGCACGTGCACCGCGGTGTCGTGCACCGCGACGCCATAGACCAGTCCGACGTCGACGATGTTCATCGCGACTTCCGGGTCGACCACGCGCGACAGCGCCTCGTTGATCGGCTGGCGCAGCTCTTCCGGCCCTTCGTAGGGGAAGGCCGCGGGGCTGCAGGGCGCGGCACTCATGCCTGCCCCTTGGCATGCGCGGATGCCGGCGCCCGGTCGGCAAAGAAGATGGCCGACAGCGCCTCCCGGTTGCCGACGAGATCCGCCAGCGTGTAGCGGTGCAGGACCGCATGGAAGGCAGCCACCGCTTCGTCCAGCACGCCGCGCAGGCGGCACAGGCCTGTGATGCGGCATTCCCCGCCGCCTTCGCCGAAGCACTCGGCGATCGTGCTGGCTTCCGTGAAGCGCACGACTTCGCCGATGTTGATGGAAGCCGGCGCCCTGGCCAGCGACAGGCCGCCGCCCTTGCCGCGCACGTTGGCGAGGCAGCCCTGCTTGCCGAGCGCATGGGCCACCTTGGTCAGGTGATGCTCCGACACCCCGAAGGACGACGCGATTTCCGCGATGGTGGCGCGCCGCCCGGGCTGCGCGGCGAGGTAGATCAGCATGCGAAGGCTGTAGTCGGTGAAGGCGGTGAGCTTCATGGCCGTGGCGGGCGGACCGCGTCAGAGTTCGCGTGCACGGTGGGCCTGGGCGGCCAGGGCGGCGCCGCCCTTCGGCGAGGCCTGCCGCGTGGACTGCGGCGCGGGGCGGCGCAGCAGCCGCAAGGCGTATCCGGCCAGGAACACCGCGCCGGCGGCGAAGACGATGTCGCCCGGCACGCGCATCCAGACCAGCGCCTCCATCACGCGCGAATGCACGATCTCGGCGGAGCGGGCGTACCACAGCCCCTCGGTGACGCTGGCCCAAGCCTGGTAGATGCCGGCCGGCAGCAGCGACAGGAACACCATCATCGCAAGACCGATGTTGAGGCTCCAGAACGCGGCCTTCAGCAGGCCGTCGGCGTGCAGCGGGCGCGCGTACAGGCCGCGCAGGCAGAACAGCATGAGCCCGATGCCCAGCATGCCGTAGACCCCGAAGAGCGCGGCATGTCCGTGCGCGGGCGTCATGTTGAGCCCCTGGACGTAGTAGAGAGAAGCGGGCGGGTTGATGGCGAAGCCCAGCACGCCGGCGCCGATGGTGTTCCAGAACCCCACGGCCACGAAGCACATGACGATCCACTTGTAGGCGGCGAGCCAGGGCATGGCCTGTGAGCGGCGGTAGGTCTGCAGCGCCTGCAGGCCGATCAGCGTCAGCGGCACCACCTCGAGCGCGGAGAACACGGCGCCCACGGCGATCACCGAGGTCGGCGTGCCGGTGAAGTAGAGGTGATGCAGCGTCCCGAGAATGCCGCCGAACAGAAACACGATCGTCTCGGCGATGATGGCGCGGTTGGCGCTTTCGGTGCGCACCAGGCCCAGGCGGGTGAAGATGAGCGCGACGACGGCGGTGGCGAAGACTTCGAAGAAGCCTTCCACCCAGAGGTGCACCAGCCACCAGCGCCAGTACTCGATCATCGAGTAGTGGCTGTGCTGGCCCCAGGCGAGCGACGCGGAGTAGAAGCCGCCGATGCAGGTGGCCGAAAGAAACACCATCGCCACGAGGCCGCGCGAGGCCGAGGGCGTGGTCAATGCCGGCCACAGCGCGCGGCCGAGCAGGAAGACCCAGAACAGCAGGCCGACGAACAGCAGCAGTTGCCAGACGCGGCCCATGCTGGTGTATTCGAGGCCCTGGTTGCCCAGCCAGAAGCTGAAGTCGACGCCGCGGTGCTGCAGGGTGCCGAGCCAGCCGGTCAGCGTGGAGCCCACCACGATGGCGATCAGCGCCCAGAAGAGCACGTCGACGCCGAGCTTCTGCAACCTCGGCTCGCGGCCCGACAGCAAGGGTGCGATATAGAGGCCGGTGGCCAGCCACGCGGTGGCGATCCAGAAGATGCCGACCTGCGTGTGCACCGTGCGGCTGACCACGTAGGGCAGCAGATCCGCCAGCGGCAGTCCGAAGAACGACTGCCCCTCGACGGCGTAGTGCGCTGTGATGGCCCCCATCGCGATCTGCAGCAGCATGAGGCCGATCACGGCGAAGAAGTACTTGCGCGTCGCCTTCATCGAGGGCGTCGCGACGGCGCCGATCAGCGGGTCGGCCCGGGGCGGCTGCGCCTCGGCTTCATGCTTGCGGCTGCCATGCAGCCACAGCATTGCCGCGATGGCCGCCACCAGCAGGACGATGCTGACCATCGACCAGATGGCCGCGGAACCGGTCATGGTGTTGCCGACCATCGGTTCGTGCGGCCAGTTGCTGGTGTAGCTCAAGCCGGTCTCGCCGGGGCGGTCGGTGGCGGCAGCCCATGCCGACCAGAAGAAGAAGGCCGTCAGGGCTTCGCGGTCCGCGCGCTCGGGCACCGTGTCCGGCGTCATTGCGTACTGCTCGCGCAGCGTCGCGGCCGATGCGTCGCGACCGAAGAGCGCGTCGTAGTGCGCCGCCACCTCGCGGATCGCCAGCGCGCGCTCCGCGGAGACGGTGATCGCGCCGCTGGTGCTGTCGTAGCGGTTGTGCCGCATCTCGTCCACCACCGTGGCGTCGAGCGCGCCGCGCTCGGCCGCGCTCAGCGCGGAGGGCGCCTTGCGGTAGGCCTGCGCGTGCCGGGCCTTGAGCGCGACGGCCTCGCGGTGCAGCCAGTCCGCGGACCAGTCGGGCGCGACGTAGCTGCCGTGGCCCCACACGGAGCCCAGTTGCTGGCCGCCGGACGACAGCCAGACTTGCTGGCCGCGCCGGATCTGCTCTCCGGTGAAGATCACATCGCCGCTGGAACTGGTGACGGAGGCGGGGATCGGAGGCGCCGTCAGATAGATCTGCACGCCCAGGTAGCCCAGAGCGCCGAAAGACAGGACGAAGATGAAGGCGAGCCAGCGCCACAGGCTGTTGTTGTTTCTCATGGCATTTCTCAGGTTGTCGAGGGTGCGATGAACGCAGAAGGTGTATTTCAGATGCACCTATGCTAGGAAAGCGCCGGCTGCGGCAGGTTGATCTGCATCAAGGGATCGTTCGAAGCCGGGCGCACCCCGGGAATGTTGCGCACCACCCGGACGCCGGGCAGGGCAGGCACCGTCATCAGCAACTGCCCAGGTGCGCGCACTGCGTGCAGTAGTCGCAGCCGTCCTTGCGGATCATCGCGTGCGCGCCGCATTCGGGGCACTTGGCGCCGATCAGCGGCTGCGGTGCGGTCTGCGCCTGTCCCGCCACCTCCGCCGCAGGGGGCAGCCGCTTCGCGGCGCGGTCAGGCTCTGGATCGCGTAGGCGATCGCCTGACCTCAAAGTCGTGCCACATGGGGACCGCAGTGCCATCGGCCCTGGCGTGGCTGCCCAGGCTCTGGCCGACGGGCATGAAGAACTCGATGGCCCGTCCGCGCCCGTCGCTGATGCCCGTCAGCGAAGCACGAGCACCGGGATCTGGGAATTTGCCAGCACCTGCGCCGTCTCGCTGCCCAGGAAGGCGCTCGCCAGCCCGGTCCGTCCATGCGTGGCCATCACGATGAGATCGCTGCCGTATTTGCCGGCGGCAGCCACGATGGATTCGGCCACGCGGCTGGACCTGACGAGCGCGGAACTCGCGCGCACGCCACAGGCCTCGGCGCGCTTTTCCACATCCTTGAGCATCGTCATGGCCTGCTCGGCGCGCCGGCTCTCGATGCGGTCGAGCTCCTCGGCTTCGAAGCCCAGCGCCCCGTCCATGTGGCTCTTGGCATGCCGCCGCACCACGGTGAAGGCGGTCAGCTCGGCCGCGTTGTCCGTGGCCAGGTCGATCGCCTTGGCGACGGCTTTCTCCGCCAGCGGCGAGCCGTCGGTGGCAACCAGAATGCGCTTGAACATGATCTGTTTCCTTGGAGTGCTTGGGTGAGGTCAGCGTAGCCCCCTAGGGACTTCGGTGTTTGATCTGGGTCAAGCAAGTGCAGCGGCCCGGCACATGCATGACCTTGAGTGGGATTCGACGCAACGGGCGCGGTCGAGCGAGGCGCCGCTTGATGCAGCGCAACTCCGCTGCCCGCCGCTGCGTGGACGCTACGGGGCATGACTTCCTCTTCCCCATTCGACGATCTGCTGCGCGCAGCCGCCGCGCAGCCCGACCCTCAACGGCTGCTTTTCGTCTTCACCGAGGCCGGCTTGCCGGCCGATGCGAACGACGTGCAGCGCGCAGGCTTCCGGTCGGGGCAGGGCGGCACGCTCACGCCCATGGCCTGTGCCGACAAGTGGCCGGACGAACTGATCGACTTTGCCGCGCTGGTGGCCGAATCGCGCCGAGCATGTCCGCCGTGGGCCTTCGTCTTCATCGGGGCGCTGTCGGGATCGCGGGGGCAGGCACCCTCCGACGCGCAGGTCGACGCGGCGCTCGAGTCGATGGTGCGCAACGTGCGCGACGGCAGCTTCGGCGCCTACATGGCGCTGGACCCGGCGGGCGAGGCCGTGCGCTTCTTCAGCGCTTGAAGAGCCGTCAGTCTCCCAGCCGCGTCACGAAACGATCGAGCGAAGGCCGCGCGCGGCCTTCGCGCTGCTCGAGCACCGTGCCGATGCTGATGAAGCACAGGGCCTCTTCGCCTTCGGCCAGCGAGAACAGCGCGCGCAGCCCGGGGCTGGTGATCGCCTTGCCGGTCGTCAGGGCCGAACCGAAGCCGAGCGCGGTGCTCATCAGCAGGATGTTCTGGATCGCGCAGCCGGCGGACAGCAACCGCTCGGTGGGAGGGATGTCCTCGTTGTCCGGGCCGAGCGTCGCGATCGCCAGCATCAGCACCGGCGCGCGGAAGGCTTTTTCGCGCGCCTGCGCGCGCTGGGCCGCGGTGGCCTCGCCGTCGCGCGCTACCAGCGCATGCTCGAAGGCGTCGGCGAGCCTGTGCCGTTGCGAGCCCGGGATGACCACGAAGCGCCAGGGCACCAGGCCGCCGTGGTCCGGCGCCGTGGCCGCAGCGGCCAGGATGCCGGCCAGCTCGGTCTCGCCCGGCCCTGGCGTGACCAGGCGCTTGGGCAGCACCGTGCGCCGCGCGGCCATCAGTGCGGCGACGGCTTCCGGCGGGGCGGCTTCAAGCGGCGCGGCCGACAGCGGCCGGGCGTTCGTTCCAGGATGCATGTCGGACTCTCCAGATGAACACGGTGCCGTCCAAGCCGGCCCGGCACCCCGCTATTTTGCGTTCGCGTCCTCTTCCCCATAAGACGGGTAAGGACCGGTCCCGCCGTTGGAGGCGACCGGCGCGGGACGAAGTCGCCCGCGAGTGCATCGGCCCGTCGCAGGGCGGCACGAACGCGCCTACGTTGCGCCCGGCAAGTCGTTCATTGCACGAGGAGCGAATCGGCGCCGTCGAGGACCAGGCCCTCCACCGCCGCGGCGCCGGCGAGCAGCTGCATGTACTGGTGCAGCGCCTTGGCCCGGGATTGCTGGGCCAGTTGGACGGCGATGCGCTGCCGCACTTCCTCGAAGGACTGCGGCCGGCCGGCGTCGCGTTCCAGCACTTCGAGGACGTGGAAGCCATAGCGGCTGTGCAACAGCCGGGGGTGCAGCCCGATCGCGTCGCGCCCGGTCTCGGCGTGGAACAGCTCGGCCGTGAGTTCGTCCGCGCAGTCGTCAGGGCCGATCCAGCCGAGCTCGCCGCCGTCCGCGCCGCTGGGGCAGTTCGAGAGTTCACGTGCCAGCTCGGCGAAGCGCGCGGGCGCGACCGCCTTGTGCCGAAGCTCGAGCAGGCACTGTTCCGCGCGCGCCGCCAGCTTCGGCACGTCGATGCCCTGGGTGACCGCGAACAGGATGTGCCGCGCCCGCACCCGCCGGCCGATGGCGAAATGCGCGCGGCGTGCCTCGTGGTAACGGCGGCACTCCGCTTCGCTGGGCGCCGGGATCTCGATCGCGCTGTCCAGCATGCGCTGGACGATGTCCTGTTCGGCGTCACCGAGCGGCGGCGCCCTGGGCACCTCCAGCGGCGGCAGCAGCGCCAGGCGCACTGCTTCCTGCCGCAGCAGCTCGGTCCATGCCAGCTCGCGCAGCGTGTGCTCGTCCGGGCGCTCGCCCGGCGGGTGCAGCGCGATCCCGTTGACCGAGGCCGGCGCGGCTTCGGCTTTGGTTTCGGGAACGGTCCCGGGTGCGTTGCCGCACTGGCAGGCGCCGCCGCCGCATCCGTTCGCGGCGGCCATCATGCGGTCCCCCGCGGCTGCGCGACCACCGGTAGCGGCCGCGCCTCGTGCTGCTGCGGCGCGGCGGCGGGCGCCGGCTGCACCGCCTGCCGGTCGAGCTGGCGCCGGGTGCGCACCACCTGGTAGGGCCGCACCAGGTAGGCCACCGTTGCGAAGCCGCTCCACACATGCACCAGCCGGGTGAACGGGAAGATCAGGAAGATCGACATGCCCAGGAACATGTGGGCCTTGAACACCCAGCTCGCGCCGTCCAGCAGCTCGGCCGCGCCGCCGCGGAAGGTGACGATGCGCTGCGCCCATTCGGCCAGGCGCAGCATCATCCCGCCGTCCAGGTGCTGTGCCGAGAGTGGAATGGTCGCCAGGCCGAGCGCGAACTGCAGCCAGAGCACGACCAGCAGCGCGATGTCGCTGGACTTGGAGTTCGCGCGGATGCGCGCATCGGAGAGGCGCCGGTGCAGCAGGATCGTGACGCCCGCGAAGCCGAGGACCCCGGCCACGCCGCCCGTCAGCATCGCGAAGAGCTGCTTGTTGCCCGCGTTGATGAAGGGCTCGTAGACGAAGTGCGGCGTGAGCATGCCCACGAAGTGGCCGAAGAAGAGAAAGAGCACGCCGGCGTGGAAGAGGTTGCTGCCCCAGCGCAGCTGGCCGGCCCGCAGCAGCTGCGAGGAATCGCTCTTCCAGGTGTACTGGTCGCGGTCGAACCGGATCAGGCTGCCGAGCAGGAAGACGCTCAGGCAGATGTACGGATAGATGCCGAAGAGGAAGTTGTCGAGTGCGTTCATGCGCGGGCTCCCGCGGCGCTTCCGGGCGCCTTGCGGACGAAGTGGAGGGGTTGCGGCTGGCCCGGACGCGCCTGGCCCTGGGTGCTGCAGCCGTCGAATGCGGCAGGCTCGGCCCAGGCCTCGTCCAGCGGCTGGTCATCCGGTACCGGGACCGCCTCGGCCTTGCGGCCTGCGAGTTCGAGGATGGCGGCCACGACACTGGCGTAGGGGCTCTCGCGCTTTCGCAGCGCGCTGAAGATAACGGTCAGGATGTGTGCCATCTCGCCCAGGAAGTCGCGCGCGAGCGGGGGCGGCTGGGTGGAGGCGAACTCCAGCACCACGCAGAGATGGTCGGGGACCTCGTGCGGCCCGATGAACAGGCCGGCCGTCTCGTAGGTCTTGACCAGGTCGACCATGGCCGGGCCGCGCTCGCGCGAGTCGCCGTGCACGTGCTCGAAGAGGTGCAGCGACGTGCTGCGGCCGCGGTCGAAGAGCTCGACGAACTGCATCTCGGCATCGATCGGGTCCATGCGGCCGAGCGCGCGCGCGAAGGCGCGCAGCTCCCGGCGCCGCGGGGCGGACAGCGCGCCTTCGGCATCGAGCGCATCGGCCACGAGGGGCAGGAGCCCCCGGACCCGCTCATCGGGATAGCCGAGCAGCAGGGCGAGGGCGCGCAGCGTATGGCGTTGGGTTTTCATGGGCGCTCCGGTTCAGACGTCGGCGTGGATCGGAATCGTGCGGCGCTTGCCGCCGCCGAAGAGGCTCGCTTCGGAGCTGCCATCGGAACAGCCGTTGCCGAAGGAGAAGCCGCAGCCGCCCTTCATGTCGAAGGTGTCCTCCGCGTACTCGCGGTGGCTCGACGGGATGACGAAACGGTCCTCGTAGTTGGCGATGGCCATCACCTGGTACATCTCCTCGACCTGCGCGGCGCTCAGGCCGACCTGGGCGAGGACGGAAGGGTCCTCGAAGCGATCGACATGCTTGCCGCGCTGGTAGGTGCGCATGGCCAGCATGCGCTCCAGCGAGCGCACCACGGGCGCGGTGGCGCCGGCGGTCAGCAGGTTGGCGAGGTACTGCACGGGGATGCGCATCTGGTGCACGTCGGGAATCGCGCCGTTTGCGCCGACATGGCCCGCGTTCGCGGCGGCCGTGATGGGCGACAGCGGCGGCACGTACCAGACCATCGGCAGCGTGCGGTACTCCGGATGCAAAGGCAGCGCGACCTTCCAGTCCATCGCCATCTTGTAGACCGGGCTGTTGCGCGCGGCTTCGAGCCACGCTTCGGGGATGCCGTCCTGCCGTGCCTGCGCGATCACCATGGGATCGTGCGGATCGAGGAAGAGGCCGAGCTGGGCCTCGTAGAGGTCCTTCTCGTCCGGTACGCTGGCCGCTTCCTGGATGCGGTCGGCGTCGTAGAGCAGCACGCCGAGGTAGCGGATGCGCCCGACGCAGGTCTCGGAGCAGACGGTCGGCTGGCCAGCTTCGATGCGCGGGTAGCAGAAGATGCACTTCTCGGCCTTGCCGCTCTGCCAGTTGTAGTAGATCTTCTTGTACGGGCAGCCGGAAACGCACATGCGCCACCCGCGGCACTTGTCCTGGTCGATCAGCACGATGCCGTCTTCCTCGCGCTTGTAGATGGAGCCCGACGGACAGGAGGCGACACAGGCCGGGTTCAGGCAGTGCTCGCACAGGCGCGGGAGATACATCATGAAGGTGTTCTCGAACTGGCCGACCATCTCCTTCTGCACCTGGTCGAAGCTGTCGAGGTTGGCGTCCTTGCTGCGCTTGGCGAATTCGCCGCCGAGGATCTCTTCCCAGTTCGGACCCCACTCGATCTTCTCCATGCGCTGCCCGGTGATGAGGCTGCGCGGCCGCGCGGTGGGCGGCGCCTTCATGGCCGGCGCCGACTGCAGGTGCTCGTAGTCGAAGGTGAAGGGCTCGTAGTAGTCGTCGATCTGCGGCAGGTTCGGGTTCGCGAAGATGCGCATGAGCAGGCGCCACTTGCCGCCCTGGCGCGGCTCGATCGAGCCGTCGGGCTTGCGGACCCATCCGCCCTGCCACTTGCCCTGGTTCTCCCATTCTTTCGGGTAGCCGATGCCGGGCTTGGTCTCGACGTTGTTGAACCAGGCGTACTCGACGCCCGGGCGGCTGGTCCAGACGTTCTTGCAGGTGACGGAGCAGGTGTGGCAGCCGATGCATTTGTCCAGGTTCAGGACCATGCCGATTTGCGCGCGTATTTTCATGTGGGTTCTCCTCGGTTCAGGCAGCGGCGGCGGCCGGTGCCTCGGCCGGGGTGTCGAGCCAGTCGACGCGGTTCATCTTGCGCACCACCACGAACTCGTCGCGGTTGGTGCCGATGGTCCCGTAGTAGTTGAAGCCGTAGCTGAACTGGGCGTAGCCGCCGATCATGTGCGTGGGCTTCAAGACGATGCGGGTCACGGAGTTGTGAATGCCGCCGCGGGTCCCGGTGATCTCCGAGCCGGGCGTGTTGATGGTCTTTTCCTGCGCGTGGTACATCAGCACCATGCCGGGATTGACGCGCTGGCTCACCACCGCCCGCGCCGCGATGGCGCCGTTGACATTGAACAGCTCGACCCAGTCGTTGTCCACGATGCCGGCGCGCTTCGCGTCGTCTTCCGACAGCCAGATCACCGGGCCGCCCCGATTGAGCGTCAACATCAGAAGGTTGTCGCTGTAGGTCGAGTGGATGCCCCACTTCTGGTGGGGCGTGATGAAGTTGAGCTGGATCTCCGGATTGCCGTTGCCGCGGATGTTGTGGATCGCCTGCGTCGTCTTCAGGTCCACCGGCGGACGGTAGGCCGCGAAGCCTTCGCCGAACGCCGTCATCCATGGATGGTCGAGGTAGAACTGCTGGCGGCCGGTGAGGGTGCGCCATGGGATCAGCTCATGCACGTTGGTGTAGCAGGCGTTGTAGGAGACCTTCTCGCTCTCGATGCCGCTCCAGGTGGGCGACGAGATGATCTTGCGCGGCTGCGCCTGCACGTCGCGGAAGCGGATCTTCTCGTCCTCGCGGTACACGGCGAGGTGCGTGTGGTCACGTCCCGTCTGGGCGCCCAGCGCCTCCCAGGCCTTCACGGCGACGTGGCCGTTGGTCTCGGGCGCGAGCTGCAGGATGACCTCGCAGGCGTCGATGTCGGTGTCGATGCTCGGCATGCCCTGCGTCGCGCCGGCCTCGGTCACCCGGCCGTTGAGCTGGCCCAGTTCCTCCACCTCGGTGCCGGTCTTCCAGGCGATGCCCTTGCCGCCGTTGCCGACCTTGTCCATCAGCGGGCCCAGGGCGGTGAAGCGCTTGTAGACGTTCGGGTAGTCGCGCTCGACCACCGCGATCTGCGGCGCCGTCTTGCCGGGGATGAGTTCGCATTCGCCGCGCTTCCAGTCGGCCACGCCGAAGGGCTGCGCGAGTTCGGCGGGGGAGTCGTGCATCAGGGGGGTCAGCACAACCTCCTTCTCGACGCCGAGATGGCCGTGGCACAGGGCGCTGAAGGTGCGGGCGAAGCCCTTGTAGATCTCCCAGTCGCTGCGCGCCTGCCAGGCCGGGTCGACCGCGGTCGACAGCGGGTGGATGAAGGGATGCATGTCGCTGGTGTTGAGGTCGTTCTTCTCGTACCAGGTGGCGGTCGGCAGCACGATGTCGGAGTACAGGCAGGTGGTGCTCATGCGGAAGTCCAGCGTGACCAGCAGGTCGAGCTTGCCCTCGGGCGCCTTGTCGTGCCAGACCACCTCGGCGGGCTTGGCCTCGTCCGGGCCCAGGTCCTTGCCCTGGACGCCGTGCGTGGTGCCCAGCAGGTGCTTCAGGAAGTACTCGTGGCCCTTGCCCGAGGAACCCAGGATGTTGGAGCGCCACACGAACATGTTGCGCGGCCAGTTGGACGGATGGTCCGGGTCCTCGCAGCTCATGCGCAGCGAGCCGTCTTTCAGCGAGCGGGCGGTGTAGGCCGCGCCGTCCATGCCGGCCGCCGCGGCGTCGCGGGCGACCTGCAGCGGATTGGTCTGCAGCTGCGGCGCCGAGGGGAGCCAGCCCATGCGCTCGGCGCGCACGTTGTAGTCGATCATGGTGCCGGCGTAGGCCGCCTTGTCGGCCAGGGGCGAAAGCACTTCCTCCATGCCCAGCTTCTCGTAGCGCCACTGGTCGGTATGGGCGTAGAAGAAGCTGGTGGAGTTCATCTGACGGGGCGGGCGGATCCAGTCCAGCGCGAAGGCCAGCGCCGTCCAGCCCGTCTGCGGGCGCAGCTTCTCCTGGCCGACATAGTGGGCCCAGCCGCCGCCGCTCTGCCCGATGCAGCCGCACATCATCAGCATGTTGATGACGCCCCGGTAGTTCATGTCGCTGTGGTACCAGTGGTTCATCGCGGCGCCGATGATCACCATCGACTTGCCGCCGGTCTTGTCGGCGTTGTCGGCGAACTGGCGCGCCACGGTGATGACCTGGTCGCGCGGCACGCCGGTGATCTTCTCCTGCCAGGCGGGCGTGTAGGGGGTGTCGTCGTCGTAGCCGGCCGCCGCCCGCTCGCCCGGCAGGCCACGGGCCACGCCGTAGTTGGCGGCCTGCAGGTCGAACACGGTCGCGACCAGGGCGGGCTCCCCCGAGGCGCCGAGCGCGAGCTGGTGCACGGGCACCGTGCGCACCAGCACGTCGCTCTGCTCGTTGCCTGGAAAGTGCGCGGTCGGGATGCCGCCGAAGTAGGGGAAGCCGACCTGCGCCGTCTCGCACGTACCGGCCTCGAGCATGGACAGCCGCAGCTTCACGTCGGCGCCTTCGCGGGCCTCCTTTGACTCGAGGTTCCACTGCCCCTTGTCCGCACGGCCGTCGGCGCCCCACCGGAAACCGATGGCGCCCTGCGGCACCACGACGCGCCCGTCTTCGGCCAGGGCGACGGTCTTCCACTCGGGGTTGTTCGCCTGGCCCAGCCGGTCGCCGAAATCGCTGGCGCGCACGTAGCGGTCCGGCACCATCACGCGCTCGCCGGAGGGCAGGGTGTGCGCCTTCAGCATCACCAGCATGGGCAGGTCGGTGTAGCGGCGCGCGTAGTCGTCGAAGTAGGCGCTGCGCCGGTCGAAGTAGAACTCCTTGAGGATCACGTGCCCCATGGCCATCGCGAGCGCGGCATCCGTGCCCTGCTTGGGGTGCATCCACAGGTCGGAGAGCTTGGCCACCTCCGAATAGTCGGGGGTGATGGCGACGGTCTTGGTGCCCTTGTAGCGGACTTCGGTGAAGAAGTGCGCGTCGGGCGTGCGCGTCTGGGGAACGTTGGAGCCCCAGGCAATGATGTAGCTGCTGTTGTACCAGTCGGCCGACTCCGGCACGTCGGTCTGCTCGCCCCAGACCTGCGGGCTCGAAGGCGGGAGGTCGCAGTACCAGTCGTAGAAGCTCATGCACACGCCGCCGATGAGGCTCAAGTAGCGGCTGCCGGCCGCGTAGCTCACCATCGACATCGCCGGGATGGGCGAGAAGCCGATGATGCGGTCCGGGCCGTGCTGGCGGATGGTGTAGATGTTGCTCGCGGCGACGATCTCGTTGACCTCGTCCCAGCTCGAGCGCGCGAAGCCGCCCAGTCCGCGCTGGCTCTGGTAGCTGCGGCGCACGGCTTCGTCCTCGACGATCGAGGCCCAGGCCTCGACCGGCGCGTGACTGCGGCGCGCGGCGCGCCAGGCCTTCAGCAGCGGTCCGCGCACCATGGGGTACTTCACGCGGTTGGCGCTGTACAGGTACCAGCTGTAGCTGGCGCCGCGTGCGCAGCCGCGCGGCTCGTGGTTGGGCATGTCCCAGCGGGTCCTGGGGTAGTCCGTCTGCTGGGTCTCCCACGTGACGATGCCGCCCTTGACGTAGATCTTCCACGAACAGGAGCCGGTGCAGTTCACGCCGTGCGTGCTGCGCACGATCTTGTCGTGCGCCCACCGATCGCGGTAGGCACGCTCCCAGCTGCGGTCCTCGCCCGTGACTTGCCCATGGCCGTCGGCGAAGGATTCGCGCGGTTGCGCGAAGTAGGTGAGGCGGTCCAGAAAGTGGCTCATGGTGGGTTCTGTTCGTTGTTGGCGGGGAGGCGGGTCAGCAGGGCATCGGCGCGTTCTTGCGGCTGTAGTACCACCAGGTGATGGCGATGCAGACCAGGTAGAACACGACGAAGACATAGAGCGCGGCATCGGGCGAGCCCGTGAGGCTGATCGAGGTGCCGTAGCTCTTGGGGATGAAGAAGCCGCCGTAGGCGGCCATGGCGGCGGTGAAGCCGAGCGTGGCGGCGCCCTCGGTGTTGCCTTCCTTGGTGGCGCGGGCGACCGCATCGGCATCGTCGGGGCGCACGCCGCGCATCGCCTGGTTGAGGAAGATCACCGGGATCATCCGGAAGGTCGAGCCGTTGCCGATGCCGGTGGTCAGGAAGAGCACCAGGAACATCAGGAAGAAGCCCGCGAAGCTGCCGCCGGTCCCGCCATGCGGCAGGAAGTACAGCACGCCGAGCACGGCCAGCGCCATCACCACGAAGTTCCAGAAGGTGACGCGCGCGCCGCCGAGCTTGTCGGCCAGCCAGCCGCCGAAAGGCCGTACCACCGCGCCGACCAGCGGCCCGAGCCATGCATAGGCGAGCGGGTTGACACCGGGGAACTGGCTCTTGATGAGCAGCGGGAAGCCGGCCGCGTAGCCGATGAAGGAACCGAAGGTGCCGAGGTAGAGCACGCACATCAGCCAGTTGTGCTTGCGCCTGAAGATCGTGGCCTGCGTGGCGAAGGAGGCACGCGCGTCCGCGATGTCGTTCATGCCGAACCAGGCCGCCAGCGAGGTGAGGGCGATCCACGGCACCCAGATGAAAGCGGCATTCTGCGTCCACACCTGGGTGGCCTGGCCGGCCTTGGTGATGGTCTGAGGGTCGCCGCCGAACACGCCGAAGACGCCGGCGGTGATGACGAGCGGGCTGAGGAACTGCACCACCGATACGCCGAGGTTGCCCAGCCCGGCATTGACGCCGAGCGCCGAGCCCTTGCGCTCCTTCGGGAAGAAGAAGCTGATGTTGGACATGCTGGAGCTGAAGTTGCCGCCTCCCAGGCCGCACAGCAGCGCCAGCACCAGCATGGTCGCGTAGGGCGTGGTGTTGTCCTGCACCGCGTAGCCGATGCCGATGGCCGGGATCAGCAGGGTGGCGGTGGCGATGGCGGTCCACCGCCGCCCGCCCACGATGGGCACGATGAAGGAATAGAAGATGCGCAGCGTGGCACCCGACAAGGCCGGCGCGGCGGCGAGCCAGAACAGCTGGTTGGTCGAGTACTTGAAGCCGAGGCCCGGCAGGCCGACGGCAACGACGCTCCAGACCTGCCAGATGGCGAACGCGAGGAAGAGGGCGGGGACGCTGATCCAGAGGTTCAGCTTCGCGATCGCCTGGCCCTCACGCTCCCAGAAATCCTTGTCTTCCGGCGTCCAGATCGACAGGACGCGGCCGTGCCGGGCAGGCCCGGCGGGGACGGCGGTGCTTGGGTTCATGGTGTGTTCCTGGTATGCCCTAGCGGGCGAACGATGGCGCGGCGGGGGCGTCCTTGCCCATCACCGCGGTGCGGCGGACTTCGGTGAAGTACATCCAGATCAGCGAGACCCAGACGACGCCGTAGAGCAGCATGAAGGCACTGGAGCGGACGCCGGTGAGATCCATCAGCGCGCCGAACAGGATCGGCAGCACGAAGCCGCCGAGGCCGCCGGCCAGGCCGACGACGCCGCTGATCGCGCCGATGTTCTGCGGGTAGTCGTCGCTGATGTACTTGAAGACACTCGCCTTGCCGAAGGCCATGGCGATGCCGAGCACGAACATCAGGGCCGTGAAGGCATAGACGTTCAGGCCGATGTGGAAGGTGCGGGGCCCGTTGACGGTGAGGACCGTGAAATCGGTCTGCGGGTAGCTCAGCAGGAACAGGCAGATCCAGCAGACCCACAGCACCCACCAGGTGACGCTGTGCGCCCCGTACTTGTCGGACAGCCAGCCGCCGACGGCGCGCAGCACGCCGCCCGGCAGCGAGAAGCAGGCCGCCAGCAAGGCTGCGACGCGGATGTCGAGACCGAACTCGCCGACATAGAACTGCACCATCCACAGGGACAGCGCGACGTAGCCGCCGAAGACGATGCTGTAGTACTGGCAGTAGCGCAGCACGCGCGGATCGTTCAGCGTCTTGAGCTGATCGGTGAAGGACACGGTGCCCGCGCTCTGGTGCGTGGGATCGGTCTCGCTCATGAACCAGAAGAGCAGCAGTGCGCCGAGCATGATGGCGGCGTAGACCTGGGGCACCATGGTCCATCCGAACGCCACGACGATGGCGGGGGCGATGAATTTGTTCACGGCCGCGCCGGAGTTGCCGGCGCCGTAGATGCCCATCGCGAAGCCCTGCTGGCCGCGCGGGAACCAGCGCGCGACGTAGGGCGTGCCGACGGAAAAAGACCCGCCCGCCAGGCCGATGAAGAGACCCAGCGCGAGGAACTGCCAGTACTGCGTGGCATACGACAGCAGCCAGATGGCGGGGATGGCGAGGCCCATCACCCACGCCATGACGATGCGTCCCCCGAAGCGATCGGTCCAGATGCCCAGCGGCACGCGCACGAGCGAGCCGCTCAGCACGGGCATGGCGGTGAGCAGCCCGAACTCCGTCGCATTGAGGTTCAACGCCTTGCGGATCGGGATGCCGATGACGCCGAACATCATCCACACCATGAAGCAGGCGGTGAAGGCCAGGGTGCTGACGGCGAGCACGCGCCATGCCTTGGCGGGCGTCCGAACCGACGTGGCGGGAGGACTATGGAAAGTTCCGGCGGGGTGGGCGCGCTGCTGCAAGAGGAGTCTCCTGGTGATCTGCGTCGAGCTTAGGGTTCCGGTCTGCCGCCCGTGTTGATGCAAATCAACGGCCCGGGTCCGTGTGTTCAATGCGGCAGGCCCTCGCGCACTTCAGGCCACGCGAGTTCGATGCCCATGACGGCACGCGCGTAGAGGTAGTTGTTGCGCGCTCGCTCGCTGAGCGAGTCCATGTCGACGCGGCCCACCGCGTCGCACGGGAAGGCGTAGCCGCGGCGGTCTCCGAAGAGGGCGTGGAAGCGCAGTTCATAGCCCGGGAAAGCTTGTGCTGGGTTCATGGCTGTCTCCTTCTTGGCGCCCGGCGTGTCGGTGGGAGGGATCGAATGCCGCGATGGCGTACGGTGAAATCTAGGCGCCGCGCTCGACGGCAGCGTCAATGCCGCACCTCAGTCGGAAACACTGTGTCAACGGTGTGTGTCACGCATCCGTCGTTTCCGGGGGGGTGTCGAACCTTGACCTTCGTCAAATTCGCTTTCGCGGCGAACCGCTACCGTGCGGGTTCCAACAGATGCGGCGCGCATGCGCCCTGCCGCGCCCGCCATGACCCTTGCCGACCCCGAACCTGCTCTCCACACTTCCAAAGACGCCGACCGCCTGATGGCTCTGCTGCACGAAGGCGGCCTGAAGCCTTTGCGCCTGGGCGGGCGGACCCTGCTGCCGATCGTCCAGGGCGGCATGGGCGTGGGCGTTTCGGCGCATCGGCTGGCGGGCAGCGTCGCGGCGCTCGGGGCCATGGGCACGATCTCGTCCGTCGACCTGCGCCGCCACCATCCGGACCTGATGGCGCGCACGCGCGACCTCGCCCCGGGCGAGGCCGCGACGCAGCGTGCCAAGCAAGACATCAATGCCGCCAACCTCGAGGCGCTGGCGCGCGAGATCCGTGCCGCGCGCGAGCGCGCCGGCGGGCGCGGCCTGCTCGCCATCAACGTGATGCGCGCCGTGGGCGAATATGCGCCTTCGGTGACGCGCGCGCTGGAGTGCGGGATCGATGCGGTGGTGGTCGGCGCGGGTCTGCCGCTCGACCTGCCCGAGCTCGCGCAGGACCATCCCGGGGCGCTGCTCGTTCCCATCCTGTCGGATGCGCGCGGGGTACAGCTGCTGGTGCGCAAGTGGGAGCGCCGCAAGCGCCTGCCCGACGCGATCGTGATCGAGCACCCGCGCTTCGCCGGCGGCCACCTCGGTGCCGCGAAGGTCGCCGACCTGGCCGATACGCGCTTCGACTTCGAGAACGTCATTCCCCAGTCGCTCGCCTTCCTGCGCGCAGCGGGGATCGAGAAGGACATCCCGCTGGTCGCGGCCGGCGGCATCCGCTGCTTCGAGGACATCGCGCGCGTGCAGGCGCTGGGCGCCGCGGCCGTGCAGCTCGGCACGCCCTTCGCCGTCACGCAGGAGTGCGATGCGCACCCCGAGTTCAAGCGCGTGCTGGCGCAGGCGCGCGACGAGGACCTGGTCGAGTTCACCAGCGTGGCCGGCCTGCCGGCGCGCGCCGTGCCGACGCGGTGGCTCGCGCTCTACCTGAAGGCCGAGTCAAAACTGAAGAGCGTGGCGCACGTCAAGCCGCGCTGCACGCTCGCCTTCGACTGCCTGGCGCAGTGCGGCTTGCGCGACGGGCTGGCGACGTGGGGCCAGTTCTGCATCGACACGCAGCTGGCCGCCGCGCTGCGCGGCGACGTGAAGAAGGGCCTGTTCTTCCGCGGTGTGGGCGCCCTGCCCTTCGGCGAGCAGATCCGCAGCGTGCACGAGCTGCTCGCCCGCCTGCTGACGCACGGCAGCGCGATGAACGCCCTGGGGCCTGCTGGTCAGGCGGCCGCCACGCCCTCGGGCTCGCCGTGCCGCGCCTGGTAGCCATACCAGAGGCTGCCGGCGATCCGATGTGCGAGATCGTTGGCGCGCCGCTGGAGCGCTTCATTCCCGAGCGCCTGGGTAGTCTCGCGGAAGAGGGCGAGCCAGTGATGGAACAGCTGCGGCGTGAGCCCCGGCAACGCCGCATGCGCCGGCATGGGCATCCCCCGGTAGCGGGCGGTGCCTCGCAGGGCCGAGGACCAGAAGTCGACCATCCTGGACAGATGCCGGTCCCAGTCGGTGATGCGCGTGGCGAAGATCGGCGCGAGCAGCTCGTCCTTGCGCACCTTCGAATAGAAGGCATGGACCAGTCGCACGACGTCCTCTTCGGTACAGAGGTCAGGATCGGGCATCCCAGAATCTCCTTTTTTGTCTCCTGTGAGAGAGTGCCCCTGGCACTGCAAGTTCCACACTAACGCGAAGCGGCTCGTCACGTCCTTGATCTGGCACAAGCTCTCTCGCGCAGCGCGCCCGTTCCCACGGGCATGTCCTTTGCGCTAGCGCAAGGTCGATCCATGCAAAGTGCCGGAGCATCGGCGTCCAAAGGAGTCGACCTGACCATGACCTCACCGGATGACACGCGCCGCCCCAAGCAATACCCCCCGCCGCAGGCGCTCGCGCGCTCAGCGCATGTCGCAGGACGTGCGGCCTACGACGCACTGGCGGCCGAGGCCGAGGCGGACTACGAGGGCTACTGGGCGCGGCTCGCGCGCGAGTTCGTGGAATGGAAGACGCCGTTCAAGACCGTGCTCGATGCCGCACAGGCACCGATGTACCAGTGGTTCGCCGACGGTACCTTGAACGTCTCGTGGAACTGCCTGGACCGCCAGGTCGCCGCGGGCCGCGGCGACAAGGTCGCGATCATCTTCGAGTCCGACGATGGCAAGGTGACGCACACCACCTACGCGCAACTGCTCGCGCAGACCTGCCGCATGGCCAACGCGCTGAAGGCGCTGGGCATCGGCAAGGGCGATCGGGTGGCCATCTACATGTCGATGTCGGTCGAAGCCGTGGCGGCCATGCAGGCCTGCGCGCGCCTGGGTGCCGTGCACTCGGTGGTGTTCGGGGGCTTCTCGGCGCACTCGCTGCGCGACCGCATCGCCGACACCGGCGCGGTCGCCGTCATCACGGCAGACGAGCAGGTGCGCGGCGGCAAGGCATTGCCGCTGAAGGCGCTCGTCGACGAGGCGCTGGCGCTGGGCGGCTGCGAGACGGTGCGCCACGTGGTGGTCCATCGCCGCACCGGCGGCGCCATCGCCTGGCAGGCGCACGACCGATGGATGCACGAGCTCACGCAGGCACAGCCCGATGTGTGCGAGCCGGAGTGGGTCGGCGCCGAGCACCCGCTGTTCCTGCTGTACACCTCGGGCTCCACCGGCAAGCCCAAGGGCGTGCAGCACAGCAGTGGCGGCTATCTGGTGCAGGCGGCAGTGACCGCCAAGTGGACCTTCGATCTGCACGACGACGACGTCTTCTGGTGCACGGCCGATATCGGCTGGGTCACCGGCCACAGCTACATCGCCTACGGTCCGCTCGCGCTGGGCGCGACCGAAGTGGTGTTCGAAGGCGTGCCGACCTATCCCGACGCGGCGCGGTTCTGGAAGATGATCGAGCGGCACAAGGTGACGGTGTTCTACACCGCGCCGACCGCCATCCGGTCCCTGATCAAGGCCGCCGAGGCCCACCCCGACGTGCATCCGCGGCGCTTCGACCTGGGGAGCCTGCGCATCCTCGGCTCGGTGGGCGAGCCGATCAACCCGGCTGCGTGGGAGTGGTACCACGAACACGTCGGCGGCGGGCGGTGCCCGATCGTCGACACCTGGTGGCAGACGGAGACCGGCGGCCACATGATCACGCCGCTGCCGGGGGCGACCACGCTGGTGCCGGGCTCCTGCACCTTGCCCTTCCCAGGCATCATGGCCGCGATCGTCGATGAAACCGGCGCCGACCTGCCGAACGGGCAGAGCGGCATCCTCGTGATCAAGAAGCCCTGGCCCGGCATGATCCGGACCATCTGGGGCGACGAGGCCCGCTATCGGTCCAGCTACTTTCCGTCGGATCTGCGCGGCTACTACCTCGCCGGCGACGGCGCTGCGCGCGATCCCGGCACGGGCTACTTCACGATCGGCGGACGCATCGACGACGTGCTGAACGTGAGCGGCCATCGCATGGGAACGATGGAGATCGAGTCCGCACTGGTGGCGTGCACCGAACTCGTCGCCGAGGCGGCCGTGGTCGGCCGTCCGGACGAGACCAGCGGCGAAGCGATCTGTGCCTTCGTCGTGCTCAAGCGGTCCCGGCCGACTGGCGAGGAAGCCGCCCGAATCGCCGCCGAGCTGCGCAGTTGGATCAGCAAGGAGATCGGTCCGATCGCCAAGCCCAAGGAGATCCGCTTTGCCGACAACCTGCCGAAGACGCGCAGCGGGAAGATCATGCGGCGCCTGCTGCGATCGGCTGCAAAGGGCGAGGCCATCACCCAGGATATTTCGACGCTGGAGAACCCCGCAATCCTGGATCAGCTGACGGAAGCGCACTGAGCCGCGCTGCGTTGGGGGGAGGGCCCATCCGCATGCGTGCCGGGCGGGGCGATGCTGCTCATCACCGCGCTGGGGCCGGCTGCAGGGATGCCTTCTTACGCCGGCGGCGCGCCTGCCCTGGACCTCGGCTCGACCGCCGGGCCATCCAGCGTCTTGACCATGCGCCGTACGCCTGAGCCGGCGGGCTCCGCCGGGTCGGCTTCGAAGCCCATATCGCGGCAGAGATTCAGCATCCGCCTGTTCTCCCGCAGCACGATGCCCACGAGACGGCCGGTTCCACGGTTCCTGGCATGGTCGATCAATTGCTGGAACAGCAGCCTTCCGAGCCCGGCACCCTTCAGATCGGAGCGCACGATGATGGCGAACTCGGCCTCCACCCGGTCGGGGTCGCTGACGGTGCGCGCGACGCCGAGTGTTTCGCGCACGCCCTGCGTGTCGACGGCCTCGGCAATGAACGCCATTTCGCGGTCATAGTCGATCTGGGTGAGCCGCGCGAGTTCGCTGCGCGGCAGCTCGCGCCGGGTCTGGAAGATGCGCATGCGGATGTCCTCCGGATCGAGCCGTTCCAGGAAGCGCTGGTGTTGCGCCTCGTCTTCGGGACGGATCGGGCGCACCGTGGTTTCACGCCCGTTCCAGGTCAGCGTGCGAGCCCATTGGGAAGGATACGGAAGGATCGCGAAGCGCTCGGCCCCAGCGACCGGCTGCCTCGCGACGCGGATGCGGGCATCCAGGGCAATGGCCCCCGCCTCGTCGACGTAGAGCGGGTTGATGTCGAGCTCCGCCAGCTGCGGTAGGTCGGCGAGCATCTGCGACACCGCAATCAGCACGTCGTACAGGGCATCCGTGCGAGCAGGAAGATGGTCGCGGTAGCCGGCGAGCAGGCGCGATACGCGCGTGCGCGAGACCAGTTCGCGGGCCAGGCTGCGGTTGAGCGGGGGAAGGGCGACAGCGGTGTCTGCAGTCACCTCCACAGCGGTGCCGCCTTGGCCGCAGAGGATCACCGGGCCGAAGACGCTGTCGATGCTGGCGCCGACGATGACTTCCTGTGCGTGCGGCCGATGCACCATCGGCTGCACGGTGAAGCCATCGATGTGCGCATCGGGCTTCGCGGCGCGCACGGCCTGAAGCATGTCGCGGATGGCCTGTTCCAGGGAAGCCGGGTCGCGCAGATCCAGCCGTACGCCGCCGACGTCGGACTTGTGCGTGATGTCGCGCGAGGCGATCTTGAGCGCCACCGGATAGCCCACTTCGAGCGCGGCCGCCAGGACCGCATCGGCCGAGGCCGCGACCGCCAGTGTGGGCACGGCCGGAACCCCGAAGGCCTTCAGGACGGCCTTGGCCTCCTTTTCGCTCAGCCATTCGCGGCCTTCGGCAAGCGCCACATCGAGCTGGCCTTGCGCCGCGGCGAGATCGGGCGCCGTGTTCTCGCTCGCACTCGGCGCCTCGCTCAGGATCTCCTGGTTGCGCCGATAGGTCTGCAGCATCCCGAAGGCGTGGACGGCCTCCTCGGGTGTGGAATAGTCGGGCACGCCAGCCTGCTCGAACAGCTGGCGCGCCTGGGCCACAGCCGCGTCGCCGAGCCAGGCGCTCATCACGCGCTGCCCGGCCTCGCGCACCAGCGGCAGGCAGGCGCGGGCGATGTCGTCGCTGCGCACGATCGCCGTCGGCGCATGGACGAACAGCACGGCGCCGGCCGAATCGTCGGCGAGCAGGGCGGACAGCGTCGCCGTGTAGCGTTCGATCGGGGCGTCGCCAATGATGTCGATCGGATTGGCATGCGACCAGTTGAACGGCAGCGCATCGTCCAGGCGCTGGAGCAGGGCGCTGCCGGGCTGTGCCAGCGTGATGCCGGCCCGCGCGGCCGCGTCGGCGGCCATCACGCCGGCGCCGCCGCCGTTGGTCATGATGGTCAGCGAATCGCTGCGGTTGCCGCGGAAGCGCGCCAGGGTCTCGGCCGCCATGAACAGCTCCTGCATCGTGTCGACGCGCAACATGCCGGCGCGGCGGATGGCCGCGTCGTAGACGATGTCCGAGCCGGCCAGCGCACCGGTGTGGGAGGCAGCGGCGTGCACGCCGTTGCCGGCGCGTCCGGCCTTCACGATGATCACCGGCTTGTTGCGTGCTGCCGCCCGTGCGGCCGACATGAACTTGCGCGGCGACTCGATCGATTCGGCATAGAGCAGGATGGATCGCGTGCGGGCGTCGTTCGCCAGGTGGTCCAGCAGGTCGCCAAAATCGACATCGCAGTGTTCGCCCAGCGAGACGAGGTGCGACAGGCCGATGCCGCGGCTCTTGGCCCAGTCGAGCATGGCGGTGACCAGCGCGCCCGATTGCGACACGAAGGCCATCTCGCCCGGCAGCGCATCGGTGTGCGCGAAGCCGGCATTCAGGCCGATGTGCGGGCTCAGCAGGCCGATGCAGTTGGGGCCCAGCAGGCGCGTCACGTACGGCCTGGCCGCATCGAGTGCCGCCTGCTTCTGCGTGGCGCTCAGCCCCGCGGTCACGATGATGACCGCGCGGGTGCCGAGTTCGGCGAGCTCGGCCACCAGCTGCGGCACGGTGTCGGGAGGCGTACAAAGGAGCGCCAGGTCCGGGGCGCCGGGCAGATGGGCCGCCTTGGCGAAGACGGGCACGCCATCGAGCTGGGTGTGCTTGGGATTGACGGCGTAGATCGGGCCCGCGAAGCGACCGGCGCGCAGGTTGCGCCAGACCATGGCACCGACGCTGCCCGCACGGCTGGAAGCACCGAAGACAGCGACCGAGGTCGGCGACAGGAGCCGGTCGAGATGGCGGATCGTCAAGGGTGGCCTCCGGGACAAAGGGTGCATCATGCGCAACTTGATGTTGCGCTCCCTTGATCGGCATCAAGTCGCAGCGGCGGCACGATGCCAAGCTCCCGGCAACCAAGGAGAAGCAATGCGCATCGAATTCCTCGGCGGCGTCGGCACCGTCACCGGATCCAAGTACCTGCTGGAGCACGACGGCCGCCGGTTGCTGGTCGACTGTGGCCTCTTCCAGGGCCTGAAGCAACTGCGGCTGCGCAACTGGGAGCCTTTGCCGATCAAGGCCTCCGACATCGATGCGGTGCTGCTCACGCACGCGCACATCGACCACAGCGGGTTTGTGCCGCGGCTCGTCAAGCTCGGTTTCAAGGGCCCTGTGTTCTGCAGTGGCGCGACGCGCGACCTGTGCGAGCTGCTGCTGCCGGATTCCGGCCGGCTCCAGGAGGAGGAAGCCGATTTCGCGAATCGGCACGGCCATTCGAAGCACAAGCCGGCCCTGCCGCTCTACACGCAAGAGGAGGCGAGTGCAGCGCTGAAGCGCTTCGAGGCCATTCCCTTCGACGAGGAGCAGTCACCGTGGCCAGGCTGGTCGTGGCGTCTGAAGCGCGCCGGGCATATTCTCGGCGCGGCCAGCGTTCACATCAGCTGGACAGGGGGCAGCATCCTGTTCTCCGGCGACCTTGGCCGCAGCGACGACCTGGTGATGCGTCCACCCGAGTCTCCCGAGCAGGCGGACTATGTGGTCGTGGAGTCCACGTATGGTGATCGCCTGCATCGCGACGTCGACGCGCTCATGGTGCTGGCCGACGTGGTCAATCGCACCGCGGCGCGCGGCGGCGTGGTCGTCATCCCTTCATTCGCCGTTGGGCGCGCGCAGACCCTCCTGCATTGCATCCACCTGCTCAAGCAGGCGCGCCGCATTCCCGACATGCCGGTGTACCTGAACAGCCCCATGGCGGCCGATGCCACGCGCATTTTTCGGCACCACCTCGACGAACACCGGTTGAGCGCCGAGCAGTGTGCCGCCATGAGCAAGCACGTGACGATCGTCAACACGGTGGAGGAATCGAAGCGGCTGAATACGCTGACCTTTCCTTCGATCATCGTTTCTGCGAGCGGCATGGCGACCGGCGGGCGCGTCCTGCATCACCTGAAGGCGTATGCGCCTGAAGCACGCAACACCATCCTGTTCGCCGGCTTCCAGGCCGCCGGCACGCGCGGCGCGACGCTGGTCGGCGGCTCGGAGTCGGTCAAGATCCATGGGGCCTATGTGCCGGTGCGCGCCGAAGTGGCCAATCTCGACACCTTTTCGGCCCATGCGGACCGGGAACAGCTGTTGGCATGGCTCGGTGGGCTGCGTGCGCCGAAGCGGGTCTTCGTGACGCATGGCGAGCCGGTGGCCGCCGATGCGCTGCGGCTGGCGATCGAGGAGCGTCACGGCTGGCCGGTCACCGTGCCGGAGTACCTCGAATCCCGCAAGCTCTGAAGATCAGTCCGCGCCGTGTCCTTCGACCGCCTGCGGGCCAGCCGGGCCCGCATCGACACTTATCAGCAGCCCGTGGTGTACATGCTCGGCGACTGCCCTGTCTGCCGGGCGGAGGGCTTCGAAGCGCAGGCGCAGGTCGAAGTGATCGCCAACGGGCACCACCTGCTCGCGATCCTCCATCACGTCAGCAGCGACTGGCTTCGTAGCGACGAGATCGCGTTGTCGGAAGTCGCCTGGACCTTGTTGGGCGCAGCAGAGGGCGATGAAGTGGAGGTGCGCCATCCACCGGTGCTCGCGTCGCTTGCGCACCTTCGCGCCAAGGCTCACGGCAGCAGGCTTGGATACTCCGCCCTGCGCGAGCTCATGGAAGACGTGGCACGTGGTCGGCTTTCCGACATTCACCTGGCGTCCCTGGTGACGGTCTGTGCCGGCGGCGGACTCGATCTCGACGAGACGGTGGCGTTGACGAAAGCCATGGTCGATGTGGGCGAACGCATCGACTGGGGCGCGTCGCCAGTGATGGACAAACACTGCATCGGCGGCCTCCCGGGCAATCGGACGACGCTGCTGGTGGTGCCGATCGTCACAGCGTGCGGCGCGCTGATGCCGAAGACATCCTCGCGTGCCATCACCTCGGCGGCCGGTACGGCCGATGCGATGGAAACCCTCGCGCCGGTTGACCTCGACATGGCGGCGCTGCGCCGCGTCGTCGAAAGCGAGGGCGGCTGCATCGCGTGGGGTGGTGCCACGCGCATCAGTCCGGCCGACGACATGTTGATCCGGGTGGAACGCCCGCTGAATCTCGATAGCGAAGGGCTGCTGGTGGCGTCCATCCTTTCCAAGAAGGCTGCGGCGGGCTCCCAGCGCGTGCTGATCGATCTGCCGGTCGGCCCGCTGACCAAGGTTCGCAGCACGGCGGCGGCCGAGCTGCTTTCGCGCAGCCTGGTGGCCGTGGGTGCCGCTTTGGGCCTGCAGGTTCGCACGGTCTTCACCGGCGGCACCGAACCTGTAGGCCGCGGCATCGGGCCGGCCCTGGAAGCCATGGACGTCATGGCAGTGCTGGAACGCCGCGCCGACGCCCCGCAGGACCTGCGCGAGCGTGCCCTGCTGCTCGCCGGCCTGCTGCTGGAAATGGCCGGAAAATCTGCCCCTGGGGGTGGGCAGGGACTGGCGTGCGAGGTGCTGGACGACGGGCGCGCGCTGGCCAAGTTCCTGGCGATCTGCGAAGCGCAGGGTGGTCTGCGTGTGCCGCCGAAGGCAGCGCACACCGAGGACGTGACCGCGCATGCGGGCGGCACGGTCTTGGCGATCGACACGCGCCTCGTCTCACGCGCGGCCAAACTGGCGGGCGCTCCACGCGATCCGGCCGCCGGAGCAAGGATGCACGTGCGCCTGCGGGACCGGGTGGAGCTCGGTCAGCCGCTTTTCACGTTGCACGCCAGCAGCCCGGGTGCGCTGCGCTACGCCTTGCGCTTCCTGCGTTCGCAACTGCCAGTCGTTCACATTGCAGCGTCGTCGTGAGCGCGGGGTAGCAGTTGGCGCTTGCCATCCTGTCGGCCGTTGCGCATGGCAGCCCGCGCAGGAGATGAACAGGGACCTCCGTGGGTCGCACTCAGCAGAAAGGCGATATTTCGCTGCGTGATGATGCCCATTAGGGCCAATGCATTCCCCCGCTGAAGACCTATTCCTACACTTCCGGCTGCAAACGAACATGAGCTGGAATGGAAGTCGTTGTTGAACCGTTAGGCCTTGTGCTGAGAGCTTCTCCAGGTGCAAACCTCCTGGAAACCCTCCGCACAAACAACGTGCCTGTCTCGTACAGCTGCATGGCAGGCAGATGCGGAACCTGCCGCTGCAAGGTCGTAAAGGGGACGGTTCTGGAAACAGGGCGTGATGCAATCAAGAGTGACCCGCGCGGTGATGGTCATGTCCTGGCGTGCATGAGCGTGCTAACGGAAAGCTGTGCGATCGAGATCGCTGAGCCGGACGAGGTCATCACACACCCCGCCAAAGTGTTCAAGGCCACAGTCACCTCGATTGAGGCCATGACACACGACATCAAGAGATTGCGCCTCCGTCCCTCCAAGCCGTTCGTCTACTCACCGGGCCAGTACGCACTTCTCCAAGTTGCTCCGGACATGGTGCGACCGTATTCGATGGCCGGGCTGAGCACCGACGACGAGCTTGAATTTCACGTACGCCTGGTGCCCGATGGGCGCGTTACCGGATACATCGACGAGAAGCTCAAGGTCGGCGACTCCGTGAGGGTAACCGGCCCTCTGGGAACCGCATACCTTCGATCACGACATGAAGGTCCGATGCTCTGCGTTGCGGGTGGATCCGGCCTGGCTCCAGTCTTGTCGATCGTCCGCGGGGCCCTCGAGTCGGGGATGCGCAATCCAATCCATCTGTACTTTGGGGTCCGAACTCCTACTGACGTCTACGGTCTCCAGTGGCTAGACGCTCTGGCGAGTCGCCACTCCAACCTGAACGTCCAAACCGTGGTGACGAGTGGCAGCGGTGAGGACCAGGCGATGCGGTCAGGAATTGTGACCGAGGCCGTTGCGGAAGACCATCCCAACCTCAATGGATGGCGCGCCTACTTGTGCGGCGCCCCGCCGATGGTTGAGGCCGCCTCTCTGCTTGCCGAGCGACGAGGCATCGCGCGTGAGCACATCTATGCGGATGCTTTCTACGCGAGCAATTCCTGAGGCCACATCGGCATCCAATTTTCCAACCCCACTGTAAGGAATCCACCATGCAAGCGTCTCCGACTCATCCAATCAACATCGAGTGGCCTACTGTGGATAACTCGCGCGTGCCGTTCAGCGTATTCACTGACCCCGAGCTTTATGACCTGGAACAGAAGCTCATCTTCCGAGGCCCGAACTGGTGTTTCGTCGCGATGGAACTCGAGATTCCAAACAGCGGCGACTACAAGACGACATGGGTCGGTGACACGCCTGTCATCGTGTCGCGCGACGCGGAAGGAAAGGTGCACTGCGTGGTGAATCGGTGCGCGCATCGCGGCGCGACACTGCTCTTTGACGGAAGCGGCAACGTCGAGGACTTCACGTGCGTCTATCACAACTGGCGATATGACCTCGCGGGCAACCTGCAGAGTGTTGCGTTCCAGAACGGAGTCAAGAAGGTCGGGGGAATGCCGGCGGACTTCAAGGTGTGCCAGCACAACCTGACGAAGGCTCGCGTCGAGGTCTTCCACGGCCTGGTCTTTGCTACGTTCTCGGAGGAGACGCCGGCCCTGGCCGATTATCTGGGTGAGCGCATGGGGAGCCACATTGCGCGGATCTTCAATCGTCCGGTCAAGCTTCTTGGCACGTATTCGCAGACGCTCCATAGCAACTGGAAGCTGTACATGGAGAACGTAAAAGACTCGTACCACGCGAGTTTGCTCCACACCTTCTTCTCCACCTTCAAGCTGAATCGACTCTCCATGGAGGGTGGCGTTCGAGTCGACGGCGATGGCGCACACCATCTGAGCTGGTCGAAGCGTGGTACCGATTCGGCTGTCGGCACTGACTACGAGAAGAAGGGCGAACTCCGCGCCGTGATGGACGACTTCACGCTGGCGGATCCGACGCTCATCCGTTCATGGCTGGAATACGAAGATGGAATCACCCATGCGATCCAGTCGATCTTTCCGACCTTCGTCCTCCAGCAGATTCAGAACTCCCTGGCGGTACGCGTGCTCATTCCGAAGAGTGTCGATAAGTCCGAGCTGTACTGGATCGCCTTCGGCTACGCAGACGATACGCCGGAGCAGTTCGACATGCGCATGCGTCAATCGAACCTGATCGGCCCGGCCGGCTTGGTGTCTTTGGAGGACGGCATCGTCGGGAACTTCATCCAGCGCGGAATTCGTCGTGAGACTGACAAGAACGCCGTTCTGGAGATGGGGGGGCGCGTCGTTGAAGACCAGCAGTCGCGAGTTAGCGAAGCTGCAGTACGCGGCTTCTGGCAAGCGTATCGGACGCGGATGGGTCTCTGAGATCTAAGGAGAATAATCATGGAAAAGTTGAGATTGACCCCTGAACTGGCATTCCGCGTCGAGACCTTGCTCGCGGAGTATGTTGACTGCATTGACGACGAGCGTTATGCCGAATGGCCAGCGTTCTTTGACGATCGCTGCCTCTACAAGATCATCACACGCGACAACCACCGACGGAAGTTGCCGATCGGGCTCATGTACTGCGACAACCGCAACATGCTGCGAGACCGGATCACGTCCATGAAGAGCGCGAACGTTTACGAGCCCCATACGTATCGACACGCGCTCAGCCGGACGGTCCTCTCTGAGCGGCCGGATGGATCGATCGGTGCGCGAACGGGATACATCGTGGCCCGGATCATGCATGACGGCCAAACCGATCTTTTCAGCACCGGAGTCTATGAGGACAGCATCGCCGAAGTCGATGGCCGCCTCATGTTCAAGGAGCGCGTTGTGGTCATTGACTCGACCAGCATCGATGCGCTTCTGGTGATTCCCTTGTAAGAAGGAAAACCATGGCTTGGCAAAGTGTCGCGTCGCTGTCGCAGCTTGAGGAAGAGGAGCCATTCCCGATCACTGTGGGAAAAGCGCTCATCGCTCTGGTGAAGCTAGGTGAGGACGTTCATTGCGTGAGCAATGTGTGCACTCATGAATTCGCATTGTTGTCGGACGGCATCGTGGAAGCCGGCTGCATCGAGTGCCCGCTGCACCAGGCTCAGTTCGACGTGGCAACCGGCGCGCACCGTTCCGGGCCCGTTTGCAAGGACCTTCAGACCTTCCCTGTGAAGGTTGTAGACGGTTCAATCCTCGTTGACTTCGGGTAGAACACACCTGGTGCCAGAAGTCAACGGATCCTGGCCGCGAAGCGGCTTCTCTTACCACCGGCGCTACCGCCGGCGGCTGTCTATTCGCTCGGCAACTCAAGGACTCGCATTATGAAAAGACGCACCTACCTGAAAATCTCCGCCGCACAGGTGGTCGCCTTGGCCGCCGGCGCGCATGCGCAGGAGTATCCAGCACGGTCTATCACACTGGTCGCTCCATTTAGCGCGGGGGGCGCCCTGGACCTCATCGCCAGAGCGATGGCCGAGAAGATGCAGGCGCAGTTTGGACAGCCCGTCGTGGTTGACAACCGAGTGGGTGCGGCAGGGATGATCGGCACCGCCTACGTGGCGCGCGCCCAGCCTGACGGATACAACCTGGTCCTGGGCTCTACGACCACGCACGGAATCAATCCGACGCTCTACAAGAAGCTCCAGTACGACGCGGCGAAGGACTTCGAGTCTGTTTCCCTGGTCGCCACGATCCCACACATCATCGTGGTGCGACCGAACCTGCCGGTCAAGTCAATGCAAGACCTTATCAAGCTCAGCAAGGAAAGATCACTGAACTTCGGGTCGGCAGGAATTGGGTCACCACATCATCTCGCTGGGGAGTTGCTCAAAGCAAAGTTCGGCATGGATACCCAGCACGTGCCATATAAGGGCTCTGCGCCGGCAATGTCGGCGGTAATGTCAGGTGAGATCGACTTCATGTCTGTCGAAGTGACTGCCGCGCTGCCCTATGTGAAGGCCAACAAGCTGAAGCCCATCGCGATCGCGGCCACGAAGCGCAGCCCCATCATCGACCTTCCAACGTTCGCAGAGCAAGGCGTTCAAGGTATCGAAGTGACCGCGTGGTACGCGATCTTCGCGCCGAAGAACACGCCAAAGCCCGTCATCGAGAAGCTGAATCGTGCAGTGGTGAAGGCGGTGAGCGATGAGGATGTGAAGGCCCGCTTCGCCAGTCTGGGCGCGACTCCTGTCGGGAGCTCTCCTGCGGAACTGGACAACTGGATGAAGGAAGAGCTCGCACGGTGGGCGCAGGCCATCAAGGTGTCGGGCACGCCCTTGCAGGACTGATTGCAGACGTCGGCCAACCAACGTTGAGCGCGCTCGGCCCGATCCGGCAAGCATGCAATCAGCACTCCAATCCATCGAGTCAACATGAAATTCTCAAACTTTGAGTACCACGCGCCCGCGTCGCCCGTCGAGGTGGTGGAACTGCTGAGCCAGTACGCCGGTGAAGCAAAAATCATCGCTGGTGGCCAGAGTCTGCTCCCGACGATGGCCTATCGGATGGCGCAACCCGCTGCACTGGTGGACCTGAAGAACGTGCCGGATCTGAATTACATCAGCTTGAAAGCGGATGGTGTGCACATCGGCGCTCGCACGCGGTGGCGAGATATCGAAGATAGTGAGGTACTTGCCCGAGCTCATCCTCTACTTCAAGAGGCAGTCCACCATGTGGCGCACTATCAGATCCGAAACCGCGGTACTGTGGGCGGAAGCTTGGCGCACGGGGATCCGGCATCTGAGCTTCCGTGCATTGCTGTCACCTGCGACGCTCAACTGAGAATTCTTGGCCCAAAAGGAGAGCGGACGATCAAGGCCGATGGATTCTTCACTGGTCCACTCAGCACGGAGCTCGCTGAGGACGAGATGATTCTTGCATTTCAGCTTCCGTTCTGGCCTGCACAGCGGCGTTGGGCGTTCCAAGAGTTCGCCAGGCGCGCTGGCGACTTTGCGATGGCTGGAATCGCGCTGTTTTATGACTTGGACGCGCAGCAGCGGGCAACCAATGTGCACATCGGTGTGGTCGGAGCATGCTCGACGCCTCGCCGGCTTGGTCGAGCGGAGGCGGCTTTGAACGGAAAAAAGATCGACGCCGCAAGTATCGAAGCAGCCGCGTGTGCTGCGAGCGATGAAGTGGACCCGACGACCGACATCCATGCCACAGCAGCTTACCGTCGCTCCTTGGTCGCGACCCTATTGAAGCGCTCATTGAAAGAGGCACAGGAACGAGTGAGTACAGGCGCCTGATTACCGGACAACCATCATGAACGAATCCACGATCTTCTTCCAGCTGAACGGCGCGAGCGTCTCCGCGGATGTACCGCCAAGAACCAGCTTGGCTGATTGCCTTCGGCACCACCTGAACAAGACCGGGACGCACGTTGCATGCGAGCATGGGGTTTGCGGCGCCTGTACCGTCATCGTGAACGGCGACGCGGTGCGGTCTTGCTTGATGCTGGCAGTGCAGGCCGGCGACTGCGAAGTCACCACGGTTGAGGGCATAACTCCAGTGGAAGGCATGTCTGCGCTGCAGCAGAGTTTTCACACTCATCATGCACTGCAGTGCGGATTCTGCACTCCGGGCTTCTTGACTACTGCACATGCCTTGCTTTCGGAAGAGCCGGACGCAAGCAAGGATCGCATCCGCGAGGTGTTGTCCGGCAACCTTTGCCGTTGTACCGGTTACGTGAACATCGTGGAAGCCGTATACGACGCGCGCTCTGCTTACGCTCGGAAGGAGATCTGAGATGGTCGACAGACGTGACGGCAAGGTCGTTGGTACCTACACCCGGAGAGTTGAAGATCGGCGCCTTCTGACTGGCAAGGCTTGTTTTGTCGACGACATTCATCTGGAAGGAATGCTTCATGCAGTGATCGTGCGCAGCACGGTCCCGCACGGGCGAATCCTCTCGATTGATACGGCAGCCGCGCTTGAAGTGCCCGGCGTTCATGCCGTTTACACCGCACAAGACGTTCAGTCGGTGCTGGGGCGGGTGCCGAAGATGCCTCTTCGCTTGTCCCCGGTGCCCGAGCACGCGCCCTTCGAGCAGACGGTGGTGGCGGCGGACAAGGTGCGGTACGTCGGGGAGCCAATCGCTATCGTGGTTGCCGACACTACAGCGATTGCAGAAGACGGGGCGAATCTTGTCTTCGCTGACATAGAGATGCTGGACCCGGTTCCCGACTGGAAAGCGTCTGTGAAGGACGAGATTCTCCTCTTCGAACATCTCGGCACCAACTGTCCGATCGTGTATACGGCATCGAAGGGTGATGCAAAGAGCGTTACAGGTCCCTACGTTCGGCGCGAGCGCTTTGTGACCCAGCGCCACAGCGCGGTCACTATGGAGACCCGCGGATTGGTCGCACAGTGGGACGGTAACCATATGACCGTCAGCGGTGCCGCAAAGGTTCCATTCACCACGCGCAGGACCCTTGCCGCAACGTTGGGACTTGAGATTGAGCAGGTTGATTTGATCGAGGTCGACGTCGGTGGCGGTTTTGGAGTCCGTGGCGAGTTTTATCCGGAAGACTTCCTCGTTCCTTTCGCCGCGAAGCAACTCGGTCGCCCGGTAAAGTGGGTGGAAGATCGGCTCGAGAACCTTCTTGGGTCCAATCATTCGCGTCAGATGGAATGCGAACTTGAGATCGTCTGTGAGAGGAGCGGCCGCATCCTGGCGCTTCGTGGTGCAGTTCATACCGATGCTGGTGCCTACATGCGATCGAGCGGCGCGATTCCGCCGCGGAACGTCGCGCAGTTCATGTCGGGGCCCTACGACATCGCGCATATTCACATCGAATCGGCTGTTCATCTCACAAACAAGGGGCCTATCGGGACCTACCGTGGGCCCGGACGGTTCGAAGCAGATTTTTTCCGTGAGCGACTGCTGCAGATCGCCGCTGAGGAACTTGGCATAGATCAAGTTGAGTTCCGACGCATGAACTTGGCTCGGTCGGAGCAGATGCCTTACCCATTGGCGACGCTCGACAAGCCTCCCAAGCCGGAGAACCTGGACAGCGGCGACTACCAGATCACCCTGGACCGTTGCCTCAAGGAATTCGAGTGGGAAGCGAAGTTGCCCCTTCAGGGCAAGCTCATCGAGGGCCGGTATCACGGCATCGCCATTGCTTGCTTTATCGAAGGTGGTGGTGGCGGCATTCGGGAGTGCGCCAGAATGGAGATCGAAAGTGATGGCATGCTCACCATCTACATCGGTTCGACCAATCTGGGACAGGGCCTTGTGACTGTCCTCACACAGATCGCATCCGATGAACTTGGGCTCCCCATGGATCAGATTCGGATCCTGCACGGCTCCACCATCTACCTCAAGCTCGGATTCGGCTCCTTCCACTCTCGTTCGACAGCTCTCGGTGGATCTGCCGTCGTAGTTACCGCTGGGCTGCTCCGCGATCGAATCCGTGAGGAGGGTGCAAAGCGCTTTGGTTGCGATCCCGCATCCATCGAGGTCGGGCCAGGGCTTGCCGCTTCTTGGAACGGACAGACGCTAACTGCGGCGGACCTGGGAGCGCTGAAGGTTCAGGCGGAGGGTGAGTTCGCCTCAACTGAGCACACGTACGCCTACGGCGCTTCGGCAGCGCACGTTGCTGTTGATCCAGAGACCGGCAAGGTCGACCTGATCGACTACTTCGGCGTCGAAGACATCGGCCGCATCATCAATCCGCTGACAGCAAAGGGTCAGTCGATCGGAGCTGTGGTGCAAGGTCTAGGCGGGGTGTTCTTGGAGAACATGGCTTACTCGGATGATGGGCAGTTCTTGGCTGGGACGTTCGCGGACTACCTGATGCCCACGGCAACAGACTTCCCCCAGATTCGAGCTATCGAGCTTGAAGACTCTCCCTCGCCGCATAACCCCCTGGGTGCGAAAGGTTGCGGGGAAGGCGGGCTGGTGCCGGTTGGCGGGGTGGTAGCCAATGCGGTGGCCGCGGCGTTGTCTTCGATGGGTGTGCAGCCAAATGTCCTGCCCCTCACGCCCGCGCGAGTCTGGGAGATGGTCCAAGATAAGACGGTGCCTCAGCATGAACTGGAGCCTGAGATGATTGGCTGAGCGCGTTAGGAGCGCGCGCTGGAGCGTAGACGCGCCGGCGGAATCCAGGCCGCGTTTGGCGTTTGAACTTCACAAATCTACGGGCGCCCTTGGTGGGCGTCCGCCTTTCTGACTACTGCCGAGGTCTCTCAACGGGAGGCGCGGCCCAACCCCGGGACCCATATGGAACTTAGAGGACAACAGATCATCCCGCTCGCACAGGATCTGGTGTGGGCGGCACTGAATGACCCCGAAGTGTTAAAGGCATCCATCCCGGGCTGTGAGTCGATAGAGGAAACACCCGAAGGCTACCGCATGGTCATGTTGGCAGCTGTAGGGCCCGTCCGAGCCCGATTCAACGGAAAGCTGAAGCTCGCTGATGTCGTGGCGCCTTCGTCTTACACGATCATTTTCGAGGGCTCCGGCGGCGTCGCAGGCTTTGGAAAGGGTCAGGCTCAAGTGAAGCTTCTGCCAGTGGGCGACGTGACGCAGCTTGACTATGTCGCGAATGCGCAAGTCGGGGGCAAAATTGCGCAGGTGGGTTCGCGCCTGATCGATGGTGTAGCGAGCCGTATGGCGGGCGAGTTCTTCACGCGATTCAAAGAGCGTGTCGCTGCGCCGCCGCAAACAGACGGGGCGTCGGATGCGGTAGTGGACGTCCAGCCGAGAGTTTCCGCCGCCGAGCCAAGCCACCGTTCGTTCTGGAGCCTTCTGGCCTTTTGGCGCTGGTTCTCGCCGCGCCGCTCGAGCAACTAGGCGCTGTCCTCGGCCAATGCCGTGGCATTTGACATGGCGAAGAGGGAGAAGATCACGTTTCGCAGCCACTTGTTGCCAGGTTCGCGGTGGAACCGAGGGTGCCAGAACAGGCTCACTGACACTTCCGGGAGCTTGATCGGGTGAGGTGCATATGACAGGCCAAAAGGTTGTGCACATCGGACCGCGTAGCTTGTCGGAACGGTCGCAATCAGATTGCTGTTGCCGCTTCCGAGGATGTGGCCAACCGCGGTCCAGTGAGGCACCGTCAGCCGAATATTGCGCTTGATCCCTCTCCGCTCAATCGATTCGTTCACTTGAGCGTGGGCAGATCCGGGCGGAACGACCACCAGGTGCTCCGCTGCACAAAAATCTTCGAGCGATAGGCTACCCGAGTCTAGAGGATGGCCCTTTCGGAACACACACACATAGGTCTGCTTGAAAAGAGTTCGTTGAAAGAACTGTTGCTGCAAGCCTGAGAGAGTTCCGATCGACATATCCACATGCCCGTTCTCCATGGCGACGGATATGTCCTCACGCTGGGTCCGCACTGTGCTTACGGATACCCGCGGGGCGACTTCAGCAAGCTTTTCAACCAAGCGGGGTAAAAAGTTGACCTCGCCGATATCGCTGAGACCGATTGCAAACTGTCGATCGCTCGCAGCAGGTTCGAACCTTGCGGACTCGTTCAACGTTGAGCGGATCGTCTGTAGCGAATAGGCAATCGGCTCTGCGAGCTGCAGCGCATAGGGGGTGGGGTCCATCCCTTTGGAAGTGCGCACAAAGAGCTCATCACCCAGCAGCTTCCGCAGGCGGTTCAGTATGTTGCTGATCGCCGGTTGGCTGACACCCATCTTCTCCGCGACTATCGACACACGGCGCTCGATCATGAGCTCGTTGAACACGACGAGCAGGTTCAGATCGAGGTCCTTAAGTTCCATTCGCCCTCGCATTATTTAGATCAGTGATGCGGCCCATTCCGACAAGTCTATATCTACTTGACAGGCGCGTTCCTAGAATTTCTTCGGGGCGGCATCTATGGCCACTCATACCCTCCAACGCTCAGCCGCTGCGGTGAGCGCACTAGATATCAAGCCCAGTCAATGCAATGAACCCTACTCGCACCGGTGCCCAAGTCCTCGTCGACCAGTTGAAGATTCACTCCGTGGATCATGTCTTCTGCGTCCCCGGGGAGAGCTATCTCTCCGTGCTCGATGCCCTGCATGACGCCTCGGATATCAAGGTGATTACATGTCGCCACGAAGGTGGTGCGGCAATGATGGCCGACGCTTTTGGCAAGCTGCAGAACCGCCCCGGGATCTGCATGGTGACGCGAGGTCCAGGCGCCACCAACGCAAGCGCAGGACTGCACGTTGCCATGCAAGATGCGACGCCCTTGATAATGTTCATCGGCCAGATCGCCCGGCCAATGGCCGAGCGAGAAGCCTTTCAAGAGCTTGACTATCGACGGGCCTTCGGGCAGCTGGCGAAGTGGGTTGCGCAGATTGACGACGCAAGCCGCATTCCGGAGATGGTCAGTCGCGCGTTCCACACGGCGACGAGCGGCCGACCCGGGCCTGTCGTGCTCGCTCTCCCGGAAGACATGCTGGAGGACGTGGTAAGCGCCCAAGACGCGATGCCCTACCGGGTCGTTTCCACCGCCCCAGGAGCTGACGCGATGGCCGCGTTGAAAGTTGCGCTGGAACGAGCGGAGCGACCACTGATGATCCTCGGCGGCGGTGCATGGGATGTAGACGCGGTAGCGAACATCCAGAACTTTGCGCAGCGAGCCTGTCTCCCTGTGGCGGCGGCCTTTCGCCGACAGGATCGCTTTGACAATCGGCTTCCGAACTACGTCGGGCACGTCGGGATAGGCATTGACGGGAACTTGGCGGCACGAGTTCGAGCATCGGATCTGCTGTTGGTGGTCGGCGCCAGACTCGGTGAGATGACGACCAGTGGATACACGCTCATCGACATTCCGGTACCGAGGCAGGTACTCATTCACATACATCCTCACCCGGAGGAGCTTGGTAGGGTTTACCAGCCGACGCTGGCTGTCACCGCCAGCCCTGGCCCTTTTGCCGCGGCGCTGGCCCGTCTGCCCGTTCAAGCCAGATCGGCTACCCCGATGGTGTGCGCGCGAAGGGAAAGGTCGGTGCAGACATGGGATCTGGACACGGCATACAAGCACGCCCGGCAGGTCGGTCTGCTGCTGCTGTCGGCGATGAGCGAGGCTCTTGATGGAGATCTCGATCGGGTCGAGAGCATCATCAAAGTCTTTGGCCTTGTGAACGCAACCGCTGACTACGTTGACCATTTCAAGATCGTGAACGGCTGCTCCGACCTCTTTCTCGAGGTCTTTGGCGACAAGGGCACTCATGCTCGAACGGCTGCTGGCGCCAACTCTTTGCCGAACGGAATCCCGGTCGAGATTGAGGCAATCGTGGCTGTGCGCTGAGGCCAGACCCCATCGACCCCATCGACCCCATGTACAAGAATCTTATTGGCGGTGAGTGGGTGCACGGAACTCGCACCTCCCGCAATATCAACCCGTCCGATACGGGTGATCTCGTTGGCGAGTTCGCTCAAGCAGACGCGTCGCAGGCGCGACAGGCGATCGAAGCCGCATCGGTGGCTCAGAAATCCTGGGCGCAATCGACGCCCCAGCAGCGATTTGACATCCTGGACATGGCTGGCACCGAAATTCTGGCCAGGAAGCTTGAACTTGGAGATCTGCTCGCTCGGGAGGAGGGCAAGACTTTGCCGGAAGCCATCGGTGAAGTTACACGGGCCGCGCACATCTTCAAGTTCTTCGCCGGGGAGACGCTGCGTACCTCCGGTGACTTGGTTCCTTCGGTCCGGCTCGGAGTCAACGTCGAGGTGACGCGCGAGCCCGTCGGCGTAGTTGGCTTGATCACTCCTTGGAATTTTCCTATCGCGATCCCCGCGTGGAAGCTGGCGCCGGCGCTAGCTTTCGGTAATGCGGTTGTCCTGAAGCCCGCAGAACTCGTTCCAGGCAGTGCATGGGCACTCGCCGACATCCTGCAGAGGGCGGGGCTGCCGCCGGGGGTGTTGAACCTCGTGATGGGGCGCGGCTCCGAGGTGGGCCAGGTACTTCTTGAAGACGAGCGAGTCAACGCGATCAGTTTCACGGGCTCCGTGGACACAGGCCGCCGCGTCGCGCGCGCCTGTGTCGAACGCATGGCAAAGTTTCAGCTGGAGATGGGCGGCAAGAATCCCATGGTGGTCCTGGATGATGCCGATCTTGATGTCGCGGTGGGCGCCGCGATAAACAGCGCCTTCTTCTCGACTGGCCAACGGTGTACAGCGTCCTCTCGCTTCATCGTTACGGAGCGTATCCACGACCGATTCGTTTCGGCGATGGCCGACCGCATGAGCGGCCTCAAAGTCGACGATGCTCGAACGTCGGGAACTGACATCGGACCCGTCGTAGACGAGCGGCAGCTATCCCAAGATCAAGCCTACATCAACATCGGCAAGGCGGAAGGAGCACGATTGGTGGCGGGTGGCGAGACGATTGCCACGAGCTCGCATGGAAAGCCTGGCTTCTACTTGCAGCCTACGCTCTTCGCGGACACCACTGCGTCCATGCGTATCAATCGGGAGGAGATCTTCGGTCCTGTTGCGAGTGTCGTCAAAGTCAGAAGCTATGAGGAAGCTTTGGCCATGGCGAACGACACCGAGTTCGGCCTCTCGGCTGGCATTGCCACTACCTCACTGAAGCACGCCACCCACTTCAAACGCAACTCGCAGGCCGGCATGGTGATGGTGAACTTGCCGACGGCGGGGGTGGACTACCATGTACCTTTTGGCGGCCGCAAAGGGTCGAGCTACGGACCGCGCGAGCAGGGGCGCTATGCGAGTGAGTTCTACACGACCGTGAAGACGGCATATACGCAAGCGTAACGAACCCGCGGCCACGAGGGCAGGGGGATAACAATGGACGCGCACTTGCAGGACTCCAAGCGCTGCCACGCTCTATCCGTCATCACCCCGTTCCTTCCTTGTGTCACTCCGTGGGAGGCAGCAGCATTCCGCTGGGCGAACAGTGGCTGGCCGCGGGAGCGGCGCCTGGCAATCTCCTCAACACTGCGCACCTCGTAGGTTTCGGCGCGATCGCTCTTAGTGGCGACCGATGCGTCGACAGCATCTTGCATTAGCTCGGTGCTCGGCAGCGAGGAGCTGGCTGGATTCGTCAGCATCGGGACGGTCACCAAACCCGCACCATCCCGGCAGGGAACAGATCCGACGCTGCTTGGTCATCTTGGCGTCCAGCTCCTGAAGCGCGCAGTCCCTCCTTCTTCCCGCACTGACGCTCTCAAGCACTGGACACGTCGGACTGAATCACTTGTCAAATAGCTGAAGTGTGCTAATAATCTAGCACATATGTGCGATTTGATTCAGTGAAGGCAGCGATGTACGAAGACGTGATAGTCGAGCGAGGAGCGGGTGACTGGGTGGAGATCGGGCTGAACCGCCCTGACCGGCGTAACGCGATACGAGAGAAAACGGCCTCCGAGATCTTGCATGTGCTGGCGGAGGCCGAAAAGGACACGTCCGTGCGCGGCGTGATCATCCGCGGCTGCGGGAATCACTTCTGTGCAGGTGTCGACACGTCTGCGTTCGCCCCGCCCGAGGGCGGGCCATTCGAGCGCTGGCGCGAGCGCCGGACATCGCGGCAGATCAGTCGCCTGTTTGCGACGCTCCCCGAATTCACCAAGCCCTGCCTTGCCGCAGTGGAGGGATACGCCTTGGGTGGCGGATTCGAAATAGCGTTGATGTGCGATTTGATCTTTGCCTCCAGAGCTGCACAGTTCGCCCTGCCGGAGGTCAAGCTCGGCATGTTGCCCGGGGGCGGTGGCACCCAGACCCTGACGCGCGCCATTGGCCGCGCGGCCGCCAAAAAGTTGATCTGGTCCGGACAGCGCATTTCCGGAGTCGACGCAGAAGCATTCGGCATCGCGACGTCGACCGAAGAAGGGGCCGCGCTGGCCAGCGCGCGCTCGTTCATGGCCGACATTGTCAAGAATGCGCCCCTGCCCATCATGTACGCCAAGGCTCTGATCGACCAAGGCGTCGACATGACGCTTCGCCAGGCGCTGCATCAAGAAGGTGACATGTCTTTCGCGCTGTCGTTCTCAGAAGACCGAGCGGAAGGATTGCTGGCATTCAAGGAGAAGCGCCAGCCGGATTTCAGAGGGCGCTGAGCCGCATATCGCCAACACCGAGGAAACATACTGTGAACAAGGACAAGAACATCGGCATCGCCGCCTATGGCGAAACCAAGATAACCATGGGCGGCGGCCGCAGTGCCTATGACATGGGTGCAGAAGTGCTTTCCGTCATCCTGCAAATGACGGGGTTCGAGCTCTCTGAGATCGATGGCCTTGCCGTTGCCGAAACCATGAGTGATACGGCCAACCCGTTTTGGCCGGCTTACATGGCCGACATGTTGGGACTTTCGCCGACCTGGCTCGAATGCCTGGGCCTGGGGGGCGTGTCAGCCGTGGGCGGCGTCGCCCGCGCTGTTGCGGCCATCGAGGCAGGTTTCTGCACCACGGTTCTTGTGCTTTCCACGGATGCGCAATCGAGCAGGAACCAGTCCGAGCAGGGTGGTCAGCGACTGGAATTCCAATACCCGACCGGCCTGCGCGGCCCGGTCGGCGCCTTTGGCTTGTTGACCCAGCGCTACCGCCACCTGCACGACCTCGATGATCGAGCACTTGCCAAGCTCGCGGTGACTCAGCGCAGCCACGGTCTGCTCAATCCCAACGCGTGCGAGAAGCTTCGCAAGCCGCTAACGATCGAGGACTACCTGAAGTCAAAGACGGTTTCTGACCCGCTGCGCATGCTCGACAGCGTGATGGTGTGCGATGGTGCCAATGGTGTTCTGGTGACGACCCGGCAGAAGGCCCGTCAAAAGGGCCTCGACAAGTTTGTCGTGCCGACTGCCTATGCAGAACTCACGAATTACAAGGCGTTCGATCCGGAGGCCGAGATCACGGAAAGTGGCTTTTCCGTCATTGGCCCCAAAGCCCTGGCCAAAGCCGGCATGAAGCCGACCGACGTCGCCATGTTCCATCCCTATGACGACTTCCTCATCGCCATCCTGCTTCAGCTTGAGCAGATCGGCTTCTGCAGCACAGGCGAAGGCTCACGCTTCATCCTTGAGCACGATTTCACCTTCGAAGGGGACATTCCGCTGAACACCGGCGGGGGGCAGATCTCGGCCGGACAGCCCGGCTTGGCGGGAGGCGGTGTCAACTTGACCGAGGCCGTGCGTCAGATGTTCTGCGAAGGCGGGGACCGTCAGGTCAAGAGCGTTCACAACGCGCTGGTAACGGGCATCGGAACGATCCCGATCGGACGCAACTGGGCCAGCTCCGGTGTGCTGGTTCTCGAACAGTAGAGGAGGGGCGATCATGAACAACGCAAAGCGAACAGTACCCGAGGCGAACAGCTACACCGACACCCAACCATTCTGGGACGGCACGAAGGAGGGCAAGCTGATGCTTCAACGGTGCAACCAGACCAACAGGCTGCAATGGCCTCCGCGACCCCTGAGCATCTACACCGGCAAGCGTGACCTCAGCTGGGTGCAGGTCTCCGGCGACGCCACCCTCTACTCCTGGACTGTTACCCGGTCGGCTTGGCCCGGTCACGAGGGCCGAGTCCCATACGTCTGTGCCTACGTCGAGCTGGCCGAGGGTGTACGCATTCTCTGCAACCTCGTCCACTGCGACCCCGAGCAGCTAAAGATCGGAATGGAACTGCGCTTGACCTGGGACGAACTCGACGAAGGTGCGCCGTACCCTGCGTTCACGCCGGTGGCTGGTGAGGCGACCAAGGCATGAAATTCGCGTCCTACTTGGCAGCCGGTGCCAGGCGATACGGGAGCAAGCCTGCGCTGATCTGCGGTAACACGACACTGACCTTCTCGCAGCTCGACGAAGCCAGCACCCGTGTCGCCGCGGCTCTCCAGGCCAACGGCGTTGAACCGGGCGACCGCATCGGCATCTTCTTGCCCAACTGCATCGAATTCATCGTGTGCTTTCTGGGCATAGTGAAAGCCGGTGGGACCGGCGTGCCGATCAATCTGAAGCTCGCAACGCCTGAGGTGCGCTTCATCGTGGAAGACGCGGCACCGAAATTCATCTTCGTCACGCAGGCCCGCGTTGCAGAACTGGAAGCCGCTACCGCGGGCCTCGAGGCGCCAGAGAACATCGTTGTAGGCGAAGCACGCGTTGGCGATTTCCTCACCTATGCCGAGATCCAGGCCAATGCCTACCCGCCACTGCGAGAGACCCCCGTGCAGACCGATGCCTGCATCATCTCCTACACCTCGGGCACGACAGGTCGCCCAAAGGGCGCACTTCTCACGCAGTCCAACTTCATCGTGATGAACGGATTCCTGAACGCCCTCTACTGGGGGATTCAGCATGAAGACCGAATCCTGCTGACAACGCCATTGGCGCACCGTACTGCCTTCGCTCGGCTGGGCAACCTGGTCGTCTTCGGCGCCACGCTGGTGATCATGCCCAAGTTCGATGCGGAGGAGGTGGCGACCGCTGTCATGGAACACCGGATCACCATTCTCGGCATGGTGCCGACCGTCGGGCGCCTCCTGATCCCCACCATCATGAAGCATCCGGCCCGCTTCGAGTCGCTACGGCGGATCCTGGCAACGGGAGAGGCTTTCCCGATCGACCTCAAGAAGGAACTGATGGAGTGGCTTCCGAAGGCCGAGATCTATTCCTTCTATTCGATGACAGAGGTGGGCGCGGTCAGCCTGCTACTGCCGCCTGAGCAGGTTTCTCATGCGGCATCGGCCGGTCGCGTTTTGCCGGGCCTTGAGGTCAAGCTGGTGGACAACGACGCTGTTGAAGTGCAGCAGGGCGAAGTTGGCGAGGTGTGGGTGCGTTCGGGCGAACCCGGTCGATTTCTGACCATGCTGGGCTACCTCAATCGTCCCGAAGCCAATGCAGAAAGCTTCGACAACGGCTGGTTCAAGACGGGCGATATGGCCCGTTTCGACCAGGACGACTACATCTACATCGTGGATCGTAAGAAGGACATGGTCGTGTCCGGTGGATACAACATCTACACGAAAGAAGTGGAGATGGCGCTGGAGTCGCATCCCGAGGTACAGCAGGCAGCCGTCATTGGCGTGCCGGATGCGGTTTTCGGCGAAGCGGTGGCCGCCTTCGTCGTTCTCAAGAAGCTGGAAACCATAGATACCGATGTGCTGGTCGAGTGGGTCGCAACGCAAATAGCCAGCTACAAGAAGCCAAAGTACGTCAGATTGATTGCAACGCTGCCACAGAACGCAGGGGGCAAGGTTCACAAGCAAAAACTGTCCGAGATCTTTGTCAAATAAACGGAGCTTCCCTAAATGAAACGGTTTGCCTTTCTGATGATGCTGCTCGCATGCATTTCTTTTGCACACGCCCAGGATGGCGGCTATCCCAACAAGCCCATTCGCATCATCGCGCCGTACCCACCCGGGGGCACGACGGACCTCATCGCCCGCTCAGTTGGAGAACATCTCACGAAGGCCTGGGGGCAGCCGGTGATTGTGGATAACCGGGCAGGTGCGGCCGGCATGATCGGCGCGACCTACGTGAAAGGCCAACCAGCGGACGGCTACACCCTCATCATCGGCTCGGCCGCTCTGTATTCGGTGAATCCTCATCTGTACAAGAACGTGCAGTACGACCCAGTGAAGGATTTCACGCCCATAGCGCTCGTGGCATCGCTGCCGAGCTTCTTCGTCGTCGAGAAGGATTTGCCCGTAACGAGCTTCCAGGAGTTCGTTGCTTACGCCAGGAGGAATCCGGGGAAGATCTCCTATGGTTCTGCAGGCACCGGCACTGCCCAGCACATCCTGGTGGAATTGCTCAAGCAGCAAGCGGGCATCGACATGATCCATGTTCCGTACAAAGGGAGTGCGCCGGCAATGCAGGACCTGATCGGCGGCCAGGTGCAGGCAGCATGCGACTTCGGACCGTCCACGTTGCCGTTCATTGCGGCCGGCAAGGTGAAGGTGCTGGCCGTCACTACCGCAAAGCGTTCCCCGGCCTTGCCTAACGTGCCGACATTGGCCGAGTCCGGTGTCCCTGGTTTCGACGCCGCTACCTGGTTTGCCATCCACGGACCTGCGGGCATGCCTCCGGAGGTCGTGACTAAGCTCAACCGAGAGATCGTCAAGGCACTTTCCGAACCTGAGGTGAAGGCGCGCTTCGAAAAGCTTGGCGTCGAACCCACGGGCTCTACGTCAAGACAGCTGCTCGATACGCAGGTGCGTGACAGCGTGAAGTGGGCTCAGGTCATCAAGAACGCCAACATCACAGTCGAATGACTCCCCCAGCCCCTGCGTGCGATTGCCTGGGTATCAGGCGCTCTGTTTGGATGCAGTGCGCTTGCGTCAGTCAATGGTCGAACATTCGCTGGTCGCCAAGACCGTTTCGGTCATGGCCAGGTAACGCCTGGCGCGCACCCCCTGTCTGGAGAGTCAATGGATTTGAGTTTCAGCAAAGAAGAGATCGCGTTTCGCGATGAAGTTCGCAGGTTTCTGAACACCTGCCTGCCCGGTCAACTGGCCGACAAGGTCCGGGATGGTATCCACCTGGACAAGGCCGACATGGAGGAATGGCACGCCATCCTGCAGCAGCGCAGTTGGCTGGCAAGCCGCTGGCCGAAGGAGTGGGGCGGTCCCGGCTGGTCGCCTGTGGAAAAGTTCCTGTTCGAGCATGAATGCGCGTTGGCACACGCGCCGCGTGTGGTTCCTTTCGGGTTTCACATGCTCGGGCCGGTGCTTATTCGCTACGGCTCCGAAGCTCAAAAGCGTCATTGGCTGCCTCGGATGCTCAACGGCAGCGACTGGTGGTGCCAGGGCTACTCCGAGCCAAGTGCTGGCTCCGACCTGGCTGCCGTGAAAACCAGCGCGGTCCGCGGAACCGATGCACAGGGCGACCACTACATCGTCAACGGGCAGAAAATCTGGACGACGCTGGCGCAGCACGCCAACATGATCTTCTGTCTCGTGCGGACAGATCCGCAAGCAAAGAAGCAGCAAGGCATCAGCTTCCTTCTGGTGGACATGAACAGCCCCGGCGTGGAAGTGCGACCAATCATCACGATCGACGGGGCGCATGACGTTAACGAAGTCTTCCTCAACGACGTGCGTGTGCCAGCGGAAAATCTCGTTGGCGAGGAGAACAGGGGTTGGGATTGCGCCAAGTACCTTCTTGCGTTTGAGCGGACCGATATCGCGGGTGTCGGTCACTCCGTGGCCGCACTGGCCCGGCTGCGCTGGCTGGCTGGCCAGATCCATCGCGGCGGCCGGACGCTGCTGCAGGATCCGGTGTTTTCCATGCGCGTGGCCCGTGTCGAGGTGGATCTGGAGAACATGAAGACGACCAACCTCCGTGTTCTCGCCGCCGCTGCGAGCGGGGCGGCACCGGGGGTTGAGAGTTCGATGCTCAAGGTGCGGGGTACGGAAATCCGCCAGGAGATCACGTCGCTTACGCGCCGAGCCATGGGGGTGTATGCCCTTCCATTCCACAGCACGTACTTGGATGGAGGAGAGGCGCCGCAGGTCCCTGCTCCGGCCGGTGCGGCTTGCGCGGCAGCTCAATACTTCAACAATCGCAAGCTCTCCATCTATGGGGGCTCCAACGAGATCCAGAAGAACATCATCTCGAAGGTCATGCTTGGGTTGTAAGGACTAGACAATGAACTTCAACCACAGCGACGAGCGCACGATGCTTGCGGATTCGCTCAATCGATTTCTGAGAGAGAACTACACGTTCGAGCAGAGGACGATCAGCTCCGGTGGGTCACAAGGTTTCGATCCGGAGATCTGGCTTCGGATGGCCGAGATAGGAACGGTCTCCGCTCTATTTGGCGAAGAGGCCGGTGGGTTCGGCGGCCAAGGCTTCGATATTTCGGTGGTGTTCGAAAGCCTGGGCGGGTCCTTGGTCGTCGAGCCCTTTCTTGGCACGCTGATGGTGGGATGGGCGCTGGCGAAGGCGGGCGGCCCTTCCCATCGCGGGCTGCTTGAGTCGCTGGTCAAAGGCGAACTGATCGGAGCATGGGCTCATGAAGAGCCTCACCAACCCTCGACCGTAGAGCATCTGGCCACCCGGGCCGAGTTGCAAGCCGATGGTAGTTGGCGTCTAGACGGCCACAAGGCAGTGGTACAGCACGCGGGGGCCGCCGATCTCCTGTTGGTTTCTGCCCTGACACCCGAAGGTCTTGGGCTTTTCCTGGTGCCCTGTTCCTCGGGTGGCCTGTCGATGGTGCCGTATCCCCTCATCGATGGAGGGCATGGCGCCGAACTGGTGCTGGACGGGGTCGTGGTACCCCAAAGCGCGCCGCTCGCGGGTCCGGATGTGGCTGAATCGGTTCTCGAGCAAGCACAAGGGGTAGGCATCCTCGCGCTGTGCGCGGAGGCCGTTGGCGCGATGGATGCGGCCAAGCGACAGACTTTGGAGTACTTGGGGACTCGTCGGCAGTTTGGGGTGCCAATCGGGAGCTTCCAGGCGCTGCAGCATCGCATGGCAGACCTGTTGATCGAAATTGAGCAGACAAGGTCCGCAGTGATCAATGCAGCAGCGACGTTGCATGGTCCCAGGCTGAAACGAGAGCGCGCGCTATCCGCCGCGAAATACACTGTCGGGCGAGTTGGTGCGCGCGTCGCCGAGGAGTGCATCCAACTGCATGGAGGTATGGGCATGACCCGAGAGTTGCCGCTGGCGCACTTTGCCAAGCGCCTTGTGATGATCGATCACCAACTCGGCGACGAAGACTTCCATCTACAGCGCTTCGCCGCCTTGAGCGAAGACGCTGTTGAGTGATCCGGCGATGGGGATCAATGACGATGATTGCTGCGGCCAGGCCCCCGTTCAATGCACCTCGCTGGTGCGACTCTGATACCATCCTCGGTCCGGTCCGATTCCATCGGGCCAGCGGCAGTGGGGCCGAAAATGCGGTCGCCGCTAGTCGTGCATCGGAGGCTTGGAATCGTGAATATCGCAGCAGCTGTCGAACGTGACGACGACGTCGAGGATAGCGATAGAAAGGTAGTGCTCGGAACGCGTCGCGGACTGCTCAAGCGCGACTTTCTTCTGGGTGTTGTCTACGACCTCATTGCCGAGCATGGGATCGATTCTCTGACGATGCGCCAGGTCTCCGAGAGAAGCAACGTCAGCACCGGCACGATCAACTACCACTTCAAGAACAAGGAAAACCTGATCATCACGGCGCTGGTCGAGGCGTACCACTTGCCCAAGGACTGGAGCAGCTTGAAGGGGTCGCCTCTGGCACAGCTGCGGCGCATTGCCAGCTTCTACATCCTGCGTGGTGACAAGGATCGCTGGTGGCAGTTCTGGGTCAACTGTCTGGCGTTCAGCACCCGCAACGAGGACATGCACGATACACAACGTCAGCGGTTCGATCGGCAGCATCGCTTCTGGTCACAGCTTATCGCGGACGGCATCCAGCGAGGTGAACTGCGCAAAGGCCTGAACGCTGAGGAGGCGGCACGCGAGCTGCTCGTCATGGTGCATGGCTTGGTCTCCCTCCAGCTCATCAAGCGAGATGCCGAGACCCGCGCGTTCGCGCGACAGCGGATTTCTGAAGCCGTGGACGCTCTAGCAGGCACCTAGCTGAGCGCCCGAGATACCCATTCCATAGTTGGCGAGTGGGAGGTGGCCAAAGTCAGTCTGTATGGGTCGCGCCCATTGAGCTTGGCCGAGTGGATGAAGTCCCACCGAGGACGGCTTCATCGTCGCGCTCACATGAAGACTTTGGACTTCATGCACCTGAGGATTGTGTCGACGGGAGTGCGTTCGTATCGCTGAGTTCGTCAGATATCCCACAGTTCGCCCACACGACCACGGGCAGAAACCGGTTACACAGGCACTCGCGCACATAGGATTGGGCGGTGCCCTAGAGGAATGAGAACCAGACATGAGCAAACGCATTGATGAGATCGAGACCGAACCCCATGCCTTGGCCTTTGCCTCAGAGGCGGGGCTCCGGAGCACAAGGACGTTTGCACGCACCGTGAGTGACTTCTTCCGTCGCAGCGGTGGCGCCGACACGCAAGAACTCATGGTCGCCAAGGCCCGGCACATTGGACAAGCAGCGCTGGCTGCACGAACGGCACAAGAAGCCGCAAACTCAGCGCTCTATAAGCACTGGGACGTGATCAAGGAGCAAGGCATCACGGCATCGCAGTTCATCGCCTTCCTGCAGCCGCTCGCCGATTTAGAGGGCATAACGGTCTCGTACACCTATCTTGATGAGGATGGAACAGAGCTCGTCTACAACCATCGAGGTAGTGACGTTGGCACGGTGAATCCACTGTCCTTGGCGATTCGGGAAAAGAAGTTGTCTCGAGAAAAGGCCCTGACTTTCGCGTTGAATGAAGAAGGCCGGGTCTGGATCGAAAGCAACTTCATCGAGCTAGGCGAACTGAAGTAGGCCCTCACGCCTTGCGCTTGTCCTGGTCGGGCGCGCGCCAAAAGATCGGAATGTCTTCGCGGGCGCAGAGAGCGCGCGCTTCCAACTCCGACAGTTCGGTCACCGTCATACCCGAGCCGTCGCTGTCATCCTCCAAGGTGAAGGGCTGTGACAAAGGTGCGGGCTGGCTGACATCAGGCAGCGAGGAACGTCTTTGGCCTCGCCGGGCAGTTCTTCGTTTTCGGAAATAGCGCAGCATGACTGCAGTCTCGTAGCGAGTACGAATGTGACACGGTCAACACGGAACGAAATCGTGTCAGACAAAGACGCGTGCACGAACTAGCAATCTTGGGGCCGCCTTCCGGGCCATGGCGTCAAGCACATGGCCGAAGGACATGCTGCTATTCCCACGGAGCGCGTGTTGATGGCCGCACCGTTTAGAACTGCGCTTGCCCTGTCCCCGTGCGGTCATGAACCCAGCGCATCGCCTGCTGCTCTGCGTGCCGGATCGCTTCGGCTTCAGTTCCATAGACGATCTCTTCTGTGTCCGTCGGCAGTGGCGTTTCTTCCTCATCTGCTGGGGTGCGTACCAGAACGACGATGGGCTCATATCCGCCGCGTGCCGCCTCGGCGCGCAATTCAAAGCGGAAGCCGCGGTATTCGAGTGAGTGACCGTCGGAGATAGGTGTGCTGGGGTAGGTCATGCATGTAGCCTCTGGAGATCCCGCGATCATGCGCGGGTGCCGGGCGGCAGGGTGCAGGCCCGCGGAGGCAGCAATTGAAGGACGACGCGCCGCAGGAGCACGCGGATCACCGCCAAGCGGTCTTCACCACGGCCGGCGCCATAGGCATTGCTTCGACCGTCACCCGACCGAAGAGTGGTGCAACAGCGAGCTTGTTCACGAACCCCAGATCCGAGAGGGCAAACAGTTCCCAAGGTGGAAGTTCGTCACTAGAATGCGAATCACTCTCAATAACATTTGTGGATCAGGACTTGATTTCCAGCTTTTCAAGGCGGCCCAGGGCCGCATCGCTTCTGGCAGGGTGCATGGCCATTTGTGCTTCATCGCCGACGTTTGCGCAAACCGGCAGCGACGGTACCCTGCCCGAGGTGCGCGTCGATGCGAACGCCGAGGTCGAGACCGCGACCACGCCGGTGATCGGCTATCGCGCGAAGAACGCCGTCACCGCCACCAAGACCGACACGCCGCTGGCCGAGACGCCGCAGGCAGTGACGGTGATCACGCGTGACCAGATCGTCGACCAGGGCGCTACCAACCTGCAGGACGCGCTCACCTACGCCGCCGGCGTGCGCTCGGACGCCTACGGCCTGGATGCCCGAACCGATTCGATCCGCGTGCGCGGCGCCTACCCGGACGTCTTCCTGGACGGCTTGCGCCAGGCGTACGGCTACTACACCAGCACCACGCGCACCGAGCCCTACATGCTGGAGCGCCTCGAGGTGCTGCGTGGCCCCTCGGGCATGCTGTTCGGGTCGGGGACGGCGGCCGGCATCGTCAACATGGTGAGCAAGCGACCGCTGCAGGAAACACAGCGCGAGGTCGGCGTGCAACTCGGCAGCTGGAACCGCCGCCAGCTCCAGGCCGACCTGACCGGCCCGCTGAGTGCCGACGGCCAATGGTCGTATCGGCTGATCGCGGTCGCGCGCGAGGCCGGCACCCAGGTCGACTTCGTGCCCGACGACCGCCGCATGATCGCGCCTTCGCTGACCTGGCGCCCCAGCGCCGCCACCTCGCTTACCCTGCAGGGGCTCTACCAGAAAGACAAGAGCGGAACGACCTCGCAGTTCCTGCCGTGGGAAGGCACGATCCTGCCTAATCCGAACGGCCGCCTGCCGGTGAGCCGCTTCATCGGTGAACCCGGTGACCACTACGACAGCGAGCGCAAGACCTTCGGCTGGCTGTTCGAGCACAAGTTGAACGGCCGCTTCACCTTCCGCCAGAACTTCCGCCACGCCCGTAACGAGAACGACAGCAGCTACCACTACGGCGACTTCTTCACGATTCCTGGCGGCTGGGGCCTGGATCCGATCTTCAAGCGCCGCACGGGCCGCGTTCTCGACAGCTACCTCACGCGCAACCGCATCGACACCCTGGACAACCATCTCGAGAGCCACTTCGAGACGGGCACGCTCAGGCACACGCTGCTGGTCGGCGCCGACTACTCGCGCCAGCGCGAGAACGTCTGGGGTGCCAGCACGTACAGCGACATCGATGCCTACACGCCGCTCTATGGTTTCAGGCAAGAGCCCGAGCGCGTGGCGATGCCGCGCACGAAGCAGCGCGCCACCGGCGCCTACCTGCAGGACCAGATCAAGCTGGGCAACTGGAACTTCATCGCCGGCCTGCGGCACGACCGTGTCGTGTCGGGCGCCGAAGGCAGCGAGGACGCGCGGGACAGCGCGACGACGAAGCGCCTGGGGGTGCTCTACGCCTTTGCTTCCGGCTGGTCGCCGTACGTGAGCTACGCCGAATCCTTCACGCCGCAGTCGCCGCGGATTGGCCATGTGTTCACGCCGCTTCGCGGCGAGCAGTGGGAGCTCGGCGTCAAGTACGAGCCTACCGGCCGCAGCGTCGCGTTCAGCGCTGCCGCCTACGACCTGCGAGAAAAGAACCAGATCTCGCAGCCGCTGCCGAATGTCTACCAGCAGCTGGGCCAGACGAGGACCCGCGGCGTGGAGCTCGAGGCCCGAGGCTCGATCACGCCGAACCTCGACATCACGGCGCACTACAACTACACCGACCTCGATGAACAACTCGAAGGCCTGCCGCGGCACCAGGCCGCGGTGTGGGCCAAGTACCGTTTCGCCATCGCGGGCGTGCGCGGCTTCTCGGCCGGCGCCGGGGTGCGCCATATGGGCGCGTTCCGCGACGTCTCCTTCGGCGGCTACGGCCCGCGCATCCCCGGCGTCACGCTGCTGGACCTGGTGTTCGCCTACGAGTCCGCCAACTGGCGCTATGCGCTGAACATCAACAACGCGACCGACAAGGAGTACTTCAGCACCTGCCTGGCGCGCGGCGATTGCTGGTGGGGCACGCGCCGCAACATCGTGGCGAGCGCCACGTACCGCTTCTAGCCCGAGGAACTCCCGCGATGGACACCAGACGCGTCAAGACCTGGGCCTGGGTGCACAAGTGGAGCAGCCTGGTCTGCACCGTCTTCATGCTGCTCCTGTGCGTCACCGGGCTGCCATTGATCTTCCACCACGAGATCGGCCACCTGCTGGGCACCGAGGTCGAGGCACCGAAGATGGCACCCGGCACGCCGCGCGCGAGCCTGGACGGCGTGGTCGCGACGGCACATGCGCTGCATCCCGATCGCGTGGTGCAGTTCGTCTCCCAGCCGGAGGACGACGACGGGCTCTGGTTCGTCACCCTCACGCCCACGCCGGCGCCCACCGACGACTTCAAATCTGTCGCGGTCGACGCGCGCACCGGCCAGGTGCTGGCCCAGCCCAAGTTCGACGAAGGCTTCATGTGGGTCATGCTCAAGCTCCATGTAGACCTCTTCGCCGGGCTTCCCGGCAAGCTGTTCCTGGGCTTCATGGGCCTGCTGCTGCTGGTGGCCATCGTCAGCGGCGTGGTGCTGTATGCGCCCTTCATGCGCAAGCTCGATTTCGGCACCGTGCGGCGCGAGCGCCGGCCGCGCCTCAAGTGGCTGGACCTGCACAACCTGCTGGGCATCGTCACGCTGGTGTGGGCCTTCACCGTGGGCGCCACGGGCATGATCAATACCTGGGCTGACCTGGTGATCAAGTATTGGCAGTACGACCAGCTGAGCGCGCTGCTCGCGCCCTACAACGGGCAGCCCGAGGTACCCAAGGCCGAGCGCGGCTCGTTGCAGCGTTCGCTGGAAGTCGCGCTCGAGCGCGCGCCGGGAATGAAGGTCTCGTTCATCGCGTTTCCCGGCACGGCTTTCTCGAGTCCGCATCACAACACGGTGTTCCTGCGAGGTAACGAGCCCTTCACCTCGCGGCTGCTGCAGCCGGTGCTGGTGGATGCCAGGAGCAACGAAGTGACCGCAAGTCCGCAGTTGCCCTGGTACCTCACGGCTCTGCTGGTGTCGCAGCCACTGCACTTCGGGGACTACGGCGGCATGCCGATGCAGATCCTCTGGGCGCTGCTGGACATCGCCACCATCATCGTGCTGGGCAGCGGCCTCTACCTGTGGCTCAAGCGCGGCAGGGCCGTGCCCGCCGCCGAAACGCCGCCGGGTGCGCAGGTGCAGGGCGCGCCAGCGGTGCCGGTCGCTCGGCGCTCCGCAACGGCGAAGGCGGGGTCATGACGAAGCCACGTCATTCCTTCTGGCACTTGTGGGGCTGGCCGATCGTGCTGGGCGTGCTCACGTCCGTCGGCTTGGTGTCGGCGCTCTTCAGCGATGGCGGGCTGGGCGATGCTGTGGCTTGGGTCGCACTCGGCATTCCGCCTGCGGCAGGCTTCTGGTACGGCTGGCGGCGCCCGCGCAAGGGCTTCTAGTTCACGGGCACACCCCGCGCCACAGGATCGTGACCGCCATGCCGGCGCGACGCCGAGCCGCAGAATGGCGATGAAATCCTGCCTCGCCAAGGAACCTGACGATGTGCTGCCCGAGCGGTGGATGCACTTCGTAGGCACGACAGTCCCCGATGGGGCGGTGCCCCCCAGACTCCGCAATGGCTCGAAGCGCTTCGGCCCTTCACTGTGCGGCGTTGAGGACCTTCACGATGGCACGCTCGAGTTCGTTGCGCGTGTAGGGCTTGCGCAGCAGCTCCCAGGCCTGCGGCTCCTCGAGCAGCTTGCTGGAATAGCCCGACATCAGCAGCACCGGCAGGCCGGGCAGCTTCGCGTGCGCCGTCTCCGCGAGTTCGGTGCCGCGCATGCCGGGGCCGAGCAGGATGTCGGTGAGCAGCAGCCCGATGCCTGGCTCCGATGCCAGCACGCCCAGCGCTTCTTCGGCGTTGGCGCAAGCGAGGACCTCACAGGCCATCGAATCAAGGAACTTCTCCACCACGCTGCGGACCTCGGGGTCGTCCTCCACCAGCAGAACACGCAGGTTCGCGGGCACGCTGCGCGACGCCGCCGCATCGATGTCCTCGTCAGCGGCGCCTTCTTCGTCAACGCGCGGGAGATAGAGCGTCACCGTGGTGCCTGCGTCGGGCGCGCTGCTGAGATCGACGGCGCCGCGCGATTGCTTGGCGAAGCCGTAGACGGTCGAAAGACCCAGTCCGGTGCCGCGGCCGCTTTCCTTGGTGGTGAAGAAGGGTTCGAAGGCACGCTCCTTGACGGCCTCGGGCATCCCGAAGCCGGTATCCGCGATGGAGATCGCAACATAGCCGGCATCGTGGGCCGGGCCGCGCTCGGCATCGAGGCGAGAGGGCAGGGAGGCGACGGGCCGGCAGACGAAGGCCAATGTGCCGCCTTGCGGCATGGCGTCGCGCGCGTTGATGGCAACGTTCAGCAGCGCGGATTCGAGCTGCCCCGGGTCCGCCAGGCACAGCGCCTCTTCGGCATCGAGCGTGATCAGGATGCGTTGATCGAGCGTGCGGCGCAGCATGTCGGTCAACGAATGCAGCAGCGCGGAGGTGTCGACGACCGTGGGTTGAAGCACCTGGCGGCGCGAGAACGCGAGCAGCTTGCCCGTCAGCTCGGCGCCTCGGCGTGTGGCGCGCGAGGCGCTGCCGACGAGTTGCTGGATGAACGGATCGCCAGCGCACGCGGGAGCATCTTCGAGCACCTGCAGATTGCCCGAAATGATGGTCAGCAGGTTGTTGAAGTCGTGCGCGACGCCTCCGGTCAGCTGGCCGACGGTTTCCAGCCGTTGCGCGTGGTTGAGCGCCTCTTCGCTCTGGGCGCGCTGCAGGACGGTCCCCAGCAAGCTCGAGAGCGAGTCGAGGAATCGAAACTCGTCATCGCCGAAGCGTCTGGGTGTGCTCGAATGCACGGCCAGGACGCCGATGGTGCGGCCACGGTCCAGCAGCGGCACCGCGAGCTCGCTCGGCAACCCATGCTCGATGGCGCGCGAAGCAGCCTGGAAGCGCTGCTCGCGCGCGTGGTCGTCGACCAGTACCGCCTTTGCGTCGGACACGACGCTGCCGGCAGCCGAGCCTGGCGAATTGGGCACCCGATCGCCGACGGCGAGATGCTGCAAGGCGCCGGTGACGGCAGCGACCCGGAACTCGAGGCCGCTCTGCTCCAGCAGGAGGATCTCGGCTGTTTCGACCTGGAGGGCTTCTGCCGCGATTGCCGGGACGAGTTCCAGAAGTTCCTGCGGCTCTCGCGCGTCGACCGCGAAGCGGCCGAACTGGGCGAGATGCTCGGCATACCGGGCCCTCTGCAAGGCCTGCTTGACGCGGGGATAGGCACCCACGCTGCGAATGGCAGCCACGACATAGGGCAGGCCGTGGTCCTGCAGCGGGCTCAGCGCGATCTCGACCATCACCGTGCTGCCGTCGCGCCGCTTGGCGACCAGGTCCATCTGCATACCCATCGGGCGGGTGCGTGGATGGGCTGCGTAGGCGTTGCGGTAGTCGGCATGGCGCGGCCGGATCGCGTCGGGCACCAGCTCGTCGACGGAAAGCCCGACGAGTTCGTCCGCCGAATAGCCCAGCAAGTCGAGTGCGGCCGGATTGGCGAGTCCGATCACGCCCTGGAGATCGACCAGCAGAAGCGCGTCCGGATAGGCTGCAAAGAGCGAGCGGAATACGGCCCCATCGTCGAATCCGGGAACGAGTGATTCCTGCTTCATCAGGCCGCCTCGACCTTGGGCACCAGGATGTAGCCCGCGCCGCGCACCGACTTGATGATCTGTGGGTTGTTCGGGTCGGCTTCCAGCTTCTTGCGCAATCGTCCGATCTGGACGTCGATGGTGCGGTCGAAGGGGCCGCCGTCGCGGCCCCGGGTGTGTTCGAGAAGGAAGTCCCGCGACAGCACGCGGCCTGGGTGGGTCGCCAGCGTGTTCAGCAGATCGAACTCGCCCGTGGTGAGGGACACCTCGCTTCGGCCCGGATCCAGCAGGCGCCGGGCCGCGGTGTCGAGCTCCCACTGCGCAAAGCGCAGCAGCGTTGCGGCCTCGGTAGTTGCCCTCGCCGGCGCGGATTCGGCAGGCGCAAGCCGACGGAGCACGGCCTTGATGCGCGCCAGCAGTTCGCGCAGATCGAATGGCTTGGTCACGTAGTCGTCGGCACCGACCTCCAAGCCGACCACCTTGTCGACAGAATCGCCGCGGCCGGTGACGATCACCAGCCCGCAACGCCAGTGTTCCCTCAATTGGCGGGCGATGGCGAAGCCATCCTCACCCGGCAGGCCCAGGTCCAGCAGCACGAGGATGGGCGCATCACATGCCATCAGGTCCATGAGCGCCGTGCCGGTATGCAGCTGGCTGACGCGGAAACCGTGGCTTGCAAGGTAGTTGGCGAGCAGTAGCGTGATGTCGGCTTCGTCGTCGAGAACCGCAAGATGTGCAGGAGTAGTCACCAGGCGATGTTAGTCGGCTGGCGACGGGCCATCAATCGGGCTGCTGCCCGCCGGCGACGCCACCCCTCCCGCCCCACGGATGGCCCTGCTATAGACGCGGTCTTTGGGAATGCGCCGTGCGCATGCTTCGAGCCCCTTGCGTCGAGCGTCTCAGCGGCGAAGCCTGTCCTCGGCGGCGGCTTGGCAAGCCGCGCAGCGGATGGCGGTGGCTTGCGCCATCAGCCGCTCGCGCGGGATGGGATCCCCGCAGTCAATGCAGACGCCATAGCGGCCGACGGCCATGCGCTGCTGCGCCTGCTCGATGTCGAGCAGCCTGGCTTGGTCGATTTCGATCTCGGCGAAGCGGACGTCGCCGAGACGTTCGACCTCGGCTTCATCGGCATGGGTTCGGACCTCGTGATCCTGAGGCTGAAGAGTGGCTTCGATATCGAGGGAAGCGCCGCGGATTTCATCGAGGACGCTGCGCCTCATGGCTTGGAGTTGATCGGACAGCAGGTGGAGGTCGGTATCGGTCAGGTGTTTCATCGGGGGAACTCACAGGAAGATGGAAGGAAGATGGAAGGAAGACGACACAGTCGCCCACCAGCGCGGCGCTGTTCTCGCCCGCTGCAGCCTGTCCGCACGAGGGCAGCAGCACCGCGCCACCGCATGCAGCTAGACCTCGTCTGTCAAGCGCATGACGACCCGGCCTTCGATCCGGCCCCGGCGCATGTCATCGAATACGTTGTTGATGTTGTCGAGCCGGTCTTCGCTGCAGACCGTGCGCACCTTGCCCTCGCCGGCGAATTCCAGAGCCTCCTGCAGGTCCTTGCGGGTGCCCACGATCGACCCCCGCACGGTCTTGGCATTGAGCACCATGTCGAAAATCGGCAGCGCGAAATCGCCCGGCGGCAGACCCACCATCGACATGGTGCCGCGCTTGTGCAGCATGCCCAGCGCCTGCGCGAAGGCGCTGCGGGAGACCGCGGTCACCAGCACGCCGTGCGCGCCGCGCAAAGCTTTCTGCATCTCCTGGGCGGGATCCTGCTTCGCGGCATTGATCACCATGTCGGCGCCGACCTGGCTGGCCAACTGCAGCTTCTCGTCGTCGATGTCGACGGCAGCGACATGGAACCCCATCGCCTTGGCGTACTGCACCGCCAGGTGGCCCAGGCCGCCGACTCCGGAGATCGCCACCCAATCGCCCGGTTTGCAATCCAGCACCTTGAGTCCCTTGTAGACGGTGACGCCCGCGCAAAGCACGGGCGCGATCTCGGTGAAGCCGACATTCGCCGGCAGGTGCCCCACATAGCCCGGATCGGCGAGCACATACTCTGCGTAGCCGCCGTTGACGGTGTAGCCGGTCATCTGCTGGTGGTCGCACAGCGTCTCCCAGCCGGTGATGCAGTGCTCGCAATGCCCGCAGGCGGTATGCAGCCACGGCACCCCCACGCGGTCGCCTTCCTTGACGTGCTTGACGCCCGCGCCGACAGCCGCGACATGGCCCACGCCCTCGTGGCCGGGAATGAAGGGCAGGGCGGGCTTGACCGGCCAATCGCCTTCTGCGGCATGCAGGTCGGTGTGGCAGACGCCGGAGGCGGCCACCTTGACCAGGACCTGCCCCGGGGGTACCTCGGGCACGGGCACTTCTTCGATCTTGAGGGGTTGTCCGAACGCGTGGACAACCGCGGCTTTCATCGTTCGCATGGCAAGCTCCAGGAGCAGAAAAGGGGAAGGAGAGTTGTGGCCACTCAGGGCATGTACTTGCCGCCGTTCATGGACAGTGTGATGCCACTGATGAAGCCGGCTTCGTCCGCGGCGAGAAAGACGACGCCGCGCGCGATCTCCGCCGGTGTCGCCAGCCGCCCCATCGGGACGGTCTTCAGGATCTGCGCCAGCGCGTCGGGCGGCACCGCACGGACCATGGCGGTGTCGGTATAGCCCGGCGCCACGACGTTGGCCGTGATGTTGCGGGACGCGCCTTCGAGCGCGAGGGACTTCGTGAAGCCGACCAGCCCCGCCTTGGTCGCGGCGTAGTTGGTCTGCCCGGCCTGCCCCGAGAGCCCGTTGACCGAGCTCATGTTGACGATGCGGCCGAAGCGGCGCTCCCGCATGCCCTCGATCACAGCTCGGCACATGTTGAAGCAGCCGCCCAGATTGACGTCGAGCACCTCGCGCCACTGCTCGAGCGTCATCTTGTGCAGCATCGCGTCGCGCGTGATGCCGGCATTGTTGATCAGCACCTCGATCGGCCCCAGGGCAGCCTCCACGCGGCCCACGCCCGTCTTGCACGCGGCCGGATCGGCCACGTTCCACGCGAATGCGGGTATGCCGGTTCGCGCGGTGAACGCCTCCGCCGCCTGCGTGTTGCCGCCGTAGTTGGAGGCGACCCGGTAGCCTGCGGCCGAAAGGGCTTCGGCTACGGCGGCTCCGATGCCAACGGTTCCGCCGGTGACCAGTGCGACACGCATCGTCAGGCTTCAACGAGCAGCTTGTTGATCACGTTGGCGACGCCCGGCGCCGACCATGCGGCCCCCTGGGCGGCCTTGCGTTCGGCCCAGGAATGGACCTTCCCGCTGAGCGTGACATGGGCACCGTTGACCTCGATCTTGATTCGCTCGGCTTCGCGACCTGCCTGGCGCTCCAGTGCTTCCTGGATCTTCTTTTCGACGTCGGCCGCCGTGAACTTCGGCTTCACGGCAACCAGGTTCGTGACGCCGGTGACGCCGAGCAGGTCGCGCACGGCATTTTCAGCCGCCCTGCGCTGGTAGTCCCATTCGACTTCTCCATTGAGCGTGACCCAGCCGTTCTCCAACATCGGATGGATCTTGTCGTCGGGCACGAGCACGTTCCACTCGATGGCGCGCTCCACGGCAGCGGCAATGTCAGCGTCGGTCCGCGTGTAGTCGGCGGCGAGCTTGACCGGCATCTCGATCGCCAGCGCCTTCACGCCCTTGACGCGCTGCGCAGCGCGCTCGATGGCGTACTTCTCGGCGTGGCTGGAGGGATGCCCGGTCAACGTGACGACGCCGTCCTTGACGATCACGCCGACGTCGGTGGCGGTGATCGCCGGGTCCCAGTTCAGTTCGGCGACGACATCGCTTCTGAGTTGTGCATCGGATCTCATGGGAATTCCTTTCGAGGGTGGGTGGATGACATTCATGGCGCCCCTGGTTTCAGGTTCGCGATGCCTGTGAGATCACTTTAGGACCGACCTGCGGCTTGAGCGTTGCGCTGGATCAAGCGATTGGCACGGCGTGCTCAATGCGCCATGACATAGGTGCCGGGTGCATCGCAAAGGGGGGCGTAGCCGAGCTCCGCATGGCCCATGCGCGGCGGCTTGCACCGAGGCCCCGAGCGAGCCGCCAGCCATGCCTGCAGTGCAGGCCACCATGAGCCCTCCACGTGTTCGGCGCGAGCGACGTACTCATCCGGTGATACGTAGGGGGCATTCCTGGCACGGTGGAGGACCCGACAGTGGCGGTGCGCGTGACCGGGCTCGCTCACGATGCCGGCGTTGTGGCCGCCGTTGGTGAGAACGAAGCTGATCTCGGTATCGCATAGCAAATTCAGTTTGTAGACGGAGCGCCAGGGTGCGACATGGTCGGTTTGCGTCGCGACGGCGAAGATCGGTGCCTCGATGTCGCCCAACGAGACCGGTCGTCCGTTTACCAGGTATTGGCCACGCGCAAGCGCGTTGTCGAGGAACAGGCTGCGCAGGTAGTCGGCGTGCATTCGGTAGGGCATGCGCGTGCCGTCAGTGTTCCAGGCCATCAGATCGGTCATCGGACTGCGCTCGCCGAGGAGGTAGTTCTGCACCATGGGCGACCAGATGAGGTCGATGGCGCGCAACAGGTTGAAGGCGCCTGCCATCTGGCTCGAATCCAGATAGCCCTGGCGCGCCATCAGGTCTTCCATGAAGCTGAGCTGGCTCTCGTCGATGAAAAGGCCGAGTTCTCCCGGCTCCGTGAAATCCGTCTGTGCCGCCAGCAGCGACACCGTCGCGAGGCGATCGTCGCCGTCGCGCGCCATGGCCGCCGCGCCGATGGCCAGCAGCGTTCCTCCCAGGCAGTAACCCACTGCGTGCACGCGCCTCCGGGGCACGATGGCGTTGATCGCGTCGAGGCTGGCCATGAAGCCTTGCGCCAAGTAGTCGTTGATGCCGAGGTCCCGATCATCCGAATCGGGGTTTCTCCACGAAATCGCGAACACGGTGTGACCCTTGTCGACCAGATAGCGGATCAGAGAGTTGTGCGGGGAGAGATCGAGGATGTAGTACTTCATGATCCACGCGCTCATGATCAACAGCGGCTCGGGATGGACCTTGGCCGTCGTGGGCGCATATTGGATAAGCTCCATGAGGTGGTTGCGCAAGACGACCTTTCCGGGGGTGATTGCCACCTGGCGCCCGGGTACGAAATCCTCGGCAGCTTTCGGCGGCAGGCGCTGGAGGCTGCGCTGCAGGTCTTCCGCAAAGTTCCGGGCGCCTTGCAGCAGGTTCATCCCGCCGGTCGCGGCGGTTCTTTGCAGGACGAGCGGGTGGGTCGCGGGCCAGTTCGCCGGAGAGCAGATCTCGTGCAACTGCCTTGCCGCGAAGGCGACGACTTGCCCGTGGTGGCGCTCGACACCGGGTACGCCTTCGGTCAATTGCCGCAGCCACTGGCCGCTTGTGCGGAACGCCTGGCGATACAGGGTGAAGGGCCATGCATCCCACGAAGGGTCTGCGAGGCGGCGGTCGTCTTCGTGCGAGTCCGGGGTCGGCGGTTCACGGGGAGGCAATGCCTGGAAGGCCTGGCCAGTGGCCTCGACCGCCCGCGTCAGCGGGCCGCTCACGAGCACTTGGGCGCTGCGCACGGGCTGCGCTGCGAGGTGGATGGCCCAGTCCGACCAGGCCAGCATCATCGCCGCGGGCGAAATCCCTCTGGTCAGCTGGCCCATGACGGCATGCAGCGTCCGGTCCAGTGCCTCGACTTTGTCTTCCATCTACATCCTCGAATTGATTGCCGATGGCGTCCAAGTCTGGGTGCTTGGGCGGTCGAGCCATTTGATGGATGTCAAGGCGCCGCAATGTCGGTCCGTGTGTTGATGCGGATCAAGGCCAAGGGAGCTGCAGGCGCTGAAACTGACAAGAACATCTTTTTCACCCGAGGACCTGGCCATGTACCAACGCATTCTTGTTCCCGTCGATGGCAGCACGACCTCCCTCAGGGGCCTGGACGAGGCGCTTCGTCTGGCCAAGCTCACGGGCGCAGCGCTGCGACTCGTCCACGTCGTGGACGAACTGAAGTATGTGACCGGCTTCGAGACCTTTGCCGCCTACAACTCGGACCTCGTCCCGCTCATGGCTGAAGCGGGCGAGCAGATCCTCCAGCAAGGGACCGAGATCGCAGCGCGTGCCGGCGTGGAGGCCGAAACCGTTCTCTTCACCTCGGCCGCTGGCCGCGTATCGGAACTCGTGGCCGAGCAGGCGAGAGCCTGGAACGCCGACCTGATCGTGATCGGCACGCATGGTCGCCATGGTGTCGGCCGTGCGCTGCTGGGCAGCGATGCGGAGCAGATACTGCGCATCTCGCCGGTCCCGGTGCTGCTGGTCAATGCCCGCCCGAGGGCGGGTGACGCAAGCAGCGCGGTGGCACCGCAAGTCGCAGCCGACGCATGAGAGATCTCCGGCCCGCCTCATGAGCGGTGATCAAGACCTGGCGATCGGAAACGCGCACCTGCATCCGGCAGAGGCCATTGCCGCGCACCTGGAGGTGGATCCGCGGATTGGCTTGACGGCTGACCAGGCGAAGCGGCGGCGGGATATTCACGGCGAAAACCGGCTCCCCGAAGCGGCTCCGCGCGGCCTGATCCGGCGTGTCTGCGATCAGTTCCGTGACTTCATGGTGCTGGTCCTGCTTTCGGCTGCGCTGCTGTCGGGATTCATCGGGGATGTTGCGGATACGGTGGCGATCGCGGCCATCGTGCTGCTCAATGCCGCGATCGGGCTGACGCAGGAGTGGCGCGCAGAGCGCGCGCTCGACGCATTGAAGCGCCTGGCTGCGGCGCACACGACCGTGCGTCGCGAAGGTCTCTCGCTGACGATCGATACCGCGCACGTGGTGCCCGGCGACGTGGTGCTGCTGGAGGCGGGCAATCTCGTCCCCGCCGATCTGCGCCTGCACAAGGTGGCGCAACTGCGGGTGGACGAGTCGACGCTGACGGGAGAATCCGTCACGGTGGATAAGCACACCGCGCACCTCGGCGAAGGTGAACATCCACTGGGCGACCGGCTGAACATGGCCTTCAAGGGAACGCTGGTCACGCATGGTCGCGCCGAAGGCGTGGTGGTCGCCACCGGCCAGCAGACGGAACTCGGCCGCATCGCCGGCCTCCTGCGGGACGCGGAGGCGCGAAGCACGCCGCTCCAGCTTCGCCTTGCCGACTTCGGCAGGCGGCTTTCGCTCGTGGTCCTGTTGATCTGCGGGCTGGTTTTCACCATGGGTGTGCTGCGAGGCGAGCCGGTGCTGCTGATGGCCCTCACGGCCGTGAGCCTCGCAGTGGCGGCCATTCCCGAGGCGCTGCCCGCGGTCGTTACGGTTCTCCTGGCGCTCGGTGCCCGTCGCATGGTGAAGGTGAATGCCCTGGTCCGCCGGCTGCCATCGGTGGAGACACTGGGATCGATCAGCGTGATCTGCTCCGACAAGACCGGCACGCTGACCCAGAACCGCATGCGGGTTCAGGCTGTCGAATATCCCGGCGGCGGAACACCGGAACCGTTGTGGACCGCGGCGCTGCTTTGCAACGACGCGAGCCTGAACGCCAACGACGCCTGGGTGGGCGACCCGACCGAGACCGCGCTTGTCGAGGCCGCGATGGCAAGCGGCATGGACCCGCGGGCCATCCGCGCGTCGCGCGTGCGGCTTCACGAATGGCCTTTCGATTCCGAGCGAAAGCGGATGAGCACCTTGCATCGCGAGGGCGGCGACTGGGTCGTCTTGACCAAAGGTGCTCCCGAAGCGCTCGTGCCCCGCTGCACGCGCGTGGCCCGCGGGCAGCAGGAGGCCGCACTCGACGTCGCCCTGGCTTTGAGCGTGGCGGCAGCGATGGCCGAGCAGGGCTTGCGCGTTCTCGCCGTGGCCCGGCGTTCGTTCGGCGGGGATCCCGCCGGACAGTCTGCAGACACCGTTGAGGCCGACCTGGTCCTGCTCGGTCTCGTGGGTCTGGCAGACCCACCGCGTCCCGAAGTAAAGGCAGCTGTCTCGGATTGCCGCAGCGCAGGCATCACGCCGGTGATGATCACCGGCGACCACCCGGCGACTGCGCTGGCCATTGCGCGCGAGCTCGGCATTGCGGACGACCACTCGCCAGTATTGACGGGCGTGCAGCTCGCCGCACTCGACGACGCCGCGCTGCGACGCCTGGCCGGGGACGTCCAGGTGTACGCACGGGTCGATCCGGCCCAGAAGATTCGCATCGTGCGGGCGCTCCAGGCGCAAGGCCAGTTCGTCGCGATGACTGGCGATGGCGTCAACGACGCACCGGCACTGAAGCAGGCCGACATCGGCGTTGCCATGGGGCTCGGCGGCACCGACGTGGCACGCGAGGCGGCGAGCCTCGTGCTCCTCGACGACAACTTCGCCACCATCGTGGCCGCGGTCCGCGAGGGAAGGCGCATCTTCGACAACATCCGCAAGTTCGTCCGCTACGCGATCACCGGGAACTCCGCAGAGATCTGGACCTTGCTGCTTGCTCCGCTCGTGGGCATGCCGATTCCACTGCTGCCGCTGCATATCCTCTGGATCAACCTGGTGACCGATGGACTGCCCGGCCTGGCGTTTGCCGCAGAACCCGCCGAACGAGGCGTGATGCGGCGGCCTCCGCGCGCCCCCGGCGAAAGCCTGTTCGCAGGTGGAACCTGGCAGCACATCCTGTGGGTGGGGCTGCTGATCGCAGGCCTGTGCCTTGGCATCCAGGCCTGGGCCTTGAAGACAGGCATGCATTGGCAAACGATGGTGTTCACGGTGCTCACGCTCTCGCAGATGGGATACGTGCTGGCCATTCGGTCGGAGAGCGATTCGCTCTTGACGCTGGGACTGCGCAGCAATTCGCCCATGGCCGGTGCGGTGTTGTCGACCTTCGTGCTTCAACTTGCCGTTGTCTATGTACCGCCGTTGCAGGAGGTATTTCGCACCGAAGCGCTGGCGGCCGGCGAGTTGGCGATATGTCTGGGCTGCTCGGTAGTGGTATTCGTGGCGGTCGAAACGGAGAAATGGTTGCGTCGGTCGGCACGGTACCTTCGGCCGCAGGAAGCGCCGATCCCGCGCCGGGGGCCGGCTGGCTAGCGAGCGCTCCGTCGAGGCACGCCAGGTCGGTAACGCGCTTTGCGCGAGAGCACACAGGAAGATCAGGTGCACACTCCTGGAATGAGCACGTCCACATCGACTGCCGCCGCCGACCGCACGCTGGTGACGGCCTTGCGTGAGCGCCTGCAGCTCGACACCGGCGAGGCGGTATCGCTGGTGGAGACTCACATCTCCTGGGTGCTGCTGACCTCGCGGTTGGCCTACAAGCTCAAGAAGCCCGTCTATCTGGGTTTCGTCGACTTCAGCACACTGGCGGCCCGCAAGCACTTCTGCGAAGAGGAGGTGCGCCTCAATCGGCGGCTCGCGCCTTCGCTCTACATCGGCGTGGTCGCCGTCTGCGGCAGCGCGCAGGCGCCGCACCTCGGAGAAGGCGACCCCATCGAATTTGCCGTCTGCATGCGGCGCTTTTCCGAAGATGCATTGCTGCAACGACTGGTGCCGGCCGGACGGCTGGAGCTTGACCGCCTTGAACAGTTCGCGCATCGGTTGGCCAGTTTCCACGGGCGGGCACAGATCGCCGCACCGGAGTCGGAGTTCGCAACGCCGGACCAGGTGGGTCGTCCGGTGGTCGATGCGTTGGCACGTCTGCGCGTCGATGCCGGCGCGCGGCCCACCAGAGATCTGCAGACTTGGATTTTCGAGCAAAGGAAGGCGTTGCGCACGGCCTGGTTCGCGAGGCAGCGCAGTGGTGCAGTTCGGGAGTGCCATGGCGACCTTCATCTGGCCAACGTGGTGCTGATCGACGACCAGCTGACCGCCTTCGACTGCATCGAGTTCGATCCTGCTCTGCGCTGGATCGACGTGATGAGCGACGTCGCCTTTCTCACGATGGACCTGGAAGCGCACGGCCGCAGGGATCTCGCGTTCCGCTTTCTCGATGCGTACCTGCAGCACAGCGGCGACTACGCGGGCATGCAGGTGTTGCGCTTCTATGAGGTGTACAGGGCACTCGTGCGTGCGTTGGTGGGCCGCTTCCGTGTGCGTGCCGGCGCTGCGCAGCCCGGCGGACCCGACTACCTCGCCTGCGCAACACGACTTGCGCGGATGCCGAACAGCGCGCCCCGCCTGATGCTCACGCACGGGCTGTCCGGTTCGGGCAAGTCGACCATGGCTGCGGCGCTGCTGGCGGTCGCGGGCGCGATCCGCATCCGGTCGGATGTCGAGCGCAAGCGTCTTTTCGGACTGGAGCCACACGAGCGCTCCATCGACCACCCTACGAATATCTACTCGCGGGAGGCGACCGAACGTACGTTCGCCCGTTTGGCCGAGTGCGCGCGCACGGCCCTGCAGGCCGGCTATCCGGTGATCGTCGACGCCGCCTTCCTGCGCCGCGACGAGCGGCTGTTGTTCCGCGCCTTGGCGGCGCAACTGCACGTGCCCTTCTCGATTCTTCGCTGCCGCGCCGGCGAAGCGGACTTGCGCAGGCGGATCGTGGCGCGGGAGGCGCAGGGACGCGACCCGTCCGAGGCGACCCTGGACGTGCTGGAGCGACAGCTTGCGACGCAGGAGCCCTTGGATCCGGGTGAATGCGCCGCGGTCCTCGACGTTGCCACGGACGCGCCGGTGGATGTGGATGCGCTTGGCGCGCGCTGGCTTGCGCTTTCCCTGCCGCCAATCACTCGAAGGCCAGCGGGCTGGTCGGCAAGCTGACTGTCTTCAAGGGTTGAACCTGTTCGGGGATGTTCAGCCTCGGCATCGACGGCGCGCCGGATGTTGATCTGGCGCAAAGGAGATCGATGAGCACGGGACGAGCATCAGGCCATCCGAAGTTTCGAAGGAAGGAGCAGCAGGCTCATGAAAATTCTTCTCGCAGTGGATGGCAGCGACTACACGAAACGCATGCTCTCCTATCTGGCAGCGCACAAGGACGCACTGGGCGCGGGTCACGCCTACACCGTCTTCTATGCGGTTCTCCCGGTCACGCATCGGGCTGCCGCGTTCGCGGGCCCCGAGCTCGTTCATGGCTACTACGAAGACGACGCACGCGTGGTGCTGGGGCCGGTTCGAACGTTTCTTTCGGAACATGGCATCGAGGCCGCCTTCGTTCACAAGGTGGGCCATCCAGCCGAGGAAATCGCTTCGTATGCAGAAGCGGGCAACTTCGATCTGCTGGTCATGGGATCCCACGGTGCCGGCGCATTGAAGAACCTCGTGCTGGGGTCGGTCGCCACGAAGGTGCTGGCGCGATGCTCGGTGCCGGTCCTGTTGGTGCGCTGAGGTGCCGACCAGGCCATTCGCGCGCGGGCTGCTGGCGGCGACGCTCGGCGCACTTGCGTTCCTCGGCGCGGCGCATGCGTGGTCTCACGACGGGCCCTGTCTCGACCCGTCCGATTCTTTGAGTCGGGGAGGCGATTTCGTGGCAGCCGTGCGGCGGCAGGCGCCGGCTGTCGTGCGTGTTCTGAGCATCGCCCCGGGCACGGACTGGGGCGGCAGCGATGAGGTGGGGATGCCGGCACGATCGCTGCTGGAGTCGGAGCGCTCGTCGGCATCGGGGTTCGTCGTCGATGCCGACGGGTACATACTGACCAGCGCGCATGTGGTGCTCGGGGGCCAGGAGACATCGGTCCTCGTCGGGGGACGGCATCGTTGGCCGGCTGCTGTCGTCGGGCTCGACCGACGCACCGACCTGGCGCTATTGAAGATCGCTGCCACGAACCTGCCGGCCGCCGCGATCGGCAGCAGCGCGAGCCTTTGCGCCGGAGAATGGGTGGCGGCGCTGGGGGCGCCTTTCGGGTTCGAGCAGAGCGTGACGGCAGGCATGGTGAGCGCCAATCCGCGTTTCCTGCCGGGCGGCAGCGGCGAGCCGCTGATCCAGACCGATGTCGCGCTCAATCCTGGGAATTCTGGCGGGCCTCTTTTAAACAAGCACGGGGAAGTCGTCGGGATGAACTCGATGACCTATTCGGCGAGCGGCCGATACACAGGGGTTTCGTTCAGCCTGCCGATCGACACCGCGATGCGAATCGCCGCCGAGCTCCGGTCGACGGGGCGCGTGACGCGCGGCCAGATCGGGGCTCGGACCCAGGCCCTGACCCCGGATCTTGCGCTGGCCTTCGGGCTCGACGCTCCGTTGGGGGCGCTGATCGTGCGCGTCGATGCTGACGGACCTGCGGCGAAAGCCGGGCTCCGCAGCGGGGACGTTGTGCTGAGTATCGACGGCAGCGCGGCAATGCCTTACGCGGAAATCCAGCAGCGCGTGGCGGCTGCCCGTCCCGGCGCTTCGATCATGCTTGACGTCTGGCGGCGCAAGGCGCCGCTGACGGTGAAACTCGCCGTTGCGGAAGGCGTTCCCGATCTTCCGCAGCGCATCGCCTCGCAAGACACTCGCGAGGCGCGACTGGGACTCGATCTTGCCGAGCGCACAGCCAAGCAGGCAGGCGGCCCGGTCGAGGCGGGAATCTACGTGAGATCCACCTCCGGATCGGCCCGGCGGGCGGGTCTTCGCCTCGGCGACGTGATCCTCGCCGTCAACGATGTGGGAGTCTCCGCGATCAATGAACTGGACAGGGCGCTCGAAGCGACCCACCAGGGCGAGACCGTGGCGCTGTTGGTCAGGCGCGGCTCGATCACCAGCTTCGTGCCGGTGGCGCCGCCCTGAAGGGAGGTTCGGCCAGGCGTCCGCGCCGATCGGGGTTCGTTGACCGGGAGACGTGTTCTCCGGCGGCCGCGATTTGATCTTCGTCAAGCAGACAGTCTGGTGCAGGGAGCATGCTCCTGGCGATGACCCCACGGCATGCAACCGCATCGAAAGGAACTGAAATGAAATACCCCGCCCTCATGACCGCAGCGCTGATGTCGCTGGCGGGTTGTTCATCGTTTCCAGGAGCAGGAGCAGGAGCAGGAGCGGGAGTGGGAGCAGGAGCCAAGGAGGCGGACGAGCACGCAGCACATCACATGGCGAGCGCCGAGGGGAAGGCCGACAGCGCCAGGATCGACGAGCAGATGAAGTTGATGCAGGACATGCATCAAAAGATGATGGCCGCCAAGACTCCCGCAGAGCGCGCGGCGCTGATGAAGGATCATATGCGCGCGATGCAGGGCAGCATGAACATGATGAGCCAGATGAAGAGCGGCATGCGCAGACACGGTGCCGGCAAGTCCTCGCTGCGGGAGGAGCCGACCATGCAGGCAGACATGATGGAGCGCCGCATGGACATGATGGAAATGATGATGCAGATGATGATGGACCTGGAAACTGCGAAGCCGCAGGCCCCCAGGTAGCGTTCACGGTCATGGAGGAGTCGAGATGGAATCGGCCCATCTAGCGCCGCGCCTTGATCTGCCGCAAGCCCGCGCCGTGGTGCCGGCATCACCATCAGCCGTGCAACTCACGAGGCGCGCATGAGAACTCACACGACCAGCCACATTGCGGCCGACGAGATTTCCGTCCTGGATGCGTGGTGGCGGGCCGCGAACTATCTTTCCGTAGGCCAGATCTACCTCATCGACAACCCGCTGCTGCGGATGCCGCTCGCTCTGGAACACATCAAGCCACGCCTGCTTGGCCACTGGGGTACGACGCCGGGCTTGAACTTCATCTACGCTCACATGAATCGCGCGATCAAGGCGCGCGATCTGCAAGCGATCTTCGTCGCGGGTCCCGGTCACGGCGGCCCCGGCGTCGTGGCCAACACGTGGCTGGAAGGTACCTACAGCGAGGTCTATCCGAACGTGGGTCAGAACGCCGAAGGAATCCAACGGCTTTTCAAGCAGTTCTCCTTTCCGGGTGGCATCTCCAGTCACGTTGGAGCGGAAACGCCAGGCTCGATTCACGAGGGCGGCGAGCTCGGCTACTCGCTGCTGCACGCCTACGGTGCCGTCTTCGACAACCCCGACCTGCTGGCCTGCTGCGTGGTGGGCGACGGCGAAGCGGAGACCGGCGCCCTGGCCGCAAGTTGGCACTCGAACAAGTTCTTGAATCCGGCGTCCGACGGCGCCGTCTTGCCGATCCTGCATCTCAACGGCTACAAGATTGCTGGCCCGACGGTCCTCGCGCGCATCGGCGACGAGGAGTTGACCCAACTGATGCGCGGCTACGGTTACGAGCCGCATTTTGTTTCGGGGCACGAGCCGGATGCCATGCATCGCATGATGGCCGCTGCGCTCGACATCGCGCTCGATGTGATCAACGCGATCCAGGTGGAGGCCCGGGCGGATGGCTTCAGCCGACGCAGGCGCTGGCCGATGATCGTCCTGCGCTCCCCAAAAGGCTGGACAGGTCCCAAGGTCGTGGACGGAGTGCCCATCGAGGGCACCCAGCGCGCGCACCAAGTGCCCTTGACCGGCTTCGTTGAAAACCCTTCCCATGTGAAGCTGCTCGAGGATTGGATGCGGAGCTACCGCCCGGAGGAGCTCTTCGACGAGGACGGTGCATTGCGTGCGGACATTGCCGAACTCGCTCCCCGCGGGGAACGTCGCATGAGCGCTAATCCGCATGCCAACGGCGGCCTGCTTCTCAAAGATCTGCGGATGCCGGACGTGCGCGGCTACGCGGTGGCTGTGCCCAAGCCGGGAGCGATAAAGGCCGAAGCTACACGCGTTGCGGGCGAGTTCCTGCGGGACGTCATGCGGCTCAATGGCGCAGATCGCAATTTCCGAATGATGGCACCCGACGAAACCACGTCCAACCGCTTGGGTGCGGTCTTCGAGGTCAGCAAGCGAACCTCGACGGCCGAGATCTTCCCCGGCGATGACCACGTGGCGCCGAATGGGCGCGTGATGGAGGTGCTCAGCGAGCAGCTGTGTCAGGGCTGGCTGGAAGGCTATCTGCTCTCCGGGCGGCACGGCTTCTTCTCGTGCTACGAAGCCTTCATCCACATCGTCGACTCGATGTTCAACCAGCACGCCAAATGGCTGAAGGTATCCCGCGGCATTCCTTGGCGCAGGCCGATCGCATCACTGAACTACCTGCTGACCAGCCACGTCTGGCGACAGGACCACAATGGCTTCAGCCATCAGGATCCGGGCTTCATGGATCACGTGGCCAGCAAGAAAGCCGAGTTGGTCCGCGTCTACCTGCCGCCCGATGCCAACACGCTGCTATCGGTGACCGACCACTGCCTGCGAAGCCGCGGTTATGTCAACGTGATCGTGGCAGGCAAGAACCCGGAGTTCCAGTGGCTGGACCTCGAGACTGCCATGCGGCACTGCAGCGTCGGAATGGGAATCTGGACCTGGGCCAGCAACGACGAAGGTCAGGCACCCGACGTGGTCATGGCGTGTGCCGGTGACGTGCCAACGCTGGAGACGCTCGCTGCGGTCGATCTGCTCCGGCGCGAGTTGCCCGATCTGAAAATACGCGTGGTCAACGTCGTCGACCTGATGAGCTTGCAATCTCCATCGGAACACCCGCATGGGCTTGCGGACGCGGAGTTCGATTCCATATTCACCGAGGACAAGCCGGTGATCTTCGCCTTCCATGGTTATCCGCAACTGATTCATCGCCTGGCCTACAGGCGCACCAACCACGACAACTTCCACGTGCACGGATACCAGGAAGAGGGCACGACCACGACGCCGTTCGACATGACCGTGCTGAACCGGCTCGACCGCTTCCACCTCGCCGCCGATGCGATCGACCGCGTGCCGAGGGTCCGCGATGCCGCGGGTCACGTCAAGCAGCACCTGCGCGATCGTCTGCTGGCGCACCGGGCATGGATCACTTCCCACGGAGAGGACATGCCGGAGATTCTGAACTGGCGTTGGGCGTCCTGATCGGATCGGGTCGTTCTGCCTGCTCCAAGGTTCGCCTTGCGAGTTTCCGCATAGCAGCGTTGCCGTGAACCTGGACGCCCGGGCGCTGTCGTTTCCTATGATGGCCGCATCGTATCGACCTTCCGGTCGTGTCCTCTGGAACATGCCATGCCACGGATCTCACTCCCTTCCCCAGACACCATGGACGCTGCCCAGCGGGCGGTGTACGACAAGATCGTTTCCGGCCCGCGCGGAAAGATCCAGGGCCCGTTGCGCGCGGTCCTGCACAACGCCGAGCTCGCAGACCGGTGGCAGGCGCTCGGCGCGCTGCTGCGCTATGGCACCTCGCTGCCTCCGCGGCTGTCGGAGATCGCCATCCTGGTGACGGGGCGTGCCTGCCGCTCGCCCTTCGAGTGGTACGCGCATCGCATCGAGGGCGAGAAGGCAGGCATCGAGCCGCCCATCATCGATGCCTTGCTGGCGCAGACCGAGCCGCCGGGGATGTCGGAAGACGATGCGCTCGTGTGGCGCTATGCGATGGAGCTGAATCGCGACAAATCGGTTTCGAACGCGACCTATGCCGCGGTGCTGCAGCGCTTCGGCGAGCGCACGGTGGTCGAACTCACGGCGCTGATCGGCTACTACACCATGGTCGCCATGACGCTCAACTGCCACGAGATTCCGCTTCCCGAAGGTGTGCAGCCTGCCTTCCCGCTGCCGCAGCACGAAGCGCTCCGATGAACACCGCCGACGCGCCGGGCAGCTGGGACTGCCACGCCCACCTCTTCGGCCCCTATGAACGCTTCCCTCTGGCGGCTGAGCGCAGCTACACGCCGCCGGAGGCGATCGAGCCGCAGTACGCCGCGCTGTTGCGACGCCTCGGCCTCAGCAACGGCGTGCTGGTCCATCCCAGCGCCTATGGCGACGACCACTCGCTGCTGCTGCATGCACTGGCGGTTCGGCCGGCGCTGCGCGGCGTGGTCGTGGTGCGGCCCGGCAGTCCTCTTGACCTGGCGGACCTGCGTGCGCAGGGCGTGCGTGGCGCCCGTTTCAGTCACCGCAGCGGCGCCGGCGGCAACTTCGCGGGCAGTGCGTCGCTGGCCGACCTGCACGCGCTCGCGCCCCGGCTCGCTGATGCGGGGCTGCATGCGGAGCTCTGGACCGACTGCCGCGCACTCGTCGAGATCGCAGCGCAGCTACGGGTGGTGCCGGTCCCCGTCGTCATCGACCACATGGGCGGCTTCGATCCGAAGGCGGGCGTCGACGACTCCGGCTTCCGGACCCTGCTCGGCCTCCTGGAGACGGGAAAAGTGTGGGTGAAGCTGTGCGCCTACCGCAACCTGTTGAACGAGAGCGACTGGGAGGTCGGGCGCGAGTTCCAGCAGAAAATGATCGCCGCCAATCCGGAGCGGCTGGTGTGGGGCAGCGACTGGCCCCACCTGCGCGTGACGCCGGCTCCGGATCCCGTCCAACTGCTCGACATGTTCATGGAATGGGCGGGCAGCGATGCCGTGGTGCGCCAGGTTCTGAGCACCAATGCGGAAAGCCTCTACCGCTGATCCTCTCACCCATCGACAGGCCGGGTCGCCTGGAAGGAGGGCCGCTCGCACAGCGCGGCGAACCAGTCCGCCAGGCGCGGTGCCTGCGCCCGCCACCCGAAGGCGTCGAAGCGATAGTCGAGGTAGCCGACCGCACAGCCCACCGTGACCTGGCCGATCGAGAAGGGCTCCGTCGCGAGCGGCGCCGCTTCCGCATCGAGCATGCGCAGCGAGGCGCGCGTCTTCAGCTCGAAGGCCTCCAGCAACGGCTGCAGCGGCACCTGGCGCTCGCGTTCGTTGCGCCACAGGATCAGGGCATCGAGCAGGCCGTCGCCGAAGGCGTGCCAGCGCAGCGCCTGCCAGCGCCGCTCGCCTTCCGCGGGGAACAGCTTTCCGCCAGCCAGCGCGTCGAGGTACTCGCAGATCACGACTGAATCGAACAGCACGGAGCCGTCCTCGCGTACCAGCGTCGGGATCTTGGACAGCGGGTTGACCGCCATGATCTCGGGGTTCGGCCGGAGCATGGCGGCCACCGAGCGCACCAGCTTCAGCTGCGGCACGAGGCCCAGTTCATGCGCGCACACCATCACCTTGCGCACATAGGGTGACTTGGGCGACCAGTGCAGGGTCAGGGAGGCTGCCATCAGATCACCTCCGCCGTCCGCAGCGCTTCGATGTCGGCGCTGCCGTAGCCCAGTTCGCAGAGGATCGCCTCGCTGTGCTGGCCGAGCACAGGCGGCGCGCTGCCGGCCGGCAGGGGCTCCCCGCCGAAACGCATCGGGCTGGCGACCTGCGGGACATCCACGCCGCTCGGATGCGGTGCGTGGCGCAGCAGCCCGCGCGCCTTGACCTGCGGATCCTTGAACACGTCGGCAACGGTGTTGATGGGCCCGCAAGGCACGCTGGCGCCATCGAGCGCGGCGATCAGCTTCTCGCGCTCCCATTCGGCGAACTGATCGCGCAGCAGCGCCGACAGCTCGCCGATGTTGCGCACCCGCTGGGCGTTGGTGGCGAAGCGCGAGTCGGCCATCCACTCGGGCTGGCCGAGCACCTGGCACAGCCTGGCGAACTGGCCGTCGTTGCCCACCACCAGGATCACATCGCCATCGGCGCAGGCGTACACGTCCTGGGGCTGGATGTTGGGGTGGGCATTGCCGTTGCGGCGCGGCACCTTGCCCGAGACCAGGTAGTTCATGGCCTGGTTGGCAAGCGTCGCGACCTGCACGTCGAGCATGGCGATGTCGATGGTGTCGCCGACGCCGGTCCGGTCGCGCCGCGCCAGCGCAGCCAGCACGGACACGGCGGCGTACATGCCGGTCATGATGTCGACGATGGGCACGCCCACCTTCTGCGGTCCGCCGCCCGGCCTGCCGTCCTTCTCGCCCGTCACGCTCATGAGGCCGCCCATGGCCTGGATCAGGAAGTCGTAGGCGGGCTGGTCGCGGCGAGGGCCGGTCTGGCCGAAGCCGGTGACCGAGCAGTAGATCAGGCGCGGGTTGATCTCGCGCAACGAGGCCTCGTCGAGGCCGTAGCGCGCCAGCGTGCCGGCCTTGTGGTTCTCCAGCACGATGTCGGCGCGGGAGGCCAGCTCCTTCACGATCTTCTGGCCTTCCGGCTTCTCGAGGCTGACCGTGATCGAACGCTTGCCGCGATTGACCGCGAGGTAGTAGCCGGCTTCCCGGGTGTCATGGCCCTCGGCGTCTTTCAGGAAGGGAGGCCCCCAGGTGCGGGTGTCGTCACCGGCGCCGGGCCGTTCGACCTTGATGACTTCGGCGCCCAGGTCGGCCAGGATCTGGCCGGCCCAGGGGGCGGCGAGGATGCGGCTGAGGTCGAGAACCTTGACGTGTGACAGCGGGCCGGTGGCAGTGCTCATTGGGCGAATCTCCTTGATGCCTTGCATTCTCGAAGTCGCCGTGCCGCCCGACTAGCGCCGCGGCGTCAACCCTGTGATGCGCCCGCGCGCAACTCGTCTTCGCGCCCTTCAGCGGGCCTTCGCGAGCTCCAGCTTGGCGATCGCGTTGCGGTGCACTTCGTCCGGTCCATCGACCAGCCGCACGGTGCGCTGGTGGGCGTAGGCCTCGGCCAGCCAGAAGTCCTGGCTGACGCCGCCGCCGCCGTGGGCCTGGATGGCCCAGTCCACCACCTTGCACGACATGTTGGGCGCGACCACCTTGATCATCGCGATCTCGGCGCGCGCCACCTTGTTGCCCACGGTGTCCATCTTCCACGCCGCGTTGAGCGTCAGCAGGCGGGCCTGGTCGATCATGCAGCGCGACTCGGCGATGCGTTCGTGCCAGATCGACTGCTCGGCCAGCGGCTTGCCGAAGGCGATGCGCTTCTGCAGGCGGTCGCACATCAGTTCCAGCGCGCGCTCGGCGGCGCCGATGGAGCGCATGCAGTGGTGGATGCGACCCGGCCCCAGGCGGCCCTGCGCGATCTCGAAACCGCGGCCCTCGCCCAGCAGGATGTTGTCCGCGGGCACGCGCACGTTCTCCAGCGCCACCTCCATGTGGCCGTGCGGCGCGTCGTCATAGCCGAACACCGACAGGTGCCGCAGCACGGTGACGCCGGGGGTGTCGCGCGGCACCAGCACCATGGACTGCTGCGCGTGCCGCGGCGCGTCCGGGTCGGTCTTGCCCATCACGATGAAGATCTTGCAGCGCGGGCTGCCGGCGCCGGAGGAGAACCACTTGCGGCCGTTGATCACGTAGTGGTCGCCGTCGCGCCGGATCGAGCACTGGATGTTGGTGGCGTCCGACGAGGCCACGGCGGGCTCCGTCATCAGGAAGGCGGAGCGGATCTCGCCGGCCAGCAGCGGCTTCAGCCACTGCTGCTTCTGCGCTTCGGTGGCGTAGCGCTCCAGCGTCTCCATGTTGCCGGTATCGGGGGCCGAGCAGTTGAACACCTCTCCGGACCACGACACGCGCCCCATCACCTCGCACAACGGTGCGTAGTCGAGATTGGAGATGCCCCCGTGGCCTTCGTAGGGATGCGGCAGGAACATGTTCCACAGGCCGGCCGCGCGCGCCTTCGGCTTCAGCTCCTCGATCAGCGGCACCACCTGCCAGGGGCTGCCTTGCCGGCGGAACGCATCCATCTCGCGGTGGTAGCGCTCCTCGTTGGGGTAGATGTGCTGGTCGAAGAATGCGCGCAGGCGCTGCAGCAACTCGGCGGACTTTGGGGACGGTTCGGCAAACACGGGCGCTCCTTGGGAAGAAGTTGCCATTGGACCCGGCGTGACTGGCCCTGTCGATCACCCGAGCGACAGCGCTCAGCGGCCGGTGAAGACCGGCGCCCGCTTCTCGGCAAAGGCGCGCTGCGCTTCCCTGGCATCGTCGGTCTTGCCGATCTGCGCCGTCATGTCCTGCTCGTAGCGGTAGCCGTCGCGCAGGCTCATGTCCTCGATCACGTTCAGGGTGTGCTTGCCCATCCGGGTCGACACCGGGCTCTTGGAGGCGATGGTGCGCGCGATCTCCAGCGCCCTCGGCATCAGCTCCTCGGGCGGCACGCAAGCCTCCACCACGCCCAGCCGGTACAGCTCGGCGCCGTCCACGCGCATGCCGGTGAGTGCCATGCGGCGCAGGCGCGAGTGGCTGAACAGGCGCATGGCATGGCGGCAGCCGCCCAGCAGGCCGACGTCCACTTCGGGCAGGCCCAGCGATGCTTTCTCGGAGGCGATCAGCACATCGCTCGAAGCCACCATGGCCAGGCCGGAACCCAGGGCCGCGCCGTTGATGGCGACCACCACCGGCTTCGCGCATTCGCGGATCGCATGGAAGCATTCGCGCGTGCGGCGCGAATGGGCCGGCAGGTCGCCCGGCCCCTTGATCGCAGAGGCCCGGCCCTTGAGGTCCGCGCCGGCGCAGAACACCTTGCCGGCACCGGTCAGCACCACGGCGCGCACCTCGTCCATCTCGGAGATGCGATCGAGCGCGAGGGTGAGTTCGTCGTTGAGCGTGCGGGTCAATGCGTTGACCGGCGGCGCGTTCAGGGTGAGGGTGGCGACGAAGTCTTCGATGCGCACGTCGAGTTGTGTCAGGTCGTTCATGGAGGGTTCCTTTGCTTGTTCAGGTTCAATCGAGCTTGGCGCCGGAGACTTCGATCACCTTCTTCCACTTGGCCGCCTCGCTGCGGATCAGCGCGGCCATCGCGGCCGGCGTGCTGCCCTGGGGAACGACACCGCTGGCGGCGAGTTGCTCCCGGAGTTCGCGCGAGGCCAGCACTTCGTTGATGTCCCGGTTCAACCGGTCGATAACCGCCTGCGGCGTCTTCGCCGGCACCGAGATGTAGTTGATCGGCGCCGCATCGAAGCCCTTCAACTCGTCGGCGATGGGTGCTACGTCGGGGAGCAGTGGCGAGCGCCTGGCAGTGGCCACGCCGAGCGCGCGCAAGGCGCCGCTGTCGATGTGCGGCTTGAAAACCGCGATGCTGTCGATCGCCATCTGCACCTGGCCCGACAGCAAGTCGGTCAGTGCCGCACCGGTGCCGCGGTAGGGGATGTGGACGATGGACACGCCAGCCGCCTGCTTGAACGACTCACCGGCCAGGTGGCTGCTGGCGCCCTGGCCGGCGCTGGCGAAATTGACCTTGCCGGGATGGGACTTGGCGTACGCGATGAACTCCTTGAGCGTGCGCACGGGCAGATCCTTGTTCACCACCAGCACATTGGGGACGATGGCCACTTCCGACACCGGCACCAGGTCACGCACCGGGTCGTAGGGCAGCTTCGCCATCAGGTAGGGGTTGGCCATCTGCGGGCCGGGTGTGGTGTAGAGCAGCGTGTAGCCGTCCGCCGGCGCCTTGGCAACCAGGTCGGCAGCGAGCGTGCCGCCGCCGCCCGGCTTGTTGTCGACGACCACCGGCTGCCCGAGCCGCCTGGCAAGCGGGGCCGCCACGGCACGGGCCACGATGTCGGCGCCGCCGCCCGGCGCGAAGGGCACCACCAGGCGCAGCGGCCGGTTCGGATAGTCCTGCGCCGCGGCGCCGATGGCCAATGCGGCCAGGAGGAGGCCAGCGCTCCGGCGAATACTTGTCTTCATGTCTTCCTCAGTTCTTGTAGCGCACGCCGCAGCCGGGGCCTTCCGGCAGCCGCAGCTGCCCGCCGTGCACAGGCAGCGGCGTAAAAGGATCGTCCTGAAGGTGCAGGTGCTCCGACAGCTCGCAGGCATAGGGCAAGTGCCGGATCACGCTGGCGGCTTGCAGGCTCATGGCCTGCAGCAGCGCGGGCCCGAAGGCCGCGCCCATGCGGCAGCCGACTTCGCCCGCCTCGCAGATGCGCACGGCCTGCAGGAAGCGGCGGATGCCGCCGAGGTTGGTGAGCTTCAGGTTGATCACGTCCACGGCACGCTCCGAAACCAGACGGAACACGTCGCGCACGCTTTGGGCACTTTCGTCGGCCTCGATCGCCACGGGCAAGGTGCGCGTCAACAAGGCCAGGCCCGCGACATCGGCGGCCGGCACCGGCTGCTCGATCAGCGCGATGCCATGGCGCTCCATGCGGCCGAAGGCGGCGATCATCTGCTTGGCGTTGTACGACTGGTTGGGGTCCAGCGTGAGTGCCACTCCCTCGCCGACGGCGGCGCGCACCGCTGCGACGCGCAGCACGTCGAGCTCGGTGTCCCCGGAGAGCTTCAGCTTCAGTTGCCTGTAGCCTTCTTCGGCCAGCCGGCCGGCCATGGCGGCCATCTCGTCCGGCGTTTTGATCGGCAGGATGCGCGACAGCGCCACTGCGTCGCGCAGCTTGCCGCCCAGGAGCACATGCACCGCCACGCCCAGGCGATGCGCCAGCAGGTCGTGCAGCGCCATGTCGATCGCGGCCTTTACGGTCGGGTGGTAGGCCAGGGTGGTGTCGATCTCTTCCATCGTGCCGGCGAGGTCGTCCACCGGCCGCCCGACCAGCCCCTGCGTCAGGAAGGCGAGGGCGGCCTCGGCGCCGGCGCCGTGGGTCGAGATGGCCGGGATGGCGTGGCAATAGCCCAGGCCCACATGCCCATCCTGATCGGACAGGCGCAGCACCCAGCCTTCCAGCCGCGGCACCTGGGCGCGCGCGAACTTCCATTGCGGGTCGGCCAGCGCCTGCGTGCAGGGCTGCAGCGTGGCTGTGGTGATCTTCATGGCAAGGCGTCCAGCGGGAAGCGCATCACTCCAGCGTGATCTTGGCCTTGCTGATGATCTCCTTCCACTTGGCCGCTTCGGCCTGCATCAGCTGCTGGTACTCGGCGCCGGTGGCGGTGACCGGCAATGCGCCCTGCTGCAGGAACTGCTGCTTCATCTCGGGCGCGGTGACGGCGGAGACGAACGCCTCGCGCACCCGCGTCGCGATGGCGGCCGGCACGCCCTTGGGCGCGACGATGCCGTAAGTGGTTTCCATCGTGACCTTGGGCAAGCCCTTCTCGGCCGTGGTCGGCACGTTGGGCAACTGCGGCGCGCGGCTGGCGGCCGCCACCGCCAGCGCCTTCAGAGAGCCGTTGTTGATGTGCGCCATCACCGGCAGCAGGTCCACCATGGCGACCTGCACCTCGCCACCCAGCAAGCCGGTGATGGCCGGCGCGGCGCCCTTGTAGGGGACGTGCAGGAGATTGACTTTGGCCTGGTCCTTGAAGATCTCCATGCCGATGTGCGGGGTGGTGCCGGGGCCGGCCGAGCTGTAGCTCAGCTTGTCGGGCTCGGCCTTGGCCTTCTTCACCAGCGTCTCGAGCGAATCGATGCCCGACTTGCTGTTGACCACCAGCACGCTGGGGATCTTCGCCACCAGCGTCAGGTACTGGAGGTCGTCGAGCGCATAGGGCGCCTTCATCAGGTTGGGCATGCCGGCGAGCGGGCCGGGCGCCACCAGGGCGAAGGTGTAGCCGTCGGCGGGCGCCTTGACGGTCGCATCGACGCCGATGGTGCCGCCGGCACCGGCGCGGTTGTCGACCACCACGGGCTTGCCCAGGGTGGCGCCGACCTTCGTCGCCAGCAGGCGCGCGATGGCATCGGTCGGACCGCCCGCGGCGTAGGGCACGATGAGCTTGATGGGCCTGGCCGGCCAGTCCTCGGCGTGCGCAGTGGTAGCGGCGATGAAAAGGCCACCCATACACGTCAGGGCGATGGTGGCGAAAAATGGGCGTCGGCTCAGTGCCATGGTGTTGTCTCCTGCGATGCGGTGGGTCCGGCGTTCGGCCGAATGCGGCGAAGGGGCAGTCTAGGAGCGACGACCGATGGCAGCCATGCACCATTCGCGCAAGGCTGCTATGCAGGGCGGCCTGATGCGGCCTGCATAGCAGCCTTGTGCGTGCCTGCATGGGCGCACGCCGAGGCGCGGGCTAGAGTCGCCGTGAATCCAGGAGACAAGCCCATGCACAGCCCGACTCGCCGCCGCATCCTGCTGGCCGCCGCCCTTTCGGCGGCGCCGCTGGCCGCGTGGGCCGCCTTCCCCGAGCGCCCGTTGCGGCTGGTCGTGCCGTTTCCGGCCGGCGGCGCCGCGGACTTGATGGCGCGCGGGCTGGCGCAGCACCTGGGCGAGCAACTCGGGCAGCAGGTCGTGATCGACAACCGCGGCGGCGCCGGCGGCACGGTGGCCTGCGAGATCGTGGCACGCGCCCCGGCCGACGGCTACACGCTGCTGTTCGGCACCATGGGCACACAGGCCATCAATCCGGCGCTGTATTCGAAGCTGCGCTACGACCCGCTGAAGGACTTCGCGCCGATCGCGTTGACGCACATCACGCCGCGGGTGCTGGTGGTCGGCCCGTCGGTGAAGGCGCGCAACGTCGGCGAACTGATCGTGCTGGCGCGGTCCAAGGCCGGCCAACTCACTTACGGCTCGGCCGGCAACGGCAGCTCAAGCCACCTTTCGGGCGCGCTGTTCGAAAGCCTTGCCGGCGTCGACCTGGTGCACGTGCCTTACAAGGGCAGCGCGCCGCTGCTCACCGATCTGCTGGCGGGTCGTGTCGATGCGACCTTCGACTCGTACACGGTGTACGAGGAACACATCAAGTCGGGCCGGGTGCGCGCCCTGGCGGTGACTTCACGCACGCGGATGGCGGCGCTGCCGCAGGTGCCCACACTGGCGGAAGCGGGCTTGCCCGGCTACGAAGTCTCCAACTGGCTGGGGGTGCTCGCGCCGGCCGGCACGCCGAAGGAGGTCGTGACCGCCTTGCATGCGGCGGTGATCCGCGCCATGTCGGACGCCGGCATGAAGCGGCAGCTCACCGCTCTCGGGATCGAGCCCGCGACGTCCACCCCGGACGAGTTCTCTGCCCTGATCCGCAGCGAGATCCCCAAGTGGGCCCGGCTCGTCAAGACATCCGGCGCGACGGTGGAATGAGCCGGCGGCGCGAACTGCTGCAGCTCGGCCCGGCGCGCATCGAGGTGATCGTCGAGGGCACGGGCCCGGCCATCGTGCTGCTGCCGTCCTCGTTGAGGGATTCGGAGGATTTCGATCCGCTCGCCGACCTGCTGGCGTCCGAAGGCTTCCGCGTGCTGCGGCCGCAGCCGCGGGGCATGGGCCGCAGCAGTGCGCCACCCGCGGGCATGACGCTCGAGACGCTGGCAGCTGACGTCGCCGGCGTGATCGCACAGCTCGACGCCGCCCCGGCGGTCGTCGTGGGCCATGCCTACGGCCACTGGGTGGCGCGGGTCACCGACCTGCGCCATCCCGCGTGCGTGCGCGGCGTGGTGGTGCTGGGGGCCGCCGCTCGCGTCTTCCCTGCCGGCATGGCGCAGGCGCTGGCCGTCGCGTCCGATCCTGCGCGCGAGGAGCAGGAGCGGCTCGACGCCCTGCGGGTTTGCATGTTCGCGCCGGGCAACGACCCGCGGCCCTGGCTGCAGGGTTGGTATCCGCAATGGAGAGATGCCTACCGCGAGGCCGCGCGGCATCCACCGAAGGACGAATGGTTCGGCCGCAGCCATGCACCGGTGCTGGACCTGCAAGGGGCAGAAGATGCATGGCGGCCGCCGGGCACGCGCGCTGAACTGGCGGACGCGTTGGGCACCAAGGTCACGGTGCAGGTGATCGACGGTGCCGGCCATGCGCTGGTGCCGGAGCAGCCGCAGGCGGTCGCGACCGCCATCGCCGGCTGGGTGCGGCGGCTCGATAATCCGGCCTGATGCACAAACCCAAGGCCACCGACTTCGCACTGGACATCGCGGCCGACCTCCAGAAGTGGCGTTCGTTCATCGCCATCGGGGAGCTGGGGAGCCTCACGCGAGCCGCGCTGTTCCTCGACAGCAACCAGTCTTTCCTGAGCCGGCAGGTCAACGCGCTGGAGCGCGAGTGCGGCTCGCGGCTGTTCAACCGCACCGGCCGCGGCGTGGAGTTGTCGGAGACCGGACAGCGCTTGTTCCCGCAGGTGAAGGAGCTGCTGGAGCGTGCGCAGGCGCTGGAGCACGGCATCCGCGCCGACCTGCGGGAGCCGGTGGGCACCGTGACCCTGGGTGGCCTGCCCTCGATCGGCACCATCCTGATCGGCCGGCTGTTCGCCGAGGTGCGCGCCCGCCACGCCGGCGTCAGCCTCAAGGTGCTGGAAGGCTCCAGCGGCCAGGTCGAGGAATGGCTGACCGATGCCCGCGTCGACATCGCCATCCTGTACCGCTACGGCCCGACCCTGCCCGAGCAGGAGCAGGCCCTGGCCACGGTCGACAGCTATCTCATCGGCCCGGCCGGCGATCGCCTGACCGCGGCCGGCTCGGTGCCCTTCGCCAGCCTGAACGGGCTGCCTTTCATCCTGCCCGGCGCGCCCAACGGGCTGCGCACCGCGCTCGACGCGGGCGCGCGGCTGGCGCGCATCGCGCTGGCACCCGTGATCGAGGCCGACTCGCTGCCGCTGCAGAAGCAGCTGACCGCGCAGGAGCGGCTGTACACGGTGCTGCCGCTGCATGCCGTCTGGCAGGAAGTGCAGGAGGGCAAGCTGCAGGCGGCGCGCATCGTGGAGCCGCCGTTCCAACGCACGGTGGCGATGGCCTTCGCCAAGGCCAAGGGGCCATCGCGTGCCGTCACCGCCGTGGCGGGCCACCTGGTGCGCATCGTCGGCGAGATGGCGCAGCAGGGCATGTGGCGTTCGTGAGGGGCAACTCAGTGGCTGCCGCGCTGGCGTGAAAACGCAGCGCGTTCGGCTGCATCCGCATGCCGGCTCGGAGACATATCTGGTCATTCACGCCAAGCTATTCCGGAATCCACACAGCGCTAGGCTGTTTGAAAAAGGAATTGGCCTGCCCGGAGGGGATCGAACCCCCGACATTCGGCTTAGAAGGCCGATGCTCTATCCAACTGAGCTACGGGCAGTGAGAAGGTGCGCGATTTTACGGTGAGCCGCCAGCGCGTCGGCGGCGGCCGACAGGGTCTGAGGAGTTTGCCCGAGTCATCCAAGCCGTTTCGCGCGCCAAGGTGCACTTGCAGATGGAGTTCCACACATGAGTACCAACCCTAGCCGAGCCACGCCGAACGAGGAGCCTGAAATTGGCTTCGAGGAATCGGTTCCCCTCGACGGCCCGGATCCGGTCGGCGAGAAAATGATCGAGGACCTGGGCCGCGGAAAGCGGGCCGAACAGGAGCCGCCGGCCCCGCCGTCTGAGCCGATGCCGAAGCAGTTCCCGGCAAGCTGAGGCGCGGCTACGAAGCATTGGCGGCATTCCGTCGATTGGGGTACCTTCCGGCCATGAGCACAAAAGCTGCGCGTCGCGAGTATCTCCGAGCCGTCGCCGAGTTCGAGCAAGGTTGCCAGACCTTTGCCCACGGCATGGCGCGGGTGCTCGATTCGGCAGCAGCGGAGACAACCGGTCTTTTCGGCCCCAGGAAGCCGGCGAGGCGGGCGCCGCGCATTGTTCCGGGCATCGAGCGTGCAAGAAAGGCCTGAGCGCGCAGGGCAGCGCAGCTGCGACGCTCTCACCACCCTGATGCCCAGGTGATGTTTAGCCCATCTGACCGAGTTGGCCGTGGAAGCGCCAACGCGCAGCACTTTCGCGGTGCGCGACTCTAGTTATCGCTCAGCGTGAACGGGACACCCCAATCGTGCAAGACGCCTACGATGTCCGGCTGAGCATCCAGAAGGATACGCAGATGGCGCAAGTCTTTTGTGACAAACGTCGCTTCTTTGCTTCCGAGAAGCTTCGATTGCTTGATTGCCACTGCCAATACTGGATCGTCGGAGATTTTTAGCGTGGTCGTCAGTTCCAGCTTTGGACCTCGGCCAAGCAAGCCTTCTTTTGCCACGCGCATCAAGTCCAAGAGATCTACGTTGACCGATTGATTTGACATGAACCACTCCATCCATGGAATTGGGGACGCGCGAATGCTAACCCGCACTAGGGGGTCAGGCATGACTGGTAAACAAAACGCCCCCCAGAAATGAAAAAAGGACAACAGCCTAAGCCGTTGTCCTCTTCACTTTTTGATGGTCGGGGCGAAAGGATTCGAACCTTCGACCCTCTGCTCCCAAAGCAGATGCGCTACCAGGCTGCGCTACACCCCGACGAGCCTCAGATTCTAGCGTGTGCCGCGGGCCGTCAGGCGCTCAACGCCGCTCGTACTGCTTCTTTCCGAACAGGACCTCGCGTTCCTTGTCGCCGGTGATGGGCCGGCGCAGGTCTGCCAGCACCTTGACGCCGCGCTGAACGGCGGGTCGTTCGGCGATGCCCTCGAACCACTTCTTCAGGTGCGGAAAATCGGTCAGAACGATGCCCTGGCCCTCCCAATTGCGCAGCCACGGGAAGATGGCGATATCGGCAATCGTGTAGCTGTCTCCGGCAATGAAGGCGTGGGTTGCGAGCTGCTTGTCAATGACGCCGTACAGGCGGCGCGTCTCGTTCGTGTAGCGGTCGATCGCGTAAGGGATTTTTTCCGGCGCGTAGAGCCGGAAATGATGGGTCTGGCCAAGCATCGGGCCGACGCCGCCCATCTGGAACATCAGCCACTGGAGGACCTCGTAGCGCTCGCGGTCGGTCTGAGGCATGAAGCGGCCGGTCTTGCCGGCGAGGTAGACCAGGATGGCACCGGACTCGAAGAGCGAGATCGGCTGGCCGTCCGGGCCCATCGGGTCGGTGATGGCCGGAATCTTGTTGTTGGGACTGATCTTGAGGAAGGCCGGCTCGAACTGGTCGCCCTTGCCGATGTTGACCGGGTGCGCGCGGTAGGGCAGGCCGCACTCCTCCAGCATGATGTGGATCTTGTGGCCATTCGGCGTCGGCCAGGAATAGAGCTCGATGGGGGCTTGGGACATGCGATGGGTTCCACCAATGAAAGACGTCCGGCCAGCATAGCGGCCGCCGGTCTTCCGTGCAGGACCCGGCCGGGAAGCCGGTCGCGCCGGTGCCGCCATTCAACCGGTGGTGACCGCCCGAGGTGCCAGGTGCTTGTGGATCAGCGCGACGACTGCCGCGCCTTCGCCGATGGCGCCACCCACGCGCTTGACGGAACCCGAGCGCACGTCGCCGACCGCGAACACGCCCGGCACGCTGGTTTCCAGCGCGGCCGCGGGGCGGGCCGGAAAGCCGCCGCGCGCGGCCTCGCCGGTGAGCACGAAGCCATGCTTGTCGACCGCGACCCCGCAGCCTTCGAGCCAGTGGGTCTCGGGCACCGCGCCGATGAACAGGAAGATGTTGCGGGCCGGGCACTGGTACTCGGCACCGCTTTGGCGATCGCGCCAGCTGGCACCGTTGAGGCCCGTGTCCGGATCGCCGTGCAGGTGGACCAGTTCGGTATGGGGATGGAGCTCGATGTTGGGCGTTGCCGCGATGCGGTCGATCAGGTAGCGCGACATGGTCGCCGCGAGCGACGGTCCGCGCACCAGCAGGTTGAGCTTGCTGACATGCTGCGAGAGAAAGACGGCAGCCTGGCCTGCCGAGTTGCCGCCGCCGACCAGGGCCACCTCCTGCTGCGCGCACAGCTTGGCTTCCAGCGCAGAGGCCCAGTACCAGATGCCACGGCCCTCGAAATCGGCCAGGCGCGGAACGTCGGGGCGACGGTAGCGGGCGCCGCTGGCGATGACCACCGTTCGCGCGCGCAGCCTTCTGCCGTCGGCAAGCCGGACCGAGATCTCGCCGCGCGTTTCGGCGGCGCTGCAGTCCATGGAGGCGGCCTGCGCCGGGATCAGCATTTCCACCCCGAACTTCTGCGCCTGCACGAAGGCCCGCCCGGCCAGGGCGCCGCCCGAGATGCCGGTCGGGAAGCCCAGGTAGTTCTCGATGCGGGCGCTGGCGCCGGCCTGTCCGCCGAACGATCGGCAGTCGATGGTCATGACGCGCAGGCCTTCGGAGGCTGCGTAGACGGCCGTCGCGAGACCTGCCGGACCGGCGCCCACCACCAGCAGGTCGAACAGATCGTCGTGCTGGGCGGCGTCGACCATGCCGAGGCACAGCGCCAGGGCGTTCTCGCTCGGATTGGAGACGACCGAGCCGTCAGGGCAGACCACCAGAAGCTCGGCCTCGCCGTACTGATCGAGGAGCGCTCGGGCATCGGCGTCCTGCGTGGCGTCGACCACATGGTAGGGGTGGCCGTTGCGCTGCAGAAAGTTCTGCAGCCGAAGCAAGGGAGCCGATTGGGGTGGCCCGATCAGCACCGGGCCGCTGCCGCCCGATTCGATCAGCGCAACGCGGCGCAGGATCATGGCGCGCACCAGCCGCTCGCCGAGATCGGCCTCCGCGATGATGAGGGCGCGCAGTTGCTCGGGCGGGACCAGCAGGGCCTCGACGTTCTCGTCCGCACGGCCGTCGACGAGGGCAGGGCGGCCGGAGAGCTGTGCAATCTCGGCCAGGAACTGCCCGGGCCCCTGGCGCTGGATAGGCACCACGCGGCCCAGGCCGTCGCGTTGCGTGATCGCCACGAAGCCCTTCAGTACCACGAACATGCCAGGCCCTGGTTCGCCCGCGCGAAAGAGCCAGTCGCCGCGCCCATAGCGTCGTGGGGTGGCGAAGCGTCGAACGCGCTCGACATCGGCTGCGCTCAGCGCCGGGAACATCTGGTGGCGCCGGGTTTCAAGGGTGCTGGAGGGGGATTCGGCCGTCATATTTAAAAGATCCTGGGGCGCATCTTCGACATTAGACGCCCAAAGGCCTGGGTCGAGCCACCGTCACGCAACTGCCATCGGCGTGACACGCGCGCTTCATTGCGCGCTCACAGACTTCGTCGGCAGAAAGGGCTCCCGCATGAAAGAACTACCCACGCCGACGTTTCCGTTCTCGCAACTGGGATTGCGCACCGCCCTGTGGCCCGTCCAGGGGCGCACGCCGCCGACCGTTCCGGTGCCTGCCGTGTCCGTCGCACTGCCCGAAACGATCGACGCCGCCCGCGGGGGTATCAGCGTCAGCTGGGCGCGCCACCAGGACGACGTGCGTGCCGCGCAGCGCCTGCGACACGACGTATTCGCCGGCGAGATGGGCGCGCGCCTGAACACCTCGCTGGAAGGCCATGACGTCGACCTGTTCGACGACTTCTGCGAGCACTTGCTGGTGCGGGACGAGGCCACGCGCCAGGTGATCGGCACCTACCGCGTGCTGACGCCGGCGCAGGCCCGCCGCGTGGGCAGCACCTACAGCGACACCGAGTTCGACCTCACGCGCCTGCGCGACCTGCGCGAGCGCATGGTCGAGCTGGGGCGCAGCTGCGTGCACGCGGACCACCGCCAGGGCGGCGTGATCCTCGCGTTGTGGGGTGCGCTTGCCGCCTTCATGAACCGCAACAAGCTCGACACCATGATCGGCTGCGCCAGCATCCCGATGTGGCTCAACGGCGTGACGAGCGGCGACGCCGCCGCCAGCATCTGGCGCCAGCTTTCAGCGACGCACATGGCGCCGATCCAGTACCAGGTGCAGCCGCGCCTGCCGCTGCCGGTGCACCGCCTCGACGGCGACCTGGACATCGAGCCGCCGGCGCTGATCAAGGGTTACCTGCGGCTGGGTGCCAAGGTGCTCGGCCCGCCGGCCTGGGACCCGGACTTCAACACGGCCGACCTGCCGATGCTGATGCGCATCGATGACCTGCCGGCGCGCTACCGCAAGCATTTCCTGGGCAATTGACAGCTTGGTAAGAGCGTCACACAGTTGTCATGGAAGTGTCACGAAGTCGTTGGACACTGTCATGTTCTTGCCTGCGACCATTCCTGTGCCCGTTGCCCCCGACAATTTCGCTTCTTCCCCCGCCCTCGCCGACAGTCCGCCTGTCGCCGCAGGGTCGTCGCTGACCCTGCTCGATCGCGACCACAGCATCCTGGCTTTCAACGAGCGCGTGCTCGACTGGGCCTATCGGCCGGAAGTGCCGCTGATCGAGCGCTTGCGTTACCTCTGCATCGTCTCGTCCAATCTCGACGAGTTCTTCGAAGTCCGGATGGCGCCGCACCTGGCCGCCCAAACGGCGGGCGACCGGAAGGGCATCTACACCGTCGACACCTTCGCCCGGCTGTCCGAGGCGGCGCACACCCTCGTGGGCCGGCAGTACGCGCTCTACAACGGCGAGCTGATGCCGACCTTCGCGAAGGAAGGCATCCATGTCATCTCGCACGGCGAGCGCAACGCGGCGCAGCGCAAATGGGTGAGCGACTATTACGAACGCGAGGTCCGGCCGCTGTTGATTCCGGTCGGGCTCGATCCGGCACATCCGTTTCCGCAGGTCGCCAACAAGTCGCTCAACTTCATCGTGCGCCTGGGCGGCAAGGACGCTTTCGGGCGCGAGAACCCGATCGCCATCGTCAAGGTGCCCCGGGTGCTGCCGCGCATGATCGCGATGCCGGCCAAGGTGTCCGGCGGCAAGAAGCTGTTCGTCGCGCTTTCGAGCATCGTGCGTGCGCACCTGCAAGGCATGTTCCCGGGGCGCGAGGTGGGCGACTTCTCGCAATTCCGCGTCACGCGCCATTCCGACCTGGCGGTCGACGAGGAAGACGTCAAGAACCTGCGCACCGCGCTGCGCCAGGGGCTGCAGCATCGCCACTTCGGACAGGCCGTGCGGCTGGAGGTTTCGGCCAGCTGCGCCGAGTCGCTGGCGAGCTTCCTGCTGGCGCAGTTCGATCTGCCGCCGGAGGCGCTGTACCGCGTGCATGGCCCCGTCAACCTGGCGCGGTTGACGCAGCTGATCGACCTGCTCGACGAGCCGCAGCTTCGCTTCGCGCCTTACCAGGCTTCCTATCCGGTCTCGCTGTCGCCGGGGCAATCGTTTTTCGAGCGGCTGCAGGCCGGCGATGCGCTGATCCACCAGCCCTTCGAGAGCTTCGAGGGCGTGCTCGCCTTCCTGCGTGAAGCAGTGCAGGACCCCCAGGTGCTCGCGATCAAGCAGACGATCTATCGCACCGGCGCGGATTCGGAGCTGATGGAGCTGCTGCGCGAAGCGGTTCGCCGCGGCAAGGAAGTCACGGTGATCGTGGAGCTCAAGGCGCGCTTCGACGAAGAAGCCAACATCAACTGGGCAGAGATGCTCGAGTCGATCGGCGCCCAGGTGGTCTATGGGGTCGTGGGCCTGAAGACGCACGCCAAGATGCTGCTGGTGACGCGGCGCGAAGGCAAGGTGCTGCGGCGCTACGGCCACCTTTCCACCGGCAACTACAACCCCCGCACCGCCAGGCTCTACACCGACATCAGCCACCTGACCGCCGATCGGCTGCTGACGGCCGACATGGAAGCCGTGTTCGTGCACATGGCCAGCCAGAGCCGCCTGCCGAAGCTCAACCGCATGTGGGTGGCGCCTTTCGACCTGCACCGCAACCTGATCGCGCGCATCGATGCATTGGGGGCCGCCGCCGTGCGGGGCGTGCCCACGCGCATCGTCGCGAAGATGAATGCGCTGACTGACGAGGCCCTGATCGCTTCACTGGTCAGCGCCGGCCGCAAGGGCGTGAAGATCGACCTGATCGTGCGCGGCGCCTGCACGCTGCCGGCTCTCGTGCCAGGGGTCACGGACAACATCCGCGTCCGCTCGATCATCGGCCGCTTCCTGGAGCATTCGCGGGTCTTCTACTTTCGGGAGGGCGAGGATGAGGCGCTGTACCTGTCGAGTGCCGACTGGATGAACCGCAACATGCTGCGTCGCATCGAGCTGGCCTGGCCAGTGACCGACCCGGTGCTGCGTCAGCGCCTGATCGACGAATGCCTGGTCGCCTACCTGCACGACGGCCGCGATGCCTGGGACCTCGGCGTCGACGGCAGCTACCGGCGGGTGAACCACGACACGCACCAGGGCGAGGAGGGAGCGCCGCGTGCAGTCCAGGCCCATGGTGCGCAGACCGCGCTCATGGTTCGCTACTCGTCGCGCGGCCGTGTCCGGGCCGCCTCGCGTGCGTGAGGCTTGCATGGACCTGATCTTCTGGCGCCACGCCGAGGCCGAGGACTGGACCGAGGGCTGCGACGACCTGCAGCGCTCGCTGACATCCCGCGGCGAGAAGCAGGCCAAGCGCATGGCCGCCTGGCTGGACCGGCAATTGCCCGAGGGCACGCGCGTCGTCTGCAGTCCGGCGCGGCGCTGCGAGCAGACGGTGCTCCCTCTGGGTCGCAAGTACAAGCTGCGCAGCGAGCTCGCGCCCGACACCACAGCCGAGGAGCTGCTGGGCGCGGCCGGCTGGCCGAACGGCAAGTCGGTGGTGCTGCTGGTCGGCCACCAGCCCTCGCTGGGCCAGGCGATCTCGCTGCTGCTCGGGCTGAAGCAGGACAGCTGCCCGGTGCGCAAGGGCGCGGTCTGGTGGATCCGCACGCGCGAGCGTGACGGCGACACCCAGACCGTGGTGGTGACGGTGCAGTCGCCCGAACTGCTGTAGGCGGCGCAGCCGCGCCGCGATGGCGCCTCAGCCGCCTTCGAGCTGGACCCGCCACGGGGTCTTCTGCCAGGCCAGCACTTCCTCGCGCAGCAGGTGGGCCGATTGCGGGTAGGTCTCCGACCAGCCGCTGCGGCATGTCAGCATGAAAAGGCGGCCGTCGGCGCGCACCAGCCGCAGCGCCTGCAGATCGGGATCGCGCCGCGCGTGGCACAGGATCACCGCCAGCCGCAGCGCCAGCAGCTGGGCCACGAAGGTCTCGTCGTCCAGCGCGCCCTCGAGCTTGCGCAGCTTGCCCCGGTGCCCCAGCACCAGCTGGCTGAGCCCATGCATTTCGTTGACCGCGAAGCCGGGCGCGTCGGTGTTGTCCAGGACGTAGGCCCCGTGCTTGTGGTAGTCGCTGTGCGAGATGTGCGTCCCGATCTCGTGCAGCTGGACGGCCCACCCGAGCTTGCGCAAGGCGCGCCCGGCGCGGCTGGTGGTACCGGCGCCGCGCGAGGCCGGCTCCAGCTGGAGGAACAGCGCCGCGGCCGTCTCCCCGACCCGCCGCACCTGCGCGGTGTCGACCGCGAAGCGGCTCGCCAGGCGCGCAACCGTGGCGGCACGCAGGTCGGCCACGCTCTCGTCGCGCTCGAGCAGCTCATACAGCACGCCGTGGCGCAGGGCGCCCTGCGCCACTTTCATTTCATCGATCTCGAGCAGGTCGAAGACGGCCCGCAGCACGCTCACGCCGCCACCGATCACCGCCTTGCGGTCGTCTCGCATGCCCTCGATGCGCAAGCGGTCGGCGCTGCCGGCCTTCAGCAGGCGCTCGAGCAGCCAGTCGAGTCCCTCTCGCGTGACCAGGCCGGGCTCGCCGCCGGCGACCGCCAGCACGTCGCCGACGGCGCCGATGGTGCCGGAGGCGCCGTAGGCCACGTCCCAGCGATCGGGGGAGTAGGTGCCGAGCGCTTCGTCCAACACTGCCTTGGCCGCGACCTCCGCGGCACGGAAGGCGCCGGGGGTGAACTGGCCTTCGGGAAAGTGCTTCATCGACCAGGCGACGCTGCCGACCCGGTACGACTCCATCACCGTCGCTTCAAGGCCCTTGCCGATGATCATCTCGGTCGAACGGCCGCCGATGTCCACCACCAGCCGGCGCTCGCGATCCGCAGCATCGGTGTGGGGCAGCAGGTGCGCCACGCCCTGGTAGATGAGGCGAGCCTCCTCGCGGCCGGTGATGACGTCGATGCCGAAGCCCAGGATGGTGCGCGCGCGCAGCAGGAATTCGTCGCGGTTGCGGGCTTCGCGCAGTGTCTGGGTAGCCACCGCACGAACCTGCGAGCGCTTGAAGCCTGCCAGCCGCTCGCCAAAGCGGGCGAGGGTGTCCCAACCGCGCTGCATGGCCTCTGGGGTGAGGTTGCGGGCCGCATCCAGGCCGTTTCCTTGCCGGACGGTTTCCTTCAGGTATTCGGTGCGGTGGATCTGGCCATGGTCGACCCGGCCGATTTCGAGCCTGAAGCTGTTCGAGCCGAGATCGACCGCGGCGAGGCGGGTTCCGTTTTGCATGTGGAGATGGAGAAGCCCAGGGGCCTGATCGTAGCCTCACGACCGTCGGGGGCTGCGTAGGCAGGTGCCGCAGCACCGGCTTTCGAGGCTATGGATGCATCATGACGTTTGTGTGACACCGTCATGGAATTCGCCCGCCGCAATGGCCCGTTCTCCCTCTGGAGAGGGTGTCATATTCATGTCACACAAGCTTCCTAGAGTCGCTGCCAAGTCCCCGGAAAAGGGGTTTTTGCACATCGAGAAGGAAGCATCATGAAAACGACGTTCAAGTTTGCAGCCGCCGGCCTGTTTGCCGCGGCACTGGCCCAGGTCCCGGTCCTTGCCCAGGAAGCCACGGGCGCAGGCGCAAGCTTCCCGGCGCCGCTGTACTCCAAGTGGGCCTCCGATTTCAACAAGGCAACCGGCGCGAAGATCAACTACCAGTCGGTGGGTTCCGGCGCGGGCATCAAGCAGATCGATGCCAAGACGGTGGATTTCGGCGCCTCCGACATGCCGCTGACCGATGAAGACCTCAAGGCCAAGGGCCTGCTGCAGTTCCCCACCGTCATCGGCGGCGTGGTTCCTGTGGTCAACATCCAGGGCATCAAGGCCGGCGAGCTCAAGCTCAGCGGGCAGGTGCTCGGCGACATTTACCTGGGCAAGATCACCAAGTGGAACGACCCGGCCATCAAGTCGCTCAACGGCTCGCTCGCGCTGCCCGACGCCGCCATCGCGCCGGTGCGTCGCGCTGATGGTTCCGGCACCACCTTCCTGTTCACCAACTACCTGAGCAAAGCCAACCCGGACTGGAAGGCGAAGGTCGGCGACGGCACCGCCGTGAATTGGCCTACGGGCGCGGGCGGCAAGGGCAACGAAGGTGTTGCGCAGTTCGTCAGCAAGCTGCCCAACTCGATCGGCTACGTCGAGTACGCCTACGTCAAGCAGAACAAGATGACCTATGCGCAGATGCAGAACGCTGCCGGCAAGTTCGTCAACCCGGACGATGATGCGTTCAAGGCGGCGGCCGCCGGTGCCGACTGGTCCAAGACCTTCTACCAGGTGCTGACCAACCAGCCCGGCGAGCAGTCGTGGCCCATCACCGGCGCGACCTTCATCCTGATGCACAAGACGCAGGACAAGCCCGCGCAAGCGACCACCACGCTCAAGTTCTTCGACTGGGCCTACAAGAATGGCGACAAGACCGCCGGCGACCTCGACTACGTGCCGATGCCCGACAAGGTGAAGGGCATCATCGCGACGGCATGGGGTGAGATCAAGGACGCGTCGGGCAAGCCCCTCGCGGTCAGCGCCAAGTAACTGAGCCGGCGCGTCATGAGCACACCGCTCGAGCACGCGCCGAATTCGGAGCGACCTGTGTCATCCAGTTTCCCCGCTGCCGCAAACCGCCTCGACCTGCCGGCCGATGGCGCACGCGCAACCGCCAGCCCGCCTCCGGTCAGGAAGCCGCGCACCGGCGCCACCGTCGATCGCCTGTTCGGCATGGCTGCCAAGGGTGCCGCGCTGCTGACGCTGGCGATGCTGATCGGTATCCTGCTGTCGCTCTTCGTCGGTGCCTGGCCCGCGATTTCCAAGTTCGGCCTCGGCTTTCTCACCAGCAGCGTGTGGGACCCGGTGCAGAACGAATACGGCGGGCTGGTGATGATCTACGGCACGCTCGCCACGTCGCTGATCGCGCTGATCATCGCGGTGCCAGTGAGCTTCGGCATCGCGCTGTTCCTGACCGAGATGTCGCCGGCCTGGCTCAAGCGGCCGCTCGGCACCGCGATCGAGCTGCTGGCCGCGGTGCCCTCGATCGTCTACGGCATGTGGGGCCTGCTGGTGTTCGGCCCGATCCTCTCGACCTACGTGCAGCAGCCGCTGCAGAAGTTGTTCGAGGGGGTGCCCTACCTCGGGGCGCTCGTGTCGGGCCCGCCGGTGGGCATCGGCATCCTGTCGGCCGGGATCATCCTGGCGATCATGATCATCCCCTTCATTGCCTCGGTGATGCGCGACGTGTTCGAGGTCACGCCGCCGCTGCTCAAGGAGTCGGCCTACGGCCTGGGCTCCACCACCTGGGAAGTCGTCTCCAAGGTGGTGCTGCCCTATACCAAGGCGGGCGTGATCGGCGGCATCATGCTGGGCCTCGGCCGCGCACTGGGCGAGACCATGGCGGTCACCTTCGTGATCGGCAACACCAACCAGCTGAACTCGCTCTCGGTGTTCGAGGCGGCCAACAGCATCACCTCGGTGCTGGCCAACGAGTTCGCCGAAGCCGGCGCCGGCCTGCACCAGGCGTCGCTGATGTATCTTGGCCTCGTGCTCTTCTTCATCACTTTCGTGGTGCTGTCGCTGTCGAAACTGCTGCTGCAACAGATGCAGAAGAGCGAGGGCAAGAAATCATGAGCCGCACGGCCGTTCCGAAGGCGAATACCGCAGCGCGCAGCGCGGAGGTTTCTTCATGAGCACAGCGGAAAAGCTCCTGAGCGCCAAGGCGCTCAACGAGACGCGTGCGGCCAGGTTCGCGACCCGCAAGCGCATCAACATCGTCGCGTTGTCGCTGTCGATGGCCGCGATGGCCTTCGGTGTGTTCTGGCTGATCTGGATTCTCTGGGAAACGCTGCGCCTCGGCGTCGGCGGCCTGGCGATCGCCACCTTCACCGAAATGACGCCGCCGCCCAACGAGGCGGGCGGCATCGCCAATGCGATCTTCGGCTCGCTGGCGATGGTGCTGCTGGCCACCTTCGTCGGCACGCCGATCGGCATCATGGCGGGGATCTACCTGGCGGAATACAACAGCAAGGGCTGGCTGGCGAGCGTCACGCGCTTCGTCAACGACATCCTGCTGTCGGCGCCCTCGATCGTCATCGGCCTGTTCGTCTACGCGATCGCAGTGGCCTACTTCAGGTCCTTCTCGGGCCTGGCGGGTGCGATGGCGCTGGCGCTGATCGTGATCCCGGTCGTGATCCGCACCACCGAGAACATGCTGCAGCTGATCCCGGCCGGCCTGCGCGAAGCCGCCTATGCGCTCGGCACGCCGAAGTGGCGGGTGATCATGAGCATCACACTGCGCGCCGCGCGCGCCGGGGTGGTCACGGGCATCCTGCTGGCGGTGGCGCGTATTGCGGGCGAGACCGCGCCGCTGCTCTTCACCGCGCTCAACAACCAGTTCTGGACTGCCGACATGACGCAGCCGATGGCCAGCCTGCCGGTGACCATCTTCAAGTTCGCGATGAGCCCCTACGAAAACTGGCAGCAGCTGGCCTGGGCCGGCGTGTTCCTGATCACGGTCGCGGTGCTGGCGCTCAACATCCTCGCTCGCGTCCTCACGCGCAACAAACACTGAACACCATGCCATCCACCATCGCTGCAACGCCGTCCCCCGCGAAGATCTCGGTCAAGGACCTCAACTTCTACTACGGCAAGTTCCACGCGCTCAAGGGCATCAACCTCGAGATTCCCGAGAACAAGGTCACTGCTTTCATCGGCCCCTCGGGCTGCGGCAAGTCGACCCTGCTGCGCACCTTCAACCGCATGTTCGAGCTCTATCCGGAGCAGCGCGCCGAGGGCGTGATCGCACTGGACGGCGAGAACCTGCTGACTTCCAAGCAGGACGTGGCGCTGATCCGCGCCAAGGTCGGCATGGTGTTCCAGAAGCCGACGCCGTTCCCGATGTCGATCTACGACAACATCGCCTTCGGGGTGAAGCTGTTCGAGAACCTGAGCGCTTCCGAGATGGACGACCGCGTCGAATGGGCGCTCAAGAAGGCCGCGCTCTGGACCGAGGTGCGCGACAAGCTGCAGCAGAGCGGCTCGGGCCTTTCGGGCGGGCAGCAACAGCGGCTTTGCATCGCCCGCGGCATCGCGATCAAGCCCGAGGTGCTGCTGCTGGACGAGCCGTGCTCGGCGCTGGACCCGATCTCCACGGCGAAGATCGAGGAACTGATCGCGGAACTGAAGAACGAATACACGGTAGTCATCGTGACCCACAACATGCAGCAGGCGGCCCGCTGCAGCGACTACACCGCCTACATGTACCTTGGCGACCTGATCGAGTTCGGCGCGACCGAAGAACTGTTCTTCAAGCCCAAGCGCAAAGAGACCGAGGACTACATCACCGGCCGTTTCGGCTGAAAGGAGCGTCATGACCGAGAAACACCTCTCCAGCCAGTTCGACAGCGAACTGAACGCGGTCTCGTCGCGCGTCATGGAACTCGGCGGCATGGTCGAGTCCCAGATCAACCAGGCCGTGTATGCGTTGGCGCAGTTCGACACCGAAGCGGCCAATCGGGTGATCGAGACCGAGATCCGCGTCAACGCGATGGAGATCGAGATCGATCGCGAGCTGTCCTCGATCATCGCGCGGCGCCAACCGACGGCGCGCGACCTGCGCCTGCTGATCGCCATCTCGAAGACCACCGCCAACCTGGAGCGCGTGGGCGACGAGGCCAACAAGATCGCCCGCATGGTCAAGAAGATCATCGAGAGCGGTTCGGCGCGCGCGCTGCCCTCCACCGAGCTGCGCGTCGCGGCCGACCTGGCCTCGGGCCTGCTGCGCAAGGCGCTCGATGCCTTCGCGCGCCTGGACACCGCCGCCGCGCTGTCGATCCTCAAGGACGACGACCTGATCGACCAGGAGTTCGACGGCTTCGTGCGCAAGCTGGTCACCTACATGATGGAAGACCCGCGCACCATCTCGGCCAGCCTCGACCTGCTTTTCCTCGCGAAGGCCATCGAGCGCATCGGCGATCATGCGAAGAACATTGCCGAGTTCATCATCTACATCGTCAAGGGCGCCGACGTGCGGCACACTTCGATGCAGGAGATCGAATCGGCGCTTCAATAGGCTTTCAATTCCATCGATGAAGAAACCCCGAGTCCTGATTGTCGAAGACGAATCCTCGATTGCCGAGCTGATTGCCGTCAACCTGCGCCACAACGGGTTCGAGCCGATCTGGGCGGAGGACGGTTCGGCGGCTCAGCGCGAGATCGACGCAGCCCTGCCCGACATGGTTCTGCTCGACTGGATGCTGCCGGGCCAGAGCGGCCTGCAATTGGCACGCCAGTGGCGCAAGGACCCGCGCACCAAGAGCATGCCGATCCTCATGCTCACAGCGCGCGGCGACGAGCCCGACAAGGTCGCCGGGCTGGATGCCGGGGCGGACGACTACATCACCAAACCCTTCTCCACGCAGGAGATGCTCGCGCGAATCCGTGCCGTGCTGCGTCGCCGCGCGCCCGAGGTGGTGACCGAGCGCGTCGAGATCGGCGAGCTGGTCCTCGACACGGCGACCCACCGGGTGACCTGGCAAGGCTTGCCGCTGAAGGTCGGGCCGACCGAGTTCAAGCTGCTGGGCTACCTGATGCAGCACGCCGAACGTGTGCACAGCCGCTCCCAGCTGCTGGACAAGGTGTGGGGCGATCACGTCTACATCGAGGAGCGCACGGTCGACGTGCATGTCAAGCGCCTGCGCGAGTCGCTGGGTGCCGCGGCGCCGATGGTCGAGACCGTACGCGGCGCGGGCTACCGGCTCACGGCCCAGATCACCGTGTGAAGGACGCGCCGGCGCATACGCGGCGGCACAATGGGCGGGCATGGCGTTTCATATCGCAACTTTTCTGATTGGCTCCGTCATCGGCGCCGCCATCGTGGCGGCATCCGCGGGGCTTCACTACGCGTGGCTGGGCGCATGGCTGGGTGCGGTGCTGTGGTTCGGGCTCGATGCCTGGCGCGCCCAGCAGCTGCTGAAGGTGCTGCGCAACGACGGCAGTGGCCTGCCCTCCCGGGGTGCAGGCGTCTGGGGCGAGATCGCCGAGCGCGTCCGCAAGCTGCTGCGCGCGCGCGAGCAGCAGACCCGGCAGGCCGAGGACCGGCTGCAGGAATTCCTGGCCGCCATCCAGGCCTCGCCCAATGGCGTGGTGCTGCTCGACGAGCAGGGCCGCATCGAGTGGTGCAACCAGACCGCGGCCAGCCAGTTCGGCATCGACCCCGAGCGCGACCTCTTGCAGCATCTCTCGAACCTGGTGCGCGATCCTGCTTTCGTGGCCTACCTGGCGTCTTGGAACTACAGCCGCGACGTGGTCATCGACGCGCCCTCCCAGATCCACGGCCAGCGGGCCCATCCGGTGCGGCTGTCGGTGCAGGTGCACCCGTACGCTGGCAACCGCCGCATGCTGCTGACGCGCGACATCACCTCCCTGGAGCAAGCCGAGGCGATGCGGCGTGACTTCGTCGCCAATGTCTCGCACGAGATTCGCACTCCGCTCACGGTGCTCGCCGGCTTCGTCGAGACCTTGCAGAACCTGCCGCTGGACGCTGAGGAACGGGCCCGCTACCTGGGCCTCATGGGCCAGCAGGCGCACCGCATGGAGACGCTGGTCAACGATCTGCTCACTCTGTCGCGCCTGGAAGGCAGTGCCGCGCCGCCCGCCAACCGCTGGACCCGGGTGCGGGCGCTGTTGGCACAGTGCGAGGACGAAGGCCGAGGCCTGTCGAACCGGCTGAGCTTGCAGGGGCACAAGCTGAGCTTCGTGCTGGAAGCCGATTCCGAAATCGCCGGCGCGCCCACCGAGCTGCAAAGCGCGATGTCCAATCTGGTGAGCAATGCCATCCGCTACACGCCTGGAGGCGGTGAGGTCGCGGTGACTTGGCGGATCCTGCCCGATGGCCGCGGCGAGTATGCGGTGCGCGACAGCGGCCCGGGCATCGCGGCGGAACATGTCCCGCGCCTCACCGAGCGCTTTTACCGCATCGATCGAAGCCGATCGCGGGAGACCGGCGGTACCGGCTTGGGGCTGGCGATCGTGAAGCACGTGGCGCAGCGCCACGGCGCCGAGCTGCGCATCGAGAGCGTGGTCGGCAAAGGCTCGCGCTTCGTGCTGCTGTTCCCGGTCACGCGCCTGCGGCAGGCTGCTGTCCTCAGCGCCGCCGCGTGAGCGTCGACCACAGCAGTCCCAGCAGCAGCGCCGCGACCAGGGCCAGGGCCAGTGCACTCATGAGCCAGAAGGCTATCGGCGACTGCATCGCTGGCCAGGGGCCGACGCCGCGGTAGGCCAGCAGGTAGCTGCCGCCCAGGCCGACGCCCCAGAGCAGCGTGCAGTACAGCACCAGCGGCACCACCGTGACGCGATAGCAGCGCAGCACGAAGACACACAGTGTCTGCACGGCGTCGGCCAGGTGGTAGGCAGCGGTCGCCAGCAGCAGTGTGGCGCCCAGCGCCACCACCGCGGGATTGGCGGAGTAGATCGCGGCCAGGCGCCAGCGAAGCAGGACCATTGCCGTGGCAAAGAGCAGGGCGCCCAACAGCGCCAGCTGGAATCCGCGGACACAGGCGCGCCGTGCCAGCGCCGCATCGCCGGCCCCGAGCCAGAAGCTCACGCGGGCACTGGTCGCGATGGCGATCGACAGCGGCACCATGTAGGCGACCGCCGTGAGGTTCGATGCAATCTGGTGGGCCGCCGAGGCGACAGTGCCCAGGCGGGCGATGAAGAGCGCCATCAGCGTGAAGGAGGTGACCTCCACCAGAACGGCAAGCCCGGCCGGAATGCCCAGCCGGGCGAACTGTCGGAGGTGGCGCCAGTCGGGCGGCTCGATCCGGCGCCAGATGCGGTAGTCGCGGTAGATGGGCTGGCTGCGCAGCAGCCATGCCGCGCAGGCGAGCATCGTCCAGTTGACTGCCAGCGTGGCCCAGCCGCAGCCCACCAGGCCCATGGCCGGCAGGCCGGCGCCCCCGAAGGTGAACCAGATCGACAGGGCCAGCTTCGGCACCAGCGAGGCCAGCTGCAGCCAGGTCACCAGCTGGGGCTGGCCCAGGCTCTGGTTGAGCGTGCTGAACACGCGAAACAACAGCGCTGGTGCCAGCGCGAAGGCCAGCACCTGCAGATAGGCTTCCACGTCGGCGCGCATGGTTTGTGGCACCTCGGCCCAGCGCAGCAGTGGCGCGGGGAACAGCAGGATCGTCATGCCCACAGCGATCGCAAAGGCGCACAGGTAGAGCGACTGGCGCACGGAGCGGCCGACTTCTGCCGTGCGCTGGGCGCCATGCAGTTCGGCCCAGACCGGCAGCAATGCCTGCAGCACCCCGAGCAGCGAGACGTAGACGCTGACGAAGACGGCCGAGCCCACCGAAAGCGCTGCCAGCGCGCCTTCGGCATAGCGGCCGGCGACGATGGTGTCGGTGACGCCGAAGGCCATCACGGCCATTTGGCCGGCCAGAACTGTTGCAGCGTGGCGCGCAATGACTCGCCGTTCGCTGCTCAAGGCGTGGTTCTTTGGTAGAGCAGCAGATCGTCGCTGGGACTGGTAGGCCGGCGCAGCGTGCCGATGAGGCGCCAGCCTTCGAGGTTGACCAGTGTGTGCAGCCGCTCGATGGCTTCAGGGCTCACGATCAGCCAGGGGCAGCCAGGACCGCCCAGCAGCGGCTGCAGGTTGAACTGCCCGTGGTGGCGCAGAGCGGCAATGTGAGCCCGGCCCAGGGCCAGCTCGGACATGCAGCTCGGCTGGCCGACCTGTTCGGAGATGGCGCGCACCTGCGGTGCGTAGCTGCGGGCATAGTCGAGCACCGGCAACCAGAGTGTCATCACCAGCATCCAGCAGAGGGCCGCGCCCCCGGCCGGCAGGACCAGCGTCTTCCACAGTGCAGCACGCTGCCGGCCCGTTCGCCAGCGCACCAGCCAGGCCCAGGCCAGCGTGGCAGCGATGGCGAACACCAGGGCGGTGGCGGAGAAGTGCGGCACGAAGCCGGGCGCCAGCTTCGCCACGTTGGCGGCGGTCTTCGCAGGAAAACCGGTCTGCATCGCGACCCAGATCACCCAGAAGACGATCGCCCACACGCTGAAGAAGAGCAGCGTGAACCAGTCGATCAGTGCTGCGACGCTGCGCCGGAAGGTCGGCAGGGCGAAGGCCGCCAAGGTTGCGAAGGCCGGAAGGGCGAGCAACAGCGAGCGCTCGGAAAAACTGGTGGTCCAAGTGGCGGCCAGCGGCATCAGGGCGAACCACAGCGGCAGCGCGACATGACGCGCCGTGAGCTGCCGGCGCCAACGCCACAGGGTCCACACCGCAAGGGGCCAGGCCGGCCAGGTAAACCACAGCAGCAGCTTGGCTTGGCCGCGCACCTCGCTCCAGACGCGGGTGCCCGGCTGGGTGCCGGGCAGCTCGATCTTCCACTGCAACAGGCCGAGCCAGGCGGCCAGGAGCCCCGCGAGCAGCGTGGCGCCGAAGATGGTGGCGATGGCGCCCGCGGAATAGTTGGGCTCGTCGCCGGAGGTCTGCTCTTTGGCGCCGCGCCGGCGGTCCAGGCTGAGGAAGACCACGCAGCCGATGCCCAGCGCCAATCCTACGGTTGGGCCTCCGCTCAGCGTCATGCCGACCGCGCCGACCACCAGGGCAGCGATCGGGCCGATGCGGTGGTAGGGAAGCGCGACCACGCCGTAGAACAGCTGCGAAGTGAAGAAGAGCTGAGCCAGCGCCGGCGTGGTCTCATGCCCGAGCTGGGCCAGGCCCAGGCAGGCGATCAATGCCAGCAGCGCGCCATCGGCAATGGCGCGGGCGTAGTCGGTGGGCCGGGCCTCGCCGCCGAATGCGAAGGCCACCGGCTGCGCTTGCGGGGTGCGCGCCAGGTAGTACACCGCGTACCAGGTGGCCATGAAGCTGCCCCAAAGCAGCAGCGCGAAGGCGATGCGGACCGCGAGATCGGGATGCACCCACGCCGGCGCCAGCTTGATCGCCCAGGCACCGATCCAGTAGGGAATGAGGGCCGGCGTCTCGGGCCTGAGGCCGAGCAGCATCGGGTCGAGCCAGCGCGCCAGGCCTTCGGTGCTGCGCGCCAGCTCGGCCATGTAGCCGAAAGAGATGATGTCCGCGCTTTTCCACGGACCGCGCCCGACCAGGCCAGGCATCAGGTAGGCCGCGCACAGCAGGATGAGGGCGATGCGCGGCAGCCGGCGCACGGCACTCTGGGCAACGATTGCTGGCGTCGGTTGGTTCAACGGAAAGAGCGTCTGGAGAGGGGGAAAGACAAAAGAAAAAAGGGCAGCGCGGTAAACCGGGCTGCCCTCGATTCGGAAGCGCCTGCCTTACTTGGAGGCAGCAGCGCCGGTCTTGCCGAAACGGTTGCGGAACTTCTCGACACGGCCGCCCATGTTGTCCACCGACTTCTGGGTCCCGGTGTAGAACGGATGCGACTCGCTCGAGGTGTCGAGCTTGAAGAGCGGCAGCTCGCGGCCGTCTTCGGTCTTGCCCATTTCCTTGGTGTTCACGCAGGAACGAGTGACGAACTTGAAGCCGTTCGACAGGTCGACGAACAGGACCTCGCGGTAGTTCGGGTGAATGCCTTCTTTAGCCATGATTTTTTCCTTTGGTCGTTGCGAGAGCCACAAGTTCGAACGCTTCCGAAAGACTGTCTGAAGATGCGTTCCGCCGGCACGGCGCCGGGCTGCACTTTTCGCGGAGCCCTCGATTATCGCATACTGGTCGATTTTGGCACTACCCCACCCATTTCCAGCCATGAACTCAAGCTCCTTGCGCGCCGGCCTGGTCGGCTTCGGTTTCGCTGGCCAGACTTTTCACGCGCCCGTGCTCTCGGCGGTGCCGGGCCTTCAACTGGCGGCCGTGGCCAGTTCGCGGCCGCACAAGGTCCATGAGGAATGGCCCGAGGTCGACGTGGTGCCCGACGTGGCGGCGCTGCTGGGGCGTTCCGACATCGATCTCGTCGTGGTGGCGACGCCCAATGCGCAGCACCATTCGGTGGCCAAGGCCGCGCTGGCCGCCGGCAAGCACGTGGTGGTCGACAAGCCTTTCACGGTCGATGCAGCCGAGGCGCGGGAACTCGCGGCGCTGGCGCAGCGGCGGGGCCGGCTGCTCTCCGTCTACCAAAACCGTCGCTTCGACTCGGATTTTCTGACGCTGAAGGCCGTGCTCGCTGGCGGCGAACTCGGCCGGCCGGTCTATTTTGAATCGCACTTCGATCGCTTTCGTCCCCAGGTGCGCGAGCGCTGGCGCGAGCAGCCGGTGCCGGGGGCCGGTCTCTGGGTGGACCTGGGTTCGCACCTGTTAGACCAGGCTGTGCAGCTTTTCGGGCGGCCTGACACGCTGCAGCTCGACACGGCCTGCCTGCGCGACGGGGCGCTCGTCGAGGACTACTTTCATGCCGTGCTGCGTTACGAGAGCGGCTCGCATGCGCCATTGCGCGTGGTGCTGCACGCGACCACGCTGGCGGCCCATGCCGCTCCTCGCTACATCGTGCACGGCACGCGCGGCAGCTACGTCAAGCGCGGGGTCGATCCACAGGAGGACGCCCTGCGTGGGGGTGGAAAGCCGGGTGGGGAAGGCTGGGGTGCCGACGATGTGGATGGCGAGCTGACCTTGCCATCGGACGACGGCCAACTGAAGCGGAGGGCGGTGCCAACGCTGGCCGGCAACTACATGGCTTACTACGCTGCGGTGCGCGACGCGATCCTCGGCAAGAGCGAGAACCCCGTTCCACCCGAGCAGGCGGTCGAACTCATGGAACTCCTGGACCTCGGCCGCCAAAGCGCCGCCGACGGCCACGCCCTCGCGGCGCGTTGATGTCTCCGAGCGCGCTTTATCCGCCTCTGCGCATCATGTCGAAGAACTCGACATTGGTCTTGGTGGCCCTCATGTTCTTCAGCATGAGCTCCATTGCCTCGATCTCGTCCATGTTGTACATGAGCTGGCGCAGGATGCGGGTCTTCTGCAGGATCTCGGGCGGCAGCAGCAATTCTTCGCGCCGGGTGCCGCTGCGGTTGAGCTGGAGCGAGGGGAACACGCGCTTCTCGTAGAGGCGGCGATCCAGGTGGATCTCGGAATTGCCCGTGCCCTTGAACTCCTCGAAGATCACTTCGTCCATGCGGCTGCCGGTGTCGATCAGCGCGGTGCCGATGATCGTCAGCGAGCCGCCTTCTTCCACGTTGCGCGCCGCGCCCAGAAAGCGCTTGGGACGCTGCAATGCGTTGGAATCCACACCGCCCGTCAGCACCTTGCCCGAGGAGGGCACGACGTTGTTGTAGGCGCGGGCCAGCCGGGTGATCGAGTCCAGCAGGATCACCACGTCCTTCTTGAGTTCGACCAGGCGCTTGGCGCGCTCGATCACCATCTCGGCCACGTGGACGTGGCGTGCAGCCGGTTCGTCGAAGGTCGAGGCGATGACCTCGCCCTTCACCGTGCGCTGCATCTCGGTCACTTCCTCGGGCCGCTCGTCGACGAGCAGCACCATCATGTGGACCTCGGGGTAGTTGGCACTGATCGCGTGCGCAATGTGCTGCATCATCACGGTCTTGCCGCTCTTGGGCGGCGCCACGAGCAGCGCGCGCTGCCCTTTGCCGATGGGGGCGATGATGTCGATGATGCGGCCGGTGATGTTCTCTTCGCCCTTGAAGTTGTCGCGCTCCAGGCGCATCAGCTCCTTGGGGAACAGCGGCGTGAGGTTCTCGAACATCACCTTGTGCTTGTTCGCCTCGGGTGCGCCGCCGTTGACCTTGTCCAGCTTGGTCAGCGCAAAGTAGCGCTCGCCGTCCTTGGGAATGCGCACCTCGCCCTCGATCAGGTCGCCGGTGTGCAGGTTGAAGCGCCGCACCTGGCTGGGACTGATGTAGATGTCGTCGGTGCTGGCAGTGAAGCTGGTGTCCGGGCTGCGCAGGAAGCCGAAGCCATCCGGCAGGATCTCGAGCACACCGTCGGCGAAGACCTGTTCGCCGGCCTTCGCCCGCTTCTTGATGATCGCAAACATCAGCTCCTGCTTGCGCATGCGGCCGGTGTTCTCGATCTCCAGGGCTTCAGCCTGCTTGAAGACTTCAGACACGTGAAGTGCCTTGAGTTCGTTTAAGTGCATGGAACGACCCCTCGCGGGGAAACTCTCGGAAAGAACCAGGGGGGAGGTTTGAGGAGAGGCGAGGAGGCCTCACAAACCGGGGAACTCGAACCGGCTGCCAGAAAGAAGGGCCGGTGAACTGCAAAGATTATGACAGGAAAAACGACAAGGGCTGCCAGCGCCTTGCGCGCCGGCAGCCCCGCGGGAACACTCAGGCGAGTTGCTGATCAATGAAGGCGGTGAGCTGGGCCTTGCTCATCGCGCCGACCTTGGTTGCCGCCAACTGGCCGTCCTTGAAGAGCATCAAGGTCGGGATACCCCGAATGCCGAACTTGGCAGGGATGTCGCGGTTCTCGTCGACGTTCATCTTGGCAACCTGCAGCTTGCCTTCGTAGGTGCTGGAGACTTCGTCCAGGATGGGGGCGATCATCTTGCAGGGACCGCACCATTCGGCCCAGTAGTCCACGAGCACAGGCTTGCCGGACTTGAGGACGTCAGCCTCGAAAGAAGAATCGGAGATGTGTTTGATGAGTTCGCTGGCCATGGGATGGCTCCTTCTGGGCTGGATGATGGTGCAGCTAAAGTGCGGGCCATTGTGACAGAAACCAAGTGGTGACGTGGTCGGCCGCCACGCTATGGCACCGATAGTCAAGCCCTACAAGAACCCTGATGAACTCTTCCGAGCGCCACCCCGCGCATGCCCTTTGGAGCGACCCGGCCGAGGGCCTGGTCGCCCGCATCTCGCGCCTGCTCGCCGAGCGTGGGCTGCACGCCGCGCGCACCGTGGTGCTGGTGCCCTACGCGCAGCTGATGCAGGTGGCGCGCACGATGTGGGCCGGTTGCGGCGCGCCCGGGTTCGCGCCGCGTTTCGAGACCACGCGCAACTGGGCACGCAGCGTGAGCGGCTTCGTGCCAGGCGTCGACGGTATCGCCTTCGACATGGCGCGCGATCTGCTCACGGCCCAGTCGCTGCTCGGCCGGGCGGGCTTCGGCAGCGCGCGCAATGCACTGGCAGGCCGGCTGGTCGAGATCGCGCTGCAGCTCGCGCCGCTGGCCGCGGCCGAGATTCCGGACGACCGCGCGGGCTGGGCTCAACGCGTGCGCGATGCGCTGATGGCTGGGCGCGGCTCGGAGTGGTTCGACACCGAGAGCGCGCTCAACGGCATCGCGTTGGCCTGGGCTGCCAGTTCTGCCTATGCGACCGACGTGCTGCTCGCGGATGACGTGCGGGCTCGGGTCGACCAGTTGATCGTGCTCGACGGCCTGCAGAGCGATCCGCTGGCCAACACGCTTGCGGCCTTGTTCGGCGAGCGGGCGTTGCGCCTGCCGTTGGCGCCGCGGTCCACGTCCGCCTGCATTGCCGACCTGCACCCCTGTGACGACCCGGAAGACGAGGCCCAGCGTGCCGCGGCCTGCGTGCTGCGCCACCTTGCCGAAGGCCGCGCACCCGTGGCGCTGGTCGCCACCGACCGCGCGCTCACGCGCCGCATCAGCGCCCAGCTGAGCGCCCACGGTGTGCAGCCGCAGGACGAGACCGGCTGGAAGCTTTCCACGACGCGCGCCGCGGCCACGTTGATGAGTGCCTTGCGCGCCTGTGCCCACGACGCCCCGAGCGACCAGGTGCTGGACTGGCTCAAGAGCGCTGCCGCCCTCGACGGCCGCGCCGTCCGCGCATTGGAGGCGCGTCTGCGAGAGCGCGGCATGCGCGACTGGCGCGGCTGGTGTTCCTTCGTGGCGTCCAGCGAGCACCCGCGTGACCAGGACCTGCTGGCCTTCACCAACGGCATCGAGGCATTGCGCATCGCCTTTGTCCGCGCCAGGCCGCTGAGCGAATGGCTCGAAGCGACGCGCGCACTGCTGGAAGCCGGCGGCCAGTGGCGCCCGCTGCGCGAAGACGTGGTCGGTGCCGAGATGATCGCCGCGCTCTACCTGGACGCCCAGAATGAGATCCGCGGCACCCGCTGCACCCTGCTGGAGTTCAGCGCCTGGGTGCGCGACGTGCTCGAGGCCGCGAGCGTGCGCCTGCCTGCGGACGAGGAACAGCCGCGGGTCGTGGTGCTGCCGCTGCACCAGATGCTGGGGCGGCCTTTCGGCGCGGTCGTGCTGCCGGGTTGCGACGACCAGCGCCTACCCGCGTCGCCCGAACCCCCGGGCGACTGGACGCCGGCGCAACGCCTCGCCCTCGCGCTGCCTTCGCGCGAGGCACTGGAGGCTGCCCAGCGCGCCGCCTGGGGCATTGCACTGTGCACGCCGCATTGCGACCTGCTGTGGCGCGGCTTCGATGCCAGCGGCGAGCCCGTGCGCCCAAGCGCCTTGCTGCAGATGCAGCGGCTGGAGCACGCCGCCGTTGCGGCTGCGGACCCGCGGGTCGCGGTGCAGATGGCGGCGCAGCCCACGGCGCGCCCGCAGCCGCACGGCGACGCGCTCCTGCCTGCGACGCTGTCCTCCACGGCCTACGAGGACCTGCGCCGCTGTCCCTATCGCTTCTTCGCGATGCGCCAGCTCGGCCTGCGAAGCAGCGACGAGCTCGATGCGGAGGTCGACAAGCGCGATTTCGGCAACTGGCTGCACGCGGTGCTGGGTCATTTCCACGAGGCGCTGAAGCAGAAGCCCGATGCGGGGCTGGATGCGCGGCTCGCCCTGATGGCTGCAGCCGAGCACGAGGCCACGCGCGAGTTCGGCCTCTCGCAGGCCGAGTTCCTGCCCTTCGCGGCAGCCTGGCCCGCGGTGCGCGACGGCTATCTCACCTGGCTCGCCACGCACGAGCAGGATGAAGGTGCCGTGTTCGTCGAGTCGGAGCCTTGGAAGGAGCTGGCGCTGGGCAGCGTGAAGCTCGTCGGCAGGCTGGACCGCGTCGATGCCACCCCTGACGGGCGCGCCTTCGTGATCGACTACAAGACCGAGTCGGCAGACAAGACGCGCGATCGCATCAAGGATCCGACAGAGGACACTCAGCTGGCTTTCTACGCTGCGCTTTTCCCCGACGACGGCTTGCGCGCGGCCTACGTGAACGTCGGCGAAAAGGCCTCGGGCACGCGCACAGTCGAGCAGTTGGACGTGATTGCCGCGCGCGATGCCCTGGTGGCCGGCGTGATGGACGATCTCGCGCGCATCGGTCGCGGTGCGGCGCTGCTTGCGCTGGGCGAAGGGCAGGTCTGCGAGCACTGCGCCGCGCGCGGGTTGTGCCGCAAGGACTTCTGGAGCGACGCGCCTTCGCCGACCGTTGCTGCCGCCATGCCAGCTGCGCCGCCCGCCCCATCGCCCGCTCCCGACCCGAATCCAATGGCGCTGAAGGCCGCGGCCTACGAACACAACGGCGCCACCGTCCAGCGCGAGCGCTTCTACGCCATCGCCTGCGACCCGCGCCGCTCGGTGGCGGTGGAGGCCTGCGCGGGTGCGGGCAAGACCTGGATGCTGGTCTCGCGCATCCTTCGTGCCCTGTTGGAAGAAGGCGAGGGTGCCTGCGCGCCGCATGAAATCCTCGCCATCACCTTCACCAAGAAAGCCGCTGGCGAGATGCGCGAACGGCTGGACCAGTGGCTGGAGGCCTTCGCAGCCCAGCCCGTGGAGGCGCTGGTGCCCGAGCTCGTGATGCGCGGCATGGACCGCGCATCTGCGGAAGCCCGTGCGCCGCGGCTGCAGGGCCTCTACCGCGAGCTCCTCGCCGGCGGCCGGCCGGTCCAGTTCCGCACCTTCCACGCCTGGTTCGCGGGGCTGCTGCGCAGCGCACCCGTGGCGGTGCTCGCGCGCCTCGAGCTGCCGGCCAACTACCAGTTGCTCGAGGATGATGCCGAGGCGCGCGCGCGGGTCTGGCGTCCCTTCTTCGCGGCCGTGGCCGACGATCCCGAAGCCTCCGCCGACTACCGCGCGCTGGTCGCCGACTACGGCCGGTCGCAGGCCGCCAAGGCGCTCGACGAGGCGCTGACACGGCGCATCGAGTTCGTGCTCGCCGATGCCCATGGTGCAGTCGGCGATGCTGTCGTTCCGATGGGCGAGCTGTACCCGGCCTTCGCCAGAGCCGAAACGCCCGAAGACTGGCTGCTGCACGATCCGGCCTGCCGCGCGGCCCTGCTCGCAGCCGCACGTGCGTTGGGCCGCGCCAGCGCGCCGACCTTCTCGCAGAAGGGCGTGAAGCTGGAGCATGCCGTCGCCAAGGGGCGGGTTGCAGGCGTGCTCGACGCACTGCTCACGCAGAAGGGAGAGCCGCGCAAGTTCAGCGACAAGCTTGCCGGCGTGGAAGACGTGCGTGCCGCCCAGCTCCACGTGCAGCAGTACTGCGAGGCGCATGCCCAGCACTCGGCCTGGCTTTACCAGCAGCGCATGGCGCGGCTGACCCGCCTCTTGATCCGTTGCTTTGCGCAGGTCAAGGCGGCGCACGGCTGGGTCGACATGAACGACGTCGAGCAGGCGGCGCACCTCCTGCTGGGCGATCCGGAGCTGTGGGGCTGGGTGCAGGAGCGGCTCGATGCGCGCGTGCGGCATCTGCTCATCGACGAATTCCAGGACACCAATCCCCTGCAATGGCAGGCGCTGCACGGCTGGCTGGGCAGCTATGCGGGTGCGGGCGGGCGGCGGCCGGGCGTGTTCATCGTGGGCGACCCGAAGCAGAGCATCTATCGCTTTCGGCGCGCCGAGCCGCAAGTGTTCATAGCCGCCAAGCAGTTCGTCAAGGAAGGTCTTGACGGAGACCTGCTCAATTGCGACCACACCCATCGCAACGCGCCAGCGGTGGTGGGCCTGGTCAACGCCGTCATGGGCGATGCACAGCGCGCGGGCGAGTTCGGCGGGTTCCGGGACCACACCACCGAATCGCGTGCAGCAGGCCGGGTGCGCAAGCTGGCGCCCATCCCGCGCGACGCGATCGCACCGAAGGAGCAGGGGCGCGCGATGGACGACGAAGGCATGCTGCTCTGGCGCGACAGCCTGGCCACGCCGCGCGTGCTGCCCGAGGAAAAGCTGCTGCAGAAGGAATGCGAGCAGGCCGCGCGCTGGATCGCGGGGCGCATCGCCCAAGGCCTCGCGCCTGCCCGGATCATGGTGCTGGCGCGCCGCCGCAGCCGGCTTGCCGTCCTGCAGGATGAGTTGCGCAAGCTGCACATCGCGGTCCAGCAGCCCGAGAAGAACGAGCTGCACGATGCGCCCGAGGTGCAGGACATGGTGGCGCTGCTCGATGCGCTGGTCTCGCCGGACCACGACCTCTCGCTGGCGCGCGCGCTGCGCTCACCGCTGTTCGGTCTCGGCGACGATGCACTGGTCCAGCTGGCGCTGCGCAAGCGCGAGCTTGGCGCCAGCTGGCTGGAGCTGCTGCAGGCACCGGACCTCGCGCCGCCGCTTGCGGGCATCGGGCCCCGGCTGCGCCGGTGGCAACGCTGGCTCGCCGATTGGCCGCCGCACGATGCGCTGAGCGCGATCTATCACGACGCCGATGTGCTCGGCCGTTTCGCGGCCAGCGCGCCTGCAGCGCTGCGCGCAGGCGTGGTCGGCAATCTGCGCGGACTCATGGCCGCGTCGCTCGAGCTCGACGGTGCGCGCTTCGCCACCCCCTATGCCTTTGTGCGGGCGCTGCGCCGCGGCGGCGTCCGCGCGCCATCGGTCGCTGCGGCAGATGCCGTGCAGCTGCTGACCGTGCACGGCGCCAAGGGCCTGGAGGCCGACCTGGTCCTGATGCTGGACACCGATGCCCCTGCGCAGCGCGCCCAGACGATGGGCGTGCTCGTCAAGTGGCCAGGCCAGGCCGCGGCGCCGGAGCGTTTCGTGTTCGTCGCGAGCGAGAAGAGCCCGCCCGCCTGCACCACCAGCGACATGGCCGAGGAACAGGCCGCGCGGCACCGCGAGGAAATCAACGGACTCTACGTCGCCATGACGCGCGCACGCGGCGAACTGGTGCTGTCATCGGTGGCAGCGACGCGGCCTGATGGCCGCAGCTGGTGGGCGCGCCTGGAGGCGCTTTGCGAACCCATCGACACGGCATTGGTCACTGCCGGGGCGCCGGATGCCAATGCGTCCCCGGCACTCGAAGTCTTCGGCGTGCTCCAGCTGCCTGTGCCGCCGACCCTGGCCCGCACGGCCGCCCGCGTCGCGCCGAGGAGCGCCGACTCGCACGCCTCGGCTCTTGGCCAGGCGATGCACCGCCTGCTCGAATGGGCGCAGCCCGGCGCGCCCCCTGCACCGGCACATATTCGCGCTGCCGGGCGCGAGTTCGGGCTGGACGCCGCCACCGCAGGGGTCGCTGCCACGATGGCGCAGCGCATCCGCGAAGGCGCGGGCGCCTGGGCCTGGGATGCCGAAGCGCTGGCCTGGCATGGGAACGAAGTCACGCTGGTGCACGGCGGCGAGGTCCTGCGCATCGACCGCCTGGTACGGCATCGTGCGAGCAATACCTGGTGGGTGCTCGACTACAAGTCGGCCGCCCGTCCCGAACACGATTCGGCGCTGATCGCGCAGATGCGGCGCTACCGCGAAGCCGTGCAGGAGGCCTGCCCCGGGGAGACCGTGCGCGCGGCCTTTCTCACGGGCCGGGGCGAACTGGTGGCCGTCGCATGAGCCGCACGGCCGCTCCGAAGGAGAACAGCATCGCAGCCAAAGGTGAAGGTACTTCAGTGAGCGGCGGTCACGTGAAGATCGCCGTGGTCGGCGGTGGTCCCGCCGGGCTGATGGCCGCCGACGTGCTGAGCGCCCAGGGCCTGCCCGTGCATGTCTATGACGCCATGCCCTCGGCCGGACGCAAGTTCCTGCTGGCGGGACGCGGCGGCCTGAATCTCACGCATTCCGAGCCTTTCGAGCGCTTTGCCAGCCGCTTCGGCGAGCGTCGCGCGCAGATCGAGCCGCTGCTGCAGGTCTTCGGGCCGGAGGCTCTGCGCGACTGGGTTCACGGCCTCGGCGTCCAGACTTTCGTCGGCAGTTCGGGCCGCGTGTTTCCCACCGACATGAAGGCGGCGCCGCTGTTGCGCGCCTGGATGCACCGGCTGCGGGAGCGCGGCGTGAGCTTCCACATGCGCCATCGCTGGCTCGGCTGGTCCGATGCAGACACGGTTCCGCACCGGCTGCGCTTCGCCACGCCCGCCGGCGACCTCGAACTGAGCGCCGAGGCCACCGTGCTGGCGCTCGGCGGCGCCAGTTGGTCGCGCCTGGGCTCCGACGGCGCCTGGGTCCCCTGGCTGGCCGGGCGCGGCGTGGAGGTGGCGCCGCTGGTGCCGGCCAACTGCGGGTTCGACATCGGATGGACGCCGTACTTCGCAGAGCGCTTTGCCGGCGTGCCCTTCAAGTCCGTGGCGATCTCCTTCATCGACGCCCGGGACCGGCGCTTTGCGCGCAAGGGAGAGTTCGTCGCAACCGCGACCGGCATCGAAGGCAGCCTGATCTATGCGGCGTCCTCGCTGCTGCGCGACGAAATCGCAGCCGGGGGCAGCGCCACGCTCTGGCTCGACCTGCTGCCCGACCGCAGCGCCGAGCAGGTGCGCGCTGCCGTGCTGCATCCCCGCGGCGCGCGCTCGGTGGCCAGCCACCTGAAGAGCCGGCTCGGCCTCGACGGCATCAAGACGGCGGTGCTGCACGAGGTGCTCACGCGAGATGAGATGCTGGAGCCCGAAAAGCTGGCACGGACCATCAAGGCGCTGCCGCTGCGGCTGGTCGCGCCGCGGCCGATCGACGAGGCGATCAGCAGCGCCGGCGGCGTGCGTTTCGAGGCACTCGGCGCCGACCTGATGAGCAGGGCGATGCCCGGCCTTTTCTGTGCCGGCGAGATGCTCGACTGGGAGGCGCCGACCGGCGGCTATCTGCTGACAGCCTCCATGGCAAGCGGCGTGGTCGCTGCCCGGGGCGTCCTGCAGTTCCTGGCGCTCGGCGCTCCCGAATCATGAAATTGCATACTTCTGGCTGAAGTGCATTTGTTTGCGAGGCCGCAGACAATCGCGGGCTGCCCTGAGGCGGCCCCCCCCCCATCTCCATGCATCCGCACGTCGACATCAAGAAGATCCGAGACAGGTATTTCAACTACAGCGTGAGCACCGGCAACGCCGACGAGCGTTACGTGCGCCAGGGCTTGCGGTCGATTGCAGAATGCCTGCACGACGCCGCCACGGCCCTCGGCCACCACTTCCCGGTTGCGGCCATCAGCTACGAGGGGCGGGCGCTAGGCTGCTATCACGTGGCGAACATGGAGCACAAGACGCTGGCGCTGGCGCACACGCTTGTGGCCAAGCTGGAGCGATTCGAGGCTGCGACCTGAAGCGCTTGCGGGCGAGAAAAAAAGCCGGGTTCGAACACGCGGCTTTTTGGAATGAGGTTGACGAGCCTTACCGCCGCCATCGGTTCCCGAAAAGTCAATGAAATCAATAACTTACAGAGAATGACACGCGGCTGGGTTCTACAGTTTGGTTGCACAGCCGCGACCATCGTAGCAGGGTCGCAAAGGAGTGGGGAGGGGGTCGTTTCGATGGCGAGATGGTCGCGGAAACGAGATGGGTGAGGTAAGGCTGAGAGCGGGGTGCATCACTGTTCCTCGCTTCAAATTCAACTCTATCACAGCACTTTTCTAGGCGTGATTCCGCGTATAGAAACCGCGAGTTTTCATGGCGATCATTCGGCCCGTCGCGTCACCTCGACGTGCCCCCGAAACCTCCCCAGAAAGCACCTCATGGCATTCGATCCGTTCCCCGAAACCTTCATCCTCGAAGCCGACCTCGATCCCCACGGCGCCGTTCTGCTGGCGGGCGCTGCGCGCTCCTTTGAACACGATGACCCCGATTGGTGGAGCACGTGCATCGTTCCGTGTGCTGAGACCTTCCGAGCCGTGGAGTCCTTCGGCGGCCCCGACGGTGAAGCCTGTGAGTCCGGCGAAGCGGCGTGCTGGCTGCTTCTGTGCATGCGTGAGGAACTGCGGTTCTGCTGAGGCGTGGAAGGCACGCCCATGGCCTTGACATGTTCGCCGCTCACCGAAGCCACTTCCTTGAACATCGGTCTGATGAGCTATGAGCGAGTGACCTCCGAGATGCGCAAGGCTGCGCCGGGCATCACCGCCGAGCAGATTCAGACCTTCATTGCGGTCGTGCGAAGTGGCCGGTGCTCGCAGACCGAGATCAGCAAGATCACCGGTTTCACAAGGCAAGCCACGTCCCGGCATGTCGCCAAGTTGGTACGGGCGGGACTCCTCGCCCAGCATGCGGACCCTGAGAGCGGCAGGCGCCGAGTGGTTCGGCTCACGGCACGCGGAAGACTCATTCCGGCAACGCTCGGCGGCCTCTCAGGAAGGGTAGCAAGGGGATCTTCAACAGCATCGTGAGGCCCTTCGGGTGGGCCCCTGAAGTCGCCTACGCGCGATTCATCTGAGCGGCTTCGACGATTGCCCTTGATCTAGCTCGTCTCCAAGCAGGCAAACAAGCAAGCACTGTCGCAGCGACGAGCGCACCGCTAGCAACGAGGCCGATCCAGAAGTTTGCCCACGAGCCAGTCGGCATCACCGGCTCCAACTTCGCCAGGAGTTGAAGCAAGAAGGACACGACGAGAAAGCCCGCTCCGTATCGGAAGTCGGCTTTTTGCTGCCCAAGCTCTGCTACTTGTTGTTGGCCTCCGTCGTAAAACGAACTGCCGATGATGCGCAGCGATTCGTCGCTCATCGCCAAAACGCCGTAGCTGAATGCCCCTCCGCTGGCCAAGCCGAAGAACAAGCCGGTGAAGTCAAGGAACTGGGCGATGGTCATAGTCCTCCAAGTCATTTTGCTTTTGGATCACAAGTTCGAGCGCCCATTCAAGCAAATCCGGGCGCGAAGTTCCCCCCTTGGGGTACCCCTGAGGCCCCCTCAGGGCACCGTACTGACACCTTGCCGTCCCCAGCAACGCGACACGTGAGGGAGCCAGAGGTCAGTCTTCCATGCACGCCGGGTACTGCGCCTCCAGGCCACACGCGGGGCACCGGCAGTACACCGAGGGGTTGAACTGAAAGCGGGCCTCGTGGCGGTGTCGCTCGGGGGCGGCATGGTGCGCAGTGTCGTCCGACTCGATGAGTCCTAAGGTGCCGCAGCGCGGGCATGAGCTGGCAGCCAAGGCAGCTTTATGGTTGAAGTCTGCTGCGAACATTACAAAGGTGCTTGTGCGGGCTGAACACCCACACGGAGCGCTAGATGGGCCAAGAGGCGAAGAAACGCGGAACCAGAACTCAACGCGTAGACCGCGAACTCCTCCGTTGGAGGCGCAAGGTTGTCCACTTGACCATGCCTGTACTCGTGCATGCCGTGGACCCATTGGGCCATGCCTTCGAACATTCCTTCCCAGACTCGCCGTTCAACCGCATCCCCGCCGGCGACCACAAGGTACTGGTCCCGAAGTTGATTCCGACACAGATTCTCGTGGAGGTTACGTGCCGTTGGGTTCAGCTGCTTGGCGACGACTTCGAGCGCCTCAAACATGGACCGAACGGCTGGCTTCGTGTCTGGGGGATGACGGTCGAGGTGCTGAAACGCAGCCTCATAGCAGCTCCGAGCAACGGCCAACACCGGGTCGTTAAGGACGGCCAGTGTCGCGGCCCGCATCCCCTCGAACACCTCATCGACCGCATAGTGAATGACACCCTGTTCGTCAATGCGGAAGCCAATGTGCTCCTCTGCAAGAGCACGTTCCACGAAAGTGCGGTAAATCTCGGCACGCCGAGCGCCAGCCTGTCGTTGCAAAACCTGGAACGTGATAGTGATCGCGGTTAGCACCTCCTCCATGGGGCTTCGCTGGTAGAACTCGTCCCACAGCACGCCCCACTGGCCGACCCGCACCGCGACGCCCGCCTCCGCTCGAAGTCGCTGCCTCACCTCGGCCCTTGGCCCGTCGCCTTCGGGGAACGCTGCGCCAATCCGAATGCGAAAGCGCGGGCTGTCGCCTCGCGGAGCAGCACGCTCCATGTACCGGTAGATGAAGAGAGGGTGGTCTGTTGCCATGTTTGCATCGTATAGCCTTCGGGGTCGTCCGAAATCGACCGGTTCCGTACAGCCCTGACAACACTGTCCATAAATTAGCTTGACGATCTTTCGGACATGCTCCATGATTCGGACTACGTTTTCGTACATCAGGAGCTTGTCCCCATGTCCCGAGTCTTTGCCTACTGCCGCGTCTCTACCGCCGACCAGACCACCGACAACCAAGTGCAGGAGATCGCTGCGGCCGGCTTCACGGTCACCCCTCAGCGCACCATCACGGAGACCGTCTCGGGGTCCGTAGCGGCCTCGGAGCGGGTCGGTTTCGGGAGGCTCCTCGACAAGCTTGAGGCGGGGGATGTCCTAGTGGTCACCAAGTTGGACCGCCTCGGGCGCAACGCGATGGACGTGAGGGCGACCGTAGAGGCGCTCACGGGCCTCGGCGTTCGCGTGCACTGCCTCGCCCTCGGCGGGGTGGACCTCACCAGCCCGGCCGGCAAGATGACCATGGCTGTGATCGCCGCCGTGGCGGAGTTCGAGCGTGATTTGCTGATCGAGCGGACCCAGGCGGGACTCGCTCGGGCGAAGTCGGAAGGGAAGACTCTCGGGCGCCCTCAGGCTTTGCAGGGGCGGGCGATGGATGATGTGCGTGAGCGGCTTGTGAAGGGCGAGCCAGTCGCGTCCATCGCCCGTGCCCACAACACCAGTCGGCAAACCATCATGCGCATTCGGGATGCGATGGCGCCGGCCTGACTCCCGGCAACGGAAACCTAAACGAGCCCCGCAAGGGGCTCTCTTCATTTTGGGGGCCACCCGAAGCGACGCGGCCTCAGGAGCTTGTCCAGGTCTCTCAGGAGCAGCGTAGCGGACCCGACAAGGGGCCGCACAGGGTCCAGTGTGTTGGGGCTCCGAGGGGCTTCAGCGACGCGGCTTTAGATTAATACGTTGACTAGGTAGGAGACGCCCCAGCCCGGGCCGAGGCGCGGCTGTCCGCTACCGAATACCCCCTGATTATGAAGGTCCTGCGGGCTCGATCCGCTTTGATTCACCCACCGACTAAGTGAACCCGTGGTTCAAGCGATTTCCCCCCTCAATGGGAGAGCCCCAGGACCCGCGCGATTACCCCCTTGATTAGGAAAGGACTACGCTCGACCACCAGCCGGAGACACTTCCGGCAACCATACGACCACCTTACACACCTCCGCACATTCGCTGCGCAGGCACCCCATCCAAGTTCCCCGGACATGCGTTCGCCCCGCGGGATAAGACCTCAGCCCTTCCGGCTGTGGAAGGATTTTTGGGGAGTAAGAGGGGCAGAGGCGAAGCCTCCCTAAAGGGTTCCTGAAGGTGCATCTCAGAGATGCCTTCGGCATGAGGAGACCAAGGAAGAACATCTTCATCCTGATGCTCTTGGAGATGCCCATGAAGATGACCTGTTGAGGCCCTCTGAAGCCATCTCTATGGGGCTCCAACAGGTGGGCCTTCATGGCGCCCCTGAGTACGGGATGCATTCATGGTCTCACCCAATCAACGATGCCCCTCCGGCGTTCTATCGCGAGCAACTTGATGCCCGTTCCGGCCATCTCTCTGTGACTCCAAGTTGCTGCCGATAGGTCGCCCTCAGCGTCCTTGTCCCGAGCCCCCATGCCTCACGGCGTGCGGGGCTTTTTCCTCGTCCCCCCACTACTCATGAGCTTGTATATGGCACAGCATTCCTCGCGTGTAATCCGCGCCTACTCCCTTCCCGTCCCCCTGTTCGATCACATCAAGGCCCTCCAGCGGAGCCTCCAGCATGCGGCCGATATCGAAGCCGGCACGCCTGCCCGAGAAGGTGACGCCCACTGGATCGACAACAGCCGAGCCCTCGCGCACCTTGTGCAGCACCACTTCCTTTTCTCCGTGGCAGCCGGTCAAGCTGGCATGCAGCCGGCCGACTTTGCCGCCGCCCTCTATCTAGGCAACCTGAAGGCGGTTGAGGCTGACGAGGTGCAGCGATGAGCCGCGTCCAGGTCAGTGACCAATTCGGAGGGCAGCAACTCCAGACGCAAGCCCGCCCGGTGGCCGCTACGGAGCAAGCTGCGGCGCCCGAGCAAGAGACCCGATGGAAGGGCCTTGCGGACGCCTTCGCGCAAGGTGCTGGCCTCGCCGACACGATCCGTCAGCAGGCCGAGGTGGACGAGAAAGCCGCGGCAAAGCGGTGGGCTCAGTCGATGACCGTAGGGGAACTCGGCAAGGCCATCCAGGAGGGCAAGATGCTCCCCTCGCAGAGCCCCGTCTTCGTCGGAACGGCACAGCACATATGGGGGGTGAACTCCCATGAAGCCGGCATGCGCGACATCACGTCGAAGCTGACGAAGGGCGAGCTGAAGTTCAACTCCCCGGAGGAGGCGGACCAATACCTCACCGAGTGGCGCAACACCACGTTGGCCGGGCAGAGCGACTACGCCAAGGCCGGGTTCGATAAGGCGTATGCGCAGACCCGCGACAAGGTGATGGATCAGGTGTCCAAGATCAACGATGGCGTGTGGGTCGAGAACGCCAAGGCGCAGGGCACGGACTTCCTGGCGAACGGCCTGAACGCGGTCTCCTCGGCCGACTTCAAGGGGACCCCTCAGGAGGCCGCTGCGCAGCTCATGCAGCAGTACCAACTGATGCGCCACACGAAGACGCTGCCCGACGCCACGGCGAAGGCCGCGATGGGTGAGATGGTTGTCCGCATGGCCGCGTCCGGCCGCAAGGACATCCTCGACGCATTCCTCGATACCGACATGGAGGGCATCGGCAAGGTCCGTGGCTTCCTCGGCGAGACGAAGGCGCTCACCTACTCGAACCATGCCAAGACGGTGTTCGACGGGCAGCAGCGCAAGCGTGTGGATGATGAGGTCCTGCCCTTCTACCGGGACGCCGACAACGGCGCCCTGAGCGCCGAGAAGTTCACCGCGTGGCACACCGACCCGCGCAACAAGGACTTCATCTCCGCGGCAACCGTTCACTCCATCGAGCGGGCCAACTTGGCGGCAATCGCACGTCAGCAGAACGAGCTGTTCAAGTCGCAAGTAGCGGGTGCCGTTCAGGCGTCCCAAACGGAAGCCGAGCGGAAGATCGAAGCGGCCCTCGTGAGCGGCCAACTGCCGACCGTGATGGGCACCAACAAGCCGCAAGTGCTCGACAAGCATGGCGAGCCCAAGGACATGACCGACAAGGACGTGCAGGACCTCGCCGAGAAGATCGCCGTGAGGCGCACCCAAGGGCTCCCCTTCGAGCAACAGGTGGGCTTCTTCGCACAGAACGGCCTGAAGAATCCGAACTGGGAAAACACGATCCAAGCCGCCTTCTTCAACCTCAACACCATCGGGGTGGACTCCAACGGGAAGCCGCGGGGGACCCTGAACGATGCCGGCAAGGCGGGCCTGGAGCTGTTCAAGCAATTGAACCTCTATGGGGACTACGCCAAGACCCTGATGCCAGAGAAGCAGTCCAACCGCTTCGACAACATCGCGTTCCTTACCAAGATGGGCCGCAGCGTGGACGATGCCGCAGGGCTCGCCACCGCCGTGGACATGCCCGTGGTCGAAGGCTCGGACGTGGACAAGCTGGTGAAGGGCGTGCGCTCGCAAGTGGGCAAGCTCCAGTCCGACCCGTTCTATAAGTTCGGCTGGGCGCAGCGCATGTGGGGTGACAACACGGTGGCGAATACCGCGCAGATGACCGGCACCCTGCGCCGCTACTCGGAGCTGCTCGCGCACAGTGGTCAGTACCCCGATGCGACGAGCGCCATCGAGGCATCGTTCAAGTACCTTGCTCACCCCGAGGTGACTGCAAAGGTGAACGGCACTGTGTACCTCCGCACTGAGATGCCCAACGGCCCTCCCTCCAAGACGCAGGACGAATGGTTCGAGCGGTTCATTAACGAGGTCCCGAAGGCCCGCGCCAAGGAACTCTACGGAAAGCCCCAGGAGGTGCGCCTCGAATGGAACCCCGCATCGAGTGCCTATCAGGCATACGTGGGCGTCATGCCCATGACGAACGCCGACCACTCCCTGGCTGTCTACACGAAGGAAAACATCCAGAAGTGGTACGCGACGAAGGAACAGGCTGACGTGCTGGAGGCCGTGTCGAAGCGACCCGAGGTCAAGCAAAAGGCTGACGACGAGAAGCGCCACGCGACGAAGAGGGCCCAGACGGCGAAGACGGTGACCACCATCGAGAACGTCAAGGAGGCCCTCACGCCTCGCGCTCCCGGCCCGCTGCCGAAGATCGACTTTACCGGGATCACCAGTCCCGATCGCAACGCCCGCCCGGGGCAGCCTCAGCGAAGCCCGTAGCGGCCTCCTGGCGTCGTCATTCGGCGCGACACGTTGCAACCCTCACGAAGCCCCGCTTGGCGTCTCTATGGCGTCCTGCGGGGCTTCTTCTTTTTTCCCAACCCATCCCCATTCAAATGCAAGAACACATTCCGCCGTCCACCTCGAACGTCAGCGAGGAAGTCCTCATCGTCCGTTCGATCACGTTCCGCAACAGCACCTTCGGGGGCCTCAAGACCTACATCCGCGAGCACGAGCACAAGACCGGCGAGCGCCTCACCAATGCCGCGGCCGTGGACCGCATCCTGCGGGCGCACTTGGTCTATCACATCACCCGCCGAGCGGCGCACGAGATGATGACCCTAGGGAGGCCCACGGGTGCCCTGGCGCTGCGGACCCTCGACGACCAGAAGGGGGCAGCATGAGCACCCGCGACGGCCGCTCTCTCGTCAGCACCGTCAACACGGTGCCCACCTCCACAATGCTGACCCTCGGGTTCATCCCCTCGCAGGCTGCGCGGATCATTCGGGTTCGCCGCGTGCTTCCCTTGGTCGATGATCGCAGGGCGCCATGTCTCGACGCTCGCAAGTTGTGGGAGCGCATCGGCAAGCCGCACGGACGGTTCGACAAATGGGCCGATCGCCTCATTCGTCCGCTCATGGACCAGCCGGATTTAAGTGCCCAGATTTGGGCAGTAAAGGTCGCCGCCCGTGGGACGCCCCGCATCGACTACAAGCTGAGCCGAAACGTCGCGGCGCATCTTGCAATGATGGTGACCACGCCCGAGGGCGCCGACATCCGGGACTATTTCCTCGACATGGAGGACCTCGCGCAGCGCCTCACGGAGCACCTCGGGGTTCGCGTTACGGCCATCGTGGAGACCGACAGAGAGGTGACCCATATGATGCGCAGGAGGGCGGGCGACGATGCCAAGGCGCGGCGCATTCCCAAGGCCGCAGTTCTCTCCGCAGCCACGGAGCGCGAGAAGCGCCTCAAGGACACCGTGTGTCTCGTCCTTACGGGGTACCGCACAAGGTGGTGGCGGGAGACCTTCGGGCGCCGTGTGCGGGATGTTCTCGATACCTCAGATGCTGCCCTCTATGCCAAGTGCTACGAATCGGCACTCGCTGCCATCGGATCGGGCGTTGTCAAGAACCCGGATGCCCTGGTGCGGTTCCTCACGCCGACCTATGGCGGGAAGGTGCGGCCGCAGAAGTACCGGGTGAGGGAGGCCACGTAGTAGTCCCGCCCAGGGCCTATGACGATGCTAGGAGGCGCGTGCGCTACAGGGGAAGGGGCGGGGTGCATGGCCCCTCGCTAACACCCCTGAGCACGCGCCAGCAATTTCATACCCACGGGTAGAAGTTCCGATGCCTGCCTTGTCTTAATTTCACATTGTGATATGTCTCTGAGAGTATCTGTCGGACCCCCTCAGGGGCTCCAGCACCTCGCTACCCGAGCCCCACAGCGGAGGCCCGATCCACGCCTCCACATACACTGCGCTATGAGCAGCGACATTGCCTACACGCACGTCATCATTGATTGGAACTTCACCCCCGCCGACTTCTTTGAGGGGCCTCTAACGGTGACCCGTGAGGGCTATACAGTTTCTCTCGCAGACGGAAAGGTGGAGGCGCGAATCGACGGAGCGATGTTTGCGGCCCGCGGGGGTATGGGCGAGCAGATTCAAGCGGAGCTTGAAGGTCGGTTTCGGGCTGCGCAGTTGCTGCGGCACGAGACGTACGCCCTTTCAAGGGGGGCTACCATCAAGGTGCGGCCGAACGGAACTCGCGACATCGCTATTGAACTCCAGCCGGTCGCCTGCAAGATTGCGGGTGGCACGGTGGGCATCCTCATCACCGATCCTGAAGGCAAGGTGGTGTACGACTCCGAGCAACTCCGTCGCGAGGAAGATCGCGCCTTGGTTGATCGCGTAGGTGCCCACTTAGCGGACTCCGTACTGGTCACCATACTCAAGAGCTACGGTGCGGCCGTCCGAGACCCCGATAACGAACTCGTGTATCTGTACGAAATACGCGATGCGCTTTCCACCCTCTTCGGTGGGGACCGAGAAGCAAGAACAGCGCTCGGGACGTCGGCTGCCGAGTGGAGGCGCTTCGGCCAGTTATGCAACGCGGAGCCCCTGAGACAGGGACGGCATCGCGGAAAGACGCTCGGCGCCTTGCGAGATGCCACAGAGGGGGAACTGGTGGAGGCCCGAACCTTGGGAAAACAGTTGCTGGAGGGCTATCTCGCCGTGCTCGATGGAAAGGGCGCATAAGGGCCGTGTGGGGTCCGGCTAGGATCGGCGGTATGGAAGTCGCTGCATTTGTTCTCTCAACGTTGGCATTGGCCGGGCTGATAGTCGTCGGGCTCTTGTCGCGAACGTTCCTGCCTGCGTACATGACTGAGAAGGGCAAGAACCTCGCGTCCAAGGAAGACCTTGCCCATTTGACCCACACGGTAGAGCGGATAAAGGCGCAGCAGACGGCCGAGATTGAGCGACTGAAAGCTGACTTGCAAGCGGAGGGAAGCGCCACCGAGCGGCGACGGAAGGTTTACGAGGAGATGTGCGGTGCTCTACGAGTCTTTGTCGCGGGCCACGGCAATTCTCCAGAGGCAAAGGACCGCTTTCACGCTGCGTATGCGGCGGCATGGCTTTGGGCGTCAGACAGCACGCTCACGGCGTTGCACCACTTCATGAAACTGCAAGCGGAGCATGCTGCCAGCCCCGGCACTGTCGGGCAGGAACTGCTCAAAGCCGCATATGCTGAAGCCGTTCTGGCCATGCGCAAGGATGCGGGTTTTTCTGTTACCAACATCGGCGCTTCAGACTACCAGTTCGTGCAGTTCTAGCGCCTCCTGCGATTCCTCACGGCGCCACCACGGGCAACCTGAGGGCAGGGTACTGGATCGCCTCCACGGCCTCCTGAACCTCCTTCAGCGTCCAATGATCGTAAACCACCGTGCCGATGCTTCCCTTGATCTTGTGGCCCGTCACCTTGTCTTGGGTGGCCTCGCTGAATCCCGCACGTCGCATAGGTGCGCGTACCGTGTGGCGGAAGCAATGAAAGTCCGGCCGCGTGCCAGTGAGGCCCAAAGCGTTGCGGTGGTCCTTGAACCAGCGCCCGAAGAGGTCGCTTGGTTTCCCTTCACGCAGCGGCAGGGAAGGCCAGAGGGAGTCGCTGCGGGTCTTCCTGATCGCTTCGACGTACGTGAGAAACCCTAGCCTGATGAGTTCGCTGTGAATCGGGACGCTCCGGTGGCCGGCATCGCTCTTGATGCTCTGACCTTCGCCCTCGTTCGTCAGCACCAGGACATCAATCCCCTCAACCTTCTGCACGTCAGCGGTCTTCAGTTGGCACAGTTCGCCAAGGCGGGTCCCCGTAAAGAGCCCCAGGAGGGGAATCCAGTAGGCCGCCTCCCGGCCACCATAGCGGGCATCGGGAAGGGCATACGCGGTGTGCAGCGGCGCGGCAAACAGTGCTTTCAGTTCCTCGGTGGTCCAGGGCCGGCGCTTGTTCGTGGTCGGCGCCTTGATGTCCAAGCCTCGCCAAGGTTGCTTCGGGAGCCACTCAAGGGTTTCATGCGCGTACTTCAGAAGCGACTTGATCGCGGTGAGGCGGTCTCGCGCCGTCTTCGGCGTGGTGCAGTTCTCGCGGAGCCATGTCCGGTACGTGTCGCCGACCTCCCTTGTGATGGCGGCCAGGGCGAGCCCCTTCTGCTGTCCCTCGAACTGCTTGAGGGCACGTTCGTAGGCCCCGATGGAGTCGGCCGAGCGGGGTGAGTCCCCGGAGGTCTTCCATTTGTCGAACACGTCGCGCAAAGTGCGGGGCTTGGCCGGCTTCAGCGCCTTTGGCGCGGTGAGGACCATCGGCGTATCGATGACCTCCCCGGTATCTCTGAGGGTCACCTCCTTGTGCGCCGTGCGGTAAGCCTTCAGGCAGGCGAGGAGGGCGCCGCGAGCACCCGGAGTCTTCACATCGAACGAGACCCCGAGCTTTGCCGCCTCGGCCTGCACGAGGGGAAGCACCGCGGCGAGGTTTTGTCCAGCAAGCGACACCGCAGCCTTGCCATCGCGAAATGCGTTCAGGTCGGCAAGTGCCTCACGTTCCTCCTCTGTGGCACCGCTCAGGTCATCAATACGGGAATCGATGATGCCCGCGTCGGGGATGCTCAACTGCGACCTCACCCGGTGCACGCGGGCGATGTCCGCGAGCAATGAAAGATCAGCGCGGATGTTGTCATCACGGCCCAGGACGACTGCCCGGGTGCGCTCGGCCAGCAGCGCGGCCATGTCGGGGGTTATCGCGTCAACCGGGGAAGGGTTGAGTTCGCTTCTCTTGGCCTCGAAGGCAGCCAGCCATTCAGCCCGCTTCACGGTGCCCAGTAGGGTGGCCGCTCGGCGGTCGCTGGTGCCAAGCGCGATGTTCATCGCCCGCTTGCCGTAAGCCGCGCGGAGGTCGGGCGGGACAACGATGTTGAGATACCACCGCGAGCCTCGCTGATTGAGCCCCGTGAGGGTGCTTGCCATGTCTTTCTCCAAGGTCATGGCTGTGCGAGGTTCTACAGTTAGGTTCTACAGTCCGGGGCTCGTAACCCCTTGTCAGCGCGTAAGTTCTTGAAAACTCACGGCTTTTCGGTATGAGGTTGACGAGCCTTACCCCCGGCACTGACTACGCAGTTAGGGCTGCTTGGTTCCCCACCTGACCCGGTTGGCCACTTCACCATGCGGGGAGGCCCGTCAGACGCGATTGTAGGCGAGGGCTCGAGGCCCTTCGCCTCACCAGGCCATCAGCGAGGTTTCGAGGACTGCGTCGGCGTAGTAGAGGCGCACGCCGACCACGTAGTGGCGGCTCTTCTGCAGCCTCACGCTCACCCGCGCGTTGAGGTCGGTGCCACTGTCGTCGCTGCCGGCGATCTGCACGTTGCCGGCAGGCGTGACCTCGAACAGCACCAGCACCGTGTCGGACGTGCCGAATGTGCCGATGTTGTAGGTCCGCGTGCGCGGGGGCACGAACTCGAAATTGCGGGTCTCGCCGACCTTGATCTTGAGCAACTGCGACAGCCCGACCTTGAGTGTGCCGGGCGCCGGCGCGCGGACGCCGGGATACGACTCCACCACCCAGGCCTTGTCAGCGTAAGAGAGTCCGCCCTTGGGCACCAGCCCTTCGCGGTATTGCGCGGGCGCGTCGATGAGTCCGGGCTCCAAGTGGTACTCCATGACCGAGTCCGGGTCCCAGGTCGTGCCCTTGACTTCCGAGGCCGGGATCTTGCGCAGGATGTTCCACTCGATCTGCGGCTCCTGCCAATGGTTGGGTGGGCCGGAGAAGTAGTCGATGACCGCCTGTCGATTCCAGGTGATGCCGGCATGGGGGTTCTGGTGCTCGTGCTCGAGGCCCAGCGTGTGACCGATTTCGTGAAGGGCGGTGTCGCGGCCGTAGTCGGTGTTGAGCGGCCAGCCGAAATTCATCGTCCGCTGCAGCGGGTCGCGCACGGTGAGCACATCGCGGCCCACATGCGACCAGGAGCCGTCCTGCGGATCGAATCCGATGCGAACGATCGCATCCTCGGGCGCCTCGACGCGGCGAAAGCCGATGCCGATGCCCAGCTTGGCCCAAGCCTCGAAGGCCTCCTCGACCACGGCCGCGTCGGTGCTGTTGCCTTGCCAGGCAGCCGGCACGCCGTCGCCACGCTTGTAGCAGTAGTAGTTGAGCTGCGTGCCGTTCACCCACTTCTTGCTGGCGGCCAGGATCGCGGAGGCGCGACCGGCGGAGACGCCGGTATCGAACTGCCGAGGCGCCTGCACGGGCTGCACGCAGTAGCGGCGCGCGCCGGCCGGCTGGATCTTGGTTTTGCCGGCAGCGGATGGGCGGGCGCTTCGGGGGTGCGCAGTGGGCATGGGGGTCTCCTCGGACGCCATGCCATGCTAGAAGCGAAATGGTGAAAATCTATAAGTAAAAAGGCCTATATCTCGTCGGAGGAGATCGAAGGGGGCGCCGTGGGCGCGACCTAAAATGCGCCGATGGCCTATCTCGTTCTCGCTCGCAAACACCGCCCCAGGACCTTCAGCGAGATGGTGGGCCAGGAGCATGTGGTGCAGGCGCTCGAGAACGCGCTGACCTCCCAGCGGCTGCACCATGCCTACCTCTTCACCGGAACCCGCGGCGTCGGCAAGACCACCGTTTCTCGCATCCTGGCCAAGTCGCTCAACTGTCAGGGGCCGGACGGGCAGGGCGGCATCACTGCCGCGCCTTGCGGTGCCTGCCAGGCCTGCAGGGACATCGATTCAGGGCGCTTCGTCGACTACACCGAACTGGACGCGGCCTCGAACCGCGGCGTGGACGAGGTCCAGGCCCTGCTCGAGCAGGCGGCCTACAAACCGGTGCAGGGGCGCTTCAAGGTCTTCATGATCGACGAGGTGCACATGCTCACCGGCCACGCCTTCAACGCGATGTTGAAGACGCTGGAGGAACCGCCGGAATACCTCAAGTTCGTCCTGGCGACCACCGATCCGCAGAAGGTGCCCGTCACCGTTCTGTCTCGCTGCCTGCAATTCAACCTGCGCCCGATGGCACCCGAGACGGTGCTCGAGCATCTCACCCGTGTGCTGCAGACCGAGACCGTGCCGGCCGAGCCGCATGCGCTGCGGCTGATCGCGCGCGCGGCCCGGGGCTCGATGCGCGATGCGCTGTCGCTGACCGACCAGGCCATCGCGTTCGGCAACGGCGAGCTGACGGAGGACGGCGTGCGCCGGATGCTGGGCAGCGTCGACCGCGGCCACGTGTTCCGGTTGATCGAGGCACTGGCGCAGGGTGACGGCAAGACAGTGGTCGAGACCGCCGAGGGGCTGCGCCGCGACGGTCTGTCGGCCGCCTCCACGCTCGAGGAAATGACGACGGTGCTCCAGGCCATGGCCGTGCTGCAGGCCGTGCCCTCGCGCGCCGAGCCAGGCGATGCGAGCGACCCCGATGCAGCGGAGACCGCGCGCCTCGCGGCCGCGATGCCGGCCGACGAGACGCAACTGCTCTACAGCCTTTGCCTGCATGGCCGAGGCGAGCTGGGCCTGGCGCCCGACGAGTACGCCGCGCTGACCATGGTGCTTCTGCGCCTGCTGGCCTTCAAGCCTGCGGCCGTGGCCGGCGCGGAAAAAAAAACTCTGAATGAAGCCCCTGCGGCGTTGCCGGAGCGCGTCCAAGCGCCTCGGCCCGCTTCATTGGCGGCACCACCAGTCGCCGCGGCCCAGGCAGCGCCCGCCGCATCTGTCGCAACGCGCGCCGCGCCGCCGCCCGGCCATCGCTTGCCGGTGCGGGAAGAGGGCCACCCGGCGGCCACCCAGCCCCCGCTCGAAGCGGCTCCGTCGACGGCCCAGGTGCTGGCGATGCAGGTGCGCGTGCAGCCGCCGCCTGGCGCGCGCGACCTTGCCCGCGAGAGTGCTCCGGCGCTCATCGAACCGAGCGAGGAGGGCGACTTCTGGTATGCGACCGTCACTCAGCTGGTGGCGGCCGAGGCGATCACCGCGCTGGCCCGCGAACTTGCGCTGCAATCGCAGCTGGTGGCGCGGGACGTCGACCAGTGGCTGCTGCGCGTGGAGCGCGAGTCGCTGAACCAGGCGGGCAGCCGTGACAAACTGCAGGTGGCGCTGGCAACGCTGGGGCATGGCGTGAAGCTCGCCATCGAAATCGGCGTCGTGGCCGACAGCCCGGCGCGCCGCAACAAGCAGGCGGCGGACGCGCGCCAGCGCGAGGCCGAGGAAGCGATCCGCAACGACCCCGAAGTGCAGTCCATGATGCGCGACTGGGACGCGAGGATCGTGCCGGGTACGCTGCGGCCTGCCTGATCCATTTATTTTTTATCCATCCAACGACGACAGGACCAACGATGTTCAACAAAGGACAACTTGCCGGCCTCATGAAGCAGGCGCAGGCAATGCAGGACAACCTCAAGAAGGCGCAGGAAGAACTGGCCACCATCGAGGTCGAAGGCGAGTCGGGCGCCGGCCTGGTGAAGGTCGTGATGACGTGCAAGCACGACGTGAAGCGCATCACCATCGACCCCAGTCTGCTGGCCGACGACAAGGACATGCTGGAAGACCTGGTGGCCGCAGCGTTCAACGCCGCGGTGCGCAAGGCCGAGGAGACCAGCGAGCAGAAGATGGGCAAGCTGACGGCGGGCATGCCGGGCCTGCCGCCCGGCATGAAGCTGCCTTTCTAAGCGCCCGCATGGCGGATTCGAGCGCGCTCGATGCACTCATCGAGGCCTTGCGACGCCTGCCCGGCGTCGGCGTCAAGTCGGCCTCGCGCATGGCTTTCCACCTGCTGCAGCATGACCGCGAGGCCATGCAGCGGATGGCGCGCTCCCTGCAGGAGGCGGCTGCGCAGGTGCGGCATTGCGAGCGCTGCAACACGTTCACCGAGGCGCCGGTATGCAGCGTCTGCCTCGACGCACGACGTGACGGCACCAAGCTGTGCGTGGTCGAGACACCGGCGGACCAGGCAGCGCTGGAGCGCACCGGTGCGTTCCGCGGCTATTACTTCGTGTTGATGGGCAAGCTGAGCCCGCTCGACGGCATCGGCCCCAAGGACATCGGCCTCTCGAAGCTGTTCGATTGCGCGCTCGACGGCACGGTGAGCGAGGTGATCCTCGCGACCAACTTCACCGCCGAAGGCGAGGCCACCGCGCACGTGATCGGCGAGGCACTGCGTCAGCGCGGCCTCACGGTGACGCGGCTCGCGCGCGGCGTGCCGGCGGGCAGCGAGCTCGAGTACGTGGACCTCGGCACCATCGCGCACGCGCTGGTCGACCGTCGATGACCATGCACCTGCCCGCATTGACGCTGGCGTACTGGTGCGTGCTCGCCGCGGCGCTGCTGCCTTACGTCGCGGCCTACATCGCGAAAGCGGGCAGCTTCAGGGGGCGCGACAACCAGGCGCCGCGCGAATGGATGACACGCCAGGCCGGCTGGCGCGCGCGAGCGCTGGCCGCACAGAACAACATCTTCGAGGGCCTCGCCTTCTTCGTCGGCGCGGTGGTCATCGCGCATCAGCTCGGCGCGGTGCAGGCGCGACTCGACATGCTGGCCGCTGCTTACGTGCTGCTGCGCATCGTCTACATCGCGTTCTACATTCTGGGCTTGGGCACCGCGCGCAGCGCGGCATGGGCGCTCGCATTCGCGCTCAACGTCGCAATCCTCTTCATCGCCGGCCGTTAGCCGGTGAACGTCGCAGCCGCAGGCCGCCTTGTCCGCAGGCTTCTGGCACGAGGCTATGGAGCCGGTGGCAAAGTGGTCTTCATGCTTACGTGAAAACCCGCACGGGATGTTCCCGATGCAGGCAGATGGGGCGCGCCTCTAAGCTCGATTCAAACAACGAACCCCGAGAGCCCAAGGGCCATCACGCATGCTCCACCGCCGAAGCTTTACTGTCGCCGCGACCCTGGGTGCCGCATCCATTGCCGTGCCGCTGTGGGTACGTGCGCAAGCAAAGATCGAGAAGCCGAAGATTTCCATCGCGGTCGGCGGCAAGGCGGCTTTCTACTACCTGCCGCTGACCATCTCCGAGCAGTTGGGCTACTTCAAGGCCGAGGGTCTCGATGTCGAGATCTCCGATTTCGCCGGCGGCGCGCGCGCGTTGCAGGCGGTCGTGGGCGGCTCGGCCGACATCTGCTCGGGCGCCTACGAACACACCATCAACCTGCAGTCGAAGAACCAGGTCTTCCAGTCCTTCGTGCTGCAGGGCCGCGCGCCGCAGATCGCCATCGGCGTGTCTACCAAGAACATGGCGGGGTACAAGGGCATCGGCGATCTCAAGGGCAGGAAGATCGGCGTTTCGGCGCCGGGCTCATCCACCAACATGGTGGCCAACCTGGTGCTATCCCGCGGCGGACTCAAGGCGAGCGACGTGAGCTTCATCGGCGTCGGGGTGGCGGCCGGCGCGCTGACGGCACTGCGCTCGGGCCAGATCGACGCCATCAGCAACACCGACCCGGTGATGACGATGCTCGAGCAGAAGGGCGACGTGAAGATCATCAGCGACACGCGCACCCTGAAGGGCACGCAGGAGGTGTTCGGCGGACCGATGCCGGCGGCGTGCCTCTACGCGCCTTCCGAGTTCATCCAGAAGAATCCCAACACTTGCCAGGCGCTGGCCAACGCGATCGTGCATGGCCTCAAGTGGCTGCAGACCGCAGGACCGGGCGACATCATCAAGACGGTGCCCGAGACCTACCTGCTGGGCGACCGCGCTCTCTACCTGGCCTCCTTTGACAAGGTGCGCGAGGCCATCGCGACCGACGGCATCGTCCCTGCCGAGGGCCCCAAGACCGCGCTGGCCGCGATCGCCAGCTTCGACCCGTCGGTGAAGGCGGACAAGATCGACCTGGCCAAGACCTACACCAACGATTTCGCGCGACGCGCGAAGGACCGCTTCAAAGCCTGAGTTGCCGCTTTCGCGACCCGGCTGCGGCCGGGTCTTTTTTTCCTGCCATGTCCGCTGACTCCGACCACGCGCTCGAACTGCTCGACATCAGCTGCACCTTCCGCTCGAAGGACGAGCGCGGCAAACGGTATACCGCGGTGGCCGGCACGTCGCTGCGCGTGCGCGCGGGCGAGTTCGTCTCGGTGGTCGGGCCCACCGGGTGCGGCAAGTCGACGCTGCTCAATGTCGGCGCCGGCCTTCTCGAGCCGTCCTCGGGAGCGGTAAAGGTCTTCGGAGAGAACCTTTCGGGCATCAACACGCGCGCGGGCTACATGTTCCAGACCGAGGCATTGATGCCCTGGCGAAGTGCGCTGGGCAACGTGATGCTGGGCCTGCAGTACCGGGGCATGCCGGACGCGGAGGCGAGGGCGCTCGCCGAACAGTGGTTGGCGCGCGTAGGGCTGACGGGCTTCGGCGACCGCTATCCGCACGAGCTCTCGGGCGGCATGCGCAAGCGCGCCGCGTTGGCCCAGGTGCTCGCACTGGATCCGGACATCATCCTGATGGACGAACCCTTCAGCGCACTCGACGTGCAGACGCGGCAGCTGATGGAGAACGAGGTGCTGGAGCTGTGGGCAGCCCAGAGCACCGGGCGCCGGGCCGCCCCAAGGCCGGTGCTCACCCCCTCGGGGGGTGGGCGCGAAGCGCCCGGGGGCCAACACGGACGAAAAGCGGTGCTCTTCATCACCCATGACCTCGACGAGGCGATCGCGATGAGCGACCGCGTGGTGGTGCTCTCGGCCGGCCCCGCAACCCATCCGATCGGCGAGTTCGTCATCGACCTCGCGCGCCCGCGCGACGTGGCCGAGGTGCGCACGCATCCGCGTTTCGTCGAGCTGCACACGCAGATCTGGGGCGTGCTGCGCGACGAGGTGCTCAAGGGCTATGCGCAGCAATTGAAGAAGGCCGCCTGATGAGGCTGCGGCCGAACGAAGCGAACGCGCGCGCTTGGCAGCTTGCGCTGCTGGTCGTGTTGCTGGTGCTGTGGCATCTGGTGTCGCGCGATACGCAGGCCGCCTTCTTCCTCGGCGAACCGGTCAAGGTGGCGGGACGCATCTGGAGCTGGTTCCTGCCGATCGAGATCGCACCCAACGCGCTCTTTCCGGACGGCCTTTCCGGCCGCGCCGACATCTACCTGCATCTCGGCGTGACGCTGCTCGAGACCGTACTGGCCTTCGGCATCGGCACCCTGCTGGGCCTGGCCTGCGGGCTGTGGCTCGCGCTTGCGCCCACTGCGAGCATGATTCTCGACCCCTACATCAAGGCCGCGAACTCGATGCCTCGCGTGATCCTGGCACCCATCTTCGCGCTGTGGTTCGGGCTCGGGATCTGGAGCAAGGTGGCCCTGGCGGTCACGCTGGTGTTCTTCATCGTGTTCTTCAATGTCTACCAGGGCGTGCGCGAGGTCAGCCCGGTGGTGCTGGCCAACGCGCGCATGCTCGGTGCCAGCCGGCGGCAGCTGCTGCGCACGGTCTACCTGCCGAGCGCGACCAGCTGGGTCTTCTCCAGCCTGCACACGTCCGTGGGACTGGCGTTCGTCGGCGCCGTGGTGGGCGAATATCTGGGCTCTGCGCGCGGCGTGGGCTACCTGATCCTGCAGGCCGAGGGCACCTTCGACGTGAACACGGTGTTCGCCGGGATCGTGGTGCTCACTGCCTTCGCGCTGGTGCTCGATGGCCTGGTAGGCCTCATCGAGCGGCGGCTCATGAAATGGCAGCCGAAGAGCGGGGAAACCGAGAAGCTCTGAGCGCCTCGGAGTGCCCGCGCCCCAGGCTAGCGCTTCTTCTTGGAGGGCGTGCCGCCACGCTTCTCGCGCACGATCTTGCTCGAGGCGCCTGACCGGGCTGCCGGCGTGTTCCTGGCCGCGCTGGTCTTGACGATGCCTCCGCCGCGCTTGCTGGTCACCACCACCTCGCCGTTGTTCCGGTGCGCGGCGACGCCCCGGCCGACGCGCTCGCCGGCGGCGGCCCGCACCGGCAGGTAGACCACCACCGAGCCGCCGCGCTGAAAGACATGGCTGGCGTTGACGTCGTTCCATTCGGCGACGCTGGCCGGCGCGAGCTTGTAGCGGCGGGCGATGCTCGCCACGCTGTCGCGCCGCCCGGCCTTGACGGTGGTGCGGCGGGTCACGATCTCGGGCTGGAAGCTCAGGTGGCCGGTGTCGGCCACCGTGGCCTGCACGTCCTCCTGCACGCGCGCGCCGCGCGGCACGATCAGCGTCGAGCCGGCCTTGATCAGCATGCGCGGGGGCACGTTGTTGATGGCGCGCAGGTCGGCTTCGCTCATGCCCGAGCGCTGGGCGGCGTCGGAGACGGTCATCGTGGAGGGCACGGTCCACGCGGTCCAGCTCGCGTACTGGCCTTGGGTGTAGGCCTCGAAGTTGCGCTGGAACAGGGCAGCGTTGTCCCACGGCAGGAGGATCTCGGGCGTGCCGGCGGCCAGCAGCACCGGCTTGTGGGCCGAAGGATTGAGGGCGCGGAAATCCTCGATCTTCACGTCTGCCAGCTTGGCGGCAAGCGCGACATCGAGATCGCGCTTGAGTGTCACGGTCTGGAAGTAGGGGTGGTTCGCGATGACGGGCAGGTCGGCGTTGAAGCGCTCGGGGTTGGCGACGATGTTCTTCACCGCCTGCAGCTTGGGCACGTAGTACCGGGTCTCGGCCGGCATGTTGAGGTCGGTGTAGCCCGTGGGCAGGCCGGCCCGCTGGTTTTTGGCGATGGCGCGGCTCACGCTGCCCTCGCCCCAGTTGTAGGCGGCCAGCGCGAGGTGCCAGTCGCCGAACATGCCATAGAGCTTTTGCAGGTAGTCGAGCGCCGCGCGGGTCGACGCGATGACGTCGCGGCGGTCATCGCGGAAGATGTTCTGCTTGAGGTCGAAGTCGGTGCCGGTCGCGGGCATGAACTGCCACATGCCGGCGGCCTTGGCGCTGGAGACGGCCTGCGGATTGAACGCGCTCTCGATGTAGGGCAGCAGCGCCAGCTCGGTGGGCATGTCGCGGCGCTCGAGCTCCTCGACGATGTGGAAGATGTAGCGGCTCGAGCGCTCGGTCATGCGCTGCATGTAGTCGGGCCGGCTCGCATACCACTGCTCGCGGTCGCGCACCAGCTCGTTGTCGAGGTCGGGCATCTTGAATCCGCGGCGGATGCGGTCCCACATGTCGGTCGGCGGGGCGAGCGTGACGACCGAGCGTGACCGGGTGGTGCCCGACGTGATGGGGGTCAGCGCCCCGCCGGGATAGACCGGGGCTGCAGCGGGGCCGGAGGAAGCGCTGTCGGGGGTGGTAGAGGAAGAGGAACCCGTGCCCGTTGTGCTCGCGCAGCCCGCGAGCAGCAGCGAGCCGGCAAGGCAGGCGGCAAGGATGAATTTCATCGAAAGTCGTTTTTCCATTGGCGCAGTGCGGCGAACACCTCGTCCTCGCCGCTGTGCGGGGAGAGGCGGGCATGCGCGCGGACTGCTTGCAGGACAGCGGCTTCGCGGCTGCGAAGAAAGGGGTTGATCTGGCGTTCGGTGGCCAACTGCGATGGCAGCGTCGGCTCGCCGCGCGCACGCAGTGCCTCGCACTGCGCCGTGTACTGAGTCAGCGCGGCGTTGCCGGGTTCCACGGCGTTTGCGAAGCGAAGGTTAGCAAGTGTGTATTCGTGGGCGCAGCACACGCGGGTCTCGCCGGGCAGCGCGGCCAGCGCGTCGAGCGACGCCAGCATCTGCGCCGGCGTACCCTCGAAGAGCCGCCCGCAGCCGCCCGAGAACAGCGTATCGCCGCAGAAGACGAGCGGCGCCGGTGCGCCCGCCGCTGTGTTCGCGGCACTGGCCGGCAGGAAGTACGCGATGTGGCCGGCCGTGTGGCCCGGCACTTCGATCACTTCGAAGCGAAGGCCCAGGACCTCGGCATGCTCGCCCTGGGCGAGGCGCGTCAGCGGCTCGGGAACCGTTTCACGCGCAGGGCCGAAGACCTTTGCGCCAGTGGCGTCCCGCAAGGCCGCGACACCGCCGGTGTGATCGGCATGATGGTGCGTGACTAGAATCGCGGCCAACTGCAGATTGCCGCGAGCGAGCGCATCGAAGACCGGCGCGGCATCTCCCGGGTCGACCACGATCGCGTCGCGCCCATCCTGCAGCATCCAGATGTAGTTGTCGGAGAAGGCGGGCAGTGGAACGAGCTTCATGAGCGATCAAATTATAGGTTTGCACGAGTGGTTGCAGACCCCTCCCGGCCGCTACCTGCTGGCGTGGGAGCAGTCGCGCTTCGACCAGGCCGTGGCGGACGTCTTCGGCTACCACGCGCTGCAGCTTGGCGTGGCCGAGGTCGATGGGCTGCGCACCAATCGCATGCCTCATCGCTGGCTGGCCCTGGACAACCCTGCGGCCGCCGCAAGAAGTGCGGCGCTGTTCACCGACTTCACGGCGCTGCCGTTCTCTGCCAACAGCCTCGATCTCGTGGTCCTGCCGCATGCGCTGGAGCTCAGCCACGATCCGCACGGCACGCTGCGCGAGGTCGAGCGCGTCCTGGTGCCTGAGGGGCGCGTCGTGATCTGCGGGCTCAATCCGATGAGCCTGTGGGGCATGCGCCAATGGCGTGCGCACCTCTATCGCCGGCTGGGGTTCGGCGAGCTGTTCCTGCCCGACTCCGGTGACTTCATCGGCTACAGGCGCATGCGCGACTGGCTGCGCCTCCTGAGCTTCGAGGTCGAGTCGGGCGACTTCGGAATCTACCGGCCCGCCGTGCGCAGCGAGGCATGGCTCGACCGCTGCCGCTGGTTCGACACTTTGGGCGAGCGCTGGTGGCCGATCTTCGGCGCCGTGTACTTCCTGGTCGCCGTCAAGCGCGTGCGCGGCATGCGCCTGCTGTCTGCCGACTGGCGGCGCGCGGCACAGCGTGCGAGCGCGCCGGTTCCGATCGCCGGCAAGGTGCACCGGGGCCATCACCATCCACATCACCGATCACGGCAACGACAAGGAAACGGTTCTTGACCGAAGTGCAGATCTACACCGACGGGGCCTGCAAGGGCAACCCGGGCCCCGGGGGCTGGGGCGCCTGGCTCAAGTCGGGGACGACCGAGAAGGAGCTTTTCGGCGGCGAGCTCAACACCACCAACAATCGCATGGAGCTCAAGGCGGTGATCGAGGGCTTGCGCGCGCTCAAGCGGCCCTGCAAGGTGATCCTCTACCTGGACAGCCAGTACGTGCGCATGGGCATCACCGAGTGGATCCGGGGCTGGAAGGCCAAGGGGTGGATCACCTCGGCCAAGCAGCCAGTCAAGAATGCGGAGCTGTGGAGGGAACTGGACAAGCTGGTGACCGAAGGCGGCCACCAGATCGAATGGCGCTGGGTGCGGGGCCATTCGGGCGACGCAGGCAACGAACGCGCCGACATGCTGGCCAACAAGGGCGTGGAGCGGGCGCTGGGGCGGCTCTGACCTCTCCTCGGCAGTCGCTAGAGTTCTGCCGGCCGCGTGACGAGCTGCTCCGGCGCCTCCAGCACCTCGCCCATGCGTGCGCGGAACAGCAGTTCGTCGGTGTGGCGCAGGCGGCGGCTGATCTCGCGGCCGATGTTCATCTGGATCAGCGCGAACTGCACGGCGTCGCGCTCGAACAGGCGCAGCAAATTGTCGGAGGTGATCCGGATGGCGCTGCAGTCTTCGTCGGCGCGTATCGAAGCACTGCGCGGGAACAGGTCCAACAGCGCCATCTCGCCGAAGCAGTCACCGGGCCCCAGCCGGCGAAGCAGCAGGCGCTGGTCCTCCCAGCTCTTCGACACCGTCACGCGTCCGCGTTCGAGCACGTACATGCCGTCGGCCAGGTCGCCCTCGTGGCAGAAGTAGTCGCCGCCGGCGATCTCGATCACCGGCGCGGGCTCGAGCAGGAACTCGATGGTCCCGGCGTCGATGGCGCCGAAGATCGGCATCTGCTGCATCAACTCGATTCTGGCTGCGAGCATGCGCGTCTCCTGCGCGGGTGCGACGGTGATTCCCGGATCCCTAGATCACGCCTTCGAACATCATCACGTCGACCTGGTCGCCCGCTGCCACGCTGCCCTGTGCGTGGTGCAGCACGACCAGGCCGTTGGCCTCGACCATCGAACTGAGCACGCCGGAGCCCTGGTTGCCGGCGATGCGCACCTCGGGCAGCGATCCCGGCACCTGCTCGACGCGGCCGCGCTGGTATTCGGTCCGGCCGGGCTTCTTGCGGATCGCATCGACGCTCCTGGCGCGCAGCAGGGGCGGGGGCGCGCAGCCCTGTTCGTGGCAGCCCATCATGCGCAGCAGGGCTGGCCGCACGAAGGCGAGGAAGGTGACCATCACCGCCACCGGATTGCCAGGCAGGCCGAACAACACGGCCGTGCTGCCGGCCTCGCGCGGCCTGGGAACGAGGCCCACTGCCATCGGGCGGCCGGGGCGCATCGCCACGCGCCAGAAGGCCATGTCGCCCTGCTGCTGCATTACGGCGCGGGTGTGGTCGGCCTCGCCGACGCTGACGCCACCGCTGGTGATGATCGCGTCGGCCTCGGCCGCCGCGCGGCGCAACGTGTCGGCCAGCGCCGCGGGGTCGTCGCGCACCAAGCCCAGGTCGATCACGTCGCAGCCCAGGCGGGTGAGCAGGCCGAACACGGTGTAGCGGTTGCTGTCGTAGACCGCGCCTTCGCGCGGCAGCTCGCCCAGGCTGAGGATCTCGTCGCCGGTGGAAAAGTAGGCCACGCGCAGGCGGCGCAGCACCGGCACCATCGGCAACCCGAGGCTCGCCACCATGCCCAGCGCGCCGGGCGAGAGGCGTTCGCCGCGCAGCAACGCGGGCCGGCCCTGCTGCAGGTCCTCGCCGGCCAGTCGGCGGTTGTCTCCGCGCCGCAGGGCCTTGGCAGGATAGCGCACCTGTTCGCCTTCGACGAAGCAGAACTCCTGCGGGACCACGGTGTCGAGCCCGGCGGGCATCACGGCGCCGGTCATGATCTTGACGGCGTCACCCGGCGCCAGCGTGCCTCGCCACGCCGCGCCGGCCAGCGCGGTGCCCACCACGCGCAGGCTCAACGAGGCGTCGCTGGCGGGGTCGGCCGGCAGCAGGGCGCCGTCGAAGGCAAAGCCGTCCATGGCCGAGTTGTCGTGCGGCGGCACGCTCACGGGCGAGATGATGTCCTCGGCCAGCACGCGGCCGAGCGCGTCGCGCAGCGCGATGTGCTCGGTATGCGTGACGACCGCCGAGCGCGCGAGCCGCGCGAGGAAGCCCTGCACCGCGTCGACGCCAAGCGCCTTCGGGTCGTAGCCGGCCAGTTCGGCGGCGATTTCTGCAATACGGCTCATAGGGACGGCAGCTCAGCGTCGCTGGCCTTCGAGCGCGTGCAACTCGGCCAGCGTGTTGGCGTTGAAGAAGGCGCCTGGCGCATCGCCAGGCCGGTCGAAAGGCACCAGCGCCGTGCGGTGCTGGGCGGTCCAGCGGTCGATCTTTCGGCCGCCCTCCTGCGTGAAGCGCACCAGGCTTTCGAGCAAGGTGGTGCGCAGCAGGCAGAACACCGGCTGGGGCCGCAGGGCCGAGGCGCCGTCGGCTTCGGCCGCGGCTTCGGGGGCGTTGACCATGGCGATCTCGGCGTCGTGCGCCAGCAGCGCCTCGCCGAGGCGGGCCGCCAGGTCCAGCGGGAACAGCGGGGTGTCGCAGGGCACGGTGAGCAGGTACGGCGTCTCGCAGCGCTCCAGCCCGGTCAGGAAGCCGGCCAGCGGCCCCGCATAGTCCGCGAGGCCGTCGGGCCAGACCGGCGCTCCGAACGATTCGTAGGCCGCAATGTTGCGGTTGGCATTGATCATCAGCTCGCCGACCTGCGACTGCAGCCGCATCAGCGCGTGCAGTGCAAGCGGAATGCCGTTGAAATTCTGCAGGCCCTTGTCGATGCCGCCCATGCGCGATCCGCGGCCGCCGGCGAGGACCAGGCCCGTGATCTCGCCTGCAGCGATGGTGGCGGGAGGGCTCATCGTGCGGTGCTCATCCGCCGATGTAGCTCATCTCGACACGGCGCGCGCCACTGGCCGCTTCCGTGTCGGGGCCGCGCAGCGCACGCAGCTCGGAGTAGCGGTCGGAACGGCCCTGCCAGATGTGGCCGATGGCAGAGGTGATGCGCGCATCGTCGGCATCGCCGCGCAGCAGCGGCCGCAGGTCGTGGCCGCTGGTGGCGAACAGGCAAAGGTAGAGCTTGCCCTCCGTGGACAGGCGTGCGCGGGTGCACTCATGGCAAAAGGCCTGCGTCACGCTGCTGATCACGCCGATTTCGCCGCCGCCGTCGCGGTAGGCCCAGCGCTCGGCGGTCTCGCCCGCGGCCGTGGCCTCGAGCGGCACCAGGGGGAACGCTTCGGCAATGCGCTGCAGCACCTCGGCCGAGGGCAGCACCTCGTCCATGCGCCAGCCGTTGGTGGCGCCCACGTCCATGTACTCGATGAAGCGCAGCACGACGCCGGTGCCGCGAAAGCGCCGCGCCATCGGCAGGATCTCCTGCTCGTTGGTGCCCCGCTTGACCACCATGTTGACCTTGATCGGGCCGAGCCCGGCGGCGTGCGCCGCATCGATTCCGGCGAGCACCTGGGCCACCGGGAAATCCACGTCGTTCATGCGGCGGAACACGGTGTCGTCCAGGCCGTCGAGGCTCACGGTGACCCGTTGCAGTCCGGCGGCCTTGAGCGCAGCGGCCTTGCGGGCGAGAAGGGAGCCGTTGGTGGTCAACGTGAGGTCCAGGGGCTTGCCTTCGGGCGTGCGGATGGCCGCCAGCTGTTCGACGAGCAGTTCCAGGTTCTTGCGCAGCAGCGGCTCGCCGCCGGTCAGCCGGATCTTGCGCACGCCGTGCGTGGCGAAGATGCGCGCCAGCCGGGTGATTTCCTCGAAGCTCAGCAGCGCGCTGTGCGGCAAGTACTGATAGTCCTTGTCGAACACTTCCTTGGGCATGCAGTAGCTGCAGCGGAAATTGCAGCGATCGGTCACGCTGATACGCAGGTCGGTGAGCGGGCGCGAGAGCCGATCGAGCAGGATGCCGCTCGCAGCCACCGCGTGCTCCGGCAGCGCCGCGCCGCGTTGGGTTCGGCCGATCTGCGAGACGGGGACGATGTGCTTGCTGCTCATGGCAAAAGGCAATTTACCTTATCGCGGGCCTCGGCGCCCTTCCGGCCGGAATAGCGGCTTGCCGAAAGCGGGCATCGAAGCGAGCGTCCGTCACGTGGCCAGCGATGAAACCGGCACCTGCAGCGGCTTGCCTCGGCGTCGTCGTCATCCGATGTAGGACGAATTCCTGTGAGCGATTGCAACGCTTCGAGCCAGAGAATTTGCGGATTAATGTGAACGCCACATGCTCTCGACCCCATGGGCTCCGACAGCCCCACTTGCACCTTCGGCCATCATGCTGCGAACCGTCGGCCTGACCAAGCGCTACGGCACGCGTACGGCCCTGCAGTCCTTGTCCTTGCGCGTGCCCGCAGGGCAGTTCGTGGCGCTGCTGGGCCCCAACGGCGCCGGCAAGTCGACGTTGTTCCAGGTGCTTACCGGCATGTTCGCGCCCGACGAAGGGGAGGTCGAAGTGGCGGGCCATTCGCTGCGGCATGCGGCGACCGCGGCGCTCAGGCACATCGGCGTCGTGTTCCAGCAGATGTCGCTCGACCTCGACCTGAGCATCCGGCGAAACCTGCTGTTCCAGGCCGACCTTCAGGGCCTCCCTCGGCGGCTGGCGCAGGAGCGCATCGCCTTTGCCTGCGAGCGCTTGGACGTCGATGCCGACCTGGACCGGAAGGTGCGCGAGCTGTCGGGTGGGAACCGGCGCAAGGTCGAGCTCGCGCGCGCGGGTCTGCATCGGCCATCCGTTCTGCTGATGGACGAAGCCACCGTCGGGCTGGACCCCAAATCGCGCCACGATTTGCTGGCCGCCTTGCGCGCGGACGTGCGCGAGCGCGCGGTGTGCGTGCTGTGGGCGACGCACCGGGTCGACGAGGCCGAGCAGGCGGATCGCGTGCTCGTGCTGCACCAAGGGGCGCTGCTGGCCGACGGCACGCCGGCGGAGGTCAGCCGCGACCTTGGCGGCGCCACCCTGGAGGATGGTTTCATCGCGCGTACCCGTTGATTCCGAAATCGAAGGGCAAGACGTAGAGACTTACATGAACCTGAAAAAGCATCTGTGCTCGGCCTCCGGCGGTCTGCTTCGGGTGGCCATCGGGACGGCGGTCCTGGCCGCGGCGAGCCAGGCCGCGTGGGCACAAGGCGTTGCCTATGTCTCCAGCGAAAAGGACAGCGCGCTGACGGTGATCGACCTCGCCACGCTCGCCGTCAAAGGCACGATCCCGACCTGCAAGCGTGCACGCCATGTCCAGCTGACGCCCGAGCGGCAGCTGATGGTCGCCTGCAGTGACTCCAACGAGGCCGACGTGATCGATCCTGCCAGCGGCAAATCGGTGCGGCGCATCCCGCTGGGCGACGAGCCCGAAGCCTTCGACATATCGCCGGACGGCAAGGTCATCTATGTCTCGAACGAAGACGCTGGCGAGGCCAGCTTCATCGACGCGGCCAGCGGCCGGAAGCTGCGCTCGGTGAAGGTGGGCGCAGAACCCGAAGGCGTCAAGGTAAGCGCCGACGGCAAGACGCTGTATGTGGCCTCGGAGGTGGCGAGCCTGGTGCACGTGATCGACACAGCGAGCCGCAACATCACGAAGAACATCCGTGTCGGCAAGCGGCCGCGGCGCATGGCGATCACGCCCGACGGCAAGGAGCTGTGGGTCACCAACGAACTGGGCGCCAGCGTCAGCGTCATCTCGACTGCGACGCATGAGGTTGTCGACACCGTCAAGTTCGAGCTGAAGGGTGCTCGCGCCGAGGACATCACGCCGGTCGGCATCCAGATCACCCGGGACGGCCGCCGTGCCTTCGTCGGACTGGGGCGCGCGAACCACGTCGCCTTCGTCGACGTCAGGAGCCGAAAGGTCGGCTCGCTGGTGCTGGTCGGCAAGCGTGCCTGGAACGTCGCGCTGGACAAGGCGGAGGCGCGCCTGTTCGTGGTCAACGGGCTCAGCGACGATGTGACCGTGGTCGACGTGGCCGGCGCCCGGGCCGTCAAGAGCATTCCGGTCGGACGCGTGCCCTATGGACTCGTGATCGTCGAATGAGGAAGCGCACACCGTTTTGCCTGCTTGCGCTCCCGGGGCTGGCGGCCGTGCTCGCCGTGGGCGGGCCTGTGGACGCTGCAGTGCTCAAGGCCACCCTGATCGCGCCTGCGGATGACCCGCGCATGGAGCGCACGCGCCTCGAGCGCGCGTACCTCGGGCATCCGGGCGGCCCGGCCGCGGAGGGGCTCCAGCTGGCTGTGGAAGAGGCTCGGTTCGAACTGGAGGCCGCCGGCGCCGAAGTGGCACTGGCCAGCGTGCCTGCCGCGTCGGGCGATGCGGCGCGCGCTGCAGCAGTGGCGGCCGAGAAGAACGGCGCGTCGGTGATCGTGACCGACCTGCCCGCGGAATGGACGCTGGCGGTTGCCGATGCGGTGAAGCTGCCGGTGCTGAATGTGGGCGACGCATCGGACCGCTTGCGCGAGCAGGACTGCCGGGCGCGCCTCTTCCATCTGATTCCGAGCGAACGCATGCGCAGCGATGCGCTTGCCCAGACGCTGGTTTCCCACAAATGGAGCAAAGTGCTCCTGCTGATGGGCGCAAGCGCGCCGGATGCCGTGCGCGCCGCGACCGCGCAGGCGTCGATCAAACGCTACGGGCTGCAGCTCGTGGGCAGCAAGCCCTTCAAGCTGTCGGCCGACCCGCGCGAGCGCGACCTCGCCAACCCCCTGCTGCTGACGGCCGGCAGCACCTACGACGCGGTGTGGGTTGTCGACAGCGATGGCGAATTCGCCCGTGCGCTGCCCTATCGCACCGTGCTGTCGCGCCCGGTCGTGGGCGACGGCGGCCTGGTGGCGCTGGCCTGGCACGTCCAGTTCGAGCGCTACGGTGCGCCGCAGGTGTCACGGCGTTTCGCCAAAGCGGCGAAGCGGCCGATGACTGCGCACGATTGGGCGGCGTGGATGGCAGGCAAGACACTGACGGCCGCGGCCGTCGCCGCGCCTGCCGGCCCGAGCGCAGCTTGGGCGCAAGTCATTGCCAAGAGCGCCATCGACGGCTCCAAGGGCACGGCCCTGAGCTTCCGCGCGTGGGACGGCCAGCTGCGCCAGCCCATGCTGCTGACCGACGGCCAGGGCGTGGTCTCGCAGGCGCCGGCCGAAGGCGTGCTGCACCCACGCGACGTGCTCGACACGCTGGGTGCCGATTCATTGGAGAAGCGATGTCCGAACGCGCGCTGAAGAACCATTCGCAGGGCGCGGGTGCCGAGCCGGTCGCGCGCCGCGGCCTGCGCCATGCGCTGCAGGCGATGCGCGCGATCGTGCTGCGCGAGCTGTACAAGTTCTCGCAGCAGACCGGGCGCCTGGTGTCGGCCCTGGTACGCCCGCTGCTGTGGCTGGCCGTGTTCGCTGCGGGCTTTCGCAACGTGTTCGGCGTGGCGATCGTCGAGCCGTATGACACCTACATTCCGTATGACGTCTACATCGTGCCGGGGCTCGTCGGCATGGTGCTGCTGTTCAACGGGATGCAGTCGTCGCTCGCGATGGTGTACGACCGCGAGATGGGGCTCATGCGCCTGCTGCTCACCGCACCGCTGCCGCGGCCGTGGCTGCTGTTCTCCAAGCTGTGCGCGACTGCGCTGCTGTCGGTGCTGCAGGCGCTCGCGTTCGTGGTGGTGGCTGCACTGATCGGCACCGAAGTGCCACTGCTGTCGCTGGCGGGGTTGCACGCGCTGGCGGCGCTCGCGGCCGGCGCGCTCATGCTGGGAGCGCTGGGGCTGCTGCTGTCGGTGCACATCAAGCAGCTGGAGAACTTCGCCGGCACGATGAACTTCGTGATCTTTCCGATGTTCTTTCTTTCGACGGCGCTTTATCCGCTGTGGAAGTTGCAGGAGTCAGGCGCGGAATGGGTCTACCAGGCGGCCCGCTTCAATCCGTTCACGTACGCCGTGGAGTGGGTTCGCTTCGCGGCCTATGGCAAGGATCCGGGGGTGGCGCCTTATGTCGTGCTCGGCTGCCTGGTGGCATTCTTCGGACTGGCTTGCTGGGGCTATGACCCGCAGCGGGGGTTCGGGGGATTGACGAAGCGGAGAGTGGGCCCATGAGACCTATGGGCTCGATCTTTCGCTCCGACCGACGCCGCTGGCTGCACCAGGCCGCCGCACTGGCGCTCGGAACGCTGCCGCTGTCCCAATCAACGGCTTCCTCCGATGGCTTTCCTTCGCGCCCTGTCACCCTGTGGGTCCCGTGGCCCGCAGGCGGCGCAACGGACATCTCGCTTCGCCTGCTCGCCGAACTGGCCTCGGTCTCGCTCGGCCAGCCGGTACTCACCGAAAACCGCGGCGGGGCAGGCGGCACACTCGCCATGCCCGTCCTGCAGCAGGCGCGGCCCGACGGCTACACCATCGCCCAGATGCCGCAGACGGTCTTTCGGGTGCCGCACACGCAGAAGGTGCTGTGGGACCCGATCCGCGACGTGACGCCGATCCTCCAAGTGTCCAGCGTCACCTTCGGCGTGCTGGTGGCCGCCGCAAGTCCCATGCGTTCGCTCGACGATCTTTTCGCGTTCGCACGCGCGCATCCCGGCGAACTGACGATTGCCACCAATGGCGTCGGCACCACGCCGCACATGGTGCTGGAGGAGCTGTTCACGGCTCGTCGGCTGCGCTACATCCATGTGCCGTACAAGGGCACGGCCGAACAGTTGAACGCGATCGCCGGCGGGCAGGTCATGGCCGGCGTCAATTCCACCGGGTTCGGGCCAGCAGTGGATTCGGGCACGCTCCGGCTGCTGGTGACCTTCGGCGCCGAGCGCTCCCGGCGCTGGCCCACGGTGCCGGTGCTGCGCGAGCTGGGCTTCGACATCGTGGCCACGTCGCCCTTCGGCCTGGCGGGGCCGCGCGGGCTGCGGCGAGGGGTCGTCGCCGTGTTGCACGATGCCTTCAAGACGGCCCTGTTCGACCAGCGGTTCAAGGACGAGCTGGCGAAGTACGACCAGGAGGTCGACTACCTCGGGCCGGAGGCCTACGCGCAGTCGTGCCGCAAGATCTTCGCCCAGGAACGCGCCATGGTAGAGCGGCTGGGACTTGCCCATATCGGGAGCTGAACGGTCGCTGCCGCAGGGCAAGAAGATGCGGCTCGCCCGGAGCTTGGATCCTTGAACGACCAGCGGCGTCGCCGCACCGTCCAGCGAGAGAGACACGCCGGAGATCTAGAGATCGCTTGCCACTTGGAAATCGAGCAACGCATTGACAAGCGACTGCGCATGGGCCGGCAGAATTTCGCTCTCGCGTACAAGCACGAAACGCTCCCGGACCCGCCATTCGTCGGCGAGTTCCACCTGGACGATGGGAAGCGTGGCGAGGTTTCTGCGCGCACTCGTCTCGGGGATGACACCGACGCCCACGCCGGCGGCCACCATGTGGCAGATCGCGTCGAAGCTCGACAGCTCCACGCGAAAGTGGAGCGTCTTGCCCATGAGCGCCGTCACCTTCGAAAGATGCTCGCGCAAGGTGCTGTGAGCGTGCATGCCGATGTGGGGCTCATCGAGCGTGGCGGCAAACAGGATGCTCTTGCGCCGGGCAAATCGATGGCCCCGCGGGACTATCAGCACCAGCCGGTCGGTGCTGAAGTGGATGGCACGCAGCCCCGGCACGTCCATGCGGGTCGAGACGATGCCCACATCGGCTGTTGCGTCCAGCACGCCCAGGGCGATCTGCGGGTTCTGCCGCTCCTGGATTTCCACGTTCACCTTGGGATTCGCCTTCAGGAAGGCGGGCAATACGGCCGGCAGGATGTCCGTCACGGCCGTGGTGTTGCCCTGGACCCGGACGTGGCCGCGCAAGCCGCGCGTGTACTCGCGCATGTCGAGGCGCAGTTGCTCGGTCTGGCGCAGGATCGCGCGCGCGTGGTGCAGGAAGGCCTCGCCGGCCGGTGTCAGGCGGACACCGCGGGCCTCGCGGTGCAGCAACGGGACCCCCGCATGGCCCTCGAGCGCCCGGATGCGTGAGCTGGCCGCCGGCAAGGAGAGATGCTGCGCCTCGGCGGCCCTTGTGATGTTCGAGAGTTGCGCGATCGAATGGAAAAGGCGCAGGTCCAGCTGGTCGAAATCCATGGCTCGATTAGAGCAGCCTTTCGATATTTGGAAGGCTGTCTCTCGAACTGGCGCATTGTGGCCATGGCCACGAAAGCGGACGATGCCCCCATGCAGAACTCCTTCGCCAGTCCCCGCATCGACGTGTCAGCGAGCCTGTGCTCGGGCTGCCGGAGCTTCTGATATGCCACGACCCCTCGATGGAATCACGGTCGTGTCGCTGGAACACGCCATCGCCGCGCCTTTTTGCACCCGCCAGCTCGCCGACCTGGGCGCGCGAGTGATCAAGGTGGAGCGCCCCGGCGTGGGCGACTTCGCCCGCGCCTACGACGATCGCACCCAAGGGCTGGCCTCGCACTTCGTGTGGGTGAACCGCTCGAAGGAGAGCCTCGCGCTCGACCTGAAGCAGCCTGAGGCGATTGCTGCCCTGAAGGACCTGGTCGCCAAGGCCGACGTGCTGGTGCAGAACCTCGCGCCCGGTGCCGCCGTGCGCATGGGGCTGGGCTACGAAGCGCTGAGCGCACGCCATCCACGGCTGATCGTGTGCGATATCTCGGGCTACGGCAACGACGGCCCGTACCGCGACAAGAAGGCCTACGACCTGCTGGTGCAGAGCGAGGCCGGCTTCCTGTCGGTCACGGGCACGCCCGACGAACCTTGCAAGGCCGGCACTTCCATTGCGGACATCGCCGCGGGCATGTACGCCTACACCAGCATCCTGGCGGCGCTGCTGCAGCGCGCGCAGACGAACAAGGGCTCGCGCATCGACGTGTCGATGCTCGAGGCGATGGGCGAGTGGATGAGCTTCCCCATGTATTACGCCTACGAGGGGCAGGCGGCGCCCTCGCGCAATGGCGCCTCGCACGCCACCATCTATCCCTACGGCCCCTTCACGGCAGGGGACGGCCAGACCGTGATGCTGGGCCTGCAGAACGAGCGCGAGTGGAAGTCCTTCTGCGAGAAGGTGCTGCAGCAGCCGCAGCTGGTGGCCGATCCGCGCTTCGATACCAACGCCAACCGCAGCCGGAACCGCGCCGAACTCAGGGAACTGATCGAGCAGGCCTTCGGCGCGCTGAGCGCACAGCAGGTCATCGCGCGGCTGGAGGAGGCGCAGATCGCGAATGCGCGGGTCAACGAGGTGGGCGCGCTGTGGGAACACCCTCAGCTCCAGGCTCGCGGGCGCTTTCGCACCGTCGGATCGCCGGCAGGAGCGCTGAAGGCCATGCTGCCCCCGGGCGTTCACAGCAGCTTCGACTATTGCATGGGGGCGGTGCCGGACGTGGGCGAGCACAGCGGGGCGATCCTGCGCGAATTGGGTCGCAGCGAGGCGCAGATCGCGTCGATGCGCAACGCGGGGGCGATCTGAGATGGCCGTGTCTGCCGTTGCGCGGGCGCGCAGTTTCCTTTTCGTCCCGGCCTCCAGACCGGAGCGCTTCGCCAAGGCGTGGCAGGCCGGTGCCGACTGCGTGATTCTCGACCTGGAAGACGCCGTCCCTGCTGACCGGAAGGACGCCGCGCGCGACCTGCTGGCCCAGGGGCTTGGCGGCTTCTCACCCGGGCAGTTGGCCAGCACGCTGGTGCGCATCAATGCTGCCGGCACGCCTTGGCACGAGGCCGACGTTTGCCTGGTGGCCGATTGGGTGCCCAAGGGCTTGGCCGGCGCGATGGTGCCGAAAGCGGAAAGCGCCGCGGCATTGGCTGCCGTGGCAGAGCGGTTGGGTGCTGCCGCCCAGCTGGTGCCGCTGGTGGAATCACTGGGGGGCCTGGACGCGGTGAACCTGCTGGCCGGCGCGCCGCAGGTGGCGCGCCTGGCCTTCGGGCACCTGGATTTCCAGCTTGACCTGGGCATGCGCTGCGGCCCGGAGGAGGGTGAGCTGGCACCCGTGCGCTTGACGCTGGTGGCCGCCTCCCGGCGCGCGGCGCTGCCCGCGCCGATCGATGGCGTCACGACCGACACGGGCAACCGCGAGCGGCAGTGCATCGATGCGCAGCGTGCGCGCGCGTTCGGCTTCGGTGGCAAGCTGTGCATCCATCCCGCGCAGGTGGCACCGATCCACGAAGCCTTTTCGCCCACCGACAGCGAGGTGGCGTGGGCGCGGCGCGTCATCGAAGGCGCCACTGCGCGGCAGGGCGAGGCTTTCAGCCTGGACGGCCGCATGGTCGATTTGCCGGTGATCCGGCTGGCCGAGACGATCCTCGCGCAGTGCGTGGCGTAGGCACGATGATGTCCCTTCGCGGCCTCGATCTCTCGCTGCAGTGAGGCTTCGGGCAAAGCCGGGCCCCTCAGGTGGCGAGATCGATCGTCTGTGCGAGCTGGTGGACGGCTTCACGAGCTCGAGCATGTGGTCCGCAACATCGGCTCGGCGTCGGCCTTGCACCGCAGCCCGAAGGTGGAATCCCCGCTGGTGGCGAAGCAGGCGAGAGCGAAGCGCAGGAACTGAATGCTGTCACGCGACCGTGAGCGAGCGCGCCGGGCTGACGTTCAGCCGTGGCGCACGGCCACCGTCTTGAGCGTGGTGAAGCCGTAGAGCGCCTCGAAGCCCTTTTCGCGGCCGTAGCCCGAGGACTTGACGCCGCCAAAGGGAAGCTCCACGCCGCCGCCGGCGCCGTAGTTGTTGATGAAGACCTGACCGCTCTTCACGCGCTTGGCCATGCGGAATTGGCGTGCGCCGTCTTTGGTCCAGATGCCCGCGACCAGGCCGAACTGGGTGGCGTTGGCCTGCGCCACCGCCTCGTCTTCGTCGCGGAAGGACATCGCCGCAAGCACCGGGCCGAAGACTTCCTCCTGCGCGAGCCGGTGCGCCACCGGCACGTCGCGCAGCAAGGTAGGCGCCTGGTAGAAGCCGGTCTGCGGCGCCTCGTCGACCACCGCGCCCTGCGCCACCATGGGGATGCCGGCATGCTGGGCGTCGGACAGGAAATCCCAGACGCGCTGCTGCTGGCTTTGGCGGATCAGGGGCCCGACGTCCAGGTCCATCGCGGCAGGGCCGACGCGCAACGCCTCGAAAGCATGGCCGAGGCGCTCCAGCAGCAGTTCGTAGATCTCGCGCTCGACCAGCACGCGCGAGCCGGCCGAGCAGGTCTGCCCGGCGTTCTGCACGATGGCGTTGATCAGTACCGGGATGGCCGCGCCCAGGTCGGCGTCCGCAAAGATGATCTGCGGGCTCTTGCCGCCCAGCTCGAGCGTGACGGGGCAGTGGCGCTCGGCGGCCACCTGCTGGATCAGCGTGCCCACCTTGGGGCTGCCGGTAAAGCTGATGTGGTCGATGCCCGGATGCCGCGCCAGCGCGTCGCCCACCTCGTGGCCATAGCCGGTGACGATGTTGATCGCGCCGGGCGGGAAGCCGACCTCGGCCGCCAGCTGCGCGACGCGGATCAGCGACAGGCAGGCGTCCTCGGAAGGCTTGACCACGCAGACGTTGCCCGCAGCCAGCGCACCGCCGACGCTGCGGCCGAAGATCTGCATCGGGTAGTTCCACGGAATGACGTGGCCGGTGACGCCGTGCGGCTCACGCCAGGTGAAGACGCTGTAGCCTTCCTGGTAGGGAATGGTTTCGCCGTGCAGCTTGTCGCAGGCGCCGGCATAGAACTCGAAGTAACGTACCAGCGCCAGCGCATCGGCGCGCGCCTGCTTGACGGGCTTGCCGCAGTCGCGCTGCTCGAGCAGCGCCAGCTCGTCCGCGTGCTCGGCGATCTTCTGCGACAACCTGTAGAGCAGCCGGCCGCGCTCGGCCGCGCTGAGCTTCTGCCAGTTCCCCTCGAAGCAGTCGCGCGCCGCGCGCACCGCGGCATCGATGTCGGCAGCGTTGCCCCGCTGCAGCTCGTCGAAGGGCTGGCCATCGGATGGATCGAGGACGGGAAGGGTGCGGCCGGAGGAGGAGGGGACGTTTTCGTTGGCGATGTAGTGGAGCTGCATGACTGAAATTGTGCGCGAAGGCGGCCTGCCCCGCCGGGGACTGGCGGCTAGCGTCTGGCGGTTTGCTTCGGCAGCGCCTTCAGCGCATTGAGCATGCGCTCGACGTGCTTGTCCGGGTTGAGGTTCTGGTAGTAGTAGGCGACGGTGCCGTTGGGCGCGACCACGTACGACAGCCGGTTGGCGAAGTCAGGGCGCGTCTGCATCACCGCGTCGAAACCCTCGATCACGGCCTTCGATCGGTCGGCGGCCACCGGAAACTTGCTTTGGCACTGCTTGACGGAGAAGTCCTTCAGCGTGTCGATGTCGTCGGCGGAGACGCCGATGACCGTGGCGCCCGCAGCTTCGAACTGCTCCATGGCCTCGGCGAAGGCATGGGCCTCGATGTTGCAGTCGGTGGTGCCGGCCGCCGGGAAGAAATACACCACCACGGGGCCCTTGGCGAGCGCGTCGGCGAGCGAATAGTTGAAGGTCTTGCCCCCCAGCGCGGCGGTCGCGGTGAACTTGGGCACCGGATCGCCGATGTCCAGGGCTGCCATGGCTGGGGAAAGCCCGAGCCCTGCGAGTCCAAAGGCGGCGAGACGCGCGAGAATCCGTCGGGTCATGGTGTAACTCCGGAAAGAGGCATCGCGAAATTCTAGAACCCGGATGCGTTGTGCGGCAGTGTGAACCAGTTTGCCCGCGGCGTCGTATCCGGAACAAGTCCAAAGAGAGGAAAGATCATGAACGCATGGGTCCGTCTGCTGCGCCTGGCGTTGTTGTGCGCGCTTGCCGCAGGGCTCGGGGCGTGCGGCTCGCTGCCTCCCGCCCGGGAGCGGCCCGCGGCATTTGCAGCGCCGGCCGATCCGTCGGCCACGCTGGCCAAGGTGGTGGCTGCTTCCACGCCGCCCGGCGAGCATTCCGGCTTTCGCCTGATGCCTTTGGGTGTGTATTCGCTGGACGCCCGCATCCAGCTTGCGAAGCGGGCCGAGCACTCCCTGGTGGTGCAGTACTACCAGCTCGAGAACGATGGCGTGGGTCGGTTGCTGATGCGCTCGCTGCGCGAAGCTGCAGCCCGCGGGGTCAAGGTGCGCGTCCTGGTGGACGATCTCTACACCGCCCAGAGCCAGTACGTGCTGCTGGCGCTGTCGCGGACGCCGAATGTCGAGGTGCGGCTGTTCAATCCGTTCTGCTGCGGGCGCGACGGCTTCCTCTCGCGCTTTGCCGCTTCGCCGGGCGACATCGTCCGGCTCAACCATCGCATGCACAACAAGCTGTTCATTGCCGATGGGGTGATGGCGGTGGTTGGCGGACGCAACATCGCCGACGAGTATTTCGTGCTGAGCGAGGCGCAGAACTTCATCGACATGGACGCGGTGGTGGTGGGCAAGGTGCTGCCACAGTTGGAGGCCATCTTCGACGCCTACTGGAACAGCGAGCAGGTCTGGCCCATCGCCGACATCGTGCGCGGCCAGGGCGGGACGACGCCCGGTACCGCCGAGTTCGATTCATGGGTCGGCATGGCCGCGCCGGCGCCCAAGATCGTGCTGCCGCCCAACGACATCCTGGGATACGGTCCGATCTCCGAGGAGCTCGACGAGGGACGCATGGGCTTGCTTTGGGGCACGGCCCATGCCGTCGCCGATCCGCCAACGAAGCCCGCGACCATGACGGCCGACGAGGCGCTGGCCACCAGCGTCACGATGCGGATCTGGAGCAACCTGCTCGAGGCCAAGCAGGAGGTGCAGATGACCTCGCCCTACCTGGTGCCTGGCGAAAAGGGCATGGCCGCCTTCGAGGAACTGGGCAGGCGCAAGGTCAAGCTGGTGCTCTTGACCAATTCGCTGGCGGCCAACGACGAGCCGCTCGTCCACACCGGCTACATGCGATATCGCGAGCGCCTCCTGAAATCCGGAGCCGACCTCTACGAGCTGAGCCCCGAGCGCACCACGGCGAGCGTGCGCTTCGGCTCCTTCGGCACCTCTCTGGGACGGCTGCATGCGAAGACCGCGGCCATCGACCGGTCGCGCGTCATGATCGGCTCGGCCAACCTCGACCCGCGCTCAGCCACGCAGAACACCGAGATGGGCATGCTGATCGACAGCCCACAACTGGCACGCGAGATGCTGCGGGTGATCAATGTGAGCCGCGTCCAGAACTCCTATCGCCTGCGGCTGGCCAAGGGGACCGGGCAGCTCGAGTGGCTGACGACCGACGGGGAGAAGGAGGTCATCCTGACCGCCGAGCCTGAGGCGACCTTCCTCCAGCGCTTCTACAACCGGCTGATCGCGCCGATCGTGCCCGAAATGCTGCTGTAGCCGCGTGTGGCACTATCGTCCGTTCCCTGCTCGCGCGCTGCATCGGCTACGGCGGCTGCACCGCGCCCGGGTACTTGCAATACGCCATCCACGCCCCAAATGCCCTGCATGAACGCTACCCATTCCCCGGCGCCCAAGACCGACCTGGCGGTGACGCATGTGCTGGCCCAGCTCCTCGAGCGGCTCGAGCACAGCCCCGTGCCAGGGGGCGCAGAGCAGTACCGGTCGGTCGTGATGCACCTTGTCGACGAGTTCCGCGAGGTCGCTCCTGGCGACGGACTGGGCAAGTTGCTGGATGCCTATCCTGCCGCCGCCGAGGTCTACGAGAACCTCAATTACCAGCACGCCGGCCTGTGCCGCTCCGGCCTGGATGCCTCGCTTGCCGCAGAGCTGGCAGCGAAGGATGCCATCGACCGCATCATGCGCCGTGCGGAGCCGGACGCCACCCATGGCCAAGGCTGAGGTCAAGACCGCCATCGTCGCCGATGGCCTGCGCTACAAGGCCAAGGCTTCCGGATCCCCCTTCCGGGCCTCGGCCTCGTTCAGCGGCGCGACCATGTCCTGCTTTCTCTGCGGCAAGCACCGTGTGCGGTCGCAAATGCGCACGCGCCAGTTCCTGGGCAAGTCGCAGACGGTCTGCGCACCTTCGTGCAAGGCGCTGGACGAGGCAGATTCGACACCGGAGTGATTCCCCGCGGAGCAGTGCCACGCCGGAAGCAGCTTCGGTTCGTGGCATCCCTGAGACGTAGTCGAGCAATTTACTCGTGTCTGCAAACCTGCTACCAAAAGCGCGAGATTCGATCTACAGTTGGAAACAATTGATGCATTTATTTGCACAAATACCAAAGTTCTAATTCACGGTCGGAAAATGAATCCGCTTAAAACCATTCGCTGCTATTGGTTGGGGCGCGTCCGCGACGTAAAGGGCGGTCTGCGATGAGCCAGCCCGCGCGTCACGTCGTCATGCAGGTCGTCAAGCGCTCGGGGGGCGCCACGCATCATGTGGAGTTCACCATTGACGACAATTTTGCCGAGCGCTTGCGGCAACTGCGTTCGCTGGTCCCGCCGCTCACCGCACTGAACCGCCAGCGCGACCTGGTCATCGACAAGGTGCGCGTGCGGCTGCCCTCTGCCGTGTGGCGGCTCGGCGGCGAAACCGAGGCGGAGGTCGACGGCTCGTGCATCGTCATTGCCGCGGAGGGCTTCTTCAACTGCGGCGGCAAGGATCGCAAGACCAAGGAGAAGCTGGTCACCTATACCTTTCCGATTGCGCGACTCATCGAGTTGCACGCCGTACGACCCGCTGGCGAGACTTTCTACATTCGGGACGGGATCTTCACGAACGATGAGCCTGCCGACTCTCCCGCGGGCCGCTGGGTTGCCTCGCTGCACGAGATGGAAGAGACGCGTCCTCCGGAGTCGCCGTCCGACTTCGACACGCTCCAGGGCGTGCCGCTGCGCACGGAGCAGAACACACTGCCGGCTCACGGCCTGAACTGAGCGACGACAGCGCCGGCGGCCCATCCCGCCGGCGCACCCTCTCGCTTACTGAAGCTTCACGTCGACCCGGCGCGCTTCCGCCGGCGGGCCGCCGGCCATCGCTTGCGCGGGCTTGGCGAGCTCTACCTTGTCGTCCGGCACGCCGGCCATCTTGAGTGCGGCGCTCACCGCGCTGGCGCGTTGCTTGGCGAGCTCGGCGTTCTTCTCCGGGTCCCCAGTGGCGTCGTGGTAGCCGCTTACCAGCACGCGTGCGCCGCCTTGCGCCGCTTTCACGATGTCCGCCAATGCTGCGCTGGAGCCCGCGGGCACCTCGGCGCTGGCGCTGGCGAAGTAGAACTTGACCACGCCGCCATCGTTCTTGATCGAGGCGCCGGTGTCGCCCGCCGCCACGGGAGCAGGCGCGGGGGCCGGCGCCGCGACCGGAGCCGCGGCCGGGGCGACCGCCGGGGCAACCGTCGGGGCAACCACCGGGGCAGGCGAGGCGGCAGGCGGAGTCATCGCGCTGGCGTCACCGGTGTGGAACTTGACCACCAGCGGCACGATGAGCAGCGCCACGATGTTGATGATCTTGATCAGAGGGTTGACTGCCGGGCCGGCCGTGTCCTTGTAGGGGTCGCCGACGGTGTCGCCGGTCACCGCGGCCTTGTGCGCCTCGGAGCCCTTGCCGCCGTGGTGGCCGTCCTCGATGTACTTCTTGGCGTTGTCCCAGGCGCCGCCGCCGGTGCACATCGAGATCGCGACAAACAAGCCAGTGACGATGGTGCCCATCAGCAAGCCGCCCAGCGCCTTGGGTCCCAGCAGCAGGCCGACCAGGATCGGCACCACCACCGGAAGCAGGCTGGGGATCATCATCTCCTTGATCGCGGCACCGGTCAGCATGCTCACCGCGCGGCCGTATTCCGGCTTGCCGGTGCCTTCCATGATCCCGGGGATGTCGCGGAACTGCCGGCGCACTTCCTCTACCACCGAGCCCGCCGCGCGGCCGACGGCTTCCATCGCCATGGCGCCGAACAGGTAGGGAATCAGGCCGCCGATGAAGAGGCCCACGATCACCATCGGCTCGCTCAGGTTGAAGCTGATGGCCTGGCCGTAGGTCTCGAGCTTGTGCGTGTAGTCGGCGAAAAGCACGAGCGAGGCCAGGCCGGCCGAGCCGATGGCGTAGCCCTTGGTCACGGCCTTGGTCGTGTTGCCCACCGCGTCCAGCGGGTCGGTGATGTCGCGCACGCTGGCCGGCAGCTCCGACATTTCGGCGATCCCCCCGGCGTTGTCGGTGATCGGGCCGTAGGCGTCGAGCGCGACCACGATGCCCGCCATGCTCAGCATGGCGGTCGCCGCCACCGCAATGCCATAGAGGCCGCCCAGCATGTAGGAAGCCAGGATCGCGATGCACACGCAGATCACCGGCCAGGCCGTGGAGCGCATCGACACGCCGAGGCCCGCGATGATATTGGTGCCGTGGCCCGTGGTCGAAGCCTGCGCGATGTGCCGCACCGGCGAGTATTGCGTGCCGGTATAGAACTCGGTGATCCACACCAGGGCCGCCGTCAGCGCCAGGCCGACGAAGCACGCGCCGAAGAGCTTGAGCTGGCTACCCGACGCCGCGATGGCGTTGTCAGGAATGAGCCACTGCGTCACGAACCAGAAGGCGATCAGCGACAGGATGCCTGCCACCGCCAGCCCCTTGTAGAGCGCCGGCATCACGTTGACCATGCCCGGTGAGGCCCGCACGAAGAAGCAGCCGATGATCGATGCAATGATCGACACGGCTCCGAGCGCCAGTGGATAGAGCACCGCATTGACCGGCGCCGCCGCCACCATGAGCGCGCCCAGCACCATGGTCGCGATCAGCGTCACTGCGTAGGTCTCGAACAGGTCGGCGGCCATGCCTGCGCAGTCGCCGACGTTGTCACCCACGTTGTCGGCGATCACCGCCGGGTTGCGGGGATCGTCCTCGGGGATGCCCGCCTCGACCTTGCCCACCAGGTCGGCTCCGACGTCCGCGCCTTTGGTGAAGATGCCGCCACCCAGCCGCGCGAAGATCGAGATCAGCGAGGAGCCGAAGGCGAAGCCGATCAGCGGATTGAGCAGGGTGGCCAGCTTGGTGTCGGGTGTCAGCTGCCCGTTGCCTGCCAGGAACCAGAAGAAGGCCGTGACCCCGAGCAGGCCCAGCCCCACCACCAGCATGCCGGTGATGGCGCCGCCGCGGAAGGCGACGTCGAGTGCCGGGCCGATGCCCTGGGTGGCGGCCTGCGCGGTGCGCACGTTCGCGCGCACCGAGACGTTCATGCCGATGAAGCCGCAGGCGCCCGACAGTACCGCACCGATGATGAAGCCGATGGCGGTGGTGACGTCGAGGAAGACGCCGATCAGGATCGCGAGCACGATGCCCACGATGGCGATCGTGCGGTACTGCTTGGCCAGGTAGGCGGCCGCGCCGGTCTGGATCGCGGCCGCGATCTCCTGCATTCGGGCGTTGCCCGGGTCCTTTGAAAGTATCCAACTGCGCGCCCAGAAGCCATAGGCCACGGCCACGAGGCCGCAGACGATGGCGAGGACGAGAGGGGTGTTGCCGATCATGCCTTGCTTCTCCATTCGTTCGTTGTGACTTGTGGAGACGAAAGCACCGATCCCTGTGCGCAACGCGTACGGGTCAGTGCTTCCGCCGCGTTGCTTCCTCGAAGCCCCGATACCTTGAAAAGCCGGAGCCGATTGGCCAACAGGGCCAATTTACAGGCAAAAGTCTTGTTTGGTGCGACCGGCCCGTGACACGGAAAGTAAACTTCGGGTTTGTCCGAATCCCTCTAACACTTATCCACTACAAGACCCCTATGTCTCTCCGCCTCGTATCCCCCGGCAAAGACGCCCCCGAAGCCTTCAACGTCGTCATCGAGATCCCGATGAACGCCGATCCGATCAAGTACGAGGTCGACAAGGAGTCCGGCGCGATCTTTGTCGACCGCTTCATGACGACGGCGATGCACTACCCGACCAACTACGGCTATGTGCCGCAGACGCTCTCGGGCGACGGCGATCCGGTGGACGTGCTCGTCATCACGCCTTATGCGCTGGTGCCGGGCGTGGTCGTGCCTTGTCGGCCGATCGGGATCCTGATGATGGAAGACGAAGCCGGTGTCGACGGCAAGGTGCTGGCGGTCCCCACCGACAAGGTGCTGCCGATCTACAGCCACTGGAAGAAGGTCGAGGACGTGAATCCGATGCGCCTGAAGGCCATCACACACTTCTTCGAGCACTACAAGGACCTGGAGCAGGGCAAGTGGGTCAAGGTGCTGGGCTGGGAGGGCATCGACGCCGCCAAGAAGGAAATCTTGGACGGGATCGCGAATTACAAGAAGGGCTGACGCGCCTTCCTCCTACTCGGCGTGCCGGAAGGGGCTGCGCTCTCCAAGGTGGTCGAGGTAATTCACGATGCCTTCGTCCTCGCGCTCGAGAAAGCGCTCCACCGCGTCGGCGAAGGCGGGGTGGGCCAGCCAGTGGGCGCTGGTGGTCTTCACCGGCATCAGGGCGCGCGCCATCTTGTGCTCGCCCTGGGCGCCACCCTCGAAACGCTGCACGCCGTGCTCGATGCACCACGCGAGGGGCTGGTAATAGCAGGCCTCGAAGTGCAGGCAGTCCACGCGCTCGAGCGCTCCCCAGTAACGGCCGTAGGCGACCGAGGCGTCGGCAGACAGGGCGATCAGGCTGCTCGCGATGGGCTTGCCGCCGCGCTCCGCGATGAATAGCAGCCAGGCCTCGGGCATGTCCTGGGCCATGCGGGCGAAGAATTCAGGTTTCAAATAGGGCGGGTTGCCGTGCTCGCGGTAGGTTCGGGCATAGCAGCGGTAGAAAAAGGCCCAGTCGGCTTCGGAGATGTCGGCGCCACGCGACCAGCGAAAGTGCACACCGGCATCGTGCACCTTGCGGCGTTCCTGGCGGATCTTCTTGCGCTTGTCGTGCGAAAGGCTGGCGAGGAAGCCGTCGAAGTCCTTCCAGGCCGTTTCGCCGCAGGGCCGCCCCAAGGCGAAACGCGCCCCCTCGGGGGGCAGCGAGGACACGTCAGTGCCGGGCGTGGGGGCCGCATTCTTCCAGTGAAACTGGACGGTGTGTCGCAACATCAATCCAGCATCCGCGCAGGCCTGGATGTCTTCGTCGGCCCCAAAGAGCAGGTGCAGCGAGGAAAGTTCTTCCTCCTTGCACCAGGCGAGCAGCGCCTGCACCAGCATGGCGCGGCTGGCGGCGTCGCGCGCCAGCAGCCGCGTTCCTGGAACGGGGGTGAAGGGCACCGCCACGACGGCCTTGGGATAGTAGGCCAGCCCATGCTGCTGGTAGGCGTTGGCCCAGGCCCAGTCGAACACGTATTCGCCATAGCTGTGGCCCTTGAGGTACATCGGACACGCCGCGGCCAGCTGGCGGCCACGCCACACCGTCAGGAAACGAGGCGCCCAGCCGCTCTGCGGCGAGGCGCTCTCGCTTTGCTCCAAGGCTTCGAGGTAGGCGTGACGCATGAAGGGAGAGGGTGCGTCCTGCGTGGCCAGCAGGCTGTCCCAAGCGGCGGCGTCGATCTCGGAGACGGCGCCATGGATGCGGATGACGGAGTCAGTCAAGGGCTCCCCATCAGCGGCCGCGCGGACCCGTTGTCTCGGCAATATAGATGCCGCCCAGCACCAGGGCCAGCGCTAGCGCGTGGTACATCGACAGCGCCTCGCCGAGCACGAGCACGGCGAGCAGCGGCCCGAAGATCGGCACCAGGTTGAGGAAGACGCCCGCCCGCGCCGGACCGATCAGCCCTACGGCATGGATGAAGGTGATCTGCGAGACGAAGGAGGGCAGCAGCCCGACGAACAGCACCAAAGCCCAGCCCATCGGGGTGGGCGGGAAGAAATCACCCATGGCGATCTCGGCCACGAGCAGCGGCACCGACACCAGGCAAGCCACCGCCGCGGTCGCGGCGAAGAAGACGACAGCCGGCACATCAGGCCGCCGGCGCAGGCCTACCGCGTAGGCGGCATAAAGCATGCTGGCCACGATCATCCAGACGTCGCCGATGTTGAAGCCGAGTTCGGCCAGCAGCGCGAAATGACCGCGCGATGCCACCACGACGATGCCCGCGAGCGTCAGTGCCACGCCCAGCAGTTGCACTCCGCCGACCCGGGTGCGAAAGAAAAGCAGGCTGCCCAGCAGCACGAGCACTGGAATGGTGCCTTGAATGATCGCAATGTTGATGGCGGTCGTGTGGTGCGCAGCAGCGTAGAACAAGGCGTTGAAGCCGGTGAAGCCCAAGGTGCCCATCACCGTGATGAAGCGCCAGGAGGGCAGCAGGCTGCGCCAGTGAAGGGCGATCTGCCGGCGCGCGCACAGGCCGAGCGCCAGGCAGCAGACGATCCAGCGCGCGAAGGTCAGCATCATTGGCGAGACCTCGCCCACCGCCAACCGGGCGGCCACCGCGTTGGCGCCCCAGATCAGCGTCGTGAACACCAGCAGCACATAGGCTTGGTTGTGGAGCCAGGGGAGGAACGAGGAGAAGTGACCGGTGGGAGAGGAACCAGAGCGCATGGCCCGCCGAGCGTAGCAGCCCCTGCGATGGCGCGCCCGATACCCTCCCCAAGCCTTCAGCGCAGAAAGGCGAATGACATAATCTTTTTCGATGGGCGTGCCCCTGGCACGCTACATGCAGGACGGCGAAGGCATCGTGGACTCCGGGTGGGCTGTCGCCGCTCGGGTGCCGATTGGCGCTACCCTATGGCAAGCAAGTTCAACGAAATTCGCCGATAGAAAGAGACTCTATGAAGCAAATCACCGCCATCGTCAAACCGTTCAAGCTCGACGACGTGCGCGAGGCGCTGGCCGAAGTCGGCGTCACCGGGCTCACCGTCACGGAGGTCAAGGGCTTCGGCCGGCAGAAGGGCCACACCGAGCTTTATCGCGGCGCCGAATATGTGGTCGACTTCCTGCCGAAGATGAAGGTCGAAGTGGTGGTCAACGAGGCCGACCTGGACCGCTGCGTCGACGCAATCGTCGCGGCCGCTCGCACCGGCAAGATCGGCGACGGCAAGATCTTCGTGACCAATGTCGAGCGCGTGGTGCGCATCCGCACCGGCGAGGAAGACGAGCAGGCCGTCTAGGCTTTCACAGCACCTCGGCGAGCTTGTCGCCCCTGGGGTGGCGGCGAGCCTCCTCGACCAGCGCCTCGAGCAGGGCAGGCGCCTCGGTTCCCGACCGGATCAACCCCATCTGCCACTCGCCCATGAAGCCCTCGCGCACGCTGTGGGCGAGGAACTCGAGCAAGCCGCCGTAGTAGCCCGCCACATCGAGGATGCCGACCGGCTTGTCGTGGTAGCCGAGCTGGCGCCAGGTCCAGATCTCGAACAGTTCCTCGAAAGTGCCGATGCCGCCCGGCAGGGCAATGAAGGCATCGGCACGCTCTCCCATCATGGCCTTGCGCTCATGCATGGTGTCGACCACGTGCAACTCGTCGCACAGGGGATTGGCGAGCTCCTTGTCGACCAGCGCCTTCGGGATGATGCCGACCACTCGTCCGCCGCTGTCGCGCGTCGCCTCGGCCACCGTGCCCATCAAGCCGGTGCGCCCGCCGCCGTAAACCAGTTGGCCGCCGTGTTCCCCGATCCAACGCCCGACGGATCGGGCCGCCGCCGAGAAATCCTGTCGCTCGCCGGGGCGCGAGCCGCAATACACGCAAATCGAAAAAGAAGGGGTCATTCCCCGATCATGCCGCCGCCGGATGACGCGCGGCTTGCATTCGTGGCCGTTCGCGCTAGCCGGCGAAGCGATGCCACAGTGCAGCAAACCAGATGCCGCAACACAGGAGGATGGACAGCAGGACCGCGGCGCTGCCCACGTCCTTGGCGTTCTTGGAGAAGGAGTGCCATTCCGGACCCACGCGGTCGATGGCCGCCTCGATGCCGGTGTTGAGCAACTCGACGATCATCACCAGAACCACCACCGCCGCGAGCAGCGCCGTTTCGGCCCACGTCCGGCCGACCCAGAAGGCGGCCGGTACCATGACAATGGCGCACAGCACTTCCTGGCGGAAGGCGGCCTCTTTCCACGCGGCGCGGAACCCGTCGAGCGAGATGAGCGTGGCGTGCCAGATGCGCTCCAGGCCGCGCCGCGACTTCTGTGGATTGACCGGGTTGTTGACACTGCTCATCTGCGGCTCAAGGGTTTGGAGGGGATCAGGCGGGTGCCAGCCCACGCGTCGTGCCAGAACTGGCGTTCGGGGTGAAACCGCGAGAGTAGCGCCCAGACCATCACCCAGCCCAAGATCAGCACCGCAGATTCCGCACCCTTCAGCCTGAAGGGTGCGATGGCGGCCAGGGGCGGCAGGAACCAGACCCAGGAGAGCAGGTAGCGCAGCAGCGCGCGGCCTTGGGTGACCGGCCGGCCGAGCCGGTCGACCACGCGGATGCCCCAGGTCTTCATGGCCAGCGTCTGCCCCTTGGACCAGAACCAGACGAAGTAGACGCCGAACACCACGAACAGGAACGCCTGCAGCAGGTGCCGGCGCGAATCCATGGCGTCGCGCATCTGGCCCAGTGTGCTGAACAGCCAGCCTGCGACGAACACCACCGCGAACAGCAGCATGCCCTCGTACAGCCAGCAGGCCATGCGCCGCCACAGCCCGGGCGCGCTCAGTTCGGCAGAAACGGGGGAAGCGGAGGGATCAGGAAAGGCCGTGTCGCGGGCACCGGCGCTGTTGGAGGAACTGGAAGCCATCAACAGCTTGTATCACGGTGCTGCGGCGGGCTGATCGCTGGTGCGTGCCGGAGATGTGGCTGAGACCGAGGCATCCACAGGGGCAGCAGTCGGAGCGGAAGGCGCCGGCACCTGCGCCTCCGCGGCAACGGGCGGGCCTGCTGCCGGGCTCGCCACATGCGTCGCTGCCGGACTCGGAGCCGGCACGCGCGTCAACGAGGGCTGCGCCATGGAGGCCGGAGGCGCCAGCTGGATACGCGGAGTGTGTTGCGCATCAGTCGTGGGCGCAGGCAGCTGGACCAGCTTCTGGGCCGGCACCGGCCGTATCGACGCCGCAGCGCCAGGACGCGGTTTGGCACGCGCGGCCAACTCGCGCTTTTCTTCCTCGCTCAGTGCCTGGTAGGCCTCCCACTTGGCTTTGCGCTCGTCGACCGGAACTTGCTTCACCTCGGCAAAGTTGAAGCGTGCCTGCGAGCGTTGCTGGTTGCTCAGTGTGGCCCATTCGGTCATCCTGCTATGGAGGATTTCCTGCTCCGCCGGGGACAGCCTGGCGTAGTTGCGAGAAAGGGCCAGCCACTTGCGCTTGTGAGGTTCGGTCAAGCCGTTCCACTGCAATGCAAGCGGCTCCAGGGCGCGCTGCTGGCGTGCGCTCAGATCCCGCCACAAGGGCTTGGACGGGGCCACCGGCTTCGGCGCGGGGGCGGAGGTTGTCGAGCTCGCTCCCTGGGCCGGGACCTGGGCGTCGGCAGGCACCACGGTAGTGCCTGCGAGGGCGAACACCACCAGCACGCACGCCCCCCGGCTGCGCTCGGCAGCAGCCGGCGCCACATATCAGGCGCGTGAGGGCGAGAGCGTTGTCGCATGTGAAGAAGCGTGGATTCAGCGCTGGGCGGTGGCCTCGGATTTCAGGAACTGGGCAAAACCTGGATCGGTATAGGCAGCAGGCGGCAGGTCGTCGGTCAGCAGCGCGGCATCGACTTCGGCGAGCTCGTTGGTGCGGCTGTCCTCCTGGAGCGTGGTGATGACGATCAGACCGGCCACCAGCGCGATCAGCGGGACGATCGAGCCGACCCGCGTCCACCAGCCACCCCCGAGCGTCGCGGTGTTGCCGCTCGACATCACGGCAGGAGCCGCTTGCAGCTCGCGCACCACCTTGCGCCGCGCCACCGCCTGCGTGCGAGCGGCGCGCAGGCGCTCGCTGATCTCGTGCGGCAGATCTTTGGCGCCGGCCGAAAGCCGCGCGGCCACCAAGCGGCCGAACTGCTCTTCCGTCGAAGCAGAGGTAGAAAGCGTTGTATTCATAGCGAAATTCCCTTGGCCTTGAGTGCCTTGCTCAGGGCGTGGACGGCGCGCGAACAGTGAGTCTTGACGCTGCCTTCAGAGCAGCCCATGGCCGCGGCCGTCTCAGCGACGTCCATTTCTTCCCAGTAACGCATCAAAAAGGCCTCGCGTTGACGACCCGGCAAAGCGGCGATTTGTTCCTCGATCTGATGAAAAATCTGCGCGCGGCGGGTGGTGTCCTCGGCACTCTCGCTTTCCCGGGTGTCGGTGTTCACCGTGAAATGCTCGAGCAGGTCGAATTCGCCGTCCTCGGCGATGGTCTCGAAGTCGCTCATGTTCGAGAAGAGTGCCCGCCGGGTTTTCTGGCGCCGGAACCAGTCCAGGGTGCAGTTCGAGAGGATGCGCTGGAACAGCAGCGGGATTTCGTTGGGCGGCTTGTCCCCGTAGTGCTCGGCCAGCTTCATCATGCTGTCCTGCACGATGTCGAGCGCGGCTTCCTCATCCCGCACGTGGTAGACCGTGCGCTTGAAGGCGCGCCGTTCGACGCCTTTCAGGAAATCGGAGAGTTCTTGTTCAGTGGCCAAGCGAGTCCGGCGCATGGAGCGCCGTGTGGGAATAATCTCGGAGACAGGGCGTTTTTGTCGCCGCGGATTATGCCTGCCGGCCCGTTGCGGCCGCGCGAACGGTGTTGAGTAGTTTTCCGATGTCATAATCCGCGCTGCAAGTCAAAAGGCAAACGGGTCACGGTCCGGCGGTTCGACAAGTCCGCTCATGGCTTTGGCCTCAAGTTTCGACGCGGCTTCACAAGAGCTTGCGAAGGAGCACCCAAGGTTTTTCGTTCCCGAAAAAACGCAAAGGTTGATCATGGAAATCTCAAAGGCGGAACTCGCTTCCGCAGCAGCCGTTACCGGCAGTCAAACTCAAGAGCTCATGGGCGCTGAAGTGCTGGTCAAGGCACTGCAGGCCGAAGGCGTCCAGTACGTCTGGGGCTATCCCGGCGGCGCGGTTCTCTACATTTACGACGCGTTCTACAAGCAGGACACCATCCAGCACGTGCTGGTACGCCACGAGCAAGCGGCGGTCCACGCGGCCGACGGCTATGCGCGAGCCACGGGCGACGTCGGCGTGGCACTCGTGACCTCGGGCCCCGGACTGACCAATGCGGTCACCGGTATTGCGACTGCTTACATGGACAGCATCCCGATGGTGATCATCTCGGGGCAGGTGCCGACGGCGGCCATCGGCCTGGATGCCTTCCAGGAATGCGACACGGTCGGCATCACGCGCCCGATCGTCAAGCACAACTTTCTCGTGAAGGACCCCAGGGACCTCGCGATGACGATGAAGAAGGCCTTCCACATTGCACGCAGTGGACGTCCTGGCCCTGTGGTGGTGGACGTGCCGAAAGACGTATCCTTCAAGAAGGTCAGCTACGCCGGCTATCCCGACAAGGTCGAGATGCGCTCGTACAACCCGGTACGCAAGGGCCATGGCGGCCAGATCCGCAAGGCGCTGCAACTGCTGCTCTCGGCCAAGCGCCCCTATATCTATACCGGCGGAGGCGTGCTGCTCGGCAATGCAACGAACGAGCTGCGCGCGCTGGTCGACATGCTGGGCTACCCGGTCACCAACACCCTGATGGGCCTGGGCGCCTATCCGGCTTCCGACCGCAAGTTCCTCGGCATGCTGGGTATGCACGGCACCATCGAGGCCAACAATGCGATGCAGAACTGCGACGTGCTGCTGGCCGTAGGTGCGCGCTTCGACGACCGCGTGATCGGCAACCCGAAGCACTTCGCGCAGAACGAGCGCAAGATCATCCACGTCGACATCGATCCTTCGAGCATCTCGAAGCGGGTGAAGGTTGACATCCCGATCGTCGGCGATGTGAAGGAAGTGCTGACCGAACTGATCTCGATGATCAAGGAGAGCAGCGTCAGACCCGACGGCGCGGCGCTGGCCAGCTGGTGGGACACCATCGAAGGGTGGCGCAGCAAGGACTGCCTCAAGTACGACCGCGGCAACAAGGACGTGATCAAGCCCCAGAAGGTGGTCGAGACGCTGTGGGACATGACCAAGGGCACCGACACCTACATTACTTCGGATGTCGGCCAGCACCAGATGTGGGCGGCGCAGTATTACCGCTTCGACGAGCCGCGCCGCTGGATCAACTCCGGCGGGCTGGGCACCATGGGCGTGGGCATTCCCTACGCAATGGGCATCAAGCTGGCGAAGCCGCAGTCGGAGGTGTTCTGCGTCACCGGCGAGGGCTCGGTGCAGATGTGCATCCAGGAACTGTCCACCTGCCTGCAGTACAACACGCCGATCAAGATCGTGTCCCTGAACAACCGCTACCTGGGCATGGTGCGCCAGTGGCAGGAGATCGAATACTCCGGCCGCTACAGCCACAGCTACATGGATGCGCTGCCCAATTTCGTGAAGCTGGCGGAGGCCTACGGCCACGTGGGCATGCTGATCGAGCGCCCCCAGGACGTAGAGCCGGCACTGCGCGAGGCCCGCAAGCTGAAGGATCGGACCGTGTTCATGGATTTCCGCACCGACCCCACCGAAAACGTGTTCCCGATGGTGAAGGCAGGCATGGGCATTACCGAAATGCTGCTCGGTTCAGAAGACTTGTAGACCCCACGAACGGCCGGTTCGCGATGCGGTCCGGCTCCTTATCAACTCATTTCCGGATGAATCTATTGTCCGTCGAGCCTGAGCATTACCGTGCGCAGGGGAGGGCGGCGAAAAGAGGAATCCCTTGCTGACATGAAACACATCATTGCCGTGCTGCTCGAGAACGAGCCCGGTGCACTCTCCCGCGTCGTGGGTCTTTTTTCCGCCCGCGGCTACAACATCGAATCGCTCACCGTCGCGCCCACCGAGGACGCCAGCCTGTCTCGAATGACCATTGTGACGGCCGGGTCCGACGACGTGATCGAGCAGATCACCAAGCATCTCAACCGCCTGATCGAGGTCGTCAAGGTCGTCGACCTGACCGAAGGCGCCTACACCGAGCGCGAGCTCATGATGGTGAAGGTGCGCGCGGTCGGCAAGGAGCGCGAGGAGATGATGCGCATGGCCGAGATTTTCCGCGGCCGCATCATCGACGTGACCGACAAGAGCTACACGATCGAGCTGACCGGCGATCATGGGAAGAACGATGCCTTCATCGAGGCCATCGACCGCAGCGCCATCCTCGAGACCGTCCGCACCGGCGCCAGCGGCATCGGCCGCGGCGAGCGCATTCTGCGCGTTTGAGAACCCCCCACACATTCATCGAATCTACGAAGGAGCAAGCACCATGAAGGTCTATTACGACAAGGACGCCGATCTGAGCCTGATCAAGGGCAAGACCGTGGCGATCATCGGCTATGGCAGCCAGGGCCATGCGCACGCACAGAACCTCAACGACAGCGGCGTGAAGGTCGTCGTCGGCCTGCGCAAGGGCGGCGCGTCCTGGCCCAAGGTCGAGAAGGCGGGCCTCAAGGTCGCCGAAGTGGCGGATGCCGTGAAGTCGGCCGACGTGGTGATGATTCTTCTGCCGGACGAGCAGATCGCCAACGTCTACAAGAACGATGTCGCCCCCAACATCAAGGAAGGCGCCTCGCTGGTGTTCGCTCACGGCTTCAATGTGCACTACGGCTTTGTGCAGCCGCGCGCCGATCTCGATGTGTGGATGGTGGCGCCCAAGGCCCCCGGCCACACCGTGCGCAGCACGTACACCCAGGGCGGCGGCGTGCCGCACCTGATCGCCGTGCACGCCGACAAGAGCGGCAAGGCGCGCGACCTGGCCCTGTCCTATGCGACCGCCAACGGCGGGGGCAAGGCCGGCATCATCGAGACCAACTTCCGCGAAGAGACGGAGACCGACCTTTTCGGCGAGCAGGCCGTGCTGTGCGGCGGTACCGTGGAACTCATCAAGGCTGGCTTCGAGACGCTGGTGGAAGCTGGCTACGCGCCCGAGATGGCCTACTTCGAGTGCCTGCACGAGCTCAAGCTGATCGTCGACCTGATCTATGAAGGCGGCATCGCCAACATGAACTACTCGATCTCGAACAACGCGGAGTACGGCGAGTACGTGACGGGTCCGCGCATCGTGACCGAGGAAACCAAGAAGGTGATGAAGCAGGTCCTGAAGGACATCCAGACCGGCGAGTACGCCAAGAGCTTCGTGCTCGAGAACGCAGGTGGCGCGCCTACGCTGATGAGCCGCCGCCGCCTCAACGCCGAGCACCAGATCGAGGTGGTCGGCGAGAAACTGCGCGCGATGATGCCCTGGATCAAGAAGAACAAGCTGGTCGACCAGACCCGCAACTGATCGGACCTCTCGATTCGCAAAAGGGCCACCCACGCGGGTGGCCCTTTGTCTTTCGTGCCGCGTGGGCGGCTGAACTACACTGCGCCGATCCATGCATGACGACACGCTCCCCGAAGATCTAGCGCCGCGCAAGCGCCGCAAGGGCATCTATATCCTGCCGAACCTGTTTACGCTGGCCGCGCTGTTCGGGGGCTTCTATTCGATCGTGATGGCGATGAATGGGCGCTTCGACCTCGCAGCACTCGGCGTGTTCGCGGCCATGATCCTCGACAGCCTGGATGGGCGCGTGGCGCGCATGACCAACACGCAGAGTGCGTTCGGGGAGCAGATGGATTCCCTGTCGGACATGGTGTCCTTCGGTGCTGCGCCGGCCTTGATCGCCTATGAATGGTCTCTCAAGGGCCTGGGGCGCTGGGGCTGGATCGCGGCCTTCGTCTACTGCGCCTGCGCCGCGCTGCGGCTGGCGCGTTTCAACGTCAACACCGGCGTGGTCGACAAGCGCTGGTTCCAGGGCCTGCCTTCCCCGGCAGCCGCGGCGCTGGTGGCGGGGTTCATCTGGCTGATGACCGAATGGGGCAGGCGCGGCGGAGAGGTGCTGTATTTGTCCTGGCAGCAGATCACCTGGATCACCTTCGGCTTCACGCTCTATGCGGGCCTCACGATGGTGACCAATGCACCGTTCTACAGCTTCAAGGACATCCAGATGAAGAAGAGCGTGCCCTTCGCCGTCATCGTGCTGATCGCACTCGCCATCGCGGTCATCAACATCCATCCGCCGACCGTCCTGTTCGGCCTCTTCGTGGCCTACGGATTGAGCGGCTATGTGGTCTACGGCTGGCGAAAGGCCAAGGGCCAGCCCGTGAGCGTCATCAGCATCTCGACCGAGGAGCCCGATGAGCGCGGCCTGCACAAGTGATTGGGCCTGTGCTACATTCGCGATTCCCATGAACAAGCTTTCGCTGGCCCTACTACTGATCCCCTACGGGCGGAGAAGGTAGCGCGCGCAAGCGATTCCCTCACACGGCCCGTTCGCACCAGCAACGGGCCGTTTGTTTTGGGTTGCTGGTTGTCCATCCGACCACAGCGAGAAATTCCAGATGTTGAAGCAACCCGACCGCAAGTACCGCGCCTTTGCACCCATCGGCCTGAAGGACCGCACCTGGCCCGATGCCGTGCTGACCAAGGCCCCGATCTGGCTGTCGACCGACCTGCGCGACGGCAACCAGGCGCTCGTGGAGCCGATGGACATCGCACGCAAGATGCGCATGTTCGAGACGCTGGTGGCCATCGGTTTCAAGGAGATCGAAGTCGGCTTTCCCTCGGCCTCGCAGGTTGAGTTCGACTTCGTGCGCAAGCTGATCGAGGAAGACCGCATCCCCGACGACGTGACGATCCAGGTGCTGACGCAGGCGCGCGATCACTTGATCGAACGCACGTTCGAGTCGCTCCGGGGCGCGCCGCGCGCAATCGTGCACCTCTACAACGCCGTGGCGCCCGTGATGCGCCGGGTGGTGCTCGCCATGGACGAGGACCAGATCGTCGAACTGGCCGCCTCGCACGCGCGCATGTTCAACGAGCTGGCAGCGAAGCAGCCGGCCACGCGGTGGACTTTCCAGTACTCGCCCGAGATGTTCTCCAGCACCGACCTGGCCTTCTCCAAGCGGGTCGTCGATGCAGTCACCGACGTGTGGGCACCGACACCGCAGCGCAAGTGCATCGTCAACCTGCCATCGACCGTCGAGCACTCCACGCCGAACATCTTCGCCGACATGATCGAGTGGATGCACCGCAACCTGGCGAGGCGCGATTCGATCGTGCTGTGCGTGCATCCGCACAACGACCGCGGCACCGGCACCGCAGCCGGCGAGTTTGCATTGATGGCGGGCGCCGAGCGCATCGAGGGCTGCCTGTTCGGCAATGGCGAGCGCACCGGCAACCTCGACCTGGTGAACGTCGCCCTCAATCTCTATACGCAAGGGGTCTCGCCGGGGCTGGACTTCTCGAACATCGATGAGATCCGCGCGACCGTGGAACACTGCAACCAGTTGCCGGTGCATCCGCGCCACCCTTATGCAGGCGACCTGGTCTACACCTCCTTTTCGGGCTCGCACCAGGACGCGATCAAGAAGGCCTTTGCGGCCCGCAAGGACGGCGACGTCTGGGAAATGCCGTACCTGCCGATCGATCCCAAGGACGTAGGCCGCAGCTACGAGGCTGTGATCCGCGTGAACAGCCAGTCGGGCAAGGGCGGAATCGCCTATCTGCTCGAAAGCGAGTATGGGCTCGAGCTGCCGCGTCGCTTGCAGATGGAATTCAGCCAGGTCGTTCAACGCGTGATGGATGTCGCCGGCAAGGAGCTGACGGCCGCAGACCTCTGGCAGCTGTTCGAGCGCGAGTACCGCATCGTCGAGGGGGCCGGTCCCCAGCATCGTGTGCTCGAGGAGCGGGGCGAGGGCGCCGGCGCTTCGGTGGTGCTGCGCGCCGACCTGCCTTGGGCAGGCGAGATCCGTCGCATCGAAGGCCAGGGCAATGGGCCGATCGACGCCTTCATCCACGCGCTGGCCGAGGCCACGGGGCATTCGATCCGCGTGATCGACTACCACCAGCATGCGATCGGCGCCGGCGCCGACGCGCAAGCCGTCGCCTATCTCGAGCTGAGGGTCGACGAGACCCGCACGCTGTTTGGCGTGGGCAAGGACGCCGACATCGTCTCGGCCTCGCTCAAGGCCATCGTGTCGGGCCTCGAGCGGGCGCGAGCGCAGGGCGCCCGCAGCGCACAATCGACGGTTGAAGCCGCCTGAACACAAGGAGATCCGCGATGGCCGACAAACTCATCATTTTCGACACCACCCTGCGCGACGGCGAACAGTCGCCGGGTGCCTCGATGACCAAGGACGAGAAGCTGCGCATCGCTCGCCAGCTCGAGCGCCTGCGGGTGGACGTCATCGAGGCGGGCTTCCCGGCCAGTTCGAACGGTGATTTCGACGCGGTCGCGGCCATCGCCGGTGCGATCAGGGAATCGACCATCTGCGGGCTCTCGCGAGCCAATGACCGGGACATCTCCCGGGCCGCCGAGGCCTTGAAGGGGGCCGCCAGCGGCCGCATTCACACCTTCATCGCGACCTCGCCGCTGCACATGGAAAAGAAACTGCGCATGACGCCCGACGAGGTGTTCGAGCAGGCGAAGCTTTCCGTCCGCTTTGCACGCAACCTGGTCGGTGACGTCGAGTTCAGCCCCGAGGACGGCTATCGCAGCGACCCTGACTTTCTGTGCCGGGTGCTCGAAGCCGTGATCCAGGAGGGCGCGACCACCATCAACGTGCCCGATACCGTCGGCTACGCCATTCCCGAGCTCTACGGCAACTTCATCAGGACGCTGCGCGAGCGCATCCCGAACAGCGACAAGGCGGTCTGGTCCGTCCACTGCCATAACGACCTGGGAATGGCGGTTGCCAATTCGCTCGCAGGCGTGAAGATCGGCGGGGCGCGGCAGGTGGAATGCACCATCAACGGCCTGGGCGAGCGCGCCGGCAACTGCTCGCTCGAGGAGATCGTGATGGCGGTGAAGACACGAAAGGATTACTTCGGGTTGGAGCTCGGCATCGATACCCGGCACATCGTGGCGGCGAGCCGCATGGTGAGCCAGACCACGGGCTTCGTGGTGCAACCCAACAAGGCGGTGGTGGGCGCCAATGCCTTTGCCCATGCCTCCGGCATCCACCAGGACGGCGTTCTCAAGGCGCGCGACACCTACGAGATCATGCGCGCGGAAGACGTGGGCTGGACCGCCAACAAGATCGTGCTGGGCAAGCTCAGCGGCCGCAATGCCTTCAAGCAGCGCCTGCAGGAACTGGGCGTCGCCATGGAGAGTGAAGTCGACATCAACGCCGCCTTCGCACGCTTCAAGGAACTCGCTGACAGAAAAAGCGAAATATTTGACGAAGACATCCTCGCACTTGTAAGCGCGGAGGAGCATTCGCACGTTGCGGAACAGTTTGATTTTGTATCCTTGTCGCAGCACAGCGAAACCGGCGAGCGCCCCCAGGCGCGCATCGTGTTCACGGTGCTCGGCAAGGAAGTCACGAGCGAATCGGAGGGCAATGGTCCGGTTGATGCGTCGCTGAAGGCGATCGAGGCCCACGTGAAGAGCGGGGCCGAAATGGTGCTTTATTCGGTGAATGCCATCAGCGGGTCGACGGAGAGCCAGGGCGAGGTCACGGTCCGTCTGCAGAACGCGGGCCGTGTCGTCAATGGCGTCGGTGCCGATCCGGACATCGTGGTGGCTTCGGCCAAGGCTTATTTGAGTGCTCTCAACAAGTTGCAGAGCCAAGCTGAGAGAGTGGCTGCGCAAGGTTAGTTGTCAGGGGGATCCTTTGTTCCGAATGAAGAAAGGAATGCAAGTAACTGATATTGCGTGTCTTTTTTGATTTCGATACACTGCGATACCTGTTAATCGCTGCTGGAGTTTTTTAATGCCCGAAGCCCGTTCCTACCGAGTTTCCAGCCAGCGGTTTCTTCCCGCACTTACCGTACTTCCGGCTCTTCGCCTCATCGCCGTCGCGCTCTGCGCCACGGCGTTTTTGTTGCCTGCGGCCGAAGCCGCCAAGAAGGCGCCCGCCACGAAGAAGGCGCAGCTCGGCAGCGACAGCAAGCAGAGCGTTTCTTCCAAGCGTAGCGTCGCTTCCAGCAAGCGCAGCGACAAGAGCGAGCAGACCGACCGCGTGGTGAGCGGCGGCCGCAACGTCGTGGCATCGATTCGCAAGCGCGGCGGCAAGACGGTGGTCGCCGTGCAGCGGCGCTCCGTCGTGCGTGTGCCCGAAGTGGCGGCGCGCCAGTCCTTCGGCCAGCTCGCCGGCCTGCACAGCACCGAGGATGCGCTCGACCTGAGGTCCAGTGTGGCGTTGGTGATTGACCAAGACACGCGCGAAGTGCTCTTCAGCAAGAACGACAACGTCGTGTTGCCGATCGCCTCGCTCACCAAGCTCATGACCGGGCTGCTCGTCAGCGAAGCCCACCTGCCCTCCGACGAGCTCATCACCATCACCCAGGACGATGTCGACACGGAAAAGGGGAGCCGCTCCAGGCTGACCGTCGGCACCACGCTGCCGCGCGGCGAGCTGCTTCACCTGGCACTGATGTCCAGCGAGAACCGTGCGGCGCATGCCCTTGGCCGCACCTATCCGGGCGGCCTCGCGACGTTCGTCAGCGTGATGAATGCCAAGGCCAAGATGCTCGGCATGAAGGACACCCGCTACGTCGAACCTACAGGCCTGTCGAGCCGCAACCAGTCGAGCGCGCAGGACCTGGCGCTGCTCGTCAATGCCGCCTACGCCGACGCGACGGTGCGCCAGCTTTCGACCTCGCCCGAGTATCAGGTCGAGGTCGGCAACCGCGTGCTTCAGTACAACACCACCAACCGCCTGGTCAAGAGCCCCGACTGGGACATCGGTCTCCAGAAGACCGGCTACATCTCGGAAGCCGGCCAATGCCTGGTCATGCAGGCCCGGATCGCCGGCCGCAAGCTGATCATGGTGTTCCTGGATTCCGCCGGCAAGCTCGGCCGCATCGCCGATGCCGAACGCGTGCGGCGCTGGGTCGAAGCCAACCATCACATGATCAATCCGGCAGCGGCCACGCCGCAGCCGTCCCTTGCGGCCCATATCGCGGGCTGATCGCCTCGTCTCCTCGCGACCCAGGCGCCGACTCTGGCGGGCGCTTCAGCCTGCCGGTGGCGTAGCGGCGCTGTAGCCGAGCGCGTTGGAGATCTCGTTGGCGGTCGCCTGCAGCTTGGGCAGCCAACCGTCATCGAGCCGGTCCGCCGGGGCCGAGATCGACAAGCCGGCCACCAGTTTTCCTTGATCGTCGTAAATACCTGCTGCCATGCAGCGTACGCCGAGCTCCAGCTCCTCGTTGTCCCGGGCGATGCCATATTGGCGCGCCTTTGAAAGCTCCCGTTCCAGGGCAGGCAGTTGGGTGATGCTGTTGCGCGTATGGCCTGCAAGGCCCGTGCGGGTGGCGTAGCTGCGCACGCGCTGCGGCTCGTCCACTGCGAGAAAAAGCTTTCCGGTGGACGTCAGGTGCAACGGCGCCCGCCCGCCAATGGCCCGGACCACCTGCATGCCCGAGCGTTCGCTGTAGGCGCGCTCGATGTAGACGATTTCGTCGCCCTGGCGCATGCTGAGGTTGACCGGCTGCTGGGTCAGCTTGTGCAGTTCACGCATCGGCACCATCGCCGCGTCTCGCACATTCAGCCGGCCCTTCACCAGGTTCCCGAGCTCCAGCAGGCGCATGCCGAGCCGGTAGCTTCCGGCTTCCGGCCTGTCGACGAAGCGGCCGACCGCCAGATCGTTCAGGATGCGGTGCGCAGTTGATGGATGCAGGCCCGTCTTCTCGCTTATTTCTTTCAGCGAAATGGCTTCCTCACGTGAGGCGAGCACGTCGATCAGCGAGAACATGCGCTCGATCACCTGGATGACGGGCGCGGCCGGAATGTCTGATTGGGGTTTTCTCATGGGCAACGCGGTGGGGAACCGGCTGCGATTTTACTTGGTGAAATCGTTCGGCGCTTGCCAGCGGCCGTCGACCAGAACCTCATGCGGCGAGAAACGTGCCTTGTAGTTCATCTTCGTGCTGCCCTCGATCCAGTAGCCGAGGTAGACATGGGCCAAGCCCAGCTTGCGCGCCTGCTCGATCTGCCACAGTACGCTGTAGTTGCCGAAGCCCGCGCCCGGCTCGGGCTCGTAGAAGGTGTAGACCGCCGACAGGCCATCGTTCAGCACGTCGAGGATGGACACCATCTTCAGTGCGCCCGCGCTGCCGTCCGGGTGGGTCTCGCGGAACTCCACCAGCCTGGAATTGACCCGGCTCTGCAGCAGGAACTGGGTGTACTGGTCGATGCTGTCGTGATCCATGCCGCCGCCGGCATGGCGGCCGTTCTGGTAGCGCAGGTACAGCTGGTAGTGCTCGGGCACGAAGCAAAGCTTGAGCACGCGCGCCTGCAGATTGGCGTGACGCGCCAGCGCACGGCGCTGGCTGCGGCTGGGCTTGAAGGCATCGGCCAGCACGCGCAGCGGCACGCAGGCGTTGCAGCCGTCGCAATGGGGGCGGTAGGTAAACATGCCGCTGCGGCGGAAGCCGCTGAGCACCAGGTCCGAGTAGGCGTCGTTGTGGATCAGGTGACTGGGCGTGGCGACCTGCGAGCGTGCCTGCCGGTCCGGCAGGTAGCTGCACGGATAGGGCGCCGTCGCGTAGAACTGCAGCGTGTGGAGCGGAAGATCCTTGAGGTGCGTCACGTCGGAAGGGAAGTTCGCGCAGGCAGGAGTTCGGACCAGTATACGGGCTCGAAACGCCACCGGGGCCCCGCCAGATGACGAGCCTTTGCCACATGCGAGAGAAAGCGCGCACGCGGCATTTCCTGCGCGCCCAGGCTGGCCAGATGGCTGGTGTTCTGCTGGCAGTCGATCATTGCGATCTCGTGCCGGCGGCAGAACGAGACCAGTGCGGCGAGCGCGATCTTGGAGGCATCGGGCCGCCTCGCGAACATCGATTCGCCGAACACGGCGCCCCCGATGCCTACGCAATACAAGCCGCCTGCCAGCTCGCCCGCGATCCAGGTCTCGACGCTGTGCGCATGACCAGCCTCGTGCAGCGCCGTGTAGGCGCGCACCATTTCCGGAAGGATCCAGGTGCCGGTCTGGCCGGAGCGCGGGGCCGTTGCGCAGGCTCGGATCACCGTCTCGAAGCCATGGTCGATCCGGATCTCGCAATCCGGCGCCGCGCGGAAGCGCTCCAGCGTCCTGCGCAGCGAACGGTGCAGCCTGAAGCGCTCCACATCCAGCACCATGCGCGGGTCCGGGCTCCACCAGAGAATGGGTTGGCCTTCGCTGAACCAGGGAAAGATGCCGTGCGCGTACGCCTGCAGCAGGCTTGCGACATCGAGGCCGCCGCCGGCCGCCAGCAGGCCGGGAACGGGATCGGATTCGCCCCACGCCAAGGTGGCGTCGGGCAGTGGGTCACCAGGGGCGAGCCAGGGCAGTTGCATGGTCGAAGGTATACACGGCTTCGGCAGTACGCGATGTCGTCGGAAGCGCGAAAGCACCGGTGCTCATATAGTCGTCCCCTGACTCGCGCCCCGCGTGCAACGGAAAGAGGACTCAGGTGGCAACAGAAACGAATCCCATGCGCTTCGGCAGCGGCCAGGCCGTCAGGCGGCTCGAAGACGAGAGCCTCCTGGCCGGGGCCGGACGCTACACCGACGACGTCACGTTACCGCTTCAGACCCATCTGTTCTTCGTGCGTTCCCCTTACCCGCATGCCCGGTTGACAGCCATCGATGTCGCTGCGGCGGCGGCCATGCCCGGCGTCCTGCGCGTGCTGACCGGCGCCGACCTGCAGCAGGCCGGCGTCAAGCCGATGCCCGGTGCCGTCGCCTTCAAGCGTGCCGACGGTGCCGCGTGCGCATCGCCGCCGCGGCACGTTCTCGCGATCGACACGGTGCGCTTCGTTGGCGAGCCGGTGGCTGCCGTGATCGCCGAAACGGCAGCGCAGGCGCGCGACGCCGGCGAGGCGGTCGTGGTCGACTACGAGGAACTCCCGATGGTCGTGGACACGCAGGCCGCCGCCGCAGAGGGCGCGCCGCTGGTGTGGGGCGAAGCCACCGGCAACATTGCCGCCGAGATGCGCCACGGCAGCGCCGAGGCGGCCAGCGCCGCCTTCGCCCGCGCCGACCACGTGGTGGCGCTGGACGTCGTCAACCAGCGGGTGGTCGCGCTCACGATCGAACCCCGCTCGGTGCTGGCCGATGCCGACCCGGAGTCCGGCCGGCTCACCCTGCGGATGAGCACGCAAATGCCCTCGGGCGTGCGCAACTCGGTGTCCGAGGCCATCGGCTTGCCTGCCGAGCAGGTGCGCGTGGTCGTGGGCGACGTGGGTGGCGGCTTCGGCATGAAGACCGGCGCCTATCCGGAGGACATCGTCGTGGCGTTTGCGGCGCACCAGCTGCGCCGCCCGGTCAAGTGGGTCGCCGACCGCAGCGAGGAGTTCCTTTCGACCTCGCACGGGCGCGACATCGAGGCCCGGGCCGAACTCGCGCTCGATGCCAGCGGCAGGATCCTCGCGCTGCGCATTCGCACCCTGGCCAACGTGGGTGCGTACGCCACCGGCACGGGCGTCGCCATTCAGTTGCTGATCGGCCCCTGGGTGCAGACCAGCGTCTACGACATCCAGACCATCGACTTCCACTTCCTGGCGGTGCTCACCAACACCGCGCCGACCGGTGCCTACCGCGGTGCCGGCCGCCCCGAGGCGATCTACACCATCGAGCGGCTGATGGACGAGGCCGCGCGCGAGATCGGCATCGACCGCATCGAGCTGCGCCGGCGCAACTTCATCCAGCCGGAGCAGATGCCTTACACCAACCCGATGAAACAGACCTACGACACAGGCCGCTTCGGGCTGGTGATGGACCAGGCGCTGGCCCTGGCTGACTGGCAAGGCTTCGACGCGCGTGCGGCCGAATCGGAGCGTCAGGGCCGGCTTCGCGGCCTGGGCATCGCGACCTTCCTGGAGTGGACCGGCGGCAATGTATTCGAGGAGCGGGTGACGGTCTCGGTGCAGGCCGACGGCATCATCGAAGTATTCTCGGCCGTCAACGCCATGGGGCAGGGCATCGCGACCACGCTGGCCCAATTGGTGGTCGATGCCTTTGGCGTGCCCATCGAGAAGGTGCGTATCGTGCTGGGCGACACCGACCGGGGCAATGGCTTCGGCAGCGCCGGTTCGCGCTCCATCTTTACCGGCGGCTCCGCCGTGCGCGTCGGCGCCGAGCGCACCATCGATCGGGCCCGCACCCTGGCGGCGCAGGAGCTCGAGGTCGCGCCGGAAGACGTTGCATACGAGGCCGGCCTCTTCAAGGTGGCCGGTACCGACTTGTCGCTGGACCTGTTCGCACTCGCGGGGCGGCAGCCCGAGCAGCAGATCTTCGTCGACTCGACCAGCGCCGTTGCCGGTCCGACCTGGCCGAACGGCTGCCACATCTGCGAGGTGGAGATCGACCCGGCGACGGGCGAGATCGGCATCGTGGCCTATGCGTCGGTCAACGATGTGGGCCGGGTGATCAACCCGCTGATCGTGCGCGGCCAGCTCGAGGGCGGCGTCGTCCAGGGCATCGGCCAGGCCCTGTGCGAACGGGTGGTCTATGACACCGAGACCGGCCAACCGCTCACTGGAAGCCTGATGGACTACGCGGCGCCCCGCGCCGACATCGCGGCAGCCATGTTCAAGACCGAGATGGACCAGAGCACGCCCTGCTTGAACAACCCGCTGGGCGTGAAGGGCGTGGGCGAGCTCGGCACCATCGGCGCCACGCCTGCGGTGGTCAACGCGGTGGCCGACGCCTTCGCGCGCAACGGCATGGCCGGGCTGGCGCCGCGGCTGGACATGCCGCTGACACCGGCGCGCATCTGGCAATTGATGCAGCCCGGGCCCTGAGGCTCAGAACTCCTCCAGCGGTAGGCCGACGTAGTTCTCCGCCACCGAGGTCGATGCGGCCCGCGAGTGCACCAGGTAGTCGAGCTCGGCTTCCTGGATCTTCTGCCCGAACTCGCCCGTGTCAGGGAACCGGTGCATGAGCGACGTGAACCACCAGGAGAAGCGCTCGGCCTTCCAGATCCTGCGCAGGCACAGCTCGGAATAGCGGTCGAGCGCCGACTCGCTCTGCTCGCGGTAGAAGACCTCCAGCGCGCGCGACAGGAAGCCGACATCGGCCGTGGCCAGGTTCAGGCCTTTGGCGCCGGTCGGCGGCACGATGTGGGCTGCGTCGCCCGCGAGGAACAGCCGCCCGAAGCGCATCGGCTCGGCCACGAAGCTGCGCAGCGGGGCAATGCTCTTCTCCAGCGAGGGTCCGGTCACCAGCCGCTCGCGCGCCTCGGGGTCCAGCCGCAGCCGCAGCTCGTTCCAGAACGCGTCGTCGCTCCAGTTCTCCACCCGCTCCTCGACGGGCACCTGCACGTAGTAGCGGCTGCGCGTGGCGCTTCGCATGCTGCACAGCGCGAACCCGCGCTGCGTGTTGGCGTAGATCAGCTCGTGCGACACCGGCGGCACGTCGGCCAGCACGCCCAGCCAGCCGAACGGATAGACTTTTTCGTAGGTGTGGATGGCACCGGCCGGGACACTGGCCCGACTGACGCCGTGGTAGCCGTCACAGCCGGCGATGAAGTCGCATTCGATTTCGTGGGCTGCGCCGTCTTTCTCGAAGCGCACGGTCGGCCGCTCGCCGTCGAAGCCATGCAGGCTGACCTGCGAGGCGCCGTAGACCGTCGTCAGGCCCTCGGCCGCGCGCGCATTCATCAGGTCGTGCGTGACCTCCGTCTGGCCATAAACGGTGACCTGCTTGCCGCCGCTCAGGCCGTGCAGGTCGATGCGGTGGCGCGCGCCCTTGAACAACAGTTCGATGCCCTCGTGCGGCAGACCTTCGGCCTTGGCGCGCGCGTCGACGCCGGCACGCGCCAACAAGTCCATCGTGACCTGCTCCAGCACGCCGGCGCGGATGCGGCCCAGCACGTAGGCGCCGGTCTGGCGTTCGACGATGACGTTGTCGATGCCGGCCTTGAAGAGCAGTTGGCCGAGCAGCAGGCCGGCCGGGCCGGCGCCGATGATGGCGACTTGGGTACGCATGGAGGTCTCCTGGATGTCAGCGTGAAGCGTAGGACCGGGCGGTCGTCCCCGCATCGCCCGGGACCATCCTCTGTGCGATGATGAGGCTGCCTGCGCGATGATCGCGCAACACTTGGACGACGCCGACCCACCGTGACCATTGCCAAGCCGGACTTCATCGAGGGCATTGCCAAGGGCATGGCTGTGCTCGAGAGCTTCGATACCGAGCGCCAGCGCCTCAATGCCACGCTGGCCGCCGAGCGGGCTGGCCTCACGCGCGCTGCCGCCCGGCGGCATCTGCTCACGCTCGCGCACCTGGGCTACCTCGAGACCGACGGCAGTTATTTCTGGATGGCGCCGAAGGTGCTGCGCTTCTCGGGCAGCTACCTGGCCTCCTCGAGGTTGCCGCGTGCGCTCCAGCCCACCCTCAACCGGCTGGCGGCCCAGACCGGCGAGTCCTTCTCGGCCGTGGTGCTCGACGGCGAGGAGGTGGTCATCGTCGCGCGCAGCGGCGCCTACGGCACGCCGACCCGCGTACTCGCCTACGGTCTGCACCTGGGCGCGCGCCTGCCTGCGCACGCGACCTCGACCGGCTGCGTGCTGCTGGCGGCGATGAGCCCGGCGCAACTGTCGCAGTGGCTCAAGGGCCGTCTGCTGCCGCGCCTGACGCCGCACACCATTACCACTGCGCGCCTGCTGCGCCAGCGCATGGTCCAGGTCCGCAAGGAAGACTACTGTTTCGCCAGCGAGGAACACGAGCTTGGCGTGCAGGCGCTGGCGGTGCCGTTGCGCAACATGCAGGGTCACACCGTGGCCGCGCTCAATGTCGTGCTCTCCGGCGGCCGTCACCCGGAGGAGGCGCTGCGCCGCGACCTGCTGCCGCTGCTGTTCGAGGCGGCACGCGAGGTGCGCTCGCTGCTCTGAACTTTGCAGCGCGCTACGATCTCGAACAAGCTTTGCCGGATGACTCCACGATGCGACTGCTGCTGCTCGAAGACGACGTGATGATCGGCGAGGCCGTGCTCGACCTGCTGCGGGCCGAGCACTACGCGGTCGATTGGGTCAAGGACGGCGAGGCCGCTGACACCGCACTTCGCACGCAGCAATACGACCTGGTCCTGCTCGACCTCGGCGTGCCGCGCCGCGACGGACTCGAAGTGCTGCGCGCGCTGCGTGCGCGCAAGCAGCGCATGCCGGTGCTGATCGCCACCGCCCGCGACTCGGTGCAGCAGCGCATCGAAGGCCTGGATTCCGGCGCCGACGACTACGTCCTGAAGCCCTACGACCTCGACGAGCTGCTGGCGCGCATCCGCGCCTTGCTGCGGCGGGCCTCGGGCAGGGCCGAACCGGTCTACGAGCACATGGGCGTGAGCATCCATCCGACCACGCGCGAGGTCTCGGTCAACGGCCAGCCCGTGGTGTTGTCGGCGCGCGAGTGGGCGGTGCTCGAGCCCTTGATCGCCCGGCCCGGCATGGTGCTGTCGCGTGCCCAGCTCGAGGAAAAGCTCTACGGCTGGAAGGACGAGATCAGCAGCAATGCGGTCGAGGTCTATGTGCACGGCTTGCGCAAGAAGCTGGGCGCAGACCTGATCCGCAACGTGCGGGGCGTGGGGTACATGGTGCCGAGAGAATGATGCGCGCAGCGCAGTGCCGAGCGTGGGGGCCCAGATGAAATCCTTGCGCGCGCGGCTGTTGCTGTTCTTGCTTGCGGCCATCGTGCTGGCCGCCGGCACCCAGGCCTTCGTCGCCTATCGCACGGTGCTCGACGAGGCCGACCAGATCTTCGACTACCACATGCAGCAGATGGCCCTGTCGCTGCGCGCCGGCCTGCCACCGAGCGCGGCAGTGGGGGGGCTGAGCGACGGCGAGGAGAACTTCGAGTTCGTCGTGCAGGTATGGACGGCCGATGGCGTGCTCGTCTTCGAATCGGCCGCCCAGGCTGCACTGCCGCAGCGTGCAGTGCTCGGCTTCTCGAACGTGAAGGCGCGCGGCACCACCTACCGGGTCTACTCGCTGCAGGCCCGCTCGCTGGTGATCCAGGTGGCGCAGGACATGGCTGCGCGCCGCCACATGGCGGGCACGCTGGCGCTGCGTACGGTCGGGCCCATCGCGCTGGCGGCGCCGCTGCTCATGCTGGTCGTGTGGTGGGTGGTGAGCCACTCGCTGGCGCCCGTGGCCCGCGTGCGCGGCCAGGTGGCGGCGCGGCAGGCCGACGACCTCTCACCCGTGAGTGAGAGCGGATTGCCGGAGGAGGTGCGTCCTCTGGTGCACGAACTCAACCTGCTGTTCGACCGCGTGCGCCGCGCCTTCGAGGCGCAGAAGCATTTCGTGGCGGACGCCGCGCATGAATTGCGCTCGCCGCTGGCCGCGCTGAAGCTGCAGGTGCAGGGGCTGCAGCGTGCGCCTGACGAGGCCACGCGCGAGGTGGCCGTGAACCGACTGGCTGCAGGCATCGACCGGGCGACGCGGTTGGTGGAGCAAATGCTGGCCCTGGCGCGGCAGGAGGCCAGCGCAGCGGCCGGAACACCACCGGAGGCGGTGGAGCTGCAGGAGGTCGCGCGGTTGGCGCTGTCCGATGCGATTGCCGCTGCCCAGGCAAAACGCATCGACATCGGCATCGCCAGTGCACACGCGGCACGGGTACAGGGCCAGCCCGAGGCGCTGCGCACACTGCTGCGCAACCTGCTGGACAACGCCGTCAAGTACACGCCCGAAGGCGGGCGCGTCGACCTCCGCATCGCCCGGCAGGCCGGCGGCGCCGAGCTGGTAGTGGAGGACAGCGGACCGGGCCTGCCGCGCGAGGAACGCGAGCGCGTGCTCGACCGCTTCTACCGTGTCGGGGAATCGCAGGCGCCGGGCAGCGGCCTGGGGCTGGCGATCGTCAAGTCGATCGCAGACCAGCATGGCGCCGCGCTGGACATCGGGCACTCGGACAGCCTGGGCGGCTTGCGGGTGAGGCTGCTTTTTCCCTCCACCGTTTAAGGCGGGCCTAAGCGAGCTGACCGACATTTCCTTTCATCGTGTTTCCACTGACACCTCGAAAGGAGTCCCCCATGAATGTCCGTCTGAATTCGCCTCGTGCCCTTGCCGCCGCACTGGCCGCCGCCGGGGTGATCGGCGCCGTCGGCGCGGGCGCCTACACCAGTGCCAGTGCCGTCGGCGCGCCTGCAGCGGCGCCTGCCGCCGCGGCGCCGCTGGTCACCATGCCCGACTTTTCGACCATCACCTCGCGCGACGGTCCGGCCGTGGTCAACATCAGCGTGACCGGCACCACCAAGACCTCGATGGAGGGCATGGCCGGTATCGATCCGGAAGACCCGATGTTCGAGTTCTTCCGTCGTTTCGGCGGTGGCCAGTTCGGGCAGCGCGGCCAGCAGCGCGAGGTGCCCGTGCGCGGCCAGGGCTCGGGCTTCATCGTGAATGCGGACGGCATCATCCTGACCAACGCACACGTGGTGAAGGACGCCAGCGAGGTGACGGTCAAGCTCACCGACCGCCGCGAGTTCCGCGCCAAGGTGCTCGGCTCCGACCCCAGGACCGACATCGCCGTGCTCAAGATCGACGCCAGGAACCTGCCGACCCTGCAACTGGGCAGCACCAAGGACCTCAAGGTGGGCGAATGGGTGCTCGCTATCGGCTCGCCCTTCGGCTTCGAGAACACCGTGACGGCGGGCGTGGTGAGCGCCAAGGGCCGGTCGCTGCCCGACGACAGCTACGTGCCCTTCCTGCAGACCGACGTGGCCATCAACCCCGGCAACTCGGGCGGGCCGCTGCTCAACACGCGCGGCGAAGTGGTGGGCATCAACTCGCAGATCTACAGCCGCAGCGGCGGCTACCAGGGTGTCTCGTTCGCGATCCCCATCGATGTCGCGATCCAGGTCAAGGACCAGATCGTCGCGACCGGCAAGGTCAGCCATGCCCGGCTCGGCGTGGCGGTGCAGGAGGTCAACCAGGCCTTCGCCGACTCTTTCAAGCTCGACAAGCCTGAAGGCGCGCTGGTGTCGAACGTCGAGAAGGGCGGCCCGGCCGACGAGGCCGGCCTGCGCTCGGGCGACGTGATCCGCAAGGTCGACGGCGAGCCCATCGTCGCGTCGGGCGACCTGCCGGCGCTGATCGGCCAGAAGAAGCCGGGCAGCCGCATCACGCTGGACGTGTGGCGCCAGGGCGAGCGGCACGAGATCAGCGCCCGGCTCGGCGATGCGGGCGAGAAGACGAGTGCCGTGGCCAAGAACGACGCCGCCGCCGGACACGGCAAGCTGGGGCTCGCGCTGCGCCCCTTGCAGCCGCAGGAAAAACGGGAGGCGCGCGTGGATGCCGGCCTGCTCATCGAGGATGCGGGTGGCCCCGCGGCCATGGCGGGCGTGCAGCCCGGCGACGTGCTGCTGGCCATCAACGGCACGCCCGCCAAGACAGTGGAGCAGGTGCGCGAGGTGGCGGCGAAGGCCGACAAGTCGGTCGCGCTGCTGATCCAGCGCGACGGCGACAGGATCTTCGTGCCGGTGCGCCTGGGCTGAAGAAGGTGCGGGCCGGGGCGCCGCTACGGCGGCGCCGTTCACTCCACGCTGTGCCGGGACTCCATCATGTGGAGGAGACACCCGTGCAAAAGTACCTTTGCCAATAATCAACAGCCTGTAACAATCTGCGACATTCAACAAGAGGTTTCCCCCATGGCTCTGCGCGACCTTGCCCTGACAGTTCTCGAACTCGAACCCAATGAATTTCATTGGATCCTGATGGAGGCTGTTCAGGCGGACTCCGACGAGTGCCTGGTCTACCGGCCGGTGGATTCCTCGACCCGCGGCCTGCCCGACTACTCGGAGGCGCTGATCGAGGGCGCTTCGGCGCTGCGCGTCGTGCAAGGACTGGCACCCTTCGGCAAGCCCCGCGCGCCGGTCGGCATCGGCGAGGGCGAGCCCGCTGAGCCACCCGTCGTGCGCCCCGCTGCCGGCAGCGATTCGAGAAAGCCCAAGCCGGAGTCGGATGAGGACTCCTGCCTGTTCACCACCGACCACTCGATCCTGTAGGAACAGGTGGCTGCCAGCGCACCGAGGCGATCAGTCGGCAGGCAGTTCGGCTCGCCGCGGCATGTCGGCACCGCGACGTGAGCAGGTGATGGCGGCGACACGGGTGGCGAAGCGCAACAGGGCGGCGAGCCGCTGCGCATCCAGTGCTGCAAGTCCCGCAACGCTCAGGGCCTGCTGTTCGTCCAGCCAGGTCAGCAGGGCGGCCTGGAAGGTGTCGCCGGCGCCGACGGTGTCCACCACCTCGACCGGAGCGGCGGATTCCGCAACGTGCGAACCCGCAGTCCACGCTTCGCTGCCCCGGGCACCGCGAGTGAGCACGACCAGTTGGACACCGAGCGACAGCCAGCGCCGGGCGACTTCGCCCGGTACTGAATCCGGATAGAGCAAGCCCAGGTCCTCATCGCTCACCTTCACCATGTGCGAGAGCGCCACCATGGCCTCCACCATCGTGCGCCAGCGTGCCACATCGGGCTCGACGTTGAGCCGCACATTGGGGTCGTAGGCCACCAGGCAGCGGTCGCGCTCGCGCGCGGCCAAAGCGCGCAGGGCGCTGCCAACCGGCTCGACCACCAGCGCATAGGAGCCGAACTGCAGCACGCGAACCTGCGGCGGCAGTGCGGGCAGGCGAGCGCTGTCGATGGCCCGGTCTGCCGAGCCATGGCCGTAGAACGCATAGTGAGGCAGGCCGCCCGCGTCGACGCTCACCACGCTCAGGGTGGTTGGCGCATCGCTGCGCAGCACCAGGCGCGTGTCGACGCCTTCCGCTTGCAGCGCGTGCATCAGCCGTTCCCCCGCCGCGTCGCGCGACAGGCCGGTGAGCAGCGCCGATGGGCGACCCAGCCGCGCCAGGCCCACCGCCACGTTGAAGGGCGAGCCGCCGATGCGCGCGTCCAGATGCAGGCCAGTGGGCGTCGGCCCCAGTACGTAGACATCCATCAACGCTTCGCCGCACACCACGAACATGTCATTCATCCTTCCAGGCGAATAGCGGGCGCAGCCCGGCGTAGAGCGCCTTGAAGCGGGCATGCCGGATGCGAAGGTAGTCGGCTGGCGATCGGGCCGGCACGAAGCGCTGGCGCAGCACGGGTCGGCGGCACACCTCCCGCAGCGTGCCGCCATCGGACAGCCAGGCCAGCCGCGCGCCGCCGAGCGCGCCGCCCGCCTCGCTGCCTTCGCAAATCGCCAGCGGGGTCTCCAGTACATCGGCCAGCAACTGCGCCCACCAGACGCTGCGCGCGCCGCCGCCGACCAGCACCAGGTCGCCGGCCGGCCGGGCGAGCGTGTCCAGGCCGTCGCGCAACCCGAAGCTCACGCCTTCGGCCACCGCGTAGGCGATCTCGGCCGGGCCGTGCGCATGCGTGAGGCCGAACAGAACGCCTTGCGCGTCGGCGTCGTTGTGCGGCGAACGCTCTCCGGAGAGGTAGGGCAGGAACAGCGGAGCGCGCTGCCGCACCTCATCGCCCACCGTCGCGGCCGCCGCGAGCAGCGCCGCCTCGTTGCCCAGACCGAAGCTGCGCGCGCCCCAGCTCACGGCGCTCGAGGCCGAGAGCATCACCGACATCTGGTGCCAGCGGCCGGGCAATGCATGGCAGAAGGCATGCACCGCGGCGTCGGGCCGTGGCTCGAAGCGTTCGCCGCAAATGAAGATCACGCCCGAGGTGCCCAGCGAGACGAAACCCTGTCCGGCTTCCACGAGTCCCATGCCGACCGCGCTGGCCGCGTTGTCGCCGCCACCACCTGCAATGGGCACGCCGGCCGCGAGGCCCCAGCGTTGCGCGAGCTCCGGCCGGAGCTGGCCGGCGGCGGCACTGCCCTCGACCAGCCGCGGCATCTGCAGTCGCGACAGCCCGCAGGCGCCCAGCAGTTCGTCCGACCAGTCGCGGGCGCCCACGTCCAGCCACAGGGTGCCCGAAGCATCCGACATGTCGCTCGCGAACTCGCCGCTCAGCATGAAGCGCAGCCAATCCTTGGGAAGCAGCACATGGGTGATTCGCGCGAACAGCTCGGGCTCGTGCTCGCGCATCCACAACAGCTTGGGCGCGGTGAAGCCCGGCATGGCAAGGTTGCCGGCAATGGCGCCCAGCCGAGGAACGCGGGTCGCGAGCGTGCGGCACTGGGCGGCGCTGCGGCCGTCGTTCCAGAGGATGGCGGGGCGCAGCACCCGGTCTTGTGCATCCATCGCCACGGCACCATGCATCTGGCCCGAGAGGCCGATGGCGCGCACCGCCGCCAGGGCCGCAGCCTGCGTGCGCCGCAACTCGGCCATGGCGGCTTCCAGCGCTTCCCACCACTGCGAAGGTGCCTGCTCCGACCACAGCGGCGCCGGCCGGTCGACCGTGAGCGGCGCTCGGGCCAGCGCGACGATGCGGTGATCCGGCGCCAGCAGCAGCGCCTTCAGCTCCGAGGTGCCGAGATCGAGCCCGAGGTACAAGCGCCGGCCCTTCTTCAGCCGCCGCCGAAGCGGTGGTCGCTCTGGCGCCGGAACTCGGTCGGAGTCATGCCCTTGATCTCCAGGAAGCGGCGGTTGAAGTTGGCCACGTTGTTGAAGCCGACCTGGTAGCAGATGTCGGTCACGTAGTGATCGGTCTGCATCAGCAGGTGGCAGGCGCTGTTGATGCGCACGCGATTGACGAAGTCTGTGAAGCTGTTGCCGGTGGAGCGCTTGAAGAAGCGGCTGAAGCGGCTTTCGCTCATGCCGAGCTCGGTGGCAATGTCGGCCATCACGATCGGCTCGGCCAGGTTGGAGGTGATGCGGTCGACGATGACATTGATCTGGTCCACGCCGGCGTCGCCTTCCACGCCTTGCATCTGTACGTTGGAAAGCAGCCGGTAGTCGGTGCACTGGGACAGATCGGCCAGGTAGTCGCAGAACAGTGCGAAGCGGCGCAGTCCGCGCGCGCCTTTGACCGCGTCCCAATGCGCCAGGGCCCGCTCGGCCAGGCCGAAGAACTCGATGCCGTGGCGCGAGCGCTCGAGCAGCTGCATGACCTCGCGCAGCTCGGGAATCTCGGCGGCCGCGTGCTCGATGGGCTGGTGGCGAAACTGGATCACGCGGTCGCGCCCGGCCGCGCCGGCCGCCGGCGCGTCGAGCGAGATCCAGTTGTGCGGCAGCCGCGGTCCGCACAGCACCAGATGACCCGGCTGGAACGGCCCGATCCAGTCGCCGATGAAGGCCTTGCCCGAGGTCTCGGTGATCAGGTGCAGCTCGTACTCTTCGTGAAAATGCCAGCGCACCAGCGGGCTCGGAAAGCCGTGGGCCAGGCAGCGCACCAGGCCGGAATCCTCCGGCGCCTCGTAGCCGAGCGAAGGCGAGCGCGTGATGTCGCGCTCCAGTTCGGGTTCCCGGTGGCGGGGGAGGTTGCGGTGGCGCACCGATGTCATGGCCGGGTTGTCTCGCAAAAGGTTCACGCCGTCAGCTCATGACGTTACCACCGTCGACGTTGAGCGTCTGGGCCGTGATGTAGCGTGCCTCGTCGCTGGCCAGGAACACGGCGGCGCCCGCGATGTCGCCCGGCGTTCCCATGCGGCCGAGCGGAACCTCCAGGCCGACCTGGCGCTTCTTCTCGCCCGGCGCGCGCCCTTCGTACCTGGCGAACAGCGCGTCCACATGGCTCCACATCGGCGTGTCGACCACGCCCGGCGCAATGGCATTCACGCGAATGCCATGCGGTGCCATCGCCAGCGCCGCGCTCTGCGTGTAGCTGATGACGGCGGCCTTGGTCGCGCAGTAATGCGACACCAGCGCTTCTCCGCGGCGGCCGGCCTGCGAGGCCATGTTGATGACCGAGGCGCCGGGTGTGCCGGCCTCCACCATGTGCTGAAGCACGCGCTGCATCACGAAGAACATGCCCTTCACGTTGACCGCGAACAGTCGGTCGAAGGAGGCTTCGTCACTCGCCAGCAGCGGCGCCATGTCGAACACGGCGGCGTTGTTGACCAGCGTGTGCACCGGTCCGTGGGCCACCTGCGCCGCAGTGAGCAGGGGGGCGAGCGACGAGATGTCGGCGACATCGGCCTGCAGGTAGGTTGCGCGCTGCGTGTGGCTGCGCTGCAGGCTTTCCACGGCTTCGGAAGGTGCGGGCGCACGGTCGACCAGCGTGCATCGCGCGCCTTCGGCAAGGCAGGCATGGGCGATCGCGAGCCCGATGCCGCCGCCTGCACCGGTCACCAGCACGTGGCGTTGTCCGAGGCGCCCGGTCATGCCCTTTTTCCTCCGATGAGGGTTCGCACGCGGGCACCGGCTTCGCGCACCGCTTGCTCGAGGCGCGCGTCGCCCGCGGCGTCGCCCCAGAGGCCGGCGTCGGCACAGAGGGCCGCGACCGGATCGGCCGCGTCGCAGATGGCGTGTGCGGTGGCTTCGTCCATGCCCTGGTCCTGGTAGGCATAGGGGAGGGTGCCTTGATGCCAGCGCCGCAGGAAGGCGAGGAAGAGCGCGGGCAGCATCGCGACACCGGCGATGCTCTCGCCGTGCGCCAGGCGCTCGCGCACGGTCGGCGCGATGAAGCCCGGGATCTTCGAGAAGCCGTCCATGGCCACGCGCTGGTTGGTGTCGCGGATGGCAGGATTGCCGAAGCGCTCGAGCACGACATCACGGTACGCAGGCAGGTCGACCGGGCTCGGGCGGCCGCCGCGGTTCAGGCAGGGAATCACATCGTCCGTCACGTAGTCGAAGGCCATCTGCCGGATCTCCGGCGTGTGCGTGCCCTCGTGGATGTACTGCAGCCCGACCAGCGTGCCGGCCCAGGCGATGCAACTGTGGCTGGCATTGAGGATGCGGATCTTCGCTTCCTCGTAGGGCTGCACCGAATCGGCCAGTTCCACGCCGACGCGTGCCCAGTCCGGCCGGCCGTGGATGAAGTCGTCCTCGATCACCCACTGCGTGAAGCGCTCGGCCGTCACCGGTGCGGCATCTTCCCGGCCGGTCGCCTCGCGCACCCGCTGGCGCAGCTCCGGCGGCGGGCGCGGCGTGATGCGGTCGACCATTGCATTGGGGCAGGTGGTGTTCTCGCGCACCCAGGCTGCGAGCCCCGGCAAGCCCGCCTGCTCGATGAATTCCAGCAGGCCCCGGCGAAAGCGCTCGCCGTTGTGGCGCAGGTTGTCGCAGTTGAGCAGCGTCACCGGGCCCGCATCGGCGTTGGCGCTGCGCGCGCGCAGGATCGCGCAGACCGCGCCATAGATGGTCTGGCCGGCTTCCCCGCGCCGGGCGCGCGCGAGGTCGTCGGCCAGCTCGGCGTCGTCGGCGTCGAGCCGGTCCTGCGGGCCGAGGTAGTAGCCCGCCTCGGTGACGGTGAAGGACACGATGCGCGTGCGCGGATCGGCCCCGCGTGCGACCACCTGCGCCAGCGACGGCTCCCAGGCCAGGACCTCGCGAATGGCGCCGATGCGCTGGTAGCGGTAGTCGCCGGCCGGCGAGACGGTCTCGAGCGTGTAGCAGCCGTCCTGCGCCCGCAGGGCCGACAGGAGCTCGGCCATGTCGGGTCGCAGGTTGGCGCCCGAGAGCGACCAGCGGGCGTCGCCGGCCTCGATCAGCTGCTGCAGGTAGAACGCCTGGTGGGCACGATGGAAGGAGCCGAGTCCGAGATGGAGGATCACGAACTCCGAGAGGGGGCGAACAGACATGGGGCGCGAGGAGCAGGCTCAAGCAGCGACGGTGCGGCCTTCGCGGTTGAAGAAATGCAGCACCGACGGGTCGAGCTCGACGCTCACGGCGTCGCCCGGATGCAGCGGCGTGCGCTCGTTCTGCCGCGCCACCAGCGGCACGCCGCCGACGTCGACGTGGATCAGCGTGTCGGCGCCGAGCGCCTCGACCAGCTCGACCCGCGCCGCCGCGCCATGCTGCGGGTCCGGGTGCACGCGCAAGCCTTCCGGGCGAACGCCGAGAAAGCCATCGGCCGGCAGGCGGCCGTTGACCTGCGCGGCGAAGCTCGGGATCGCGCGCGCCTGCACCATGTTCATCGAGGGCATGCCGATGAACTGCGCGACGAACTGGTTCGCAGGCCGGTCATACAGCTCCATCGGCGTGCCGACCTGCTCGATCATGCCGTCGCGCAGCACCACCACGCGGTCGGCCAGCGTCATGGCCTCCACCTGGTCGTGCGTCACGTAGATGCTGGTGGCGCCGAGCGCGCGGTGCAGCTTGCTGATCTCGACGCGGGTGTTCCCGCGCAGCGCCGCGTCCAGGTTGGACAGCGGCTCGTCGAACAGGAAGACCTTGGGCGCCCGCACGATGGCGCGGCCGATGGCCACGCGCTGCCGCTGCCCGCCCGAGAGCTCCTTCGGGGTGCGGTGCAGGTACTGAGTGAGGTTGAGGGTCTTGGCGGCGTGGTCGACCTTGGTCTTGATCACGTCCTTCGACACCTTCGCCAGCTTCAGGGCGAAGGACATGTTGTCGTACACGCTCATGTGCGGGTAGAGCGCGTAGCTCTGGAACACCATCGCCAGGTCGCGCTTGCCCGAAGGCGTGTGCGTGATGTCCCGGCCGTCGAGCGACAGGGTGCCGCTGCTGATCGGCTCGAGGCCGGCGATGAGGCGCAGCAGCGTCGACTTGCCGCAGCCCGAAGGGCCGACGAAGACGATGAACTCGCCCTTGTCGATCTGCAGGTCCACGCCCTTGATGACGTGGGTGTCGCCGAAGCTCTTCTTGATGTTGTCGAGTTGCAGGTAGGCCATGAGGAACTCCTTTACTTGACGGCGCCGAAGGTGAGGCCCTGCACCAGCTGCTTCTGGCTGAACCAGCCGAACACCACGATGGGCGCGATGGCCAGCAGCGAGGCGGCCGAGAGCTTGGCCCAGAACAGGCCTTCGGGGCTGGAATAGGAGGCGATCAGTACCGCCAGCGTGCCGGCCTTGGCCGAGCTGAGATTGAGCGCCCAGAAGGCCTCGTTCCAGCTCAGCACCAGGCACAGCAGGCCGGTGGAAGCGAGCCCGCCCACCGACAGCGGCATCACGACGTTGCGGAACTCCGTCCACAGGTTGGCGCCGTCCATGCGCGCGGCTTCCAGGATCTCCGGCGGAATGTCCTTGAAGGCGGTGTAGAGCATCCACACCATGATCGGCAGGTTCGACAGCGTGAAGACGATGGTCAGCGCGGTGCGCGAGTCGAGCAGGCCCGCGGTCTGCGCGATCACGTAGATCGGCACCAGCGCGCCGACGGCCGGCATCATCTTGGTGGAAAGCATCCACATCAGGATGTCGCGCGTGCGCCGGGTGCGGAAGAAGGCGAACGAATAGGCTGCCGGCGCAGCGATCAACAGTCCGAGGAGGGTCGAGCCGATGCTGGTGATCAGTGAATTCTTCGCGAACAGCAGGTAGTCGCTGCGGCGCTGCACTTCGGCAAAGTTGTCCAGCGTGGGCTCGAACACGAAGAGCGGCGGCACGTGGATGGCCTGCAGCTCGGTCTTGAAGGAGGTCAGTACCAGCCAGCCCAGCGGAAAGAAGAGCAGCAGGGATACGGCCCAGGCACCGGCGGTGCGCAGCACGAGGGGGAGAACGCTGTCGGTTTGCATGGCGCTGCTCCTTCAGTCCAGGCTCTTGCCGATGATGCGGATCAGGAAGGCCGCCACGATGTTGGCCAGGACCACCGCGAACAGCGCGCCGGCCGACGCCACGCCGACGTCGAAGTTCATCAGCGACTGCTTGAAGATCATGTAGGTGAGGTTGGTGCTCTCGTTGCCCGGCCCGCCGTTGGTCGTGACCGCGATCTCGGCAAACACCGACAGCAGGAAGATCATCTCGATCATGATCACCACCGCCATCGGCCTGGCGAGGTGCGGGATCGTGAGGTAGCCGAAGCGCTGCACCGCGCTCGCGCCGTCCATGCGGGCGGCTTCCATCTGCTCGCGGTCGAGCGACTGCAGCGAGGTGATGAAGATCAGGCAGGCGAAGGGCAGCCACTGCCACGCCACCATGATGATCACGGAGAGCAGCGGCACGTCGGTCAGCCAGTCCACCGGTTCGGCGCCGAAGAAGCGCCAGAGATCGGCAAGCACCCCGTAGATCGGGTTCATCATCATGTGCTTCCACAGCAGCGCATTGACCGTGGGCATGACGAAGAAGGGCGAGATCAGCAGCACGCGCACGATGCCGCGGCCCGGGAAGGGCTCGTTGACCAGCAGCGCCAGCAGCACGCCGAGCACCACCGTCGACCCGATCACGCTGCCGATCAGGAGGAGGGTGTTTCCCACCGCCGGCCAGAAGTCCGGGTCGGTGATGAAGTACTCGAAGTTCTCAAGCCGGGCGAAGGGATGGTCGCCGGGCTGCATCAGGTTGTAGTTGACGAACGAAAAGTAGATCGTCATTGCCAGCGGCACGATCATCCAGAGGAAGAGCGTGAGCACGGCCGGCGCCATGAGCAGGCGTGGCAGGAGGCGCTGGGCCGCATCGGTCTTTTGATTTTTCTTCTTCTTCTTCTTCCCGCTCTGTTGGGAGAAGCCGGGCAGGGGTGGAACGCCGTCCGTGCGTTCCACGCCGGTGGCCCGGCCCTCCCCGAGGGGGGAGGGGCTCAGGGTGCTCACTTGTAGTACCCGGCTTTCTTCATCTCGCGCTCGGCGGCCGTCTGCGAGACCTTGAGTGCCTGGTCGACCGTGGTCTTGCCCGAGAGCGCCGCACTCATCTGCTGGCCCACCGCAACGCCGATGGCCTGGAATTCGGGGATGGCGGCGTACTGCACGCCGACATAGGGCGACTTGGGCAGGGTGCTGTCGTTCGGGTTGGCGGTGTCGATGGCCTTTTTCTCGGCCTCGGCGAAGCGCGCCGCCTTGATGAACTCGGGCGTGGCGTAGGTCGACTTGCGGGTGCCGGTCGGCACCGCGCTCCAGCCCTGTTCCTTGGCCACCAGCTTGATGTAGTCCTTGGAGGTCGCCCACTTGATGAAGGTCTGCGCCGCGTCCACCTTCTGCGAGCCGGCGGGGACCGCCAGCGCCCAGGCCCACAGCCAGTTGGCGCCCTTGGGCGTCACGGCCGTCGGCGCCTGCGCGAAGGCCACTTTGTCGGCAACCTTCGATTGCTTGGGATCGCTCACGAAAGATGCCGCGATGGTCGCGTCCACCCACATGGCGCACTTGCCTTCGTTGAAGAGCGCCAGGTTTTCGTTGAAGCTGTTGGCCGATGCGCCGGGCGGGCCGTAGGCCTTCATGAGGTCGACGTAGAAGGTAATCGCATCCTTCCACGGCTTGGTCTCGATCTGCGGTTTCCAGCTCATGTCGAACCACTGGCCGCCGTTGGTGTTGACCATCGTCGTGATCAGGGCCATGTTGTCGCCCCAGCCGGGCTTGCCGCGCAGGCACATGCCGTAGACGCCACCCTTCGGGTCGTGGACCTTGCCCGCAAGTTCCTTCACCTGCGCCCAGGTGGGCTGCTCGGGCATGCTGAAGCCGACCTTGTCCGCCAGGTCCTTGCGATACATCAGCATCGAGCTTTCGCCGTAGAAAGGCGCGGCGTAGAGCTTGCCGTCGGCCGACAGCCCGCTGCGCATGGCTGGCAGGAGGTCGTCGACGTCGTAGGCGGCATCGGTGGCGATGGGATTGAGCCACCCCTTCTTGGCCCAGATCGGCGTTTCGTACATGCCGATCGTCATCACGTCGAACTGCCCGCCCTTGGTCGCGATGTCGGTGGTGACGCGCTGGCGCAGCGTGCCTTCCTCGAGGGTGACCCACTTGAGCTTGATGTCCGGGTAGGCCTTCTCGAACATCGGCGTGAGCTTCTGCATCTCGATCATGTGCCCGTTGTTGACCGTGGCAATGACCAGTTCGGTCGCGGCCTGGGCGGCCACGCCTGCGCCGGCGAGCGCGAGTACCCATCCCGCCTTCAGAAAACGCTTCATCTCGATGTCTCCTTGTGGTTGGCGACGAGGCAGTCGCTTCAACGGATTCTGGAGACCTTGGCTTGCAAGACCGGTACTCGATATTTCGATTTCTATACTTGAATGCACTGATTGCTCAGTGACTTCCCTAATTCCGGCAACAACGGATTGGGCCGTCGCCTGCCGCCCTTAGAGATCGGTGGCGTCCTCCAGCTCGCCTTCGAGGGCCTTGTGTCCTTTTGAGGTGATGGCCAGCACCTGGGCCGGCCTGTGGCTCTCGGATCCGCTGGGCAGCGACTCGGCTGGCGGGATGAAGGCCGAGACGAGTTCGGCCGCGCGAAGCACGCGCAGCTTGTCGAGTTCGGCGGGTGCGTAGACGGTGTAGGGCAGTGGTTGCTGCGCGATGTGCCGGAGCAGTTCCATCGGCATGAGCGTCTCCTTTCTTGCGGCGGCGATCTTCTGTGAAATCGCCTTCGGTGCAAGCTTCGGACGCCCGTTGCGCCCCGCCTGCGCGTGCTGCAATGCAGCGGGAAAGCCCTCACGGGGCTTGCTTGCTTCAGGACTCGTGCACTTCGACCCGGCTGTCTGCCCACTGGATGGCCTGCTGCTCGGCATGCCGCACGGCCTCTGCCTCGGTGCGGCAAAGATCGGCATCGTTGACGAGTGGCACGAGCTTTTCGCTCGGCCATCCGAGCTGGCGGATGACGACGGGGCGGAACTGCCCCGGTCGCTCCTTCTCGGCACTGCAGATGAAGTGATAGCCCCGATACACGAACACCACGTTTCTGGACATGGGCGCCTCCATGTCCGCCAAGCTTGCTGCTACTTCCCGAGGTATTGGCGGACTGCCTCGGCCGAAGTGCCTGCGGCGGCAACCGCGGCCCTCAACTGCGCCTCGCTGACGCCCAGCTCCTTCGTCCAGTAGCGAAGCTCGTGCGTCTCGCTGACGTCGATGCGCGACCGATCCTGCGGGCCGCGGTTGCTCAAGTCGTCTGACATGTTTCGTCTCCTTTTCTATGCTTTGAGTCTGCGGGGTCAGGAAAAGTGCTGGCGACAGACGGGGACGCGAGGCCGTGCCGGAAGGGGGCTCGCGCGCGGGCCGGTACGCAGATGAGGTGGGGCATGGCATGGCGCAGGGCACCGGCACTGTCTTGGCCTCACCGGCCGCCGCTGGCATTTGGGTACAGGGCTCTGGGTCCCTGTCTGACGGCGCGGCGGCAGGACAAGGGTAGCGTCGGCGCATCGGATGCAAGGAATCGACCATGGCTATTCGACAAACGCAGGCCAAGAGCAATGATCGGGACGACAAGCGGGTCTTCCGCTGGGGCGCGATCATGGTGGTGGTCCTGGTGGTGCTGGCTGTGCTGGCGACCTACCTGCTCTCCGAGTCCAGGGAGCGTTCGCCGGTGATGCAGGAGCGCTCGCAACAGTCGCCGCAGAAGCCCGCTGCGCCTCCCCAGTAGTTGAAGAGGAGTTGCGATGCCCGAAGACCCCGACATTCCCGTTCCGTCCGCGGCCGAGTCTCCCAGAGCGGTCTTGCAGGCCCTGGCCGAGCGCGTGGGCGTGCTGGCGCCGGGGGCGCCGCTCTCGGACGAACTGCTCGCGTTCGCCATGGCCGTTGCCGACCTGCAGGCCGAGGGCAAGCTCGGCGAGCGGGGAAAGAGCGAGCGCCGCTGATCCTTTTGGCGGCGTTCGCGCTCATGGCCATGGTCCGTCTCGACGATTACAAGCCGATGCTCCTGTCGGAGCGCACATTGGGCTTGCACGAGCCCGGCTGGATCTACGAGTACAAATACCACGGCCTGCGGATGACCGCCGCATTCGGCGATGGCCTCGCCCAATTGCGGACGCGCAATGGCGCCAACGCCACCAAGTGGTTTCCCGAGCTCGGCGACAGCCTGTCGGCCGTGCGTGGCGGCCCCTACATCACGGATGGCGAGGTATGCGTGCTGGACGACCAGGGTCGAAGCGATTTCCAGGCTCTGCAGGAACGGTCCCGGCATCGCTGTTGGTACCTGAACGCGAAACCGGTGGTGTATTGCGTCTTCGATCTTCTTGTCGATCAAGAGGTGGACATCACGACGCAGCCGCTGATGCTGCGCAAGGCCGCGCTCGGACGGCTGTTCCGGGAGCTTCCCTGGGGCATTCTCCTGGTGAGGTACTCCGACAAGGGCGGGGCGCACCTGGTCAAGCAGCCCGCAGATCTGCCTGGCCCCGAGGCGTTCATCGCCAAGCGGCGCTCCAGCATCTATCTGCCGGGGGTGCGCACCAGCGAATGGGTGAAGATCAAACGCAAGCCTCGCAAGCAGGCCGGCCGCGCTTCCTGTCCGGCGGCGGGGCCTTCATGGCCCATTCGTCTTTCCTGAGCTGGAATCGCGCTTACCCAGTCCGGCACGCTCGCGGGTCGGCCTTTTCTTTTAAGGTGCTCATCCATGAAGCTTTTTGCCGCCGCGCTTGCTGTTGCGCTCGCCGGGCTTTCCCACGCCCGAACGCCCGGCTCGGAGCCGCCCGACGGGCGGGCGCCTGCGGTTGCGGGCGAGATCGTGGACGCTTCGGGCAAGGTCATCGCGAGCGCCTATCGCGACCTCGCGTACAAGTTCGGTCAGGGCGCCGGCGTGGCCTACCGGTTCGGACCGCCGGCATCCAAGGCTGGCGTACCCACGCTGCCGCTGCGCGAGGACATCGGCGCGATTTCGCACTGCGGCGGCGGTGCCGACTGCAAGACCCACTACCAGCTCGGCAAGGAAAGCAGCACCGGCGACAACCCCTATGTCAGCACGCACGGGGTGGCAGTCGGGACGCCGGACGGGCCCGACTCCGTCGCTGCCTCTGTCGCGTGGTTCCAGGCGCAGGCCACGGACCGCGAGACCTGGATGCAGCGCCCGCAGCTGCTGTGGCAGGACAGGTCGCTGTCCCCATCCGCGCTGCGCGACTACGTTTCGCAGGGTGCCCTGTCACCGAACAGCGCCGCCAGCCTGCCCATCGCGGAAACCCGCGGGGAGGGCGGCGCCGACGGACCCTCCACCCGCATGTCGCTGGTCGCCACGCAAGGCAGCCCGCGCGAAGGCGCCACCATCTATACGGTCGGCACCTACACCGCACAGCAGCGCGCCTTCGTGCGGCTTCCGGTCGGCAAGGTGCCCACGGCCCTCGCCGTGACGCCGATGTCCGAATTCGCGATGGCGACGATCTGGGACACCGTCGCCCTCAAGGGCCAGGTCGCGGTGATCGCCTTGGGTGGCGTGCCGATGAACCGCAGCTGGCAAAAGAAGGACGACTGGTACGACTGGTGGCATGACTGGATGGATGGTTCCAAACCAGGCTTCCCCAACCAGGGAGGCATCGGCTTCATGAAGGTCGTGGGCTACGTCGACCTGCCTGCCAACGTGACGGCCCCCACGGCCATCGAGGTCACCACCGGAATCGATCCGGTCGCCATGACCGTGCACCCGGTGGGCAAGGAGATTTCTTCGATCGGGGCCCTGGGATCGCCGCTGGCCAGCAACCGTTCCAAGTTCTTGCCCGGCGGCGAGTTCTACGAGCGTTATGCGAAAGGCGGGGTGGCCGTCGTCACCTCCCAATCGGAAAGGACGGCGGCCTTCATCGATCTCGGTCCGCTGTTTCGCTACTTCAATTCGATGTACCTCGACACCCCCGAGAAAAATGCGCAGACCCAGAAGCTCGGCATGGAGGCCAGCCAGTGGCCCTACCTGCTTACGCCCGGCGCGCTGCCTGTGGTGGCGAAGGTCGTCACGGTGCCGGGCACGCCGATCGCCGTCGAGACCACCGCCACGCTGGGCTACTGGTCCAAGGATGAGCGGGAGCGCGTCCCCGGCACGCCGTACTGGCGGACGACGCCGCGCGCCGCGCGAGCCTGGATCGCGACGCGCGAGGGCGAACTGCACATCTACTCGCTGGGTCGCTACGCCGCCGGAGCGAAGCCGACCACGCCGAAGCCGGACGACATCGCGCCCGTGGGCACGGTGAGGGGGCTGGGCAGCAACATCACGTCCCTTGCAAAGTCCAAGGGCTTTCCCGGCCGGCGCGATTCGGTCAACGATTCCGTCCTCTTCACCGCGCGTGGCGATCGTGCGTGGGGCTGGGTGGGCTTCAGCGACGACCAGAACGGCGGATCGGTGATACGCCGCATGGCGGACTCGCGTGTCGACCCGGTCATGGTCACCGAGGCCGACCAGTATTCGACCTCCGGCGGAGTGGTGACGGTGGCCGACTACGCGGGCAAGGCGATCAGGAACTACCGCTTCAGCAGCGTGGTGTATCCCCGCAAATCGGACCAGACCTCGTTCTGCCCGCAAGACAAGGGCGGCTGCCCGACGCTGACGCCCGAGGGGGAGTACGCGGGGGCGCTGGATCTGCCGTTCCGGCCATTCTCCGTGCACTCGTCGAACGCGCCTTGAACGCGCACGAGGGTGCGTGAGCGTGGGGTGAATGGGTGAAAACCTCATCCGCTTCAGGGAGCGGAGGGTGGGACCGGCGCGGGCGACGGATCTGAGGTTCCATTATTGCTACGGCAACAGTTGTACCCGGGCCGTAGCCGGTTGGGATCCCGCGTCCGGCGATGACTATCACGTCTATGTCGAAGGGTACGGGGGCGTGCTTCGCATCTTGCAGGCTTGCTCCATGTCATCGGGGAGCGAGCGAGTCACCTACAACAACAACACGAACCAATGCATGGCTTACGTGAATTACAAGTGAGCATGGGAGACGATTCCCACTGCCTCGTACTTCTGCCGAACCTGCTTGAGGTGGCCGCATGGAGGGAGGGTCGCACGCTCAGCCGCGCCGCCCGAGCACTGGATATTGGACGCGTCCAATAACCGTCCACTATGGCATCCAAAAGAAGAAGGCCCTGCTACCGGTTGGATAGCAGGGCCTCTAATGCCTATGCGGCTTTGTAGTGGCTCCTCGACCTGGGCTCGAACCAGGGACCTACGGATTAACAGTCCGGCGCTCTACCGACTGAGCTATCGAGGAACAAGCCTCAAATTATAGCGTCGTTTTTTGGGCCTCCCTACCGGCCTGACTTGGGCCGAACGGATGCGCGAAAAAATTCTCAGCCGGCGGCCATCGCCTTCATCAGCCGTGCCGCTGCAGCCTCGGGGTCGGCCTCCGCCACCACGGCGCGCACGACTGCGACGGAGCCCACGCCCGTGGCCAGCACCTCGGACAGTCGCTGGGCATCGACGCCGCCGATGCCCACCTGCGGATAGCCGCGCATCAGGCGCGCGTAGGCGGCCAGCCGTGCAACGCCCTGGGGCGCGGTCGCCATCTGCTTCAGCGTCGTGGGATACACCGCGCCCATGGCGATGTAGCTCGGGCTTACGGCGTCGGCGCGCACCATTTCTGCATAGCCGTGGGTGCTGACGCCCAGCCGAATGCCGGAGGCGCGGATCGCCTGCAGTTCCTGCGGGTCCAGCGCATCCAGGTCTTCCTGGCCCAGGTGCAGGCCATAGGCCCGGGCCTCGACGGCGTCTTGCCAGTGATCGTTGATGAACAGCAGGGCTCCCGTGCCGCGCACCGCGTCCACGGCCGCGTGCACTTCGCGCTTCACCGCTTCCGCATCGGCGGACTTGAAGCGCAGCTGCACGGTTGGCACGCCGGCGCGCGCCATGCGGCCGACCCAGGCGGCATCGGGCAGCACGGCGTAGAGGCCGAGCCGCTCGGGGCAGGGCGGAAAGGCATCGTCGCGGCCCGACAGCGGAAAGGGCCGCATGCCGAAATCGGCCGGATGCTCGGGCCAGGCGCCCGCATCGAAGGCGCCGGTGCGGCGGGTCTGTGCCTGCCAGGCACAGGCCAGGCATTCGGCATCGACCTCGATGAAGCCCAGTGCCGCGCAGGCCGTCTTGGCGCCGCGGTACACCGCGTCGTCGGAAGAGAAGGAGGCCGGGCGACCCCCAGCTTCGCCGAAGCGTGCCGCATGCGCCTCGACGATGGCGCGGGCGATGCCGTCGGGGTCGTTCCGGTGGTTCGTCGGGTCGTTCATGGCATTCGTCGCAGTCATTGGGCGTTGGCGTGATGCCAGAAGGGCGTGCCGAGTACCGGCGTGCTCGGCTGTGCGGAATCCTGCGCGGCCATGGCGCCCGCCCGGTACGCGCTGCGGCCCGCCTGAACCGCGTCGGCAAAGGCGCCGGCCATGGCGACCGGGTCTTGCGCCAGCGCGACGGCGGTGTTGAGCAGCACGCCGTCGTAGCCCCATTCCATCACCTGGCAGGCATGCGAGGGCAGGCCCAGCCCGGCATCGACCAGCAAGGGGACCGCGAGCCGTTCGCGCAGCACCTGCAGCGCATAGGGATTGACGGGGCCGCGGCCCGTGCCGATGGGCGCGGCCCAGGGCATCACGGCCTGGCAGCCGACGTCCACCAGGCGTTGGCACAGTACGAGGTCCTCGGTGCAGTAGGGCAGCACATGGAAGCCGTCGCGGACCAGTTGCGAGGCGGCGTCGACCAGGTTGAGCGTGTCAGGCTGCAGGGTGTAGTCGTCGCCGATCAACTCGAGCTTGATCCAGGGCGTGTCGAACAACTCGCGCGCCATCTGCGCGGTGGCGATGGCCTCTTGCACACTGTGGCACCCGGCGGTGTTGGGCAGCACCGGCACGTCGAGCTGCCGCAGCAGCTCCCAGAAGCCGTTGCCGTCGCTGCCGTTGCCCGGCGTCGCCGTCTGGCGGCGCAGCGAGGCGGTCAGCATCGCCGGCCGGGCACGCCGTACCGCGGCCTCCAAAACATCGGGCGATGGGTAGCGCGCGGTGCCGAGCAGCAGCCGGCTCTGGAAGGCCTGGCCGTAGAGCACCAGGGGAACGTCAGCGTTCGTGTTCATGTGGGTGAGTCTCCGGTTCAGCCGCCCGTCACGGGGCGGATCACTTCGATGCGGTCGTCGGGGTGCAGGGCATGCGATGCGTAGTTCGAGCGCGGCACGAACTGGCGGTTCACCGCGGCGGCGAAGGGGGGCTTGGCTTCGATCAAGGCAATCGCATCGGCCAGCGTGGAGCCGTCGGGCAAGGTCTTCGGGCTGTCGTTGATCAGGATGTTCATCATGGTGCGATGGGCTCCGGCCTGGGTGCCAGGGCGAAGCGTTCGGCCAGCGGCGAGGCATCTTCGCGCAACAGTTCCAGCGCAACGTCGAGCATGGCCGGCGCGATCATGAATCCGTGGCGGTAGAGACCGTTGATCTGCATCACGCGGGCTCGGGGCTGGCGAAAAGCCGGCAGGTTGTCGGGCAGCGTCGGGCGGCACTGGGTCGCGATCTCGAGGATGCGCGCCTCTGCAAAGCCGCTGTGCACCGCATAGGCAGCGCTCAACAGCTCGAGCGTCGAGCGCACGCTGGCCGGCGACATGTCATCGGATTCGATCTCGGTCGCGCCGATCACGAACACGCGGTTCGGCTTGGGCGCGATGTAGAGCGGGTAGCGAGGATGCACCAGGCGCGTGGGCCGCGTCAGCGCGACGTCGGGCGCATGCACGCGGATCACCTCGCCGCGCACGCCGCGCAGCGCGCTCCATTGCGGCTGGGCGCCAAGTCCGCGGCAGTCGATGACGCGTTCGCCTTCGCCGGGGCGGAAATCGTCGAGGCTGCGCGGCGCTTGCCAGTGCAGCTGTACGTTGGGCAGGGCCTCCAGCGTGGCGAGCAGGGCGGCGAGCAACTCGCGATTGTCGAGCTGGCCTTCTTCCGGCAGCAGCAGGCCCTGCACGAAGCGGTTGCCCAGCGCAGGTTCCAGCGCGGCAATGCCCGCTGCATCCAGGGTGCGCATCGGCGGCAAGTCGGGCACCTGCTCGCCGGTGCGCGCCAGCACGCGCGCCAGCCGCGCGGCCTCGGCTGCATCCTGGCGGTGCCAGAGGACCAGGGTGCCTTCGCGTTGAAAGAACACCGGCTGTGCCAGGTCCGCAAGCAGTTCCGGCCAGCGCGCCAGGGCGTAGTGGCCCATGCGAACCACTGAAGGCGGCGCGACTGCCGATTCGGCCAGCGGCGCGAGCATGGCGGCTGCGACCCGGGCGGCCGCGCCGTCGGCCAGCGGGCCGCCCGCATCGAAGAGCTCGACACGGCAGCCCTGGCGCGCCAGGGCCAGCGCCAGCAGACGGCCCATGAGCCCAGCCCCGAGAATCGCGGCCGAGGCGAAGGGGAGGGGCTTGCGGGCGGTCGCCGGGCGAGCTTCGCCTTGGCCTTCGGCCGTGGTGCGAGTCCTTTCGAAAGGTGGGGCGGAGCTCATCGACACGTCCTCCGGCGAGCCACGCGGTGCCGTGGACCATAATTTTCAGCATGACCCAAGCAACTTCCCGCTATGCCCGCGTGCTGTCGATCGCCGGTTCCGACAGCGGCGGCGGGGCCGGCATCCAGGCCGACCTCAAGACCTTCTCGGCCCTGGGCTGCTACGGCATGACGGCGATCACCGCGCTCACGGCGCAGAACACGCTGGGCGTCTCCGGCATCCATGGCGTGCCGCCGGAATTCCTCAAGGCGCAGATCCAGGCGGTGGTGGAGGACATCGGCGTCGACGCGGTCAAGGTCGGCATGCTGCATGCACCCGAGGTGGTGGAGGTGGTGGCCTGGGCCATCGACCACTACAGGCTCGACAAGGTGGTGCTCGACCCGGTGATGGTCGCCACCAGCGGCGACCGGCTGATCGCCGCCGAGGCGGTGCAGGTGCTGGTGCGCGAGCTGTTTCCGCGCGCGACCGTGGTCACGCCCAACCTCGACGAGGCGGCGCTGCTGATCGGCCATGCCATCGATGGTGTCGACGCGCTCGACGAGGCGGCCGGCGAACTGCTCGCGCTGGGTGCGCGCGCCGTGCTGCTCAAGGGCGGCCATCTGCCCGGCAACGACGTGGTGGACCTGCTGGCGGAGGCCGACGGCGAGCGGCTTCGCCTTGCATCCGAGCGCATCGCGAGCCGCAACCTGCACGGCACGGGGTGCACCCTGTCGTCGGCGGTCGCCGCGCATCTCGCGCTCGGCTATGCGCTGCCGGAGGCGGTCGAGCGCGCGCGCGGCTACGTGGTGGCCGCGATGGCCGCCGGTGCGGATGTGAAGGTCGGCGCGGGCCATGGCCCTCTCAACCACGGCTTTGCGCCAGTGCCGACGGTCCGCCTGCCGCTGCCTGGCGCGTGAACCAGGCCAGCACGAAGGTGAAGGCCAGCGTGGGCAAGGCCGAACCGAGCTGGGGCGCCCACCTGGCGCAACCATGGTAGACAGCGATGCCTGCGATCCAGATCAGCGCGGCACCCAGATCGACGCGGCGCGTGCCCGAGGTGGAAGGCGCCTCGCCGATGCCCAGCCTGCCGAGGATCACGCCGTACAGCGGCACGAAGACCGAGCTCAGCAGCAGCAGGAAGGGCTCCAGCGTGTGCATCGGCAGCACCAGCGCGAAACCGATGCACAGAACGGCCAGGGCCAGGCCCCATCGCTTCACGCTCCAGCGCGGCTTCAGGCTGTGGGCGGAAACCGAACCTGAATAGACGTCGCCATAGGCGTTGTCGAGTTCGTCGATCAGGATCAAACCCAGTGCCACCAGCCCGCCCTGTGCCAGCAGCAAGGCGGTGACCAGGTTGCTTCCCGGCTCGGCCGCGCTCGCCACCATCACGCCCAGGCCATAGCACCAGATGTTCGCGAGCGCGTAGCCCAGCCATGTGCCCGAGAAGGCGGCGCCGAGTCCGCCGGTGCTGCGCTTGCCGTGACGCGCATAGTCGGCCACCAACGGCAGCCAGGAGACCGGCATCGCGATCACCAGGTCGAGGGCGCTGAACAGGCCCATGCTGCCGTCGCCGGGGCGCGACCAGAAGGCTTCCAGCCCCTTGGCCTGCAGCTGGGCCGCAAACTGCCAGCTGAGCCACAGCAGCGACAGCAGCACCAGCGGCAACCCGAAGCGGCTGACGAAGCGCCGCACCAGCTTGACCATGGAGCCGGCCAGCAGCGCGAGCAGCACTGCGCCCCACAGCAGCGTGGTCAGCACGCCGCCGAGGCCACCCTCGAGCGACCACCCGAAGGCTTGCTTGCCGATGGCTTGCGTGCCCTCGCGCATGATCACGAGTTCGAAGGTCGTCCAGCCGATCAGCTGCACGATGTTGAGGACGACCGGCAACCGCGCAAAGGCGCTGCCGTAGGTCGCATGCATGAGCCCGGCGCTGGCCAGGCCGCTTTCACAGCCCAAACGTGCAGTCCAGGCCAGCAAGCCGGCGCCGATGCACGAGCCAAGAACGATCGCGATGACGGCATCGCGCGTGCCGACTGCTGGCACGAGGTAGGCGCCGATCTGCATGACCAGGAGGCCGACGCCGAGGCTGAACCACAGCGAGAGGTGGTCGTGCCAGCGGAAGACGCGGCTGCCGGCGGCGAGCGGGGTCAGCGCTTCATTGTCTTGGTTTGCGGTTGCCATCCATTTGCTCCAATGCAAAGCGTTTGGCAGGTGGGCGAGGCCACGGCGGCAAGACCTCCGCGCGAGAAAAGACCAAGACGCGGGGGCCGCCGGACCAGCTTCCCTGCGCGAGGATTACCTCAGTCAGGTTCAAAGGGACTCTCTCAGCCTGCCTGCAACACGATGTATCGCGGGTGGGCACCCCTAGCGTTGCTTCAGTCGGTCTGGCGAAGCAAAGCGGATTGTAGGCTGCGTGGGGTGGGGCGGTTGGAGGTAGGGGGCGATTGGCGGTTTTGACGTCGGGCCGGTGGGGCGTGCTGCGCAGTGAAGTAAAGGAGGAGGCGGCCGCAGGCCGCCGGGGGACATGAACGGAGCAGCACGCCCCACCGGCCCGGTCCCGCCCCGGACTTCGAACCCGAACGCATCGAGCCTTTCCGAGGCCGCCCCGTGAAGCTCAGAACTTGTCCAGCACCGCCCCCGAACTCGCGCTCGAGGCGTTGAAGGCGAATTTCGCCTGCACCCCGCGCGTGTAGCGCGGCGCGGGCGCCTTCCAACCCTCGCGGCGCTTCGCAATTTCGGACTCGGGCACGTTGAGCTCCAGCTTCAATTCGTGCGCGTCGATGGTGATGGAGTCGCCTTCCTTGACGAAGGCGATGGTGCCGCCGGCCGCTGCTTCGGGTGCCACGTGCCCGACAACCATGCCCCAGGTGCCGCCCGAGAAGCGGCCGTCGGTGATCAGCCCCACGCTTTCGCCCAGGCCGGCCCCGATCAGCGCACCGGTGGGGGCCAGCATCTCCGGCATGCCGGGGCCGCCCTTGGGGCCGAGGTAGCGAAGCACCATCACGTCGCCGGCCACGATCTTGCCGTCGAGAATGGCCTGCAGCGCCGACTGTTCGTCGTCGAAGACGCGCGCCGGGCCGGTGATGACCGGGTTCTTCAGACCGGTGATTTTCGCCACCGCGCCCTCGGGCGACAGGTTGCCCTTCAGGATGGCCAGGTGGCCCTCGGCGTACATCGGGTTCGTGATCGGGCGGATCACGTCCTGGTCGGCGCGCGGCTGGTCCGGTACGTCCTTCAGCACTTCGGCGATGGTCTGGCCGGTGATGGTGATGCAGTCGCCGTGCAGCAGGCCGGCGTTCAGCAGGATCTTCATGACCTGCGGGATGCCGCCGGCCTGGTGCAGGTCCACCGCCAGGTACTTGCCGCTGGGCTTCAGGTCGCAGATCACCGGCACCTTCTTGCGCATGCGCTCGAAATCGTCGATGGACCATTCAACGCCGGCCGCATGCGCGATGGCCAGGAAATGCAGCACCGCATTCGTCGAGCCGCCGGTCGCCATGATCACTGCTACCGCGTTCTCGATCGCTTCCTTCGTCACGATGTCGCGCGGCTTGATGTCCTTCTTGATCGCCTCGATCAGCACCTTGGCCGACTCCTTGGCCGAGTTGGCCTTCTCGTCGTGCGGGTTGGCCATGGTCGAGGAGTAGGGCAGCGAGATGCCCAGCGCCTCGAAGGCCGAGCTCATCGTGTTGGCGGTGTACATGCCGCCGCAGGAGCCCGTGCCGGGAATGGCGCGCTTCTCGATTTCCTTCAGGTCCTCGTCGCTCATGTTGCCGGCGGCGTTCTGGCCCACCGCCTCGAACACACTGACGATGTTCAGGTCCTGGCCCTTGTACCGGCCCGGCAGGATGGTGCCGCCGTAGACGTAGATGGCCGGCACGTTGGCGCGCAGCATGCCCATCAGGCCGCCGGGCATGTTCTTGTCGCAGCCGCCGACCACCAGCACGCCATCCATCCACTGGCCGCCGACGCAGGTTTCGATGCAGTCGGAGATCACCTCGCGGCTCACCAGCGAATACTTCATGCCCTCGGTGCCCATGGCCATGCCGTCCGAAATGGTGGGCGTGCCGAAGACCTGCGCGTTGCCGCCGGCTTCCTCGATGCCTGCGATGGCCGCGTCGGCCAGCTTCTGCAGGCCGGAATTGCAGGGCGTGATGGTGCTGTGGCCATTGGCCACGCCGACCATCGGCTTCTTGAAGTCGCCTTCTTCGTAGCCCATCGCATAGAACATCGAGCGGTTGGGCGCGCGCGACTTGCCTTCGACGATGTTGGCGCTGCGGCGGTTGATCTGGATAGTCTTGGTGTCCATCGTGTCTCTGCTCGTGGGGGAAATCGGGAAGGCAAGTATCGGACGATTGACTGATTGCTTCCAATCCGAATTTCAAGGCGCATTGATATGCTCCACGTATGAGAGAAAGCTCCATCGAGTTGCGCGCGTGGCGCCAGTTTGTCGCCGTTGCCGAGGAACTGCACTTCGGGCGTGCGGCACAGCGCCTGCACATGACGCAGCCGCCCGTGACGCAGGCCATTGCCCAGCTGGAGCGGTCGCTCGGTGTGGTGCTTTTCGATCGCACGCGGCGGCGCGTTGCCCTCACGCCGGCCGGCGAGGCGCTGCTGCCCGAGGTGCATGAGCTGCTGGCGCGGGCACAGGCGCTGCCCGGGCGTGCCCGCGCGGCGGCGGCTGGCGAGCTCGGGCGGGTGCGGCTGGCCTTCGTCTCAACCATCGGCTTCAAGCGCCTTCCGGCCTGGGTGCGCGAGTTTCGCCTGCAATGCCCGGAGGTCGCGCTGGAACTGGTCGAGGCTACCGGCGACGTGCAGCTCGAGGCCTTCGCGCGTGGTGAGATCGATGCGGGGCTGATGCTGCACTCGCCGGGCTTCGCGCCGCCCGGACTGGAGCGCCTGCCGGTGTCGGAAGAGCCGCTGGTGCTGGCGCTGCCGGCGCGGCATCCGCTCGCGCGCCGCCCGAAGCTGCCATTGGCGCAGGCGCTGGCTGAGCCGCTGGTGATCTTCCCGCGGCGCATCGTGCCCTCGCTCCACGATGCGATCTTCGGGCTCTATCACGCGGCCGGACTCGCGCCGCAGGTGGCGCAGGAGGCGATCCAGATGCAGACCATCGTCAACCTGGTCTGGGGCGGCCTGGGATTGGCGTGGGTGCCCGAGAGCGTGACGCAGTTCCGGCGTGCCGGCGTGGTCTACCGCGCGGCGGCCGAGTTCGCGCCCGTTGCGCGGCGCCGGGCGCCCGTACTGCCGGCCTGCGAGACCAGCCTGGTCTGGCCCGCCGCCGGGCCCAACCCCGCGCTCGCGCGCTTCGTGCAGTTCATCGCCGCGAATGGCTCGACATGAATGACCCACGGATGCGGCCGCTGCCGCAGCCGTGCCGAGGCCGCGCGGCACAATAGCCCGATGCTGACGTACCCCCAGATCAACCCCGTGGCCTTGCAACTCGGGCCGGTCGCCATCCACTGGTACGGCCTGACCTACCTGGCCGCCTTCGCGCTTTTCTATTTCCTCGGCATGCGCCGGCTGCGGCATGAGCCCTTTCGCTCCATCACCGGGCCCGGAGCCTGGACGCGCAAGGACCTGGAGGACATCCTCTTTCTTGGCGTGATGGGCGTGATCGTCGGAGGCCGGCTGGGCTACTGCCTGTTCTACAAGCCCGGCTACTACCTCACGCATCCGCTGGAGATCTTCTTCGTCTGGCAGGGCGGCATGAGCTTTCACGGCGGACTCATCGGCGTGATCGCCGCCATGGGCTGGTTCGCGCGCTCACGTTCGCGGCCGTTCTGGCAGGTGATGGATTTCGTCGCGCCCTGCGTACCCACCGGATTGGCGGCGGGCCGCGTCGGCAACTTCATCAACGGCGAGTTGTGGGGACGCTTCAGCAGCGCCGACCTGCCGTGGGGCATGGTGTTCCCGCAGAGCGGCTCGATGCTGCCGAGGCACCCCTCGCAGGTCTACCAGTTTCTGCTCGAAGGGCTGCTGCTCTTCGTGATCCTGTGGCTGTATGCGCGCAAGGAACGGCGTGAGCGCCGCGTTTCCGCGATGTTCCTCATCGGCTACGGCGTGATGCGCTTTACTGCGGAGTTCTTCCGCGAGCCGGATGACTTCCTGGGCCTGCTGGCGCTCAACATGAGCATGGGTCAATGGCTGTGCGTGCCGATGATCCTGTTCGGCGTGTGGCTCTATGCCAGCGCGCCTGCGGCGCAGCCGGCCTACGGAGCGCACCGGACGGGCTGATCGCGTGGAGGGCCGGATCACGCCAGGTGCGTGACCTCATTTCCAAACGTGGAGCCGTTGGAGCAGGGCATGAGACCCTTCCATCTGTGCGTCCGGTACCCGGCTTACTTCCTTTCGTGAAGGCGCTTCAGCGCTGCCAAGCCTGCCAGGCTTTTCTCGTGGGCCTCCTTGTTGACGAGGCTCAAGGCCATCGCTTCGTTGCCAGTTCCCTCGGCGGCCACATGACCCGCTGCATAGCGGGCGACGTCGAGGAAAACACGCTTCGGAGCGATGCCACTCATGCTGCCCAGCACCACCTGCATGGGGCCTTCCATGACCGCGATCTCCCAGGCTCTCTCGTTGAGCGCGACTCGCCCCATGAGAGCCAGATAGTTCGGAAAGAGCCGATGAGACTCCTCTGCTGATACCGTGGAGAGCCGCCGCTCCAGGTTCGGAATGGACAGGGATCGCAGTGAGTGATTCTGGTTCATGGCGACGACCAGGCGCGCAAAGTCGCTGTCTTTCAAAGTCAGCAGTTTCAGAGAAATGAGCGTTGTGTTTTTCTCCAGAATGATGGGCAATACGTCGGTAACGAGCTCCCCGCTCATGGTGACGTCGCAGAGGTTGAGGGACTGCAAGCGTGGGTGGCTCGTTATTGCCATCAACACTGGTTTCATCGACGAGGGGAATTTGTTGAGCGAGAGGTCCAGACTGACGAGGCTCTCCAGACTGACGATCCGTGCGACTTGCTTCTCATAGAACATCTCGTCCGATGCGGGGCAGCAGCCTGCGAGCGACAGGCTGGTCAACCCGGTCTTGCCCGACAGCACCTCTTTCAAGTTCTGGAGGGTGGATGAGCTCAGTTCGTTAAGGGAAAGATCCACGTGGTGGAGCGCTGCCGCGTTCTTTATCAGGACGCTGTATGACAGGACGCATTTTTCATCTCGCAAGTACCTCAGCGTCAGCTCCTGCAGCGTGAGGGCATGCCTGTCGGAGAGCGCCTCGGCGAGAGAGTCATGCTCCCCTTCGTCGATGCCATGATTTGTGTCGAGGTGGAACCCGCTCAAGTTTGCGCAGGCGTTGAGGAGTTCCAACGCCAGGTTGAAGGGCTTGTTCGTATCCTCGAAGTGCAGGTTCCGCAGCTCGAGCAAGGGAGGGCAGGACGGCGGATCGGGCGGCGCCGACAATCGGACGGTACACGACTTGAAGTTCAGGGATTTCAGGTCGGGTAATTGACCCAAGAGTTCGAACAGGAGAGAAGTGCTAGCCCAATCGAACTCTTGCTTGGACAAGATCAGCTTGGAGACGGTGAGCTGGCTGACCGAGTTGGAGGCTGGCATGGCCTCGAGCAATGTCCGCCATGCGTGTTCATTGGCGGGGCTGCTGATCTCGAGCGTCTGCAAGGGTACCTGCGCCAGCAGGTTGCTCAGGGGTTTGACCTTCCCACGGAACATGCATTCAGAGATCAAGATGCTCAACTCAGTGTCAGTTGGCATGTAGCTGGGTCGCCGGCCAAGTTCGCGGACCAGCGAATTGAATTTGGCAGTCGGATCGGAGGGTGAAAGCTTGCCAAGGCTTTCCCGCCAGTCCTCGGAAAGCAAAGGTTGGTAAGCGGAGCGGTCGGGGCGGGGGCGAGACTTTTTGATGTGCATGACGCTCTTTTCACAGCTTGTTGCGGATGTTGTTGACGTCACCTGACAACGCAGGCGACACAGTGTGTGACGGTCGCGCGCGCAAGGTTCCGCGCCGCGGCTCAGTTCTTGACTGCCGGGAAGTTGGCTCCTGAGCTGAGGCTTTGCGGGGCCCGCGATCGGATTCCGCCACACCCTGCGTGTTGATAATTACGCGTAATTACCGATAATCACGGCCACTCCGGCCTGGTACAACAGCACCCATGCGCATCGTCCATAACTCCCTGCACGACGAGGTCGCCTCCACCCTGCGCGAGGAAATCTTTGCGGGCACCCTGGCGCCGGGCAGCTTCGTCGACGAGGCCGCACTGTGCGAGCGGTTGTCGATCTCGCGCACACCCTTGCGCGAGGCCCTCAAGGTACTGACGGCCGAGGGCCTGCTGCGGCACGAGCAGCGGCGCGGCTGCTTCGTGGCCGAGGTCACGCAGAAGGACCTGGACGAGATTTTCCCGGTGATCGCGCTGCTCGAAGGCCGCTGCGCATGGGAGGCGGCGCGCAACGCCAGCGATGCCGAGCTGGCAGCGCTGGAGGCCTTGCACGACAGGCTGGCACGCCATGCTCGCGCGAAGCGAATCAACGAGTACTACGCCACCAACTTTGCGATCCACGAGGCCATCATCATGCTGGCCGACAACCGCTGGCTGGCCCAAGTCATCAGCGACCTGCGCAAGATCCTCAAACTCGCACGCCTGCAGCAGTTGCACGCACCGGGTAGGCTCGAGCAAAGCCTCTCGGAACACCTGGCCGTGTTTGCCGCGCTCAAGGCGCGCGACAGCGACGGGGCCGAGGCCGCCATGCGCACCCACCTGAGCCGCCAGCGCGAGGCCCTGCGGGCCGTCGCTGCGCAACAGAAAGCGAAGCTGATTTCATGATCACCAATGCCTCCGACTGGATCACGCGAAATGTCTCGCGGCTGCGCCCGAACGCCGACGCCGAGAGCAAGCAAGCCGCTGGCACCAAGACGCCTAAGGCCGCCAATGCCGGCCCCCGTCCGCTGGCCGAGCGGCTCGAGGCCACGCTGCGCCGCCCCGGCGAGGCGCTGGCGCCGCGTGCGCTGCGCCGCGCGCTGGGCGAGCTGCAAGCCGTGATCGATCCGCGCATCAGCGAGGTCGAGGCCGGCCGCCGCGCCCATGCGGTGGTGCAGTGGTACGCCGGGCGCGAGCTCGACGAGCGGCGCGACGTCTGGCTGCTGATGAGCGAGTGCTTTGCCCCCGACCTGGGCAAGGTCAGCACGGCGCGCGACCGCCACCAGGCCGCGATGGGCACGGCCGAAGAGCCCCAGGCCCAATTGCATCTGCGGCGCGCCCTGGTCTCGCCGCGCCTGCGCCTGTTGCAGCGCTTTGCCATCGAACCCGAGGGCATGCGCTTCCTGGTCGACCTGCGCGCGCAATTGCTGCCGCATCTCAAGGGCGACCGCCGCCTGCTTCCGCTGGACGCCGAACTCGAGCACCTGTTCTCGACCTGGTTCGACGTGGCCTTCCTGGACCTGCGGCGCATCAGCTGGGACTCGCCGGCCTCGCTGATCGAGAAGTTGATCCAATACGAAGCCGTGCACGACATCAAGAGCTGGGCCGACGTCAAGAACCGGCTCGACAGCGACCGCCGCTGCTACGGCTTCTTCCATCCGCGCTTGCCCAACACGCCACTGATCTTTGTCGAGGTGGCGCTGGTCGACCACATCAGCGAGGGCATCGTGCCGCTGCTCGACGAGGCGGCGGCGCCGGTCAAGGCCGACCGCGCCACCACCGCGATCTTCTATTCGATCAGCAACACGCAGGACGGCCTGCGCGGCGTGAGCTTCGGCGACTCGCTGATCAAGCGGGTGGTCGAGACGCTGCAGGCCGAGCTGCCGCGTCTCAAGACCTTTGCCACGCTGTCCCCGATCCCCGGCTTTCGCGGCTGGCTCTCGAAGAATGCAGGCGCGCTGCTGACCCGACTGGACGAGAAGCGCCAGACCGAGCTGGGCCGGGTGGTCGGTTCGCTGCCGCCCACGGCTGAGCGCGTGCTCGCCGCGGCAGAGGAGGCGAGCACGCTCGACGCCAAGTCGCCGGTGCGTCAACTGCTGCTGAACGCCGCCGCCGAATACCTGGGGCGCGCGACTGCCGAGGGCAAGCCGGCCGACCCGGTGGCGCGCTTTCACCTGGGCAATGGCGCGCGGGTGGAGCGCCTCAACTGGGCCGGCGATCCCTCGCCCAAGGGTCTGAAGCAGTCCTACGGGCTCATGGTCAACTACCTCTACGATCTCAGGCGACTCGACAAGCACCGCGCCCTGCTTTCGCAAGGCAAAGTGGCGGTGTCGGGCGAAGTGGACGATCTCTTTCTCAAGGGTTGATCCCGAGAGGGGCCATGCGTATTGCGCCGTAGGCCCCGGCGCATTGGTCATCACAACGACAGGAGACACAGCAATGAGCTCAACCTTTCAGCGGCGCGATGTCCTGCGCCTGGCCGCGGCCGGTGCCGCCGTCACGCTCGGCGGGGCCGCGTACGGGCAATCGGCCTGGCCAGCCAAGCCGGTGACGCTGGTGGTTCCATTTCCCGCGGGCGGCGGCACCGATGCCTTCGCGCGGCCGCTCGCAGCCCAGTTCTCGAAAGCGACCGGCCAGTCGCTGGTGATCGACAACCGCGGCGGCGCCGGCGGCACCTTGGGCGCGAGCATCGCGGCCAAGGCGCAGCCCGACGGCTACACGCTCTTCATGGGCGCCGTGCACCACGCGATTGCACCGTCGGTCTACCCAAAGCTCGACTACGACATCGAGAAGGACTTCGTGCCGCTGATGCTCCTGGCCAGCGTGCCGCAGGTGGTGGTGATCAATCCGAAGCGCGTATCGGCCACGACGCTGAAGGATTTCGTCGCCGAAGCCAAGAGGAATCCAGGCAAGCTCAATTACGCCTCGGCCGGCGCCGGCACCTCGCATCACCTCGCCGGCGAGCTCTTCAAGCTTCAGACCAATACCTTCATCACCCACATCCCCTACCGCGGTGCGGGCCCGGCGCTGCAGGACCTGATCGCCGGCAATGTCGACTGCATGTTCGATGGCCTGGGCTCTTCCGCGCAGCACATCAAGGCCGGCCGCATCAAGGCGCTGATGATGGCGGGCGGCAAGCGCAACTCCGCCTTCCCCGATGTGCCGAGCGCGTCCGAAGTGGGCCTGCCCGACTACACCGTGACGACCTGGTACGGACTTTGGGCGCCCAAGGGCACGCCGGCCGAAGTTCAATCCAAGATCGTGGAGGACATGCGCAAGGCGCTCGCCACGGAGGAACTCAAGGCGATCTGGGCCAGCAACGGCGCCGAGATCCCGAACCTCGTCACCACGGCCTATGGTGGTTTCGTGAACTCCGAGATCAAGCGCTGGGCAGGCGTGGTCAAGGCGTCGGGCGCGAAAATCGAATGATGCCGGGCGCCGTCAGGCTGGAGCGCGTGGGCCCGATCGCCTTCGTCACGCTTGGCAATCCGGGGCGGCTCAATGCGATGTCCCGTGCGATGTGGCGCGAGCTGCGCGCGGTGTTCGGCGAGGCACTGCCCCGCGACGGCTCGCTGCGCTGCGTGGTTGTGCGCGGCGAAGATGGCCAGTTCTGCGCCGGCGGGGACATCTCGGAGTACCCGTCGTTCCGCTTCGACGAAGCCTCGCTGCGCGAATTCCACGAGAACGAAGTCTGGGCCGCGCTGGCAGCCATGCTGGCTTGCGAGCTGCCGCTGGTCGCGCAGATCGAGGGCGCGTGCATGGGCGCGGGGCTGGAGATCGCGAGCTGCTGCGACATCCGGCTTGCCGGCCAGAGCGCGAAGTTCGGTGCGCCGATCGCGAAATTGGGGTTCCCGATGGCGCCGCGCGAAGCGGCCCTGGTCCGTGGCGCCGTCGGCCACACGCTTGCGCGGGACATGCTGCTGGCCGCGAGCGTGCATGACGCGCAGCGCCTCTTTGACGCCGGCTTTCTGCTGGCAGTGCTGCCCGATGCAGAGGTGGCCCCCAAGGTCTTGGCGCATGCGCAGCGCGTTGCAGCGCTGGCGCCGCAGGCCGCGCGCGCCAACAAGCGTACGCTGGCGGCTGTTTCCGCCGAAAGCCTGCTCGCCACCGCCTACGACTATGCCGATTCGCCCGAGCATCGCGAGGGCATCGCCGCCTTTCTTGCCAAGCGCCCGCCCGTCTTCTGAACACCTCATGACATGACCGACCCGACCAACGCCAATCTTTTCGCCGTGCTGCGTGCGGCCTTCCCATCGAACCTCGATGCGATCGCGGTCGAGACCGATGACGGCCTGTACTACGCCTGGCGCGACCTGGAACGCGGCAGCGCCATGATCGCCAATTTGCTCGATGCGATGGGGCTGAAGCCCGGCGATCGCATTGCGGTGCAGGTGGAAAAGTCGGTCGAGGCCATGATGCTCTACCTGGCGACCCTGCGCGCCGGGTACGTGTTCCTGCCGCTCAACACCGCCTACCGCGAGGCGGAGATCGCCTACTTCCTCGGCAACGCCGAGCCCGCGGTGGTCGTGTGCAGCAGCGCCAATGCCGGCTGGGTGGCGCCACTGGCGACTGCGGCCGGGACAAGGCACGTGTTCACGCTGGATGATGACCGCAGGGGCACGCTGCTCGAAGTGGCGGCGCAGTGCAGCGACCAGCACCGCGTGGCGCAGAGGAAGCCGGACGACCTGGCGGCGATCCTCTACACCAGCGGCACCACGGGTCGCAGCAAGGGCGCAATGCTCACGCACCGCAACCTGCAGTCGAACGCCGAGGTGCTGAAGGACTACTGGGGCTGGCGGCACGGCGTCGACGTGCTGATCCACGCGCTGCCGATCTTTCACGTGCATGGTCTTTTCGTCGCCATCCACGGCGCGCTGATCAGCGGCAGCCGGATGATCTGGCTCAACCGCTTCGACCCGAAGCGCGTGGTGGCGCGCCTGCCCGACGCGACGGTGTTCATGGGCGTGCCCACGTTGTATACGCGCATGCTGGCCGAGCCCACGCTCACGCGCGAAGCGTGCAACGGCATGCGGCTCTTCATATCCGGCTCTGCGCCGCTCTTGCTCGAGACCTTCGAGGCCTGGCGCGAACGCACCGGCCACACCATCCTCGAGCGCTACGGCATGAGCGAGACCGTGATGCTCACGTCCAACCCGTACAGCGCCGTGCAGGGCGCGCGGCGGGGCGGCACGGTGGGCTTTCCGCTGCCGGGCGTGCAGCTGCGCGTTCGCGATGACGCCGGCCAGCCATGCCCGACCGGCGAGATCGGCCACATCGAGGTGTCGGGGCCCAATGTTTTCGCCGGCTACTGGCGCATGCCCGACAAGACGAAGGAGGAGTTCACCTCCGACGGCTTCTTCAAGACCGGGGACGTCGGCCGGATCGACGACCTGGGCTACGTGACCATCGTGGGCCGCAGCAAGGATCTGATCATCAGCGGCGGCTACAACGTCTACCCTGCCGAGATCGAGGGCTATATCAACGACATGCCGGGCGTTGCCGAGAGCGCCGTGATCGGCGTGCCGCATCCGGACTTCGGCGAGGTCGGCGTGGCGGTCGTCACGGCCAGGCCCGGCGTGGCGCTCGATGGCGAGGCGATCGTCGCCGAGCTCAAGGCAAAGCTGGCGAACTTCAAGATTCCCAAGCGCTGCTTCATCGTGCCGGAGCTGCCGCGCAACACGATGGGCAAGGTGCAGAAGGCGCTGCTGCGGGAGCAGCACAAGGGGTTGTTCGAGGTGGGGTAGGCCCGCAGCCGAATTCCCGCTCGGTTACTGCACCAGCAGCACCGTGATGTCCGTCTCCGCGATCACCTTGGTCGCCACCGAGCCCATCAGCGCGCGGCCGAAGATGCCGTGGCCATGCGTGCCCATCACGACCAGCTCGGCCCCGGCCTCGGTTGCGGCCTTCAGGATTTCCTCGGCCGCATGGCCATGGCGTCCCTGGTTGCGGAAGTTTGCAATGCCATGTTTCTCGAAGAAGCCCTTGACGGGTTCGAGCACCTTCGCGTTCTCTTCCGTGTAGTAGTCCGCCATCACCTCGCGGCTCAGGTGGCGTGCAACATGCCCTGGCACACCGGTGCACACGTGCACCATGACGAGTTCATTGCCATCGACGAACATGGCGCGGTGGGCGACGAGGTAGTCGAGCGCCTTCTGGGTATGGGAACTGCCGTCGACGGCGACCAGGATCTTCATGCAAACCTCTCGTTGTCTGGAACCTGCGGCCATGCGCCGCATGCCAGGTTATACGGCGCGGCGCCGCGCGCGTATAGAGAAGCCGACCGCATGCAGGGATTTGCGCTCAGCCGCGAAGGCCTTTCCAGAGCATGTAGGCGGCCAGCACGTACAGGATGCTCGCGAATACGCGTTTGAGCTTCGACACCGGCAGGTTGTGCGCGGCCTTGGCGCCAAGTGGCGCAGTGAGGAAGCTGGAGATCGCGATCACTCCCAGCGCCGGCAGCCAGATGTAGCCGATCGAGCCCTCGGGCAGGCCTTGCACCGATTGGCCGCTCGCCACGTAGCCCACCACGTTGGCCAATGCGATGGGAAAGCCCAGGGCCGCGCTGGTCGCCACCGCATTGTGGATCGCGATGTTGCACCACGTCATGAAGGGCACGCTGATGAAGCCGCCGCCCGCGCCCACGAGGCCCGAGATGAAGCCGATCGCGCCGCCGGCCGCAAGCTGGCCGCCGGTGCCCGGCAACTGCCGGGTGGGCTTGGGCTTCTTGTCGAGGAACATCTGCGTGGCTGAAAAGCCGACGAAGAGCGCAAAGAAAATCGCGAGCGCCTGCCCCTTGAGCAGCGCGAACACGCCGAGGCTGCCCACGAGGCTGCCGATCACGATGCCCGGGGCGAGCCGCCGGGCAATGTCCCAGCGCACCGCGCCACGCTTGTGGTGCGCGCGCACGCTGGAGATCGATGTGAAGATGATGGTAGCCATCGAGGTCGCGATGGCCATCTTGACGGCCAGGTCGGCCGGGACGCCCCGATGGCCGAGGATGATGGTGATAAAGGGAACCATCAGCATGCCGCCGCCGATGCCCAGCAGACCGGCGAGGAAACCGGTGCCAACGCCGAGCAAGGCAAGTTCGGCAACCAGCAAGGGGGCGATCGTCATGGAAAGCTCTTGGTTTTCTTGAACTTAAAAAAACCACGGCCCCGAAAGCGGGGCCGTGGCCGTCGAGAAAAGGTGTCTGCGAGTGGGGCCGGACTCGCATCCTGAACCGGGGTTCAGGTGGGCGAGGGCAGCAAGGCTTCGGGTTCATCTGACGCGAGATGATCACACCCGCCAAGCGATATACCAAGCCCGGCTCCGTAGAGCATTGGAACAAGGACATATAGAGCCCGACGCACACCGCAGACGAAGTGAATTTTACGCCTGCCGCGGCCCCTGCGGGTAGGTCTCAGAGCAAATGGCCGTCACCGGCGAGGGCTTGATCGAGGCGCTGGATCAGCTGCGCGGCGGGGCCGTCGTCGAGCTCGCTGGTGCCCGGGGCCACGGCTGGCGCCGGCGCGGAGACCGGCGGCGATGGCGCCGTGGCGGCGGCCAGGGAGGCTTCACGCTGCGCCAGGTCGAAGGCCAGGTTCAGCGAGGCCAGTACCGCGATGCGGTCGCGCGCCTTGACCTTGCCCGCGTCGCGGATCTTGCACATCGCGGCATCGACCCGCTCGACCGCCTCGCGCAGCTGTTGCTCGCCGCCTTCGGGACAGCCGAGCAGGTAGCTCTGGCCCATGATCTGGACTTCGACTTGTTTCATCGGTTGGAGGAGGCGTCTTGTGGAGGATCGGCCGGCAGCTGCTCGAGCAGCGCATCGAGCCGGCTGCGCGCCGCGGCCAGGCGCGACTTGAGCGCGTCGCGCTCGCGCGTCAGCGCATTCACCTGCTCTTGCAGCAGCGCATTGGTTCGCTGCACCTCTTCGTGGCGCACAAGCAAACGTTCGACGCGCTCGGCGATCTGATCAATACGGCTCGGTGCAGGCATGGGGGGCGATTGTAGTTTCCGGCCAAGCGCGCATTTACACATAAAATCCGCCGCGTTGGTGCTCGCGCCGTGGTTCACGCGGCGCAGTTCAACGGGAAGCAGGAGTCGAAGCCCCTCGGGGCCGAGCCAGCCTGCGCTGCCCCCGCAACGGTCAAACAGCCGGCACCCCTCGGTGCCACTCTCGTCAACAAGCCACTGGGCGCCCTGAAACAGGTGCCTGGGAAGGCGGCGGGGGCGTGCTGCCAGCCCGGATACCGGCCAACGAGGCGGCTGCCCGCATGCGCGAGCACGCGGCAGCCATGACGCCCAAGCACCGGCGGGGAAGCCGGTGACGGGCATTGCTCTCTCGTGTCTTCATGATGACTTCCAACGTTTCTTCCGCGCATGCCGATGGTTGCGGCTCGGCGCGACTTGTCCCTGGGCCGCGTGTCCTGGCCTTCCCGATCGCCGCAGCGCTGGCCGGCCTTACTGGCGCTCCAGCCCTCGCACAAGGCAGTCCCATACTTGCCGAGACGGTGGTGACCGCCACCCGCACGCCGACGCGTGCCGACGAACTCTTGTCCGACACGGTCGTCATCGACCGCGCGCAGATCGAGCAGCAGGCCAGCCGCACGCTGCCGGAGATCCTGGCGCGCGTGGCGGGCGTACAGATCGCAGCCAATGGCGGCCCCGGCAAGGCCAGCAGCGTATTCATCCGCGGTGCCGAAGCGCGGCACACGCTGCTCCTGATCGACGGCGTGCGCTATGGCTCGGCCACGCTCGGCACCCCGGCATGGGAAAACATTCCCGTTGACATGATCGATCGCATCGAGGTCGTCAAGGGCCCGGCCTCCGCGCTGTACGGCAGCGACGGCGTCGGCGGCGTGGTGCAGATCTTCACGCGCAAGGGCAAGTCCGGCGATCTGCCGTTCAGCCCGCGCGCGTCGACCACCCTCGGCAGCGAAGGCTACAAGCAGATCACCGGCGGCTTCAGCGGCGCCTCGGGGCCCTTGACCTATTCGCTCGACGCGCAGCGCACCGTCGACAAGGGCTTCTCCTCGACCAACCGCAAGGTGCCCTTCGGCAACTTCAACCCTGACCGCGATCCGTTCGCGCAGAGCGCGCTCAACGCCTCGCTGGGGTTCCAGATCAATCACGACTGGAAGATCGACAGCGGCCTGCTGTATTCCGAGGGCATCAACCACTATGACGATGGCCCGGACTGGGACACGCGCAGCCGCGTGCGAACGCAGACTGCCTACATCGGCGCGAGCGGCACGGTGACATCCGCGTGGAAGACGCAGCTGCGCTATGCGCAGAGCCGCGACTACACCCGCAACATCGTTGCAGACCCGTTCAACATGCCGGGACTGTTCGAGACCACGCAGAAAGAGTATCTCTGGCAGAACGACATCGCGACGCCGATCGGTACGGTGCTGGCCGGGCTGGAAAGACGCACGCAAGAGGTGAACAGCGACACGCGATACACCGTCACCGATCGCGACATCGACTCGGCCTTCGTCGGCCTCAATGGAAATGCCGGCAACCACAGCTGGCAGGTCAATGCGCGGCACGACGAGAATTCGCAGTTCGGCAACAGCAACACCTGGTTCGCCGGTTATGGCTATCGTATTTCGCCGAACTGGCGCGTCCATGCATCGCACGGCACCAGCTTCGTCGCACCTTCATTCAACCAGCTCTACTACCCGGATTTCGGCAATCCTGCGCTGCGGCCGGAGGAGGGCAGGAACACCGACGTCGGCATCACCTGGAGCCAGGACGGCCACAGCGTGAAGCTGGTGCGCTACGACAACAGGATCACCGGCTTCATCACCAGCACCACGCGACCGGAGAACGTGCCGCGCGCGCGCATCGAAGGCTGGACGCTGGGGTACGACGGCCAGTTCGGGCCATGGACGGTGCATGCGAGTGTCGATTCGCTCGACCCGCGCAACGAGCTCACCGGCGCGCAGTTGCCGCGCCGCGCGAAGAACCAGGCGTCGCTCGGCGTCGACTACGCAGTCGGTCCCTGGAAGTTCGGCGCCTCGGCCCTGCACGTGGGCCGGCGCTTCGACGACACGCGCAATACCATGCGGCTTGGCAACTTCACCACCGTGGATCTTCACGGCGAATACAAGCTGTCGAAGGACTGGACCGTGCAAGGCCGCATCACCAATCTCAGCGATGTGAACTACGAGACCGTCTATGGCTACAACCAGCGCGGACGCGCGGCCTACCTGACGCTGCGGTGGCAACCGAAGTCGTGAACCGCAGGTCGCGAGAGCTGGTCCTCGGTGGCCAGCGCAGCGGCAAGTCGGGCCGCGCCGAGCTGCGGGCGGCCGAATGGCTCGCGCGCGGTCCGGCGCACCGCGCCGTCCTGATTGCAACCGCGACCGCGCATGACGAGGAGATGCGCGAGCGCATCGCGCGCCACCGCGAGGGCCGGGCACGGCGCGTGCCCGGGCTCGTGACGGTGGAGGAGCCCGTCCAGCTCGGCCCCGCCTTGGCGCGGCACAGCGATCCCGGCACGCTCGTGGTGGTCGACTGTCTGACACTGTGGCTGACCCATCTGCTGATGCCTCCGGACACCGCCGGCGCCGCAGCGCCTTGCGTCGTCGATGCCGAAGCGGCGCTGCTGCACGCGCTGCACGACGCCCGAGGACCGGTGCTGCTGGTGAGCAACGAGATCGGCCTCGGCGTGGTTCCCATGGGCCGCGAGACGCGCGCCTTTGTCGATGCGCTGGGCCGGCTCAACCAGGAAGTCGCCTCTGTCTGCGAGCGTGTGACGCTGATGGCAGCGGGCCTGCCACTATGCCTGAAGGAGCCCTCATGAGCCGCACCGACACACTGCCGCTCGGACGATGCATGACGCTGAAGCCGAAGGGTCTCTTGTGATCGCGCTTGCCAAGCGCCTGTTCGCCGGCCTCCTGGCCTTGTGCGCACTCGCGGCCCATGCGGTGATCGTGACCGATGAGCGCGGCGTGGGCGTGGACTTGCCACAGCCGCCGCAGCGCATCGTGACGCTGCTGCCCTCGCTGACAGAGTCGGTCTGCACCTTGGGCGCCTGCGACCGGCTGGTCGGCGTCGACCGCTATTCGAACTGGCCGGAGGCAGTGCGTGCGCTGCCGCAACTCGGCGGCGGCATCGACCCCAACGTCGAGGCCATCGTGGCGCTGAAGCCCGACGTGGTGCTGCTCGCGGCCTCCTCGCGGGTCACCCAGCGGCTGGAGGCACTCGGCCTCAAGGTGCTGGTGCTCGAGCCGCGCAGCCATTCGGATGTGCGCCGCGTGCTGGACTCCCTGCAGCAGGTGCTGGGCAGAGGCGATGCCCGGCGCGTGTGGGAGTCCATCGATGCCAGCGTTTCGGCCGCGGCGCAGTCGCTGCCGGCCGGTATGGCGCGTACCCGCGTGTACTTCGAGGTCAACAACGCGCCGTATGCGGCGAGCGAGAGCTCCTTCATTGGCGAGACGCTCGCGAGGCTGGGCGTCAGGAACATCGTGCCGGCCTCGCTGGGGCCATTCCCCAAACTCAATCCCGAGTATGTGGTGCGCGCCGATCCGGACTTGATCATGGTGGGGGCACGCAGTGCCCAAGGGCTCGAGCGGCGGCCGGGATGGTCCGGCATCCGCGCCGTGCGCGAGGGTCGCATCTGCCGCTTCAACGCCGAGGAGTCCGACGTGCTGGTGCGTCCGAGCCCGCGCATGGGCGAGGCCGCGGGCCTGATGGCGCGCTGCCTGCGGGAGAAGGCGCCCGGAGGCGCCGGCGAGTGAGGAGCGAACATCGCCGCGCACTGGCGCTGGGCATCGCCTTGCTGGTGTTGGGCGCGGGCCTGCTCGTGCTGGGGGCCGGCATCGGCAGCACAGGCTTCGAGAGCGTGCTGGCGGCCCGGCATGACCCGGTGGCGGCGCAGATCGTGTGGGACATCCGCGTGCCGCGCACGCTCGGCGCCTGGCTTGCGGGCGCGCTGCTGGGGTTGGCGGGGGCCGTGGCGCAGGGGCTGTTCCGCAATCCCCTGGCCGATCCCTACCTGCTGGGCAGCGCCTCGGGTGCCTCGCTGGGCGTGGCCGTGGCGCTGGCGATGTTCGGCGTGTCGCCAACCAGCACCGAATGGGTCGTGCGCCTGGGGCTGACCGGGGCGGCCTTTCTGGGCGCGGTGCTGGCGGTCATGCTGACGCTGTTGCTCGCCCGCGGCGTGCAGCAGACGCTGCGTCTCTTGCTGGCGGGCGTGATCGTCGGCGTGGTGCTGGGCGCCTTGAAGGACCTGATCGCCATCGCATCGGCCGACATCCTGCAGGCGCTGCAAGGCTTCATCCTCGGCAGCACCGGGCTGGTCGGCTGGAGCGCCTGCGCGGTCATGGGCGCCTTGGGCGCGGCCTGCCTGCTGCTGGGGTGGATGCTTGCGCCGCTGCTCGATGGCCTCGCGCTGGGCGAGGCGACCGCGGCCAGCCTGGGCCTGCCGCTGGGCGCGATGCGCGCGGCGCTGGTGGCGGTGCTGGCGCTGGCCACCGGCGCCGCGGTGGCGCAGACCGGGCTGATCGCCTTCGTCGGCCTGGCCTCGCCGCACCTGGTGCGCTCTGCCGTCAAGACCACGCACGCCCGGCTGCTCGTGCTGTCCACCGCAATGGGCGGCCTCCTGCTGATGGCAGCGGACCTGCTGGCACGCTGGCTGATCGCGCCGCAGGAACTGCCGGTCGGCGTGCTGACGGCGGTGCTCGGCGGCAGCTACCTGCTGTGGCTCATGCACCGGCGCAACGCACGAGGCGGCTTCCGATGACGGCCGCCCTGGAGGCGAAGCAAGTGAGCGCTGCGCTGGGCGGGGTCGAGGTGCTGCACGCGATCGACCTTGCACTCGCTGCCGGTCGCTGGACCAGCATCGTCGGCCCGAACGGTGCCGGCAAGTCCACGCTGCTCAAGGCGCTTGCCGGGCTGTTGGCGCATCGCGGCGAAGTGCGCATCTCCGGCGAGCCGCTCGCTGCCTTGTCGGGCCGCGCGCGTGCCCGGCGGCTGTCCTGGCTGGGACAGGGCGGGGCGGGGGAGGGCAGCGCCGACGACCTGATGGTCTACGACGTCGCCATGCTCGGCCGCCTGCCCCACCAGCGCTGGCTGGCGGCGCCCACCGAGGCCGATCGCGCGGCTGTCGAGCGCGCGCTGCGCAGCACCCAGGCCTGGGACTGGCGCGATCGTCCGCTGGGCCAGCTGTCGGGCGGCGAGCGGCAGCGCGTGCTGCTGGCGCGCGCGCTCGCGGTCGAGGCCGAGCTGCTGCTGATGGACGAGCCGCTGGCCAACCTCGACCCGCCGCACCAGGCCGACTGGATGGCGCTCGCACGCGCACTGGTGGCCGAGGGCCGCACCGTCATCAGCGTGCTGCACGAGCTCAACGTCGCGCTCGCGGCCGATGCCATGGTGGTCATGGCCGCAGGCCGCGTGCTGCACCAGGGCGGTTGCGAGGACCCGGCCACCCACCAGGCCCTTCAGGCCGTGTTCGGCGGGCGCGTCGTGGTGCACCGGGTAGCGGGGCAATGGATCGCCCTGCCGCGCTGAACATCCACAAGGAGAACCCATGCAGATCGAAACCCCGCCCAGCGAGAAGCCGTACGACAAGCCCGAGGGCGAACGCCGCGGCCTGGTGATCGTCAACACCGGCGACGGCAAAGGCAAGAGCACGGCCGCCTTCGGCCTGGCGTTGCGCGCGCACGGACGCGGCAAGGCCGTGAAGATCTTCCAGTTCATGAAGGTGCCGAGCGCGCGCTTCGGCGAGCACCGCATGTTCGAGCAGCTCGGCATTCCCATCGAGGGACTGGGCGACGGCTTCAGCTGGAAGAGCCAGGACCTCGAGCACTCGGCGCAGCTGGCGCGCGAGGGCTGGGAGAAGGCCAGGGCGGCGATCCTCGCGGGCGAGCACTTCCTGGTCGTGCTCGACGAGATCACCTATCCGCTGATCTACGGCTGGCTGCCGCTCGACGCAGTGCTGGAGACCTTGCGCACGCGCCCGCGCGAGGTGCATGTGGTGTTGACGGGCCGCCGCTGCCCGCCCGAGATCGTCGAGCTGGCCGACACGGTGACCGAGATGCAGATGGTCAAGCATGCCTTCAAGGCGGGCATTCCGGCGCAGCGCGGCATCGAAGACTGACATGCCCTGGCTCTGGCTCTTTCCCCTTCCGGGGGAGGGCTGGGGTGGGGGCAGCGCTGCGCTGGCTCACGCCGTAGCCCTGGTCCTCGCCCTGGCCATCGACCGCGTGCTGGGCGAACCGCGAGCGCGCTGGCATCCGGTCGTCTGGATGGGCCGCTACCTCGCCTGGGCCGGCCGCCTTGTCGCGCCTCCGATCGATGCCGCATCGTCCCGCCGGTTCGGCCCCTTCGCCGCCGGAGCGCTCGCCTGGTGCGCCGGCGGCGCGGCCGTCGTCCTTGCCGCCACTGCCCTGAGCGCCGCAGCCGCTCGCCTGCCGGACTGGGCTGCGGCGCTGCTGCTCGGCCTCGCCCTCAAGCCCCTGCTCGCCTGGCGCATGCTGCGCGACGAGGTACTCGCGGTCGAGGCGGCACTGGCCTGCTCGCTGGCCGAGGGGCGCAACCGGCTCGCGCACCTCGTGAGCCGCGATGTTCGCGCGCTCGACACAGTCGCAGTGCGCGAAAGCGCCATCGAGTCGCTGGCCGAGAACCTCAACGACTCGGTGGTCGCGCCGCTGTTCTGGTTCCTGCTGCTGGGCTTGCCCGGCGCGGCGCTCTATCGTTTTGCCAACACGGCCGATGCGATGTGGGGCTACCGCGGCGAACGTAGCGGCCGCGACTGGGAATGGGCCGGCAAGTGGGCTGCACGCGTGGACGACGTGCTCTCATGGCTGCCTGCGCGCCTTACCGCGCTGCTGCTCGCCCTGTCTTGCTCCCCCTTCCGCGTGCGGCAGAGGGATGGGGCGAAGGTGCTCCAATCGCTTCCCGGCGAAGCCCGCCGCACCCCATCCCCCAACAGCGGCTGGCCCATGGCCGCCATCGCCTTGCTGCTCGGAGTGCGCCTCGCCAAGCCCGGTGTCTACGTGCTGAATGCAGGGGGCCGACAGGCCACTCCCGCCGACACCCGCCGCGCGGCGACGCTCGGGGCGCGAGTCGCCTGGATGGCTGCGGCCCTGGCGGCGATCGCACTCCTGCTTCCTTCAGCATGGGGCCATCCATGAAGCTCGACGAACAAGCCCTGCACGGCGGCCCTGATGCCCGCGGGCCCGTGCCGCACGACTTCTCGACGAATGCCAATGCCTGCGGTCCTTGTCCGATGGCCGTCCAGGCGCTCGCGCAAGTCGATGCGGCCCGCTATCCCGACCCGCGCTACACCGCGCTGCGCGAAACGCTGGGCCGCTTCCATGGCGTGGCCGCGGAGCGCATCGTGATCGCCGCGAGCGCCAGCGAATTCATTGCGCGAATCACGGCTGCCGCGGCGCAGCAGGGCGGCCGCGCGGTCTGGCTGCCGCGGCACGCCTACGGTGACTACGCGCGCGCGGCCGCAGCCTGGGGGCTCGACGTGCGTCGCGAACCCGAATCGCCGACAGGCCATGCGCTCGTGTGGTGCTGCGATCCTTCCAGCCCGTTGGGCGAGGTCCAGCGGGATCTTGCGGCACTTGTCGAAGCGGTGGAGGACTCCGGCACCTGCGTGCTCGACCTGGCGTACGAACCCCTGCGCCTCGAAGGCTGCCTTGAACTCGGCGCCGCGCAGCGGGATCGCGTCTGGCAGATGTGGACGCCGAACAAGGCTTTGGGACTGACGGGTGTCCGGGCGGCCTATGCAATCGCCCCCAGCGATGCATCAGGTCTGCCGGAGCGACTGGACCGGCTCGCGCCTTCCTGGCCGCTGGGCGCGCACGGCGTAGCGCTGCTCGAAGCGTGGACGCTGGCCGAGACACAGGCTTGGCTCGACGCCAGCCGCGGCCAGCTGCGCAGCTGGAAGCGCGAGCAGCAGGCGCTGTGCACCGCGCTGGGCTGGTCCGTCCTGCCCAGCGTCGCAAACTACTTCTGTGCCCGGCCCGATGCGTCCAATGCGCCGCGCTCGGAAGCCTTGCGCGAGGCCGGCATTCAACTGCGTGATGCCAGTTCCTTCGGGCTGCCGGGCCATGTGCGGCTGGCCGTGCTGCCGCCGGCCAGCCAGGCGGCGCTGGGCCAAACCTGGGCGCGTGCACGTTCGCAGTAGTGCCTCATCGGACGCGCGGCGCCTGGGAGGCGCGGCTCCATGGCGATGACTGAGGCAGTACGCAAGCTCAGCGCCGCTGCAGCTTCGGATTCTTCGCGAACAAATCAGCCGCCCAGTCCACGAACACCCGCACCTTGGCGCTCAGGTGCCGGTTGGGCGGGTACACCACATGCACAGGCAGCGGCGCCCGGGTCCATTCGGGCAGCAGTTCCACCAGCTCGCCGCTCTCGATATGCGGATCGGCCATGAAGGTGATGCACTGCGAAAGCCCGAAGCCGCCCAACACGGCGGCCAGGTGGGCGTTGCTCTCGTTGACCGAGACGCGGTAGGGGCCCGAGATCTCGATGTGCTCGTCGTCCTTGTGGAACTCGTGCGGATAGATCCTGCGCGAGCCGGCCGCGAAGTAGCTCACGACATGGTGTCGCTTCTCGATGTCGGACGGGTGCTCCGGCTTGCCGTAGCGCTTGACATACCCGGCCGACGCCACCGTCACGAATTCCAGGGTGCCGATGCGCCGCGCCACCAGCGATTGGTCGGTCAAATCGCCGGCCCTGATCACGCAGTCCACGTTGTCGGTGATCAGGTCGACGGGACGGTCGCTGACCCCCAGGTCGAGCTGGATGTCGGGATAGCGGTCGCTGAAGGTGGCGAGCGCCGGCAAGATGATCAGGCGCGCCGTGGACGAGCCCACGTCGATGCGCAGCCGCCCGGTCGGGTTGGCTTGCGCGTTGGTCATGCTGGCCTCGATGTCGTCGAGGTCGTTCAGCAGGCGCGCCGTGCGGTCGTAATAGGCGGCGCCGTCCGGCGTCACGGTCACGCGCCGCGTGGTACGGTTCAGCAGCTTGACGTGGAGGCGGGACTCCAGCGCCTGGATCTGCTTCGTGACGGTGCCCTTCGGCAGCCCGAGCGAATCGGCGGCACGGGTGAAGGTGCCGGCTTCCACGACGCGGACAAAGATCCGCATGGCCTGGACCTGGTCCATTGATGCTCCTAGGGAAAAACCCGCGAAGGCGGGTGGGGGCGGATTCTCACATGCAGTGTCTTAGCGGATTGTTAGCCGATTGGAAACAGAGTGAGGGCCACCCACCCGTTGTGCCGGCCAATGAGGCCCTTAATATTCAACCCATCGTCCACCCACTGAGGTTGTGCCAATGTCATCCCGCCCCATTCCGCGTTCTGCTGAAGCCGCACCGGCACCGGCGGTCGCTGCTGCGCCGGGCACGGAGGTCGACGTCAGCGTTCCGCTGCCGGAGCGCGAGCCGGTCCAGGCACGCCTCTATGGCCAGAAGGTCAAGGGCGCGGCGGTGCCCTTGGTACTTTATTTCCATGGTGGCACCTTCGTCTGCGGCGACCTGGACCGCGGCCACAACGTTGCGCGGCTGCTGGCGGCGGCTGGCGCGGTGGTGCTGTCGCTGGCCTATCCGCTGAAGCCTTTTCCCGAACCGATCGAAGTAGGCTTCGCCGCGCTGGAGTGGCTCTACAAGCAGCGCGTCAAGCTGGCCGGCAAGGGCGCCCGTGTGTACCTGGCCGGTGAAGAAGCCGGGGGCAACCTGGCGGCCGCGGTGGCACTGATGGCCCGCGACCGCGCGCACCCGCCGCTGGCCGGCCAGATCCTGCTGTCGCCGATGCTCGACCCGTGTGCCGGCACGCTGTCGCTGCGCCAGGCGACGGGCGACGATGCCCGCTGCCGCTGGGCGTCGGGTTGGCAGGAATACCTGAGCTGCCCGATGAACGCGACGCACCCCTACGCCGTGCCCGGCGCGTCGCTCAGGTTGGCCGAGCTGGCCCCTGCGCTGGTGCTGGTGGGCGAAGACGACGCGATGCGCGACGAGGCCTTGAGCTTCGCGCAGCGTTTGCAGTCAGCGGGCATTTCGGTGACCAAGGCGGTGCTGCCTTCGGCCGCGAAATGTCCCGACGAGTTGTATGACCCCGCTTTCGGGGATTGCGCGTGCACGGAGACAGTGGGTGGGCATTTGCGCGCATTTTTCGCTTCCACGGTGCCGCCGGTGCCTCCCCCGGCGTAGGTACCAGCCGGTTTCGCCGGTCAACCTTTTTTTCTGAATCTTCCTGGGTCCGCCGGCTTGTCCGGTGGTGCCGGATTTCGCCTTCCTGCTGCCTACGGGCAGCGGGCTGGCCAGTTGTTTTCCAAAAGTCATCTCAACGAGGAGCTTCATCATGCAAACCAACAACAAGCAGTCGAATGTCCGCCGCCGTATCTGGCCTGCCGTGACCGGCGTCACCGCCCTGGTGGCGATCGCTTCCGCGGTCCTGCTCGGGCTGCCGAGCTTCAAGGCCGAGGCCAACGATGCGCCCGCAGTCGCCGCGCCGCGCGCCACGCCGGTGTCGGTGGCCGTCGTGGCGCCTACCGAAGTCAACACGTGGGATGAGTTCTCCGGCCGGCTGGAAGCGGTCGAGCGCGTCGACGTGCGTTCCCGTGTCGCCGGCGCGGTGCTGGCGGTGCATTTCCGCGAAGGCTCGCTGGTGAAGCAGGGCGATCTGCTGGTCACGATCGATCCCGCGCCCTATGCAGCCGAGGTCGAGCGTGCGGAAGCGCAGGTCGCTTCGGCCCAGGCGCGCGCGGCCTTCACGCGCAGCGAGCAGGAACGCGCCCGCCGCCTGTGGGACGACAAGGCCATTGCCCAGCGCGAGTTCGATGAGCGCGTCAACGCCGGCCGCGAAGCCGAGGCCAACCTCCGCGCGGCGCAGGCCCAGTTGCAGAGCGCGCGCCTGAACCTGGGCTACACGCAGGTGAAGGCGCCGGTGTCCGGCCGTATCGGCAGGCTCGAGGTGACCGTGGGCAATCTGGTGGCCGCCGGCCCTGGCGCTCCGGTGCTCACGACGCTGGTGTCGGTCAGCCCGATCTACGCGAGCTTCGACGCCGACGAGCAGGTGGTCGTCAAGGCCCTGAAAGACCTGCCGCCCGGCGCCGGCGCGCGGGGCAAGCTCGACGGCATCCCGGTGCAGATGGGCACCGCCGGCCTCGAAGGCACGCCTTACGAGGGCCGGCTGCAGCTGATCGACAACCAGGTCGACGCGCGCAGCGGCACGGTGCGCGTGCGCGCCGCCTTCGACAACAAGGACGGCACGCTGATCCCGGGCCAGTTCGCCCGCATCCGCATGGGCCAGGCCCGCAACGACACGGCGCTGCTGGTGAGCGAGCGCGCCGTCGGCACCGACCAGAACAAGAAGTTCGTGATGGTCGTGGGCGAGGACAACAAGGCCGAGTGGCGTGAAGTGACGCTGGGTGCGTCGGTCAACGGCCTGCGCGTCGTGACCAAGGGCCTGAAGGCGGGCGAGCGTGTGGTCGTCAACGGCCTGCAGCACATCCGTCCGGGCGCGCTCGTGGCGCCGCAGACGGTGACCATGGAAGCCAAGGCCGACGCGCAGTCCCAGCGCGTGGCCACGGCCGCCAAGTCCTGAGTGCCTGAATGAAGGTGGCATCCCCGAGGAAAACAACATCATGAATTTATCGAAGTTCTTCATCGATCGGCCGATCTTCGCGGGCGTGCTCTCGCTGCTGATGCTGATCGCGGGCCTCATCGCCCTGCGCAGCCTGCCCATCTCGGAATACCCCGAGGTCGCACCGCCGTCGGTGGTGGTGCGCGCGCAGTACCCGGGCGCCAATCCGAAGGTGATTGCCGAAACCGTCGCCACGCCCATCGAGGAGCAGATCAACGGGGTCGAAGGCATGCTCTACATGGGCAGCCAGGCGACCACCGACGGCGTGATGACGCTGACCGTCACCTTCAAGCTGGGCACCGATCCCGACAAGGCGCAGCAGCTGGTGCAGAACCGCGTCTCGCAGGCCGAGCCGCGCCTGCCGGAGGAAGTGCGGCGACTGGGCGTGACCACCGTCAAGAGCGCGCCCGACCTCACGATGGTGGTGCACCTGGTGTCGCCCAACGACCGCTATGACATGACCTACCTGCGCAACTACGCGGTGCTCAACGTCAAGGACCGGCTGGCGCGCATCGAGGGCGTGGGCCAGGTGCAGATCTTCGGCGGCGGCGATTACTCGATGCGCATCTGGCTCGACCCGCAGAAGGTCGCGCAGCGCGGCCTCTCGCCCAGCGACGTGGTCACGGCGATCCGCGGGCAGAACGTGCAGGCGGCGGCCGGCGTGGTCGGCGCCTCGCCGGGCCTGCCGGGCGTGGACATGCAGCTGTCCGTCAACGCCCAGGGGCGGCTGCAGAGCGAAGAGGAATTCGGCGACATCATCGTCAAGACCGGTGCGGACGGCGCCGTGACCCGGCTGCGCGACATCGGTCGCATCGAGCTCGGCTCGGCCGACTATTCGCTGCGCTCGCTGCTCAACAACGACAACGCGGTCGGCATCGGCGTGTTCCAGGCGCCGAACTCCAATGCGCTCGACATTTCGGCCAACGTCCGCAAGACGATGGACGAGATCAACAAGAACATGCCGGAAGGCGTGGAATACCGCATCGCCTACGACCCGACGCAGTTCGTTCGCGCCTCCATCGAGTCGGTGGTGCATACGCTGCTGGAGGCCATCCTGCTGGTGGTGCTGGTGGTGATCCTGTTCCTGCAGACCTGGCGTGCCTCGATCATCCCGCTGCTGGCCGTGCCGGTGTCGGTGATCGGCACCTTCGCGGTGCTCCATGTGCTGGGCTTTTCCATCAACGCGTTGTCGCTCTTCGGCCTGGTGCTGGCGATCGGCATCGTGGTGGACGACGCCATCGTGGTGGTCGAGAACGTGGAGCGCAACATCGAGGCCGGGCTCACGCCGCGCGAGGCCACCTACCGCGCGATGCGCGAGGTCTCGGGGCCGATCATCGCGATCGCGCTGGTGCTGGTGGCGGTGTTCGTGCCGCTGGCCTTCATCAGCGGCCTGACCGGGCAGTTCTACCGCCAGTTCGCCGTCACGATCGCGATCTCGACCGTGATCTCGGCGATCAACTCGCTGACCCTGTCGCCCGCGCTTGCCGCGCTGCTGCTCAAGGGCCACGACGAGCCGAAGGACGCGCTCACGCGCGGCATGGATCGGGCGCTCGGCTGGCTGTTCCGCGGCTTCAACAGGTTCTTCCACCGCGGCGCCGAGGCGTACAGCGGCGGCGTCAAGGGCGTGATCTCGCGCAAGACCGTGATGCTGGTGGTCTACCTGGCGCTGGTGGCCGTGACTTTCGGCCTCTTCAAGGCGGTGCCCAGCGGCTTCGTGCCGGCACAGGACAAGCAATACCTCATCGGCTTTGCGCAGCTGCCCGACGGCGCTACGCTGAATCGCACGGAAGAGGTGATCCAGCGCATGGGCGAGATCACCAAGAAGAACCCGAACGTCGAGGACGCGATCGCCTTCCCGGGCCTGTCGATCAACGGCTTCACCAACAGCTCGAACTCGGGCATCGTGTTCGCGACGCTCAAGCCCTTTGCCGAGCGCAAGCGCGCCGACCAGAGCGGCGGTGCCGTCGCAGGCCAGCTCAACCAGCAGTTCGCCGGCATCCAGGATGCCTTCATCGTGATGTTCCCGCCGCCTCCGGTGGCGGGCCTGGGCACCACGGGAGGCTTCAAGCTGCAACTGGAAGACCGCGGCTCGGTCGGCTACGAGCAGATGGACGCCGCGGTGCAGGCCTTCATGGCCAAGGCGCGCCAGGCGCCCGAGCTCACCGGCATGTTCACCAGCTGGCAGGTCAATGTGCCGCAGCTCTATGCCGACATCGATCGGACCAAGGCGCGCCAGCTCGGCGTGCCGGTCCAGGACATCTTCGACACCATGCAGATCTACCTCGGCAGCCTGTATGCGAACGACTTCAACAAGTTCGGCCGCACCTACACCGTGCGCGTGCAGGCGGATGCGCCTTACCGTGCACGTGCCGAGGACGTCGGCCTGCTCAAGGTGCGCTCGAGCACGGGCGAGATGGTGCCGCTGTCGGCGCTGATGAAGGTGAATTCGAGCTTCGGCCCCGAGCGCGCGATGCGCTACAACGGCTACCTCTCGGCCGATGTGAACGGCGCACCTGCGCCGGGCTTCTCCTCAGGGCAGGCGCAGGACGCGATCGAGCGCATTGCCGCGGAGACCTTGCCCAAGGGCGTGAGCTACGAATGGACGGAGCTGACCTACCAGGAGATCCTGGCCGGCAACTCTGCGGTGCTGGTGTTTCCGCTCGCGATCCTGCTGGTGTTCCTGGTGCTGGCCGCTCAGTACGAGAGCCTGACGCTGCCGCTGTCGATCATCCTGATCGTGCCGATGGGCCTCCTGGCCGCGATGACGGGCGTATGGATCTCCGGCGGCGACAACAACGTCTTCACGCAGATCGGATTGATCGTGCTGGTGGGCCTGAGTGCGAAGAACGCGATCCTGATCGTGGAGTTCGCACGCGAGCTCGAATTTGCCGGCCGAACGCCGATACAGGCCGCCATCGAGGCCAGCCGCCTGCGGTTGCGCCCGATCCTGATGACCTCGCTGGCCTTCGTGATGGGTGTGCTGCCGCTGGTGCTCGCAACCGGTGCCGGCGCCGAGATGCGCTCGGCGATGGGCGTGGCGGTGTTCGCCGGAATGATCGGCGTGACGGCCTTCGGCCTGTTCCTGACGCCGGTGTTCTACGTCGCCTTGCGCAGGCTCACGGGCAACCGCCCGCTCAAGCTGCATGGCGAGGTGCCGCACCTGGCGGACGACAACAGCTTCGTGTCGGCCCAGCATCCGGCGGCGCCGCATGGCGGCGCCCCTCACGACAGCGGTTCCGGCGCGGGCGGTGGCGGTGGCCTGCATCCCCAGCCCGCGGCGCCCCTCAAAACGCACGACTGATGGCCGAGGCCTCATTGCAAGAAAGCAGATCATGAAACTCGATCGAAGCACTTTCACCCGGCCCTGGCGCACAGCGCTGGCGCCGCTCATGGCGGCCCTGGTGCTGGCCGGCTGTGCCACTGCGACCCCGGAAGCGCCGAGCTTCCAGGCGCCGGCCCAGTTCAAGGAGCAGGCCGCCGCGCCGGCCGAGGGCCAATGGACCCGCGCCACGCCCGCCGAGGCACAGCCGCGCGGCGAGTGGTGGCGCGCCTTCAACGACCCGGTGCTCGACGCCCTGGTCGCCCGTGCCGACGCGGCCAACAACAGCATCCAGGTGGCGGCGGCGCGGCTGGCAGAGGCCCGCGCGCTGGCGCGCAGCACCGATGCCGATCGCTCGCCCCAGATCGGCCTCGGCGCCGGCGCAACCCGGCAGCGCGGCCTGGACCGCAACCAGAGCACCACGCCTTCCACGCTGATCAACGCGGGCCTGGACTTCTCGTACGAGCTCGACCTGTTCGGGCGTCTCTCGAAGGCCAGCGATGCAGCGCGGCTCGACGCCGAGTCGCGTGCCGGCCTGCTGCAGAGCGCGCGCCTGCTGGTGCAGGCCGAGACCGCGCAGACCTACCTGGCGCTGCGCGCCCTCGACGACGAGCGCCAGCTGGTGCGCGAGACCGTCGAGGCCTACCGCGACACGCTGCGCCTGACGCAGCAGCGCCACCGCGCCGGCGATATCGCCGAGCTCGACGTGGCACGGGTCGAGACCGAGATGGCCTCCACGGAATCCGAGGCGCTCACGCTGGACCGGCGCCGCGCCGAGCTCGAGCACGCGCTTGCGGTGCTGACCGGCGAGCCGGCTTCCAGCTTCGAGATGAAGCCCGACAGCTGGGCCACCGCCTTGCCCAGCATCCCCGCAGGCGTGCCGGCCACCGTGCTCACGCGCCGGCCCGACGTCTCGGCCGCGCAGAAGGGCGTGCTGGCGGCGCAGGCGCGCGTCGGCGTGGCGCAGACGGCGTGGTTCCCCAACATCGCGCTCACCGGCGGCGGCGGCTATGCCTCGTCGGAGATCGGGGACCTGTTCAAGTGGTCCGCGCGCTCGTGGGGCATCGGCGCGTTGCTGTCGCTGCCGCTGTTCGACGGCGGCCGCCGCGAGGCCGGCGTGCAGGGCGCCAGCGCCCAGCTCGACGGCGCGCTCGCGAGCTACCGCGAGCAGGTGCTCACGGCCTTCAGGGACGTCGAAGACCAGCTGTCCTCGCTGCGCATCCTCGGGGCGCAGTCGGAGGTGCAGGCCAAGGCGGTCGCCTCGGCGAGCCGCGCGACGCAACTGTCCGACACGCGCTATCGCAACGGCTACATCAGCCAGCTCGACCTGCTCGATGCGCGTCGCAGCGAGCTGCGCAACCGGCGCCAGGCGCTCCAGGTGCGGTCCGCGCAGTACCAGTCAACGGTCGGCCTGATTCGCGCGCTTGGCGGTGATTGGACAGTCTGACGCTCGCGCCCAGATCCAGGTCGTCGCGCGCAGGCGTCGACGACAATTCCCGCATGAATCAAGAGCGAGGGCGCAACAACCAGGCCCGATGCGTCATGGTGCTGGGCACGACCAGCGGTGCCGGCAAGAGCTGGCTGGCCACCGCGCTGTGCCGCTGGTATGCGCGCCAGGGCTTCAAGGTGGCACCGTACAAGGCCCAGAACATGAGCAACAACGCGCGCGTGGTGGCGGGCGGCGAGATCGGAAGCGCACAGTATTTCCAGGCGCTGGCGGCAGGCACCGAGCCGGACGTGCGCATGAATCCCTTGCTGCTCAAGCCCGAGCGCGACACGCACAGCCAGGTGGTCCTGATGGGACAGGTGAGCGCCGAGCTGTCGGCCCTGCCGTGGCGCGGGCGCAGCGAGCATGTGTGGCCGCAACTCGCCCGCGCGCTCGACGAACTGCGGGCCGAGCACGACATCGTGGTGATCGAAGGCGCCGGCTCGCCGGCCGAGATCAACCTGATGGACAGCGACATCGTCAACCTGCGCGTTGCACGGCATGCCGAGGCGTCTTGCCTGCTGGTGACCGATATCGATCGCGGCGGTGCCTTCGCGCACCTCTACGGCACCTGGGCCCTGATGCCCGAGGCGGACCGCGCCCGGCTGGCCGGCTTCGTGCTCAACAAGTTTCGCGGCGATGCGTCGCTGCTCGCGCCCGCGCCCGAGCGGCTGCAGGCGCTGACGGGCGTGCCGACCCTCGCGACCTTGCCGATGTGGTGGCAGCACGGGCTGCCCGAGGAAGACGGTGTCTTCGACGAGCGCAGCACGGCCGCCGGCGAAGTGCGGTTGACGGTGGCCGTCATCGCCTGGCCGCGCCTCAGCAACCTCGATGAATTCCAGCCGCTCAAGAACGTGGCCGGCGTACGGCTGCGCTGGGTGCGCAGCCCGGCCGAGCTGGCCGGCGCCGACTGGGTCGTGCTGCCCGGTTCCAAGAACACCAGCGGCGACCTGGCCTGGCTGCGCACGCAGGGGCTGGACCGCGCCGTGGCGGACCATGCGGCGCGTGGCGGTGCCGTGCTCGGCATCTGTGGCGGGCTGCAGATGCTCGGCGAGGCGCTGATCGATCCGCACGGGGTCGATGGCAATGGTCCCGGACTGGGACTGCTCCCCCTGGTCACCATGTTCGAGGCCGACAAGACCGTACGCCTGCGCACGGCGCGCTTCGGCGTGCTGAAGGGGCCTTGGGCCGCATTGTCGGGCGTGACGATGCACGGCTACGAGATCCACCACGGCCGCACCGCGCCGCATCCGGCCATGGCAGCGGCCGGTGATCGCGCCGAGGCCGTGATGGCCGAGGACCTGGCATGGCAGAACGCGAAGGGCAACGTGCTGGGCCTGTACCTGCATGGCCTGTTCGAGGACGCGGCCGTGCTGCAGGCACTGTTCGGCGCGAGGGCGCGTACGCTCGAGGCCGTGTTCGACGGCCTCGCCGACCACATCGATACCCACTTTGAAGCGGGCGCGCTGCGCTCCCTGATCGAATGACGCTTGAACTTCCCGCCGTCGAGGACATCGACGACGCCGCGCTCGCCGCGCGGCTGCAGCACCTGCTGGACCACAAGACCAAGCCGCTCGGCGCGCTGGGCCGGCTTGAAGCCCTGGGCCTGCGGCTGGGCTTGGTCCTCGGCAGCGAGGCGCCCGCACTGTCGGCGCCGCAGATGCTGGTGTGCGCAGGCGACCACGGCCTCGCGGCGCGCGGCGTCTCGGCCTACCCGAGCGACGTGACCTGGCAGATGGTCGAGAACTTCCTCGCCGGCGGCGCGGCCGTCAGCGTGCTGGCACGGCAGCACGGGCTGGCGCTCACGGTGGTGGACTGCGGCGTGCGGCATGACTTCGAGGCGCGAGAGGGTCTGCGGGTGCGCAAGATCGCGCCGGGCACCGCCGATGCTTCGGCCGGTCCGGCCATGAGTCGCGCCCAATGCGAAGAGGCCGTCGGCCATGGCATGGCGCTGGTCCGGGAGTTGCCGGGCAACGCGCTGCTGCTGGGCGAGATGGGCATCGGCAACAGCTCGGCAGCCTCGCTGCTGCTGGCGCGGCTGGCCGGGCTGGACATCGATCTCTGCACCGGCAGCGGCACCGGCCTCGATGCCGCCGGGCTCGCACGCAAGCGTGGGTTGCTGCGCGAGGTGTTGGCGTTGCACTCCGATGCGGGTTCCGCGCTCGCCGCGCTCGCGGCCTTTGGCGGCTTCGAGATCGCCACCCTCGTCGGCGCCGTGCTGCAGGCGGCCGAGGAGCGGCGGGTGATCGTGGTCGATGGCTTCATCGCCGGCGCGGCAGTGCTGGTGGCGACGTGCTTGCGGCCGCATGTGGTGCAGCGCTGCGTGGCGGCGCACGAGTCGGCCGAGCCGGGCCATCGCCTGCTGCTCGAAGCGCTCGGCCTCGAGCCCTTGCTGAAGCTCGGCCTGCGCCTGGGCGAAGGTTCGGGGGCCGCACTGGCCTGGCCGCTGCTGGAATCGGCCTGCCGCATCGTGCGCGAGATGGCCAGCTTCGAGTCGGCCGGCGTGTCGCAGCGGGAGGGTTGATGCACGGCGTGCGCCATTTCCTGCTGGCGCTCCAGTTCTTCACGCGCGTGCCGGTGACGGGGCGGCTGGCGGCCTGGGTGGGCTTCAGTCCCGCCATGCTGCGCGCCAGCGCGGCGCATTTTCCGGGCGTGGGTTGGCTCGTCGGCGCGGTAGCGGCAGGGGTGTTCCTCCTGGCGCAATCGGGCCTTCCCGGCATGGCCGGCGCGCTGGCGGCGGCGCTGCTGTCGACGATCGCGACCGTGCTGCTGACGGGGGCTTTCCATGAGGATGGACTGGCCGACCTGGCCGATGGCCTGGGCGGCTCGGCGGACCGCGCGCGTGCGCTGCAGATCATGAAGGACTCGCGCATCGGGGCTTTCGGGGCGCTCGCACTGGTGCTGGCACTTGGGCTGAAGATCGCGCTGCTGGCCGTGCTGGCGGGGCAGGGCGCGATGAGCGCCGCCGCTGCGTTGATGGGCGCGCATGTCCTGTCGCGACTGGCGCCGCTGTTCCTCATTCGTCGGCTGCCCTATGTCGGTGACGAGGGCGCGGCGAGCAAGTCCAAACCGCTGGCCGATGCGATCGGCAGCGGCGCCTTGTTGGTGGGCGTGCTGTATGCGCTGCCGGCCGTCCTGTTGCTGCTGTTCACGCAGCCGCTCCTCCAGGCCGTGGCGGCGCTTGCCGCCTGCGTGCTCGGTGCGGCCTACATGGCGTGGCTGCTCGCGCGCCGGTTCCAGGGCTTCACCGGCGACGGGCTCGGCGCCACCCAGCAGCTGTGCGAACTGGCCATCTACCTGGCGCTCGCCTGGCAGACATGAAGCTGGGCCTCGTTCGCCACGCCGAAACCACGGCGGCGGCCGGCTCCTGCTACGGCCGCACGGACGTGAGCGTGCCTGCGGACGCAACACGCGCCATTGCCGAACGCATCGGGCCATCGCTGGCTGCCGGCATCGAGCTGGTCAGCTCGCCCCTGCAGCGCTGCGAGTTGCTGGCGCAGGCGATCGCCGCGCTGCGGCCGGAGCTGCCGCTGCGCGTCGATCCCCGCATCGCCGAGATGGATTTCGGCGCCTGGGAAGGCCTCGACTGGCGCAGCATCGCGCGCGCCGAGTTCGAGGCCTGGACCGGCGCCTTTGCCGACGCGCGCGCGGGAGGCCACGGCGAGAGCACCCGCCAGTTCATGGGTCGCGTGGGCGAGGCCTTCGACGCGTGGCGCGCTGCAGGACGCGACGCGCTGTGGATCACCCATGCCGGCGTGATCCGCACCGTGTGGCTGCTGCGCGATGGCCTGCGCTGCGCCGAGCGCGCCGACCAATGGCCATCGCAGCCGATCGCGTTCGGCGAGTGCGTGGTCGTGGAGGAAGCGCGAGGGACGGAAATGTCACGGCGTGATATGTTTGGCTCTTGAAAGGTACAGGGGCCATTGCCATGACCACGCCCGACCGTTCCCTGCCGACCGGCGGCTTCGAGGTGCCGCTGGAGATGCTTTCCGCTTGCCATGGGCGCATCGAGCACCAGTGTGCGACGTTGCGACGGCTGGTCCCGCACATGGCCCGCCACGGCGCGGACCTGGACGCGCGTTCCGCGGCAGCCGCTGTGATGCGGTACTTCGATACCGCGGCGAAGCATCATCATGAAGACGAGGAGCAGGATCTGTTCCCCGCGCTCGTCGAGTCGATGGCCGGGTCGGACCCGGTGTGCCTGCGCGAGATGACTCAAGGCCTCGTGGCCGAGCACCGCGAGATCGAGGCACGTTGGCTGCAGGTGCGCGCCGTGCTCGAGCAGATTGCCGCGGGGCGCACCGTGCCGCTCGATCCGGACGATGTGGAAACGCTGGCTCGCTTGTACGAGCGGCATATGGAGCGTGAAGAGCAGGAACTCCTGCCAATGGCCGCGCGCCTGTTGAGCGACGAAGAGCTGCAGCGAATCGGGCGCGCGATGCGCGAGCGCCGGGGAATCCAGCTCCCTGACTGAGGTCTCCGCCATCAGCGCAGCACCGGCAATGCGGCGCAGGCTCAGGGCGGAGGCGTCTTCGGCTTGTAGTCGCAGTAAGGCGCGACGGCGCACTTCCAGCACAAGGGCTTGCGCGCCACGCAAACATAGCGGCCATGCAGGATCAGCCAGTGGTGCGCATGCAGCCGGTAGGCTGGCGGCACGCGTTTCTCCAGCTTGAGCTCGACCTCCAGCGGCGTCTTGCCCGGCGCCAGGCCGGTGCGGTTGCTGACGCGGAAGATGTGCGTGTCCACCGCCATGGTGGCCTCGCCGAAAGCCACGTTGAGCACCACGTTGGCGGTCTTGCGGCCCACGCCGGGCAGCGCCTCGAGTTCGGGGCGGGTGCGCGGCACTTCTCCGCCGTGCCGCTCGAGCAGCATGCGGCAGGCTTCCATCAGGTGCTTCGCCTTGCTGCGGTACAGGCCGATGGTCTTGATGTAGCCCTCGAGGCCTTCGATCCCCAAGTCCAGGATGGCCTGCGGCGTGTTCGCGACCGGGAACAGCTTGCGCGTGGCCTTGTTCACGCCCACGTCTGTGGCCTGTGCCGACAGCAGCACGGCGGTCAGCAGCTCGAAGGGCGTGCTGTATTCCAGCTCGGTCTCGGGCTCGGGGTTGGCAGCCTGGAGGGTGGCGAAGAAGGGTTCGATCGCTTCTTTTTTCATCGTGGGCGGCAGTGTATGTGTCGTGGCGGCCCGCACCGAACTTGCGACAATGGCAGCCCTTCCGTCCATCGCAGCAGGTTCCCATGCAATTCGCCACCCGCCTCGACAACGTCGAAACCTCCGCCATTCGAGAACTCTTCAAGCTGCTGGGCAAGCCCGGCATCATCAGTTTTGCGGGCGGCTTCCCGGACAGCGCGATGTTCGATGTCGAGGGGCTGAAGGAAGCGAGCGCCAAGGCGCTGGCCGAGGAGCCCGGCGGGGCCCTGCAGTACGGCGCCACGGAGGGCTACGAACCCTTGCGCACGCAGCTCTCGGCTTTCATGAAGGGCAAGGGCGTGGAGGTTGCGCCCGACGGGCTCATCGTGACCACCGGCAGCCAGCAAGCCCTCGACCTGCTGGGCAAGACCCTCATCTCGCCCGGCGACAAGGTGATCGTCGAGGGGCCGACCTTCCTGGCCACGATCCAGTGCTTTCGCCTCTACGGCGCGCAGCTGATCAGCGCGCCCGTCGACGCCGACGGCGTGCAAGTCGACCGGTTGGAGCAGCTGATCGTCGAGCACAAGCCCAAGTTCGTCTACCTGATCCCCACCTTCGGCAACCCGAGCGGCGCGATGCTCAGCCTCGAGCGCCGCAGGAAGGTGCTGGAGCTCGCGGTGAAGCACGACACGGTGGTCGTGGAAGACGACCCGTACGGCGATCTCTACTTCGGCAAGGCGCCGCCGCCTTCGCTCATGTCCCTCACGAACGAGGTTCCGGGCAGCCGCGAGCGCCTGGTGCACTGCGGCAGCCTGAGCAAGGTGCTGAGCCCGGGCCTGCGGATCGGCTGGATGATCGCGCCGCCCGAGCTGCTGGCCAAGGCAACGATGTGCAAGCAGTTCAGCGACGCCCACACCAGCACCTTCGCACAGGCCACGGCCGCGCAGTACCTCAAGAGCGGGCGCATGCCCGGCACGCTGGCCAACGTGCGCAAGGTCTACGCGGAGCGCGCGGCCGCGATGGGCTCGGCGCTGAAGCGCGAGCTCGGTGATGCGGTTGCCTTCACGCAGCCGGGCGGCGGGTTGTTCTTCTGGGCACGGCTGACGGGGGCGGGCGGCAAGCTGGCCGATGCCACTGTGCTCGCCCAGCGCGCGATCGAGAAGGGCGTGGCCTTCGTTCCCGGCGCGCCTTTCTTCGCCGAGAAGCCCGACGTGGCGACCTTGCGGCTGAGCTTCGCCACCGCCAACGTCGAGAAGATCGAGGAAGGCATCGCGCGCCTGGGCGCGGCGCTTTGAGCCTGCGGCTTCAGCGCAGCGCGTCGGACAGCTTCAGGCCATAGCGCTGCTCGGCAGCTTGCAACGAAGGCGCGATCGAAGGCGCCAGGCGCACGCCGTCGGCAAGCTGTTCGGCGCGCCGCTGCAGGCCGCGCTCGCCCGGCAGCCGCACCGGCCTTGCGGCATCCACGGGCGGATTGGTGCGGCATTGCGCCGCGATGTGGTCCATCTGGCGCAGGAAGGCCGCCTTCCCGCCGAAGGCGCTCAGGTCGTGCAGCGTGAGATACACCGTCGCGCCCCAACCCTCGGGGGGATCGGCCCGGCCATGGCCGGCCAGCCCACCGGTGAGCGATTCGACCAGCAGCGCCAGGCCGTAGCCCTTGTGGCCATGGGTCTGGCCGCCCACCGGCAGCAGGGTGCCTGGCGGCTGTTCGAACAGCACCGACGGGTCTTTCGAAGGCCGGCCGCGCGCGTCGATGAGCACCTCGTCGTCGAAGATTTCGCCGGCCTGGCGCTTGCGGTTGCTCATGCCGTTCGTGGTGATGGAAGCGGAGATGTCCACCATCACGCCGCCCCCGGCGATCGGGAAGCCCAGCGCGAGCGGATTGGGCGTGAACACTGCCTGCGTGCCACCGAAGGGGGCGACGCTGGCGGTGTTGGGGTCGGAGCAGGCCAGCACCAGCAGCATGTCTTCTTCGAGCGCACGCAGCAGGTAGGCCGCGAGGCAGGCGATGTGATGGCTGCGCCGGATGACCAGGGAAGCGGTGCCCAGTTCGCGGGCGCGCGGCAGCAGCAGGTCCAGGCCCTGGTGTACCAGCCAGGGGCCGGGCAGGCGCTGGCCGTCCCACAGCACGGCCGCCGGCCGGTCGGAGACCACGAGCGGCGCGCCTTCGCGCCGCATCGCACCGGATTCCAGTTCTTTCACGTAGCCTGCCAGCAGCGCGAGGCCATGCGTGTCGTGGCCGAGCAGGTCGCCTTGCACCAGCGTGTCGGCCACCGTGCGGGCCATGGGCTCGGCGAGGCCGGCGCATTGCAGGAGTTGCGCCGCGTAGCGGGCGAGGGCGGGGGCGTCGTAGCGAAGAGAGGTGCTGTTCATGCGCTTCAGTGTGCCTCTGCCGGCTGCAGCCGTCGATGCCGGCGCCGCCAGGCCAGGCCGAGCGAGCCGAACCAGATTCCCAGCGTGGCCAATGCCAGTCCGGCGGCGATCGGCCGCTCGACGAAGGCCAGCCAGCTGCCGTCCGACTTGATCATCGAGGTGATGAAGTTCTCCTCCAGCATCTTGCCCAGCAGCATGCCGAGAATGGCGGGAGCCACCGGGAATGCGTTTTCCTCCAGCAGCCAGGCCGCGACGCCGAAGCCGAGCAGGATCCAGAGATCGAACAGCGCATTGTTGATGGCGAAGGCCCCCACGAGGCAGAACACCAGGATGATCGGCATCAGCACGTTGCGCGGCATGCGCAGGATGGTTGCGGAGGCCTTGATGCAGGCCCAGCCCAGCGGCAGCATCAGCAGGTTGGCGAGGATGAAGACGATGAACACCGCGTAGACGTTTTGCGGGTTGTTCATGAAGATCATCGGGCCCGGATTCATGTTCTTCATGTAGAGCACGCCAATCACGATGGCAGTGATCGAGTCGCCGGGGATGCCGAACACCAGCGCCGGTACCCAGGCGCCGGCCAGCGCGCTGTTGTTGGCGGCGCCCGCCTCGACCAGTCCTTCGGGATGGCCGGTTCCGAACTTCTGGGGCTCCTTCGAGAGCTTCTTGCTCATCGCATAGGACATCCACGCGGCGATGTCGGCGCCCGCCCCGGGCAGGATGCCGACTGTCGTGCCCAGCGCACTGCCGCGCAGGGTCTGCACGGGGTACTTGCGCATCAGCCCGCCCATGCCGGCGAACACCGATCCGATCTGCTTCTTGAAGCGCGCGAGTTCCTCGGCCGTGACGGTGAAGCGGAGAATTTCGGAGATGGCGAACATGCCGATCATCGCGGGGATCAGCGTCAGCCCGCCCAGCAGGTCGGTGTTGCCGAAGGTGAAGCGCGGATGTCCAGCCGGGTTCTCGAGTCCCACGCAGCCCATCAGCAAGCCCAGGAACAGAGTGATGAGGCCCTTCAGCGGCGTGTCGCTGGTAATGAAAACCGCACAGGTCAGGCCCAGCAGCACCAGCCAGAAATACTCGAAGGAGCTGAACTTGATCGCCACCTCGGCCAACGCCGGCGCTGCCACGATCAGCACGACAGTCCCGAACAGGCCGCCGATGCAGGAGAACACCAGGCCGATGCCCAGAGCCAGCTCGCCCTGGCCCTTGCGCGTCATCGCGTAGGACTCGTCGGTGTAGGCCGCGGAAGCGGGCGTGCCCGGGATGCGCAGCAGGGCGCCCGGGATGTCGCCCGCGAAGATCGCCATGGCCGTTGCCGTGACGATGGCGGCGACGGCGGGCACCGGCGGCAGGAAGAAGGTGATGGGCACGAGCAGGGCGGTGGCCATGGTCGCGGTGAGCCCGGGCACCGCGCCGACGAACATGCCGAAAAGGCCCGACAGCAGCATCACGGCCATCACCGTCGGCGTGGCGACGGTCTGCACGGCGAGGAGTACCGAATCCATCAGTGCACCCTCACCACGCGAAGCGCTGCAGCACGCCCCACGGCAGCGGAACCTTGAGCAGCTTGTAGAAGCAGGTGTGGATCACCAGCGTGGCCAGGAGTGCCACTGCGAGCGCGACCGGCAGGCGCACGCCGCAGGCCCACTGCAGCAGCGTCAGCACCAGCAGGCTGCACAGCACGAAGCCGAGCCGGTCGGACAGCAGGATGTAGAACGCCATGCTGGCGATGACGATCGCGAATGCCGCGAGGCGCCGTGGCGAGCGCAGGCCGTGGCCGAGCACGAGCAAGGGCTGGCCGCTGCGCAGCCCCTGCCACGTCAGCGCCAGCGAGCACAGCGCGAGGCCGGCTGCGGCGAGCCCGGGGAACAGCGCCGGCCCGAAGTTCTGGCCCGCCGCCGGTGGAAAACTCTGGACATGCCAGAGCACCGCCAGCGAAAGCAGCAACAGCACGCCACCGATCAGGCTGTCGTGGATGCGCATTCGCTTACTTGGCGATGCCGACGGCCTTCATCGCCACCGCGAAGCCCGCGTCCTTCTCGGCCATGAACTTGCCGAAGTCGGCGCGGTCGGCATACAGCGCGCCGAAACCACGGGAGGCCAGGAAGTCCTGGTAGGCCTTGCCGTCGAAGATCTTCTTGAGCATGGCGGCGAGCTGGTCGGTCTGTTCCTTGGGCAGCCCCTTGGGCGCCGCAATGCCGCGCCAGGCACCGGCGTTCCACATCTTGCCCGCGGCGTCGGTGTACAGCGGTACCTTGGGGAAGATGCCATCGGGCTTGGAGGCCAGCAGCAGCAACGGCCGCACCTTGCCGGCGTCGATCAGCGAACGTGCCTCGGGCAGCGAGCACGACACCACGTCCACGCCGCCTGCCATCAGGTCCTGAAGGCCCGGCGCGGCGCCCTGGCTGGGAACCCAGCCGATCGCGTTGCCGGGCAGCTTGTTGTCGACCAGCCATTGCGCAAGGCCGAGATGCCAGATGCCGCCCTGTCCGGTGCCGCTGGCCTTGAGCTTGCCGGGATTGGCCTTGGCTGCATCGAGCAGCTCCTTGGCACTCTTGATGGGCGAATCGTCGCGCACGAAGATGGCGTTGGCGTCGAAGTTCATCAGCGCGAGCGGGGTGTAGTCGGCGCCGGAGAGCTGGGTGAGGCCCGCGTGGCGCATCATCCCGATCTCGACGGTGAGGATGCCCAGGGTGTACCCATCCGGCGCAGCGGAAGCGATGGCCTGGTGCCCGACCACGCCGCTGCCGCCCGTGCGGTTGACCACGTTGATGGGCTGCTTGAGCTCCTTCTCGAGCTCGGCCGCGATGATGCGGGCCACCGCATCGGTGCCGCCGCCGGCGCCCCACGGCACGATCAGGGTGATCGGGCGCTCGGGGTAGGCCGCATGGGCGAGCCCGGGAAGGACCAGGGCGGTGGCGGCTGCACCGAGGACGGCCAGGGTTTGGCGGCGCTTCATATCGTCTCCTTCGTTGTTGCCCAGGCATTCAAGCATCCGGGGCACCGCACGCGAAACTGAAGATAACCCTAGGACAGCGCCGGTCCCTTTTGCCTTAGGAAGAAACCGGTTTCGTCCGACGCGTCAGCGCACGACTTCGAGCAGCCGGTCGAGGCCGCCCTCGTCGATGGCCACCATGGCCTCTGCACGCACCTTGGGCTTGGCGTGGTAGGCCACCGACAGCCCCGCCTCGCCCATCATCGGCAAGTCGTTGGCGCCGTCGCCCACCGCGATGCATTCGGCGGGCGAGATGCCCAGCAGCGAGGCGACTTCCAGCAACGTGCGGCGCTTCTCGGCGCCGTCGCAGATATCACCCCAGGACTGCACCACCACGCGCCCCGTGAGCTTGCCGTCGGCCTCGTCGAGCAGGTTTGAGCGCGCGAAGTCGATGCCCAGCCGCTCCTTCACCCGGTTGGCGAAGAAGGTGAATCCGCCCGAGACCAGCAGCACCTTGAGGCCGGCCGCCTTGCAGGCCGCCACCAGCGTCTCGGCGCCGGGATTGAGGCGCAGGCGCTGGTCGTAGACCTCCTGCAGGGCAGAGACCGGCACGCCCTGAAGCAGGGCCACGCGGCGCCGCAGGCTTTCCTTGAAGTCCTTGATCTCGCCGCGCATCGTCGCCTCGGTGATGGCCGCGACCTCGGCCTTCTTGCCGACCGCGTCGGCGATTTCGTCGATGCATTCGATGTTGATCAGCGTCGAGTCCATGTCGAACGCGATCAGCTTGAAGTCGGGCAGGGCAAGCGGCGGCGTGATTCGCCGGATGGCGAGGCCGGGGGAGAGTTCTCGAAGAGTGCTGGTCATGCCGGTGTAGCTTCCGCCGTCTTGGGTTGTCCGAGGCTGCGCAGCACGTCGCGCACCATCTGCGCCCGCTCCTTCGGCTCCTTGAGCTCGCGCTCGATGCGCAGCTTTTCGTTGCCGGCCAGCTTGATGTGCTTGTTCTTCTGAATGAGCTGGATGATGGCCATCGAATCGACCGGCGGGTCCTTCTTGAAGGTGATGTGGATCGCGCCAGGTGCGGCATCGACCTTGAGCACGCCATACGGGCGCGCCAGCACGCGCAGCCGATGCATGTCGATCAGCGTCTGGGCCTGCGGCGGGAGCTTGCCGAAACGGTCGACGATCTCCTCGAGCAGCGTATCGATCTGGTCGGAGGTCTTCGCGGTGGCGAGCTTCTTGTAGAAGGACAGGCGCAGGTGCACGTCGCCGCAGTAGTCCTCGGGCAGCAGGGCGGGTGCGTGCAGGTTGATCTCGGTGGTGACGGACAGCGGCGACAGCAGGTCGGGCTCGTGGCCGGCCTTGAGCGAGCGCACGGCCTCGGCCAGCATCTCGTTGTAGAGCTGGAAACCGATCTCCATCATGTTGCCGCTCTGGTTCTCGCCCAGCACTTCGCCGGCGCCGCGGATCTCGAGGTCGTGCATCGCGAGGTAGAAGCCGGAGCCGAGTTCCTCCATCTGCTGGATGGCGTCGAGGCGCTGCGCGGCCTGCTTGGTCAGGCCATCGATGTCGGGCACCATCAGGTAGGCATAGGCCTGGTGATGGCTGCGGCCGACGCGGCCGCGCAGCTGGTGCAGCTGGGCCAGGCCGAACTTGTCGGCGCGGCTCATGACGATGGTGTTGGCGCTCGGCACGTCGATGCCGGTTTCGATGATGGTCGAGCACAGCAGCAGGTTGTAGCGCTGGGCGACGAAGTCGCGCATCACGCGCTCCAGCTCGCGCTCGGGCATCTGGCCATGAGCGACCGCGACGCGGGCCTCGGGCAGGATCTGCTCCAGCTTCTGACGCCGGTTCTCGATGGTCTCGACCTCGTTGTGCAGGAAGTAGACCTGGCCGCCGCGCTTGAGCTCGCGCAGCACGGCTTCGCGGATCACGCCGGTGCCTTCGTTGCGCACGAAGGTCTTGATCGCCAGGCGGCGCTGCGGGGCGGTGGCGATCACGCTGAGGTCACGCAGGCCTTCGAGCGCCATGCCCAGCGTGCGCGGGATGGGGGTGGCGGTGAGCGTCAGGACATCGACCTCGGCGCGCAGGGCTTTCATCGCCTCCTTGTGGCGAACGCCGAAGCGGTGCTCCTCGTCGATGATGAGCAGGCCGAGGTTCTTGAACTTCACGCTGCTGGAAAGCAGCTTGTGCGTGCCGACCACGATGTCCACGCTGCCGTCGGCCAGGCCCTTGGCGGCGGCATTGATCTCCTTGGCCGAGCGGAAGCGGCTCATTTCTGCGACCTTGACCGGCCACTTCGCGAAGCGGTCCATCAGCGTCTGGTAGTGCTGCTCGGCAAGCAGGGTCGTGGGCGCGAGGAAGGCGACCTGCTTGCCCCCGGTCACCGCGACGAAGGCGGCGCGCAGGGCGACCTCGGTCTTGCCGAAGCCGACGTCGCCGCAAACCAGGCGGTCCATCGGCTGCGGCGAGATCATGTCCTGGATCACCGCATGGATCGCGGCTTTCTGGTCGGCCGTTTCGTCGAAGCCGAAGTCGTTGGCGAAGACCTCGTAGTCGGCGGCCGAGAAGCGGAAGGCGTGGCCCTCGCGCGCGGCGCGCCGGGCGTAGATGTTGAGCAGCTCGGCGGCGGAGTCGCGCACCTGCTCGGCGGCCTTGCGCTTGGCCTTTTCCCACTGGCCGGAGCCGAGCTTGTGCAGCGGCGCCTCGTCCGCGCTGACGCCGGTGTAGCGGCTGATCAGGTGCAGCTGCGCGACCGGCACGTAGAGGGTGGCCTTGTCGGCGTACTCCAGGTGCAGCATCTCCTGCAGCATCGGCTTCCCGTCTGCGCCGGTGCCCTGGCCCAGGTCCATGTGGACCAGGCCGCGGTAGCGCCCGATGCCGTGCGCGGAGTGCACCACCGGGTCGCCGACGGCCAGCTCGCTCAGGTCCTTGATCAGCGCCTCGACGTCGCTGACCTGTTCCTGCTTGCGGTTGCGCCGGCGCGCCGAAGGCGCGGTGGCAAAGAGCTCGGTCTCGGTGACGAAGTCGATGCCTGGCTCGGTCCACGCGAAGCCGGCCACCAGCGCCGCGGTGGCGATGCCGATCTTCTCGTCGGGCGAGGCTTCGAACTCGGCCAGCGAATCGAACGCGGGCGGGCTGATCCCGCTGGCGCGCAAGAAGTCGAGCAGGCTTTCGCGACGGCCGTCGCTTTCGGCGAGGACGAGCACGCGGTGCGGGGTCGCGGCAACGTGCGCCTTGAGCTTGACGAGCGGGTCGTCGGCGCCGCGGACCACGGCGAATGGCGGGAGCGCCTCGAATTCGGCGTAGGGGTTGCCCTCGGCTTCACCTCGAATCGCCAACTGCGGATGCGGCTTCGCGCGCTGGTAGAACTGCTCCGCGTTCAGGAACAGCGCCTCCGGCGGCAGCGCCGGCCGCTCCGGATCGCCCTGCACCAACCGATAGCGTTCGCCCGTGTCCTGCCAGAAATGCTGGAACGCGGGTTCGAGGTCGCCATGCAGCACCACGGTCGTCTCGGCGCCGAGGTAGTCAAACACGGTGGCCGTCTCCTCGAAGAAGAGCGGGAGGTAGTACTCGATTCCGGCCGTCGCGACGCCGTTGCCCATGTCCTTGTAGAGCCGGCTGCGGGTGGGGTCGCCCTCCAGCAGCTCGCGCCAGCGGCTTCGAAAGCGCGTGCGGGCCTCGTCGTCCATGGGGAACTCGCGGCCCGGCAGCAGGCGCACCTCGGGCACGGGGTAGAGGCTGCGCTGGGTGTCGGGGTCGAAGGTGCGGATCGAGTCGATCTCGTCGTCGAACAGGTCGACCCGGAAGGGCACCTGCGAGCCCATCGGGAACAGGTCGATCAGCCCGCCGCGCACCGCGTACTCGCCCGGGCTCACGACCTGCGTGACGTGGCTGTAGCCGGCCAGCGTGAGCTGGGCCTTGAGCTTGGACTCCTCGAGCTTCTGCCTGGCCTTGAAATGGAAGGTGTAGCCCGCCAGGAAGGCCGGCGGCGCCAGGCGATACAGCGCGGTGGTGGCCGGCACCACCACGACGTCGGCTTCCTTCTGGCTGATGCGCCACAGCGTGGCCAATCGCTCGCTGATCAGGTCCTGGTGGGGAGAGAAACTGTCGTAGGGCAGCGTCTCCCAGTCGGGGAACAGGGCACAGCGCAGCTCGGGCGCGAAGAAGGCGAGCTCGTCGATCAGCCGCTGTGCGTCGTTGGCGTCGGCGGTGAAGACGGCGGTGGCGCGTCCGGCCGACTTCTCGCGTTCGGCCAGTTGCGCCAGCAGGAGCGCGTCGGCGGAGAGGGGTGGGCGCGGCAGCGTGAAGCGTTTGCCTGCGGTAAGAGCGGGGAGGTCCATGAAGCGAGAAGAAAATGCAGAACACCCCGCGCCGGCTGGCGAGGGGTGTGAGGGCAGGTCGATTCTAGAATGGCTGCCCCTTCGGCGTTGGCTCCGGCCGGACCCCATGACCCCTTCCCGTCTTTTCGTCCTGATTCCCTGCGCGGGCTCCGGCAGCCGTGCCGGCGGCACCGGCCCCAAGCAGTACCAGCGCATCGCCGGCTGGCCGATGGTGCGCCACACGCTGGAAGCTTTCCGCGCGCTGGCGGGCCGGTTTGCAGGCATTGCGCTGGTGGTGTCGCCGCAAGACCGTGAAGTGGGCGCCGCGCTGCCGCGCTTTCCTGCCGAGGGCGAATACCTGCTGCAGGTCGGTGGCGCGACGCGCGCGGCCAGTGTGCGCAACGGCCTGCTGGCGCTCAGGCAGACGGCCGGTGCCGGCCCGCACGACTGGGTTCTGGTGCACGACGCGGCCCGCTGCCTGGTGACGCCGACGCAGATCGAGGCCCTGGTCGCCGCCTGCGAGCACGATGCCGTGGGGGGGCTGCTGGCCCACCGCCTGCCGGACACGCTGAAGGTCGCGTCCCCCGAGGGACGGGTGGCGGACACGCTGACACGCGCCGACAAGTGGCTGGCGCAGACGCCCCAGATGTTTCGCATCGGCATGCTGCTCGATGCGCTGGAGCGCGCCGGTGATGCCGTCACCGATGAAGCCAGCGCGATCGAAAGCATCGGCCTCGCGCCGCTGCTGGTGCCGGGCAGCGCACAGAATTTCAAGGTCACTTTCCCAGAGGACTTCGCGCTGGCCGAGGCGCTCCTGAAGAGCCGCAAATGAAGCGCGTGGAGCCATCGACATGAGCGCATTCGACATCCGCATCGGCGAGGGCTGGGATGTGCACCAGCTGGTCGCCGGCCGCAAGCTGGTCCTCGGCGGCATCGAGATTCCGCACACCACCGGCCTGCTCGGCCACTCCGACGCCGACGTGCTGCTGCACGCCATCACCGATGCGCTGCTGGGTGCCGCCGGGCTGGGCGACATCGGCCGCCATTTCCCGGACACCGATGCGCAGTTCCGCGGTGCCGATTCGGCCGTGCTGCTGGCCGAGGCCGTGCGGCGCGTGCGCGCGGCCGGCTGGCAGATCGGCAACATCGACAGCACCGTGATCGCGCAGGCGCCCAAGCTGGCACCGCATCTTCCTGCGATGTGCGCACGCATCGCGGCCGCCCTCGAGGTCGGGCCCGACCAAGTCAATGTGAAGGCGAAGACGGCCGAGAAACTGGGCCCGGTGGGCGAGGGCCGGGCGATGGAAGCGCGCGCCGTGGTGCTCCTGCACCGCTGAGCAGGGCGCTCATTTGCCCGCCGGCGAGGCCTCGGGCTTGACCGAGGCCGCGCGCGGCATGCGGATGTGCGCCGCGAGCCCACGCCCCGGCGTGCTGGTGAGGGCGAAAGTGCCGCCCATGCGCTCGATGTTCTTGGTCACGATCGACAGGCCCAGGCCGGCGCCGGCGGCCGACGTGCGGGCGACGTCGCCCCGGAAGAAGGGCTTGCTCAGCTGCGAAAGCAGCGCCGGCGCCACGCCGGCGCCGTGGTCGCGTACCTTGATGAGCACCGCGTCGTTGTGGGCCTGCGCCTGGATCGTGATGTCGGCCACGCCGGTGGCGGGTGTCTTGCCGTAGCGCCGCGCGTTCTCGACCAGGTTGGAGATCACGCGCTGCAGCTCGACCTCGTCGGCCATCACGCGCAGGTCGGAAGGCACGTCGACCTTGATCTTGATGTCCTCGTGGTCCTGCACGGCGTAGGTGCAGGCGTCGATCACGTCGCGCAGCAGCACCGGCTTGAAGTCCACATGGTCCGGGCGGGCGTAGTCGAGGAACTTGTCGATGATGGCGTCGAGCTGCGCGATGTCCGCCGCCATGTGCTCGCGCGCGTCCTCGTCGGTCACGCTCATCTCGGTCTCGAGGCGCAGCCGCGCCAGGGGGGTGCGCAGGTCGTGCGAAATGCCGGCCAGCATCACGGCGCGGTCCTGCTCGATCTTCGCGAGCTGGTCGGCCATGCGGTTGAAGCCGACGTTCACCGCGCGGATCTCGTTGGTGCGGGCGCGCTCGTCCAGGCGGTGTGCCTCGTACTCGCCCTCGCGCACCTGCATGGTGGCGCGCGACAGCTGCTTGAGGGGCAGGTTGATCAGGCGCGTGATCAGTGCCGCGCCCGCCAGCGAAAGCGCCATGGTCGTGGCCAGCCAGATCAGCCAGGTGCGGCCGCCGAAGCGAGTGAAGCGCGTGGGGTCGAGCAGAAGCCAGTAGGCGTCGCTCTCGATCGTGAAGCCGATCCAGAGGCCGGGCTCGTCGTTCACCCGGCTGGCCACGGTGGTGCCTTCGCCGAGGCGGTCGATCAGTTCCTCGGTGACGCGCGCATCGAGCGCGCCGGTGGTGTAAGGCGTGAAGCGGTCGTTGGGCTCGCGCGGCAGGATGCGCACGCCCTCCTGGTCGGCCAGGGTCTTGATCAGCGAGACGCGGGTGATGGCATCGGAATAGACCAGCGCCGCGCGCGTGAGATTGACCAGCGAGGCGATCTGGTGCGCGGTCTGGATGGCCCGGGGCTCGTACTCGAGAGCGCGGAAGGTCTGCAGCCAGGCCACCGTGCAGCCGACCAGCAGCAGCACCAGCAGGAAGAACGTTCGCCAGAAGAGACTGAGGCCCAGCTGCAGCCTCGGCTTGCGCCGGGATTGGCCGAGCCCCTCCAGCGGGCTTGGCAAGGTGACCTGGGGGCCGTCTTCGCCTAGGGGGCTGGGCGTTGTCGTCTTGGGGCCGAGAGTGGCGGCCACGAGTGCTCAGTGCCTCAAGTGGTGCCGTCCGGCACGAACACGTAGCCAACGCCCCAGACCGTCTGGATGTAGCGCGGTGCCGCTGCATCGGACTCGACCAGCTTGCGCAGGCGCGAGATCTGCACGTCCAGGCTGCGGTCGAAGGGCTCGAACTCGCGGCCGCGTGCCAGCTGGGCCAGCTTCTCGCGCGACAGCGGCTGGCGCGGATGCCGCACCAGCGCCTTGAGCATCGCGAACTCGCCCGTGGTGAGGGAGAGCTCTTCGCCGTCCTTCTTGAGGGTGCGCGAGCCCAGGTCGAAGCTGAAGGGGCCGAAGTTCACCGTCTCGTTGTCGGTGGAGGGCGCTCCCGGGGCTTCGAGCGGCGGACGGCGGCGCAGCACGGCGTGCACCCGGGCCAGCAGCTCGCGGGGATTGAAAGGCTTGCCCAGATAGTCGTCGGCGCCGACTTCGAGGCCGACAATGCGGTCCACGTCTTCGCCCTTGGCGGTCAGCATGATGATGGGCGTGCGGTCGTTGGCAGCGCGCAGGCGCCGGCAGACCGACAGCCCATCCTCGCCGGGCATCATCAGGTCGAGCACGATCAGGTCGACCGTGTCGCGCAACAGGATGCGGTTGAGCGCCTTGCCGTCTTCAGCCACGATGACCTCGAAGCCTTCCTGGGTCAGGTAGCGACGCAGCAAGTCGCGAATGCGTGCGTCGTCGTCGACGATCACGATCTTGTCTGTGCGAGCCGGAGCTTGATTCATTTCTACAACACCCAATTTGTAACAACGCCAATTTTGAGGGTGTTGCAGGCTCATTGAGGACCTTTTCGCAATGCTTTGACACTAAGTTACAAAACTTGCGGGCGCTAGCCGTCCAGACGTTTCTGCCATAACCGGCGGTGGCACAGTGACCTGAACCCTGACGCTTTGCCATGAAATTCATTCTTTGTTCTTCGACTGCGGTGCTGCTGCTGTGTGCTTCGCTGCCGGCGCCGGCCGAGCCTTGGGGCTTCATCCGTGTCAACGACACACGCCGCAACGAAACGCGCGATGCAGTCGCGGCTCACCGGGCTGCCAAGCGCGAAGAGGTGATGCGGCAGGAAGCAGCGGCCGGTCGCCGGCTGACGCCTGCCGAGCTGGCCGAATTGCGTCAGCAGGTGCGTCAGCAATGGGTGCCGAGGGTGGAGTCGAGGCTCGAGTTGCAGCCAGAGCTGATCCGTTCGGCAGAATCGCAGCCGGCCGAACGCCTGACGCCAGCCCCGTGCCGGAAGGCAAACTGCTGACGTCGCTGCCCCCGCCGGCGTTCGTGAGCCCGGCCCTTCGAGGGCATCTGGGCTTTTTTTGTTTTCAACGGGAATCCTTCGCCTTGAACAAGATCAAGAAAATCGCGGCCTGTGCCGCATTGCTGGGCGCCTGCGCCGGCGCCGCCGTCGCGCAGACTGCGCCCTGGACTCCGCCGCAGAACGTGCTGCAGCTGACAGCCACGGGCACGGTGGAAGTGCAGCAGGATCTGCTCTCCATGACGCTGAGCACCACGCGCGACGCGGCCGACGCCGCGAGCGTGCAAACCCAGTTGAAGACCGCCCTGGATGCCGCTTTGACCGAGGCACGCAAGAACGCCCAACCGGGGCTGCTCGACGTGCGCACCGGCACCTTCAGCCTGATGCCCCGCTATACGCGCGACGGCAAGATCACCGGCTGGTCGGGCACCACCGAGCTGGTGCTGGAGGGGAAGGACTTTCCGCGCATCACGCAGACGGCCGGGCGCATTTCCACGCTCACCGTCGGCGGCATCGGCTTCGGCCTGAGCCGCGAGCAGCGCGCCAAGGTCGAGACCGAGGCGCAGACCATTGCCATCGAGAACTTCAAGCAGAAGGCGTCCGAGCTCGCCAAGAACTTTGGCTTTGCCGGCTACACGCTGCGCGAGGTGTCGGTCAATGCCAACCAGGGCCCGCCGATCAGGCCGCGCATGATGGCGGCAGAGGCCTCGTCGAAGATGTCGTATGACGCCGCGGTGCCGGTCGAAGCCGGCAAGACCAGCGTGGTCGTCAACGTCTCGGGGTCGGTACAGCTCAAGTAGTGCTGCCGCGGCGCGCTTGCCGCAGCCGCGTCTACTGTGCCGTCCAGCCGCCGTCGACCTGCCAGGCCACGCCTCGCACCTGGTCGGCGGCCGGCGAGCACAGGAAGACCGCGAGGCCGCCCAACTGCTCGACGGTGGTGAACTGCAGCGATGGCTGCTTCTCGCCAAGCAGGTCGTTCTGGGCCTGAGTGACTGAAATGCCTTCGCGTGCAGAGCGGTCGTCGATCTGCTTTTGCACCAGCGGCGTCAGCACCCAACCGGGGCAGATCGCGTTGCAGGTGACACCGGTGGTGGCCGTCTCGAGCGCTACGGCCTTGGTGAGCCCGACGATGCCGTGCTTGGCGGCCACGTAAGCCGACTTCTGCGCCGAGGCCACGAGTCCATGTGCCGATGCAATGTTGACGATGCGGCCCCAGTTGGCTTCGCGCATCGCCGGTACCGCAAGGCGTGTGGTGTGAAAGGCGCTTGTGAGATTGATGGCGATCACCGCGTCCCAACGTTCGACGGGGAAATCCTCGACCTTGGCGACGTGTTGGATCCCGGCGTTGTTGACCAGGATGTCGACGCGGCCGAACCTGGCTGCGGCAAACTTCATCATGTCCTCGATGTCGGACGGCTTGCTCATGTCGGCGCCGTGATAGTCGACCTTGACGCCGAGGGACTCGATGTCTGCCTTCGGCTTGTCCGTGTCGCCGAAACCGTTGAGCACGATGCTGGCGCCCTGTTGCGCCAGCGCCTTCGCGATGCCGAGCCCGATGCCACTGGTGGACCCCGTGACAAGCGCGGTTTTGCCTTTGAGCATGATGGTCAATCTCCGGATGAATTAGGATGCAACGACCCCATTATCTTCACCGTGCCCGCCAGCGTTCCATGATCGAGTCTGCCGTCCATCGCACCGCCTGGGAGGGAGTGGTCGAGTGAAGCGCGAACAGCCCGGCTTGTCGATGTCCGGTGCGTCCGTGGTCGACTACCCCCTGTCGGCCGCGACTGCGGAGCGCACGCCGGTGCAGGAGAACATGCTTGCGCGGGCGCGCGCCTTCGCCCAGCCGCTGATCGCCGACGAGACGCTGGACACCGGCGAAAACACGCTTGCCCACGCCGATGCCGTGGCCGGCATCGTGGCCGCGATGGGCGGGTCGGAAGCGATGCAGGCAGCCAGCTACCTGGTCTATTCCTGCCAGCACCTGAACCGGCCGCAGGAGGTCATCGCCAAGGTCTTCGGCGACAACTTCGCGGCGCTCGCGGTCGAGACCACCAAGCTGGTGCACGTGCAGAAGCAGGCGCGCTCGGTCACGGCCAGCGCGCACCTGGCCGACGGCGCCGGCACCCAAACGGAGAACGTGCGCAAGATGCTGCTCGCGTTCTCGCGTGACCTGCGGGTCGTGATGCTTCGGCTCGCATCGCGGCTGCAGACCCTGCGCTACGCCGCGGCGAGCAAGCAGCCGGTGCATGAAGGCGTCGCGCGTGAATCGCTGCAGGTCTTCGCGCCGCTGGCGAACCGGCTCGGCATCTGGCAGGTCAAGTGGGAGATCGAGGACCTGTCCTTCCGTTTCCTCGAACCCGAGACCTACAAGCTGATCGCGCGCCTGCTCGACGAGAAGCGCGTGGAGCGCGAAGGTTATGTCGAGCAGTTGCGCGCCCGGCTCGAGCGCGAGCTGGCCGCCGAGGGCGTGAAGGCGACGGTGCAGGGGCGGCCGAAGAACATCTACAGCATCGTCAAGAAGATGCGCGGCAAGGCATTGGACTTCGCGCAGGTGTTCGACATCATGGCGCTGCGCGTCGTCGTGGCCGACGTCAAGGACTGCTATGCGGCGCTGGCCTGGGTGCACTCCAACTTCCAGCCGATCTCCGAGGAGTTCGACGACTACATCGCGCGGCCGAAGCCGAACGGCTATCAATCGCTGCACACGGTGGTGCGCGAGGTCGTGAACGGCCAGGCCGGCAAGCCGATCGAGATCCAGATCCGGACGCAGCAGATGCATGACCACGCCGAGCATGGCGTGGCGGCGCACTGGGCCTATAAGGAGGCGGGCCACAAGGGCTATGCGGGCGTCTGGGCGAGCGGCGAGTACGACGCCAAGATCGCGGTGCTGCGGCAACTGCTGGCCTGGGAGCGCGACCTGTCCGACGGCTCCCAGGGGCAGGGCCTGTTCGACGACCGCATCTACGTTCTCACGCCCGATGCGGCGATCGTTGAATTACCGCAGGGCGCGACCGCAGTCGACTTCGCCTACTCGGTGCACACCAGCCTCGGACACCGCTGCCGTGGCGCGCGCGTCGACGGCGCGATGGTCCCGCTCAATACGCCGCTGCAGAACGGCCAGACGGTGGAGATCATCGCGACGAAAGAGGGCGGTCCTTCGCGCGACTGGCTCAACGGGGAGCTTGGCTACCTGGCGAGCCATCGCGCACGTGCCAAGGTGCGGGCCTGGTTCAACGCGCAAGTCACGCACGAGACGGTGGCGCGCGGCCGCGAGGCGGTCGAGAAGGTGCTGCAGCGCGAGGGAAAGACCGCGCTGAAGCTCGACGACCTGGCCTCGCAATTGGGCTTCAAGTCGGCCGATCACCTTTTCGAAGTGGTCGGCAAGGACGAGTTCTCGCTGCGCAACATCGAGTTGCTGCTGCGCCCGCCTGAGCCTGCGCCGGGGCCCGACGACGGCGTGGTCATCAAGAAGGCCCGGGCGGGCGGAAGCGGCGGCAAGGGTGGCGTGTTGGTGGTCGGCGTCTCTTCGCTGATGACGCAGCTCGCCAAGTGCTGCAAGCCGGCGCCGCCGGATCCGATCCGCGGCTTCGTGACGCGCGGGCATGGCGTCAGCATTCATCGTGCCGACTGCAGCAACTTCCGCATGATGGCCGGGCGCGAGGCCGAGCGCGTCATCGATGTCGAGTGGGGCGAGCAGCGCGCGGGCGAAGCATCGGTCTATGCAGTCGACGTGGCAGTGGAGGCGACCGATCGTCAAGGCCTCCTGCGCGACATTTCCGATGTGTTCGCACGCGAGAAGATGAACGTGATCGGGGTGCAGACGCAGTCCGTCAAAGGCACCGCCTGGATGACTTTCACCGTCGAAATCGCCGATGCGGCGCGGCTCGCGCAGGTGCTGAGTGTGGTGAGTGCGGTGGCCGGGGTGCGTTCCGCACGGCGCCGCTGAAAACGCTGTCGTCGGGCTGCTATACTCCGGCCTCTCGGACACACTCACAGGCGCGTAGCTCAGCTGGTTAGAGCACCACCTTGACATGGTGGGGGTCGTTGGTTCGAGTCCAATCGCGCCTACCAATTTTTTCTCGAAGACCGCAGCAGCCGCCCGAACCAAGCGGCTGCCTCGCGCGTTCCCCCGCTCTGCTTGCAACGTCAAGTGGTCCTCGGGCTTCTTCCTACTCATGGTCTACTGCCTTTGTCGACTGGCGGATCCGCCGACAGTTGTGGTAACTTGACCGTTCCCATCACCACACCATTCGACGCAGGGAAACGATGACCATGCCAGAGGCTGACACCGGTCCGGCACTTGAGGAGCTTCGCCTTGCTGCCTTGCTGCGGCAGGCTCCGCTCGAGTTCGCGCGCGTGGTGTACGGGCTCAACGACCGAGCCAACGGCCGTGCCGGAACCATGGCGGCGGAGGATGTCGCCCGAACGGTGCGGCAAGGCTCGCCGGTCACGCGGGAGCGCGCCGAGCAGCGCGCGCGCGGCTACCTGCCGCTGGCGGGGCACGAGCATTGCCCGCGCTGCTGGGTTTTTAACGGCACCAAGAGCCCGCTGCACTTTCGTGAGAGCACCGAGGCGAGGCCCGAGTCAGCCGTTTGCAAGGTGTGCGGGGCCGAGTACACGACGACGCCGGATTGATGACGCCGGCCGGTCAGGGTAAACCTTGGCGCGGTGCAGCAAAACCGCTCCCTAGAATGGTTTGCGCGTGAAGACGCGAAACCTCAAGGAGCCCTTAGTGCAGAGCAAGAAGTCCGCCGGCGACAAGCCGACGCAGCGGGTGATCAAGAAATATCCCAACCGCCGGCTCTACGACACGGAAACCTCCACCTACATCACGCTTGCCGAGGTCAAGCAATTGGTCATGGACAAGTCACCCTTCGTGGTGCGCGACGCCAAGAGTGGCGACGACCTCACGCGCAGCATCTTGCTGCAGATCATTCTCGAGGAGGAGGCTGGTGGCGCGCCGATGTTCACCGAACAGGTCCTGGCCAACATCATCCGCTTCTACGGCCAGGCCATGCAGGGCTACATGGGACCCTACCTCGAGAAGAACATCCAGGCCATGACCGAGGTGCAAGCGCAGCTGGCCGAGAAGGCACAGGCGCTCACACCCGAAATGTGGGCCCGCTTCATGACCATGCAGTCGCCCATGCTCCAGGGGCTGATGGGCAACTACGTCGAGCAATCGAAGAACGTGTTCCTGCAGATGCAGGAGCAGATGCAGAAAAATACCGAGCAAGTGCTGGGTGCCTTCGGCATCAAGCGACCCCAGGGCGGTCAGACTGACGATTAGCAGGGACAATAGGGGGTTATGAGCGAAGTAGCCTCCCCTGAACGCATTGCCACGCCGGCCAGCCCCAAGGTCGGATTCGTGAGCCTCGGCTGTCCCAAGGCACTCACCGATTCCGAGCTGATCCTGACCCGGCTGAGCGCCGAGGGCTACCAGACCTCCAAGACTTTCGAAGGTGCCGACCTGGTGATCGTCAACACCTGCGGCTTCATCGACGATGCCGTCAAGGAAAGCCTCGACACCATCGGGGAGGCGCTGGCCGAGAACGGCCGCGTGATCGTCACCGGCTGCCTCGGCGCCAAGACGGGCGAGGCGGGGGGCAACCTGGTGCGCCAGATGCATCCGAGCGTGCTGGCGGTCACCGGCCCGCATGCGACACAGGAAGTCATGGACGCGGTACATGCCAACCTGCCCAAGCCGCACGACCCGTTCATCGACTTGGTGCCGCAGGCCTTCGGCATTGCAGGCCTGAAGCTGACGCCGCGGCACTATGCCTATTTGAAGATCAGCGAAGGCTGCAATCATCGCTGCACCTTCTGCATCATTCCTTCGATGCGCGGCGATCTGGCGTCGCGGCCGGTGGGCGACGTGCTGGGCGAAGCCAAGGCCCTTTTCGAAGGGGGTGTGAAGGAACTGCTGGTCATCAGCCAGGACACCTCGGCCTATGGGGTCGACGTCAAGTATCGAACTGGCTTCTGGGACGGCAAGCCGATCAAGACGCGCATGCTGGAGCTGGTGCGCACGCTGGGTGAGATCGCCGAGCAATACGGCGCCTGGGTACGGTTGCACTACGTGTACCCCTATCCTGCCGTCGACGACGTGATCCCGCTGATGGCCAGTGGTCAGGTGCTGCCTTACCTCGACGTGCCGCTGCAGCACAGTCATCCGGCAGTGCTGCGGCGCATGAAGCGGCCTGCCAGCGGCGAGAAGAACCTGGAGCGCATCGCACGCTGGCGCGAGCTGTGCCCCGAGCTCGTTATCCGCAGCACTTTCATCGCCGGCTTTCCAGGGGAGACGGAAGAGGAGTTCGAGCATCTGCTCGACTTCATCCGCGAGGCCGAGATCGATCGCGCGGGCTGCTTTGCGTACAGCTCGGTCCAAGGCGCAGCCGCCAACGACCTCCCGGGCATGCTGCCCGAGGCAGAGCGAGAGGCGCGCCGTGCGCGCTTCATGGAAGTGGCGGAGGCGGTGTCGACCGCCAAGCTGCGCCGGCGCATCGGTGCCACCATGCAGGTACTTGTCGACTCAGCGCCGGGGATGGGACGCAAGGGTGGCGTGGGACGCACCTATGCCGATGCACCCGAGATCGACGGCACGGTGCGGCTGCTGCCGCCCGAGAAGATCAGCAAGACCCTGAAGGTCGGTGATTTCACGCGTGCACGCATCGTCGGCGCCGAGGGACACGATCTGGTCGCGTTGCCAATCTGATGCGGCTTTCGACGGCCATGAAAAAAGCCACCGGAGGCCGGTGGCTTGAATCGAAGATGACCCAGAGGGATTATCTAAACTTGGTGCCCAGAAGAGGACTCGAACCTCCACGATGTTACTCGCTAGTACCTGAAACTAGTGCGTCTACCAATTCCGCCATCTGGGCCCACTTGCTGCATGGATCAAGTCCGTGCAACAGGTTTTGAATTTCAGGAAAGAAAGAGAGTATATATTAAAAATTTGAGTCACTCCGGCGGCTTGCTGGACGAAGTCGAAGGAACGGTGCAGGGTCATCGCGATGGGCACGGCTTCGTGCAGCGCGACGATGGCGACGCCGACATCTACCTGCCTCCCAACGAAATGCGCGCGGTGCTGCACAAGGACCGCGTCAAGGCGCGCGTCGTGCGCCAGGATCGCCGCGGGCGGCCCGAGGGCCGCGTGGTCGAGATCATCGAGCGACCCCAGCAGCCGATCATCGGCCGGCTTCTGCACGAAGGCGGCATCTGGCTCGTCGCGCCCGAGGACAAGCGCTACGGCCAGGACGTGATGATTCCCAAGGTCGCGATCGGTACCGCCAAGGTGGGCCAGGTGGTGGTCGTGCAACTGACCGAACCGCCTGCGCTGTTCGGCCAACCCGTAGGCCGCGTCAAGGAGGTGCTCGGCGAAATCGACGATCCGGGCATGGAGATCGAGATCGCCGTGCGCAAGTACGGCGTGCCGCACGAGTTCTCCGAGGCTTGCCTGGCCGAGGCCAAGGCACTGCCAGACAAGGTGCGTGCCATCGACAAGAAGGGCCGTGTCGACCTGACCGATGTTCCGCTTGTCACCATCGACGGCGAGGACGCCCGGGACTTCGACGATGCCGTGTACTGCGAGCCTGCCAAGGTGGGACGTGGCAAGGGCTGGCGTCTCCTGGTCGCCATCGCGGACGTCAGCGCCTATGTGCAGACCGGCTCCGCCATCGACATCGACGCCTACGACCGCGCGACCAGTGTCTACTTTCCGCGCCGCGTGATTCCCATGCTGCCGGAGAAGTTGTCCAACGGCCTGTGCTCGCTGAACCCCGAGGTCGAGCGCTTGTGCATGGTCTGCGACATGCTGGTGACCGCCGAAGGCGAGATCTACGCGTACCAGTTCTACCCGGCTGTGATGTGGAGCCATGCGCGCTTCACCTACACGGAGGTTGCTGCGATCCTCGGCAATACGCGCGGCCCGGAGGCAGCCAAGCGCAAGGAGCGCGTGAAGGATCTGCTCAACCTGCACGACGCGTACCGCGCGCTGCTCGCGCAGCGCAGCAAGCGCGGCGCAGTCGACTTCGAAACCACCGAGACGCAGATCATCTGCGACGAGGCCGGCCGCATCGAGAAGATCGTGCCCCGCACGCGCAATGAGGCGCACCGCCTGATCGAGGAGGCGATGCTTGCGGCCAACGTCTGCAGCGCCGACTTCATTGCAGAAGGCAAGCATCCAGGCCTGTATCGCGTGCACGAGGGCCCGACGCCCGAGAAAAAAGAAATCCTGCGCGGCTACCTCAAGGCGATGGGCGTGGGCCTGTCGATCACCGACCATCCCAAGCCCGGCGAGTTCCAGGCGATTGCGCAGGCAACCAAAGAGCGGCCCGATGCGCAGCAGATCCACACCATGCTGCTGCGATCGATGCAGCAGGCGATCTACACGCCGATCAACAGCGGCCACTTCGGCCTGGCCTACGAGGCCTACACGCATTTCACCAGCCCGATCCGTCGCTACCCCGACCTGCTGGTGCATCGGGTGATCAAGGCGATCCTGGGCAAGACAAGGTACCAATTGCCGATGTTGCCGACGCCGGGCGAGGCGCATGCCAAGCTCGCCAAGCGGTGGGCGGCGCGGGTCAAGGCGCCGACCACCAGGCCGCAGAAGGCCACGGTCGCGCCGAGCAAGGAGGTGCTGGCCTGGGAGGCGGCCGGCCTGCACTGCAGTGCAAACGAGCGCCGTGCCGACGAAGCCAGCCGCGACGTGGAAGCCTGGCTCAAGTGCAAATACATGCGCGAGCATCTGGGCGAGGAGTACGGCGGCGTGGTCACTGCCGCCACCACCTTCGGCATCTTCGTTACGCTCGACGCGATGTACGTGGAAGGCCTGGTGCATATCACCGAGCTCGGCGGCGAGTACTTCAAGTTCGACGAACAGCGGCAGGAACTGCGCGGCGAGCGCACCGGCATCCGCTACGCCATCGGCACGCGCGTGCGCGTGCAGGTGAGCCGTGTCGACCTCGACGGCCGGAAAATCGACTTCCGCTTGGTGCGCGAGGGCGAGGAGCTGAGCTCGCGTGCCTTGAAGGACAAGGGCCTTTCGACCGGGGGCGTGCCCGCCAAGGCCTCGACCAAGCGCAGCGCGCGCAAGAAGCCCGAGCCTTCCGGCATCGAACGCAGCGAGCGCAGCAGCGATCATGGTGTCGGCGCCGCGCCGCAGTCGGCCATGCAGGCTTTCCGTACGGCCGTCAAGAAGGCCGCCAGCAAGATGAAAGGGCGCAAGCCGCGCCGTTGAAGGAGAAGCGAAGATGGGTGCAGACAAGAGGAGCCGTATTGCAATCGTCACGGGCGCAGGCAGCGGCATCGGCCGCGCCGCCGCGCTGGCCCTGCTGGGCGATGGCTGGAGCGTGGTGCTGGCGGGCCGCCGGCTGGAGCCCCTTGAGCAGGTTGCTGAAGATTCGGGAGCTGGTGCACGCGCCTTTGCCGTGCCGACCGACGTGGCCCATCCGGAGTCGGTCCAGGCCTTGTTTGCTGCCGCTGTGGAACGCTTCGGCCGGGTCGACCTCCTGTTCAACAACGCCGGCGTCGGCAACCCGCCGGGCTCTTTCGAGGAGTGGACGCCGGAGCAGTGGCGCGGCGTGGTCGACATCAACCTCAACGGGATGTTCTATTGCATCCAGCAGGCTTTTCGGACCATGCAGGCGCAGACACCGCGCGGCGGCCGCATCATCAACAACGGCTCGATCTCCGCCACTGCGCCGCGGCCCAACTCCATGGCCTACACGGCGACCAAGCACGCCGTTGAAGGACTGACCAAGACGGCTTCGCTCGACGGCCGCAAGCACGACATCGCAGTGGGCCAGATCGACGTCGGCAATGCGATGACCGAGCTCGCCGCCCGGATGACCAAGGGCGTGCCGCAGGCCAACGGCGAGATCGCGATCGAGCCGGTGATGGACGTGTCCATCGTTGGCCAGTCGGTGCTGTACATGGCAAACCTGCCGCTTGAAGCCAACGTGTTGTTCCACACGGTGATGGCGACGAAGATGCCCTTCGTCGGGCGAGGCTAGGAGGCCTTTTTCCAGCCCCGCGCGAGGGTGCCCGCGGTGAGCGGCACGTCAGTCGGCCAGTGGTCGGCCAGGTCGCCATGCCGCCAGACTGCCTCGCGACTGGCTGCCACTGAGGGCTGGCCCGCTGCCAGGGCCGCACCGATCATGCCGGCCAGCACGTCGCCAGTGCCCGCGCTTGCGAGGCGTGCGTTGCCCGTCGGGTTGATCGTCGGCACCTCGCCCGCTGCAGCCACGATCGTTCCCGACCCCTTTAGGACGATGGTCGCGCCGAATCGCTCAGACAGCAGCTGAGCAGCGCGCAGCCGGTCGCCTTGCACCTCGGCCGCGCCGGTGCCCAGCAGGCGGGCGGCCTCCAGCGGATGAGGCGTGAGGACTGTCCGGTGGCCCGAGCGGGCGCGTGCGACAAGCAGAGTTTGCAAGGCGCCGTCGGCTGCAATCGCATTGAGCGCGTCGGCATCGAGCACCAGTGCGTGCGCTTCCTGGAGCACCCGCGGCAGCGGGTCACGCACCGCTGTGCCGGCCCCGCAGCCGCAGACCACGGTCATGGCCCGCAGGTCGAGCGCGTCGGGCGTCCGGAACATCAGTTCGGGCTGCGCTGTGTCGATTGGGGAGAAGGCGGTATCGAGCGAGGCGACGTATACGCGGCCCGCGCCCGCATGCAGCGCCGCGGTGGCTGCCAGCAGGGCAGCGCCCACCATCCCGGGAGCGCCGCCGATGACCGCGACATCGCCGTAGGTTCCCTTGTGGGACGTATGGGGTCGCAGCACAGCGGACGGCTCGCCGGGAAGCCGGGCCGTGGGCCGTTCGGCGCCCGGCATCACGTCCAGGTCGTCGAACCACAGCTCGCCAACAGCGTCTCGCCCTTGCGACGTGAAGAGGCCGGGCTTGAGCGTCAGGAGACTGAGGCACAGGCGGCGGACCCCGGGGCCGCGGACGACAGCAGGAGCGAGGAAGTCCAGCGCCAACACACCTGTGTCGGCATTCAGGCCCGAAGGCGTGTCCACGCTGAGCACGGGCGCGGAACCGGTGTGCATACGCCGCAGCCAGTCCGCCATGGGCCCCTCCGGGGGGCGGGCGGCGCCGAGGCCTAGCAGGGCGTCGATGACCAGGTCGGCGCTTGCCGGCGGGGCGTCCGCGAAGCGCACGCCGGCATCACGCGCACGCTGCAACGAAGCGGCAGCGTCGGCCGGCAGGCGCTCGTCGTTGCCGATGCGGGTGACCACCGGTGCGAAGCCGCGGTGCTGCAACTGCGTTGCAGCCTCGAAACCATCGCCCCCGTTATTTCCTGGGCCGCAGGCAATCCATATGGTGCGCGCGTGCGGCACGGTCGCCATCGCGAGCCGCGCCACCGCCAGCCCGGCGCGCTGCATCAGGGTATGCGGCGGCAGGGCAGCGGCGGCGGCCTGTTCGATCCGGCGCGAAGCCGCGATTTCAAACAGCGGGGCCGAGGTGCCTGAGGTGATGCGTTGCATGGCGGGGCGCTCCGATCCGGATGGCTCTTAGTGTTGCAGCAAACGCTCGATGCCCAGCCCCTCGAGATCGATGCCCGGGTCGCGGCCCCCCATCATGTCCGCCAGTACCCGCGCGCTGCCGCAGGACAGCGCCCAGCCGCTGGAACCGTGTCCCAGGTTGAGCCAGACGCCCGGGACGCCACTGGGTCCGATGAGGGGCGGGCCGTCGGGGAGCATGGGCCGCGCACCTTTCCATTGCTGGACGCCGGCCTGCAGGGTAACGGCGCCTGGAAACCAGTCCTGAAGCACCTTGTAGATCGTTCGTAGCGCCTCCGGGTGAAGACTGTTCAGCGAGCCGCCGAGCTCGGCGCTGCCCGCAACGCGCACTCGCTGCCCGAGACGCGAGATTGCAACCTTGTAGCGCTCGTCCATCACTGCGCTGCGCGGGGCGTTGAGCGGCTCGCGAATATTGGCGCTGATCGAGTGACCGTAGATCGGTGCGACCGGAATGCGCAGGCCCAGGGGCCGCAGCAACTCGGCCGACGCCACCCCGGCGCACATCACCACGGCGTCGAAGCGATGGCCCTCGGAGCCGCTGGCCAACCGCAGTTCGGTCGGCGCCGCGCGGCTGAGCGGCGCGAGGTCGCAGTTGAAATGGAACTGGGCGCCCAGCGCCTCGGTCTCCCACTTGAGCAACAGGGCGAACTGGCGGCAGTTGGCTACCTCGTCGTCCGGCAGATGGATCGCCCCGGCCAGCTCGGTCTCGGTGCTGAGCGCGGGCTCGATCCGCCGAGCTTCGTCGGCGTCCACCTCGCGGAAGCTGCTGCCGGCCTGCCGCAGCACCTCGAGGCCAGGCTGTATCAGCTTCTTCTCGCGCTTGGACCGCAGCAGCACCAGGTAGCCATCGCTGCGTTCGTAGTTGAGCTCGCGCGCCTCGGTGATCTCGTGAAGGCGGGTGCGGCTGTAAAAGGCCAGGCGCTGCATGCGCGCGCGGTTGGCCAGGTAGCTTTCAAGCTGGCAGGCACGTTGCCAGCGCGCCATCCAGGCCAGGTCGCGCCCGGTGAGCGGCCAGCGCAGCTTGACCGCGCCATGGGTCGACAGCAGCGACCGCAGCACCTTGCCGCGCATCCCCGGCGCGGCCCAAGGTGTGACATAGCCGGGCGCAACCACGCCGGCATTGGCAAAACTTGATTCCTCGGCGGCGGCCCCACGGCGCTCGAAGACCATGACTTCATGGCCGTCCGAGGCCAGCTCCCAGGCAGTGGTGACGCCGATGATGCCGGCGCCCACGATCGCGATCTTCATTCTGTTCTTTGGTGTGATAAGGGGCGGCGCCCGCGCGCGAGCCTCCTAATGGATCGCTTGCAACTCGCGCTCGACTTGCAGCGCCACCGCCAGCACCGCATCGTCATGCAATGCGGCATGCCAGAGCATGAGGCCGACGGGCAGCTCGCCTTCGACATGGCACGGCAGCGATAGAGCGCACCCGTCCAGCATGTTGATCACCGACGGGTTTCGCAGCAACAGCGTGTTGATGCGGAAGAAGGCCTCATCCCGCTCCGCACCGGGCGCCACCTCTGCCAGCGGCGGCGCCACGAGTGGCACGGTGGGTGACAGCAGCACGTCGAAAGGGGCGAGAGCGGCCTCCATGCGGGCGATCCAGTCGCGTCGCGCATGGATGAGTTCGATGTATTCGTGCGCCTTCATGGTTGCGCCCTTCAGGATGCGCTGGGCCACCCGCACGTCATAGCCGGCACCGCTGCGTTCCAGCAGCAGGCGGTGCCACGCATAGGCTTCGGCGGCGGAGAATCCGCCGGTCGCATTGATCGACCGAAGGTCGGCCAGTTCGGGCAGTGCGATCTCCTCGATGCGGGCACCGGCCGTACGCAGGGTGCGCATCGTACGCTCGAAGGCATGGGACACCGCAGAATCGACCTCGTCGAAGAACAGGTCCTTGACAACTGCCAGCCGATAGGCGGAAAGCGGCGCTGTGCCGGCGGTAACGCGGCGGGCGGCCAGGATCTCGTGCGCGGTGATCGCGTCGCGTACCGAGCGCGTCATGGCGCAGACGGTGTCCAGCGTGGTCGAGAGCGGCAGGGCGCCATCCGTCGGCACCAGCCGCGCCGTGTTCTTGAAACCCACGATGCCGTTGAGGGCCGCCGGGATGCGGATCGAGCCGCCGGTGTCGGAACCCAGCCCGATGAAGGCCGCGCCGCTGGCCACGGAGATCGCGGCGCCGGAAGAGGAGCCGCCAGGAATGCGCTGCGTCGCGGGATCGCACCCGTTGACCGGGGTGCCGTAGTGCGGATTGACGCCCACGCCTGAGAAAGCGAACTCGGTCATGTTGGTGCGGCCGATCAAGGCGCCACCCGCGGCCCGCAGCCGGGCCACGGCCGGGGCATCGGCCCGGGCCGATGGTGCATGGGCCAGCACCACTGAGCCGGCTGGCGTTGGCTGGCCGGCGAGGTCGAACAAGTCCTTGGCCGAGAAAGCCAGCCCTGCAAGCCGTTGCATGGGCTGTGCCGCCGCGGCTGCCTGGCGCGCTTCGTCGAACGAGGTTCGGGTGAAGGCATAGGCGCAGGCTGCGGAAGCGGCGGTGGTGATGGAGTGCTCCATCTCGGCGCGCGCGTCGGAGGCGCCGGCCAGCAGGGAAAGGCGGGTCGCGTGCAGGTCAGGGCGCATGATGTGAGGGGAGCCGTGGAGAAGGAGGGACGAGTGGTGGGTGCTATACTCTGCGGGTTTCACCCTGGGTCCTTTCCCAGCGCAAAACATATCCGCAAACCAGCCCATTCGAGGTGTTGCGGTCCTCCAGAGGATCGCAAAACGGGCTGGATTTTAGACCCAACCTTTGGAGTTATTCCTATGTCGACGACCATGCGCGAAATGCTGGAAGCCGGTGTCCATTTCGGTCACCAGACGCGCTTCTGGAACCCCAAGATGGCTCCGTACATCTTCGGCCATCGCAACAAGATCCACATCATCAACCTGGAAAAAACGCTTCCGATGTTCCAGGAAGCGATGAAGTACGCCAAGCAGCTCACCGCCAACCGCGGCACCATCCTGATGGTCGGCACCAAGCGCCAGGCCCGCGAGATCGTGGCGACGGAGGCGCGCCGCGCCGGCGTCCCGTTCGTCGACACCCGCTGGCTCGGCGGCATGCTGACCAACTTCAAGACCGTCAAGACCTCCATCAAGCGCCTGAAGGACATGAAGGCTCAGCAGGAAGCCGGCCTCGACAGTCTCAGCAAGAAAGAGCAGCTGACCTTCAATCGCGAGATCGAGAAGCTCGAGAAGGACATCGGCGGCATCCAGGACATGAACGCGCTGCCCGACGCCATCTTCGTGATCGACGTGGGCTTCCACAAGATCGCGGTGGCTGAGGCGAAGAAGCTGGGCATCCCGCTGATCGGCGTCGTGGACTCCAACCACTCGCCCGAAGGTATCGACTATGTCATTCCGGGCAATGACGACTCGTCGAAGGCTGTCACCTTGTACGCTCGTGGCATTGCCGATGCCATCATCGAAGGCCGTTCCAGTGCCGCCAGCGATGTGGTCAAGGCCGTGGCCGAGGGCAATTCCGATGAATTCGTCGAGGTCGAAGAGGGCGCTTCGGCCTGATACGCGCTGGCAAGCGCCTGAAGAAGGGGCTTCGATGCCCCTTTTTTTTAACTTGATTTTTGCGGCGCCCGGTGCGGGCCGCCGCAGCTGCTAAACCGAACGGAGAAACAAGATGGCAACTATCACCGCAAGCATGGTCGGCGAACTGCGCGCGAAGACCGACGCCCCAATGATGGAATGCAAGAAGGCCTTGACCGAGGCCGATGGCAACATGGAAAAAGCCGAAGAGCTGCTGCGCATCAAGCTGGGCAACAAGGCCGGCAAGGCGTCGAGCCGCATCACGGCCGAGGGCGTGGTTGCAGCCTATGTCGAAGGCGGGGTAGGTGCCATGGTCGAGATCAACTGCGAGACCGACTTCGTCTCGAAGAACGACAGCTTCCTTGCGCTGGCGAACGCCGCGGCAATGCTGGTTGCCAAGCACAACCCGGCTGACTTGGCCGCACTCGCCGCGCTGCCCTACGAGCAGGACAGCTTCGGCCCCACGCTGGAAGACGTGCGCAAAGGGCTGATCGGCAAGATTGGCGAGAACATGAGCTTCCGCCGTTTCAAGCGCTTCGCCGGCAACGGCAAGCTCGCCTCCTACCTGCATGGCACGCGCATTGGTGTGATGGTCGAGTTCGAGGGCGACGACACTGCAGCCAAGGACGTGGCAATGCACGTCGCCGCCATGAAGCCGGTGTCGATTGCGAGCTCGGACGTGCCGGCCGAACTGATCGAGAAGGAGCGTGCCGTGGCCGCGGGCAAGGCCGAGGAAGACCGCAAGGCGGCAGAGGCGGCCGGCAAGCAGCCGCAGCCCGCCGATATCGTCGCCAAGCGCATCGAAGGCGGCGTGCAGAAGTACCTCAAGGAGGTGTCGCTGCACAACCAGCCCTTCGTGAAGAACGACAAGCAGACCGTGGAGCAGATGCTCAAGGCAGCCAACACCTCGATCAAGAGCTTCTCGCTGTACGTCGTCGGCGAAGGCATCGAAAAGAAAGTCGACGACTTTGCCGCCGAAGTGGCGGCCCAGGTCGCGGCCGCGAAGGCGGCGGCTGCCTGAGCGGAGCCATCGGGCGGCGCGCGTGCGCTGCCTCTTCTTCACACGCACGTTTTACACTCGTCCCGCCCACCTTAAAAAAGGAAATTCTTCATGCTCGAAACCCGCCCGGCCCACAAGCGAATCTTGTTGAAGCTGTCGGGCGAGGCCTTGATGGGTGACGATGCCTTCGGTATCAACCGGGCGACCATCGTCCGCATGGTGGCAGAGGTGGCCGAGGTGGTGAACATGGGGGTGGAAGTCGCCGTCGTGATCGGCGGGGGCAACATCTTTCGTGGCGTGGCAGGTGGTTCGGTGGGCATGGACCGCGCAACAGCTGACTACATGGGCATGCTGGCCACCGTAATGAACGCGCTGGCGCTGGCCGACGCCATGAACAAGCAGGGGCTGATCGCTCGGGTGATGTCTGCCATCGCCATCGAGCAAGTGGTGGAGCCGTACGTGCGCCCCAAGGCCCTGCAGTACCTCGAAGAGGGCAAGGTCGTGATATTCGCGGCTGGTACTGGCAATCCCTTCTTCACGACCGACACCGCCGCCGCACTGCGCGGTGCCGAAATCGGCGCGGAGCTGGTGCTCAAGGCCACCAAGGTGGACGGCGTTTATACGGCAGACCCGAAGAAAGATCTGAGCGCGACGCGCTATTCCCGCCTGAGCTTCGACGAGGCCATTGCGCAGAATCTCGGCATCATGGACGCCACGGCCTTTGCGTTGTGCCGCGACCAGAATCTGCCGATCAAGGTGTTCTCAATTTTCAAGAACGGCGCGCTCAAGCGCGTCGTGATGGGCGAGGACGAAGGCACGCTGGTGCATGCCTGAGGAGTAAGAGAAGATGACCATTGCCGACATTCGCAGCGCAACCGACGCAAAGATGAACCAGTCGATTGCCGCTTTCCAGAACAACCTCACCAAGATCCGCACGGGGCGCGCCAACCCGGCATTGCTTGATTCGATCCATGTGGATTACTACGGCTCCTCGGTGCCGCTGTCGCAGGTGGCGAACGTGTCGCTGATCGACTCGCGCACCATCAGCGTTCAGCCGTGGGAAAAGGGCATGGGGGCCAAGATCGAGAAAGCCATCCGCGAGAGCGACCTCGGACTGAATCCGGCTTCGATGGGCGACCTGATCCGCGTACCAATGCCCCCGATGAGCGAGGAGCGCCGCAAGGAGATGACCAAGCTGGTTCGCACCGAGGGCGAGAACGCCAAGATCGCCACACGCAACCTGCGCCGCGACGCCAACGATGCAATCAAGAAGCTGGTCAAGGAAAAGCTGGCGTCTGAAGACGACCAGAAGCGGGCCGAAGCCGAGATCCAGAAGGTGACCGACAGGCACATCGTGGAGATCGATCGCCTGGTCGCCGCCAAAGAGGCAGAGATCATGGCCGTCTGAGATGAGCAATCCAAGCGTCGCGGTGCCTCATCACATCGCCATCGTCATGGATGGGAATGGGCGCTGGGCCACGCGCCGCTTCCTGCCGCGGGTGGCGGGCCACAAGCAGGGGGTCGAGTCGCTGCGCCGCTGTGTCAAGGCCTGCGCCGACCGGGGCGTCGCGGTATTGACTGTGTTCGCTTTCTCCTCCGAGAACTGGAACCGTCCGGTCGAGGAAGTATCGGGCCTGATGGACCTGATGGTCATCGCGCTCGGCCGGGAGGTCCCGAAGCTCAGCCAGGACGGCGTACGCCTGCATTTCGTGGGTGAGCGCGGCGGCCTCTCCGAGAAGATCGCGGCCGGCCTGCTGCAGGCAGAGGCCGCGACCGCCCACAACACGCGGCTGATCCTGAACGTCTGCTTCAACTACGGCGGACGCTGGGATATCGCCCGTGCTGCCGCGCAACTTGCCGCGCGGGGCGAACCGCTGACCGAGGCCAACCTCGATGCAGCCATGGCGCTGTCGCACGTGCCGGATCCCGACCTCTTCATCCGCACTGGCGGCGAGCAGCGGCTGTCTAACTTCTTGCTCTGGCAGAGCGCCTACTCCGAGCTGTTCTTCAGCGACCGGCTCTGGCCCGAGTTCGACGAAGCCGCGCTCGACGAAGCCATCGAGGTCTTCCGACGCCGCGAGCGCCGCTTCGGCCAAACCTCCGCGCAAGTGGCAGGTGGCAGCCGGCGCGCCCCGCAGGCCGCCTGATCGCGATGCTCAAACAACGCATCATTACTGCCGTCGTCCTGCTGGCGATCCTGCTGCCGGCGCTGTTCTATCCCTCCCATGTGCCTTTCGCCTGCGTGATGCTGGTGCTGGTGGCAGCCGCCGCCTGGGAATGGGGGCGGCTCAACGGCCACGGCCAGCGCATGTCGCTGTTCTTCGGCGCGGAGATTCTGGCACTGTGCGGGCTGTCCTGGTGGTTGGGATTGCTCGAGCGTTCGTTGCTGCCGGTATGGATCCTTGCGAGCGCTGCTTGGGTTCTGGGCGGCGCCGCCTTGCTGCGCGTCGCCGTGCCAGGCTGGCCAAGGGTCCCTCGGGCCCTGCGCCTGATGGGCGGGCTGCTGATGCTTTGGGTGGCATGGCTGGCTGCGGTCCAGGCCCGCAGGGTCGGCATCAACTTTCTTCTCTCGATTCTTGTGCTGGTGTGGGTGGCCGACGTGTTCGCCTATTTCGCGGGCCGGGCCTTCGGGCTGCGCTTCACCCGAGGAAAGCTGGCGCCGAGCATCAGTCCCGGCAAGAGTTGGGAGGGCGTGTGGGGCGGAATGCTCGGCGTGTTCGTGCTTGCCTTGTGCTGGGTCTGGGCCGATGCTGCACTGCGACCTGCAGTGGTCAGCCTCTACACCCGGCTCGCCGAGCGCGGGTGGTGGTTGCTCCTGATCGGCGTGATCTTCCTCGCCGCGATGAGCGTGGTAGGCGACCTGGTCGAATCGCTGGTCAAGCGCAGCGCCGGTGCCAAGGACAGCAGCGCGCTGCTGCCCGGCCATGGCGGCGTGCTCGACCGGGTCGATGCGCTATTGCCCACACTGCCCATTGCGATGATGCTGGCGTTTCTATGACCGGCGTGAAACGACAACGCATCACCGTGCTCGGCTCGACGGGCTCGGTCGGCGTGAGTACGCTCGACGTGATCGCACGGCATCCTGAGCGCTTCGAAGTGTTCGCCTTGTCGGCATCCACCAAGGTCGATGAGATTCTGGCCCAGTGCCATCGCTTCACGCCGCGGTTTGCGGTCATGGCCAGTGCGCCGCATGCCCGGTTGCTGGCCGACAAGCTCCGACACAGCGGGCTGCGCACCGAGGTGCTGCAGGGCGCGGGCGCGATCGAGTCCATCGCCTCGCACGAGGATTGCGATGCGGTGATGGCTGCCATCGTTGGTGCCGCCGGCCTCGGGCCCTGCCTGGCGGCGGCGCGTGCCGGCAAGCGATTGTTGCTGGCGAACAAGGAGGCCCTGGTGGTCGGCGGTGAGCTCTTCATGCGCACGGTGCGCGAGGGCGGGGCGACGCTGCTGCCGATCGACAGCGAGCATTCGGCCATTTTCCAGTCGCTGCCCGAGGATCCCACCACATGGCCGCGCCGCATCGACAAGATCATCCTCACGGCCTCCGGCGGGCCGTTCCGTACGCGATCGCCGGAGACACTGGCCGCAGTGACGCCGGAGCAGGCGTGCGCTCATCCGAATTGGGTCATGGGGCGCAAGATCTCGGTGGATTCCGCCACCATGATGAACAAGGCGCTCGAGGTGATCGAAGCGCGCCATCTGTTTGGCGTGCTGCCGGAGCGCATCGAGGTCGTGATCCATCCGCAAAGCGTGGTGCACTCCATGGTGCAGTTCACGGACGCCTCGGTGATCGCGCAGCTCGGCACCCCTGACATGCGCGTGCCGATTGCCGTTGGGTTGGCCTGGCCCGAGCGCATCGAGAGCGGCGCGGCGCAGCTCGACTTCCTGCAATTGGCGGCGCTGACTTTCGATGCACCCGATGCGCAGCTTTTCCCGGGCCTCGGCCTGGCATGGCACGCGCTGCGCGCGGCCCCGGGCACGACCGCCGTGCTCAATGCTGCCAATGAGGTCGCAGTCGACGCCTTTCTGGAGCGTCGCCTGCGCTTCGACCGAATCCATGCCGTGAACATGGAAACTTTGGAGGCGGTGCTGCCCTCCAATCCGGCATCGCTGGCCGATCTGTTGGCACTGGACGCCGGTGCGCGGTCGGCGGCTCATGCGGCCGCGCTGCGCTTCGCTGCCTGACTCATTCCCACAACCAGGGGACACCATGCTCACCGCTGTCGCCTTCATCGTCGCCCTGGCTCTGTTGATCGCCGTGCACGAGTATGGCCACTACCGCGTTGCGGTGGCCTGCGGCGTCAAGGTGCTGCGGTTCTCCATCGGCTTCGGCCATACGCTTTTCAGCTGGAAGCCCAGGCGTCAGCACTCTGGTCAAGACACCGAGTTCGTGATCGCGGCCTTCCCGCTCGGTGGTTACGTGAAGATGCTGGACGAGCGCGAGGGCCCCGTGATGCCCGAGGAGCGGCACCGCGCCTTCAACACCCAGCCCCTGCGATCGCGTGCGGCCATCGTGGCCGCAGGGCCGATCGCCAATTTGGTGCTTGCCGTGGTGCTTTACACCGCCGTCAACTGGATCGGCGTCGAGGAACCTGTTGCCAGGCTCGCTCGTCCGGTGGCGGCCTCGTTGGCGGAGCAGGCAGGTCTGCGCGGGGGCGAGCATGTCGTCCGGGCTGGCCTCGGCGGCGACCTCGAGCCGGTGCAGTCCTTCGAAGACCTGCGCTGGCGAATCACGCGCGGTGCGCTCGATGGCCGCGATCTCACGCTCGAGATTGAGGGCGAGAGGGGGCGGCCCGCCCGCGAAGTCGTTCTGCCACTCAGCCGGGTCGGTGCCAAGGACGCCGATGCGCAGATGTTCCGCAAGATCGGCGTGGTGGCGCCGCTCACCCGTCCCGAAATCGGCGAGCTCATGGCGGGCGGCGCGGCCGAGCGCTCCGGCCTGCGCAGCGGGGACTTGGTGAAAGCGGTGGGGCCGACCGCCATCGTCGACGGTCAGCAGTTGCGCGATGTCATCCGCGGCTCGATCGATGCAGGCCAGCCGCGTACCCAGGTCTGGCAGGTCGATCGCGGCGGTCAGCCGGTGCGCGTCGAGGTCACGCCGGAAGTGCGCGAGGAGGGCGGCAATAAGGTCGGACGTGTCGGTGCATATGTGGGGGCGCCACCGGAAATGGTGACGGTGCGACAGGGTGTGGTCGACGGCATCTCGCGTGGCCTGGTCCGCACCTGGGAGGTGTCGGCGCTCACCGTGCGCATGATGGGCAAGATGTTGATCGGCGAGGCTTCCATCAAGAACCTGAGCGGGCCGTTGACCATCGCGGACTATGCGGGCAAGTCCGCCAGCCTGGGGCTCACGCAGTACCTCGTGTTTCTCGCGCTCATCAGCGTGAGCCTCGGTGTACTGAACCTCATGCCGCTCCCGGTCCTCGATGGAGGGCACCTGATGTATTATCTTTGGGAGGGCCTGACTGGCAGGAGCGTCTCCGATGCTTGGATGGAACGGCTCCAGCGCGGCGGTGTTGCGCTGCTGCTGGTCATGATGTCGATTGCCATCTTCAACGATGTGACTCGACTCTTTGGTTAACTATCTGTCGGCCCTTCGCGCGCCGGCTCAAATCACAGATGAATAAGAAATTCAGTCGCTTTCGCCTGCGCAGCGTTTCCATGCTGGTTGTCAGCGCGCTCTCGGCTACTGCCGCCTGGGCGATCGAGCCGTTCACGGTGCGCGATATCCGGGTCGAGGGCCTCCAGCGCGTCGAGCCCGGCACCATCTTCGCCTCTCTGCCGCTTCGCGTGGGCGACACCTACAGCGACGAGCGCGGGTCGGCTGCCATCCGAGCGCTGTTTGATCTGGGTCTATTCAAAGACGTGCGCATCGACGTCAGCGGCAACGTCCTCGTCGTCATCGTCGAGGAGCGTCCAACCATCGCCGATGTGGACTTCGTCGGCACCAAGGAGTTCGACAAGGCTGCCCTGCAGAAGGCGCTGCGCGAAGTCGGGCTGGCTGACGGGCGCCCTTATGACAAGGCGCTGGCCGACCGCGCCGAGCAGGAGCTCAAGCGCCAATACATCAGCCGCAGCCTCTACAACGCCCAGGTCGTGACCACCGTCACACCCATCGAGCGCAACCGCGTCAATCTCACCTTTACCGTGACCGAAGGCGAACCCGCGCGCATCCGCGAGGTTCATATCGTGGGCAACAAAGCCTTCAGCGAGGGCACCCTGCTCGATCTTTTCGACCAGGACGCCGGCGGCTGGATGAGCTGGTACACCAAGAGCAACCAGTACTCGCGGGCCAAGCTCAACGCCGACCTGGAGACACTGCGCTCCTACTACATCACGCGTGGCTACCTGGAGTTCCGCATCGACTCCACGCAGGTGGCGATCTCCCCCGACCGGCAGGACCTGAGCATCACCGTGAACATCACCGAGGGTGAGAAGTTCGTGGTCGCCGGCGTCAAGCTCGAGGGCAACTACCTGGGACGCGACGACGAGTTCAAGTCCCTGGTCACCATCCGTCCCGGCGAGCCCTACAACGGCGAGCAGGTCAGCGAGACCACCAAGGCGTTCACCGACTACTTCGGCACCTTCGGCTACGCCTTCGCGCGGGTGCAGGCGGAGCCGGAGATCGACCGCACGAACAACCGGGTGAGCCTGACCCTGAAAGCGGAGCCTTCGCGGCGGGTCTACGTGCGGCGGGTCGCCATCGGCGGCAACAACAAGACGCGCGACGAGGTGATCCGGCGGGAGTTCCGCCAGTACGAGGCCTCTTGGTACGACGGCGACAAGATCAAGCTGTCGCGCGACCGGGTGGACCGTCTGGGCTTCTTCACGGACGTGAACGTCGAGACGCAGGAGGTGCCAGGCTCGCCTGATCAGGTGGACCTGACGATCAACGTGGCCGAAAAGCCGACCGGGACGCTGCAGTTGGGCGCGGGCTTCTCGAGCGCCGAGAAGGTGTCCCTCACATTCGGCATTGCGCAGGAGAACGTCTTCGGCTCCGGCAACTACCTGGGCCTGCAGGTCAACACCAGCAAGTACGCCCGCACGCTCTCGCTCACGACCACCGATCCATACTTCACCAAGGACGGCATCTCCCGAAGCTTCAGCCTGTACCACACGACCACGCGGCCTTACTACAGTGTCGACGGCGACTACCGGCTGGTCAACGAGGGCGGCACGATCCGCTTTGGTGTGCCGTTCAGCGAGGTCGACACGATCTTCTTCGGCATTGGCCTGGAACGCTACCGCTTCGATCCGGGCGGCAACGTCGCCTACCTGACGCCGCAGTCGTACCGCAACTACTTCGGCTGCACGGCCAACGCGCAGGGCGTCGTCGGCACGTGCGCCAACGACAACGTATGGGGCGTGCCGCTGACCGTTGGCTGGTCGCGCGACGACCGCGACAGCGCGCTGGTGCCGACGCGCGGCAAGCTGCAGCGCGCCAATCTCGAGGTCGGCGCCGGCGGCGACATGAAGTACTGGAAGTCGAGCTATTCGTACCAGCAGTTCTTTCCTATCAGCAAGCAGTACACCTTCGCGATCAATGGTGAAGTGGGTTATGCCAAGCCCATCGGCAGCAAGCCTTATCCGATCTTCAAGAACTTCTACGCCGGCGGCCTGGGCTCGGTGCGCGGCTTCGAGCAGAACTCGCTCGGCCCGCGCGATGCGCCGCTCTTCGGGCAGACCGAAGGCGCGGCGCTCGGCGGCACCAAGAAGGCCATCTTCAACATGGAGCTCAGCACGCCTTTCCCGGGCGCGGGCAACGACCGCACGCTGCGGCTCTACGGCTTCTTCGATGTCGGCAATGTGTTTGCGGAGTCCCGCCCCACAGGCATGACGGACGCGCAATGGAAGGCGCAGCAGAAGCTGCGCGCCTCGGTCGGCCTCGGCATCAGCTGGATCTCGCCGCTCGGCCCTCTGCGCCTGGCCTATTCGTTCCCTGTCCGGCAGCAGAAGGAAGACTTGAGCGACCCGGCGCACCCTATCCCGAAGGATAGAATTCAACGCCTGCAATTCCAGATCGGAACCTCCTTCTAATGACTCCCTTGCTTCGTGCCGCCGGTGCGCTGCTGATCCCCGCTTTTGCACTCGTGGGCACGCCCGCGCACGCCCAGGAAACCTTCCGCATCGGCTTCGTTAACCCCGATCGCGTGCTGCGCGAGGCGCAACCTGCCAAGGCGGCCCAGGCGAAGCTCGAATCGGAATTCCTGAAGCGCGAGAAGGAACTGCAGACCCAGGGCGAGGCTCTCAAGGCCGCGTCCGAGAGGTTCGAGCGCGAAGCGCCGACCATGTCGGAGAGCCAACGCACCTCTCGCCAGCGCGCCCTGGTCGACCAGGACCGCGACTTCCAGCGGCGCCGCCGCGAATTCCAGGAAGACCTCAACGCTCGCAAGAACGAAGAGTTGCAGCAAGTCTACGAGCGCGCCAACCGCGTGGTGAAGCAGGTGGCCGAGGCCGAGAAGTACGACGCGATCCTGCAGGAAGCGATCTACATCAATCCCAAGCACGACATCACCGAAAAGGTGATCAAGGCGCTGAACGCGTCCGTTGGCAACGGCAAGTGACGCCGTGAACCCGTGTGGCACTGCGGCTAGGCGCAATCGTTGAGGCCCTCGGCGGGGAACTGCAGGGTGATCCTGCGTTGTCGATCGAGCGACTCGCACCGCTCGCGACTGCGCAGGCGGATGCGCTCAGCTTTCTGAGCCACGCCAAATACCAGAAAGAGCTTGCGGCCTCGAAGGCCGGCTGCGTGATTGTCTCGCCCGCGATGCGTGAGGCCGCAGCACGGCGTGGTGCGTTCATCGTGGCGCCTGATCCCTACCTCTACTTCGCCCGTTTGACGCAATTGTGGAAGCAGTCCCATGCCAAACCCGATGGTGCGCGCATCCACCCCAGCGCGGTGATCGATCCTGATGCGCACATCGACCCCAGTGCCCGCATCGGAGCGCTATGTGTGGTCGAGCGGGGTGCGCGCATCGGTGCGCAGAGCGTGCTGGAGTCAAGGGTGACGGTGAGTGAGGACTGCATCGTCGGCGCACGCTGCCTGCTGCACCCCGGCGTGGTGATCGGTGCCGACGGCTTCGGGCTTGCGCCGCACCAGGGCGCCTGGGTCAAGATCGAGCAGCTTGGCGCGGTGCGCATCGGCGACGACGTGGAAATCGGTGCGAACACCTGCATCGACCGCGGTGCGCTCGAGGACACGATCATCGAGGATGGGGTCAAGCTCGACAACCTGATCCAGATCGGCCACAACGTGCGCGTGGGCCGGAACACCGCCATGGCCGGTTGTGTGGGCGTGGCGGGCAGCGCCGACATCGGCGCGAATTGCACCATCGGCGGCGGCGCGATCGTGCTGGGGCATCTGAAGATGGCGGACGGAGTCCACATCTCGGCAGCGACGGTGGTCACGCGCTCCATTCTCAAACCGGGCCAGTACACGGGCGTGTTTCCCATCGACGACAATGCCGCCTGGGAGAGAAACGCCGCCACCCTCAAACAGCTGCACACCCTGCGGGAGCGCCTCAAGGCGTTGGAAAAATCGGCGATGCAGGACAAGCCATCATGAAGCTCGACATCCATCAGATCCTCAAACTACTGCCTCACCGCTACCCCTTCCTGCTGGTGGACCGCGTGCTCGAGATGGAAAAGGGCAAGCGCATTACTGCGCTCAAGAACGTGACCATGAACGAGCCCTTCTTCAATGGCCACTTTCCGCATCGTCCGGTGATGCCAGGCGTGTTGATGCTCGAAGCGATGGCGCAGGCGGCGGCGCTGCTGTCCTTCCATTCGCTGGACATCGTTCCTGACGACAACACCGTGTACTACTTCGCGGCCATTGACGGCGCACGCTTCAAGCGTCCTGTGGAGCCTGGCGACCAATTGACGCTCGAGGTTGAGATCGAGCGCATGAAGGCGGGCATTTCGAAGTTCAAGGGACGCGCACTGGTCGGCAGCGAACTGGCCTGCGAAGCCAGCCTGATGTGCGCCATGCGCCAGATCAGCTGATCGTGTTCGAGAAGGCATGACGCAGGTTCATTCGACGGCCATCGTCGACGCAAAAGCCCAACTCGACCCGAGTGTGAGTGTCGGCCCGTACGCCGTGATCGGGCCGCATGTGCGAGTCGGCGCCGGCACCACCATCGGATCGCACTGCGTGATCGAGGGCCGCACCACCATCGGGCGCGACAACCGAATCTTCCAGTTCGCCTCGCTGGGCGCAGTTCCGCAGGACAAGAAGTATGCGGGCGAGCCAACCGAGCTGATCATCGGCGACCGCAACACCATTCGCGAGTTCTGCACCTTCAACATCGGGGTACCGGGTGCGGGCGGCGTTACCCGCGTGGGCAGCGACAACTGGATCATGGCCTACACGCACATTGCGCACGATTGCCGGGTCGACGATCACACCACACTGGCCAACAACACCACGCTGGCCGGCCATGTGCACCTGGCCGATTGGGTAACGGTAGGAGGGCTGACGGGCATCCATCAGTTCGTCTCCGTAGGCGCCCATGCAATGATCGGCTTTGCCAGCGCAGTCGCGCAAGACGTTCCGCCGTTCATGCTGGTCGACGGCAATCCGCTGCAGGTGCGAGGTTTCAACGTTGTAGGTCTGCGCCGGCGCAATTTTTCCGAAGCGCGGATTGCGGCTGTCAAGCAGATGCACCGCCTGCTGTACCGGCAGGGCAGGACGCTCGACGATGCGCGCAACGCCATCGCGGCGCTGCCTGCCGAGCTGCCCGAATCGGTGTCCGACGTTGCCCTGATGAGCACCTTCCTTGCCGGCGCGACGCGCGGCATCGTGCGCTGAGGAGCCCCCGGTGCAGGACGTGCAGTGGCGGTTTGCCCTCGTCGCGGGAGAGGCTTCGGGTGACCTGCTCGCCGGCCTGTTGCTGGACGGCCTGAAGACCCGCTGGCCCGACATGGGCTCAGTCGGCATCGGCGGTCCGCAGATGGTGAAGCGTGGCTTCGAGACCTGGTGGCCGCAGGAAAAGCTCGCGGTGCGCGGCTACGTCGAAGTGTTGCGCCACTACGCCGAAATTTCCGGTATTCGTCGGCAACTCAGGGCGCGGCTGCTGCGCGAGGGGGCCGAGGTCTTCATCGGCGTCGATGCGCCGGATTTCAACCTCGATCTCGAAGCTTCGCTGCGCGAGCGCGGCATGAAGACGGCCCATTTCGTCTGCCCTTCGATCTGGGCGTGGCGACCGGAGCGCGTTGAAAAGCTGCGATCGGCAGCCGACCACGTGCTGTGCATCTTTCCCTTCGAGCCTGCCTTGCTCGCCGAGCATGGCATCGACGCCAGCTATGTCGGCCATCCGATCGCTGACGTCATCCCGATGGTTCCCGACCGGGCGGCGGCTCGCTCGGCGCTCGGCCTGGACGCGGACGCGCCGGTGGTGGCCTTGCTGCCTGGCAGTCGGCGTTCCGAGCTGCGCTACCTGGCTGATCGCTTCTTAGCCGCGGCCGCACTGATGCAGCAGGCCCGGCCCGAGCTGCGTTTCATCCTTCCTGCGCTGCCCAGCCTGCACGGCGAGGTCGAGCATCTTCTGGCGGCGAGCGCCATGAAGGGACGCGTCCTGCTGCTCGACGGCCGCTCCCACGCCGCGCTTGCCGCCTGCGACGTGACGTTGATTGCCAGCGGGACCGCCACGCTCGAGGCCGCGCTCTTCAAAAGACCCATGGTCATTGCCTACAACATGAACCCGATGTCGTGGGCCCTCATGCGCCGCAAGCAACTGCAGCCCTGGGTCGGTCTGCCCAATATCCTGTGCAGCGATTTCGTCGTACCCGAGTTGATCCAGGAGGCGGCCACGCCGCAGGCCCTGGCGGACGCGACGCTGGCCTGGCTGGCCTCGCCTGACAAGGTTCACGCCTTGCAACAACGTTTTTCCGCGCTGCACGCCGAATTGCAGCGGGATACGCCGACACTGTGCGCCGATGCGATCCAGAAAGTTATTGAAGGCTGAGCAGGCCAGGCTGGCGTGGGATGCGCCAGGGTTGGTAGCCGGTGTCGACGAGGCCGGCCGCGGCCCGCTGGCCGGGCCGGTCGTGGCTGCGGCAGTGATCCTGGACGACCAGCGGCGCATCCGCGGCTTGGCCGATTCGAAGACCCTTACCGCACTTCAGCGCGAGCGACTCAACGACCAGATCCTCGCCAAGGCCCTGTGCTGTTCGGTGGCCCAGGCGAGCGTCGAGGAGATCGAAGAGCACAACATTCTTGGCGCCACCATGCTTGCAATGAAGCGGGCGGTCGAGGGGCTGCGTCTCAAGCCGGCCAAGGTGCTGGTCGATGGCAATCGTTTGCCCAGGCTGGATGTGCTGGCAGAGGCGGTCGTGGGCGGCGATGCCATCGTGAAATCGATCTCGGCTGCCTCGATCCTGGCCAAGGTGCATCGCGACCGGCTGTGCGAGCAGTTGCATGCCGAGTTCCCTCACTACGGGTTTGCCGCGCACAAGGGCTACAGCACGCCCGAACACCTCGAGGCGCTCCTGCGACATGGTGCTTGCGTGCATCATCGCCGCTCGTTCAGTCCCGTGGCCGCGGTGCTGGCGCGCACCGCTTGCGAGGAGATCCCGCTCGGAACCGCGGCAGGCGAGCTTCTCATCGAGACCTTGCAGGTCGAGACGATCCAGGTCGAGCTGCGCCCCGCGCCATGACAGCGGCCGAACCGAGCCACGTCACCTCGCGGGACAACCCGCTCCTCAAGGACTTGCGCAAACTGGCTCACGAGCCCGGGGGCTATCGCAAGTCGAGCCGCGTTTGGCTGGAAGGCGACCACCTGTGCCGGGCCGCGCGCGAGCGCGGCGTGCGGGCCGCCATCGCCGTTTTTACCGAGTCTGCTTGGGCAACTGCTCGTTACGAATGGGCTGGCGCCGCAGACAAGACCGTGGTGGTCGCCGACGCACTGCTCGCGGGGGTGAGTGCGCTGGAGTCGCCCGCAGCGATGGGCTTCGTGCTCGACCTGCCGCCGCCGACGTCGATCGCCCCGGAAGCAGCGACCGTGGTGCTCGACCGGCTGCAGGACGCCGGCAATGTGGGCTCCATCCTGCGCAGCGCGGCTGCCTTCGGTTTCGCCCAGGTGATTGCGCTGAAGGGCACGGCCGCATTGTGGTCGCCCAAGGTGCTGCGCGCCGGCATGGGCGCGCATTTCGGGTTGCGACTGGTCGAAGGGGTGGAGCTGGAGGCGCTGGGTGCACTGGCGGTCCCCTGGATCGCGACCAGCTCGCACCACGGAGAATGGCTGCACCGGGCCCGCCTGCCGAATCCATGCGCCTGGCTGATGGGCCACGAAGGGCAGGGGCTGTCGGAGGCACTGGAGGCGCGCGCAAGCCTGCGGGTGCGCATTGCGCAGCCTGGGGGCGAGGAGTCGCTCAACGTGGCGGCGGCGGCGGCCATTTGCCTGCACGCGAGCGCCGCAGCTGGAGAAGGGTAAGCCTGCGCGGGCTATAATCAAGGGCTTTCCCGCTCACACCTCGCCCATAGCGCACGCAAGCCAACTCCTCGACGAAAGTCGCGACCAAGAGCCTCATCTTGGGTCCGCCGTGGGCGTCATCCATTCGGAGATCCCAGTGCTTTTGTCTCTCAAGGGAAATTTCCCGCCCGCCATCCTGGCGCTTGCAGACGGCACGGTCTTTCTCGGCAACTCGATCGGCGCGCAAGGCGCCACCACCGGCGAAGTGGTGTTCAACACCGCAATGACCGGATATCAGGAAATCCTGACCGACCCCAGCTATTGCCAGCAGATCGTGACGCTCACGTATCCGCACATCGGCAACTATGGCGTCAACGAGGAAGACATCGAGGCCGACAAGATCCATGCCGCGGGCCTGATCGTCAAGGACCTGCCGCTTCTGGCTTCCAACTTCCGCAAGAGCGCCACGCTGGCAGAGTACCTCGCCCGCGGCAAGACGGTCGCCATCGCGAACATCGATACCCGCAAGCTCACCCGCCATCTGCGCACTCACGGCGCGCAGAACGGCTCCATCCTTGGCCTTGCCCCGGGCGAGAGCATTTCGCAGGCCTTGATCGACAAAGCCGTCTCCGCCGCCAAGGCCGCGCCCAGCATGTCCGGCCTCGACTTGGCCAAGGTGGTGTCGGTCCAGGAAACCTACGAATGGACCGAGACCGAATGGAAACTCGTCCATGTGGACGGCAAGCCCGGCTACGGCGTGCAGATCACGCCGAAGTTCCACGTCGTGGCCTATGACTACGGCGTCAAGAAAAACATCCTGCGCATGATTGCGCAGCGCGGCGCCCGCATCACCGTCGTGCCGGCGCAGACGCCTGCGGCAGACGTCCTCAAGCTGCGTCCGGACGGCATCTTTCTGGCCAATGGCCCCGGCGATCCGGAACCGTGTGACTACGCCATAGCGGCCACGCGCAAACTGATCGAGACTGGCATCCCGGTCTTCGGCATCTGCCTGGGCCACCAGATCATGGCCCTGGCTTCGGGCGCCAAGACCTTCAAGATGAAGTTCGGCCATCACGGCGCCAACCACCCGGTCAAGGACCTCGACAACGCGCGCGTGAGCATCACCAGTCAGAACCACGGCTTCGCGGTCGACGAGAAGACGCTCCCGGCCAACCTGCGTCCCACCCACGTCAGCCTCTTCGATGGCACCTTGCAGGGTCTCGCGCGCACCGACAAGCCTGCCTTCTGCTTCCAGGGGCATCCCGAGGCTTCGCCGGGCCCGCACGACATCGGCTACCTGTTCGACCGTTTCACGGCGCTCATGCAAAGTCACAAGGAAGGGCAGGCAAATGCCTAAGCGCAACGACCTCAAGAGCATCCTCATCATCGGCGCGGGGCCCATCATCATCGGCCAGGCCTGCGAGTTCGACTATTCCGGCGTACAGGCCTGCAAGGCGCTGCGCGAGGAGGGCTACAAGGTCATCCTGATCAACAGCAATCCCGCCACGATCATGACCGATCCGGCCACGGCCGACGTGACCTACATCGAGCCCATTACCTGGCCCACGGTCGAGAAAATCATCGCCAAGGAGCGGCCCGATGCCATCCTGCCGACCATGGGCGGCCAGACCGCGCTGAACTGCGCACTCGACCTTTGGCGCAACGGCGTGCTCGACAAGTACAAGGTCGAGCTGATCGGCGCCACGCCCGAAGCCATCGACAAGGCCGAGGACCGCCTGAAGTTCAAGGACGCGATGACCAAGATCGGCCTGGGCTCGGCTCGCTCTGGCATCGCGCACTCGCTCGAAGAGGCCTGGGCGGTGCAGAAGACCGTGGGCTTCCCCGTTGTGATCCGGCCCAGCTTCACGCTCGGTGGCACCGGCGGCGGCATTGCCTACAACCCGGAGGAGTTCGAGACCATCTGCAAGCGCGGCCTGGAAGCCTCGCCGACCAACGAGCTGCTGATCGAGGAATCGCTGCTCGGCTGGAAGGAATACGAGATGGAGGTGGTGCGCGACAAGGCGGACAACTGCATCATCGTGTGCTCGATCGAGAACCTCGACCCGATGGGCGTGCACACGGGCGACTCGATCACCGTCGCGCCGGCGCAGACCTTGTCGGACAAGGAGTACCAGATCCTGCGCAACGCCTCGTTGGCCGTGCTGCGCGAGATCGGCGTCGACACCGGTGGCTCCAACGTGCAGTTCTCGATCAACCCGAAGGACGGCCGCATGGTCGTGATCGAGATGAACCCGCGCGTCTCGCGTTCCTCGGCGCTGGCGTCCAAGGCCACCGGTTTTCCGATCGCCAAGGTGGCGGCCAAGCTGGCTGTGGGGTACACGCTCGATGAGCTGCGCAACGAGATTACCGGTGGTGCCACGCCGGCGAGCTTCGAGCCCAGTATCGACTACGTAGTCACCAAGATTCCGCGTTTCGCTTTCGAAAAATTCCCCCAGGCGGATTCGCGCCTGACCACGCAGATGAAGTCGGTGGGCGAGGTGATGGCCATGGGCCGCACCTTTCAGGAGTCGTTCCAGAAGGCGCTGCGCGGGCTCGAGGTCGGCGTGGACGGCCTCAACGAGAAAACGCAGGACCGCGAGGTACTCGAGAAGGAGCTGGGCGAGCCCGGCCCCGATCGCATCTGGTATGTGGGCGACGCATTCGCCATGGGCCTCTCGGTCGACGAGGTGCACGCGCTCACGAAGATAGACCCGTGGTTCCTGGTGCAGATCGAGGAGATCGTGAAGATCGAGCTTGAGCTGGAAACCAAGTCGCTCGACGACATCGACCGAGACACGCTGCTGGCCCTCAAGAAGAAGGGCTTCTCCGACCGCCGCCTGGCACGTCAGCTGAAGACCACCGACACCGCGATCCGCGAGAAGCGCCGTGCGCTCGGCGTGCGCCCGGTGTACAAGCGCGTGGACACCTGCGCAGCCGAGTTCGCGACCAACACCGCCTACATGTATTCGACGTATGAGGACGAATGCGAGGCGGAGCCGAGCAGCCGGAAGAAGATCATGGTGCTCGGTGGCGGCCCGAATCGTATCGGCCAAGGCATCGAGTTCGACTACTGCTGCGTGCATGCCGCGCTCGCAATGCGCGAAGACGGCTATGAGACCATCATGGTCAACTGCAATCCGGAAACCGTCTCGACCGACTACGACACCAGTGACCGGCTGTACTTCGAGCCGCTCACCCTGGAGGACGTTCTCGAGATCGTCGACAAGGAGAAGCCCACCGGTGTGATCGTGCAGTACGGCGGCCAGACGCCGCTGAAGCTCGCGCTCGATCTCGAGGCCAACGGCGTGCCGATCATCGGCACCAGCCCCGACATGATCGACGCGGCCGAGGATCGCGAACGTTTCCAGAAACTGCTCCACGAGCTGAAGCTGCGCCAGCCGCCGAATGCGACCGCGCGCACGGAGGCCGAGGCGCTGGAGAAGGCCCAGCAGCTGGGCTACCCGCTGGTGGTGCGCCCGAGCTATGTGCTCGGCGGCCGCGCGATGGAAATCGTGCACGAGCAGCGCGACCTCGAACGCTACATGCGCGAGGCGGTGAAGGTCAGCAACGATTCACCGGTGCTGTTGGACCGCTTCCTCAACGACGCGGTCGAATGCGACGTCGACTGCCTGCGCGATGCCGACGGCGCCACGCTCATCGGCGGCGTGATGGAGCACATCGAGCAGGCGGGAGTGCACTCGGGCGACTCCGCCTGCTCGCTGCCCCCCTACAGCCTCAAGCCCGAGACCGTGGCGGAGCTGAAGCGCCAGAGCGCGGCCATGGCCCAGGCGCTCAACGTGGTGGGCCTGATGAACGTGCAGTTCGCGATCCAGGAGAAGGATGGCCAGGACGTGATCTACGTGCTGGAGGTCAATCCGCGCGCTTCGCGCACTGTGCCTTACGTGAGCAAGGCCACCGGCATCCAGCTCGCCAAGGTGGCGGCGCGCTGCATGGCCGGCCAGTCGCTGGCCTCGCAAGGCGTGACGAAGGAGATCACGCCGCCATACTTCAGCGTGAAAGAAGCGGTTTTCCCCTTCGTCAAGTTCCCTGGCGTGGACACCATCCTCGGTCCCGAGATGAAGTCCACCGGCGAGGTGATGGGTGTGGGCAAGACCTTTGGCGAGGCCTTCGTCAAGTCGCAGTTGGGCGCGGGCACGCACCTGCCGAAATCAGGCCGGGTCTTCATCTCTGTCAAGAACAACGACAAGCCGCGCGCGGTCGAGGTCGCCCGGGGCCTGGTCGCGCTGGGCTTCGAGCTGATCGCGACCAAGGGCACGGCCGCCGCCATCAACACCGCCGGCATTGCCTGTGCCACGGTCAACAAGGTGACGGAGGGCCGCCCTCATATCGTGGACATGATCAAGAACAACGAGATCGCCCTCGTCATCAACACGGTGGAAGAGCGCCGCAACGCCATCACCGATTCGCGCCAGATCCGCACCTCGGCCCTGCTGGCTCGCGTGACAACCTTCACCACCATCTTCGGCGCCGAGGCGGCCGTGGAGGGCATGCGCCACATGGAGGCCCTGGACGTGATCTCCGTCCAGGAGATGCACGCGCAGCTTGCGCTGACCTGAAGAAGGCGTGAACGAACCGCCATGGAAACGCAGCTGGTCGAACTCGACCTTGCCGACTGGGCCGGAGCCGCGCCCAACGAAGCATGGATCTCCGCGCTCGAGGCTGGCAAGGTGCTGTACTTTCCCCGGCTGGGCTTCGAACTGCGGGCCGAGGAGCGCGAGCTCCTGACGCCTTCGGTCCTGTCACCGGATGTGCGCAACATCAGCCTGGACGCCGAAGGCCGCATCAAGGGGGTTGCCGGCGACCGGGACCGGCAGCAGGCCGTTGCAGCGATGGTGGGGCGCTTCCGAGGCCGAGCGCGGCAGCTGGTCGATGGCCTGCTGCCGCACTACACGCCGGCGTTGCGGCTGGCGCCGACCAGCTACCGGCCTGCGCAGGTCGAGACGCGCGTACAGTCCTGGCGCGCCGACGACCGCCGGCTGCACATCGATTCCTTTCCCTCGCGTCCGAACTACGGCGAGCGCATCCTGCGTGTCTTCACCAATGTGAACCCTGACGGCAGGCCACGCGTCTGGCGAGTGGGCGAACCCTTCGAGACCGTGGCGGAGCGCTTCCTGCCGCGTGCCAAGCCCTACTCGCGCTGGCAGGCCCGGGTGCTCGAGGCCCTGCATGTGACCAAGTCTTTTCGCAGCGAATACGACCACCTGATGCTGCAACTGCACGATGGCATGAAGTCGGACCTAGACTACCAACAGAACGCCCGGCAGGAAACCGTGCCTTTCCCGCCGGGATCGGTGTGGGTTTGCTTTTCGGACCAGACCTCGCACGCCGTCATGTCCGGCCAGTACATGCTGGAGCAGACGCTGCACCTTCCCGCCGCAAGGCAATACAATCCCCAATCGAGCCCGCTCGCGATCCTGAGCCGGCTGACCGGACGCACGCTCGTCTGATCCTTTTCCTTCCATGAACCGCCGAACGGCAGCGTTCGGCGGTTTCGCTTTCTGGAGAGACAAAACATGGCCAATACGATTCCGATTACCAAGCGCGGCTCCGAAAAACTGCGCGACGAACTGCAGCGCCTGAAGTCCGTTGAGCGGCCCTCGATCATCACCGCGATTGCCGAAGCGCGCGCCCAGGGTGATCTCAGCGAAAACGCGGACTACGACGCGGCCAAGGAGCGCCAGGGCTGGATCGAAGGCCGCATCAAGCAGATCGAAGGCATGCTCTCGAACGCGCAGATCATCGATCCGTCCGAGCTCGACGCAGGCGGCAAGGTCGTCTTCGGATCGACGGTCGAGCTGGAGGACGAGCACACCGGCGAGGCGCTCAAGTACCAGATCGTCGGCGAGGACGAGGCCGACCTGAAGCTCGGCCTGATCAACGTCTCCAGCCCGATCGCCCGCGCGCTGATCGGCAAGGAGGAGGGCGACACCGCCGAGGTGCAGGCGCCGGGCGGCGTGAAGCGCTACGAGATCGTGGGCGTCAGCTACCTCTGATGTCCGAGGAGTGAAAGACCGCATCGCGCTGCTCGTGGCTGCCCTCTGGTGGGGCAGCCTGACGACCATCGGCTTCCTGGTGGTGCCGATGCTTTTCACTCAGCTCGGCAATCCCGCCGTGGCCGGCAACTTTGCCGGGCGACTGTTTTCGGCCCAGAGCTGGGTGGCCCTGGCCTGCGCGCTGGTCTTGCTGACGCACTTCAGATCGAAAGCCCCGGAGCGGATGGACGACAGCTCGAGGATTGCTATGGCCTGGATCCTCGCGGCTCTTCTTCTCGCGCTCCTGCAGGAGTACGCGGTAGCGCCACGCATCCTGGCGCGCGAGAACCTGCGGCTCTGGCATTCACTCGGCAGCGCCATGTACCTGGGACAGTGGCTGTGTACCGGTGTGCTGCTCTGGCGCCAGGGACGCCGCGAAGCCTAGGCGTTCCAGAACTGCGTGATCCAGCGCGCCGGCCGAATAAAGCGAAAGCGCCGGTTCCGGCGCCCTGCCAGCGCATCGGGCGGATTGCATTCCCCGTGGAAAACCATGATTCGCGCGCCCGGCGGCACGAAAGGCTCGCGCCAATAGTTGGTGGGCCATGTGGGGATGCCGTGGTACTTGAAGCTCGGGCACCACTCGGCCGGCCAGTAGTCGAGGAGGCCCTTTCGGTGCATGAAGGCCGACAGGTAAGTCTGCTCGTTGCGGTACTTGGCCTGCACCGCGTCCATGTTCTCGCGGAAGTGCGCCAGCACATCCGGATGTGCGCCGATCTCGAAGCGGTAGACCGAAGAATTGCCGGTGATGCGCCGGCGTCGCCACGGTCGCGCGTAGTCATGAATGATGAGGAACTCGCCCGGATATTCGAAGAAGGCATCGAGGCTGCCAACGATGACTACGTCGAGATCGATGAACAGCGCCCGTCCGCGCAGGCCGTAGAGGTTCTCTTCGAAGGTGGTGAGCTTCTTCCAGGCGCGGTCGACCTGGCCCGGCGCCAGCGCCAGGTCGAGAGGAGGGATCGGAAAGCACTGCACCTCGCTGCGGATACCCTGCGGATCGTCGGTCAGACAGACGAAGTTGAAGTCGCCCGACAGGTGACGGCGCGCCATGGCATAGAGGCGATTGACGTAGTCGGGGCCGTACTTGGTGCCCCACTTCATGCAGAGGATGTGGCGCTGCGGGAGGGCCGCCTGCTGACTTTGGCTCGGCATCCGTCAGTCTGCCTGCCGGCGCTTCTTGACCGAGAGGCTCTTCTTCGGCTTGGCGCGCTTGATGTTGCCGCCAGGGGTAAGCCGCTGATTGCCGAGCACCCGCAAGGTCTTGATCTCGGGCCGCTGGCCGCCGCGCTTGCTGTATTTGATGACCTTGACGTCGCGTGGGCCGGGCATGCGGTCCTCGTCCACTGCGCGCTCCTTCTGGGGCATGGGACGCCAGAGGACCAGCAGCTTGCCGATGTGCTGGATCGGCGCTGCGTTCAGGTCCTCCGCCAGGGCCTGCAGCATGGCCTCGCGCGCCGGGCGGTCGTCCGAGAAGACGCGGATCTTGATCAGGCCGTGGGCCTTGAGCGCGGCGTCGGCCTCGTTCTTGACGGCCGGGGTCAGCCCGTCGCCGCCGATCATGACGATCGGGTTCAGATGGTGCGCTTCTGCGCGATGTACCTTGCGCTGTGCAGGGGTCAGTTGAATGGCGGGCATCCCCGTATTATCGAGTGTCGATGAGTCCCAAACCCAAGAGCAGCAAGGTCAATCGTGCGTGGCTGCACGACCATGTGAACGATCCCTATGTCAAGCTGGCCACGAAGGAGGGCTACCGGGCGCGCGCCGCTTACAAGCTCAAGGAGATCGACGAGGCGCTCGGGCTGATTCGCCCGGGCCAACTGGTGGTGGACCTGGGTTCGACGCCCGGCGCCTGGAGCCAGTACGTGCGGCGCAAGCTGTCGCCCGCCGGTGCAGCGGCGGGGCAGTTGGAAGGGACCATCATCGCGCTCGACATCCTTCCCATGGAACCGATCGAAGGCGTGACCTTCCTGCAGGGCGATTTTCGTGAAACGGAGGTGCTGGCGCAGCTCGAGGAGGTCATGGCAGGCCGGCTGGCGGACGTCGTCGTGTCGGACATGGCGCCCAACCTCTCGGGCATCGCCTCGGCCGACGCTGCACGCATCAGCCATCTGATCGAGCTTGCCATCGACTTTGCCCGCCACCACATGAAGCCCGAGGGCGCGCTGGTTGCCAAGCTGTTCCATGGCAGTGGGTACGCGGAACTGGCTCGCCTGTTCAAGATGAACTTCAGGGTGGTCAAGGCGATCAAGCCAAAAGCGTCCCGCGACAAGTCTGCCGAGACCTTCCTGGTCGGGATCGGCCTGAAGGCTCCCGATACGAATTGAAACGGGCGGGTGTGGGCATTCAGCTCAAAACCGCGCCCGTCCTATGGCTGCTATAGGGAAATTCCGGCATTTCGCAGCTTGAAAAGCCTAAAATGAACGCCAATTGCGTGCCCTAGCGCGTTTTTGTTTTCAGTACCACGCGCTTTCGACTGGAGCTTCGTTTGAACAATCAGTGGTTTTCCAAGGTCGCCGTCTGGCTGGTCATCGCGATGGTGTTGTTCACTGTGTTCAAGCAGTTCGACACCCGCGGCGTCGCCGGCGCCGGCAACATCGGTTATTCCGATTTCCTCGAAGAGGTCCGCGGCAATCGCATCAAGAGCGCCACCATCCAGGAAGGACAGGGCGGCAGCGAGATCGTCGCAATCACCAACGACGACCGGAAGATCCGCACCACTGCCACCTACCTCGACCGCGGCCTCGTCGGCGACCTGATCGCCAACAATGTCAAGTTCGACGTCAAGCCACGCGAAGAAGGCTCGCTGCTCATGACGTTGCTGGTGAGCTGGGGCCCGATGCTTCTCCTGATAGGCGTCTGGGTCTACTTCATGCGGCAGATGCAGGGCGGTGGCAAGGGCGGCGCGTTTAGCTTCGGCAAGAGCAAGGCCCGCATGCTCGATGAGAACAATAACCAGGTCACCTTCGCCGATGTCGCCGGCTGCGACGAGGCCAAGGAAGAAGTGAAGGAAGTCGTCGACTTCCTGAAGGACCCCGCCAAGTTCCAGAAGCTCGGCGGTCGCATTCCCCGCGGCCTGCTGCTGGTGGGCCCTCCAGGCACCGGCAAAACGCTGCTGGCCAAGGGCATCGCCGGCGAAGCCAAGGTCCCGTTCTTCTCGATCTCCGGCTCCGACTTTGTCGAGATGTTCGTCGGGGTGGGCGCCGCCCGTGTGCGCGACATGTTCGAGAACGCCAAGAAGAACGCGCCCTGCATCATCTTCATCGATGAAATCGACGCGGTGGGCCGCCAGCGTGGTGCGGGCCTCGGCGGCGGCAACGACGAGCGCGAGCAGACGTTAAACCAGATGCTCGTCGAAATGGACGGCTTCGAAACCAACCTCGGCGTGATCGTGGTCGCGGCCACCAACCGCCCCGACATTCTCGACGCCGCACTGCTGCGTCCCGGTCGCTTCGACCGCCAGGTTTACGTGACGCTGCCCGACATCCGCGGCCGCGAGCAGATCCTCAATGTGCACATGCGCAAGGTCCCGCTCGGCCAGGACGTGAACCCGAGCATCATCGCGCGCGGTACGCCTGGCATGTCGGGCGCCGATCTTGCCAACCTGTGCAACGAGGCGGCGCTGATGGCCGCGCGCCGCAATGCGCGCGTGGTCGAGATGCAGGACTTCGAGAAGGCCAAGGACAAGATCTTCATGGGCCCCGAGCGCAAGAGCATGGTGATGCCCGAGGAAGAGCGCCGCAATACGGCGTACCACGAGTCCGGCCATGCGCTGATCGGCAAACTGCTGCCCAAGTGCGATCCGGTGCACAAGGTCACCATCATCCCGCGCGGCCGTGCGCTGGGCGTGACGATGAGCCTGCCGGCGCAGGACCGCTACAGCTACGACCGCGAGTACATGCTGAACCAGATCAGCATGCTCTTCGGCGGCCGCATTGCCGAAGAGGTGTTCATGCATCAGATGACCACCGGCGCCAGCAACGACTTCGAGCGCGCTACGCAAATCGCACGCGACATGGTGATGCGCTATGGCATGACCGAGTCGCTGGGCCCGATGGTGTATGCGGAGAACGAAGGCGAAGTCTTCCTTGGCCGCTCTGTCACCAAGACCACCAACATGAGCGAGTCGACCATGCAGAAGGTCGACGCGGAGGTCCGCCGCATCATCGACGAGCAGTACGCCCTGGCGCGCCGCCTGATCGAGGAAAACAGCGACAAGATGCACGCCATGGCGAAGGCATTGCTCGAATGGGAAACCATCGATACTGAGCAAATCGACGACATCATGGCCGGCCGCGAGCCGCGTCCGCCCAAGGACTGGACGCCGCGCACCCCGCCTTCGGGCAGTGGTGGCAACGGTGGCACGCCGGCCGTGAATCCCGACCCGGCGCCCACTGCGGCCTGAGCACGCGGCTCGGGCGATCGACGGGGCCTCTGGCCCCGTTTTTTATGTCCGGACGACCTGTATGACGAGAAGATGGCACACCACGCGCTTCGAAATCGATCTCGCGCAGCCGCGCGTGATGGGTATCGTCAACGTCACGCCTGATTCTTTTTCCGACGGCGGCGCGCATGCCTCGACCAAGGCCGCGCTGCGTCATTGCGTCGAACTCGTGGAAGCGGGAGCCGACATCCTCGACGTGGGTGGGGAGTCCACGCGCCCCGGCAGCCCGGCCGTCCCGCTGGCCGACGAGCTTGCGCGCGTGGTGCCGGTGGTGCGCGAAGCGGTGAAGCTGCAGGTGCCGGTCTCGGTCGACACCTACAAACCTGAGGTCATGCAGGCAGTGCTGGACCTGGGCGCGGACATCGTCAACGACGTGTGGGCGCTGCGCCGGCCGGGGGCGCGCGCGGTGGTAGCAGCCCATCCCAGCTGCGGCATTTGCCTGATGCACATGCATCGCGATCCGCAGACCATGCAGGCGGCGCCGATGGAAGGCGACGTCGTTCCCGCAGTGCGTACCTTTCTCGAGGAACAGGTGCGGGAGCTGCTGGCGCTGAAGGTCGCGTCGGAGCGCATTGTGCTCGACCCGGGCATCGGTTTCGGCAAGACCGTGGCGCAAAATTTCACCCTGCTGGCCCGGCAGCACGAATTGCTCGCCGCGGGGTGGCCGCTGCTCGTCGGCTGGTCGCGCAAGTCTTCGCTGGGGGCGATCACCGGCATCGAGGCGGCGGCCAGGCGCGTGGCGCCGAGCGTCGCGGCGGCTGTGCTGGCCGTCGAGCGCGGGGCATCGATCGTGCGCGTGCATGACGTGCGCGAAACGGTGGCGGCGCTGGCCGTCTGGCGGGCGATGAGATCAGAACAACGAGGACAGGAGTTCCAGACATGACAAGACAATACTTCGGCACCGATGGCATCCGCGGCACGGTCGGCCAGGCGCCCATCACGCCGGACTTCGTGCTGCGCCTCGCCCATGCAGTCGGCCGCGTGCTCAGAAAGGCGGAGGCGCGCCCCTCGGTGCTGATCGGCAAGGACACGCGCATCTCCGGCTACATGCTCGAGTCGGCGCTCGAGTCCGGCTTCAACTCCGCGGGCGTGGACGTGGTGCTGCTGGGGCCGTTGCCGACGCCTGGGGTGGCCTACCTGACGCGCGCCCAGCGGGCGAGCCTCGGGGTGGTGATCAGCGCCAGCCACAACCCCTATCCGGACAACGGCATCAAGTTCTTCAGCGCCCAAGGCACCAAGCTCAGTGACGAATGGGAGCTGGCCGTCGAGGCCGCGCTGGAAGAGCCGCCCTCCTGGGCCGACTCCGCCCAGCTCGGCAAGGCGCGCCGCCTCAACGACGCACCAGGCCGCTACATCGAATTCTGCAAGAGCACCTTCGCCAACGACCTCACGCTGCGCGGCCTCAAGCTGGTCGTCGACGGTGCACACGGCGCGGCCTACCAAGTGGCGCCGAACGTCTTCCACGAACTCGGCGCGGATGTGATCAGCATCGGCTGCGCGCCGGACGGCCTCAACATCAACAAGGACGTAGGCGCCACGCATCCCCAGGCGCTGATCCAGGCGGTGCGGGCCCATAACGCCGACTACGGCATCGCGCTGGACGGCGACGCCGACCGGCTGCAGCTGGTCGATGCGAGCGGCCGCCTGTTCAATGGCGACGAACTGCTCTACCTGATGGCAGTGGAGCGCACCGCCCGCGGCGAGCAACTGGCCGGCGTCGTCGGCACGCTGATGACCAACAAGGCCGTGGAGATCGCGCTGCGCGGACGGGGCATCGAGCTGGTTCGTGCGCGCGTGGGCGACCGCTATGTGCTGGAGGAGCTCGAGAAGCGCCACTGGCTGCTGGGCGGCGAAGGTTCCGGCCATCTGCTGGCGCTGGACCGCCACACCACGGGCGACGGCATCGTGAGCGCACTGCAGGTGCTGCAGGCCTGCCAGCGCAGCGGCAAGAAGATCGGCGAGCTGTTGGCCGATCTCACGCTGTTCCCGCAGACGCTCATCAATGTACGCCTGACTGGCAATCAGGATTGGAAGGACGACAAGAAACTGGCGGCCGAGATCCGGCGTGCCGAGGCCGAATTGGGCAATGCAGGCCGCGTGCTGATCCGTGCGAGCGGCACGGAGCCGCTGCTGCGCGTGATGGTGGAGGCCCGCGACGCGGCGCAGGCCGAAGCCTGCGCGCAGCGCCTGGCAGCGGCGGTGGCAGCGGGATCTGCTGCGTGATCGAGGTCCTGGTCGCAGATTACCGGAATCCGGCGCACGCGCGTGCTCTGGTCGAACTTCTCGACAGTTATGCGCGCGATCCGGCCGGCGGCGGAGCGCCGCTGCCCCCGCAGGTGCTGGCTGGCTTGCCCGAGGCACTGGCCGCGCGGCCGCAGGCCTTCAGTGTGTTGGCCTACGACGGCGAGCAGGCCGTCGGCCTCGTGAACTGCATCGAAGGCTTTTCGACCTTCGCCTGCAAGCCGCTGGTGAACGTGCACGATATGGTGGTGCTGCCCACCCATCGCGGCCAGCGCATCACCCAGCGCATGCTGGCGCGCGTGGAGCAGGAGGCGCTTGCACGCGGTGCCTGCAAGCTCACGCTGGAGGTGCTGTCGGCCAATCACAGTGCGCTGCGCGCGTACAAACGCGAAGGCTTCGCCAACTACCAGCTCGACCCAGCCTTCGGCGAAGCCATGTTCCTGCAAAAGAAGCTGTGAACTGGCTTTCCCCCAGGTTGGCTCGCTTCGTCTAGCTGCCCTGCGTGCTACGGCCAGAGGCCTCGCCCTTCAGGCCGTCCAAGCCTGCGCAGGCAGGCTTGGAGCCGCGGCCTTCAGCCCCCTCTCACCGGGGGCAACACCGGCGGCCCGGCATAGCCGGTTCCGCGGTGTTCCTGGCACAGTCAGAAGCGGGTCACGGGCATTTCGTCGTCGCCTTTTGCGGTGCCGTATTTGCCCAGCTCCCACTTGGCGATCGCGTTGCGGTGCACCTCGTCCGGGCCGTCGGCGAAGCGCAGCGTACGGGCGCCCGCATAGGCATACGCGAGCGGGAAGTCATCGCTCATGCCGCCGCCGCCGTGCACCTGCATGGCCCAGTCGATCACCTGGCAGGCCATGTTGGGGGCCACGACCTTGATCATCGCGATCTCCGTCTTGGCCACCTTGTTGCCGGCCACGTCCATCAGCCAGGCCGCCTTGAGCGTGAGCAGGCGCGCCATGTCGATCTTGCAACGCGCCTCGGCAATACGCTCCTGCGTGACTGTTTGCGACGCCACGGTCTTGCCGAAGGCCACGCGTGACGAGGCGCGCTTGCACATCAGCTCGAGTGCACGTTCGGCCAGGCCGATCAGGCGCATGCAGTGGTGGATGCGTCCCGGCCCGAGGCGGCCCTGGGCGATCTCGAAGCCGCGGCCTTCGCCGAGCAGGATGTTGTCCACCGGCACGCGCACGTTCTCGAAGTACATCTCGACGTGGCCGTGCGGCGCGTCGTCGTAACCCATCACGTTCAGCGGGCGAACGATGCGGATGCCCTTGGCATCGGACGGCACCACCACCATGCTCTGCTGGGAGTGGCGCGGCGCGTCGGGATCGGTCTTGCCCATGGTGATGAACACCTTGCACCGCGGATCGGCCGCACCGGAGATCCACCACTTGTGGCCGTTGATCACGTATTCGTCGCCTTGCCGCTCGATGCGCGTCGAGATGTTGGTCGCATCGCTCGAAGCGACTTCGGGCTCGGTCATCGCGAAAGCGGAACGGATCTCGCCTTCGAGCAGCGGCTTGAGCCAGCGCGCCCTGATGTCATCGGAGCCGTAGCGGGCAATGGTTTCCATGTTGCCCGTGTCCGGCGCCGAGCAATTGAAGGCTTCGCTGGCCCATGGCACCCGGCCCATGATCTCGGCAAGCGGCGCGTATTCCTGGTTCGTGAGGCCCGCGCCCTTGTAGCCGGAGACCTCGGCGCTGTCGACCGGCAGGAACAGGTTCCACAGGCCTTGCGCCTTGGCCTTCTGCTTGAGCTTCTCGACCGTCTCGAGCGCGCTCCAGCGCTTGCCGGCCGCGGTGTTGGCGGCCAGCTCGGCCGTGTATTCGGCCTCGGCGGGGTAGATGTGGTCTTCCATGAAGGCAGTGACGCGCTTCTGCAAGTCTTTGGTCTTGGCCGAGTAGTCGAAATCCATGGAGTCTCCTGTGGGCTGAGGTGAGGTCGGGGCCGGTCAGGCCCGCTGCGCAAACTGCCAGGCCATCTCGGCCATCGGCCGCGCCCCGCGCCCGGAGGCCACGGCCTGTTCGCTCGACGCGGTACCCGCTTCGACGCGCTTGGCGATTCCCTGCAGGATCGCAGCCATGCGGAAGAGGTTGTAGGCCTGGTAAAAATTCCAGTCGGGCGCCAGTGCTTCGGGCGTGGTGAGACCCGTGCGCTCGCAGTATTTGCGGATGTACTCGCTCTCGGTCGGGATGCCCAGGCTCTCCAGGTCCAGGCCGCCGATGCCACGAAACGAGCCCGGCGCGATGTGCCAGGACATGCAGTGATAGCTGAAGTCAGCCAGAGGATGGCCGAGCGTGGACAGCTCCCAGTCGAGTACGGCGATCGCGCGCGGCTCGGTGGCGTGGAACATCAGGTTGTCGAGCCGGTAGTCGCCATGGACGATGGAGGTCATCTTCTCGTCTCGCGCGCTTTCGGGCATGTGGAGCGGCAGCCACTCCATGAGCCGGTCCATCTCGGGGATCGGCTGTGTGATCGAGGCCACGTATTGCCTGCTCCAGCGGCCGATCTGCCGCTCGAAGTAGTTGCCCGGCTTGCCGTAGTCGGCCAGGCCGCGCTCGGCGAACTTCACGGTGTGCAGCGCGGCGATGACGCGGTTCATCTCCTCGTAGATGGCCGCGCGCTCGGCGTTGCTCATGCCGGGAAGGGACTGGTCCCACAGCACCCGCCCTTCCATGAACTCCATCAGGTAGAAGGCGCGGCCGATGATGCTCTCGTCCTCGCACAGGCAAACCATGCGAGGCACGGGTACGTCGGTGCCGGCAAGGCCGCTCATGACCTTGAACTCGCGCTCGATCGCATGGGCCGAAGGCAGCAGCTTGGCGACCGGGCCCGGCTTGGCGCGCATGACGTAGCTCTGCGTCGGCGTGTTGAGCTTGTAGGTCGGATTTGACTGCCCGCCCTTGAACATCTCGACTGTGAGCGGGCCCTTGAAACCGTCGAGCTTCGCTTCCAGCCAGGCGGTCAGCGCATCGACGTCGAAGACATGCTGCTGGGAAACGGCGCGGGTGCCGACGAAGTTGTCGAAGTCCTGGGTCATGTGTCTGGGTTCTGTGTTATTGGTCGTCGGCTTCCGAGATGCGCATGAGTGCCGCGCGGTCCAGCACCACCAGTCCGCCGGGCTCGATGCGGATGGCCTGCTCGCGTTCCATCGCCTTGAGCTCCTGGTTGACGCGTTGGCGCGAGGCGCCCAGCAGCTGCGCCAGCTCTTCCTGCGCCAGGTGCAGCCCGATCCGCATCTGGCTGCCGTCCGCGAGGTTGGGCACCCCATAGCTGCGCACCAGGTGGATGAGCTGCTTGGCAAGGCGCGCGCGCAGCGGCAGTGTGTTGAGGTCTTCGACCAGGCCGAACAGTTGGCGGATGCGGCGCGCCTGCAACCGCATCAGTGCCTCGTAGAGCTCTATATGGCTGGCAAGGATCTTCTGGAAATCGGCGCGCGCCACGCACACGATCGTCGTGTCGCCGTGTGCATAGGCATCGTGCGTACGCCGGTCGCCGTCGAATATCGCGACGTCGCCGAACCAGATGCCCGGCTCCACGTAGGTCAGCGTCACCTGCTTGCCGGACACCGTGGTCGAGCTCACGCGCACCGCGCCTTTGGCACAGGCGATCCACTGCTCGGGCGGATCGCCGCGCGCGCAAATCAGCTCGCCGTCCTTGTAGCGCTTGACGAAGGTGCATCGAAGAATGTCGTGACGCAGGGAAGGGGAGAGAGAAGAGAACCAGCGACCACCATTGATCGCCTCGCGTTCTTCGATGGTAAGAATGGGCTCGTCCATGAACTGTCCTGTGCGTGACTGGAAATGCTCGCGCTTGTCGCCCGAGCGACCCGGCTCTACTCGTAGCGCGGCGTCTCTTTGGCGAGAAAGGCAGCGATGCCGATGCCGGCGTTCGGGTGGTGCAGGTTTCGCACGAAGTGGTCGCGCTCCTGCGACAGCTGCGCTGCGAGCGTGGCGCCTCGCGCCTCGGCGAGGAGCTCCTTGATGCTCGCGAGCGAGTTGGGCGCGCGCGCATTGAGCCGGTTGGCGAGGGCGAGGGCCGCCGACAGGGCCTGGCCGCTCTCGGTCACCTCGTTGACGAGGCCGAGCGCGTGCAGGCGCGCCGCGTCGATGCGCCCGCCCAGCATCAGCCATTCGCTCGCGATCTGGCGTGGGAGGGATTGCGCCAGGTGCCAGCTCAGGCCGCCGTCCGGCGAAAGCGCCACGCTGCTGTAGGAGGCCGCGAACACGGCGTCGCGGGCCGCAACGATGAAGTCGCAGGCCACGGCCAGCGAAAAGCCGGCGCCGGCCGCCGCGCCCTCGACAGCCGCGATCACCGGCTTGGGGAAGGTGCGGATCGAATCGATCCAGTTGTGCAGCGCCTCGATGCTCTCGGCCTGGACGGCGGGCTCGCGCTCGCGGTTGGCCGACAGGCGCTGCAGCGATCCCCCGGCGCAAAACCATGCGCCTTCGCCCACCAGCACCACGCTGCGCACCTCGTCGCTGTTCTCGGCACCGTTCAGCGCCTCGATGCCCGCGGCGTACATCTCGGGGCCGAGCGCGTTGCGCTGCGAGGGATTGGAGAGCGTGAGCACCATGGTGCCGCCTTCGCTCGTGCTTTTCAGTTCTGCGCTCATTCGATGCTCGCCTCCTAGGCTTCGGTATGGGTAAGGCTCAGGCCCAGCGCGCCACGCCGGCGCAGCCAGGGGCTGGGGCGGTAGCGCGGATCGCCGTACACGGTCTGAAGGTTGAACAGGACTTCGAGCACGTTGGTCGGGCCATACAGGTCGCCCATTGCCAGCGGCCCCTGCGGATAGCCGAGGCCCAGCCTCACGGCCACGTCGAGATCGGCAGGCGAACAGACCTGCTGCTGGCACATATCGGCCGCGATGTTCACGATGGTGCCGATCACGCGCTGGGTGACGAAGCCGCCGCTGTCGCGGATCACGCTCACGGGTTTGCCGTCGCTCGCGAACAAGGCATGGGCGATGTCGCGCATGTCGTGCCGCGTCGCCGGGTTGGTGGCGAGCACGCGGCGCTTCGTGGCTGCGTCGTCCACCATCAGGTCGATGCCGACCGTGCGCGTCGCATCGAGTCGCTCGACCGCAGCCACGGTGGTGACGTCGAAGCCCAGGGGCGCCACCAGGATCAGCGCGGCGGAGGAGGGCGTGGCCCCGCTTTCCAGCTGGGCGCCCAGCGTGTGCACCAGCTTCAGCAACTCCGGCCGCCGTGCCGCGCGGGGGGACACCCAGACGGCTGGGTACCCGTCCAGCGCGGGAGCAGGCGGCTCGGGCGCTTGCTGCGCAACGCCGTCGACATACCGATAGAAGCCTTCCCCCGTCTTGCGCCCGAGCGCACCAGCCGCGAGCCGCTGCGCGGTGATGACGCTCGGCCGGAAGCGAGGCTCCTCGTAATACTGGTGGTAGATCGACTCCATGACGGGGTGGGACACGTCGAGCGCCGTGAGGTCCAGCAGCTCGAAGGGGCCGAGGCGGAAGCCCGCCTGGTCCTTGAGGATGCGATCGATGGTCGCGAAGTCCGCCACGCCTTCGCCGGCGATCCGCAGCGCCTCGGTGCCGTAGCCGCGCCCGGCGTGGTTGACGATGAAGCCCGGCGTGTCCTTGGCCTGCACGGCGGTGTGGCCCATCTGCGAGGCATAGGTGGCGAGCTGCCGGCAAAGCTCGGGATCGGTCTTGAAGCCGGCCACCACCTCGACCACTTTCATCAGCGGCACGGGATTGAAGAAGTGAAAGCCCGCCATGCGCTGCGGCCGCGCCAGCGCGGCTGCAATGGCGGTGACTGAAAGCGAAGATGTGTTGGTTGCCAGCACGGCCGAAGGTGCCACCACCGCTTCGAGTTCGCGGAACAGGCCGCGCTTGACCTCGAGGTCTTCGACGACCGCCTCGATCACCAGGTCACAGCCGGCCAGCGCCTGCAGCGAATCGACCGCGCGCACGCGTCCCGACAACGCATCGCGCTGCGCCTCGTCCAGCTTGCCCTTCTCATGAAGCTTGTGCCACTGGGCCACGACGGCATCCCGCCCACGCGCGGCGGCGCCTTCAAAGCTGTCCAGAAGCATCACTTGGCTGCCGGCCTGCGCGGCAATTTGGGCAATGCCTCGCCCCATCGCGCCAGCCCCGATGATCCCTACGTTGGAAAAGTGCACAGTCATTTAATAATTGTCTCTCGCTAAATCTGGCAGCGCGGGCGCGCATGCCAGAATGTGTCTACTTTCGATTACCTTTTCAGCTTTACTCATTTTGCAACCACCACGTTTGGCTGCGGCCCTGTTTCTACTCGGGTTCGCACTTGAATCGTCTGGATTGACGATCGGGCGGCCGCAAGGGGCCGTCTGGATCGGCAAGCCCCTGGATATCGTGGTCCCGCTGTCGCTAGATGATGCCGAAGCCGGCGGCGGGCTATGCATGGAAGCCGAGGTGGTGCAGGGCGATCTGCGCATCCCCGACCAACGCGTGACGATATCGCTCGAGCCTGGGCGCAGTGCCGCCAATTCGCGCATGCGCATTCGTTCGACCGTCGCAATCGACGAACCGGTGGTCAACGTGAACGTGCGGGCGGGCTGCGAAACGCGCTCCACGCGCAGCTACGTGCTGCTTGCCGATGTGCCCACGGAGGCCGCGCTGCCGAGTGTCGCCGTGACCCGCCCGCGGCCCGAGGCGGAGGCGCCTGCCGCGCTGCGCGGACCGCAGCGTGCGTCTCCACGCGATGCGGGGGTGGGCGCCTCGTCTGGTTCCGACGGCGCGGCACCCGTGCGGCGCAGCGGCGTTGCTGCCGCTGCGGCCGTGGGCATCCCGGACAGTCAGACGCAGCCGCCGCGCCGAAGCGTCGCGCCACCGCCACGCAGGCCTGCCGCAGCGCAAGCCCGGCCGCCCGCAACGCCGCGTGCCGCAGCTGTGCCGGCCGCATCGGCTGCGCCAGCTGCGCCAGCTGCACCGGCCACTGCACGCGCCGCTGCGCCGATCGGACCGCGCTTGCAACTCGAGCCGGTGGAGCCAGTCCCGACCGCGGCCCCAGGTCTCAAGACCACCACACAACTGACGCTGCCCGCGGCCGAGGACGCTGCGCGCCGCAGCGCCGCCGCTGCGGAATGGCGTGCACTCAATGCCCAGCCCGAGGCGGCGCAGCGCGAGGCCCAGCGCATGCAGACGCTGGAAGCCACGCTGACCGCGCTGCGCGAGCAGACAGCGCAAAACCAACGCGCCCTGCTGGAACTGCGCACCGAGCTGGCACAGGCGCGGGAGGACCGCTATCGCAATCCGCTCGTCTATGCCTTGATCGGCCTGCTGCTGCTTGCGCTGATTGCCATCCTGCTGTTGTGGCGCCAGATCGCCCGCCGCGCCGAGCCGGCATGGTGGCGTGAGCCAGCGTCCAAGGCCGACGCGGGACCCACACAACCCAGCGCGTTGGGTGCATTGCTCGACGATGATGAAGACGGCGAGCGCTCCGGCCGCCGCCGCAGCGCGAACGCCACCAGTTTCGGGGCGGCCACGTTCGCGGACCTGGACCCTGACGACAGTGGCTTCGGCGATTCGCAGCCGCATCCGCGTGCGGTGGACAGCATGCCGTCGAGGCCGGTCAATACCGAAGAACTCTTCGATGTCCAGCAGCAGTCCGACTTCTTCCTCTCGCTGGGCCAGCACGACCAGGCCATCGCGGTCCTGCGTGAGCACATTGCCACCAATCCCGGTACCAGCGCCCTGGCGTACCTGGACTTGCTGCGCATCTACCATTCGCTGGACCGCAAGGATGACTATGCGCGCCTGGCGGAAGAGTTCGAACGCGCCTTCAATGCCGATGTCCCGGCTTTCGAGCAATTCAACGAGACAGGCAAGGGGCTCGAGCACTATCGCAGTGCGCTGGCGCGCATCGAATCCCAGTGGCCAGCCCCGGGCACCTTGGCACTGATCGAGGAATTGATCTTCCGCAAACCCGGCGCGAACGAGGACGAGGCCTTCGACCTCGCGGCGTACCAGGAACTGCTGCTGCTCTATTCGGTCGCCAAGGAGGTCATCGAACCGGGCAATGCGTCACCCGTGCCCGTGACGCAGCCTGCCTTCGTCGACACCTTCGGCCATGAGCAACTCGCCACCACGCCCGCGCCGCTCGAAGCGAGGGCCCAGCCCGAGATGGTCGAGAACGGGCCGGTCCTGCCGGACTCGATCTACGGCGCGATCGACGACACGCTGGAACACGAGACCGTGTTGGCGTCCGTTGGCGGCGTCCCCGCACCCGATGCACCAGAGCGCGAGCCGCGGCACACCGCCCAGCCCGATGCCAGCCTGGATCTGGCCGAGTTCGACAAGACGGCCTTCGAGACCATGCGGGCTCCGTTGCAGGAACCGCCGCCGCCACCCGCGCCATCCACCGACCCGCATGTGATCGATTTCGAACTCTTCGATCCGGACACCGAAGCCGAGATCGCGCCCAAACCCCTCAAGCGCTGAAGGCCGCGGTGCGGTTCTGGGCCCGGTCGATGCCCAGGCTCAGCAACAGCGCACACACCAGCATTGCGAAACCTGTCCAGCTCATCCAGGCAAAAGCGTCGCGTGCCAGCAGCCAGCCGCCTGCTGCTGCGCCCACGGCCTGACCCACGTAGATCCCGGAACTGTTGAGGGCCACCGACCCGGGCGCGAGCACGGGCGCCATCGACACCAGCCTCGCTTGCTGCGCTGAATTGGCCGCGAAGCAGCCCAGGCCCCAGGGAACCAGGATGATGGCCAGCCCGCCAAGCGTGACGCCGAGCGGCCACAGGAGCAGGCTCAGCGCAATCAGCGCGGTGGTGACGAGCACCATTCGCGGAGCACCCACGCGATCGATGGCCTGGCTCACGAGCATGTTGCCCAGCAGGCCGCAGACGCCGAACCAGCCCCACACGAGACCCAGCGTCGTGGCGTCGGCGCCGACGGTCTCGCGCAGCACGGGCGCGAAGTAGCTCATCAGCACGAACTGGCCCGACCCCTGCAGCGCGGTGACGGCCACCACGCCCATCAGCAGCGGGCTCTTGAGCACCTGTGCCCAGGCGGCGCGCGTCAATGCTTGCGGGCGGATACCGCTCGGCAGCTGGTGCCAGATCCAGACCGCGCTCAACAGCGACAGCACCGCGATCGCGGCGAAGGCGGTGCGCCAGCCGAAATGCCCGCCGATCAAGGCGCCCAGCGGCAGGCCGAGGACCGAGGCCATGGACCAACCGAGAAAGACGAAGGTCACGGCGCGGCCCCGCTGCTCCAGCGGCACCAGCAGGCCGACGCAGGCCGCTGCCTGAGGCGTGAAGATCGCAGGCGAGATGACGGTCAGCATGCGCACAGCCAGCAACCCGCCAAAGCTCGGCATCAGCGTCGCGAGGAGATGGCCGGCTGCGTACCACAGCATGCTGCAGGCGAGCAGCAGCCGCCGGTCCCAGCCTGCGACCGCGGCGGCCAGCAACGGCGCGCCAAAGCACACCACTGCTGCCCCTGCGGTGATCAATTGGCCCGCCGTGGCCGCGCTGACCTGCAAGGAATTGCTGAGCTCGTTGAGTGTGCCCGGCACCACCATGACCCCGGTGCCGATTACAAAGTTGCCTGCCAGCAAGGCCCAGAGGGACGCTGGCAGAGCCGCGCGCTTCAACGTCGCACCTGCAGCGCGCCTGGATTGACGATGTTGGTCGGGTTGCCCTTGATGAAGCTGACGACGTTATCGAAAGCCTGGCCGAAATACATCTCGTAGCTGTCCTGCTCGACATAGCCGATGTGCGGCGTGCAGATGCAGTTCTCCAGACGCAACAGAGCGTGGCCCTGCAGCGGCGGCTCGCTCTCGAAGACGTCGATCGCCGCGAGCCCCGGCCGCCCCCGGTTCAGCGCGGCGAGCAAGGCATCCTGTTCCATCAACTCTGCGCGCGAGGTGTTGACGAAAAGCGCCGTGGGTTTCATGCGCGAGAGGTCCTCGAGCGTGACCAGGCCCCGGGTTTCCTCGGTCAGCCGCAGATGGATCGACAGGACGTCGGCCGTGTCAAAGAAGGCTTCGCGGTTCGGCGCCACCTGAAAGCCGTCCGAGCGGGCGCGGGCACAGCTCTCATCGCGGCCCCAGATCACCACCTGCATGCCGAAAGCCTGGCCGTAGCGCGCCACCAACTGGCCGATGCGGCCATAGCCCCAGATGCATAGCGTCTTGCCCTTGAGTACCGAGCCAAGGCCGAAGTTCGGCGGCATGGATGCGGACTTGAGCCCCGATTGCTGCCATGCGCCATGCTTGAGGTTGCTGATGTACTGCGGCAAGCGGCGCATCGCCGCCATGATCAGCGCCCAGGTGAGCTCGGCCGGTGCCAGCGGGGAGCCCGAGCCCTCGGCGACGGCTACGCCATGCTCGGTGCAGGCATTGACGTCGATATGCTGACCGGCCCGCCCCGTTTGCGAGATCAGCTTGAGCTTTGGGAGCTTTTCGATCAGTTGGCGCGAGATCTGGGTGCGTTCGCGGATCAGCACGATCACGTCGGCATCCTTGAGCCTCACCGAGAGCTGTCCGATGCCCTTGACCGTGTTGGTGTAGACCTTGGCCGCATACGCGTCGAGCTTGGCGGCGCAGCGCAGTTTGCGCACTGCGTCCTGATAGTCGTCGAGGATCACGATGTTCATGGCGTGCCATTGTGCCTCGCACCACCCGGCGGCTTGCGCGCCATGCGTCAGAAGCGTAGGGCGCTCCTGGGACATGCCACGCGTCAGGGGGCTCCGCGCGCCCGGACGCAGGGCGCGGTCTTCAATGCATTTGGCCGCGCGAGGGCGCGGCGCCTGCCGCTTCCAGGGCAGCGAGCCGGTCGAGCTCGGCGCAGACATCCGCCATGCGACCTGATATCACGACTCGGCCGGTGCTCGGCCTATCGTGTTGTACATCGACCGTGCGGACCACCCGCAACGGCCGGGCCGGCGCCGACAGGCGGGACGGCTGCGCGGCGGGACGCACGGCGCAACCAGGGCGGATGCCGACATAGCGCAGGGCGGAGGCGTTCCGACGGCGCGTTGATATCAAACGGCTTGCCAGCGATTGAAGGGGCATGAACAGGTCGACGAAGCTAAGCAGAGCGATTCCCATGTGAACTCCATGAAGGTCAGAGATTGAACATAGGCAGGATTGCTTTCGTCGGCCGCGACAGGGTGATGGCCCTCGGCCATACGCCCGCCACCTGTCGCAGCCGCTTGGGGCGGCATGAGAGAGAGGTCGCTCATGCCGTCTTGTGCGGCTACATCAGCATCGTGTTGCGGATCAGGCCAACGGCGAGGCCTTCGATTTCGAAGGGCTCGCCCGGCTGCACGATGATGGTCGGGTAATCGGGGTTCTCGGCGTGCAGCTCGATGACCTGCTTGTTGCGCTTGAGGCGCTTGACTGTGACTTCGTCACCCAGCCGGGCCACGACGATCTGGCCGTTGCGGGCCTCCTTGGTGGCCTGCACCGCGAGAAGGTCGCCGTCCATGATGCCTGCGTCGCGCATGGACATTCCGCGTACCTTGAGCAGGTAGTCGGGCTGCCTCTGGAAGAGGGTGTTCTCCACGTAGTAGGTCTGGTCCACGTGCTCCTGCGCAAGGATGGGCGAGCCCGCAGCGACACGTCCGATCAAAGGCAGCGCGAGTTGGGCCATGCCCGGCAACGAGAGCGAGAACTGGTTGTTGCGCGATTCGTTGAGCGAGCGCAGAGCGTCGCCCTTGAGCCGAATGCCTCGCGAGGTGCCGCTCACGAGCTCGATGACGCCCTTGCGCGCCAGCGCCTGCAGATGCTCTTCGGCCGCATTGGCGGACTTGAAACCCAGCTCTGCGGCGATCTCGGCACGGGTGGGCGGCGCGCCGGTGCGTGCGATGGCGCTCTGGATGAGGTCCAGTATTTGTTGCTGACGAGCGGTAAGCTTCACTGCGAACTGCATTGGCGACTCCTTGCGGCACTGGCTGAATATCCAGTAGCTGTATTTTTAACCAGTTTCCGGAGCTTTGGCAAGTCATGGCCGACAACATCAGCGAAGGCAAGCGTCGTGTGGTCGTTCTGGGGACGGGCGGCACCATTGCTGGCCGGGCGGCGACGGCGGCCGACAATGTCGGCTATATCGCGGGCCAGGTGGGCGTAACCGAACTGCTGGAAGGCGTGGCAGCCCCGACGGGCATCGCGCTGCAGGCCGAGCAGGTGGCCCAGGTCGACAGCAAGGACATGAGCTTCGCCATCTGGCGCCGCCTGGCCGAGCGCTGTGCGCATTGGCTTGCACATGCCGACGTGGCGGGCCTGGTTGTCACTCACGGGACCGATACCTTGGAGGAAACCGCCTTCTTCCTTCAGTCCGTGCTGGCTCCGGTCAAGCCCATCGTCCTGACCAGCGCCATGCGGCCGGCGACGGCGCTGACGCCGGACGGTCCGCAGAACGTTCGCGATGCCCTTGCGGTTGCCTCGAGCCCGCATGCTCAGGGGGTAGTAGTTGTGTGCGCGGGCGCGGTGCACAGCGCCTTCGATGTGCAGAAGGTCCACACCTATCGCCTCGACGCGTTCGATTCGGGCGATGCGGGCCCTGTGGCCTATGTGGAAGAGGGCGCCTTGCGCGAGCTCAGGAGATGGCCAGTCTCGCCGCCCGAGCCGGCACGCCTGTGCTTCGAGCTGATGCGGCACGCCGTCCAATGGCCGCGCGTGGAGATCTTGATGAGCCACGCAGAGGCGCGTGGCAGCATCATCGATGCACTGATGGCGCAGCAAGCGGGCACTGCAGAGCCGGTGCAGGGCCTGGTGCTCGCAGCCACTGGCAACGGCACTTTGCACGAAGCCCTGGAAGCGGCTGCGCTTCGGGCGCAAGCGGCGGGCATCGCGGTCCTGCGCGCCACGCGTTGCGTCCAGGGCCGCATTCTTCCCACGCCGAGTGCGGCGTTGCGCGACGCAGGCGCGCTGACGCCGGTGAAGGCACGCATCGCACTGATGCTGGAACTGATGTCCATCCAGGCCGGCGGCGCCTGAGCGCATGCTCGAAGCACTGCGCTCGCACGCCTGGGCATATCCCGCGCTGGAGGCGGTGCACATCGTCGGCATCGCGCTACTGCTCGGCAATCTGGCAGCGCTGGAGATGCGGGTGTTCGGGCGTGCTGCCGTCCTGCCGGTGGCCGCCATGGCCAGGTTGTCGCTCTCGATCGCCTTCAGCGGCTTCGCGCTCGCGGCGGCCAGCGGTTCGTTGATGTTCGCCACCCAGCCGGCGGAACTGCTTTCCAACCAGGCCTTCCTGGTCAAGATGGGCCTGCTGGTAGCGGCCGGTTTCAATGCGGGATGGTTCCATCTGCGTGGCTCGCTGCGCAAACTCGATGCGATGGCGCGGGTACAGATGTTGTTATCTACTGCGATCTGGCTGGCCGTGGTGTTCTGCGGCCGTTGGATCGCCTACTGAAGAGGAGCTTTCCTGTGAAACGTCGCGATCTCGTCTTCGCCACCGCTTCCCTGCCGCTGGCCGCTCCGCTCGCCTGGGGGCACCATGGCTGGAGCAGCTTCGACCAGGACCGTCCGATCTATCTCGAAGGCACAGTAGCGCGTGTGCGTTGGCAGAACCCGCATGCCGAGTTGTTGATCGACGTTCCTTCCGGCCTCAAGGTGCCGGCCGACCTGGCGAAGCGGGCGTTGCCGGGGCAGAGCGCACCGGTGGACGGGCCGGGCTTGCTCGCGCGGGCGGCAGTGCCTCGCCGCACTGATCGCCAGTGGGAGCTGGAACTCGCGCCGCTCACGCGCATGGAGGCCTGGAAAGTCGCGGAGATCAAGCCCGGCAGCGCAGTCTCCGCAGTGGGCTTCACGTTCAAGGAAGAAAAGGGAGCGCCCGTGATGCGCGTCGAATACCTGTTCGTCGACGGCAAGGTCTACGGGCTGCGCTCCAGCCCCGCCTGACGATCAGCTCGCCAGTGCGGCCAGCGCGCGCTGGGTGATCTCATCGACAGTGCCGACGCCACTGATCGCGCGGTACTTCGGCGCGGCGCCGGGTTCGGCCTTGGCCCAGGCTGCGTAGTAGTCGACCAGCGGACGGGTCTGCTGACTGTAGACCTCGAGCCGGTGGCGCACGGTCTCTTCCTTGTCGTCGTCACGCTGGATCAGGTCCTCGCCCGTGAGGTCGTCCTTGCCTTCGACCTTGGGCGGGTTGAATTTGACGTGGTAGATCCGCCCGGACGCCGGATGCGAGCGGCGTCCGCTCATGCGCTCCACGATATCGGCGAAGGGCACGTCGATCTCGAGCACGTAGTCGAGCTTGACGTTGGCCGCGCGCATGGCGTCAGCCTGCGGGATGGTGCGGGGGAAGCCGTCGAAGAGAAAGCCATTGGCGCAGTCCGGCAGCGCAAGGCGCTCCTTGACCAGGTTGATGATCAGGTCGTCGCTTACCAGTGCGCCGGAGGCCATCACCGCCTTGGCCTGCAGGCCGAGCGGGGTGCCGGCCTTGACGGCTGCGCGCAACATGTCGCCAGTGGAGATTTGAGGAATGCCGTACTTCTGGCAGATGAAGGCAGCCTGTGTGCCCTTGCCCGCCCCGGGGGCGCCCAACAAAATCAGTCTCATGGTGTCCTCGGAGGTTCTTCGATCTTCTGTCGCGCCTGGCATCCCGATGACGGCATTGCAGAGGGCGGAGTTGCGTCGAGGATAGCATGGCACTCTCGAGCAAACCCGATGGTTGGCAGGTGCGTCAGAGAGCGAAAAGGGCGCGGACCCGCGCGAGGTCTTCGGGCGTGTCGATGCCTGGGCCGGGCGCATGCGTGCTCACGTGCACGGCTATTCGATAGCCGTGCCACTGGGCGCGCAACTGTTCCAGTGCCTCGGTCGCTTCCACCGGTGCCGGCGGCAGAGCGGGGAATTGCCGCACGAAGCCCGCGCGGTAGCCATAGATGCCGATATGGCGCAGCGGCGCCGGGGCATCCGGCAAGGCCGTGGGCCCGTGCTTCGCGAAGCCGTCGCGCCACCACGGGATCGGTGCCCGGCTGAAGTAGAGCGCGTTGCCTCGGGCGTCCAGCACCGTCTTGACGACGTTGGGATTGAGGAAGTCTTCGAGAGAATCAATGGCGTGCGCGGCCGTGCTCATTGCTGCATCGGAATGTGACGCGAGGGTCTGCGCGACGGCGTCGATCAGCGAAGGATCGATCAGCGGCTCGTCGCCCTGGACGTTCACCACGATCTCGTCGTCTGCCAGACCGAGCTGCACGCAGGCTTCGGCGAGACGGTCGCTGCCGCTGGCGTGGTGGGTGCGCGTCAGCAAGGCTTCGACGCCGTGCGCCTCGCATGCGGCGACGATGCGGGCGTCGTCCGCGGCGACCACCACGCGCTCGGCGCCTGACTTGCACGAACGCTGGGCGACGCGCACCACCATCGGCACTCCTGCGATGTCGGCCAGGGGTTTGTCGGGCAGGCGCGTGGAGGCGAGCCGCGCCGGGATCAGGACGGTGTAACGCAAGCTCAGAGCCCCAGTTCCTCGTCGGACAGTGTGCGAGCCTCGGTCTCGAGCAGCACGGGGATGCCGTCGCGCACGGGGTACGCCAGGCGGGCGCTGCGCGATCGCAGCTCCTGCACCTCGGGATGCCAGGTGAGCGGTCCCTTGGTCACGGGGCAGACGAGCAGTTCAAGCAGCTTGGTGTCCATCGAGCGATGATAGCTTTGCGTCGAGAGCTTGGAAGAAGCCCGGCTCGGGTTCGAACACCAGGGGGAGCGCGAGTGCATCGGGCGCCCGGCGCCACAACTTGAGCGCATCTTTCTCGGTGCACAACAGCACGTAGCCTGTGCCGGGCGGCGCTTGCCACGCGGTGAAATCGTGGTGGTCGGGCAGCGCGATGCACTGCTGCGGCGCGAGCCCCCGTGAGCGCAGCATCTGGAAGAAGGCCTCGGGCTTGGCGATGCCCGCAACGGCCACCAGCGGCCGGCCTGCGAGCGATGAAAGCGGGACCGGCGTGCCATCCAGCCGCAAGGCGGCATCGGCCAGCGACCGTTGCGCGGTAAAGCCGGCAAATGCGGGGCGCACGCCGGTGTGGAGCACGAGGTCGCAGTCCCGCGGCCATTGCTCGCGCAGCGGGCCGGCCGGCAGCAACCAGCCGTTGCCGATGCCGCGGTCGTCGAAGACGCAGATCTCGACGTCGCGTGCCAGTGCCAGGTGCTGCAGGCCGTCGTCGCTCACGATGCACTGGGTGCCCGGATGCCGCGCCAGCAATGCACGCGCGGCGTCGATCCGGCGGAGCGCTACGAAGACCGGCGCTCCGGTCGAGCCGCGGATCAACGCAGGCTCATCGCCGACCTCGCGCGGGTCGCTGTTCTCGTGCACCTCCCGGCAGTCGCGGGTCGACCGACCATAGCCGCGCGAGACGACGGCCACCTTCAGTCCGCGAGCCTGTAGATGGCGTACCACGGCCATCACGACCGGCGTCTTGCCCGAGCCGCCGGCGATCACGTTGCCGACGACAATGACCGGTACGCCGACGCGCTCGGTGCCGAGGATCCCGAGGCGATAGAACACACGCCGGAGTGCGCTGAGTGCGCCGTACACGAGGGAGACGGGCCACAACAACGCCGCGAGCGCGCCGCGTTGCAGCCAAGCCCGCTGCAGATCCAAACTAGCGTCCTGCCCGCGCGGCCGACTGCGTTGCGAAGGTGATCTGCATGAGACCGGCGCGGCGCGCGGCTTCCATCACCGTGATCACCGATTGATGTGCGGCGCTGGCATCGGCGCTGATGATCACGATGCTGTCCTTGCCGCCATTGGACGCGGCGCCCAGGGCCTCGGCCACCGCTTCCACGCTGCGCTCGGGCAGCACGGTCTTGTTGACGGAGTAACGGCCGTCGGCCGAGACCCCGACGATCACCTCCTTCGGATAATCGCGCTGAGCCTCCACATCGGCCACCGGCAGCCGCAGCTGCATCTCCGTGAACTTGCTGTAGGTGGTCGACAGCATCAGGAAGATGAGCACGACCAGCAGCACGTCGATGAAGGGAATCAGGTTGATTTCAGGCTCTTCCTTCGAGCCGTGGCTGAAGTGCATTCGTCTCATGCCGAGCCTCCTCCAAGCCGGCGCGCGGCCGGCAGTGCAACACACGAAATGGCAAGCATGTAGGCGTTCATGAACGCAGCGTGTTGAGGTGGCGGGCGAAGCGTTCGCCGGCGAGCTCGAGATTGAGCAGATATTCGTCGACCCGCGTGCGGAAATAGCGCCAGAAGATCAAGGCCGGGATCGCGACGATCAGCCCGAAGGCCGTGTTGTAAAGAGCGATGGAAATGCCGTGTGCCATTTGCGCCGGGTTGCCGGAGCCGACCGCGCCGTTGCTCGGCGACTGGGAGCCGAAGATCTCGATCATGCCGATCACCGTGCCCAGCAGGCCGAGCAGCGGCGCCGCCGATGCGATGGTCGCGAGCGCCGGCAGGTAGCGCTCGAGCCGGTGGGCAACGATGCGGCCCGCGGCCTCCATCGATGCTCGCAGATCGTCCTCGGTGGACTGAGGGTTGGCATTCATGTGGCGAAAGCCCGCTGCCAGCACCTCGCCGAGCCCCGAGTTCCTCTCCAGCTTGGTCACAACGTCCGGACCCGGAATGGTGTTGCGCGATACCGTGATCGCTTCGTCGAGAAGTTTGGGAGGAAGAACCTTCGAGGTTTTGAGGCTGGTGAATCGCTCGATGACCAAAGCGAGCCCCACCACCGAACAGGCGAGCAGCGGCCAGATTGGCCAGCCCGCAGCAACTATGATCGAAAACAAAGGAATCCTCCGGCCCAGTCGACTGCAAATGCGCGGCGATTATCCCCCGTCGAGGGCAGATGTTCCAATTTGTATTCGCCTGTCAGCCATCGCCCACAAGTTCTGTGGATAACTTTGTGGCTAACCCGCGGGGCAACCGGCTCCCAGCCGCATTCCACGGGGCGTCCGCTGGATCGACTGAATTTTGAGCAGCACTTTATTCAATGAAATCAAGGGCTTGTACGTGAACTCGTGCCTGCGATACCCCAATACTCGAGGCGCCCGTAGCCATTCAACCGATTGTGGACGACTGGCCACTCGTTTTTGCCCAGGCGATGAACGATTCTGAAGCGCCGGCTATCGCGCCGAGAGTCTGGAATGTCGGCGCGCTGTGCCGCGCAGTCGCCGATGCGATCGATGCGCGCTTCAACCCGGTGGCGGTGCGCGGCGAGATCAGCGGCTTCTCGCGCGCCGCCAGCGGTCACTGCTACTTTGCGCTGAAGGATGAGGCCGGCCAGCTGCGCTGCGCCATGTTCAGGCGTGCCGCAGGCCTGCTCGACTTTCAGCCCCGCGACGGTGACCAGGTCGAGGTTCGCGGTCGCCTCGCGGTGTACGAGCCGCGAGGCGACCTGCAGTTGGTGGTCGAGAGCCTGCGGCGAGCCGGGCAGGGCGCTCTCTTCGAACAGTTCTTGCAGCGCAAGGCACGTCTGCAGGCGGAAGGCCTGTTCGATGCTGCGCGCAAGCGAGCATTGCCCGCCATGCCGCGTACGATCGGCCTCGTGACTTCGCCGGGCGCTGCCGCGCTGCACGACGTGGTCACCGCGCTGCGGCGCCGCGTGCCGCACATTCCCGTGGTACTGGCACCCGCCGCGGTGCAGGGTTCGGGAGCGCCGGCGGAACTCGCACGCTCGCTGCAATCCCTTTACGCGCTCCGACCGCAAGTCGACGTGATCCTGCTGGTCCGCGGCGGCGGCTCGATCGAGGACCTTTGGGCCTTCAACGACGAAACCCTTGCGCGCACCATCGTGCAGAGCCCCGTGCCGGTGATCAGCGGCGTTGGCCATGAAACCGACTTCACCATCGCCGACTTCTGCGCCGACCTTCGCGCCCCGACACCTACAGCCGCGGCCGAACTCGTGGCGGCGCCGCGCGAGCTGTGGCTCGGTGCGCTGGCATTGCTCGAACGGCGCTTGCACGGTGCGCTTTCCGCACGGCTGGATGCACTGAGCCAGCGTACCGACGATGCTGCCACGCGTCTTGCGCGCCCTTCGACGCTGGTGCTGCGCCAGCAGCTGCGACTGGCGCAGCACGCCCAGCGCTTTCGCCACGTCATGCTGTCGCGCGTGCAGCGACTCGCCCAGGTCCAGCAGGGTTTGCGAGCCGAACTTCCTCTCGATTTCGCCCGCGCCCTGATGCAGCGAAAGGAGCGGCTCGAAAGGGCGGCGCTGCGGCTGCAACTGCTCGATCCGACGCTGGTCCTCGAGCGCGGCTATGCCTGGCTCACCGGCCCGGACGGCAGGGCGATCACTCGCACGCCACAGCTCACGCCCGGCGAAGCGGTCCGGGCAAGGCTGGCAGATGGCACGGCCGACATGAAGGTCGTGCAAACGGAAACGACAGGACTGCGTCCGACGCGGGCCTCTTGAATCCTTTCTAGAATGCTTCATCCCACAACCAACCTGCGAGAAAAGACAATGGAACACGTCCTCCCACCCCTGCCATATCCGTTGGACGCACTGGCGCCCGAGTACTCGAAGGAAACGCTGGAGTACCACTACGGCAAGCACCACAACGCCTACGTGGTGAATCTGAACAACCTGCAGAAGGGCACCGAGTTCGAAAACATGGAACTCGAGGAGATCGTCAAGAAGTCCAGCGGCGGCATCTACAACAACGCTGCCCAGATCTGGAACCACACCTTCTTCTGGAACTGCATGAAGCCCGCTGGCGGCGGCGAACCCAGTGGCTCGGTTGCCAAGGCGATCGACGCCAAGTGGGGCAGCTACGCGGCGTTCAAGGAGGCGTTCGTGAAGTCGGCGGTGGGCAACTTCGGCTCGGGCTGGACCTGGCTGGTGAAGAAGTCCGATGGCACCGTGGACATCGTCAACATGGGCGCCGCGGGCACGCCGCTGACCACCGGCGACAAGCCGCTGCTGACGGTGGACGTCTGGGAGCACGCCTACTACATCGACTACCGCAACCTGCGCCCGAAGTTCGTGGAGACCTTCCTGGCCAAGCTGGTGAACTGGGATTTCGTGGCGAAGAACTTCGGCTGAGCCGACTCGCTGCCCAAGAAAAAAGCCGACCGGGGGTCGGCTTTTTTCATTGCCGGGCTGCTCAGCGCTCAGCGCCTGTTCGAGAACAGTTCGCCGTTCAGCTTCGTGCCCTTCTTGATGTTCTTGTGGGCAAACCAGCCCTGGTTCATCTCGAGGACGAAGCGCACGGGCTCTTCGGAACAATGGGAGTCGTCGGTCTGCGGCTTCATGTCCGCCGTGTTGACGATGCGTCCGTCGTCGGCCACGAAGGCGGCGGTGAGCGGCAGCAGGGTGTTGCGCATCCAGAAGCACTGGGTGGCCGGCTGTTCGAACACGAAGATCATGCCCTCGTTCTGAGGCATTTCCTTGCGGAACATCAGGCCTGTCTGCCGCTGTGCCGGCGTCTCGGCGACCTGGGCGTCGATCTGGTACATGCCCGCAGTCAGCCTGACGCGCTGCAGACCGGTCTGTGGCTGCTGAGCGTGGACAGGCGCGAGCAACGCGGCGGAGAGTGCGAGCAAGACGGAGAGGCGCTGGAACATGGGCGGCTACAGTGTTTAAAGATGCAGTCCCTGTCAAGGGGCGCTCGTTCAACGACGCCTTGAAACCCCCGTTGACGAGGGCTTGCCAGGAAAGGAAAAAAGAAAAGCGTTCCGAAGAACGCTTTTTCCTTGGTTCGGCCCGAGGGCTTACTGGGGGGTACCGCCTTGTGCGGGAACCGGCTTCTTGCCGCCGCCCTTGGCGGGACGGCGTGCGTCGCGCGAGTCGCGGCGGGCCTGGGCGGCCTTGTCGGCACCGGTGGCAGTCACGCCGCCGCTACCTTCTGCAACCTTGGATTGATCTCCAGCAGGAGCCTTGACTTGGCCGGGGGCCTTCGCAGCCTTCCTGGTTTCGGCGCGCTCGGCGGCCTTGCCCTGAGCCTGGGGGTTGATCTCGGCGGGTTGGGTCTGTGCGAATGCGGCGGTGGCGAACAAGCCGGCCATCATGACTGCTAGAACTTTGCTCATTACAGGTTCCTCTGTGTGGAAATGGTTTGAAAACGCCTCCCGTCCAGCAGAAGGTCCGTCAACAACGAGGGCTATGAGGCCACGGTTGACAAGCCCTCCAGCTCCTCAGGTTGCGTCTAAAATTCTAAGGCTATTCAGCCGGCCGGAAGCGTAGAGTCTTCCTGCCTTCGATTCATCCCCCGGAGTTCTTGCTCTCATGTCCAGCTATCAGCACATCAAAGTCCCGGCCGAAGGCCAGAAGATCACGGTCAACGCCGACAACTCCCTCAATGTGCCTGACCAGCCCATCATCCCCTTCATCGAGGGCGACGGCACCGGCCTCGACATCACGCCGGTGATGATCAAGGTGGTCGATGCCGCGGTGGCCAAGACCTACGGTGGAAAGAAGAAGATCCATTGGATGGAGGTCTATGCCGGCGAGAAGTCGACCAAGGTCTATGGTCCCGATGTCTGGCTGCCAGAGGAAACCCTCCATGCGGTGCGCGACTACGTGGTCTCCATCAAGGGCCCGCTGACCACTCCGGTCGGCGGCGGTATCCGCTCCCTGAACGTTGCCTTGCGCCAGGAACTCGACCTGTACGTCTGCCTGCGTCCCATCCAGTATTTCGAGGGCGTGCCCAGCCCGGTCAAGGAGCCGCACAAGACCAACATGGTGATCTTCCGCGAGAACTCGGAGGACATCTACGCCGGCATCGAGTTCGAGGCTGAAAGCGACAAGGCCAAGAAGCTCATCAAGATCCTGCAGGACGAATTCGGGGTCAAGAAGATCCGTTTCCCCAACACCTCGGGCATCGGCATCAAGCCCGTCTCGCGCGAGGGTACCGAGCGCCTGGTGCGCAAGGCGATCCAGTACGCGATCGACAACGACAAGCCCAGCGTGACGATCGTGCACAAGGGCAACATCATGAAGTTCACCGAGGGTGGCTTCCGCGACTGGGCCTACGGCCTGGCGGCCAAGGAGTTCGGCGCCGAGCTGATCGACGGCGGCCCCTGGATGAAGTTCAAGAATCCCAGGACCGGCAAGGAAATCACCGTCAAGGACTCGATTGCCGACGCTTTCCTGCAACAAATCCTGCTGCGCCCGGCCGAGTACAGCGTCATCGCCACCCTGAACCTGAACGGCGATTACGTCTCCGACGCGCTGGCAGCCCAGGTCGGCGGTATCGGCATCGCCCCGGGCGCCAACCTGAGCGACACGGTCGCCATGTTCGAAGCCACCCACGGCACGGCGCCCAAGTACGCGGGCAAGGACTATGTCAATCCAGGCTCCGAGATCCTGTCGGCCGAGATGATGCTGCGCCACATGGGCTGGACCGAGGCTGCCGACCTGATCATCCGCTCCATGGAAAAGTCCATTGCGAGCAAGAAGGTCACCTACGACTTCGCCCGGCTGATGGACGGCGCGACCCAGGTGAGCTGCTCGGGATTCGGTCAGGTGATGATCGACAATATGTAAATGGTGGCGGCAGCGCGATGAGCGCTGGCAAGCTCCCGACCTCCGGCCCCGGCTCCGCAAGGCGTCGGGGCCTTTTCTTTCGGCTCGACCGGGAATTTGCCCACGGCACGCCGCTTGCATGCATTTTCGGGGGCGTTCCAGGTGCCCGCGTCTTGAATGTCACGAAGCTGGCACCAGTTGTTCCACCACGGGCGCTGCAAGCTGCGGGCGGCTCGATAAAATGATTTCATGGCTACCAAAATCCCTTCGACCCCTCCCAACCCTCCGGCTGTAACGCCGGGGCGGGACGATGGCGATGCGGTCGTGATCGAGCGGCGCCCCCAAAAAACCGCGCCGCCCCAGATGTATCAGGTCGTGATGCTCAATGACGACTACACGCCCATGGAGTTCGTGATCGTCGTGATCCAGGAGTTCTTCAACAAGGACCGTGAAACGGCGACCCAGATCATGCTCAAGATTCATCTCGACGGACGCGGTGTCTGCGGCGTTTATTCCCGCGACATGGCAGCCACCAAGGTCAATCAGGTGATGGAGGCGGCTCACCAGGCCGGACATCCGCTTCAGTGCGTCAGTGAACCGGTTGAATAAATCGCGCTCCAACCCATCTGAAAATTTATTTACAGCAAGGCAAAAGGAAATCTCATGATTGCCCAGGAACTGGAAGTCAGCCTGCATATGGCTTTTGTCGAAGCCAGGCAGCAGCGCCACGAGTTCATCACGGTGGAGCATCTTTTGCTCGCTTTGCTGGACAACCCGAGTGCCGCGGAAGTTCTGCGCGCCTGCTCGGCCAATGTCGACGACCTGCGCTCGTCGCTCACCAATTTCATCAAGGACAACACGCCGCAGGTGGCGGGTACCGACGACGTCGACACCCAACCCACCCTGGGCTTCCAGCGCGTGATCCAGCGCGCCATCATGCATGTCCAGTCCACGGGCAACGGCAAGAAGGAAGTCACCGGCGCCAACGTGCTGGTTGCGATCTTCGGTGAAAAAGACTCGCACGCCGTCTACTACCTGCACCAGCAGGGCGTGACGCGCCTGGACGTGGTGAACTTCATCGCCCACGGCATCAAGAAGAGCGATCCGCCCGAGGCGACCAAGAGCAGCGGCGAATCCGCCTCCGAGAATGAAGAAGGCGGCGGCGAGAAGAACGAGAAGTCGTCCCCGCTCGAACAGTTCACCCAGAACCTCAACCAGATGGCGAAGGACGGCAAGATCGACCCGCTGATCGGCCGCGAGTACGAGGTCGAGCGCGTCATCCAGATCCTGTGCCGGCGCCGCAAGAACAACCCGCTGCTGGTCGGTGAAGCCGGCGTCGGCAAGACCGCCATTGCCGAAGGACTGGCTTGGCGCATCACGCAGGGCGACGTGCCGGAGATTCTGGCCGAGTCCCACGTGTACTCGCTCGACATGGGCGCGCTGCTTGCCGGCACCAAGTACCGTGGCGATTTCGAGCAGCGCCTGAAGGGCGTGCTCAAGTCCCTCAAGGACAAGCCGAACGCGATCCTGTTCATCGACGAGATCCACACGCTGATCGGTGCGGGCGCTGCCTCGGGCGGCACGCTCGACGCGTCGAACCTGCTGAAGCCCGCTCTGTCCAGCGGTGCGCTCAAGTGCATCGGCGCCACCACCTTCACCGAGTACCGCGGCATCTTCGAGAAGGATGCGGCCCTGTCGCGTCGTTTCCAGAAGGTCGACGTGGTCGAGCCGACCGTGCAGGAAACGGTCGACATCCTGAAGGGCCTGAAGTCCCGTTTCGAGGAGCACCACGGCGTGAAGTACGGCGTGGCTGCGCTGCAGGCCGCCGCGGAGCTGAGTGCCAAGTACATCAACGACCGTCACCTGCCCGACAAGGCGATCGACGTGATCGACGAAGCCGGCGCCGCCCAGCGCATTCTTCCTGCGAACAAGCGCAAGAAGACCATCAGCAAGAGCGAGGTGGAGGAAATCGTCGCCAAGATCGCGCGCATTCCTCCGGCCAACGTCTCGAACGACGACCGCGGCAAACTGCAGAACATCGAGCGCGACCTGAAGAGCGTGGTGTTCGGGCAGGACAAGGCGCTCGAGGTGCTCGCCTCGTCCGTCAAGATGGCGCGTTCCGGCCTCGGCCGCGACGACAAGCCGATCGGCTCCTTCCTGTTCAGCGGCCCCACCGGCGTCGGCAAGACCGAGGCGGCGAAGCAACTGGCCTACATCATGGGCATCGAGCTGATTCGCTTCGACATGTCGGAGTACATGGAGCGCCATGCGGTGAGCCGGCTGATCGGTGCGCCCCCGGGCTACGTCGGCTTCGACCAGGGTGGTCTTCTCACCGAAGCCATCACGAAGAAGCCGCACGCGGTGCTGCTGCTCGATGAAATCGAGAAGGCGCATCCGGACATCTTCAACGTGCTCCTGCAGGTGATGGACCACGGCACGCTGACCGACAACAACGGGCGCAAGGCCGACTTCCGCAACGTGATCATCGTGATGACCACCAATGCGGGCGCCGAGACCATGAACAAGGCGACCATCGGCTTCACGAATCCGCGCCAGTCGGGCGACGAGATGGGCGACATCAAGCGCCTGTTCACGCCGGAATTCCGCAACCGCCTGGATGCAATCGTGAGCTTCAAGGCGCTGGACGAGCAGATCATCCTGCGCGTGGTCGACAAGTTCCTGCTGCAGCTCGAAACGCAGCTGGCCGAGAAGAAGGTCGATGTCACCTTCACCGACGTGCTGCGCAAGCACTTGGCCAAGAAGGGCTTCGATCCCCTGATGGGCGCACGCCCGATGCAGCGCCTGATCCAGGACACGATCCGCCGCGCGCTGGCCGACGAGCTGCTGTTCGGACGCCTGCAGGAAGGCGGCCGCCTGACGGTCGACCTCGACGACAAGGAAGAGGTCCAGCTGGACATCCAGCCGCTGCCGAAGAAGGAAGGGCGCGCCAAGCCCGAAGCCGAAGAGGCCGCCGCGGGCTGATCTGCGATCCCAAGGGACACCGTCCCAAGGCCGGTAGCATTCGCGCTACCGGCCTTTTTTGTTGCCCGAACCTTTTTCGCCCTTTGATCCTCCCCGAGCTCAGCCAGGAATGGAAGACCGGCCTCTCCCTCGCGTGGAGCGGGTATATCGCCGTGCTTTCCGTCTGGATCGTGATGCAGAAGCGCGCGCCCGTCTCGACGATGAGCTGGATCCTCTCGCTGGCGTTGTTGCCCTTCGCGGGCTTCCTCATCTACTACTTTCTCGGGCCCCAGCGGCTGAAGAAGCAGCGCCTCAAGCGGCTGCGCAGCCGCGCCATCGCCCAGGCGCCTGCCGACGTGGCGAGCCTGCGCGCGGCGGCCGAGCGCGCACCGCCGGCATTGCGCCAGATGGCCGCGCTCGGCACCGCAGCCTGCGGGCTTCCGGTATCGAGCGCGACCGCCGCAGACCTGTTGTCGGGCGGCGCCCGTACTTTCGATGCCATCTTCGAGGCGATTCGCGAGGCGCGCGACCACGTCCATCTCGAGTACTACATCTACGAGCCCGACAACACGGGCACCGCGCTGCGCGACCTGCTGATCGAACGGGCTCGAAGTGGCGTGACCGTGCGCCTGCTGCTCGATGCGCTGGGCTCCAAGCGCATCGGGCGCCGCTTCATGGCGCCCATGCTCGAGGCCGGGATCGAAGTCGCGCTGTTCCACGACACCCGCGTCGGCCGGCGACTGCGGCCGGTAACCAACTACCGCACCCACCGCAAGATCGTGGTGTGCGACGGCCGCGTGGGCTTCACGGGCGGCGTCAACATCACCGACGAGGAAGATCGCCGCATCAGGGCCGATGCCTACCACGATGCCCACCTTCGCATCGAAGGCAGCGCGGTTCGCTGGCTGCAGACCACCTTCCTCGAGGACTGGACCTATGCCACCGGCGAGGACCCGCGCCGCATCGATCACGCGCTCGATGTCCTGCTGCCGCGCCTGCCGGGGCAGGAGGGCGCGGGCGACATCCCGGTGCAGATCGTCACCAGCGGCCCCGACAGCGGTCTCGAAGCCATCCATCGCATGCACGTCGCGGCCATCCATTCGGCCGCGCGCCGGGCCTGGCTCACAACGCCGTACTTCGTGCCCGGCGAACCCGGCCTGATGGCGCTGACCAGCGCTGCACTTCGCGGCGTGGACGTTCGCCTGCTGGTGCCGCGCCGCAGCGATTCGCTCATCGTGAGCGCTGCGGCGCGCTCCTACTACGACGAGCTGATCGCCGCCGGCGTCAAGATCTGGGAGTACAAGGCGCGCATGCTGCATTCCAAGACGCTGGTGGTGGACGACAACTGCGCGATGATCGGCACCGCCAACTTCGACAATCGCAGCTTCAGGCTCAATTTCGAGGTGTGTGCCGTGATCTACGGCCCGGCGCTCGCCGAACCTCTTGCGGCGCAGTTCGAGACCGACCTGCACAGTGCTGCTGCGGTCCGCGGACAGCGGCGCCAGAGTTTCCCGCGTCGTCTCGGCGATGCAACTGCCCGGCTGTTTTCACCGCTTCTCTAGGAGGAGGCAGGGGATCGGACATCGGGCGCAACGACGCGAAAGCAAGGATGAGGAGGAAGAAAACATCTTGACGACAAAGCACACTTTTCTTTGGCACGACTACGAGACCTTCGGCGCTGTGCCGCGGCGCGACCGGCCTGCGCAATTCGCCGCCATCCGCACGGACGCCGAGCTCAACGAAGTCGGCGAGCCGATGATGGTCTATTGCAAGCCTGCGCCCGACTACCTGCCGAGCCCGGAGTCCTGCCTGATCACCGGCATCACGCCGCAGCTGTGCCTCGAGCGTGGGGTGCCCGAGCACCAGTTCGCCGCACAGATCGAAGCGGCGTTCTCACAGCCCGGCACCATCGGCGTGGGCTACAACACCATCCGCTTCGACGATGAAGTGACGCGCTTCCTGTTCTGGCGCAACCTCATCGATCCGTACGCGCGCGAATGGCAAGACGACTGCGGCCGCTGGGACCTGCTCGATGTGGTGCGCCTGTGCTATGCGCTTCGGCCCGAAGGCATCGAGTGGCCGAAGAAGCAAGACGGCTCGCAGAGCTTCAAACTGGAAGACCTGGCGCGCGCCAACGGGCTGCTGCACGAGGCGGCGCACGATGCGCTGTCGGACGTGCGCGCCACCATCGCGCTCGCGCGGCTCATTCGCGCGCGCCAGCCCAAGCTTTTCGATTTCGCGCTCGGGTTGCACAAGAAGGACCGCGTCGCCGCGGAGCTCGGCCTGCCCGCCATGCGCGAGACGGCGCGGCCCTTCCTGCACGTCTCCGGCATGTTCCCGGCCGAACGTGGCTGCCTGGCCGTGATGTGGCCGCTGGCAAGCCATCCGACCAACAAGAACGAGCTGCTCGCCTGGGACCTTGCGCACGACCCGAGCGAGCTGCGCGACCTGGACGTTTCGACCCTGCGCCTGCGTCTCTTCACGCGCAGCGCCGATCTGCCTGAAGGCGTGCTGCGCCTGCCGCTGAAGGGCGTGCATCTCAACAAGTCGCCGATGGTGGTCGGCAACCTCAAGACCCTGGCGCCTGCCATGGCAATGCGCTGGGGCATCGACCTCGACGTGGCGATGCGCCACGCGGCGCTCGCGGCCGCCTTGCCCGACATGAGCGCGATCTGGCCGCAGGTCTACGAGCGGCCGCGTGAAGAAGCGCCCGATGTCGACGAGGACCTCTATGGCGGCTTCGTCGGCAACGGCGACCGGCGCCGGCTCACGCAATTGCACGGCCTGTCGCCGGCCGAGCTCGCCCGCTCGCGCACCGGCTTCGACGACCCGCGGCTGGAAGAGCTGGTGTTCCGCTATCGTGCCCGCAACTTTCCGGAAACGCTGGATGCCGAAGAGGCCGGACGCTGGGAAGCACACCGCGTGGCGCGCCTGCTCGAAGGCGAGGGTGGGGCGCGCAACGTCGATCAGCTCTTCGCCGAGATCGATGCGTTGGCCGAGACAGCCGACGAGCGGGGAGAGGAGATTCTGGGTGCCCTCTACGAATACGCCGAGGCCATCGCGCCTTCGATCTGAAGCAAGGGCACACGCGCCTGGCGTTGATGTTGCGCGCCGCCGTCGCCCCGCCAAAGCGCAATCGCGATGAGATGCGAGGCGCTCAGGTCCGCGGCTGCATCCAGCCCGTCGCGGCGGGCCGGCCCGGCAGATGAAGCGCCGCCGTCGCGGCCGGCGTCTCCGCCAGCAGCCGGCCCTGGCGCCAGACCTTGAGCCGCGGCGCGCGCAGCCGGATCGCCTCGACGGAATCGCGCGCCTGCAGCAGCACGAAGCTCGCGTCGCAGCCCGCCTCCAGGCCGTAGCCCGAGAGCCCGAGCACCTTCGCGGCATTCGCCGTCACTGCGTCGAAGCACTGGCGGATGCCCTGTTGACTGGTCATTTGTGCCACGTGCAGCCCCATGTGCGCCACCTCCAGCATGTCGCCCGATCCCATGCCGTACCACGGATCCATCACGCAGTCGTGACCGAAGGCCACGTTCACGCCCTGCGCCATCAGCTCGGGCACGCGCGTCATGCCACGGCGCCTGGGGTAGGTGTCGTGCCGCCCCTGCAGGGTGATGTTGATCAGCGGATTGGCGACCACGCCGACGCCGGCCTCGGCGATCAGCGGCAGCAGCTTGCTCACGTAGTAGTTGTCCATCGAGTGCATGGAGGTGCAGTGCGAGCCCGTCACGCGCCCTTGCAGCCCGAGCCGCTGCGCCTCGAAGGCCAGGGTCTCGATGTGGCGCGAGAGCGGGTCGTCCGACTCGTCGCAGTGCATGTCCACCGGGAGGTCGCGCTCGGCGGCGAGCTCGCACAGCAGCTTCACGCTGGCGGCACCCTCGGCCATGGTGCGCTCGAAGTGCGGGATACCGCCGACCACGTCCACGCCCTTGTCGAGCGCGCGCTTCAGGCTGTCCACGCCGCCCGGTGTGCGCAGGACGCCGTCCTGCGGGAAGGCGACCAGCTGCAGCGTGAGGTAGGGCGCCACGCGCTTCTTGACCTCGAGCAGGGCGTCGACCGCGAGCAGGCTCGGGTCGCTGGTGTCCACATGGGTGCGGATCGCGAGCAGGCCCTTGGCCACCGCCCAGTCGCAATAGGCCATGGCGCGTTCGATCAGCGCCTCGGCGGTGAGCAGCGGCTTGAGCTCGCCCCACAGCGCAATGCCTTCGAGCAGCGTGCCGCTTTGGTTGACTCGCGGCAAGCCGTAGCTCAGCGTTGCGTCCATGTGGAAGTGCGGATCGACGAAATGCGGCGCGACGAGCAGGCCCTGCGCGTCGAGCGTCTCGTGCGCCGGTGCATGCAGCCCAACCGTCACCTCGGCGATGCGGCCGTCCTGCACAGCAATGGACATGCCGCCGCGCCCATCGGGGAGCGTGGCGTCGTGGACCAGCAGATCGAGCATATTAGCGTCCTGTTCGGCGAGTGCCTGCACATGAAATCGCGCCTTTCGGGCCATGGCGGCGTTGGAAATCCTCTCGATGCCTGCGGGTATCGCTCCGGTTTGCGCCTTGCCCTGACCCGAAACGCATCGATTTCATCATGTGCAGGTACTCGCCGGACAGCACGCTAGCGTTCTCCCTTGCGATAAGGCTTCATCAGCGCCTGCGGATATCCCGCCTTGCGCGCCACCAGCACCAGCGCCACGATCGACAGTACATAGGGCAGCATGAGGTATAGCTGGTAGGGCAACAGCGCGTCGCCCGATTGTTGCAGCCGCAGCTGCAGCGCGTCGAAAAAGGCGAACAGCAGCGCGCCCAGCAACGCCTTGCCCGGCCGCCACGAGGCGAACACCACCAGCGCCACGCAGATCCAGCCGCGGCCGTTGACCATGTTGAAGAAAAAGGCGTTGAAGGCCGCGAGCGTCAGGAAGGACCCCGCCACGCCCATCAGCGCCGAGCCCGCCACGATCGCGCCAGTGCGCACGGCCGCGACCGACACGCCCTGGCCCTCGGCCGCCTGCGGGTTCTCGCCCACCATCCGCAGCGCCAGCCCGAGCGGCGTGCGGTGGAGCACATAGGCGAGCAGCGGCACGAGCAGCAACGCCAGCAGCGTCAGCGGGGTCTGTGCGTCGAGCACCGGGACGGGCAGCCATTCCATCGGCGCAAAGGGCGTGACCGTGGGCGGCGTGCTGACCTTGGGGAAGCTCACGCGGTATCCGTAGTAGCTGAGCGCCGTCGCCAGCAGCGTAATGCCCAGGCCCGACACATGCTGCGAAAGCGCCAGGCCCACGGTCAGCAAGGCATGCAGCAACCCGAAGACCGCGCCGGTGAGCGCCGCCACCGCCACCCCCGCCCACAGCGGCGCACCTGCATACACGGCCAGCCAGCCGGCGAAGGCGCCCGCGACCATGATGCCCTCGATGCCGAGATTCAACACCCCCGCGCGTTCGCACAGCAGCACGCCCAGCGTGCCGAAGACCAGCGGCGTGGCAATGCGCAGCACCGCCACCCAAAAGGCCTGGTTGGAAAGGATGTCGGCTATTTCCATCGCAGCCTGTATTGCGTGAGGAGCGTGGCGACCAGCACCGCGATCAGCGAGGCTGCGACGATCACATCGGCGATATAGGTGGGCACGCCGATGGCGCGGCTCATCGTGTCCGCTCCCACCTGGATGCCGGCCACGAACACGCCTGCGGCCAGCACGCCCAGCGGATGCAGCGCGGCCAGCATCGCGATCACGATGCCGCTGTAGCCGTAACCCGGCGACAGGTCCAGCGTGACATAGCTGGTGCGGCCCGCGACCTCGATCGCGCCGGCCAGCCCGGCCAGCGCGCCGGAGATCAAGGCCACCAGCACCACGGTACGCGTGACCGGCACGCCGGCAAAGGCTGCGGCACGCGCGTTGGCGCCTAGCGCGCGGATGTCGAAGCCGGCCACGGTGTACTTGAACAGGATCCAGGCGAGCACCGCCAGCGCGCCCGCCCACAGCAGGCCGGTGTGGACGCGGGTCTGCGCAATCATCCTGCTCAGTTCGAGCTCCGGCTGCAGCGACACGCTTTGAGGCCAGCCCATCGCAGTCGGGTCCTTCATCGGTCCGTCCAGCAGGGCGGAGACCGCGAGCAGCACGATGAAGTTCATGAGCAGCGTGGTCACCACCTCGTCCACGCCCAATCTGTTCTTCATCAACGCGGGCCCGAGCAGCAGCAGCGCGCCCACGCTGGCGGCCGCGGCCATCATCAGGGGGAACAGCAGCCACGGCGGCAATGCGAAGCCGGTGCCGCCGTGCAGTCCGCCCACGGCCACCGCGGCCAGCGCGCCGCCGTAGAACTGCCCCTCCGCACCGATGTTGAAGAGCCGCGCCTTGAAGGCGACGGTCGCGGCGAGGCCGGTGAGGATCAGGGGCGTGGCACGCGTCAGCGTCTCGCTCCATGCGAAGACGGAGCCGAAGCCCCCCTGCAGCAGCAGCGCATAGGTGCGGCCCACCGGCGCACCGGCCCAGAGCACCAGCAGCGCGCTGACCAGCAGCGTGAAGCCGACCGCGCCGACGGGCGCCAGCAGCAGCGCGGCGCGCGACGTCTCGTGGCGGCGCTCCAGCCTCATCCGGCAGACCCCGCCATCGCCATTCCGATGGCTTCGCGCGTCCACGCCGAAGCCGCGCGCGGCTCGCCCAGGCGCCCGCCGTGCATCACCGCGACCCGGTCGCCCAGCGCCAGCACCTCGTCCAGGTCATCGGAGATCAGCAGCACCGCGGCGCCGGCATCGCGTGCCGCAATCAACTGCTGCTGGACATAGGCGACGGCGCCGATGTCCAGGCCCCAGGTGGGCTGGTGCGCGACGATCAGGCGCGGGGTCTTGTTCTGCGCCGCGTCCGGCGCCAGCAGCGCCCGCCCGAGGATCAACTTCTGCATGTTGCCGCCCGAGAGCGCGCGCGCGGGCGCGTCCAGCCCGGCGCCTCGCACGTCGAAGGCTTGCTCGACGCGCCGCGCATGGGCACGCGCCGCGGCGCGCCGCACCCAGAGCCAGCGCGAGAAGGCCGCACTGCGCAGCCGCTCCGACACCGCGTTTTCCCAGATGGGCAGATCGCCCACCACGCCGACGGCGTGCCGGTCTTCCGGGATGCGGGCCACCCCCCGCCGAACCAGCCGGGCAGGCGAGGGGGGCAGGGCCCGGCCCATCAGCTGCACACTGCCGCCAGTGGCCCGGCGAACGCCGCCGAGCAGGTCCGCCAGCGCGGCCTGGCCGTTGCCGGAAACGCCCGCCACGGCCGTGATCTCGCCCGCCCGCAAGCTCAGCGAGACATCGAGCAGACGGTCGTGCCCTTCGCCGGCGGTACGCACCCGGTCGAGCACGCACACGGCATCGCCCACCTGCCGCGCCGGCGTGCGCCTCACGCCCTCGACCGCATGGCCGACCATCCAGAGCGCCAGCTGCGCGGCCGTCGTCTCCCGCGTCGGCGCCTCGGCGACCAGCTTGCCGCCGCGCAAGACGGCCACGCGGTGAGAGACGCGCAGCACCTCGTCGAGCTTGTGGCTGATGAAGATGATGGAGAGCCCGTCGGCCACCATCTGCGAAAGCGTGCGGAACAGCCCTTCGCTTTCCTGCGGCGTGAGCACGGCGGTCGGCTCGTCGAGGATCAGGATGCGCGCGCCGCGGTACAGCGCCTTGAGGATCTCGACCCGCTGCCGCTCGCCCACCGACAAGCTGCCGACCCGGGCTTCCGGCTGCACCGGCAGGCCGAAGCGCTGCGAGACCTCGAGCAGCCTGGCGCGCGCGGCGCCGCGGCGCGAGAAGGGTCGCCACAAGGGCTCGGTCCCCATCGTCACGTTGTCGAGCACGCTGAGGTTGTCGGCCAGCGTGAAGTGTTGGTGCACCATGCCGATCCCCGCGGCCAGCGCCGCCTTGGGCTGGCCGGGCGCGAGCGGCCTGCCGAAGACTTCGATCGCGCCCTCGTCGGCGGTGTAGTGGCCGAAGAGGATCGACATCAGCGTCGACTTGCCTGCGCCGTTCTCGCCCAGCAGCGCAAGCACCTCGCCGGCACCGAGCTCGAGTGAGATCGCATCGTTGGCGACCAGCGTGCCGAAGCGCTTGGTGATGCCGCGCAGCCGCAGCACGATGTCTTGCTCCCTCTCCCGCTGGGCGAGGGCGGGGTTGAGGGCGCCGGACGGTTGTCGAGGCTGAGCGCTATCCACCGCACGGTGCCCTCACCCCAACCCTCTCCCGCAGGCGGGAGAGGGAGCAGGAACGAACCATCGCGCTTACTTCGCGGTGGATTTTGGCTGGCTGTCGTCCACCTTCACCATGAACTTGCCCGCGAGGATGTCGGCCTGTTTGGCCTTGACCTTGGCGACGATCTCGGCAGGCACCTTCTTCTCGAATGTGCCCAGCGGCGCCAGCTCGGAACCCTTGTGCTTCATCATCGAATACGGGCCGTAGTCTTCCGCGACGAACTTGCCTTCCTTCACCAGCTTGATGGCCCGGTCGGCCGAAGGCTCGAAGTTCCAGAGCGCCGAGGCCACGACGGTGTCGGGGTACTTGTCTTGCGTGTCGATCACGTTGCCGATGGCGAGCTTGCCCTTTTCCTTGGCCGCATCGCTGACGCCGAAGCGCTCGGCGTACATCACGTCGGCGCCCTTGTCGATCATTGCGAAAGCGGCCTCCTTGGCCTTGGGCGGATCGAACCAGCTGTTGATGAAGCTCACGCTGAACTCGACCTTCGGATTGGTCTCCTTCGCGCCAGCCATGAAGGCGTTCATCAGCCGGTTGACCTCGGGAATGGGAAAGCCGCCCACCATGCCGATCCTGTTGGTCTTGGTCATGCCGCCGGCGACCATGCCGGAGAGATACGCCGGCTCCTGGATGTAGTTGTCGAAGACCGAGAAGTTGGGCGCCTGCGGCTTGAGCGACGAGCCCATCAGGAAGGCCGTCTTCGGGAAGTCCTTGGCGACCTTGCGCGCTGCCGCCTCGACGCCGAAGACCTCGCCCAGAATCAGCTGGTTGCCGGCCTGCGCGTACTCTCGCATCACGCGCTCGTAGTCGGCGTTGGCGACGTTCTCGGTGGCCTTGTACTCGATCTCGCCACGCGCTTCCGCCGCCTTCAGCGCCTTGTGGATGCGACCGACCCATTGCTGCTCGAAGGGCACGGTATAGACCGCCGCGACCTTGAGCTTGGCCTGCGCAAGCGCAAGGCCGGGTGCGCTGGCTGCGAGCGCTGCGGCAAGGGCGACGGAACGGATGATCAGTTGGCGGCGTAGTGACACAGTCTTCTCCTCAGTTTGCAACCCATTCGTGAAACACCGCGGAACCGGCTTTGCCGGGCCGCTGGTGTTGCCCCCGGTAGGGGGTGGGCGGCTACACGAAGTGAGCCAACCTGGGGGCGAGCAACACCCCCACCGCGGAACCGGCTTTGCCGGGCCGCTGGTGTTGCCCCCGGTAGGGGGTGGGCGCCCGGACACGAAGTGCTGGGCAACCTGGGGGCGAGCGTCATTTCGTTCCGAAGATGCGGTCGCCCGCGTCGCCGAGGCCCGGCAGGATGTAGCCGTGGCTGTTCAGCTCGCGGTCGATGGCCGCGGTGTAGATGGGCACGTCGGGGTGCGCGGCCTGGAACGTCTCGATGCCCTCGGGGCAGGTCAGCAGGCACACGAACTTGATCGACTTCGGGTTCAGTTCCTTGAGCCGTTCCACTGCCGCGACCGCCGAGTTGCCGGTCGCCAGCATCGGGTCGACCACGATGCAGTCGCGCTCGCCCATCTCGCCCGGCATCTTGAAGTAGTACTCCACCGCCGTCAGCGTCTTGGGGTCGCGGTACAGCCCGATGTGGCCCACGCGCGCGCCCGGCACCACGCTGAGCATGCCGTCGAGAATGCCGGTGCCGGCGCGCAGGATGGAGACCAGCACCACCTTCTTGCCGTCGATCACCTTGGCGTTCATGGTTTCGAGCGGGGTCTCGATCTCGATGTCCTGCATCGGCATGTCGCGCGTGACCTCGTAGGCCATCAGCATGCTGATCTCGTTGAGGAGGCGGCGAAAGCTGTTGGTGCTGGCCTCCTTGCGGCGCATCAGCGTCAGCTTGTGCTGGACGAGGGGGTGATCGACGAGGTGGACGTTGCTCATGGGGGCTTGAATGCGTTTTTCGAAAGTGGGAGTCTAGAAGACGGTGCCGTCGCTTTCGATGCGCAGAGGCGGTGTTCCTCCACGCAAGCGTTGTGCCAGCACGCGGCCCGCGGCCCAGGTGCCGCCTTCGAGCACGCGGGCCAGCGGCAGCTCTTCTTCGCTGCGGTTGAGCACCTTGCGCACACGTGCCGCCATTTCGTCGAGCAGCGCGATGGTCAACGCACGCCATTCGACAATGAACTCGTCGCTCACGTTCCACGTGCGCTCCAGCATGGCCTTGTCCCGGGGCACGATGACGCCGCTGTCGATCAGCAGGCCGCCGTTGCGGTACTCCGGCAGCGCCGTCAGTGCCTCCAGGTGGCGCACCCTGACGCCGGCCCGTTCGAAGGGCTCGATGAGCGAATAGGCGAGCCACTGCGAGAGCTTGTGGAACGGCATCCATCCGTCGGTGAGCCCGGGTCCGCGCACGGCACTGTGCCGCCAGCAGTCGCCGAGCGCGAGCACCGGCTCGTTCGGCGCGACGCCGCCCACCGCATCGCTCGGACCCGTTGCGCCCAGGCCGATCACGTTGGCGGTGGGCCAGATGCGCGACAGCGATTCCAGCAGCAGCGTCAGGATGTCGTGCGCGCCGACTTCGGCCGTCGGGGGAATGTTCGGCCCGAGCGGACTGACCAGCGCATCCAGCATGCCGCTCGGGCGGCCCGGATCGCCGAAGGTCTCCGGCTGCTCGCTCATGGCTTCGCCGAGCCGCCGCAGCAGCATGGCGCGCCCGGGCAGGCCGACCAGTTGGTTGGCATCGCTGATCTGCAGGGCATCGCCCAGCCGGTCGGTGACCAGGTTCCGCAAACCGGCAGCGTCGGCTTGCAGCGGCCGGTTGGGGTCGGACGAGAACAGGCCGCCGGTAAAGGCATGGAAGCTCGCCACGGCGAGCCCTTCGGAGCGGGTGAAACGCCGCCCCGTGGCCGGCTCGGTGTAGTGCCAGTGGGGGCCTGCGCCCGCGTCGAGCAGCACGCTCACCAGCACCAGGTCGATGTGGGCGCGGGCGCGCTGCGAAGGCTCGACCGGGCCGAGCAGCCGGTCGAGTTCCTGCAGCCGGTCGACCCCGCCGGCCTCGAAATGGCGCCAGCGGCTGTGGAAGGGGATGGGACCTGAGCCGTAGCGCTCGCGCGTCACCTCCGCCACCGTTCTTGCCGTCTGCGCGAGCACGTCCTCGTCACCGATGGTGAACCACTCGGACTCGCCGCGACGCGCGCGCGCCAGCAGTGCGTTGGCGCGGATGCGGATCGCACGCGTGTTGCGAAGGAAGGCGGCAGCGCCGGCCGGCCGGGTCGTGTCCTCGACGAACTCGAGCGCGGGGTCGACATGGCCCTGCGCATCGGCGTGGTGCACTGCGGCATTCGAGGTGGCGCGATCCGGGTCGAGCCCATAGATGTTCTTGCTCATGTATCGAGGGTCCTTCCCTTGGCCTTCTTGAGTTCCTCGGCGTCCGGCACGATGCCGGGCGTGAAATAGCCGGCCGCCATCTTGGCGTCCATCTCGACCCGCGCGTCGGCCGGGATCAGCTCGTCGGGGATGTTCACCCGCTCGCCGATCTCGATGCCCGAACCGGCAATGGCGTCGAACTTCATGTTGCTCATCGAAACCAGGCGGTGGATCTTGCGGATGCCCAGCCAGTGGAAGACATCGGGCATCAGCTCCTGGAAGCGCATGTCCTGCACGCCGGCCACGCATTCGGTGCGCGCGAAGTACTGGTCGGCCGTGTCGCCGCCCACCTGGCGCTTGCGGGCGTTGTAGACCAGGAACTTGGTCACCTCGCCGAGCGCCCGGCCTTCCTTGCGCGAGTAGGCGATGAGGCCGACGCCGCCGCGCTGCGCGCCGCGGATGCACTCCTCGATGGCATGCGTGAGATACGGCCGGCACGTGCAGATGTCGGAGCCGAAGACATCCGAGCCGTTGCACTCGTCGTGGATGCGCGCGGTGAGCTCGACCTCGGGGTTCGCCAGGTCGCGCGGATTGCCGAAGATGTAGAGGGTCTGGCCGCCGATGGGCGGCAGGAAGACCTCGAGGTCGGAGCGGGTCACGAGCTCGGGGTACATGCCGCCGGTTTCCTCGAACAGCACGCGCCGCAGGTCGGTCTCGGAGCAGCCGAAGCGGCGGGCCACCTCGGGCAGGTACCAGACGGGTTCGATCGCGGCCTTGGTGACGATGGCCGCGCCGCCGGCCGTGAGGAACTTGCCGTCGGCCATAAGCCGCCCCTTCTGCAGCCCCTCGATGACCTCGGGCAGGATCACGTGCGCCTTCGTGATCGCGATGGTGGGACGGATGTCGTAGCCGGCCGCCAGCTCCGCCGCGAAGGCGTCGGCCACCACCGCGCCCCAGGGGTCGAGCGAGACGATGCGGCCCGGCTCGCTCCACTGCGGGTAGGGCCCGATCACGTCGGTGGGTGCGGTGTTGGTCAGGTCGGCCTTGTGCTCGCGCTTGAGCGCGCCCGCCGCCACGGCCAGCGCGCGGTAGACGCTGTAGGAGCCGCTGTGCGTGCCGATGACGTTGCGGTGTGCGCGCTTGGTGGTGGTGCCGACCACCGGCCCGCGCTCGGCGGGGGTGGCAGCGCCCCACTGGATCGGCAGCGCGCCCATGCCGCCCGCGTGCGAGGTCAGTCGGATGTGCGGCCGCTGCGCGGCAGGAGCGCCCGGCGAAATGGATGGAGGCGCGGGAGACGAGGGCTCGGAAGGATTCGGGGAAAGCGTCGGCGAGGATGGAGTCGGAACGGCGTCAACGGACATTGCAGGCCCTCAAAAAACACAATGTAGCGAGGGCTTCTGCGGCTGGCAAGCCGCGCGCCTGCGGCGCTAGCCGATGCGCAACATGCGGTCGAGCGACAGCGCACCACCGCCGCGCCCGACGAGATAGAGCAGCAGCGCCGCCCATGAGAGATGCGTGGGCCACGCGTCGGGATACACGAAGACCTGGATCACCAGCGTCATGCCCAGCAGCGCGAGTGCCGAGAGGCGAGTGAACAGACCCAGCACCAGCAGCATCGGGAACAGGTGCTCGGCGTAGGCCGCCAGATGGGCCGCGAGCTCGGGCGGCACGAGCGGCAGCTTGTACTCGGTGCGGAACAGCTCATAGGCGCTGGGGGTCAGCGTGAGGAAACCCTCGACCTTCGTGCGGCCCGATAGAAAGAAGATGGCGGCGATGCCCGCGCGCGTGGCGAGCGCCAGCAGGTCGTGCGAGACGAGGCGCGTGAGCCCCTCGGCGAGACGGTTCCAGCGTGCGCGGAGGCGGTGCGCGCCGTCCGTGGCAAGGGGGGCGGATCCGGCAGTGTTGGAGCTCATGGCGTGCTTTCAGGGAAAGGGTCGGAGAGGGTGCTGAAGGCACCGGCGCGCAGCAGGTCTTCGAGCAGCGTTTTCAGATCGCATTCGGCATCGAAGGCCAGGGCCTGCTCGGCGGCTTCGGCGAGTGACAGCCCGGCAGCGCAGGCATCGAGGAAAGCGCAGCCGGGCCGGCCGATGGCGCGCCAGGTCACCGCATCGGCAGGGCGCGTGAGGAGTGCGCCTTCCCCGGGCCAGGCGAGTTCTTCGTTTTCGCCCTGGGCGCTGCCGCGGTTGCGCGCCCAGATGCTGTAGATCGGCTGCTCTTCAAACCAGGCCCAGCGCGTTGCCGGGTGGAGGCGCAGCACCAGAGTCCCGAGCCGCTCGGGCCCCTGACTCGCCAGCCACGCCGCGTCGAGCGGTGGCGCGTTTCCGGCAGCGTGGACCTCGCGCCAAAGCGCATCGAGGCGTGCGACATCGGGCAGGTAGGGCAGCTCGGCGGCAGGCTCGAAACGCTGGAGGAAGTCTGCGAAGCCGTCGCCGTAGTGCAGCAGCCGTCCATCGCGGGGCGGGTTCGCCGCCGCATGCAGCGCGGCCGCGGCACGGAACCACTCACTGCCCACCAGCCGCGCAACGGCAGGGAAGTTGGCTTCGAGCGCATCGATGCAGCCCTTCATCACCGTGTTGCGATAGACCGCGAAGGCGGGCTGCGCGGCAAGCTGTCGCACGGCTGGGTCCGCCACTGTCTCAGGCGTGAACAAGGCCTGGGCGAAGGCGTCGTGAAAGCTCATGCCTGCTCCTCGGTGGCGCCGGCGCTCTCGTGCAACGCAGCCTCGGCGAGGCTGCGCTCCGCCATCAGCGTGTCGAAGGCCGGCAAGTTGCCATCGCGCTCGATCAGCGTGGGCCGCGCGCCGGCCCGCTCGACGAAGCGGCGATGGAGGCGCCAGACCTCGGGCGCGACCGGCGCGTCGTGCGAATCGATCAGCAGGGCCTCGCCCAGTGCCGGGTCCTGCGAATGGCCGGCGAGATGGATCTCGCTGACCAGCGCGGCCGGAAAGCGGTCCAGCCAGGCCTGCGCCGAGTAGCCCAGGTTGCGTGCCGACACATGGACGTTGTTGATGTCGAGCAGCAGCGTGCAGCCGGTGCGGCGCGCCAGCTCGGCCAGGAAGTCGATCTCGTCCCAGGTGTGGCCATCGAAGCGCAGGTAGTGGGAGGGGTTCTCGACGGCGATCGGCGTGGCCAGCGCGTCCTGTGTCCGGTGGATGTTCGCCGCGATGCGATGCAGGGCTTCGGTCGTGCGCGCGAAGGGCAGCAGGTCGGGAAAGTAGTGGCCGTTCCAGGTCGACCACGCCAGGTGTTCGGAGATCAGCGCGGGCCGGATGCGGTCGGCGAGCGCTGCCAGCCGGCGCAACTGCGCGGCATCGGGTTCGCTCTCGCCTGCGAGGGAGAGCGAGACGCCGTGCAGCGAGACGGGATGCCGTTCGCGCACCGCCTCCAGCCAGCCGAGCCGCGGCCCGCCCGCCACCATGTAGTTCTCGGGATGCACCTCGAACCACAGGCCCTCGGCCCGCGCCGACACCGCGTCGTCGTAGTGTTCGGCCTTGAGGCCGAGGCCGGCCGTGAGCGCAGGGGAAGGCATGGTGGACGGCGCGGCAAGATCGATCAGGACTTCATCGGCTCGAGCGAGCCCATGCCCTTGGGCGTCTTGATCGTGGTGCAGGTGCCGGCGGGCACGTTCTTCCAGGAGTTGCCCTGGTAGTCCACCTTCGAGGTGCCGGCGCAGGTGGTGCCGGGGCCGGCAGCGCAGTCGTTCTTGCCGGCCATCGAGACGCCGTAGCATTTCTCCATCTTGGCCATCTTGTCTGCCATCGGCTTCGTGTCCTGGGCGATGGCGGAACCGGCGGCGAGCGCGCCAAGGGCGAGGGCGGTGATGGCGAGGGGACAAGTGATCATGGAATGTGCTCCAGTGGTTGAGTGAAGATTTCAACTGCACCGTCCGGCGCAGTCGGTTTCTACTTCGCGGCCTTCGCAAGCCGGGTTACAGCGCGCGGCACAATCCGCCGGATTTTCTTTTTTTGCGCTGGCTGTAACCGGCGGAGCAGAAAGCACGAATGACCAGTGGCAGTCCGATGGCAAACAGCGATGCGGAGACGGTGCTGCACGAGCTGTTCGTGCGAGGCCTGGATGGAGATGCGCAGGCCTATCACGCCTTCCTGCAGAAGCTCAGCGCCCACCTGCGTGCGTTTCTGGCCAGGCGCTTGTTCGGCTGGCCCGATGAAGTAGAGGATCTTGTCCAGGAATGCCTGCTCGCCATGCACAACCAGCGCCATACCTACCAGAGCGACCAGCCGCTGACGGCGTGGGTGCATGCGATCGCGCGCTACAAGATGATCGACCTCCTGCGCGCCAAATCCGTTCGAGAGGCACTGCACGACCCGCTGGATGACGAGCTCGCCGTGTTCACGGAATCGGCCACCGAAGCCAGCGATGCGCGGCGCGACCTGGCCGGACTGCTCGATACCTTGCCGGACCGGCACCGGGTGCCGATCGTCCACGTCAAGCTCGAAGGCCTCTCGGTGGCCGAGACCGCGCGCCTGACCGGCATGTCGGAGTCGGCGGTCAAGGTCGGCATCCACCGCGGGCTGAAGGCCCTGGCATTGAAGATCGGAAAGTCCTCATCATGAAAACAGACGAGCTTGTGGCCTTGCTGGCGGCACGTGCGGAGCCGGTGCCGCGCCACGCCGCGGCGCGGCGCCTTGCGCTGGCGCTTGCGGCCGGCCTGCCGATCTCGATCGCGTTGATGGCCATCGAATACGGCGTGCGGCGCGACCTCGTGCAGACCATGTTCTGGCCGATGTTCTGGGTCAAGCTGCTGTTCCCGGCGTGTATTGCGGTGGCGGGCTTTGCGGTCGTTCAGCGGCTGGCGCGGCCCGGGGTGCGCGTGCGCGCCGGCTGGCTGGGGCTGGTCGTGCCGGTGCTGCTGCTCTGGACGATGGGACTGGCTGCCTGGCTGATGGCACCGACGGACGAGCGCGCGGCGATGGTATGGGGCCAGACCTGGCGCAGCTGCGCCTTCAACATTGCGCTGATCTCGCTGCCGGTGTTCGTGGCTTCGCTGGTGGCTCTCAAGGGCCTGGCGCCCACGCAGCCCGCGCTGGCAGGCGCGGCGGCCGGAGCAATGTCGGCAGGTGCGGGGGCCGCGGTTTATGCCTTGCACTGCCCAGAGCTGGCGGCGCCGTTCCTGGCGATCTGGTATGTGATCGGAATGGGGCTGCCGGTGCTGGCGGGGGCGCTCATCGGGCCTCGGTTGCTGCGCTGGTAAGACTCGCGGGCGAAGGCCAATTCCATCTCCCGCACGCCCGTATTGGGCATGGGCACACCCGATAGCGGTGTGAGATCAGGTGCTGCGCTCGGCTGCGTCCAGCATGGCCTCGTTGCTGAGTCCGTCCCGTCCCGAAACCAGACCTCCCTTGCCCCGGTTGGCGAGGTGATGTTCATGGGTACGACGCTTCACCGCCGCGTCTTGGCCCCGAAGATCCCGCCCAGCACCCCCCGCAAGATTTCCTTCCCCACCTGCGTCCCCATCGTCCGCATCGCCGATTTCGCCATGGTCTGCGCCAAGCCATCCCGCTTGCCGCCGCGCGGGCCGGTCGAGCCGAACAGGATTTCGTTGAGGCTGCCCATCACGCCGCCCGATTCGGCCGGCGCTGCGGCACCCGGCTTTCCGGCAGACGCAGGAGGCGCATCCGGTGCCGTCTCTGCGCGCCCCTTGAGCTTCTCGTAAGCCGACTCGCGGTCCACCGACTTCTCGTAGACGCCTGCCACCAGCGAGTTCGCAATCAATGCCTGCCGTTGTGCGGGCGTGATCGGCCCGATCTGGCTGCCCGGCGGCAGCACGTAGACGCGCTCGGTGATGCTGGGCCGCCCCTTGGCATCGAGGAAGCTCACCAGCGCTTCGCCCACCGCCAGCTCGGTGATCGCGGTCTCGATGTCCAGGCCCGGCTTCTGCCGCATCGTCGTGGCCGTGGCCTTCACCGCCTTCTGGTCGCGCGGCGTGAAGGCGCGAAGCGCGTGCTGCACGCGGTTGCCCAGCTGCGCCAGCACGGTGTCGGGAATGTCCAGCGGGTTCTGCGTCACGAAGAACACGCCCACGCCCTTGGAGCGCACCAGCCGCACCACCAGCTCGATGCGCTCGACCAGGGCCTTCGGCGCCTCGTTGAAGAGCAGGTGCGCCTCGTCGAAGAAAAAGACCAGCTTGGGCTGCTCGGGGTCACCGATCTCGGGCAATTGCTCGAACAGCTCCGACAGCAGCCAAAGCAGGAAGGTGGCGTAGAGCCGCGGCGAGTTCATCAGCTTGTCGGCCGCCAGGATGTTGACCACGCCCTTGCCACCTTCGGTCTGCATGAAGTCCGAGATATTGAGCATCGGCTCGCCGAAGAACTTGTCGCCGCCCTGGCTCTCGATCTGCAGCAGGCCGCGCTGGATCGCCCCCACGCTGGCGGCGCTGATGTTGCCGTACTCGGTGGTGAACTGCCCGGCGTTCTCGCCCACGTGCTGCAGCATCGCGCGCAGGTCCTTGAGATCGAGCAGCAGCAGGCCGTTGTCGTCGGCAATCTTGAACACCAGGTTCAGCACGCCGGCCTGGGTCTCGTTGAGGTTGAGCATGCGGCCCAGGAGCAGCGGCCCCATGTCGGAGACCGTGGCGCGCACCGGGTGGCCCTGTTCGCCGAACACGTCCCAGAGGGTGACCGGGCAGGCCATCGGCTGGGGCAGGTCGAGGCCCCGCTCCTTCAGGGTGGCTGCCATCTTGTCGCCGATGTTGCCCGGCTGGCTGGCGCCGGTCAGGTCGCCCTTGACGTCGGCCATGAAGACCGGCACGCCAATGGCCGAGAGCTTCTCGGCGATGGTCTGCAGCGTGACGGTCTTGCCGGTGCCGGTGGCGCCGGTGATCAGGCCGTGGCGGTTGGCGAGCCCCGGCAGAAGGGTGCATTCGGTCGTGTCGCGGCGGGCGATGAGGAGGGGTTCGGCCATGGGATGCTCCGGGTTGGGGACTGGCCGCAGTCTATCGAAGGCCCGTGGGGGTGCCTCCTATAATTCCGACCCCGTGCGATAGTTCATTCAAAAGCCCCCGGAGTCCCCTTTTGTCCTCGACCCAATCTTCCATTTCCGCCCTTGGCGATGCGCCCGAGCAATCCGCTCTGGAGAACGAGCTGGCCGTGCTTCTGGTCGAGTCGCTGAACCTCGAGATCGCACCCTCCGACATCGCGCCGACGGCGCCGTTGTACGGCGAAGGACTGGGGTTGGATTCGATCGACATCCTCGAGGTCGCGCTCGAGGTCTCGCGCAAGTACGGCTTCCAGCTGCGCTCGGACGACGAACGCAATCAGCAGATCTTCCAGTCGCTGCGCAGCCTCGCAGCCCACGTCGCCCAGAATCGCGGCGAATCCTGAGTCATGTCTCGATGGCGCATGGCGCTCCTGCTGCTCGCGGGGGTGGCCTATGCCGGGGTTTCCCAGTGGATGATGCTCTTTCATGCCGCCGAGCCCTGGGCGGTGGGGGTGCTGCTCGGTCCGCTGTGGCTGACGGCGCTGGGGCTGGCGGGCAGCCGTTTCGGTGCCTGGGGATTGGCGATCGCGGCGGCGCTCGGTGTGCTCGGTTTCGCGCTGGTGTTGCGCGGCGAGGCGGGCGACCCCAACCGGCTCTACATGCTGCAGCATGTGGGCATCAATGCGCTGTTGTGCGGCTGGTTCGGCAGTACGCTGCGGCGCGACCGGCTTTCGCTGATCGGCCAGTTCGCCGCACGCATCCACCCGCTGTCGCCCGGAATGCGCGAGTACACCTGGCGGGTGACCGGCGTCTGGACCGTGTACTTCGCGCTGATGGTGCTGGCCTCGGTGGCGGTCTATGCCACGATGTCCTTCGCTGCCTGGTCGGTACTGGCCAACCTGCTGACGCCCCTGATGGTCGGAGTCCTCTTCGTGGGCGAGTACCTGCTGCGCTACCGGCTGCATCCTGAATTCGAGCGCACCCGCCTGATCGACACGGTGCGCGCTTTCTACAGCGCGCCGGTCGACCCGGCCGCACGGCAATGAATGTGACTGGCCTTGATCTTCTTCCACTCCTGAGCGACCGCGATCCGGACGCGCCGCTCGCCTGGCGCGCCGGCGTGCCGGTGAGCGCGCGCGAGTTCCTGGCCGACGTGGCGCGCCTGGCGCCGCAGCTGCCCGAGGGCGGCCCGGTGGTCAACCTCTGCACCGATCGCTATGCCTTCGCGCTCGGGCTTGCAGCAGCGCTGGTGCGTGGCCAGGCGAGCCTGCTGCCTCCGGATGCGCGGGCCGATACGCTGGCACGGCTGGTGGAACCGGACGGCCGCACGTATGCGCTGCTGGACGACCCGCAGGTCGCGACCCCCGGTATGCCGCGCGTCCTGGTCGAGCACCGCGCCCCGCCCGACGCCTCGGGTGCGCATGACGTGGTACCGCAGATTGAGGCCGGCCTGCATGCCGTCAGCCTTCTAACCTCGGGCTCCACCGGTGCGCCCCAACCACATGCCAAGTCCTGGAGCACGCTGGTGGGCGATGTGGCCGCCGCGGTGGCCCGTCTGGCCGAGCTGCTCGGGCGTCCTTCGCTGGCCGGCCTGACGTTGGTGGCCACCGTGCCGGTGCAGCACAGCTACGGGCTCGAATCCTCTGCGCTGCTCGCGATGCTTGGCGGCGCCGCCTTCGACAGCGGCCGGCCTTTCTTCCCCGCGGACGTCGTCCAGGCGCTGGCCTCCGTGCCGCAGCCGCGCGCGCTCGTCACGACGCCCTTCCACCTGAAGACGCTGCTGCTCTCCGGCATGGCGCTGCCGCCGGTGGACCTGATCCTCTCCGCCACCGCACCGCTCTCGCCGCAGCTCGCGGCCCAGGCCGAGCAGGCGATGGGCGGCCAGCTGATCGAAATCTACGGCAGCACCGAATCGGGCCAGGTCGCGACCCGGCGGCCGACCCGCAGCGAGGTCTGGGAGACCTTCGGCGAAATCCGCGTGCATGCAGAGCATGACGACGCCGGGGCCGAGCGCTTCGTCTTCGAGGGCGATTTCGTGCCCGAGCCGACGCCCATGGCCGACGTGCTGGAGCTGCTCGACGACCGCCGCTTCCGCCTGCTCGGGCGCGCCAACGACCTGATCCACGTTGCCGGCCGGCGCAGTTCGCTGGGCTACCTCAACCACCACCTCAACAGCATTCCGGGCGTGGAAGACGGCGCCTTCTGGCTGCCCGACGACGTGACCGACGGCGTGGTGCGCCCGGTCGCCTTCGTGGTCGCGCCCACGCTCGATGCGCACGCCATCGTGGCTGCGCTGCGCGAGCGCCTCGAAGCGGTCTTCGTGCCGCGCCGCGTGGTGCATGTGAATGCCTTTCCGCGCGAGGGTACCGGCAAGTTGACGGTGCGCGCCTTGCGCGAGTTCGCACTGGCGCAACTGGCCGCGGACGGAACGCCGGTGCAGCTCACGCACGAGGTGCCCGCGGACCATCCCGTTTTCGCGGGCCATTTTCCGGGGCAGCCGCTGCTGCCCGGCGCCTTGCTGCTGTCCGAAGTGCTCGAAGCCGCCCGCCGCGTGCCCGCGCTGTCGGCGCGCCTGGGTCCACGGCCCACGCTTGCCGCGGCCAAGTTCCTGGCGCCTGTGCGGCCGGGCAGCCTGTTGCACATCGACCTCACGCCCGAGAGCGGCACCTCGCGTGGGCTGCGCTTCGAAGTGCGAGTGGCCGAGGTCGTCGCCGCCAGCGGCCGCTGGACTCCCGGTGGAGAGCCATGAGCCGCACGGCCGTCCCGAAGGCGAATAGCACCGCAGCCGAAGGCGAAGGTGTTCCAGTGAGCCGCACGGCCGTTCCGAAGGCGAATAGCACCGCAGCCGAAGGCGAAGGTGTTCCAGTGAGCCGCACGGCCGTTCCGAAGGCGAATAGCACCGCAGCCGAAGGCGAAAGCGTGCCCATCCGCGCGGCATCGCTGCGCGAAGCCGGCGATGCCAAATCGAGCCGAGCCGACTGGTCGCGCACGCCGGAGCGCAGCAACATGCTCGCGCTGCGTGTGATCTGCTGGATCGCGATTCGGTGCGGGCGACCGCTGGCGAGACTGGTGCTGCATCCGATCTGCCTGTACTTCCTGCTGTTCTCGCCCGCCCCGCGCCGGCACATCAAGCGCTATCTGTTCCGCGCCATCGGGCCACGGGCGGGCTGGTCCGATGGCTACAAGCTGCTGCACGCCTTCGCGTCGACCGTGCTCGATCGCATCTACTTCCTGCGCGGACGCATGGACCTGTTCGATGTGCGCGTGCATGGCAACGCGCCTGTGGAGGCCGAGGTCGCCGCCGGACGCGGCGCCTTCATGCTCGGCGCGCACATCGGCAGCTTCGAGGCCCTGGGCGCGTGCAAGCACCAGAGCGGACGGCCCAAGGACCTGCGGCTCGCGATGCTCATGTACCAGGACAACGCGCAGCAGATCAGCGCCGTGCTCGACGCCATCGCCCAGCCCGGCCTGCGGCCGCACATCATCGCGCTGGGTCGGCCGCACTCCATGCTGGACCTGCGCGACTGGCTGGACGGAGGTGGCCTCGCGGGCCTGCTGGGCGACCGCACCTTGCCGGGCCCGGAGGAAGCGGGCCAGCAGCGCGGCAACAGCATCGAGCTGCCATTTCTCGGGCATCCGGCACTGATCAACGACGGTCCGTTCCGGCTGGCCGCGCTGCTGCGGCGCAAGGTGTTCTTCATGGCAGGCCTCTATGTGGGGGGCGCGCGCTACGATGTCCATTTCGAGCCGCTGGCCGACTTCAGCGAACGGGTGTCCGACCCGGTGGAGCGCGAACGCCGCATCCGCGCTGCGCTCGAAAGCTATGTCGCGCGGCTCGAAGCCCTGTGCCGTGCCTATCCCTACAACTGGTTCAACTTTCATGACTTCTGGCAAGAAGATTGAGCGCTGGTCGCGCTGGCTGGTAGCCGCGCTGGCTTTCACTGCCTCCTCCGCCTGGGCTTTCGAACTGCCCGAGCTGATGGTCCTGCTCGCCCGGCAGAAGAACGGCGAGGCACGCTTCACCGAGCAACGCTTCGTGCGCGGCATCGAAGGGCCGCTCGACGCGAGCGGCACATTGAGCTTCCAGGCGCCGGATCGGCTCACACGGCGCACGCTCACGCCACGGCCCGAGACCATGACGGTCGACGGCAACACCCTGACCCTGTCGCGCGGTGGCCGCACCCGCACGCTGACGCTGGACAGCATGCCCGAGCTGCTCGGCATGGTCGAAGCCATGCGCAGCACCCTGAATGGCAACGTGCAGACCCTGCAGCGCTACTTTCGCAGCACGCTCACGGGCACGACCGACAAGTGGGCGCTCGACCTCGTCCCCATCGACGAAAAGCTGGCCGCCCAGGTGCGCTCGCTGCGCCTGACGGGCAAGGCGGGGGAGGTTCTCGGCGTCGAGATGGAATTCATCGGCGGCGACCGTTCGGTCATGGCCATCACGCCGGTGCGCGGCGCATCGTGAGCCGGCCCGAGGCAGCAGCTGCCGGCCGGGGGCGCCACGCGCTGGCCATCGTCATCTGGCTGCTGGCGCTGGCGGCGGGCATTGCGCTCATTGCACGCACGCATTTCAGCGCCGACCTCTCCGCCTTCCTGCCCGCAAGCCCCGACGAGCGGCAGCGTGTGCTGATCGAGCAACTGCAAAGCGGGATTGCCTCGCGTACCGTCTTCATCGGCATCGAAGGTGGCAAGGGTGCCGCACAGCGCGGGGCGGTGTCGCGCGCCGTCGCGGCATCGATGCGAGAGAGCAAGCTGTTCGACCAGGTGCAAAACGGCGAGACCGGGGACTGGAAGGAGGCCGGCACCTGGCTCTTCGAGCACCGCTATCAACTGTCGCCCGGCATCGCGCCCGGGCGCTTCACGGCCGAAGGCCTGCGCGATGCCATCGGAGACACCCTGTCGATGCTGGGCACCCCGGCCGGCAATCTCGTCAAGCCGCTGCTGGAGCGCGACCCGACCGGCGAGACCCAGCGCATCGCAGAGGGCCTCATCCCGGCGAGCTCGCCCCGCAGCGAGGAGGGCGTGTGGGTCTCGCGCACCGCGCCGCGCGCGCTGATCCTCGCCACCACCCATGCCGCCGGCAGCGACCTGGACGCGCAGGCGCAGGCCATCGCGCAAATCCAGCAGGCCTTCGATGCCGCCACGCGCGAAATGAGCGGCGCCGGTCCGCGCTTGCAGTTGACCGGCGCGCCCGTGTTCTCGGTGCAGAGCCGCGACCAGATCAAGCACGAGGCCATCCAGCTCGCGACCGTCGGCGGGATCGTGATGGGCGCCTTGCTGCTGCTCGCCTTCGCGTCGCCGCGCGCTCTCGTGGTGGCGCTGCTGCCGGTGGCCACCGGCGTGGTCGGCGGCACGGCAGCGGTAAGCCTGGCGTTCGGCGAGGTGCACGGCCTGACCATGGGCTTCGGCAGCACGCTGATCGGCGAGACCGTGGACTATGCCATCTACTACCTGATCCAGGCACGCGGCGCCGCGGTGCCGGGTACCGGGTGGATGCGCTGGCGCGAGATTCATTGGCCGACGGTGCGCCTGGGCCTGCTTACCTCGGTCTGCGGCTTCGCGGCCCTGGTGTTCTCGGGCTTTCCCGGCCTGGCGCAGCTCGGCGTGTTCTCGCTGGCCGGACTGATCGCCGCGGCGCTGGTGGCGCGCTTCGTGCTGCCGGTGCTGGCGCCCGACGGCGCGGCCGGCATGGGCATGCGGCGGCAGATGGCGCACATGGCCGGCCTGATCGTGCGGGCCCTGCCGCGGCTGCGCCTGGTGTTCGCCGGCCTCGGCATCGCAGCGCTCGGCCTGGTGCTTTGGCAGGGCGGCCAGCTGTGGCGCGCGGACCTGAGCGCGATGAGCCCGGTGCCCAAGGCGGCGCAGCAGCTCGACGAGGCGCTGCGCGCCGACATTGGCGCCAGCGACGGCGGCACGCTGGTGGTGGTGCGCGGCGCCGATGAACAGGCGGCGCTGCGCAACACCGAGGCCGCGGGCGCGAAGCTCGAGGCGCTGCTGGATCAGGGCGAGCTTGCCGGCTTCGAAAGCGTCACGCGCGTGTTGCCGAGCGAGGCGGCGCAGGCTGCGCGCATCGCCAGCCTGCCCGATGCCGGGACCCTGAAGGCGCGGTTGGCCGAGGCCACCCAGGGCCTGCCCTTGCCGGCCAGTCGGCTCGAACCCTTCCTGGCCGATGTCGAGAAAGCGCGCGGGCAGCCCCTGGTCCACCGCACCGATCTGGCCGGTGGCCCGCTGGATGCGGTCGCCAGCGCGCTGATGTTCGAACGCCCCGGCGGCGGCTGGTCGACGCTGATCGCGCTGCACCCGGGCGAGCGCTTCGACCCGAAGCGGCTCGAGGCCGCGCTTGCCGCGGTGCCCGAGGTGCAGGTGGTCAACGTGGGCGACGAGCTGCGCGGCCTCTACCGGCGCTACCTGCACGAGGCCTTCGTGCAGGTCATGCTGGGCGCGCTCGCGGTAGTGGTGCTGCTGGGCGCGTGGCTGCGCTCGGGGCGCCGGCTGCTGGCGGTGTGCGAACCGCTCCTGGTCGCCGTGCTGCTCACGCTGGGCGGCCTGGCCGTGCTGCAGGTGCCGCTGGGCATCCTGCACCTGGTCGGGCTGCTGCTGGTGGTGGCGGTGGGCTCGAACTACGCGCTCTTCTTCGACCAGCTGCGCGAGACCGGCCGCGCCGACGAGGACACGCTGGCCTCGCTGCTGCTGGCCAACCTGACGACGGTGGTGTCCTTCACGCTGATCGCGATCTCCGACATTCCGGCGCTGTCCGCCATCGGCCGCGTGGTCGCGCCCGGTGCGCTGCTGGCGCTGCTGCTGTCTGCCGCCTTCGCGCGGGGCCCGGCGCAGCCGTCCGCCGTGCGCGGCTGATGGGAAAATCGGCATCGATGTCGCAAACCCTTGATGTCTCCGGATCGTGGCCCTGGCCGCCGGTCGTGCGCGCCAGCGTCGGCTGGCACTTGGCGGCGCTCGCGGCGGCGCTCCTGGTGCCGGGCGCGTGGCCCTGGGCCATCGGCGCAGTGGTGCTGAACCATGTGCTGATCACCGCCGCGGGCCTGACGCCGCGAAGCAGCCTGCTGGGGCCGAACGTCACGCGGCTGCCGGCGGCATCGGCCGCGCGGGGCGAGGTCGCGATCACCATCGATGACGGGCCCGATCCCGAGGTCACGTCGCAGGTGCTGGACCTGCTCGATGCCCATGGCCAGCGCGCCACGTTCTTCTGCATCGCCGAGCGCGTGCGAGAGCAGCCGGCGCTGGCACGCGAGATCGTCGAGCGCGGCCACAGCATCCAGAACCACACGGCGCGGCATCGCCACACTTTCTCCTTTCTGGGGCCGCGCGGCTTTCATGCCGAGATAGCGCGCGCGCAGCAGCTGTTGCAGGAGGTGACTGGCGAGCGCCCCATCTGCTTCCGCGCCCCGGCGGGGCTGCGTAACCCGTTTCTTGCGCCGGTGCTGCATCGCCTGGGGCTGGTGCTGGTGAGCTGGACGCGCCGTGGCTTCGATACGCGCGAGCGCGATGCGGCCACCGTGCTCGCGCGCCTCACGAAGGACCTCCGTGCCGGCGACATCCTGCTGCTGCACGACGGCAACGCCGCGCGCACGTCCAGCGGGCGCCCGGTGGTGCTCGAGGTCCTGCCTCTCCTGCTCGAGCGCCTTCACGCCGACGGCTTGCGTGCCGTGACCTTGCCGCAAGCCCTGACCCCCTGACCCGCCTGCATGAACGACAGTCTCTCGACCGACGCCGCCTGGCGTCAATTGCATGAAGCGGCCACCGCGCCGTACAAGAAAGCCGGCAGCTTTGCCTGGCACTTCGCGCGCGGCAAGCTCGGCCGGGACCCGGTGTTCCGCGGCCTGATCGAACGCGGCCTGATCGGAGATCGCCGCCGCCGCGTGGTGGACATCGGCTGCGGCCAGGGCCTGTTTGCCAGCCTGCTTTCGGCCATGGCCGGCATGCAGGCGAAGCCCCGCGGCTGGCCTGCCGCCTGGGCCGCCACGCCGGCCATGGCCGAATACACCGGCATCGAGCTGATGCCCAAGGACGTGGCGCGCGCTCAAGCCTCCATCGGCCACCTGGAGCCGGCGCCGCGCCTGGTCTGCGAGGACATGTGCAAGGCGGCACTGCCAGCCTGCGACCTGGTCGTGATCCTCGACGTGCTGCATTACGTGGACCACGCCGCGCAGGAAGGCGTGCTGCGCCGCGTGCACGGCGCGCTGCAACCGGGGGGGCGGCTGCTGCTGCGCGTGGGCGATGCGGCCAGCCGCCGCGGCTTTGCCGTCAGCCAGTGGGTGGATCGCACCGTCACCCGCATCCGCGGTCACCGCGTCTCGCCCACCTGGGGACGGACGCTGTCCGAATGGACGGGGTTGCTGCAAGGGCTGGGCTTCTCGCCGGTGCAGAGCATCCCGATGAGCGCGGGCACGCCTTTCGCCAATGTGTTGCTGGTGGCCGATCGGGCCCGGGAGTCATCGTCGTCATGAATGCAGTGCAACAGCTGGACCAGACCGGTATCGCGCGCCTGATCCCTCACAGCGGCAGCATGTGTCTGCTGGAGCGCCTCGAGGCGTGGGATGCCCACCACATCCATTGCACGACCGGCACGCACCGGCGCACCGACAATCCCCTGCGCACGGCGGGCGGCCTGCTGTCCCCCAATGCCATCGAGTACGCGGCACAGGCCATGGCCTTGCACGGGGGCCTCATTGCGCCGGAGGGCAGCGAGCCCTCGGCCGGCTTTCTGGCCAGCGCTCGAAACGTGCGGCTGGCCGTCGCGCGGCTCGACGAGGTCGACGGGCCGTTGCATGTGCATGCGCAGCGCGTCTCGGGCGACGCGAGCCAGGTCCTCTACGAATTCGCGGTGAAGGACGAAGCAGGGCGCGCGCTGGCCGAAGGCCGGGCGGTGGTCGTGCTCAACACGCCGCTTCCCATGCAAACCTGAAAGCGGATCTCTCATGAGCCTCAACGGAAAACGTGCATTGGTCACCGGCGCCAGCGGCGCGCTCGGCACGGCCGTCGCGCAGCGACTGGCGCGCGATGGCGCCACGGTGCTGCTGCATGCCAACTCCAGGCCCCAGGCCATCGAGGAACTGGCTGCCGCCATCACGGCCTCCGGGGGACAGGCCGAATGCCATGTCTTCGACCTCGGCAGCGACGAGGCCTGCAGCGCCGCCTGCGAGCGCATCCTGGCGGGCGGCCCCGTGCAGATCCTCGTCAACAATGCGGGCGTGCACGACGACGCGGTGCTGCCCGGCATGCGCGCGGCGCAGTGGCACAAGGTGATCGACGTTTCGCTCAACGGCTTCTTCCGCGTCACGCAGCCCTTGCTGCTGCCCATGCTGCGCACGCGCTGGGGCCGGATCATCAACATGTCGTCGGTGGCGTCCCTGACCGGCAATCGCGGCCAGGTCAACTATGCGGCGGCGAAGGGTGCGCTCAACAGCGCGACCAAGGCGCTGTCGCTCGAGGTCGCGGCGCGCGGCGTCACGGTGAATGCCATCGCCCCCGGCATCATCGCCTCGCCGATGGCCGAGGGCAGTTTCGACAAGGCCATGATCGACCAGCTGGTGCCGGTGAAGCGGGCCGGCAAGCCGGAAGAAGTGGCGGCGCTTGCGGGTTTCCTGGCCAGCGAGGAAGCGGCCTACATCACGGGACAGATCATCTCGATCAACGGCGGGATGGCCTGAGATCGATCGCGCGCTCGAACGGGCCTCGTTCGTCAGCGCTGGAACGGCGGCGCTCGCCGCACCCGGCGCAACAGCAGGCTTGGCAGGCGCAGCACGAACTCGGCCATCAGCCGCGTGTGCATCCACGTCAGCAGGGCGTTGTCGCGCAGATAGCGGAAGTGCGAGACCCCGCCTTCCTCGGCGCTGAGGTACTTGACAGGCGCATCGATGTTGACCGGCTTGACCCCTCGCCAGGCCAGGCGCACGACGGCCTCGGTGTCGAAGTCGAAGCGGCGCATCCACGGCTGGCGTTCCATGATGGCGATCAGCGGCGACACCGGGTAGACCCGGAAGCCGTAGAGCGAGTCCCCGACGCCGGCGAACATCGTTTCGAGCTGGGTCCAGCCGTTGGAGACCTTGCGCCCGCGCACGCGCAGCAGCGGTGCCGAGGCGTCGAAGACCGGGCGCCCCAGCACCATCGTTTCGGGCCGGGCCTGCGAGGCCTGCATGAAAGCGGGGATCAGGTCGGCCGGATGCTGTCCGTCCGAATCCATGGTGAGCGCGTGCGTGTAGCCCGCCGCTTGCGCTGCCCGCAGCCCGTGCAGCACGGCCGCGCCCTTGCCCTGGTTGTGCGGCAGCACCCAGACGCGCAGCCCGGGGTCGGCCGCAGCCATCTGTTGCAGCCGCTCGGCGGTGCCGTCGGTACTGCCGTCGACCACCACCCAGACCGGGTTCCATTGGGCGCGGGCCGCGCTGACGGTGGAGAACAGCCGTTCGCCAGTGTTGTAGCTGGGGATCAGGACAAGGTGGGTGCGCGAGGCTGCTGGCATGCGGGCTGCGCGTCGGTGGCGCGCTGTTCCGTGGGGTGTCTGAAATATTGTTCGATCTCGCGCAACAGCCGGTCGCTGTCCTGCTGGGGCGCGAAACGCCGGCCGAGCCGGAGCGTGAAGACGATCGGCAGCGGCGGCACGCGCCACAGCGGCCAGCCCTTGGCGAGGTAAGGCGAGTCGGTGTCGATGAACACGGTCTGGATCGGTGCCTGCGCCAGCTTGGCGATCAGCGTGACGCCCGGGCGAAAGGGGTTGAGCGGCGGCGTCCCGGTGCGCGTGCCTTCGGGGAAGATCACCAGCTGGCCGCCTGCCTTCAGGTCCTCGACCGCGAGCCGGACCATCGTGCGCGCTGAATCGTTGCGGATGTAGCGTGCGAGCCGCGCCCCGGCGCCGAGGAAGATGTTGCGCATCAGGTCGGCTTTCATGATGCAGGCGCTGCGCGGCAGGCGCGCCACCAGCAGCAGGGCATCGAGCATGGTCGGGTGGTTGGCGACGAAGATCACCCCGCGCTCTTCCCGCAGCGTGTCGAGGCAGCTGGCGTCGATGCGCATCATTCCTGCCGCCGAGGCGGTGCCCCAGAACGCACGGTAGGCCAGCGCGATGACGCGCCGGCCGAGTGCGCGGCCCGTACGCGCGGGCAGCACCGGGTAGAGCAGCATCGCGGCCAGGTTCCAGGTCAGCGAGATGATGCCCAGCAGCGCCAGCAGGGCGTACAGCAGCAACGCGAGCGGGAGGGAGAAGGTCCAGCGCAGCAGGCGCTTCATGGTGAGCCCGGTTTTGTTCACGCCTTGCCGGGCGTGCCCAATGAGCCGCCGGCGACGGCATGGGCTTCGATCTCCACCAGCAGCTCCTGGCGGCAGATGTCCGCTTCCAGGTGGACCGCGTGGCGCAGCGTGTGGGAATGGACGCCCAGCTTGCGCTCGAGCACCTCGCGCACGATCGGCGTGTCGGCGTCGTGGCGCACGTAGACCACTGCATCGATTGCGTCGACGCCGAAACGTGCGGAGCCGCGTTCGTTGGCGGCGGCGATCACGGCTTCGAGGTTGCGCAGCGTCTCCTCGGTCTGCGCACGCACATCGCCCAGATGCACTGTCTCGTGCCCGACGATGCTGGCGGTACCCGAGATGAACAGCGCCACGTTGCCGCCCCCGATTTCGGCCAGTGCGGCGCGCGAGAAGGTCGGCGAGCGCGGGCCATAGGCGGGCGGATAGTGGTACGCCGAGACCTGCCGTGGGTTTTCTACTGGCATGGGTGCCACGCGGCCGGCCAGGAAGCGGATGCACAGCGCACCTTGATGGATGCCCAGGGCACAGGCGGCCGGCGCACCTTCGAAGGCGGCTTGGCCGGACTCGACGAAGGCCTGCTGGCGGCCCAGGTTGAACTGGCGGTAGCGTTCGAGGCCGCCGCCGTCGGCGTTGATGCGCGGCAGGTAGTTCCAGATGCGCAGCACGTGGTTGCAGCCGGTCTGTGCGAGCGACTGGAACAGGTCGCGATAGGCGCGGTGGGCCAGCTCGGTCAGGCCGACTCCTTCGCGCGCCTCGTCGAGCTCGATGGCGCCCAGCATCCAGTGGCCGTCGCAGCGCCAGCGCACCCCGCCGGTGGTGCCGGATTCGATGGGTTCGCTGGCGTGCCACACGTCGGCCATCGCCCCGGCCTCGGAAAGCACGCGGGCGTTGACTGTGGGCATCCAGGACAGGTGATCCGGTGTGCCATAGCCCAGTGCGCCGAAAGGGGGAGGCCCGCCGGAGGACAGCGCCAGGCTTTCCGACAGCGACAGTCGCTCGACGCGCAGCGGCGGCACTCCGTTGAAGTCGCGCGCGCTCACAGAGCAGCCCCCACGCTTGTCACTTCGTGTACTGCGCTGCCCCCCCAGGGGGCCTTCGCGCCTTCGGGCGGCCGGGCGGCGCACGATAGCGCCCCCACGCTTGTCACTTCGTGTACCGCGCTGCCCCCCCAGGGGGCCTTCGCGCCTTCGGGCGGCCGGGCGGCGCTCACCGTGCCTCTACAACGTTTTCGCCGGCGAGCGGCCCGAGGTCGCGGATGTTCCGGCGCCGCCGCTGCCAGGACTGCCAGGTGCGCAGCGGATGGCCTGCGGACACCAGGTAGTACAGGGCCTTGAGCAGCCGCAGCGAACGCCAGATCGGCGTCTTGCCGTAGATGTCGCCGGCCAGCAGCGACAGCAGCGCTTCCTTCACGCGGAACGGGTTCTGCGGATACATGAAGAACTCGCGGATGGTCGGGTTGGTCACGCGGAAGATGAACCAGGAGAACTCGCGGGGGCCCCTGCGCATGTCACGCTCGAAGCGTTGCCGGGCCGCGGCCGCCTCGGCGGGACGGTCGAGCGCGGCAGCGACCACCTCGGCGCCCTCGAAGGCGCTGTACATCGCCAGGTACACCCCCGAGGAGAACACCGGGTCGATGAAGCTGTAGGCGTCGCCCAGCATCAGGTAGCGCTCGCCGCTGCAATGAGTGCTGGTGTAGGAGTAGTTGCCGGTGGCGTAGACCGCATCGTCGACCAGCGTGGCGTTGGACAGGCGCGCGGCGAGCTGCGGGCACAGCGCAATGGTGTCGGCGAAGAAGTCCTTCACCGGCTTGGTGCGCGACTTGAGGTAATAGGGCCAGCAGACGGCACCGACACTGGTGGTGCCGTCCGCCAGCGGGATGTACCAGAACCAGCCGTGCGCGAACCAGAAGATGGTGATGTTGCCCTCGAGCTTGCCCGGCAGCCGGTCGGCGTTCGTGAAGTGGCCGAAGAGGGCCGAGCTGTTGTGCTTGGGGTTCTTCTGCTTGGCCTTGAGTTTGTTCGACAGGAAGGTGTCGCGCCCCGAGGCGTCGAGCACAAAGCGGGCTCGCCAGCTGCGCGTGGCGCCGTCGGCGAGGCGGGCAGTCACGGTGGCGCCATCGGCGTCGAACTGGACGTCACGCACGTGGCAGCCTTCGATCGTCTCCGCGCCCCGGGCGGTGGCGTTGCGGAACAGGATCTCGTCCATCTCGGAGCGGCGAACCTGCCAGGCGTAGGGCATGGTCTTGTCCCAGGCGTCGGCAAACTCCACCATCGCGACGTGCTCGTGGTCGGGAGAGACGAATTCGACGCCCCACTTGGGCATGCCGATGCGCTCGATCTCCTCGCGCAGGCCGAGCCGGTCGAACAGCTGCACGTTTGCCGGCAGGAGCGATTCGCCGATGTGGAAACGCGGATGGTGCGCCTTTTCGAGCAGCACGACGTTGCGGCCCTGCTGCGCCAACAGCGCCGCGGCCGTGGAGCCGGCGGGACCACCGCCGATCACGAGGACGTCGCAGGCCTGGTGCGCGGGCGCGGCGGCTTCGGCATTCGTTGTTGGAGGAATATTCATGCGCTGTGAAGGGGATGGAAACCGGGAGATGCCCGTACTGACCTGGCGCATCAGCGGCGGATTATCCCAAAAAGGATCGATGCTCCCGCTGCAGGACGCGGGGCTGTCGTGCGCGCCCGACAGTAAACTCGCTACCTGCTTAGAAACACGAGATTGCGAGAAGACTGCCATGGCCGGACACAGCAAATGGGCGAACATTCAGCACAGGAAGGGCCGGCAGGACGAGAAGCGCGGCAAGCTCTGGACCCGTGCGATCCGTGAAATCATGGTTGCTGCAAAGGCCGGCGGCGGCGACCTGAGCGCCAACCCCCGGCTTCGGCTGGCGGTCGACAAAGCCAAGGCGGTCAACCTGCCGGCCGACACCATCAAGCGCAACATCGACAAGGCCACCGGCAACCTCGAAGGCGTGAGCTACGAGGAGATCCGCTACGAGGGCTACGGCATCGGCGGCGCTGCCATCATCGTCGACACCATGACCGACAACCGCGTGCGCACGGTGGCCGAGGTGCGCCATGCCTTCGGCAAGCACGGCGGCAATATGGGCACCGAAGGCTCGGTCGCCTTCCAGTTCAAGCATTGCGGGCAATTGGTCTTCGCACCCGGGACCAGCGAAGACAAGGTGATGGAAGTCGCGCTCGAGGCCGGCGCCGAGGACGTCGTGACCGACGAAGACGGCGCCATCGAGGTGCTGACGGCACCTGGTGACTTCGAGTCCGTGCGCGACGCCCTGGAGGCCGCCGGCCTCAAGCCCGAAGTGGCCGAGGTCACGATGCGTGCCGAGAACACCATCGAGCTCGCCGGCGAAGACGCCGCGAAGATGCAGAAGCTGCTCGATGTCCTCGAGGACCTCGACGACGTGCAGGATGTCTATCACAACGCGGCGCTTTCCGAGTAAGGAAGCGCCCATGAAAGCCCGCGAATGAAGGTACTGGTGATCGGGGGAGGGGGCCGGGAGCACGCACTGGCATGGCGACTGGCCCAGGCCGCGCGCGTGAGCCGCGTCTATGTGGCGCCAGGCAACGGCGGTACGCGCGCCGATTCGCGCTACGAGTGCATCGACATTGCCGAACCCGCGGCACTGCGGGCCTGGGCGCTGCAGGAAAAAATCGCGCTGACGGTCGTCGGTCCCGAGGCGCCGCTGGCGGCCGGCGTGGTCGACGAGTTCCGCGCGCACGGGCTGCGCATCTTCGGGCCGACCAAGGCAGCGGCCCAGCTGGAAAGCTCCAAGGCCTTCTCCAAGGCCTTCATGAAGCGGCACAAGATTCCCACGGCCGAGTACGAGGCCTTCACCCACCCTGCCGCAGCCCATGCCTACGTGGATGCCAAGGGCGTGCCCATCGTCATCAAGGCCGACGGTTTGGCGGCGGGCAAGGGCGTGGTCGTCGCGACGACGCTGGCGGAGGCGCACGAGGCGATCGACTTCATGCTCTTGGACAACAAGCTGGGCATCTCCCACAACGAAGGCGAAGACGGCAAGGCTTCGCCGCGCGTCGTCATCGAAGATTTCCTGCAGGGCGAGGAGGCCAGCTTCATCGTGCTGTGCGACGGCGTGAACGTCACGGCGCTCGCCACCAGCCAGGACCACAAGCGCCTGCAGGACGGCGACCAGGGTCCCAACACGGGCGGCATGGGCGCCTATTCGCCGGCGCCGGTGGTCACGGCCGAGGTGCATGCGCGCGCCATGCGCGAGATCATCCTGCCGACCATCCGCGGCATGGAAAAGGACGGGATCCCCTACACCGGCTTCCTCTACGCCGGCCTGATGATCGACGCCGCGGGCCATCCCAGGACGCTCGAGTTCAACTGCCGCATGGGCGACCCCGAGACCCAGCCAATCATGATGCGGCTCAAGTCCGACCTCTTCGAGGTGTTCTGGCACGCCACCGACGGCACGCTGGACCAGATCGAACTCGAATGGGACCGTCGCGTCGCGCTGGGCGTGGTAATGGCGGCGCACGGCTATCCGTTGTCGCCGCGCAAGGGCGATGCCATCCACGGCATTCCGCCCGAGGCGCCCGACGCGGTGGTCTTCCACGCCGGCACCACGTTCGAAGACGGCGAGCTCAAGACCAGTGGCGGACGCGTTCTCTGCGTCACCGTGCTGGCCGACAGCGTGAAGCAGGCGCAGCAGCGCGCCTACGCGCTGGCGGCGCGCGTCCATTTCGATGGCGCGCAGTACCGCAAGGACATCGGGCACCGCGCCGTTCAGGTGCGCACGCCCCACGGCTGATGCCAGACCCACGGCGAATGGTCGGCGACTACCTGCGCGGGCTGCAGCAGCGCATCGTGGCCGCGGTCGAGGCCGCCGACGGCACGCCTTGCCTGCGCGACCCCTGGCAGAAGGCGCCCGGTGAGCCGCTGCAGGGCAGCGGCCTGACCTGCATCCTGGAGGAAGGCGCGCTGTTCGAGCGTGCCGGTTGCGGCTTTTCGGAGGTGCGCGGCCCGAAGCTGCCGCCCTCGGCCACCCAGCACCGGCCCGAGCTCGCCGGCGCGCCCTTCGAGGCCATGGGCGTCTCGCTGGTGTTCCATCCGCGCAACCCCTACGTGCCCACGGTGCACATGAACGTGCGCATGCTGGCCGCGCTGCCGCCGCGGGGCGAGCCGGTGTGCTGGTTCGGCGGCGGCATGGACCTGACGCCCTGCTACGGCTTCGAGGAAGACGCGGTGCATTTCCATCGCGGCTGCCGCGATGCGCTGGCGCCGTTCGGCGCGGACAAGTACCCGCGCTTCAAGACCTGGTGCGACGAGTATTTCTTCCTCAAGCACCGCAACGAGCAGCGCGGCGTCGGCGGCATCTTTTTCGACGACTTCGCTGAGCTGGGCTTCGAGCAAAGCTTCGCCATGCTGCGTGCGGTGGGCGATGCCTTCCTGCCGGCCTACCTGCCGATCGTCGAGCGCCGCCGCGCCATGCCCCATGGCGAGCGCGAGCGCGCCTTCCAGCTCTACCGGCGTGGGCGCTACGTGGAGTTCAACCTGGTCTGGGACCGCGGCACGCATTTCGGGCTGCAGTCGGGCGGGCGCACCGAATCGATCCTGCTGTCGATGCCGCCGCAGGCCAGCTGGGCCTATCGCCGCGAGCCCGAGCCGGGCACGCCGGAAGCGGCACTCTACAGCGACTTCATCGTGCGCCGCGAATGGCTCTGAACCGGCTCCGTATCGGCGTGTTCGGCGGTGCCTTCGACCCGCCGCACAACGCGCATGTCGCACTGGTGCAGGCTGCGCTGGCGCAGCTGGGGCTGGCTGAGCTGCGCATCTTCCCGACGGGCGATGCCTGGCACAAGAAGCGCGCGCTGAGCGGCGGCGCCTCCCGCCTCGCGATGGCGCAGCTGGCCTTCGAGGCGCTGCCGGGCGCCGTCGTCGACGCACGCGAGCTGCGCCGCGCCGGCCCCACCTACACGCTCGACACCCTGCGCGAGCTGCAGCAGGAACACCCCGCGGCCGAACTGGTGCTGATCATGGGTGCCGACCAGGCGGCGTGGCTTCCCCAGTGGCACGGTTGGCGCGAGATCCTGGAAATGGCCGTCGTCGCGGTCGCTCGCCGCCCCGGCACCGCGGACGGAACCCCTTTCGATCCTCATGAACTGCCGGATCTTCCTCCCGGCGCCCGCTTCGAAAACCTCATGCTCGCGCCGATGGACACCAGCGCCACCGAAGTCCGGACGCGCGCCGCGCAGGGCCAGGACCTTTTTCAACTGGTTCCGCCGGCAGTTGCACGCTATATTGACCAACACCACCTCTACCGTTCCACCTGATGAGTACTGAAGCCGCCGCCAAGAAAGACACCCAGAAACTCCAGAGGGCCATCATCGATGGCCTCGAGGACGTCAAGGCGCAGAACATCCAGGTCTTCGACACCGAGCACCTCTCGCCGCTGTTCGAGCGCGTGATCGTCGCGTCGGGCACCTCCAACCGCCAGACCAAGGCGCTGGCTGCCAGCGTGCGCGATGCCGTGCGTGATGCCGGCTTCAACAAGCCGCGCGTCGAGGGCGAGGACAACGGGGAGTGGATCATCGTCGACTGCGGCGCTGCGGTGGCGCACATCATGCAGCCGGCCATCCGCCAGTACTACCACCTCGAGGAGATCTGGGGCGACAAGCCGGTGCGCACCAAGCTGGGCGCCGCGAAGCCGGCCGCTGCGCGGCCGGCCGAGGAGAAGCCGCCTGTTGCCGCCAAGACCTCGCCTTCGCTGAGGCGTTCCAGCGCAGCCAAGACAGCGCAGCGCGCGGCGGACGCGGCCGCCAAGCCCAAGCCGGCGGCCAAGAAGACATCGGCCAGGAAGGCACCGGCGAGCAAGGCGCCGGTCAAGACCGTTGTCGTGAACAAGGCACCGGCCAAGAAGGCTGCCGCCAAGAAGGCGACTCCGGCGAAGAAGGCGCCTCGCAAGACCACGGCGCGCGCATGAAGCTGCTGGTGGTCGCGGTCGGGCAGCGTGTGCCCGACTGGGCTCAGACCGCCTGGGACGACTATGCCAAGCGCTTCCCGCCCGAGCTGAAGCTCGAGCTGCGCGCCGTCAAGACCGAGCCGCGGGGTTCCAAGACCCTCGAGACCCTGTATGCCGCCGAGCGCGAGCGCATCGAGGCAGCCATTGCCAAGGGCATGCGCATCGTGGTGCTGGACGAGCGCGGCACGGCGCTCACCACCAAGGCCCTCGCGGCCCGGCTGCAGGCATGGCAAGGTGGCGGCGACGACGTCGCGCTGGTGATCGGCGGCCCCGACGGGCTGGACCCGGCCTTCAAAGCCGCGGCGCATGAGCGCATCCGGCTGTCAGACCTGACTTTGCCTCATGCAATGGCCCGCGTGCTGCTGGTCGAGCAGCTCTACCGGGCGTGGTCGGTCAATGCCGGCCATCCGTACCACCGCGAATGACCGACCCTTTCATCTATCTCGCATCCCAAAGCCCGCGCCGCGCGCAGCTGCTCGGCCAGCTCGGCGTAAGGCATGAGCTGCTGCTGGCCGGCCCCGAGGAAGACGCCGAGGCGCTGGAGCACGTGCAGCCCGGCGAATCGCCGACCGCCTACGTGCAGCGCGTCACCGCACTCAAGCTCGATGCAGCAGTGGCGCGCCATCAGCGCTTGGGACTGCCGCCGGCGCCCGTGCTGTGCGCCGATACGACGGTCGCCTTCGGCCGCACCATCCTGGGCAAGCCCGCGAATGCGCAGGACGCACAGCGCATGCTGGCGCTGCTCTCCGGCCGCACGCACCGGGTGCTGACGGCGGTGGCGCTGCAGCACGGGCGGCGTCGGGACGCCGCGCTCAGCGTGTCGCGAGTGCGCTTCGCCGCCATCGAGAAGCGGCGCATCGCGGCCTATGTCGCCAGCGGCGAGCCCGACGGCAAGGCAGGGGCTTATGCCATCCAGGGCAGGGCAGCTGCTTTCGTGGAGCACATCAGCGGCTCGCATTCGGGCATCATGGGGCTCCCGATGTTCGAGACTGCCCAGTTGCTGCGCCAGGCCGGCTTCGCGTTGTAGCAGGGCCGCGGAAAGAAGATGCAAGACATCCTGATCAACTGGTCTCCGCAGGAGACCCGTGTTGCGCTGGTGGAGCACGGCGCCGTGCAGGAGCTCCACGTGGAGCGCACGCTGGAACGCGGGCTGGTCGGCAACGTGTATCTCGGCAAGGTCTCGCGCGTGCTGCCCGGCATGCAGTCCGCCTTCATCGACATCGGCCTGGACCGCACGGCCTTCCTGCATGTGGCCGACATCGTCGCGCCTTTTACGCCCGGCTCGCGGCCGAGCGCCGCGGCACTCGATCGGGACGGGCGCAACGGCGGGGCAGCGGTCCCCATCGAAAAGCAGGTGTTCGAAGGCCAGTCGCTGCTCGTGCAGGTGATCAAGGACCCGATCGGCACGAAGGGCGCGCGCCTGTCGACCCAGATCAGCATCGCGGGCCGGCTGCTGGTCTTCCTGCCGCAGGACAACCACGTGGGTGTCTCGCAGAAGATTCCGCCCGATCTTCGCGATGCGCTGCGCAGGCGCATGCAGGCACTGATCGAGGCGGCCGCCGCGGCCGGCGCCGGCGGAGTGGTACCGGAGGCCACCGGCGGTTTCATCCTGCGCACCAACGGCGAGGATTCGAGCGACGCCGAGCTGGCGGAGGACATCGCCTACCTGCGCAAGACCTGGTCGCGCATCCGCGAGCTGTCCACCCGCATGCCGCCGATGTCGCTGCTCCACCAGGACCTGAGCCTGCTGCAGCGCGTGCTGCGCGACATGACCACCGAGGACACGCAGACCATCCGCATCGACTCGCGCGAGCAGTTCGACGCGCTGCTGAAGTTCGGCCTCGAGTTCATGCCGCAGGCGGCGGGCAAGCTGCAGCTCTACAAGGGCGAGCGTCCGATCTTCGACCTCTATTCGATCGACGAGGAGATCGCAAAGGCGCTCGGGCGGCGGGTTGAACTGAAGTCCGGCGGCTACCTGGTGGTCGACCAGACCGAGGCGCTCACCACCATCGACGTCAACACTGGTGGGTACGTCGGCGCACGCAACTTCGACGACACCATCTTCAAGACCAACCTGGAGGCCGCGCAAGCCATTGCACGGCAATTGCGCCTGCGCAACCTGGGCGGGATCATCATCGTCGACTTCATCGACATGGTGCGTGACGACCACCGGGAGCAGGTGCTCGCCGAGTTCCGCAAGCAGCTGGCGCGCGACCGCGTCAAGACCACGGCCGGCGGCTTTTCCCAGCTGGGGCTGGTGGAGATGACGCGCAAGCGCACCCGCGAGTCGCTGGCCCACATGCTGTGCGAGCCTTGCCTGGCCTGCAATGGCCAGGGCATCGTGAAGACGGCGCGCAGCGTGGCCTACGACGTGCTGCGCGAGATCCTTCGCGAGGCGCGCCAGTTCACGCCGCGCGAATTCCGCATCGTGTCGTCGCCGCAGGTGATCGAGCTGTTCCTCGACGAGGAGAGCCAGCACCTGGCCGGGCTGAGCGACTTCATCGGAAAGCCGATTTCGTTGCGGGCGGAGCCGGCGATGGGGCAAGGGCAGTACGACATCGTCCTGCTCTGAACGGAGCCGTGCCGCGGTGGGCGGAACATGCCGCAGGCCTCAGAGGCTCGGCTCGCTGCCCTCTGGCGCCGACCGCACCGCATTCGCCTGAAGCCGCGCATACAGCCCGTCCAGCGCCATGAGCTGTCCGTGGCTGCCCTGCTCGACGATGCGTCCGCGGTCCATCACCACGATGCGGTCGGCGTGCTGGATGGTCGAGAGGCGGTGCGCGACGATGAGCGTGGTGCGGTTGCGCATCAGCCGCTGCAGCGCTTCCTGGACCAGGCGTTCCGATTCCGTGTCGAGCGCGGATGTCGCCTCGTCGAGCAGCAGCACCGGCGCATCCTTGTAGAGTGCGCGCGCAATGGCGAGGCGTTGCCGCTGGCCGCCGGAGAGCTGGGTCGCGTTGTGGCCCAGTACCGTGTCGATGCCCTCGGGCAGGCCTTCGACGTGGACCGACAGGTTCGCGGCCTCGACGCAGGCGAGCACGCGATCGCGGTCGAGCTCGGCGCCGAGTGCCACGTTGGCGGCGAGCGTGTCGTTGAGCATGACCACGTCCTGGCTGACCATCGCAAACTGCGAGCGCAGGTTCTTGAGCTGCCAGTCGCCGACATCGTGCCCGTCGAGCAACACCTGGCCTGCGCTCGGGAGCACGAAGCGCGGCAGCAGGTTGACCAGCGTCGTCTTGCCCGAGCCGGAGGGACCGACGAAGGCCACCACCTCGCCCGGCGCAAGCGTCAGGCTGATGCCGTCGAGTGCGCGGGCTTCCTCAGCGCCGCGATAGCTGACGTTCACCGCGCGCAGCTCGATACGGCCGGTCACGCGCCGGGCCTGGAAACTGCCCTGGGATTCAGGCGGCACCTCGTCGATCAACGCAAGGCCACGCTCGAGCGCTGCGAGACCGCGCGTGATCGGGCTCGTCATGTCCGCGAGCCGCCGGATCGGCGCGATCAGCATCAGCATGGCCGTGATGTAGGCGACGAAGCCGCCCACGGTGAAGCCCTGCTTGCCGCTTTGCCAGAGCGCGATCATGACCACGGCGGAGAGCGCGACCGCCGCGACGATCTGCGTCAGGGGCGTGGTCGCAGCGGAGGCGATGGTGGACTTCACCGCCAGTCGGTGGAGATCGTGGCTCAGGCGGTCGAAGCGCTGGATCTGGCCGGCCTCGGCGTTGTGCAGCCGGACCATGCGATGGGCCAGCACGTTCTCCTCGACCACATAGGCCAGTTCGTCCGTCGCGCGCTGACCGAGCAGCGTGAGCCGGTAGAGCCGCTTGGAAAATGCCTTGATGATCCAGGCGACGCACGGCGCCAGCACGCCCACGATCAGCGTCAGCTTCCAATTGAGATACACAAGGTAGAGCAGCAGCGCGATCAGCGTGAAGCCGTCGCGCGACAGGCCCAGCAGCGCCTGCACGAGCAGCAGGGCGCCGGTCTGTACTTCGTACACCACCGTGTTCGACAAGGTACTGGCCGACTGGCGCGAGAAGAGGGCGAGCTCGGCGGCCAGCAGGCGCTCGAAGAGCACGCGCCGCAGCCGCTGCATCCCCTCGTTCGCAATTCGTGCGAGCGCGTACTGCGAAACGAACTGCGCCAGCCCGCGCACGGCGAACAACAGGATGACAGCGGCCGGAATGGCCCACAGCGGGAGCTGGCCGCGAGTGAAGCCGCGGTCGAGCAGCGGCTTCAGCATGGCAGCCATCAGCGGTTCGGTGACGGCCGCGATGAGGGCGCAGACGAGGCCCAGGGCCCACCAGTGGCGCGAGCCTCCGAACCAGGTCATGAGTCGCGCGAGCCGGCGCGTGAGAGGAGGGCGCGCCGACTCGGCGGCAGGGGAAGGCTGCATGGCGGCGGATTCTAAGTTCTCGCCTTTTGTAGGACCGCGCCGGCACATACACGTTTTGTGACGGATGGTGCATCGCAATGTGTACCATGTGGCCTCGTTTCCTCCGGGCTTGAAACTAAATTCCCGGAAAGCTCTCCGAACCGCATGAAAAAGCAGTTGCAAGACATCTCCCCAACCCCTTCTTCATCGTTCTCCGTTCGCCGCACGTTGATTGCGGCCCTGGCTGCCTCCCCCTTCGCTCCCGCCTTCGCCCAGTTCCGGGTTGAAGTCTCGGGCGTTGGCTTGACGCAGCTGCCGATTGCGCTCGTCCCCTTCAAGGGCGAAGACGCATCGCCGCAAAAGATCTCCGCCATCGTGCAGGCCGACCTGGAACGCAGCGGCCAGTTCCGCGGTGTCGATGCCAGCGGCCAGTCGCTCGACGAAGCCTCCCGGCCCGACCTGAGCCTGTGGCGCCAGCGCACGGCCGATTCGCTGGTCGCGGGCAGCGTGACTCGCCTGGCCGATGGCCGTTTCGACGTGAAGTTCCGCCTGTGGGACGTGGTGCGCGGGCAAGACCTCGGCGGCCAGAGCTACACCGTGCCGCAAGGCGACCTGCGCCTCGCCGCGCACCGCGTTGCCGACTACGTCTACGAAAAGCTGACCGGCGAGAGAGGCATCTTCTCGACCCGCATCGCCTACGTCACCAAGGGTGCCAACCGCTACAACCTGTGGGTGGCCGACGCCGACGGGGAGAACGCGCAGGCTGCGCTCGCGAGCCCGGAGCCGATCATTTCCCCGGTCTGGTCCTCCAGCGGGACGCAGCTGGCCTACGTGTCCTTCGAGTCGCGCAAGCCCGTGGTCTATGTGCACAGCGTGGCAAGCGGGCAGCGCCGGCTCGTGGCCAACTTCAAGGGCTCCAACAGCGCACCCGCCTGGGCGCCCGATGGCAACACCTTGGCCGTCACGCTGAGCCGCGATGGCGGTTCGCAGCTCTACACCATCCCCGCGGGCGGCGGAGAGCCGCGCCGACTCACGCAGAGCAACAGCATCGACACGGAGCCCGTGTACTCCGCCGATGGCGGCACCATCTACTTCGTGAGCGACCGCGGCGGTGCGCCACAGATCTACAAGATGAGCGCAAGCGGGGGCAACCCCACCCGCGTGACCTTCAGCGGCACCTACAACATCTCTCCGTCGGTCAGCGCCGATGGCCGGTGGTTGGCCTACATCTCCCGGGTCGGCGGCGCCTTCAAACTCCACGTGATGGAACTTGCGTCCGGAAATGTCACTGCGCTCACCGACACGACCGCCGACGAGAATCCCAGTTTCGCCCCCAACAGCAAGCTGATCGTCTACGCCACCCGGCTGGGAGGCCGTGAGGCGCTGATGACGACCACGCTCGACGGAAAAATCAAGGCGCGACTGGCCGGGCAGGCAGGAGACATCCGTGAACCGGACTGGGGTCCGTTTCAAAAGCAATGAATATGATCAACCTGAGGAGTTCGAAATGTTAAGACGTACGATTTATTCGCTGGCCATCGTGGCGCTCATCGCCGGGTGCTCGTCCGGCACCAAGCTCAACGATGCACCGGTGGTGGATCGCTCGGGCGGCACCGGCTCAGGCGGTGGCGCGGCCAGCGGCGTGGCGCCGGTCAGCATCGACCCGAATGCCCAGACCGCGCAGGGCCCGGTCGGCGTGGCACGCATCGTCTATTTCGACTTCGACAGCTACACCATCAAGCCCGAGTTCCAGTCGTTGATCGACGGCCACGCGCGCTTCCTGAAGGCCAACCCGCAGCGCCGCGTTGCGATCGAAGGCCACACCGACGAGCGCGGCGGCCGCGAGTACAACCTGGCGCTGGGCCAGAAGCGCTCAGAAGCTGTGCGCCGCGCGCTCAACCTGCTGGGCGTCTCCGACAACCAGATCGAAGCCGTGAGCTTTGGCAAGGAAAAGCCGGCAGCGCAGGGTACCGGTGAGGACGCGTGGGCGCAGAACCGCCGCGCCGAGATCACGTACCGCCGATGATGCAACGAGCCGTTGCCCCGCTGCGCGGCGCGGCCCTGGCCGCCGCCCTGCTGTGCGCCTCTTTCGGCACGCAGGCTGCGCTGTTCGAGGACGACGAGGCGCGGCGTGCCATCCTCGATCTGCGCCAGCGCGTCGAGGCGATGCGCCAGCAGGCCGAGCAGCGCCAGAACGACGAAAACGCGCAGCTGCGGCGCAGTCTGCTCGAACTGCAAACGCAGATCGAGCAGATGCGCGGCGAACTGCAGCGCATGACGGGCCAGAACGAGCAGCTCACGCGCACCATCACCGAGATGCAGCAGCGCCAGGGCGAGATCGACGACCGGCTCAAGAAAAGCGAGCCTTCGAAGGTCACGGTCGACGGGCGAGAATTTTCGGCCGATCCACGCGAGAAGGCCGACTTCGAAGCGGCGCTGGGCATCTTCCGCGGTGGCCAGTTCGCGCAGGCACAGACGGCCTTCGCCGAGTTCGTCAAGCGTTATCCGCAGAGCGGCTACAACGCCTCGGCGCTGTTCTGGCTCGGCAACGCGCAGTACGCCACGCGCAACTACAACGAGGCGATCGCCAATTTCCGTTCGATGCTGTCGCTGGCGCCCGACCATGCCAAGGCGCCCGAGGCCGTGCTGTCGATCGCGAACTGCCAGATCGAATTGAAGGACACGCGCGCTGCGCGACGCACGCTGGAAGACCTGACCAAGGCCTATCCGCAGTCGGAGGCGGCGCAGGCCGGCCGCGAGCGCCTTTCGCGCTTGCGCTGAAGCGGGGCTCGCGCACGTGAGTGCCGTCCAGCCCGCCCTTGCCGCTGTCGACCTCGACGACGCTGATCTGGCGCGCCGATTTGGCGGCCTGGATCGCCTCTATGGCGTGCCGGGAGCGGCCCGCATCCGCGACGCCCATGTGCTGGTCGCCGGCATCGGTGGCGTCGGCTCCTGGGCCGTCGAAGCGCTCGCGCGCAGCGGGGTCGGGCGGCTGACGTTGATCGACCTCGACCACATCGCCGAGTCGAACATCAACCGCCAGATCCACGCGCTCGACAGCACCATCGGACAGGCGAAGGTCGAGGCCATGCGCGAGCGCATCGTGCATATCCATCCTGCCTGCGAGGTGCTGGCCATCGACGACTTTGTCGAGCCCGGCAACTGGCAGTCGCTGCTTGCCCGCGCGCAAGCCGTGAACGGACCGGTGGCCGCGGTCGTCGATGCATGCGACCAGGTTCGAGCCAAGCTCGCGATGGCCGCATGGGCGCGCGAGACAGGCGCCGGCTTCATCGCGGTGGGAGCGGCCGGCGGCAAGCGGCTCGCACACAAGGTCGACATAGACGATCTCGCCGCCGTGACCCACGACCCGCTGCTAGCGCAACTGCGCCAGCGGCTGCGGAAGGAATATGGCGCGCCGCGAGAGGGCCGAAAGATCGGCGTGACCTGCGTCTTCAGCCGCGAAAGCGTCGCACCACCCGATGCCTCCTGCGCCATCGACGACGCGGGCGACGGCTCGCTCAACTGCCATGGCTATGGCTCCGTGGTCAGCGTGACGGCCACCTTCGGTCAATGCGCGGCAGGCTGGGTGCTGGATCGGATCGCCCGTAGCGGGACGGTATAATTTCGGGCTTTGCCGGATTCGACACCGACCGAGCGAAGAAAAAGTTGAAGAAGTGTGGGACGTTAGCTCAGTTGGTAGAGCAGCGGACTTTTAATCCGTTGGTCACAAGTTCGAATCTTGTACGTCCTACCATTCATCGCCAATTTGCCAGTCCAGCGCCGAGACTGGTTTCCGCCAGCCTGACCTGAGAGGCACCCCCCAGGGTTGTTGGCCTATCGACCGGCTACCGCAACGACTGCGGCCGCGAAGGCTTCTGGTGCTTCCTGAGGCAGGTTGTGTCCGATGCCACCTTTGATCAGGCGGTGTTCGTACGCGCCCGAGAACTTCTTTGCATAGTCGCTGGGTTCCGGATGCGGAGCGCCGTTGGCATCTCCCTCCAGGGTGATGGTGGGCACCGCAATGAGCGGACCCTGCGCGAGCCTCTTCTCGAGTTCGAGATACTTTGCTTCTCCTTCCGCCAACCCGAGGCGCCAACGGTAGTTGTGCACCACGATGCTGACATGGTCCGGGTTCTCGAGCGCCGCTCCGCTGCGCTCGAACGTCGCATCGTCGAACGCCCACTTGGGTGAAGCGGTCTGCCAGATCAGTTTCGCGAAGGCTTGCCGGTTCTTGTCGTAGCCGGCGCGGCCCCGCTCGGTCGAAAGATAGTACTGGTACCACCACTTCAGTTCGGCCTCGGGCGGCAGGGGGATCTTGCCGGCTTCCTGACTACCGATCAAATAGCCGCTGACCGAGACGAGTCCGTTCACGCGCGCCGGCCACAGCGCGGCAATGATGCACGCTGTGCGGGCTCCCCAATCGCATCCAGCGATGGTCGCCTTCTGGATGTTGAGCGCATCCATCAAGGCGATGATGTCGACAGCGATCGCCGCCGGCTGCCCGTTGCGTGGCGTCTCGTCAGCCAAGAAGCGAGTCGTGCCGTAACCACGCAGATACGGAACAATGACCCGGTAACCCGCCGCGGCGAGGATGGGTGCGACATCGACATACGTATGAATGTCGTACGGCCATCCGTGAAGAAGGACGACCGGAGGACCGTTGATGGAGCCCCGTTCGACGTACCCCACATTGAGCACGCCCGCGTCGATGCTCTTGAGCGGCGCCATGGGGTCGAGAGGCAATGCGCGGCCGGAACTCGCCGCAGCGTGCACACCGGGCGACCCGGGGGATTGCGCAAATGCAGACATGCTGGCCAGTTGGCTGGCAGCGACACCGATCGCTGCAGTCCCAAGGAACGCGCGGCGAGGAAGGCTGTAGGGCATCGACATCGGAACTCTTTTGATAGGGAAGGGTGAGTGGATTGCAGGTTTATAGAGTTCGACCGCGACGACCTGCGGCAATCCTGTATCGCACTGTGTATACGCGTCCAAGGGACATGAAGGTTTACACGCCCTTAAGAAGCTAGCCCTGATTGCTGCAGCCTCTTCGCTTGCTGCGCTTGCCCTTACATCAGTACCCGCAGGAGTGCAGAATGCGCCGGACCCGGCGCCCGCGAAGCGTGGCGTTCGTTCCTTGACACCGATGAGAGCGACTTCAATCCACGGCCTCGACGGTCGACGCGAGGACGTAGCCTTCGCTTCTTACCGTCTTGATGTAGCGGGGATAGCGTGCGTCGTCGCGGAGGCGCTGACGCAGCCGGCTGATCAGAAGATCGATTGAACGCTCGAAGAGCTCTGCCTCGCGGCCCTGGGTGAGACTCAGCAGCTGGTCCCGGCTCAACACCTTCTGCGGATGGTCGAGAAACACACGAAGCAGCCTGTACTCGGCGCCGCTCAATGCCACCATCACACCGTCCGTGTCGAGCAGGTGGCGTGCGTTCGTATCGACCTGCCAGTCGCCGAAGGCGAGCTTGCGGGCGGCCTCGGTGGACAACATGTTCGGTGGGAGCATCCGCGTCCGGCGCATCACCGCGCGCAGCCGAGCGAGCAACTCTCGCGCAGAGAAGGGCTTGGCCAGGTAGTCGTCGGCCCCCATTTCAAGCCCGAGGATCCGGTCGGCTTCATCGCTGCGCGCTGTCAGCATCAGGATGGGAGTGGCTTTGTATTTGCCGGTTCGGAGATCGCGGCAGAGCGTGAGTCCGTCCTCGCCCGGCAACATCAGGTCCAGGATGATCAGATCGAACGGACCGGACTCTTCGAGCGCGGCGCGCATGTGACGCCCCGTCGGCACCGCGACCACGCGCAAACCATTCTTGACGAGGTAGGTGGTAAGCAACTCCCGAATTTCCCGGTCGTCGTCGACGATGAGGATGTGATCGGAGGGTCTTGGCGTCATGGGGGCTGGCTCTGAAGTACCGGCGAGATGGCGTTACTTTAGACCGGTATGCACGCCGCCATGATTCTCATGTATGTCAATGTGTCTTGTCGCTCCTCGTACACATGTGAATTCAAGAAGCCGGCGGCATGACAAGCGCTCAGCTCGGCAGGATGCCCAATCGCTTGATCAGGTCTCCCCACCGCTTGCTGTCCGCCAGCACGAGCTTGCGGAAATCCTCCCCATAGACCTGCGACGGAATGCCTCCACCCTTGCGCACGGCTTCCTGGAACACGGAATCTGCCTGCATGTCCTGAATGGCCTTGCCGAGCTTGGCCAGCACGGCAGGCGGCAGGTTGGCCGGAGCGACCATGCCGAAAAGCTGGTCGGGCAGCGCTGCGGGAGATCCCGCCTCCTTGAGCGAAGGGACATTGGGCAGCGACGGATCACGACTCTCACCTGTCACCACCAGCGGCTTGAGCTTGCCTGCGTTGATCAGGCCAAGCGACGTGGGCACGGAGGCGAAGGTGTATTGCACCTCGCCGCCGATGATGGCCGCATCCGTCTCCGGACCGGTCTTGAAAGGGATGTGAACGGCCTTGATGCCCACGGCCGAGTTGAACTCCTCGGCAGCCAGGTGAATGCTGTTGCCGATTCCGGACGAGCCGAAGTTCAACGCGCCCGGCTTGGACTTGGCGAGCGCAACGAATTCGGCCAGGGTATTGACGCCGAGCTGCGGCGACACCACAAGCACTTGGCGCGATGTCTGGATCAGGCCCAGGTACGTGAACGAGCGCGCGACGTCGTAGCCGGGACTCTTGATGAGATGAGGCGCCGAGGTCAGTGCCGTGCTGGTGCCCATGCCGATGGTGTAGCCGTCCGGAGCGGCTCGCGCGACGTGCGCCAGGCCGATGGTTCCTGAGCCGCCGAGCTTCAAGTCGACGATGACGTTGCCGTTGAGCCGCTGGTTCAGTTGCACGACGATGAGGCGCGCCAGGAAGTCGACCGCGCCGCCGAAGGGGGAAACCAGGGTGATCGGCTTGTCCGGATAGGTGCCCTGCGCCAGCCCGGCGAGGGGCAGGGCGCCGAGTGATGCGGCCGCCAGGCCGCCCGAGATGATGGCGGTCCTGCGGGTGACGAGAGGGCGGTCGGTCATGAATTTCTTCCAGTCGGTTGGACGTCAATAGCCTAATGGATGGACCAATGAATGTGTCCTGTTATTTACCCGGATGCGGGGCGAGTAGTTCTATTTTCACCGTCGTCGTTTGACAAATAAAATGGTATAACCATTCTAAATCGTCGGAGACTTGCTTGTCATCATCCAAACAACCCGTCGCCCTGGTCGCAGGAGCCAGCGGCATTGTCGGCACGGGCATTGCGCAGCGGCTGGTGGCCGACGGTTGGCGCGTGCTGTGCGCCTCGCGTTCCGGCGGCGGCTGTGTTCCCGGGACGGAGGGCATTGCGGTCGACCTGATGGATCCACAGGCCTGCCGCCAGGCCCTCTTGCCGTACGAGGACATCAGCCATGTCTTCTATGCGGCCTACCAGCAGGCGCAAAGCCGGGCCGCAGAGGTGGCGCCGAATCTCGGCATGCTGCGCAACGTGGTGGAGGCCGCGAGCGCCGCGGCACCGGGTTTGCGCAAGATCGTTCTCGTGACGGGTGCCAAGTTCTACGGCATCCAGTGGGGCGCCGTGTCCACGCCGTGCCGCGAGAGCGATGCGAGGCAACTGCCGCCCAACTTCTACTATGACCAGCAAGACTTCCTGTGCCAGGCGCAGCGCGGGCAGGCGTGGTCGTGGGTCAACCTCATTCCGCCTTTCGTCTCCGGCTTCGCCGTCGGAAACCCGATGAACCTGGTACTCGGAATCGGCATCTACGCTGCCGTCTGCAAGGAACTGGGATTGCCTCTGCGCTTTCCGGGCAGTACTGGTGCTTACGACGCGTTGCACCAGATCGCCGACGCCCAGCAGATCGGTGCGGCTGCGAGCTGGGCCGCGTCCGCCGAGGCAGCGGCCAACCAGGCATTCAACGTCGCGAACGGCGACGCCGCGCGTTGGCGCAACACATGGCCGGTGATCGCGGCGAGCCTGGGCATGGAAGCGGCGCAGCCCAAGACCATGCCGCTTGCCGATGTGATGCCCGATCAGCAAGCCGTATGGAACCGAGTCGCACAGAGGCAGGGGCTGCGCGGCATCGACATTGCGAAGATCGTCGATTGGGCCTGGGTCGACTACATGCTGCGCATGTCTCACGATGTCGTGCTCGAGACCGGAAAGATCCGCCGCGCCGGCTTTCATGCATGCATCGAGACCGATCGCGTGTTCGTGCAGCGTCTGCGCGAACTGCAGGAGCACAAGGTCATTCCAAGATGAATCCGAGACACCGCAAGACGGCCAGCCTGACACTGGGCTTCCTCACTTTGGGGGCGCACGCTGCACCACTGGACACCCTCGATGCCGCCGCGTTGGCGGGCTACGGCGCCGCCGGGCTGCGCGTGAGCGGGCGCTTCCCCGGCGATGCCTGGCCTTCGGTCGAGGACGATCGTTCGGCATTCGAAAGGATCCGCGCCGCCGCTGCCGGGAAGGGCGTCCGGATCTCGAGCATCAGCGGCTACTACCTCTCGCCACAGGTGGAAGCCGCGCACCTGATCGCGAACGTCGAGGCGGCCAGGGCAGTCGGAGCGGCGATGATCCTGCAGGGCTGTTTCGAGGCGGATCACGCGCGCGTCGCATCGCTGCTGCGCGTCTACGCGTCCGCCGCCGCCGACGCCGGCATCCGGATCGCGCTGGAGTTCATGCCGATGAGCGAGTTGAAGACCATCGCGGAGGCCCAGGCGGTCATCGCGGCCAGCGGGGCGGCCAACGTCGGGCTCCTGATCGACACGCTGCACCTCGCACGCTCCGGCGCCACGGCAGATGATGTTGCGGCGCTCGACCCCGCCACCGTCTATCTCACGCAGCTCAGCGATGCGCCGTCGAAGCTGGCCACGGGCAGCACGCTCTTCGACGAGGCAATGTCGGGGCGTAGGCATCTGGGCGAAGGCGGGCTCGACCTGGCATCCGTGGTCAATGCGCTGCCGGCCGATGCGGAGCTCGAATTGGAGACGCCGGTGGTCGCGCAGGCAGCGTTGCCACCGGCGGCGCGCGCGCGGCATGCAGCCGAGGCGGCACAACGGTTCTTCGACCTTCACTTTTCCAACGCTACCGACGACAAAGGACCCTGATGCTCATCAAGACGCTTTGCCTGGCGGCCTCGCAACCGGCCCCGGCGGCCGCGGATCTAATCGAACGGATGGCCGTCAAGGCTTTGCGCGAGGTGCCCGGGCTGCAGCAGGCGCAGGTGAACCGCGTCCTGCGCCATGTGCCAACGGACTACATCGAAAACGACCGGCCTTACAGCGGCGTGGTGGCGCAGGCGGATGGCATCGATGTGTCCGTCGATCTGCATTTCGCCGACGCCACTGCGGCCCGGCAGGCCGTCGAGTCGTCCGCATGGGCGACGTTGATGAAGGACATACAGGGTGTCGCCGGAGTGCTCTTCGCGCTGGACAGCGAGCCGAACGTGCCCGTGGCCTTGCGCCATGGCGCGGTAAACGGCGGGTTCCGCCGCTGGCTGCTGCTGACGCGCAAGGCCGCCACGCGCGAGGACTTCCGCCATGCGTGGTTCGGCCGCCACGCCAGCCTGGTGAGGAATCTGCCGCTGCTCGACGGCTACGTGCAGAACCTCGTCACGGCACGCTACGACGCAGCCGGGCAGCCGGTCGCCTATGAAAGCCTGCCGATCGACGGCATTGCCGAGGTGTGCTTCGCCGACGAGGCGGCCATGAATACGAGCTACGCATCCGATGCGCGCCTGCCGCTGAAGGACGATGGACGCGAGCTCGCCGCGCGGGTGAGCACAGTGCTGGTTCAGGGCAGGGTGGTCCGATGAAGACGACCGGCGAGGGCTTCGAGCAAACGGTCGACGTGGTGGTGATCGGCACCGGCGCCGGCGGCATGGCTGCAGCGGTAGCCGCACGCACGATGGGGCTTGAGGTGCTGCTGCTCGAGAAGGCGGCGCTGTACGGCGGCACGACGGCTCGCTCGGGCGGCGTCCTGTGGATTCCCAACAATCCGATCTCGACCTTCAAGCCCGAGCCGGATTCGATGGACGACGCACGGGCCTACCTGAAGTACGAATGCGGTGACTTCTATGACAGCGAGCGCGTGGAGGCTTTTCTTGCCAACGGGCCGCGCATGGTCGACTTCTTCGTGCGCCGGACCGACGTGAAGCTGATCGCACTCCCGCAATACCCTGACTACCACTGCGAGAGTCCAGGGGGCCGCATGGCCGGCCGTTCGATCATGGCGGCGCCGCTCGATGGGCGCGAGCTCGGCGAACACATCCGGGCGCTGCGGCCCCCGCTGAAGGAGATCACCTTCGTGGGCATGATGTTCAATTCGAGCGCCGAGGTCGGGCATTTCTTCAACGCGACGCGTTCGTTCAAGTCGGCGGCGTACGTCGCGAAGCGGCTCATGACGCACGCGGCGGAGATGATCCTGCACGGCCGCGCGATGCGGCTGACCAACGGCAATGCGCTTGCCGCGCGGCTGGCCAAGTCGGCCTTCGAGCTCGGCATCCCGATGTGGCTCGAATCGCCTGCCCAGGCGCTGGTGCGTGACGGTGGGCGCGTCAGCGGTGTCGTCGTAGGCAAGGCGGACGGCAGCAGCGTACGGATCGGTGCGCGGCGCGGCGTTGTACTGGCAGCAGGCGGATTCCCGCACGACGTTGAGCGCAGGAAGAAATTGTTTCCACATGCGCCGACCGGACGCGAGCACCTGTCGCCGGCACCGCCTTGCAATACCGGTGACGGCCTGCGACTGGCCGAGTCGGTGGGTGGCCAGGTGAGCGCGACGCTGCCGAACGCTGCGGCATGGATTCCGGTGTCGAAGGTGTGGCGCGCCAATGGCGAAACCGGCGTCTTTCCACACCTGATCGACCGCTACAAGCCCGGCATCATTGCCGTCAATCGCGCAGGGCGGCGTTTCACCAACGAGTCCGACTCGTACCACGACATGGGCATGGCGATGCAGAAGCACTGTGCCGACGGGTCCGAGGTCGCTGCCTGGTTGATCGCCGATCACCGCACCATTCGCCGCTACGGACTCGGCTTCGTGAAGCCGTTCCCGCTGCCGATGGGCGCACACCTTCGTTCGGGCTACCTGATGCGCGGCAAGACGCTGGGCGAGCTCGCAGGCATGGCCGGTATCGATGCCGCGGCGTTGCAGACTACAGTGGACGCGTACAACGTTGGCGCGCACGAAGGCAAGGACCCGCAGTTCCGCCGCGGCTGGCGCGTCTACAACCGATTCCTCGGCGACGAGACCCATCGGCCGAACCCCTGCGTCGCGCCGGTGAAGGAAGGGCCGTTCTATGCGGTCAAGATCGTCATGGGAGACCTGGGCACTTTCGCGGGCATCAGGACCGACCGTTTCGCGCGCGTGCTCGACGCCGAGGGCCGGCCGCTGCCGGGCCTTTTCGCAGCCGGCAACGACAACGCCAGCGTCATGGGGGGCGGATATCCCGGAGGCGGCATCACCCTCGGGCCGGCGATGACCTTCGGCTTCGTGGCGGCCGAGTTCATGGCGGGGAATGGCTTGCAGGAGGCCGCCGCGGACGTACTGCCATCGATGGCGACTGCCTGAGCCCGGAGCAGGAGATGAGCAGTGCGACCGGACCCCTGAGCGGCCTCAGGATCATCGAGATGGCCGGGCTTGCGCCCGGACCCTTTGCCGCCATGATGCTGGCGGACATGGGTGCGACGGTGCTGCGCATCGATCGGCCCGAACCCGCGCCTCGCGCGATGGCGCAGCGCTTCTACTTCACCGACCGCAATCGCCGCTCGATTGCCGTGGACCTCAAGTCGCACGATGGCGTTGCGCTCATCAAGCGCCTCGTTGCGGGCGCCGACGCCCTCATCGAGGGCTTTCGACCGGGCGTGATGGAGCGGCTGGGGCTGGGCCCCGAGCCGTGCCTGGCGCTCAATCCGAAGCTGGTCTACGGCCGCATGACGGGGTGGGGCCAGGAGGGCCCCATGGCCATGGCGCCCGGGCATGACATCAACTACATCGCGCTGTCCGGCGCGCTGGAGGCGATCGGCGAAGCGGATGGCCGGCCGGTGCTGCCGCTGAACCTCGTCGGCGACTTCGGCGGCGGCGGCATGTACCTTGCCTTCGGCATGGCGTGCGCGCTGATCGAAGCTGCGCGTTCGGGAAAGGGCCAGGTCGTCGATGCGGCCATGGTCGACGGCGCGGCCTCGCTCATGACCTACTTCTTCGGCCATCGCGCCGGCGGGGCGTGGCCGGGCCGGGGACGCAGCGTGACCGGAGGCGGCTCGCCGTTCTACGCCGTGTACGAGACGCGCGACGGCAAGTACATCAGCATCGGCGCGGCCGAGCCGAAGTTCTACGCCGAGCTGCTGCGCCAGACGGAACTCGACAGGGCGGGCCTGCCTGATCGCACCGACCCGGCCAACTGGCCGGCGATCCGTGCGCGGCTGGCCGACGTGTTCCGCATGCGCACGCGCGACGAGTGGTGCGCACAACTCGAGACCAGCGAGACGTGCTTCGCCCCCGTCCTCACCATGGAGGAAGCCGCCGCGCATCCGCACAACCGCGCGCGCGGCACCTTCGTCGAGGTTGACGGCATGGTGCAGCCCGCACCGGCGCCGCGCTTCTCGCGAACACCGGCTGCGCTGCCCGCCGCAGGGGTCGAGCCGGGCGTCGATGTGCATGCAGCCCTGGCAGGCTGGGGGCTGGAGCGGGCAGAGGTCGACACGCTCGCCAGCGCCGGTGTCGTTCGCTGAATGCGGCTGCTCTTCAGCTGCTTCGGCATTCCCCTGTTGACCGGTTGCATGCGTTAAGCATAATGGTCTTACCAATGGCTAAATAACAGGGCGCCGTTGCCGCGCCTGATTCAAGGATGAAAACCATGATTTCACGCCGCCACCTCATGGGCGCAGCTGCCCTCGCGAGCCTGCCCTTCGGCATGGCCCGGGCGCAGGGCTTCCCGAGCAAGCCGATCCGCATCGTCGTGCCCTTTGCCGCCGGCGGCACGGGCGATTTGCTGTGCCGCAACCTGCAGGAGCCGTTGCAGCGCCTGCTCGGGCAACCCATCGTCATCGACAACCGGCTGGGCGCCAGCGGCACGATGGGCACGCAGTTCGTCAAGAATGCCGCGCCCGACGGTTACACGCTGCTGCAGGTCGGCAACAGCACCGTCACGACATCGCTGATGCAGAAGACGGCCGGCTACGACGCCATCAAGGACCTTGCGCCGGTAGCGAATGTCGCGACCACGCCGATGGTGTTCCTGCTGAACCCGGTGATCCCGGCCAAAAGCATTGCCGAACTCGTCGCGTACGCCAAGGCGCGGCCAGGCGAGCTCGAGTACGCGTCCGCTGGCCGTGGCTCGCTCGGCCACCTCGCGAACGAGCTCTTCAACCAGATGGCCGGCCTGAAGATGGTCTACGTTCCCTACCAAGGCTCGTCGCAGGCCACCAACGCGGTGCTGGCGGGCGACGTCAAGGTCGTGATCACCACGCCGTCCGATGCGATCAATGCCTTCGTGGCCGGCGGCCGGCTGCGCATGCTAGGCGTGTCGTCCCCCACACGCAGCCCGTTGCTGCCGAAGGTGCCCGCCATCGCCGAATCGCTGCCCGGCTTCAGCGTCATGGCGTGGTTCGGCCTGGCAGCACCTGCAGGTACGCCCGCGGAGATCGTGGACCGGATCAACCAGGCGGTGAACATGGCGGTGGCTGAGCCCGCGATGCAGGAGAAGCTCAAGGGCCTGGGCATGACGCCGCAGCCCGGCAATGCCGCCGCCTTCGGCGAACTGATCCGCAACGACCAGCAGATCTGGACGCGCGTGATGCGCGAGGCCAACCTGTCGCCGGAGTAAGGCCATGAGCGATCGATCATTGCGGGGACGCGTTGCCATCGTCGGCATCGGAGAAACTCCCTACTACAAGCACAGCCAGTCGCCTGACGCCGAATTCAAGCTGGCGCTCAGGGCGGTGCTGGCGGCCTCCAAGGACGCGGGCATCGATCCGCGCGACATCGACGGCTTCGCCTCGTACTCGAACGACCGCACCGATCCCTCGCGCCTTTCGGCCGCACTGGGGGCGAAGCAGCTGCGTTCAACCACGATGCAGTGGGGCGGCGGGGGCGGCGGAAATTGCGCGGCTGTCGCCAACGGAGCCGCGGCCATTGCAGCCGGGCTTGCCGATTGCGTGGTGGCCTTCCGCGCGCTGGCGCAAGGCGAGTACGGCCGCTTCGGCAAGGCGCCGACGGCGCCGACCATCGCGGGTGACATGGCCTACCAGGCGCCCTACGGCGTGCTCTCGCCGGGGCAGAAGTTTGCTATGAAAGCGCGGCGTTTCATGCACGAGCACGGGGTAGGGCAGGAGGCATTGCGCGCCATCGCGATGGCCTCTTACCACCACGCGCAGTCGAACCCGCGCGCAGTGATGTACGGGAAGCCGCTTACCGAAGCGAAGTACGACGACTCGCGCTGGATCGTCGAACCCTTTCACCTGTTCGATTGCTGCATGGAGAACGACGGCGCTGCCGCCGTGATCATGGTGCCGGCGGAGCGTGCGAAGGATTTTCGAAACACTCCGGTCTATATTCTCGGGACGGCGTCCGGCTCGGACCACCGCGTGGGTGCGAATGCGCACAACCAGCCGAACTATGCGAGCTCGAGTTTTTGCACGGTGGCGCCGCACATGTACCGGATGGCCGGCCTGGGCCCGAAGGACGTCGGCGTGGTTCAGAGCTACGAGAACTTCACCGGTGGCGTGCTGATGGCGCTGGCGGAGCACGGCTTCTTCGCACCCGGTGAGGCCAACGATTTCCTGCGGCTCGAGAACCTGCTGGCACCGGCCGGCAAGCTGCCGCTCAACACCAGCGGCGGCAACCTTGCCGAGTGCTACATGCACGGCTTCGAACTGGTGCTCGAAGCAGTGCGCCAGGTGCGCGGCACATCGACCGCGCAGGCGCCGCGCAACGACGTGGCACTGGTGATCGGCGGTCCGATGGTCACGCCGGTGAGCAATCTACTTCTCGGATCGGAGGCGACCCTGTGAGACCCAGCACGACAAACGAAGCGTACCTGCCGGCCGGGCTGCCGATTCCGGTGCCGGAGGCGGACGGCCTGTCCGCGCCCTTCTGGAGCGGCCTGCGCGAGAACCGCGTGATGGTTCAGCACTGCACGGCCTGCGGCACATTCCAGCATGGCCCCGAGTGGATCTGCCATCACTGCCATGCCTTCGATCCGCCGTTCGAAGAAGTGGCACCCCGCGGGCGGATCTTCAGCTGGGAGCGCGCCTGGCATCCGGTGCACGCGTGCCTGAACGGGCACGGCCCTTATCTGGTCGTCGTGGTCGAACTTCCCGGCGCCCCGGGCGTGCGCATGCTGGGCAACCTGTTGGGCGATCCGATGGCGGAGGTCTTCATCGGCGCAGAGGTGGAGGGTGTGTTCGAACACCACCCCCAGGCGAGCCCTCCCTTCACGCTGCTGCAGTGGCGCTGTGTGAAGTAAGCGGCGTTCAATTCAGCAGAAGCAGGGCGGCTTCCTTCGCGCTCTGGCCGACCTGCACGCCCTTGTCACGGGCGAGCTGGTTGGCGGCGCTGATGACGCCGTCGAAATATGTGCTCTGGCCGTCCCCCATTCGCGCGCTGAGGGCACTGACCGCGGCGCCGGGGATGCCGTCGGGCTCGACGGCATCCAGCGCGCTCAGGCCGGAGTTGTTCTTGCCGACGCCTCCGTCCGAGCAGATGAAGGCCCAGGGCCGATAGTCACGGAAGTAGCCGACCACGCTGCGCCCGGTGTGTCCGGCGGTGCACAGGACGTTGCGCTCCCTGTCTTCGGGCAGCGCGTAGGCGATGGAATCGGTGCACACGATGCTGCGTCCGTTCGACGCTGTATGGACTACGCGCCGCCGGGTCGGATCGAATCGCGCCGGCTTCTTCGCGCCGGACAGGAGATGCTGAGCGGCCTCGCGAGCACGCATGCCCGGCTCGATGCCCAGTGCCTGCGCAGCATCGTTGACGCGGCTCAGGATGCCGTTGTCATGAAGGTCCGAGCCATTGCCCATTTCGGCGGTCATCACGTCCACGGCGGCGGACGGAACGCCCAGCGCTTCGTAATACCAGAGCCCGGCGATCCCGGCGCCATCCTTGCCGATGGCGCAGTCCAGCCCGATGACAGCGCGGGGTTTGGCCGCCATCACCATGCGTGCGCAAAGCACGCCGGAGTAAGAGGCGTTCACCACCAGGTCGCCGGCGGTTTCGGGCGCCTGGGCGACGTAGGCTTCGACATAGGTGGCCGAGTCGAAGATGAGGACACGGCCCTCGGGACTGCGAACGATTCGGGGAGCGGGGCTGGAGGTCATGGGGTGGATTGACTAATTTCTTTCAATGACCATAATGGTAAGACCATTTACTACTGCGTGCAAATGACTGCGTTCACTCCCTTTCATCCGGAGCACGAGAAGCTCGCGGAAGATGCCTCGCGCTATGTCGACGTCGCGAGCATTCCATGGAAGCCGACGCCCACGCCCGGTATCGACATGAAGGTGCTGATGCAGGACGAGGCAAGCGGCTTGCTAACGGCGCTGTTCCGCTGGGCGCCCGGCACCCAGCTCCCGCTGCACGAGCACGTCGAGATCGAGCAGACCTATGTGCTCAAGGGCAGCATCGTCGACGACGAGGGCGAGGTGCGCGAGGGCGGCTACGTCTGGCGGCCCAAGGGCAACCGTCATCTCGCGCGGTCGCCCAAGGGAGCGCTCGTGCTGTCCTTCTTTCTGAAGCCGAACAAGTTTCTCGAGGGCGACCACGCGGGCAAGGAGCTCAAGTAGATGAATGGCTTCTGCCTTCGTCGCAACGGCTCCGCCCGCTCTTCCCGATGAAGCTGGACTGCGATGTCGTTGTCGTCGGCGGCGGCGCGTCAGGGCTCAGCGCCGGCATCGAGGCCGCTGCGGCGGGCGCCGACACGCTGGTGCTCGAGAAGAATGCGCAGCCGGGTGGTAGCAGCCGCTTGTCGGTCGGGTCGATCAATGCGGCCGGGTCGACCCTGCAGAAGCGGGCCGGCATCGTCGACACGCCCGACGAGCATTTCGAAGACATGGACCACTATCTCGGTGCATTCGCTTCGCGCGACAACCTGGCGCTGCGCCGGCTGCTGGTGGACCATGCGGCGGACACCCTCGACTGGCTGATCTCGCTCGGCCTCAGTTTCTATGGTCCGACGGCCGATCCACCACACCGACATCCGCGCATGCACAACGTGGTGCCGAATTCCCGTGCCTATCCCTACTACCTGGCCCGCGAGGCAAGGCGCCAGGGCGTCGATCTGCGGCTCGGGACCCGCGTGGTCGGGCTGCTGCGTGCGAATGACGGCGGCGTGCGCGGCGTGCGCGCCCTGTTGAACGGTGAGCCAATGGAGATCGAGGCGCGCAAGGGTGTGGTGCTCGCCGCCGGCGACTACAGCAACGGCCGCGATTTCAAGCAACGCTTTCGTCCCGAGCTGGCCGGCATCCCGGGCGTCAATCCGACGGCGACCGGCGACGGGCACCGCATGGCCGAGGCGTTCGGGGCGCGGCTGGTCAACGGCGAAGTCATCTATGGCCCGGGGCTTCGCTTTATGGAGCCCGCGCGGCCGAGCCTGGTGCGCCGTCTGCCGCCCTCGTGGGTGCTGGGCAAGCTGATGCAGCTGTCGTTGAACCATCTTCCGATCACGCTCTTCAGGCCCTTCGCGATGGCCTTCATGACGGCATCGCTGGGTCCGGAGGCGTCACTTTTGCGCGCGGGGGCCGTGCTCGTCAACGCTCAAGGAAGGCGTTTCACGAACGAGCTCGCGCAACCGGGGCTGGCGATCGCGCAACAGCCCGGCGGACGGGCGTGGCTCGTGTTCGACGATCGCGTCGCCCAGATGTTCTCGAGGCCGCCCCACTATGTCTCGACGGCGCCGGGCGTGGCCTTCGCCTACCTGCCGGACTATCGGCGGCATCGCAAGGACCTCTATCGCCAGGCGAGCAACCTCCGCGACCTGGCCCGCAGGCTGAACATGCCGCCCGATGCACTTGCAGCCGCGGTCGCGCAGCACAATGCAGAGCTCGCGGCGGGCAGTCCCGGTTCGGCGGGCACGCCCCCAGCACTGGCGCAAGCACCGTTCCATGCGCTGGGGCCGCTGGAGAGCCGCATCGTCATTACCGACGGAGGATTGGCGGTGAATGCGTACCACCAGGCGCTGGATGAGCAGGGCGCCGTGATCCCGCGGCTCTACGCAGCCGGGGCTGTGGGGCAGGGCGGGGCGCTTCTTGCCGGCAATGGCCACCATCTCTGCTGGGCGGTGACCTCCGGCAGGCGCGCGGGGCGCTTCGCTGCGCAGGGGCTGCCACCGCAACTGCCGGAGCATCCGCATGACGGCAGCCTTGAACCCTCGCCGCGCGTTTCATTCGGCAAGGTTGAAGGCTGCCCTGGAAAAGCCTTGTCGTCGGGTTAGCAGGACGGCCGGTCCGCGTTCAACGAGATCGAAGCCAGGAACCGAAGGTAGTGCTCCAGGGCTCGTTGTTCGGCTTCCTCCAGCGACGCCAGGGTCTGGATCTGTTCGGGCGTTGGTCCGCGCCCGCTCCCGCAGATGCGATCCCCGAGCGACTCAATCAGCAGCTCGCGCCATGCAACGGTGGCGGCCCTGCTGCTGACCAGCGTCGAGCGCAGCCTTTCCAGTTCTGCGTAGTCGGAGGATTCCATGCCAACCCGTCTTGAATAGAGTGCTTAAGTTCTAATTCAAGATCGAGGATTGCTCCAATCTCGTGTGTAGGCAATCAGCCGAAAAGCAGGCGGGCGCAGAGATGCAGGAAACCGCCCGGGAAAGCCTGACGTAGCCTTCAGTGCTTGGGGCGAACGTAGGCCAGCGTCTTGAAGTCCTCAAAAGTCGGAAGCTCCCAGTCGACATCGCTCGAGAAACGGTGGCTGTCCAGCCACGCTGACCAGCAGGCGAACTGCGGCGGCGAAGGCGCGACGATGGGACGCTGCTTCTTCATCAGCGCGAGTGCGTCGAGCGGCGCAAGGCCGCGGTGCACCAGCAGGCACAGGGCGAGGGTGGCCGACCGGCCTATGCCGTACTCGCAATGGATCAGCACACGCTGGCCCTGGTCCAAAAACTCGTTGGCAAAGCGGATGCCGTGCTCGAGGTCGGGCATTTCCACCGGACGCATGTCGGTGGTGGGCAGGTGCAGCAGCGTAATGCCGTGGCGGCGAAACAGTTGCATATCGGGTACCGCCTCACCGCGCAGGTCGATGACGGCTTGGATCCGGTGCTCGTGCGCCAACAGCTCGGCGCAATCAGACGGGTAGCTGCCGCCGACGGCAAGCAGCTCGGTGATCCAGCTGAAGTTGGGTTTCCAAGCGTCCACGGAGAAACTTTAGCCTCATGGGTTCTGGGGAGTGCAACGGGATATCACAGGTTCTGTCACGCTGATGTAGGCAATCTGCAAACCAAAGCGTGCTTTTTTGCCTGGATTGAATGGCTCAAAGTAATCACAATGGATTACATGAAGAGCACTACCCAATCAACGACTCACGAGTGGTGGAAAGACCATGTCGACGAGGTCGAACAGCGCGCCTTCCTGAATTCATACCGGTCTGCCCAGCGTATCGAGCATGCGGTTGCCTGGCGTCGGAATGTGATGCTGGCTGTTCTGGCGCTGGCCATTCCCGTCCTGGTGCGCCTGATCAGCACCTTGTGACAAGCGAGTTCGACGGCAACGGTCTGCCGGCAGGCGGTCTGGAAAAAGAGAAAAGGGAACGATCAGTCGGGGACGCCGAGTATCGGCTGCGCCCCGGAAATAGCGGAGACGAGGCCGACGGCGCTTGAACGCAGCAGTTCCTGCCTGAGCGCGGCTTCGAGCTGACTGCGCGCCGTTTCCGGGCGATCGTGGTCGTACTCTTCATCCAACTCGCAGTGCAGGTAGTAGTCAACCCTTGCCATGAGCCGTTCAACCGACGCTGCGAGATCTGTCTCATTCATCTGTTAACTCCTCACCTCGATCCCTGACATGAACTCCGGGCTGCCTTTTCCTTGGCGCCTTGCCCGGCATTATGAACTTGACAGTCGGTCAGACCGGATTTCGTCAGATGGTATGCCGTCGTCGTGTGGGGGCAAACAAACAGGTTGAGCCGGCCATCAGCGGGCCGATGACCTCAGCGAGGGCGCAGCCGTGCCCATCCGAAGCGATTGCGCGAAGCAGGCCGAGCCTCGATCTGTGCTTCGCCACCGGACGCGGACGGCGGCGCAAGCAGATGCCGTACCGATTGCGCGACCTGGACGCAGTCCCGGATGTGAAGCTCGCCGAGCGCCCGCAAGGCGGCGTACCCGATCGCGGCGGAGACCAACTGGCCCGCGACCGGCACGTACTTGGTGGCCTGCTTCGCCGTCAGCCGGACGCCGGCTTGCCGGGCCAACTTGATCAAGAGCTCCCGCGTCATCAGCTTGCCCACCAACAGGGCGCCGGCGGCAGCGGCCGCTTGCTGGATGCGCTCGCGATGATGAGGTGCAAGGCCTTCGATCTGGGCCACCGAGAGGCCGAATTCTGCGCTGATGCGCGGGATCAACCGCGACAGCAGGGCGGCGTCAGCGGCCCAGTCGACCCCCGGCAGAGGCACGGCGCTGGCCACGGCGGCCAACAACGCCTTGCGCCCGAGCATGCGCCTGCTGCGCTGGATGGCCGCGATCAGCTGCGGATCGCCGCGTGCGAGTTCGAGAGCCGAGGGCATGGTTTGCCGGAGGCTATCACGTCCGGTCAGCCCTCGGCCAGTGCCTCGATCTGGTCCGACAGGGCCAGCCAGCGCTCCTCGAGCAGGCCGATCTCCTCGTTGAGCGCCTTCAGGCGTCTGCCGGCTTCGGCGATCTCGGTCGCAGGAAGAGCGGCGGATAGCCGTGCCTCGAGCGTGGTCTTCTCTGCACCTGCGGCAGCCAAACGCTCATCGACCTGAGCCAGTTCTCGCTTCAAGGGCTTGGCTTGGCCGCTGCGCTGCTGGCGTTCCTGCGCAGCCACCGAGGCCGAGGGCGTCGCCGGCGCGGAGGCGCTCTCGGCCTCGCGGGTGGCCAGCCTGGCCTCCTCGCGCACGCGCTTGGCCTCGTCGAGCAGGTAGCGCTGGTAGTCGTCCAGGTCCCCATCGAAGTCGCTGACGCGGCCGCGACCGACCAGCCAGAATTCGTCGCACACCGAACGAAGCAGCGCACGGTCGTGGCTGACCAGCATCAGCGTGCCCTCGAATTCGTTGAGCGCGACCGCCAGGGCCTCGCGGGTGGCGAGGTCCAGGTGATTGGTCGGCTCGTCGAGCAGGAGGAGGTTGGGGCGCTGCCAGACCATCATGGCCAGCACCAGGCGTGCCTTTTCGCCGCCGCTCATGGTGCCGACGGCCTGCTTCACCATGTCGCCGCTGAAGTTGAAACTGCCGAGGTAGCCGCGCAGGTCCTGCTCGCCCGTGCGTTCGCGGGTATTGGGGCCGAGGTCGCGCGCCATGCGCACCATGTGCTCGAGCGGCGTGTCTTGCGGACGCAATACGTCGAGCTCCTGCTGCGCGAAGTAGCCGATGTTGAGGCCCTTGCCTTCTGTCACGGTGCCGGCGAGGGCACCCATCTCGCGGGCGATGGTCTTCACCAGCGTGGATTTGCCCTGGCCGTTGGCGCCCAGGATGCCGATGCGCTGGCCGGCCAGCACCGAGCGGTTGACGCCGGTCAGGATGGTCCTCGGGGGCCCGTCCTCCTGCAGGTAGCCGAAGCTTGCCGCGCTGATCGTGAGCATCGGATTGGGGATGTTTCCGGGCTCCTTGAATTCGAAGCTGAAGTCTGCCTCGGCGAGCAGCGGCGCGACCTTTTCCATGCGCTCCAGCGCTTTCACGCGGCTCTGGGCCTGCTTGGCCTTGCTGGCCTTGGCCTTGAAGCGGTCGATGAACTTCTGCAGATGGGCGATCTTGTCCTGCTGCTTGGCAAAGGCGGATTGCTGCAGCTCCAACTGCTGGGCGCGCAGGGTTTCGAAGGCACTGTAGTTGCCGCCGTATCGGGTGAGTTGCTCATGCGCGATGTGCAGCGTGACGTTGGTCACCGCATCGAGGAACTCGCGGTCGTGGCTGATCACGATCATCGTGCCGGCGTATTTCTGCAACCAGGCTTCGAGCCAGACCAGGGCGTCCAGGTCCAGGTGATTGGTCGGTTCGTCGAGCAGCAGGAGATCGCTCGGGCACATCAGCGCGCGCGCCAGCTGCAGGCGCATGCGCCAGCCGCCGGAGAAGCTGTTGACCGGCTGCTCCAGTTCCTGGACCTTGAAGCCCAGGCCGAGGATCAGCGCCTGCGCACGTGGCACGGCGTCGTGCTCGCCGGCATCGTGCAGGTCGGTGTAAGCGTGAGCCAGGGCCATGCCGATGTCCGGGTCGTCCGGGTCGGCGGCATGGCCGGCCTCGGCCAGGGCGAGCGCCTCGCGCAGTTCCACCAAGCGTGTGTCGCCGCCGACCACGAAGTCGGTTGCCGACTCCTCGGTCTCGGGCATGTTCTGCGCGACTTGTGCCAGGCGCCAGGACGGCGGTACCGAGAAATCTCCTCCGTCCTCGTGCAGTGTGCCGTTGAAAAGTGCGAACAGGGTCGACTTGCCGGCACCGTTGCGCCCGACCAGCCCGACTTTCTCGCCGGGATTGATGGTGACGTTCGCGCCGTTCAACAGGACCTTGGCGCTGCGGCGCAGGATGACGTTCTTGAGGGTGATCATGTCAGCGCCCCTTCGTGGGGCAGCAATACGCGCAATGGCGAGCGCGGGGGCATTTCATTTCAGGGATTCGCGGGTGACCAGCAACACCTGGTCGTCTCCCGCGCTTGTGGTGAGCCACACGACCTCGAGTCTGGGGAACGCCGCCTCGAAGTGGGCACGCTCGTTGCCGATCTCCAGCACCAGCACGGCATGCTCGCTCATGCAGGCGGGTGCATCGGCAAACAGGCGGCGCACGAAGTCCATGCCGTCGGCGCCGCCGGCCAGTGCCAGCTCGGGCTCGGCGCGGTATTCGGCGGGCAGGGCGGCCATGCTCCCTGTGTTGACGTAAGGCGGGTTGCAAAGGATCAGGTCGTAAGGGCCGTGCACGTTGGCGAGCCCGTCGGATTCGATCAACGTGATGCGATCGTCCAGCGCGTGGCGCGTGACGTTGATGGCCGCGACCTCGAGGGCCTCGCTCGAAAGATCGGCCGCATCAACGCGGATGTCAGGGTAGGTCAGCGCGGCCAGCACGGCGAGGCTGCCGTTGCCGGTGCACAGGTCCAGCACCCGCTGGGTGTGCTCGCCGAGCCATGGGTCGATGGTGCCGTCGGCCAGCAGCTCGGCAATGAAGCTGCGCGGCACGATGGTCCGTTCGTCGACGTAGAAGGGCACGCCCTGCAGCCAGGCTTCCTTGGTGAGATAGGCGGCGGGCTTGCGTGTCGCGATGCGTGCAGACAGCAGTTCGGCCACGCGCGAAGCCTCGGCTGGAGAAACCGGGCGTCCAGCCGCATCGTCGAGGTTGTCGAGCGGCAGGCCCAGTCGCCACAGCACCAGCCAGGCTGCTTCGTCGAAGGCGTTGGTGGTGCCGTGGCCGAAGGCAACGCCGGCCTCGGCCAGCTGCTTTTCGCCGGCCTCGATCAACTCGATGACTGTGGTCATTTTCCAACCAGCGCTTCGAGCCGATCCAGCGTGCGTTGGTAGATGTTCTTGAGCTGCTCGATCTCGGGGACGGCGATGTGCTCGTCGATCTTGTGGATGCTGGCATTGACCGGCCCCAGCTCGACCACCTGCCTGCAGATCTTCGCGATGAAGCGCGCGTCGCTGGTGCCGCCGCTGGTGGAGAGCTCGGTCTCGATGCCGGTCTCGTCGCGGATCGCCTGCTGCACCGCCGCCACGAGCTCGCCGGGCGGAGTGAGGAAGGGCAGGCCGCCGACGGTCCACGAGAGCGTGTAGTCGAGCCCGTGCGTGTCGAGCACCGCCTTGACGCGGGCTTGGAGGGATTCCGGCGTGGCCTCGGTCGAAAATCGGAAGTTGAAGTCGACCACTGCGTTGCCGGGAATCACGTTGCTGGCGCCCGTGCCTGCGTGGATGTTGCTGATCTGCCAACTGGTCGGCTGGAAATACGGATTGGGCGCGCTGTCCCAGCCGCCCGCCGCGTTGATCGCGACGAGTTCCGCCAGCGCCGGCGCGAAGGCGTGCACCGGGTTCTTCGCAAGTTGCGGATAGGCGATGTGGCCTTGCACGCCCTGGACGGTGAGTCGGCCGCTCATCGTGCCGCGCCGGCCGTTCTTGATCATGTCGCCACAGCGCTCGACCGAGGTCGGCTCGCCGACGATGCAGTAGTCGATGCGTTCCCCGCGAGCGGCAAGCGCATTGCAGACCACCACCGTGCCGTCGAGGGCAGGGCCCTCCTCGTCGCTGGTGAGCAGCAGCGCCAGCGTGAGATGCGGCTCTGGATGGGCGGCCAGGAAGTCCTCGATCGAGACCACGAAGGCGGCAAGGGAGACCTTCATGTCGCAGGCGCCGCGACCATAGAGCCTGCCGTCCCGATGGGTGGGCGTGAAAGGATGGCTCGTCCACTGCTCCAGCGGGCCGGTGGGCACCACGTCGGTGTGGCCGGCGAAGGCCAGCGTGCGCGCGGACTCGCCGGCCGCACTGCCCTGGCGAACGGCCCACAGGTTGGTCACCCGGAAATCGGCGGGGCCGCTTTCAAGGGTCTCGAGCCTGAAGCCCAGCCGCGCCAGCCGCTCGCCGAGGATCTGCTGGCAGCCCGCGTCATCGGGAGTGACGGAGGGGCGCGAGATCAGTTGTTCAGCCAGTTGCAGCGTGCGGGACATGGAAAGAAGCTAGTGGCGGACGTCGAGCGTGATGTCCGTGAAGGAGGGTTCATCGACCTGGTCGAGCAAGGCGTGTTCTTCCTTGCGCGCGGGCGCCGAGTTGCGGTTCTGCAGGCGCCACATCAGGTTGGTCGGGGAGTCAGCCTGCGACAGGCCCTCGTCGCGGTTGACGCGGTTCTCGGTGATGAGGCGTGCAATGTCTTCCTCGAAGGTCTGCGAGCCTTCGGCCATGGATTGCTCCATCGCCTCCTTGACGCCGGAGAAGTCGCCCTTGCCGATCAGGTCGGCAACGAGCGCGGTGTTGAGCATCACTTCGAGCGCGGGCAAGCGGGTGCCATTGGGCGTGCGCAGCAGGCGCTGCGCGATGATGGCCCGCAGTGCGCCACTCAGGTCGCCCAGCAGGGTGGCGCGCACCTCGACCGGGTAGAAGCTCAAGATCCGGTTGAGCGCGCGGTAGCTGTTGTTGGCGTGCAGCGTGGCCACGCACAGGTGGCCCGACTGTGCGTACGCAATGGCGGCTGTCATGGTCTCCCGGTCGCGGATCTCGCCGATCTGGATCACGTCGGGCGCCTGGCGCAAAGCATTCTTGAGCGCCACTTGCAGCGACTCGGTGTCGCTGCCGACGTCGCGCTGGTTCACCATCGACTTCTTGTTGGTGTAGGTGAATTCGATCGGCTCCTCGACGGTGAGGATGTGGCCGCTGGCGTGCGCGTTGCGGTAGTCCAGCATCGAGGCCAGCGTGGTGCTCTTGCCTGCGCCGGTGGAGCCCACCATCAGGATGAGCCCGCGCTTCTCCATGATCAGGGTCTTGAGGATCTCCGGCAGGTTCAGCTCGTCGAAGGTGGGGATTTCCGAGGCGATGTGCCGTACGACCACGGCGTAGCTGCCGCGCTGGCGCATGCCGCTGATGCGGAAGTTGCCGGCGCCCTCGAGGGCGACGGCCATGTTGAGCTCGCCGGTGCGCTCCAGCTCGGCAATGCGCGCTTCGGGTACCACTTCAGCCAGCAGGGACAGGGGTGCCTCGGGCGGCAGCACCTGCCCGTTGATGGGCACGCAGTTGCCGTTGATCCGGATCAGCGCCGGGGAGTGGGCCGACAGGTAGATGTCGGATGCCTTGCGCTCGGCCATCAGGCGCAGAATTCGCTCCATCGTCTTCATCGGCTCTCTCCTCCAGCGTGGTTGTGAAAGGGTGTCGCGGCTTGCCGGCTTCTTAATCGCGCAGCAGGTCGTTCAGCGAGGTCTTGGCGCGCGTCTGCGCATCGACGCGCTTGACGATGATCGCGGCGTAGAGGCTGTACTTGCCGTTGTCCTTGGGCAGCGTGCCGCTGATGACCACCGAGCCGGCGGGCACGCGGCCGTACGTGACTTCGCCGGTCGTGCGGTCGTAGATGGGGGTGCTCTGGCCGATGTACACGCCCATCGAGAGAACGGAGTTTTCTTCGATGACCACGCCCTCGACCACTTCGGAGCGCGCGCCGATGAAGCAGTTGTCCTCGATGATGGTCGGCCCGGCCTGCAGCGGCTCCAGCACGCCGCCGATGCCGACGCCCCCGGAGAGGTGCACGTTGGCGCCGATCTGGGCGCAGGAACCGACGGTGGCCCAGGTGTCGACCATGGTGCCTTCGCCGACGTAGGCGCCGATGTTCACGTAGGAGGGCATCAGGATCGCGCCCTTGGCGATGTAGCTGCCACGGCGCGCCACCGCCGGCGGCACGATGCGAACACCGGCTTCCTTGAGCTCGTTGGCCGAAAGATGCGAGAACTTGGTCGGCACCTTGTCATAGAAGCCGAGTGAGCCGGCCTGCATCTGCTCGTTGTCCTTGAGGCGAAAGGACAGCAGCACCGCCTTCTTGATCCACTGATGCACGGTCCACTGGCCCACGGCCTCGCGGGTAGCGACGCGCAAATGGCCGTTGTTGAGTTCGGCAATCACATGCTCGACTGCCTCGCGAACTTCCTTCGGGGCGCTGGTGGCGGAGAGATTGGCGCGGTCTTCCCACGCGGCGTCGATGGTCTGCTGGAGTTGCTGGGTCATGGATTGGCTCGGTTCTGGATGAAGTTCACGATGCGCTGCGCGGCCTCGGTGCATTCGGCTGTGTCGGCCACCAGCGCCATGCGGATGCGGCCGCGGCCCGGGTTGGCGCCCCCGGCTTCCCGGGCGAGATAGCTGCCGGGCAGCACGGTCACATTGTATTGAGCGTAGAGCGCGCGGGCGAAGGCGGCGTCGTCGCCCTGCCACGCCGCGGGCACGCCGGCCCACAGGTAGAAGCTGGCGTCGGGCAGCCGGACGTCCAGCACCTTTTCAAGCAGCGGCGTCACGGCCGCGAACTTGGCGCGGTACTGGGCGCGGTTCTCGACGACGTGCGCCTCGTCGCCCCAGGCCGCAATGCTGGCAGCCGCCACCGCGCCGCTCATGGCACTGCCGTGGTAGGTGCGATAGAGCAGGAAGGACTTGATGATCGCCGCATCGCCAGCGACGAACCCGCTGCGCAGGCCCGGCACGTTGCTGCGCTTGGACAAGGAAGTGAGGGCAATGAGATTGCGGAAGTCGCTGCGGCCGAGCCTGGCCGCGGCTTCCAGCCCGCCGAGCGGCGGTTCTTCGCGGAAGTAGATCTCGCTGTAGCACTCGTCGGACGCGATGACGAAACCATGGCGGTCCGACAGCGCGAAGAGCTTCTCCCATTCCTCCATCGGCATCACGGCACCGGTCGGGTTGCCTGGCGAGCACACGAAGACGAGCTGGGTGCGCTCCCACACCGCCGCCGGGACGCTGTCCCAGTCGACGGCGAAGTTGCGCGCCGGCACGCTGGGCACGTAGCAGGGCTCGGCGCCCGCCAGCAGGGCCGCGCCCTCGTAGATTTGATAGAACGGATTGGGCGAGAGCACCACCGGACCAGGCGTCGTCGATGCATCGACCACCGTCTGCGCGAGGGCGAACAGCGCCTCGCGCGATCCATTGACCGGCAGCACCTGCGTGGCAGGGTCGAGTTCGAGCGCGTAGCGGCGCTGCAGCCAGCCCGTGAAGGACTGGCGCAGTTTCAGGTCGCCGGCGGTGGCGGGATACACCGCCAGCGCGCCCAGGCCGTCGGACAGGGCCTGCTTGATGAACAGCGGCGTCGGGTGCTTGGGTTCGCCGATGCCGAGGCTGATCGGCGCGAATTCCGGACTCGGCGCGACGTCCGCGAAGAGCCGGCGCAGCCGCTCGAAGGGGTAGGGCTGCAGCTTGGAGAGCAGGGGGTTCATGTTGTCGACGTTCAGAGCTTCTTGACCAGCACCTGGCTCTTGCGATCCCAGTTGTACTTGCGCTTGCGGGCCTCGGGCAGCCAGTCGGGGTTGACCTGCTGGAAGCCGCGCCTGAGGAACCAGTGCATGGTGCGGGTGGTCAGCACGAAGATGCTTTCGAGCCCGCTCGCCTTGGCGCGCTGCTCGATGCGCTTGAGGATGCGCTCGCCGTCGCCCTGCGACTGCGATTGCGGCGACACGGTGAGTGCCGCCATCTCTGCCGTCTTCGCTTCGGGATAGGGGTAGAGCGCGGCGCAGCCGAAGATCACGCCGTCGTGCTCGATCACCGTGTACTGGCCGATGTCGCGCTCGATTTCAGTCCGGCTGCGCTTGACCAGGGTGCCGTCGCGCTCGAAGGGCTCGATCAGCTGCAGGATGCCGCCGATGTCGTCGGCAGTGGCCTCGCGCAGCGATTCGAGCTTCTCGTCGATCACCATCGTGCCGATGCCGTCGTGCACGTACACCTCGAGCAGCAGCGAGCCGTCCACAGAGAACGGAATGATGTGGTTGCGCTCCACGCCTGCTTCGCACGCCTTGACGCAATGCTGCAGGTAGAAGCCCGTGTCGGTCGGCTTCTGTGGCGGCGCAAGCGAGGCCAGCAGCTTCTTCGCGCTGTCCAGCGGCAGCTCGGTGTCGATCGGGTTGTCTTCGCCTACAGGCTGCGCGGGGTCTTGCGGGATGCCCGGCACCTCCGTCAGGAAGATCAGCTTGTCGGCCTGGATCGAGATCGCCACGCTGGTGGCGACCTCCTCCATCGTCAGGTTGAAGGCTTCGCCCGTGGGCGAGAAACCGAAGGGCGACATCAGCACCATGGAGCCGAAGTCCAGCCCGCGGCGGATCCCGGCCGCATCCACCTTGCGCACCAGGCCCGAGTGCTGGAAGTCGACACCGTCGACCACGCCGACAGGCCGCGCGGTGATGAAGTTGCCGGAAATCATGCGCACGGTCGAGCCGGCCATCGGCGTGTTCGGCAGGCCCTGGCTGAAGGCGGCCTCGATCTCGTAGCGCAACTGGCCGGCGGCCTCCTGGGCGCAATCGAGCGCCACTTCGTCGGTGATGCGCATGCCGTGCGAATACTTTGCCTCGTGGCCCTTGGCGCGCAGCTGCTCGTTGACCTGTGGCCGGAAGCCGTGCACCAGCACCACCTTGACGCCCATGCTCTGAATCAGCGCCAGGTCCTGCGCGATGTTGGGCAGCTTGCCGGCAGCAATGGCTTCCCCCGCCATGGCGACCACGAAGGTCTTGCCGCGGTGCATGTGGATGTAGGGCGCCACCGAGCGGAACCAGGGGACGAAGGTGAAGTTGAAGACGGTGGACATGGGCGGGGTCGGGCGGGCAGGAAGGCAGGTCGCAAGATAATCGAGGATTTTCCCCGAACTGCCGCCCTTGTCCTCGACTGCGCTCCGAATCGAATTCCCAGAGTCCCTGCCGGTGTCGGCACGGCGCGACGAAATCATGGCCGCCATCGCCGCGCATCAGGTGGTGATCGTCTGCGGCGAGACCGGCTCCGGCAAGACCACCCAGCTGCCCAAGATCGCGCTGGCGCTGGGGCGCGGCAAGCTCAACGCGCCGCCGGGGCGGGGCCGGCTGATCGGGCACACCCAGCCCCGGCGGATCGCGGCCTCCTCCGTCGCCAAGCGCATCGCCGAAGAGCTCAAGACGCCGCTGGGCGAGGTGGTCGGCTACAAGGTGCGCTTCCAGGACCGCCTGTCGCGTGATGCGTCGGTCAAGCTGATGACCGACGGCATCCTGCTGGCCGAGACGCAGACCGACCCGCTGCTGAAAGCCTACGACACGCTGATCATCGACGAAGCGCACGAGCGTTCGCTCAACATCGATTTCCTGCTGGGCTACCTGCGCGAGATCCTGCCGCGGCGGCCCGACCTCAAGGTGATCGTGACCTCGGCGACGATCGATGCCGAGCGCTTTGCGAAGCATTTCGCGTCGGCAAAGGGACCGGCGCCGACCATCTATGTCTCGGGGCGCATGTACCCGGTCGAGCAGCGCTACCGTCCCTTCGAGGAGTCGCGCGACTACGACCTCAATGACGCGATCGCCGACGGCGTCGACGAGCTCTGGCGCGACCCGCGCGACGGCGGCGACATCCTGGTCTTCCTTCCGGGCGAGCGCGAGATCCGCGAGGCGGCGGACCACCTGCGCAAGCACCTGAGCCACCAGCCGCTGCTGCGCAATGCCGAGGTGCTGCCGCTGTTCGCGCGCCTGTCGCAGGCCGAGCAGGACCGCATCTTCGACGGCCACAGCGGCCGGCGCATCGTGCTGGCGACCAACGTCGCCGAGACCTCGCTGACGGTGCCCGGCATCCGCTATGTCATCGACGCCGGGACGGCGCGGGTCAAGCGCTACAGCTTCCGCAGCAAGGTCGAGCAGCTGCTGGTGGAGCCGATCAGCCAGGCCGCCGCCAACCAGCGGGCCGGCCGCTGCGGGCGGGTGGCCGACGGCATCTGCATCCGGCTCTACGACGAGAAGGATTTCGAAGGTCGAGCGCGCTTCACCGACCCGGAGATCCTGCGTTCCTCGCTGGCCGGCGTGATCCTGCGGATGAAATCGCTTCATCTGGGCGATGTGGAGCGTTTTCCTTTCCTCGAGGCCCCGCAACGGCGCGCCATCGCCGATGGCTACCAACTGCTCAACGAGCTCGGCGCAGTCGACGACGCGAACGAGCTCACGCCCATGGGCATGGAGCTGGCGAAGTTGCCGCTGGACCCGCGCGTCGGCCGCATGATCCTGGAGGCGCGCACGCGCGGCGCGCTCGAGGAGGTGCTGGTCATCGCCAGCGCGCTGTCGGTGCAGGACGTGCGAGACCGCCCGCTCGAAGCGCAGCAGCAGGCGGACCAGGCGCACGCCAAGTTCGATGACGAGAAGAGCGAGTTCAGCGGGTACCTGCGGCTGTGGCAATGGATTCACGATGCGCGTGGGGGGGTGCCGCCACCCCAGCCCTCCCACGCCACGCCTACCCACAGGCTCAGCAACCGCCAGTACGAGCAGCTGTTGCGGCAGAACTTCATCAACGTCCGCCGCGTCCGCGAGTGGCGCGACATCCATTCGCAGCTGCTCACGGTGGTGACGGAGCACAAGTGGCGCATCAACAGCACGCCCGCGAGCTACGAGGCGCTGCACCTGTCCATGCTCTCGGGGCTGCTCGGCAACGTGGGCTGGAAGATGGAGGAAGAGGAGGCCTACCTCGGCGCCCGGGGGATCAAGTTCCACCGGCATCCGGGTGCGCACCTCAAGAAGAAGCCCGGCCGCTGGATCGTCTGCGCAGAGCTGGTGGAGACCACGCGCCTCTTCGGCCGTGGCATTGCCAACATCGAGCCTTCGTGGCTGGAGCAGGTGGCGGGTCATCTTCTCAAGAAGCAGTTGCTCGATCCGCACTGGGAGAAGAAGAGCGCGCAGGTCGTTGCGCTGGAGCGCGCGACCCTCTACGGGTTGGTGGTCTACAGCGGTCGACGTGTGGAATTCAGCCGCGTCGATCCGGTCGCTGCGCGCGAGATCTTCATCCGCGAAGCACTGGTCGGTGGCCAGTGGGAAAGCAAGCTGCCCTTCCTGGCCGCCAATCGCAAGCTGGTGCGCGAGGTCGAAGGACTGGAACACAAGTCGCGTCGCCAGGACGTGCTGGTCGACGACGAGCTGATCTACGCCTTCTACGATGCCCAGCTGCCTCCCGACGTGGCCAGCGGCTTTGCTTTCGAGAGCTGGTACCGGCAGGCGTCGAAGGCGGCACCGAAGCTCCTCTACCTGACGCGCGAAGAGCTGATGCGCCACCAGGCAGCGGGGATCACGACGCAGTCCTTTCCGCCGACGCTGCGCTTGGGCGGCGTGGACTGCGCGGCCAGCTATCTGCACGAGCCCGGCGATCCGAGGGACGGACTGACCGTGACCGTGCCGCTCTTCGTGCTGAACCAGGTGAGCGAGGAACGCTGCGAATGGCTGGTCGCGGGCATGCTCAAGGACAAGGTGCAGGCGCTGCTCAAGAGCCTGCCGCAGAAGCCGCGCGCCCGGCTGGTGCCGCTGCCCGAATCAGCCGCACGGCTGGCCGAGGCGCTGGGAGCACCCGAGGCCTTCGGCCAGGGATCGCTCACCGAGGCGCTGCTCAAGCGCGTGCGCAACGAGACCGGCCTGGACGTCAAACGCGCTGACTTCAAGCTGGACATGTTGCCGCCGCACCTGTTCATGAACCTGCGCGTGGTCGACGAGCACGGGAGGCAGCTGGGAATGGGCCGAAACCTTGGCGCACTGAAGGCGGAGCTTGGCGCGCAGGCGCGCGGTGCCTTCCAGGCGCTGGCAGGGCTGCAGGTGAAGGCCTCGCCGAATGCGCTTGCCGCAGCGGATGCCGGCCGGGCCACGCAGACCGCGAGCGGCGGCAAGCCGAAGGCGGACGCGCCGCCGGCATTGCCTGCGGGCCAGCGCTACACGAGCTGGAGCTTTGGCGAGCTTCCCGAGCTGATGGAAGTGCGGCGCGGAGCCCAATCGTTGATCGGCTTCCCGGCCCTGGTGGATGACGGCGATGCCGTGACGATCGAGGTCTTCGACGAGCCGGCGGCGGCCGCCGCCAAGCACCGCGCCGGCCTGCGTCGCCTGGTCGCGTTGCAGCTCAAGGATGCGCTCAAGTACCTCGAGAAGAACATCCCGGACTTGCAGAAGATGGCGGTGGCCTACATGCCGCTTGGCACGGCGGAGGAGCTGCGCGCGCAGATCGTCGATGTGGCGCTGGAACGGGCCTTCTTGCAGGAGCCGCTGCCGGCCGACGAGTCCACCTTCTTGCGCCGCGTCGAGGAGGGGCGCGGGCGGCTCACGCTGATCGCCAACGAGATCGCCCGCCTGTCAGGCGTCATCCTGGCGGAATACACGCTGGCCGCTCGCAAGATCAAGGAAACGAGGAACCAGCCCGAAGCGACGGCGGACGCGGCGCAGCAACTCCAGCGGCTGGTCGGCAAGCGCTTCATTGCACAGACGCCTTGGCCGCGGCTGGCGCATTTCGCGCGCTACCTCAAGGCCATCAGCCTGCGGCTGGACAAGCTGCGCGCCGATCCTGCCCGGGACGCCCAGCGGCTCGCCGAGCTGCGACCGCAGGAGCAGAGGTACTGGCGCCTCGTTGCCGAGCGCAAGGGCGCAGTGGACGAGCGCATGGACGAGTTTCGTTGGTTGCTCGAAGAGTTGCGCGTGAGCTTCTTCGCGCAGGAGCTGCGCACGCCGCAGCCGGTGAGCATCAAGCGCCTCGACAAACTGTGGGCGCAGCTTCAGGGCTGAGGATCGGAGTCGTGGCGAAAAAAAAGCCCACCGAGGGTGGGCTTTGCTGTTGTGGCGCCAGCGAGCGCCGCTCCATTTTCGTTTCTATATGCGCCCCATCAAGAGCAGCACGATCACGACGAGCACCACCAGGCCCAGGCCACCGCTCGGCCCGTAGCCCCAGCTGCGGCTGTAGCCCCAGCTCGGCAGAGCGCCTACCAGCAGCAGGATCAGGACGATCAGCAGGATCAGCGAGAGCGACATGGATGACTCCTTGGTGTTGTGTTCCGAGGAGTCCATGGTCGTTGGCAGCGGTGACTTTGCCCGCCGGAAGGCGCGCCCTTCGTCGGTCAGGACTCTCCTACCATTTGTGTCAGAGCCGGGCCAGCCGGCCGAGGGCGGCCCTGAGCGTCTCGTCTTTCTTGGCGAAGCAGAAGCGCACCACTCGCTGGTCGAAGCCCTCGGCGTAGAAGGCCGAAAGCGGAATGGCGGCAACGCCGATTTCGCGGGTAAGCCATTGGCAGAAATCGGCTTCGCCCAGATCGCTGACCTCGCGGATGTCGACGCACTGGAAATAAGTCCCGGCGCTCGGCAGCAACTTGAATCGGGTCTTCGCGAGGCCTTCTGCGAAAAGGTCGCGCTTGCGCTGGTAGAAGGCCGGCAGATCCAGATAGGGCGCCGGGTCGGCCATGTAGCTGGCAAGCGCGTGCTGCATCGGCGTGTTGACGGTGAACACGTTGAACTGGTGCACCTTGCGGAATTCGGCCGTGAGCGGCGCCGGCGCCGCGACATAGCCCACCTTCCAGCCTGTCACGTGGTAGGTCTTGCCGAAGCTGCTCACGATGAAGCTTCGCGCCGCCAGGCCCGGAAAGCGCGCCGCACTCTCGTGTCGCGCGCCTGCGTAGACCATGTGCTCGTAGACCTCGTCGCTGATCACCAGCACGTCGGTAGGCGCGAGGAGCTCCTCGAGCCGGCGCATCTCGGCTTGGGTCCACACGGTTGCGCTCGGGTTGTGCGGTGTGTTGACAACGATCGCGCGCGTGCGCGACGTGAGCGCGGCCGCGATCCTGTCGAAGTCGGGACGGAAGCTGCCGGGGGTGAGCGGCACCCGCACCACCGTGCCTCCGGCCAGCTCGATATTCGGCGCGTAGCTGTCGTAGCAGGGCTCGAGCACGATCACCTCGTCGCCGGCGCGCACCACGCAGAGAACAGCAGTGATGATGGCCTGCGTGGCGCCGGCGGTGATGGTGATCTCGCTGACCGGGTCGTAGCGGTGGCCATAGAGCGTGTGGATCTTTGCGGCGATGGCCTCGCGCAGCGGCAGGATGCCGGGCATCGGCGGGTACTGGTTGTGGCCGGCCGCCATGGCGGCGGTCACCGCGTCCAGCAGCTTGGGGTCGCAGTCGAAATCCGGAAAGCCCTGGCCGAGGTTGACGGCGTTCTTTTCGGCAGCCAACGCCGACATCACGGTGAAGATGGTGGTCCCGACGCTTGGCAGCTTGGTCTGCACATTCGGGGTGCGGGCAATCGAATCGCTCACACTGGCCTCCATGCTCGAAACTTCGTGTACTCGCTGCCCCCCGAGGGAGCTTTCGCCACTTGGGGCGGCCATGCTTCGCTCATAGCTCATAGTCCTGGTTATGACCGGCCAATGCCTTGGCGATCAGGTTGCGGTCGAGCCGGTCCGAGAGCAGCTCGGCAAATTTGAAGACAAAGTTGCGCAGGTAGGCGCTGCGCTTGAAGGCCACGCGGGCGATGTTGGTGCCGAACACATGACCCATCGGCCGCACGACGAGGTCGGCATTGGAGTCGTCGCGCACCGCCATCTCGGCGACGATGCCGACGCCCAGGCCGAGGCGCACGTAGGTCTTGATCACGTCGGAGTCGATGGCCTCCAGCGCGATGCGCGGCGCGAGCTTCTTCTGGGCGAAGGCATGGTCGATGCGCGTGCGCCCGGTAAAGGAGGGGTGGTAGGTGATGATGGGCTCGGCCGCGAGGTCCTCCAGATGGATGCGCTCCTTGTCCGCCAGCGGGTGGGTCTTGGGCAGCACCAGCACGTGCTGCCACTCGTAGCAGGGCAGGGTCACGAGCTCGGCGTAGTCTGCCAGCGACTCGGTCGCGATGCCGACCTCGGCGATCTCGTCGATCACCATCCGCGCCACCTGGTCGGGGGAGCCCTGGTGCAGGCTCACGTTGACCTTGGGGTAGGCCTCGCGCAGCCTGGCCACCGGGACCGGCAGCACGTAGCGGGCCTGCGTGTGGGTGGTGGCGATCGACAGGGTGCCGCTGTCCTGCGCGCTGAACTGCTCACCGATGCGCTTGAGGTTGCCCACCTCGCGCATGATGAGCTCGATGCTTGCGAGCACGTGCTGGCCGGGCTCGGTCACGCGTTTCAGGCGCTTGCCGTGGCGCGCGAAGATCTCCACGCCCAGTTCTTCCTCGAGTTCGATGATTGCCTTGGAAACGCCCGGCTGTGAGGTGTGCAAGGCCTTGGCCGCCTCGGTCAGGTTGAGGTTGCGGCGCACCGCCTCCTGCACAAACCTGAACTGATGAAGATTCATAACAAATTCCGTCTTATTTCCGGATTTATTATGCCTTCCTTGTCTATCGAAATCACTGAAGGTTTCAGGACTTGAGAGCGAGCCGGGCGATCAGATCGAGTACTTCGGGCTCCTCGCCGACGGCGGCCGCCAGTTCGACCGGCACCTGGGGGTGCGATGCGCGCAACTGATCGAGCAGGCCCGGCAGATCTTCGCGCAGATGCTTGCCCATGCCGAGGAAGAGCGGCATCACGCGCACCGCGCGCGCGCCGCTCGCCACCAACTCGGCCGTGGCCGTCTGCAGGTCGGGTTGCGACAGCTCGAGGTAAGCACAACGCACCTGCACCGCCGGGTCGAGATCGGCGACCCGCCGCGCAACGGCTTCCACCGGCGCGCGCCACCGGACATCGCGCGAGCCGTGCGCGAGCAGCACGATGCCCAGATCGTTCTTCTGCATACGCGTTGCTAGCGCCGCAGCACCAGCCAGGTAAAGGCCGCGAGTGACATGACCGAATAGATCAGACCGGGGGCCGCAGCGGTGATCCAGGGCCACCAGTTGCTCAGGTTGCCGAGATAGCCGAACACGTTGTTCAACAGGAAGAAACTGATGCCGATCATCACGCCGCCGAACACGTACGCCGTGATCCCGGCCTGGCGGAAATGCAGGTACGCGAAGGGCAGGGCGAGCACCACCATGACCAGGCAGGACAGCGGGTAGAAGACCTTGCGCCAGAACTCGATCTCATAGCGCTGGGCGGTCTGGCCGTTGGCATCGAGGTGCTGGATGTATTCGAACAGGTCGATGGTGCGCATGCGGTCCGGCCGAAGCAGTGCCACCGATACCATTTCGTTCGTCAATGAAGTCGGCCAATTCACGACCGGCGTTTTGGTGGTGGTGACGCGGACCTTGTCGGCATTGCCCGTGTCGTATTGCTGCTGCTCGACGCCGATCAGCGTCCACACGCCGTTGGAGATGTGCGCCTGCGAAGCGGAGGTGTGCGAGACCAGCAGGCCCTTCGCGCCGAACTCGAAGATGCGCAGGTCTTTCAGCGTGCCGTTGCGCGAAATCGAGGCCACGTTCACGGCATAGGACTTGTCGCCCTGCTTTTCCCTGAGCCACGCGCCGGTGTAGCCCACCATCGAATAGGTGCCCTGGTAGCGCGACTTCAGCAACTGGGCAGTGCGGTCCGAAGCCGGTGAGACATAGTCGCCGACCGCGAAAGTCAGGAACACGAAGCCGAGTCCCAGCACGAGCAGTGTGCGCAGCGCCCGCCAGGGTCCGAGGCCGCTGGTGCGCAGGATCGTGTACTCCGAACTCTGCGCCAGCCGAGCCATCACAAAGATGGTGCCGATCAGCACCGCGATCGGCAGCAGCTCGTACAGATGGCTCGGAATCAGCAGGGCGACGTACATCAGCGCCTGCGCTGCGCCGTAGCCCAGCGTGCCGGGCTGGCCGATGGACTGCAGCTCGTCGACGAAGTCGAAGAAGAAAAACAGGCTCAGGAACCCCAAGGTGACGAAGGCGACTGCCTTCAGCACCTCGATGTAGATCAGTCGGCGAATGGTTTTCACGTGTCGGAATTGGCCGTCGACCGGCCGCGGGCGGGTAACGGACGCCAGCTCCAGTTGAAATGGCGCTTGGCGAGCCAGAGCAGGGCGAGTGCCAACGCGCCGCCATGCAGCGCCAGCATGAAGCCAGCCATGCCGTAGCGGCCCATGCTGACCCAGTTCTGTCCGAGATTGAGCAGGTTGTAATAGAGCACGAAGGCGCACAGGGCGAACAGCAGGTTGCCGCTGCGGCCCACCCTTGGATTCGCGCTCGACACGGTCAGCGCGAGCAGCACGAAGTTGATCGCCGCGAGCACCATGCCGATGCGCCAGGCCAGTTCGCCGTTGTTGGCCGCGCCGGGCTCGCGCATCAGGTTCAGGGTCGTCTTGGCACGCACGGGCGCGGCGCCGTTGGAGGGGTCGATGTCGCTTCCGACCTTGGCGCCGTAACTGCGGAACTCGCTGATCTTGAGCTCACCGGGCAGGAGCGGCCGTTCCAGCCGCTGACCGTTCCTCAGCATCAGGTAGCGCGAATCGCCGATGCTCTCGATGCGGCCGCTCTGCGCAGAGGTGATGATCTGCAGATTGCGCTCGATCGAAGAGATGAACACGTTGCTGGCCGTCGAGCTGTCCGGCGCGTCCTTGTCGATGAAGAAGACCCGCAGGCGTCCGGCCGACTCGCGGAATTCGCCGGGCGCCACGCGTTCGATGTCGCTGCGGCGCTGGTACTGGTCGCGCATGCCCTGCGTCTGGGAGTTGGCCCAGGGCCAGCCGACCAGCGCGAACACGGCGATCAGCAGCAGGATCGGCCAGGCGAAGCGGAACAGCGGTGGCAGGAAATCGGCAAGGCCTCGGCCGCTGGAAAACCAGATCACCATTTCGCTGTCGCGGTACATGCGCGACAGCGTGCCTACGATGGAGACGAACAGGCTGAGGCTCAGGATCGTGGGCATGTAGCCGAGGACCGTATAGGTCATCACCAGGAAGACCTCGGAGGGATTCACACTGCCCCGGGCTGCCAGGCCGAGCGTGCGGATCAGCATCATGGTCATCACGATGGTGATCAGCACGACCAGCGTGGCCCCGAAGCTGCGCGACAGCTCCTTGCGTATGGAGGAATGGAATAACATCGTCGAGGGAAAAAAAGGATTATGGACTTTCAACTCAAGACCCTCTCCACCACCCAGGCTGCCAATGAGAAATGCGATGCGCTGATCGTGCTCGCCGCAGCTGGAACCTCTCCCAACAAGGATGTGATCGCCGCGCTCGTGGCCGATGCCCAGAAGGCCGGCGACCTGGGCGACAAGGCGGGCAAGCTGCTGGCCTTGTACCGCCCGCCGGGCGTGGCGGCGCCGCGCGTGCTGCTGGCGTCGGTGGGGGACGGCAAGCCTGCCTCGGTGCGCACCGGCGTTCTGGCCGCCATTGCCGCGGTCAAGGCGGCAGACCCCAAGCGAGTGGCGATCGTTTTCGCCCAGGGCGCCGACGCGGCGGGGCTGCGCAGCGCGGTGATCGCGTCGGCCGATGCGAGCTATGTCTACACCGCCACCAAGTCCAAGCCCGAGCCGCGCTCGATTCGGCAGCTGAGCTTCGGCGTGCCCGATTCGGCAGCACTGCGCGGGACCTTCGACGAGGCGGTGGCCACGGTCGCGGGCATCGAGCTGGCCAAGGAATGGGCCAACCGGCCCGGCAACTACTGCACCCCCTCGATGCTGGCCGATGCGGCGCAGGAACTCGCAGAACTGCCGCACCTGAAGTGCGAGGTGCTGGGGCCCAAGGAAGTCCAGAAGCTTGGCATGGGCGCGTTCAGTGCGGTGGCACAAGGTTCGGCCGAGCCGCTGCGATTCATCGTGCTGCGCTATCAGGGTGCCTCCAAGGGCGACGCGCCCGTGGTGCTGGTGGGCAAGGGCATCACCTTCGACACCGGTGGCGTCTCGCTCAAGCCGGCGGCCGAGATGGACGAGATGAAGTTCGACATGTGCGGCGCCGCCAGCGTGCTGGGCGTGTTCCGCGCGCTCGGCGACATCCGTCCCCCGATCAACGTCGTAGGCCTGATCCCGACCTGCGAGAACATGAACGACGGCCGCGCGATCAAGCCCGGCGACGTGGTCACCAGCATGAGCGGGCAGACCATCGAGATCCTCAATACCGATGCAGAGGGGCGCCTGATCCTGTGCGACGCGCTGACCTACGCCAGACGCTTCAATCCCGCGGTGGTGGTCGATATCGCCACGCTGACCGGCGCCTGCGTGGTAGCGCTGGGCGGTGTGCGCAGCGGCCTCTTTTCCAGCGACGACGCGCTGGCCGACGCGCTGCTCGCGGCCGGCGAGGCTTCACAGGACCGCTGCTGGCGGATGCCGCTGGACGAGGACTACGCCGAGGGCCTCAAGACCAATTTCGCCGACGTGGCGAACGTCGCGGGCCGCGCCGGCGGCGCAGTCACCGCGGCCAAGTTCTTGCAGCGCTTCGCGGGCGACTTTCCCTGGGCGCACCTGGACATCGCGGGCACGGCGTGGAAGAGCGGGGCTGCCAAGGGCGCGACTGGGAGGCCCGTCGGCCTGCTGCTGTCGTATCTGCTGGAGCGGGCTCGCCAAGGCGGCGCCCAGCCGGTGCCGCCCCCCAAGGCCCGCAAACCCGCCAAGGCCCGGTAACGCACCGAACGCACCGGCAACGGCCATGACCGAAATCGACTTCCACTTCAACACGCCGGACAAGGTGAACTACGCCTGCCGCTTGCTGCGCAAGGCGGTCGGCGTGCGCGGGGCGCGCGTGGTGGTGGTCGGCGACGCGCCGATGCTGGAAGCCGTCGACCTCGCGCTCTGGACCTTTGCGCCCGCGGAGTTCATCGCCCACTGCCGCTGCGATGGCGAGCCGCACACGGTCGCGCGCTCGCCGGTGGTGCTGGCAGAAAGCGGCGATGCGCGGTTGCCGCATCGCGAAGTGCTGGTGAACCTCGGTCACGCGATACCGGGTGGCTTCGAACGCTTCAACCGGCTGATCGACATCGTGAGCGCCGACGATGCCGACCGCCAGGCCGGCCGCCTTCGCTGGCGGCACTACGCCGACCGCGGCTACGCCATCCAGCGCCACGACTTCGCGGGGAGCGCTGCCTGATGTCCGGCCGCACCCCGCCACGCTTCGTGCCGACGCTCACCACCGTGCTGGAGGTTCCGGCCGACGCGGTCCCCGCGAGCATGCCGGCCCCCGAGCCGGCTGTCGCCGCGGACGCTTCGCAGGCGGTCGCGAACGATCCGAAGGCCCTGCTTCTGGAAGCCGATGCCTTCCGCGTCGAGGAGCATCTGCTGCATCGCGTGCTGCAGCGGGTCGACCTCTCGCTCGAGGAGCGCCTGAGCGACACGGTGTCAGCTGCCGTTCAGCAACAACTCGACAACATGATCCCGCGCCTGCGCGAGGAAATCGAGGCGGTCCTGCGCGAGCTGGTGAGCCAGGCCCTGGCCCAGGAACTGTCCGACAACCCAGGGTCTACGCCACCCTTTCGCCCCTGATCCTTGGGCTACACTGCGCGCCAGGTCGAAGGCGCAAGGCGCTGAGGGTCTGCGGCGTGAAACTTGCTGAGGGTTCATGCTCGGATCAAAGGCCGTATATCTAGTGTTCTTATCCACCAATACCTGGAGGTTCCTCATGCAATTGAAATGGTCTGCAGTCGCGCTCGCGGCACTCACGCTCGTAGCTTGCGGCAAGAAGGAAGAAGCAGCGGCGCCGGCCCCTGCGCCGGCACCGACCGCGGCAGCGCCTGCACCTGCGGCTCCTCCGGCCGATGCATTGGTGGTCAAGATCGGTCACGTCGGCCCGACCAGCGGCGCCATCGCGCACCTCGGCAAGGACAACGAGCTCGGCGCGCGCATGGCCATCGAGGACCTGAATGCCAAGGGCCTCAAGATCGGTGACAAGGTTGCCAAGTTCGAGCTGCTCGCCGAAGACGACGCGGCCGATCCGAAGCAAGGCACCGCGGTCGCGCAGAAGCTGGTCGACAGCAAGGTCAACGGCATCGTCGGCCACCTGAATTCGGGCACCACCATTCCGGCTTCCAAGCTCTACAGCGACGCCGGCATCCCGCAAGTTTCGCCTTCGGCCACCAACCCCAAGTACACCCGCCAAGGCTTCAAGACCACCTTCCGCGTGGTGGCTGACGACACGCAGCTCGGCGGCACGCTGGGCAAGTACGCGGTCGATACGCTGAAAGGCAAGAACATCGCCGTGATCGACGACCGCACGGCCTATGGCCAGGGCGTCGCCGAGGAATTCGAGAAAGCGGTCAAGGCCGCGGGCGGCACGATCGTCGGCCACGAGTTCACCACCGACAAGTCGACTGATTTCAACGCCATCCTGACCAAGCTCAAGGGCGCCAAGCCGGACGTGCTGTTCTTCGGCGGCATGGATGCCGTGGGCGGCCCGATGCTCAAGCAGGTCAAGCAACTCGGCATGAACGTCAAGTTCATGGGCGGCGACGGCCTGTGCACCGGCGAACTGGCCAAGCTGGCCGGCGATGCGATCGGTGAAGACATGGTGGTGTGCGCCGAAGCCGGCGGTGTCGAAGGCGACTTCAAGCAGCCGCTGGAAGACTTCAAGACCAAGTTCAAGGCCAAGAACGGTGTCGACGTGCAAATCTATGCGCCGTACGTCTACGACGCGGTCAACGTGCTGGCCGAGGCCATGGTGAAGGCCGGTTCTTCCGATCCCGAAAAGTACCTGCCGGAACTCGGCAAGATCCAGTACAAGGGCGTGACCGGCCCGATCGCTTTCGACGAGAAGGGCGACATCAAGAATGGCGCACTGACGATCTACACCTACAAGGGTGGCGCACGCACGCAGATCGCGGTGGTGCGTGGCGCGAGCTGAAGCAACGCCGCCTGCATCCAGAGTAAGGGCCCCCTCGGGGCCCTTTTTTACGTGGCGTTCCGGCTGGTGTCGTTGCAGTAGTCGAAGAAGGCTTCGAGCTCCCGCGACTTGTCGAAAACGGCGTCGGCGCCCAGCGCCTCGCATCGCGCGCGGATGTCGGGGTTCACGTAGTTGCTCAGGACCACTGCGCGCTGCTTTGCACTGCGCTGCTTGCAGGTCCTCAGGACGCCCAAGCCGGAGCCTTGCTTGAGGAACACATCCACCACCACCAGCTGCCAGTCGCCGGCGTGCGAGGCCAGCCACAGGGCCGCCTCGTTCTCGCCCTCGGCACAACCGACAATGCGGGCGCCGACCAGGTCCTCGAGTGCAGGAATCAGGTTGTCGCGGATCGTCTTGTTGTCTTCAACAAGGAAGGTCGGGAGCGTCATGCGCTTTCTTGCCTATGAAGCCGAAAGCCTAACGCGGTGCAGCATTCTCGATGCCGCCCAAGCCGCCCGCTGTCGTGTAGGAAAATTCGCACGAGAACGATGCCACTTGGGCGATTGAAACCTAACGACCGCTCAGCAAAAAGCCCGCTTTCGCGGGCTTCCTGAAATCGAGTGGCGGAGCAGGCGGGATTCGAACCCGCGGAGGGCTATTAACCCTCACACGCTTTCCAGGCGTGCGACTTAAACCACTCATCCACCGCTCCGAAGCCCGCGATTGTAGCAGCGGGGATCGAGCCCTCTCAGGCGGCTGTCGACGTCTTTCCGGCCTGCACCATGCGCATCGCCGAAGCGATGAGCGCCGCGGTTTCGTTCATGTTGCTGGGGACGATCAGCGTGGTGGTCGCGTCGGCTGCGACTTTGCCGTAGGCATCCACGGCGCGCTCGGCGACCTTGAGCTGCACGGCCTGTTCGCCGCCGGGCTGGCGGATGGCGGCAGCCACGCGTTCAATGGCGCCGGCAGTGGCCTCCGCCACCGCCGTGATGGCAGCGGCCTCGCCCTGGGCGTTGTTGATCTGGGCCTGTTTCTCACCCTCCGACCGCGCGATGAAGGCCTCGCGCTCGCCGGTGGCGATGTTGATCTGCTCCTGGCGGCGGCCTTCGGACGCGGCGATCAGCGCGCGCTTCTCGCGCTCGGCCGTGATCTGGCGCTGCATCGCCTGAAGGATCTCTTTCGGCGGCGTCAGGTCCTTGATCTCGTAGCGCAGCACCTTCACGCCCCAGTTCAGCGCCGCCTCGTCGATGGCGGCCACCACTTGCGCGTTGATGATGTCGCGCTCCTCGAAGGTCTTGTCGAGCTCGAGCTTGCCGATCACGCTGCGCAGCGATGTCTGCGCCAGTTGCGTGACGGCCACGATGTAGTTCGACGAGCCGTAGCTCGCGCGCATCGGGTCGGTGACCTGGAAGTAGAGGATGCCGTCGACCTGCAACTGCGTGTTGTCGCGCGTGATGCAGATCTGGCTCGGCACATCCAGCGGGATCTCCTTGAGGCTGTGCTTGTAGGCCACCTTGTCGATGAAGGGGATCAAGAAGTTGGGGCCGGGCGTCATCGTGTTGTGGTACTTGCCCAGCCGTTCGCGCACCCAGGCGTTCTGCTGCGGCACGAACTTGATGGACTGGCTGATGACGATGACCGCGATGACCAGCAGGACCAGGGGGACGGTGAATTCCATGAAGATGCTTCCTCGTTGTGCTTGTTGCTTGCGTATCAGATCTTGTCGACGACCAGCCTGCTGCCGACGACTTCGGCCACCTGGTGCTCGCCGGTGGCGGGCGTGGCGCCGGCCCGGGGCACCACCGTCCATTGCGCGCCGCGGTACCGCACGGTAGCCGTGCCGTCGGGGTTCCAGGCCTCGACAAAGACGCGTTCGCCGATGTCCAGGTTGATGTCGCGGTTGGCGGCGGCCGGCGGCTCGGCGGGGCGCTTGCGCCGGATCGTGTGCCAGACGAGCACCGCCCCGACGCCGACGACCGCTGCCACGACCAACTGTGTGCCCAGCCCCGCACCCGCATGCGCCGAGATGGCCGCTGCCGCGAAACCCGCACTCAGCAGCAGCAGATAGACCGTGCCGGAGAGCAGCTCCAGCACGATCGCGCCGCCCGCGATCAGCCACCAGACGGTGGAACTTGCCATGTCACGACTCCTCTCCAAGTAAAGGCACGACATTCTGTGTCAAAAGCGCGGCCATCCCTTCATCTGAATTCCGTACACTTCGCGCCTGTTTGCTTGTCCCGCCCCCCGGAGCCCCCCATGAAATTCCGCTTTCCGATCGTCATCATCGACGAGGACTTCCGCTCCGAGAACACCTCGGGACTCAGTATCCGCGCCTTGGCTCAGGCCTTCGAGAGCGAAGGCTTCGAGGTGCTGGGCGTCACCAGCTACGGCGACCTGAGCCAATTTGCCCAGCAGCAGAGCCGAGCGAGCGCCTTCATCCTGTCGATCGACGACGAGGAGTTCACCCCGGGCCCCGACCTGGACCCGGCAGTGTTGAACCTGCGCAACTTCATCGGCGAAGTCAGGCGCAAGAACGCCGACGTGCCGATCTACATCTACGGTGAGACGAAGACCTCGCGCCACCTGCCGAACGACATCCTGCGCGAGCTCCATGGCTTCATCCACATGTTCGAGGACACGCCGGAGTTCGTGGCGCGCCACATCATCCGGGAGGCCAAGTCCTACCTCGAAGGTGTGCAGCCGCCATTTTTCAAGGCGCTGATCGACTATGCGGAAGACGGCTCCTATTCCTGGCACTGCCCCGGCCATTCGGGGGGCGTGGCCTTCCTCAAGAGTCCGGTCGGCCAGATGTTCCACCAGTTCTTCGGCGAAAACATGCTGCGCGCCGACGTCTGCAACGCGGTGGAGGAACTGGGGCAACTGCTCGACCACACCGGCCCGGTGGCGGCCAGCGAGCGCAACGCGGCGCGCATCTTCAACGCCGACCATTGCTTCTTTGTGACCAACGGCACCAGCACCAGCAACAAGATGGTGTGGCATCACACGGTGGCCCCTGACGACGTGGTGGTGGTGGACCGCAACTGCCACAAGTCGGTGCTCCACGCCATCATCATGACCGGCGCCATTCCCGTCTTCATGAAGCCGACGCGCAACCACTTCGGCATCATCGGCCCAATCCCGCGGAGTGAGTTCGAGCCGGCGGCCATCAGGGACAAGATCCGCGCCAACCCGCTGCTTTCGCATGTCGATGCCGACAAGGTCAAGCCGCGCGTCATGACGCTCACGCAGTCCACCTACGACGGTGTGATCTACAACACCGAGACCATCAAGCGCATGCTCGACGGCTACGTCGACACGCTGCATTTCGACGAGGCATGGCTGCCGCATGCGGCCTTCCACCCGTTCTACGGCACGTACCACGCGATGGGCAAGCGCCGTGTGCGGCCCAAGGAGTCGCTGGTGTTCGCGACCCAGTCCACCCACAAGCTGCTGGCCGGCATCAGCCAGGCCAGCCACGTGCTGGTGCAGGACTCGCAGAACCGTGCACTCGATCGCGACCTCTTCAACGAGGCCTACCTGATGCACTCCTCGACGAGCCCGCAGTACGCGATCATCGCCAGCTGCGACGTGGCCGCCGCGATGATGGAGCCGCCCGGCGGCACGGCGCTGGTGGAAGAAAGCATCCTCGAGGCGCTGGACTTCCGCCGCGCCATGCGCAAGGTGGAGGAGGAGTTCGGCAAGGACGAATGGTGGTTCAAGGTGTGGGGCCCCGAGAAGCTGGTGGAGGAAGGCATCGGGCGTGCCAGCGACTGGATCATGCACGGTGAGTCGCGCAGTGGCCCGAACGCCAAGAACGGAGCACGCAACTGGCACGGCTTCGGCAAGCTCGCCGATGGCTTCAACATGCTGGACCCGATCAAGTCCACCATCGTGACGCCGGGCCTGGACCTGAACGGCAAGTTCGCCGCCACCGGCATACCGGCCAGCATCGTGACCAAGTTCCTCGCCGAGCACGGCGTGATCGTCGAGAAGACAGGGCTCTACAGCTTTTTCATCATGTTCACCATCGGCATCACCAAGGGCCGCTGGAACACGCTGCTCACGGCGCTGCAGCAGTTCAAGGACGACTACGCGCGCAACCAGCCGATGTGGCGCATCCTGCCTGAGTTCTGCCAGAGCCACCCGGGCTACGAGCGCCTGGGGCTGCGCGACCTCTGCCAGCATGTCCATGAGCTCTATGCGCGCCACGACGTGGCACGCCTCACGACCGAGATGTACCTGAGCGACCTCGAGCCGGCGATGAAGCCGAGCGATGCCTATGCCCACATCGCGCACCGCAAGACCGAGCGTGTGGAGATCGACCAACTGGAGGGCCGGATCACCACCAGTCTGATTACCCCATACCCGCCGGGCATTCCGCTGCTGATCCCGGGCGAGGTCTTCAACAAGAAGATCGTCGACTATCTCAAGTTCGCGCGCGAGTTCAACAGCGAGTGCCCGGGCTTCGAGACCGACATCCATGGGCTGGTGGCGCGCATCGACGAGACCGGCAAGAAGCGCTACTACGCGGACTGCGTGCGCGCAGGCTGAGCGGATTCAGCCGACGCGCAGCACCATCACACCGGCCACGATGATCAGCGTGCCCGCGGCGCGCTGCCAGCCGAAGCCCTCGCGCAGGAACAGCGTGCCGATCAGCGCAGCGAACAGCACCGAGGTTTCGCGCAGCGCCGCGACGATCGCCACCGGGGCCTTGGTCATGGCCCACAGCGCGATGCCGTAGCTGCCCAGGGAGGCGGCGCTGCCGATCAGTGCCAGCTTCCATCGGCCTGCCATGTACTCGAGCGCCGCGCGGCGCTTGCCCGGACGGCGCCAGAGCACCAGCAGCATGTAGGGGATGCCGTCGAACAGGAACAGGGTCGCCACGTAGGCCAGCGCATTGCCCGAGACGCGCACCCCGATGCCATCGACGACGGTGTAGAGGGCAATCACCGCAGCATTGGCCAGCGCGAAACCGAGCGCCTTGCTGCGCCGTGAATCATCGTTCTCGCGCAGCACCGAGCGTGACAGCCCCAGCGTGACCACGCCGACGCACAGCAGGGCGACGCCGATCCAGGCTGTCACCGAGATCGCCTCGCCGATGAACGTCGCGCTGCCCATGGCGACGAGCAACGGCGCGCACCCGCGCATCACCGGATAGGTGAGGCTCAGGTCCCCATGCTTGTAGGCGCCGGCCAGTGCCGTGTAGTACGCGATGTGGATCAACAACGAAGTCGCCATGTAGGGCCAGGCAGCGCGCGGCGGCAAGCCCGTGATCATCACGAGCGGAACGGCGATGAAGATGCCCATGCTGTGAACCAGCGCGGTGTCCAGCGGCTTGTCGATGCCCGACTTGATGAGCGCGTTCCAGGCGGCGTGGAGCAGGGCGCCGAAGAGTACTGCCAGGACGATGGGTCCGCTCAAGCTCACGGTTTGCGCGCTTCGATGCAGAGGGGGTGCGTGTGTGCTTCGTGCGTCGAAGAGTGCCAGGACATCCGCCGATGGTAAGCGGGCCTGAAACGCAGCATTTCGCGTCGGGCGGGGCAATCCAACTTGGCTCGCCCTCCGTATTGATTGCAGCCGCCGCCATTTCGGTGCCGGTGCCACCCCAAAGGAGCCTTTCATGAGCAGCAGCTTCCACCGTATCGCCTCCATCACCCTGGCCGCCGCGATGGCCGTCGGCGCGGCCGCCGCGTCCGCGCAAGTCATGGTCGGCGGAGCGCCGATGTTGGCGACCAAGGACATCATCGACAACGCCGTCAATTCGAAGGACCACACCACGCTGGTTGCCGCGGTGAAGGCCGCCGGACTGGTCGAAACCCTCAAGGGCCCAGGCCCCTTCACCGTGTTCGCGCCGACCAACGCAGCCTTCGCCGCCTTGCCGGCCGGCACCGTCGACACGCTGCTCAAGCCAGAGAACAAGGGCAAGCTGACGGCAGTGCTGACCTACCACGTGGTACCCGGCAAGCTCGATGCCGCGGCGCTGGGCAGCCAGATCATGGACGGCAAAGGCATGGCCACTCTCAAGACCGCGGCAGGCGGCACGCTCATGGCCAAGGAAAGCGGCGGCAAGATCATGGTGGGCGACGAGAACGGCGGCTGGGCCACCGTGAGCACCGCCGATGTCTACCAGTCCAACGGCGTGATCCACGTCGTCGACAAGGTGCTGCTGCCCAAGTGAGCGTTCGGTAGCCTAGGAAGAGGAGGCGAGGTCGCCCCTCACTCGCAGGAAGCGCGCGAACCTCGGCAGGCCGCCGGGGTTCGTGCCGTTGTAGCGATAGCTGACCCAGCTCCCCGCCGCGGGCGGCTGTTCGCGCTGCGCGTCCGTGAAGCCCCCGCCGAGCTTGAAGCGCCGGCCCTCGGGTGTCTCGACCAGCAGCGCACCCATGCGGCCGGCGTGACGCCCGCGGCCTGGTACATGCGCCAGTACCCGGGCGTCAGCATCGTCGTAGGGTTTGAACTTGAGCAAGTCGGCCGATCGTTCTCCGCGATAGACGGAGCCACCCCGATGAAGCACCAGGCCTTCGCCGCCCATGCCCACTGTCTTGTCGAGCAGCGCCTGCAGTTCCTCGTGCGTGCCGGCCCTGGCCTGCGGCACCGGGATCACCCAGGGAGCGTCCTTCAATGGCAGCAGCTTGCGCAGCGCGGCCAGCCGGGCCGTGAAGTCGCCAGGCTGCGCCGGCAGGTCGAAGACCATGAAGCGGATGCTTCGCCAGGCCGGGTCGTTCGGGATCTGGTCGCGCACTGTGGACACCGTCTCCGCGAAGCGCCCGCGGCCGGCCCACAGTTCGCCGTCCATCGGCACCGCGGGCAGCGCTGCGGTGAACCAGGCGGGCGCGGCCACGCGCTCGCCACCACGCGTCCAGAGCTGCCTTCCGTCCCAGTAGCCGCGCATTCCATCGAACTTCTCGCTGACCCAGTAGTCGGCGAGCGGCATGCCGCGGTGATAGACATCGGCGAGCATGAGCTTCGACGCAGCTGCATTTGCCAGCGCAAAGGGCGCCAGCGCGAGCGCTGGGCCGAGAAGCAGGAGCTTTCGACGATCCATGTGTTGTTCCCTGAATGATTTTCTTGTGTTGATGCAGGCCGGTCTGCTGCCGGCAGCCGCGCGGCGCGGCGCAGCTATTCGGCGATGCCGCCGACCACCTGGCTGAAGCCGCCGTCGACGTACGTGATCTCGGCCGTCACGCCGCTGGCCAGGTCGCTCAGCAGGAAGGCGGCGACGTTGCCCACTTCCTCGATCGTGACGTTGCGGCGGATCGGCGAGACGTCCGCAACCACCGCGAGGATCTTGCCGAAGCCCTTGATGCCGCTGGCTGCCAGCGTCTTGATGGGCCCCGCACTGATGCCGTTGACGCGCATGCCTTTCGGCCCAAGCGATTCCGCGAGGTAGCGCACGGAAGCCTCAAGCGATGCCTTGGCCAGGCCCATGGTGTTGTAGTTGGGCAGTGCACGCTCGGAGCCCAGGTAGGTGAGCGTGAGCAGGGCCGATTTGTCGTTGAGGTAGGGCAGGGCCGCCTTGGCCATGGCCGGGAAGCTGTAGGCGCTGATGTCATGCGCCACCCTGAAGCCCTCGCGCGAAAGGCCCTCGAGGAAATCGCCGGCGATCGCCTCGCGCGGCGCGAAGCCGATGCTGTGCACGAAACCATCGAACTTGGGCCAGGTCTGCGCCAGGTCGGTGAACAGCTTCGCGATCTGGGCGTCGTCGCCGACGTCGCAGTCGAACACCAGGCTGGAGTCGAAATCGGCGGCGAATTCGGTGATCCGGTCCTTGAAGCGCTCGCCCACGTAGCTGAAAGCGAGTTCGGCCCCTTGTTGGTGGCACGCCTTGGCGATGCCGTAGGCGATGGAGCGGTTGCTCAGCACGCCGGTGATCAGGAATTTTTTGCCGGAAAGAAAGCCCATGGAGCGACCTCGTGAAAATCTTGGGCAGAATTCTCGCATGCGAGGTTGGCTGCTCTTGGTGTTGGCGCTCTCGGCGGCTCCCTCGTGGGCCGCCCATGCGTACGCGCAGTTCGGAGACATCAAGTACTCGCCGGGTTTCACTCATTTCGATTACGTGAACCCGGACGCGCCGAAGGGCGGCGAGATCCGCATGGTGCCGCCGATTGCCGTCACCAACTTCGACAAGTTCAATCCCTTCACCCTCAAAGGCACTCCGCCCGCTGGCTTGGGGCAACTGGTATTCGAGAGCCTGCTCATCGGCAACGACGAGGAGCCCACCACGGCCTACGGCCTGCTCGCCGAAGATGTGGAAGTGGCATCGGACAAGCACTCCGCAACCTTCAGGATCCGTCCGGAAGCGCGCTTCAACGACGGCACGCCCGTGCTTGCGGCCGATGTGGTCTATTCGTTCGACACCTTGACCGGCAAACTGGCGGCGCCCCAGTTCAAGACCATTTATGCCGAAGTGAAAGGCGCGAAGGCGCTGGACGAGCGCACCGTGCGCTTCGACTTCGCGAGCAGCAACCGGGAGCTCCCCCTCGTGGTCGGCGGCATGGCCGTCTTCAGCCGCGCCTGGGGTGGCGGCAAGCCTTTCGACCAGATCAACGCCGAACTCCCCATTGCATCCGGGCCCTACCAGCCGGCCAGTGCGCGGCTGGGGCGCGACATCACCTACGTGCGTGATCCCAAGTACTGGGGTGCCCATCTCGCGGTTAGAAGAGGCCAGCTCAACTTCGATCGTGTCACCTACAAGCTCTACCTGGACGAGACGGCGCGCTTCGAAGGACTGAAGGCCGGCGAGTTCGACTTCATGCGCGAGTTCATTTCGCGCAACTGGGCTCGCCAGTACTATGGCAAGGCCTTCGAGACCGGCGAGCTCCGGAAGCAGGCGTTTGAAAACCGCAACCCCGGCGATTTTCAAGGGTACATCTTCAATCTGCGAAAGCCGAAGTTCCAGGACATCCGGGTGCGGCAGGCACTGGGCCTGACCATGGATTTCGAGTGGCTCAACCGGCAGATGTTCTATGGGCTGTACAAGCGGGCGGTGGGGTACTTCCCCAATAGCGACTTCCATGCCGAAGGCCTGCCTGGACCCGACGAACTGGCGCTGCTCGAACCGCTGCGCAAGCAGCTTCGGCCCGAAGTCTTCGGCCCCGCGCCGGTGCCACCCAGCACCGACCCGCCCTCCAGCCTGCGCGAAAACCTGCGCAAGGCGCGTGCCTTGCTGGCCGATGCCGGCTGGACCTACCGCGACGGCGCGCTGCGCGACTCGAAGGGCGAAGCCATGACCATCGAGTACCTGAACGCGCAGCCCTCGGGCAACCGGCTCGTGCTGCCGATGCAGGCCGCGATGCGCAAGCTCGGTATCGAGCTCAGCATCCGCAACGTGGATGGCTCGCTCTACCAGCAGCGCATGGATGAATTCGACTTCGAATTCAGCAGCCTGCGCAAGCCGGGCACCACGGCGCCCGGCGGCGAACTGTTCGACTACTTCGGCTCCAAGGCGGCGGACACATCGGGCTCCGCCAACATCTGGGGCATCCGCGATCCGGCTGTCGATGCGTTGTTGCAGAAGGTCGTGGAAGCCACCACGCGGCCCCAACTGTCGGCCGCCATGCGCTCGCTCGACCGGGTGCTCTCCCATGGCTACTACTCGATCCCTCAATGGACGAGCAACAGCTTCCTGGTCGGGTATCGGCCCGGGCGCTTCGTGCTTCCCAAGGTGCTGCCCCCGTATTACGACGCCGGCACCTGGGCCGTGTCGACGTGGTGGGCTTCGCCCTCGAACAAGTAGGGCACCTCGCGATGGCCAGCTATATCCTCAAACGGCTGCTGCTGATGGTGCCCACGCTGCTGGGGGTGCTGATCGTGACCTTCGGCGTCATCCAGTTCGTGCCCGGCGGGCCGGTGGAGCAGATGGTGTCGCAGCTGCAGGGCCGCGACTCCGGCGGCGAGCGGGCCGCTGCCAGCGGCGCGGGCTATCGGGGCCGCCAGGGCCTGGACCCGAAGCGCATCGAGGAGATCAAGCAGCTCTACGGCTTCGACAAGCCGCCGCTGGAACGTTTCTGGCAGATGCTCAAGGGCTATGCACGCTTCGATCTGGGCAACAGCTTCTACCAGCGCAAGGCGGTGTGGCAGCTGGTCAAGGAGAAGCTGCCGGTGTCGATCAGCCTGGGCCTGTGGACTTTCTTCATCAGCTACCTGATCGCCGTGCCGCTGGGCGTCGCCAAGGCAGTACGCGCCGGAACGCGCTTCGACTTCATCACGACGCTCTTCGTCCTGATCGGCTATGCCATTCCGGGCTTCGTGCTCGGCGTGGCGCTGCTCGTGATCTTCGGCGGCCAGCTCCAGTGGTTTCCGTTGCGAGGATTGACCTCGTCCAACTGGGAAAGCATGAGCTGGGGCGCCCGCATCGTCGACTACCTGTGGCACATCACGCTGCCGATCACGGCCATGGTGCTCGGCAGCTTCGCCGTGACTGCCATGCTGACCAAGAACTCCTTTCTCGAGGAGATCCGCAAGCAGTACGTCCTGACCGCGCGCGCGAAGGGCTTGAGCGACCGTCGCGTGCTCTGGAAACATGTCTTCCGAAACGCCCTGATCCCCATCATCACGGGCTTTCCGGCGGCCTTCATCGGCGCCTTCTTCACAGGCTCGCTGCTCATCGAAACCCTGTTCTCGCTCGACGGACTGGGCCTGTTGAGCTACGAAAGCGTCATTCGGCGCGACTACCCGGTGGTGCTGGGCACGCTCTATCTCTTCACGCTGATCGGACTGGTGACCAAGCTGCTCAGCGACCTTTGCTACGTGTGGGTGGATCCGCGTGTCAAGTTCGATTGAATCTCCCATCACAGCCGGTCGTTCTGGGCCTTTCGACGGGCAAGTGGCGGCATCGGCTGGCCAGGCTGGACCGGCAGTCAGTCCCGGCCCCGCCCGCCGTGCCTGGCTGCGCTTCAAGCGCAACAAGCTGGGTCTCTGGAGCCTCATGCTCTTCAGCATCCTGGTCGTGCTGAGCCTGTTCGCGGAGGTGCTTTCCACTGATCGCCCGTTGGTCGTGCACTACGAAGGACAGACTTACTTTCCGGTGCTGCGCGACTACTCCGAAAAGACCTTCGGCGGGGACTTCGAGACACCTGCCGACTACCTCGATCCCTTCATTCGTGAGCGCATCACCAGCGGAGCCAACTGGGCCCTCTACGCGCCCAACCCGTATGGCCCGCGCACGCTCAACTACTTTGCCAAGGCGCCGAATCCGGCCGCACCGTCCGGCGAAAACCTTTTCGGTACCGACGACCGCGGCCGCGACCTGCTGGCGCAACTGATCTACGGCTTTCGCGTCAGTGTGCTTTTTGCGCTGGCGCTCACCGTCATCGGCGTGGTGCTGGGCATCATCACCGGGGCGGTCCAGGGGTACTTCGGCGGCAAGACCGATCTCGCCTTCCAGCGCTTCATCGAGATCTGGGGTTCCATGCCCGAGCTGTACCTGCTGATCATCTTCAGCGCCATCTTCGCGCCCAGCGTGGCCCTGCTGCTGATCCTTCTGAGCTTGTTCGGCTGGATGGGCCTTTCGGACTACGTGCGCGCGGAGTTCCTGCGCAACCGCCAGATGGACTATGTGCGCGCTGCGCGTGCGCTCGGCGTGGGCAATCTGCAGATCATGTGGCGCCACATCCTGCCCAACAGCATGACGCCGGTGGTGACCTTCCTGCCCTTTCGCATGAGCGCGGCCATCCTGGCGCTGACCTCGCTCGACTTCCTTGGGCTGGGAGTGCCGCCGGGTACGCCGTCGCTGGGCGAGCTGCTGAGCCAGGGCAAGGCCAACATCGATGCCTGGTGGATCTCGCTTTCAACCTTCGCGGTGCTCGTCGTGACACTGATGCTGCTGACCTTCATGGGCGATGCATTGCGCGATGCGCTCGATCCTCGGAAGGCCGATCGATGAGCACCGCGCCGGGCTGGCCCAAGCAAGCCATGAGCGCCGCCTTGCTCGAGGTCCGGGGCCTGCGCGTGGCCTTTGGCGGCAAAGAGGTCGTTCATGGGATCGACTTCGGCATCGCGCCTGGAGAAAAGCTGGCCCTGGTGGGTGAATCGGGCTCGGGGAAGACCGTCACTGCGCTGAGTCTTCTTCGGCTGGTCCAGAACGCCGAGGTGTCCGGCCGCGCGCGCCTGGCAGGCGCAGAGGAGGGCGCAGGCGCGCGCGATCTGTTGTCGCTGCGGGAGCGTGAGCTGCGTGCCATTCGCGGCAAGGAGATCGCGATGATCTTCCAGGAGCCGATGACGGCGCTGAACGCGCTCTACACCGTGGGCGACCAGATTGCCGAGGTCCTGGAAACGCACGAGGCGCTGCCCAGGCATGCGGCGCAGGAGGCAGCGGTCCAGCTCCTGGCCGACACCGGCATCCCTGAGCCGGCGCGACGTGCGCGGGCATTTCCGCACCAGCTGTCGGGTGGCCAGCGCCAGCGCGCCATGATCGCCATGGCATTGGCCTGCAAGCCGCGCCTGCTGCTCGCCGACGAACCCACCACGGCGCTCGACGTGACCGTGCGGGCACAGATTCTGGACCTGCTGGCCGAACTCCAGGACAAACACCGAATGGCCGTGCTGCTGATCACGCACGACCTCAACATGGTGCGCCGCTTCGCAGACCGGGTGGCGGTGATGGAAAACGGGTACATCGTCGAACAGGGCGCCGTGGCCGACGTGTTCGGCGCCCCGCAGCATCCCTACACCCGCAAGCTGATCGACAGCCGGCCAGCCCGCGATGTGCCGCCCGTGCCCCCTCGGCAGGAGCCGCCGGTGCTGGAGGCCCAAGCCCTGCGGGTGGGCTATCCGGTCTCGATCCCCGGCTTCGCCGGCTGGTTTCGCAAGGGCGAGTTCGTAGCAGTACAAGGCGCCGACTTTCGCATTGGAGCAGGGGAGACCCTGGGGGTAGTGGGGGAGTCGGGCTCAGGCAAGTCGACCCTCGCCCTGGCCGCGTTGGGACTGCTCAAGCACAGCGGTAGCCTCGGCGTCGAGGGCAAGCGCTGGAACAGCGGCAGGGCGAGCGACCGCGCGCTGCGGCGGCAGATGCAAGTGGTGTTCCAAGACCCGTTCTCCTCGCTCTCGCCGCGCATGACGGTGGAGCAGATCGTCGGCGAAGGCCTGACGGTGCATGCACCCGAGCTCGACATTGCCGGCCGCCGCGTGCGCGCGCTCGAAGCCTTGGCTGATGTGGGTCTGACAGAGGCGCAGTTCCCGTCGCTCCTCGCGCGCTATCCCCACGAATTCTCCGGTGGCCAGCGGCAGCGCCTGGCCATCGCGCGGGCCCTGATCGTCGGGCCGCGGCTCCTGGTGCTCGACGAGCCCACCAGCGCCCTCGACGTTACCATTCAGAAACAGGTGCTGGGGCTGCTCCAGCGCCTGCAGCGCGAGCGGGGCCTGAGCTACCTGCTGATCACGCACGATGTCGAGGTGATTCGGGCCATGGCGCACCAGGTCATCGTGATGAAGGATGGCGCAATCCTCGAGTGCGGCGCTGCCCTTCGCGTCCTCGATGCGCCGGAGCATCCCTATACGCAGAAGCTCGTGGCCGCGGCCGCTGGCTGATCGAGAGAACCCGGAAACAGATCAATGTCGACAATCGGAAGCGACCGGCGTGCCGCATGGCGCGCAGCGCTGGCCTGCATGGTGGCCCTGGCCGTGGCGATGGGCCTCGGGCGATTTGCCTTCACGCCCTTGCTGCCGATCATGCTGCACGAGGGAAAGGTGGGGCTGGAGGCGGGCGGACTGCTGGCCTCGCTCAACTACCTGGGCTATTTTGTGGGCGCGCTGTCCTGTGCGGTGATCCGGATCGAGGCTGCCACCATGGTGCGCTGCGGCCTGGTTGCCACAGCGGCGCTGCTGCTGGGGATGGGGCTCTGGGACAATTTTGCCGCCTGGGGCATTCTGCGCACGGCCGCCGGCGTCGTGAGCGCCTGGACCTTCGTCTTCGCGTCGGGCTGGGGGCTCAGGCGCCTGGCCGAAACGCACGCGCCAACGTTGCAGGGGGTGATCTACACAGGCCCGGGGATCGGTATCGCCCTCACGGGGCTGCTGGGCGGCGCCGTCGGACATTGGGGCTCGGCGGCGGGCTGGATCGGCTTCGGATTGCTGTCCGTGGTGCTGATCGTCGGCGTCTGGCGCATCTTCGGCGACGGTGCACATGCCTTGGCGCGCACTGCGCCGACAGGCGCGGCCCCTGCCGGACCCGCCGACCTCACCGCCGCCCGCGCGGACGCGCGGTGGCTGGTCGCGCTGTACAGCCTCGCCGGCTTCGGCTACATCATTACTGCGACCTTCCTGCCCGTCATTGCGCGCCAAGCGCTGCCGGGCTCGTCCTGGCCCGACTTCTTCTGGCCGCTGGTTGGTCTGGCGGTGGTTCCCGGTGCGCTGATCGGCGCCCGGGCGCCCGTCCGGTGGGACAACCGTCTGCTGCTTGCCCTCGCCTATGGGCTGCAGGCACTCGGAGTGCTGCTGTCGGTCGCCTGGCCGAGCATCGGCGGCTTCATGCTGGGCAGCCTGCTGCTGGGCCTGCCGTTCACGGCAATCAGCCTGTTCGCAGTGCGGGAGGCGCGCCGCCTTCGAGGCAACGCTGCGTCGGGGCTGATCGGGTATGCGACTGCGTCCTATGGGGTCGGGCAGATCCTGGGGCCGCTCTTCGCCGCCCCCCTGGCCCAGCGTACGGGGTCCTTCACCGTCCCGCTGTTGGCGGCTGCTGCGGTGCTGGCGCTTGGCGCGCTGCTGTTCGCCTGTGTCTGGTGGCGCGCAAGGAGGCCGGCAGGCGCCTTTGCCGCGTAAAAGGAGCGCTTACTGACACCTTTGGCATATAATTCGAGGCTCACGACCAAACGGGCGGGTACCTACCGCCCGTTTTTTATTGGTCGAAGCATTTTTTCGGGGCGCTGGGCGGGCGGCGCACCGAGCACACGCAGAAGGCGCACCCAAGCACGTGGCATTGCAGCAGACAGTGGAACGAACCGTGGCCGGCCTCGGCTACGACCTGGTCGAGATCGAACGCTCGGCGGGAGGACTGCTGCGTGTCACGATTGATTTGCCTTGGAGCGGCCCCACATCGGACGCAGCGGCGGCCGGCGCGCCGGAGGTTCTCGTCACCGTCGAGGATTGCGAGAAGGTTACCCGCCAGCTGCAGTTCGCGCTGGAAGTGGAGAGCATCGATTACAAGCGGCTCGAGGTTTCTTCTCCCGGGATCGACCGGCCGCTGCGCAATGCGCAGGATTTCGAACGTTTCGTCGGCGAGGTGATCGACATCACGCTCAAGGCGCCCATGGGCGCCGCCGCGGGTGGCCAGGTAGCAGCCAACCGCAAGAAGTTTCGCGGCACGCTGGAACGGGCCGCAGGGGCCGAGGGGTCCCAGGCCTGGCAGATCGTCTGGGCGCAGGAGCCCGAAGGAAAGACGGCGCCCAAGCCCGGGCAGAAGATCAGCAGGAAGCGCGCGCCCGCCGCAATGCAGGCGCTGGGCTTTACCCTGGACGAGGTGCGCGAGGCGCGGCTCGCCCCGATCGTGGATTTCAAGGGCCGCAGGCCCAAACCCGACATGACAGCGTCGGAATGAACAAGGAGAGTGGTGGCATGAATCGCGAAATGTTGATGTTGGTGGATGCGATCTCGCGCGAGAAGAACGTCGAGCGCGACGTCGTCTTCGGCGCGGTCGAGTCCGCCTTGGCGCAAGCCACCAAGAAGCTCTACCCGGGCGATGTGGACATCCGTGTTGCGGTGGATCGCGACAGTGGCGACTACGAGACCTTCCGTCGCTGGCACGTGGTGCCCGACGAGGCCGGCCTGCAGTTGCCCGACCAGGAGATCCTGCTGTTCGAGGCTAAGGAAGAGATGCCCGACATCGAGGTCGACGAGTACATCGAGGAGTCCGTGGATTCGGTACCGATCGGGCGCATCGGTGCGATGGCGGCCAAGCAGGTCATCCTGCAGAAGATCCGCGACGCCGAGCGCGAAATGCTGCTCAACGACTTCATGTCGCGCGGCGAGAAGATCTTCACCGGCACCGTCAAGCGCCTGGACAAGGGCGACATCATCGTCGAGGCGGGCCGCGTCGAAGGGCGCTTGCGCCGCAGCGAGATGATCTCCAAGGAGAACCTGCGCAACGGCGACCGTGTGCGGGCGATGATCATGGAAGTCGACCTGACGCTACGTGGCGCGCCCATCATCCTGTCGCGCGCGGCACCTGAGTTCATGATCGAGCTGTTCCGCCAGGAGGTGCCCGAGATCGAGCAGGGCCTGCTTGAGATCAAGAGCTGTGCCCGCGACCCCGGCTCCCGCGCCAAGATTGCCGTGCTTTCGCACGACAAGCGGGTCGACCCGATCGGCACCTGCGTCGGCGTGCGCGGCACGCGCGTCAACGCAGTCACCAACGAGCTCGCCGGCGAGCGCGTGGACATCGTCCTGTGGAGCGAAGACCCGGCCCAGTTCGTGATCGGCGCACTGGCGCCGGCCAACGTTTCCTCGATCGTGGTCGACGAGGAAAAGCACGCCATGGATGTGGTGGTCGACGAGGAAAACCTCGCCATCGCCATCGGCCGCGGCGGCCAGAACGTGCGGCTCGCTTCCGACCTGACCGGGTGGAAGATCAACATCATGGATGCCAACGAGTCTGCCCAGAAGCAGGCGACCGAGACCGACGCCAGTCGCAAGCTCTTCATGGAGAAGCTGGACGTCGATGAAGAGATCGCCGACATCCTGATCTCCGAGGGCTTTACCAGCCTGGAGGAGGTGGCCTACGTGCCGATCTCCGAGCTGCTCGAGATCGAGAGCTTCGACGAGGACACGATCAACGAGCTGCGTTCGCGCGCCAAGGATGCGCTGCTCACCATGGAAATCGCCCGGGAAGAGAACGTCGAGAGCGTCTCGCAGGACCTGCGCGATCTTGCGGGCCTCGACCCCGCCCTGATCCCGAAGCTGGCCGAGGCGGGCGTGCACACGCGCGACGACCTTGCCGACCTCGCGGTCGACGAACTCACCGAAATCACCGGCCAGAGCGCCGATGAAGCCAAGAATCTGATCTTGAAGGCCCGCGAACACTGGTTCGCTGGCCAAGAGTGATGGTCATGGAGGCACGAAAGCAATATGTCCAGTACCACTGTCGCCGAGTTCGCGAACGAGCTCAAGAAGACGCCCGAAATCCTGCTTGACCAGCTCAAGAGCGCGGGCGTGCCCAAGGCCGCCGTCACCGACGCACTTACCGAAGCGGACAAGCAGCGCCTGCTTGGCTTCCTGAAGGCCAGCCATGGCACGGTCGAGCCTGAGCGCAAGAAGATCACGCTGACGAAGAAATCGACCACGGAGATCAAGCAGGCCGACGCCACCGGGCGCGCGCGCACGATCCAGGTCGAAGTGCGCAAGAAGCGCACCTTCATCCAGCGCGACGAGGGACATCCGGCAACGCCCGAGCCCGTGAGGGGGGTTGCCGACGTTCCTGCGCCGTCCGCCGCCGAGCCCGCCGCGCCGCGCGTCGACGAAGCCGAACTCGCACGCCGCGAGGAAGAGGCGCGCCGCCAGGCCGAGCTGATCCGCCGCCAGGAGGAAGAGCTGGTCGAAAAGCGCCGTCTGCGCGAGGAAGCCGAGGCACGCGAGCGCGAGAAGGCCGAGCGTGCCGAACAGGTAGAGCAGCAGGCCCGCGCCGCGCGTGCGAAGGCCGCCGCGGAAAAGGCCGCAGCCGCCGTGACCGAGGGCGCACCCGAAGCGCCCGAGGAAGCCCCTGCCGTGGCCGACCGCAAGGCCGCTGCCGAAGCTGCCGCTGCCCAGGTCAAGGAAGACGCCAAGGTCAAGGCGGCTGCCGAATCGAAAGCGCGGGCCGATGAGGAAGCCGCCCGTGCCAAGGACCTCGACGAACGTCGCCGCAAGGCGCTGGCCGAGGCGGAAGCCATACGCGCCATGATGAATGCGCCTGCCCGCGTGCTGGTGCCGCACAAGGCGCCTGAGAAGGTCGCGCAGGAAGCCAAGGCGGCAGGCGTCAAGGGCACGCTGCACAAGCCGACCGCGCCGGCTGCTCGCACCGCGGCGCCGGGTGCACCCGGTGCAGCGGCTCCGGGCGCTGGCAAGGAAGTCAAGTCGGCCAAGCTCTCGTCGAGCTGGGCGGGCGACACCGCCAAGAAGAAGGAAATCAAGACCCGTGGAGATGCCAGCGGCGGCGTTGGCCGCGGCAACTGGCGTGGAGGTCCGCGCGGACGTCGGGGCAATGACCGTGGCGGCCAGGAAGAACGAGTACAGGCAGCGCCGGTCGAGGCGCGCGTGCTTGAAGTGCACGTGCCCGAAACCATCACGGTTTCCGAGCTGGCGCACAAGATGGCGGTCAAGGCCTCTGAGGTCATCAAGCAGTTGATGAAGCTGGGGCAGATGGCAACCATCAATCAATCGCTGGACCAGGACACCGCGATGATCATCGTGGAGGAAATGGGCCATAGCGCGGTCGTCGCCGCGCTGGACGATCCCGAGGCCTTCACCGATGAGGACGTTTCGGCTCAACTCGCCGAGGCGCTGCCGCGCGCGCCGGTCGTGACCGTGATGGGTCACGTCGACCACGGCAAGACCTCGCTGCTGGACTACATCCGCCGCACCAAGGTCGCTGCGGGCGAGGCTGGCGGCATCACGCAGCACATCGGTGCCTACCACGTTCAGACCGAGCGAGGCATGGTGTCCTTCCTCGACACGCCGGGCCACGAGGCCTTCACCGCCATGCGAGCCCGCGGCGCGCAGGCGACCGACATCGTGATCCTGGTGGTGGCAGCGGACGACGGCGTCATGCCCCAGACCAAGGAAGCGATCAGCCACGCCAAGGCGGCCAACGTGCCGATCGTGGTGGCGATCAACAAGATCGACAAGCCTGATGCCAACCTCGACCGCGTCAAGCAGGAACTGGTGGCCGAGCAGGTAGTGCCTGAGGAGTACGGCGGCGACACCCCCTTCGTGTCGGTGTCCGCCAAGACCGGCCAGGGCGTGGACGATCTGCTGGAGCAGGTGCTGCTGCAGGCCGAGGTGCTGGAGCTCAAGGCACCGGTCGATGCGGCCGCCAAGGGCCTCGTGATCGAAGCGCAGCTCGACAAGGGGCGCGGCCCCGTCGCAACTGTGCTGGTGCAATCCGGCACGCTCAAGATCGGCGACGTGGTGCTGGCCGGCTCGACATACGGCCGCGTGCGCGCCATGCTGGACGAGGACGGCAAGCCCACGAAGGAAGCCGGTCCTTCGATCCCGGTGGAGATCCAAGGCCTGACGGAGGTGCCGCAAGCCGGCGACGAGTTCATGGTGATGGGCGACGAGCGACGTGCGCGCGAGATCGCGACCTACCGCGCCGGCAAGTTCCGCAACACCAAGCTGGCCAAGCAGCAGGCCGCCAAGTTCGAGAACGTGTTCTCGGAATTGGGCGCCGAGGTCAAGACTCTGCCCATCATCATCAAGGCCGACGTCCAGGGCTCGCAGGAAGCGCTCGCACAGTCGCTGCTCAAGCTCTCGACCGACGAGGTCAAGGTGCAGGTGGTGTACGCGGCAGTGGGCGGCATCAGCGAGTCGGACATCAACCTCGCGATTGCCTCGAAGGCCACGGTCATCGGTTTCAACGTGCGGGCCGACGCCGGCGCGCGCCGCCTGGCCGAGGGCAACAACGTCGCCATCAGCTACTACAGCATCATCTATGACGCGGTGGACGAGCTGAAGACGGCAATGGCCGGCATGCTGGCGCCCGAACGGCGCGAAGAGATCATCGGGTCGGCCGAGATCCGCACCGTGTTCGTTGCCTCCAAGATCGGCACGGTCGCTGGCTGCTACGTCACGTCGGGCTATGTCACCCGCAGCGCGCATTTCCGCCTGCTGCGCGACAACGTGGTCATCTACACGGGCGAACTCGAGTCGCTCAAGCGGATGAAGGACGACGTGCGCGAGGTGCGTGAAGGCTTCGAGTGCGGTATCAAGCTCAAGAACTACAACGACATCAAGGAAGGTGATCAGCTGGAGTTCTTCGAGATCAAGGAGATCGCGCGTACGTTGTAAGGCGTACCAAGACGTCACGATCCTGGCCATGCCGAAGAGAAAAGCCGCAACCCCCAATCGCGCCTTCAAGGTCGCTGATCAGATCCAGCGCGATCTGACGGAGCTGATCGCGCGCGAGCTCAAGGATCCGCGGGTGGGCATGGTGACGATCCAGGCGGTCGAGGTCACGCCCGACTACGCGCATGCGAAGGTCTTCTTCAGCCTGCTGGTGGGCGACCCGGTGGAGACCACCGAGGCGCTCAACCAGGCGGCGGGCTTCCTGCGCAATGGCCTCTTCAAGCGCCTGCACATCCACACGGTGCCCACGCTGCACTTCCAGTTCGACCGCACTACCGAGCGCGCCGCCGACATGAATGCGCTGATTGCGCAGGCCGTCGCCTCCCGTTCCAAAGACGACTAAGGATGAACGCGCCACGCACACGGGTGCAGCGGCGCCCTGTGCATGGGGTGCTTCTGCTCGACAAGCCGCTGGGGCTGTCCAGCAACCAGGCCTTGCAGAAGGCCAAGTGGCTGCTGCGCGCCGAGAAGGCAGGCCACACGGGCACGCTCGATCCGCTTGCGAGCGGTGTGCTGCCCTTGTGCTTCGGAGCGGCGACCAAGTTCAGCCAGCTGCATCTGGACGCGGACAAGACCTACGAGGCGACCGCCCGGCTGGGCGTCCGGACTTCCACCGGCGATGCCGAGGGCGAAGTCATCGACCAGCGGCCCGTTGCCGTCACGCCGGCGGACCTGGCGCGCGTCCAGTTGCAGTTCACCGGCCCGATGCGCCAGGTGCCGCCGATGCACAGCGCGCTCAAGAAGGACGGCAAGGCGCTCTACGAGTACGCGCGCGAGGGGATCGAAATCGAGCGCGCGGCGCGCGATGTCGTGATCCACACGCTGGCGCTCAGCCAGCAGTCGGCGAACGAGATCCGGATCCTGGCCAGCGTGAGCAAGGGCACGTACATCCGCACCCTTGGTGAAGACATCGGCGAAGCACTCGGCTGCGGTGCCCATCTCAGGGCCTTGCGGCGCACGGCCACGGGCGGTTTCAACGCCTCCCAGTGCGTGACGCTGGATGCGCTGGAAGCCATGTCCGAAGACGAGCGGCTCGCTCAACTGCTGCCTGTCGAGTCTCTCGTGGCCGGCCACGCGAGCGTCATGCTGGAGGCAGAAGATGCGGCACGCTTTCTGTCGGGCCTGCGCCGTCGAGGCGACTGGCCCGATGCTGCAGAGGTCGCCGTCTTCGGCCACACCCCGCACGCATTCCTCGGCACCGCGCATGTCAAGGCCGGCGAACTGATCCCGGGGCGCTTGCTGAACCCCATCGAAATACAGCAGACACTTTTGACCGAAGCCACACCATGAGCACCAATCAGATCCGCAACATCGCCATCATTGCCCACGTGGACCATGGCAAGACCACGATGGTCGACCAACTGCTGCGCCAGTCAGGCACTTTCGCCGCGCACGAGAAGGTCGTCGACACCGTCATGGACAACAACGCGATCGAGAAAGAGCGCGGTATCACGATCCTGGCCAAGAACTGCGCCGTGACGTGGAAGGGCATGCACATCAACATCGTGGACACCCCCGGCCACGCCGATTTCGGTGGTGAGGTGGAGCGTGCGCTGAGCATGGTCGACGGCGTGGTGCTGCTGATCGATGCCCAGGAAGGTCCGATGCCCCAGACGCGATTCGTCACGAAGAAGGCGCTGGCGCTGGGTCTCAAGCCCATCCTGGTGGTGAACAAGGTCGACAAGCCGGGCGCTCGCCCCGACCACGTGGTCAATGCCGCCTTCGACCTGTTCGACAAGCTGGGCGCGACGGACGAGCAGCTGGACTTCCCCGTGGTGTATGCCTCGGGCATCAACGGCTGGTCGTCGCTGGAAGAGGGCGCACCGGGCGAGCAATGGGGTCCGGACATGTCCGCCCTGTTCGACACCGTCCTCAAGCATGTGCCGGCCCATGCGGGCGATCCGGATGCGCCGCTGCAGCTGCAGATCTCGGCAATCGACTTCTCGACCTTCGTGGGCCGCATCGGCGTTGGCCGCATCAACGCCGGCACCATTCGCCCGATGATGGACGTGGTGATCATGGAAGGCCCGGACGGCAAGTCATTCAAGGGCAGGGTCAACCAGGTGCTGACCTTTCAGGGGCTGGAGCGCGTTCAGGCCACCGAAGCCGGCCCCGGCGAGATCGTTTTGATCAACGGCATTGCCGATATCGGCATCGGCGTGACCGTGACCGATCCTGCAAATCCGGCGCCGCTGCCGATGCTCAAGGTCGACGAGCCGACGCTGACGATGAACTTCTGCGTCAACACCAGCCCGTTGGCCGGCCGTGAAGGCAAGTTCGTCACGAGCCGCCAGATCTGGGATCGCCTGCAGAAAGAGCTGCAGCACAATGTGGCGCTGCGAGTCAAGGAGACCGACGAAGAGGGCGTGTTTGAAGTCATGGGTCGCGGCGAACTGCACCTGACCATCCTGCTGGAGAACATGCGCCGAGAAGGCTACGAGCTGGCGGTGTCGAAGCCGCGCGTGGTGTTCCGCGACATCGACGGTGTGCGGTACGAGCCGATCGAGATGGTGACTGCCGACATCGAGGATCAACACCAGGGCGGCGTGATGCAGGCGCTGGGCGAGCGCAAGGGCGAACTGGTCAACATGGAGCCGGATGGCCGCGGCCGCGTGCGGCTTGAGTACCGCATTCCGGCGCGCGGCCTGATCGGCTTCACCAACGAGTTCCTGAACCTGACGCGCGGCTCGGGCCTGATCTCGAACATCTTCGACAGCTACGAGCCGCACAAGGGGGAGATCGGCAGCCGCAAGAACGGCGTGCTGATCTCCATGGACGACGGCGAGATCTTCACGTATGCCCTGGGCAAGCTGGACGATCGCGGCCGCATGTTCGTGCGGGCGAACGACCCGGTGTACGAAGGCATGATCGTCGGTATCCACAGCCGCGACAACGACCTGGTGGTCAACGCCACGCGCACCAAGCAGCTGACGAACTTCCGTGTCTCGGGCAAGGAGGATGCGATCAAGATCACGCCGCCGATCGACCTGACGCTTGAATACGGCGTCGAATTCATCGAGGACGACGAGCTGGTCGAAATCACGCCCAAGAGCGTGCGCTTGCGCAAGCGCCACCTGAAGGAGCATGAGCGCAAGCGCGCAAGCCGCGAAACCGCCGTCTAGGGCCGTGCTTACCCACGGTCGCGCCATCTGGCTGATGGTCGCCGTCACCCTGATGTGGGCTACGGCGGGCGTCATCACGCGCCACCTCGAGCAAGCGCGCAGCTTCGAGATCACGTTCTGGCGCAGCTTCTTTACGCTCGCGGCCCTGGTGGTGATCCTGCCGGCCTGGCAGGGTCGGGCGGTATTCGCGAAGATCCGCACTGGGGGCCGCGCGCTGTGGATCTCCGGCGTCTGCTGGTGCGTGATGTTCACGGCCTTCATGGTCGCGCTCACGCTGACCAGCGTGGCCAATGTGCTCGTGACCATGGCGCTCGGCCCGCTCTTGACCGCGCTTGCTGCCCGGCTCTTCATTGGCCACCGGCTGCCGCCGCGCACCTGGTTCGCCATCGTGGTGGCCGGCATCGGCATCGGCTGGATGTACGGCACCCAGCTTGGCGACGGACTGCTGGCCGGGACGCTGGTGGCGCTGTGCGTGCCGCTGGCCGGCGCTTGCAACTGGACCGTGGTGCAGCATGCCCATGCGAAGGGCCACGATGTCGACCTCGTGCCCTCGGTGCTCGTGGGCGCCGCGCTTTCTTCGCTGTTGACGTTGCCGCTGGCCTGGCCGTTCCAAGCCAACGTGCGGGATCTGGGGTTGCTTGCCTTCCTCGGCTTGTTCCAGCTCGCGATTCCCTGCGTGCTCTCCGTCCTGTGCGCACGGGTCCTGAAGGCGCCTGAGGTCGCTTTGCTGGCATTGCTGGAGATCATCTTCGGCATCACTCTGGCCTGGCTCGGCGCCGGCGAGGCGCCGACGTCGACGGTGGTGGTCGGCGGCGCACTGGTGATCGGGGCCCTGGTGTTCAATGAATGGTTCGGCCTGCGCGGCCGCCGCGCGGCGGCCCTACCAGCGCGCGGAACTCATTAGCATCGGTGCTTCCACCGATCTCGCGCCCGGCTCGGGCGCGTTCAAGACTTATCAATGAGGGAGATCTCGATGCGACGTTCTGCTTTTCTCTTGGCCTTTGTTGCGGCCGCGGCATCCATGGCGGCCTCGGCCCAGGTGTCGGTCAACATCAACGTGCCTGGCCTCATCACGATCGCCCCGCCGGCGCCTCGTTACGAGGTCGTGCCCGCACCGCGCGCCGGCTTCGTCTGGGTGCCGGGCAACTGGCAATGGCAGCAGAACGCCTATGGCTGGCGCGCCGGCTACTGGGAGCGCGCGCGGCCGGATTATGTGTATGCGCCAGGCAACTGGGTGCGTGCGGATGGAGGATGGCGCTGGTCGGAACCCAACTGGCGGCGTGCCGAAAGGCGCGCCTACAGGGAAGACCGTCGCGACCGGTACGAGCGTCACGGCCATCGCGGCCGTGACGACGGCCACCATGGCGGTTATCACTGCCCGCCGGGGCAAGCCAAGAAGGGGAACTGCTGAGCGCAGCGCCCCCTGGGCCGATCAGGGCCGCGCGACCTTCCAGGCGTTGTTGACGCCATCGCCGGTCTTGTCGCCCGCCTTGGTGTCCTTGGTCCAGTAATACAACGGCGAGCCCTTGTACGCCCACTGGCGCTTGCCGTCGTCGCGCATGACGATGGTGTAGGCGCCCATCGGCTTCGCCGTGTCGGATGCCAGCAGCGGCGGCCAGTTGGTCGCGCAAGGTCCGTTGCAGGCCGACTTGCCGCTACCGGCTGTGTCCCGGTTAAAGGTGTAGAGCGTCATGCCGGTCGGCCCGATCAGCACGCCGTCGGCGGTGCGGGTCGGCGTATCGGGTGCGGAGGACGTCCTGGACATGCTGCCGCAGCCGGCAAGCAGGGCAGCCGCGAGAATCGAGGCGCTGAGCAGTTTCATGATGAAGTTTTCTCCTTGTTGAACAAACACACCAAACAGGCCGGCGCGGCTGGCGTTCCGGCCTTCCATCAAAGCTGTCGGTACACCGCCCCTGCCAGGTTGAGCAGCATCTCACGCGGCAGGTTGCCGGTCAGCGCATAGCCGAAGCCTTGGTCGACCCAGTAGAAGCTCGACACCGCACCCTCCGCCGAGTAGCGAAAAGCTGTTTCTCCCAGCTGCGGTGGCTGCGCCGCGGCGGCGCCCACGCTGCCGATGTAGAGCGTCAGGCGCTCGCCGTCCCCCCGTTCGAACATGAACTGTGCCCGCGCGTCCTGACTGCCGGGCACCAGACGACCGCCGACCAGCGCGTAGCCCTGGGCCGACAGGTCGGGCACCCTGAGCGGTTTGTTCAGGCGCTTCGAAAGCCATTGGACGAGATGCTCCTGCTCCGCCGCGGCAACTTCGACGGGATGCCGCTTCTCCGGCGCATAGACCGCGTAGGCCACGGCAGCGGCATGTACGAACTCGCGTTGCGACGGTGCCTTGGCCAGCGAGGCTTGGCGCTGCGTTGACCATTCGGCGCTGCCCTGCCAGCCGACGCCAAAAGCGACGAGCAGGCCGGCCGCGATGCCGCTCCAGCGGATCCAGCGCGCATGCTGGTCCTGGCGCGCTGCAACCATCTCCGCGGCTGCCAGCAGGGAAGACGGAATGGGCTCGTCCAGCACCTCGCCGTGCAGCCGGCGCAGCGCATCGCGCTGCACCCGCCAGGCAGGCTGGTCGGTGTCTGGGGGCAACGCGGCAGGCGGCTTCATGGCGATGGCGATGCGATTCACTTGAGGCGGCGCAGCCCCGGACGGCCTGCCGCCGGCGGCGGTGCGCCTTCCATCAGGTCCTGCAGGCGCACGCGCGCGCGCGCCAGACGCGACATGACCGTGCCGAGCGGAACGTTCAGTACCCTGGACAGCTGGGCATAGGACATGTCTTCGAGCGCCACCAGCAGCAGCGCGGCGCGCTGCTCCTCGGGCAGAAGCAACAGGCAGCGCTGCATGTCGATGGCACGGTCGCGCGCACCGTCGGCGTCCGGCAACTGCGTCGCGATCTCTTCGATGTCGACCGTAGCGCGCGGTGGCGCGCGCCGCACCTGGCTGGCAAACACGTTGTGCATGATGGTGAACAGCCAGGCGCGCAGGTCGCTGCCGACGATCCACAGCTGCCATTTGCGGCAAGCGCGTTCCAACGTGTCCTGGACCAGGTCATCGGCTGCCCACGCATCGCCGGTCAGCGCGCGTGCATAGCGCCTGAGGCTGGGGATCTGGTCGATGAGCGCGCGGGAATCCATTGCTGCATGAACGCCGGAAGACCGCAGCTTATTCCCTTAGTCGCGAAAAAAACATCAGCCGTGCTCGGCGGCTCGCAGCACCCTCGGCTTGATCGCCTTGGCGGGGTTCCCGCCATAGACGGTCCAGGCATCAAGCGAGCGGAAGGCCACGCCGCGCGCCCCGAGCACCGCTCCTTCGCCAACTTCCACGCCCGGACCGACGAAGGCCTCGGCCGCGATCCAGGCGCCGGCGCCGATGGTGATGGGGCTGGCCGTCAGCTGGAAAGTAGCCGACGCGATGTCGTGGGTGCCGGCACAAAGATGCGCACCTTGCGAAACCAGCGCGGCACGGCCCAGCGTAATCGGCGCCATGTTGTAGCAATTGACCCGCTCGGCCAGCAGTGCCCGATCCGCGAGATGCAAGTGGGGCGGATACCAGACCCGCGCGCTGCCGCGCACATCGCTGGCTTCGCCGAGCCTTGCGCCGAAGAGCTTGAGCAGGAAACGCCGCCAGAAGCGCATCTGCGGCGGTGTCCAGGAGGCAAGTAGCGCCCAGCTGACGTTCCAGGCCGCCCGCAGCAGCCGGTTGCGCAGCGAGAAGCTGGGGCCGCCCTCGAGGGGATTGGTTCTCTGAGCGTCGAGTGGTCTGGCGGCCATGGCGTTGTCCTCTTCAGCGGTTGCGGCTCTTCATTGCGCGCTCGACTTCGCGCTTGCCTTCGCGGTCCTTGATCGTGTCGCGCTTGTCATGCTCGGCCTTGCCCTTGGCCAGCGCGATCTCGCATTTCACCTTGCCGGCTTTCCAATGCAGGTTGAGTGGCACCAGCGTGTAGCCCTTCTGCTCGACCTTGCCCACGAGGCGGCGGATCTGCTCCTTGTGCAGCAACAGCTTCTTGGTGCGTACCGAATCCGGGTTGATGTGCGTCGAAGCGGATTTCAGCGGATTGATCTGGCAGCCGATGACGAACAGCTCACCGTCCCGGATCACGACATAGCCATCGGTCAACTGCACCTTGCCTTCGCGCAGCGACTTGACCTCCCAGCCTTCCAGCACCATGCCAGCTTCGAAGCGCTCTTCGAAGAAATAGTTGTATGCGGCCTTCTTGTTGTCGGCGATTCGGGAGGAGGTGTCTTGCTTCTTGGTGGCCATGGCTTCGTCAGGTGGGGGCGCATGGCATCCACACAACGGTCAAACGCACACACCCGTGCGATTCTATGAAATGAGCGCGTAGCGCGGATGGCCGGCGTCGCAGCGGGTGGCGCGAGGCGGCGGATGAGGTTGCCCGGCGGCCTTCATACAATCGAACTCCGCCTCCAGCCGATCTCATGAAAGCAGTCCACAAGTCCATCCTGATCTGGTACAGCGCCGACGAAATGTACAGCCTCGTCACCGACGTGGCGAAGTATCCCGAGTTCCTGCCATGGTGCGACAAGGCCCGCGTGATCGAACAGGATGAAGGCGGTATGACGGCAGAGGTCGGCCTGGCCTTCAGCGGCTTCCATCACAGCTTCACGACGCGCAATACCCATGTGCCGGGGCGCGAGGTGCATTTGCGACTGGTCGACGGGCCCTTTTCGAATCTCGACGGGGTGTGGAAATTCACCCCCGTTGGGGAGGAGGGCGAACGCGCCTGTCGCGTGGAGCTGAACCTCAGCTACGGCTTCAGCAATTTCGCGCTGCAGGCGCTGGTCGGTCCGGTGTTCGACAAGATCGCTTCCAACCTCGTCGAAGCCTTCGTCAAGCGCGCCGAGCACGTCTACGGCCAGAGTTGATGCTCCGGGTGACGGTCGCGTATTCGCCCGCGCCGCGCGAGGTGTTCGAAGAAGAACTCGGCGTGGCTGAAGGCGCCACCGTTCGCGATGCAGTGCAGGCGAGCAGCTTGGCCGCGCGCTTTCCGCAACTCGATTGGCAAGCCATGGCGCCCGGCATCTGGGGCCGTGCCGTGGAATGGGAGCAGCCGGTGCACGCGCTCGATCGCATCGAGCTGTGCCGCCCGCTGACCGTCGATCCCAAGATCGCGCGACGCGAGCGCTTCCGGCAGCAGGGGGCGCGAGGCGCGGGACTCTTCGCACGCCGGCGCAAGGGCGGCAAGGCGGGGTACTGAGGCCGTTCGGCTACTTGCAGTCGCTGTCGATCGTCGCTTGCAGCCGCTGCGATTCGGCAGCGCGCATCTTGTCGTCCATGATCTCGCGCTCGCCCTGGGCATTCAGGCGAGCCACGCGCATTCCGCTGTCCATCGTGGCCTTGCCTTCACGCGCGCGCTTGCAGTTTTCCGTCTTGGCCTGCGCCACCTTCTGCGCTTCCGCGGCCTGCTTGGCCTTCTCGGCTTCCTCGGCCTTGCGCGTCTTTTCCTCGAGTTCCTTGTCCACGCCCGTCGGCTTGGGACTGCCTGCCGGGCGCTGCGCGGCTGCCGGGGCAGCGGCTGCCTGGGTGGTGTCAGCGCCCGGCGCCGTTGTGGGAGCGGGGCTGAAGCTGGGGCGCGAGGAGGCGGCCCCGGGACGCCGAAGGATGTTCTTCTCGGGAATGTCGGAGGGTGGAGCCTGATCGCTGAAGACTTTTTTGTTGTTCTGGTCGACCCATTGCCATTGGGCGTGAACGGTCGTCGCTCCGAGGAGGCAGGCCGATCCGAGTACGAGCAGGTGCGCGAGCTTCATGAGGTGGCAGTTTAGCCGCGACTTACGTTTTGCAACGTTTTTCATGGCCCTTTTCCGGTTTTGGCGAGGCATTTGGCCCACAGCCGCGATGAGCCCGCACGCCGGCCGGGCATGGCGCCATCGTTACAATCCGTCTTTTGGAGCTTCACCCATGCGCCTTCTCGGCAAAGCGCTCACCTTCGACGACGTGTTGCTGGTGCCAGCCTTCTCCCAGGTCCTCCCCAAGGACACCTCCCTCGCCACCAAGCTCTCCCGCAACATCACGCTGAACCTGCCGCTGGTCTCCGCAGCGATGGACACCGTGACCGAAGCCCGCCTCGCGATCGCCATCGCGCAGGAGGGCGGCATCGGGATCGTGCACAAGAATCTCACGCCCGCCGAGCAGGCTGCTCACGTGGCCAAGGTCAAGCGCTACGAATCGGGCGTGCTGCGCGACCCGGTGGTGATCACCCCCACCCACACCGTGCTGCAGGTCTTGCAGCTGTCGGAAGAGCTCGGCATTTCCGGCTTTCCGGTGGTGGACGGCGGCAAGGTGGTCGGCATCGTGACGGGCCGCGACCTGCGCTTCGAGAGCCGCTACGACGTGCCGGTGAGCGAGATCATGACTCCGCGCGAGAAGCTGATCACCGTGCCCGACGGCACCACGCTGAGCGAGGCGAAGGCGCTGCTCAACAAGCACAAGCTCGAGCGTCTGCTGGTCATCAACAACGCCTGGGAGCTCAAGGGCCTGATCACCGTCAAGGACATCACCAAGCAGACCAGCTTCCCCAATGCCGCGCGCGACGCCAGCGGCCGGCTGCGCGTCGGCGCTGCGGTTGGCGTGGGCGAGGGCACCGAGGAACGTGTCGAGGCGCTGGTCAAGGCAGGCGTCGATGCGATCGTGGTTGACACCGCCCATGGCCACAGCGCCGGTGTGATCGAGCGTGTCCGCTGGGTCAAGAAGAACTACCCGCAGGTCGATGTGATCGGCGGCAACATCGCGACCGGCGACGCCGCCCGCGCGCTGGCCGACGCGGGCGCCGATGCCGTCAAGGTCGGCATCGGCCCCGGCTCCATCTGCACCACGCGCATCGTGGCCGGCGTCGGCGTGCCGCAGATCATGGCGGTGGACAACGTCGCGACCGCGCTCCTGGGGAGTGGCATACCGCTGATCGCGGACGGCGGCATTCGCTATTCGGGCGACATCGCCAAGGCCATCGCGGCCGGCGCCAGCACCGTGATGATGGGCGGCATGTTCGCCGGCACCGAAGAGGCGCCCGGTGAAATCGTGCTGTTCCAGGGCCGCAGCTACAAGAGCTATCGCGGCATGGGCTCCATCGGCGCCATGCAGCAGGGCAGCGCCGACCGCTACTTCCAGGAGTCGACCACGGGCAACCCCAACGCCGACAAGCTGGTGCCCGAGGGCATAGAAGGCCGCGTGCCCTACAAGGGCTCGATGGTGTCCATCGTCTACCAGATGTCCGGCGGCTTGCGCGCCAGCATGGGTTACTGCGGCTGCGCCACCATCGAAGAAATGAAGACCAAGGCCGAGTTCGTCGAGATCACCACCGCCGGCATCCGCGAGAGCCATGTGCACGATGTGCAGATCACCAAGGAAGCGCCGAACTACCGGGCGGAATAAGACTCGCCCATGCAACACCAGAAAATCCTCATCCTCGACTTCGGCTCGCAGGTCACGCAACTGATTGCCCGGCGCGTGCGCGAAGCGCACGTGTACTCCGAAGTTCATCCGTGCGACGTCAGCGACGAATGGGTGCGCCAGTATGCGAAGGACGGCACGCTCAAGGGCGTGATCCTTTCCGGCAGCCATGCGAGCGTCTACGAGGAAACGACCGACAAGGCACCGCAGGCCGTGTTCGAACTCGGCGTGCCGGTGCTGGGCATCTGCTACGGCATGCAGACCATGGCGCACCAGTTGGGCGGCAAGGTCGAGGGCGGGCACAAGCGTGAGTTCGGCTTCGCGGCGGTGCGCGCGCGCGGCCACACCGAGCTCCTGCGCGACATCGCCGACTTCAACACCGACGAAGGGCACGGCATGCTCAACGTCTGGATGAGCCATGGCGACAAGGTCACCGAGCTGCCGCCGGGCTTCAAGCTGATGGCTTCCACCGAGAGCTGCCCCATTGCCGGCATGGCCGACGAGGATCGGCATTTCTATGCCCTGCAGTTCCATCCCGAGGTCACGCACACGCAGCAGGGCAAGGCAATCCTCGAGCGCTTCGTGCTCGGCATCTGCGGCGTCAAGCCCGACTGGGTGATGCGCGACCATATCGGCGAGGCCGTGGAGGCCATCCGCAAGCAGGTGGGCGACGAGGAGGTGATCCTCGGCCTGTCCGGCGGCGTCGATTCCTCGGTGGCCGCGGCGCTGATCCACCGAGCCATCGGCGACCAGCTCACTTGCGTGTTTGTCGATCACGGCCTGCTGCGCCTTGACGAGGGCGACATGGTGATGGACATGTTCGTCGGCAAGCTGCATGCCAAGGTGATTCGCGTCGATGCGAGCGAGCTCTTCCTCGGCAAGCTGGCCGGCGTGAGCGACCCCGAGGCCAAGCGCAAGATCATTGGTGGCGAATTCGTCACTGTTTTCAAGCAGCAGGCACTCAAGCTTACCAACGCCGGCGCGAAGGGCGCCAAGTGGCTGGCGCAGGGCACCATCTACCCCGATGTCATCGAGTCTGGCGGCGCCAAGAGCAAGAAGGCCGTCACCATCAAGAGCCACCACAACGTGGGCGGCCTGCCCGAGCAGCTGGGCCTGAAGCTGCTGGAGCCGCTGCGCGACCTGTTCAAGGACGAGGTGCGCGAATTGGGTGTAGCCCTTGGCCTGCCGCCCGAGATGGTGTATCGCCATCCCTTCCCTGGCCCCGGGCTGGGTGTGCGCATCCTCGGCGAGGTGAAGAAGGAATACGCCGATCTGCTGCGCAGGGCCGATGCGATCTTCATCGAGGAGCTGCGCAACTTCAAGGACCCGTCTTCCGAGAAGAGCTGGTATGACCTGACCAGCCAGGCCTTCACCGTCTTCCTGCCGGTCAAGAGCGTGGGCGTGATGGGCGATGGCCGCACCTACGACTACGTGGTTGCGCTGCGCGCCGTGCAGACCAGTGACTTCATGACAGCAGACTGGGCCGAGCTGCCCTATGCGCTGCTCAAGAAGGTGTCCGGCCGCATCATCAATGAAGTACGCGGGATCAACCGGGTGACCTACGACGTGTCGAGCAAGCCGCCCGCGACGATCGAGTGGGAGTGAGGGGTGCAAATAATATTCATATAAATCAATTTCTTAGGTCGATTTATGATGTCCGTGAACAAGACATCAATATTGCCTCTGGAGAGTTCTAAGATGTTGAAAGATATGGACGTTTTGTCGCAGCAAAGACTATTCCCTTAGCAATCGGCGAAGCAGGCAGCGCTATTTTTTGACGGTATTTCTAACGGCATCAAATCAGGCTGCCGATCCCGCCGCCGACACTTGCGGCACCCGGATAACGGCTGTAGTTAGATCAATTGCCTGGAAGGTCGAACATTCGTCGGCTATTGGAACTGCAGGCTCGAATCACATCGTCGACGTCGCGCCCAACCAGCTCTGCCACGCTGGCGGCGACCCAAGGAAGATTGGCCGGCTCGTTGTGTCCACGACGTTTTTCGGCGTTTGCGGGAAACTGATAGGGGGCATGCGTCTCAAGGTGCAGTCGATCCAGCGGTTTGGCCGGCAGGGCCTCTCGAAGCGCCTGGCCGCGTTGGACATCTGTGACCCAGCCCGTGATGCCGATCTCGAGCCCCATCGCGAGAAAGGCTTCTGCTTCCAAGCGGTTGCCGGTGAAACAGTGCACGACGCCGCGCGCTCCGTCGGCCATCACAGGGGCAAGCATGTAGTGGAAATCGGTGAAGGCGTCGCGGCAATGAAGAAAAAGCGGCTTGCCAGTCTCTACAGCCACTGATAGCTGCTGCTCGAACGCCATGCGCTGCGCCTGCGGAGTCGAAAAGTTGCGGTTGTAGTCAAGGCCACACTCTCCAACCGCGACGACCTCCGGGCATGCCCAGAGTTCGGTCAGCTCGCAGAAGTTGCTTGGGTCGTACGACTTTGCGCCGTGGGGTGCACTCCCGCAGTCGCGAAGACGGTGCCCGGGTTGGCCCTTGCAAGCTCAGGGGCCAGACGATTGAAAGCCACCGATGTGCCTGTCGCGAGGATCTGGCTCACGTTGGCTGCCCGCGCACGCATCAACAATTGATCAGTCAGCGACACCAACTGCGCCGAATGGAAGTTGACGCCGATGTCGACCAAGTGCGCTCGTTCAAATCTTGATCCTGTGCTCATGCGCCGATGGTATGAGGTGCTGCTGATTGTCCATCTGCGCTCAGGTGCGGGACTGTGCTTGAGTGCCTCCAACTCAATCTGGCAGATCTCGCGGAAAGCCGCCACAGCGGTGTCGATATCGTCCGGACCAAATCCCATCAGGTCCGCATCCCGCGTCGGCCGGTGCGGTTGGCCGTACCACAGCGAAAACAGCAGGCGCCCTTGAGCAGGTAGTTGGGTGCATGGGGTGAGACGGATAGTCGGGAAAGCGTCACTGCGTGAGCCGCAACCTGGCCGCTTCCATCCGTGGCCGCCTGAAGCAGCGCGCCGATGCCACGAAGCAGGACTTCAACCTGACACTCACTCACTATGGGTTGGAGCGGCTGCTGTATCTCGGCAGGGGTGGCAAGCACGCGGTGGTCAGGTGCCGGTGATCTTCAGGCGCGTTCCCCCGCCGTTCGCGGGAGGACGTCTTGCGAATGAATGCCAAGCGCCTCCAGGAAGCGCGACACCATGTTGTAGGCCGCGATGGTGGCCACGAGCTCGACCGTCGTCGCGTCGTCCAGATGGCGCCGCACGGCGTCAAGCTGGTCGCCCGGCACGTGCACGTCGCGCGTCATCGTGTCGGTCAGCTGCAATGCGGCGCGCTGCAGGTCATCGAACAGGTCGCTTTGGCGCCAGTCGCCCAGTGCGTCGATCTGTGCTTGCGTGATGCCTTCCTTCAGCGCAATCGGCGCGTGCTGGTCGGCCTCGTACTGCGCGCCATTCAGGACCGCGACACGCATGATCACGAGCTCGCGAATCGCGCCGTCGAGCTTGAATTTCTGGCGCACCGCCGTCAGCAAGCCGAGCCAGCCTTCGGTCAGCGGCATGCTGTGCAGCAGCATCTGATAGAGATGCAGCACGCTGCCGCGCTCCGCTTCGATGCGCTTCACGAGCGGCTGCACGCTGGGCGCGGAAATGTCGGCGTAGGGAATCCTGGCCATCGTCGTCTCCTTGATCCAGCACCGAAGGTATCTCAGTCCAGCCTAATGTTGGCCCGCCTGATGATCCTGCCCCACAGTGCGATTCCTGGCTTCGACCACGAAGATGGTGCTGCTCAGGCGTGCGCAGACTGGGAGCTGCGTAGGTATAGGCAGACGAGCGCGATCTGCTCGTCTAACGCTTGAGCACTGCCGACTCACCCGTCCGTGCAGGGGCTCACTACCGCGTGAGGGGCCACGACATGAAATTGCCTGCACCGCAAACGACTTGCGTGTCGGCAGGAAGGGCGTGTGACAGGTTGCGCATCAGGACGCGCGGATCGAGGCCATCGCTTGCTTTCGGCGGCACCCAACCTTCGAGCACTTCAACGAGGCACACTGGCACTCGTCGCTGAAAATGCGTCTCCTCGCGTAGAACTTCCGGCGGTCCGCGGTGGTTGTAATCCACGCGGGCTGCCTTTTTCGCAACCTTCGGCAGCTGCGGGTGGATCGAAGGCCCGGATGGGGGGCAAGGGACCGTCGTAGCGCTCGATCTGCACGGTGGTCAGCTGGCCGGCGCAGCCCTGCGCCAGCGAAGAGGTGCCGATGTCGCGGGTCAGAACGTTGGGGTTTCCGTGCGCGCACATCATGCGGTCCTGCGTGTCGGGCACCGGGTCGTACCAGGCGCCGGTGGGCAGCTGCACTACGTCCTCGCGCATGTCGGCGCTGAGATGCGCGCTGGCGAGACAGGCGCCGATTTCGTTGAAGAGCCGGACGACGTCGCCTTCGGCGATGCCCCGAGCCGACGCGGCCGCCGGGTGGAGGGTGCAGACCTCTCGGCCCTTGCGCTTGCTGGCTTGGCTGTGGCCCCCGAAGTCGAGCTGACTGTGCAGCCGGGTGCTCGGTTGGTTGGCCACCAGCCACAGCGGATGCTCGACCGTGGGCGCATATGCAGGCGGCAGCCACGCAGGATGGCCGGCAGTCGGCATAGCCGAACGCGGCCACCGTCGGAGAACTGATCTGCACTTTGCCGCTGGGTGTCTTGAGCGCATGGGCGACGGGGTCGCTGCGCAGTGCACGCAGCACGCCGCCGTCGTCGTCCCTTTGCGGAAGTGTGATTTCGCCCCGCTGCCAGAATTCTTCGAAGCTTGGTGCTTCCGCGCCCAGCGCTTCCAGGGCATGGCGCGTTCTTTCATACAAGTGGGCCAGCCATTCGCGGCTGCTGCGGCCCTCGCTGAAGGCTTCGAGACCATCCAGCCGACCGGCCAGGTCGCAGAAGATGTCGTAGTCGTCGCGGGCCAGGCCGTGCGGCTCGGCGATGCGGTGCATGGCCACCACCAAGGGGTCGGTGGGCGTGGCGCCGATGTCTTCGCGTTCCAGCGTCATGGTGCACGGCAGCACGATGTCGGCGTGGCGTGCGGTGGCGGTCCAGGCCACCTCGTGCACGACGAAGGTGTCCAGCGTGCGGAACGCTGCGGCCAGTCGGTTCAGATCCTGATGATGATGAAACGGGTTGCCGCCAGCCCAGTAAGCGAGCCTTATGTGCGGGTAGACCAGGCGCTGACCGTTGTAGTCGAAAGGCTGGCCCGGATTCAAGAGCATGTCGCTGATGCGCGCGACCGGAATGAAGTCCTTCACCCCGTTGGTGCCTTGTGGCAGCGCCGCGGCGGGCACCGCGTTGTTGCGCTTGCCGTAGTGGGCGAGCGTACCCAGCGCATAGTTGTAGCCGCCACCGGGCAGGCCGAGCTGGCCCAGCGCCGCGCCCAGCACGGCACCCATCCATACCGGCTGCTCGCCATGCTCCGCGCGCTGAAGCGAATGCGACACGACCACTAGTACCCGCTTGCCCACCAGCGAGCGCGCCAGCGCTACCAACTGCTGCGCAGGCAGGCCGCAGATGGGCCCGGCCCAGGTGCAGCTCTTCGCTACGCCGTCGCTCCGGCCCATCAGGTAGTCCTCGAAAGTGTCCCAGCCGTCGCAGCAACGGGCCAGGAAGTCCCGGTCGTGGGCGCCATCGCTCACGATCTGATGCACCAGGCCCAGCATCAGGGCGGTGTCGGTGTTGGGTACCGCGGCCAGCCACTCGAAGGCGGCCTCGTCGGGCAAGTCGCTCCTGAGCGGACTGATCGAGACGAACCGGCAGCCGCGAGCAGCCGCCTGCCGCATCGCATCACGCTCGACGTGCTTGCTGATGCCGCCCGACGCCACCCGCGAATTCTTCAGCGCCATGCCGCCGAACGCCAGCAGCACGTCAGTGTGCTCGACGATCTGTTCCCACGTCACGTTGCGGCGCGCCACCTCTTCCATGGTGCCGATCACGTGCGGCAGCATGGGACCGGACGCACCGGCGCTGTAGCTGTTGACCGAGCGCACGTATCCGCCCATCGTGGTGTTGAGGAACCGGTGCACCTGGCTCTGCGCATGGTGGAAGCGTCCGGCGCTCGACCAGCCGTAGGAGCCGCCGAAGATCGTCTGCGCGCCATGTTGATCCTTCACGCGACGCAGTTCCGCGGCCAGCAGATCCAGCACCTCGTCCCAGGCCATCGGCACGTAGTCGTCACTGCCTCGGGTGGCATCGGGGCCGGGGCCCCGCTCCAGCCAGCCTCTGCGTACCATCGGGGTCGTCACGCGCGCTTTGTGGCGCAGCCCGCCCGGAAAGTTGTCGATCAGTGGATTGGGGTCGGGATCGCCTGGATGGGGCCGTACCGTCAGCGACTCGCCGTCCCATGCCGCGGAGAACACCCCCCAGTGGGCGCTGTGGGGTCGGTAGGTGGGAGTGCTGGTCGTCATGGGATCGATCGAAGGGTCAACGGAGGCTCACTCGGCCTTGAGGTTTCCGCGCTCCACGGCGCGCTTGTAGTTGGCGATGTCCTTCACGATGAACTCGCGGAAGGCATTGCCGGCCAGCGAAGACTCCTGCGCGCCGTCGGCGCGGTAGACACGCAGCACCTCGGGATCCTTCATGGCTTCCTTGACGGCGCGCGCGATCTTGTTGACTACCTCCTCCGGCGTGCCCGCTGGCGCAGCCAGTCCGTACCACTGCGTCATCAACACATCGATACCCGACTCCTTGAGCGTCGGCACGTCGGGCAGCGACGCAACGCGCTTGCCGCTGCTGACCGCGAGCAGGCGCAGCTTGCCGCCGGTGATCTGCGGCATCAGCGGGGAGTAGGGCGCGAAGAAGCTGCTGACCAGGCCGCCATACAGGTCGTTGAGCGCTGGGCCTGAACCCTTGTAGGGAATGTGCAGGATGTCGACCTTGGCCTGCTGCTTGACCATTTCCATCACGATCTGCGCCGCGCCGCCCGTGCCGGTGGAGGCGTAGGTGAGCTTTCCGCTCTTCGCCGCTTGGACATATTCCTTGATCGACTTGATGGGCGAGCTGGCGGGCACCATCAGGCCGAATGGCGTCTCCACCAGTTGAGCGATCGGCACGAAGTCCTCGGGAACCTTGTAAGGCAGGTTGTCCCGGATGGCGGGCGCGCTGCCCATGTTGCCGCTCATGGCAAGGATGAGGGTGTAGCCGTCGGGACGTGCGCGCGCGACGGCCTCGGCCGCGATGTTGCCGCCCGCGCCGTTTTTGTTGTCGACCACGATCGGCTGGCCCAGGTGCTTGCCCAGGGCATTGGCGATGGTGCGACCGTAAAGGTCGCCGCCGCCGCCCGGTGGGAACCCGATGACGAGCTTGACCGGTTGCTCGGGGTAAGCGGCGTGGGCAAGTCCAGCCATTCCGGCAAGACCTGTGAGGCCGGCGAGGGCGATGGCGTTGGCGCCGATTCGGAGGAAGTTGCGTTTGCGCACGGGGAGATCTCCTTGGGGTGGGAGCGGGACGAAAGAAGCCGTCGCTTCGGTGCTCAGGGCATGGAAGGCCCGGTGGCGACCGGTGCGCCGGGCTGGGCGCTCCATTCGCTCCACGAACCCGAATAGAGCGCAGCCCCCTGAAGACCCGCCACCTCCATTGCCAGGAGGTTGTGGCAGGCCGTCACCCCGGAGCCGCATTGATTGATCAGAGCGTTTGCAGGTTTCCCGCCGGTGACTGCATCGAATTCCAGACGCAGCCGGGCCGCAGGTTTGAAGCGGCCGTCGGGCAGCAGGTTGTCTTTGAACAGCCGGTTGCGGGCGCCGGGGATATGGCCGCCTACCGGATCCATCGTTTCGTTCTCTCCGCGAAAACGATCCGGCGCGCGCGCATCGAGTACCAACCGCTCCTGGCTGTCGATGTTGGCTTTCACCTGGTCGTAATCCACCGTGGTGACCAACGCATCGCGCAGTGTGAGGTCGCCTCGAGGCCGGGCAGCAGGCGTTTCCGTGCTCAGGGGTTCTCCGGCCGCCTTCCATGCGGCGATGCCTCCATCCAGTACGGCGACGTCGCCATGGCCCACCCAGCGCAGCATCCACCACAGGCGTGCGGCATACATGCCGCCCGCATTGTCATAGGCCACCACCTGGGTACGGTCGCCCACACCCAGGGCGGCCATGGTCTGCACGAAGGACTCGCGACTGGGCAGCGGGTGGCGCCCGTTTCTTCCGGTCTTGGCAGCCGAGAGTGCGTGCTCCAGATGAACGTAGATGGCGCCGGGGATGTGGCCCGCGTCGTAAGAGCGCTGGCCTGCGTCCAGGTCGTTCAGTTCGAAACTGCAGTCGATCACCATCGGCCGGGAGGCCTGATCCTTCTGCTCGCGGACGAGCTGCTCGACGGAAACGAGGGCGTTGTATGTCATGGGTGAGATGTCCTTTGTTCCTTGAGATCGACAGATGCCGCACGCTGCCGCGCTACTGCGCGATCTCCTTCATCAGCGCCGGTGTCATGCTGGCCTTGTACCGCTCGATGTCTTCGGCGATGTACTTTCCGAAGCGCTCGCGCGGCACGTCGCGCTCGACGGCCGCATCCCTGCGTATGGCGTCGCGTACCTCGGGCGTGGCGAGCGCGCGGCTCAGGTGCTCGGATAACTTGCGAAGCACCGGCTCCGGCGTGCCTGCGGGGGCCACCAGCCCGTACCATTGGGTGACGAGCACGTTCAAACCGAGTTCCTTGAACGTCGGAACGTCCGGCATCGCAGGGCTGCGTTTGTAGCCGGTGACGGCCAGCAGCCGAAGTTGCCCCTGACGCACCTGGCTCACCAGCGGCGACGCCGTGGCGAAGAAGCTGTCCACCTGACCGCCGATCATGTCGGTGATGGCGGGGCCGGACCCGCGGTAGGGCACATGCAGCATCTCCACGCCTGCGGCCTGCTTCACCATCTCCATGCCGATGTGTGCTGCGGCGCCGGCGCCGGTGGACGCGAAGCTGAGCTTCTGCGTCTTCGCGGCGTCAAGCAGTTCACGCGCGGTCTGATAGCGGGCGTTGTGCGCCACGAACAGCCCATGCGGCGCTTCCAGGATCAGGCCAATGGGGGCGAAGTCGTCGGGTACCTTGTAAGGAATGCTCTGCGGCCGCATGGCCGGCGACACCGCGAGATTGCCGCTCATAGCCAGCAGCAAGGTGTAGCCATCGGGCTTGGCTTTGGCCACGAGGTCTGCGGCAATGTTGCCGCCCGCGCCGGCACGGTTGTCCACGAGGACCGTCTGGCCCAGTGTCTTGCCAAGCGCGTTGGCGATCATGCGGCCGTAGAGGTCGCCGCCTCCGCCAGGCGGAAAGCCGACGACCAGCTTGATCGGCTGGCTGGGAAAGTCACTCTGCGCCGCCGCGCCTGCCGCCAGGCCCGCGAAGGAGAACGCGAGCGCGATGGCGCCGATGCGCCTGCGTGTGATGTGAGGCATGTTTGTCTCCGTTAATGGATGCGTATTGGCAGGGGCGCCCTCTTGTGGAGCGTGGTCATGCGGCCCTCGGGCCGCGCTGCGATGTCAGCCGGCCCAATGTGCTTGCAGGGCGACCACGCGGTCGACCGAGCTGCCGCACTGCCCCAGGTAGCCCGCAGGATCGGTCATGTCACGAATCTCGTCGTCGGTCAGCAGTTTGCCCAGGCCCTCGTGCTGGCGCATGGCGTCGGCGAAGCTGGCCTTGCTGGTGATGCCGCGCATCGAAGCTTCGTAGATCCACTCGTGCGCGGTCTGTTTGCCCACCCGTTCGCTTAGCTCGAGCATCACGCGCTCGGACAGCAGGTAGCCGCGCATCTTGTCCAGATTGGTGGCCATCACGTCGGCGTTGATCTTCAGGCCCGCCAACAGGTTCTTGGCCTGGAACAGCATCGCTCCGACGATCATGCAGCACTCGGGCAGCGCCTTCCATTCCATCTTCCAGGCGATGCCGTCGCGTTCGCCTTCTTGCACCATGCCCTCGATCATCATCGCTGCGTTGTAGCGCAGCGGGCGTGACAGGCCGGCCAGGTTCTCGGCCGACGTGGGATTGCGCTTGTGCGGCATGGTCGAGGAACCGAGCTTTCCTTCGGAAAAACCTTCTTCCACTTCACCGAACTCGTTGCGCTGCATGTTGAAGAGTTCGTTCCCGATCTTCGACAGCGTGCTGCCGATCAGCGCGAGCAGCGTGGCGTACTCGGCGAAGCGGTCGCGCGCAGGCGCCCAGCTGATGGCGGGCACCCCCAGGCCCAGCTTCTCGAGCATGCGCTGCTCGAGCTCGATCGCCTTGGGGCCCAGCGAAGCCTGGCTTCCGACGGCGCCGGCCAGCATGCCCACCAGCACGCGCGGTGCAGCCTGTACCAGGCGTTCGTGGTGGCGGCCCAGTTCGTCGAGCCAGAGTGCGCACTTGTGGCCGAAGGTGATGGGCAGGGCCTGCACGCCATGGGTGCGCCCGGCCATCGGGGTGTCGCGGTGCGCGACGGCCAGGCGGACGAGTTCCTTGCCGACGGCGCGCATGTCGCGCATCACCACGTCGTGAAATTCCTTGAGCTGCAAGGCGACGCCGGTGTCCACCACGTCCTGCGTGGTCGCGCCGTAGTGCACCCACTCGCCGTTCTCCTTGGAGCACGCCGCTTGCAACTGCTTGAGCGCAGGCACCAGCGAATGCTTGATGCGGCGGATCTCGGCAGACATCTTGGCAATGTCGATGTTGGCGACCTTGGCCTGCTCGGCGATCTCCAACGCGGCGGCGGCGGGGATGATGCCCAGCTCGGCTTGGGCAGCGGCCAAGGCGGCCTCGAAGTCGAGCCACTTCTGTATGCGATTCTCCTCGCCAAAGATGGTGCGCAATTCGTCGGTGCCCCAAAGATGCTGAAGCGACTGCATGTCGAAAACGGAAACGGGCATGAAGATCCTGTCTGAGAGCTAAGAGGAAACGGCTGTATTCACCAGGGCGCGCGGCAGCATGCGGCCCGGGTTGAAGGTGTTGAACGGGTCCAGCGCCCGTTTGATGCGCACCATCGCATCCAGGGCGACGGCGTTCTTGTATTGCAGCAGGGCGCTCTGTTTCTGCCGGCCGATGCCATGCTCGGCGGAGATGGCTCCGCCGAGCCGCGCGGCGGTCGCGTGCACGATGTCGTGGATGGCTTCCTCCTGCGCGCGAAAGTCGCCTGCGCCCATCCCCTCAGGCATGCTCTGGTTGTAGTGCAGGTTGCCGTCGCCGACATGGCCGAAACACACGATGCGCACGCCCGGCATCAGCGCCCGCAGTGCCGCGCCGGCTTCGTCGATGAACTGCGGGATGCTGGACACGGCTACCGAGATGTCGTGCTTGATCGATGGACCTTCGAGCCGCTGTGCCTCGGGCACATGCTCGCGCAGCGCCCAGAATGCGTGGGCCTGGGCGTGCGATGCGGCCAGCGCGGCGTCGAGAACCAGGCCGTCTTCCATGGCTGCGTTCAATACCTGCTCCACGCCCGGCGATGGGTCGAGGTGCGCCGACACCTCCGAGACGTCGAACAAGACCGACCAGGGCGCAACGTCGCCCAGCGGTGCACGCATGTCCGCGGTGCGGTGCTTCAGCACCAGTTCCAAGGGGCCGTCGCCGATCAATTCGAACGCGGTGACACGCTCGCCCACGGCGTCGGTCAGGCGCGACAGCAGTTCGACCGCGGCCTGCGGGTCCGGCACCGTCGCCCAAGCGGTGATCACGGTCCGCGGCCTCGCGAACAGCTTGAAGGTGACGGCGGTGACGATGCCCAGCGTGCCCTCGCCGCCGATGAACAGCTGCTTCAGGTCGTAGCCGGTGTTGTCCTTGCGCAGTGCGCCCAGCAGGTTCAGCACGCGGCCGTCGGCCAGCACCACTTCGAGGCCGAGCACCAGGTCGCGGGTATTGCCGTAGCGCAGCACCTGTTCGCCACCGGCATTGGTGGAGACCACGCCGCCCACGGTGGCGCTGCCCTCGGACGCCAGGGAAAGCGGGAACAGCCGGCCCGCAGCTTCGGCGGCCTCCTGGGCAGCGCGTACCGTGCAACCGGCCTCGACCGTGAGGGTGTTGTCCAGGGGATCAGCGTGGCGCACCGCGCGCATGCGGTCCAGGCTCAGCAGTACCTCCGTGCCCGAATCGTCGGGCGTCGATCCGCCGACCAAGCCGGTGTTGCCGCCTTGCGGCACCACGGAAACGTCTGCGGCGGCGCAGGCCGCGACCACGCGTGAAACCTCCTCGGTCGTTGCCGGGCGCACGACCGCGCGTGCGGTGCCTGGATAGGTGCCGCGCCATTCGGCCTCGTAGCGTGCTTTGTCTCCCGGTGCGGTAAGCACATGCGCGGCGCCGACAATGTGGCGCAGCGCCTCGGTCAAGGCGAGGTCGGGTCTCTCAGCGTTCATGAATTCTGCGGATCTATAGCGCCCCGTGGCGGGTGCGACCTGTGAGGTGCTCGCCATCCGTGTGCGCAGACGATGCACTTGCATCGTTTTGATGAATGAAATATATTTTGATGAATAAAACTATAGTCGTTCGTGCTTGCGAGTGTCAACAGTGCAAGCCCTGCAGCGCGAGCGCACCAAGGCCATGAAGAGAACGTCGCCCGCTCCCTCCCGTGTCTCTGCGTCCGATCCCGCGCCGACGCCGCCTGCCGGCGTCCTCGAACGCGGGATCACCATCCTCAACTGCTTCGGCGAAGACCGGCTGCGTCTGCAGTTGCGGGAGATCGCCCACCTCACCGGCCTCGACAAGGCCACCGCGCTGCGCCTGCTCGGCGTGCTGGTCGGCACCCGCATGGTCCATCGTTTCGACAACGGGGACTACGCGCCGGGACCGGCCTTGCTCTACATGGGGATGCTCTATCGCAAGACGTTCGACATGGGCGCGCGTTTGCAGCCCGTGCTACAGGCGGTCATGCGGGAGACCGGGGAGACGGTCGCGTTCTACGTGCTCGACGGCGAAGAGCGTGTTTGTCTCTACCGCGAGAACAGCAGCAACGAGGTGCGCCATCACGTCGAGGTCGGTACGCGCATTCCGCTCGCGGCGGGCGGCTCGTCATCGCATGTGTTGCGCCATTTTTCCGGCCGCGACACGCCCCTGTCGGAGGCTATCGCGCGCGACGGCTTCGCGATCACTCGCGAGGAGCGCTTGCCTCAGATCGCGTCCGTGGCGCTCCCGGCGTTCGACAGCGACGGCTGCTTTTTGGGTGCGATGGTGGTGATCGGCATCGCCTCGCGGCAGAGCGCCGCTGCCCAGCGTCGCGCGGCACTGGTGGTGCGCAAGGCCTTGCATGCGCAGGGCTTCAGCAGCCAACCGCCGCTCGGCTGGGTGCGCTAGGCACCAGACGTCGGCGGTGACAGCGACCATGAGCGCAAGCGCAGCCCAAGCGAAGACGCGGGCCGAGTTCGGGTGAACTGTGCTCAGCCCACCTCGAACAGGGCAGGGGGCGGGTCGCAGGGCAGCGGGTCGCGTGCAGGATCCGTGAAACCTGCGCACCAGGCCGCAACGGCCGCGGCCGACGCGTCGTCCATTGCTGGCACGAAGTCACGCATGCGTTGTTGCAGTTCGGCGTCGTTGTAGGGGTCCTCCGGATCGCCGCGGCGCAGCTCACGGTAGGCGCTGAGCGTGCGGCCGTCGCGCAGGGTCGCGGTGACACGGGCCGGACGCCGTTGCGGGAAGCCCATCTGAAACTCGTCCGACGGCACCACCGTCATGCGCTCTGCCAAGGCGCGCAGTGCAGGCGAGTCGAAGCGCGGCGCGTCGACGTCGGCAATGCCCAGCGAGGACTGCTCCAACAACACCGCCAGCACATAGCGCAGGCAGAAGCTGGCCTCCGACGGCTTGGTCGGCCAGGCGATGCCGGCCACCTTTAGCGCATGCGGGAAGATCTCGATGTGCAGCGCTTGTACGTCGGCTGCGGCGATGCCGTGCTGCACGATCAGCCCGCGCAGCGCGTCGAGGGGCGTGAACAACATCGCGCACGCGGGCCAGGCCTTGATGGTGGTGGTATGCAATCGCTCGGCCGCATCGAGGCTGCCGCCGACCGCCTCCAGCGGGCCGTCGCCTCCCAGTGCCGCGTACAAGCCGCGTCGGCCGGTGAAGAAGGCCTTTGCGCCCGGCAGGCCCGCGCGTGCCGCGTAAGCGGCCGACATGCCGTTGCGCACCGCGAACGCGGGGTGCAATGATTTCGATTCGTGGGCGTCGTCGTCCACCAGTTGCCAGAGCCCCGCTGCCTGCGTGGCGGCGATGCCGAGTGCATGGTGCATGCGTGGCGCGTCGAGGCCGAGCGCCATGCCGGCCGATGCCGCTGCGCCCACGGCACCGGCTGTCGCCGTTGCATGGAAGATCGCGGCGTGGCGCGCGCCGAGCGCCTCGCCGAGCCGCAATGCCACTTCATAGCCGGCCACGATGGCGCGAGCCGCCTGCGCATGCGTCAACCCGAGCACGGGTGCGAGCGCCAGCACCGGCGTGATCGCGACCACGCCAGGGTGCAGCATCGCGGCGCGGTGAGCATCGTCGATCTCGCGCATATGGGCAATGGCTGCATTGGCCAAACCAGCCGCCACCGGGCTGGCGGTGCCGCCGCCGAAAACGCGCGAGGGGCCATCGCCGGGCGCGATCTCGCGCGCCAGACAACGCATCGTCTTCGCCGCCGGCATGTTCAACGCGGCCAGCCCCGCCGTGGTCCAGTCCAGCAGCGCTTGCGCCAGGCGGGCGCGTGTGGCATCCGTCTGGGGCTGTGCCGCCTGGTCGAACAGATGACCGACCAGGATCGCCTCGGGCAACAGCGGCGTCGCATGCATCACTTCGACCTTCATTTCATTGAGCGAAAGATACTTCATTATATAAAATGACCGTGGTCGAGCGCGCCGAGCGAGTCAGGGCGCGGACCCTTCCGACTGGAGATCCCATGCACCGGCACGTTCGTCCTTTTTTCGATGCCTCGTCATCCACGTTCTCCTATGTGGTCGACGATTGCGCTGGCACCTGCGCCGTGATCGACCCGGTGCTGGGTTTCGACCAGGCCTCGGGCCGTACCGCTGCCGCTTCGCTCGAAGCCATGGCTTCGTACCTCGAGGCGAACGGCCTGCAAGTGCAGTGGCTGCTCGAGACGCATGCACATGCAGACCATCTTTCGGGTGCGTCTTGGCTGCAGCAGCGCTTCGGCGGTACGCTGGCGGTGGGCTCCGGCATCACACGGGTACAGCGCGACTTTCGCGGCATCTTCAACGCGCACGACATGGCGATCGACGGGTCGCAGTTCAATCACCTGTTCGGCGACTCGGAGACTTTTGCCATCGGCCAGTTGCAGGCGAGGGCGCTGCATGTGCCAGGCCACACGCCAGCCGACGTCGCGTACCAAATGTTGGGCCGGTACGGCGAGCCCGACGCTGTGTTTGTCGGCGACACGATCTTCATGCCCGACATCGGCACCGCGCGCTGCGACTTTCCTGGGGGCGATGCGCGCATGCTGTACCGCTCGATCCGCCGTCTGATGTCGCTGCCTGCAGCCACGCGGCTCTATCTGTGCCATGACTACCCTGCGCCCGGCCGCGAGGCCCACTGCTTTGCCACCGTTGAGGCGCAGCGCGCCGCGAACATCCATGTGCACGACGGCATGTCGGAAGATGACTTCGTCGCCCTTCGCACGGCGCGCGACGCGACCTTGGCGCTGCCCACACTGATGCTGCCGTCGATCCAGGTCAACATGCGCGCCGGCCGCATGCCACCGGCAGAAGACAACGGCACCTCCTATCTGAAGATTCCGATCGACCTGATCTAGGAAAATGGACGAGAACTGAGCGCTCCCGCCGCTCTTTACGCGGTGTATTCCTCCAGGTTTTTATCGCGATACCAGCCGCGGCGGTGCCGGCCACGTTGTGCAAGCCGAGGCTTATCGACTTACCTTAGAAAGTTCGACTCGACTGCCCGCATGGATGCATCGCCCTGCAGTTCGATGATGTCTTTCACTGATGGAAGGAGCGGGTCAACGGCCCGAATTCCGCCCTCTGCTCGGATCTGACGGAACACCTTGCGCATCGCGCCGACTGCAGCGCGGATCGCGTGATTGCCGTAGATCACGATGCCGACTTTTCGAAGGCGCTCGATGTCGGCCTCGGACAATTGGGGGTAGGCCGTCGGGACAAGGACCAGTGGCACCTTTGCAGGCCAGGCGGTGACGAAATCCAGGATCTCGTCCGGCGTCTTCTGCTTGGAGTGGATGAGGATGGCGTCGGCTCCGGCCTCTGCGTAGGCGAGGCCGCGCCGGATTGCCTCGGCCTGGCCGAGTCCCGCGATCAACGCCTCCACCCTTGCGACCACTACAAAATCGCTGTCCCTGCGGGCAGCGCAGGCTGCGGCGATCTTTCCCTGGAACTCTTCCGTGCGGACCAGTTCCTGGCGGCCATCCGTGCGCAGGCTGGTGTCCTTGGGAAACGTCTTGTCCTCCATGACGATGGCCGACGCACCCGCCGCCTCGTATTGAGGAACGACGTAGTGGACGTTCACGGCATTGCCGAAACCGGTGTCGATGTCCGCGATGAGCGGGATCGAGACCACGCTGGCGATTGCACGCATCATCTCGAGGTGCGTGCCCATCGAGAGGATGTTGGCATCCGGCACCGCATAGCTGGCCGAAAGCTCGAAGCCGCTGCCCCAGATGCCGCCGAAGCCGGCTTCTTCCGCCAGCTTCGCAGCCAGGGGATTGTGGGCGGCCATCGCTGTGAACAGCTTACCGCTCTCGAGCGCATTTCGAAGTGTCTTGTTCTTGGTCATGATGATTTCGTTTGTTGATGGCTTGGCGAACCGACGTGACTTTCAGCGCAGCTGCGCGCACGCCGCTGCGATCCGGCCCATGGCCTCGGCGAGGTCTTCGTCCGAGGCGGCATACGACACGCGGAAGTGGCCCGGCAACTCGAATGCGGAGCCCGGCACGATGGCGACGCCGGCCTCTCGCAGGAAGTAGAGGGCCAGCTCGCCGTCCGTGGTGATCAGGTTGTTGGCGGCGTCGCGACGCCCGAGGAGGCCCTGGCAACCGGGGAACGCGTAGAACGCGCCTGGCGGGACGTCACAGGTGACGCCTTCGATCGTGTTGAGCTTTGCGACCACCATGTCCCGGCGCCGACGGAAGGCCTCGACGAACTGCGGCAGGAAATCCATCGGGCCGTCGATCGCGGCGATCGAGGCCGCCTGGCTGATGGAACTGGTATGCGAGGTGGATTGCGACTGCACCAGGTTCATCGCCTTGATGAGCTCGAGCGGCCCCGCCCCGAAGCCGACCCGCCAGCCGGTCATCGCGTACGACTTGGACACGCCGTTGATGGTCAGCGTGCGCGAGGCCAGGTCAGGCGCGACCGCAGCGGGGGTGGCGAAGGCGGCGTCGTCGTACCGGATCTTTTCGTAGATGTCGTCGGCCATGATCCAGACCTGCGGATGCCGGCGCAACACTTCCGCCAAGGCGGCCAGCTCGGCATGCGAGTAGACCGCTCCGCTGGGGTTCGAGGGCGAGTTGAGCATCAGCCACTTGGTGCGCGGCGTGATGGACGCCTCCAGCTGCGCGGGCGTGAGCTTGAACGCCGTGGACGCACCGCAGCGCACGATGATCGGCTTGCCGCCCGCGAGCAGCACCATCTCGGGGTAGGAGACCCACGCGGGGGTCGGCACCACAACTTCGTCACCGGCGTTGACCGTGGCCTGCAGTGCGTTGTAGAGCAACTGCTTGGCACCACACCCCACCTGGATCTGTTCCGGCGTGAAGTGAAGGCCGTTGTCGCGCTCGAACTTCCTGACCACGGCCTCGCGCAGCGCGAAGGTGCCCGCGACGTCGGTATAGCGCGACTCGTTGCGGTCGATGGCCGCTTTGCCGGCCTCGCGCACGTGCGCGGGTGTCGGGAAGTCGGGCTCGCCCTGGCTCAGCGTGATGATGCTGCGACCCTCGCGTTTGAGCTGGTTGGCCAGGCGTGTCATTTCCTTGGTCGCCGAGGGCTTGGCACCCAGCACGCGTTCGGCCAGGAAAAGAGGGGCGGTGCTGTCTGTCGTCGTTGTCATTCGATGGTTCCAACCTTGAGCCTGAAGATCCAGCGCGCCAGCGCCAGGGGGATGAAAATCGTTGCCAGCAGCACCAGGCTGTAGGCGCAGGCCAGGGGCCATGCGCCCGCTGTCGATCTGCTGGAAGATCTCGATGGGCATGGTGTTCATGCCGCCGAAATACAGGACCACCGTGGCCGAGAGCTCCGACAGGGTGGTCACCCACATCAGCACGGCGGCGGCAACGACCGACGGGCCGATCACCGGCAACACGACGCGGAAGAAGCTGCGCAACGGGCTCACGCCGAGGCTCATCGACGCTTCCTCGATCGAGTCCCTCAGGTTGTGGAGCGGTCCCATGGCGGCGCGCACGCTGGTGGGCATGCGGCGCAGAAAGTACGCCAGCGCCATCACCAGCCAGCTGCCGGTGAGTACCAGCCAGCCGCTGTTGAACGCGTTGATCAACGCGATGCCCAGGACCGTGCCGGCGATCGTCAGCGGCAACATGACCAGGACATCCAGCACGTGCGTGAGTGCCGATTTCCGCTTGACGATCAGGTAGGCCGAAGCGACCGAGAAGAGTACGCCGCAGACCGTGGCGACCGACGCCAGGAACAGCGAGTTGTACAAGGGCTCCGGGGCCCGGACGAGGGCGTGCTGCAGGTGCGCCAGCGTGAAGCCTCCGTACCGCAGCACCGGTCCGACCGAAGGCGTGAACGCAGTGACAACGACCACCGCGGCCGGCAGAAGCGACAACGCCACCACGCCGAGCACGGCGGCGCTCGCCAGGATCGCTCGCCATCCATGGACGTTAATCGCAAAGGGGCTGCGCCCGGACTCCATTTGGAACTGGCGGCGCTCGACGACGAACTTCTGTATCAGCAGCAGGCCAGCGCCCAGGAACACCAGCACAGAGGCCATGGTGGTTTGCATCTGCGGATTGCCGCCCATCTCGCTGACGAATTCGTTGTACGCCTTGACCGCAAGCACCGGCGTGCGTGCGCCCAGGATGGCCGGCACGCCGAAGCTTCCGATGACATGGGTGAAGACCACCAGTGCGCCAGCGAAGATGGACGGCATGAGCAGCGGCAGCGTCACACCCACCAGCACGCGACCCGCCGGACGGCCCAAGCTCAACGCGGCTTCCTCGAGGTTGCGGTCCATCGACTTCAAACCCACCAGCACCGCCACGAAGGCGAAGACGTAGTTGTTGAGCGTCATCACATAGACCAGGCCCCACCATGAATACAGCGAGGGCAGTTCGACACCCAAAGGTGCGAGCAGCGCGTTCACCCAGCCTTGCTTGCCCAGGATGAGTACCCAGGCGGCGGCCACCACCACATCGGGAACGACCAGCGTGATCAAGGGCAGCGCAGTGACCAGGCCGACGAACGGGAACTTGCATCGCGCCACGACCAGCGCCAGGCTGCCACCGACCGCCATCGACGCGATGGTGACCGCGACGCCGAGGATGATGGTGTTGAAGAAAACATCCCGGTAGGAAGCCTCCGAGAAGAAGCGCAGGTAGCCGCCCAAGCCGAAGCTTCCGTCGGACTCGAGCAGCGACTTGCCCAGCATGCCCACCAGGGGCCAAAGGAGGAAGATGCCCAGGAGACCCAGTGCCAGCAACGCCAGCGTGAGCCATGCAGGGTCGCGTCGAAGTGCGCCCATCATCATGAGGCCTGCACGATGTGCGCATCACGGGGCAGGCGCAGGGAGACGGCGTCGCCCCGTGCAAGCGAGGCCGTTGCAAGGCTGCTGCGCATGTCCACCCGCAGCTTCCCGGCGCTGGTCTTCACGATGTAGCCAACCGAGCCGCCGCGGAATTCCACATGCGCGACCACCCCGGCGAGCTCCCCTTCGGCCATGGCGCCGTTCGCCCCGAAGGACAGATCTTCGCTGCGTACGGCGAGCTGCGAGCCGGGCTGCACGGGGACCTGGCTTCGCGTCAGCATCACGCCGGCTGGCGTTCCCAGGCGTCGTGTGCCATCTGGCGCACGAGGAAGCTCTTCGTCGATCGCGATGAGATTCGCACCGCCGACGAAGTCGGCCGCGAAGGCCGTGAGCGGTCTTGCGTAGACGTCCCTCGGCGCGCCGAGCTGAACGATGCGGCCACGGTCCATGACCGCGATCAGGTCCGACATCGCCAGTGCTTCTTCCTGGTCGTGCGTCACGAACACCGTGGTGATGCCGGCTTCGGTCTGAAGCTCGCGAATCATGGAGCGCAACTCGACGCGCAGCTTGACGTCGAGCGCCGAAAGTGGCTCGTCCAGCAGCAGCAATCGCGGCTCGATCACCAGCGCCCGGGCCATGGCCACGCGCTGTCTTTGCCCGCCGGAAAGCGCCGCTGGTGAGCGCTCTGCGAACTTCTCCAGTCCGACCCGTGCCAGCATGGCCAGGGCCCGCTGCCTGACTTCCGCCCGCATGACGCCGCGCGCGGCCAGGCCGTAGCCGACATTGGCGAGTACCGAGCGATCGGGGAACAGCGCGTAGTCCTGAAACACCATGCCAACGCCGCGTCGGTGCACCGGGATGTCCGTGACGTCTTCCTCTCCGAAGAAGATGCGTCCCTCGTCGGGCCGCACGAAGCCGCCCAGCATGCGCAGAAGCGTCGTCTTGCCACAGCCCGAAGGCCCGAGAAGCGTGAAGAACTTGCCGCTGGGTATGGTCAGGTCCAGGCGCTCGAACAGCGTCTGTCCGCCATAGCTCTGCGCGATGGCATCGAATGAGACTTGCATGGTGTGGTTCCTGCGCGGTGGCCGGCGGATCAGCGAGCGCCGACGAGCTGCCGCCAACGTGCAATGAACGCTGCGCGATCGGCGCTCATGCGTGCGTCATCCAGCGCGACGACCTTGATCGTCGGCAGGGCCGGCAGGTCCGAGAGCTTGCTCACGTCGACATCCGCACGCAGCGGACGCCGATAGGCGGTCTTGAAGATCTCGGTCTGCGCCGGGCGCGATGCGAGGAATTCGTAGAGCGTGCGAGCGTCCTCCGGGTTCTTGCCGCCCTTGATGAGCGCCATCCCTTCGGGCGACAGAAAGGTGCCTTCGGCGGGATAGACCAACCGGACTTCCTTCAGGCCGCCGGCCACGTACTCGTAGGCCGCATATTCCATGGTCACCGCAACGGCGAACTCACCTTTGGCAACGCCCTCGTAGGCCGCCGAGGTGGTGCCCACGATCACCGCGTTGCGCGCGATCTTCTCCAGTGCGGCATCGCCCAGCACTTGCTGGAGACCGTAGAGCGCGACGTACGAAGCGCTGCTGCGCTCCGGGTCGGGAATGACGATCTTGCCTTTCCACTTGGGATCGGCGAGATCCGCCCAACCGCTGGGCGGCTGGCCGTTCGGGACCTGGCGCAGGTTGGCCATCAGCACGGTGACGTGCGTATTCGTCCCAAGCCACAGCCCGTCAGGCCCGCGATAGGCAGCTGGCACCGCGCTTGCCTGCGGCGACGCGTAGGGCGCGAGCTGCTCCCGGAACTCGCTGATCGTCGACAAGCCGCCCGACCAGAAAATGTCGCCCAGGGATTGGCCGCCTCTGCCTTGATGCGCTGCATCAGCGCGCCTGTGCCGGCACGGACCACCGACACCTTGATGTCGGGATGGCGCTTCGTGAACTGATCGACCACCGCATTGACGGTCTCCACATTGTTCGAGGAGTAAAGGACGACGTTGCCTGCAGCGGCAGCGAAGAACCAAAGCACTCCAAAAATGAGGAATGCTGATAGCTTCAAGGACTTGCGCATCATATTTTTGACTTCCAAACAGCGGGTTTGTGACGGAAATCATCTTATGCACGCTCAATTTAGGCGCAAGCTTCGTTGCGTGACAGTATTCTGATAGGTGATGTGATGGTGAGTAAAACTCATACTGGACCTGGCGACATTCCGCTTCTGGCGGTGCGTGCATTCGTCGCTGTGGGGCGCCAGGGAAGCTTTACCCGAGCGGGCGCGGCACTCGGCGTGACGCAGGGTGCCGTGAGCCGCCATGTGGCGACGCTCGAAGCCTTCGCCGGCACACGCCTGTTCATACGCCGTGGCGCCACTTCGGACTTCACGCCCGCAGGCATGCAGCTCTACGAAGCGCTCAAAGACGCGATGTCCACCATTGAGATCACCATGCAGTTGCTGGTGCAGAAGGCAAGCCAGCACGACCGGCTCAAGGTGAGAACGTCGATGCCGAGTTTTGCCATGACCGTCGTCGTTCCTTCGCTGGGCGCCTACTCTGCGCGGCACGGCGTGCAGATCGACCTGATCACCAGTCTTGCACCACCGCAGCCCTCGGACGACTTCGATGTGCTGATCACTCGCGACCTGAGCCTGGCCGGCACCGAGAGCTGGGAGCTGGCTCAAGAGGAATTGGTCTGCGTGGGATCACCGTCGCTGGTCGCGGCGCATCACAGCCGAGCCAAAAGTGCCTGGCCGATGGTCGCCGCCAGGTCACGGCCGGAGATGCTTGCCGTCTGGGCCATTGCGGCGGGCATTCCTTCCGACCAGCTCCATGTCGTTGCGACTTACGACCACCTCTTCCTTGCCGTCTCCGCTGCGGTCGGCGGAACAGGGTTTCTTGTGACACCGAAATTGTTGGTTCTAGACCAACTGAGCGCTGGCAACCTTCAACTCGCCGATCAAGGAGCCGTGAGTTCGGGCGCGAGTTATGTGGCCTACGTGAATTCCCATAGCGCACACACACAGGCGGCAAGAGAGTTCTGCCGTTGGTTGAAGGGTTTGCTCCGAGAACGGTTGTCAAGGAAGTGACGCAGACCGCCAAGCCCGAGCTGGGTGCCCGCACCAGTCGGTTTGTCACTGAGTTCAAGGGAAAAGACGAAGTGGCCGGACATGTCCTCGTACATCAGCGGTCCTTCCAGTAGCCACCCGCCCCGTCTTCATCGATGAAGAAACCTCATCATGAGGACACGACTAATCGTTTGTCGCGCTCTGCCCTAGCTGGGAAACTGCCTGCAACCGGGACGCTGAGGAGCGCGCATCGCGCACCGTTCGCAAGACGCCCGGCTCCCTCTTTCAGCCTTTCAAAGATAACGGAGCGCACATGCAGCAGTACAAACTCTTTATCGACAACCAGTGGCAGAACCCTGACGCGGAGGAGTGGTTCGATTCCCTCGACCCGTTTTCGGGGGAGCCCTGGGCGCGGATTCCCCGGGGCAATGCCAAGGACATCGATCGTGCCGTACAGGCCGGCGCTGCGGCCATGGTCGGGCCTTGGGGCAGTATGTCGGCCACGCAGCGCGGCATGTTGTTGCACAAACTCGGCGAGCTCATCGAAGCCAATCTCGACCGCTTGACCGAAGCTGAAGCGCGCGACAACGGCAAGCTGCGAACCGAGGTGCGTGGCCAGGTGTCGTACATGGCCAAGTACTTCTACTACTACGGCGGCCTGGCCGACAAGATCCAGGGCGCGGTGATTCCGATGGACAAGCCCAAGGTGTTCAACTACACCCGCTACGAGCCTGTTGGTGTGGTTGGCACCATCACGCCGTGGAACTCGTCGCTGCTGCTCACAGCCTGGAAGGTTGCCCCGGCGCTGGCGGCGGGCAACGTGATCATCGCCAAGCCATCCGAACACACCTCGGTTTCGCTGCTGGAACTCGCCAGCCTGTTTGCCGAGGCCGGATTCCCGCCCGGTGTGTTCAACGTAGTGACCGGTTTCGGCAAGGACGTGGGCGAACCGCTGGTGGAACATCCCGGAGTGGCCTGCATAGCGTTCACCGGCGGTGACGAAGGTGGGCGCCGCGTCAGTGTGGCGGCGGCCAAGCATTTCAAGCGCGTGACCCTGGAGCTCGGTGGCAAATCGCCGAACATCGTGTTCGACGACGCGGACCTGACCCGCGCCGCCAACGGCGTCATCACGGGCATCTTCTCTGCCGGCGGGCAGACCTGCATGGCCGGTTCGCGGCTGCTGCTGCAGGAAAACATTCACGACGAGTTCGTCGAACGTCTGGTGGCGATTGCCTCCAAGGCGAAGCTCGGTGATCCCTCGCGTGCCGACGTGCAAGTGGGGCCGGTGGCCACCCGGCCGCAGTTCGACAAGGTGGTGAGCTACATCGACATCGCCAAGGCCGAAGGCGCGAAGTGTGTGCTGGGCGGGAACGTGCGCAGCGGGCCGGAGTTCGGCGCGGGCCAGTTCGTCGAGCCCACCATTTTCACCGGCGTGAACAATCACATGCGGATCGCGCAGGAAGAGGTTTTCGGCCCGGTGTTGTCGGTGCTGAAGTTCAAGGACGAGCAAGAGGCGGTGCAGATCGGCAACGACATCCGCTTCGGCCTGGCCGCCGGTGTTTGGACCCAGAGTCTGCACCGCGCGATGTTCATGTCCGAGCGGCTCAAGGCCGGCACGGTGTGGATCAACAATTACCGCTCGACTAGTTTCACCACGCCTTTCGGCGGCTTCAAGGACAGCGGGTTGGGGCGTGAGGGCGGCGTGGAGGCTGTGAAGGAGTTCCTCGAAGTCAAAAGTGTCTGGATTTCCACCGACCTCGACATGCCAGATCCATTCGTCCGGAAATACTGAACCGACGCGGCGGAGACGGAGACATGAGCGAAAACAATCAAGTCCCGGAACATTGCGACGTGCTCGTCATCGGGTGCGGCGTCTCTGGCTTGAGCGCGGCGGTGGCCGCGGGGGCTGCCGGTGCATCGGTGATCGTGCTGGAGCGAGCGACACCCGACGAATTCGGCGGCAACACGCGTTGGACCGAGTCCTATTTCCGGATGAAGGACGAAGATTCCGTCAGCGACGATTTCGAGGAACTGCTGGTGGCCAATGCCGGCCACCACCTCGACCCGAACATCATCCAGCATGCTGCTTCGGCCTACGAAGACTGGCCGCCCTACGTCAAGGCGCACGGCATGCCGGACCCGGAGCTGATTTCCACGCTGGCCGCCGGCGCCGGCCCGACCGTGCAGTGGCTCAAGACCTTCGGCGTGCGTTTCGCGGCGCTGCCGACCTATTTCGTCACGGCGGCGGCACCGCGGCTGATGCCCGTCGGCGGGGGCCTGGCGCTGATCGAGGCGCTGCGCGACGAAGCCGTGCGCACTGGCGTCGAGATCCGGTACGAGACCACGGCCCAGGCGCTTCTGCGCGACGATGGCCAGGGCCAGGTCGTGGTGGACACCTATGGCTCGGACGGGCGCTTGCGCCGCATCCAGGCATTGTCGGTGGTGCTGGCCACCGGCGGCTTCGAAGGCAACCCGGAAATGCTCACCCGCTACATCGGCCCGGAGGCGCGGTACCTGCGCCCTGTGGCCCGCGGCGGCTACTACAACAAGGGTGAAGGCATTCGCATGGCGCTCGATGCCGGTGCGGCTCCGGCCGGTGATTTCGGCTCGTACCACGCCGAGCCGATGGACCCGCGTTCGGCGCAGGTCGAGCCCCTGGTCATGAGTTTTTCGTACGGGATCCTGGTTAATCGCGAGGGGCGGCGTTTCGTCGACGAGGCGCCGGGCCCGATCGACGTTCACTACGACCACATCTCGCGTGCGATCAAGAACCAGCCCGATGGCATCGCCTATATGGTCTACGACCAGCGCATCCACGATGTGCCGAACTGGAAGAAGGGCATCCGCACCGACCAGCCACCGCTTCAGGCTGGCACGCTGCGCGAGCTAGCGGTGGCCTGCGGCATTTCCGAATCGGGCCTGCAGGGAACCGTCGATGCCTTCAACGCGGCCTGTGGCCAAGGCGAGTTTTCTCCTCTGAAGGTCGACGGCCTCGGCACCACCGGTATCGAGCCCCGCAAATCGAATTGGGCGCGACCCATTGAACAAGGGCCGTTCTGCGCCTATCCGGTGATGTCGGGCGTCTGCTTCACCTACGGCGGGGTGAAGACCAACCGGCTCGCCCAGGTGATCGACAACGACGGCCGTCCGATTCGTGGCCTGTACGCAGCGGGCGAGGCGGCGGGGTTGTATTACCAGGTCTACACCGGCGCTACTTCGGTACTGCGGGGGGCCGTTTTCGGAAAGATCGCTGGTGAACACGCCGCGCTTCGGGCCATGCCGCCCTGATCTTCGGCGCGGTGCGTTGCTTTACTGCTGCCGATTTTTTTAAGGCTTCGCGCAGACCGGCGCGTTACCGCCTGCTGTTCCGTTCGAATTTGAAGGAGACCAACATGATTTCTGACACCACATTCATTTCCTCCCGTCAGACCGGGCCGCTAGTGGCCCACCGCTGGCTCCGGCGCACGCTGGCCGTGGCGGTCGGCATGGCGCTCGCTTCGGGCAGCTTCGCCGCCCAGCCGACCTGGACCCCGCCGGGCACGGTGCACCTCGTCGTGCCTTATGCACCGGGTGGCGGCACCGACGTGTTGGCCCGCATGGTGGCCAACCAGATCGGCAGTTCGCTGGGCCAACCCCTGATCGTGGAGAACCGGCCCGGGGTGAATGGCATTCTGGGCGCCAACTACGTGTTTGCGGCGCCACCGAATGGCACCACGCTGCTGTTCGCCGCGGCGGACTTCATCTCGGTCTCTCCCCACATCTACAAGAAGGTCATCAAGTTCGATCCGAACGGGTTCAAGCCGGTGGCGCTGGTCGGCAAGATGGGTTTTGTGCTGGCATCGAGATCGTCCAACGAGGTCAAGAACGTGGCGGAGTTCATCACCCAGGCCAAGTCGCGCGAGATCAGCTACGCGCACTGGGGGCCGGGCAGCATGGCGCAGATGGGCATGGAGCTGCTGCGCACCAAGGTCGAGGGCACGAAGGCCCTGCCAGTACCGTACGCGGGGGCCGCGCCGGTGATGGCCGCGGTGATGGCGGGCGACGTTGAATACGGCTTCGTGCCGACCCCGTTGGCCATGGGTAGCCGCTCCAAGATCAAGCTGCTGGCCTCGGGTTCGCCGGAGCGGTTTGCGGGTTTGAGCGATGTGCCCACACTCGCCGAGCTGGGCTACAAGGTTGATGCCGACACCTGGTTCGGTGTGCTCGCGCCGCCGAATACGCCACAGCCCGTCATCGACGCGCTGCAGGCCCAGGTCGACAAGGTGGTGAAGGACCCGGCGTTCCGTGCCCGCTTGGCAGAGATCGGCTACACCCCGTCCAACATCGAGCCCGCCGCGTTTGGCGCCTTCGTGCATGCGGAGAACACGCGCTGGGGCGCGGTGGTCAAGGCGGCGAACATCACGGTGGACGAATAGGCTGGTTAGTGAATCGTTGCCGCCGGCTCGGGTTGGTCAAGAATGCAGGTCCGACCGCACCAACCCGTCGTCCATGAAACGCAAGATCCCCAGCACCGTTGCCCTATGTCTTTTCGAAGCGGCCGCGCGCCACGAGAGTTTTGCGCGCGCCGCGGCGGAGGTATTTCTGACGGAGAGCGCGGTGAGCCGGCAGATCGCGGTGCTCGAGCAGTATCTTGGCGTGAAGCTGTTCAGCCGCGTGAAGAAGCAGGTCATCCTCACCGATGCGGGCCGCCTGTACAGCCGCAATATCCGCGGCAGCCTGGACGAGATCGAGATGCACACCAAGTCGCTGATCGAATCCAAAGGGGCCGGCGGCGTGCTGGAGCTGGCCGTCATCCCCACGTTCGCCAGCCGCTGGCTGCTGCCGAGGCTCAACGACTTCCTGGCGAAGCATCCGGACATTACGGTCAATCTGTCCGAAAAGGCAGACCCCTTTAGCTTTCACGGTACCAACTTCGATGCCGCACTGCATTTCGACGACCCGGTGTGGGATAGTGCGGAGAAGGTGCAGCTGTTCGAGGAAGAAGTGGTGCCGGTGCTGAGCCCGCAGCACTTCGAACTGGCCAAGTTCAGAACCGCCCCCAGGCTGCTGGCCCTCCCGCTGCTGCACAAGCGCACCCGGCCTGAAGCCTGGCAACGCTGGTTCCAAGCCGCGGGTTGTTCCGCCACCGTGTCGGCGCCGGCCATGCGTTTCGAGCTCTACGCCATGGTCATCGATGCGGCGCGCGCAGGCCTCGGCGTGGGACTGGTGCCGCGGTTCTATGTGCAGGAGGACATCGAACGCGGGGTGCTGGCGATTCCCATGGACGTGAGCCTGAAACACGAAAAGCGCTACTGCTTCGTTTATCCCGAGCACAAACGCGACTCCCCTGTGGTCCAGGCGTTCAGCCGCTGGGTCTCCGGCATGGCCATGGAGTTCAGCGCCGTAGCCAGGCCGGTGCAGAAATCCCGAAGACAGGCGTGACTGCGCCATTGCGTGAAACGAATGTGTCCGTACGCCTATTGCATGCACGGCCCCGCATAGGTCCATACGCTTCCTGGCATCCGCTGGTATCGGCAACACTGCCCTCAACGTGCGGAGTGAATGGCGCCGGCACGGCGCCCTGGGCAGCAGCAGGCTCGCCTGGACCACGACGCGATAGACGCGTTGCGATGGGAGCAGCGCCTCCCTTGTCTCACGCGGCAGCGGCCGCGCGATGACATCAGGATCGAGGATCTGTCGATCACTGCGCATGCGTGCTGCCGAGTCCAACGGGCGAGGTCGAATGAAGCCAGGAAGCCTGGGACGCACGGAGCCTCCGCGCGCCAGCGGCGTCATATGCCATCTGCTCAAGCGCCAGCCAGCGCCGCCCGGCCTGTTCGATGCGGCCTGCCGTCTGCGCACCGATCGAACCAGGCGGAGGCTGTATGCACCGTCGACCGTACTTCGCCGTGCAGTGCGCCCGCCGCAAGGCCAACTGCTTCGCTGTTGGTCCGTGCGCGGCCGCAGCACCCCGCCTTTTGTCCGCGTCTCAACCCAACAGCAAAGGCTGGGCAGGGGTAAACACTGATGCGACAGCGCGACGGCGCATCTAAAGTTTGTCCAGTGATAACTTATTCCATTCAACGAGAACAAAATGGCGCAGCAAGGCTGGCGGCCAAGATGTTCGATCTGCAAGGACAAGCTCGCGTCGCAACGGGCAAGGTGGCCGCATGGCATTGACGATCTGCTCATCCTTCTCTCTCGATGCACCCAAAGAAGAGGCATGGCGCCTGTTGACAGACATCGAACGGGCCGCGCCCTGCTTTCCGGGCGCCCAGCTGTTGAACCGCAACGAGGACGGCTCTTGGAAGGCCAACTTCGTCGTGAAGCTCGGCCCCATGTCGTTCAGCTTTGCGGGGCGCTTCCTGATCACCGAAGCCGACGCCGAGCGCGGCCATCTGATGATCAAGGCGCAAGGCTCCGACACCAAAGGGCGGGGCGGCGCGAATGCGACGGTGGACGTCGAGCTTTCGGGCGGCGACTCACGCACGGAGGTCAACCTGACCTCGACGGTCGATCTCTCCGGCGCTGTCGCGCAGTTCGGGCGCGGCGCCGGGATGATCGAAGCGCTTTCGCGCCAGCTCGTCGACCAATTCGCGATAAACCTGCGGCGTGCGCTGCCGGCGCGTGGCACGGCCACTGCCAATGTGGCGTCGCCCGGCGTCTCGGCCGCGCAATCGCTTGACGGCACAGCACTGCTTGGCAACGCGATGCTCGCGGCCTTCAAGGCCTGGCTCCGCCGGCTGTTCGGCCGCCACGATTCGCCGCGTTCGAACTGAAGGGGCGCCGGTGAAACCCTGCAATTTCGAATACCACGCACCTCGCACGGTCGATGAGGCCATACAGCTCGCCTCGACCCTCGAGAACTCGAAGCTACTCGCAGGCGGGCAGACGCTGATGCCGATGCTCAACTTCCGCTTCGCGCAGCCCGACCACGTGATCGACCTGAACAACATCCGCGAGCTGCAGGGCATAGCCGTGTCCGGCAACACTTTGCGTATCGGTGCAATGACACGCCAGCGGGACATCCAGCAGTCAGCCGAAGTGAGGGCCGCCGCGCCGCTGATCCCCGAGGCCTACACCTTCGTAAGCCATCCGCAGATCCGCAACCGCGGCACCCTGGGTGGCAGCCTGTGCCACCTGGACCCGGCGTCCGAGCAGCCTTGCTTTCTGGCAGCGCAGGGCGCGAGCCTGCACGTGCAAGGACCCTCGGGGCGGCGATCGGTGCCCATCGCCGACTGGACGCTTGCCTACATGACGCCGCAGATCGAACCCGAGGAGATTCTTGTGCACATCGAATGCGACTTGTGGCCCAAGGGGCACGGCTGGGCTTTCACCGAGTTCGCGCGGCGGCAGGGCGACTACGCCATCGTCGGAGTCGCGGCCCTGGCTGCGTGTGACGACCGGCGGCGCATTTCAGCGATCTCCGTCGCGCTGTGCGGCTTGGCGGCCGGCCCGGTGCGGCTGCACGGCTTCGAAGAGCAGGCCGTGGGCCAGCCGGCGGACGACGCGATCATTGGCGCGTCCGAAGCGGCCGCCCGTGCGGTTGAGGCTATGGCTGACGCGCATGTGTCTTCCGACTATCGACAGCACCTGGCTGGCGTGCTCGCCGGGCGAGCGGTGCGCACCGCATTCCAACGCATGTCGCACGCGGAGAAGGCATGAGCGTCCACACCATTCGTTGCGAGATCAACGGCAAGCCGTGCGAGCTGCGCACCGAAGGCCGGCGAACACTGGGCGACTTGCTGCGGCACGACGCGGGCCTGACCGGCACCCATTACGGCTGCGAGCATGGCGTCTGCGGCGCGTGCACCATCCTCTTCGATGGGCGTACCGCGCGGTCCTGCCTGACGCTTGCCGTCCAGGCCGATGGGCACGCCATCACCACCGTCGAAGGCATGGGCAATCCGGACGGCAGCCTGTCCATCCTGCAGCAGGCCTTCCACGAGTGCCACGCGTTGCAATGCGGCTTCTGCACGCCGGGCATGCTGGCCACTCTGACCGAACTGCTGCGCGACAAGCCCGACCCCACCGAAGCGGAGATTCGCGATGCGCTCACCGGCAACCTGTGCCGTTGCACGGGGTACCAGCCCATCGTTGAAGCCGCGCTGCTGGCCGCCAAGCGCTACCGCGAGGCCAAGGCCACCGCTTCGGCTTAAGGAAAAATACGTGGACCACTCAGACGCAGAAAAGATCGCGAAGCACGCCTACATCGGGCGGCCAGTGCGTCGCACTGAAGACAGGCAGCTGCTGCAAGGCAAGGGCGCCTTCGTCGACGACCTGAAGATCCCGGGCATCCTGCACATGGCGGTGCTGCGCAGCCCACACGCGCACGCTCGGATCGTGAGTATCGATACGGCTGGAGCGCGCGCGCTGCCCGGCGTGCACCTTGTGCACACGGAAGCCGATCTGCCTGAATCGGCACGGCAGCCCATGCCCATCCTGGTGCCCAACCCCGCGATTCGTCAGCTCCGCGCGCAGCGCGTGCTCGCACAAGGCGAGGTCTGTGCTGTGGGCGACCCCATCGCGTTCGTCGTGGCCGAGAACCGCTACATCGCCGAGGACGCGTGCGAGCGCATTGAGGTTGCGTACGAAGAGCTGCCCGTGGCGGCCAATGCCCTGGACGCACTGAAGGCCGGCGCGCCAACTGCGCATCTGGATGCGCCAGACAACCTTGCTGCACACGTGACGATGGGCTTCGGCGACGTGGCCGCCGCGTTCGAAGGCCCGTGCATCTCTGTAAAGGAGACGTTTTGGCAGAACCGCGGGTCCGCGCATCCCATGGAGACTCGAGGATACCTGGCCGAGCTTCATCCATCCACGGACGAACTGACAGTGTGGTCGTCGGGCCAGGCCCCACACCTCGAGAAGAAGAGCCTGGTGGAGCTGCTGGCTTGGAATCCTGAAAAGCTCCGCGTGGTTATGAATGACGTTGGCGGTGGCTTCGGGCCCAAGGCCATGTTCTACCCTGAGGAGGCGATGGTGTGCGTCGCCGCCTGCGCGCTGCAGCGCCCGGTGAAGTGGATAGAAGACCGGCGCGAACACTTCCTGACAGCCACACAGGAGCGCGATCAGTGGTGGACCATTGAAATGGGATTCGAGAGCGACGGGCGCATCCGCGGCGTGCGGCTGGAGATGGTGCACGACAACGGCGCGTGGCTGCCCTGGGGAATCATCATGCCGTGGATCTCGGTGACCACGACCCCTGGCCCGTACCAGGTGCCTGCGATGTCAGTGGACCTCAAGGTGGTGTTCACGAACAAGGGTCCTACAAGCCCGGTGCGCGGCGCTGGCCGGCCGCAGGCCGTGTTCGCGATGGAGCGCATCCTCGACTTGGGAGCGCGGCGCCTGGGATTGGACCGCGCGGAGCTGAGGCGGCGCAATTTCATCCAACCGGAGCAGATGCCGTACGAGGTTGGCTTCATCTACCGCGACGGCAAGCCGATGCGTTACGACAGCGGCGAATATCCGGCCACTCAGGCGGCGGCAATGGAGCGCGCCGGCTATGCCGGCTTCGCGGAACGCCAGCGCAAGGCGCGGCAGGAAGGCCGCTTCATCGGCATCGGCCTCGCCAATTACGTCGAAGGAACGGGCCTCGGGCCTTTCGAGGGCGCGACCGTGCGCGTGCAGCAGAATGGTCGCGTGGCCGTGCTGACGGGCGCATCGCCGCAAGGGCAGGGACATAAGACCACCTTCGCGCAGATCTGCGCGGATCAGTTGAACCTTCCGCTAGAGCAGATCGACGTGGTCACCGCCGACACCGGCGCCGTCTCCATGGGCATCGGCACTTTCGCCAGCCGCATCACCGTAACTGCGGGCAACTCGGTCTACCTGGCATCGCGGACTGTGCGTGCGCGCATCCTAAGTTTGGCGGCATTCTTGATGGCCTGCGATGCGGCGCAACTGGAGCTTGCGAACGGCCAAGTCACGCTTATTGGCGACCCGTCGAAGGCAACAAGCCTGGCGGAGCTCGCACGCGTTTCACAGGGAATGCCAGGCTTCTCCATGCCCGACGGCATGATGGCGGGTCTGGAAGACACCCAGTACTTCTCGCCGGCACAGAGCACCTTCTGTAATGGGACGGCCGTCGTAGAACTCGAGGTGGACGCCGAGATCGGGCAGATCCGCATCCTCAACTACGTGATGGCCCACGATTGCGGGAACCTGATCAATCCCATGATCGTGGACGGCCAGATTCAGGGCGCCGTGGCGCACGGAATCGGCAATGCCACGCTCGAGTGGATGCAGTACGACGACAACGGCCAGCCACTCACCACCAACTTCGGCGAGTACCTGCTGCCCATGGCGACGGACGTGCCGCAGGTGCAGGCGGTGCATCTGGAAACGCCCAGCCCGCTGAACCCGCTGGGCGTAAAGGGTGCAGGCGAGGGCGGAACCATTCCCGCCGCGGCGGCCATCATCAGCGCGATGGAAAACGCATTGGCCGAATACGGCGTGAGCTTCACCCACTCTCCGCTGGTGCCAGAGCAGGTCTGGTCGCAACTGCGCAATGCCGAGGCCGGCCAGGTGCAGGCATGACAGTGGAACACAACAGAGTGGCGACCGCGGCAAACAGCGGGATCTGTTTGGAAACCATCGGCGGTGAGGCCAGGCTCACCTTGTGCCGGCCGGAGCTCGGCAACGCGCTGCGCATCGAAGACATCGTGGCGGCAACCCGCGCGATCGAAGAGGCGGGCCGCATGCCCGGGGTCAAGGTGCTTCGGCTGTACGCGCAAGGCGCGAGCTTCTGCGTGGGGCGGGCCGCTGAAGCTGGCGCCAGGCCCTCGCTTGCGCCCGAGTCCATCCGCGGCGGCCTGGTACAACCCATCCTCGATCTCTACCGCGCGATCCACTTGCTCGACATCATCTCGGTGGCGCAGGTGCAGGGCGATGCGCACGGCCTGGGCTGCGCGCTGATGGCGGCCTGCGATCTGGCGGTCGCTGCATCCAGTGCCATGTTCTCGCTGCCCGAGATGCACAAGGACCTGCCGCCCACACTGGCGCTGTCCGCGGTCCTGCCCAACGTCCATCCCAAGGCTGCCGCGAGTCTCGTGCTCGCCGCCCGGACGCTGGACGCTCGCGAGGCGCTTGCCGTAGGGCTCATCAGCGAGATGGTGGAGGCGTCGGCACTGCAGCAGCGCGTTGATGAGATCGTGACCCATACCGTCGCCCGGCATCCCGTGGCGATCAAGGCCGTAAAGCGCTACCTGCGGGCCGCAGGCACACCGACTTACCACACGAACGCGGAACTGGCGGCGAGCCTCCTCAGCAGCGCCATGTCGGATATCCGCGCGGACATCCAAAAATCCACGAACACCTGAACCTGCACCCGGAGTATTAGCAATGAACCAACTCAAGCCCGTGGAGGCCTACGTGGATGACCGTCCAAAAGACGGCGTGTTCCAGGTCCACTCGGACATCTTCGCCGACCCCAGGATCTTCGAACTGGAGCAGAAGCAGATCTTCGGCAAGACCTGGTGCTTCCTGGCGCTGGAAAGCCAGCTGCCGAAGCCCAATGACTACATCGCCACCTACATCGGCACCACGCCCATACTGGTGATGAGAGATGGCAAAGGCCGGCTGGGGGCCTTTCTCAACATCTGCCGCCACAAGGGCGCGGTGTTGTGCCGCAAGGAAAGCGGCAACACCAAGTTCGTGGTGTGCAATTACCACGGCTGGGCTTACACCACGGCGGGAAAGAGCGCGGACATCAAGGACGTGCAAGGTGGCTGCTATCCGCCGAGTTTCGAGACTGATGACCACGACCTCATTCCGGTCGCGAAGATGGAGGTCTACAAGGGCCTGATCTTCGGCTGCCTCTCGCCCGACGTGAGCCCGCTTACCGAGCACCTGGGTGAGCTGCGCACATTCCTGGATTTCGCGATGGAGCAGGGACCACAGGGCATGGAGTTCATCCCGGGCCGCATCACGTACACGTTCAATGCCAACTGGAAGCTCCAGATGGACAACGGCACGGACTTCTACCACCTGACGTCCACGCACCCGAGCTTCATGGAGGTGGTGCAGCGCCGCGAGAACGAGAACGCGGGCAATGTTGAGGCCAAGATGTTCGACTGGTCCAAACGGCTCACGCAGCAAGGCGGCATGTTCGGCTTCGCCAACGGTCACACGATGGTATGGCTGAACCAGCCGCAGCCCGAGCGCCGTCCGGTGTATTCGCGGCTGGGCGAGGTGCGCGAGCGCCTGGGTGACGCGGCTGCCGAATGGATGCTGAAGCTGCGCAACATCACGGTGTTCCCCAACATGCAGATTGCCGACGCGACCTCGCTGCTGCTGCGCACCTTCCGTCCCATCGCTCCGAACAAGACCGAGATGCGCGTGTACTGCATGGCGCCCATTGGCGAGGATCCAGAGGTGCGCGCGTTCCGTCTGCGGCAGTTCGAGGACTTCTTCAACGTGAGCGGCTTCGCGACACCAGACGACACGACCGTCTACGAGGATTGCCAGATCGGCTTCGCCGCCGGCAGCGGCGGTTGGATGCAGGGCTACCAGCGCGGCATGGGTGCGACGGTCAAGGGACCCAGCGACGCTGCGCGTGCCCTCGGGGCCAATCCCGAGTACAGCGTGGAAGGGCCGTGGGCCATTCAGAACGAGACCTGCTTCCACCCCACCTACCGCCAGTGGGCGCGGCTCATGAGCCCGGTCCTTGGAAGCTCTGCAACGACGGAGGACACGCTGTGATCGCCCTCAAGGACGTGGCTCAGGAGGTCTTGCACAAGGAGGCGGTATTCCTGGACGACCAGCGCTGGGACGACTGGCTCGCGCTGTACACGCCCGACTGCGAATACTGGGCGCCCACCTGGCGCACGGAGGACGAGCTGACGAACGACCCGCGCTCGCAGATCTCGCACGTTTACTACGCCTCGCGCGCGGGTCTGGAAGACCGTATCGTGCGCATCCGCTCGGGCAAGTCGCCGGCTTCGACGCCTATGCGGCGCACGGCCCACGTCCTGGGCCCGGTGATGCTGGAAGATGGCGCAACCGACTCGACGCTGGCGGTGCGGGCCACATGGGTCACGCACGTGTTCGACCCGCGGCACCGCGAGCAGTTCACCTTCTTCGGCTCGAGCGAGTACACGTTGCGGCGCGAAGGTGAGTGGAAGATCAGCCGCAAGATGATCCTGGTTAAGAACGACTATTTCCCCGCGGTGGTGGATGTCTACTGCTTCTGACGCCGTGAACGCCGCCGACCCTTTGCACTTGATCGAAGTCGCGGATGGCCCGAGCTTTCCTCAGGCCGCGGGCGACCGCATACTGCGCGCGGCGCGGCGGGCCGCCATCGGCTTCCCCTACGAGTGCAACTCGGGCAGCTGCGGCGTGTGCCGCTTCGAGCTGCTGAAGGGCTCCGTTGAGGTAGCCTGGCCCGAAGCGCCGGCCTGGAGCGATCGCGACCGACGCAAGGGCCGCTACCTGGGCTGCCAGACGAGTGCCACGAGCGACTGCGTGATCAAGGTGTTGACGGCACCGGTCGAAGTGGAGTTGACGGCGCCGCGGCGGCTAGGCGCGCGGCTGGTGGCGTCGCGGCCGCTTACGCACGACATGACGTCCATCATGCTCGCGACGGCGGGCGCCGCGGCCTCCTTCCTGCCAGGCCAGTACGCGGTGGTCTCCACTTCGGGGGCGGCGGCGGGCAGGTGCTATTCGATGGCAAATCTGCCCAACGAGCAAGGCCTCTGGGAGTTCATTGTCAAGCGCGTTCCTGGGGGCAAAGAAAGCGGCAACTTCGTGGACGCGGGACTGGGCACGGAATTCGTCGTCGATGGTCCCTACGGCCACGCCTACTTCCGGCACGAAGACCCGTCGGACATCGCCTGCATCGCCGGCGGATCGGGCTTCGCGCCCATGCTGTCCATCGCGCGCGCCGCCCATGCGTCGGGCCATCGCGTGCACTTCTTCTACGGTGGGCGCCGGCCGCACGACATGAACTGCGTTGCGGAACTGCATTCGCTGGCGAGCTTCGGCCGGACCCTCCACCTCCATTCGGCAATATCCGCGGCCGTGGAGCGGGAAGACGATGCTTGGGTCGGCGACCGCGGCTTGCTGCCCGCCGTGCTCGAGACGCGCTTGGCGCCCGAGTTTTCGAGGCTGCGCTTCTATGCCGCCGGCGCGCCCCCGCTGATGGCGGCGCTCGAGGACCTGCTCGTCACCCGCTCCGGTGTGTCGCCGGATCGGATCCATTTCGACCGCTTTGCATGAATCCAGCCATGAGCAACTTCAAACCCGCATGCCCCCTCGCCGACCTTCCGCCGGGCAACGTCCGATGGTGCAGCGTGGAGGGCCGCGACTTGGCGCTCTACAACGTGGCAGGCGAAGTCTTCGCCAGCCAGGACCAATGCTCGCACGGCAGCACCTCGCTGTCGGAGGGCGAACTCGACGGCTACGAGATCGAGTGCCCCTTGCATCACGGGAGTTTCGACATCCGCACCGGCGCCCCCGTGGCGCTGCCGTGCATCAAAGCCATCCAGGTGTTTCCGGTCAAGGTTGAGGACGGCGAGATCTCCGTCGCGCTGGACTGAACACCAAACCCTACTTTAAGGAGACAAAACCATGCAGCTCACTCGCCGGAAAGCAACAGGCGCCATTTTGCTGGCCAGCGTCGCCCCCTGGCTCGCGACATCGGCCGGGGCGCAGCAATTTCACCCTACCAAGACCGTGCGCATCATTGTTCCCTACGTGCCCGGCGGCGTGCCTGACCTGCTTGCGCGGCAGATCGCCAGGGAACTGGGTGTTCTGTGGAAGCAAACCGTGATTGTGGAGAACCGCGCCGGTGCCGCTGGCGCCATCGGCGCGGAGAACCTCGCACGTGCACCGGGCGACGGCTTCTCCTTTCTGGTAGCCGACGATGGCGCGCTCATCTCTGCGCCGCTGCTCAAGGCCAAGTCGTCCTATGACCCCGAAAACGACATCGTGCCGCTGGGTTCGGTTGGCGCTTCACCCTACGTCATCCTTGGCGCTCCGGAGTCGCCACCGCTGCAGCAGCTGTTCGGGCGCGCGAAAGCCCAGCCTGGTTCGGTGGACTACGCGACCAACGGCGTCGGCGGCCCCCACCACCAGATGTGGGAGCGTTGGCAGGAGCAGTTGGGCATCAAGCTCAACCAGGTCCCTTACAACGGCACGTTGCCTGCGCTGCAGGATCTGGCCGCTGGCCGCGTCGCACTGATGGCCGCCACGCCGTCCAGTGCGCTGGCGCTGCTGCAGGCCGGGCGAGTCAATCCGCTTGCTGCGGTGTCGAAGACGCGCTTCCCCTTCCTGCCGAATGTGCCCACTGTCGGCGAACTGGGCTATGGGAACTTGGAAGGCGTAGCTTGGTACTGCTTCATGGCGCCGGGCAGCATGCCCACAGAACTGCGGGAGAAGATCGGCGCTGACCTGCGCACGGTGCTCCGTTCCCCAACCTACATTGCCGCGCTGGAGGCGCGGCACAACATTCAACTGGTGTTGAACGGCAAGGAAGCCGCCGAGCGCATGTCGCGCGAACGCGCTCAGGCCAAGGCCATGTTCAAGCGCCTGAGCATTGAGCCCACCTGACCCGCCCAAACCCCTTTGTTCAATCAACCAAACGGCCCGGCGCGCGCCTGGCCAAGGAGCAAGCATGCATACGGAAAAGATGTATATCGACGGCCAATGGGTGGACGCCTCAGACGGAGGCACTCTTGACAGCCTGAATCCCTACACCGGTGAGGTGTGGGCCCAGGTGCCAAACGCGACCGCGGCCGACGTCGCCAAGGCAGTCGAAGCGGCGCGGCGCGCATTCGACGATGGCGAGTGGCGTCACACCACGCCTCAGCATCGCGCGCGCTTGATGCGCCGGCTGGCCGAGCTCATCACCAAGAATGCAGAGGAATTGGCCCGCATCGAATCGACCGATAACGGCAAGCTGTACCGCGAGATGCTCGCGCAGTGGCGCTACATGCCCGAGTGGTTCTACTATTACGCGGGTCTGGCGGTATCGGAGCAGGGGCGCATGCTGGCCAGCGATAAGCCGAACTTCATGGCCTTCACCCGCAAGGAGCCACTTGGGGTGGTTGCGGCTATCACGCCGTGGAACTCCCCGGCTTTCCTGATGAACTGGAAGCTGGCCCCCGCGCTGGCGGCGGGCTGCACCTTCGTCGTCAAACCCTCGGAGCACACGCCCGTGTCGAGCCTGGCGTTCGCCCGGCTGGTTGAGGAGGCAGGCTTTCCCAAAGGCGTGTTCAACGTGCTATCGGGTGGGCCGGAAGTGGGGAAGTTTCTTTCGGAAAGCACGCGCATCGACAAGATCGCGTTCACCGGCTCCGACGGCGTCGGCAAGGCAATTGCCCAGGTGGCTGCCAAGAACCTGACTCGCGTGGGTCTCGAGTTGGGCGGCAAGTCGCCGCAGGTCGTGTTTGACGATTGCGACGTGGCGGTCACCGCGCACGGGATCATCTCGGGCATCTTCGCCGCCACGGGGCAGTCCTGCATGGCCGGCTCGCGGCTGATTGTGCAAAAAGGTGCCAAGGCGCAGCTGATCGAGAAGATCCTGGAGCGCGTGAAGACGATCAAGCTGGGCGACCCCATGCAGCCGGAGACCGAAATGGGCCCGGCCGCGACCAAGCCGCAGTTCGACAAGGTGATGTCCATGCTGGAAGCCGCCAAGAAGCAGGGCGCCCGCGTGGTCTGCGGCGCCAAGCCCGCAGAGATCGGCGGCTACTTCATCGAGCCGACCATCCTCGACCAAGTGCGGCCCGACATGACGATCTTCCAGGACGAAGTTTTCGGCCCAGTGCTGTCGGTCCTGGAATTCGAGACCGAGGAAGAGGCGGTCCGCCTGGCCAACGACACCCGCTACGGCCTGGCAGCAGGGGTGTGGACGCTGAACGTGCAGAAAGCGCATCGCGTCGCGGCTCAGATCCGCGCTGGATCCGTGTGGATCAACGCGTATCGCACGCTGGCGCCCTATGCGCCGTTTGGCGGCTACGGCCAGAGCGGCATTGGGCGCGAGAACGGACCCGAAGGACTGGCGGAATACCAGGAGACCAAGACTGTGTGGATCGAGACGAGCGGCAAGTCGCGCGACCCTTTCACGATCGGGCTGTAAGGACAAACAGATGACCTTCGAAGCGATCGAAAAGCCCGAGGGCGAACGCGCCGCGATGAGCTGGACAAGCGACGTCGCCGCCGAGATGCTCAAGAGGCTGGGCATCGAGTACATCGCACTGAACCCGGGAGCAAGCTATCGTGGCTTGCACGACAGCCTGGTGAACTACCTGGGCAACCGCAACCCCCAGATGCTGCTGTGCCTGAACGAGGACCATGTGCTGTCCATCGCCCACGGCTACGCCAAGGCCAGCGACAAGATGATGGCCTGCGCGCTGCACAGCAACGTGGGGCTGATGCACGGCCTCATGGGCATCTTCAATGCCTGGTGCGACCGCGTGCCCATGCTGATCTTAGGTGCGACGGGGCCGGTAGCCGTGGAGAAGCGCCGGCCCTGGATCGATTGGATCCACACGACGAAGGACCAGGGCGCGCTGCTGCGGCACTTCACCAAATGGGATGACGAACCGCGCTCGGCCCCGTCGATCGTGGAAGGCATGCTGCGTGCGGCCCAGTTGAGCCTCACGCCGCCCTGCGCGCCCACCTACGTGTGCCTCGATTCGGGCCTGCAGGAGGAAGCCCTCACCAAGGAAGTCGCCATCCCCGACGTGAGCCGCTACGCTCCAATGCAGGCGCCCGGCGCCACCGCCGCGCAGCTGGAAAGGGCGGCTTCGATCCTGCTGGAAAGCCGCAGCCCCGTGCTGCTGATGGGGCGCGGCGAGCGCGGCACCGATGCGTGGGCGCGGCGCGTGCGCTTTGCAGAGCTGTTGGGCGCCCGCGTGCTGACCTCGATCCGCGAACGCGCGATATTCCCCACCGCTCACCCGCTGCATGCGGCGCCGCCCATCCAGTGGATGTCGCCGCAGGTCAAGGCGATCGTTGCAAGTGCGGACACCCTGGTGGGCCTGGATTGGCCCGAGCTGAATGGCACTTTGCTGCAGGTGTCTCGGGACACCGGCTCGGTGTGCGACTCGATCATCAACGTGACGATGGACAGTACGCTGCATAACGGCTGGAGCATGGACTACTTCGGACTGCCGCCGGTGGACCTCGCGATCATGTCCACCGCCGACACCTTCATTGGGCAACTGCTGCCCATCATCGAAGCCCGCACGGGGGGCCAGCCGCGCTGGAAGGCAGGAGGCGGCAAGGTGGAACATGCGCCGCAATACAGCGAGAGCGCCGACATCGAATTGCAGCCGCGCGACGTCGAGGTGGCGCTCGCGAAGCTGCGGGGTCGTCACGAGTTCACCCTGGCGCACGTGCCGCTCGGCTGGGCGGGCGACGTTTTTCACTTCCGGCATCCGCTCGACTTTCTCGGTCACGACGGCGGCGGTGGCATCGGGGCTGGGCCGGGCCTCACCGTGGGCGCGGCGCTGGCGCTGCGCGGCACGGGACGGATCGTGCTCGGCATTCTGGGCGACGGCGATTTCATCCAGGGCGCCACTGCGCTGTGGACGGCTGCGCACTATGAGATCCCGGCGCTCTTCATCATCTCGAACAACCGCTCCAACTTCAATGACGAGGTGCACCAGGAAGCCGTGGCGAAGATGCGCGGCCGCGAGGTCGACAATCGATGGATCGGCCAGCGCATCGACAACCCCAAGGTCGATCTGTGCGCGCTGGCCAAGGCGCAGGGCGTTGCCTCGTCGCGACCCGTTGGCACCGCAGCGGAGCTCGAGGCGGAAATTGCACGCGGCCTCGACGTCGTGGCCGGCGGCCAGCCCTACCTCATCGACGCGCGAGTGGCGACGGGGTATGCCAATCCGCCGCTGTCGCGTGGCGCGGACTGAAGGAGACAACCATCCCCACCGGCGCAAACGCAGCATCGCCCATAACGAGGTACCAGAGGCTCGCCCTGACCTCTGCTTTCCTGGGCTGGATGTTCGAATCGATGGACGTGAACCTGCTCGCGCTGGTTCTTGTGCGCTGCATCCGCGAACTCGTAACGACCACCGATCCGGTGGAAGTGGCGAGGATGGGAGCAGCTCGCGCGGTATCAGGCCCTGGCGGGACTGGGCACAGGCGGGGAGTGGGCTGCCGGCGCTGCGCTGGTGGAAGAAACATGGCGAGCGCGCCACCGCGCCACCGCGCCAAGGCGATCCAGATCATGCAGATGGCTTTCGGCTCCCTCAATAACCTCGGCAGCTTTCACTCAACGAATCAAACACCATGCTAGTAAAGACTTCTTCGGTCAAAGAGCGTGTCTCCCAAGTGGAGTGGGACGTGCGCGTCCAACTGGCGGCCGCTTACCGGCTCATGGCGCACTTCGGCGTCAACGATCTGACCTACAACCACCTGTCCGCCCGCGTGCCGGACAGCCCCGGGCACTTTCTCGTCAAGCCCAGCACCTTCATGTTCGATGAAGTATCGGCGTCCGACCTGCTGAAGTTCGACATCGACGGAAACCCCCAGCAGGAAGGGCCGCGCCTAAAGGGCGGCGTGCTGGTGATTCACGCCGGCATCTACGCGGCCCGTAGCGACCTCGACGTGGTCTTCCACACGCACACCACGGCGAACACGGCGGTGTCGGCGCAGGAAGAAGGCCTGATGATGCTGAGCCAGCACGCGATGGCGTTCTACAAGCGGCTCGCGTACCACACCTTCGGTGGCTTCGAGTTCAACATCGAGCAGCGCGGGCCGCTGTTACGCGACTTGGGCGACTATAAGTACGCCATCCTGCGCAACCATGGGGCGCTGGTGTGCGGGCGCAACGTGCCCCAGACTTTCGTTGACCACCATTTCCTGGAGATGGCGTGCCGCGCGCAGGTGGGCGCGCTCGCCGGCGGTCGGCCCGTGACGACCATCGCGCCCGAGGTGTGCGATTTCGCTGCTAGGCAGTACGAGACCATCGATCCGGCAAACGCGGGTGGCAAGGACTGGGCCGCCTGCATACGGCTGCTCGACCGCGTGTCTCCCGGCTACAGCGATTGAACGTCGTATGACGCCAGCGCGGAAACTGCCCATCGGCGCGGAGACGATTGCCGTGCGGGAGGCGGGGAGCGCGGGGCGCCCGTGTATCGTCCTTTTACACAGCCTTGGGACTTCCGCGGCGATGTGGGCGCCGCAGCTGGCAGCACTGTCCGCGTCGTACCACGTGGTCGCAATCGACAGCCGCGGGCACGGCGGCTCGAGCAATCGCGGCGGCTTCAGCGTCGAAGGCTGCGCGGAAGACGCGGTGGGCGTCATCGGCACTCTGGGCTGCAAGACTGTGCACCTGGTCGGCCTGTCCATGGGCGGGTTGATAGCAACCGAAGTGGCCTCGCGGCTGAAGCGCGATGCGTCGGTCCGCTGCGCGTCACTCGCTCTCGCGTGTGCCTATCGCACCTTGCGCGGCGCGCAGTCGGAGGCCCGACTGGCATCGGCGCGCGACGCCTTGTCGCGGCAGGGTATGCCCGAGTTTGCCGCCGCGTACATGAAGGACACGGCGACGGATGGCATGCCGGCACCGATGCGCGAGCGGCTACAGCGCGATATCGCGGGCATGAAGCCGGGCGATTACCTGCAGACGCTGGAGTGCATCCTGTTCCACGACGCTGGCCCCGCGCTGTCTGAGCTGGGCGACATGCCTGCGCTGGTGATCAGCGGCGCGCTCGACAAACGGGTGTCGAAGGAAGCGCTTCAAGAATTGCTCGACGCGGTGCCGCATGCGCGCCGTGTTTGCCTGATGTCCGCAGGGCACTTGGCCAGCGCAGAGGACGACATCGACTTTAACGCGGCTTTGCTAGGTTTCTGGGAATCTTGCGCGCCCGATGCGGCCGAAGGCGCGGGGAGCGCCAAGGCGTGATGCGCATAATGCCGGCATGCGAAGAAACATATCCGCTTCATCCGCGGGCGCACCTCAGGTTTCACCCGATACCGGTACGGTTTCTCGGGTCGCGCTGCTGCTGAGACTCGCCGCGGAGCAGCGCGAAGCATTCACTTTGAAGGACATCGCGAGCGCGGCCGGATTGCCGGTGCCGACGGTGCACCGCCTGCTGGACCTGCTCGCGCGCGAGGGATTGATTGCGCCGGAAGGCGGGCGCCGTGGCTATCGCATTGGCACTGAGCTGTACCGCATCGGCTCGCTCGTCAAGGTGAACACGCCGATTCCCCGGCTGATCAACGGCATCCTGTCGAGCGCTGTCGCTGAAGTCGACGAGACCTGCCACTTCGCGCAATACCTGCCGGCGCAACTCGCGGTGATGTTCGATTCGAGTGTCGATTCATCGCACCCGCTGGATTTTCGATGGGAAGTCCACAAGCCCCTGTCGTTGGTCTGGGGCGCCAGCGGGCGGACCATCCTTGCCTATCTGCCCGAAGAGAAGGTGGACCAGGCCCTGGCCGCGGAGTTGACGTGGTCGCCCACGAGAACGCCGCCCACGCGGAAGGAACTGCTGGAGGCGCTCGCGGAGATCAGGCGGCTCGGCTACGCATTTACAAGGGGACAGCGCGTGCCGGGCGCAATGAGCATCCTCGCCCCTGTGTTCGACGAGAACAATCTGATCTACGGCGCGCTGGGTTTCGTTATTCCCGAGCCGCGCTTCGACCCGGCACGGATGAACGTCCTGGCGCAGACGGCCAAGAAGTACGCGGGCCAGCTGTCCGCCGCGCTCGGCGCCCCACGCTAGCTTGCGCTCAGCCGTTCAGCTGCGAGAAGTCGCCGCCGGGTGTTCCGAGGTGGCAGTTTTCGAAAGCCGCTTCGGCGGCGAGCGTCAGGTCGGCGGCCGCGGCTTGGACCAGGCCGATGTACCGCGCGGTCAATTCGCTTTGGCGGCGGCCCGAGGGCATCGACAGGCCTATGCATCCGACTACTGCGTCGGGGCGGGCGAACACCGGCGCCGCGATCGCATGGGCGCCCGCATTGCGCTGCCCCATGCTCACGGCGTAGCCCTGCCGACGCACATCGAGTAGCAGTTCCAGCATCTTCTCCCACTTGGGCAGCACGTACTCGCCTTCGCCGCTGTCACGCTCGCGTAGATAAATCGCATGCACGAGTTGCTCGGGAAGAGCGGCCGCGATCGACAGGCCCGACGCGCCCCAAAGCAACGAGTGGTCCACGCAGGTGCGCATGACGTAGTGGATCGCCTGGTGCGGCTGCAGAGTAGCGATGAAGCGCAGCCGGCCGGACTCCGAAAGGTAGGCGCCGTAAAAGGCCGACTCGCCGCTGCCTTCCGCCAGCTTCTGCTGCACGCGCTGGACGCCAAGGTGGAAGCTGCCAAGGCAGGCAAGGGTGCTGGCGGAACGGAAAAACGCGGGTCCGACGCGGTAACGGCTATCGGTATCCTGCACCACGTAACTCGTGGCCTTCAGCGTCTTGAGGATGCGATGTGCCGTGCTGGTGGGCAAGCCCAGGACAGCCGCGAGTTTCGTCACCGTCAATGGCGTTCCCGCTTCCACTAGGGACAGCAAGACCTGCACGCCACGGAGCAAGGCGCTTGGTGGGCCGGCCACTTGCGTTGACTCTGTGGGAGCGCGGCGGAAGTTCACGATTCCATTCGACGGGAAATTACCGGCGGGTATGTATGCATGCGCTGCTTGGGGCTTCGGCAGTACAAACCTATTCAGCGAAATATCATTTCACTCACCGAGTATAGACACACTTGCTGGAGGCGCGCTCCGCGTTCCGCCGGACTCCATTGGGAACGATGCTATGAACCGACGATGTTCAATCCGGAGATTCATCTCCGGTGCCAAATCCTTCCTGACACAAAGGCTGCCGTTGGGAACTGAGAAGCAGCAGGTGGGCGGCGGGCTGCGCGAACTCGATGTGGGACTGAATACGTGCTGGCCCTCACATTCCAGCATGGATGTCTTCGACCGCGGGTGTCCGCCGAAGGTGCCGCGCCACGCTGCGGTTGCCGATGCGCGGCGCCTTCTCACACCGACCCGATCGCTGCTAGAAAAGGCCTTCTGCCCGCATTGCAGCTGCCATCCGGGCCTATGGCCGGACGTCTTCTACTAGTGCTTCGCAGCGGCACCCTGATCCCGACAGGCCCCCGACGACGTGCGCATTGCCATTCCACTTACCGCAAGTTCCCGCCGGTGACGCAGGCCCCCGCTCCGGCGCCCGCTCCCAACCGGTCAAGCGGCTTCGATGTCGGCATCCAAAGATCTTCTGAATTCGCATCGACGACGGAGACATCCCCATGCAACGCAGATCCCTAATGGCCGCGGCACTCGCGGCCCCTGTCGTGGCCAGGCCTGCGGCCACGGCTGCCGTCGAAACCAAGCGCACCTTCGTGCTGCAGCACGGCGCCTGGCACGGCGGCTGGTGCTGGGTGCGCGTTGCCGATCGGCTGCGGGCGCAGGGCCACAGCGTCTTCACTCCCACCGCCACGGGCCTGGGCGAGCGCGCGCACCTGCTCTCGCGTGACATCACGGTGGATGTCTTCGTTACCGACCTGGCCGCGATGATCGAAGCAGAGGAATTGAAGGATGTGGTGCTGGTCGGCCACAGCTTTGGTGGACTCGCCATCACAGGCGCGGCCGACCGCGTCAAGTCTAGGCTGCGGCGGCTGGTGTACCTCGATGCTGCCATCCTGCAGCCCGGGCAGTCGATTCTGGATTCGATGCCGCCGGAGATCGCGGCGCAGCGCCGGGAAACGATACGTGCCGGCGGCGGCATCTCACTGCCGGTTCCCCCGGCTTCGTATTTCGGCATTAGCGAGCCCTCGGACACTGCCTGGCTGCAGCGCCGCCTCACTCCCCACCCCGCTGTCAGCTACGACTCGCCGCTGACCCTTCGCGCTCCGGTCGGCAACGGTGTGCCGGCCACCTACATCGGCTGCACCGTCAACCCTCTGGCTAGCATCGAGCCAATGCGCCAATGGGCCAGGACGCAGGCCGCAGCGGGCAAAGACTGGACTTACGAGCAACTCCCATCGGTGCACAACGCGATGATGACCGTGCCCGAACTGCTCACGCAGTCCCTTTTGCGGTTAGCTTCGCTTTAGAGGCCGGCGTATCCCGCACGGCGGAACGGGAGCCCTGGGTTTTTGCTGGCTCCGCCCGTTCAGAAGAGCGCCATAATTTTGACTAATGGACGTTAATTCCATTCATCGAAATACGGAGCTCTCTATATGTCGAGTCGTTCAAGTGAGGTGCCGCGTGCGCAACTCACCGTCCTTCCTTACCTGAGGCGCGAAGGCGAGCAGGTGCAACTAGTCGGCAGCGAGTGCAAGGCTTGCGGGTTCCACACCTTCCCGCCCACGACGGTGTGTCCCTCCTGCATGTGCCTGGACCTCGCGCCCCTGCCGCTCTCGCCAGTCGGCAAGCTCTACAGCTTCACCACCATCCGCTACAACAAGGCTGAGACCTACGGGGGCTACGTGGACTTCCCAGAGAACGTGCGTGTCTTCGGCCATTTGCACGGCTTTTCGGCCGAGACGCCCCCGTGGTGCGATATGCCGGTGGCCACCATGCCTGGACCGCCCGCGGCAGACGGGCCGGCAGTGGGTGTCGAATTCGCGTTCGTTTCAGTGGGGGGCGCATGAGCAAGCGCGGCACGTATATCGTCGGGACGGGCATCGTGCCCTTTGGCCGCTTCCCCGAGCTGAGCCACCGCGAGTTTGCATGGCCCGCGGTGCGCGAGGCCATCGTCGAATCGGGTTTCGAGAAGAGCGACTTCGACGTCGCCTACTCCGCCTGCGCACTCGGAGGCATGCTTGTCGGCCAGCAGACGCTGGGCAAGATCGGCTTGACGGGCCTGCCCATCATCAACATCGAGAACGCATGTTCCAGCGGCTCCACCGCACTGGGCGAAGCCATCGCGCGCATTGAGGCGGGCCTGGCCGACGTGGCGCTTGTTCTGGGTGTGGAAATGCTCAGCAAGCTGGGCCGTGGCCCCCTGCCGCTGTCGCCGGACGATTGGGACGTGGCGCACGGTCTGACCATGCCGGGCGTGTATGCGATGCGTGCGCAGCGCTACATCCACGAACATGGCATCAGCCGCGTGGAGCTATCACGCGTGGCCGTCAAGGCACGAGCGAATGGCGCACGTAATCCCCTCGCGCAATTGCGTACGGCGCTGACGCTGGAAGAAGCTGAGGCTTCGCGCATGGTGGCCGATCCTCTGCGGCTGGCTCATTGCTGCCCCACCGGCGACGGCGCAGCGGCCATAGTCGTTGCGTCTGAAGACTGGGTTAAGCGCTCACGGTGCACGGCGCCGGTGACGATCGCGGCCACCGTCCTGCACTCGGGCCTGTTCGATCCCAGCCCGAGTTCGATGGTGAAGTCGCACGTGTCGACGAAATCCGCGAACGAGGCTTACGAAGCGGCGAATCTAGGACCCGAAGACATTGACGTGGCGGAGATCCACGACTCCTTCTCTATCGCCGAATTGATGTACTACGAGGCTTTCGGCTTCGCGCGTCCTGGTGAAGCCGTGGCCCTGCTGCACAGCGGGAAGACCGAGCTGGGCGGAAAGCACGTCATCAATCCGTCCGGCGGGCTGATGGCCCGTGGTCACCCCGTGGCAGCCACAGGAGTCGCGCAGCTCGTCGAGATCACGCGCCAGCTTCAGGGGCGCAATGGCGCACACCAGGTTCAGGGCGCTCGCGTGGGCCTTTGCCATGCCACGGGTGGCGGTATCTCCGGCTTCGAGCATGGCGCCTGCGCCGTGACGATCCTCAGACGCTGAGCTTAACCAGGCGAAGAAAACATGCCTATTACGAATGGCACTCCCGGGGCGCCTTTGGCTGGGTACAAGGTGTTGGACCTGACGACGTTCTTGTCGGGACCATTCGCCACGCAGATCCTCGCTGACATGGGCGCTGAGGTGGTCAAGGTGGAGGCGCCGGACGGCGGCGACTCCAGCCGCGCGATTCCGCCGCACTTCGTTGACGGTGAGAGCGCGTACTTTCTGGGTGTCAACCGGAGCAAGCGAAGCATCGCGCTCAACCTGAAGCATCCAGAGGGGATCGCCCTGCTCAAAGAGATGCTGGCCGTGTGCGACGTTGTCGTGGAGAACTACCGGCCCGGCGTGGCCGCGCGCATGGGACTCGACGTCCAAGCTATCAGGGAACAGCGCCCGGCGCTGGTCTGGGCCTCGATCAGCGGCTTCGGCCAAACCGGCCCTTGGAAGGACCATCCCGCCTACGACATGATCGTGCAGGCGCTGTCCGGAGTGATGAGCCTGACAGGCGAGGTGGGACGACCTGCAGTGCGTTTGGGCATTCCGGCCGGTGACATGGTCGCCGGGATGTACGCCACTATTGCAGTCACCGCGGCGCTGGCCGATCGCGAGCGCACCGGCCAGGGCCGGGTGATCGACATCTCGATGCTCGATTGCCAGCTGGCGATGCTCTCCTACCAAAGCACTTATGCGCTATTGGCAGGTACTACGCCGCAGCCGCAGGGCGCGAAGCACGATTCCATTCCCACGTACCGATCCTTCGTCGCAGGCGACGGGCGGGAGCTAGTGGTCACGGCGAACACCGAGCGCATGTGGCGGGGGCTGTGCAAGGCGCTGGGGCGTCCCGAGTTGCTTGACGATCCGAGGTTTGTAGACGCCGGCTGCCGCCTAGCGAACCGCAATGATCTTTGGCCACTGCTGGAAGCTGGTTTCCGTGGCAGGGCCGCGGCGGATTGGATCGAGCCACTGCAGGAGCAGGGAGTTCCGGTCGCGCTGATCAAAAACGTCCCTGAGGCGTTAAGGGATGCTCGCGAGTCGGGGCGCGGCATGATTGTGCAGCTTGCCGACGCTAAGGGCCAGAGCGTAGAAGTGGTGGGAAATCCCATCAAACTGCCCGGCGAACCTGCTTTGGTGCCCACGTATCCTCCCAAGTTGGGCGAGGGCGCTTACGAAGTGCTGGCGGCGTGGCTGGGCAAGGCCGAGCAAGACGTGGATCAGATCGCGAGGGCGGGAGCCTTGCAGTTGCAAGCCAGCAGCTTTCTTAAATGAAGGTTTGCGTGTTCGGCGCTGGTGCGGTCGGCGGGCATCTCGCCGCGCGGCTAGGGGCAAGCTCCAGCTGCGAGTTGACCATCGTCGCACGTGGGCCGCATCTCGAGGCAATCAAGCGTTCGGGCATCACACTCGAGTCCCGCGAGGGGACTTGGTGCGCTCGGCCGGCAGTGGCCACCGATGACCCAAGTGTTCTGCCGGTGCAGGACATCGTTTTCGTCACGCTGAAGTCGACGATGCAATCCGCTGTCGCTCGGGCGATCAGGGGGCTTGTAGGCACCGGCGGACACGCTGTGTTTGTCAATAACGGAGTGCCATGGTGGTGGAATGACGCGAGCCGCAACTTGGCCCCATTGCCGCTGATCGACCATGGCGTTGAGCTCTGGAGCGCGTTGGGGCCCGAGCGTGCCGTTGGCTGTGTGGTGTACTCCGGCAACGAGGTGCTCGCTCCGGCCCGTGTGCGACATAGCGGTGGCAACCGCTGGATCGTCGGCGAACCGGACAACAGTTTGAGCGAGCGCGTCAGTCGGACAGTAAAGCTATTGAAAGCGGCCGGGCTCGAGGCCGAAGTTTCCTGCAATCTCCGTCAGGATGTATTCGCCAAGCTCCTGCTGAATGCTTCGTACAACAGCGTGGCGGCGCTTACTGGGCTGCCGATCGAATGGTTCAGCGCCGACGAGTCAGTCAAGCGCCTTGTCTTCGAAGTGATCGACGAACTGGCGGCCGTGGCGCGCTCGATGGGATATGACGTGGAGGCGGCTCGAGTGACGACGTGCAAGCTGAGGCGGCTGCCCGATGGCTTCAGCATCGATCAGGGCCAGAGACCATCAATGCTTCAGGACGTCGCCGCAGGCAGGCCGACGGAGGTTGAAGCTCTACTCGGTCAAGTCTGCCTATTTGGCGACGAACACAGGGTGCCGTGCCCCTGCTCCAAGACTTTGCTGTGGCTTTTGCGGGGCGTTAACCAACGACTGGCCGCGAGCTGCTGAGCGGGTTCGCCTGTCCCCAAACTGAGAAGGCGCACGGTACGCAACGGGTTCACACCGGCTTCTGCGTACGCGAGCGTTGCATGCTTGCTGCGGACGCTTCAACGTGCGCTTTCAGCACAGGCCTGACTCCCGTGAGGAACATGTCGAGGGTGGTCTCGAGAATGTCGTCGGCGCGTTCGATCGACAGGTCCATGCCGTAGATCCACTTGCGGATCGCCATGTAGACGATACGGCTGTTGTTGCCGACGAATAGTTCGACCTCGAAGTCGGAAATCGGCACCTGTTGAGGTGTCGGCAGCTTCATGTCGTGCCGCATCTCCCGGCAAAGCGGCACCAGAATCCGCTCACGCAACATCTTCAAGAATCGCTGGTTGATGTTCGAGCCTTTGAGCCCCGCATACATGAAGATGCGAATCCACTCACGGTCCAGGATGGTCTTGGCGTAGTCCTTGTAGAAGGCGACGAGACGAGTGCGAAACGGCACTGAGCGGTCCTCGATGATCATCTCCCAGTAGGGGTTCCAGCGGCTGACGAACACCTCTTGGTAGACCCGTTCGATCAGCGCATCCTTGGTTGAGAAGTAACGGAACAGGAGCGAATGGGTAATCCCCAGCCGCTTGGCCAGTTCTCTCAGGTCGCCGTCAAACCCGACGTCCGAGAAATAAGACACCGCACCTCGCACGATCAAGCGCTCGCGCTCCTCTGGGCGCAGACGCGCGTTGCGCGGCATGGGGGGGGGAATCGCTGTTTCGTTCAAAGAATGCTCCTGCAGGGTGAGCAGTTGGTCTATAGCCATCATAGCGCCGGGGATCGTTTTCCTGGGAAGAAGGCCTGCAGGCCCTGATTGGGTTACGCATAGAAACCTATGACATCGTTGACAAGTGACCATCTGATCAATAAAGTTCGCGAAACTAAGGAGACAATGCTCATGAAGTCACCCGGAAATCCTTCGGCATCGGATTCCAGCTCAAGTCCAAATTTCGCGAGATCAGCGGCATTGGCTGGAAAGGTTGGTAGTGACCACAAGGTTAATAGTGGGAGCTCCGGCGGGCGTGGAATCCTTATTGCGCTGGACCGGAGCCTGAAGTCGATCAACGAGAAGCTGCACGTGGTCGCAGCCTTCGCTCTGTTCGGCTTGGCCATCCTGATCCTCATCGACGTTCTCGCTCGAGGCGCGTTCTCGAGCCCGATTGCCGGTACGGCGGAGATCGTCAGCAACGCGATCGTCGTGATCGCCTTCTTGCAACTGGCGCATTCAATTCGCTGCGGTGGCTTCCTGCGGGTCGAGATGCTTGACGACGTGCTGCCCACAACCGTGCGCAAGGCACTCTTCATAGTGGCCTGTGCGCTCGGCGCAGTGCTCTTTGCAGCTGTTGCCTACAGCTCTTGGGATGGAATGGTGGAAGCCTGGCGCATTGGTGAGTTCGACGGCGTCGCGGGTTCGCTCAAAGTGCCCACCGCGCCCATCCGCACCGTTGTCGTGGCCGCCAGCGTTCTGGCTGCGATCAACTTTGTCGTCGTGCTGCTGCGCACGATCTGTTTCGGCGACATCGAAACCGCGTCGGAGGCAGCATGAGCGGGGGAGCCGCATTCTCTGCGCTGGTCATCGCCGGGCTTATCTTTCTGGTTCTGATCGGAATCCCGGTAGTCACTTCGCTCGGCGTCGCCAGCGTCGTTGGCCTGGCAGTGTTGACACAGAGCGCTGATATTGCGTTCGGGCTGCTCGGCACCACAGCATTCGAGGCGATTCGCGGCTACGTCTTTGCAGTGATCCCGCTGTTCGTGCTGATGGGCGAACTGATCGCTCGCAGCGGCGCAGCGGCGGATCTGTTCACGTCGCTCAGCCGTTTGCTCAAGCGTGTGCCCGGCTCGCTCGCGGTCTCCACGGTGGCTGGCAATGCGGTGTTCGCGGCCGTCGTCGGAGTCAGCGTGGCATCGGCGGCAGCTTTCAGCCGCATTGCCTACCCGGTGATGGTGAAAGCCGGCTACGACAAGCGCATCGCACTCGGATGCGTGGCGGGCAGTTCGGCGCTTGGCATGCTGATCCCGCCCAGCGTGCTGATGATCATCTGGGGCATCCTGACACAGCAATCCATCGGCAAGCTGTTCGTCGCGGGCGTCATCCCCGGCTTGCTGCTCGCCCTGTGTTACGCGGTCCTGTGCGTTGTCCGCGCGATCGTGAGCCCCGAGAAATTCGGCAAATCGCCAAGAGCTACCGAGGCGGTGTCGCCCGCCGCAACTCCGGCCACTCGAGATGAGCTGCTCGGCAGCTTCGGATGTGGGCTAGCCGTGTTCACCGTGCTCGGCGGCATCTGGGCCGGACTGTTCACCCCGACCGAAGGCGCCGGTATCGGCGTGATCGTCGCGCTGGTCCTTTCGCTGGCCAAGGGTATGCGATGGGCCGGTCTGCGTGCCGCCATTCTGGCGACCGGCCGCACATCGGCGCCGATCATGTTCCTGCTGATCTTCGCGCAGATGTATTCGCGTCTGCTCGCCTTGGGCGGCGTCGGTGAGACGATCCAGGTCGCGATGGCCGGCCTCGGCCTGGGCGCGGGCATGGTGATCGTCGTGATGGTTCTGGTCTGGTTCGTGCTCGGAATGTTCGTCGATTCGACCTCGATCATCCTGCTCACAGTGCCGATCTTTGCGCCTCTGGCGCAACAGATGGGCATCGACCCGCTTGCATTCGCGATTATCGGCATCCTCGCGATCGAGGTCGGGATCATCACGCCGCCATTCGGCATCGCAGTTTTCACTGTTAAAGCTGCGATCAACGAGCCGCAAACGCCGTTGTCGACCATCTTCCTTGGCGCAGCGCCTTACTGGGTCCTGTTGCTCGGCATGGTCGCGGCCGTCTACTGGTTTCCGTCGCTTGCGAGCTGGCTGCCCTCGGTCAACTAGCTGCGTCTTTCCTTCCTCTTCTTTTACTGCCTCAACTGGAGACAACCCATGAAGAAAAGCATTCTTGCGCTCGCTGTTATCTCCGCTCTGGCTGGCCAGGCTGCAAGAGCCGACACATTCACCTTGCGCATCGGTTCGGGCCACCCGGTTGGCGCGACGGTCTACGTGACAGAGATGTCGAAGTTCTTCGTGCCTGAAGTCGTCAAACGGGTCAAGGAGCGGACCAAGCACGAGGTCGCCTTCACCGAGGCCTACGGTGGTTCGGTCGCCAAGGTCAACGAGACCCTGAACGCCGTGGAACTAGGCTTGCTCGACATCGGCAGCTATTGCATGTGCTTCGAGCAATCGCGCCTGTTCATGCACAACTTTCCGTACTGGGTGCCATTCGGTCCGAAGAGCGCAGTCGCTGCTGCCAAGGCGACTCGGCAGGTCTACGACGAGTTTCCGCAATTGTCGGAAGTGTTCGAGAAAAAGTTCAACCAGAAGTTGATCGCGATCTCCGGCTACGACAACTACAACCTGGGGACCACCTTCGCGTGGGAAAGCCTGTCCGACTTGCAGGGCAAGAAGATCGGTGCCGCTGGCCCGAATCTGCCCTGGCTGCAAGGATCGGGCGCAGTCGGCGTGTCGTCGAACCTGCCAGACGGCTACAACGGCCTCAAGTCCGGCCTGTACTCAGGCTGGATCATGTTTCCGTCGGCCTACAACTCATTCAAGTTCTACGAGCCTGCGCCCAACTACAAGCTGGTCGATTTTGGTTCCGTGATGGTCAACGCGATGACCGTCAATTCGCGCACCTGGAAGAAGCTGCCCAAGGAAGTGCAGGGCATCGTGCTGGAAGTCGCGAAGGAATACGAAATTCGCCAGGCGGAGAGCCTCGACCAGAACAACAAGGAAGCGCTCGCGGAGCTAGGAAAAATCGCGAAAGTCACGGCGGTGGCACCTGCGGCGCGAGTTGAATGGGCCAAAGGCCTGAAGGACTGGCCGAACCAGATGGCGCAGGAAGCCAAGCGCAGCGGGATGCCGGCGCCGGCGATCCTTAGTGCTTATCTGAAGCACCTCAAAGAGGCGGGCGTCGAGACGCCGGTTCCCTATGTCATCCAGAAGTGATACCAGATGGGGGCAGAACAGATGAAAACCTCCGACAACCGCAAACGCCGCGCGGTCGTGATCGGCGGCTCGATGGCCGGGCTGTTCGCGGCCTCTCTGCTGCGCCGCGTGGGATGGGACGTCGACCTGTACGAACGGTCTGATGTCGAACTGTTCGGTCGCGGAGCCGGCATCGTGACGCACGACGAACTGCTGCGAGCGTTGACCGATGCAGGCGCGTCACTCGCCGATCTGGGCGTCAGCATCAACGAGCGGGTCGCGCTGGACTCCACCGGCAAGCCGATCGAACGGCTCGCCTACCCGCAGATCGTCACGTCGTGGGACCGCTTGCACAGCCTGATGCGGGCGACGATCCCGCACGAAAACCATCACCTGGGCTGCAATTTGCAAGACATCAGGCAGGACGCGGACGGCGTCACCGCGGTGTTTTCCAACGGCCGAAGCGAACAGGCTGATTTGCTGATCGGCGCAGACGGCTTTCGGTCCACGGTGCGCGCCAGGTTTTTGCCGCAGGTCACGCCCGAGTATGCGGGCTACGTCGTCTGGCGTGGCCTTGCGGACGAGCGAGATCTGAGCCCCGAAGTGCACGCCGCAATCTTCGAGAAGTTTGCGTTCTTCCTGCCCGCCCACAACGAGATCATCGGCTATCCCATCGCCGGGCCGAACAACGACCTACGCGCCGGTTCGCGCCGCTTCAACTGGGTCTGGTACCGGCGTGCCGATGCCGAGTTGCTCAAGTCGATGCTGGTGGACGAAGAGGGCCTCCAGTACGACGTGTCGATCCCGCCGCCGAAGATCAGGCGGGATGTGATCGACGGCCTGAAGTCGGATGCCAAAGGCTTTCTGCCGTGGCCGTTCTACGAATCGCTGCTCGGAATCGACCGACCTTTCTTCACGCCGATCTACGACCACTTTTCCCCGTCGATGGTGTTCGGCCGCGTTGCGCTGGTCGGCGATGCCGCGTCGGTCGGTCGGCCGCACATCGGCATGGGCGTGACCAAAGCGGCTGAAGACGGGCAAAGCCTGGCCCGGTGCTTAGCGTCGCCGGAAATCGATGTGGCTGATGGTCTCGCGCGCTTCAACGCCGAGCGCGTACCAGCCGCGTGGCGTGCGTTCGCGAGCGGGCGCGAGCTTGGCGAGTTCATGCACAAGAGCGGATCTGCCGTGCCGCCCGAAGAACGTGAACGCTGGAAAGAGCTGCACAGCGTCTCGGCAATGCTCAAGCACACCGCTTCCTCCTCTTTCGTGCGCGAGGTGAGACTGCAGCAACCAGCGCCCGCCACTTCATCTTCCAATCAATCGGAGCAAATATGAATCAAGGCTTTTGGCCGGACGACATCCGGCTCGTTCTTTCCTTTTCAATGCAGTTCGAAGCCGGCGGAGAAGCCCCATACAGCCCACTCGGGCCACTGCATGCGTTCGACATGAAACCAGGCTATCCGGATTTTCCGACCCGCTCCTGGTATCGCTACGGTTTCCAGGAAGGCGCGCAGCGGCTGATGGACCTGTTCGACAAGCACAAGGTCAAATTCACCTCGCACATGGTGGGTTCGGCGGTCGATCGCACACCGAGCCTCGCGAAAGAGATCGTCGAGCGCGGCCACGAAGCCGCCGCTCACGGGCGGGACTGGGTGCAGCAGTACGACCTGCAGTTCGAGGACGAGAAGAAGTTCATTGAAGACAACGTCAAGAGCATCGAGCGAGCTGCCGGGGTTCGTCCAGTCGGCTACAACGGTGCCGCGATGCGCGGCACGATCAACACGCTGAAAGTGCTTCAGGACCTCGGCTTCAAGTACCACATTGACGACGTGAGCCGCGACGAGCCGTTCATCATTCCGGTTCGTGGCAAAGACTTCGCAGTAGTGCCGTACAGCCTGACTCTGAACGACATCATCCAGCACGAAACCTACAACTTCTCGTCGGGCGATTTCGAACGACAACTCAAGGACGAATTCGACCAGCTGTACGAAGAGGCCGCCAAGCGGCGCCGCATGATGTCGGTCAGCACTCACGACCGGGTTGCAGGTCGGCCATTCCGAGTGCGGTCGCTGGGCCGTTTCCTCGAGTACGCATTGGGCCACGAAGGCGTCGTCGCCATGCGCAAGGACCAGATTGCCGAGATTGCGCTCGCCGATACGGCGACCTTGCGCGACGAGAACGACGCCGAGCGTTGGGAGAAATGGGAAAGCGCGAATGGTGAACCGAAGATCCGCTCGGTGAGCTGAGCCATGAAGGCCGCCCGCAACCATTCAGCTGCTCCGCCGTACGACTACATCGTCGTGGGCGCGGGGATCGTAGGCCTCGCAACCGCGCGCGAGCTGCTACGACGCAAATCCGGTTGCTCTCTGCTCCTGCTTGAAAAGGAGAAGCAGCCCGCAATGCATCAAACCGGACGCAACAGCGGCGTGGTTCATGCCGGGGTCTACTACGCGCCCGGCTCGCTGAAAGCCAGGCTTTGCAAGGCCGGCGCTGCAGCCACGCTGAAACTTTGCGAGGAGCATGGGATTGCGGTGGACAACTGCGGCAAGCTGATCGTCGCCACGTCAGAGCTGGAGCGCGGCCGGCTGGCTGAACTCGAGCAGCGCTGCCGCGCGAACGGCCTGAACGTGTCGCGGCTCGACGCGCAGCAGCTGAAGGTCGCCGAACCCCGTATCGACGGTATCGCGGGGATGCTGGTGCCGGAAACATCGATCGTCGACTACACGCAGGTGGCGCTGGCCCTGGCAAAGGATGTCGAGCGCATGGGCGGGTCGATCCGCTTCGGTCGCACCGTGCTGGGAATCCGGGAAGCGGCAGACCGCGTGACGGTGGAGACGAGCGACGGCGACGTCGAAGCCGCTCGGCTCGTCGCCTGTGCCGGACTCATGGCGGATCGGATCGCAGCCATGAGCGGCTTGGCCGACGACTTCCAGATCGTTCCGTTTCGCGGGGAGTACTACCGGCTGCGCGAAGAGAAGAACGACATCGTCAAGCACCTGATCTACCCGGTGCCCGATCCAGCGCTGCCGTTTCTCGGCGTGCACCTGACCCGAATGATCGGCGGCTACGTAACGGTTGGCCCGAACGCCGTGTTCAGTCTCGCACGCGAGGGCTACGGCAAGTTCGCATTTAGGGCACGCGATGCAGCCCAGACCTTGGCTTTCCCGGGCTTCTGGCGCGTCGCCCGGGCAAATCTGCGGTCAGGCATTGATGAGATGCGCAGTTCGCTGAGCAAACAGCGCTACCTCGCCCTGTGCCGCAAGTACTGCCCGGAGCTGTCCATTGACGACCTGCAGCCCCACAAGAGCGGCATCCGGGCCCAGGCCGTGATGCGCGACGGCACGTTGGTCCACGACTTCCTGATCCGCAGCACAACACGCACGCTGCATGTCTGCAACGCGCCTTCGCCTGCTGCGACTTCGGCTATGCCGATCGCCGCCTACATCGCGGACGCAGTGACTGAGGCACGCGCCACCCGGCAATTCATGCACGCGGCAGCCGAAACCTGACGCCGCAGTCGAGCAAATTCATCCACCTCAACCCACGGAGGCTTTCATGCCGATCAGCAAGCTCGCCCACTTTTCCGTAAGAACGACAGACCTCGATGCGTCTCGGCGCTTCTACAGTGACGTGCTCGGTTTCAAGGAGGGCTTCAGGCCCCCGTTCCAATTTCCCGGAGCCTGGATGTACCGCGGCGGTGACGAGGCCGAATTCGGCGTGGTGCACCTCATTGGGATCGACAAGAACGATCCCGACGGCCTGATCGAATACCTGGGCGACAAGGACGCATCGGCCCTTCATGGCAGCGCTGCGGTCGACCACCTCGCCTTTCTCGCGACCAACCTCGACAACATGGTCGAGCAACTTGAACGCGCTGGCCTGAAGTTTCGCGAACGCACGGTGCCAGGCCTCGGCCTGCATCAGGTGTTCGTCGAGGACCCGTCCGGGATCACGATCGAGCTCAACTTTCCGGCAGAAGAAGCGGCCGGGCGAGCCACGGCGGATGGTGTGTCCACCACTGTCTCGAGGGAAGCATCATGAAGCGATCGACGAAAGTGATCGTCGTCGGCGGCTCACTCGGCGGGCTTCTTGTGGCCAACCTCCTGCACAAAGCCGGCTGGGACGTGCACGTGTACGAGCGCGTTGCGCAGGAGCTTGAAGGCCGTGGCGCTGGCATCGTTACGCACCCGGAACTCGATGCGGCGTTGGAGCAGGCCGGCATCACTGTCGACGACTCCCTCGGCATCAAGGTGCAAGAGCGCATTACGCTGTCAAAAGACGGCCAGCGTGTCGGCGCGCGCGAGCTGCCGCAGGTTCTCACGGCATGGGGGCGCATGTACAGCATTCTTAAGAATGCCTTTCCGCCGGGTCGCTATCACAACGGAAAGCACGTGACGTCCGTAGCGCAGGATGCGCAATCGGTGACCGCAATATTCGACGATGGAGAAATCGTTCAAGCGGACGCACTGATCGCGGCTGATGGCATTCGCTCAGTCGTGCGGCAGGCGCTGCTTTCCGAGGTACGACCGCAGTACGCCGGCTACGTCGCCTGGCGCGGACTGGTTGAAGAATCGGCGCTGTCGGAATCGGTACTGCGCGAGCTGTTTCCGTACTTTGCGTTCGGTCTGCCCCCGCGGGAACAAATGATTGCGTACCCGGTGGCTGGCGCGGGCAACACGGTCGAGCCTGGCCGGCGCCGCTACAACTTCGTCTGGTACCGGCCAGCCGATGAACCGACCACCCTGCGTGACATGCTGACCGACAGCACCGGCAAGGTCTGGCATGACGGCATTCCTCCACCGCTGATTCGGCCAGAGATCGTTGCTGCCGCGCGGCAAGCTGCCGTCGATACGCTCGCCCCTCAGTTCGCCGAAGTCGTCGAGAAGACCGAATCACTTTTCTTCCAGCCGATCTACGACCTTGAAAGCAGCCAGCTCGCATTCGGCCGGATCGCGCTGCTTGGCGATGCGGCGTTCGTCGCGCGCCCCCACTGCGGCATGGGTGTGACCAAGGCGGCGGGCGATGCGATGGCACTGCTGGGCGCTTTGGAAAGCAGCAACGACGTTACCGCAGCCTTAAAGGCCTATGAGCAGCCGCGCCTTGCGTATGGTTCGGCAATCGTCGAGCACGCGCGGCACCTGGGCGCTTACATGCAGGCGCAGATTCGCACCGATGAAGAGCGCGAGATGGCAGAGCGCTACCGCACGCCGGTGGCGGTCATGCGGGAGACGGCAGTGCCTATGAGTCCGGACTACAAGCACAGCGGAACGTCGCCCGCAGGGTTGACGGGCACGGTAGCGGTCGAATAGATCATCAACAGACTCTTCGCGTGTAGGCGGACAGGTCAGGCTGATGCCGAGACCTCGGTAGCGAACGCGCGGTACGACCGCAGCGACCGGCCCAGCAGCGCCGTCAGGCGTTCGACGTCACCCGCATCCGGGTTCATGCCCTCGGTCAGGAAGCGTTCGCTCATGAGGCGCATGTCGTACGCCATCCAGCTCGGCATGAAGTTCAGCAGGTTCTTCTCGAAGCCCGCGGTGTCGTCGCCGCCGTAGTTGATCGGGCGGCCCAGCACGTCGGACCAGATGCCGGCGACGCTGTTTCCGGTCAGCGCGTCGGGGCCTACCAGGTTGATCCGGCTCAGTGGCAGCGACCCCGGTGCCTGTTCGCGGCGCAGCAGCTCGAGGGCGGCGACTTCCGCGATGTCGCGTGTGTCGACCATGGCCAGACCCTTGCTGCCGACGGGCATCGGGTACACGCCGTAACCGGTGATGACGTCCTTGATGGTGAGGTCGTTCTGCATGAAGTACGCGGGCCGCAGGATGGTGGCGCCGAAGCCCATCTGCTCGAGCATCCGCTCCACGCCAAACTTGCCGGCGAAGTGGGGAACGTTGAGGTACTTGTCGGCGTGGATCACCGACAGGTAGACGACCCGGTCGACGCCGGCATCACGCGCCACGTTCAGGGTCACCAGTGCCTGCGTGAACTCGTCGGGGACGACGCCGTTGAGGAGGAACAGAGCGGATACACCCGCGACAGCTCGGCGCAGCGACTCGACGTCGAGCAGGTCACCTTGAACGACTTCGACGCCGGCGGGGAAGTGGGTCTTCGCCGGGTCGCGGGCGAGTGCCCGCACGGCGGCGCCGCGATCGACGAGTTGCTGAACGACTTGGCGGCCGATGGCGCCAGAGGCGCCGATGATGAGGATGGTCATGAAAAAACTCCGGGTTGGTTGAATCGAGACCAAATCTTCGTTGTTCCTCCCTCGGGCCGATAGTCGTTATATTTGGACACTTCGTTTCACAGGCGGAACACATGGACTTGCTTGCGTTGGCCGACTTCAACCTCGTCGCCCGCCACGGAGGGGTGGGTCGTGCAGCGCGCGAATCGGGTCGTCCCAAGGCCACGCTGTCTCGACGCGTGTCCGATCTGGAGAGTGGCCTCAATCTGCGCCTGTTCGAGCGAGGCGCAAGAACGCTGAAACTGACCGAGGAGGGGCGCGCGCTGTACGAGAGAACCTCGGCGTTGCTGCTTGAGATCGACGAAACGGCCGCAGCGATTGCGTCGGGCGGCGAGGCGCCGCGCGGCAGCTTGCGGGTGAGCGCGCCGCTGCTCTTTTCACAGGCCGCCATGGGAAAGCTGGCGGCCACGTTCGCGCTCCGGTATCCCGAGATCCAGCTCGAGGTCACGACCGAGGATCGGGCCGTGGACATGGTGGAGGAGGGCTACGACCTCGTGATCCGCGTCAACCCCGATCCCGACGTCAGGCTGGTCGGACGGATTTTCATGAGAGACCGTCTCGTCGTGGTTGCAAGTCCGAAGTTCGCGCCCCCTGCGGGCAAGGCGGCGGTTCCAGCGATCCTGCGGCGCGGCGGCTTCGGCGTAGCGGCATCCTCATGGGAGTACGTGGGCAGGTCGGGCAAGAAGCGCATCAGCGTGAAACCAACGCTGTGCCTTGCCTCACTGTTCATGGTGCGGGATGCCGTCCGTGCGGGCGTCGGTGTCGCCCGCGTGCCGGTCTCTCTCGTAACCAAGGATCTGGCCGCCGGGAAGCTGGTGTGCTGGGGCGACGTCGAAGGCCCCGAGATCGCGCTGTGGGCGTTGTACCCATCGCGCCGGCTGCTGAGTGCTCGTGTATCGACGTTCTTGGACTTCTTGAAGGAAGCGTTCCCCACGGGCTCTCCCAACGAATTGGCTGCCTTCATCGATTGAGCCGCCGTGATCTGGAAGGGCAGGTGACCGCGACGTATCTCGAACTCCGGCTAGCGTTCCTGGAGCCGTGGCGCCAGGAGGCGGCGCTGCATGTCAGCTTCCAATGAGTCGTAGCTTTCAGGCATTGGAGATCACCTGTCGGATACCGGCCAAGGGGGCCCCGGATCCGCAGCAGGTGCAGGAAAACCATCTCTCCACGCTCTACTCAGCCTTGACGTTGTTGTCCTTCACCACCTTGCCCCAGCGCGTGGTCTCCGCCTGCATCCACGTCGCGATCTGCTGACGGGTCATGTCCGAAGGTTCCGACCCGAGTTCCTGCAGACGCTTGGCGACGTCGGGCCGAGCCACGATGCGCTGGACTTCCGACTGCAGTTTCTCCAGCACCGCGGGCGGCGTGCCACCGGGTGCCAGCAGACCCTGCCAGGAGCCGGTCACGAAGTTGGGGATCTGCGACGCGACGGTCGGGACGCCCGGGACGGCGGCAAAGGGCTTGGCGCTGGTCACAGCGATGGCCTTGATCTTGCCGCCCTGCACCAGGGGATTGGTGGCCAGCACGCTCGCCATGGCCGTGTCGATCTGCGCGCCGGCCAGGTCGGCCAGCGCCTGCGCACCGCCCTTGTAGCCAATCACGTTGAACTCGAAACCCCTGTCTTGCGCCAGCAGGATGCCCGCCAGCTGGCTGATGGAAGCCAGCGGTGTGCCGAAGCTGAGTGGCTTGCCGCTTTTTTTCTGGTAGGCGGCGAGTTCGTCGATGTTCTTGACGGGCAGGTCCTGCCGGACCACCAGCAGATGCGGCGAATAGGCCGGAATGGCAATGGGCGCCAGGTCTTTCACCGGGTTGTAGTTGAGTTGCGGAATGACGCTGGGGCCGATGGTCAGCACCGACATGTCGAGCACCAGCAACGTGTATCCGTCCGGTGCGGATTTGGCGACGTAAGAGGCGCCGATCTGACCGTTGCCACCCGCCTTGTTCTCGACGATCACCGTCTGCTTGAACGTCTCGCCCAGCTCCTTGGCCAACAGACGCGCCAGCACGTCGGACGTGCCGCCCGGCGGGTTGGGCACGATGATGCGGATCGGTTTGTGCGGGTAGGCCGCTGTGTCCTGGGCATGGGCTGCCAGCGATGCGCCGGCCAGCAGCGCCGCCGCCGCGAGGCCGACAATGCTGCGCCGCCCGATGCGCGGGATGAATGAAGTGTCGAGTGTTGTCGAGGGCATGGTTGTCTCCAGTTGTTCGAGGGTCGAAGTGGTCCGGCGCTGATGGCTGTGTTCAAGGCGCCAGGTAGATCACGTTCTCCAGCGCCTGCGCCTGCTGCAGTCGCGTGATGTTGCGGGCCATGAAGCTGTAGCGCCGCTCCAGCAGCGCAGGTGTGATGGCGGAGATGTGGGGCGTGCAGCGCACGTTGGTCAGTTCATGCAGTGGCCAGCGCGAAGGCGGCACGGGCGCCTGGCCTTTGTTGGGATACTGGTACCAGACGTCCAGGACGGCCCGACCCAGTCGCTGCTGGCTCAAGGCTTCGTACAGCGCCTGCTCGTCGACCACCTCCGCGCGCGCCACGTTGACCAACAACGCGCCCGGCGGAAGCAGGGCCAGTCGGCGCTCAGCGATGAGGCCGCGTGTGCTGTCGTCCAGCGGGCAGCAGATGACCAAGACCTGCGCCCTCGGCAGCACCTCATCGAGCGCGGCGGCCTGGACATACTCATGCGCCAACTCGGCCGGCCCCTGCCTTCCGCTGCGCGTCACGGCGATGACGTGCATGTCGAAGGCACGCGCACGCCGTGTGATCTCCTGGCCGATGTGCCCGAAACCGACGATGGCAACGGACTTTCCATGGGCCTCGTCATGCGGCGCACGCTTCGAATAGGACGCCGCCCAGGCGGCCGCGTCCAGACGCGCGGGGTACTGCCACAGCTTCAAGTAGTGCTCCAGGATGGCGTGCAGGGTGAACTCGGCGATCGGAACTTCGTGGCCGTGCACGTTGCATACGGTGGTTCCGGCCGACAGCGACCGGCAGGCGATCTGCTCCGACCCAGCGCCGGGCACGTGCACCAGGCGGCAGCGCAGGCGCGCAGCCTCGTCCGCGCTCACGCTGTTGCTGATGACCACGTCTGCGTGGATCTCGCCGGTGGGGGGAAAGCTGTCCAGCGACTGGACCTCGTGTTCGGGCCCGAGCAGCGCACGCAGGCGCGGCGCATGGGGGGCGTGGAGGCCGACTATCTTGATCAACATGAAGAAGAATCCTGTGCGTCTGGGTGCAGGCGGGTCAGCGGCTTTCGCGCACGACCAACCCAGGCTGTTGCTTGAAACCGTCCTGAAGGCGGGTGCCCAGCCCGGCCATGACGGGTGGCTGGGCCATACCGTCGGTAATCACCGGCAACTCGGTGACGATGTCGCGATACCAGGTGGCCAGCGTCGCACGCACCACCTCCTGGTAGATCGCGGTCGGCGCATGCAAGGCCATGTGCAGTCCAGCCATCAGCGTGACAGGGCCCGTGCAATCGTGCGGTGCCAGCGGTCGGTTGTACGCCTGGGCCAGCGCGGCGATCTTTCGCCCTTCGGTGAAGCCGCCGCACCACGCCAGGTCGAGCATCACCACATCCAGCGCATCCGCCGCCAGCAAGTCGCGGAACGGGCGCAGGCCCCCCAAGGTTTCGCTGCCGCAGATCTGCACACGGGTGCGACGGCGCAGATCCGCCAGGCCGGCGGCATCGTCCATCTTGCACAGCGGGTCCTCGACCCAGAACACGTCGTATTGCTCCAGCGCCTGACAGATGCGAAGTGCCGAGTGGCTGCCGAACAGGCTGTGCAGTTCACACATCACCTCGATCTTGTTGCCGACGGCTTCGCGGATCAGGCGGAACGGCTCGAGCCCCTTCTCCAAGTCCTGCAGCGTGATCAGGTGGCCGTTGCTGGCAGGCGCATAGATGTCGAAGGGCCAGATCTTCATGGCCTTGTAGCCTTCCGACAGCAGGCTCCGGGCCAGCGCGCCGGCGTCCCGCATGAAAGCGACCTGATCGTCGTACGGGCCGTCGGACCGATCCGCGACGCCGATGTCGCGGCGCTTGCCATTCGTGTTGAACGCGTAGCCCGCACAGGTGTTGTAGACCGGCACGTTGGCGCGCGCGCCACCGCCCAGTGCCTGGTAGATCGGCACGCCCTGCCGCTGGCCGGCGAGGTCCCACAAGGCGAGGTCGACGGCGCTGGCGGCGCGCACTTCCACCCCCGAACTGTTGTATCCGACATAGGGGGTGAGCAGATGGCGTGAGATGCCTTCGATATGACGCGTATCGCGCCCGAGCAGCCAGGGTGCGAGTTCGTCATGGAGGCAGGTTTCGACCGACGAAGCCCCCCTGAAGGTCTCGCCGAGTCCGACGAGACCGTCAGTGGTTTCGAGTTCGAGCCAGATGAGATTCGGGCGGTCGGGCAACCGATAGGTGCGGACGCAATGGACAATAGACACGTTTACAGCTTTTTATATCTTGCGGCGGCCCCGGACCCTGGATCCAAGGAAAATCCATTGTCTCCTCAACAATCCACGAGAAAGATGGCTGCATTCCTCTGTTTACCCTGTAAATTCCTGTCATGCCTCCGAACTCGCGAACTGCATCAAACTCCCGGCTGGTCAACGGCCCAGAGACACCCTCTGCGCCGATCCCGCCACCTAGGCTGCTGAGCGACAAGGCGTATGAGGACCTGATGCAGTTGCTGGGCACCCGGGGCTTCGAGCCGCGGGCGCGCCTACCCGGCGAGACAGCGCTGGCGCAGCGCCTCGGCGTGTCGCGCCCGGTGTTGCGTCAGGCCTTCGCGCGCCTTCGCGAAGAAGGCCGCATCGACGCACGCAAGGGATCGGGGACCTTCGTCACCGATGCGCTGCCGCAGGTCAAGCCGCTCTCGCTCGGCACGCTCGAAAACATCGCGGACATCCGTGCCTTCCTGGAATTCCGGTGCTTCATGGAAGGCGAAGCTGCCGCCCGCGCTGCGCTGATGCGCAACGCCGACCAGATGCACCAGGTGAGCCTCTGCCGCGAGCGCTTCGATCAGGCTCTTGCAGACGGCGGCGATGCCGTCGAGGAGGATGTCGCCTTCCACGACGCCGTCGCACAAGCCTGCGGCAACCGTTTTTTCAGCATGACGATGACTGCCCTGGCCCCGCAAACCCGCTTCAGCATCGGCCTCTCGCGCAGCCTCGCTGGCCGCCCTCGGGATGCGCGGAGGGCGGGGGTTTGCCAGGAGCACGCGGCTGTCGAAGCGGCACTGAAGCAGCAAGACGCGACGGCCGCACGGCAGGCGATGGAAGCCCATCTGCGCGGCGGCATCGCTCGACTCTTCGGGTCCGGAGCAAACGATTGACAACAACGCGCCTGGAGGGGCGGGGCGGCGTGTTCCAGGCCACTCGGTACTGGAACTCACGCGAAACCGTCTGAAAGAGTCTTGGCTCCTGAGCGGCAGAGCCCGCGTCCCAAATGTGCTGGGCCACGGAGCCAGGACCGGGGCTTGTGCGGTTCTTGTGCAGCGAAGTCCGGGCTGAGCAATCCGGCCAAGGCCGAGCGTGGACTCGTGCACTCAGTGCCCAAAGTCCGCGCGCCGCTCGCCGTGTGCTCCGAGGCCGCCCAGAATTTCGTCATGCAGTCTCCAGGACTGTTCGACAGATTCGCATCGAAAGGCCTCCGTTGATCGATTTCCTGAGCCAGCGCCCGATCGGGCGCACGGGCATCTCCGTGACCCCACTGGGGTTGGGCGGCGCACCCTTCGGCAACATGTACACCGCCATGGCGGCCGGCGAAGCCGAGGCGGGCATCCTCGCGAGCGGCGCCGTCGAGGGCGCGACCTACAACTATCGCCCGGCGACGCCGAAGACGCTCGAGCGGGTACGCCGCATCGAGGCGGTCTGCACAAGGTACGGCGTGCCGCTGCAGGCCGCAGCCCTGCAGTTCCCGATGAACCATCCGCAGGTGACCAGCGTCATCCCCGGGGCGCGTTCGATTTCCGAACTGGAGCAGAGCGTGCGCCTGTCGTCGATCGCAATTCCGGTCGACTTCTGGCGCGAACTGAAGGCGCAGCAACTGATCGACGAGCGCGCGCCGGTGGGCCAAGCCTGAGCGGGCATGTCGACGTCACCGACGGGCCGGCCCGATGACGACGTGGCGGGCGAAAAGCCGGGCGTCGACCTGAACCCCGCGAGCACGCGGGGGCTCGCGGTGCTCTGCTCGGCCTCGGTCGCCGGGGTGTACTTTTTGCAGCCGCTGCTCGTGCTGGTCAGCATGAGCTTCGGCGTGACCGGCGCCAGCGTGGGCCTGATCCCGATGCTCGCGCAGGTCGCCGTGGGCATCGGCGTGATCTTCCTGCTGCCCCTCGGCGACGTGGTCGACAACCGCCGCATCGTGATCGCCGCGATCACGGGGCAGGCCGCGGCGATGCTGCTGATGGCGTGGTCGCCCAACTTCGCTACCTTCCTGCTGGGTATAGCGCTGCTGGGGCTGCTCACGATCGCCCCCTACCTGATTCCCTCGGCCGCATCGCACCTGACCTTGGTGCGCATGCGCGGCCGCGTCACCGGTGCGTTGACCAAGGGCATCATCGTCGGCATCCTTTTGGCGCGCACGGTGGGTGGCTTCGTCGGTGCCTATGCGAACTGGCGCCTGGTCTACGGCCTGTCGGCGGCCGTGGCGTTGATCGTGCTGGCCTGGTGCGCGCGGCACGTGCCGAGCACAAGCCGCACGGCCAACATCTCGTACGCACGATTGCTCGGCTCGCTGCCCGTGCTGGTCCGCCGGGAGCCGGTGCTCAGGGTGGCGGCACTCACGCAGGCCCTGATGTTCGGCACTTTCGGTTCGCTATGGATCGCGCTCGGCCTGCACATCCAGGGCCCGGCCTTCGGCCTGACCAGCGCCACGGTCGGCGCCCTCGGCCTGCTCGGCCTGATCTCCGCGGCCATCGCGCCGCGCTCGGGCAGCCTGATCGATCGGCTCGGTGCCGACCGCGTGGTCCGCGCAGCGATCGTGCTCACCATCGCGGCGTGGGCGCTGTTGGCTGCCTTCGGCGATTCGCTCATCTGCCTGGGCGTAAGCATCGTCATGCTCGACGTGGGTGCCTCGGCGGCGCACACCGCGAAGCAGACCACGCTCTTCGCACTCGAACCCGGCAACCGCACGCGCATGAGCTTGGGCGTCGCGAACTCGATCGTCGCCGTCGAGGAGGGCTGCGACCGCGTCGATGCGAGCCTGGCCGGCATGGGCGCAGGGGCCGGCAACGCGCCGCTCGAGGTGTTCGTCGCCGCAGCAGAGCGCCTCGGCTGGAACCATGGCTGCGACCTGTACACGCTGATGGACGCCGCGGACGACGTCGTGAAGGCCCTTGCAGGACCGGCCCGTGCGCGTCGACCGCGAGACGCTGGCGCTCGGCTACGCGGGCGTGTACTCCAGCTCCTGCGGCATGCAGAGCTGGCCGCCGCTCGCTATGGCCTCAAGACGGTGGATATCCTCGTCGAGCTGGGTCGGCGTCGGATGGAGGGCGGCCAGGAAGACATGATCGTCGACGTCGCGCTCGATTTGCTGAAGGCCGCGCCATGAAGGTGCTCGCATCTCACACACGCCGCTGCGCGGGCGCCTGGACCCGGCCGCGGGGGCCGTGGCCGAGATCGACGCGCAGATCGAAGCGGTGCGCGACAGGGTGCGGGCCTTCGCGCCCGAGCTGGTGGTGCTCTTCGCGCCCGATCACTTCAACGGCTTCTTCTACGACCTGATGCCGCCGTTCTGCATCGGCACCGCGGCCTCGGCCATTGGCGACTTCGGTACGGTGGCGGGAGAGCTTTCGGTGCCGACCGCGCTGGCTTCGGCCTGCGCTGCGTCCTTGCTCGAACAGGGCATCGATGTGGCGGTCTCGCATCGCATGCGCGTGGACCACGGCTTCGCCAATCCGCTGCAGGACATCTTCGGCGGGTTGGCCGAAGTGGCGTACTGCAACGGCAAGTTCTTCAGCCAGTACCGTGTCGTCAAGGCCGCGCTACCGCACCTGGCGAGCGGCGGGACGATCACGCTGACCTCCGGTGTGGCCAGCCGCGGAACGATGGCAAACCACTCCGCCATTTCGGCGGTGAACGCGGCGATCGAGGCTTGCGTGCGGCAACTGGCCAAGGAGCTTGCGCCGCGTCGCCTGAACGCCGTTGCACCCGGTGTCACAGCCACCACGACCTACGACGCAATGACGCCCGCCGCAAAAGAAGACTTCGTGAAGAAGATCGCCGCCAAGGTCCCGCTGCAGCGGATTGCCAGCGCTGAGGAAGTCGCGCTCGCGTACATCTTCGCGATGAAGAGCGGCTACGTGAGTGGAAGCGTCATCGACGTCAGCGGAGGTCAGCTGGTCGCCTGAACCCCAAGCGGGCGCAACCGGCCGTTGGTGTTGAGCAAGGCGGTTCCGGGGCACGTCGGCGAGCGAACACGTGCGCGCGTGTCATCCAGTGATGATCGGCCGAAGCGTGTCGATTTCGCCCACGATGAAATCGAAGAACGCGGCGACGCGCGGAGTGCGTCGCAGCTCGGGGGTTGTCAGCATGCGCCATACCCGTGTCAGTTCGGCGACCGGCTCGGTCACCCGCACCAGATCGGGTTCCGCATCGCCGAGCGCGATCGGCAACGGGGCGACGCCCACGCCGGCCTTGACCGAGTAGACCAGGCCCAGCACGCTGTTGCTTCGTGCGACGAGCGCCGCCTCCGGTGCGATCTTTCGCAGCCACGCCGCGATGCGGTGCCTGGCCATGGTGTCGTCGAATCCCACCAGCGCGTGGTTCGCCAGGTCTTCGATTCCTTGCGGGCGCCCGTGGCGCTCGATGTACGTGCTGCTGGCATAGACCGCCCAGAGGGAGTCGCCGATCTTTCGCCCGACGAGTTCACCATCATCCGTATCACCGGAACGAAGGGCCACGTCGGCTTCGCCCTTTGACAGGTCGATGTACTTGTCGCTCATGACGAAGTGCACGTCCAGCGCCGGATGACGTTCGCGAAACCTCTCCAACAAGGTTGACTGGGTGATCCGGTAGACGATGGGCTCCGGACATGTGACGCGGATGATCCCTGCGACCTCGGCGGCGGCTGTCGCGACGTGCTGCTTGAACACCGCCACCGCGTCCTCGATGCGCTCGGCGTGCGGCAACAAGGCCTGTCCGAACTCGGTCAGCCGGTACCCGCTCGGCTGCCGCTGCACCAACGCTTGTCCGAAGCGCCGTTCGAGTTCCGTCAATCGCCGTTGCACCGTCGACTGGTCGAGGCCCAGCGCACGGCCCGCCGCCAGCGTGCTGCCATGGCGCGCGACCGCCAACAGGTGCTTCAGGTCGTCCCAGTCGAAGTCTTGAGGGGTATGCGCCATTGCGGCTCCCATTTTGCAGTTTTGCGGCTTACACCCAAGCGTTCTGTCACTTACGCTGAAGGCATGAACACATCCGGAACAGACACACGGGCCTTCAAGGCGTCGATGCGGACCCAGTGGGACGCCGCTGCAGCGGGCTGGGACACGCATTCGCCAGCGCTGCGGGCATGGCTGCGCACTTCGACCGAGGCCATGATCGCCATGGCCGGGGTGGTGGCGGGGTCGCGGGTGCTCGACGTGGCGGCCGGGGCCGGAGACCAGACACTGGACCTTGCCGAGCGGGTCGGCCCTTCGGGCGCGGTTGTCGCGACCGATTTGTCGACCGCGATCATTGCGCGTGCCCGGGACCGCGTTCGGCGTGCCGGCTTCGACCATGTGCAGTGCCGCGTGGCAGACGGCGAGGATCTGCAGGTCGAAGAGGCATCCTTCGATGCGGTGGTCTGCCGGCTGGGGCTGATGCTTTTCCCGGACGCGTTGCAGGGTCTGCGCGAGATGCGCCGCGCGCTTCGACCGGGGGGTGGCGTATGCACCATCGTGTTCTCGGGCCCGGAGAGGAATCCGTGCCTGAGGATTCTCATGGGCACGGCGCTCAGGCACGCGGGCCGTCCCGCGCCCGATCCCTTTGCGGCCGGCAGCCTGTTCAGCCTGGCGCGACCCGGCCACATCGACGCGCTCTTTCACGAGGCGGGATTCCGTGACGTCGCGACGACAGCAGTGGATGCGAGCTTCCCTATGCCGTCGGTCGACGACTACCTGGCTTTCGTCCGCAGCTCGGCGAGTCCCATCCTGCAGATCCTCTCCGGTCTCGGCGAGGAGGCTGCCAACGCGGCGTGGGATGACATCCGAGAGCAACTGCGTGCCTTCGACACGCCCGCGGGCTGGGAAGGCCCCAACGAACTGCTGCTCACGGCAGCGCGCCGACCGGGATGACGCATGACACGTCCGGCGATGAGGAACATTCGATGATGCAGCGTCGCTCAATGCTGCGTACCGGCGCCCTGACCGTTGCCGCCCTGGCTGCGCTCTCGTTCGCGTCACCGGCGTGCTGGACGGCGTAACGCTTTTGTGGGATACCCGACGCTTCCAATTGCCGTGCCACCGCCTAGACTACGAAGGTATTAGGTCTGGCCCAGCGCAGGCGGGCTCGGACCGCATGCTTCCCTTGGCCTTGACACATGCTCCGATCCTTCGAAGAAGAACCGACGGTAGAGGTGGAATCGACCGACGACGCCTCCGGGCGCCGCCGGTACCTGACCATCCTCTTTTCAGATCTCTCCGAGTCAACCCGCCTCGGCGAGTTGATGGAGTCGGAGCTCTACGCCGACATGCTCGCGCAGCTGCGCCGGCTCTGCCGCGAGATCATCCCGCGCCACGGCGGCAACATCGCCCGGATCCAGGGGGACGGCGTGCTGGCGTTCTTCGGCTATCCCGAGACGCGCGAGGACGACGGGCGCCGGGCGACCGAGGCCGCGCTCGAGCTGCACGCGGCGGTGAGCCGGCTCGCCATCGCAGGCGCCCAATTCCCGGCCGGCGCGCTGACACTGCATTCCGGCATCCACGCCGGGCTTGTGCTCATATCGGACGGCGATGTGGAGCGCGGCCGCTTCGAGTTGCTGGGTAACGTGCCGAATATCGCAGCGCGCCTGTCGGACCTTGCCGAGCGCGACGACATCTGCGTGAGCGAGGAGACGCTCGGGCCGCATGCACAGTTCTTCACCTCCAGCGAACCCGCCCTGGTGCAGCTCAAGGGCCGCACGCCGCCGCTGGCCGTGCGCCGGGTGCTGGGGCGCGCTGCCGCGCCCACGCACCAGGAGGCGATGGAGCGGCGCAGCCTGTGTCCCTTCGTCGGCCGCGAGCCGGCGCTGCGGCTGCTGCGCGATCGCCTGCGGCTGGCGATTGCCGGCGCGCCGCAGTGCGTCGCCGTGTCGGGCGGTCCCGGGGTCGGCAAGACGCGCCTGGTGGACGAGCTGCGGCGCCACGCCGCCGCTGGCGAATGCCTCGTGCTCCAAGGCTACTGCGGCACCTACCTCGCCGAGCCCCTGCAGCCCTTCCTGCAGATGCTGCGCGCGCTGTTCGGCCTGTCGCCGGGCTTGCCGGCCGCGCCGGCGCAGGCGCATCCGCTGCTGGCCGCGCTGGAGCAGGAGGAGGGCGCCGCGATGGTGCTGGCCCAGGCGCGGCAGCTCGTGGCGCCGCGCGAAGAGGCACGCCAGCTCAGTCCCGGCGCCGCGGTGCCGGCGCTGCGAAACCTGTTCGGACAGCTCGCGTCCCGCCAGCCACTGATGCTGGTGGTGGACGACTGGCAATGGGCGGACGAGGCCAGCCAGCAGGCGCTCGATGCGGTGCTGTCGCTGCAAGGCCCGATCCTGGTCGTTGCCATGACGCGGGCGGCAGTCGGCGACAGCCTCTTGCTCGCGCCCGTTACCACGCTCGAGCTGCAGCCGCTGGATGACGGCGAGGCCGCCCGCGCGACGCGGCACCTGCTGCCCGGCGCCGATCCCTTCGTCGTGGCCGAGATCCAGCGCTACGCCGGCGGCATCCCGCTGTTCATCGAGGAGCTCTGCCATTCGGCGTCGGCGCAAGGCGGGCAATGGCTGCGCGAGCTTCGCCTGGGCAGCGCGGCCTGGCTCACGGCGCTGATCGAATCGCGGGTCGAGCGCCTGCCCCCGGTGCAGGCCGAAGTGCTGCGGGCGGCGGCCGTCATCGGCAGCGTCTTTCCGGCGTGGCTGCTCGAACGGCTCACCGGGCATGGCGCTGACGATCCGCTGGTGGTTGCATTGGCAGAGCAGGATTTCGTCTTTGCAGGCGAGCAGCCGGGGACGCTGCGCTTCAAGCACGGCATCACCCGCGACGTGATCTACGAAGCAGTCGGCCTGCACCGGCGCCGCGATATGCATCGCCGCATCGCGCAGGTGCTCGAAAGCCGCGGCGAAGGTCCGGCCCAGGAGGAGCTCTACGAAGCCCTGGCCTACCACTGCGCTGCTGCCGCTCTTGGCGAGCCGGCGGCACGCTACGCAGAATTGGCCGGCGACAAGGCCATGGCCGCGTCGGCGCTGGACCGCGCCCGTGCCCAGTACTCCGCGGCGCTGAAGGCCCTCGACGAGCTGGTGTCGCGTCAACCCTCGCGCGAGCTGGCGCTGCGCTGGTGCGCGATCGCGCAGAAGCTGGGCATGGCCTGTGTCTTCGATCCTCTCGGGCTGGCCGACGGCGTGGCGATCTTCGAGCGCGGGCTGGCGCTGGCGCGCCAGAGCGCCAGCATGGACGCGATCGCGCGGGCGTCCTACTGGCTCGGCTACATCTGCTATGCCAAGGGCATGTCGAAGGCGGCGATCGCGCACTGCGAAGCCGCACTCGATCTCGCCTCGCAGATCGGCGATGCCCGCCTCGCCGCCCAGGTGCGTGCCACGCTGGGCCAGGCATTGCTGGCGGCCGGCGACTACGGCCGGGCACTGGTGCTGCTGGACTCGGCGGTCGACAGCAAGCGGCGCCAGCGCCGGCCCGGCAGCAGCCTCGCCGTCGGCTCCGCATACGCCCTTGCCTGCAAAGGCTACCTGCTTGGCGACCAGGGCCGTTTCTCCCTGGCCGACGAGTGCTTCGCCGAGGCCTTGCTGCTGGTGGGCGATTCGCTGCACCAGGTCTCGGCATCGGTGCGCCACTGGATCAGCGTCGTCTACCAGTGGCAAGGGCGTTGGGAAGAGGCGCTGAGCGTGGCCGAGCGCGCGTCGGAGATTGCCGAGCATGTGAAGAGCCGCCAGCAGCTCGCCATGGGGCGCGCGCTGGCCGGCTATGCGCAATGGACGCTGACGCGCGATCCCGAGGCCCTGCAGGCGGTACGCGACGCCACCGCGTGGATCGAGGCGCGCAGAGGCGCGCTCGCCACCTCGCTCAACCACGGCTGGCTCGTCGACGGCGCGGTCGCCAGCGGCCGCACCGAGGAGGCGAGGCACCATGCGGCGCGCCTGTTCATGCGGGTACGCCAGCACGATCGGATAGGCGAGGCCCTCGGATGCCGGGCGCTGGCCCGCGCTGCCGCCAAGCTCAATGACTTCTCGCGTACCGAGCACTACCTCGGGCGCGCCGAACGCTCGGCACAGGTGCGCGGTTCGGCGCACGAGGCGGCGGCGACGCAGCTGTGCCGGGCGCAGATCGAGGTGGGCAGGGGCCGTGTTCCCGAGGCGCAGCGGCTGCTCGATGCCGCCTGCGCTGCCTTCGAGGCCATGGACATGCGCTGGCATCTGGAGCGTGCCGAGCGCACGCGTGACATGCTCTGACCAGCGCTTCCAAACGACTCATGCGGCCGCCGGCACAACGGAAACGCCGTGGGCGGCCAGGGACAAATTGGTTCGCGCGCCGATGACGAGAGGTCGCGAAAGATCGGGTGAGACGACAAACACCGCGCCCAGTTCCGTCTCGAAAACATACTCGTGGAAGCTGCCCAGGTAGACCACTTTGCGCACGGTCGCAGGGAGTCCGACCGCCGCGTCGATGAGCCAGGCCTCAGGCCGCACGGCGACCTTGACGATGCCGGGCGCGATGTTGTGCCTGGACGGCAGCGTCAGCGGCCCGAGGTCGACCCGCCCGTCGGCATGGGCAAGGGCCGGGAAGACCATGGCCTCGCCCATGAACGCGGCAACGAATTCGCTTTCCGGATGACCGTAGAGCTGTTGCGGGCTGCCGCGCTGCGCGATCACGCCGTGGTCCATCACGATGATCTGGTCGCTCACTGCCAGCGCTTCGGTCTGGTCGTGGGTGACGTAGGCGACTGTCAGGCCGAGGCGCTGCTGCAGGTTGCGGATCTCCTCGCGCATCTCGCGGCGCAGTCGTGCATCGAGGTTCGACAAGGGTTCATCGAACAGCAGGACCTCGGGTTCGAGCACCAGTGCCCGGGCGAGTGCCACTCGCTGCTGCTGGCCGCCCGACAGCTCGCTGGGCAAGCGATCGTCGTAGTCGACGAGCCCGACGCCATGCAATGCGTCGCGAGCCCGTGCGCGGGCCTCTTGCCTTCGCATCCCGCTCATCCTCGGGCCGTAGCCGACGTTGTCGATCACGTTCATGTGCGGAAAGAGGGCGTAGCTCTGGAACATCATGCTCACGTTGCGCTCCGCCGGGCCCAGCGTGGTCACGTCCCGCCCGCCCATGATGATCCTGCCCGAACTCGGCGTCTCCAGGCCGGCGATCATGCGCAAGGTGGTGGTCTTGCCGCAGCCGGAAGGCCCGAGGATGGTGGTGAGCGTGCCCTTGGGCACCTCGAAGCTGATGCCCTTGACCGCCAGCGCTCCGCGCGGATCGTCGCCGTAGCGCTTGGTGATGTCGCGAAGTTCGATGCCGGTGCTCATCATGTCTTCTCGTGTCTTGCTTCAGTGTGTCGCCAGGCCGATGGCGGGCGCCACGGCCTGGCGTCGCCCGAGCCTGCGCTCGCCGACCAGGAATCGCACCAGCGCGATCGCCAGGCCCATCAGCAGCATCATGACCGTGCAATAGGCCAGTGCCACGCCGTAGTCTCCGTTGCCGACGCGGCTGATGATGTAGGTGGTGGCCAGTTCGTTCTCGGCCGTCACGAGGAAGATGACCGCGCTCACCGTGGTCATCGCGCGCACGAAGCTGTAGACCAGGGCCGTGGCCAGGGCCGGCTTCAGCAGCGGCAGCACAACCTTGAACAGGGTTTGCGACGTCGAGGCGCGCAGCATCAGCGAAGCTTCGTCGAGCGACCGGTCGATCTGCTTGAAAGCTGCAGTCCCGGCACGCACCCCGACCGGGAGATTCCTGAACATGAAGCACAGCACGATGATCAGGCCCGTGCCGGTCAACTCGAGCGGCGGCACATTGAAGGCCAGGATATAGCTCACGCCCAGCACCGTTCCCGGGATGGCGAAGGCGAGCAGCGTGCCGAACTCGAAGCCGCCCTGTCCCCTGAAGCTGTTGCGCGCCAGCAGCCATGCGATCAGCAGCCCGAGTGCCGCCGTGAGGGGAGCCGCGATGGCCGCAAGCTTGACTGTCGTGATCAGCGAGTGCCAGGCAGTGCCGGCCCAGACCATGCCGAACTGGCCCCATTCGAGCGCAAAGGCCGTATGGAAGTGGCGCAGCGTCAAGGTGTAGTCCCGGCCCCAGGTCTGGACGAAGCCGCCTGCAAAGGCGAACAGGTAAACCACGACGGTGAAGGCAATCCATGGCAGGGCAATGAACTGGATGGCACGCCGCACACCGGTCGGCAGCGCCATCGGAACGCCCGCGTCGCCCTTGCCGGTGACCGTGGTGAAGCTGCGCTTGCCGAGCAGCGCGCGCTGGATCGCGAACACGCCGAGCGCGAAGAAGGTCAGCACCCACGCCAGGGCAGCCGCACGCCCCTGGTCGAATTGCGCCCCGACGATGGCGAAGAAGATGTCGGTCGACAGCACCGAGAACTGGCCGCCCACGACGACGGGATTGCCGAAGTCGGCGATGCTCTCGATGAAGCCCACGAGGAATGCATTGGCCAGTCCGGGCGCAATGAGGGGCAAGGTGATCGTGAAGAAGGTGCGGCGACGGTCGGCTCGCAGCATCAAGGCGGCCTCCTCGAGGCTCGGTGCGACCCCCTGGACCACGCCGCGCATGATCATGAATGCAATCGGTGTGAAGGCGAAAAGCTGCGCCACCAGGATGCCCGGCAGGCCATAGAACCAGCGCGTCGGCTCGATGCCCAAGGTACTTTCGAGCCATTGATTGACCACGCCGGCGCGCCCGAACAGCAGGATCAGGCCGAGGCCGACGACGAACGGCGGCGTGATGATCGGCAGCACGGCGAGCACGCCCAGGGGCCGGCGCCATCGCCGGCCGCCGCGCTCCGCCATCAGCGCGAGCAGAGTGCCGAGCACGGTCGTGCCGGAGGCCGTGAGAAGCGCCAGGGCGAGCGTGTTCCAGGCCACGCCGCAGCGCACTCCGCCGGCCAGGCAGCCAAGTCCCCAGACCTGCTCCGTGCCGATTCGACCGAGAAGGGCAATGATCGAAACGTGTCCATCCTCATCGAGGAAAGCGCTCGCCAGCGCCTTGCTCACCGGGTAGGCGATGAACAGCGCCATCAACGCACCGCAACCGATCACCGCCGCGGAGACGAACAGGTCGCCACGAAAGCAACCCATGCGTGCCAGTCCGAAGGCGGCGAGCAGCAGCAGTGCGGCAACCGCGATGAAGCCGCCAGCGCCGATGCCGAACTGGTGCACCGGCAGTTCCCCGAGACGCGCCTCGAGGGCTGCGAACGACCAGCCTTTGGACCCGATCAGGAAGCCGGTCGATGCGAGGCCGAGAAAACCCACCGCACCACCGGCCAGGAGCATCGCGCCCTGTGCGTGCCCTGGACGCAGCAAGGCCCCGAGGGCGCAGATGACCAGGCCGGCAACGCCGATCCAGAGCCAGACGCGTTCCTGCAGCATGGCCTGCATGACACCGTTCGCGCCTGCGCCCGCGCTGAAGATGTCCGGCAGGGCTTCGTACCAACTGGTGTCCTGGACCGCATACCAGGGCAGCAGGAGGTAGGCCGCGAAACCCATGGCAATGCACCACCAGATGGCGCCTGCGGAACCATGCCGCCCGCGCATCGATGCGCTCACGCTAGTGCGGCAAGGAGCCGACTTCCTTTTCCCAGCGCGAGATCAGCCGCTTGCGCTCGGAACTCCGGCCGTACTTCGCATAGTCGTAGTTGATCAGCTTGATCTTCTTGAAGTCCGGAACATTGGGATCCACCGGTGTCGCCTTGTTCGACGGCAACTGGTATTGCTTGGTCGCCGCGCCGAAGGTCTGGGCCTGCGGCGTGAGCGCCCATTCGTAGAACTTGCGGGCCTGGTCGAGGTTTCGCGCACCCTTGACGATGCTCATCGAGCCGATTTCAGCGCCCGTGCCCTCCGAAGGCGTCTGCGCGGCGACCGGAAAGCCCGCCATGCGCTCCTGCGGCGCATCGTGGACGAAGCAGATCGCGACCGCTGTTTCGCCGCGAGCCACTGCCTTGAGGGGTCCGACGCCCGATCGTGAGTATTGGCTCACGTTGCGGTGCAAGCCTTTGAGGTACTCGAAGGCCTTGTCCTCACCCATCAGTTGCACCAGCGTCGCGATCATGGTGTAGGCAGTGCCGCTCGAGGCCGGGTTCGCCACCTGGAGGTCGCCCTTGAACTCGGGCTTGAGCAGATCGGTCCAGCTGCGCGGGACATCCATCTTCTTCTTCGCCAACAGCTCGGTGTTGTAGGCGAAGCCGAGCGGACCGGAATAGATACCCACCGTCTTGTAGCCCGATTGCTGTGCCTGTTGTTGGGCCCACGGATAGAGGTCGGGCAGGCTGGGTGACTTGTATTCGAGCGTCAAGCCTGCTTCGGCGGCCTGAAGGTGCGGATCGCCGGTGCCTCCGAACCACACGTCGGTCTTCGGATTGTCGCGCTCGGCAATCAGCTGTGCCAGCGCTTCGCCCGAGCCCTTGAGCGACATGTTCAGCTTCACGCCGGTCGTCCGCGCATAGACGGTCGAGATCATGTTGCACCACTCGGCCTGCACCGAGCAGATCACGTTGACGGTCTGGGCCGACGCAGCGGCCGACACACCCATCAGCGCTGCCATTGCAGTCAGTCTCCACATCTTCTTGTTCATCCGCTTGCCGCTCTCCAATGAAAAGGGTGTTTGGAGAAAGGAGGGTAGCTGGCATCACGGCGCATACCCATCGGGACAAGTACCATCCGCGAGCGCTCGCCTCATCGCGCGAAGTGGCCAGGAGCCGGGTAACCGTGGCCAAGGGTTGACTGCTGTCGTCTCAGGCCGGGATCTTCGCGGCCACCTTGTCCGCCACCAGCCCGAAGCCGGTCGGGATCGTGGGGTGCAGCTCGTTCTGCCAGAACTGCTGGTAGTCCGCATCCAGCGTGGACAGGGTGCCGCGAAGGTTCGCATGCACCACGTGCTCGAACGCCGGATGCTGCAGCAGCGCGATCTGCATGGCGTTCAGCCGGTCGATCAGCGTCTTCAGGATCTTCTTGCGATCCTCCAGCATGTCGTAGCCGAGTTCGACGAGGCCCGGCTTCAGCCACACGTTGAGGAACACACCGCGGCCGTCGGGCACCGGGTAGTCGTAGCCATGGATCACGATCGGTACCTTGCGCCCGACCGAGGCGACACTGACGGTGGTGATGGCCGACAGCATGACCGTCAGCAGCTCTCGCAGCCGCTCGTCGACGATCTTGAGGAGCATGTCTTCCCTGACCGGCTGCGCGTGCCCCTCGGCGGCCGGGTGCACCAGGGACTTGAGCGTCTGCTTGTCGCCCACCACGTCGTTGCCTCCGCCAGAGAGCAGGATCGCCTTCAGGGTGCTCTTTTCGGCTGGGCTCAGGCCTTCGATGCGCGTGGTCAGCCATTGCAACTGTTCGCCGCGGGTCGAGTCGTCGAGGTCGGGCAGTTCGTCACCGGGCGGCGCCTCGAAGATCATCTCCGCAAGCGTGCTGCCGGCGCGGGCGCGCGAATCCACCGTGTAGTGGAACTTGCGCTCGAGCACGTCGAGCACGTCGCCCCGAGGCCAGTAGGAGAACCACGAATCGCCGATCGCGAGCAGCGTCTTCTGCGCCGCGGCCAGCGGCGCGATCCCGGCGCCGCGCGCCACGCGTCTGCGCCGGTCTTCCACCAGGAAGTTGCCGAGCCGCCGACCGCGTTCGATGGCGGGCTGGTCCTTGTCATGCGTGCTCATCTTCCGCTCCTTCGCAGCCGTGGCTGCGCCTTGGTTCAGCTGCCGACGCGGCCGTCGAAGGTAAAAGCCAGCGGCGCCGGGCTGGGCCGCATCCTTTCCTTCTCGTCCACCAGGCCGGCCAGCAGGCCCAGCAGCACGCCCATGCCCGCCTGGTAGCCCGGGCAGGCATGCGCCGGGTGCGGGGCGTCCTGGGTGCGCCTGCCGCCGAAGATCGGCGTCACGTCGACCTTGTCTTCGCGCAGGTTCTGCTGCGTAGCAGACACCAGCGACAGGACCACGGTCTCGCCGTCCGCGAGCGTCTCGTGGCCGAGCTGGACGCCACCGCCCTTGACGCGCCGCCATACGAGTTCGGGCGAGGGCCGCAGTTGCATCACTTCCTTGAGCGGCGCGTCGAGCAGCGCCTTCGCCCTCTCGTACGGGTCGGCCTCCCGGCTCTGCGTCCAGGCAGTGCGCAGCGCCCAGAAGGTGCCGTCGCGCAGCCATTCGTTGAGCGACAGCCGCAGGTTGCCGTCCACGGTCGGCAGGAAGCCCATGAGCGCGCCTACAAAGGTGCGCGCCACGAAATCGTCTTCTGCTTTGGCGTCGGGGAACGCGTGGAGGATGGCCGACGCGAGCACCGCCTCTTCGCCCTGCGGCGTCTTCGGCACGGACCTGCTTTCCTGGAAGGGGCGGATGAACGCGTGCAGTGCGGCGGTGAGCGCCTTGCCGTAGCGCCGGCCGTAGTCTGTCACGTCATCGCCGGGATGGGGCTGGAAGGTGTAGCGCGAGGGCGCGGTGAACTGGGCCGGATAGATCGCGGGTTCGCCTTCCTTCCAGTCCCAGCGCCAGCTTCCGGGCACCAGGGCGGGGGGCGGGTCGCCCGGCGCGGGCGCCGTGGGCAGGCCAAACCATTCCTGGCACAGCTGCGCCAGCACCTTGTCGCTGACCTCCTTGACGTCGAGGTTGAGTTCCCAGCGCTTTCGACCCAGCAGCGGGGCAATGCCTTTCTCATCCTGGATGAACTCGTTCAGCACTTCGGCGGTGAAGGCGAAAGCCGACCGGAAGGCGCTCTCTTCGTCGATGCGGCCGATCGCCTTGTTGACCTCCCTCGACTGCCGCTCGTACTCGCCGCTGCCGTCGCGGTCCACGCCCAGGTAGATCTGCCCGATCGACGGGCCCATCCGTTCCTGGTAACCGGCCACCGTGTAGTGCAGGTCGTCGCCCAGCACTTCGAGCACGCGCTCGCGATCGGCCACCAGCACGCCATAGGCGGTGCGCAGCACGCCACCGTGATGTTCGCGGATGGCGGCCCAGATGCCGGCGCTGATGAACTTCTCCTGTGCCTCCGGGTCTTCGAGCGCGCTCTTCCAGGCCCGGATCGCCGGCGCGGGGCAGCGCGCTCCTTCGAGCTCCAGCAGCGCCTGGATGCGCTTCTCGCCGTCCTCGGCCGACCAGACGGGCAGGGGACGCGGGCCGAGCGCGGCCAGGTGGATGAGCTGCTGCAGCGTGTGCACCGAGGGCGTGAACAGGTAGGCGCCCCATTCCACTCGCACGTAGGGCCGAGACTCCTCGTCCACGCCGGGCGCCGTGTCCAGCGCAATGCGATGACTCCGCGGCACGCCGTCGACCGGATGCTCGAAACGGAAGCTGCGGTTCTCGCCCACGTCCGGCACGCCGAGCAGCGAATCGCTCTGGCCCGAGAAGCCGCCGGCGCTGTTGCCGCCCGTCAGCCAGCGCTGGATCACCTCGAACTGCTCGCTGATGCTGGCGTTGTAGGCCATGAACATCAGGCCGCGCTCCTGGCCATCGTCCATGTACCCGTCGTCGGGAACCACTTCCGGAAACGCATAGCGCGGCCCGTAGGACATGCTCCGGCGGATCAGCCGCGGGCGGCGGCGCCCCGGCGGGTCCTGCAGCCCCTGCGCAGTCTCGTCCTGCCGCGGATTGGCGCGGCGGATGTGCGCGTGGAAGGGGCAGACCTTGCCTTCGCCATCCGCGCGGTAGTCGAAGTCGTTGATCGCCGTGGCGTCGACCAGCGGCCGGCCGTCCCGGTGCCGGCCCATCAGCTTTGCGAAGACCAGGTCCTCGTCAAGCCCGGTCTGGCGGCTGGCCTGCCGCACCGTCTCGTAAAGCGCGGCCACGTCCTGCCGCAGCTTGCGCACGACCAGGAAGCTGCCGTTGTGAAAGAAGCGGATGCGCTCGCGCTCGGCCTCGCTGTCTCCTTGCGGAGCGGGGTCTGCCTCGTTGGGATAGCCGAGCAGCAGCTCGCCCAGGTGCACCTGGTTGCGGTACACGGCGCCGTCGGGCACGGCGTCGAGCACCGGCTGTCCGTCACCGTCGGCAAAGCCGAAATGCTCCTGGATCCGCTCCTTGTCATTGAGGTAGCGGCGCAGCGGCTCGACCGCCAGCAGCCGCACGCCGGGACGCACGCCTCCCTGGCCGGGGTTGCCGAAGAGCTTGCCGATCGTCCCGTGCAGGGGGTGGTTCCGGTCCGCGGGATCGCTTGAGTCGTTGCCCGGCGCGCCGATGCGCAGCTGGATCACGAGGTGGACGGCCGCCAGCTCGACGGCGGTGTCGTGCACCGGTGCGCCGCCCTGGACGAAGCGCTGCGGCAGGCGCCAGCGTCGCGGATGGTTGGCGCGAAAGTCCCCGAGCATGCTGGCCCGCGCCTCCATGCCTTCGCGGAATTCCTGCGGGAACCAGGCCAACTGCTCTTCCGGCATGCCCAGGAAGCGCAGGCCCTCGTAGGTGAGCGCGACGTTGACGATCGGCTCGCCGGCCGGCGGCTGGCCCGTGGCGGTCGTCAGCGACTTGCGCAGCTCGTCCAGCAGGCCCGCGCCGGCGCCGCGGTCGTCGAAGGCGACCAGCAGCAGGCAGCCGTGCGTGATGCTCTCGTAGGGCCGCAGGATGCCGCCCTGCACGTCGGCGGGCTCGTCCACCACGGCCTTCGGCGGCAGCTGCGGCACCTCGCGCGGCCGGGTCACCTCCGGGTCGTTCTGGGGCAGCAGCCAGCGCAGCTGGCGATCGAAGCGCACGCGCATCGCCTGCTTGAGCTCGGATGGCAGGTCGCCGTCCTCCATGAGCGACACGAATTCGCGCAGGATGTCGCGCCCGGCCCGTTGCAGGACCCGGCCGTCGCCGGTGCCGGGCAGGTAGAGGTCGGTGAGCCGGAACAGCACGGCGAGCGACTGCAGCGCCTGGCGGCTGGCGTCGAGGGCCCGCTCGGGACTCGCGCTCGCGGCTTCCCACGCGATCTCTTCCGGCGTGCGCACGCGCAGGCGCGTCGCCGCGAGCGCCTCGGCCGTCTCTGCGTCCGCCGACGAAGGCGCAGGGGGCTGGCGATGCAGCCGCTCCTCATCCCGCAGGTAGCGTGCGTCCTCCACGGTCAGCCCGTGCGTGTTGTAGTAGAAGGCGGTCTCGACCTGCACCTGGCGCACCCAGCCCGCCCAGGCGTCGAAACCTGCATCGTGCGAGACCACGTAGCCCTCGGAGTTGCAGAAGATCACGTCCAGCAGGGTGCCGACCTTCTGCCACAGCACTCGGATGTACGCCTCCCAGGTGCCGTCGAAGGTGACGGCCAGCAGGATCTTGTCTTCCGGCTCGAGCACCGCGACGCGGAAGGAATGGATCTTGGCCACGCGCTCCACGGCATCTGAGATAGGGCGCAGCAGCGTGTGCTCGTGCAGCGATGCGCGGCCGCCCTGCAGCGTCTTGAGCAGGCGCTTGGCGCGCGTCTTGTAGGTGACGGCGTCCAGCGAGGGCACCAGCCCCGGCTTGATCGACGCCAGGAGCGTCAGGTCGCTCGAGCCCGTCAGGCTCTTGCCCTTGATCACCAGTTCTGCTCGCATGTTCCCTGCCTCCCGGTGGAGGGCCGCGCGCGCGCCGTGGCACGCCAATGCGAGGCCGATGAAGTGGATCGGATTGTCCTGCGCGGCCGGCGCCAGGTGCAAGGGCCAAAGGCCCGTCTTGCGTGACAGCGGAGGAACGATATCGCTGGCGTGGCAGCCCGCGCATCCTCCAGACGGGGGAGAGGCGTCTCCCGGGTGTCCTGTGCCCGCGCGCAGGCGTAGGATTGCCACGTCAGTACCGCCTTCCCGAGGAGGCATCATGAGCGAACCGGATTTCACGACCCTGCAACAGCGCATGCTCGCGGAAATCGCCGCCAAGACGATTTTCTCGACCATGCACCTGGGCAAGGCGGCGCTCGACGCGCGGGTGATGGAGGCGTTGGGCAAGGTGCCGCGCCACCTCTTCGTGCCGATCGAGCTGCGGCCCTATGCCTACGTCGACACGCCGCTGCCCATCGGCTATGGCAAGACCATCTCGCAGCCCTTCATCGTCGCCGTGATGACCGACCTGCTGCGCGTGCGCCCGACCGATACCGTGCTGGAGATCGGCACGGGCCTGGGTTACCAGTCGGCGATCCTGTCGGAGCTCGCGCAGCAGGTCTACAGCATCGAGCTCATCGAGGAGCTGGCGGGGCAGGCGCGGCAACGGCTGGCGCGCCTGGGCCGCGCCAACGTCGAGGTGAAGATCGGCAACGGCTGCCACGGATGGCCCGAGCACGCGCCTTTCGACCGCGTGATCGTCACGGCCGCGCCGGAGCTCATCCCGCCGGCGCTCATCTACCAGCTGAAGCCCGGCGGACGGATGGTGATTCCCGCGGGCCTGGCGGAGTCGCAGCAGCTGCTGCTGGTCGAGAAGGATGCGAACGGCTCCGTGACGACCCGTGAGATCTTCCAGGTGCTGTTCTCGACGCTGGAGGACTCGGAGGCCGATTGAGCGTGTCCGTGCCTCAGCCTGTCCAGGCCTGCACCTCCATTTCGACCCGCGCTCCCTTGTAGAGTTCGGCCTGCACGGTCGAGCGTGCCGGCAGCGCGGCGGCGAAATGCTTTGCGTATTCCTCGTTGAATGCCGCGAACTCGCCGAGGTCCGCCAGCCAGACGGTGACGCGCACCACATCGCTCATCCTGGCACCGCATTCGCCGAGCGTGAGTGCCACCCGCTCCAGGACCGCGCGGGTCTGGGCCTGTATGCCACCTTCGATGATGTTGGCTTGCGCGTCCATCGCCAGCACGCCGGACAGAAACAGGAAACCGCCGGCGCGCACCGCCTTCGAGAACGGAACAGGCAGGGGCGTGGGGTACCGCTCGATGCTCATGCAACCTCCTTGTCCTTGCGCAGGATCACCTGCCCGTTGCCAGCACCGCTGTGCCGCCCGTGCTGCCAGGTGATCGCGCCGTTGACGATCACCGCGTCGATGCCCTCGGCAGGCCGCGTCGGCGTTTCGTAGTTCGCGGCATCGCGCACGGTGGCGGCGTCGAAGATCACGACGTCGGCGTGGTGGCCCGGCTTGAGCGTGCCGCGCTCGTGCAACCCGAAGTTGCGCGCAGTCAGCCCGGTCATCTTCCACACCGCCGTTTCCAGCGGGAAGAGCCCGATGTCGCGCGCATAGTGGCCCAGCACGCGTGGGAAGGTACCCCACAGCCTCGGATGCGGCTTGTCGCCGACCGGAATGCCGTCGGAGCCGATCATGGTTTCGTCGAAGGCGAGAACGCGCTGAACGTCGTCCTCGTCCATCATGAAGTAGATCGCGCTGCCCGGCTGCAGCCGGATGGCGGCCTCTTCGCGGGAGACGCCCCATTCGGCAGCGATGTCCTGCAGGTCGCGGCCGGCGCATTCGGGATGCGGCACGCTGGAGGCAATCAGCACGCGTCCGTCGATCATCCCGCGGTCGGTGCGGATCATGGTCGAGCCGGCGGTGTAGGGGTAGCAATCGAGCGAGATGCACTGGTGCTGCATCGACTCCTTGATGAAGGGCAGTGTGACGCGTGTGCGGCCGTGGTTCTGCGCGTTCTGCACCTTGTGGTGCGAGACCACCACCGGGACATCGAGCGCGCGGCCGATGTGGAAGGTTTCCTCCAGTGCCTCCATCACGCGGTCGCCCTCGTCGCGCATGTGGGTGACGTAGAGCGCCTTGCGGGCCGTGAGCGGACGGGCGACTTCGATAATTTCCTCGGTCGTCGCCTTCACCGCAGGCGGATAGAAGGTGCCGGTCGACAGCCCGATCGCGCCTGCCTGCATGGCTTCTTCGACCAGCGACTGCATGGCGGCGATCTCGGCCTCGCTGGCCGGTCGGTCGAGGTCGGACATGGTTACGGCGCGCAGCGTCGAATGGCCCACCATCGCCGCGACGTTGACCGATGACGGCGTGGCGCGCAGTGCATCGAGGTAGGCCGCGAAAGTGGTGAAGCGGCCCTCGGCCGGTGATTCGAGCAGGCTCAGCGGCATCGGCAAATCCATGCCGGGGCGCAGCGGCGCGGCGCTGATGCCGCAGTTGCCCGCGACCACCGTGGTCACGCCCTGCGATATCTTGAATGGCATCTGCGACTGCGAGAGCACGGCCTGGTCGTCGTGCGTGTGCGAGTCGATGAAGCCGGGCGCGACGATGCGGCCGGCGGCATCCAGCGTCTGCCCTGCGGTCGAGCCGGAGAGATCGCCGATCGCAGCGATGCGGCCGTCGGTAATGCCGACGTCGGCTTCGAAGCGCGGCGCCTTGGTGCCGTCGATCACGGTGCCGCCGCGGATCAGCAGGTCGAAGTGGGAAGAATCGTTGCTCACGGCAATCCTTTGTCTCTTGGTTTCAGATGAATCCATGTCAGCGGAAATGGCAGGCGACCCAGTGGCCGCCGGCGGGACTCGATGGCCGTTCGCTGAGCTCGGGCGCCTTGTCCTCGCACACCGCCTGTGCCAGCGGACAGCGCGTATGAAAGCGGCAGCCGGAAGGCGGGTTGGCCGGGCTGGGCGGGTCGCCCTGCAGAAGAATGCGCCTGGCCGGCGTCCGTGGGTTGGGGACAGGCACCGCCGACAGCAGGATCTCCGTATAGGGATGGCGGGGCGCCGAGAACAGCGTGCCCCGGTCGGCGACCTCGACGATGTGGCCGAGGTACATCACCGCCACGCGATGGCTGATGTGGCGCACCACGGCGAGGTCGTGCGCAACGAAGAGGTAGGCGATGCCGAACTCGGCCTGCAGGTCCATCAGCAGGTTGACCACCTGCGCCTGCACCGACACGTCAAGCGCCGAAACCGGCTCGTCGCACACGATCAGCTTGGGATTGAGCGCAAGCGCCCGCGCGATGCCCAAGCGTTGTCGCTGGCCACCCGAAAACTCGTGCGGGTACTTCTTCACCGCTTCGGGTCGCAGGCCCACCTTGCTGAACAGCCACTGCACGCGTTCCCTGCGTTGCGCGCCCGACGCCATCCCGAAGTTCTTCAGCGGCTCGGCCACGATGTCGCCGGCCGACAAGCGCGGGTTCAGCGAGGCATACGGGTCCTGGAAGATGATCTGCAGCTCGCGCCGGCGCAAGCGCATCTCGTGCGCTGACAGCGTGGTCAGCTCCTCGCCTTCGAGCCGCACCGAGCCCGAGCTCGGCTCGACCAGACGCATCACCGACTTCGCGGTGGTGGTCTTGCCGCATCCCGATTCGCCGACCAGCGCCAGCGTCTCGCCGCGCGCAACGGTGAAGGAGACGCCGTCCACCGCCTGGACCGGCGGCCGGGGCTTGGCAAGCCAGCGTTGCCGCGCCGCGTAGTGCTTCGTGAGCTTCTGCACCTCGAGCAGCACGGGCGCGTTCATGCTGCCACCTCCTGCGCCCATTCGACGCGGCCTTCCGCGACCGCGAAGCAGGCGACGGCGTGGCCGGCACCCTGTTCGACGAGCGATGGCGTCTCGGCCGTGCAGCGCGCATTGGCATGCGGGCAGCGCGCTGCAAAGGCGCAGCCGCCGCCCAGTTCGTGCGGCGCCGGGACCATGCCCGGGATTTCCGCCAGCCGCGTGCCACTGCTGTTCATCGACGGCATCGAGGCCATCAGCGCGCGCGTGTACGGATGCTGCGGGCGGTCGAAGAGGTCGAGCACATCGGCTTCCTCGACCTTTCGCCCGGCATACATCACGATCACGCGGTCGCAGCTTTCGGCCACGACGCCGAGGTCGTGCGTGATCATGACCACGCCCATGCCCAATTCCTTCTGCAGCCGCTTGATGAGGTCGAGGATCTGGGCCTGGATCGTCACGTCGAGCGCCGTGGTGGGCTCGTCCGCGATCAAGACCTCGGGGTTGCAGGCCAAGGCCAGCGCGATCATCACGCGCTGGCGCATGCCGCCGGACAGCTGGTGCGGGTACTCGTTCACGCGGCGCCCGGGCTCGGGGATCTGGACCACGCGCAGCATCTCCATTGCACGGACGAGCGCATCGGCGCGGCCGAGCTTCTGGTGCAGCTGCACCGTCTCGGCGATCTGGCGGCCCACGGTCAGCACGGGGTTCAGCGAGGTCATCGGCTCCTGGAAGATCATCGAGATGCGATTGCCGCGGATCTGCCTCATTTCCCTCTCGCTCAGCCGGAGCAAGTCGGTGCCGCGCAGGCGCACCGTTCCGCTCATGCGCGCGGGCGGCATCGGCACCAGTCGCAGCACCGACAACGCCGTCACGCTCTTGCCGCAGCCCGATTCGCCGACCACGCCCAGCGTGCGGCCGGCGCGCACCGTGAAGGACACGCCGTCCACCGAGCGCACCGTCCCGGCGAGCGTGTCGAAATGCGTTCGCAGGTCCTGGACCTCGAGCACGGGTTCGCCGTCGGCGATGGAAATGCGGGACATCTTCATTGCGCGCGCCTCACAGCTGACGCGCCAGGCGAGGGTCGAGCGCATCGCGCAGGCCGTCGCCCAGCAGGTTGATGGCGAGCACTGTCGCGGCCAGCAGCAGCCCCGGGTACAGGATGATGTGGAACGCCACCGCCACGAAGTTGCGGCCCTCGGCCATCATGTTGCCCCAGCTCGGCGTCTGTGCCGGCACGCCGACGCCGAGAAATGACAGCACCGCCTCGGTCAGCACCGCCGCTGCGGCGACGAAGGTGGCCTGCACGATCAGCGGCGCCACGATGTTGGGCAGCACGTGACGCAGCAGGATCAGCGGCAGCCGTGTGCCGACCGCATGCGCCGCCTCGACGAAGAGCTGCTCGCGCAAGGTGAGGGCGAGCGAACGGACCAGCCGCGCCACCCGCGGGACCTCGGGGATGGTGATGGCCACGATGACGGTCGTGAGGCTGGCCTGCGTGACCGCCATCAGCGCGATCGCGAGCAGGATGCCGGGGATCGCCATCAGCCCGTCCATCACGCGCATGATGAAAGGATCGGTCCAGCGCACGAAGCCCGCCATCAACCCGAGCAGAACGCCGAACACGGTTGCGAGGCAAGCCACGGTGAGGCCGACCACCATCGAGACCCTGCCGCCCCACACCGCGCGGCTGAAGACGTCGCGGCCCAGCGCATCGGTGCCGAACCAGTGCTCGGCCGAGGCCGGCTGCATGCGCGCGAGGGGGTCGATGTCCTGCGGGTGATGGGTGGCGATCCATGGTGCCGCGATCGAGAGCAGCGCCATCGCGATCAGCAGCAGCGCGCCGAGGACGAGCGTCGGATGCTTGCGCAACCAGCGCCAGCGCCTGGGTGCGGCAGGCGCGTCGCTTGCCGGCAGTGCCTCGTTCAAGGGAAGGGTGCTGGACATGCTCAGTACTGGATGCGAGGGTCGAAGAGGCGGTAGCTCAGGTCGATGAGCAGGTTGATCAGCACGTACACGCCGGCCGAGATCAGGAGCACGCTCTGGATCACCGGATAGTCGTGGCGCTGGACGGAATCGATCACCAGGCGTCCGACTCCAGGAATGGCGAACACGGTTTCGGTCACCACCACGCCGCCGATCAGCAGCGCGATGCCCACGCCCACGGTGGTCGCGATCGGGATCGCCGCATTGCGCAGCGCATGGCCCAGAACGGGGAGGACGCCGAGACCCTTGGCACGCGCGGTACGGATGTAGTCCTCGTGCAGCACCTCCAACACGGTGGCGCGCGTCATGCGCGTCACCAGCGCGATGTAGACCAGCGCGAGGTTCACGCAGGGCAGCACCAGCGACCGCAGCCAGCCCACCGGGTCTTCGGCAAGGCGCACGTAGCCTTGCACCGGCAACCACGGCAGCTGAATCGCGAAGGTGTAGATCAGCAGGTAGCCGACCAGGAACACCGGGACCGAGAAGGCAAGCACCGCGAACAGCATCACCAGCCGGTCGATCCAGCTGCCTGCGCGGTGCGCGGCCAGCGTGCCCAGTGGCACGGCGACCACGAGCGTGATGGCCATCGTCAGCACCGCGATGGACAGGGTCGGCTCCAGCCGCTGGGCAAGCAGTTGCGCCACCGGCACCTGCGTGAAGATCGAGGTGCCGAGGTCGCCGGTGGCGAGCTTGCCGAGCCAGATGAGGAACTGCTGCGCGAGCGGCTGGTCCAGGCCGAGCGCGGTGCGCAGCTTGGCGATGTCATCGGCCGTGGCGAGGTCGCCCGCAATCAGCGCTGCCGGGTCGCCCGGAGACAGGTGGATCAGCAGGAACACGACCAGGGCCACCACCGCCATCACGGGCAGAGTGGACGCGAGGCGCCGGAGAAAGTAGCCCATGACTGCGAGCCTCCCGGCGCCGCCTACTTGTCGAGCATCCAGACCGTGGGCATGCCCGCCCACAGCTTGTCGACGCCCTTGAGGCTGGCGCGTGCGGCGAATGCGGCCGAGTACTGGCCCGCGCTCACGTATGGCACGGCTTCATAGGCCCGCTTCTGGAAGGCGTCGAGCAATTCCTTGCGCTTCGCAGGCACGGTCTCCCGGATCCATGCGGTGCGCAGTTCATCGAGCTGCTTGTCGCACGGCCATCCGGGCAGGCTGTTGCCGCAGGCGGGGCTCAGGTAGGCGTTGGTGATCGGGGAGTTGACGTCGAACTCGCCGGCCACGGTCACGTACATGTTCCAGCCGCCGGCCTCGGGCGCATCGCGCTTGGCGCGGCGCGCGCCGATCGAGGCCCAGTCCATGTTCTGCATGTCGACGTTCATGCCGATGCTGCGCATCGTCTGTGCGGCCATCAGCGCCTCCGCATTGAGGTAGGTGACGTCGCTGGGCACCAGCAGGACGACCTTCTCGCCCTTGTAGCCCGCCTCCGCAAGCAGTTGCTTGGCCTTGGCGAGATCGGGCTTGCGGAATGGCTCGGCGCCGGCATCCGTCTCGTTGGGGCTGCCGCAGATGAAGTAGCTCGCACAGTAGGTCACGCGCATGTCCAGGGGGTAGCCCATGGCGGCCGTGAAGCGCTCCTGGTTCACCGCGTGCAGCAGGGCCTGTCGCGCCTTCGGGTTGTTGAAGGGCGGATGCAGCTGGTTCAGCACCAGGAAGCCTTGCCACGCACCCGCCGCGCCGACCTTGATGCTCTTGTCGGTGCGAAGCGGCGCAATGTAGTCGGGCGGCAACTGCTCCACCAGGTCGACCTCGCCCGCCTTGAGGGCCGCGATGGCGCTGTTGGCATCGGGCAGGTAGAGCCACTCGACGCGCTCGAAGCTGGTCTTCTTGCTGCCTGCCAGGCCGCTGGGCGGCTCGCTGCGCGCCACATAGTTGGGGTTGCGCACGAACACGGCCTTGTTGCCCGGCACCCATTCGTCGCGCTTGAAGATGAAGGGGCCTGAGCCCAGCACTTCGGTCAGCGGCGAGGTGGCGGGCATCCTGGCCAGGCGCTCGGGCAGGATCACCGGAGGAAAGCCGGAGGGCTTCGCCAGCGCATCGAGCACCATGCCGAACGGCTCGTTCAACGAGAGGCTGAAGCTCTGCGCATCGACCGCCTTCCATTGGGCGCCGGCCGCGCCCATCGCACGGCCCAGGCTGTCGCGCGCGCCCCAGCGCTGAAGCGAAGCGATCACGTCGGCCGAGGTGACGGCGCTGCCGTCGGAGAACTTCAGGCCCGGGCGCAGCGTGAAGCTCCACTGTTTGCCGTCCTTGGAGCTGGTGTACTTGTCGACCATCTGCGGTTTGGGCGCGCCGGTCGCGTCCTGCGCGAACAGCGTGTCGTAGACCATGTAGCCGAAATTGCGCGAGATGTAGGCGGTGGTGAAGGTCGGGTCGAGGATCTTCAAGTCGGCGTGTGCCACCACCTTCAGCGTCTTGGCCTGTTGCTGCGCCTGTGCTGGCAGGCTGACCGCCGCGAGGCTCATGGCTCCAGCGGCAGCGAGGGCGGCAAGGGTGCGTCGTTTCATCGTCGGTTCTCCGGTCTGGGTGGATTCAGGCAGCGGTGTCGAGCGGCCACTTCGGCCGCCGGACCTTGCGATAGGGAAGGGTCGTGAGGTCCAGAGTCACGGCGCCGGGCGCGCGGGCATAGATCACGTGCCTGGCGACCTTCGAGAAGGAGGCGTAGAAGTGCTGGGACGACTTGACCACGATGATCTTCTTCGCCGCGAGGTCGCAGCCGAGCTGCGTGAAGAGGTCTGTTCCCATGGCCTGGTTGCGCAGCGTGATCAGCACAATCTCGATGCCGCTGGCCTCGACCAGCGCGCTGTCACCCATCAGCGTGGGCGTGTTCGACAGTCCGGTCATCACCAGGTCGCGCTGCAGCGCCTTGACCGTGCAGTCGAGGTCGAGCGGATCGCCCGAGAGCGGGCTGATCTTGCCGCCGATGCGCATCGGCAGCCTGGCGCCGACGCCGGCATCGAAGGCGATGCGCACGGCGACCGGGTCCCACATCGGTCCGATCGCCGCATTGCCGATGCCCCGCTCGACCATGCGGCGCAGGATGAACGTCGCGTCGCTCGCCGCGCCGCCGCCTGGGTTGTCGGCGCCGTCTGCCAGCACGACCGGTCCGCCGTCGAAGGCGAGGGCCTCGTCGAGCGCGGCGTCGATCCCGGGGTAACGCACGCCGAGCGCTTCGCGCATGCCGATCAGCTCGTCGGCCAGGCGGCGCGCGAGCGCATCGGCCTTGGCCCGGTCACCGTCGGTGTAGACCAGGACCTTGGTGCCCATCTCGGGCACGTCGCCCCAGGCGAAGCCGTGCGCGACAGAGACCGAGAGCACACCGTCCTTGCCTTCCATCGACTGCAGGCGGTCGACGAAGCTGCGGGCCGGCTCACGCGATGTGTGGATGGTCACGATCATCTCGCAATCGACCATCGAGGCCACCGGCCGGATCTTGCCCTCGACCTTGGCGGCGCACAGGTCCACCAATTCGATCGCGCGCTCGAACACGTCGGTGTGCGGGTATTCCTTGAAGGCGATGAGCAGGTCGGCGTTGTCCACCATCTCGCGCGTCAAATGGCTGTGCGGATCGAGCTCGGCGCCGACCACGACATCGGGACCGACGATCGCGCGCACGCGCTGCAGCAGGTCGCCTTCGCAGTCGTCGTAGCCATCGGCCACCATGGCACCGTGCAGGCCGAGCACCACCATGTCGACCGGCAGCGCGGCGTGCAGGTCAGCGAGCAATTCATCGCGCAGGGTCTCGTAGGCGTGCCGGGTGGTGGTACCGCTGGGCTGCGCGCCGGCCACCATGCCCTCGACCAGGTCCCAGCCGCGCTCCTTGCCACGCAGCCGCGCGGCCCACAGCGGGCCCGAGAAGAAGGTCATCTGCTCCGGATGTTTCCCTGCCGGGAAGTAGCCGCGGTCCTTGAAGGACGCGAGTCCGGTGGGCATGGGCCCGAAGGTGTTGGTTTCGGTGGCGAGGGATCCGCTGAAGACACGCACGAAAGCTCCTTGTGAAGATGGAACGGGGCTCAGGCGGCGCGGCGCCGCAAGCGTTGCGGCCCCAGCATCTCGGCCGTGAGCCCGAAGGAAGCGGCATGCGCGGGCACCGGCAGGCCGCGTGCCAGCGCTGCACAGGTCTCTCCCATGGCGGCCGAGGTCTGGATGCCGTAGCCGCCCTGCGCCGCGATCCAGAAAAAGCCCGGCACCGCGTCGTCGAAACCGCCGACGAGGTCGCCGTCGGAAACGAAGGAACGCAGCCCGGCCCAGCTGCGTGCAGGCCGGCGAATCGCGAGCGTGGTCGCTTCCTCGATGCGGTGGATGGCGAGCGCGATGTCCATCTCCTCGGGCTGCACGTCCTGCGGCTCGACCAGGTCGGCGTTGGCGGGTGAGCCGAGCAGCATGCCGGCGTCGGGCTTGATGTACCAGTCCTCTTCTGCACCGAAGGCCATGGGCCAGCGTGCGATATCCGCATCGGGCGGCGGCGCGAAGGTGAAGGCCGAGCGGCGGCGCGGCTCGATGCCGATCGGCTGCGCGCCCGCGAGCCGCGCAATGGCATCGACCCAGGCGCCGGCGGCATTGAGCACCACGGGAGCCTCGTACACGCTGCCGCCCGCTTCGACGCGCCAGCGCTCGCCCGTGCGGGTCATCGAGGTGACCTCGGCATCGCAAACCAGCTGGCCGCCAGCCTGGCGCATGCCGCGCAGGTAGCCCTGGTGGATGGCATGCACGTCCATGTCTGCGGCATCGGGCTCGTAGACGGCGCCTTGCACCTGGTCGGGGCGAAGCGCCGGAATGAGCCTGCGGGCCGCGTCGCCGTCCAGGCGCTGGGCACCGCGGTCCATGGCCTGCAGCACTTGCCAGTGCGCTTCGAGTTGGGGCATCTGCGCCGCACTCGCGACCATCATCGCTCCGCGCGGCGTGAGCAGCGGGTGCTCGCCGAAGCACGGCGGCGGCGCCGACAGGAAGGCGCGGCTCGCCATCGTGAGCGCGCGCACTTGCGCAGTGCCGTAGCTCTCCATGAACAGTGCGGCCGAACGACCCGTGGAGTGATAGCCCGGCTGCGCCTCGCGCTCCAGCACGACGGTGCGGCCATGCGGCGCCAGCCAGTGCGCGACCGATGCACCGGCAATGCCGCCGCCGATGACGAGGTAGTCGGCTTGCACCGGGGGAGGGTGGGAAGTCATCGAATGAGGTCGTGTGGAGAGCCCGGAATGCGACGAAGTTTAGTCAGAAATTTGCGGATACGAAAAAACTTGATCGCCTCTACGGGTAAATACTGCGCCTCTTGCTGGTGTGATTTGCGTCAACGCAATTTGCGTATACGCAACTTGTGTGCCACGAAAAGCGGCAAAATCCGAGGCTGAGCCACCAGGACCCCGACTTGAAAGCACACCCCGCCGCCCGGCCCGACGCCGAACCCCATACGCTCGACCGCGATGCCTTCGGCAAGCGCCTGCGCACCGCGCGCAAGGCCTTTGGCTGGACCCTGGCGCAGCTGGCGGAGCTTTCGGGTGTGTCGATCACTACCATCTCGCGCGCCGAGCGCGGGCAGCTCGCACTCGGCTACGAGAACTTCGCGGCGCTCGGGCGGGCACTGCAGATGGACATGAACGCCATGTTCGCGGGCGAGGGTGTCAAGCCGGCGCAGCTCGACGGACCAGTCGTGACGCGCGCGGGCAAGGGCGTGGTCTACCGCGGCTTGTCATTCGCCTACGAATTCCTGGGCACCACGGCAGCCGGCAAGAAGATGAGCCCCGTGGTCGGCACGGTGCACGCACGCCGCATCCACGGCCCGGAGGATTTCGCCCGCCATGCGGGCGAAGAGTTCGCCTACGTCCTCGTGGGCGAGATGGACGTTCATTTCGAGAATGGCGACGTCGTTCACCTGGCGCGCGGCGACTCGATCTACTTCGACAGCCGCATCGGCCACGCCTACGTCAGCGTCAGCCGCCAACTCGCGAAGATCGTCGGCGTGACATCCACGGAGAGCAGCTTCATGCAGCGGGCCCGGGATGGCGAGCGGCGCATGGCGGATGCGCCGGGGGCGGCGGCGGTGCCGGCGAGGAAGGGCACGACGGCGAAGCGCGGCGCAGGGCGGGCGCGGTAACGATCGTGGAGATCGATGCCCTCGTCGCTTCCGGACCGAGAAGAGCCCACCGCAGCCCGCAAGGAGGGACAATGCGCGCGTACGCCCGCTACTTCACCTGCCGCTTCCCCAACTTCCGAGCCAGCGTCCGCCGATGCATGCCCAGCCGCCGCGCCGCCTCGGAGATGTTGAAGCCGGTCTCGGCCAGCACCTCGTGGATGCGCTCCCATTCCAGCGTCTTGATCGAGGTGGAGCGCTCGGTCAGCGCGACCTCGGCGTCGCCCTGCGCGCGGCCGAAGGCAGCCTCGATGTCGTCGGTGTTCGAGGGCTTGGCGAGGTAGTGGCAGGCGCCGAGCTTGATGGCCTCGACCGCGGTGGCGATGCTGGCGTAGCCGGTGAGCACCACGATCAGCATGGTGGCGTCGTGCTGATGCAGCATCTGCACGCAGGCCAGGCCCGAGGCGCCGCCGGCCAGTTTCAGGTCCACCACCGCATAGCCGGGGGAATGGTCCTGCAGCAGCGCCGTCACCTGCTCGGCACTGGCGGCCACGAGCACCTGGTAGCCGCGCCGCTCGAAGGAGCGGCTCAGCGTGCGCGCGAAAGCGGCATCGTCCTCGACGATCAGCAGCAGCCGTTGCTCAGCGTCCATGGCGCGCAGTCTCCTCCGGAGTCAGTGCGCCCAGCGGAAGGCGCAGCGTCACGGCGGCCCCGCCTTCGGGGCGGTTCCGGGCCGACACGCTGCCGCCGAGCGTGCGCGCGACGTTGACGACCAGGAACAGGCCCAGCCCCCCGCCGGGCCGGCCCTTGCTCGACTGGTAAGGCTTGCCCAGGTGCGCCAGCATCTCGGGAGCGAAGCCCGGGCCGGCATCGCTCACTGTCAGTCGCAGCCACTCGCCTTCGCGCGCGGCTTCCAGGCCGACCCAGCGGGGCGAGGCCTCCAGCGCGTTGTCGAGCACGTTGTAGAGCGTCTGCTTCAAGGCCGAATCCGACACGATGGCGACATCGTCGCCGAACACGTTGGAATAGGCCAGCGCATCGAGCGTGCGGGTGGCGCGCCACTCGGCCACCAGCTCGTCCATGAAGGCGTTGACGGTGGTGTGCGCCGGCGCCTCGCCGCGCGCCTCGCCGGCCGACAGCAGGATGCCGCTGACGATGGTCTTGCAGCGCGCCACCTGGGCCTGCATTTCCTCGATTTCCTGCCGGAGCTCGGGCTCGGCGGCGAAAGGCTGCATGCGCTGCCAGTCGCCCAGGATCACCGCCAGCGTGGCGAGCGGCGTGCCGAGCTCGTGGGCCGCGCCACTCGCCAGCAGGCCCATCCGCACGATGTGCTCCTCCTCGGCGGCGCGCTGGCGCAGGCCGGCCAGCCGGGCGTCGCGCGCGCGCAGGTTGCGGTTGATGCGGGCGATGAAGATGGCCAGCAGCGCGGCATTGAGTGCGAAGCAGACCAGCAGGCCCTGGATGTAAGGGCTGGCGAGGCCGCGGCCGTTTTCCGGCGGGATCTCCAGGGGCCGGTGAAACAGGATCAGACCGACGAAGCAGGCCACTGTCACGCCGATCAGCGTGTGCGAGTAGACCGGGCCCAGCAGCACCGCGCCCAGGCAGACCTGGAGAAGGAACAGGAAGATGAAGGGATTGGTGACGCCGCCGCTCAGGTAGAGCTGCGCGGTCAGCGTGCCGACGTCGGCCAGGAGCGCGACGAAGAGCTCGAGGTCCGTCACGTCCTCGTGATGATCCCAGCGCCACAGGCTCACCAGGTTGAAGATGGCGAGGAAACCGAGCGCGCCGAGCATCGGTCCCAGCGGCAGGCGGATGCCGAAGCCGAAGTGCACGAACGCAATGGTGGCGACCTGGCCGACCACGGCGATCCAGCGCAGCTGGATCAGCTGCTGCATGTTCTTCAGGCCGGTGGCGTCGGCTTCAGTCTGCGGCTGAATCACGGGTACTTTCGGCGACGTCGGTCGCGCCCGGCCCGTGCGTCCTGCGCAGGCGGTGCTCGGCGCGCGCCACCAGCCAGGCGGCCAGCGCGACGCCCAGGGCCAGGCCGAACCAGGTGAGGGCGTAGACCAGGTGGTTGTTGTGGAAGGCGATCACGGTCAGTCCGCCCACCGGCCATCGCGGCTCGGCGCCCGTGGGCTGCGCGGCGGGGGCGTCCTCGTCCACGAAGAAAGGGGCGACGTGCGGCAGCCCGCGCGCCGCGGCGATGGCCTGCACGTCGCGCGAGAACCAGCGGTCGGCCGCCGGGTCGTTGCGGCGCAGGAAGCCGCCGCCGGGTTCGCTGATGCGCAGCAGGCCGGTCAGGCGCACCTCGCCCACGGGCTCGTTGCCGCTGCGCGTGGCGCGCTCGCGGCGCTCGTGCGGCACGAAGCCGCGGTTGACCAGGATGACGCCGTGTGCAGTGCGCAGCGGCGTCAGCACCCAGTAGCCTGGCCCGAGCCGGGTCGAGGCCTGAACCAGGGCTTCGCGCTCGTGGAGAAGAACGCCTTCGAGCCGCAGGTGCCGGTATTCATATTCGCCAGCGTCGATGCGCGGCCAGTCTGCCGGCGCAGGGGCGTCCGCCGGTGGGGCATGCACGCGCGACTCGACACGCTCGATCAGCGCCAGCTTCCACGCCCGCCGCTCGAGCTGCCAGATGCCCAGTGCCGCGAACAGCGCAAAAAGAAGAACGCCGGCAAGGGCGAGCACCGCCAGCGCCGGCGTGGAACGCGGTCCCCGCGATGGATCGGGCGGCGTCCGGCTCAAGGCATGTTGCGCATCTCGTGCATGGATGCCGGCATCATGTTGTGGTTGAGGTGGAACATCACCCAGAGCGAGCCGCTGAGCGTGATCACCACCAGCACGATGGTGAAGATCAGCGCCAGCATGTTCCAGCCGCCTTCCGAGCGCGCGTTGAGGTGCAGGAAGTAGATCATGTGGACCACGATCTGCACGGCCGCGAAGCCCAGGATCACGAAGGCGGTGGTGCCCGGGCTCTCGAAGACCTTGCCCATCACCAGCCAGAAGGGGATGGCCGTGAGGATGACCGAGAGGACGAAGCCCGTCAGGTAGCCCTTGGCGCTGATGTGAAGGCCGTGGTCGTCGTCATCGTGCCCATGGCCGTGGTGCTCGTCGTGATGCTGCGGCGCGCTCATCGCAGGCTCCCCATCAGGTAGACAAAGGTGAAGACGCCGATCCACACGACGTCCAGGAAGTGCCAGAACATCGACAGGCAGAACAGCCGCCGCTTGTTCTCGGCGATCAGCCCATGCTTGCCGACCTGGATCATCAGCGTGATCAGCCAGATGATGCCGAAGCTGACGTGCAGCCCGTGCGTGCCCACCAGCGTGAAGAAGGAGGACAGGAAGGCGCTGCGCTGCGGGCCGGCGCCTTCGTGCAGCAGGTGGGCGAACTCGTAGAGCTCGATGCCGATGAAGCCCGCGCCGAGCAAGCCGGTGATGGCCAGCCACATCAGCGTGCCGCCCTTGCGCTTCTTCAGCATCTCCAGCATCGCGAAGCCGTAGGTGATGGAGGACAGCAGCAGCAGCGCAGTGTTGACCGCCACCAGGGGCAGGTCGAACAGGTCGGCACCCGAAGGGCCCGCGGCATAGCTGCGGCCCAGCACGCCGTACATCGCGAACAGGCAGGCGAACACCAGGCAGTCGCTCATCAGGTAGAGCCAGAAGCCCAGCAGCGTGCCGTTCTCCGGGTGGTGCTCTTCCGTCACGAGGAACACCGAACGGTCCGCCATGCGGGCCGCGACAGGGGAGGAGTGGGCGGTGATCTCAGACATGGCCGGCCAGCATGCGTGTGCGCGCCGCTTCCGTACGGACGACCTCGTCCGCAGGGATGTGGTAATCGCGCTTGTAGTTGAAGGTATGGATGATGGTCGCGAGGATGAGCGCGGCGAAGGCCACGCCGGCGATCAGCCACATGTGCCAGATGAGCGCAAAGCCCATCACCGCGCTGATGACCGACAGCACGAAGCCCGCGGCGGTGTTCTTCGGCATGTGGATGGGCGCGAAGCCGTCCACCGGCCGCTCGTAGCCGCGTTGCTTCATGTCCCACCAGGCATCGTTGTCATGGATGCGCGGGGTAAACGCGAAGTTGTAGGCCGGCGGCGGCGAGGAGGTGGACCACTCCAGCGTGCGGCCGTGCCACGGGTCGCCGGTCGTGTCGCGCAGCGATTCGCGCCGCATGAAGCTCACCACCAGCTGGATGAGGAAGCTGAGGATGCCCAGCGCGATCAGGAACGCACCGAAGGCGGCGATCTGGAACCAGATCTGCAGCGAAGGGTCCTCGATGTAGTTCAGCCGGCGCGTCACGCCCATCAGGCCCAGCGCGTACAGCGGCATGAAGGCGAAGTAGAAGCCGGTCAGCCAGAACCAGAAGGCGCACTTGCCCCAGAACGGGTCGAGCTTGAAGCCGAAGGCCTTCGGGAACCAGTAGGTGATCGCGGCGAAGGCGCCGAACACCACGCCGCCGATGATCACGTTGTGGAAGTGCGCGATCAGGAACAGGCTGTTGTGCAGCACGAAGTCTGCCGGGGGCACGGCCAGCAGCACGCCGGTCATGCCGCCGATCACGAAGGTGACCATGAAGCCGATGGTCCACAGCATGGGCACCTCGTACTTGATGCGCCCGTGGTACATCGTGAAGAGCCAGTTGAAGATCTTCGCCCCGGTCGGGATCGAGATGATCATCGTGGTGATGCCGAAGAAGGAATTCACGCTCGCGCCCGAGCCCATGGTGAAGAAGTGGTGCAGCCACACCAGGTACGACAGGATGGTGATCACCACGGTCGCATACACCATCGACGCATAGCCGAACAGGCGCTTGCGGCTGAAGGTCGACACGATCTCGGAGAAGGCGCCGAAGATCGGCAGGATCAGGATGTACACCTCCGGATGGCCCCAGATCCAGATGAGGTTGACGTACATCATCGGATTGCCGCCGAGCTCGTTGGTGAAGAAGTTCGTCCCGACATAGCGGTCCATCGACAGCAGCGCCAGCACGGCCGTCAGCACCGGGAAGGCGGCGACGATCAGCACGTTGGTGCACAGCGCGGTCCAGGTGAAGACGGGCATCTTCATCAGGCTCATGCCGGGGGCGCGCATCTTGACGATGGTCGCGATCAGGTTCACCCCCGAGAGCAAGGTCCCGACCCCCGCGATCTGGAGGGACCATATGTAGTAGTCCACCCCCACGTCCGGGCTGTAGAGGATGCCCGAGAGCGGCGGGTAGGCCAGCCAGCCGGTCTTGGCGAACTCGCCGATGAACAGCGACGCCATCACCAGCATCGCGCCCATGGTGGTCATCCAGAAGCTGAAGTTGTTGAGGAAGGGGAAGGCCACGTCGCGCGCCCCGATCTGCAGCGGCACCACGTAGTTCATGAGGCCGGTCACCAGCGGCATGGCCACGAAGAAGATCATGATCACGCCGTGCGCCGTGAAGATCTGGTCGTAGTGGTGCGGCGGCAGGTAGCCCGCGTTGTGGCCGAAGGCAACGGCCTGCTGCAGCCGCATCATGATCGCGTCGGAGAAGCCGCGCAGCAGCATCACCAGGCCCAGCACGATGTACATCACGCCGATCTTCTTGTGGTCGATGCTGGTGATCCAGTCGCGCCACAACGTGCCCCAGACGCGGAAGTAGGTCATCGCGCCCACGAGCGCGAGGCCGCCCAGCGCCACGGCGATGAAGGTCGCCACCAGGATGGGCTCGTGGTAGGGGATGGCCTCCCAGGTGAGGCGGCCGAAGATCAACTTCGTCAGGTCGGGATGGTCGGGCATCGTGTCTCTCGAATACCAAGTGGGGGGCGCTGCGCGGGCTGCGCCTGGAATGTCGGGTGGCCTCTGGGGATCGGGGGCGGGGTTACTGGATGACCGTGCGTGCGGGCAGCGGTGCGCCGGTCGGGTTGTCGGCCGTGCAGAGCTCGGTCGCGACGGTACGCATCGGCCGCCCCTGCTCGCCGCGCGGGACTTCGGTCAGCGCCTGGGGCGAAAGCCCGGCCTTGCCGGCGCCACCGGTGGCATCGACGGCCATCATCTGCCGCATGCACATCTTGCCGGGCTCCACGCAGCGGTTGAGGATGGCGTCGTACAGGCCGGGCGCGACGCCGGCGTAGCGGCGCACCGGCTCGCGCTCGCTCGGGCGCTCGAGCTGCAGGTATTCGTCGCGGCCGAGCGTCTTGCCCTCGGCCTTGGCCTTTTGCACCCAGCTGTCGAACTCGGCATGCGGCACGCCGTGGAACTTGAAGCGCATGCCCGAGAAGCCCGCGCCGCTGTAATTGGCGGAGAAGCCGTCGTACTCGCCGGGATGGTTGATGACCGCGTGCAGCTTGGTTTCCATCCCGGGCATGGCGTAGATCTGGCCGGCCAGCGCGGGGATGTAGAAGGAGTTCATGACCGAGGAAGCCGTGATCTTGAACTGGATGGGGCGGTCCACCGGCGCTGCCATTTCGTTGACGGTCGCAATGCCCTGTTCAGGGTAGAAGAACAGCCACTTCCAGTCCAGCGCGACCACTTCGACCACGAGCGGCCTGGTGCCCTCGGGCACTTCGCGCTTCTCGGCGATGCGGTCGAGCGGCCGGTAGGGGTCGAGGGTGTGGGTGCTGATCCAGGTCAGGGCCCCGAGGGCGATGATGATCAGCAGCGGCGCGGCCCAGATCACCAGCTCGAGCTGGGTGGAATGGTCCCAGTCGGGCTTGTAGGTCGCTCCGGTGTTGGACTGGCGGTAACGCCACGCGAACAGGAAGATGAGCGCGATCACCGGCACGATGATCAGCAGCATCAGCAGGGTGGATATCACCACCAGCCGGCCCTGCTGGGCAGCGATGTCCCCGGACGGATTCAGCACCACCATGTTGCAGCCTGCGAGCAGCAGGGCAAGAATGACGAGGGCCGACCGGCGGAGAGTGGGTAGGAGTGACATGCCAGGGTGGGATGAAAAGCGCGTAACGCGGGAAAACGCGAATGGCCAGTGCGCGCAAAATGTATCCCCATCGGGGGCGCTTGGCGATTGGACGTTTTGTCCTATGGCGCAAAACTGCATCTGATGCGACCCTGAAGGCTCTTGCAAGGCTCCCTGACCCAAAGCACCGCGATGTCCAGCATCAGTCACACCCATCCCGAACCCTCGTCCGCCCCTCTCGAGAGGGATGCCCGGCTCACCACCGCCGACCATTCGAAGGTCGCACCCGGCGAGATCGCCGTCGGCGTCGTCATCGGGCGCGCGTCCGAATATTTCGACTTCTTCGTCTACGGCATCGCTTCGGTGCTGGTCTTCCCGGCCCTGTTCTTCCCTTTCGAACAGCGGCTGGAGGGCACACTTTACGCCTTCGTCATCTTCTCGTTCGCATTCATTGCGCGGCCCATCGGCACGGTGATCTCGATGCACGTGCAGCGCCGCTGGGGACGCGCCACCAAGCTCACCATTGCCCTTTTCATGCTGGGCACCTCGACCGTCGGCATTGCCTTCCTGCCGGGCTACGAGAGTGCGGGAGCGCTGGCCATCGTGCTGCTGTCGATCCTGCGCGTCGGGCAGGGCCTGGCGCTCGGCGGCTCCTGGGACGGCCTGCCTTCGCTGCTCGCCATGAACGCGCCGCCGAACCGGCGTGGCTGGTACTCGATGCTGGGCCAGCTCGGCGCGCCGCTGGGCTTCGTGGTGGCCAGCGGCCTGTTCGCATTCCTCTGGGCCAGCCTGTCGCTCGACGACTTCCTCGCCTGGGGCTGGCGCTACGCCTTCTTCGTGGCTTTCGCGATCAACGTGGTGGCCTTGTTCGCGCGGCTGCGGCTGGTCGTCACGCACGAGTACGAGCAGCTGATGGAAGAGGGCGAGCTCGAGCCCACCAGCGTGGTCGACCTGGTTCGCACGCAGGGCGGCAACCTGCTCATCGGCGCATTCGCAGCACTCGCGAGCTACGCGCTGTTTCACCTGGTCACGGTGTTCCCGCTGTCGTGGATCCGGCTCTACTCCGAGCAGTCCATCACCGAGTTCCTGATGATCCAGATCGTCGGCGCCTTCCTGGCGGCGGGCGGCATCGTGGCTTCGGGATGGATCGCCGACCGCGTCGGCCGGCGCCGCACCCTGGGCACCCTGGCCGTGATGATCGCGGTCTTCAGCGGCTTCGCACCGACGCTGCTGGGCGGCGGTACGCTGGGCCAGGACGTTTTCATGCTCGTCGGCTTCGTGCTGCTGGGCCTTTCGTACGGCCAGGCCTCCGGCACCGTGACGGCGAATTTCGCGCGCAAGTACCGCTACACCGGCGCTGCGCTGACGGCCGACCTGGCCTGGCTCATCGGCGCCGCTTTCGCGCCGCTGGTGGCGCTGGGCCTGTCGGCCAATTTCGGGCTGGCCTATGTCAGCGTCTACCTGCTGTCGGGCGCCGCGTGCACGCTGGCGGCGCTCAGCATCAACCGCGCGCTGGAGGCGCGCGGCGACGAGTCGTGACCCCGGGGCACGGCGTGCCCCAGCAGCGTTCGGAGGCGGCGCCCCAGCGGCCGAACACCGACCGGCTGTTCTTCGCGCTGCTGCCGGATGCACCGGCCATCGCGCGTATCGAGCGGTTGATCGAGGACCTGCGCCACGACCATGGGCTGAAGGGCAGGTCGCTCGGCGCCTCGCGCTTCCACGTCACGCTGCTCCACCTGGGAGCGTTTCCGGGCGTGCCCCAGGTGCTGGTCGATGCGGCCTGCGCGGCCGTCCAGGCGCTGGCGGTCATCCCCGCGTTGCAGCTTGGCTTCGACTGCGTGGGCAGCTTTTCCCGCAGGCCGAGCAACATGCCCCTGGTGCTGCTGGGCGAAGACGGCCTGATCGCCGCGAAGGCCTTCCAGCAGGCCCTTTGCAAGGCGATGGTCCGCGCCGGCGAAGCCGACGGGGGTGCCGCCCACTACACGCCTCACCTGACGCTGCTGTACGACGACACGCATGTCGCCCGGCGCGCGGTCGATCCGATCACCTGGACCGCGAACGAATTCGTGCTGGTGCGAAGCCTGCTGGGCCAAGGCCGGCACGAGGTGCTGGCGCGCTGGTCCCTGCACGGCTGAAGCGGCGCGTTGCGTGACGCGCGTTCACTGTGTGGGGCGCGCGCTGCCTGGCGTCGGCTCTTCGGGCTCCGGCACGTACTTGCCGGCCGCCTTGTAGCGCGCGATCGCCTGGGCCAGGCGCTCCTGCTCGGGGCAGGCGTTGTTGCACACCAGCTTCAGCGTCGTCAGGCGCTGCTCGGCTTTCGGCAGGTTGTCGAGCACCAGGTAGAGCTCGCCGGAATACGAGAGTGCGCCACGGTGGCTCGGCTCGATGCGCAAGGCGGTGTCGTAGTAGCGTTCGGCCGCGACGTAGTCGGGCTTTTTCGCCTTGCGGTGGCTGAAGCCCATCAGGTTGTTCCAGTCCGCATCATTGGGGGCATCCACGCCCTGCAGTTCGGCGATGGCGCCTTTCCAGTCCTTGGCCTCGATCAGGGCCCGTGCGTTGGCAAGGCGGATCGAAGAGGGCAGGGAGGCCGAGTCGACGGCCTGTGCCGGCGGCGCTTGCAGCGCGAGCGTGACCAGAACTGCGGCAGCGGCAAGGTGAATGATCCTGGTGAACATGGCGTGATCCCATCGAGGAAGAAGAAGGATTGAGGCCGAGGATAGGCAGCGATGCCCGAAGTGGTCTTGAAGAATTGCGCCACGTTTGCGCGCCACAGTCCTGCGCTGCTTGCTCAGGCGCTCAGCTTGCCGAAGCCCGACTCGCGCGCCAGCACGATCGCGCGGCCGCGGCCATCGACTTCCAGCTTGGAGAACACGCTGGTCAGGCGGTTGCGAACGGTCTTCTCCGCCAAGCCGAGCGTTGCCGCGATCTGGGCGTTGTCGCGGCCCTGGGCCAGCAGTTCGAGCAGCGCGCGCTCGCGAGCGGTAAGGGTCTCGAACATCGGGTCGCGCACGGGCGCCGTTTCGCCCAGGAAGCGGCGCACCTCGGCCAGCCAGTGGGCCCAGGCCGGCTCGTGCGCCATGACCAGGTGGTTGCCGCTGTCGATCGGCACGAAGCGCGCGTCTGGAATCGCGCTCGCGATCAGCCGCCCCTCGGCAAAGGGCACGCGGACGTCGCGCGTGCTGTGCAGCACCAGCGTGGGGCAGCGCACCTCGGCCAAACGGGCGACGACGTCGATCTGGTCGAACTCGCGCATGAAGCGCGCAGCGTTGGCCGGCGACGTGGAGATGCGCTCCAGCTCGTTGAACCAGCGATGCTGTTCGGGTGTGCCGCCGGGAATGAACTGGCTGGTGAAGAACTGGCGGAAGGCCGTGTCCTGCTTGCCCCAGCCCAGCTCGGCGAGCTTGCGCATCGTCTCGGCCTCTTCGCGCTGCTCGGGCGTGGGGTTGCGCACCAGGCGGCCGCGCGCGTAGCCGCCGTGCAGCACCAGGTGGCTCACGCGATCGGGGTGCCGCGCGGCATAGGCGATGGCGATGGACGCGCCCTGCGAGATGCCGAGCAGGCCGAAGCGTTGGACACCCAGCGCGTCGACCAACGTCTCCAGGTCGCGCAGCCAGCTGTCGAAGCTCAGATCCTCCGGGTCCCAGTCGGACAGGCCGCAGCCGCGCTCGTCGTAGCGCACGAGGGTGGCGTTGGCGGACAGCCCTTCGAGCACATGGCGCCACACCGGGCTTTCCCAGTCGAACTCGAGGTGCGATAGCCAGGTGGCCGCCTTGATCAGCAGCGGGCCCTGGCCGCAGACGGCGTAGGCCAGCTGCACGCCATCGTGGCCGCGGGCGAAGCGGATCTGCTGCCTGGCGGGTGGAGGGGCGAGGGGAGGCGGGGCCGCTTTCTGCACAACCGCTAGTGAAGAACCTTTGCCCCCGCAGGTCAATAAACCAGATGGCCGGCCTGTTTCAGTCCACGCGCTGCACCGGTGGATAGCGGAACGTCCCCTCCAGGTGGGCCCGGCGCGGCTGGTAGAGCCGCAATGTCAGGTAGAAGCCCTCGCCCGCCGGTGCGGGCAGCCAGTTCTTTCCCGGGCCGGGGTCGTCCGCCTGGATCGCCAGCGTCAAGCCGCCATCGGCATCGCGAAGCAGCCCGCGGGTGCGGTCGCCGATGGAGTACCGGTCGATGGGGTTCCTTGCCAGCAGGCAGTCTTCACGGCGGTAGAGCGTGACCGACCAGAAGGTGTCGACCTCCGGCATGCCCGTCACCGGAAACCTCAGCGTGTAACGGTGTGTTCCGTCCAGCACGCGGCCTTGCGCATCGACCTCGGCCATCACATACATGGCCTCCTCGATGCCCAGCGTGCCGATCCAGTTGCGGGCGACGCGGGCGCGGGTGGCGAAGTCCTCGCCGAAATGCGTGCGCACGTGGACGGCAGTGGTCCAGCCGCCGCCGAGTTCGGAGCGTGCGTCCGCCTCGCGCAATTCGGCGTAGGCGCGTTGAAGCGACTCCTCGAGCGCCGCCGCTGCTGGCGGCCAGCCGCGGACCGGCCGCGGGGGAGGGTTGCGCTCCAGCATGCGCTCGATCACGCGCAGGTAGTCGCCGGCGCCCGGCACGCCCGGACGGCGGCCGTCGATCAGCACATCCAGCCGCGTCAGCGCGGATGACGCGTCCGGCCGGACGATGCCGAAGCCATCTTGAAGCGCATGAACCTGCGCCAGGTCCTCGTCGTCGTGGTCGAGCAGGATGCGGCCGATGACCCACACGTCGTCGCCCGGCGCGCTGATGCGGTGCATCCCCTCCGGCACCGGCCCCTGCCAGTTCGGGCCGTGCACGAAGAGGCGCTGCCGTGCGCCCCCCGTCGTGCGCCGGCCGGCGTAGGCCCAGGGGTTGGTCCATGCGTCCAGGAAGCCGAGCACCCAATAGCGCTCGCCCATTTCCGGCACCTGGATGACCAGGGGCCCCGCGGAGAGATCGAGCCATGCGTTGGTGAACAAGGTGTCGTTGTTCGGCGTCACGACTTCCTTGTCGTCGGGCGAGATCAGCTTGCGCGTGTGCGTGAACTGGTTGACCCACCGCATCGTGGAGCCCGGCCCGTCGCCGGCGAAGCCTTCCATCGGATGCCGTCGGGCGGTGTTCGCGGACCGCATCCGCGCCATCTCGAAGAGCGGCAGCGTCTCGATCACCAGGTCGCGCACGGTTGTGGGGCCTGCCTCGGCGGATCGCCCGACGACAACCGCGTCGAGCGCAACGGCCCCTTCGCCTTGCGGCAGCACGGCGAAGGGGTTCACATCCACGGATTCGAGGCTGTCCCCCGCCGCAACGGCGAACGACGACAGCTGCACGATCGCGTGCGCGAGGGCTTCGATGTCGGCCTTGGGCGCCCCCCTGAAGCCCTGCAGCAAGGCCGCGGTCTTGAGCTCGCCGACCATGCGGCGCGCCTGCTGGAGGTCGACCGGCGCCACGCGGAAGCTGACATCCCGCAGCAGCTCCACGTTCACCCCGCCGGCGCCCAGCATCACGACGTGGCCGAGGACCGGATCGCGGTGCACGCCGAGGATGCATTCGACGCCGCGCACCATCCTTGCCGTTAGCACGCCGTCGATCCGCGCCTCCGGCGCTGCGCTGCGGACGGCATTCACGATCCGGTCGTAGGCGGCGCGGGCACTCCCCGCATCGGCGACGCCGAGTGCGACTCCGCCGACGTCGCTCTTGTGCGTGATGTCCGAGGAGAGGATTTTCATCGCCACGGGATAGCCGAGTTCCTGCGCGGCGGCAACCGCTTCGCCCTGCGTCTGCGCCCGGCGCATCGGCACCACGGGCACGCCGTGGCGTTGCAGCAGGTCCAGCGCATCGGCCTCGTTGTAGGTGCCCGGCCGCAGCGTGATGGACCCGGCCGCGCTAACGGCGGTGCCTGCGGTGCCTGCGGTGCCGGCGGCGCCGATGTCCGCGTGCACCCCTTGCTCGCGGTAGAAGTTCATCGCCGCGAGCACGCGGATGGCACGGCTCGGATCCGTGAAGGTGAGGCAGCCGAGCTGTTCCAGCGCGCGCTGCTGCGCCGGGTCGGCCAGGGTGCTGAACATCACCAGCCGGCCCGGAAGATCGCGGCGCAGGTCGCGCGCGAGCTTCAGCTGGATCTCCTGCATTGCGGGCGTCAGGCCCGCGGCCGCGAGGAACACGAGCAGGCTGCCATAGCCGCCATCGCCGAGCATGGCGTTGGCAGCCACTTCGAGCAGGTCGATCTCGGAAGTGACCTGGCCCGTCACGTCCACCGGGTTGCGGGTGGCTGCAAAAGGCACGCGGGCGAGGATGCGTTGCTGCGCCGCCTCGGGCATGGCTGCGACATCGAGCCCTGCCTCCGCGGCCGCGTCCGCGAGCAGCACGCCGACCCCGCCCGAGACGGTGAGCAGGCCGACCTTGCCGTTCGCCGGCAAGCCCGACACCGCCAGGCAATGCGCGACATCGAAGAACTCGTCGATGGTCCGGGCCCGCCACGCCCCGAACTGGCGGAAGAGGGCGTCGAAGGCAGCATCGTCGCCGGCCAGTGCGGCCGTGTGCGAGGCTGCTGCCATGGCGCCGAGCGGCGTGCGCCCGACCTTGACGATGACGACCGGCTTGCCGGCCGAGCGCGCCAGGCCGAGCGCGCGCTTGAGCCTCGCTCCGTCGTTGCAGCCTTCCATGTAGGCCATGATGACTCGCGTCGCCGGGTCTTGCGCCATCCACGCGATGCATTCGGCCACGTCGATGTCGCCTTCGTTGCCCGTGGCAATCCAGGTCGAGAGCCCGACGTTGCGCTCGCGCGCCATTCCGTAGGCGTAGGCGCCGAAGGCGCCGCTCTGCGTGACGATGCCGACCGACCCCGAGGGTGCCAGTCCAGTCGCCAGCACCGGCGAAAAAGTCGCGTAGACGCAACGGCTCGCATTCATGAAACCGAGGCAGTTGGGCCCGAGCACCCGGATGCCGTGCGCACGCGCGCGCGCCATGATGCGGCGCTGCGCCTCGCCGCCTTCCGGCCCCGTTTCCGCGAAGCCGCCGGTGAAGATCACGACGTTCCCGACGCCGGCGGCGATCGCATCTTCCAGGGCCGCTTCCGTCAGCTGGGCAGGGATGGCGAAGATCGCGAGGTCGATCGGCCGGCCCACCTCGCGCAGGTTGCGGTACGCGCGCAAGCCCTGCACTTCCGGCGCCGTCGGGTTGATCGGGTAGATCTCTCCCGCGTAGCCGTGGTCGAGGAGGTAGCGAAGGGGCGCCGCGCCGATCTTGCGGGGCGTGGCGGAGGCGCCCACGATGGCGATGGCGCGGGGCGTGAAGAAGGAGTCCAGGTCTGGCGTGGCCACGGTTTGCTTCGGTGGTGGAGGGATGAAGCTGCGCAAGATAGCGGCCGATGAGCTATCGGACAAACTGAGATTTCCGACAGATTGATAACCGCCGCCGATTTATCAGAACGCGTTGCGGAGGCGGGTTGGGCGCCCCAAGTTCTAGCGGCCGCGGCCGACGGCGCTGCCGGTCGCTTTCTCGCGCGTGAACTCGCGCGCGAAGCGCAGGAAGCTCTCCACCGCCGGCGAGACGGACAGCCCACGGCGCACGAACATGGCCACGCGCCAGCTCACCTGCGGCTGCAGCAGCGGCAGGAAAGCCAGCCCGAAGCCACGCACGAAGGGTTCTGTGATGAAAGGGCAGACGACCGCGCCGCGCATGACCTGCAGCATCGACAGCGCGGTGTTCACCCGGTGCACGGGTACGATCTTGCGCGGATGGTTGCGCACCGGCACCTGGCTCAGCACGTTCGGCGAGAAGTTCGGCATGTAGTTGACCACCGGCGTGGCGCGCAGATCCTTCCAGCTCACCGAGGCGGCTTCCGCCAGCGGATCACCCGGCGCCAGGGCCACCCACAGCGGGTCGGCCCATAGCACGTGTGCCTCGATGGCGTCGTCCGCCGCCACGCCTGCCGGTCCGAAGCCGACATCCGTGCTGCCGTTCTGCAGCCCGGCCAGGACGAGCTCGATCGGCACGTCCTCGAAGCGCACGTCGATGCCCGGATGACGGGCCGTGTAGCTGGCGATCAGCTCCGGCAGCAAGGTGCAGGACAGCGGCTCCGGCGCAGCCAGCCGGACCACGCCGCGCCGCAGGTCCTTGAGGTTGCTCAGGCTGTCGAGTGCTTCGTCCAGGCTGGCAAGCACGCGCCGCACCATGGGCTCGAACGCCTCGCCCACCGCGGAAGGCGACACGCTGCGCGTCGTGCGGTCCAGCAGGCGCACGCCGACGCGGCTTTCGAGCTCGCGGATAAGGCCGCTGAGTGCCGCCTGCGAGAGGTGCATCGCCTCGGCGGCTTCCGAGAAACTGCCCGCCTCCATCACGGCCACGAAGGCCTGCAACTGGCGCAGCGTCACATGCATCGTCATCCCGAAGCCTCCATCGCACCCGCGACAGTTATCGGCGCAGATGATAGGTCAGCCGCAATGACAACTTGCCCTTGCATGCGCCCGCAGCAGCGGCGGTGCTCGGCAGCGTGGGCACTTATAAGGCAATCCGATAGGTTGCTCGGAAAAAGCGTCTTGCCCGATAGCCCCGATACGCCTTAGCGTTGCTTCCCAGGCTGCCGTGACAGCCCGATTCGAGGAGACATCATGAAGTTCACACGCCGGTCCCTGCTGGGCACCGCCGCAGCCTGCCTGTCGGCCGGCCCCGCATCGTTCGCCTTCTCGCAGGATGCGTGGCCGTCGCGCCCGATACGGCTCATTTCTCCCTACGGCGCGGGCGGCGCGAACGACATCTCGGCCCGCATCCTGGCGGAGTACCTGGGCAAGAACCTGGGGCAGCAGGTCGTCGTCGAGAACAAGCCGGGCGCGGGCACGCGCCTGGCCAACGAACTCGTGGCGCATGCCCCGGGCGACGGCTACACCGTGCTCTATGCCGCAGCACCGTATGCGACCGCGGAAGCGCTGTACGGCAAGCAGAAGTTCGATACGCGCAAGGATCTGCAACCGGTGGCGCTGGTCGCGATGGCGCCGCTGTTCCTGGTGGTGAATGCGCACTCGGGCTTCAAGACCGCGCAGGACCTGATCGCCCACGGGAAGACCAAGCCCAGCGGCCTGGACATCGGCTCGCCCGGCGCCGGCTCTCAGCCCAACCTGGCAGCCGAACTGATGCTCCGGGACGCCGGCATCAGGGGCGTCATCGTCCATTTCCGCGGCGATGCGCCGGCCTATGCCGAGCTGCTTGCGGGCCGCGTGGATGCGACCCTCACGGCAATCACCACAGCCCTGCCGCACATTCAGGCCGGCAAGCTGCGCGTGCTCGGCGTGGCCTCGACGACGCGCAGCGCGTTGTACCCGGACGCGCCGCCGCTGCGCGAGCAAGGCCTCCCTAGCGTGGTGGCCTCCGGCTGGTACGGCTTCATGGTGCCGGGCACCACGCCCCAGCCCGTGGTCGATCGTCTGCAGGCCGCAACGGCCAAGGCGCTGGCGGCCCCGGACATCAAGCAGAAGCTGCTGGCGCAAGGCCTGGAGCCCAGCGGCAGCAGCGCAGCGGAGTTCCGCAAGTTCATCGACGACGAGTCCCGCAAGTGGGGCGAGCTGATCGCCAAGGCCGGCATCAAGGGCGAATAGCCGTGCGGACGCGCTTCGCCTCGTTCCTCTTTCGAAGCCTGTGCACAGGGGCGGCGCTCCTGGTGCTGCAGGCCTGCTCCTTGATGGCGGGCACGATGTCCGCGACCCAGCGCAACACGAGCTTCGGCCCCGTGGCCGGCACCGACGATCGCGCGGCCACGGGGACCTACAGCTGGAAGGGCCTGCCCTTCGCCAAGCCGCCCGTGGGCCCGCTGCGGTGGAGGGCACCCGTCGATCCCGAGGCCTGGGCCACGACGCGCCGCGCGACGGATTTCGGCCCGGCCTGCGTGCAGACCGGGCGCCTCTATGGCCCCGGCCTGAACAACCGGTACGACGCCACCATCGGCGCGACGCTCGGGCAGACGCTGGGCTCCGAAGACTGCCTGACCCTCAACATCTGGGAGCCGGCTGCGCGTCCGGCTGCACCGCGTCCGGTCATCGTGTGGGTGTACGGCGGCAGCAACATCACCGGGTACACCGCCGACCCGGTGTATGACGGCGCCATGCTCGCGCGCACTGCCGACGCGGTGGTGGTGTCGGTCAACTACCGCCTCGGCATCTTCGGCTTCCTGAATCTCGCCGCGCTCAAGCCCGGCCTTGCTGCGGACAATTCCGGCAACTTCGCACTGCTGGACCTGATGAAAGCGCTGGAGTTCGTGCAAAAGAACATCGCCGAGTTCGGCGGCGACCCGGGACGCGTCACCTTGATGGGCGAATCGGCCGGCGCGGTCAACGTGTACGCGCTGATGAGCTCGCCGATGCTGAGCGGCCGATCGCCCCAGCTCTTCCACCGCGTGGTGGCGCTCAGCGGCGGCCTGTCCACGGCCGCGACGCTTCCGCCCGGCTCCATTCCGGGCGTGCTCCCATCCTCCGTGTGGGCCACGCGCGGCCAGGCCCTGCTGGCGCACTCGCTGATCGCCGACGGCTCGGTGCCGGACGAGGCGGCGGCCAAGGTTTACCTGGCCGGCCGCACGCCGCAGCAGATCGCCGAGTACCTCCGCGGCAAGTCGCCCGATGCCTTGCTGACCACCGTCCGCACGCGGCTCGCGCCGCTCGGCATGTCGGCGTCCAACCCGATCCCGGATGGGGCGGTGGTGGCGACCGACCCGGTCGCGGGCGTCCGCGCCGGCCACTATGTGAAGGTGCCGGTGCTCGCCGGCAGCACGCGCGACGAGACCAAGCTGTTCCCGGGCCTGTTCGCGCTGCGGCCCAGCCTGGGCGGCGTGAGCGGGCGCCTCATCGACGATGCGCGGGTCTTTTCCATTGCCCACGCGTACGACCCTGAAGGCCCGCCCGCGACGCGCCTCGAAGACTGGATTCCGGCGCAGTACCTGCCGGTGAACACGCCGGTCACCGGCTTCAATGCCCGCGCGCAGGAGCTGAACCGCATCTGGTTCACGGCCATCCGCGACGACATGCTGAATGCGCTGCAGAGCCAGCAGTCGTCGGTCTGGCTCTACCAGTTCGACTGGGACGAGCTGCCCAGGCCCTTCGACGACATCTTCGGCGCGGCGCACGCGTTCGACTTGCCTTTCGTCTTCGGCAACTTCGGCCCCTCGCTGTTCGCGAACATCTCCTTCACCAAGGCCAACCGCCCCGGCCGCATGGCCTTGTCGCAAGCCATGATGAAAAGCCTGGGTGCGTTCGCGCACAGCGGCGACCCGAACCACCCCGCGCTCGGGACGGCTTGGCGCCCGTGGCCCGCGCGCATCGTGTTCGACGCCACGCCGGAGGCCGCGCGCATCTCCGCCCGGTGAGCAGCACGCGCACAGCGCACTAGCCGCTGAGGCTCCACAGCCGCAGGGCCATGTGGATCTCCAGCGCGCGGGTGGCATTGCCCCAGTGGCCGATCAGGTCCTCGATGGTGGCCAGGCGCTGGCGCACCGTGTTGACGTGGATGCCCAGGCGCTGGGCGGTCAGCTTCGCGTTCTGGTTGCTGTCGAAGTAGTTGAGCAGGGTCGCCGCCAACTCCGAGCCGCGCTTCTGGTCGTGCGCCGTCAGTGCGCCGATGGTCGCCTCCAGGAACGCGGCAAGGCTCGCCTGGTCGTGCGTCTCGAAGAGCGTGGCGTACAGCGCCATCTCGTTCTGGCCGACCACGTGGCCTTGAACGCCGATGCGGCGCAGCACGGGCAGCGCGCGCCGCAGCGTCACGTACACCGCCGGGATGTCCGCGGGCCCGGAAAGCGGCCTGGAGAGGATGCCGCGGTGGTCGGCCGGAAACCCGGCCTTGGCATGCTCCGTCACGATCCGGCGCACGTCCTCGGCCCGCGTTGTCGCGCAGAGAACGGTGAGCACGCCTTCGATGTCGTCGAACAGGGCATGCGGCAGGAGGTTCGCGGCACGCAGGCGGCGTGCGGCATGGCCCGCATGAGGCTCGCCGACATCCACCAGCATCAGTGAGCTTGGCTGGGAAAGATCGACGCCGAACCGTGCCGCGCGTTCGCAGAGGATCGCCAGGTCGTCCTGCCGTGGAGATAGCAGCGAGCGCAGCAGCGTCGAGAGGTCGCGCGTCTTCGTCGCCTCCATCCGGTCGCGTGAGAGCAGGACGATGCCCACGATGCTGGTGCTGCGCTCGAAGGTGCGGACCGACATCTCGTCGAGCTCGCCGCGGCGAAAGAGCAGGACGGAACCGAGCACGTCGTCGCCGCCGATCACCGCGTTGACCCTGCAGGACTCGCCGTCCGCCGCGTAGGCGACCACGGAGCGTCCCAACTGGCGGCTGTGGCGCAGCGCGCTCGCGAGTGCGCTGCTGTTGTCGCCGTGCGGCGCGTAGTGCTCCGCGCCCGATCCCGTGTAGCCGGGTGCGGTGCCGCGCGCGATGACCTGCGCCGCCTCGTCCAGGACCAGCACGCTGCTTTCCATCAGGCCGGCGACCGACTCGCACAGCGTCGCGAGCGATGCGCCCTTGGCGAGCAGCGTCGTCATTTGCTCGTGCGCCTCGGCGGCGGCCTGCACCTTGCGGGCATGGTGCTCGAGTTCCGCCCGCGCGGCCTCGGCGCTCTTCACGGCCGCGCTGGACTGCTCGAAGGCCCGCGCGTTCTTGATGGCCACGGCAGCATGCGTCGCCAGGGTGGACAGGATGGAAATGCTCTGCGCCGTGTGCGTGCGGTGGTAGCGGTCCGCGACGAAGAGCAGGCCGATGACCTCGTCCTCCCAAAGCATCGGCACGCCCACCACGGCGGCGATGCCTTCGTCGCGGAAGGTGGCGTCCAGCTGATCGTCGTGCGGGAAGCGCGTGTCGTGCAGGTAGTCCGGCGTCGTGAAGGGCAGCCGCGTGGCCAGCACAACGCTGACGATGCCGAGGCCGCGCCCGGCCACCATGTCCCCGGTGCTCTGCGCCAGCGCGCCGTCGGTGGCCAGCACGTGGAAGGCGGCAAGCTCGGGGTCGTAGGTCGACAGCCAGGCCACCTGCGAGCCCAGCATGTTGCGCGCGCGCGAGACGATGGCGCGCAGCAGTTCCTTCAGGTCGAGTCGGCTGGAGAGCTCGCGCGCCGATTCGATCACGGTCAGCATGCCGCTTTCGCGTTGCTGCCACAGGTCCAGCCGGTTGCGCACGCCCATCGCCATGCGCACCAGCTCGCCCCAGCCCGAGCGGCCTGGGCCCTGGGCGGCCAGTGCCTCGACCTGCGCGAGCCGCGCCGCGAATTCGTCGGCCGACGCGCCCTGGTGCAGCATCCTGATGAGGTCGCAGCCGATCTCTTCGATGCTCTCCGAACCCACCTCGCTTGCCATTCGTTTGCTCCTTGCGCTGCCTGAACTTCCAGCAGCGGGGGCAGAGGCTAGCAGAGCCTCGCGCTTCCGGCGCGGCGCATTGGCATGCACTGCCGCGCGCGGGCGAACGCCGGCAGCTAGGGTTTTCGCGAAGTCTTCCGGGCACACCGGAAGCCGCGAGGCAGTGTGGCGGCGAGACATTGGATACAGGCCGCCGGTTGGCGAAAGTCACGCCATGAACATTCTTGATTCGCTCAGGCCCGAACCTGGCCTGAGAGTGCTCGTGACGGCCGGCGCCAGCGGCATCGGTGCGGTGGTGGCACGTGCTTTCAGCGAAGCCGGCGCGCACGTGCATGTGTGCGACATCGACCGGGCGGCCCTGGACCGCCTGTCCACCGAGATTCCCGGTATCACCAGCAGCATGGCCGACGCGGCCGTGGAGAGCGAAGTCGACCTCGTCTTCGACGATGTCCGCGGTACGCTCGGCGGACTGGACGTCCTCGTCAACAACGCCGGCATTGCCGGGCCCACGGCTGCCATCGAAAGCATCGATGCCGTGATGTGGGAGCGCACGGTGGCGGTCAACCTGAACAGCCAGTTTCTCTTCGCGCGGCGGGCGATCCCGCTGCTGAAGGCGTCGAAGGCCCATCCCTGCGTCATAGCGATGAGCTCGGTGGCGGGCCGGCTCGGCTACGCGTACCGCACGCCCTACGCATCCACCAAGTGGGCGGTGGTCGGCCTCATGAAGTCGCTGGCGATCGAACTCGGGCCGCACGGCGTGCGCGTCAACGCCATCCTGCCCGGAACGGTGGAGGGTGATCGCATGAACGCTGTCATGGCGGCGCGGGCGGCGGCCTCCGGCCTCAGCGCGGACGTCGTGCGCGAGCAGTACATCCAGAAGATGTCGCTGCGCCGCATGGTGAGGGCCGAGGACGTGGCCGCCATGGCGCTGTTCCTCTGCGCGCCGGCGGCGCGCAACGTCACCGGGCAAGCGGTGAGCGTCGACGCCAACGTCGAGTACCTGTAAGTGAAGGGTGCCCGCGGGCGCCCCTTCGGCCCCATTCAATTCAAAAGGAGACCCAGATGCAATCGCTTCGCCATTTATCCCTCGCCGCCATCGCCGCCTGCATGGCCTCGGGTGCGGCCTTCGCCGACCCCGTGAAGATCGGCGTTATCGAAACGCTGTCCGGGCCGCAGGCCGCGTCCGGCCAGACCTACCGCGCGGCGGCCCGGTACGCGATCGAGCGGATCAACGCCGAAGGAGGCTGGAACGGCCAGCCGGTGCAGCTGCTCGAGTATGACAACCAGGGCGGTCCGGCGGGTGCGGCCGACAAGCTGAAGGCTGCCGTCGCGGATGGCGTCCACGTCGTGGTGCAGGGCGCTTCGTCGGCGGTCGGCGGCCAGATCACCGAGGATGTGCGCAAGCACAACCTTCGCAATCCCGGCAAGGAGATGATCTACGTGAACGTCGGCGCCGAGGCGCTGGAGCTGACCGGCGACAAGTGCCACTTCCACCATTTCCGCTTCAGCGGCAACGCGCAGGTCCGCACCAAGGCCCTGGTGCTGGCAATGAAGCAGGCCAACGCGTTGGGATCGCGCGTTTATGCGATCAACCAGAACTACTCCTGGGGCCAGGACATGGAACAGGCCATCTCCGACAACGCCGCGCTTGGCGGCTACCAGGTGGTGGAAAAGACGCTGCACGACGTCAACAAGATCCAGGACTTCGCGCCCTACGTGGCAAAGATCGGCGCGGCTAAGGCCGACACGGTGATGACGGGCAACTGGTCCAACGACCTGCTGCTGCTGATGAAGGCCACCAAGGCCGCGGGCCTGAAGGCGCGCTTCGGCACCATCTTCCTGGACCAGCCGGGCAACATCGCCAACGCGGGCGAGCTGGCGATCGGCCACTTCGTCGCACACACCTTCAATGCCGAAGCCGGCGGCACGGAGGGCGAACGCTTCGTCGCCGACTACAAGGCCAAGACCGGGCACCTGCCCGCCGCCACCGAGCCGCAGACCGTCTTCGGCCTGGCCATGGTGTCCGATGCCCTCAAGCGCGTGAAGGCGGAAGGCGGCAAGCTGAACGTCAATGCGCTGGCCGCGGCCATCGAGACCGCGAAGATCAAGACGCCGATCGGCGAGATGAGCATGCGCGCGGCCGATCACCAGGTGCAGCTGCCGATGGTGGTTTCCACCGTGGCGAAGGACGCCAGGTACAAGGCCGACGACACGGACATGGGCTTCAAGCCGGTCAAGCTGTTCTCGGCCGCCGAAGCGTCCACGCCCGCGCAGGCCAGCTGCAAGATGCAGCGGCCCGCCTGATCCACCGTCGGCCGGCCCGCGCGGCCGGCCCACTTGCAATCAAGGCACATGGACACCTTCATCGTTTCGCTGCTGAACGGGATCATCTACGGCTTGCTGCTGTTCATGGTCTCGGCCGGCCTCACGCTCATCTTCGGGATGATGGGCATCCTCAACTTCGCGCATGCCTCGTTCTACATGCTGGGCGCCTACCTCGCCTACGCGCTGCAGGACGTGCTGGGCTTCTTCGGCGCGCTGGCATTGGCGCCGCTGCTGGTGGGCCTGGTCGGAACGGTGGGGGAGCGGTTCTTCCTGCGGCGGGTGCATCGCCACGGCCACGCACACGAGCTGCTGCTGACCTTCGGGCTGTCGTTCATCATCGCCGAGCTGGTCAAGCTGTTCTTCGGCAACTACCCGGTCAACTACCGCATCCCGAAGTCGCTGGACTTTGCCGCCTTCACGCTGGGCCATTCGGACTATCCGGTGTACCGGCTGCTGATGGGCGCCGTGGCGGTCGCGATGTTCGTCGCCATCTACCTGCTGCTCACGCGCACGCGCATCGGCATCGTCGTGCGCTCGGCCATCTACCGGCCCCGCATGGCCGAGGCGCTGGGGCACAACGTGCCGCTGGTGTTCATGGGCGTGTTCGGCGTCGGCGCGGCGCTGGCCGGGCTGGCGGGTGCGGTGGCGGGCGCGTTCTACACCACCAATCCCAACATGGCGCTGGAGCTGGGCGTGATGGTCTTCGTGGTGGTCGTAGTCGGCGGCCTCGGCTCGCTGGAAGGCGCCATGCTGGCCTCGCTGCTCATCGGCATCATCACCTCGCTGGCCGTGGCGGTCGATGCGACGCTGGCGGACGCCTTCGCGCTGGTGGGCGAGCGCACCTGGGCTGAAGGCGTGGGCGGGTTGCTGACGCTGAAGGTGTCGAGCCTGGCCGCAACGATCCCGTTCGCGCTGATGCTGCTGATCCTGCTGGTGCGGCCCGGCGGCCTGCTCGGCGAGAAGGGCTGACACCATGACCTCGCTCTCGCGTGTCATCGGCGTCGGTGTGGCCGTGCTGCTGCTGGCCTGCGTGCCGCTGCTGCTGTCTCAGGGGCTGGTGAATGCCGCCATCCAGATGCTGATCGCGGCGCTGTTCGCCAGCGCCTACAACGTGCTGTGCGGCCAGGCGGGCATGCTGTCCTTCGGCCATGCGGCGTACTTCGGCGTGGGCGCGTTCGCGACCGTCCATGCCATGAACGCACTCGGCGGGACCGGGCTGCTGCCGACCCCGCTGCTGCCGCTGGCGGGTGGGCTGGGCGGCCTGGCGATCGGCGCCATTGCCGGCTGGTTCGCCACCCAGCGCACCGGCACCTACTTCGCGATGATCACGCTGGCCATCGCGGAACTGCTGCATGCGCTGGCGCCGCACCTCAAGGGCCTGTTCGGCGGCGAGGCGGGCATTTCGTCGATGCGCATGCCCTCGATGGGGCTCAACTTCGGCTCGACCACGCAGGTGTACTACCTGACGCTGGCATGGGTGCTGGTGTCCCTCGCGCTCCTTTACGTGTACACCTTGACGCCGGTCGGCCGGCTCGCGCTGGGCTTGCGCGAGAACGGGCACCGGCTGCGCTTTCTCGGCTACGACGTGCACCGGCTGAGCGTGCTGGTGTTCTCCATCTCCGCGATGTTCTCGGGCATCGCCGGCGGCCTGCAGGTGATCAGCAACGAGGCGGCCAACTACGTCGTCCTCGATGCGCAGCTGTCGGCCGCGGTCGTGCTGAACACCTACATCGGCGGCGTCAAGGTGTTCCTCGGCCCAGCGCTGGGCGCTTCGCTGATGACCTTCTTCGGCTACGCCGTGTCGGACCTGACGCAGTCGTGGCTGCTCTACCAGGGCACGCTCTTCGTGCTGGTGATGCTGTTCATGCCGGACGGACTGGCCGGCTTGTTCCGCGCGTCGTCGCAACTGCGCCGGCAAATCGGCGTGGCGCGGCTGGTGCCCGTGCTGCTCGCGTGGGTCGCGGCCGCGGCGCTGCTGACGGCCGGGACCGCGTTCACCGTGGAGCTGCTGCAGCGCATGTTCTCGCAGGACTACCGCGCCCTGGCCGGCGCCAACCCCGGTGCGCCGTGGCCGGCCATCGCGCTGTTCGGCCGTTCGTGGCTGCCGTCCGATGTACTGACGTGGGTGCTCCCGGCGGCGCTTCTGGCCTGTGGCGGGGCGCTGGTCCATGCCGTGCGCCGGGGTGTCGAAGCGCTTCAGGCAGCGGGCGAACGCGGCATGAGCACTGCGGCGCGTGGCGCGGAGGTGGCCCTGTGACCGACACCATCCTGAGCCTGCGCGGCGTGCGCAAGTCGTTCGGCCCGACGGAGATCATCCGCGGCGTGGACCTGGAGCTGCGCGCGGACGAGCGCCATGCGCTGATCGGACCCAACGGCGCGGGCAAGTCCACCGTGTTCCACCTTATCTCGGGCCACTTCGCACCCACCGAGGGCGAGATCGTGTTCGACGGCCGCCGGATCGACGGCAAGCCGCCGCAGGAGGTCAACCGGCTCGGCCTGTCCCGCTCGTTCCAGATCACCAACATCTTTCCGAAGCTCACGGTCTTCGAGAACCTGCGGCTCGCGGTGATGCGCCCGCACGGGCTGGAGAACAACCTGTGGAAGCTGGTCGCCCGCAATGCGCGCATCCGTGAAGAGACCGAAAGGCTGCTGGAGCAGGTGCGGCTCCAGCGCCGCGCCACCACCATCGCGGGGGAGATGCCCTACTCGGAGCAGCGCTCGCTGGAGATCGCGATGACGCTCGCCCCCGATCCCAAGGCGATCCTGCTGGACGAGCCGATGGCCGGCATGTCCAACGAGGAGACGGCGTACACCGCGGAGCTGATCCGCTCCGTGACGCGCGGGCGCGCGCTCCTGATCGTCGAGCACGACATGCAGGTGGTGTTTGCTATCAGCGACCGCATCAGCGTGCTGGTCTACGGCGAGGTGATCGCTACCGGCACGCCCGACGAGATCCGCCGCAACGCCGCCGTGAAGGAAGCGTATTTGGGTGAGGAGGTGTCGGCATGAGTCGCACGACGATGAATGCGGCATCGACGCTGCTGGCGCTCGACGCGGTGCACGCCCACTATGGCAAGAGCCACATCCTGCATGGCGTGAGCTTCGAGGTGGGGCGCAACGAGGTGGTCAGCCTGCTCGGGCGCAACGGCTCGGGCCGCTCGACCACGATGAAGGCGATCATGGGATTGGTGACGCCCAGTGGCGGGCAGATCCGACTGGGCGAGCGCGACATCACCGGCGAGCGACCCTATGCCATTTGCCGCTCGGGCATCGCCTACGTGCCCGAGGAGCGGGAGGTCTTCGCCAACCTCACGGTCGACGAAAACCTGCGCATGGGCGAGCAGCCGCCCACAGGAGGCGCCACGCACTGGACCGTGGAGGACATGTTCGCGTACTTCCCCCGCCTGAAGGAGCGCCGCAACACCAAGGCCGGCAGCCTGTCCGGCGGCGAGCAGCAGATGCTGACGATCTGCCGCTCGCTGCTGGGCAACCCGCAGCTCATCCTGATCGACGAGCCGACGGAAGGGCTCGCGCCCAAGATCGTCGTGGCCGTGGGCGAGTGCATCGAGGACATGCACCGCCGGGGCGTTGCCGTGGTGCTGGTGGAACAGAAGCTGGCGATTGCCTTGAAGGTGTCTACGCGCGTGTGCGTGATGGGGCACGGGCAGATCGTCTTCGAAGGAACACCGCAGCAGCTCGCCGCCGACGAGAAGCTGCTGACAGACTGGCTGGCCGTTTGAGCAAGGCCCAAGGAGCATTCAATGGCAAGCACACAAGACAAGGTCATCATTTCATGTGCCGTCACCGGGTCGGTGCACACCCCCTCGATGTCGCCGTACCTGCCGCTCACGCCGCAGGAGATCGCCAGGCAGGCCATCGAGGCGGCCGAGGCGGGCGCGGCGATCCTGCACCTGCATGCACGCGATCCTGCCGATGGGAGGCCGACGGCCGATCCGGCGGTATTCGACCAGTTCGTGCCGCACATCAAGGCGGCAACCGGAGCGGTGATCAACATCACCACCGGCGGCAGCACGCGCATGACGCTGGAGGAGCGCCTGGCGTACCCGCTGCAAGCCAAGCCCGAGATGTGTTCGCTCAACATGGGCTCGATGAACTTTTCCATCCATCCGGCTGCGCGCAGGATAAAGGAATGGCGCCACGACTGGGAGAAGCCGTACGTCGAGGGTATGGAAGACCTGATCTTCCGCAACACGTTCCGGGACATCAAGCGCATCCTGAAGATGCTGGGCGAGGACTGCGGCACGCGCTTCGAGTTCGAGTGCTACGACGTCGGCCATCTCTACAACCTCGCGCACTTCATGGACGAGCGGCTGATCGAGGGACCGCTGTTCATCCAGTGCATCCTCGGCATCCTGGGCGGCATCGGCCCCGACCCCGAGAACCTCGTCGTCATGAAGTCGACGGCCGATCGGCTGTTCGGCGACCGCTATCGCTTCTCGGTGCTCGGCGCCGGCCGGCACCAGATGCCGCTGCTCACGATGGGCGCGGTGCTGGGCGGCAATGTGCGCGTGGGGCTGGAGGACAGCTTGTACCTCGCCAAGGCACAACTCGCCCAGTCCTGCGCCGAGCAGGTGCGCAAGATCCGCCGCATCCTGGAAGAACTATCGCTGCAGATCGCCACGCCGCAGGAGGCGAGGGCGATGCTCGGCCTCAAGGGCCAGGACGCGGTTGCCTTCTGATCGAACCCATTTTTTTTGAAAGAGGACCATGAGCAAGTATCTGCAGGACAAGGTGGCGGTGGTGACCGGCGCAGGCGGCGGCCTCGGGCGCGCGCATGCATTCGAGCTGGCCAGGCACGGGGCCCGTATGGTGGTCAACGACCTCGGCGGCGACCGCGAAGGGTCGTCCGTCGCGCAGGTGGCCGAAGACATCCGGCGCCGTGGCGGCGAAGCCATCGTGGATGGCGGCGACGTCAGGGATTTCGTCCAGATGGAGGCGATGGTCGCCAAGGCCATCGCACTGTGGGGGCGCGTGGACATCCTCGTGAACAACGCCGGCATCCTGCGGGACAGGTCTTTCGCCAAGATGCCGCTGGACGATTTCCGGCTGGTGCTGGATGTGCATGTGATGGGCGCCGTGAACTGCACCAAGGCCGTGTGGGACCCCATGCGCGCGCAGAACCACGGCCGCATCGTGATGACGACGTCGTCGTCGGGGCTCTACGGCAACTTCGGCCAGGCCAACTACGGCGCCGCCAAGATGGCCCTGGTGGGCCTGATGCAGACGCTGGCGCTGGAAGGCGCCAGACACGACATCCGCGTCAACTGCCTGGCGCCCAGCGCGGCCACCGGCATGACCGCGGGCATCCTGCCCGAAGAGGCGCTGGCAGGCCTCGCCCCCGAAAAGGTCAGCCCCGGCCTGGTCGCGCTGGTGGGCGACGACGCGCCGACGCGGATGATCCTGCTGGCCGGCGCCGGTAGTTTCGAGTGCGCCAGCGTGACGATGACGCGCGGGATCTTCGTCGACGACGAGGAAGACGCCGCCGGGCAGGTTCGCGCGCGGCTGGACGAGATCCGCGCCCGCGGCGGCGAAATGGTCCCGGCGTCGGGCTGGGAACAGTACCGGCTGGAACTCTCCAAGGCCGGGCTCGCGATGGAGGTCGCCCGCGCGGATTGACGCGCGGCCCAGGGTGGTCCCGCATCGGCACCGGCACGATGACGCGCGCGCACATCGATGAGGGTCGGCATGTGTGGCGAGACGACATTGGCCGGGGGTCCGCCAGTAGCCAGACTTCTTTAGGCGCCGTCGTCCCTGCACGCGCGCTTCAAACCTACAAAGTCGGAGACAAAGATGAACGCAATGAACGTGCTGGTGCGCAAGCGCCTTTCATTGAGCTGCATGGCCGCCGCGCTGTTGACCGCGTGCGGGGGCGGCGGTGGCGCAGGCTTGCCCTTCCTGGTGTATCTCCCGCGCAGCTGCGCGCAGCTCGCCGGCATAGAGATCCCCGCGTCGGCCATCGGCCTGCCCTCCAGCGGAGGAACGGTGACCGCAGCCAACGTCGTCGCCCCGAGCGGCACGGGTGCTGCGGCGGTTCCCGAGCATTGCTTGGTGTCCGGCAGTATCTCGCCCGTCGATGCGGCTGCGCCCAAGATCCTGTTCCGCGTGGCGCTACCCACCAGCTGGAACACCAAGGCGCTGATGGTTGGTGGCGGCGGCTTCGACGGCTCTATCCCCAACGTCGTGGGCAACGTCCCCAACGGCCCGACGGACCGGCCGCTGCCGCTCGCGCGCGGCTATGCCGTGTTCGCGAGCGATTCCGGGCACCAGGCAGGCGCCAAGGGTTCTTTGGACGGCTCGTTCGGCTTGAACGACGAGGCCCTGCGCAACTGGGGCGGCGACGCCCTCAAGAAGACGCACGACGCGGCCGCGTTCCTGATCAAGGCCCGCTACGCGGCCGCGCCCACCAAGTCCTACTTCGCCGGCGGCTCCACCGGCGGGCGCGAAGCGCTGCAGAGCATCCAGCGCTGGCCCGGCGACTGGGACGGCGCCATCGCCTGGTACCCGGCGTGGAACCAGGCCTCGGCGATGCTCGGCGGCCAGAAGGCCACGCTCGCGCTGTCGAGGCCGGGCGCCTATCCCAGCGCTCCCAAGCGGCTGGCGCTCTTCCAGGCCGCCATGCAGGCCTGCGATGCGCTGGACGGCGCCACCGACGGGCTCGTCAGCAACCAGAACGCCTGTGACGCGAGCTTCGATCCCGCCACCGCCACCTTGAACGGCGCGCCGCTGCGCTGCCCGGACGGCGCGGACACCGCCGACACCTGCCTCTCGGATGCGCAGATCGAAGCGCTCAAGGCGATGAACGGGCCGGCCCGGTTCGGCTTCGCGCTGGCGAGCGGCGAGACGGGCTACCCCGGCTACAACGTCTGGGGCGCGGACCTGGGCATCGCGTCCATCACCACTGCGGTCCAGCCGACCGTGACCTTCCTCAACCTGGGCAGCAGCCAGCCGGCGAACCCGATGCCGACCACCGCGCCGTACATCAGCCAGCAGCTCGACCAGGTGCTCAAGAACATCATCACCCGCGACCTGGCCTTCAATCCGCTGAGCTTCAATCCCGAAAGCGCAAGCCCACTGGCGGAGCGCTGGGGCGTGCTGAGCCGGATGATCGACCAGTCCACGGACATCTCGGGCTTCGTCGAACGTGGCGGCAAGCTGCTGCTCGCCCACGGGTTGCAGGATGTGCTGGTCAGCTCGCGCGCCACAGCCGACTACTACACGCGACTCGTGCGGCAGTTCGGGCAGGCGAGGGTGGACAGCTTCGCGCGCTACTACGAAGTTCCGGGGCTCGGGCATGCGGTCAGCAGCCAGTTCAACGGCACCTGGGACTCGCTCACCGCGCTGGAGCAATGGGCGGAGGCCGGTGTCGCGCCCAAGGCGCAGGTGACCCGGGACACGGTCGGCGTGCCCGGACGCACGCGCCCCCTGTGCGACTACCCGACGTGGCCACGCTACAGCGGCTCGGGCGACGTGAACGCCGCTGCCTCCTTTACCTGCGCGAGCCAGTAGAGGCGTCAAGCGCCGCCACCGCCTCCGCCACTGCTTGCGTCGGGCTTCCAGGCCGGCGCGGGCACAATCCGCGCCATGAGGCAATGGTTGCGCACGCAGGGTGGCTGGTGGCTGGCATGGCTGCTGCTCGCCGGCGCCGGCGCGACGTGGATTGCGCGCGCCGAGTTGGCGCAGATGCACGACGACTTCGAGGTCAACGGCCGCATCGCGCATCGGCTCATGAGCCAGCAGGTGGTGCAGTACGACGCAGTGCTGGCCACGCTGGCGCTGCTGGCGCCCGCAGCGGATGCTGAGCGATCCGAAGAGCGGCTGTCAGCGGTCTACCCGTCGATCCTCCACGTCGAACGGCGAGAAGCCGGTGCAAGCTGGTCGGATCGCGTGCTGGCAGATGCCGAATCGAAGTCACGCGAGCTTCGGCGCCCCGAGCTCGCCGGGCAGGACCTGGCCACGGGCCGCTACCGGCTCGTGATCGGCGCCACGCCGATCAGCTACGCGCTCGACATCGACCTGGCGGGCACGGTGCCGGCGCGCGACTGGCCGATGGATCCGAGGACCAGCCCGGTGCGCGTGGTGCTGGAGCGCGCGGGACAGCGGTTCGTGGTGCAGCCCGGTCAGGCCGCGTCGGCGCAGGGCTGGTCCTTCTCGTTCCGCAAGGTGCTGGCGTCCGACAGCCAGCCCTTCGACCTGTTGGCCGAGCGCCATGTGAGCTGGGGCGAGCTGCCCTGGGCCAGGATGATGGCGTGGGCTGGCGCCATCGGCGTGGTGCTGTGGGGCGCCCGCGCGCTGCGGCGCCAGCGCATCGAGCGGCGCCGTGCCGAGGAACTGCTGCGGCTCGGCCAGGTCGCGCGCCTCAATGCGCTGGGCGAACTCGCGGCCGGCATGGCGCACGAGCTCAATCAACCCTTGACCGCGGTGCTCGCCAACACGCAGGCAGCGCGCCGGCTGCTCGACGAGGATCCGCCCGAGCTCGCCACCGCGCGCGGCGCCATGCAGCAGGCGGCCGAGCAGGCGAGGCGGGCAGCGGACGTCGTCGGGCGCCTGCGCCGAGTGATCGAGCGGCCGGGGCAGGCCGGTGCCGCCCGGCCGGTACCGCTGGAGGACGCGGTGCGCAGCGCGCTGCACCTGTTGGCACCGGAATTCGACAAGCGCGCGATTGCTCCGGTGCTCGAAGGCGGGGCGCAGGTGCCCGTCAGCGTGCAGGCCGAGCCGGTGGCGCTGGAGCAGATCGTCCACAACTTGCTGATGAACGCGCTGCAGGCGCTCGACGAGCTGCCGGCCGGCGAGCGGCGATTGCGGCTTGCTGTCGAACGCCGCGACGGGCAGGGCGTGCTGCGCGTGAGCGACAACGGCCGCGGCATCGCGCCCGAGTTGCTCGGTCGCATTTTCGAGCCCTTCTTCAGCACGCGCGAGGGTGGGCTGGGCTTGGGCCTGAGCCTGTGCGAAACGCTGGCCGGCGCGATGGGCGGCTCGTTGGCCGTCGAGCCCGAGCAGCCGCGGGGTGCGCGCTTCACGCTGCGCCTTCCCCTGGCAGTTCCGGAAGGCCACGCGTGAGACGGCGGGACGCTTCCACGTCGAATGGCAACGCAGGGCGAAGCACGGAGCTCTCGAGATGACGAACGAGCCGCAGTCACCGCTTGTCCACCTGATCGACGACGATCGCGCGGTGCGCGAGAGCCTGGCGCTGCTGATCGGCACCGTCGGATTGCGCACCCAGGCGTGGTCTGATCCGCAAGCCTTCGTGGCGAGCTTCGACCGCGGCGGCATCGGCGCCATCGTCCTCGATGTGCGCATGCCCGGCATCAGCGGCCTCTCCGTACTCGACACGCTGGTCGCGCAAGGCGTGGACCAGCCGGTGATCATGCTGACCGGGCACGGCACAGTGGAAATGTGCCGGCGCGCATTCAAGGCCGGCGCCGCGGAGTTCCTCGAGAAGCCTGTCGATGACGAGCAATTGCTGGAGGCCCTGCAGCAGGCGGTGCGCCAGCATGTGCGCTCGCGCGAGCGGACCCAGGCCGACCAGGCGGCGCGCGAGCGGTACGCGCAGCTGTCCGAGCGCGAGCGCGAGGTCCTCGGCTTCATCGTCGAGGGGCGGACCAACAAGGAGATCGCGCGCACGCTGACGCTGTCGCCGCGCACGGTCGAGACCCACCGCGCCAACCTGTTCGCGAAGCTGGAATGCGAGTCGCTGGCGCAATTGATCCGGCGCTACGCGGCGCTGGCCGGCGGCGACGCTCCGTAGTTGTACGGAGCGCGGGCGTAGCCGTACGAATGGCGGTCGCGCGCCGGGATTCCTACAGTGGCGCTGCGGCCGGCAAGGCGCCGGCGCTCGATTCAAACCGCTTCAAACCACCTCGGAGAACTCCGCATGCATTCGTCCCTTCGCTTCGGCGCGCTCGCCGCCTCTCTCGTCCTGTGCGCATCGAGCGTGCAGGCCCAGCAGGCCCCCGCAGCCGCCGCGGCTGCCGTGCGCACGGAGCGCAACATTTCGCTGGAACTCGCGAACCAGATCGCTGCCGCCACCGTCGCCGCATGCACGGCCAACGGCTATGCAGTCGCCGCAACCGTGGTCGACCGCGCCGGCGTGGTGCGCGCGGTGCAGCGTGCCGACACCGCCGGCGCGCACACCCTGGCCGCCAGCGAGCGCAAGGCCTGGACCTCGGCCTCGGCAAAGGTGCCCACGCTCGCGATGATGGAGAACGCCCAGAAGAATCCCGGCGCTGCCAACCTGGTGAACATCCCCGGCTTCTTGCTGCTGGGCGGGGGGGTACCGGTCAAGGCCGGCAACGAGGTGATCGGCGCGGTCGGCGTCGGTGGCGCACCGGGCGGGCACCTCGATGAGCAATGCGCCAATGCGGGCATCGAGAAGGTCAAGGGCCAGCTGGGCTGAGCAAGAGGTTGAAGGTCATGCATCGCGCGAATCTTTGCCTGTTGCTGGCCGCGTTGGCGTTCGGCGCTGCGGCGCCGGCAGCGGCGCAGGTGCCGCCGACGGCGCCGGAGGCACTCGCCTACGAAGGCGTGCACCAGGCGGCTTGGCGTGGCGACCTCGCTCGACTCGAGGTTCTGGTCGCCGCAGGTGCCGATCTGGCGGCGCGCGACGGGCGCGGCCGCACGGCGCTGCAGGTGGCAACGCATGCACGCCAGCGCGAGGCCATCCGGCTGCTGGCCCGGGCCGGCGCGAAGCTCGATGCGCTCGATGACGACCGCTACGACGCGATCACCATTGCCGCCGTGGCCGACGATCCGGCCACGCTCGCGCTGCTGCTTTCGCTGGGCGCCAGCCCGCGCCAGACCACCAGCCGCTACGACGGCACCGCGCTGATCGCCGCGGCGCATCTTGGGCACGACGAAGTGGTGCGGCGGCTGATTGCGGCGGGTGCGCCGCTGGACCATGTCAACAACCTGCACTGGACCGCGCTGATCGAATCGATCGTGCTTGGCGACGGTGGGCCGCGGCACCAGCGCACGCTGGCGGCGCTGGTCGATGCGGGCGCCAATCTTCAACTGGCCGACCGGCAGGGCAACACGCCCCTGCAGCTGGCGCGGGCGCGCGGCTACGCAGCGATGATTGCTAAGCTCGAGGCGGGCGGCGCAAAGTAGAGAGCGCCTGAGAGAGCCTCGGGGACAATGGCGACTCCACGAGGAGGACCGTCCATGTACCTGCCGCCCCAGTTCGACAGCCACGATCGCGCCATCGCCGCGGAGCTGATGCGGCAGCATCCCTTCGCCAGCCTGGTCTCGACCGACGACGAGGGGCTGCCTTTCGTCACGCACCTGCCCCTGGTGCTCGAAGATCGCGGGGAGGAGGGCGGCTTCGCGCTGCTGGGCCATTGCGCCAAGCCCAACCCGCAGTGGCGCTACCTGCAGTCGCGGCCGCGCGCAGTGGCCACCTTTCTCGGGCCGCACGCCTATCTGTCGCCCTCGGTCTACCCGGATCTCGCGCGCGTGCCCACCTGGAACTACCTCGCGGTGCACTGCACGGTCGAAGCCCGCCTCATCGAGACGCCGGCAGAAAAGGACGCGCTGCTCAAGCAGCTGATCGGCGAGCACGAGCCGGCCTATGCGCAGCAATGGCGCGACCTGGGGGAGGACTTCCAGCTCAAGATGCTCAATGGCATCGTCGGCTTCGAGCTGCGAGTGACGACGCTGCAATGCAAGCTCAAGCTCAACCAGCACCGGCGCGAGTCGCATGGAGCGATGTATGCGCGCTACAGCGCGGGCACGCCGGACGAGCAGGCGTTGGCGGCCTGGATGCAGCGCCTGGGCATGCAGACCGACGCCGCGCCGGCGCAGAGGAACTGAGTGATGCGCGCCCTTGGATTGATCGGACTGGTGCTTGCGCTCGCGATCATCGGCGTGCTCGTCAAGCGGCAGATGGGCAGCATGGCGGTCACGCAGCCAGCAGCCGATGCGCGGACGCCGCTGACGCAGCCCGAGCAGGCCCGGCAGTTCGAGCAGCAGTTCAAGCAATCTCTCGACCAGGCAATGCAGCAGCCGCGGCCCGTGCCCGACGACGCCCGATGAGCCCGATGAGCCAGCCGACCCCGGATGACGAGCACTGGATGCGACTCGCGCTGGCCGAGGCGAGCAAGGCGGCCGAGGCCGGCGAGGTGCCGGTCGGCGCCGTGCTTGTCAAGGACGGCCGCCTGATCTCGGCCGGGCGCAATGCGCCCATCGCGCTGCACGACCCCAGCGCACACGCCGAGATGAATGCGCTGCGCGCAGGGGGCGCGGCCCTGGGCAACTATCGCCTCGATGGCTGCGAGCTCTATGTGACGCTGGAACCGTGCGCCATGTGCGCCGGCGCCATGCTGCACGCCCGTCTCGCGCGCGTGGTGTTCGGCGCACTCGATCCGAAGACCGGCGCGGCTGGTTCGGTGCTCGACCTGTTCGCCCGGGGAGAGCTCAACCACCACACGCAGGTGCAGGGCGGAGTGCTCGCGGAAGACTGCCAGCAACTCTTGCAGGACTTCTTCAAGCGCCGTCGCAGCGCGGCGCGCGAAGCGGCCGAGCCGCTGCGGCACGATGCGTTGCGCACCCCTGAGGCGTGCTTCGACCGCCTGGCCGGATACGGCTTCGAGCCGCGCTATGTCAGCGACCTGCCGAGCCTGCGAGGCTGGCGCATGCACTACCTCGACGAGGGACCGGTCGCCGCGTCATGGGCCTGCCTGGGCCTGCATGGTCCGGGCGAGTGGAGCTACTTCTTCAGGCACCTCGCGCATGTGCCGCAATGGCGCGTGCTGGCACCGGACCTGGTCGGCTTCGGCCGGAGCGACAAGCCCAAGCGCGAGACGGTGCACACGTGGCCCTGGCATCGCGACCTGCTGCTCGAATGGCTCGACCGGCTGCAGCCCGGCCCCCTCGCGCTGGTGCACAGCGCCGGTGCTGCGCCGCTCGCATCCCTGCTCGCGGCCGCCGCGCCCGAGCGCTTTCCGCTGGTGCTGATCGCGCCCGATGCGGGCGAGCCCGCAGCCGATGCCTGGCGCGCGCCCTTTCCCGATCGCGGCTACGAGGCGGCCCTGCGCGCCCTCGGCCCCATTCCAGCGGGCGTTTCCGGTCCTGGCCCTGCGCAGGCAGCCCTGCTTGCGCAGGAGGCGATGGGATACTTCGGCCCGTGAAAAACAAACACATCTATATCTATTCCCCGTGCAGCGCCGTGCGCGACAAGGCCGCCTTCCGGCGCGGCATCAAGCGATTGCAGGCGCTGGGCCACGAGGTAGAAATCGACGAGGCTGCGCTTGCCACTCACCAACGTTTTGCCGGTGACGACGAGACCCGGTTGGCGGCCATCGCCCGCGCTGCTGCCAGCCGGGCCGACGTGGCCTTGATCTCGCGCGGCGGCTATGGACTGACGCGCATCCTCGATGCCATTCCGTACAAGGCGATCACCAAGGCCATCGAGCGCGGCACCGAGTTCGTCGGCCTGAGCGATTTCACCGCGCTGCAGAACGCGCTGCTGGCGAAGACCGGCGCGGTGACCTGGCAAGGCCCCGCGGTGGGCGAGGACTTCGGTGCCGAAGCCGGCGCCGACGAGATCATGGAAGCCTGCTTCGACGACCTGCTGCACGGGCAGGGTGAAGGCACTGGCTGGCGCGTGCCCAAGCGCGACACCGAGGCTGTGGCGGGTTTCCACGGGCTGCACGGCGCGACGCTGTGGGGTGGCAACCTCTGCGTGCTCGTCAGCCTGCTAGGCACCCCGTACTTTCCGGCCGTGGACAAAGGCGTGCTCTTCTTCGAAGACGTGAACGAGCATCCCTTCCGCGTCGAACGCATGCTCGACCAATTGCGCCATGCCGGCGTGCTGGCGCGGCAAAAGGCGGTGCTCTTCGGCCAGTTCACCGGCGGACGCACCGTGCCGCACGACAAGGGCTTCCGACTGGAGACGGTGATTGCACGCCTGCGCACGCTGATCAAGGCGCCAGTGCTCACGGGACTGCCTTTCGGCCATGTTCCGACCAAGGTGTTGCTGCCCGTTGGCGCCAAGGTGGAAGTAGCGGCGGATGGCCGGGATGTCTTCATGGTGTGGGGCCACCGGCACTCGCACTCGCACTGAGCGACGCCAAAATGCAAAAAGCCGCTGCAAGGCAGCGGCTTCGCCTGGGGCAAGAAATGCTTCAGGTCGTAATGCGGTGATGCGGCCGGGGCACCATGGCGCCGGGCAGCCCCCCCTTGAACAGGCGATTGATCTCGCGCATGCGGCGGCGGGCTTCGGCCTCGCCGTCGACCGCGCTCAGGGCCGTCAGCACATCCTGGCGGAGGTACCAGAGTGCTTCGAGGTCGCCGGCAAAGCGCACGCGCTGGGCAACCCGCTGGGCGGCATGGCCGCCATGGGTCTGCAGCAGCGACAGCATCGCACTTCGGATCTGGCCCAACTGGCGGTCCGCCGATCGGCGCAGGCCGAGGGCCGGAAACGACAGCAAGCGGAAGAAACTTTGTAGTGCCATGGTATTAGAAAGGCAGTGCCAAGAGCCTAGAGGATTACAACGTTAAGCCTGTGGGTGCTGTCTTACAAGGCTGAGCGCATAATTTCATATTCAAAAACAACATACTTCACGAATATCTTCAAGCATTAGAAGAAGAACTGATGCTTAAGTTGTACTCTCCCTGAAGTGCTTTTGTTCAGCTTTGTTTCTTATTGAAAAAGCAACAGCTTTGCGTGCCAGCCGTCAGATTTAACGCCCCGCGAGGGCGTTCTCGGCTTGCTTTGCCATAATCGTCCGGCGTGAGCCACCAAAAATTGCACAGATGACCGGCCATCCCACTGTCGTTTTCGCTGACCTGACGGGAAGCACGCGGGTTTTCGAGGCCATGGGCAATGCCAGGGCGACTGAAACCGTCACCAGGCTCATCCAGTGGATCGGCGGCGTCTGCGAGGCGCATGGCGGCCGTGTCGTCAAATCGCTGGGCGATGGCGTGTTTGCGATATTCACGAACGGCATCAGCGCGCCACCAAGGCGGTGCTCGAGCTGCAGCGCAATCACCAGAAGCGGCTCCAGACCTGGCCGGCACCGTTGCGCATGGAATTGCAGATCGGTGTGGCGAGTGGCGAAGTGGTCGAGGTGGATGGCGATTGCTATGGCGATGCCGTCAACCTCGCGTCCCGTCTCAGTGACTTGGCCGGTCCTGGGCAGATCTGGGCCACCGAGTCGGTCATCGACCAGCTGCAAGGCGGCGAGGCTCGGCATCGAAGCCTCGGGCCGATCAACATCCGCGGCAAGAACGAGATGCCGGTGGTGCACCGCATCGATTGGCAGGACGAGGTGACCGAGTTCCTCACCATGCCGGCGACGCTCGCCGTTTCATCGCGCACGGCGGATTCCTCGTTCGGGCAGATCGAGCTCGCCTGGCTCGACGTGCGCTCGATGTTCCGCGCCACCGATTTGCCCATCCATCTGGGCAGGGTGGACGAGGCGCAGTTCGTGGTCAACGACCCGCGCGTGTCGCGGCTGCATGCGCGCATCGAGGCGCGGCAGGGCAGCTGCGTGCTGGTCGACATCAGCACGTACGGGACCTGGGTCCGGTTCCATGGCACGGCGGGCGCCAGCGGCGAGATCGCGTTGCGGCGCGACGAATGCGTGCTGCATGGCAGCGGAGAAATCGGCCTTGGCGCCCCGTTGAGCGACTTCAGCGCACCGACGATTTCTTTCAATACCACTGGCGGCAACGTGCTGCTGGCGCGCCGCGAATCGCGCTGACGCGGCGCGGGTGAGCGTTTCGTCCGTCGCACCGAATGGTATTTCGCCACGCCTTGGCAAGCTGAGCGGCTGAGTCCACCATGCCGGGTTCTGGTCCCGCCCGTGATGCTGCCGCCCTTCGACCCCTGGCTCACCGCCCGCATCGCTCTCGATGCGGCTGCAACACCGCATGCCGGCGCGCAGGCGCTTGCCGATCTCCGGGCGCGGCGCTTGGCCGATCTTCTGCGCGCGGCGGTTCGCGGCTCGGCCTTCTACCGGCGACGTTTCCGGGGTGTCGAAACCTCCCGCGTGCGGCTGGAGGAGCTGCCGGTCGTGCGCAAGGCCGAGCTGATGGGCGCCTTCGACGACTGGGTCGCCGACCCGGTGCTGCGCCTCGATGCACTGCGGCGCTTCACCGCCGACCGCTCCCGCATCGCCGACCCCTTTGCCGAACGCTATGTGGTCTGGGAAAGCTCGGGCAGCAGCGGCGAGCCCGGCATCTTCGTGCAGGACACCTACGCGATGGCGGTCTACGACGCCCTGGAATTCCTGCGGCGGCCGGCGGGACGGTCGATCGAGCGGCTGATGAACCCTTGGGGGCTCGGCGAGCGCATGGCCTTCATCGGTGCCACCGGCGGGCATTTCGCCAGCACGGTCTCGATCGAGCGCCTGCGCCGGCTCAACCCGGCCCTTTCGCTGAGCCTGCGCAGCATTTCCTTCCTGCAGCCTCCCGAGGCACTGGCGGCCGAGCTCGATGACCTGCGGCCGACCGTCGTGGCCACCTACCCCAGCGTTGCGCTGCTGCTGGCCGAAGAGCGCATGGCCGGCCGGTTGCACGCGGTGCCGCGCGAGATATGGACCGGCGGCGAGAACCTGTCGGCGACTCGGCGCGGGTTCGTGGCACAAGCGTTGGGCTGCGCGGTGGTCAACAGCTACGGTGCCTCGGAGTTCCTGACCCTGGCGAGCGAATGCCGGCAGGGTCGGCTGCATCTCAACAGCGACTGGGCGATCCTCGAGTCGGTCGATGCGCAAGGTCGCGCGGTCCCGCCGGGGGAGCGCGGCGCCAACACGCTGTTGACCAATCTCGCCAACCATGTACAGCCGCTGATTCGCTACGAGCTCGGTGACCGGGTGCGCCAGAGCGCCGAGCCCTGCCCCTGCGGCTCCGCCCTCCCAGTCATCGAGGTGGAAGGCCGCAACGACGATGCGCTGCGCCTCGGCCGCCCGGGCGGCCGCGCCGTGCGCGTCTCCCCGCTGGCGGTGTGCACGGTGCTGGAGGACGATGCCGGCCTGTTCGACTTCCAACTGGTCCAGCAAGGGCCCTGCGAGCTGCTCCTGCGCACCGGCATGCAAGGCCAGGCGGCGGATGCGAGCCTGCGCCGCGCCCGCACCGCGCTGTCGGCCTTCCTGCTGCGAATGGGCGCTGACGGTGTGCAGATCCGCTGCCGGAGCGGCGTGCGCGAAGGCCGCGGCGCCAGTGGCAAGGTGCAGCGTGTGCTCGTTGCGCCGACTTGAAGGCGCGGGGGGCATCCACTAGGCTTGATGGTTCGACCCGGCGCAAGCGCGACGGCCTTGCAAGCGACCGCTTTCAATCCGAACTCTCTGGAGACCTCCATGACCTTCGCCTCCGCTGCCGACCTTTCGAACACCCCCTATGGCAGCTTCCAGCCGGTCCTCGACTGGCAGGCCGCCGTCGTCGAAAGCCTGGTGCGCGCACAGCAGATCCAGCTGCAGATGCTGACGGTCTGGCAGCGCCCCTTCGCCGCAGTGAACCAGGAGCTGTGGGACCAGTGGGTCGTGCGCTTCGGCGGCGGCGTGCCGATCGACGGATAGCCGCCGCCGGTCGGCGAACCGCTGTTGCGGTCCCCCAGGGGTTTACCCCGAGGTCGATGCTCTCAAGTTCCTGCGCGGGCCTGCCGATAAGCCTCAGGACCAGGCCCCGCATCGGCGGCCCTCGAGGAGCAATCATGCGGAATATGAAGATCGCGACCCGTGTCGGGTGGGGCTTCGGGATCGTGCTCGTGTTGATGACAGCGGCGATCGCGATGAGCTTGGCGCGCTTGCACGGCATGGCCGAGATCCACGAGCGCGCCGTCGCCGCGCAACAGGAAATGCTGCAGGGCGGCATGCGGCAGCTGGGGCAGGGCGCCGCGTTGCCGGAGGGCCTCCAGAAACAGCTTGCAACCGTGGTCGAACAGCAGGGGCGACAGTCCCGCGCGACGGCCGCCGAGCTCGAACAGGCGATCGATGACGCCCGCTGGCTTCTGCTGGGCCTGGGCCTGCTCGCGCTGGCAACGGGCATCGGCTGGACGATCGGGCTGGTGCGCAGCATCGTCCAGCCGCTGGGCGAGGCCATCTTCATTGCCGAAACGGTGGCGGCCGGCGACCTCAGCAAGGAGTTCGAGACGCTGCGCGGGGGAGAGTTCGGCCGCCTGTTGCGGGGTATGGGCGAGATGGAGGACACGCTGACCGACGTGGTGACCCGGATCAAGGAATCGACCGATTCGATCGTGACCGCGTCGCAGCAGATTGCCGTGGGCAACCAGGATCTCTCGTCGCGCACGGAAGAGCAGGCCAGCGCGCTGGAACAGACCGCGGCGTCGATGGAGGAGCTGACTTCCACCGTCAAGCAGAACGCCGACAACGCGCGGCAGGCGAATCAGCTGGCGCTATCGGCATCCGATGTGGCCGTAAAAGGCGGTGGGGTGGTCGGGCAGGTGGTCGACACCATGGCCTCGATCCATGCCTCGTCGAAGAAGATCGTCGACATCATCGGCGTGATCGACGGCATCGCCTTCCAGACCAACATCCTGGCCTTGAACGCGGCAGTGGAAGCGGCCCGTGCCGGCGAGCAGGGCCGGGGCTTTGCAGTCGTGGCCTCCGAAGTGCGTAACCTCGCCCAGCGCTCCGCTGCAGCGGCCAAGGAGATCAAGGGGTTGATCGACGACTCGGTAGGCAAGGTGGACGCGGGCACCGCGCTGGTGGGCGAAGCCGGCAAGACGATGGAAGAGATCGTGGGCAGCATCCGCCGCGTGACGGACATCGTGGGCGAGATCAGCGCGGCGAGCCACGAGCAGACGCAGGGCATCGAGCAGATCAACCAGGCGATCACGCAGATGGACCAGGTCACGCAGCAGAACGCGGCGCTGGTGGAAGAGGCCGCTGCCGCGGCGAGCTCGCTGCAGGACCAGGCCGGCAAGCTTTCGCAGGTGGTCGGCACCTTCAAGCTCGACGACGACGACGACGACGACGACGACGACGCGCCGCGTACGCCCGTGCAGGCAACTCCGATTCAGATCAGGCCTGCCCCTCAGGCAGGCGCCGGCGCGAAGCCGCCCATCCGGCGCATTGCCGCCGCGACGCAGCACAAGCCCGCGGCGCTGCCTGCTGGCGCCGATCGGGAGAGCTTCTAGAAAGTGAGGGCCAAGAAAAAACCCGCCGAAGCGGGTCAAGGACAGCCCTGATTGAGGGAGGAGGGAGAAGAAGAATGGGCTGCCGAGATGCAGTGTCTGCCCTCAGTCTTAGGGGAAACTTAAGCATGTTCATCGCTTCCGCTCGAGAGGGGCGGCCGGGCGTTCAGCGGGTCAATCGCCGGTACGCGTTGAGGTGGCGCAGCGCGCCGCGTGCGTCGCCGAACAGCTCCTGCAGCCGCCCCAGGTTGTAGTGCGCGTCGGCAAAGTCCGGGTCGAGCTGCAAGCTGCGCTCGTAGTGCAAGGCGGCGGCGCGCAGGCGGCCGAGCTCTTCCAGGGCAATCGCGTGATTGAAGAACAGCAGGGCCGACGCCGGGCAACGGGGCAAGGCGAGTTCGTGCAACTTCACCGCGTCGTCAAAGCGCCCCAGATCGCAGAGCAGGGCACCGAGGTTGACGTACGCGTCGAGGTGGTCGGGTGCCGCGGCGATGACCGCGCGGTAGGCCGTCTCGGCTTCGGCGGGGTCGGACTCCTCCAGCGTTTCAGCGCGGGCGAACAGCTGTTGCACATCCACGGCATTGGCCGGAGGAACGGAGTTCGGTTCGAGGAAGGCCACGTGTCCGTCGACCGGCGCAACCTCGAAATCCAGCAGCAGTTGCCCCGAGCCCGCTTCCCAGGTGCCTCGGCGATCACGGACGGCGACATCGGCGCCTACGGCGGTGATTCGCATGCCGGTCAAGGGCAGCTCTTCAGGAAGCGTGGCACGCAGCTTGCGCAGCGAGCGCAGGATCTTGCGCGGCGGGATCTGCGCCTCCTGCAGCCCCTGGGCCGTGCGCAGCAGCATCAAATCCTGGAAGCTGAAGCGGAACTCGTTGCGCGTGCCGCGTGTCGGCGTGACGAACCCGGCGTTCACCAGGCGCTGGATCGCCACGCGCGAGATGCCGAGCATCTGCTGCACGCGCCGCATCGTGTACGGCGACGCACCGCCGGCAGCGTTCGATAGTGCCCCCACGCTCGTCACTTCGTGTACTGCGCTGCCCCCCGAGAGGGCCTTCGCGCCTTCGGGCGGCCGGGCGGCGCTCACCCCTTCCTGGCACGCGCCCGCGCTGGCGTCGCGGCGGGTTCGTCGCTCTTGGCCGCGCGCTTGGGCGACTTTCTCTCCCCGGATTCGAACATCGGCGATACGTTGCCTCGCGCAGTCTTGGCGGGGGTCTTGCCTGGCGTGGCCGCAACGGCGGGCGTGGCGGGCGCAGCGCGCGGCTTCTTGCCGAGGCTGGCCTTGAGCGCGTCCATCAGGTCGATGACTTGGCCGCTGCCGGCCTCCTCGGCCCGGGCGGAGGCAACGATGTGTTTGCCGGCGATCTTTTCGTCGATCGCGGCGAGCACGCGCTTCTTTTCTTCATCCTCGTACTGGCTCGGGTCGTAGGCGTCTTCCGAGATCTGGTCGATCAGCTGAAGCGCGAGCTGCAGTTCGGCCGGCGACACGCTGACCTTCTCGATATCGAGGTCCTTCATCGAGCGCACCTCGTCGGCGTAGAGGAGCTGCTGAAGGATCAGGCCGTCTTCCGCAGGCCGGATCTGGACCACGTACTGCTTGGCCTTCCACGACCATTTGGCCAGCGCGCAGCGCCCGCTCTTGCGCATGGCTTCGCTGAGGAGGGCGTAGGGTTTGCCGCCGCGCTTGTCCGGCGCCAGGAAGTAGGCCTTGTCGTAGTAGATGGGGTCCACCGCGCTTTCGGGGATAAAGGCCGTGATCTCGACGACGTGGCTGCTGCCTTCCTCGAGCGCCTTCAGTTCGTCGGGCGTGAACAGGACGAAGCGGTCCTTCTCGAATTCGTAGCCCTTCACCATCTCGGAGCGCGGCACCACGCTCTGGTCCTTTTCGGAGACGTACTGTTGCTTGACGCGGGAGCCGTCCCTGGCCAGCAGGTTGAACCTGACGGTGGACGCGCTTTCGGTCGCCGAATACAGACGCACCGGGATGGAGACCAGCCCGAAACTCAGCGTCAACGAAGCAATGGAACGTACGGCCATGGTGTTGTCCTTCGCGCCCCGTGGGCGTGTGCCGCGCGCAGGTTGCGGCGGCATAGGCAAATCCTATGCGCTGGCCGGCAGCCTGTCACGTAGGACCTTTCCTGCTACCGCAGTACCCGTCCGTCCGCCGTGATGCTGATGAGGTCGATGGTGCGCTGCGGATCGCGCAGGCCGGGCCGCAAGTTGAGGCGAAAGCCGCCGACGTCGCAGTCGGTCATGGCCGCCATCACCCGCTGCAGGCTGGCGGGCGTGAAGGCACGCCCCGCGCGGCGCACCGCTTCGCCAGCAGCCTTGGCGGCGATGAAGCCTTCGAGGCCCTCATAGGAGGCCGCCTGGTCCGAGCTGTCGAGCGCTGCCAGGTATTCCTTGACGATCGGGGTGGCCGCGGAGCGCGGCGAGGGCACGACCTGCGCGATCACGATGCCGCGGATGTCCTTGCCCAGCGTAGCGTAGAGCGGGTCGATGCCCACGATCGAGAAAGCCATGAAGTTGCCGCTGTAGCCGCTCTTGCGCAGCTTGCGGATGGCCTCGGCCGTGGTGCCCGAGAGCGACACCAGCACGACGGCCTGCGGCGCGGCCTTCATCACGTCGGCCAGCGCTTCATCGAGCTTGCCGCCAGCAGCTGGCACCAGCGCCTGGGCCGCCAATGGACCGAGCTTCTGCTCGCTCATGGCCTGCTGCACGGCGGCCAGGCCGGCACGGCCCATGGCGTCGTCGTCACCGACCAGCGCGATACGGGTCTGGCCCACCGTGGCGCATTGGCGCACCATCTTGACGGCTTCGTCGGCCATGCTGGGCCGCACGTGGAACACGTTGGGGTGGGACGCGCTGCGCAGGCTGTCCGCTGCGGCGAAAGGCGCAAAGAGGACAGTGCCCTGCTGGGCCGCGGCCGCAGCACCGGCCTGGCTGCTGGCCGTGCCGACGAACCCGAACAACATGTCGGCTTTGTCGTTGACGAGCAAGTTGCGCGCATTGGCCGCGGCGCGCTGGGCGTCGTAGCCGTCATCGAGCTGCAGCAGCTTCAGCTGAAGGCCGCTGGCCGCGTTGGCATCGTTGAACTGGGTCGCATAGAGACGGCAACCTGCTGCGAAGGCGAGCCCGATCTCGCTGGCAGCGCCGGTCAGCGGGACGGATTGCCCCAGGATCACCGTGCGCGCCGCGGGGCGGGCGGTTTGCGCCTGGCCCACCCTGGCAAGGCCTCCGCCCATCAGCAGCGCTGCACCTGCCTGGCCCAGCCAGAGTCTGCGTGACCGATCCATGGAGGCCCTTTCGTTACAGCGACCGAAAAATGTAGCAACGCCCGTGCCTTTGAACGAAGGTAGTAAGTCACGTTAGGGCAACTTCGGTGGGCCCGAAGGTGAGCGACTCCCGCAAACGAAGATGACTGTTAACTATTGTTTGTGGTTCGTGGCTTATTGCACGCGGTACAAAAGGGCGCCGATGGCAACATGCGGATTGATCCGGACGTCTTTCCGGCGACGACATGAAGAAAAAGCCCTCTGATCTTTCCCTGCTGGAAAGCGCGCTCTCCACCATCGAACAGGTGCTGGCACGCGCCGACAGCGATATGCAAGGCGCGCCGTATTTCGGCCCCACCTCCAATGTCCCGCTGGACGCGCTGCAGGGCTCCGGCCTGGCCGGGGTCGATGGCCGCTATCGGGTCAGCGCTGCCCAGTCGGCGATCAACATTTGCCTCGGCTCGGCCGCTGCGCTGATCGATGTGAGCCAGGCGTTGATGAATCGCAGCGTCGACCGTTCGCCGCAGACTTTGGAGCGCGAGTGGCAGACCATCATCACCCACACCAAGATCGCGAGCCGTTCAGCCTACCGGGCGGCGCTCATCATGGCGGCGCAGAAGCATGTGCTGGCGGCGCAGGGCGAGGTGCAGTCGGAAGAGGGCTACTACAGCAGACTTGCGCACTGAGCGCATGCGTTGTGGCGTGAGGGATTGACCGGGCCCTGCCTCAAGGCAGAAAGAGCGGCGTGTACGGCGACCCGAACGGCCTCTCTGTCATTTCTCGCAACCCGCTGGCCTCTCCGCCTCCGAAGACGTAGCGCAGGTAGGCGTTGCCCGTGACCTGGCGGTAGTCGCGCGCGTTGTTGAATCCAAGCGCGCCGCCAAGGTAGAGCTGCGGTCCGAGCTGGTACTCGAGCACGGCCGCGACGTCGTAGGCGAAACCGCTGCGGCGGCTCGGAATGGCCGGCAGGCCCGCGAATCCGTTGGCGGCAGCCCCGGGCGACGGGTCCTCCCTGAAAGACTGCCTGCCGATGGATGCGCTCAGCCGCCAGCTCAGACGCCCGTCTCGCCCCCGCCAGTCCAGCGGAAACGTCAGGCTCGCATAGCGCTGGGGGCTGAAGTAGCCGCCCTCGCCGAACGTGAAGTGGCTCAGGTTCTTGTCGTAGGAGATGAAGCCCAGGTTCATGCCCACGGTCAGCGAAGCGTCCTCGCCGCGCAGGACGGGCACGTACACGCCGCCTCCCAGCTCGTGCCGCGTGTTGCTCGCCACGTTCCTGCCCGTGAGGGCGTGCGCCGCGCCGTAGCCGTAAAAGCCATGGGTGCCCGCGTCGCGCGCGAGGTCGAGGCGACCGCCGGTCGCGACCACGCCACCCCATTCGGCCCCCGTGCGCGGATCGCGCGTGCCGGCGAAGGAGAGCAGGCTATCGGTCACGGGCCTGCGCGACAGCTCCGCCTTGAGCGCGAGCGTGTCCGTGAACTGTGCGCGGTAGCCAAGTTCGCCGATCACGTTGGTGCGCGTGAAGCCGATGGGCGTGGTGCCGAGGCTGGCGCTGAAATTCGGGCCTTCGTAGCCGACTCGCATGCCCACGCCGCGCTCGGTCTGGGCACCGGGCGGCGCGACGGCGCCGGCCGCCTGCAGGGCGGCGGCGGGCGCGCCGTTGCCGAAGCGGGCGGCGCTGCCGGGGTCGGGCGAGAGGGTGCCGGCTTGCAGCACCGTCGGCGTCACGCCGAGCGTGATCCGCCCCTCGCCGTAGGGGATGCGAGCCTCGACCGGGGTCTGCACGTCGGTCAGCCGGCCGAGCCCGGCTTCGCCGCGGCGGTGGCGGTACACCGGGCCTGCCGCGATCCGCGGCGCGCTCGCTGCCTCGGCCTGCGGTGCCTCTGCCCGCGAGGGCACGACGTCGGAGCGCGGCACCAGCGCCATGGCCCGCAGCCGGTCCTGCAGGGCGTCCATGTCTGCCGTGCGCGAGGCCGGGGGGATGCGCTCCAGGTACAGCGCGCTCGCCTGCGCATCTCCCTCGTCGGCGGCCAGCAGCGCTTGCACGTAGAGCGCCTCCGGCGTGTCGCGCTGCGCCGGGGGCCAGGCTTGTGTGAGCTCGCGCGCCTGGGCGGCAAGCCCCAGGCGCCGGTAGAGAAGGGCAAGGTCATGGCGCAGCCAGGCATCGCCAGGCGCCTCGACGAGTGCCGCCTCGAGCGTGAGGCGTGCACCGGCAAGATCGCCGGCATCGCGCTGCTGCCGCGCCTGCGCGCGTGCCTGTGCGTCGCGTGTGCGCTGCAGGTCGGCCATCGCCTCGCGTGCCGCCGGCTCCGCCGGGTCAATCCGGACGGCGCGTTCGAGCAGTTCCCGGGCGCCCGCGAAATCGCTGCGCTCGCGCGCGGCCGTGGCCTGTCCGAGCAGGTTCCAGTAGCTGGCGCTGCGAAGCGCGGAAGCCCAGCGCCGGGCGCCGTTCCGCGAGGCGCGGCCCAGCAGGTCCTCGGCCTGCGCGAAGCGCTGCTGCCGCAGCCGTACCAAGCCGAGCCCGCCGAGCGCATCGGTGTCGGCAGGACGCATCCGCAAGGCCTCATCGAAGCGTCGTTCGGCCGTCGCAAGGTCGCCGCGATCGAGGGCGGCATAGCCCTGCTGGACGGGGTTGGGTGGCGCGGGCCGCGGCGCCTGCGGCGGGGCCTCGCCCAGTTGCGCCAGGCGTTGCGCCACCGCGGGATCGGCCTGCAGCGCCAGGTAGTCGCGGTAGAGCGGCGCGTCGGCGGCGCGCGCATCCAGCCAGAGCAGGGCCTGGCGCCAGGCCTCGCGCGCCGGCGTACCGGCAGGCTGCTGCCTGGCGAGTTCGGCCAGGGTGCGAATGCCCTCGCGCCGGGTCGTCTCGCGATAGGTCTGCAGCTGTGCCAGTGCGAGCCGGAAGTCCTGGCGTTCCGGCCTGTTGCGCACGAGCTGTTCGAGGTCGCGGCGGCTCGGCTCCCAACCTTCGGGCGTACCGGCGAGCAGTTGGTAGTACTCCAGCGCGAGCGCTTCGGGGGGCGCACGTTCGCCGAACAGGGCACGGTAGGCCTGCAGCGCCTCGGAGGTGCGCCCGGCGCGCGCCGCCTCACGCGCGACCTGCAGGTCGGCTGCCTGCCCGCCGGGGCGGCCGAGACGCGCCTCGAGCTGGATTGCGCGGGCGTCGGACGGATGCGCGGCGCGCAGCCGCGCAAGCCAGGCCCGCGCCGGCTCGACCTCGCCCCGCGCCAGCGCAACCTGGGCCAGGCCGTACAGGGCGTCCGCCGATTGCGGATCGGCACTCAGCAGCTTGCGCCAGCTCGCCTCGGCCAGCTCCAACCGCCCGATGCTCTGCCAGTGGATGGCCTGATCGGCCAGCGCGGCGCGCGCATCGGCTTGCGCGGCGACCGGCCCGGTGCCGAGGGCGGCCCAGGCGGCGATGCAGGCCAGTCGTCTCAGGCGGAGTGCGGCGCGGGGCACAGGCGTCTCCATTCGGGTTGCAGTTCGCCGTTGCGTCCAAACGCGTAGCGGCCGTCGAGCCAGGCCTGGCCGAACAGCAGCAGCACGCGTTCGTAGTAAGGCAGTGGCGAGGAGGCTGCCTGCAGGCGCTCGCGAATCCACGCGAGCTGCTGGGCGAGCGCGTCCTGCAGCCCCTGCGCCTGCAGGTAGGGCAGCAGCGCGCCCGAAAAGCCGACCGGCGCGGTGCCGCGCCCGGCGCCGGTGTCGGTGTCGACGAATTCCGGCAGCGCCGCCTTGTGCTGCAACAGGTTGCGCGGTCCGCCGAGGGCCTTCAGCAGTGCGGCGCGGGTCGGGTCCTGGGCATGCAGCATGCCGGCCCACAGGTAGATGCGGATCGCGTCGTAGCTGCCCACGGCGCGCTTCTCTGCATCGGCCACGAAGGCGCGCCAGCTCTCCGACCATGCGCACCAGTCGGGCGCGAAGCCATGCGGCGTAGTGGCTTCCACCATATGCAGGGTGTGCTGAGCCACTTCGCGCCAGGGGCCCTCGGGGTCTTCCTGATGGAAGCGGCGCAGCAACTGCAATGGCAGGTAGCTGGGATTGAGGCGCCACAGGGGCCCGCTTGCGACCGACCGCGGCCAGGGCAGCAGCATGCGGCCGAGGCCGGGTAGGTGGGCCACTTCCTCGCGCGCTGCGCGTGCGAGCACGTCGCGCCCGAGGCTGCGGAAGGCGGGATGGTTCCAGAGCCGGCCGGCCTCCAGCAGCGCATAGGCGATCCAGAGGTCGGAATCGGAGGCCGGGTTGTCGTCCAGCACGCCCCACTGCCCATCCGGCTTGCGGCCCCAGCGCCACGCGGGCAGGCGCTGCGCCAATCGGCCGCCGGCGAGGTTGGCATCGGTCCATTGCAGGATGCGGTCGAAGGCCGGGCGGTCGTTGTGGACCAGTGCGAAGAAGAGCCCATAGGACTGGCCCTCCGAGGTCGAGTGATGCTCGGGGGTGTCGAAGTCGATGATGCGGCCGTCGCGCTGGATGTGTCGCTCGGCGAAGCCGGTCCAGTCACCGATGGGCAGGCATGGGCCCGTGGTCGGGTGCACGGCGCCAGGCAGCGCCACAGCCAGGGGCGACAGCGCAAGCGCCGCGAGGCAGCGGCGCCTCACGGGCGCGGCCCCCTGCGCAGCCGGCGGCGCGCACGCCGCTGGAGGCTGAAGTAGGCGGCGCCGGCGCCCATCAAAGCCACGGCCAGGATCATGCCGGCCAGCAGCAGCGGGTTGCGCGAGAGCTTCCATTGCACCCATTCGACCGGCGGCAGGCGGCCGACGTAGTAGCTCTCCCCAGCCAGCAGGCTGTGGATCTCCGTGCCGTGCACGATCGACGTACTGCCCTGGATGCGCCGCAGCATCTCGGGCGCCATCAGTGCCTCCAGCAGCGCCGGCTGGGCCTCGGCGCCGGCGATCACGGCAACGACGCTGCGGCCCGGCTTGAGCGGCGACTCGAAACCCGCAAGTGCGGCGTCGCGTCCGTCGGCCGAGACGGCCATTTGGGTGGCCGGCGGAAGGTCTTCGCGCCGGCGGGTGCCGGTGACGAAGCGCAACGCCTCGTCGAACCAGGTGCCCAGCCGAAAGTCCTGCACCGCGCCGGCACGCGCCAGCGGCATGCGGTCGGCCCATTGCGCGAACAGCGGCTGGCGCTGCAGGCTGCCGAGGACCAGCAGGTCCTTGTCGGCCCATTGCGCCGCCTTCGAGGCACCGCCCACGGTGGCCCGAAGCGCCGGATAACCGGTCGCGTTGCCGAGCTGCCCCATCAGCGCCAGGAAGATCTCCTGGTCCGCCTGTACGGGTGCATCGGGCATCAGCACCGCGGTGTCGGCCAGGTCGGCCAGGCGCGTGAATGGAAAGCCGCCGTTCGCGAAGGCGGCGAGCTCCGGCATCGCGATGTAGTGCGGCAGCCCGGAAATGTCGAGTGTCGAGTCCGCATCGATGCTGCCGCGCACGTTGTCGAGCAGCGGCTTGCAAGGGGCCGCATCGGGCTGGAAGTTGTAATGCAGGCGCAGCTGGCTGCGCGCGCCCAGCGCCAGGGGGGGCAGCAGGATGGTCTTGCGCTCGCCCGACGTTCCGTCCGGCAGCAGCGTGCGCGCGAACGGATTCCACCAGGGCTGGGTGGCTGGGTTGGCCGCACGCAGCGGCAGCGAGCCGACGAAGCTGTCGCCAAGGCTGATGTTGAGTGTCGACTGGTCAGGCCTGGCGCGTGGCGTGTAGCGGTAGCCGAGCACCAGCGGAATACCGCGCGTGCGCCAGGTGAAGAGGTCCGGCGGCAGCTGCAGGTTGACCTTGACCACGTCCGGCGTGTAGCCGGCCACGCTCAGGTCCTTGGCCGCGGCCAGCTCACCGAGCTGCACCGGCCGGTCGCCCGCGATCCACCTCGGCGCATCGTAGGGCCGCCGCGCCGGCGGCGGCTCGAAGCTGTCGACCATGGTCGTGCCGCCCGTCAGCGCGCGGCTGTTGAGCGCCAGCGCCGCCGCGGCCGTACGCAGCTCGGTCGGGGTGCGGCCCATGACCAGCAGCAGCTTGTGCAGCGGATCGCCCGGCCGGTCGACCACCGCGAGCGCCGGCCCTTCGATGGCGGGCAGCTGCAGTCCCTCGAGGGCTGCACCGGGCATGGCGAACACCACCGCATGCGAGCCCTGAGGCAGCGTGCCCGTGGTCACCGGGAACACCGCGCCCCGGTAGCCCGCCAGCGCGCCGAACCAGGACGACACGATGCCGGCGGCCTCCAGCGTCGGGAAACCCGCGTCGCCGAGCACGAAGGGCAGTCGCAGGCGGCGCACGTCCCGCGGGTCGAAGAAGGGCGCAGGCAGCGTGCCCAGGTCGGCCTGGGCCGGAAAGGGCTCGACGGTCAGGTGCAGGGTGCTCGATGCATCCACCTTGGCCCACAGGCTGGAATGAGCCGGGTCCTCGCATTCGCGCGTGTAGTGGCCGATGAACTCGAGGTTGATGCGGTTGTGGTCGCCGATGAGCCGGCGGTCGATCGGGACCGTCGTGCTGCGCGGCTGGCCCGCGCCCTCGCGCGTTGCCGGCAGCGTCGCGACCAGCACGTCGTTGACGCTGACCGCCAGATGCGAGAGCTCGGGCAGCAGCGCCGGGGAATAAGCGTAGTCGAGCCGCAGCGACGCCGCCGTGACCAGCTCGTCGCCGCGCACGCTGAAGGGGATGCCCACGGTGGCATGGGTGCCGCGCAGCGTGATCGCGTAGTCCACGCCCAACTGCCGCAGGTTCATCTCGCGCGTGGCCTCGGGAGCGGCCGGCGCGGGCGCGGGCTGCCCATGCGCGGCGCTCCAGGCGATCGAGGCCAGCAGGAAGGCGAGCAACGTCTTTCGAACCAGCATCGTCAGTTCGACTCCCGCGACGAATGCGCCGCCGCGGGCGAGCGCAGGCGGCGGCCGAGGGCCTGGCGGTAGTGCGCGAACATGTCCTTGAATCCGACCGCGCTGATGCGCGCGATGTGCGCCAGCACACGATGCGCACCCGCGCGCGGATGCCGTCCCCAGCGCTCGGACCAGAGGTCGGGGCGCGAGATGGTGCATTGCACCAGCGCCTGTTCCTGCGCGATCGTCAGTCCCTCGAAGCGCAAGCCCACCCGGCTGCCGCGGCTGAAGCGCACGCAGGCGGGAAAGCGGTGCTCGGTACCGCCATCGAAGAGCGACACCTGTACGGGGGTGTCGTGCGCGCAGCGCAAGTCGGCCGGCAAGTCGATGCCCAGGCCGGTGGCCGAGAAATCGAAGGTGCGGCAGGCGATGGGCTCCTGGCCCGGCAGGTGCAGCACGGCCGGCATCTCCAGCGCCACCCGGTGCGCCGTGCGCATCTGGCGCGATTCGTTCGCGGCGGCGACACAGGCGCCGAGGATCACCAGGTTGTAGCAAGACCAGGCCAGGTTGAGCCAGACGGTGGCGATGCGCTCGTCGTCTACCCAGCCCAGGCGCCACAGGCCGAAGCCGATGCCGATGAAGTTGAGCAGCAGCAGGAAGATGCTTGCCCTGGCGATCTTCGTGTCGAAGTAGCGGCGCTCGATCAACCCGCCCTTGGCCGTCACGTTGAAGGCCCCCAGCTTCGGATTGATCAGCGCCATCAGCGTGGGGCGGAAGATGTGCCAGGCCAGGACCGCCTCGTACACCTCGTTCCAGAACAGGTAGCGGAAACGCCCCTGCACGCGGCTGTTGGTCAGGTTGGCATGAAAGATGTGCGGCAGCGCGTAGGCGAAGATCATCGCGGCCGAGGCGTGGATCACGCTGGCGCCGAACACCAGGTAGGCCAGCGGCGCGGTGAGGTAGATCAGCCGCGGCAGCCCGTAGAGGAAGTGCAGCATCGCGTTGAGGTAGCACAGCCGCTGCGCCCAGCTCAGCCCGCGGCCCAGCAGCGGGTTGTCGGTGCGGAAGATCTGAGTCATGCCGCGGGCCCAGCGGATGCGCTGCCCGACATGGCCGGACAGGCTCTCGGTGGCGAGGCCGCCCGCCTGCGGGATCGCCAGGTAGGCGGTGTCGAAGCCCGCGCGATGCATCTTGAGTGCGGTGTGCGCATCCTCCGTCACGGTCTCTACGGCAATGCCGCCGACCTGCTCGCACGCGCTGCGCCGCAGCACGGCGCACGAGCCGCAGAAGAAGGCGGCGTTCCAAAGGTCGTTGCCGTCCTGGATCAGGCCGTAGAACAACTCGCCCTCGTTGGGCACCGTGCCGAAGGTGCCAAGGTTTTTTTCGAACGGATCGGCGGAATAGAAATAGTGCGGCGTCTGCACCATCGCCAGCTTCGGCTCGCGCCCGAACGCGCCCATCGTCAACCGCAGGAAGGAACGCACCGGGGCGTGGTCGCAATCGAAGATGGCGACGAACTCGCCGCTCGTGTGCTTGAGCGCTGCGTTGATGTTGCCGGCCTTGGCGTGCCGGTTGTCGCTGCGCGTGACATGCGCCACACCGACCTCGTCGCAGAAGGCGCGGAAGTCCTCGCGTCGACCGTCGTCGAGCACGAAGATGCGAAGCCGGTCGCGCGGCCAGTCCATCGACAGGGCAGCCAGCACGGTCGGGCGCACCACGGACAGCGGCTCGTTGTAGGTCGGGATCAGCACGTCGACGCTGGGCCACGTGCCCAGGTCGGCGGGCAGGGGTTCGGGTGTGCGCCCGAGCGGCCAGGCGGTCTGCACGTAGCCCAGCAGCAGCACCAGGAAGGCATAGATCTCGGCCAGCAGCAGCCCCCATCCAAGGACCAGGTCGAGCGCATGGTCCATGTACATCGTGTCTGTGATGCGCCAGTACAGGTACCGCGAGGAGACGACGACGGACAGGAACATCAACGCCAGCGTCGCGAACCGGCCGCCGAAGCGGTTGAGGACCAGCGACGCGATGAAGATCGACACGGACAGCGTGAGCTGCTGGTTCAGCGTCAAGGGCGTGATGACCAGCGCCGGCAGCGCGAACAGCGTGAGCAGCCATGCCGCCGCATGCACGGCGGAGCGCATGGCGGCGGAGGCGGCGGAAGGCCTGGCTTCGCTCACGAAGCGCAATGCGACAGCGCGGCCGCGGTGCGTTGGACCAGCACACGGCACCCGAGGGCGGCGCAAGCATGACGGTGCGCGGTGCGCGGGGGAAGGGCCTTGGCGTTCATCCAGCTGACTGCAATTGTTCTTGGTGGTGGTGCGCGAGATTTGCATGAATTCCATGGCCCGCATGCCAGATTTCTCCAACCTGTTGTAACGCCGCCAATTCACTTAAGTGATTGGTATGCATTCGCCCGGCCCGTCTCCTTCAGTGCCGCTGCCCTGGACTGGCCTTCCGCGAATAGAACTCGGCCACGTCGGCGATTTCCTGCTCCGACATCGGACGCGCCATGTTTCGCATCTGCGCTTGCGAGTCGTTGCGGCGCGCCCCTGACTTGAATGCCTTCAGCTGCCCGACCAGGTACTCCTTCGGCATCCCTTCGATCCAGGGTGCGCCCAGTTTCTGGTCGACACCGCCATGGCATGAAATGCACGGTGCAATGTTGCGCAGCGGGTCCCCCACGCGTACGAGCGCCGGCAGGGATTCGTCGTAGGTAGTGGGGGCTGTCCTGGCCTTCGGGAGGTAGGCGTAATACGCCGCGAGATCTTCGATGTCGCGCTGGGACATGGTTTGCGCCAGCGTCTCCATCAATGCGTGCGAGCGCCGGCCTGCCTTGTAGTCGAGCAGCTGTTTGATGATGACTTCGGGGTACTGTCCGGAGAGGTTGGGCGCATCGGACGTGCTCATGCCCTGGGCTCCGTGGCACATCGTGCAGTTCAGGGCGAGCGTTGCGCCTCGGCCGACCGCGGCGCCTTCAGGCACGCGCACCATCCGGCGTTCGAGCACCACGTCCGTGGAAGCAGCGCCCGTCTTGACCTCTGTCGCGCCGGACCAGCTTGTCGGCACGCCGGCGGCCCTGCAGATGGCATCCCAAAGGTTCGTCGCGCTGAAATCCTTGTGCACCGATGGCAACCAGACGAAGCCGACCAGCACGCTCAGGATGACGAGCACCGCCAGCGACACGAGCGACCAGCGGAACCATGGATTGCGCCATGAATGCACGCCTTGGTTTTCCATCAGCGGCTCCCGATGGGAATGACAGGGACCGACGCGTCTTTCAGCACGGCCAGCTGGAAGATCGGGTATCCGTAGTTGACGAGCGTCAGCCCGATCATCATCGCAACCCAGAGCGCGAATCGGTTCAGCAGCGCCGGCGTGTGTGTCGTCGGATGCGTCGTGCGGCTGAAGGTATAGGGTTCGACAACGTCCGCCTTGCGTCTGTGAGCGGTGGCGAGGATGTACACCAGCAGGATGCCGGATGCCAGCAGCACGAAACCGCCGATGGCCGAGGCGGTGACGGTCCAGGCCTGCGGCTGCAGTTCCGGATGCGTGTAGTCGTAGTAGGCCATCCTGCGAGGCATGCCAAGCAGGCCGACCAAATGCCATGGCATCGACAGCACCATCATCCCGACGAACCAGCTCCAGATCTGCCACTTGATGAGCTTCGCCGACAGCGGCGCGCACCCGGTGAGCTGGGGCCAGAGGTCGTAGGCCACCATGAAATACATCAGCACGATCGCGCCGGCAAAAATGAGGTGGAAGTGACCGGTGACCCATTGGGTGTTGTGCACCGTCTCGTTGAGCTGGTAGCTCATGTTGATGATGCCGCCGGCACCGCCGAAGCCCAGCATCACGAAGGAGAAGGTGACGGCCAGCATCCATGGGTTGTCCCATGGAAGCGCCTTGACCCAGCCAAACAGGCCGCGCCCTCCGCGCAGGCGGCCCGCGATCTCCACCGAGGCAACGATGGTGAAGACGGTCAGCAATGTGGGGACCGAGACCATGGCTGTCATCGCTGCATGGACGAACTTGAATCCGGCTCCCACCTGCGGGTCGGCAAACAGGTGGTGGATTCCGATGGGCATGGAGAACACCAGGAAGAGCACGAACGCGACGCGCCCCATCGTGTCGCTGTACAGGCGCCCGCCGATGGCCCGCGGAACGATCGTGTAGAAGGCGATGTACGCTGGCATCAGCCAGAAGTACACGATGGCGTGCAAGGTCCACGAGAAGAAGACCCGTGCCAGGCCAGCGTTGATGGTGTCCGTCAGGCCGAGCGATGCCGGAAGAATGAGCACCAGCACCTCGACGGCCGCGCCCACCGACGTCCAAGTCCACAGGTAGGCGCCGGCGACGTTGCCGAACATCGCGAGCGGCACGGTCTGGCCGGGGTTTTCCTTGCGCCAGGCATGAAGATTGAGGGACATGAGGGCCACCCAGATCCACGAGCCGACGACCACGAGCACCACGCCGATGTAATAGAACGGGCTGGCAATCATCGGCGGATAGAAGGTGTACAGCACCGATGCCTTGCCCAACGCCATCGTGACCGCTGCCATGGCCGTGCCGATGATGACCAGCCAGAACCCGCCCCACGCCCAGCGAACACCGGCGAGCGGACGCCGCAGGGCGAGCTCGGTGATCGCGTAGCCGAAGCCCATCGCGACGAGCGTTGGCAGCACATACGCCATGACCGTGCCATGGGCGGTCACCGAGCGGTAGTAGTGCTCCGGGTTGTTGACCCAGGTCGCCAAGGGGCTGCGGATGTACATCTGCCAGGCTCCCAGCACGAGAGCGCCCAGGAAGGCGACGAATGCGACCCCGAAATGGGCGAGAACAAGTTTCCTAGCGTGAAACACAGTTCAGCCTTTCTTCGGTTCTCGCCTTGGCGAGGAACTCCTGGGGCGGCAGCACCTGCACCCGTGCCCACATGGCCTCGTGGCCTGTGCCGCAGTATTCGTGGCAGGGCATCAACTGCTCGCCGGTCCTGGAGAACGTGGTCGTGAAGGTGGCGACGAAACCCGGGACCAGCATCGTGTTGGCATTGGTCCGGCCGATCACGAAGCCGTGGATGGCGTCGGTGGCCGTGCCCCGGAACGTGACCGGCATCTCGGCCGGCACGACGATGCATTGCGGCGAGAACGAGTACTGCTGGGCGATGAGCCGGACGGTGACCTTGCCGTCGGGACCGAGCGCCGTCCCGAGGTTGCTTTCGACGAACTCGCCCTTCAGATGCATCGTGTTCACGTCGATCGTCTCGACGCGGGAGGGCGGCATCGCCGCCCAGTGCAGGCCCGTGAACACCATCATGGCCAGGAGCATCGCGATGATGGCGGCAACGATGAATGCCCAGCGTCTCTCGGCCGCGACGGCCGTCGCGTGCGAGGCGCTGTCGGAGTGACTCGCAGCCGTCACTGGACGGCTCCTCTCGGCAGGTAGGCAAAGAAGTAGAAGGCGAAGTAAATGGCGACGACGATGGCGGTCGCGAAACCGGCGACGGCGAATGCACCGGAAGGGCCGCGTCTCACGATCTCGTCGACGCGACGGTCCTCGGCGTCGGAGGCATCGTCTTGTTCGCTCGGCATGGCCATCGCTGCCCTCCTATTCAGGTATCAATGTGCGCAGTTCATTGACTTCGCGGGGCGTCACCGGCGTGCCACTGTTGTCCCATGCCACGCGGATGTAGGTGACGACAGCGGCTGCCTCTTCGTCATCGAGGATGTGATTGAAGGGCGGCATGCCGTAGGGCCGTGGGTTCTTTCTCGTCCCCGGCGCGTACCCGCCATTGAGCACCATGCGAATCGAGTTGACGGGTGAAGCCATGGTGATGGATTGGTTGCCGGCCAGCGGCGGCAGCCCGGGCGGGAAGCCCTTGCCTTCCTGGCCGTGGCACATGGAGCATTGCTGCGCATAAACCTTGCGGCCCGTCTCCATGACGCCGGGAGCCACCAGCCGCGCCTGGCTCGTGGGCGGCGGTTCGGCGTCCCGCTGCGGCAGCGCCTTCAGGTAGACGGCCATCGCCTCCACGTCTTCGTCGCTCAAATACTGGAGGCTGTTGTAGGTGACCTCGGCCATCGGACCGTAGACGGTGCCGCGGTGCGAGACGCCGGTCTGCAGCAGATCCTTGATGTCCTGGATGCTCCAGTTGCCGAGGCCGGCTTCCCGGTTCGACGTGAGCGACGGCGCATACCAGTTCTGGTTCGGGATCATCCCGCCTTCGAAAGCCTTGGATTCGCTCGAGCCGCCCAGCGGGTTGACCGCCGTGTGGCACATCGCGCAGTGGCCCAGTCCCAGCACCAGGTACGCGCCTCGATTCCACTGGGCAGATTGCTTCGTGTCGGGCTTGTATTCGCCCTCCCGGAAATACAGCGCGCGCCAACCGACCAGAAGCTCTCGCTTGTTGTACGGAAAGCGCAGCTCGTGCGGGCGGTTCCGCTGGCGGACCGGGGGCATCGACATCAGGTAGGCAAAGATGGCGTCGGAGTCCTCGCGCGTCACCTTGGTATAGGAGGCGAACGGCATCGCGGGGTACAGGAGCGTGCCGTCGCGCGAGACGCCGGTGTGCATCATCCGATAGAACTCCTCGCGAGACCACGTGCCGATGCCGGTCTCCTCGTCGGGGGTGATGTTCGGCACATAGAGGCTGCCGAAGGGCGTCGGCATGGCGCGGCCGCCGGCGAAATCCTTGCCGCCCGGTTCCGTGTGGCAGGCCACGCAGTCGCCGGCGCGCGCGAGGTATTCGCCCTTGTTGATGACTTGCGTCGTCGGATTGCCGGCTGCGCTGTTGTCACTGGGACGGAGTTCGCCCGGAAGCAGGAACTTCAGCGCGACCGCGCCGATGGCTCCGATCACCACCACGGCACCGAGGAGGATCGGGAGGCGCCGGCGCATCGCGACTACCGTTGGCTGCCGCAGGCCAGGGGCATGCGGACAAGGTTGGAAGATTCGGGCGAAGCGTCCTTGGGCGGTTCCTGCTGGCCGAGCCAGGCAGCCACGGCGTGGACTTCGCCTTCCGACAGCCGCGTTGAAATCCGTTTCATGCAGTCCGGCTCCGTGGCATGTCGCTCGCCCACTCGCCACCGGGTGAGCTGCGCGGCGATGTAGCTCGGCCGGAGCCCGACCAGCCCCGGAATTCCCGGACTCATGCCCGTCAGTCCGGCCCCATGACAGGCAATGCAGGCAGGAATGCCCTTCTGGACGTCGCCGCCGGTCACGAGCGCCCGTCCGCGCGCCAGCGTGGCGGCATCGGCACTGGAATCCTCCCGCGCGGCAAATGGGGGACGCTGCTTCGCGAAGTGCTCCGCGATCTCTTTCAGATACGCGTCGGGCAGATAGGCGACCAGGTAGTTCATCGGTGGGTAGCGACGTGTGCCGTCACGGAACGCGACGAGCTGGTTGTAGAGGTAGCCAGCCGGCTTGCCCGCGATGCGGGGGAAGGAGCCGTTGCGGGTGCCTTGGCCGCTTTGACCATGGCACGTCACGCAGCCTTGGACTCTCGCTTCCATCGAGTCCAGCTCCTTGAATCTCGGCACCCCATCGTCCTGCGCCAGCGCGAAGGTCGGTAGGGCGGCTGCAAGCGCCAGGCAGACCTGCGTGATTCGGTGTGGACGTGTCACTTGTTGCCGCCGGCGGGGGCCTCGCAGGGGGTGGGGCTGCCGGCAAGCATGCCTACCCCACGGAGCCGAGTCCATAGGAATCGTCTTACACGGAGGCTGAATGCCTCCAGCCAGGCAGTCCCACCGCCCCTGCTGTTCTAGACGCGCGCGAACACAAGGTCCCACACCCCGTGGCCCAGCTTGAGGCCGCGGTTCTCGAACTTGGTGAGCGGCCGGTAGTCGGGCTTTGGCGCATAGGCCGCGGCCGTGTTGCGCAGCAGCGGCTCCTGCGACAGCACCTCCAGCATCTGCTCGGCATAGGGCTGCCAGTCGGTGGCGCAATGCAGGTAGCCGCCGGGCGTCAGGCGCTCGGCCAGCTTGCGCGCGAAGGCCGGCTGGATCAGGCGTCGCTTGTTGTGCCGCTTCTTGTGCCAGGGATCGGGGAAGAACACATGCACGCCGGCCAGCGTGCCCGGCAGCAGCATGTGGTCGAGCACGTCGACTGCGTCGTGCGCGCAGATGCGGATGTTCGAGAGCTGTTGCTCGCCGATGCGCTTGAGCAGTGCGCCAACGCCGGGCTCGTGGACTTCGCAGCAGAGGAAGTTGGTCTCGGGCTTCAGTGCGGCGATGTGCGCGGTGGCTTCGCCCATGCCGAAACCGATCTCGAGCACGGTGGGTGCGGCGCGGCCGAACGCGGCTTCGAGGTCGAGCGGCTCGGCGCGGTAGGGCAGCAGGAAGAGCGGCCCCAGCTCGGCAAAGGCGCGCGCCTGGCCATCGGTGGTGCGGCCTGCGCGCCGGACGAAGCTCTTGAGGCGGCGGTGCAGGGGATGCGGCGGGGGATCGCCGGAGGGAGGATCGCCGTCGTGCGCGGGATCGTTGGCGGGCAGGGTCATCATCACGGGCGCGGATTGTAGAGAGCGCGCCAGCCCTCGACCCAGCCGCCCAGGGCTTCCGCGGGCTTGGAGGCATGCGCGGCAGAGAGGCCGAGCACACCGGCCGCGGCATTCAGTGCGGCCACGGCGGCGGCGGGTGTGCTGCTGTCGATCGGGGTGGCGCCGTTCTGCTTCGAGAGCTTCTCGCCATCGGCACCGAGCACCACGGGCGTGTGGAGGTAGCTCGGCTGCGGCAGGCCCAGTGCGCGCTGAAGCAGGATCTGGCGCGCGGTGTTGTCGGCGAGATCGGCGCCGCGCACGACGTCGGTCACGCCCTGGTCGGCATCGTCCACCACCACCGCGAGCTGGTAGGCCCACGGCCCATCCGCCCGCTTGAGGATGAAGTCGCCGACCTCGCGCGCGACGTCCTGGTACTGGCAGCCGAGGCGGCGGTCGGTCCAGCAGAGTCGCTTCGAGGTTCGAGCGGCTTCGTACTGCTCGGCCGCAAAGCGCCAGGCCCTCGGCGGCTTGCCGTGCAGGCCGTCGCGGCAGGTGCCGGGATAGACGCGCTCGCCGTGGCGGCGGTGCGGTTCGCCGTGCAGCGCGAGCGCTTCGTCGATGTCCTTGCGCGAGCAGCCGCAGGGGTAGGCCAGCTGCAGGGCCTTCAGGTGCTCCAGGGCTCGGGCGTAGAGCGCGTTGCGCTGCGTCTGCCAGACGGGCGGCGCATCGGGCAGCAGGGCGCACGCGGCCAGCTGCGACAGGATGTGCTCGCCCATGCCGGGCAGGCAGCGTTCGGTGTCGGCATCCTCGATGCGCACCAGCCAGCGCGCTTGCGGCCCGCGGGCACGCACGTCGAGCCAGCTCGCGAGCGCGGCGACCAGCGAGCCGGCATGCAGGGGACCGGTGGGCGAGGGCGCGAAGCGGCCAACCGCAGTCATGGCACGCACGCTCGGAATCAGGCCACCTTCAGCGCCAGCGTCAGGCCCGACAGGAACGCGTCTTCGACGCGATGTCCGGTGCACCAGTCGCCTGCGAGGCCCAGGCGGATCTTGGCATCCCACAAGTGCGGCGCGCCGATCGGCACCTGGGTCTGCGCCTCGGGCCAGCAGCGTGTCTGCGCATGAGAAGGCGTGGCGCGGATGCCGGTGATCTCGGAAAAGGCGCGCAACAGCTTGGCCTCGACGCGCGCGGGATCGTCACGCAGGTGCTCCTTCGACCAGGCCGGGCTCGCCTGCAGCGTCCAACGCTCTATGCGCTCGCGGCCCGGCTTGGAGGATTCGCGCGCGAGCCAGGCGACGCGGTGATGGTTGCTGCGGGCCGCGTTCCACTGCGGGCCGAGATGCGACAGCGTGGGCTGGTTGGCCTGAGGAAAGGCGATCATCAAGGTCCAGCAGGGGGCGATGCGCACCGCCTCCGTCTTCTCGCGCAACGCAGCCATGGCGGCGCCCCCGCCCAGCAGTGCGCGTGCGCTTCCTGGCGGGACTGCCAGCAGGACGGCGTCGAAGCCCGAGTAGACATGCCGCGCATCGTCGGCACCCTCGGTGCGCAGCTGCCAGCGCTGCGCGTCGAGCGCATCGGGCTCGATGGACGACACCCGGGTCCGGGTAATGAGCGCATCGCCCAGTGGCGCCGCCCAATGTGCGACCAGGGCGTCCATGCCGGGCTGCGCCACCCAGTGCTGCTCGCGGCCCGGCAAGGCGGCCTCCGCCACGCGGCCATGCGGGTCGAGCACGCGCACGAGGTTGGCGCTCCACGGGCGGCAGCAGCCGTCGGCAGTCTCGAGCGCGCGTGCAAAGCGGGGATCGCGCACCGTGAAGTATTGGGCGCCGCTGTCGAAGCGGCCGAAGAGCGTCGACTCGCTGGCCATGCGCCCCCCGGGCGATGCCTCGCGTTCGAAGACGCTCACACGGTGCCCGGCCTGGACCAGGGTGCGGGCGCAGGCCACACCGGCAATGCCCGCGCCCACGATGGCGTAATGGCGCGCGGCAGGGTATCGGTGGCGGTCGGCGGGCGGGCGGATGATCATGGCGTTGTCTCGATCGAGGGTTGTGGCAGGGCAGGGGCCGACTCTAACCGGCCCGGCACGCCGGAAGGCGCTCAGCGTCCACGGTGGCGCTCCAGCAGTGCGCGGCGCGTGCCTTCGTGTTCGAACTGTTCGAGCCACCATTTGAGCGCGCGCCCTGGTTTGCCCGCGGTGCGTTCGCGCCATGCGCAATGCATGGTGGCCAGCGGCGGCGCACGCTCCGTCTTGCGCTCGACCAGGTGGCCGGCCTCGATGTAGGGCCGCGCCATCGGCTCGGGCAGGAAACCGCCGCCCAGGCCGTGCAGCTGCGCCGCCAGCTTGGCTTGCATGGTCGGCACCGTGAGGACGTCCTGGCCGCCCACGAGATTGACCGTCATGCTCGGGCCGGCGCGCGCGGAGTCAGCCGCCGCAACGGCGCGATGCAGGCGCAGCACCGCGTCGGACAGCGGGCCTTCGAGGCGCGCGAGCGGGTGGTGCGGCGCCACCGCGTAGACGAAGCGCAGGTGGCCCAGCGGCCGGCTGCGGATGCCGGTGCTGCCGAAGGCAAGGCTGGAAGCGTCGAGCACCGCGCCCACGGCGAGGTCGGCCACGCCGCTGCTGAGCGCCTCGATGGTGCCGAGCAGGGTCTCGTCGCGCAGCTTGAGGCGGGTGGGCGGTTCGAGGGCGAAGAAGGCGGTGGCGAGGTCGAGCATCGGGTCGCGCGCGATCACGCTGTCGATCGCGATGGTGAGCATCGGCTCCCAGCCGGTGGCGACGCGCTTGACCCGATTGGCCACCGCGTCGATCTCGTTCAGCAGCCACGAGGCCTCGCGCAGCAGCTCAGCGCCGGCTTCGGTGAGCCGCGCCTGCCGCGCACTGCGGTCGAAGAGCAGCACGTCGAGTGCGTCCTCGATCTGGCGCACGCGGTAGCTCAGCGCGCTCGGGACCAGGTCCAGATGGCGCGCGGCGGCGGCGAAGCTGCCGGTGTCCACGACGGTCTGCAGCATGGCAAGCGCATCGGGGGTGAGCACCTCGCGGGCAGTGTGCATGGTCGCATTCCATCGTTCAAACGATTTGAATGATGCCATCAAATCGTGGCGCTTTCGGGACCAGGCCAAGGCCCTAAAGTTCACTTCATCCGCTGCGCATGCGGCGCGGCATATGAAGGCCCCGAGGTTCCATCACCCGGGGCAGGAGGTTCAGAGATGTTGAAGGTTCGTAAATCACAGGAACGCGGTTATGCCGATCATGGCTGGCTGCGCTCGTTCCACAGTTTCTCGTTTGCGGGGTACTACGACCCTGCCCATATGGGGTGGGGCAACCTGCGCGTGATCAACGAGGATCGCGTGGCCGCCGGCGCCGGCTTCGGCACGCACGGCCACCGGGACATGGAGATCATCAGCTACGTCCTGTCGGGCGAGCTGGCGCACAAGGACAGCATGGGCAACGTCGAGTCGATCCCCCCGGGCGACGTGCAGCGCATGAGCGCCGGCCGCGGCGTGATGCACAGCGAGTTCAACCACAAGCCCGACGAGACCACGCATTTCCTGCAGATCTGGATCGAGCCGAACGTGCGCGGCATCGCGCCGGGCTACGAGCAGAAGGCGTTTCCGGACGCCGACAAGCGGGGCCGTTTGCGCCTAGTGGCTTCGCCCGATGGTGCCGACGGCTCGGTGCTGGTGCATGCCGATGCGCGGTTGTACGCTGGACTGTTCGACAGCGGCGAGAAGGCCGAACTGGCGCTCGACCCGAAGCGCAAGGGCTACGTGCATCTCGTGAAGGGCGAGCTCGAGGTCAACGGCACGAAGCTTGCGACCGGCGATGCCGCGCTGATCGAGGGCGAATCGCAACTTACGCTTAGCGCCGGCAAGGATGCCGAAGTGCTGGTGTTCGACCTGGTGGCCTGAGCGCCGCCGATTTCTTGTTTTCAGCTTTAACCAACCAGAGGAGTTCTTCCAATGTCCACTAGCACCACTACCGCAACGACTTTTGCCGTGCCAGCCACGGCCAGCACCGCCCAGGACACGCTCGCTCTGATCGGCCGCGTGCTGATCGCCCTGCTTTTCGTGCCGGCCGGCTTCGGCAAGCTCACTGGCTTTGCCGGCGTCGTCGGCTACATCGGCTCGGTCGGGCTGCCCTTGCCGCAATTGGGGGCCGTGATCGCCATCGTCGTGGAACTCGGCGTCGGCCTGATGTTTCTCGTGGGCTACAAGACGCGCATCGCCGCCATCGTCCTCGCCCTGTTCACCGTCGCGGCCAGCATCTTCTTCCACAACTATTGGGCCTTGCCCGCCGACAAGGCCATGGTCAACCAGCTGATGTTCTTCAAGAACATCGCGGTGGCAGGCGGCCTGCTCGCTTTCGCGGCCTTCGGCGCCGGCCGCTTCAGCATCGACAAGCGCTGAAGAAGCCGAAGCGATCGATCGCCATAATCCCGCATGACCGACATCGTTGTTGTTTTTCATTCGGGGTACGGCCACACGCAGCGCATTGCGCAGGCGGTGGCCGATGGCGCGGAGGCCCGGCTGCTGCAGATCGACGCCGATGGCAACCTGCCGGCCGATGGGTGGGACCTGCTCGCCGCGGCCGACGCGATCATCATGGGCTCGCCCACCTACATGGGCGGCGTGAGCTGGCAGTTCAAGAAGTTCGCGGACGCGTCTTCGAAGGTCTGGTTCGTTCAGGGCTGGAAGAACAAGCTCTTCGCCGGCTTCACCAACAGCGCCGCGATGAACGGCGACAAGGGGGCCACGCTGACCTACCTGTGGCAACTGGCCAGCCAGCACGGCGGCCTGTGGGTGCCGCTCGGCTTGCTGCCGAGCAACGACAAGGCGGCACGGCGCGATTCGATCAACTACGTCGGCGGCTACGGCGGCCTGCTGACCACATCGCCGACCGATGCCAGCCCGGCCGAAATAGCCAAGGGTGACCTCGAGACCGCCATCGCGTTCGGCGAGCACGTGGCCGAAGTGGCAGCATCACGAGGCCGCTCGCCGGCATGACTCACGGAGAACTGACGATGACAGCAGCACTGCTCCTGCAACCGCACGACAAGGACCTCGGCGGAGGCTTCAAGGTCCGCCGCCTCCTGCCCGCCGCCCAGCGGCGCTCGGTCGGGCCCTTCGTGTTTTTCGACCATTTCGGCCCGGCCACCGAGACTCCGGGCAAGGAGCACGATGTGCGGCCTCATCCGCATATCGGCCTGGCCACCGTCACCTACCTCTTCGAGGGCGCGATGATGCACCGCGACAGCCTGGGGGTGGTGCAGGAGATCCGTCCCGGCGCGATCAACTGGATGACCGCCGGCCGCGGCATCGTGCATTCCGAACGCAAGCCCGAGCCCCTGCTCGATGCCACCTACGTCAACCACGGTCTGCAGCTCTGGGCTGCGCTGCCGCAGGCCTTCGAGGAGGTCGAGCCCAGCTTCTCGCACACTGCGGCCGACCAGATCCCGGCGGTCGACGTGCAGGGCGCGCAGGTGCGCGTGCTGGTCGGCGAGGCCTTCGGTGTGCACTCGCCCGTCAAGACCTACTCGAAGACGCTCTACCTCGACCTGGCCTTGCCGGCTGGCGCACGCTTCGAGCTGCCCGCCCTGGCCGACGAGATGGCGATCTATGCGATCGACGGCACGCTCCGGATCGATGGCGCGCCGGTGGCACAGCACGAGATGGCGACGTTGCCTGACGGACTGGGCGGCGTGCTCGAGGCGGACGATGCAGTGCGCATCGTGATCATCGGCGGCGAGCCGCTCGACGGCCCGCGCTACATCACCTGGAACTTCGTCTCCAGCCGCCGCGAGCGCATTCTCGAGGCCGGCGAAGCCTGGGCTGCGCAACGCATGGGCCAGGTGCCGGGTGAAACCGAGTTCATCCCGCTACCGGGGCATCCGTTCCGCGTGCAGGGCCAGGAGCCGGACGAGAAGACCACGCCCGTCTGAAGGTCGTGAAGCCGGGCTGGATGCTTCAGCCCTTGATCGCGAGGTCGGGATCTTCTGCCGCGCGAGCGCTCGCCCGGTTCGAGCGCGCGCTCAGGTCGGGCGCGAGCGCCTCGCGCCCGTCGAACACGAAGCACTCGCCGCGGTAGTGCGCTCCACCCACCTGCTCGAAGTACTTGAGGATGCCCCCTTCGAGCTGAAGCACGTTGTGGAGGCCTTCCTCGCGCATCAGGATCGCGGCCTTCTCGCAGCGGATGCCGCCGGTGCAGAAGCTCACCACTGTCTTGCCGGCCAGTTGCTCCCGGTGCGTGCGCAAGGCTGCAGGAAATTCGGTGAACTTGTGGATGCGCCAGTCGATCGCGCCGTCGAAAGTGCCATGGTCCACCTCGAAGGCATTGCGCGTGTCGAGCAGCGCGATCGGCTTGCCCGCGTCGTCATGGCCCTGGTCCAGCCAGCGCTTGAGCGTGGGTGCGTCGACGCTGGGCGCGCGGCCGGCGGCTGGCTGGATGGCGGGATGATCCATGCGGATGATCTCTCGCTTGTGCTTCACCAGCATGCGCCTGAAGGGCTGCGCCTCGGACCAGCTCTTCTTGGCTTCGAGATCGGCGAAGCGCGGATCGGCACGCAGGCTGTCGAGGAACGAATCCACCGCCGCGGGCACACCGGCGACGAACAGGTTGATGCCCTCGGGCGCCAGGAGGATGGTGCCCTTGAGCGCGAGCGCATGGGTGCGCGTGCGAAGCGCCTCGCGCAGGGCCTCGCCGTCCTCGATGGCGACGAACTTGTAGGCCGCGATATTCAAAATCTCTTGCACGGGGGCGGATTGTAGGGATCGCCAACTCACAGGGTGGAAGGGCGGGTTTCTACAATCGAGCCCATGTTCGTTCACCTGCGCCTGCACACCGAGTTCTCCGTCGTCGACGGCACCAACCGCATCGATGAAGTCGTCAAGGCCGCGGCCGCCGACCAGCAGCCCGCGCTGGCAGTCACCGACCTCAACAACATCTTCGGCGGCGTCAAGTTCTACAAGGAAGCGCGCGGCAAGGGCGTGAAGCCGGTGCTGGGTGCAGAGATCTTCGTCGATGGACTGGGGACCGAGCCGGGCGCACTGACGCGGATCGTGCTGCTGGTGCAGAACATGGAAGGCTACCTGCACCTGTCCGAGCTGCTGGCGCGCGCCTGGACCCAGAACGTGGGCCGTGGCCAGGCGCAGGCGGCGTGCAAGCTGGCCTGGCTCGAAGAGCTGCAAGGCGGCCTGATCGCGCTCTCGGGCGCGCAGGCCGGGCCCCTCGGCGCACCGCTGCTGCAGGGCCAGGCCGAGCGTGCGGCCGAGGTGGCGCTGCAACTCGCGGGCCTGTTCCCGCATCGCTTCTATATCGAGCTGCAACGCGCGGGCCGTCCCGAAGACGAGCCGCACGTGGTGGCCGCGGTGCAACTGGCCGCGCGCCTGAACCTGCCGGTGGTCGCGACCCACCCGGTGCAGTTCGCCACTGCCGAAGACTTCGAGGCGCACGAAGCGCGCGTGTGCATTTCGGAGGGCGAGATCCTCGGCAACGCGCGCCGCGTGCGTCGCTTCACGCCGCAGCAGTACTTCAAGTCGGCGGCCGAGATGAAGGCGCTTTTTGCCGACGTGCCGAGCGCAGTCGCCAACACGGTGGAGATCGCCAAGCGCTGCAACCTCACGCTGACGCTGGGCAAGCCCAGGCTGCCGAACTTTCCGACGCCGAACGGCATGCCGATCGAGGAGTATTTCCGCGTGGCCTCGTACGATGGCCTGGAGGAACGCCTCGAGCACCTGTACCCCGATGCGGCCAAGCGCGACGTCGAGCGCCCGCGCTACGTCGAGCGGCTGGAGTTCGAGATCAACACCATCCTCAAGATGGGCTTCCCGGGCTACTTCCTGATCGTGGGGGACTTCATCAACTGGGCCAAGAAAAATGGTTGCCCGGTGGGCCCGGGCCGGGGCTCCGGCGCGGGGTCGCTGGTCGCCTACGCGCTGAAGATCACCGACCTGGACCCGCTCGAATACAAGCTGCTGTTCGAGCGCTTCCTGAACCCCGAACGCGTCTCGATGCCCGACTTCGACATCGACTTCTGCCAAAGCAACCGCGACCGGGTGATCGACTATGTGAAGGACAAGTACGGCCGCGACGCCGTGAGCCAGATCGCGACCTTCGGCACCATGGCCGCGCGCGCCGCCATCCGCGACGTGGGCCGCGTGCTGGACATGAGCTACACCTTCTGCGACGGCATCAGCAAGCTGATTCCGAACAAGCCGGGCATGTCGGTCACGCTGCAGTACCCGCCGGTTCCCAAGGTCGAGGGCGACAAGAACAACTACGCCATCGAGATGGAGCCGCAGCTCGCGGCGCGCATCGAGAAAGAGGAAGAAGTCCGCATGCTGGTCGAGCTCGCGCAGAAGCTCGAAGGCATGACGCGCAACATCGGCATGCACGCCGGCGGCGTGTTGATCGCGCCGGGCAAGCTCACCGACTTCTGCCCGCTGTACCAGCAGCCGGGCAGCGACTCGGCCGTGAGCCAGTACGACAAGGACGACGTGGAGGCCATCGGCCTGGTGAAGTTCGACTTTCTGGGCTTGGCGACGCTGACCATCCTGGAGATCGCCAAGGAATTCATCGTCAAGCGCCACAAGGGCCAGGAGGACTTCGCCTACGAGAACATCCGGCTCGACGACACGGCCACGTACAGGCTCTTCTCCGAGGGCAAGACGGAGGCCGTGTTCCAGTTCGAATCACGCGGCATGCAGGGCATGCTGAAGGACGCGCGGCCGACGCGGCTGGAAGACCTGATCGCATTGAACGCGCTCTACCGCCCAGGCCCGATGGACCTGATCCCCAGTTTCGTCGCGCGCAAGCACGGCCGGGAGCCGGTGGAGTACCCGCATCCGCTCGTGGAAGAGATGCTTTCGGAGACCTACGGGATCATGGTCTACCAGGAGCAGGTGATGCAGACCGCGCAGATCCTGGGCGGCTACTCGCTCGGCGGCGCCGACCTGCTGCGTCGCGCCATGGGCAAGAAGAAGGCCGAGGAGATGGCCGAGCACCGGCTGACCTTCCGTGCCGGGGCCGCCAAGAACGGCATCAGCGAGGACAAGGCCGACGAGATCTTCGACTTGATGGAGAAGTTCGCGGGCTACGGCTTCAACAAGTCGCACGCGGCGGCCTATTCGCTGCTGGCCTATCACACGGGCTGGCTCAAGGTGCACTACACGGCCGAGTTCTTCTGCGCCAACATGACCGTGGAAATGGACGACACCGACAAGCTGAAGGTGTTGTTCGAGGACGCGCAGAAGAACTTCGGCATGACCTTCGAGCCGCCGGACGTGAACCGCGGCAATTACCGCTTCGAGCCTGTCACCGACAAGGTCATCCGCTACGGCCTTGGCGCGGTCAAAGGGACGGGGCAGCTCGCCGTGGAGGCCGTGGTGCGGGCGCGGGAGGACGGCGGGCCCTTCAAGAGCCTGTTCGATTTCTGCGTGCGGGTGGACCGCCAGCGCATCAACAAACGCACGGTCGAGGCGCTGATCAAGGCGGGCGCCTTCGATGCGCTGCAGCAGAACCGCGCGGCGCTGGTGGCGTCGATCGACCGCGCCTTCGAGTTCGCGAACGCCACCGAAGCCAACGCAGCGCAGGCCGACATCTTCGGCGAGTGCGAGCATGGCTCCGCCACGCAGGAGCCCGAGCTGGTCGATGCGACGCCCTGGGGCGTGAAGGAGCGGCTGACCCTGGAGAAGACGGCCATCGGCTTCTACTTGTCGGGCCACTTGTTCGACGAGGTGGCGCACGAGGTGCGGCGCTTCTGCAAGCGCGAGATCGACGACCTGATCGACAGCCGCGAGCAGCAGGTGATCGCCGGCATCGTGAGCGACATGCGCGTGATCAACGGTCAGCGCGGCCGCCTGGCGATCTTCAAGCTGGACGACAAGTCCGCCTCCATCGAGGCCACGGCCGACGAGGCGCTGATCAACAACAACCGCAACACGCTGAAGGACGACGAACTGGTCATCGTGAGCGGGCGACTGCAGCCCGCCCGCGGCGGTTTCGAGGCGCGCTTCCAGGTGCAGCAGGTGTGGGACCTCGCCACCGCGCGCTGCCGCTTCGGCAAGTTCCTGCGGGTGGCGGTCAATGGCAAGGCGCCCGACATCGCGCGGCTGGTTCGCGAGTTTCCGCCGCGCACCGAGCAGAGCGAGCATGGCGAGCTGCTGCAGGGCCTGGGCGTGCGCCTGTCGATGGCGCGCGGCGGTGCGCAGGTGGAGCTGCAGCTGGGGGAACGGGCGAAGTTCTTCCCGACGGACGCGGCGCTGGCCAGCTGGATGGCACAAGCCGAGGCGGGCAAGGCGGCGATCGTCTACGAGTAGGTGCCGGGGTCACGGCGCCGCGCTAATCGCGAGTGCTCGCGTTCGTGAGCAGATTCAGCGCTTCGGGCGCAGCGTGACGCTCAGGCGCGGCGGGACGGTACCGTCGACGTCGCGCGGCAGCTTCTCGGTTTTTTGCAGAGCGCGCAAAGCGGCCTCGTCCCAGTTGGGCAGGCCGCTGCTCTTGACCAGCGACGGTGTGCCGACGATGGTGCCGTCGGGCGCGAGGCGAACGTCGAACTCGGCGCCCGGATTGCCGCTGACCAGGTCTGCTTCCGGAAACACCACATTCGGGCGCACCGCGGCTGCGACCTTGCCGCCGTAGCTGCCTGATGGTCCCGATGAGCGCGCGGCATTGCCTTCGCCGCCGGTGCCGGCCATGGCCTGCATGCGCTTGAGCGTGGCGGCGCGGTCGGCGGCAGCCTGCGCTGAAGCCTTGGCTTCGGCTTCCTTCTTCTTGGCGGCCTCGGCAGCCTCTTTCTTTGCCTCGGCCTCCTGCTTCTTCTTGGCCTCGGCCAGCTTCTGCTGCTGTTCCTTCTTGCGCTCGGCCTCTTGCTCGGCGCGTTCGCGTTCGCGCTCCTTGGCTTCCTGTTCCTTCTTTTCCTGCGCCGCCTTGCGAGCGGCTTCGACCTTCTTCTGTTGCTGTTGCCGGGCCAGTTCTTCTTCGCGCTCGCGCTCCTTCTGTTCCTTCTGCTCCTTGAGTTTCTTCTCACGCTCAAGGGCGATGTCGGGCTGCTTGGGTGGCGGAGGCGCCGGTTCCGGCGGTCTCGCCGCCTGAGGCGGCGGGGGAGGAGGAGGGGGCGGTGGCGGTGCCGGGGTGGGGGCCGGCGCAGGTGCCGGCGGGGTCGGGGCGACCGCGCGCGGTGCGGCCTGCTGGATGGTCGAGGACCACAACTCGGCCTCGACGGCGTCGTTCTCGGCCTCACGCCGCCAGCTCACACCCCAGGTCAGCGCAATGATCAGCAGCGCATGCGCGATCAGCGCCAGCAGCACTGCACGGAAGGTGCCGCGCTGCGGCGGCGGCGCGAATTCGGGGCGGTCTGCGGCCAGCGACATGGCTTAGCGGGAGCCCGTGGTCTGCACCGAGAGGCCGACGCGCTCGATGCCGCTGGCCTTGAGCTGGTTCATGGCCTTGACCACTGTCTCGTACTTGACCGATTTGTCGGCGCTGATGACCACCGGGCGCTGCGCATCGCCGCTTTGCGCAGTGCGCGCGGCGCTGCCGATCTGCGTCATCGGGATCGAGAGTGCGCCGGTGCCGGTGGAGGGGTCTTTCTTGATCTGGATTTCGTCATCGCTCTTGATCACGATCTCGACCGGCCGGTCGGGCTGCTTGTTGGCCCGGTCCACCGTGGGCAGGTTGATCACGCTCGGCGTGATCAGCGGTGCCGTGACCATGAAGATGATCAGCAGCACCAGCATGACGTCGATGAACGGGACCATGTTGATCTCGTTGATCGTGCGGCGGCCGCGGCCGCGTGAGGACATGGCTGGCATGGTGATTTCTCCGGCTGTCTGTCAGCGAACCGTGGCCGGGCCCATCTGGGACGGGTTGACGACGTGGGCGGTGAGGTTGCGCTGCAGGATGTTCGAGAACTCCTCGATGAAGGTCTCCAGGCCGATCGCGATCTTGTCGATTTCGCGGGCGAAGCGGTTGTAGGCGACCACGGCCGGGATGGCGGCGAACAGGCCGATCGCGGTGGCGACCAGCGCCTCGGCGATGCCCGGGGCCACGGTAGAGAGCGTAACTTGCGCCAGCGCCGCCAGGCCAGTGAAGGCATGCATGATCCCCCACACCGTGCCGAACAGGCCCACGTAGGGCGAGACCGAGCCGACGGTCGCGAGGAAGGAGAGGTTCTGCTCCACCGCATCGAGCTCGCGCTGGAAGCTCGCGCGCATCGCGCGGCGCGCGCCATCGAGCAGCGTGCCGGCGTCGGACACATGGCGCTCGCGGAGCTTCTGGTACTCGCGCATGCCGGAGGCGAAGATCCGCTCCATCGGGCCCGCGAACTTGGCGTGCTGGGCGGCCGAGGAGAACAGTTCGTTCAGGCTGGTGCCGGACCAGAACTCGCGTTCGAAGTCGTCATTGAGCGAGCGCGTGCGCTTGAGCGAGAAGTACTTGCGGAAGATGGCCGCCCAGCTGGCGATCGACACCACGATCAGGAGGAGCACGACGAGCTGCACCGGAAGGCTGGCATGCAGCAGGAGGGAAAGGATCGAGAGTTCTTGATTCATGGCTTCTGAGGTTGAGACATGGAGCCCGCATAGCGCGCAAGGGTTCCCGAAACCTGCGCCGGGATGCGCGCGGGCCGCAGCGTGTCGGCGTGAACCCAACCGATGCGGATCGTGCCTTCGCAGAGCACCGGTGCATCGGACGTCGGATCGGCGGCAGGGGCATGTGCCGGCCGGGCCAGCACGCGCTGGCCGATTATCAGGGACGCCGAGCCGATCTGGCGCAGCTCGGCGGTCACCAGCAACTCATCGTCGAGCCGGGCCGGCTGGTGGTACTTGAGCTGGGTCTCGCTGACCACGAAGATGCCGCCGGTCTGCTCGCGCAGGGCGCGCTGCGCGATGCCCAGCGAGCGCAGCCACTCGGTGCGGGCGCGCTCCATGTACTTGAGGTAGTTGGCGTAGAACACGATCCCGCCGGCATCGGTGTCCTCCCAGTAGACGCGGACGGGAAACGAAAAGCTCATGCGGGAACGGCGGTGCCCGCCCAGGCCCGCAGGCGCTCCACCGACTCTTGCAGGTGCGCCATCGAACTGGCGGTCGAGAAGCGGACGAAGCGCGCGGTCTGGTCCGAGCCGAAGTCGCGGCCGGGCGTGATGGCGAGATGGGCTTTCTTCATCGCCTCGAAGGAGAAGTCCCAGCTGTTGGCGATGCCCAGCCGCGCGCCGAAGGCGGCGCAGTCGGCCCAGGCGTAGAAGGCACCGTCGGGAACGACGGGCACCTTGAAGCCCAGCGATTCGAGTTGCGGGATGAACCAGTCGCGCCGCGCCTTGAACTCGGCGCGGCGGCGCTCGTACTCGGCGATGCTCGCAGGTTCGAAGCAAGCCAGCGCCGCATGCTGCGAGACCGTGCTCGCGCAGATGAAGAGGTTCTGCGCCAACCGCTCGATCGCGGGCACCAGCGCCTCGGGCACCACGAGCCAGCCCAGGCGCCAGCCGGTCATGCTGAAGTACTTGCTGAAGCTGTTGATGCTGATGATCTGGTCGTCGATGCCGAGCGCGCTCTGCCCGAACTCGTCTTCATACGACAAGCCAAGGTAGATCTCGTCGACCAACGTGATGCCGCCGCGCCGCGTCACCACCTCGTGGATGCGGCGCAGCTCGCCGGGCTCGATGGAGGTGCCGGTGGGGTTCGAAGGCGAGGCCAGCAGCACGCCGCGCGTGCGCTCGGTCCACGCGGCCTCGACCTTGGCGGCGCTGAGCTGGAAGCGCTCTTCGGCGGTGGTCGGGATCAGCACCGCGCGGCCCTCGGCGGCGCTCACGAACTGGCGGTTGCAGGGGTAGCTGGGGTCGGGCAGCAGGATCTCGTCGCCGGCCTCGATCAGCGCCAGGCAGGCCAGCTGCAGCGCAGCGGAGGCACCGGCGGTGATCACGATGCGCCGCGCCGGCACGTCGACGTTGAAGCGCTCGCGGTACCAGCTGCTGATGCGTTCGCGCAGCACCTCGAGGCCGGTCGCGTGGGTGTACTGGGTGGCGCCGGCGCGCACGGCGCGCAGGGCGGCCTCCTGCACCGGCAGCGGCGCGGTGAAGTCGGGCTCGCCGATGTTGAGGAAGATCATCGGCCGGTCGGTGTGCGCAACCTCGCGTGCCAGTGCGGAAGCGGCCTTGGCGACTTCCATCACGTAGAAGGGCTCGATGCGCTCGGCGCGCTTCGAAATCTTCATGGCCTTACCTTGCCGCTGGCGCGATCTGCCTCCACCTCGGCGGGGCGCAGTTGGGGTGCGAGGCCGTTGAGCACCGCGTTCACGTACTTGTGGCCGTCGGTGCCGCCGAATTCCTTGGCGAGCTCGATGCACTCGTTGAGCACCACGCGCCAGGGCACGTCGAGGCAGTTCTGGAATTCGTAGACGCCGATCCACATCACGGCATGCTCGATCGGGGAGATCTCTTCCAGCTTGCGGTCGAGCAGGGGCACGATCAGCGCATCGAGTTCCTGCGCGGAGGCGATGGCGCCGTGCAGCAGGGCATCGTAGTGCGCCGCATCCGCCTTGTGGAAGCCGGCCAGGTCGCGCGTGAACTGGTCGATCGAAGCCGCGTCGTTGCGCCCCACGAGGTGCTGGTAGAGCGCCTGCAGCGCGAACTCGCGCGCGCGGCTGCGGGTGGATTTGGCGGAGGCCTTCCGGGCGCCGGTGCTGGTGAGCCCCGGGCGCGACTGGCGCGGGCGCTGGCCGCTGGTCTTGGTGTCGTCGGTCATGAAGAAGAGGGATCAAGGCCTGTTGGCTGACCCGATCAGCCGCGCCATCTCGACCGCCACGCGCGCCGCGTCGCGGCCTTTGTCGTTCTGGCGGGCGAGTGCCTGTTCGAGGTTCTCGGTGGTGAGGATGGCGTTGGCGACCGGAATGCGATAGTCGAGTGCGATGCGGCTCACGCCGGCGCCGGATTCGTTGGCAACCAGCTCGAAGTGGTACGTCTCGCCGCGGATGATGCAGCCCAGCGCGACCAGCGCGTGGTAGCGATTGCGTTCGGCCAGGGCCTGCAGCGCGAGAGGCACTTCGAGCGCGCCCGGCACGCTCAGCCGATCGATGTCCTCGGCTGCAACGCCCAGTTGCTCGAGTTCGCCGAGGCAGGCCTTCGCCAGCGCGTCGGTGATGTCCTCGTTGAAGCGCGCCTGCACGATGCCGATGCGCAGGCCCCTGCCGTCGAGCGCGGCGGCGCTGCCCTTGTTTGCGTCCTGCATCAGTGGTCCTGTCTTTGCGGGTTGTGGGTCATTGTTCGTCCTTGCTGAGGTAGCCGGCGATTTCCAGGCCGTAGCCCGCCGCCATGCTGGGCATGCGGCGCGGCGTGCCCAGCAGGTTCATCCGGTGCACGCCGCACTCGCGCAGGATCTGCGCGCCGATGCCGTAGCTGCGCAGGTCCATGCGGCCGCGTTCCGGCGCCTGGGCGGGACGCGCCGTGCCGTCGAACTGCGACAGCAGCTCGGCACCGGTCTCGCCGCAGTTGAGCAGCACGGCCACGCCCTTGCCTTCGGACGCGATGTGGGCCAGGCTGGCATCGAGGCTCCAGGAGTGCAGCGAGCGGTTGACTTCCAGCGCATCCAGCACCGACAGCGGCTCGTGCACGCGCACGTCCACCGTGTCGGCCGAATTCCACTTGCCGCGCACCAGCGCCAGGTGCACGCCCTTGCTGGGCTTGTCGCGGAAGGCGTGGGCGGTGAACCAGCCCCAGGTGGTGTGGATCTCGCGGCAGCCGATCTTCTCGACCAGCGATTCGGTGCGGCTGCGATGCTCGATGAGCGCGGCGATGGTGCCGATCTTGAGCCCGTGCTCCGCTGCGAAGAGCTGCAGGTCGGGCAGGCGCGCCATGGTGCCGTCGTCATTCATCACCTCGCAGATCACGGAGGCCGGCGAGCAGCCTGCCATGGCGGCGAGGTCGCAGCCGGCTTCAGTATGGCCGGCGCGCATCAGCACGCCGCCGTCCACGGCCTGCAGCGGGAAGATGTGGCCCGGCTGAACCAGGTCGGCAGCGACTGCGTTGGGCGCGACGGCCGCCTGCACCGTGCGTGCGCGGTCAGCCGCGGAGATGCCGGTGGTCACGCCCTCGGCCGCCTCGATCGAGACGGTGAAGGCGGTCGAATGCTTCGCGCCGTTGCGCGCCACCATCGGCGGCAGCTGCAGCCGCTCGCACATCTCGCGCGAGAGGGTGAGGCAGATCAGGCCGCGGGCATGCCGGGCCATGAAGTTGATGGCGTCGGGGGTGATGTGGTCGGCGGCGATCACGATGTCGCCTTCGTTCTCGCGGTCTTCCTCGTCGACCAGGATCACCATGCGGCCGGCGCGCAGCTCGGCCACGATCTCCTCGACTGGCGAGATGGGGGCGGGCGCCCGCGCGCCGCGGGGGGCGGGGATCGGGGTGACGGAGGCGTTCATGGCGAGGGATCCTTGGGGGTGGCGGGCAGGGCGCCGGCCTGGAGCATGCGCTCGACGTAGCGTGCGACGGTGTCGATCTCGAGGTTCACGCGGCTGCCGGCCTCGAGGCTGCCGAGCGCGGTGTTCTCGACGGTGTGAGGGATAAGGTTGATGCTGATCTCGCTGCCATCGGGGCCGTCGTTTACGGTGTTGACGGTGAGGCTCACGCCGTTGATGGTGATCGAGCCCTTGTACGCGAGAAAGCGGGCGAGCGCCTTCGGTGCCAGCACCCGGAGCTCCCAGCTTTCGCCCACCGGGGCGAAGTGGCTCACGGTACCGATGCCGTCGACATGGCCGGAGACGATGTGGCCCCCGAGGCGGTCGCTGGCGCGCAGCGCTTTCTCGAGGTTGACGCGGGCACCGGTGGCAGCGAGGCCGGCCGTCTTGTCCAGCGATTCCGCCGAGATGTCGATGGTGAAGAGCTGCTGCGCTGGGTCCAGGGAGGTGACCGTCATGCAGGCGCCGTTGAGCGCAATGCTGTCGCCCAGGCCCACGTCGTCCAGATAGCCGGCGGGCGTCGCGATACCGAGCCGCTTGCCGTGGGATGAAGAGCTGCCGAGGTCGTGGACGGCGGCGATGCGCCCCACGCCGGTGATGATTCCGGTGAACATCGCGGCATTTTCGCAGAGATGCGAGGCCGCCTCGGCAGGCTCTGACTAAAAGCGGTCGCGACCCGCAATCCGGGCAACGATGCGCAGGTCGGGTCCGAGGGCTTCGACCGACTTGAATTCCAACGGGAGGGCCTGGTCCAGCCGGGTCAGGTTGCCCGCGGGATTGGGTTGGTGCGCGATGCCGAGGCCTTCGCCAATGAACTTCGGGGCGACGTAGAACAGCAATTCGTCCACCAGGCCTTCGCGCATCAGCGAGCCGTTGAGCTTGTGGCCTGCCTCGACGTGCAACTCGTTGACTTCGCGCAGCGCGAGGTCGCGAAGCATGGCTGCGAGGTCCACCTTGCCTTGGGGGTTGGCGACGTAGCGGACGATGGCACCCCGCGCTTCAAGCGCTGCCTGGGCCGGCGCGTTGGGAGCTGCGGCGTAAATCCAGACTGGCCGGGCAGGTTCGAAGAGGCGTGCAGTGGGCGGCGTCTGCAACTGGCTGTCGACCACCACCAGCGGCGGCTGGCGTGGCGCCTCGACCAGGCGCACGTCGAGCCGCGGATCGTCCTCGAGCACGGTGCCGACACCGGTGAGCAGGGCACCGGCACGCGCGCGCCAGGCATGGCCGTCGGTGCGGGCGGCTTCGGAGGTGATCCATTGGCTGGTGCCGTCAGGCAGGGCGGTCTTGCCGTCCAGCGAGGCGGCGACCTTGAGCCGGACCCACGGGGTCTTGCGGATCATGCGGCTGAAGAAACCGATGTTGAGTTCGCGCGCCTCCTCTGCGCCGGGGCCCACCTCGACTTCGACACCCGCCGCGCGCAGGCGCTCGAAGCCTTGGCCGGCGACCAGCGGGTTGGGGTCGGTGAGCGATGCGACGACCTTGCGGATGCCGGCGGCGATCAGGGCGTCGCAGCACGGGCCGGTGCGGCCGTGGTGGGCGCAGGGTTCGAGGGTGACGTAGGCGGTGGCGCCGACGACGGAGTGGCCCTGGGCCACGGCGTCCCGCAGGGCCATGATTTCAGCGTGCGGCCCGCCGGGACGCTGGGTGTGGCCCTGGCCCAGCCGCTGCCCGTTTGCCGCCAGGATGAGGCAGCCTACGTGGGGATTCGGTGGGGAGAGCGTGCGGGCTGATGCGCTCAACTCCAGTGCGAGCCGCATGCTCGCATCGGCTGGCAAGCGGTCTGTGGGGCCGGTATCAATCGTCGTTGTCAGAGGCACGGCACTTTGGGTCTGAGTCGCTGGCCGGCTTGCAGGAGCGAATGCGGCCAGCGACTGAAATCATAACGTTGCGGGTCTGGTCCGGGCGTGCCGAGTCGAGGACGTCGGAACGTGCGATGCTGAAGGTCAGCTGGCCGAATCCGTTGGAAGTCGTCTTCGGGTAGCCCGAGCCGTCGAACATGATGTAAGGGGGGGATTCGTTGGCCGTGCCCGTGCTGCTTACCGTGAAGTAACTGGCGAGCGCCGCCTGTCTGGAGATCACCTGATCAGCGCTGGCCGTAAATGCGCGATTCGCATCCTTGTCGATGAATGCCACCCAGCCGCTGCTCCATGCCGCTCCATCCGCCGGGACGATCATTGCGTACATCCCGGACTTCATGGCCTCGCCGCGAGCCGCTGCGATGGTCGCAACCAAACCATTGGCGGCCGAGGTGAGCTCGGAGTTTCGCTGGAACGCGAGAAAGCTCGGCGCCGCGATCGTCATCAAGATCGCCGCAACCGCCAGCGTCACCATCAATTCGATCAGGGTGAAGCCGCGGGTCGACATGTAGGAACGCTGCGGACTCATGGCCAGCACACCTTGGGTGGAGCGGCAGGCGGTGTAGTGCCGGCTGTTCCTGTGCAGTTCCTGCTGCCGCCGCTGGTGGCCCATAGTTCATCGACCTCCCCATCGGTGAAGGTAGGCTTTGCGTTGATTTGCACGCATTCATCGATCGTGCTGCCGGTGCATGCCGCGGCTGTCAGGTAGTAGGGCGCGCCATTCGAGTTGTCGCCTGCGAAGGTCTTGAAGGGAACGCCGGCCGGAGTGGTCACGCCCGCGGAGGTGGTGGTGAACGCCATGTAGGTGTTGTTCTGAGTCATGTATCGCTCCTGCTGTTGGAGCAGTTCCAGAATCGCCGTTCGCGCCTGCGCACGCCGGCCCTTCAGCACTGCCCACGCATAGGACGGATACGCGATGCTCGCCAGGATCGCGACGATAGCAACCACGATCATCAGTTCGATGAGCGTGAAGCCTTTTTGAGAGCGCTTTTTCATTGGGTCTTGAGATCCCGGTAGTTGTGAATCTGCCGCCAGCTGAGCCGGCCGGCAATCTCCTCCTGCGTGACAGTGCTGGTGGCAGCAAGGCCGGTCGTACCTTGGCTGATGCTCTGCGTCGTGATGGTGCGATGACGGCGGCCCGTGCTGTCGGTGATGGTCGAGGTGGTGGCCGAAGCGATCCTCATGGCCATACTTTCGCCCAGCAATCCGACGGTCGACTGGGTCGATGCCCCGTCACCCGTGTCCACGGTCAAGCGGTACTCGCGCCCGGTACCGCCGCCGGCTCCGCAGATACTCGCACTGGTGCTGGGATTGGGAGTGAGGCTGCTGAATATCAGGGTGTCGCCTGCCAGCGAAGTGCCGGTGACCTGGCGCTCCCCGGTGCTCGGGAAGTCGAGATACCACCCGGATCGTTGCGTCGTGTCGCCGTCGCTGGCGGCGCGGCCCCAGACAAAGGCTGGGACATTGATGTCGCCGGTCGTGCTGTTGAAGGTACCGCCTTGCAGGCGGCCGCGCCCTGTAATTGCACTTGCAGGCGAACCGGAAGTGCTGTCGGGCCTCGCTGTTCCGTCGTCATTCACCACATAGAACGAGTTGGTGATGGCAGATGCGCTGTCCGTGGCCTCCAGGTATTTGCCAGTGCCGAACGCAACATAGATGGATTGCTGCGCCGACCCGCGGACCAGCAGGGGGGCGGCACTGATCGGTTGCACCTGGCCCGTCGCACTTCTGGCGATAAAGAGTGGATAGGGTTGGGTGCCCGTATGGAAAGCTGAAAGATCGGCCATGTTCCAGTGGTCTGTTCCCCAGGGAGTGAAGTCCAGCTTCCAGAGCTTTCCGTGCAGGTCACCCACGAACAGCTTGGTAACCTCCTGCTGAGCGCCAAGAGCCGCCTTGAAGTTCAGGACGCCTGGGGGCTGGGTACTACTCAAGCTGCTGTCTACCGGGATGGAGATCTTGTAATAGTTGCTATTGAGCGACCAGGCTGTCCCCTGTGGCTTGGCAAGGTCCAGCAGATAGATTGCCGGCCTGCCCGTAGAACTGAAGTGGCCCTCTGCGTCGGGAACATAGTTGTTGACTCCGCTGGCCACGACCGCGAACCATTTGTAGGCGGGGGGCGCGCCCGTGGCACTGGTACGGAACTTCAGGATCTGCGGACGTCCGACGACATTCCCCAAGCTGTAATTGCTATCTGTGGAATCGATATCGTCGGCTGGGGTGAATTCCCACATCACCTTCGAAGCAGAGAACGCGGCCGGATCGGTCACGTCCAAAGCATACACACCCCGCCCGCCCGCTCCCGTTCCACCAACGAGCACTGTCTTCCAATTTGTGCCCACTTCCGCGTCGGCCACCACGGGAGTCGCATCCACATAGCTCTGATGGTTGACCATGTAGTCCTTGCTGGTAAGGACAGAGAGCTTTGGTGCCAGCCAACTCGGGATGTAACCAAACAGCTCGTCGCCCGTCGTTGCATTGAAGGCATGCATCATGCCGTCATTGGCGCCGGCGAACACTGCGGGTGTGCGATTCTTGTTGTCTTCCCGGAACGCCGGATAGGTGCTCGAGTTGATGGTGCCGTTCGGCGCGCCGGAATACGCGACGCCTGAATTGACGATGTCTCCCAGACTCTTGCCTTCACGATTTCGGAAAACGTTGCCTTCCTTCGAATGGTCGCCGCGAATGAATTTGAGGCGATCCTCCCCTTGATTGTCGGCCGCTGACGAGGGGTCCGGCTTGTTGAGCGCTTGTTGAACAACGCTGCTGATCTCGTTCCACTTGAATGCCGAAGCGACTGGACTGCTTGTAGCGCCTGCGTTGCCGATCACGATATTTCGGTTGTTTACAGGGTCTGTGAAATTCCTGAGGCGTTCTGCAGCACTCCATTGAGGGCTTTGAGAGAGCGAGACTTGGTTGGACGCGTCGACAGACACAATTTTCGCGACAACATCACCGGACCAGTCGGTGGAGTCGAACTGGGCTTGAAAGATCGTGTTGTTCGTGCCTTGGGTCAACACGCCTGCCTGCGCGGCGGCGCCAGCAATATTGAATGTCGGCTCTCCAGCGCTATCGAAAATCTTGTCAAAGGCGGATAACTCAGCGCGTCCATTGCTTTGCAAAGCATACGTGGCGGCCTCGCCCGGCTGGGTAGGGTCCTGCCACACATTGTTTTCGACTGTGCCGCCATCCCTCATGAAAGGATTGCCCCAAGTGTTGTACGGCCTCGCAGTGTCCTTCCGGGAGGGCATCGACTCGTAACCCCCGTATTTTGCAGCCGTGAAGAACGGATTCAGGTAGTGGCGGTTCGCGGCCAAGTTCTGGTTGCCGTATTCGTTCACGTCAAAGGTGAACGTTCTGGTGCGCAGTCCGGGCCGTTGCTTGGACGGTTCGGCGGTCCAGTTGGTCCCGCGAATGTCGTGCGTATGGGCCCAGTACGCGGTGCCTGCGATTCCCATTTCGGTCCCGAACTTGTAAGGATTTGGCGTGTTCGGATTGCTTGTGGTCCGAAGCATGCCTTGCCCATCCTCGTAGGAAGTGGCGGTACCGCTCTCGAAGCTGGCGACAGTGGCGAGCGAGGCTGCGAAATCAGGCACGTTGATGGCCAGGTTGGCCCCCGGGAAGCGCCCGTAGTTGGGCGTGTCATGGGTTTCGATGTCGCCGATCACGACAATATTGTTCCTGAGGCAGGCATAGCTGCTGGTCGGGGAGCGATCGGCAAACGGGTCAAGCCCAGACCAGTCCGTGAAGATAGGAAAGCCGTCATACATGTCCGGGGTCAGTTTGCTGACGGCGTCCGGGCTGGGTGGCAGTCCTTGCAGGTACCGCAGTGTCTCGTAGTAAAGCTCGCCTACCGGGTCCCAATCCTTGTAGCGTCCGGGCGTCGCGCTGGTGCGTCCAAACTTGTTGAGATAGTTGATCACGCCGCTGATGGCCGGGGTCTGCGTCGTGTCGTTGTCAGGGTTGGCGTAGAACACGCCTGTCCTGGCATCCCACTCGGCAGCAGGATTGCCGCCAGCCGGGGTGTTGTTTTGCCCGTATTTGTCGAAGGTCTTGTTTCCGACGTATTTCATCGGCGCGCGCAGTACCCCACCGTAGCGTCCGCCTTCGGGACTGAGGGTTTGGTCCAGCGCGTAACCGAAGGCCGCCAGCCGAAGCGAGTTGGCATACTTCTGAATGGCGCCGGTAGGTTTGTATTTGGTGCTGGGGTACGCAGTGCAGAAGTTGTGGCCGGCTCCGTAGTCACGGACGTCCAGAAGCGCGCCGGAAGCGTCTTGATCGCAGACTTTAACGCGGGCATAGAAGAAGCCGTCGCTGTTCAGTGCTGCGCTTGAGCCGGAACCAGGCGCCGCGGGGTCAGCCGCGTAGGAAGGCAACCAGGGCCCGGCGTAGTTGCGCGTGTAGCACGATTTGACGACGCCATAAATAGGATCGCCGAAGACCTGACCCGCGTAGCACGTGATGGGGCCAACGGCTGGCGCCACATCCCAATGCGTACCTGCGCCGTACCAAACCTCTTTGATGCCGTCGAATGTGCATGTGCCTCCTTCGGTTGCGCATGCCGCCGATGCATCATTCGGCAGGCTTTGGTTCTGGCGGGTGACAGGGCCGGCAGTAATTAACTTCGCAGCTGCGGTGGGTTTCCAAGTACCCGTGTACGGGCGGGTGTAGCAGGCTTTTGAGACGTCGGGGGCGAAATTAGAGAACATGCGACTGGTGCATATGATCGGGCCCGACGCCGCCGCCACGGCCCATTGCGTTCCGCTGCCGTACCAGACCTGCCTGATGCCCGAGAACGTGCATATACCGTTCTCGGTAGCGCATGCGGGCGAGGCATCGCTTGGCAGGGGTTGAAAAACGGGGGTGAAGTTAGCCACGACGGTTGGGACGTTGGATCCCAGTGTGTAGCTACCGTTGCCCACATGGACACCAGCCATGCCGCAACCTGCGCCGCGGAACGTTCCGAAGAAGATCTGGTTCAGCGTGTTGGCAACCCAGACATCTTGTTTCGCTGCCGCTTTGCGCATGGCAACGGGAATCGCACCCCAGTAAGCTCCCGCGCCACCCCCGTCGCGCTGCAACTGCTTGGCAGGAAAAGAGGTGGAATTCCAGAGGCAATGCGGATCACCGTTGGGAACGAATGCGCGTTGAAGGATGGTGAGGTCTTCGCGGTCTATAGAACGGTCTCCCCCGGAAAGGGAAAGGCGCAGCATGTCGATTGCCGAGCCGCTGGCCCAGTTTAGAAAATTGCCACTGAACCCGTCTGCGCACATACGGCTTGTCGCCGGACCGGTGCGGTCGAATCGCTTGTAGTCGGTGGTTTGCTCGCTCGGTTGAAGCGTCTCTGTGGGCTTATCGTTGTACGCGTAACAGGACTCGGTGTCGTAGTAACCAAGGTACTCGGACGTATTGGTGTAGGAGTTGTCAAGGGCATTCGATCCTTTGATGTACTGTGCTCCTGCGGTAGGCCATTCAACCGACAGCGCCAGCGCCATGGTTGGCTTGTCGCCCGAGGCCGTTGCATAGAGTGGGTCGCTCGAAAGTGATACTTGTGGAATTGCCGGCGCTACGGTCTGACTTCGCACTGCCACCGACACGGCGATCGCCATGACCGGCAGGAAGAGCCCGACGAGCAGGCGCTGCGCTCGGCTCCAGGAGCCGGCGCGCAAAAGGTTTCTAAGCCGAGGTGGCAAGTTGCGAACAAGATCGAGCATAGTGTCGTCGCGCTAGTTTCGGTAGATGATCTGAGTCACTGCTTGGATGTCCTTGCGTGGTCCGAATCCCATGGCGGTCACGCGGTAGACATAGCTGGCGGTCGAAGAGAGGTCACGATTGCCCGGATCCGGGATCGGCTCGATCACGTAGCGCGGAGCCTGGTAGGGTTCGATGCCCCGGGTGCCCGAATCGCTGGCGGCAAAGCTTCTGCCGGTGAAGGTGCCGAACTTGACAGTGCGTGCCGATGTGTCCGTGACCGTGAAGTCGACGTTCAGCCACGCTGGTGTTCCGCTCATGACCAGCGCACAAAGCCCAAGTGCGTTGAAGGAACTTCCTGAGCCCTGGGTGCCGCAGTTGGTGACGAAGCCGCTGGTGTCTTGCAGGGATCCAAAGAATGCGCTGCGATTGTTTGTTCCTGGCCCATGAATATCGAACTCCGCATCCTGCAGCGCTGCTTCGGCAGCCTGCCATGCCAACTGCATGTCGCGGTCATTGCGCGCGCTACGTTCGCCTTGCAAGGCGATTTGGGCGCTGCCCACCCCGAGGATCGATATCACTACAAGGATGAGAAGCACCACGATCAACGACAGGCCTCTCTGGCGCTGTGCGGATCCGGCGTAAGACAGATGCGGCATTGTCACAGTCCCTGGTCGTTGCGCAGATGCACGGTGAAGGTCACGACTTGCCGCACTCGGCCATCGGCCGGCGCCGTGTAGATCGTGCCTATGTCGTCGGTCGAACTGAAGCCAGAACTGCCCAGGGGGTACAGAGTCTTGGTCTTGGACTCCTGTGCTGCACCGACGTCGCTGCGCAGGACCATGCCGATGCGCAGGCTGCGCACGCGCCGCCAATTGGCACGCGTCGCTGTATCGTTGCCCGCCACCGTCAACTGGTCGGCGCGCAAGTAGCTATCGGGGACCGTGTCGGGTTTCAAGGCGGCGTTTGCGGGATCGATGGCCGTGTTGGCTACGACACCATCGACGCCATACAGCACCTGAAAGTTTTCTACGCCACGGATCAGCGGCACTGCCTGGTCGAAAGGTACCGTGCCGGTCGCCGATCGATAGCACTTCAGCGTCGGCTCGCCGTCGCTGGACGATGGAGAGACAAAAAGGACGCTTGCTCGGGTATCGTCCCGGTTGGCCGGTGGCGTATCAGCCGCGAAGCCGGAGCAATCGATCATTCCCTTGTCGGCCTTGCCGGAGCCGGGATAGGTCTCGGTGGGCTGGCTGCGCAGAATCAACACATCGCCGAAATAGCCTAAGGAGTCGTCGCTGCGTGGGTCTGCGGACGTGACCGAAGTCTTCGACGCAACAGCGTTGTCGAAGCCGTACACGTAGGGATCAGGGTCGGCACTGGTCCCGGCCGCATTGCTGCGCTTGGTGGTAACGTTGAACACGTCCCTGTATCCGGCTTGGACTACCAGGCGTTGGATGAGGCTGGTTGCAAAACGGGCGTTGTCGCGCAGCTGTGATGCGGCATCCACGGTGGTGAATCCGCGCCGCGCCGCGACCAGCGCCGCGGTTGCGGCGAGTGTGATCAGCAAGCCCAGTGTCATGGCCACGAGAAGTTCCACCAGCGTCATGCCTCTGGGACGGCGGCGCATGCGCGCACTGGGGCGGGGCGGCGGCTTCATGACGTCGTGCTACCCGCAGTTACCGGCAGGATCACCCGCGGGACATCGTCTGTACTCGTGGTGCGGATGTTCCGATCCTGCAGGGATCCGTCCGTAGACAGGTGAGTCCATCCTATTTTGACGACGATCACGTCGGTGCTTGCGCTCGCGGTGCAGTTCCACTGAGGCAAGCCGGCGCCGGAGTAGGGCGCTGAATCAGGGCAGATCTTCACCCGGGCGCCGGGAAGACTGGCAGATACGCGGGCCAGCCAGTCAGTCAGCTCGGCGCTTGCCACTGCGTCGTTGTTGGCGCAGGAAGATCCAGTCGACAGGCAGGAAGAAGGTGAAGCAGGCACGGCCGCCGCCTGAGCGGTGGCGGAAAAATCCCCAACATAGGGGTTGGCGGCCGCCAGCATTGCAACATCCTTGTTGCCTCGCATCATCTCGGCGAGTTCGCGCGCCAGATCGACGGCGACTGATTGGAGGCGGGCCTCCCGATTGTTCTGCATGGCCGTTGCCTGCAGCCCAACCATTCCCAACAAGCCGAACGAGAGCACGAGAAGTGCGACGAGCACCTCGATCAAAGAAAAGCCCGATGCCCGACTGCGTCGCTGAATACTCGATTGCATCACTACCTCCAGCAGTTAGGCCGCCATCTGTTGGCGACTCAACTGGCGATTCTGGGAGGCGGGGAGAAAGACGAGCGGCCGCTAAGCGGGGTTGCGAAACCGTTGGGCCCGAAATCCTTTCGCCGTCTGGCGATGACGGCAAGGTCTTTTCAGAAAGTCAGATAACCAGCAGCAACTCCGAGGTTTCGGCCATGCCTAGCCACCGGGGGTTCATGCTTTTCTTTCGCAAATATCTCGAATGCTCCTTAAGGAAGGAACATTTTGCGAGATTGTATTGATGAGCGGTCAGTCTGCGCCATTGAGCGGATGACTGGCGCGGTTTAAATATCTCGTGCATCTCGTTAAAAAGTTCATGTTTCCCATCGGTAGGAGTTCCAGCTCGTCATGAAGCGATTTTTCTGTTCTGCTAAGTCAGCGCCAGGCTTGTGCCGCCGCAGGGAGGGCGGCTTCACCATGGTCGAGGCCATGGTCGTGATCGCCATCTCCGCCATTCTTGTCGCGCTAGCGGCGCCTTCGATGCGCAACCTCATTGAAAGCAACAGTGTGTCCGACAGCGTTGACAGCCTGATGGGCAGCATTGCATTTGCACGTGCCGAGGCGATCAAGCGCGGAGTACCGGTTGCTCTTTGCCCCAGTAATGCCGCCACAACGGGAATTCCGGCCTGCGAGACTGGTACTGCATGGGCGGCCGGCTGGATCGTTTTCGTCGACTATACCGGCGACGGGGCACTTGGGACGAACGACTCCGTACTGCGGGTGCAAGGCAGCTTCACAAAAAACGGCGAAATCGACCGCGCCCGTGCAGGCGCTCTGGTGTTCACGCCCATGGGCACGCTGTCCTCCATCACTCCCCGCTTCACTTTCACATCCCCTTCCAAAACGCCCGCTCTTTCAAAAGTGGTCTGCGTGAGTCTTGGCGGACGTACATACGTGGACAGTGCATGCGGGTAACTTCTTTCTTCTACCAAGCGTTTCGTATGAGCAGGACAAGACACCGTGGAAGTTCGCTGCTCGAAGTGATGGTTGCCATCCTCATCCTTTCTTTTGGCCTGCTGGGTCTGGGCGGATTGGCAGCGGCAGCGCAGCGGTACGTGAAGATGGCTCAGTTCCAGTCGATCGGCACGTTGATGGCAACGGATCTGGGCGAGCGGATGCGCGGCAACATCAATGGCTTCAGCAAAGGCCTGTATGTCAGGGCCAACGCCTATTCGACGACGGCCGTAGAACTTCCAACCTGCGCGACCCCTTCAGCCTGTACCTCTGCGGAACTCGCGGCCCTTGACATGGCCCAGTGGGTCGGCGAACTGCAAAAGCGCCTTCCGGGCGGCGATGCTCACGTGAAGCTCGATCCGGCCAATGCCTTGGCCACCGACATCTGGATCCTCTGGATCGACCCCAAAGCATCAAAAGAGCTCTCCGTCGCAGATGCCTCAACCGATTGCCCCGCGGCGGCATTGGCAGGGATTGCCGATGACGCTCCAAAGCCCCGCTGTATGTATTACCGGATCAGTCTATGAATCCTCGCCATCGTCATCGCGCGTGGCGTATGAAGGGGCGCACGCTGCTCGAACTCATGATCGCCATCACCATCGGCATCGTCATTCTTGGAGCATTGATCGCCGTCTACCTCGCCACCGGCGCCAGCAGCCGGCAGACCACCGCCGTTTCCCGAATGAACGAAGACGCCGCCATCGCCTTCTCCCTCATGAGCTCGCAACTGCGCATGGCTGGATTCAGCATCCCTCGCAAGGGTGTAGTGCCCGGTGCCGCCACGGTTGACGGCGTAAGCGTCTCGCTGCCGGATCGGAAATTCATCGGCGCAGGTATACGCGCCTGTGATCATGGCTTCACGAGTTCGACCGTCGCCTTCAATGCTCTTGCCTGCGCAACAGGCTCGACCGGGGCGGCGGCTTTCGCTGTGCGATTCGAAGGTGCAGATCCTGCTGGAACCGCCGACGATTTTCGGTTCTTGGTTCCCGCCAATCTCGACTGCCTCGGCCAAGCGGTTGGCGACGATGCTGCTGAACTCAGCACTGATGCCGAAGGCGCCCTCTATCCGTTGGTGGAGTCGCGGTTCACGGTCGGTGCCAATGGATCGAGTGGGACGTCTGATCTGTCGTGCATTGGCAATGGCAACGCGTTTGCCAGATCCCAACCTATGGTCCAAAACGTGGCAGACATGCGCTTGCGCTTCGGCGTCGCTGCGAATGGCACCAGCAGCGACGTCGTGCAGTACCTCGACAGCGCGGCCGACGTCGATGCACTCGGCGCAAGCGCTGACCAGAATTGGTCCCGTGTCGTCACCGTCAGGCTGTGCCTGCTCATGCGCGGCGCATCGGCGAGCCCTGCGGACGCCGGAACCAGCTACGTCGATTGCGATGGCAATCCAACATCTTCCAGTGATGGATTCAGCCGGCGCAGCTATGTCCAGACCATTGCACTGCGCAATCGGGGCGGCATTGCCGGAATGGCACCATGAGCACACGCACCGCATTGCGCACACACGGCGCAGGCCCGCAAAACGGCATCGTGCTCGTCATGGCGCTGATTCTGCTGATCCTTGTTTCGTTGGTCGCAACCGTCGCTATCCGGCGGGCGACTTCCGGAGAACAGATTTCCAAGGGAATGCGAACACAGACGGTCGCCTTCGAGGCCGCTGAAACCGCGCTGCGGTATTGCGAAGACCAAGTCATCAAAGGCACTGCGAGCGCACCGGTTGTCGCTCCAGTTCCGCTGGACGGAAGCGCACCTGTGCAATGGAAAACACGATCCAACTGGGCACTCTCGGCGGGCAAGGCCATCGCGATACGTTTCACCGTCGCCAACTCGGCGGATAGCACTGCGAGGCAATTGCCGACAGAAGCGTTGCCGCGCTGCATGGCGGAGAGCTTGCGGCTGCCTAACGATGGGCAGGACCTCGAAGGATTCCTGATCACTGCTGTTGGATACAGCCCGGACTATCGAACTACGGCCGCTGGGACGCCCGAGACGGGCAGCGAGGTGTGGTTGCAATCGACGATCACGCGTCCGCGCTGATCTAAGAAACAAAGAGGAGAAAGCAGAATGACTATCTGGGGCAAGTATTGGGCAGCATTTGGGTTCTGCCTAGTTGTGAGTGGCGGAGCGGGGGCGGTCGTCTCTCAGGTGCCTTTAACAGGAACAACTGGGTCCGTCATGCCGAACTTGATGTTCACATTGGATGATTCAAGCTCGATGGTATGGGAGTGTGTGCCGGATCCACTTTGCATCGGCTGGCGCGCTAATTCGGTCAACGTCACCCCATGGAATGAAGTTGCCACTTCCACCACGGTGGCGATCCCCCTGACTTACAACACCAACACTCTTGTTGCTCGACGCTTGCGCTCGTCGGCCATCAATCCAATTTATTACAACCCGCAAGTGCGTTACCTGCCATGGTTGAAAGCGAATGGATTGCGCTATCCGGAGTATCCCGCTTCTGCGGCTCCGATCGATCCAAACAATCCCTCTCGAGCGATGAATCTTGTCCATTGGCAAACAATCAACAGCAAATGGGCAGGCGACGATCGACTTGCGGTGCAAGTATTAGCTGATGAAACTATCTGGGCTGCGCAATATTATCAGCTTGGTAAGGATAAAAAGGGAGATGTTAAAGAAGATTTTACACAAATCATCATTTCGCCCGAAAATCCTGCCGTTTATCCGAAGTTTGCCAATCGCACAGATTGCGCAGGCAGTAGTTGTACTTATGAGGAAGAGGCTCAAAACTTCTCGAATTGGTTTACTTATGCGCGTAATCGATTAAAGGTCGCCAAGGGCGGAACAGCCGAAGCATTCGGCTCTGTACCTTCAGGGTTTCGTGTCGGATATGGGACTATCAACAGTCTTACGCCTCAATTTATTGATGGTGTTAATACAAAAACTATCTTGATGGGCGTGCGGCCATTCGCAGGAGAGAATCGTGAAGCATTTTACAAAAAACTGTTAACCGCATTACCAATGTCTGGAACCCCTCTTCGTAGTGCCTTAGATAACGTAGGGCGGTATTTTGAAAAATCCGATGCACCCTGGGCCGCAGATCCTTCAATAGCAGGGCAGTTGCCGGACGCAAGTCAAAGTTGTCGACGTTCGTTTCATGTCCTCATGACAGATGGCATGTGGAGCAATGAGGAGGCCACCACGCCGGCCTTGATCCAGGATGTCGATAGTCTGAATGGGCCTAGAATTGCCCCTTTTGACAAGACAAGGCCATCATTTCAATACAGGCCCGCTGCGCCGTATGCCGGCACTGGTCCTCCTAATCTTGCCGACGTTGCAATGTATTATTGGAACCGGGATTTGCGTGACAATTTAAAGAATGATGTGCCGCCGAGCGAGTCGGATCCTGCCTTCTGGCAGCACTTGGTGACCTACACGATTGGCTTGGGAATTGCGGGAAAACTTCGTCCAGATGATTGGCAAGGCTTGGCCGCGGGGAATACAAGCTGGGGCTCGACCCAGGTCTCCGGATCTCCAGAAAGAGCGGACGACCTTTGGCACGCGGCCGTCAACAGCCGAGGAAGGTCCGCCCTCGCCAGCAGCGTATCTGAATACACTGCCGCGCTGAAGTCGATGGTCGAAACAATTGTAGGCGGTGGCGGCCGGGAAGCCGGTACTGCTGTCTCAGGACGAAGCTATTCTGCTGACGATTCAGTGAAGTACATTCCCAGCTACAAGCCTGGTGACTGGATAGGTGAAGTTGAAGCTCAAAAACTAGCGGATGGCAGCAAGCTATGGTCTGCTTCGCAAGTCTTACCAGCTCATGAGCATCGAAATATCTACACACTCAGCTCGAATTCCGTTGGCGTTGCTTTCGACTCAGCGATGAATAACGAAACACGGGCTTTGCTGGCTACCAGCGATCCAGGCAGGCTTGTCAATTACATACGCGGCGATCAGTCCGGAGAGGCGGTCAGTTACCGCAAGAGAATCTCGTTGTTGGGTGATATTGTCAATTCTACTCCCATCTTGGTGAAAGATCTTGTTGACAGTCAATATGATTTTCTGCCGTCAACGGCGCCGGGGCGGAGCAGTTATTTAGCGTATTTGAAAACCAAGAAATTTCGAATGCCCCAACTCTTCGTAGGAGCTAATGATGGAATGCTGCATGCGTTCGATGCAAATTCCGGGGTAGAAGGCTTTGCCTACATCCCACGCAGCGTACTGGGGCGACTCAAGAATTTGGCAAATCCTGCTTATGACCATCAATACTTTGTCGACGGCCCATCGACGGAGGCTGACATTTACGACTCGATTGATGCCAAATGGCGAAACGTGGTTGTGGGCAGCACAGGTGCCGGGGCGAAAAGCCTCTTCGCGATCAATGTGCCAGTGCCGGTTATTTTGACGAGTGGCGACCCCGAAGCACTCTCTGCCCTGAAATCGGCTCCTGGCGCTGCCGACATCCTGTGGGAAGTCAACAGTGACAATCCAGACTACAGCGAATTGGGCAATGTGCTGCAGGCGCCGGAGACAGGCGTCATGCAGGACGGCACCTGGGTCATCATCACTGGCAACGGCTATGACAGCGCGAGTGGGCGGGCGAAGCTGTACGTGATCAATGCGCGCACCGGAGCACGTGTGGCAGTGCTGAATGCCGGATCGGATATGTCCAACGGCCTTGGGGGAGTGAAGCTTGTGCGCGATAGCAACAAGCGCATCGTGGCTGCCTATGCCGGCGATCTCGCCGGCCATATGTGGAAGTTCGATCTGTCATCCGCTACTCCTTCTGAATGGACGGTAGCCTTCTCCGGATTGCCGCTTTTCTCTGCAACGAACAGCGCGGGTCAGCCCGAGTCTTTCACCGCGTCTCCGGCGGTAATGCCTCATCCGCTTGGCGGCGTGATGGTGCTTGCGGGAACAGGCAAGCTGTTCGAGCGCGATGACGCGTCCAGCACGAGCGAGAAAAGTCTCTACGGCGTCTGGGACAAGCCGTTATCGGGCGGCGACGTGAAGCCTACTGACCTCGTGACGCAGACGATTCAATCGCTGACGATCGACAATAGAACGGGAGACTACTTCTCGATCAGCAACAACGGGGTGGACTACGGTAGCGGAGCCACAGCCAGAAAACGCGGTTGGATGATCAGAATGACGATTGCCAGCGGTCAGCGCCTTATCTATGCGCCGCAGCTCGAATCGGGTCGAGTGATTTTCGACACCATGGTGCCTGGCGGCGTTGCCTCCGGTTGTACTGCCACACAGCCCCAAGGCTATACCTTTGTACTCGACCCCTTCACGGGTGCGCCGGGCCGGGATGGGCCCACCTTCGACACCAATAGTGACGGCCTTTTCACATCCACGGACAACGCAACTGCCGCCGTCGCGCACTTTTCATCGATCGGACGGCGCCCGGTTGTGTACATCCCTGGGACTTCACGGGTTCGACTTGAAGGTTCGGGAGCAGGAGGCGGTACGTCGGATAGCAAGCAGGCCAACCTCGGAGGAACACCCATCAGGCGGCAATGGCGTCAGATCATCACGCCCCCTGCGTACTGAGTAAAGAATGATCACAAGCATTGACCAAGCGCCCCGGCGCCACAGGGGCTTTACCCTTATCGAGGTGATGATCGTGGTCGCGATCGTCGCCATCCTGGCGGCGATCGCCTATCCAAGCTATCTCGAGTCCGTACGCAAGTCGAAGCGCGCCGAGGCGCGCGCGCAGCTCATGGAAGTGGCGCAATACATGCAGCGCTTTTATTCGCAGAACGACAGTTTCCTGAAGGTCCTCAACGACAGCACAAATCCAGACATGACGCTTCCGGATGCATTGACGTCGGTGCCGCGAGGGGGGGCGGCGGCAACGTATACGATTCAGTTCGTCACTCATACCGCCAGCGCTTTCAATCTCGAGGCGGTGCCAACCGGGTCAATGATGGGTGACCGCTGCGGAAAGCTGCGACTCGACAGCACAGGACTCCGGAGTGTTGCCGACCAACAAGCTGGCCTGACACCCAGCGATTGCTGGCGTTAATCAGATATCCCGCAGCAACTGCCTGAACTCGTCCACGTCTTCGAAGCTGCGATACACCGAGGCAAAGCGCACGTAAGCCACCTTGTCCATGCGCTTGAGTTCGCGCATCACGAGCTCGCCCACCTTGGTGGATTCGATTTCCCGCAATCCGCTGGACAGCAGCTTCTGCTCGATGCGCAGCAGCGCGTGGTCGATCTGCTCGATGCTCACTGGGCGCTTGCGCAGCGCCAGCATCATCGAGGCGCGGACCTTCTTGGCGTCGAAGTCGGCGCGGCTGCCGTCCTTCTTGACCACCACCGGGAAGTTGACGTCCGGTCGTTCGTAGGTGGTGAAGCGCTTTTCGCAGGTGCCGCACTGCCGGCGGCGCCGCACGAAGTCGGCATCCTCCGACACGCGGGTCTCGACGACCTGCGTTTCGAGATGACCGCAGAAAGGGCACTTCATCCGGACGCCATGTGCTTGTGATCAGCGGTAGACCGGGAAGCGGCTGGTCAGCGCGTGCACCTTGGCGCGCACCGCTTCGATGGTGGCGGCGTCGCGCGGGTTGTCCAGCACGTCGGCAATCAAGTTGGCGGTGGCTCGCGCCTCCTCGTCCTTGAAGCCGCGCGTGGTCATGGCGGGCGTGCCGATGCGCACGCCGCTGGTCACCATCGGCTTCTCAGGGTCGTTGGGGATGGCGTTCTTGTTGATCGTCATGTGGGCACTGCCCAGCACGGCCTCGGCTTCCTTGCCGGTGATGCCCTTTGCGCGCAGGTCGACCAGCATCACGTGGCTTTCCGTGCGGCCGCTGACGATGCGCAGGCCCCGCGCGCTCAGCGTCTCGGCGACGATCTGCGCGTTCTTCACGACCTGTTGCTGGTAGGTTTTGAATTCCGGCGACAGCGCTTCCTTGAAGGCCACTGCCTTGGCTGCAATCACGTGCATCAGCGGGCCGCCCTGCAGGCCAGGGAAGATCGCGCTGTTGATGGCCTTCTCGTGCTGCGACTTCATCAGGATGATGCCGCCGCGCGGGCCGCGCAGGCTCTTGTGGGTGGTGGAGGTCACCACGTCCGCGTGCGGCACGGGGTTGGGGTACACGCCGGCCGCGACCAGGCCTGCGTAGTGGGCGATGTCGACCATGAAGATGGCCCCGACGTCCTTCGCCACCTTGGCGAAGCGCTCGAAGTCGATGCGCAGCGAATACGCAGAGGCGCCGGCGATGATGAGCTTGGGCATGGCATCGTGCGCCTTGCGTTCCATCGCGTCGTAATCAATTTCTTCCTTGTCGTTGAGCCCGTAGCTCACGACGTTGAACCACTTGCCGCTCATGTTGAGGGGCATGCCATGGGTCAGATGACCGCCTTCGGCCAGGCTCATGCCCATGATGGTGTCGCCAGGCTTGAGGAAGGCCAGCATCACAGCCTCGTTCGCCGAGGCGCCGCAATGGGCCTGCACGTTGGCTGCATCGGCGCGGAACAACTGCTTGACGCGGTCGATAGCCAGTTGCTCGGCCACGTCGACATGCTCGCAGCCGCCGTAGTAGCGCTTGCCAGGGTATCCCTCGGCGTATTTGTTGGTGAGCTGGGAGCCTTGCGCGGCCATGACGGCCGGGGAAGCGTAGTTCTCGCTTGCGATCAGCTCGATGTGCTGTTCTTGGCGGGCGTGCTCCGCCTGGATGGCGGCCCAGATTTCGGGATCGGTCTGTTCGACCAGGTTTTGACGGTTGTACATGGCAGTCCTTAAGACGGATGGTCCTTGTTCTTCAAACAAACAAGGGCTGCCCAGGCGAACGGCGGAAACGCCTGCTCGGCGCCGCAGGCGGCACGCTTCCCAGTGGTCATCCACGTCAGCGCATGGCACCCGAAGAGGTGCGGCGCCTATCGCCAGTCGCGTGCGGTGCGAGTGTAGCCGACGGCTTCATGCGCCGCCGCAAAAAAGCCTAAAGATCCGACGCGAGCGCGACCTTCTGCGGGCTGGTGCCCTCCGGCTTCGCCGGTGCCACGACCGGCAGGGGCTGCGTACGCATGCCGGGCGGTGTCGGAGTGGCGATGGTGGAAGGCGCGCGTCCGGCGACCACGAGCTGCAGTCGCGCATGCTCGGCCATGACCTTGCCGGCATAGCCGCCGTCGTCCGGCAGGTTGGCTGCACCCACGTAGTACTTGAGGCCGCCTTCGAGCGAACCTGCCCGCGCGATGCACTCCTGCAGCACCTTTACGCCGACGCGCATGTTGGTGACAGGGTCGAAGGCGGTCAGGGTGCCGCCGGCGCTTTCGTACTTCTCGCCGTGTATCTGGGTCATCACCTGCATCAGGCCCTGGGCACCGACATGGCTTTGGGCAAAGGGATTGAAGCTGGACTCGACGGCCATGATCGCCAGGATCAACGTGGGATCGAGCTTGGTCCGCTTGCCGATTTCGAACGCCTCGGACACCAGCACGCTCAACGGCTCGACCGCCACGCGGTACTTCTTGCTCAGCCAGTAGGCAACAGCGGCCTGCGGCTTTGGCAGCTCACTCGGGCTGGCCGCCGTCGTGCGGTCAATGGCCGTGGGCTCCAGGTCCGAGACCTCGGGCGGCGGCTTGCGCGACTGGAGCCAGCCCATCAGCTGCTCTTCGCCGGACTGGCGCAGATCCGGACGTGCGGCAAGCGCCAGCACGCCGAAGACGATGGCCAAGCCGAGCAGGGCAAAGCCGTTGTGGCTCACTTCGAAAAAGCCTTCGGCCACGTCGGACATGAAAGTCCGCAGCCCGCGGGCCGTGGCATCAAACGCCTGTTTCATCGCTCTTCCTCCTTTGTGCGGGCCCCGAGTCGCAAAGCCCAAAAGGCATTGGTCGAAGACGGCGCTTGTGGATTGGTATGAGTCAGGTGCCGCGCGAGAGGTTGAGTCGCGGCTGCCTGATTAAGCCGAAAGTATTCGGCAGCGGGTGTAGGACAAGATCCGGCCGCAAAGGTGCGGCTTCAGCAGCGCGAATTTTAGAAGTCGCTTAATATCCGGTCAAGAATAAGGAAACAATCTTTTATGATAGTTCTTTGCATTGGAACTGCGAAATCGCCCGACGCTCGTCCATTGAAAAGCTCATTTGCATTCTGGCGACAGCCCGCATACGCTTTGATGGCCTGAGTCATCAGGCGGTTAACCAAGGCCGGTAACCGGGAGAGAATTTCTCGAACGGTTCGGTGGCCGAGGTCTGATGGTGGCAATCTCTTGCTGCCGGCATGATCGGAACATCCAACTTCCGATCGAGCGAAAAGATGGCATGGGCGTGGCGCCCGCCATCGAGCCCGGAGGCCAGACTTCAGTCAGGTCTCCGGGCTTTCTTCTTTGTGGGAGGCTTTGTCGGTTTGGGGCACACTCGCCGTCCGATGAATGCTGCTTCGCTGAAACAAAACAAGTGGGTGAGGCGTGCGGTGCTGGCTTTGCTGGTGCTGCTCGTGTTTTGGCTCGTTGCCTGGTTGGCCGTGCCGCCAATCGCCAAGAGCCAGATCGAGAAGATCGCCAGCGAAAAGCTGGGCCGCCAAGTAACGGTAGGCAAGATCGACTTCAAACCGTGGACGCTCGAGCTTGCGCTCGACGAGCTGCGCATCGCAACGGCCGACGGCAGCCGATCGCAACTCGCGGTCAGCCGCATCTATGCCGATGCCGAGCTGCAGTCGATCTTGCGCCTCGCCCCGGTGATCGACGCCCTCACCATCGATGCTCCCGCCGTGCTGCTGACGCACCAGGCGGACGGCAAGTACGACATCGATGACATCCTGGCCCGGCTGGCCAGCGCCCCAGAGGCGCCCAAGGGCGAACCGCCGCGCTTCTCGGTCTACAACATCGCCATCACCAACGGGTCGGTCGATTTCGATGATCAGGCGGTCAAGCGCAAGCATGAGCTGCGCGACTTCGTGCTCAAGGTGCCGCTCCTGAGCAACCTGCCTTCCCAGCGCGAGATCAAGACCGAGCCCAAGCTGGCCTTCGTGCTCAACGGCAGCGCCTTCGATTCGGCCGCCTCGAGCACGCCATTCGCGGACGACCGCAAGACCGATGCGCAGATCAACTTCAAGGACCTGGACCTGGCCCCTTACCTGGGCTATATCCCCGGCGGGCTGCCGGTCGCGCTGCAGGCAGGCAAGCTGGATGCGGACCTGAAGATCGATTTTGCGCAGACAACCACCACCGGCCTGAAGATCACCGGGACCGTAGCGGCGCATGCCGTCCAACTGGCGGATTCCAAGGCGCGCGACCTGCTTCGCTTCGACTCCCTCAAGCTGGCGCTGGCCGATGTGCGGCCTTTGGAGCGGGTGGTGCACCTGAGCGATGTCGCACTCGCCGCGCCGCAATTGGTGGTGGCGCGCGACGCGGCTGGGCGGCTCAACCTGCTGCCTGCCGGCGAGGCCGCCGGAGCACCGGGTCAGGCGCCTGCGACCGGCGCCCCGCCGAACTCAGAGGCGGGCGCCAAGCCATCAGCGCCAGCGCCGGGCTGGCGCGTGCAGGTCGACAAGCTGGCGCTGTCTGGTGGCGAAGTCGGCTGGCGCGACCAGACCGTCCAGCCAGCGGCGGCGATCGACATGAAGCAGCTTCAGTTCGACGCCAGCGGCATCGCCTGGCCCATGGAAAAGCCAGCTGTCTTCAATGGCTCCACGGCAGTGGGGGGCGCAGCCCTCAAGTTCGGCGGCGAGGCGACCGACAAGGCTGCGAAGGTGCAGGCCGAGGTCGAAGCCTTGCCGCTTTGGCTGGCTGCGCCGTATCTCGCGCAGAGCCTGGAGCCGACGCTCGACGGAAAACTGAGCGGCAAGATCGACGTCGCCTGGACTCCGGCCGAGCTCAAGTTCAAGGCCGGCCGCGTCGCCCTCGACGGGCTGGCCTTGACCCAGGCCAAGACCACGCTGGCCAGCGCGGGACGCTTCGAACTGGCCGATGCAGAAGTCGACATGACAAAGCACACGCTGAACATCGCCTCGTTCAGCGCCAGCAGCCCCAAGGTCCAGGTCGAGCGCGACAAGGAGAAGCGCTGGATGTTCGAACGCTGGCTCAAGGCGCCATCCAACGGCAGCCAGCCCGCCGATGCGAGCACCAAGATCGTCAACCCCAAGGATGCGAAGGCAGCCGGCGCCGCCGCCAGGCCTTGGGAGCTGTCGATCGGCACCGTGGCGGTCGACAACGGTGCGCTGTCCTATTCGGACAAGGCCGGCGCGACGCCGGTCGCTTTCGAGATCAGCGCCCTGAAGCTCGACGCCCAGAAGATCGCGCCCAACACCGCTACCGCCTCGCCGTTGCAGCTGTCCGGGCGCATCGCCGCCGGCCGCGCCGAGCCCGGACGATTCGATTACAAGGGCACGGTCGTGCTCGCGCCGGTGGCGGCCGAGGGGCGGCTGGAAGTGGCCTCCGTCCCGGCGCATGCCTTCAAGGCGTACTACGCGGACGCACTCAATATCGACATCCGCCGGGCCTTTGCGAGCTACCGCGGCACGGTCAAGTACACCGCGGCGCCTGCGGGCATGAGCGTGAAGCTGGCCGGTGACACGACGCTGGACGATTTCCGCGCCAACAGCGCGACGTTGACGCAGTCGCCCGGGCTCGGGAATCGCAGCAACCAGCTGCTGAGCTGGAAAACTCTGAGTCTGCGCGGGCTGCAGGTCACTCTGGTTCCCAAGGCGCCACTGACGGTGGACGTGCGCGAAACCGCGCTCACCGACTTCTTCGCGCGAGTGATCATCGACCCGACCGGCAGGCTCAACCTGCAGGATTTGACCAGGAAGCCTGGGCAGCCGGCTCAGGCGCCGGAGCCGGGCGCCGTGGCCACTACGCGGCGCAGCCTGGGAGGCACCGCGACGACCACCATCGCCAGGAAGCCCGCGGCTCCTTCCGCAGGGGCCCCCGTTTCCGCGGAAGCGATGGTCGGCGGGGGTCCGACGGCGCCGGCTGCGGCGATCCCGGCAGCGGCAGCGAAAGCCCCGGAATCCGACAGCAGCGGACCCGCGCCGGTCATCAACTTCGGTCCGATGAGCCTGGTGAACGGGCGGATCGATTTCAGCGATTTGTTCGTCAAGCCCAACTACTCGGCCGACCTCAGCGAGCTCACCGGCAAGCTCAGTGCCTTCTCGTCCAAGCCGCAGGGCGAACGGCCGGCCCTGGCAGACCTCGAGCTGCGCGGCAAGGCCCAGCAGACGGCCTCGCTGGAGATCACCGGCAAGCTCAATCCGCTGGCCAAGCCCCTGGAGCTCGACATCACGGCGAAGATGCGCGAGCTCGACCTGCCGCCGCTGTCGCCTTATTCGGTGCGCTACGCGGGACACGGCATCGAGCGCGGCAAGCTCAGCATGGACGTGAACTACAAGATTGCCCCCGATGGCCAGCTCACCGCCACCAACAAGCTGGTGTTGAACCAGCTGCAATTCGGTGACGAGGTGCAGGGTGCCCCCAACAGCCTGCCGGTGCGGCTCGCCGTTGCCCTGCTGGCCGACCGCAACGGCGTCATCGACATCGACTTCCCGATCAGCGGATCGCTCAACGATCCGCAGTTCAGCCTCGGTCCCCTGATCCTGAAGGCAGTGGTGAACCTGATCGTCAAGGCCGCGACGGCACCCTTCGCGCTGCTGACGGGTGGTCTCGGCGGCGGCGGCGGGGATTCGAGCACCATCGCCTTCGCGCCCGGCAGCGCGGTGCTGTCGGCCGAGGCGAAGCAGAGCCTGGACAAGGTCGCCAAGGCGCTGGCCGACCGGCCTGCACTGCGCATGACGGTGGTGGGCACCGCCAGCCTCGAGCAGGAGCGCGAGGCCTATCAGCGCCAGCGTGTGCGCCAGCTCGCCCAGGCCGAGAAGCGCCGCGCTGCAGTGCGTGGCAACCAGAATGCGGCCGATGTCGCGCCGGTTACCGATGCGGAGTACCCGGAGCTGCTGGCCGCTGTCTACAACCGTGCCGACCTCAAGACCAAGCCCCGCAATGTGATCGGCCTGGCCAAGGACGTCCCGACCAAGGAGATGGAAGATCTGCTGATGGCGAGTATTCCGGTCGACGAAGAGGCCATACGGCAGCTCGCCGTCGAGCGCGGCGCCGCTGTACGCGACTACCTGCTGGCCCAGAAGCTGCCGAGCGAGCGGCTGTTCCTCGGCGCGGTGCGCACCCGTGCCGGCGATGCCGACTGGAAACCCGGGGCCGAACTGAATCTGGCCACCCGCTGACCCTACGCGCCGCAAGTCGGCGAAAATAGCGGCGTGCGCCGGCAAATGCCGGCGCCTTCGCTTTTCTTTCTACAGATCAGGTTTTATTCGCGCGTGACCTCAACATCGACCAAGCCCCACGACCTCCAGTCCCTCGACACGATGACGGGCGGCGCCTTCACTGCACCGACCTCGGGGGAGCGTGCGCAGCGCATCCGCGACTGGCTGGCGGGCAATCCGGCGTCCGAGCAGATGCAGGAGGTTTTCAAGGAACTCAGCGGCCGCGACAAGGGCGCCGCGCGCCTCCTGCGAGAGAAGCTCGACGAGCTCAAGCGGGTTCGCGGCCAGGAAGCCATTGCCGCCGAATGGGCGCAGAAGGCGGAAGTGCTCTTGGCCCAGCCCAAGCTCAACATCGCCGATGCGCTGGCTTGGCAGCGCGATGCTGCCAAGGCGGGCGCCCCCTTGTCGCGCGAGCCGTTGGCGAGCTTCAAGGCCCGGCTTGCCGAGCGCGTGAAGGGGATCGAGGACCTCCAGCACCGTGCCCAGGTGCACCGTGAAGCGGCTGTGTTGCTGGCCCAGCGCTTCGAGGTGCTGTCGACCAAGAGCTGGCGCGACGCCCAGGCTGCCGAAGAATCGCTGCGCGCAGACGTGGCGCATTGGCAGCAGCAGGCCGACGAGATCGCTGCCGATCCCAACTGGAACAGCCTGGACGCAAAGTTCGCGCCGCAGCTGGAATCGTCCAAGGCCCAGCTGCTGGTGGTGTCCGACGCGTTCCACCAAGCGCTGGCCCAGACCGTGGCCGCCGCCGAGGACGCCGCGGCGCCCCTGCCGCCCGTGCCGGTGTGGGCCGACGAGCTGCGCATTGCGCGCGGCGGTGCGCCCGAGGTGCAGCCCGCCCAGCAAAAGCCGCCGTCGCCGAAGGTCGATCCCGAGAAGCGCGCCGCAGCCCAGGCGGCTGTGGAGGCCGCGCTGGCCAAGCTAGAGCAGGAAACCGCCGAAGGCCACGGCAAGGCCAGTGCCGGCGCCGCCGCAGCGTTGCGCGCCGTGCTCAAGGAGCACGGCAAGATGGTCGACGCGGCTCTCGAGGCGCGCGTCCATGCAGCCCTGGTGGCGGCCGGCGAGCTCGAAGGGTGGCAGCGCTGGAGCGCCGACAAGGTGCGTGAGGATCTCGTGGCCAAGGCCGAGGCACTGCTCAAGCGCCCCGAAGGCCAGGCCCTGGGCGGGCGCAAGATGCAGGAGACGCTGCGTAGCCTTCGCGAACAATGGAAGCAGGCTGACCAGGGCGGCGTGCCAAACCATGCGCTGTGGAAACGCTTCGATGAAGCATGCAATGAAGCCCACAAGGTCGTCGAGGCCTGGCTCGACAAGGTGCGGGCCGATGCGGCCGAGCACCGTGCCCAGCGCCTGGCCTTGATCGAAGAGGTGAAAGCCTGGGCCGAGGCGCAGGTCGGCAGCACCGACCTCAAGGCCTGCAACCGGGCGCTGCACCAGTTTGCTGATCGCTGGCGCGATGCAGGCCACGTGGGCGAAAAGGTGTTCGCCGAGCTCCAGCCCCAGTGGAACGCTGCATTCGGCGCCGCAAGAGCACCTTTCGAAGCGGCACAGAAGGCCAGCATTGAGCGTCGCCAGGGCATGATTGCCGAGGCCGCCGAACTTGGCGCTGCGCCCATGTTGCGTATCGATGCCGTCAAGGCGCTGCAGCAGCGTTGGCAGGCCGAGGCGCAGGGCGTGCCGCTCGACCGCCGGCAGGAACAGAAGCTCTGGGACGCGTTCCGGGCACCGATCGACGAGGCCTTCAATCGGAAGAGCGCTGAACGTGAGAAGGCGGCGGCGGCGATGAGCGAGCATGACCGTTATGTGCTCGACGCCTCGAAGGCGGTGGAGGCCGCGAACGCCACGGGGGATGCCCAGAAGATCCGTGCTGCGGTGGCCCAGCTCGAGGCCGCCTTGCGCGGCGAGGCACCGCCGGCACCCAAGGCCGCAGTCGCTGACAAGCCAGCCGCCACGGACGGCCCTTCCGTGGGCGCGACCGGGGTGGTAGCACCGGCCCAGGCGGCTGCCGAGTTCGGCGAGAGCGCCCAGCAGGCCCCCGCGGGAGCCGACGCCGAGGCTTCGCCCCCATCGGGCGCCGAAGAAGGCTCAACGTCGACGCCCGACTTGGTGGCGCCGGCCGATGGTGCCGATGCGTCGGCGCGCGCCGACGCCGGCAACGCCGAGTCAGAGGCCGCACCAACGCCCGTGGCGCCCCCGAAGCCCGCACCCAAGCCCGTGATTGCCGTGCGTGGCGATGACCGGCCCGGCAACAAGAAGGCCGAAGCGCTGCCGGGGGGACGCGGCAACAGCCGTTTCGGCGGCGATCGCCGCGACGGCCGCAGCGGCCCTCCCGGCCGCGGCAACGATCGACCGCCGCGTGCCGGCGACCGGGGTCCCGGCGCCGGCCGCTTCGGCGATCGTCCGCAGCGCGAGGAGCGTGGCCCCCGACTCGGTGACGCCGCTTTCCGTGCTCAACGTGAAGCGCTGGAGCGCGCCGACCAAGCCTTGCGCAAGCTTGCCGCCCAGGCCCACGGTGAGGCGCTGACGCAGGTGCTGGGCGCATGGGAGCAGCGCGATGCGACGAAGCTGCCCAGCGTGCAGGAGCTGGGCCGCGTCGTCTCGCCTGCGGTCCGCGGGCAGTGGTCGCAGGCCCTGGCCTCCAGTCCCTCGGCAAAACCCGATGCCGTCGCCGAGGCGCTGTTGCGGCTGGAAATGGCGGCCGAGGTGCCGACGCCGGCCGAGCAACTCGAAGCGCGTCGCGCCCTGCAGCTGAAGCTGCTGACGCGCCGCGGCGATCCCGCACCGGCGCAGACCTGGGGCCAGGATGCAGGCACAGTGCTCGCCGCCGCGCACGACGCCGCCTCGGCGCGGCGCCTGCAGAACGCGCTCAAGGCGCTCCTGCGCAAGTAAGGGTAGGAGCCTGCGCCCGGTGCCTAGGCTGCCGAGGATGGGCGTTTGAAGAATTCGTCGAACAGGGTGACCAGGCCGGCGAATTCGGAAGCCAGCTTGGCGCGGTTCACGAAGTAGGCCTCGCAGGCCACGGCAAAGAATTCGCCCGGCGATGTGGCGCCGTAAGCGTCGAGCCACGGCGCCGGGCCGCCAAAGCGCTCGGCGACGATGGTTCTCTCGCGAAAGTCCTCGTAGGCCGGCTGCAGCACCGCGAACCAGGCACCTCGCGCGTCGCGCGCGGTCGACGTGCCCGCAAAGCCCGAGGGGAGCGGCGGGCAGCCATCGGCTTCACCGCTCTTCATGTCGATCTTGTGGGCGAATTCGTGGATCACCACGTTGTAGCCCGCGTCCTGCGTGACGCTGCCCGCCAGTACGTCCTGCCAGCTGAGCATCACCGGGCCGCGGTCCATCGCTTCGCCGGCCACGATTTCGTCGTATTCGTGGACAACGCCGGTCTCGTCGACCGTCTTGCGCCGCGCCACGGCCTCGGAAGGGTGGATCACGATGCCCACGAAGTCGTCATACCAGCGCAGGCCGGCCGGCAAGTGCAACACCGGCAGCACGGCTTGCGCCGCTACCGCGAGCGCGACCTCGTCGGTGATGACGAAGCCATGGGCGCCGTGAAATTCCTTGTCGCGCAGGAACTCAGCGGCGAGGCGGCGCAGGCGCTCTATATCGCGACCGGAGCGGTCGGCCAGAAAAAGGTAGCGCAGCAGCGTGGCCCGCCAGGCCGCATCGGGAATCGGGGGCGGGGCGCGCAGCCCGCGCAGCCAGCTGAACATCAGCGCAAGTCGACGCGTTGCGCGCCCGCGCTCGACAGGCACAGCAACTGCGCACGCGCCGGATGTGCCTTCAAGTCCCAGTCGCTCAGCACGATGCGCTCCAGGCCGTCGCCAAGCTCATGCGTTGCGGGCCAGTGCGTGTGCCCGTGAATCAACGTCGTCGCGCCAGCTTGCTGCAACCACGTGCGCGCGGCATCGGCATCGACATCGGCCCAGACCACGCCGGGGGTGCGCTTGCGGTCCTCGCTCTGCGCGCGCATCGAACGCGCAAGGGCGCGGCGCTGCGCCAGCGGCCGCGCAAGGAACGCACTGCGCCAGGCAGGAGCGCGCACTTCAGCACGGAAGCGCAGGTACTCGGTGTCTTCGAGACAGAGAAGATCGCCATGGCTCAGGAGCCAGCGTCTGTCGTGCAAGGCCAGCACCGTTGGATCGTCGACCAACCGCATGCCGCATTGCTCGGCAAAGGCGGGACCGACCAGGAAGTCGCGGTTGCCATGCATGAAGAACAACGGCCGGCGCGTGGCGGCTTCGCGCAGCACCTGCGCGCATTGCGCCTCGAAGCCGGGCTCGGTGGCCGCGTCGTCGCCGACCCAGACCTCGAACAGATCGCCCAGGATGAAGATGGCATCCGCCGGTGTGGTCTGCAGATAACCGCGCCACGCCTCGAAGGTCGCCGTGTCCGAGGACTGCAGGTGGAGGTCGGAGATCAGATCGACCGTGCGCCACGCCGCAGGAGCCACGAGCTCGGCGAAGGCGGTCATCCTCAGCCTTTGATGACAGCCTTCTCGATGACCACGTCTTCCAGCGGCACGTCATCGTGGAAGCCCTTGCGCCCGGTCTTCACCGCCTTGATCTTGTCGACCACTTCCTTGCCACCGACCACCTTCCCGAACACGGCATAGCCCCAGCCTTGGGCGGAGGGCGCGGTGTGGTTCAAGAAACCGTTGTCGGCCACATTGATGAAGAACTGGGCCGTGGCCGAATGCGGCGCGCTGGTGCGGGCCATGGCGACCGTGTAGTTGTCGTTCTTCAGGCCGTTGTTGGCCTCGTTCTGGACCTCGGCGCCCGTCGGCTTCTGCGACATGCCCGGTTCGAAGCCGCCGCCTTGCACCATGAAGCCAGGGATGACGCGGTGGAACACCGTGTTGTCGTAGTGGCCCTTGGTGACGTAGGCGAGGAAATTCTCGACCGTCTTCGGCGCCTTGTCCTGGTCGAGTTCGAGCGTGATGACGCCTTGGTCCTTGATGTGCAGTTCGACTTGGGGGTTGCTCATGAGGGCTCCTTGTTGATTGGCTTTAGTTCGCCACGGTGGCGGATTGAATGGTGACGCTTTCGAGCGGCACGTCTTGCATGCCGCTCTTGTTGCCCGTGCGCACGGCGCGGATTTTGTCGACCACCTCGGTGCCCGCGACGACCTTGCCGAACACGGTGTAGCCGTGGCCGTCGGGATTGGGTGCGTTGAGCATCGCGTTGTCGTTCACGTTGATGAAGAACTGCGAGGTCGCCGAGTTGGGGTTGGCGGTGCGCGCCATCGCGATCGTGTACTTGTCGTTCTTCAAGCCGTTGCTCGCCTCCAGCGGGACCGGCGCGCGTGTGGGCTTCTGCTTCAGCTCGGGCGTGAAGCCGCCGCCCTGGATCATGAACCCGTCGATCACGCGGTGGAACACCGTGCCGTCGTAGTGCTTGTCCCGCACGTACTGCAGGAAGTTCTCGACCGTTTTAGGCGCCTTGTCGGGTGCGAGCTCGACCACGATGTCACCAGCAGAGGTGGCGAGCTTGACGCGCGGCGCAGTCTGTTGCGCCCAGCCGGCGCCTGCCAGGCTCATTGTCGAGACGAGGACCAGTGCCGCGCGACGGGAAAGGATGTGCATGGTGAAGAAGTAGAACGGGCTGAAAGAGACGACGAACCCCGGGGCAGTGCCGCGGACAGGCTACGTTCTAGCGGCGCACCGGCTTGCGGGCTTCGGCCGCAGCGGCCGGCAGCGAACCGGTACCCGGCGTGCTGAACAGCTGGCGGATGAGTGCGAGCTTCGGCGGGATGCTGGCGTTGCCCGCCTCGAGCTGCTGTGCACGTCCATAGGACTGGCCGGCGAGCCGCGCGTAGACGTCACCCAGGTTCTCGTGCGCGGTGGCGTAGTTCGGATTGAGCTTGATCGCCATCTCCAGCGCCGCGCGGGCCTTGTCGAACTGGCTCTGGCTCGCGTAGAGCGCCGCCAGATTGTTGTAGGGCTCAGGCAGTTCGGGAAAGTCCTGGGTGAGCTGGGTGAAGGCTGTAACGGCCTCGGCCTGCTTGCCTTGTTCGGTGAGGATCACGCCGCGCAGGAAGCGCATCTGCGGGTCGCGCGGCTTGCCGGCGATGTAGGCATCGGCCTTGGCCAAAGCCTCGGCAGCCTTGCCCTGGCGCAGCAGGGTGTTGACGTCGAGATAGTCGTCGGCGTGTGCCGCAGCGGCGGCAAAGACGAGCAGAAGAACCGACAGCAAACGCGGGATGAAAAAAGAGGAGGGGGCAGCGGCGTGCTTCATGAGCCTCGAGAGAAGGAGGGGGAACGCGGGCCTCGAAAACACCCGGGAAAATAACGGAACCGGCCGTTTATACTGACGCGGGATTGTAGCCGAGGGGCTCCGTTCATCCCCTCGTTGCCATAGCATCCTCACCCCTGAAAAAATTCTCTGTCGCTCGCCATTTTGCGCGGGCGAATCTTGGCATTCCCCTGTCTCATGAGCCTTCGCATCTACAACACGCTGTCGCGTGAACTGGAGGATTTTTCTCCTCTGCAACCCGGTCGGGTGCGCATGTATGTGTGCGGAATGACGGTGTACGACTACTGCCATCTCGGACACGCGCGCTCGATGGTGGCCTTCGACGTGGTGCAACGCTGGCTCAAGGCTTCGGGGCTTGTCGTCGATTACGTGCGCAACATCACTGACATCGACGACAAGATCATCCGGCGCGCGGTCGAGAATGGCGAGAGCATCCGCGCGCTCACCGACCGCATGATCCAGGCGCTGCACGAGGACGCGGACGCCCTGGGCATCGAGCGGCCCACGCACGAGCCGCGCGCGACCGAGTACGTGCCGCAGATGCTGTCGCTCATCGCGACGCTGGAGCAGAAGGGCCTCGCCTACCGCTCGACCAACGGCGACGTCAACTACGCCGTGCGCAAGTTCCCCGGCTACGGCAAGCTCAGCGGAAAGTCGCTGGACGAGTTGCATGCCGGCGAGCGCGTGGCGGTGCTGGACGGCAAGGAAGACCCGCTCGACCCGGTGCTGTGGAAGAGTGCCAAGCCGGCGGAGCCCGAGGAGGTCAAGTGGGCCAGCCAGTTCGGCCCGGGCCGCCCCGGGTGGCACATCGAATGCTCGGCCATGGCCTGCCAGTTGCTTGGCGAGACCGTCGACATCCACGGCGGCGGCATGGACCTGCAGTTTCCGCATCACGAGAACGAGATTGCACAGAGCGAAGGCGCGACCGGCAAGCCGCTGGCCCGCACCTGGATGCACAACGGCTTCATCAATATCGACGACGAGAAGATGTCCAAGAGCCTGGGCAACTTCTTCCTCATTCGCGACGTGCTGAAGCAATTCGATGCCGAGACGATCCGCTTCTTCGTCGTGCGCGCGCACTACCGCAGTCCTCTCAACTACAGCAATGTCCACCTGGATGATGCGCGGGCCTCGCTCAAGCGGCTCTACACGGCGCTGCACCTGGTGGCGCCCGCCGAGATCGCGGTCGACTGGGCCGACCCCCATGCGGCGCGCTTCAAGGCGGCAATGGACGAGGACTTCGGCACGCCGGAGGCAGTGGCCGTGCTCTTCGAACTGGCCGGCGAAGTGAACCGGACGAAATCGGCGCATGCCGCCGGCATGCTGAAGGCGCTGGGCGCCTGCCTCGGTCTGCTGCAGGGCGACCCCGAGGCCTTCCTGCAGGCCGGCAGCGCGCTCGACGATGCATCGATCCAGGCCCTGATCGCGCGCCGCGCCGAGGCCAAGGCTGCGAAGGACTTCGCCGAGGCCGATCGCATCCGTGGCGAGCTGCTGGCGCAGGGCATCGTGCTGAAGGATTCGCCGACGGGCACCACCTGGACCACCGCCAAGTGAGGGCATGAGAACCGCAATGCCTGCCGCCAAGAAGTCTCCCATCATCGAAGTCCATACCCCCCCTTACTGGGAAGAGGCCTGCAAGCACCTGGCGAGGAAGGACCGCGTCATGAAGCGGCTGATCCCGCAATTCGGCGACGCCTGCCTGGAGTCGCACGGCGATGCCTTCACAACGCTGGCGCGCAGCATCGTGGGTCAGCAGATCTCGGTGAAGGCCGCCCAGTCGGTTTGGGACCGCTTTGCCAGGCTCCCGCGCAAGATGACGCCTGCGAACGTGCTCAAGCTCAAGGTCGACGACATGCGCGCGGCTGGCCTGTCGGCGCGCAAGGTCGAGTACCTGGTCGACCTGGCGTTGCACTTCGACTCGGGCACCGTGCATGTCGATGCCTGGGCAGACATGTCCGACGAGATGATCATTGCGGAGCTGGTCGCGATCCGCGGCATCGGCCGGTGGACCGCCGAGATGTTCCTGATCTTCCACCTGATGCGGCCCAACGTGCTTCCGCTGGACGACGCTGGCCTGATCACCGGCATCAGCCGCAGCTATTTTTCGGGCGATCCGGTCAGTCGCAGCGATGCGCGCGAGGTGGCGGTCGCCTGGGCCCCTTATTGCAGTGTCGCGACTTGGTATATTTGGCGATCGCTCGACCCCCTCCCGGTGGTCGCATACTGACAAGAGGAGAAGACGTTGGCGAAACGAACCTTTCTCGACTTCGAGCAGCCCGTCGCCGAGCTCGAATCCAAGATCGAAGAGCTGCGCTATGTGCAGACCGAATCGGCTGTCGATATTTCCGAAGAGATCGACCAGCTCAGCAAGAAGAGCCTCCAGCTCACCAAGGAAATCTACAGCGAACTGACGCCCTGGCAGATCACCAAGATCGCCCGGCATCCCGAGCGCCCCTATACGCTGGACTATGTCCACGAGATCTTCACCGACTTCGTCGAGCTCCACGGCGACCGCCATTTTGCGGACGACCTCTCGATCGTCGGTGGCCTCGCGCGCTTCAATGGCACCCCCTGCATGGTGCTGGGCCACCAGAAGGGCCGCGACACCAAGGAGCGCACCGCCCGCAACTTCGGCATGAGCAAGCCCGAGGGCTATCGCAAGGCACTGCGGCTCATGAAGACGGCCGAGAAGTTCAAGCTGCCGGTCTTCACCTTCGTCGACACCCCGGGTGCTTACCCGGGCATCGATGCCGAGGAGCGCGGCCAATCGGAAGCCATCGGCCGCAACATCTTCGAGATGGCGCAGCTCGAGGTGCCTGTGATCGTCACCATCATCGGCGAGGGCGGCTCGGGCGGGGCGCTGGCCATCTCGGTCGGCGACCAGGTGCTGATGCTTCAGTACTCGGTCTACTCGGTGATCAGTCCCGAAGGCTGCGCCTCCATTCTCTGGAAGACCAGCGACAAGGCCCAGGAAGCGGCTGACGCGCTGGGCATCACCGCGCATCGGCTCAAAGCGCTCGGGCTGGTCGACAAGATCGTCAACGAGCCGGTCGGCGGCGCGCATCGCGACCACCGGCAGATGGCCGCGTTCCTCAAGCGCGCGCTCAACGATGCTTTCCGCCAGGTCGCCGATCTGCGGCCGAAGGAACTGCTCGATCGTCGCTATGAGCGCCTGCAGAGCTACGGGCGCTTCACCGATACCAAAGCCGACAGCGCCAAGTAGTCCGCGGCCGGCGCGAGGGCGGGGCACGACCCATGGAAAATCCCGCCGCGCTTGCCCTGGCGTCATGGGCGGCCCCGTTGCCGCTGGCCATCGCCTACAGCGGCGGTGCCGATTCCACCGCCTTGCTGCACGCAGCCGCTGGCCTCTGGCCGGGCCAGGTGGAGGCTTTGCACGTGCATCACGGCCTGCAGGCGGCGGCTGACGACTTCGAGGCGCATTGCCTCTCGACCTGCAAGGCCTTGGACGTGCCCCTGCGCGTGGGGCGCGTCGACGCTCGGCACGCGCCTGGCGAAAGCCCTGAAGATGCGGCGCGGCGGGCGCGCTATGTCACGCTGGCCGCGCTTGCGCGGGCCCACGGCCTTGGGGATGTCGCGCTGGCGCAGCATGCTGACGATCAGGTCGAGACCATGCTCATCGCGCTCGGCCGCGGCGCTGGCCTCGACGGACTGGCCGGCATGCCGCGCCGGATGCAGCGGCATGGCGTGAATTTCCATCGGCCATTGCTGGAGGTGCAGGCGGTCGGACTACGCGAATGGATCACCGGCAGCGGCACTGCACACATCGAAGACCCCAGCAATGCAGACCTGCGCTACACGCGCAACCGGATCCGGCTGCAGCTGCTGCCGGCGCTTGCCACGACGCTGCCGCAGTTCCGCGAGACCTTTGCGCGCTCCGCCCGCAACGCCGCCAGGGCCTCGCGTCTGCTGGCCGAGATCGCCGCGGCTGACCTCGCCACAGCAGGAGCGCCGCCGGCCCTTGCCGCCTTGCGCACCTTGCCGCGCGAGCGGCTCGCCAATGTTCTTCGCCATTGGCTCAGGCGCGAGCATGACGCCGTGCCCAGCGAGGCCCAGCTCGAACAACTGCTCGACCAGATCGAGGCCTGCAGCACCCGCGGCCACCGCATCCGCCTCAAGGTTGCGGACGGTTACGTCCAGCGAGAGGGTGAGTTCCTGCGTTGGTACAATGCCCGGCCTCCTTCGCAGCCCGCAGCCTTGCGCTGAAATTGGACAACCCAGGCATGCGACGGGGCCACGGACGCCGGCACTGCCGCAGGCATCCGAACTCTTCTCCTTGACTTCATCCATGGCATTGATCGTTCACAAATACGGCGGCACGTCGATGGGCTCGACCGAGCGCATCAAGAATGTCGCCAAGCGCGTTGCCAAGTGGGCGCGCGCCGGCCATCAGATGGTCGTGGTCCCGAGCGCCATGAGCGGCGAGACCAACCGCCTGCTCGGCCTGGCCAAAGAACTCGCTTCCGGCAAGACCGACGACGACCACAACCGCGAGCTCGACATGCTGGCCGCGACCGGCGAGCAGGCCTCGTCCGCACTGCTGGCCATCGCGCTGCAGGCTGAGGGCGTGCAGGCCGTCAGCTATGCCGGCTGGCAGGTGCAGGTGAGGACCGACAGCGCCTTCACCAAGGCCCGCATCGAAAGCATCGACGACCAGCGCGTGCGCGCCGACCTCGAGGCCGGCAAGGTGGTGGTCATCACCGGCTTCCAAGGCGTCGATGACGCCGGCAACATCACCACGCTGGGCCGCGGCGGCAGCGACACTTCGGCCGTCGCCATCGCTGCGGCAATGAAGGCGCACGAGTGCCTCATCTACACCGATGTCGACGGCGTCTACACCACGGACCCGCGCGTCGAGCCCGATGCGCGCCGCCTGACCACGGTGAGCTTCGAGGAAATGCTGGAGATGGCGAGCCTCGGCTCCAAGGTGCTGCAGATCCGCTCGGTCGAGTTCGCCGGCAAGTACCGGGTGCCCCTGCGTGTCCTGTCGAGCTTCACGCCCTGGGACATCGACATCAAGGAAGAGGCCCGCTCGGGAACCCTGATCACATTCGAGGAAGATGAAAACATGGAACAAGCCGTCGTATCCGGCATTGCGTTCAACCGCGACGAAGCCAAGATCTCCGTGATCGGCGTGCCCGACAAGCCGGGCATCGCGTACCACATCCTCGGCGCCGTCGCCGATGCCAACGTCGAGGTCGACGTCATCATCCAAAACCTGAGCAAGGACGGGCGCACCGACTTCAGCTTCACGGTGCACCGCAACGACTACGCCAAGACTGTCGACCTGCTGAAGGACAAGGTGCTGCCAACGCTGGGTGCGAGCGACATCGTAGGCGACACCAGGATCTGCAAGGTCAGCATCGTCGGCATCGGCATGCGCAGCCACGTGGGCGTGGCCAGCAAGATGTTCCGCGTGCTGAGCGAGGAGGGCATCAACATCCAGATGATCTCCACGAGCGAGATCAAGACCTCGGTCGTGATCGACGAAAAGTACATGGAACTCGCCGTGCGGGCCCTGCACAAGGCCTTCGATCTCGATCAACCGCCCGCGTAAGCTGGCATAATTGCGGTTTCCTGGAAACGTGACCGAGTGGCCGAAGGTGCTCCCCTGCTAAGGGAGTATGGGGTGTAGAGCCTCATCGAGGGTTCGAATCCCTCCGTTTCCGCCAAGAACAATCTCAGAGCCTCTCTTTGAACCCCGCGCGCTACCCGCCGCGGGGTTTTTCATTGGGGGAGTGTCACCCCCACTTGGCGCGTGAGACTTTGACGGGATCAGGTGTCCGTCGAGGCTTCCGTCGTTGGCGCAACAGGCTCGGTCAAGGCCATGAGCACGTCCGCGTACCAGGCGCAATTGAGGCCGAGCGATTCGTCCTGCACGAGGTCACGCGTGCGCATGTCCATGCGCGTGGAATGCACGCCCAGCAGTTGCCAGGGTAGTTGCGACCGCTCCGCGTTCGGATTCTGGATGCGCCGCAGCACCGGCGCTCCGCTGCTGCCGCGATGGGTGCGGGCGTCGGTCAGAAAGTAACCCTGCTGCTGGAAGCGGACGCCGAAAGCCGAAGCGATGGACGCGCTTCGCACCACGGGCAGATGGTGCACCGTGTCATGGAAGCCCAGCGGGAAGCCGACGATGACCAGCGCGTCTCCGACCTCGGCAACGTCATCGGTCGCTTCGAGGTGCTCCGGTCCGAACGCGTGCAGGATGCTGGAGTCGGGCAGGGTGCCGGGATCGATCTCGATGGCGGCCACGTCCACGTCGCCGGCGCTGTCGGCGGCCTGGCGCCATTGGCTCAGGCCGTCGCGATACAGCGGCACCGAAACCGCCGCGTACCGTGTCAGGTCTAGCGCATCGGTATGTATCTCGACTTCGATCCGGTCGGGAAAATGGCTGCTCGTTTCATCGGCAAGCACATGGCGGCTGGTGACCAGGAACAGCCTTCCGTTGCGGCGAAAGAAAAAGCCGCTGGCACCGGACAAGGAGCCCGGCCCCAGGAAGGTGCTGACGCGCGTTGTGGTCAGGAGCGCCGCCTCGGTGGCAGGACGCTGCGCCCGCGGCGCGGTGGCATCTTGCAGGTTCTTCATCGCGTGCGCCTTTCAAAAAAAGAAAACGCGGTCAAGCCGCGTTCTCGAGACTGGATTTGCCGCGGACCCGGCCAGAGGACGGGACCTCCCTGGCGCCATGCCGTTACGGCGCAGTGTACGCCGCAGGGGCGCAGGGCACGCGCTCGCAGGATCAGGCGTCGCGCTGCGTGCCGAAGACGGCTCAGCGGCCTGGCCAGCGACCGAATCGCTCGTAGATGGCCGATTTGAGCCGCTTGATTTCCATCAGGGCATCCAGTTTCGGCGCTTCCTTGCCCGAGAGGATTGCCGCGATATGGCCGGTGATGTCCCTGGAGGCCTCGGCTTCGCATGCGCAGCGAGCCAGCTCCTTCTGGCGCTCATGGGATCCCAGCTGGGCAAAGTCCTGCATCAGCGATTCGCTGACGCGCAACGATGCGGCCGCCGCGGCCAGGCTCATCTGGATGGCCGCGCGCACGCGATTTCCGAAGTCGTTTTCCTCCTCGATGCGCGATTCGGCCTCCTGCAGCGCGGGCGGCAGGCAACCGATGTCGGTCGGGGCGAAGTAGGGCACGGCGGCAGCCAGGTGGCTGCGCCCGGCAATGACTTCCTGGATGAGCGCGCGCGCCTTCTCGACTGTCTCAAGGTCCGGTGATTCCATGGCAACTCCTCCAGGCGTCAATGTTGTAAGCAATGAAGTGTCTGCGCTGGCAGGCGAATGCAGGCCTGCACCGCGATAGAAATGCACCCGTGCTGTTAAATCCTCGACGCTTGCGGAAGGCGCGTCCCGAACACGAAATGACGCGGCGATCGCTATTGATACTTTTCACTTCGGCCTGGATTGAGCACATCGCCCATTTTCGAATTCAGCGGCGATGGACCGCGCGCCGAGCATGCTGCTGGCGATGGATCGAGCGGTGCTGATGGAGTCCGTCAGGCCGAGGTGGCCGTGGCCGACCGCCAGCCAAAGGCCGCGCCGGCCGGCTGCCGGGCCGATGACCGGCACAGAGTCGGGCATGCAGGGCCGGTGGCCCATCCACTGGGTGGCCTGTACCCCGTCGAGGTCCTCAAAGGTCTCGCGCGCGATGCGCTCGAGGATCGCGGCGCGGCGCGGGTCCGGCGGTCGCTCCAGGCCTCCGAATTCCACGGTACCGCCCACACGCAAACCCTCTTCCATCGGCGTCAGGAAGATCTTGCGATCGGCCAGCACCACGGTGCGCGAGACCGTGCTGCGCCCGCCCTGGAACTGCACGTGATAGCCGCGCTGGCTCTCGAGCGCCAGGTGCACGCCCAGCGGGTCCAACAACCGGCGCGACCATGCCCCGGCCGCCACCACCACGTGGTCGAAGCAGTCTTCCGCGCCATCGGCTGTGCCGGCCGTGGCCAGGCGCCAGCGCCCGCCCTCCAGCGGCGTCATCGCCCGCACCTCCTCACGCCGCACCCGGCCACCGCGCACGGCAAAGCCGCGCACCATCGCCTGCACGTACCGGTAGGGATTGACGATGGTTGCGTGGTCGGCCATGAACATCCCGACCCGGTAGCGTTCGGCCACGCGTGGCTCCAGTGCCAGGATGCCGTCACGGTCCAGCTGGGTGAACGCATAGCCGTAGTGAAGGCGCATGCGCCAACCGTCGGCGTCCTTGGCCAAGGCGCGCGCGTCCGGGTAAAGATGCAAGTGGCCTTGGCGCACGAAGAGTTCGGGCACCCCGAGTTCACGCGTAAGCGCTTCGTGGCGGTCGATGGCGCCCGTATGCAGCGCCGCCAGCTTGGCGGCCGAGAGCGCAACTCGCGACGGCTGGGCTGACGCGATGAAGCGCATCAGCCAAGGCACCGCCTTCGGCAGGTACGAGAGGGGCAGGTGCAGCGGGCTCTCTTCGTCGAGCAGCATCTTCGGCACCGAAGACAGGATGCCCGGCATGGCCAATGGCGCTACCGATGCCGGACTGATGGCCCCAGAGTTGCCGTAGCTGCAGCCGCGACCGGGCTCGTCGCGGTCGATCAGCGTGACGGCCGCGCCGCGCTTGCGCAGCGCCAGCGCGATGCAGCTGCCGACCACGCCGGCACCAACGACGGCTACCCGCAAGTCAGCCGGCGGCATGGCGACCGGCGAGCCGGCGTTTGTCCCGGCCGGTGGGCTGCGACGGATGAGCGGCTTGCTGCGCACGCGCAGGGCCTGGGAGGTCTGGCGTCGAGAACAGGGCGATTGGAAGAGTGAGGCGCGGCATCATGGGCCTGTCGGACGCAAGGTGGACGGTGAGCGACAAGGACTTGACTCTATGACGTCTTGTATCGTTTATCAATACGCCATATTGCAATGCAATAATGGTGCTCCAGCTCTTCAAGGCCGCCATGCCCCGTGCCAGACCCGCCGCAGCGGCCCTCGCGCGCAAAACACGCCAGACAGACTCGGCGCGCGACAGCCCGCTGTTCATGGTTTCCGTCGCCAAGTGCTTCCAGGTATTGGAGGCGCTCAGCGCTGCAGGGCGCCCGGTTGCCCTGACCGAGCTGGCCGTTCTGGCGGTGCTGGACCGCAGCGCGGTGCAGCGGGTCACGCACACGCTCCACGCGCTGGGTTACCTCCGCCAGCATCCGGTCACGCGGGCTTTTACGCTGTCGGGCCGCATGCTGCGGTTTGGCCACACGCTGTTGGCGACCCACCGGCTGCGCGAGAAGGCGAGCCCGCACCTGGAGGCGCTGAATCGCAAGATCGGAGAAACGGTCAACCTGGCTGAATTGGAGGGACCGGAGATCGTTTACGTTGCACGCTTTCCCAGTTTGCACGCGGTAAGCGTCGACCTGCACGTGGGCTCGCGGTTGCCGGTTTACTGCAGCGCGGCCGGCCGCGCGATCCTTTCGAAGCTCGATGAAACCGAGGCGATGGCGATGCTGGCGGCCCTCAAGCGAAAGCCGATGACAAAGCGCACCGTCACCGACCTGCGGGGCTTGAGCGAGGCGTTGGCAAAGGCGCGCGAGCTGGGCTATGCGTTGAACGACCAGGAGGTCTTCGTCGGAGAAGTCTCGATCGCGGCGGCGCTGATCAATCGCGCCGGGGAGCCGCTCGGTGCGGTCAACATCGCAGTGCCTTCGCCGCGCTGGTCGATGGCGGAGGTGCTGCGCCGCCTTGTGCCGCAATTGTTGAAGACGGCGCGGGACATCAACCGGGAACTGGCTGCGGTCTGAGCAGAGCCCGCGAGGCCAGCTCAGCGGTTGCGTGGTTCCTCGAAGGTGTCGAGCAGCGTAATCGAGTGCTCGACTCTTCGAGCGATCTCCTCTCGAAGCGGCTTCGGAGTCCAGTTGGCGACCGACAGGAAAAGGATGCCGCTGCCGAGCACCGAAAGAAGCCCGGTCATCAGGTCTGAATAGGTCAACACGTCCATTGTTTGGTCCTTCGCGTAGGCAACAGCTCGGGCGAGCAGCCAGGGCAGTGTCTCACTGGCCTCCTGGCACCTCAATACGCCTTTCGGAGGAGAACCGGAGGCGAAAACGCGGCGCCGTCCTACTTGACATGAAGCCCGTCCAGGGAAGGGTCGGCGGGCGGCAGGGCAAGCTCCATGTTGCGCAGGGTCTTGACCAGCAGTTCGGCAATCATCAAGTTTCGATGAAGCTTGCTGTCGGCTGGAATCACATTCCAGGGCGCGTAGCTGCTGGAGGTGCCGCGCAGCGCCTGCTCGTAGGCGCGCTGGTAGGCGTCCCACTTGTTGCGCACTTCCAGGTCGTCGAGCCGGAACTTCCAGCGTTTCCCCGGGTCGTCGATCCGTTCCTGCAGGCGCTCGCGCTGCGTCGCCTTGCTGATGTGCAGCATGCACTTGACGACCACCGTGCCCGTCTCGACGAGCAGGCGCTCGAAGTCCCGAATCTGCGCGTAGCGGCGGCTCAGCTCCTGCTTGTCGATCCAGCCTTCGACCCAGGGCACCAGCACGTCTTCGTAGTGGCTGCGGTTCCACACCATGATCTCGCCGGCGCGCGGCACGTTGGCATGGCAACGCCATAGGTAGTCGCGGGCACGCTCGTCCTCGCTCGGAGCCTTGTAGGCGGTCACGCGCACGCCCAGCGGGGAGGTGCGGGAAAACACCCAGCGAATGGTGCCGTCCTTGCCGCTGGTGTCCATGCCCTGGAGCACCAGCAGCAGCTTGCGGCGGCCCTCGGCATGAAGCAGGTTCTGCAGCTCGTCGAGTTCGCCGGCCAGCTGTTCGAGCCGTTCCCGCTGGCCTTCCTCGTCGCCCTTTAAAAAAGGGGTGTCGGCGGGGTCGATGCTCGCGAGTTTGAACTTTTCGCTTGTGGTGACGCGGTACTTCTTGAAACTGGCCATCGCCGTGCGCCCTCGTTGTTGGCAATGGCCCGAGGGTACGCGATGTTCAGTCTTCGTCCGTGTCCAGCGACGCACTCCAGCGGGTGTCCCAATCGACGTGCCGAGCCTGGTCGAGATCGCGCCGATCGCGCTTGGTCGGCCGCCCCTGCACGATGCTGAGTGCCGGCTCGCTGCCGATGCGCCGCTGCTCGCGCGCGGCTGCCTGTGCGGCCAGGCTCTCGGGCGTCTCTTCATAGAGCTGCTGTGCCACCGGCGCCGGTCCGCGCTGCCCGCTCAGGCCCCGCACCCGCACGATGCGGTCCAGCCCACCGCCGACCCGCAGCGCGACCAGGTCGCCTGCCTTCACCTCGCGCGAGGCCTTCGCGACCTCTCCGTTGATCTGCACGCGGTTCTTGCCGATTTCGTCGGCGGCAAGGGTACGCGTCTTGAAGAAGCGTGCGGCCCAGAGCCATTTGTCGATGCGCAGGCGGTCCATGTCTCCGTCTGAGTGGAATTTCAGCGATTGTCGCGCGCCAGCGGCAGCTGCACTACGGCATCGAGCCCGATACGCTGTCCGCCGATTTCCCGGTTGTCGAGGGCGATGCTTCCGCCCAGCGCAAGCACGATTTCGCGGCAGATGGCCAGGCCCAGCCCCGAACCGCTGGCAACGTCGCCCGCGGCGAAAGGCGAGAAGAGGCGTTGCCGCAATTCGTCGGGAATGCCGGCGCCCTGGTCGCTCACGACGAAGACGGCTCTTCCGTTCTCGGCTCCCACGCGGACCCCCAGGGCAGCGCCGCGTGGGTTGTGCTTGATGGCGTTGTGCAGCAGGTTGCGCGCCAGCTCCTGCAGCATCCAGCGATGCGCGCGCACGAGCACCGGTACGGAGCCGCCCGAAAGCTCCACGTCCAGCGCCTTGTCGGCCATCAGCGGGGAGAGGTCGAGCGCGATCTGACGGACCGCCTCACCGAGGTCCAGGACTTGCGAGTCCGGCTGCTGGCGCAACTGCTCGACTTTGGCCAGCGACAGCATCTGGTTGGCCAGCGTGGTGGCGCGCTCCACGGTGTCGCTGATCTCGGCCAGTGACTGGCCGGTCGGCGCGTCGCCGCGGCGCGCCGACTGCACCTGGGCCTTGAGCACCGCCAGCGGCGTGCGCAGCTGATGCGCGGTGTCGCGTACGAAGCGCTTCTGGTGGTCGAGCACGCGCTGTAGCCGACCCATGACCTGCGTGGTGGCATCGACCAGCGGACGCAGCTCGCGTGGCGTGTCGGGCGCATCGATGGGCGAGAAATCGTCGGGCGCGCGCGCTTCGATGAGCTCGCCCAGGTGGCGCACCGGCCGGGTCGCGCGCTGCACCACGAAAACGGTCACGCCGGCAATCACGGCGAGAAGTACCAGCTGCCGCCAGAGCATGTCGACCAGCAGCTTGCGGACCAGCGTTTCGCGCAGCTCCAGCGTCTCGGCCACCTGCACCACGGCCATCCCCCGCCCGCGAGCGCTGGCCACCGGCTGGAGGAGCACCGCCATTCGCACCGGCTGTCCGCGAAAGCGTTCGTCGTAGAAGTCCACCAGCGCCGCGTAGGGCGGTCGGGTCGGCAGCTTGCCTGTCCAGAATGGAAGGTCGGCAAAGCCGGAAATCATCTCGCCCCCAAGCGTAGAGACCCGGTAGAAGATCTTGCTCTGGTTGTCGGCTTCGAAAGCTTCCAGCGCAGAGTAGGGAACGATGGCGCGCAGCGACGCGTGCTCGTCGTAGCCCTCGACGTCGAGCTGCTCGCCAATGGTCTTGGCCGACGCGAGCAGGGTGCGGTCGTAGGCAGTGGTCGCGGCCGCGAGGCTCTGGCGGTAGAGGCTCACGCTGTTGATCACGATGAAGAGCGCGACTGGCACCAGGATGCCGATAAGCAGCCGGGCGCGCAGCGAGGCGGCGCGCATCACGGTTCTTCGCGCAGCAGGTAGCCCAGGCCGCGCAAGGTCATCAACGCGGCGCCGGTACCGGCGAGTTTTTTGCGCAGCCGATACACCACCACCTCGACCGCCTCGTACTGCACCTCGGTCTCGCCGGGGAAGACCAGCTCGAAGAGGCGCTCCTTGGCCACTGCATGGCCCGGCTTCACCATCAGCGCCTTGAGCAGGGCGAGCTCGCGCGGCGTCAGCTCCAGCACCTCGGCGCGGTGATAAATGGCGCCGCTGTCGGGCTCGTAGCGCAGGCCGCCGACCTGCTGCGGATTGTGCGGGGCGTCGGACCCGGCGCTCTGGTGGCGGCGATGCAAAGCGCGGATGCGTGCCTCGAGTTCGTCAAGGTCGAACGGCTTGGGCAGATAGTCGTCGGCGCCGGTGTTGAGGCCGACCACCCGATCGCCCACGGTGCCACGTGCGGTCAGCAGCAGCACCGGCGTGCGCAGGCCCTGGGCGCGCGCCTGCGCCAGCACCTGCAGGCCGTCGAGGTTGGGCAGGCTCAGGTCGAGCGCGACGACGTCGGGCTCGAGCGCGCGCCACTGCGCCAACGCCTGCGCGCCGTCGCCGCACACGCGCACGTCGATCATCCGGCGGCCCAGCGTGCGCTGCAGGGTGGTTTGCATCGAGGGGTCGTCTTCGACTAACAGCAGCTTCATGGCCGGTATTTCGGTGTTTACCCCAGTGTGCAGGACAGCCAACTGACAGCAGGGGCGCGCATCATAGCGGCGTTCCGCTTTTCAGATCCTCCAAGGAGACATGCATGCGTCGAGATACCTTCCTGAAGTCCATGGCCGCGCTGGCCGCTACCGGAGCCCTGCCGCTGTCGGCCTGGGCGGCGCCCAACATCAAGATGATGATCCCGGCGAACCCGGGTGGCGGGTGGGACACCACGGGCCGTGCACTGGGCAAGGCCATGACGGACGCCAAGCTGGCCGATACCGTCACCTACGACAACAAGGGCGGGGCCGCCGGCGCTCTGGGCCTGGCACAGTTCGTCAACGGTTCCAAGGGCGACCCGAACGCACTGATGGTGATGGGGGCCGTGATGCTGGGCGGCATCATCACCGGCAAGCCGCCGGTGAATCTGTCGCAGGCCACGCCGCTGGCGCGGCTTACCAGCGAGTACAACGTGTTCGTGCTGCCGGCGAACTCGCCACTGAAGACCATGAAGGACGTGGTGGAGCAGCTCAAGAAAGACCCCGGCAGCGTCAAATGGGGCGGCGGCTCGCGCGGCTCCACCGAGCACATTGCCGCGGCCATGATCGCGCAGAAGGTCGGCGCCGATCCGTCCAAGATCAACTACGTGGCCTTCCGCGGCGGCGGCGAGGCCACCGCTGCCATCCTCGGAGGCAACGTCACTGTGGGCGGCAGTGGCTACAGCGAGTTTGCTCCGTACATCGCCGACGGCAAGATGCGCGCGATTGCCGTTACCTCGGCGCAGAGGTTGCCCGGAATCGCCGTGCCCACCCTCAAGGAGCAGGGCATCGACGTCGAGATCGGCAATTGGCGCGGCGTCTACGGCGCCCCGGGCATCACCCCCGAGCAGCGCAAGGCGCTGACGGACCTGGTGCTTGCCGCAGTCAAGACCCCCGCATGGAACGAAGCGATGAAGAAGAACGACTGGACCCCGGCCTTGATGTCGGGGGACACCTTCGCCAAGTTCGTGGACGAGGAGTTTGCGAGCCTGCGCGCGACCATGCACAAGTCCGGCATGGTCTGACGCGCTCCAGCGCGCGTGCGGAGGCTGCGGCGCGGGCCGCCCTCCCGCTTTCCTTCGATCACACGCGAGGTCCAGAACAATGTCCAACATCGACCCCACCTCGAGTGGGCATGTGCCGCTCGAACACGATTTATCGCCCGCAGCGCTCTGGCCGCAAACCCTGGTCGGCGCCGGCGTTCTCCTCGTCGGGCTGGCCCTGGCCTACGGCGCGATCGGCATTTCATCCGAAGCAGGCTATGGCGGCGTCGGCCCCAACTTCCTGCCCTGGCTGGTGTCGGGGGCGCTCACCCTCTGCGGCGCCTGGATCATCTGGGAGTCGCGCACCGGCGGATTTCGCGACATGGAGGCGTCCGACGACGGACCCGCTTACTGGAGCGGTCTCGCCTGGGTCTCTGCAGGCCTGTTGCTCAATGCAGCGCTGATCACCACGATCGGGTTCATCCTGAGCTGCACGCTGTGCTACCTGCTTGCGGTGCAGGGGCTGCGGCGCTCGAAGGGACTGGCTGGCGTCAATTCGCCGCGCACGTGGCTCATCGACATCGTCACAGGCGTGCTGATCGCGGCGCCGGTCTACTGGATGTTCACCAAATTCCTGGCCATCAACCTGCCAGGCCTGACCGCGACGGGCTGGATCTGACATGGACATTTTCAACGCATTGATGCAGGGCTTCGCGGCCGCGATCACGCCTGCGAACCTGCTCTGGTGCCTGGTGGGCTGCGCCCTCGGCACGGCGGTCGGCGTGCTGCCCGGCATCGGTCCCGCGGTTGCGGTTGCGATGCTGCTGCCGATCACCGGCAAGGTGGACATCACGGCCTCCATGATCTTCTTCTCTGGCATCTACTACGGCGCCATGTATGGCGGCTCGACCACTTCCATCCTGCTGAACACACCCGGCGAGACCGCCAGCATGGTGACGGCGATGGAAGGCAACAAGATGGCCAAGAGCGGGAGGGCCGGGGCTGCGCTCGCTACCGCTGCGATCGGCTCCTTCTTCGCGGGGACCATTGCCACCGTCATCGTCACATTGTTCGCCCCTTATGTGGCCGATTTCGCCGTCAAGCTCGGGCCGCCGGAGTACTTCCTCCTGATGGTGCTGGCCTTCACCACCGTGAGCGCGGTGCTGGGCAAGAGCACGCTGCGCGGGCTTACCGCCCTGTTCATCGGGCTCGCCGCGGGCTGCATCGGCCTCGACCAGATTTCCGGGCAGGGCCGCTACACCGGCGGCATCCCCGAGTTGCTGGATGGAATCGAGATCGTGCTCGTTGCGGTGGGCCTGTTCGCGGTGGCGGAGGTGCTTTACGCGGTCCTCTACGAAGGACGTACCGTCGAAACGCAAAACAAGCTCAGCCGCGTGCACATGACGGCTCGCGACTGGAAGCGCTCCATTCCGGCCTGGTTGCGCGGCACCGCGATCGGCACGCCCTTCGGCTGCATTCCGGCGGGCGGCACCGAGATCCCGACCTTCCTGAGCTACGCCGCCGAAAAGAAGCTGGTGAAGGACCCTCAGGACAAAGCCGAGTTCGGCACCAAGGGTGCGATCGAAGGTGTTGCCGGCCCCGAGGCCGCCAACAACGCCACCGTCACCGCGGCGCTGATCCCGCTGCTCACGCTCGGCATCCCGACCTCCAACACCACCGCGATCTTGCTGGGTGCGTTCCAGAACTACGGCATCCAGCCCGGGCCGCAGCTCTTCACCACCTCCGCTGCGCTGGTCTGGGCGCTGATCGCTTCGCTCTACATCGGCAACGTCATGCTGCTCGTGCTGAACCTGCCAATGGTGGGATTGTGGGTCAAGCTGCTCAAGATTCCGAAGCCGCAGCTCTACGCGGGCATCCTGATCTTCGCGACCGTCGGCGCCTACGGCATGCGCCAGAGCTCTTTCGACCTGGTGCTGCTCTACGTGATCGGCCTGTTGGGCGTGGTGATGCGCCGCTTCGACTTCCCGACCGCGCCGGTGGTGGTCGGCATGATCCTCGGCCCGCTGGCCGAGGCGCAGCTGCGCAACGCAATGTCGATCGGCGAGGGCAGTGCGGTGGTGTTCTTCCAGCGGCCGATGTCGCTGGCGCTGATTGTGGTCGTACTGGCGGTGCTGGTGCTGCCGCGGGCGGCCAAGTACATGAGCGATCGCAAGCAGCTTCGCGCCGCCGGCCGCTGAGAAGCCGGCGGCGCGGCGCTCGCTTTACTCGTCGGCCGGGGTCGCCGCGCCTTGCGCGATGGTGGCGAACCTGCCCGCGCCTTGGATGCGCGCGACTTCCGCCGTGAACTCCGGTCCATGGCGCAGCCGCTGGTACATCGCCAACTGGGTGCGGTAGTGCCCGCGCGCGGGATCGAAGTCGTCGCGATAGGCGCTCTGGCCCAGCCCGGAGCGCAGCCACAAGTTCAGGTCGGCGACCGCCTCGGCGCGGCTCAGTCCGCCAGGCTGCGCGTCAGGCGGCCCCACGCGGAATTCCTGCGGCGTACTCGCTTCGCCAGGTGCCGTGGCGATGTAGTCGGCCATCACGGCCGAACGGCTCAGGGTGCTGGCCGAAGGGATCGGCGCGCCGACCCATTGTTCTGGAGGAACCGTTTGCGCAGACACGATACCGGCGCATGTGACAGCAAAAAAAGCAAGAACTTTTGTATTCATGATGAAATCTCCTCTGCGGGTGTGTGGGTGCGGAAATCGCATCCATCACGGTCCTTACTTTGATGGGCCGCCGTCCCGAGGGCTGTGCGTTAGCGCACAGGTTTTGCAAAGACGCCGTCGCGGAGTTCGTGCCATGCCGACTGACCGCTCCAGCCTGGGCCTGCAGCACATCGTGCTGCTTCAGGGCCTGTCGCCCGAGCGGCTGAAGCAACTCGCCGCTCGCTGCCTCTGGCAAAGCCTGCCGGTGGGCAAGCCGCTGCTGCTGCGCTCAGAGCGCAAGAGCGATGTCTTCTTCCTGGTGTCCGGCCGGCTGCGGGTGACGATCTATGCGGCCAACGGGCGACAGGTGACCTTCCGCGACTCTCTGGAGGGCGAACATTTCGGCGACATCGCCGCCATCGACGGCCAGCCGCGCTCGGCCGACGTGGTGACGCTGACGCCCAGCGTGGTTGCCAGCCTCGATCGCGGCGCCTTCCTCGCGCTGCTGCGCGACGAGCCGGTGGTCGCCGAGCGCGTCATGCGCAGCCTCACCGCGCTGGTTCGCCAGCTGTCCGAGCGCGTGATCGATCTCAGCACGCTCGGCGTACAGAACCGTGTCCACGCCGAGCTGCTGCGCCTGGCGCAGGCGGCGGGCATCAATGGCAACCGCGCCCGGCTGGAGCCGGCGCCCACCCATGCCGAGCTGGCCAGCCAGATCAGCACCAACCGCGAGCAGGTCACGCGCGAGCTCAACGCCCTGCGGCGCGACGGCCTGCTGGCCAAGGACGGCCGAGCGCTGGTGCTCACCGACGCGCTGCGCCTCGTACGGATGGTGGAAGAGGTTCGCGGTGCGTAGGCGCTATTCGACAATTCTTGCGACTCGGACCGCAAGCCGGCAGCTTCCAGCCTGTCAGCATCGGGCCGGTGATCGCTGAACGCGCGCGGGATCTCGTTGCAGACGATGTCGCGCAGCATCCCGCCGCATCCCGCCGTCACCATGCCCATGACGAGGCGGGTTGCATCTCCGCGGGGTCGTGCGGCCGCGTCGCGTAGTCGACGCTGCTCAGGCCGATCAGCAGCAGCCAGGTCGCCAACGCAGTGGCTGCGGTGATGCGCACCATGGTCGAGGCGCGCGCGAGCCGCATGAAGAGCACGGCGATGATGGCTGACTTGGCGATCGCGATGGCCAGACCCGCGAACGCATTCCCAATGCCCAGCGGGACATAGGCGCTGCCGAGGCTCGTGAGCATCAGCGCAACCAGCGCAATCCATGCGAACAGCAGGCGGCGGGAATGGCGCTTGAATTCGGTTTCGTTCATGCGTGCCGCTCCACAAGGTAGAGGATGGGGTAGAGAAAGACCCAGATCACATCGACGAAGTGCCAGTACAGGGCCATCGGCTCGATGTGCCGCGCGGCGGCCCAGGGCCGCCCGCGGCCGGCGCCCCAGGCCAGCGCCGCCACGCCCGCAATGCCGATCACGAGGTGCAGCGCGTGCAGGCCCGTCATGACGAAATACAGCCAGAAGAACAGCTCGGCGCCGCCGATGTCGGCCAACGCGAACCCGCGGCCCGGGAACAGGTGCTCGTGCCACTCCTTGCGGTACTCGATGCCCTTGATCGCCAGGAACACCAGCCCGAGCGCGGCGGTGAGGCACAGCAAGCGCGCCGTCCAGCGGCGGTGTGCGATGTGTTCGGTGCAAGCGAGCGCGAAGGCGACTACGGCGCTGCTGGTCAGCAGCAAGCCCGTGTTGATCGTTCCCAGCACCACGTCGGTGTGGCTGCTGGCCGCGCCGAAGCCCTGCGGCCAGTGCGTGCGCCCGTACAGATAGGCGAACAGCAGGCCGCCGAAGAACAGCAACTCGGTGCCGATGAAGATCCACATGCCCAACTGCCCGATCTCGGGCGCGGGTGATGGGTGCGCAGCCGTGCGGCACACCGGCGTACCTTCGCCTGCAGCCACGGTGCCGTTGGCCTTCGGAACGGCCGGGCGGCTCATGGTGCGGCGCCCACGGCGCGGTTGGGGTCGTAGTCGTACACCCGCGCCGGCACTTGCGGCGGATGCTCGAAATTGTGCGTGGGTGGCGGCGACCCTGTCTGCCACTCGAGTCCGGTCGCGTCGAACGGGTTGTCGCTGGCGGCGCGCCCTGCGCGCAGCGACCAGGCGAAGTAGACGAGCGGCAGCAGATAGCCGAGCGCGAGCACCACGGCGCCCGCCGAAGACATCAGGTGCAGCACCTGGAACTCCGCGGGATAGGTGTGGTAGCGCCGCGGCATTCCCTGCACACCGAGGATGTACTGCGGGAAGAAAGTGAAGTTGAAACCGAGGAAGATGAGCACGGCAGCGATGCGCGCCCAGACATCGGAGTACATGCGCCCGGTCGCCTTGGGCCACCAGAAATGCAGCGCGCCGAAATACGCCATCACCGATCCGCCGACCATGATGTAGTGGAAATGCGAGACCACGAAGTAGGTGTCGCTGAGATGCACGTCCAGCGACAGCGACGCGAGGAACAGGCCGGTGAGCCCGCCAATGGTGAAGAGTCCGACAAAGCCGAGCGCGTAAAGCATCGGTGCGTCGAAGCGAATCGAGCCCTTGTAGAGAGTGGCGGTCCAGTTGAAGACCTTGATCGCCGATGGAACCGCCACCAGGAAACTCAGCAGCGAGAACACCATGCTCGCCGCCAGGGACTGGCCGGCGACAAACATGTGGTGGCCCCACACGAGGAAGCCAATGCTGGCGATGCCGAGGATTGCGTAGGCCATGAAGCGGTATCCGAAGATGCGCTTGCGCGCGAAACACGGCACGATTTCGCTCACCACGCCCATGGCCGGGAGGACCATGATGTAGACCGCAGGATGCGAATAGAACCAGAACAAGTGCTGGAACAGCAGCGGGTCGCCACCGTGCGCTGGATCGAACACCCCGATCCCGAACAGCCGCTCCGCGACCACCAGCAAGGCCGTGACGGCAAGCACAGGCGTCGCAAGCACCAGGATCACACTCGTCGCGTAGTGCGCCCAGACGAACAGCGGCAGCTTGAACCAGCCGAGTCCCGGCATGCGCAGCATGTGGACGGTGACGATGAAGTTCAGGCCGGTGAGGATGGAGGAGAAGCCCGTGACGAACACGCCCACCAGCGTGACCGCGACCCAGCTGTTGGAGAACATGCTGGAGTAGGGCGTGTAGAAGGTCCAACCGGTGTCCACGCCACCCAGCACGAGGGCGACGAGGATGATCAGCCCGCCCGCCACATAGAGGTACCAGCTGAGGAGATTCAGGCGTGGGAACGCGAGGTCGCGCGCCCCGATCATCAGCGGAATCAGGAAGTTGCCGAGCACCGACGGGATCGAGGGGATGAGGAACAGCCACACCATGATCACGCCATGAGCGGTGAACAGCTTGTTGTAGGTGTCGTGCGACACCAGGTCGCCGACCGGTGTGGCGAGCTCCAGCCGGATCAGCGTGGCCGCCGCGCCGCCGACGAAGAAGAACGCCGTGATCGAGATCGCGTAAAGGATGGCGATTCGCTTGTGGTCGGTTGTCGTGAGCCACGACCGCAGCGTCATGCCGTCTTCGAGGTAACTCATCGCTGTGCTCCCGCCGGGACTGCCGTGGAACGCAGGTACGCCACCAGCGCCTGGATGTCCTCCTCGCTCACCTGGCCGGCGAAGGAAGGCATCACCGGCGCGAAGCCGGCGACCACGTCCTTCTTCGGCAACAGGATGGAGTCGCGCACATAGTTCTCGTCGGCGACCAGGCTGCGGCCGTCCTGCAGGTGCACCGTGCGCCCGAGCAACCCCTCCAGCGATGGCGCCGCAACGGTGGAGTTCGCCGAATGGCAGCCGCTGCAGCCCAATTGACGAAAACGCGCGAAACCGTATTGCGCGAGGCTGGGTTGTTCGTTGCCGCTGCCAAGCCAGCGGGCGTACTCGCCTGGGTTCATCACCACGATGCGTCCCAGCATCTGCGAGTGCTCGGTGCCGCAGTACTCGGCGCAGAACAGGCGGAACTCCCCCAATTGCGTGGCGGTGAACCACAGGCCGGTGTAGCGGCCCGGCACCAGGTCCTGCTTCAAGCGAAATGCCGGCACGTAGAAGCTGTGGATTGCATCCTGCGAGGTCATGAGCAGGTGCACCGGCTGCCCCAGGGGCACATGCAGTTCGTTGATTTCGCGCCGGCCGTTGCGATGCTGCAGCTTCCACATCCACTGCTTGGCGACGACGTACACCGGCAGCGCGTCCGGCGGCACGCGGTAGAGCCGCACGAAGCCGTGCGCCGCCCATGCGAACAGGGCGATGAACAACGCGAGAGGCACCAGCGTCCAGCCCAGCTCGAGGCCGAGGTTGCGCGCGACATTGCCTCGCGTCACCCGCGCGCCCTGCCGATAACGCACGGCGAAGAACACCACTGCGATGCAGACACCCAGCGCGACAACCCCACACAGGACCAGCATGGCCGCGAACAGCAGGTCGGTGTCCTGCGCCACTGTGGAGGCGCTTTCGGCGAGCAGCCGGAAGTTGGAGCTCAAACGGGCGTCGGTGTCGCCGTTCATGGGCGCCTCCCGGGCGGCGCACCCCGGCGTCGCCAGCACCATGCCCCGAGTGCGCCGGCCAGCAGGATCCCCATCGCGCGCAAGCCGTTCATCACGGCGTCCGAGTGCCGTCCCCAATGCGGATCGAAATGCGCGCACAGCAGCGCGAGGCGCTCGCTCAGGCCGCCGATTCGTCCGCGCGAAGCCTCGGCGAGCGCAAGGCGCAGTTCGGACGCATCGAACGCGATGCCCATGAAGTAGCGCGAGATCCGGCCTTGCGGCGTCATCACCAGCACCGCGGCGGGGTGCGCATAGCGTGAGGGGAGCGCCGCCGAACGGTCCGATGGGTCCGGTGCGAGCGGCGTGTAGCTGACGCCGGCCTGGCGCGCCAGCCGTGCGCTGTCGGCAGCGAGTGCAGTCAATGCCTCCAGCTCGAGTGCACCATCGGCCGGTTGCGCCCCGAGCAGGAAGTCCGCGTAGGCGAGGTCGAGCTCGCGCCTGGCGGTGGCCGTGGCCGGCGTGTCCCCCGGGTCGATGCTCACGCGCAGGATACGCATCTCCCGCCGCGGCACCTGCGCATCGTGAAGCGCTTGCAGCAGGCCTTGCATCACCAGCCCGCACAGCTGCGGACAGCGGTAGTAGCCCAGCACCAGCAGCACGGCTCGGCCATCGCCGAAGTAGTCGCGCAGGTGCACGCGGCGGCCACGGCTGTCGACCAGTGTCATGTCCATGGGCAATGCCACGTCCAACTGCTGCGTGATTGAAGCGGACGGCGGCACGGGTGTCACCAGCGGCTGCGCCTGCGTGTGGCAGGCGATCCAGAGAGCCGCCGCGACCGCGAGAACCAGGTGGCGCTTCATGGCTGCACCTGCGGGCGGCTCGAGCTCGCCGTCGGGGGATTCGCCAGGAGGTCCATGGCGGTTGCGATCGGTATGCGCGCGACACCGTGGTCCCGATCGACCCAGCCGCTGGATTCCAGGATCTGCCGTTTCTGCGCGCGGTACCGCGCCAGGTCAGGCTGCGGGGCGCTTTGCAGCTGGGGCTGCGGGACTGTGGCGTGGTAGTCCAGGCGCGCGGAATCGGCGCCGGGCGGTGTGTTCCACAACCGCAGCAGCACGAACACGGCGGTGACGGCAAGCACCACTCCCAGAGCTATGGCCATGCCGCTCCACAGGATGGTGCGCGCGTGGACGTCATGCGCCGGCATGCTGCACCCTGAAGCCCGTATCGCCGGCGCGCTCGCGCAACTGCGCGGGGATCCCGCCGAACAGCAGCAGGCCCATGCCGCAGAAGGTGAGCGGCAGCAGCCACCAGCCATGCAGGCTGTGCGGCGCCACGGACGGCAGCACGGTCCACGCGACGTCCAGGGCCGAAGCGGCGACCAGCAGCGCGGCCACCGGCGCCAGGCGCGCCGGCCGGTCCTTCACGGCTCGGAACAGCAGTGCCACGCATGGCAGCAGCCATTGCAGCAGCACCAGCGCGATCGCCACGTCGACCCATCCGGTCTGCAGCCGCGGCACGTACCAGGCGATCTCGCGCGGCAGGTTCTCGGCCCAGATGACGAGGAACTGCATGAAGGCCAGATAGGCCCAGGTCATGCTCCACATCAACAGGAGATTGCCCAGGTCGCGTGACAGCGGCAGACGCCGCGCGGCATCCGCCTCGAGCCGCCGCGGCAGGCACCAGGCCACGAGCAGCACGGCCAGGGCTGCGCCGCCCAGCGCCTGCACGGCCAGCACGATCAGTCCGAATGCGGTGCTGTACCAGCCGGGCAGCAGTGACATCAGCAGATCCACAGCGGCGAGCGAGCTCAGGACGGTGTGCACTGCGAGCGAAGCGGCCGCGCGTCCTTTGCGCTCGAGAGAGGCCTCGCGCGTGAGCCACCACCAGGCGATCGCGTACACCGCGACGCGCGCGATGAAGAACGGCGTTGACAGCCAGGCGCGCACGAATGCCGGCCTCGAGAACGCTTCCAGCCACGCTCGCTGCGGCTCGCCGGCCCAGGGATAGAGCAGCCCCATGCCGGCGAGCACCGGCAGCAGCGCCAGCAGCAGCCAGGGCATGCGGCGGCCCAGCAGCAGGGCGACCGACCGCAGTGCCTCGCCCCAGGCCCCGCCTGTGAGCCGGTGCATCCATGCGTTGACGAAGCAGCCCAGGACCAGGCCCAGCGACCACCACCACGCGGCCAGCCAGCTCGCCAGCAGCACGCGCGCATCGACCCACCAGCCAGCCAGCGACACGGCGAGCAGGAGCAGGCCGGCAAGGTTGCCGCGGCTCATCGTGCCGGCTCCTTGTTCGCCGGCGGCTCGGCCGGCATGGCGGCAAGCTTCTCCTGCAGGGCGGGCGGCAGGGCTGCCAGCGGCGCATGCTGGCTCAATTGCAAGGCGCGGATGTAGGCGACGATGGCCCAGCGGTCTTCGGGCGCGACGCGGTCCGCGTACGAATACATGATGCCGCGGCCGTGCGTGATGACGTCGAAGAAGTACCGGTCCGGTGCCTCGCGCAGGCGCTGCTCGTGGTAGGAAGGCGGGCGCGGAAAGCCACGGCGAACGATCGGCCCGTCGCCGTCGCCCACGGGGCTGTGGCATGGCAGGCAATAGATGCTGTAGCGCTCCTGGCCGCGCTGAAGCAGCGTTCGGGTGACGGGCGGCGGCGCGCTCGCGGCGTAGGCCGATTCGCGCAGTGCCACTTCAGCTTGCCCATGGCGTCCGCTGCTGGTGGCGGCGAGATCGCCTGAGGCATTGGCCACGCTGCCGGGCGGCGGCGGGCGCGCCGCACGCCCGTCGGGAAAGAGCGGGCTGCCCTCGCCAGGGCCGTAGCGGGGCTGCTCGTACATGTCGCGCATCGTCCGCTCACAGCCTGCCAAGCCGAACAGCAGCAGGGCGCCGAAAGCGAGTGCGCGGGCCGTCACAGCGGCACCTCCACCAGGCGCAGCGGCTTCATGCCGTCCAGGAGCCGGGGCGCCTGCTCGGCGTCGAAGGCCGGGTCGTCACTGCGCAGGCACAGGAAGAACCGGTTGCGCGTTGCCAGCTCGAAGTCGCGTGCGCCGAACACCGGATGCCGCAGCCGCGGCAGGCCGCTGCCGATCAGCATCGCAAGGACGGCGGCCAGCGCGCCGCCCAGCACGGCCAGTTCGAAAGTCACCGGCACGAACATCGGCCAGCTGTTCAGGGGACGTCCGCCGATGTTGACCGGATAGTCGATCACGGCCGAGTACCACTGCATGAAAAAGCCGGAGGCGCCGCCCAAAGCCGCTCCCACGAACGTGAAGAACGGCACCCGGCTGCCTTGGAAACCGAGCGCCTCCGCCAGGCCTTCGACGGGGAAGGGCGAATACGCCTCGGCATGCCGGTAGCCGACGGCGTGGACGCGCCGTGCGGCGGCCAGCAGTTCGTCGGCGGTGGCGAATTCCGCCATCAGCCCCCAGTTGCCCGTCATGCGGCCTCCTTCGCGCTCTCGCGCACCAGCAGGCGCATCTCCGAGATCGAGATCGCCGGCAACAGCCGGATGAAGACCAGGAACAGCCATGCAAAGGTGCTGATCGAACCGAGCAGGAAGATCCAGTCCCACCGCGTCGGCATGAACAGGCCCCAGGACGAAGGCAGGAAGTCATGGTGCAGGCTTTGCACGACGATCATCACCCGTTCCATCCACATGCCCAGGTTGATGACCAGGCTGAGGCCGAACAGCAGCAACGCGTTGCGCCTCGCCCGGCGCCACCACAGGATCTGCATGGCGACCACGTTGCAGAACATCATCGACCAGTACACCGGCGCATAGGCACCGGTCCAGCGGTCGACGGTCATGGCGATCTCGAACTCGTCGCCGCTGTAGAAGGCCATGAAGGTCTCGCACGCATAACCGTAGGCCACCAGCGAACCGGTCGCCAGCAGCACCTTGGCCGCGTGGTCCAGGTGCACGCTGGTGATGAAGTCGTGCAGGCCGAAGGCGCGGCGCAGCGGAATGGCCAGCGTCAGCACCATGGCGAACCCGGAGTAAAGGGCACCCGCCACGAAGTAGGGCGGGAAGATGGTGGAGTGATAGCCCGGCGTGTTGCCGATCGCGAAGTCCAGCGACACCACCGAATGCACCGACACGACCAGCGGCGTCGCCAGGCCGGCCAGCAGCAGGTAAGCCGATTCGTGCCTTGCCCAGTGCCGTGCCTCGCCACGCCAGCCTAGCGCCATCAATCCGAACGTGAGTTGCTTGAAGCGGCTGTGCGCGCGGTCGCGCAGCGTGGCCAGGTCCGGGAGCAGCCCGATGTACCAGAACAGGAACGAGACGATCAGGTAAGTGGCGATGGCGAAGAAGTCCCAGACCAGCGGACTGCGCCATTGGGGCCAGAGGTTCATGCGATCGGGGTAGGGCGCAATCCAGTAGAAGAACCAGGGCCGCCCCAGGTGGAGGATGGGGAACAGGCCCGCCATCGCGGCCGCGAAGAGCGTCATCGCCTCGGCGAAGCGATTGATGGACGTGCGCCAGCGCTGGCGCAGCAGGAGCAGCACGGCCGAGATGAACGTCCCCGCATGGCCGATGCCGATCCACCAGACGCAGTTGGCGATGGCGAAGCCCCAGGCCACGGGAATGTTGATGCCGAAGATGCCGACGCCCTCGACAAAGAGGTAGGCCATGGCACCGACGAACACCACCGTGCCGGCCAGGGTGCCGAAGAACGCGAGCAGCCACGGCCAACGCACCGGGCGCGTGAGCACCAGGTCGGCGATCTTGTCGCTGATGCTGGCGTAGCCCCATCCGGCGTGCAGCACGCCGATGTCGCGCGAAACGGGTGGCGTGCTCATCGTCGTCAGGGCCCTTCGGCGGACACGGCGGCCCAGCGGCGCGGCGGCGCTTTTGCCGCGGAGCGCTTCAGGGTACGGGGCACTTCGGCCTTGTCCGTGATCATGTGATCTCCTCTCAACCCGAAGAGGGCGTCTTGCGAGCCGCGATGCGCGCGAGGTAGGTGGTGCGCGGCTGCGTGTCCAACTCGCCCAGCAGGGCGTAGTTGCGCGGCGACTGTTTGATGCGCGCGATCGCGCTCGCCGGATCGTTCAAATCCCCGAAGTGGATGGCGCTGGTCGGGCAGACCGCCTGGCACGCCGTCACCACGTCGCCGTCTGCCAGCGGCACGCCGGTGCTCTGCGCATGCTGGCGCGCCCGCGCCACACGCTGCAGGCAGTAGGTGCATTTCTCCATCACTCCGCGCTGGCGCACCGTCACGTTCGGGTTGCGCTGGCCCTTGAGCGACTCGGTCTCCTGGTCGCTGTACTGCAGGAAGTTGAAGCGCCGCACCTTGTACGGGCAGTTGTTCGAGCAAAAGCGCGTGCCGATGCAGCGGTTGTAGACCTGTACGTTCAGGCCCTCGCTGTCGTGCATCGTCGCGCCCACGGGGCAGACCACTTCGCAGGGTGCCTTCTCGCAGTGCATGCAGGGCACAGGCTGGAAGATGCTGCCTTCCACCTCGGGCGTTTCGTAGCGGTCGACGCGAATCCAATGCATCTCGCGCCCATTGGCCACCTCGGCCTTGCCCACCACCGGGATGTTGTTCTCGGCCTGGCAGGCGATCGTGCACGCGTTGCAGCCGATGCAGGCGTCCAGGTCGATCGCCATGCCCCAGGCATGCCCGGGATATTGGACCTTCGGATATAGCGACGGCGGGTCCGACCCCGCTTCGGAGATGCGAGCGCCGGGCGCGAGCACGCGCGCGAGCTCGCGCCCATGCTGCTCCATGGCGTGCTGGGTGACGGCGAATTCGTGCTTGCGGCCCAGCGGCAGGAGTTGCACGGGCCCGGCGGAGCCGTCCATCGGGTGGAGGCGGAACGCGTCGAAGCCGACACCGCTTCCTACACGCCCCGCCTCGTGCCGCCCATAGCCCAGCGGCAAGGTCACCGCCCCCTCGGCGTGGGCGGCCAGCACCCAGACCGGGGCGTCCACATGCCGCTGCGCCAGCGTGGCGCGCACCACGTCGCCGGTGACGATGCCCAGTCGCCGTGCGGTGGCCGGGCCGATCAGCAGGGCGTTGTCCCAGGTCAGCTTGGTGAAGGGGCGCGGCAGCTCCTGCAGCCAGCCGTTGTTGGCGAAGCGGCCATCGTGCACCGACGGGTCGGCCGCAAATATTGCGGCGAGCGCGCCAGCCGTTGCCGCCATCGGCGCGGCCGCCGGCCGACGCGCCGCGCGCAGCTGAAGAGCTTGCGGCGCACTGCCAGCGATCACACCGCGTTGCAGGCTGGCCTGCCAGAACCCCGCGAAGTCTGTGCCGCCTTGCGGCTGCCACTGCCGCTGCACCAGCGAGTGGCCGTCGCGGGCCTCGTCGCCCGCAAGCAGCGCGATCAGCTCGTGCAAGGAACGGCTGTCGTACAAAGGCGTGATCGCCGGTTGGATCAGGGTGGCGCTGCCGTCGTGCGCCAACGCGTCGCTCCATTGCTCGTAGACGTGCGACAGCGGGAGGTGCCACGCGCAGGCGCGGGCGGTCTCGTCGCGGTACAAGCCGCTGTGGACACTGAAGCGCACCTTGGCCAGTGCCGTCGCGAACTCGAGTACGCCAGGCGATTCGTAGACCGGGTTGGCGTCCAGGATGAACAGGGTGTCGACCGAACCGGCGTTCATCGCGTCCACGAGTTCGAACAGCGTGCCGGCCTCGGGCGCGGATGCGAGCGGCGCGATCAGCTCGAGCGTGTGGCCCTGGGCGCCGAGCTGCTGGTGGATCGCATGCACCAGCGCGTGGCTTTGCGGCGCCAGCCAGGGGCCAGGGGCGACGAGGCTGGCGGGCCCGCTCGCCCTCAGCGCGCGCACCAGTTCTGCTTCGAAGCTGGCTATGGCGCTGTCGACCGCTGTCGGAGCCGTGCCGCCGCCGAGCGCACCGGCCACGCGCCACAGCAGCGCATCGATCTCGGCGGGAGGCAGCGCGATCCGGTGGTCCGCGCGCGCGCCGAACAAGCCGGGCGTGATCTCCACGGCGAACAGGCGCGCAGGCGTCCCGTTCCATGCCGTGGCAGCGCGTCGACGCGACCAATCCGCTGCGTGGCGTACCGCGCCCGGTCCGTCGCTGAAGGGGTCGCTGGCCAGCGCCAGCACGCACTGCGCCTGGTCCAGATGCAGCACCGGCTGCACCCTCTGGCCGAATGCGGCGACAGCACCGGCCTGTGCAGCGGCGTCGTGCAGAGGGGCGTGCTGATGCCAGCGCGCCTCGGGGAAGCGCTGCAGCAGCGCCGCGATCTGCGCGCGCAGCGTTGGTGACGTGACGGGCCCCGTGAGGACACGCAGGCCATCGCCGCGCCGCGCCAGCAACTGCGGCGCGCGCTCGCGCCAGGCAGTTTCGAAGGCGGTCCAGCTGGAGATGGCGCTGTGCCCGGGCGCCCCGGCCGCGGAGGCTTCGCCCAGCCTCTGCGTCACGGCAGCGGAGCGGTCGGGGTCCCACAACTGCAGCACGGAGCCCTGCGCGAACACGTCCGTCGCGCCCAGGCTGGATGGATGCAGCGGGTTGCCTTCGATCTTGATCGGCCGGCCGTCGTCGGTGCCGACCCGCACGCCGAGCGCGTAGCCGTCGCGCACGAAGGCACTGGCGTAGTAGACCGGCACACCGCTGCCGCGGGCTTCCGGCATCTCGACCCAGGGGTAGATGCGATCGTGGGGTAGCCGCGTGCAGGCGCCGTTGGCCAATGCAAGCGAAGCCGCCATCACGCCCAGTGCGCGCCGCCGACTCATCTCGCCAGGAGCGGTGCGATGAAAGGTGAGCGGGTCGCCGCGGTCGTCGTTCACGTCGGGCTCACCGGTGGCAGGTCGAGCAGTCGGTCATGCGCTGCCGGCTTTCCAGTCGCATGAGGCGGGCCATGCTGGCGGCGTCCTCCGCGCTCACGCTGTTGCCGCGCATGTCGAACACCTGGTCGCGCGGGCGCAGGTGCGGGGCGGGGTTGCGGTGGCAAGCCAGGCACCACTGCATCTGCAGCGGCTGCGCGCGCCAGGTCAGCGGCATCTGGTCCACATGGCCGTGGCATTCGATGCATGCGACACCTTTGGCGACATGCACGCTGTGCGCAAAATAGACGAAGTCCGGCAGGGTGTGCACGCGGCGCCAGGCGATCGGTCGTCCGGTGCGGGCGCTTTCGCGCAACGGCTCCAGCACCTTGGCGTCGGTGTACAGCTGCGAATGGCAGGTGAGGCAGATGCGGGTCGAGGGCAGCCCGGCATGGCGGCTGGTCTCCACCGTGGTGTGGCAATAGCGGCAGTCCAGGCCGTCGTCCCCCACATGATGCTTGTGGCTGAACGGGATCGGCTGCGCCACGGGCGAGCCCAGTGCCTGATACGAACTCTCCCGCCACACGGCGAACGCCACCAGCGCGGGGAACAGCAGGAACAGGCCCGCGATCACCAGCTTCACGCCCAACTCCATACGGCGGCTGAAGACCTGGGCGCGGGTTTGCGGCTGCGATGGCATTACGTCAGCGGCGCTGCACCGCCTCGGCTCGCGCGTTGCCGGTGGTACTCGGCGCCGCCATGCCGGAAGCGACGTAGCTCGGCACCGGTCGCGGCGCCGAGCCGGAGAGTCTTGGACGCACGCGCACCTCTTTGAGAGTTTTGATTCTGAAATGCTGACGCGACGCGCGCGTCATGTGCTCATCCGTGTCCTGCTACACAGTGCCATGGCGGATGACGAAACCAAATGGTTTGGCCCGGCCTCCTGAGGCGTTGCAGGAACCTCGCGAGAGGGCCTGTCAGACGAGAGCTTGCAATGAACCGAAGGGTTCTGGCAAGGGGAGTTCAGCTACCGTTCAGGGTGTGCGCTGTCGATATCGCTGGACTGAACTTCCCGAAGGACGTTGGTGCCGAGGGCGGTCCCATGAACCGCCAGATGAGCGCCCAGCTGGATGGCTTGAAGCAGCTCGGCCGCCGTCAGTCCTTGGGACAGTGCGGTGGCGAGCATCTGCCGGATCGCGTGTGGGTTGAAAGCTGTAAAGCACGAATGCAATGCCAACTGCACGAGGCTGCGCTCCGCAGTGGTCAGCCCTCCGCCGGGGCGGCCTTGCTCGACAAAGTCGAGCAGCACCTCGGCATAGCGGGGGTCGAGCCGCGCGACGGAGTTCAGCGCCAGCGCGTGTGCCGGACCGAGCCCATCGACGCGGGCCCGGAGTGCTTCGTCGACCACCGCATCAGCGCTGGAGCCGGTCAACTCGGCGAGGATGTCGGTCGCCTGGCACACGCTGGCGAGGCCCTGCACGGCAACGAGGTGCAGCACATCGAAGATATCGGCCTGGGTCGCGCCCACTTCGAGCGCCCGCTTCATGTGGGTGTGCAAGCCGGGCTCGAAAAGATGGGAAGAAGAGGAATCGAGCGCGATATAGATGAGCTCCACCATGCGCTCCGTCAGCGGCCCGGTGCGCGCCGGATATCCTGCATAGCGGGCGTATTGCTGCACGAAGGCGGGGCAGGCCTGCAACATGGTTTGGGTCCAGGGCCGCCAGTACCCTCGCTCCGCGATGAAGGACTGCTTGATCTGCGCGCGTGCGTCGTCGGTCATGACATCTGGTTTCTTCATCGCGACTCCTGTCGTATGGCGGCACTGCAGGCAAGGGTCTGCCCCGTGAGGTACTGGGCAGCAGATCCGCAGACGAAACGCAGCAGCGGGTGCAATGCCGCTGGGTCTACACCTGCTGGCACTTCCAGCGCATTGATGCGCAGGGCGCGAGGGCCCCACTCGCACGCGAGGGTCGAGACCAGCATGCGTGTCGCGGCAGCGTTGCCGGCGTCTTGCCACCGGGTGGCATCTTCGACAGGCAGCACCAGGGTCAGGCTGGCCTGCGCTGGGTGACGCGCCGCGAAACGTGCCGCGGCGGCATGCACGGTCTGCAACAGGCGCGCCGGAGCACCGTGCCACGGTGACAGGTCGAGGCAGGCTGCGTAGTGCGCGCCTGCCGCGGGCGCCTGCGCCACGGCTTGCCATGGCGCGGTGTCGCCGCCGCACACCTCCAGTTGCAACGGCGTATCGAAAGGGTGTGGCTCCCGCGCGGCCGGCGTGAATGGCTGGCTGCCGCCATAGACGGAAGAGCCGCCGTTGACTGCGAGCACCCGCCCGCTCAGCGGCTGCGCTCCGGTGCTGGCCAGAAAGTAGAGGGCCCGTGCCATTTCCTCGGGCATAGCCATGCGGCCGAGCGGAATCTTCGCCACGGCGCGCTCAGGGCTGAGTCGACCGGCCTGGATGAGTCCATCCACCAGCTCGGTTCGCACGAATCCTGGGGCCAGCACCGTCACGCACCAGTCCGGCCGCGCCTTTGCCAGGGCCAGCGTCTGGGCGATGAGCCCTGCCTTGCTCGGGCTGTAGGCACCGCGCCATGGAATGGCATGCAGCCCGGCCCCCGAGGCCACGTTCACGATGCGCGCGCCCGGCTTGAGCAGATGACTGCACGCATCGACCACTGCCGCGGGCGCTGCGAGATTGAGCGCGAGCAGACGGTTCATCTGCGCCTGGCTCTGCTCTGCGAGCGGCGTATTGGACGTGTCGGACATGCCGGCGTTGTTGATGATGGCATCGAGCTCGGGCGTGCCTTCCCCCAGGGATGCGATTTGCCCGGGGTCCGTCAGGTCGATCGTGCGCAGCACATGCGCGGCCGAAGCCGGGGAGGGCAGGCTTTGCCCCAGCGGGTGCAAGGCACGCTCGTTGTTGTCGACCAGCACGCATTGCCAGCCTGCGGCGGCGAACAGCCGTGCGGTGTCGCGCCCGATGCCGGATGCAGCACCGGTGATCAGAACTGTCTGCATCTGCGGGTCGGCAGGGAGATCAGATGTTGGTCAGCGTGATGCCGCCATCCACCGTCAAGGCTTGCGCGGTAATGAAGCCCGCGTCGTCGCTGGCCAGGAAGCAGATGCTGCGCGCGATGTCTTCCACGGTGCCCAGCCGGCCCAGCGGCGTGCGGGCGATGCGGTTGGCATCGCGCTCGGCGTTGCGGTTTCGCTGCGTGCCTTCGGTGGGCACGGCCGAGGGGCACACGGCATTGACGCGGATGTTGCGCGCACCCAGTTCCGCGGCCGCGGCGCGGGTGATGCCCAGGACGCCTGCCTTGATGCCGGAATAGACCACCGAGTTGGCGGCCGAGCGCAGGGCCGCGACCGACGCGACGTTGACGATCGAGCCGCCGCGCTGCGGGTCCATCACTGCCACGGCCTCCTGCAGGCCCCAGATCACGGACTTGAAGCCGACATCCAGCATGCGGTCCACGGTCTCCGGCATGATTTCCGGAATGGCCTGGTAGCGCACCCAGGCCGCGTTGTTGACCAGGATGTCGAAGCGCTTGCCGTGCTCGAATGCGCGCTGGATGGCCTCGCGAATGCCTTCGCGGCTGGCAATGTTCAGCGCGATGCCGATGGCCTGCCCGCCGCGGGACTTGATGTCCTCCACCACGGGCGTCACCAGGTCTTCCTTGAGGTCGTTCACGCAGACGACGGCGCCGCGCGCGGCCATCTGAAAGGCGGTTTCGCGGCCGATACCGGCGCCTGCGCCGGTGATGAGGGCCACGCGGCCGAGCAGATCCTGGTTCATTGGTGTTCCTTGGTTCATACAGACCGGATGAAGTCCCGGCCGACCTGGCAGGCCAGCGCGCCCGATCCGAAGGCCGCATCGAACTTCCGTACTTCGCGCAGCGCATAGTGCAAAGGGACTTCCCAGGTGAAGCCCATGCCGCCATGCAGGTGGATGGATTTCTCCAGGACGAAGGCGGCACTGGCGAGCGCGTTGGCCAGCACCGGCTGGGCACTGCGCACGCTGCCGTATTCATCCGTGCCGAGCACGCGCTGGATGCCGGCATTGGAGGCTTCCTGCAGCAGGCGCATCCGCGCCAGCAGGTGGCGCACGGCCTGCTTGGCCGACAGCGGGCGTCCGAACTGCACGCGGGTCGACATGTACTCCGCCGTGGTCGCCAGTGCGGCTTCGGCGGCGCCGTTGACGAAGCCGGCGATCAGGACTTGGCAGTCGCGCTGCAGTGCAGCGAATGTGGCGGCGTCGAGTTCGGCCAGCACCTTGGCGCCTTCGAGCGCCAGCCACGACTGGGGGTGTTCCGGGTCCAGTGCGCCGTCGTCCTGGATTTCGACGGAGCGCAGGTCGAGCAGGGCGGCTGCGCCGTGCCCGTCGGCCACCAGCACCCAGTCGCAGTCCTTGGCACAGCGGGCCTGTCCCGCCCAGCGGTCCTGCAGACTGCCTTGCAAGGCCCATGTAGCGACGCGTGTGCCGCCGGCGAGTTCCGCAGAGAGCGGAGAGCCTCCCAGCGCCTTGGCGATCAGGATGGTTTCGAGAAGCGGCCACTGCAAGCGCAGCTTGCCTGCTTCGGCCGCAATGGGCAGGGCGAACTCGATGCCCAATCCAAGGCCGCCCGCGTCTTCGAGCGCGCATACACCGCACAGCCCGGCACTGGCGAGGACCCGGGCGGCATCGCCGAAGCTGCGGCTCTGCGCATCGGCGATCGCCTCCGCCGCGGCCTGGGCGAACTCTTCGGGCTTGAGATCGTTGTCTGGGTTGCTCATCTCAGAGGTCCTTCGGCAAATTCATGATGCGCTGCGCAATGATGTCCAACTGCACTTCGGTGGTGCCGGCATAGATGGTCTCGGCGCGGGCGTACAGGTAGCCCGTGCTGAAGTGCTTGCGGGCGCGTTGCGCCAGCGCACTGGAACGGGGGTCGACGTGCGACACGACCGACAGCGCCAGTCCCATGAAGGCCTGGTGGCACTCCGACCAGAAGAGCTTGGTCAGCGAGCCGCGGGCACCGATCTTGTCGCCGGCCATCATCTGGTCCACCGTGCGCTCGACCAGGCCCTTGAGTGCGTCGATCTCGCCCACCACATCGCCGATGCGGCGCTGGTAGTAGCCGTCGTCGAGCAACTTCGACAGTTGCGGGTCGGACTTGCACGCGGCAACGAGCTGACGCAGCTCGCATTCGAAGCGCCACGCGCGGTACATGCGGTTGGTGGCGCGCTCGATCGACAAGACGCGGATGGCCGCGTTCCAGCCCTCGTCCGGGGCGCCGAGGCGCGCACTGTCCGGCACCGCCACGTTGTCGAAGAAGACCTCGGCAAAGGATTCCTTGCCGTCGATCGACTTGATCGGCACCACGCGGATGCCGGGCGTGTCCATGGGCACGGCGAACATCAGCAGCCCCCGGTGCTTGTCGGCGACCGTGCCGGTGCGGGTGAGGAGCAGGCAGTAGTGCGCCTTGGCGGCACCGCTGGTCCAGATCTTCTGTCCGTTGATGCGCCAGGTGTCGCCCTCCTGCACGGCCTTGGTCCGCAGGCGCGCCAGGTCGGAGCCGGCGTCGGGCTCGGAGAAGCCCTGGCACCAATAGTTGCGCATCGAGAGAATGGCCGGCAGGAACATCTGCTTCTGCTCTTCCGTTCCGACGGTCTGGATGATCGGCCCCGCCAGCTCCTTGCCGATCGAGCTCACGCTCTCGGGCATGGCGAGCGCGCCCACTTCCTTGTTGACGGCCAGGTGCTCCCGCAGTGTCAGGCCGAGGCCGCCATAGGCTTTCGGCCAGGTCATGCCCGCCAGGCCTGCGTCGTACATGGACGCTTCCCAGTCGCGGCACTCGTCCAGCGTCGGCGTGCGGTAGTCGATGCTGTCCGCACGCATGTGCTCGGGCAGGTTGGCGCGCAGCCACTGGCGCGCGTACTGGCGGTAGACGGCCGGACCTGCCGAAGCGGCCGGAATGGCCGGGTTCTTTTCCATGTGCATGAGGGACTTCAATGGGCGGTGGTGTTGCGGGAGGTCGGGACCATCAGCGCATCCAGCACAAGGGCACCTTCGCCCTCGGGCTTGACCAGGATGGGGTTCATGTCGATTTCCGCCACGTCTTCGGCATGGCGGCATGCAAACTCCGAAAGCCGCGCCACGGTGCGAGCGGCGGCAGCCACGTCGGCCTTCGGCTGGCCACGGGCACCGTCCAGCAGCGCGAACATCTTGAGGCCGCGGATCATGTGCAGCGCCTCGTCTTCGGAGACGGGCGCCACCTGCACGGCGACATCCTTGAGGATCTCCGCGTGGATGCCGCCCAGCCCCACCATGACGACCGGCCCGAACACAGGGTCGCGCGACACCCCGGCGATCAGCTCCACGCCGCCGCGGACCATCGGGGCCACCAGCACGCCGTCCAGCCGCGCCTGCGGTGCGTGCTTCGCGGCATTGGCAACCAGGCGGCCGTACGCGTCCCGCACGGCATCGTCGTCCTGCAGGTTCAGCGCCACGCCGCCGATCTCCGTCTTGTGGGCGATGTCTTCCGAAGCGATCTTGAGAACCACGGGGTAGCCGGTGGCCTGCGCGCTGCGCACGGCATCGTCCGCCGACGTCGCCACCGCTTCGCGCGGCACGCTGATGCCGGCAGCCGCCAGGGCCTTCTTGGCATGGAACTCGTTGCGGAACACGGCCGGGTCGACCGGGTCGACCGGCCCACCATACGCAGGGGCGCCAGGCAAGGTGGCGAGCTGGCCGAGCTTGACCAGGCCTGCCAGGCCCCGGGCTGCCGCCGAAATGCCGGGGAACACCGGGATGCCGAGCGCATTGATCTCGGCAACTGCATCGGCCGGGCCCTGGCTGATCAGGATCAGCAGGCGGTCGGGATGGCTGGCGCGAATCTTCGACAGGGCGTCGAGGTACACGCCGCGCAACCGCGGGTTGTACAGCGACAGCGCCAGCAGCAGCACCAGCGTGCTGCCGTTCTCGTCGTCCTGCAGGGCGGTGAGCATCTTCAGCAGGATGTCGGGCCGGGCGGACATCTGGGCCGATGCATCCACCGGATTGTTGGTGCCGGCGGTGGGCACGGCCTCGCGGATCAGGGCCTTGGTCGCATCGGCGAGCTGGGGCAACTTCATGCCGGCTTCCACCATGGCATCGGCCATCATGATGCCGAAGCCACCGGAAGCGGCCACCAGCGTCACGGCGTCGGTGGTGGGCAGCCGCGTGGCGCCCAGCAGGGCAACGGCATGGCCCACTTCGAGCAGCTCTTCGAACGAGCGCACGCGCAACACGCCGTAGCGGCGGAAGACGGCATCGAACACCGCGTCGGACCCCGTCAGCGCGCCGGTATGCGAAGCAGCGGCCGCCTGGCCCTGCTCGGTCGCGCCGATCTTGAGAACGATCACCGGCTTGTGCTGGCGGCGTGCCATGTCGAGCGCCTCCAGCAGGCGCCCCGCGTTGCGGCAGGTTTCCATGCAGCACAGGACGATGCGCGTGGCGGGATCGTGCGCCAATGCGGCAATGCCATCGGCCACATCCACGTCGGCTTCGTTGCCGGTGGCGATGAAGCGGCTCACGCCCAGGCCGCGATCGGCCATGTTGCGCATGGTGAAGCTGCCGATGTTTCCCGACTGCGAAACGATGCCCACCTGGCCGGCGGGCGGCATGCTTTGTTCCAGCGCGATGGAGAACGAACCGACCAGCTTGTCCACGACGCTGACGGCACCCAGGCAGTTCGGGCCCAGCAAGCGCATGCCGTGGTTGCGCGCGACCCGCACCAGCTCGGCCTGCAGCGCTGCGCCCTCGGGGCCGGCCTCGGCAAAGCCGGTCGACAGCACGGTCACGCCGCGCACGCCGCGCTCGGCACAGTCGCGCACCGCTTGCAGCGTGGCGCCGGCGGGCACGGCCACGATGGCCAGCTCCGGCGCCGCGGGCGTGTCCAGGATCGACGCGTAGGCCTGCAGGCCCTGGATGGTGCCGCCCTTGGGATTGACCGGATAGATGGCGCCCGCGTAGCCGTACTTGCGCAGCAGCTGCACAGGGCGGCCGCCGATCTTCGTGATGTCGTCGGAGGCGCCGATCACGGCCACGCCGTCGGCCTTGAAGAATGCGTCCAGCCCGGCGCCAGGGGCTGCTTGAACCTGGGTCAGCATGGTTCAGCGTCCCTTGAAAACCGGAGCGCGCTTTTCGAGGAAAGCCATGCGCGCTTCGCGAGCGTCTTCGGTCTTCGACAGCGCCATGGTGAACTCCTGCTCGAAGCGGTAGGCATCGCGTTGCGGCATCACGTCCACCATGTTGGCTGCGCGCTTGGCATAGGCGATGGCCAGCGGTGCCTTGGAGGCGATCTCGCGGGCCAGGGCCATCGTCACCGGCAGCAGGTCTTTCTCGGACAGCACGTCTTCGATGACGTTGCGCTTGAGCAGGTCGTGCGCGCTCAGGCGCTGGCCCGTGAAGAACATGCGGCGCAGGGTGGAGCGGCCGAACAAGGTCTTGAGCATCGAGGCGCCGCCCGCCAGGCCGACGTTGATCTCGGGCATGCCCACGGTCGCGTTCTCGGACGCATACAGGATGTCGCACGCGGCGGCCAGGCCGAAGCCGGCGCCCAATGCCGCACCGTTGATGGCGGCAATCACGGGCTTGGCGCACTCGCGAATGGCGTTCCCGGTCTCGCGGGTGATGCGGTTGTGCTCGAGAAAGTCGCCGGCGATCTCCGCGCTCGGGCGGTCCTTCAGGTCGGCACCTGCACAGAACACGTCGCCCGCGCCGGTGAGCACCGCACAGCGGATGTCCTCGCGTTCGGAAATGGCGTCGAAGGTGGCCACCAGCTGGCGGCGCATCTGGCGGCTCAACGCGTTGACCGGCTTGCGGTCCATGGTGACCAGGCCCACGCCGTCTGACACTTCCAAACGAACCCATTCATCGCTCATACACCACCTCTTTAAAGCCAGCTTGCTGCTGCAGAATTGCTCGATTGATTATAGAAATGACAGTCGAATTCATTTCCGATTATTCCGAGAGAGTGTTCTGCAGAAAGTGAAGCATTCGGCCAGCATCCGCCGGACGCCGGGTTGCTAACATGCGCCGGGCACTCGAATAGGGGGCGCAGAAACTTGTCCCGATCGCCCGGGTTTTTACCTACTTTTCAATCGAGTGACGGATATTTAAATCGATATCCGAGTTGCAAATAAAGGCGTGTTGAAAATGGAAATTCGGCGCTTGGGTAATTTGAAAACGGCATTGGGCGAGTGCCCGCTGTGGCATGGGGCGCATCTGTGGCTGATGGACTGCCGCCAGGGCCTGATCCTTGCGCTCGATTCCGACACCGGCGAGGTGACCGCGCGCCATGAAGCGCCGCCGCCCCTCGGCTCGTTTGCATTCAACGGCGACGGTTTCGATTGCATCGTGCTCTCGCTGAAGGAGGAAATCGCCGCGTTGAACCTTCGCACCGGGCGACTGCGCTCGCTCGCGCGGATCGAGGCGAGCAGCCCTCATCTGCGGTTGAACGACGGCATCTCGCTGCCCGATGGCAGCTTCGTGGTCGGCACCATGCATGTGTTTCGCGCGGCCGACGAGCCACCGCTGGGCGGCCTGTACCGGCTGGACACCCGTTTGCAGCTGCACAAGCTCGACGAGGGCTTGGGGGTTGCCAACGGACCTTGCGTGAATCCGGCCAACGGGCGCTTGCACGTGGCCGACAGCGCTGCGAGGGTCATCTATTCGTATGCGTTCGCGGCAGACGGAACGCTGGCAGACAAGCAGGTCTTCGTCCGCACGGAGGTCCTTGACTCCGGGCCCGATGGCTGCGCCTTCGACACCGAGGGCGGACTGTGGACGGCGCTGGTGCGCACCGGGGCGCTCGCGCGCTTCGACGGCCAGGGACGGCTCACCCACAAGATCGAACTCCCGCTGGCCCACCCGAGCGCGCTGTGCTTCGGCGGACCGCAGATGGGCGATCTGTTCGTCACCAGCATCAGCGACAGCGGCCGGCTGAGCGCATCCGGACCGTTGGACGGAGCCGTGCTCAAACTGACCGGCCTGGGCTTTCGCGGGTTCGCGCGGCCGGTATGCCGAATGCCGCTCTAGACCGCGCCCGCTGCGCGGAGGTTTCGGAGCCTGGTTATGCGAGTCCTGGGGCCTTGCCGTGCGCCGCGAAGCGCAACTCGGGGCCGGCAACGTGTTCGGCGACGAAATCCAGGAACAGGCGGATCTTGGCCGGGATGATGGGCGTGTCCAGGATGGTCGCGTACATGCCTTCGTCGAAGCCCTTGTTGCTGATGCGATAGTCGGTCAGCACCCTGACGAGCCGGCCCGCACGGATGTCGTTGTGCACCGTGTAGTCATCCAGCAGCACCAGCCCCTCGCCGAGGCGCGCCAGTTCCAGCAAGGCGATGCCGTTGTTGCTGACGTGGCGAGGCTTGAAGGCGATTTCAGCAAGCCGCTCCTCCTGCTTGAAGATCCAGGTGTATTCGTTGCCGGGCAACTCGTAGGCCAGGCAGTCGTGCTCCAGGATGTTTTCGGGAATCTGCAGGGCGGGCTTCCCGGCCAGGTAAGCGGGGCTGGCCGCGAGGTGGCGCTCGCTCTGGAAAAGCATGCGGCGCTTCACGCCGGCCTCCACCGGCGGCGAAATGCGAAAGTCGATGTCGAACTGGTTGCGCCGCAGGTCCACGGCGGCCTCGGTCAGCGTGAGTTCGACGTGGATCTCGGGGTAGAGCTTGCGGAACGCAGCGAGCAGCGGCGGCAACACGCCCAGGCCGAACATCACGCGCGAATGGACGCGCAGCAAGCCCTGCGGCGCGGAGCTGATGGCCGTGATGTTGGCCTGCAGTTCGTTGATGCGCCACAGGATGCCCTCCAGTTGCCGCGCATATTCCTCGCCCGACTCCGTCAGCGCGACCTGGCGGGTCGAGCGCAGCAGGAGCTTGACCTTCAGTTCGTCCTCGATGTCGGTGATCATGCGCGACACGCCCGTGGCCGATATGCCGAAGCGCCGCGCTGTTTCAGAAAAATTCCGCGTCTGGGAGATCGATAGAAACAGCTCCATGGCCCGCAATCTATCCATGAATCCTCCGGTTTGCGCAGTTCAGATCTGCAGTTTTTGCCATAGTCGATCCTGTTTGTCTATCTAGAATTAAGAAGCCCTTTGCTGATGCCAAAGCGGATGCTAATTTTGCGGGGAATATATGGAATTCGGCGTATTTATTTTGGCCCAGCAACGGGGCTATCACCAGACTTCGCAGCAGGTCATCGACAATTCGATCCAGCAGACCATCGCAGCCGAACAGGCCGGATTCCACAATGCCTGGTATGCGGAGCACCATTTCAACAATTATTCGCTTTCCCCGTCTCCGCTGATGATGGTGGCCCACATGGCCGGCAAGACACAGCGGATTCGCCTGGGCACAGCCGTCTGCATCCTGCCGCTCTACCAACCCGCACGTTTCCTGGCCGAGGTCGGGTTCGTGGACACGGTGTCAGGAGGCCGACTCGACCTCGGGGTGGGTTCGGGCTACCAGGAATTCGAGTTCGCCCGCTTCGGCGTGAAGATCGCCGAATCGGGCGCGATCTACAACGAGTTCCTGGACATCCTGAACAAGGGCCTGACCCAGAAGATCTTCGAGTACGACGGCCAGTTCCTCAAGATGCCGCCCAGCTCCATTGCGGTGCGCTGCGTGCAAAGCCCCATGCCGCCGGTGTGGATCACGTCTGGCAATCCGGTTTCGCTGGGCCGGGGCGTGCGTGAGAACCACAACCTGTTCGTGACCGCGCTGCTCAAGGGCAACGAAGGCATCCAGGAACTGCGCCAGCGCCTCGTGAAGGTAGCCGGCGACAACGGCAAGGACCTCGACCGCGATGTGAAGTTCGGCTTCCTGCGCTGCGCCTACGCGTCCGACAACAGCGCCGAAATCGACGCCTACCTGGACAACGCGCGCTTCCAGCGCCGCATCTCGGAAAGCCTGAAGTTCCGCCGCTCGCAATCCGACGACGGCTACATGATCAAGGAGGTTCCCTCCGAGACCGACCCGACGATGGAGCAGCTGCGCCGGAACCTGCCCGTGGGCTCGGTCAACCAGGTCATCGACAAGATGCTCGAAGAGATCAGCATCCTGCGCCCCAAGCACATCGCGCTGCAGACCCAGCTGGGGGACTTCGACCAGAAGACCATGCTCAAGCAGATCGCCCTCTGGGGCGAAAGAATCATTCCCGCCATCAACAAGGAGCTGGAGCGCAACCAGCCCGATGCTCGCGCGCTCGCCGCGTAGAGGCGGACCTTCACTATCACCCGCCCAAGAAATCGGAGACTCTTACATGATCCAAGTACCCATCAAACGACGCACCGTCCTGCTCGGCAGCATGCTGCTCGGCGCCGGTGTCGGCGCCTTTGCCAGCACGGGCAACTGGCCCTCCCGACCGATACGCCTGGTGGTCGCCGGCTCGGCCGGTGCCGGCGGCGATACCTTCGCGCGCCTGATCGCCGAGCCGCTTTCGAAAGTGCTGAAGCAGCCAGTGGTGGTGGACCCCAAGGCCGGCGCCAATGGCCTGATCGCGTGCGACGCGGTGGCCAAGGCGCCGGGTGACGGCTACACGCTGTTGTTCGCCCCCTCGTCGGCCATCCTCATCAACCCGGTGATTCACCCCAAGCTCCCTTACGACGCGGAAAAGGACCTGGTCCCGATCACGCAGATCGGCGCGGCGGGCATCCTGCTGGTTGCGAATCCGAGCATGGGCTTCAAGAACCTGAAGGACATGGTGGCCTACGCCAAGGCCAACCCCGGAAAGCTCGCCTACGGCTCATGGGGCACCGGCTCCTCCGGCCACCTGGCCATGGAAGGCATCAAGGCGCACTACGGCCTCGACATGCCCCACGCGCCGTACAAGACGCTCGTCACCGAGGTCACCGACCTGATCGCCAACAACATCAGCGTCGGCTTCACCGATATCCAATCCCCGCTTCAGCACATGCGCAGCGGCCGGCTGGTGGGACTGGGACAGACCGGTTCGCAGCGCTGGCCCGCCACGCAGGACCTGCCCACGCTTGCGGAACAGGGCTACAAGTTCGAAGCCGACGGCTGGTACGGCGTATTCGCGCCGGCAGGCACGCCTGTTGAAATCATCGATCGGCTCAACGCGGAGATCAACCGCTTGCAGAAGACCGACGAGGTGCGGCAGAAGATCGAAGGGCAGAACATGATCGTGCCCCCGGCGCGCTCTGCCCAGCAGTTCGCAGCGTCGATCAAGAAGGACGCTGCCATCTGGCAGGGCCTGGCGAAAACCACGGACCTGAAGGACAAGTAGACGGCTGGCTGCTTTTGCGGTGCCAACGACAGACCGGGCCAGAGGCTCCGGTCTTTTTTTTTGCGCCCGCGGCGATGGGCGTCCATCAGTGCGGTGGCATCCCGCACTTTTTTGCAGGACTGAATCACGCTCCTTCCATATTCCCGATCGACGAGCGCGACCGCAGAATTCTCTTCATCGCACATCCACCCAACCGACTCGGAGAAAACATGGAATTCGGCGTATTCATCCTGGCGCAGCAGCGTGGCTATCACCAGAGCTCGCAGCAGGTCATCCAGAACTCGATCGAGCAGACCGTGGTGGCCGAGCAGGCCGGTTTCAACACCGCCTGGTATGCAGAGCACCACTTCAACAACTACTCGCTCTCACCGTCGCCGCTGATGATGATCGCGCACATGGCGGCCAAGACCCAGCGCATCCGGCTGGGCTCGGCCGTCTGCATTCTTCCGCTGTACCATCCCGCGCGCTTCCTGGCCGAGGTGGGCTTCGTCGACACGGTGTCGAACGGTCGCCTGGAACTCGGCATCGGCTCGGGCTACCAGGAATTCGAGTTCGAACGCTTCGGCGTGAAGATCGAGGATTCGGGTGCGATCTACAACGAGTTCCTCGACATCATCCCCAAGGGCCTGACCCAGAAGATCGTCGAATACGACGGCAAGTTTCTCAAGCTGCCGCCCAGTTCCATCGCCGTGCGGCCTGTGCAAGACCCGATGCCGCCGCTGTGGATCACATCGGGCAATCCCGTCACGCTCGGGCGCGGCGTGCGCGAAGGCCACAACCTTTTCGTGACGGCACTTCTCAACGGTACGGACGCCATCGTGTCGTTGCGCGAGCGCCTGGACAAGGTCGCAGCGGACAACAACGCCGACCTCGACGAGGACGTGAAGTTCGGCTTCCTGCGCTGCGCATTCGCATCCGACAAGCAGTCGGAGATCGACGCCTACCTGGACAACGCGCGCTTCCAGCGCCGCATCTCGGAAAGCCTCAAGTTCCGCCGCGCGCAATCCGACGACGGCTACATGGTCAAGGAAGTGCCGTCGCCCACGGACCCGAGCTTCGAGCAACTGCGCAAGAACCTGCCCGTGGGTTCGGTCAACCAGGTGATCGACAAGATGCTGGAAGAAATCAGCATCCTGCGACCCAAGCACATCGCGCTGCAGACGCAGCTGGGCGATTTCGACCAGAAGACCATGCTGCGCCAGATCGAGCTGTGGGGCGAGAAGATCATCCCGGCCATCCGCAAGGAAGTCGAGTCGATGAATGCCGTGGCAGCCTGAAGAACGCCCGGCGATGTCCTCTCCCAATCCCTTCGACAGCCACGCCCTGCAAGGCAAGGTGGCCGTGGTCACCGGCGCTTCCGGGGGCCTCGGCCTTGCGATGTGCGAACAACTTCGCGCCATCGGCGCGCAGGTGGTGCAGGTCGACATCAGCTATCCGGCCGCGCCTGTCGAGGCGGACGGCTCGCTGAGCGTGCAGTGCGACATCGCGGACCCTGCTTCGATCACCGCGATGGCCGAGCTGACGCGTTCGCGTTTCGGCCGTTGCGATGTGCTGGTGAACAATGCAGCCATCACCTCGTCGCCCGTGCCGCTCGAGGACTTCCCGATCGCGCTGTGGGACCGCATCTTCCACGTCAACCTGCGCGGCGCCTTGTTGTGTGCGCAGGCACTGGTGCCGATGATGTTCGACCGGGAGGCGGGCAGCATCATCAACATCGCATCCATCGCAGCGCAGGTGTCCACGCGGGTGGGTGCCTATGGGCCGACCAAGGCCGCCATGCGGGCGCTGACCCATCAGATGGCTGTGGAATGGGGCCCGCGCGGAATCCGCGCCAACTCCGTCAGCCCGGGCATGATCCGCACGCCCCTGTCTGAAGTGCACTACCGCGACGAGGCCGTGCTGAAGACCCGGACGTCGAGGATTCCGGCGCGCCGCGTCGGCGTTCCCTCGGACGTCGCCGGTGCCGTCTGCTTCCTGGCGAGCGATGCGTCCACGTACATCAACGGACAGGACCTCGTGGTCGATGGCGGATTCCTCAAGGCCTCGCTGGCCAACGTCTACAACAACGCATCGTGAGCCGCACCATGGAATCGCCAAAGCGCCTGCAGAACGTGTTCGTGGTGGCCGAGCGGCCCGCCGAACTCCATGCCTTCTACGAATCGGCACTCGGGCTGCAGCTCAAGTTCCGGGACAAGGACCGATGGATCCAGTACGGGGTGGGCAACACCAGCGTCGCGCTGGCTTGCCGCGAAGAGGCACTGCCTGCGACTTCCGGCGTCGTCATGGTGTTCGAGGTGGAGGACTTCGCCGCCACCATCGAACGTGTCGCGGCCGCCGGCGGCGAGGTCCTCGGCACTCGGGACATGGGGTCGCACGGCGCGGTGCTGTCGCTGCGCGACCCCGAGGGCAACATCGTTCAACTCTTCAAACGCCAGGGGACGACGACACCATGAGACGCACGGCCGTTCCGAAGTCGAATAGCACCGCAGCCGCAGGCGAAGGTACTCCAGTGAGCCATTCGACGCCGCACATCGATGCCATCGAGCCCAAGCTGTTTCGCCAGCTGCTGGGGTGCTTTCCGACCGGGGTGGCCGTCATCACGACCAACGCCGCCGACGGACGACCCGCGGGGCTGACCTGCAATTCGTTCAGTTCGGTCTCGCTCGAGCCGCCCTTGGTACTCTTCAGCCTGCGCAAGGCGAGCAGCCTGCTGCGTGCGTTCGTGGAGGCCGATGCCTTCGCCATCAACATCCTGTCCCAGAGCCAGGACCTGCTGTCCGCGCGATTTGCATCGAGCAAGATCGTCGACAAGTTCGAAGGCGTGGCCTGGCGTGCGGGCCCGCTCGGGACGCCGCTCATCGACGACTGCCTCGCCAGCTTCGAGTGCCGTGTGCACGCGCGCCACGAGGCCGGGGACCACGAGATCTTCATCGGCGAGGTGAAGCACATGGCCACCGGTTCGGCCGACCATGCGCTGGTGTTCTACAAGGGCGCCTACATGATGCTGGCCGAATCGTTGCGCAAGGTGGTGCTCGAGGGACGACTCGGCACGGCCGACATCGACGAGGCGTACCGCTCCCTCTATGGCACGCTGCTCCGGCTGGCCTGTGAGCGGGGGTCCGATGCAGAAGTCGACGCGATCGAGGCCGCCGCCAACGAGATCGAGCAGCACCAGGGCCAGCATGCGCTGGCGCAGCGCATCGAAGCCACGGCACGCTTCTTCTCGTCGATTGCGCTGGCCGGCCACAACGAAGCGCTGCGTCTCATGGCGCAGACGATGACCACCGTCTTGCGCGAGCGCATGACGCACGTGATCCCCGTGCGCCCGAGGCCCGACGCGTTCCCGCTGCGGCACAAGGTCGTGCAATGCCTGCGGGCCCGGGATGCGGAAGGCGCAGCAAATGCGCTCGACGAGCTGATCGCGAAGTTGCGCCAGGGCGATGGCGCGCACGACGACAGCGGCGTCGTCCTGGCCCCGGCCCAACGCTGAACGCCAGGCGGGCGGCTGCCGCCCAGCCCCATCGCGGGCTGCATTCCTACGCTGCGCGAAGCGCGGTCCGACATCGCCTCCGAGCCGTCGTTCTAGCCTTTGGATCCCACGTTGGTGGAAGACACAGGAGATCGGCATGCGCGGCAAAGGGCAGGACGACGACGGTGCGATCCGTGCGATCCGTGCGGCGGCGTGCCCACTCGGAACTTCTCCGCACTGCCATGCCGCGCTGCTCTTCGCCGTTGCGGACGCGCGCTTCGTACTCCTCGGAGAGGCCTCTCACGGAACCGACGATTTCTACCGCGAGCGCGCTGCCATCACGAAGCGGCTGATCGAGGAGAAGGCGTTCGATGCGGTCGCGGTCGAAGCCGACTGGCCCGATGCACTGCGGGTCGATCGATTCGTTCGCGGCCTGTCCGATGATTCGAGCGCGCTGCAGGCGCTCGGCGATTTCCAGCGCTTTCCGGCCTGGATGTGGCGCAACCCGCCGGTGCGCGAGTTCGTCGACTGGCTGCGCGCCTTCAACCAGGGCAGGGCGCCGGAGCAGCGCGTCGGCTTCTACGGCATCGACCTGTACAGCCTCTACACCTCGATCGAGTCGGTGCTCGAATACCTCGACCGGGTCGACCCCGAGGCGGCGCGCCGTGCTCGCTCCCGCTATGGCTGCTTCGATCATTTCGCCGAGGACACGCAAGCCTATGGACACGCTGCCGCCTTCGGCCTGAGCGCCAGCTGCGAGGATGCGGCGGTGGCGCAACTGATGGAGCTGCGCGAGAAGAAGGTCCATGCCGGCGTCGACGCGCATTTCCATGCGGAGCAGAACGCGCGGCTGGTGCGCAACGCCGAGCACTACTACCGCACCATGTTCAAGGGCCGCGTGGCTTCCTGGAACCTGCGGGACCAGCACATGGCGCAGACACTGGAGGCGCTCGATGCGCACCTGAGCGCCCGGCGGTCCAGGCCTGCGCGCATCGCGGTGTGGGCCCACAACTCGCATCTGGGCGATGCACGCGCCACCGAGATGGCGAACATCGGCGAGCTCAACGTGGGCCAGCTCATGCGCGAGCGCTATGGCGGCCAGTGCTTCAATGTCGGTTTCACCACGGCCTCCGGCGAAGTCATGGCCGCGTCGGCATGGGATGGGGACGCGGAGCGCAAGCGCATCAACCCGCCGCTGGCGGGCAGCATCGAGGCGCTGCTGCACGAGACAGGACTCGGGCGTTTCGCCTTGATTTTGCGCAACCACCAGGTGCTTGCCGAGGCCCTGCGCGACGCGCGGCTTCAGCGCGCCATCGGCGTCATCTATGCACCGGCGACCGAACGGCAGAGCCACTATTTCGAGGCACGCGTCGCCGAGCAGTTCGACGCCCTGGTCCATCTGGACCAGACCTCGGCGCTGGAGTCGCTGGCGTAGCTACCGCTGCGGCGCCTGGCCGGCCGGCTGCACGATGGTGGCGCGGCCGTCGCGCGAAGTGATGGCGTCGGAGCCGCTCGAAGCGGCCGCGCCGGGCGGTGCCACGATCGTGGCGCGCCCGTCCGCGGAGGGCTGGGGCACTTCGGAAGGTGGACCGCCGCGCGCGCGGTCGAGCGCCGTGCCGGCCGCGCGGATGCAGGCTTCGCGCGCCGGCGTGGCCAGGGTGCCGTTGTTGCAGGCTGCAATGTCGCGCTCGTAGCGTCGCTGGAGCGCATCGGGGGCGGACTGGGCCGACGCGGCGACAGCGGTCGCCAGGCCGGCGCAAACGAAGAAGGTGCGGGGCAACTGGGAGGGCTTCACGGTGTTCTCCATTGCAGGGCTTCGGCAGCGTCGCACGATGCGCCGCCCGATGCTGTGCGCGGCCGCAGCGAAGGCGAGTAGGCCAAGGGCGTGCCCCGGAACGCGGCCGATGCGGTGCCGCGGATTGCCGCACCACACCTCAGCGGGCCGCTGGCTGCTCGCGAGTGCGCGGAGGCGGCCCCTCGGGAGCGTCTGCCGCGTCGGGCTGGCGGCCACGCATGCGCGCCACCATGCGATGCAGCCAGTGCTCGATGTCGTCGATGTAGGTGAAGACGGCCGGCACGACCAGCAGGCTCAGCACCGTGGAGGTGATCAGTCCGCCGATCACCGCCATCGCCATCGGCGCGCGAAAGCTGGAATCGGCCGCGCCGAGGCCCAAGGCGATCGGCGCCATGCCCGCGCCCATGGCGAGCGTGGTCATGATGATCGGCCGCGCCCGCTTGTGGCAGGCGTCGCGCAGCGCATCCCAGCGTGTCATTCCGTGGTCGCGGCGCGCCACGATCGCGTACTCCACCAGCAGGATCGAGTTCTTGGTTGCGACACCCATCAGCATGATGAAGCCGATCATCGAGGGCATGGACAGCGCCTGCTGCCCCAGCAGCAGGCCGATGAAGGCCCCGCCCAGCGCGAGCGGCAGCGCGCACAGGATGGTGACCGGGTGCAGGAAGTCCTTGAACAGCAGCACCAGCACGATGTAGATGCACAGCACGCCGGTCAGCATCGCCAGGCCGAAGCTGGCGAACAGCTCGCTCATCATCTCGGCGTCGCCGACCTCGGCCACGCGCACGCCGGGCGGCAGGTTGCGCACCGAGGGCAAGGCTTCGACCGCCTTCTTGGCGTCGCCCAGGCCCACGCCCGAGAGTTCGATCTCGAAGTTGACGTTGCGCGAGCGATCGTAGCGGTCGATGACGGCCGGCCCACCTTCCATCGTCAGCGCGGCGACCTGGCTCAGCATCACCGGGCCGCGCGCGCCAGGCACCGTCAGGCGCTCCAGCAGCGACAGGTCCTGCCGCGCCGAGTCCTCCAGCTTGACGACGATCGGCACCTGCCGCTGCGCCAGGTTGAGCTTGGGCAGCGCCTGGTCGTAGTCGCCCAGCGTGGCCACCCGCAGGGTCTCGGCGATGGCCGAACTCGTCACGCCCAGGTCGGCGGCACGCGCGAAGTCCGGCCGCACCGCGATCTCCGGCCGGATCAGGCTGGCGGTGGAGGTGATGTTGCCCAGGCCGGGGACGGTGCGCAGGTCTTTCTCGACCGCGCGCGCCGCGGTCGAGAGCGCGTACGGGTCCTCGCCGGTCAGCACCAGGATGTACTTCTCGCCCGACCCGCCGAGGCCGACGGTCGTGCGCACGCCGGGCAGGGTTTCGAGTGTCTTGCGGATGTTGTTCTCGATGCCCTGCTTGCGCGGCCGGTCGCCGCGGTCGGCCAGCTTGATGGTGAGCGTCGCCTTGCGCGTCTCCGGCGTGCCGAAGCTGGCGAAGGGATCGCCGCCCGCACTGCCGCCGCCCACCGTGGTGTAGACGCTCTTCACGTGTTCCACGGCCATCACGCGCTGCCGGGTCTCCTCGGCCATCGCCAGCGTCTGCGCCAGCGTCGCGCCCGGCGGCAGCGAAAGATAGACCTGCGTCTGCGAGTTGTCGTCGGCCGGGATGAAGCCGGTCTTGAGCAGCGGGATCAGGGCGATCGAGCCGAAGAAGAAGAGGGTGGCCAGCACCATGGTGGTGAAGCGGTGGCGCAGGCTGCGCTCGGCCAGGCGCATGTAGAAACTGAGCCAGCGCGGCTCCTTCTCGGCGCCGACCAGCGGCTTCAGGATGTAGGCCGCCATCATCGGCGTGAGCATCCGCGCCACCACCAGCGAGGCAAAGACCGCGAGCGAGGCGGTCCAGCCGAACTGCTTGAAGAACTTGCCGGCCACGCCGCTCATGAACGCCGTGGGCAGGAACACGGCAATCAGCGTGAAGGTGGTGGCGATCACCGCCAGGCCGATCTCGTCGGCGGCTTCCATCGCGGCCTGGTAAGGCGTCTTGCCCATGCGCAGGTGGCGCACGATGTTCTCGACCTCCACGATCGCGTCGTCCACCAGGATGCCGATGACCAGCGACAGCGCCAGCAGCGTGACGACATTGATCGAGAAGCCCAGCCAGTGCATGCCGATGAAGGCGGGGATGGCCGACATCGGCAGCGCGACGGCCGACACGAAGGTGGCGCGCCAGTCGCGCAGGAACAACCAGACCACGATCACCGCGAGCAGGGCGCCTTCATAGAGCAAGTGGAGCGAGCCGTCGTATTCTTCCTCCACCGGCTCGACGAAGTTGAAGGCCTCGGTGAGCTGGATGTCAGGGTGCTGCGCGCGCAGCTCGGCCAGTGCCTTCTGCACCGCGGCGCCGACCTCGACTTCGCTCGCGCCGCGGCTGCGCGCGACCTCGAAGCCAACCACGGCTTTGCCGTCGAGCAGGGCGGCGGCGCGCGGCTCCGCAATGGTGTCGGAGACACGCGCCACCTGGTCGAGCCGGATGCTGCGCCCATCCGACAGCGGGATCTGCATGTCGCGCAGCGCATCGGCGGAGCGCACGGTGGCGAGCGTGCGCACCGGCTGCTCGCTGCCGCCCAGGTCGGTGCGCCCGCCCGCGCTCTCGGTCTGCACCTGTCGCAGCTGGCGCGAGATGTCGGCCGCCGTGGCTCCGAGCGACTGCAGGCGGCCAGGGTCGAGGTCGACGTGGACCTGGCGCGTGACGCCACCGACCCGGTTGACCGCGCCGACGCCGCTGATGGCCAGCAGCTTCTTGGTGACCGTGTCGTCGACGAACCAGCTGAGCGCCTCCGGGTCCATGCGGGAGGAAGCGATGGTGAAGGCCAGCACCGGCTGTGCCGCGAAGTCGAGTTTGTTGATGACCGGATCGCGCACGTCGGCCGGCAGGTCGGCGCGCACGCGCTGCACCGCGGAGCGCACGTCGTCGACCGCTTCCTGGACCGGCTTCTCGAGGCGGAACTCGACGATCATCGTGGCCGCGCCGTCCTGCACCTTGGTCGTGATGTGCTTGAGGCCCTGCACGGTGGCGATCGAGTTCTCGATCTTGCGCGCCACGTCGTTCTCGAGCTGCGAGGGCGCCGCGCCCGGCAGCGAAACCGAGACGGTCACCGTGGGCAGGTCGATGTCGGGAAAGTTCTGCACCTTCATCGCGTTGAAGGACAGCAGCCCGGCGAAGGTGAGCAGCACGAACAGCATCACCGCGGGGATGGGGTTGCGGATGGACCAGGCGGAGACGTTCATTCAGTGGCTCGCTTTGGATGGTGAATACTCAGGGTGCACTTCGCTTCACCGGCAGCGCATCCACCACCCGCACCAGGTCCCCGTCGTTCAGGAAGCCCGCGCCCTGGACCACGATGCGCGCGTCGTCGGGCAGCTTGGTGGTGATCTCGACGCGGTCGCCCACGCGGCGGCCGGTCTCGACCTTGAGCTGGGCGACGCGGTTGTCGGGTTGGAGCAGGAGCAGGTGGTTGAAGCCGTCGCGCGGCACCACGGCCGCTTGCGGAACGGTCAGCGCGCTGCTGCGGCCGAGCTGGAACTCGCCGCGCGCGAACATGCCGGCCTTGACGGCGCTCGCCTGCTGCACGCCGGGGATGTCGACGTAGACGAGGGCATTGCGCGTCTGCGGGTCGACGGTCGGCGCGATGCTGCGCACCTTGCCGCTGACCTGGGCGCCGCTGGCGCTGGTGATCACGGCGGGGGTGCCGACGGTGACGCGGCTGAGTTCGGCGGAGGTCACCTCGGCGCGCCATTCGAGGCGGCCCTGGCGGATCAGCCGGAACAGCTCGGTCCCGGCGCCGAGCACGCTGCCCACGGTGGCGGTGCGCGCCGAGATCACGCCGTCGTCGGGTGCCAGCACCTGGGTGTTGCGGCCGCGCACCTGCTGCGCGGCCAGCACGGCTTCGGCCGCCGCGACGCGCGCCTTCGCGGTCTGCTCGGCGGTCTGGTACTGGTTGATCTGCTGCTGGCTCAGTGCGCCGGTCGCTTGCAGCGTGCGGGCGCGCGCAGCGTTGCCGGCTGCATCGGCCGCCGTGGCCCTGGCCTCCGCCAGCGAGGCGCGGGCCTGGGCCACATCGGCTTGCACGGTCTCCTGGGAGAAGGTGGCGAGGACCTGGCCCTTCTTGACCGCATCGCCGACGTTGACGCGAACTTCTGCCAGGCGCAAGCCGGTGGACTCGGAGCCGATGCTGGCCTCCTGCCACGCGGCGACGTTGCCGTTGGCGGCCAGCGTGATGGTGAGTTCGCTGGTCTCGGGCCTGGCCACCGTCACGGTGAGCGCGGGCCTCGGCTGGGCGGCGGCTTCTTTCGGCTTGCCGGCTGCGTGCTCGGCCGGCTTGCCGCGCGACCACAGGAAGGCGGCGGCCGCGAGCAGCAGCACCCCCACGGCCACGATGATGAGGAGGGTGGAACGCTTCATTCTTGTCATAGGAGCTACTTCGCCGACGTGGCGATCGAAGAGGTGCTTGTCGATTCGGTGCCCGGCCGGGACCAGCCGCCGCCGGTGGTGCGGTAGAGCGCAACCCAGGCCTCGGCGCGTTCGCGCTGCAGCGAGACGCGCGCGGTCTGCGCCGCGAACAGCGTGCGTCGCGAGTCCTCGAGCTCGAACAGGCTGGCCAGGCCGCTCTGGTAGCGCGCGCTGGTGGCGTCGAAGGAAGCCTGGTAGTTCTGTACCGCGGCGTCGGCGTCGCCCGCGCGCTGGTCGGTGCTCTGCAGGTTGATCAGGGCTTCCTCGACCTCCCGCACCGCCTGGCGCACGCTGCCGCGGTAGAGCGCGACGGCTTCGTCGTAGCGGGCTCGCGCAGCGTCCACGTTGGCAGCCAGCGTGCCGCCGTCGAAGATCGGCACGGTCAGGGCCACCGGGCCGATGCTCCAGGTGTCGACCGTCTCGCGAAAGCCGCTGGTGCGGAACTGCAGTCGGCCGATGGACCCCTGCAGCGTCAGGCGCGGGAAACGTTGCGCCAGCGCGGAGCCGGCCTCGGCGCTGGCGGCGGCGACGCCGAGCTCGCTTGCATACACGTCGGGCCGCTGGGCCAGCACCTCGGCGGGCACGCTGGCGACAGGCTGCACCCCCGGCAGCGCGCGCTCGACGGGCGCGGCGTCGAGCCGGGCCTGCAGCGTGGGGGCATCGATGCCGGTCATCGCAACCAGCGCTTGCTGGAGCAGGGCGCACTGGGCGCGTTGCTGGGTCAGCCTGGCCGATGCATCGGAGGCGCCGGCGCGCGCCAGCGCGGCGTCGGCCGGCGCGGTGAAGCCGGCGCGTGCGGACAGGTCGTTGAGGCGCGCGGTCTCGGCCCGCGAGCGGGTGTCGTCAGTGGCCACGGCGAGCTGGCGCCGGCAGGCGCGTTCGCCGAAATAGGCGTTGGCCGTCTCGGCCGCCACCGAGACCCGCGCCTCGTGCCATCGGGCCACGGTGCTGTCGAGCCGCGCCTGGTTGGCATCGCGGGTGGCGCGCAGCCCGCCGAACAGGTCGAGCTCCCAGTTGGACTGCAGGCCGGCCTGGAGCGTGGTGATCGCGGGGATCGAGGTGCTCGTCGAACCGGCACCCGTGCTGCCGGTGCCGCTCAGTCCGCCGAAGCCGCTGGTGGGTGAATTGCTGCGGCTTGCCGACGCATTGGCGTTGAGGCTGGGCGCCAGCGCCGCGCCTGCAGCCACGCGAGAGGCCCGTGCCTCGGCAATGCGCGCGGCGGCGCTCGCCACGTTGGGGCTGGCGGCCTGGGCCGCATCGATCAGCTCGACCAGGAGCGGATCGTCGAGCTGGCGCCACCAGTCGGCCAGCACGGGCAGTGAGCCGCCGTGCGGCAGGGGAGTGCTCCACTGGACCGGCGTCGGCGCCGTGACCTTCTCTGGCGGACGCGGGAGCGTGCAGGCGGAGAACGCCAAAGGGAGCGTGAAAGGAAGCGCGAAGCAGAGCGCGCGAAGCCGGGAATTCCTCATGAGGTTCCGCAAAATTTGGCGTGGCTGGCGGCCGGGTAGGTCGCGTCGCTGGCCGGATGCAGCCGCGTGGGCCGGGCAAGCCGAGCAGCATAGCAAGACGGCGCGCGCCGGCATTCAAGCCCCTACGGCGGATCAAAAAAAACTTTGCATGGCAGGTGCTCCACAGTGCTTCGCGCGACCCGCGGCGCATGAAGCTTGGATGGACATTCGGGGAACACCGCGGAACCGGCTTTGCCGGGCCGCTGGTGTTGCCCCCGGTAGGGGGCGGGCGGCTACACGAAGTGAGCCAACCTGGGGGGGAGCAACATGCTCACCGCGGAACCGGCTTTGCCGGGCCGCTGGTGTTGCCCCCGGAAGGGGGTGGGCGGCTACACGAAGTGAGCCAACCTGGGGGCGAGCTAGTATTCCGCCATGTCAGCCATCACCGCGCCTACCGCCGCACTGCCGCTCGATGCCGAAGGCATCCTGGCGCTGGCAGCGCGCTCGATGTTTCATCTTTTCTCCAGCATCAGCCAGGGCATGTTCCTGGTCGACCGCGGCGGCCGCATCGTCTGGGTCAACGAGGGCTATCGCCGCTTCCTGCCGGCGCTGGGCTTCTCGTCCATCGACCAGTTCCTCGGCCATCCGGTGGAGGAAGTGGTGCCGAACACGCTGATGCAGCGCGTGCTGGAGACCGGCGAGCCGATCCTGATCGACCTGCTGACCAACAAGGCCGGCACCTTCGTGGTGAGCCGTATTCCGCTGCGCGAGGAGCGCGAGGATGGCGCGGCCGGCGCGGTGATCGGCGCCATCGGGATCGTGCTTTTCGACCACCCCGAGGACACGCTGCAGCCGCTGATCAGCAAGTTCGCGCTGCTGCAGCGCGACCTGGACGATGCGCGGCGGGAGCTTGCCACCCAGCGCAACAACCCGATCTGGCAGCACTCGGCCGATGGGCAGCGGCGCTCCAAGTACACCTTTGCCAGCTTCATCGGCGCCAGCCCGGCGGCGGTGGAGGTCAAGCGCCACGCGCGGCGCGCGGCGCAGTCTTCCAGCCCGGTGCTGCTGCTGGGGGAGACCGGCACCGGCAAGGAACTGCTGGCGCATGCGATCCATGCCGCCTCGGCCCGGGCCCGCAACGCCTTCGTCAGCGTGAACATCGCGGCGGTGCCCGACACGCTGCTGGAGGCGGAGTTCTTCGGTGTCGCCCCTGGCGCGTACACCGGTGCGGACCGCAAGGCGCGCGAGGGCAAGTTCAAGCTGGCTGACGGCGGCACGCTTTTCCTCGACGAGATCGGCGACATGCCGCTGGCGCTTCAGGCCAAGCTGCTGCGCGCCCTGCAGGAGGGCGAAATCGAGCCGCTGGGTTCGAACAAGCTGGTGCCCTTCGACGCGCGCGTGATCGCCGCCACCTCGCGCGACCTGCCGGCGCTGGTGCGCGAAGGGCGCTTCCGCGAGGACCTGTTCTACCGCCTCAACGTGCTGCCGGTGCGCGTGCCGCCGCTGCGCGAGCGGCGCGCCGACATCCCGGCGCTGGTCGAAGCGCTGGGGGAAGACATGGCGCTGCGCAGCGGCGAGGCCCCGCCGGAGCTGATGCCGGACGCGCTGGCGCTGCTGGCCGCTCAGCATTGGCGAGGCAACATCCGGGAGCTGCGCAACGTGCTCGAGCAGGTCACCATGCGCAGCGACTCGCAGCGCATCGACGCGGCGCAGTTGGAGCGGATCCTGCGCGAGACAGGGCAGGAGAAGATCGCCGCGCCCGATCCATTGCAACCGGCCCCTGGCACGGCCGCGGCCGACGACAAGGCGCTGCTGCTGCGCCCGCTGGCCGAGCAGGTCGCGGAGCTGGAGCGCAAGGCGATTGCCGCTGCGATGGCGGCGACGGGGGGCAACAAGCTGGCGGCGTCGCGGCTTCTGAAAATCTCGCGTGCGACCTTGTATGAACGCCTGGAAAACCCTGACTGAAAAGAGTGCAGTTGACTGAAATTCGGGCAAAAGGAGTGTCCTGCTTTCAGTCTTTTCGTTCGCAGTCTGCGGGAAAGTCCCCGGCCGCAGCTGAGGCCGCAGTTGGCACGAAGTGTGCAATATTCAGTCATCCATCCCTCAGGAGACAAAAGAATGCACCGTCGCCATCTGGTCGCCCTCGCCACCGTTTCAGCAGCTCTGGGCGCCACCGCGCTGACCACCCCTGCGCTGGCCCAGTCCAACGAGATCCGCATCGCGCACATCTACAGCAAGACCGGCCCGCTGGAAGCCTATGGCAAGCAGACGCAGACCGGCCTCATGATGGGCCTGGACTACGCCACCGGCGGCACGATGGCCGTCAACGGCAAGAAGATCGTCGTCATCGAGAAGGACGACCAGGGCAAACCCGATCTCGGCAAGTCGCTGCTGGCAGCGGCCTATGCGGATGACAAGGCCGCCTTGGCGGTCGGCCCCACCTCCTCGGGCGTGGCGCTGGCGATGCTGCCGGTGGCCGAGGAGTACAAGAAGATCCTGCTGGTCGAGCCCGCCGTGGCCGACTCGATCACCGGTGACAAGTGGAACAAGTACATCTTCCGCACCGGCCGCAACTCGAGCCAGGACGCGATCAGCAACGCGGTCGCGCTCGACAAGCCGGGCGTGAGCATCGCAACGCTGGCCCAGGACTACGCCTTCGGCCGCGACGGCGTGAAGGCCTTCAAGGAGGCGATCAAGAAGGCCAAGATCGTCCATGAGGAATACCTGCCGCAGAACACGACCGACTTCACTGCCGGCGCGCAGCGTCTCATCGACAAGCTCAAGGATCAGCCGGGCCGCAAGGTGATCTGGATCGTGTGGGCAGGCGCCGGCAACCCTTTCAAGATCGCCGACCTCGACCTCAAGCGCTACGGCATCGAGATCGCCACGGGCGGCAACATCCTGCCGGCCATGGCCAGCTACAAGCAGTTCCCGGGCATGGAAGGCGCGACCTACTACTACTTCGGCATCCCGAAGAACCCGGTGAACGAGGCGCTGGTCGCGGCCCACTACAAGGAATTCAAGACGCCTCCGGACTTCTTCACCGCCGGCGGCTTCAGCGCGGCCATGGCGGTGGTGACGGCGCTCAAGAAGACGGGCGGCGACACCGGCACCAACAAGCTCATCTCGACGATGGAAGGGATGACCTTCGATACGCCGAAGGGCCCGATGACCTTCCGCAAGGAAGACCACCAGGCGCTGCAGAGCATGTACCACTTCAAGATCAAGGCCGACCCGGCCTTCGCCTGGGGCGTGCCGGAACTGGTGCACGAGATCAAGGCGTCGGAGATGGACATTCCGATCAAGAACAAGCGCTGAAGAAACGCATTCCGGACGCAGAGGACGCATTGCGTCCGGAACCCCCGCATCCTCCTTTTCTCCAGTTCATGCTCGAAACCAGGGATCTGACGATCCGCTTTGGTGGCCATGTCGCGGTCAACGCCGTGAGCTGCGCCTTCGCGCCCGGCACGCTGACGGCGATCGTCGGTCCGAACGGTGCCGGCAAGACCACCTTCTTCAATCTCATCTCGGGGCAGCTCAAGGCCAGCGCCGGCACGGTCTCGCTAGACGGGCAGTTGCTCTCGGGGCTGGGCGCCTCGGCGCGCACGCGTGCGGGCCTAGGGCGAGCCTTCCAGCTGACCAACCTCTTTCCCAACCTCACGGTGCTCGAGAACGTGCGCCTCGCCGTGCAGGCCACGCGCGAGGGGGCGCACCGGCGCGGGCTCAACCTGTGGAGCATCTGGAGCGACCATCGCGCGCTCACCGAGCGGGCCGACCGGATCCTGGCCGACGTTGCGCTCAAGGCCAAGGAGCATGCGACGGTTGCGAGCCTGCCGCATGGCGACCAGCGCAAGCTGGAGGTGGCGCTGCTGATGGCGCTGGAACCCAAGGTGTTCATGTTCGACGAGCCGACGGCGGGCATGAACGCGGCCGAGGCGCCGGTCATCCTCGACCTGATCCGCGCGCTCAAGAAGGACCGGAGCAAGACCATCCTGCTGGTGGAGCACAAAATGGACGTGGTGCGCGAACTGGCGGACCGCATCATCGTGCTGCACAACGGGCAACTGGTGGCGGACGGGGAGCCGGCGGAGGTGATTGCTTCGCCGGTGGTGCAGGAGGCGTACCTGGGCGTCGCGAAGGAGGCTGCATGACGGGGCTTGGGGGGAAGGAGCAAGACCGATGAGCGTGAATTTGCTGACGCTGGAGGGCGTTCATACGCACATCGGCGCGTACCACATCCTCCACGGCGTCGACCTCGTCGTGCCGAAGGGCCAGCTCACCATGCTGCTGGGCCGCAACGGTGCCGGCAAGACCACCACGCTGCGGACCATCATGGGCCTGTGGCACGCCTCGCAAGGCCGCGTGCGCTTCGGCGAACGTGACATCACCGCGCTGCGCACGCCGCAGATCGCCGAGCTCGGCATCGCCTACGTGCCCGAGAACATGGGCATCTTCTCCGACCTCACCGTCAAGGAGAACATGCTGCTTGCGGCGCACGGCGCGAAGAACGCCGAGCAGATGGACGAGGCCCGTCTGAAGTGGATCTTCGAGCTCTTCCCCGCGGTGCAGAAATTCTGGAACCACCCGGCCGGCAAGCTCTCGGGCGGGCAGAAGCAGATGCTTGCCGTGGCGCGCGCCATCGTCGAGCCGCGCGAGCTGCTGATCGTCGACGAGCCCAGCAAGGGCCTGGCGCCCGCGATCATCAACAACATGATCGAAGCCTTCGGCGCACTGAAGAAGAGCGGCGTGACGATCCTGCTGGTCGAGCAGAACCTCCATTTCGCGCAGCGACTGGGGGACACGGTTGCTGTGATGGACAACGGCCGCGTGGTGCACGGCGGGAGCATGGCGGCCTTCTCGGCCGACGAGGAACTGCAGCGGTCGCTGCTGGGACTGGCCCTATGAAACTCGACTTCGACTGGAAGCCGCTGCTGCTGGTCCCCGTGCTCGCGCTCGTCGCGCTGCCGCTGACCGGCTCCTTCTCCACCTGGCTCACGCTCACCGTCGCCGGGCTGGCCATGGGCATGATCATCTTCATCATCGCCTCGGGCCTGACGCTGGTCTTCGGGCTGATGGACGTGCTCAATTTCGGGCACGGCGTGTTCATCGCACTGGGTGCCTTCGTCGCGAGCACGGTGCTCGGCGGCATGGGCGACTGGACCGGCTCGCAGGAGGTCTGGCGCAACCTGGTGGCGGTGTTCCCGGCGATGCTGGTCGCCATGGCGGTGGCCGGCGCCGTCGGACTGGCGTTCGAACGCTTCATCGTGCGGCCGGTGTATGGCCAGCACCTCAAGCAGATCCTGATCACCATGGGCGGCATGATCATCGGCGAGGAGCTGATCAAGGTGATCTGGGGACCAGGGCAGATCCCGCTGCCGCTGCCCGACGGGCTGCGCGGCTCGCTGCTGGTCGGCGATGCGGCGATCAGCAAGTACCGCCTGCTGGCGGTGGCGGTCGGGCTCGTCGTCTTCGGGGTGCTGGCATGGACGCTCGCGCGCACCAAGATCGGCCTGCTCATCCGCGCCGGCGTGCAGGACCGCGAGATGGTCGAGTCGCTGGGCTACCGCATCGGGCGGCTCTTCATCGGCGTCTTCGTGGTCGGCAGCGCGCTGGCCGGATTGGGCGGCGTGATGTGGGGGCTGTTCCAGCAGAACCTGATCCCGCAGATGGGTGCGCAGGTCAACGTGCTGATCTTCATCGTGATCATCATCGGCGGCCTGGGCTCGACCACCGGGGCGCTGATCGGCGCCTTGCTGGTCGGATTGCTCACCAACTACACGGGCTTCCTGCTGCCGGTCGCGACGCAGTTCGCGAGCATCGCGCTGATGGTGGCGGTGCTGTTGTGGCGTCCGCAAGGCGTGTATCCCGTGGCAAGCAGCCGGTGAGGGCGGCGACATGATGCTGAAGCGCCTTCTTTCCAACGACATGCCGCGCAGCCGCGTCCTGGCGGTGCTGCTGGTGCTGCTGCTGATCGGGCTGGCCTTCGCGCCCTTCATCTTCCCGGGCGTCAAGGCGCTGAGCGTGGCGGCCAAGGTGCTGGTGTTCATCGTGCTGGTCGCGAGCTTCGACCTGCTGCTGGGCTACACCGGCATCGTGAGCTTTGCCCACACCATGTTCTTCGGGATCGGCGCCTATGGCATCGCCATCTCGGCGACACGGCTGGGGCCGGGCTGGGGCGCGCTGCTGCTGGGACTGGGCGCAGCGCTCGTGGTGTCGCTGCTGCTGTCGCTGGCGATCGGGCTGTTTTCGCTGCGCGTGCGGGCCATCTTCTTCGCGATGATCACGCTGGCGGTGGCCTCGGCCTTCCAGACGCTGGCCTCGCAGCTGTCGGACTTCACCGGCGGCGAGGACGGCCTGACCTTCAAGCTGCCGGAGCTGATCTCGCCGTCGTTCGAGTTCGCGGAGGAGCCCTTCCTCGGCGTGTCGCTCGACGGCCGACTGCTGTGCTACTACCTGCTCTTCGTCGCCGCGGTGGTGCTGGTGCTGGCGCTGCTGCGCATCGTGAATTCGCCCTTCGGCCGCGTGCTGCAGGCGATCCGCGAAAACGAGTTCCGCGCCGAGGCCATCGGCTACCGGGTGGTGGTCTACCGCACCACTGCCTCGGTGCTGTCGGCGCTGTTCGCGACGCTGGCCGGTGCGATGCTGGCGATCTGGCTGCGCTACAACGGGCCGGACACCTCGCTGTCCTTCGAGATCATGATCGACGTGCTGCTGATCGTGGTGATCGGCGGCATGGGCACGATCTACGGCGCGGCCATCGGCGCCGCGCTTTTCGTGGTGGCGCAGAGCTATCTGCAGGACCTGCTGCGTCTTGGCAGCGAGGCGGTGAGCAGCGTTGGCTGGCTGGCGGCGCTGCTGTCGCCCGACCGCTGGCTGCTGTGGCTGGGCGTGCTCTTCGTGCTTTCCGTCTATTACTTTCCGACCGGCATCGTCGGCCGTCTACGAGCAAGGGCCCATCGATGAATGCACCGACATCGAACTACCTGCAGGTCGCCGGCCGCGAGATCCACTGGATGGACTGGGGCGAGCAGGGCGGTCCCGTGGTCGTCGCCTGGCATGGCCTGGCGCGCACCTGCCGCGACATGGACGAGCTGGCCGGGCACTTCTCCGCGCGCGGGTTTCGCGTGATCTGCCCCGACACCCTCGGCCGCGGGCTGAGCCAATGGAGCCCGGCGCCCGACGACGAATACCACCTGGCCTTCTACGCGCGCCTCGCCGCAGGGTTGTGCGATGCGCTGGCACTCGAGCGGGTGCACTGGGTCGGCACCTCGATGGGCGGCGCCATCGGCATGGTCTGCGCAGGTGGCCTCGTCGAGCCTCGCATGAAGGCGCGCATCGCCAGCCTGGTGCTCAACGACAACGCGCCGCAGATCGCCAACGCAGCAGTCGAGCGCATCCGCTCCTATGCCGGCCAGCCGCCGGCTTTCGACACGGTGGCCGAGCTCGAGGCCTTCTTCCGCACGGTGTACAAGCCCTACGGCTGGCTCAGCGATGCGCAGTGGCGGCGGCTCACCGAGACCTCGACCCGGCGCCTGCCCGACGGTCGGGTGACGCCGCACTACGACCCGGCCATGGTGCGGCAGTTTGTCGTGCATCCCGAGGACTACGTGCTGTGGCCGCACTACGACGCGATCGAGGTGCCTGTTCTGTGCCTGCGCGGCGTCGATTCCGACCTGGTGCTGCCCGACACGCTGGGCGAGATGCAGCGCCGCGGCCCCGGCGCGGCAGGGCGCCTGCAGGTGATCGAGGTGCCGGGATGCGGCCACGCGCCGGCGCTCAACGTGCCTGCCCATCTCGACCCCATCGAGGCCTTTGTGCGGGGCGCCGGCATCTAGCGCGCAAGCTCGCCACAATCGGATCCGAATCAACTCGGAGTCATCGATGGCGCTTTCGTTCTACGACATCTCGGTCCCGGTCTTCCTTCGCGGACTCGGGCAACTATCCCACCTGCTCGACAAGGGCCTGGCGCATGCGCAAGAGTCGGGCATCGACCCGGCGGTGCTGGTGAATGCGCGGCTTGCACCCGACATGTTCACGCTGGCGGGGCAGATCCAGAGCGCGAGCGACGCTTCCAAGCTGGGCATTGCGCGCATCGCCGGCCTGACGGCGCCGAGCTTTCCCGATACGGAGACCACTTACCCGGAACTGCAGGCCCGCGTCGCGAAGACGGTCGACTATCTGCAGAGCGTGGACCGCGCGCTGGTCGACGGCTTCGAAGACCGGCCCGTCACGATGAAGGCCCGCGGCAACGAGCTGAACTTCACCGCGCAACGCTACCTGTTGCAGTTTGCGCTGCCCAACTTCTTCTTTCACGTGACCACCGCCTACGACGTGCTGCGGCATAGCGGCGTCCCGCTGGGCAAGATGGACTATCTGGGTCCGTTCTGAGCCATACGGGATTTCAAACGCGGGTCGGCCACCCGCTCAGATGGCGCTCGGCAATGGCGGCCAATGCCGTGATCCAGTCGCTGCGGTCGTTGAGGCAGGGGATGTAGTGGAATTCCTTGCCGCCCGACTGCAGGAAGGCGTCGCGGCCCTCCATCGCGATCTCTTCCAGCGTCTCCAGGCAGTCGGCGGGGAAGCCCGGGCACATCACGTCGACGCGCGCGACCCCTGATGCACCCAGCTCGCGCAGCGTGGGCTCGGTGTAGGGCTCCAGCCACTTCGCGCGGCCAAAGCGTGACTGGAAGGTGACGCGGTACTGCGCGTCGGCGAGTTTCAGGCGCTCGGCAAGCAGTCTCGCGGTCGCCAGGCATTGCACCTGGTACGGGTCGCCGAGGCGTATGTTGCGCTCCGGGATGCCGTGGAAGCTCATCAGCAGTCGGTCGGGCCGGCCATGGTGCTTCCAGTGGTCCTCCACGCTGCGGGCCAGCGCCTCGATGTAGAGCGGCTCGCCGTAGAAGTCGTTGACGAAGCGGAATTCCGGCACACGGCGCACGCGCGCGCTCCAGGCATTGACCGCATCGATCACGCTGGCGGTGGTGGTGCCGGAGTACTGGGGATAGGCCTGCAGCACCAGCACCCGCGCCGCACCTTCGGCCTTGAGGGCATCGAGCTGCGAGGGAATCGAAGGCTGGCCGTAGCGCATGGCCTCGCGCACGGTCACACGGTGGCCGCGCTCGCCCAGCCAACCGGCCAGCAGCTTGGCCTGCTTCTGGGTCCATACCTTCAGGGGCGCGCCCTCGGGCATCCAGACGCTCGCGTACTTGGCGGCCGACTTTGCAGGCCGGGTGCGCAGGATGATGCCTTGCAGGATCGGCGTCCAGAGCGCCTTTGGAATCTCGACGACGCGCGAGTCGCCGAGGAACTCGGCCAGGTAGGGGCGCACCGCGCGCGCGGTCGCTTCGTCGGGCGAGCCGAGGTTGCACCAGAGCACGGCGGTGCGCTCAGGGTCTGTGGCGGCTGCGGGAGCTTCGGGGCGAAAAGGCATGCGCTATTCTCGGCCATGGCCCTCGCGACCCCCGATTCCCAGGCGCTCGACGTGAAGCGCATTGCCGCAATCTCGCTCGATCTCGATGACACGCTCTGGCCCATCTGGCCGACGATCGAGCGCGCCGAGCGCGCGCTGCACGAATGGCTGCTGCGCGAGGCGCCGAAGACCGCGAACCTGCTCATCACGCCCGGTGTGCTGCGCGAGCTGCGCGAGGCCACCGAGAAGGAGCGTTCGGATCTGGCCCACGACCTCAGCGCGCTGCGCCGCGAGTCCATCCGCACTGCGCTCAAGCGCGCGCACGAGGACCCGGCCCTCGCCGATCCGGCCTTCGACATCTTCTTCGCCGAGCGCCAGCGCGTGACGCTCTACGACGACGCATTGCCCGCACTCGAGTGGCTCAGCGAGCGCTACCCGCTGGTGGCGATTTCCAACGGCAACGCCGACGTCCACCTGGCGGGCGTCGGGCGCTGGTTCCGCGCTGCCTTCAGTGCGCGCGAGTTCGGCAGCGCCAAGCCGCACCCGGCCATCTTCCGCGCCGCCGCCGCTTCGATCGGGGCCCCTCCGGAGCACGTGCTGCATGTGGGCGACGACGCGGCGCTGGACGTGGTGGGCGCGCTGGGCGCGGGCATGCAGGCCGCCTGGCTGGTGCGCGAGGAACGGCCCTGGGAACATGGGGCGCGGCCGCAGCTGATCGTCTCCAACCTGCAGGCGCTGTGCATGGCGCTGGACTCGGCCTGAGGATTTCCCGCATTCGTCGAGGGGAACTTCTGAGGGTGAAGAAGCCCTGAAGGGCTGGCTGCGCTGGCGCGGCCGGTCTCGTTTCTTCTTCTTCACATCTCCGGAAAGGATTCCTCTGAATGTTCAACGCCCGACGCCTGCCCGCATTTTTCCTCGTCCTCCTCGCGCTGCTGTCGCTGGCCCTGCCGCTCGCGGCGCAGGCGCGCGAGATGGTCAGCGCAGCGCGCAACGAGGTGAACCTGCGCAGCGGGCCAGGCAGCCGTTACGACACGGCGTGGATCGTCAGCCGTGGCTATCCGCTCGAAGTCCTGGCCCGCAGGGGCGCCTGGCTGCGAGTGCGCGACTTCGAGAATGACCGGGGCTGGGTGCTGAGCTCGCGAACGAAACGAACGCCTCATCACATCGTCACGGCCAGCGTCGCGAACCTGCGCGGCACGCCGAGTACGCGAGCCCGCATCGTTGGAAAGGCGCGCTATGGCGACGTGCTGCGCACGCTGGAGCGCCGTGGCGAGTGGGTGAAGGTGCGCCTTGCGCGCGGCGCCACGGGCTGGGTCGCGCGGCGGCTGCTGTGGGGCTGGTGACGCACAAGGGGCTGGCGCACCCTGCGTGTCGCAGGGGCCTACGCGGGGGCGAGGCTGCCGGCGGCCTTGCCGCTGCGCACGGCGCCTTCGATCGTCGCCGGGTACGGACCCTCGACATAGTCGCCGCAAGCCAGGAGGCCCGCCGCGATGCGGACGGGAGGGCGCTCGATTCCCGGCGTGCAGGCGAAGGTGGCACGTTTCTCGACGACCGTGAGCAGCGGCTGCAGATCGGCGAGGCCGAGCTGCTCGCGGGCCTGGGCCAGGACCTGTTGCTGCAGCAGTTCGCGTTGCTCGTTGCTGGCGCTCACCACGAAAGCCAGCAGCCCCTGAGGGCCGCCGAGCTGGCCGCGGTCGAAGACGAATTGGGCTGGCGCGCCGGCTGACGATCGCAGCGCAAGCAGCGGCGCGGGCAGCGCCGACCCGCCGGTGACATAAACCGTGGAGATCGCTTCGTGCTCCAGCGCCCGGGCCAATTGCGCCCAGCCAGCGGACTTGGGCGGGCCGGCGCTTTCGGCAAGGCGCGCGGCCTCCCACGACGGGCCGGCGAGCACCACGCAGTCGAAGCGCTCGCCGTCGACCTGCCAGCCCGTGTCGTCGCGCCCGATGCTCTGCACGCGCATGCCGGTGAGAACGCGTGCGCCGTGCTGCGCCAGCCAGCGCGCCGCGGCGTCGGGCAGCAGCGCGCCCAGGTCGACGCGGGGCAGCAGCAGGTCGGCGCCGCCGCGCCCTGCGAAGAGCGCATCGTGCAGCACGCGCAGGAAGACCTGGCCGCTGGCACGCTCGACGGGCGTGTTGAGGGCCGAGATGCAAAGCGGCTCGACCAGTTCGCGCCGCACGCGCGATGTCAGGCCGGCGCACAGCTGGCCGACCGAGGTCCGGGGATCGCAGCGGAAGCCGGCCGCGCGCCACGCGAGCGTGCGGCGCACCAGCGCGGCCTTGTCGCGCCACGACCAGCCGCGCGCGCCGAGGATGCCCGCCAGCAGGTCCAGCGGCGGTGGCCAGCCCGACGGTACGGCGAGGCCGCCGCCGTCGGCGAAGCGCAGCCGCAACGGCATCCGGTGCAGCACCGCTTCGGGATCGATGCCCATTTCCCGCATCAGGCCCAAGGTCGCGCTGTAGGCGCCGATCAGGATGTGCTGGCCGTTGTCGAGCATGACCGGCTCGCCGCCCGGCAATTGCGCGGGCAGGGCGCGTGCGCGGCCCCCCAAGGTGCGCGCGGCCTCGAACAGGGTCACCGCGTGGCCTGCGCGCGTGGCTTCGACGGCGCAGGCCAGGCCTGCCCAGCCCGCGCCGACGACGGCGATCTTTTCTCTCACAGCCTGCCGAGGGCTTGTACGCGCCAGGCCAGCCAGAGCTTGCGCAGCGGCGTCAGGCTCACGCGCTGCTCCAGCACCTTGAAGTCGTCACGCTCGATCTCGCGCAGCAAAGTGCGGTAGATGCTGGCCATCATGAGGCCCGGCTTCTGCGCGCGCCGGTCGGCCGCGGGCAGCAGGGCAAGGGCCTCCTCGTAGGCCGAATGGGCGCGCTGGGCCTGGAACTTCATCAGCGCCACGAAGCGTTCCGAGTGCAGCCGGTTGAGCACCTCGTGGGCCTTGACGTCGAACTGCTGCAGCTCGTTGACGGGCAGGTAGATGCGTCCGCGCAGCGCGTCTTCGCCGACGTCGCGAATGATGTTGGTGAGCTGCAGCGCCAGCCCGAGCTTGTGGGCGTAGGCCGTGGTCTGCGCATCGGTCTGGCCGAAGATGCGCGCCGCGGCTTCGCCTACCACGCCGGCGACAAGGTGGCAGTAGCGCTTGAGGGCCGCGAAGTCCAGATACCGGGTCTGTTCCAGGTCCATCTGGCAGCCGTCGATCACCTCCTGCAGGTGGCGCGTCTCGATGCCGTAGGCATTGGCATACGGCATCAGCGCCTGCATCACCGGATGCTGTGGATGGCCATCGAATGCCTGCGCCACCTCCTTGCGCCACCAGGCCAGCTTGGTGGCCGCGACACTCGGATCGCTGACCTCGTCGACGACATCGTCGACCTCGCGGCAGAAGGCATAGAAGGCCGTGATGGCGGCACGCCGAGGCTTGGGAAGAAACAGGAACGCGTAGTAGAAGCTGCTGCCCGAAGCGGCCGCCTTGTCCTGGACGTACTGCTCGGGCGTCATCGTGGAAAACTCGTCATCGCGGGGGATTGTCTCCGCATCCGCAGGGTGCGCCAGGCCAGCAGCGGTGCATCGGTCTTGCCGATGGTCGGGCGTTGCGACCAGGTATCGAAGCCCAAGGCCTCGATCTTGTCGAGGATGCGCAAGCCACCCTGGACGACAAAGCGCAGCTCCCAGCCGGCGCGGCCCGGCAGGCGGTGCACGAGCGGGGCGCCTTCGTTCATCAGCCGTCGGGCCCAGCCCACCTGGGCCGCGACCAGCGCGATGGCGGACGGCGGCGGCTCGGACGGCGCCAGCGGCCGGAAGGCCCGAAGGCCCTGGGCAGTGAGGCCGTGCGACGCGAGCTCGGCAGCCGGCAGGTAGTAGCGGCCGCGCGGCAGGTCGACGCTCAGGTCCTGCCAGAAGTTGATCAGCTGCAGGGCACTGCAGATGGCGTCGCTCTGGGCAAGGGCGCCGGCATCGTCCACGCCGTAGAGATGCAGCAGCAGCCGGCCGATCGGGTTGGCCGAGCGGCGGCAGTAGTCCAGCAGCTCTGCGCGATCGGTGTAGCCGGCCCGGTCGCGGGTCTTCTCGATGTCCTGCATGAAGGCCGCGAGCAGATCGGCCAGCAGGGGCTCGGGCAGGGAGAAGTCGCGCATCGCATGGGCGAGCGGGCCGAAGACCTCGGGCCAGCGCGCCGAAGGCGCCGCCCCGCGGGCCGCGGCCGCAAGCTCGGCGCGAAAGGCGCGCAGGTCTTCGAGCCGCTGGGCCGCACCGGCGTCGCCCTCGTCGGCCATGTCATCGGCCGTGCGGGCGAAGGCATAGATCGCCGCAATGGGTGGGCGCAGGCGCGGCGGGCACAGCCAGGAAGCGACCGGGAAATTCTCGTAGTGGGCGTGGGCTGCGGCGATGGCAGGGTGGGGCGTGGAAGGCACGCGCCGGATTGTCGTTGACACCGGTTCTCGTTTACCCTAGATTACTAACCGGCCGGTCATTAATGACCCCGATCTTCTGCCAAGGGTGCTCCATGACCGCGTCATCCGCTTCCGTCGTCTTCCGTCACGCCGGCCTTCTGCTTGTCGCCGCCCTGGCGCTCGCGGGCTGTTCCCGCCCCCAGCCTGCCGAGGAGCCTTTGCGGGCGGTCAAGGTCGTGGCGGTCGGCACCAGCGCCTACGACAGCGAGCCCGAGTTCTCCGCCGAGGTGCGCGCCCGGGTCGAGTCGCGGTTGGGCTTCCGCGTGGCGGGCAAGATCACCCGCCGCCAGGCCGAGCTCGGCCAGCACGTCAACGCCGGCCAGGTGCTGGCGCAACTCGATCCGCAGGACTACCGACTGGCGGCCGAGGCGGCGCGGGCCCAGCACGCCGCCGCACTCACCAACCGCGACCTGGCCCAGGCCGATCTCAAGCGATATCGCGGACTGCGCGAGCAGAACTTCATCAGCGCTGCCGAGCTGGAGCGACGCGAGAGCACCTACAAGGCCGCGCAGGCGCAGCTCGAGCAGGCGCAGGCGCAGATGGCCTCGCAGGGCAACCAGGCGCAGTACACAACGCTCGTGGCCGACGTGCCGGGCATCATCACCGCGATCGAGGCGGAGCCGGGCCAGGTGGTGACGGCCGGTGCTCCCGTCGTCCGCATCGCGCAGGACGGCGCGCGTGACGTGGTGTTCTCGGTGCCGGAAGACCGCGCCGCCCTGGTCACGCCAGGCTCGGCGGTTGCCGTGCGGGGCTGGTCGGGTGGCCAGGAAATGGAAGGCAAGGTGCGCGAGGTGGCGGCCAGCGCCGACGCGGTGACGCGCACCTTCACCATCAAGGTCGCCATCGACGCCGCCACGGCGCCGGCCCTGGGCGCGACCGTCTATGCCCGACCGCAGGCCCTGTCGCGCAGCGGCACGCCGGTGCTGAAGCTGCCGACCAGCGCACTGCGCCAGGAAGGCAAGGGCAGTGCGGTGTGGGTCCTCGACAAGCCGAGCATGACGGTGCGCTCGCAGCCGGTGCAAGTGGCCACCGCCGACGGCAACGAGGCGGTGATCGGCAGCGGCCTCGCGCCGGGGACGCTGGTGGTAGTGGCCGGCGTGCACGTCCTGTCGCCGGGACAGAAGGTGTCGATCTACCGCGAGAAAACGGCGCAGCCCGCCGCGCCGACGCAGGAAACCGTCAATGCGCCGGGGCACGTCACCCCGGTTTCCTCCGCCCGCTGAGGACGTTGGGATGACGTCCGAGACCACCGTTGCCGGTGCCCGCAAGGCGAGCTTCAATCTTTCGAAATGGGCGCTGGACCATCCGGCGCTTACCCGCTACCTGATGCTGGTGCTGATGCTGCTGGGCTTTGCGGCCTACTTCCAGCTCGGCCAGGACGAGGACCCGCCCTTTACGTTCCGTGCGATGGTGGTGCGCACCTACTGGCCGGGTGCCACGGCGCAGCAGGTGGCCGAGCAGGTGACCGACAAGCTCGAGCGTACGCTGCAGGAGGCGCCCTATGCCGACAAGATCCGCAGCTATTCGAAGCCCGGCGAGTCGCAGATCATCTTCCAGATCAAGGACTCGTCGAAGCCCGGCGACGTAGCCAACGTCTGGTACACGGTGCGCAAGAAGATCGGCGACATCCGCGGCACGCTGCCTGCGGGCATCCAGGGGCCCTTCTTCAACGACGAGTTCGGCGATGTCTACGGCGTGATCTACGCGCTCGAGAGCGACGGTTTCAGCTATGCCGAGCTGAAGACCTTCGCGGACGACGTGCGGCAGCAGTTGCTGCGTGTGAAAGACGTGGCCAAGGTCGAGCAGTTCGGCGTGCAGGATGAAAAGATCTTTGTCGAGGTCTCGCAGAAACGCCTGGCCCAGTTGGGGCTCGACTTCAATTCGGTCCTGACCCAGCTCGGCCAGCAGAACGCCGTCGAGAGTGCCGGCGCGATCCAGGCGCCGCAGGACGTCTTGCAGGTGCGGGTGGCCGGCCAGTTCACCAGCGTGGAGCAGTTGCGTGCGATGCCCATCCGCGGCAGCTCGGGCAGCCAGATCCGGCTCGGCGACATCGCGGAGATCCGGCGTGCCTACGTCGATCCACCGCAGGTCAAGGTGCGGCACCAGGGCCAGGAGGTGATCGCGCTGGGCATCTCCATGGCCAAGGGCGGCGACATCATCGCGCTGGGAAAGTCGCTGCGCGCGGCCACTGCCGAAATCGACAAGCGCCTGCCCGCGGGCGTGAAGCTCGCGCAGGTGCAGGACCAGCCGGTGGCGGTCTCGACTTCCGTGAATGAATTCGTGCACGTGCTGATGGAGGCGGTGGCGATCGTGCTGGCGGTGAGCTTCATCGCTCTCGGGCTGCACAAGGGCGGGCGCTTCGGCTATTACATCGACATCCGCCCGGGACTGGTGGTGGCGATCACCATTCCGCTGGTGCTTGCAGTGACCTTCCTGGCGATGAACTATTTCGGCATCGGGCTGCACAAGATCTCGCTGGGCTCGCTGATCATCGCCCTCGGCCTGCTGGTGGACGACGCGATCATCGCGGTGGAGATGATGGTGCGGAAGATGGAGGAGGGTTACGACAAGGTGCGCGCCGCCACCTTCGCCTACGACGTCACCGCCAAGCCGATGCTGACCGGTACGCTCATCACCGCTGCGGGCTTTCTGCCGATCGGCATCGCCAAGTCGGTGACGGGCGAGTACACCTTCGCGATCTTCGCGGTGACGGTGATCGCGCTGGTGCTGAGCTGGCTGGTGTCGGTGTACTTCGTGCCCTACCTTGGCACCCTGCTGCTCAAGGTGAAGCCGCATGACCCGGAGGAGCCGCCGCACGAACTCTTCGACTCGGGTTTCTACAACACCTTCCGGCGCACGGTGAACTGGTGCGTGGAGCACCGCTGGCTGACCATCGGCGCGACGCTGCTGACCTTTGCGCTGGGCATTGTCGGCATGGGCAAGGTGCAGCAGCAGTTCTTCCCCGACTCCAGCCGGCCCGAGATCATGGTCGAGCTGTGGTTTCCCGAAGGAACCTTGTTCGCCGCCAACGAGGAGGTGACCAAGCGGGTCGAGCAGCGGCTGCTGAAGGAGCAGGGCATCACCACCGTCAGCACCTGGGTCGGCTCCGGCGTGCCGCGCTTCTACCTGCCGCTGGACCAGGTGTTCCCGCAGACCAACGTTTCGCAGCTGATCCTGCTGGCGCAGGACCTCAAGTACCGCGAGTCGTTGCGGCTCAAGCTGCCAACGCTGCTGGCGCAGGAGTTCCCCGAGATCCGCGGACGCGTGAAGCTGCTTCCCAACGGCCCGCCGGTGGCCTACCCGGTGCAGTTCCGCGTCATCGGTACCGAGCCGGAGCAACTGCGCGTGCATGCCGACGAGGTCAAGGCGATCATGCGCGACAACGCCAACATGCGCGGCGTGAACGACAACTGGAACGAGTCGGTCAAGGTGATCCGGCTCGAGGTCGACCAGGCCAAGGCGCGCGCCCTGGGCGTCACCAGCCAGGCGATCGCGCAGGCGTCGCGCACCATGTTCAGCGGCACCAACATCGGCCAGTACCGCGAGAACGACCTGCTGATCGACATCGTGCTGCGCCAGCAACCGGACGAGCGCGAAGCGATCTCGGACATCGGCAACGCCTATCTGCCGACCAGCTCGGGCCGTTCGATCCCGCTCACGCAGATTGCCCGGCCGGTGTTTACCTGGGAACCGGGGGTGATGTGGCGCGAGAACCGCGACTACGCGATCACCGTGCAGGGCGACATCGTCGAGGGCCTGCAGGGCGCCACCGTCACCGAGCAGCTGCTGCCGGCGCTGCGCACGCTGGAAGCCAAGTGGCATGCCGAAGGGCAGGGTGCCTATCGCATCGAGGTGGCCGGCGCCGTGGAGGAGAGCAGCAAGGGCTCGTCCTCGATCGTGGCCGGTGTGCCGATCATGCTGTTCCTGGTGTTCACACTCCTGATGCTGCAATTGCACAGCTTCAGCCGCTCGATTCTGGTGTTCCTGACGGGGCCGCTGGGCATCGCCGGCGTGGCTGGCGCGCTGCTGGTGTCGAACCGGCCCTTCGGCTTCGTGGCGCTGCTGGGCGTGATTGCGCTCATGGGGATGATCCAGCGCAACGCGGTGATCCTGATCGACCAGATCGAGCACGACCGCGCTGCCGGCGTGCCGACCTGGGATGCGATCGTCGAATCTGCAGTGCGCCGGCTGCGGCCGATCGTGCTGACCGCTGCGGCAGCGGTGCTGGCGATGATTCCGCTGTCGCGCAGCGTGTTCTGGGGGCCGATGGCGATCTCGATCATGGGCGGCCTTATCGTTGCCACCGTCCTCACGCTGCTGGCCTTGCCTGCGATGTACGCGGCCTGGTTCCGCGTCCGGCGCGATGAGCACAACCCGGCCAAGGAGGCCGAAGAGGCCTTGGTTCGCGCTTAAAATAGACGGTTGACCGATTTCAGGCGGTCGGCTTTTCCGGCCGGCTGCTTCTCGAATGCGCAGGCGGCCTACGGGCCGCCTGCGCATTCATCACCTGAAAAAACTGGAACCGCGCGGGTGGCGAAATTGGTAGACGCACCAGGTTTAGGTCCTGACGTTCGCAAGAACGTGCCGGTTCGAGTCCGGCCCCGCGCACCAGAACAAGACCCTCTCAAGGAAGACACAAATGACCGTGAACGTTGAAACCCTCGACAAGCTCGAGCGCAAGATCACGCTGACCTTGCCCGTCGGCACCATCCAGTCCGAGGTCGATTCACGCCTCAAGAAGCTGGCTCGCACCGTCAAGATGGACGGCTTTCGTCCCGGCAAGGTGCCGATGACGGTGGTCGCCCAGCGCTATGGCTATTCGGTGCACTACGAAGTCATGAACGACAAGGTCGGCGAGGCTTTCTCGCAGGCCGCCAACGAGGCCAAGCTGCGCGTGGCGGGCCAGCCTCGCATCACCGAGAAGGAAGAGGCACCCGAGGGCCAGATGGCCTTCGACGCGGTCTTCGAGGTTTTCCCCGACGTCAAGATCAACGACCTGTCCAACGCCGAGGTCGAGAAGCTCAGCGCCGAGGTGGGTGACGACGCGATCGACAAGACGCTCGAGATCCTGCGCAAGCAGCGCCGCACCTTCGCCCAGCGTGCGCAGGACGCCACGGTGCAGGACGGCGACCGCGTGACGGTCGACTTCGAGGGCAAGATCGACGGCGAGACCTTCCAGGGCGGCAAGGCGGACGACTTCCAGTTCATCGTCGGCGAAGGCCAGATGCTCAAGGAGTTCGAGGACGCCGTGCGTGGGCTGAAGTCCGGCGACAGCCGCACTTTCCCCTTATCCTTCCCGGCCGACTATCACGGCAAGGACGTGGCGGGCAAGCAGGCCGACTTCATGGTCACGGTGAAGAAGATCGAGGCCTCACACCTGCCGGAGGTCAACGAGCAATTGGCCAAGTCGCTCGGCATCGCCGAGGCCACGGTCGAGGGCCTGCGCGCGGACATCAAGCGCAACCTCGAGCGCGAGGTCAAGTTCCGCCTGCTGGCGCGCAACAAGAACGCGGTGATGGACGCGCTGATCGCCAACGCAGAGCTCGACCTGCCCAAATCCAGCGTGCAGGCGGAGGTCGACCGCATGGTCGAAGGCGCGCGCGCCGAGCTCAAGCAGCGCGGCATCAAGGATGCGGACAAGGCGCCGATTCCGGACGACGTGTTCCGCCCACAAGCCGAGCGCCGCGTGCGACTAGGCCTCGTGGTGGCCGAACTGGTCCGCGCCAACAACCTGCAGGCCAAGCCGGAGCAGATCAAGGCCCACATCGACGAGCTGGCCGCCAGCTACGAGAAGCCGGCCGACGTGGTGCGCTGGTACTTCAGCGACAACCGGCGCCTGGCCGAGGTCGAGGCAGTCGTCATCGAAAACAATGTGACCGATTTCGTGCTGGGCAAGGCCAAGGTCAACGCCAAGTCGGTCTCCTTCGACGAACTGATGGCCCAGCAGGGCTGATCTCAGCCGGCCACCGCGGGGCCTTGTGCTTTCAAGGCATGGGCCCCATGTCGTCTGGGTACAGTACAAACCTCTCTGGAGAGCACACATGAGCGCACAGGAAATTCAAGGCCTCGGCATGATCCCGATGGTCATCGAGCAATCGGGCCGCGGCGAGCGTTCCTACGACATTTATTCGCGGCTGCTCAAGGAGCGGGTGATCTTCCTGGTGGGCGAGGTCAACGACCAGACCGCCAACCTGGTGGTGGCGCAGCTTCTGTTCCTCGAGAGCGAGAACCCCGACAAGGACATTTCGTTCTACATCAACTCGCCCGGTGGCAGCGTGAGCGCCGGCATGGCGATCTACGACACCATGCAGTTCATCAAGCCGGCGGTGTCGACTCTGTGCGTGGGCTTCGCGGCCAGCATGGGCGCCTTTCTGCTGGCGGCTGGCGAGAAGGGCAAGCGCTTCTCGCTGCCCAATTCCAAGATCATGATTCACCAGGTGCTGGGCGGCGCCCGTGGCCAGGCCACCGATATCGAGATCCATGCCCGCGACATCCTGAAGACCCGCGAGCAGATGAACCGCATCCTCGCCGAGCGGACCGGCCAGCCGCTGGAGAAAATTGCCCGCGACACCGAGCGTGACTACTTCCTGACGGCTGACGAGGCCAAGGAATACGGGCTGGTCGACCAAGTGATCGCCAAGCGCAGCTGACGCGTACAGCGCTGCGGCGCCCCGGCGACAAAACGGCGTTTTCCCGACGGAAAGCGCCGTTTTTGTTCGGATCGGGGATGGGCCGAGGGTCTTCCTTCTTCGCTATCATTGTTAAACCCCCGTTACGAGGCACCTGTCCATGGCCGAGAAAAAAGGCTCTTCCAGCGAAAAAACGCTCTATTGCTCGTTCTGCGGGAAGAGCCAGCACGAGGTCAAGAAGCTGATCGCCGGACCGTCGGTTTTCATCTGCGACGAGTGCATCGATCTTTGCAACGAGATCATCCGCGACGAACTGCCCGTCGGCGACGAGTCGCGGGAAGCGCGCAGCGATCTGCCGACGCCGCTGGAGATCAAGGCCAACCTCGATAATTACGTCATCGGCCAGGAGCCTGCCAAGCGCATGCTCTCGGTGGCTGTGTACAACCACTACAAGCGGCTGCGCCACAAGGACAAGGCCAAGGGCGAGGACGTCGAGCTCAGCAAGAGCAACATCCTGCTGATCGGTCCCACTGGCTCGGGCAAGACCCTCCTTGCCCAGACCCTGGCGCGCATGCTCGACGTGCCCTTCGTGATGGCCGATGCCACGACGCTGACGGAAGCGGGCTATGTGGGCGAGGACGTCGAGAACATCATCCAGAAGCTGCTGCAGAGCTGCAACTACGAGGTGGAGCGCGCTCAGCGCGGTATCGTCTATATCGACGAGATCGACAAGATTTCGCGCAAGTCCGACAACCCGTCGATCACCCGCGACGTCTCGGGCGAGGGCGTGCAGCAGGCGCTGCTCAAGCTGATCGAAGGCACGATGGCCAGCGTGCCGCCGCAAGGTGGGCGCAAGCACCCCAACCAGGACTTCCTGCAGATCGACACGACCAATATCCTGTTCATCTGCGGCGGCGCTTTCGCCGGGCTCGAGAAGGTGATCGAGAGCCGCACCGAGGCTTCCGGCATCGGCTTCGGCGCTTCGGTCAAGAGCAAGCAGCAGCGCAGCCTGACCGAGGTTTTCCGTGAGGTGGAACCGGAGGATTTGATCAAGTTCGGCCTGATTCCGGAGCTCGTCGGCCGCATGCCGGTCGTTGCCTCGCTCGCCGAGCTCAGCGAAGACGCCCTGGTGCAGATCCTGACCGAGCCGAAGAATGCGGTGGTCAAGCAATTCACCAAGCTGCTGCAGATGGAAGGGGTCGACCTCGAGATCCGTCCGGCGGCACTCAAGGCGATTGCCCGCAAGGCGCTGGCCCGCAAGACCGGCGCCCGTGGACTGCGTTCGATACTCGAACAGTCGTTGATCGACACCATGTTCGAGCTGCCGAATGCCACCAATGTCGACAAGGTCGTGGTCGAAGAATCCACAATCGACGAAAACAAGCCACCGCTCCTCGTTTATCGCGAGGCGGCCAAGAAGGCCTGACTGAGTGACTTTCAGGCCGGCCCCTGCGATAACGGCGACCGGCGTCTTCGGCGATTCGCGTGCCCGCGGGCTTGAAAAGCGCGCGCGGCCGACCATCTTTCCATGATCAACCAAAGGATTTCCATGTCCGGTCATACCCCCTTGCCTGCCACCGAGATCGACCTGCCGCTGCTGCCGCTGCGCGACGTGGTCGTTTTCCCCCACATGGTGATCCCGCTGTTCGTTGGCCGGCCCAAGAGCATCAAGGCCCTGGAGCTCGCGATGGAAGCGGAGCGTCGGATCATGCTGGTCGCCCAGAAAGCCGCAGCCAAGGACGAGCCCTCGGTCGAGGACATGTTCGAAGTGGGCTGCATCTCGACCATCCTGCAGATGCTGAAGTTGCCCGACGGCACGGTGAAGGTGCTGGTCGAAGGCCAGCAGCGGGCACGCGTCAACCGCATCGACGACGGCGAAACCCATTTCTCCGCCACCGTGACACCCGTGGAAGCGCCAGAGAGCGCGGTCCAGAAGGGGACAGAGGTCGAGGCGCTGCGCCGCGCCGTGATGCAGCAGTTCGACCAGTACGTCAAGCTCAACAAGAAGATCCCGCCGGAGATCCTGACCTCGATCTCGAGCATCGATGATCCGGGCCGTCTGGCCGACACCATCGCCGCGCACTTGCCGCTCAAGCTCGACAACAAGCAGGCCGTGCTCGACCTCGACGACATCAAGGCGCGGCTGGAGAATCTGTACGGCCAGCTGGAGCGCGAGGTCGACATCCTCAATGTCGACAAGAAGATCCGCGGCCGCGTGAAGCGGCAGATGGAGAAGAACCAGCGCGACTTCTACCTGAACGAACAAGTCAAGGCGATCCAGAAGGAACTGGGCGAAGGCGAAGAGGGCGCGGACATCGAGGAGATCGAGAAGAAGATCAAGCTCGCGAAGATGCCCAAGGAAGCGCTCAAGAAGGCCGAGGGCGAGCTCAAGAAGCTCAAGCTGATGTCGCCGATGTCCGCCGAAGCCACGGTCGTGCGCAACTACATCGATGTGCTGATCGGGTTGCCCTGGAGCAAGAAGACAAAAATCAAGCACGACCTCGCGCATGCCGAAGAGGTGCTGAACGAAGACCACTACGGCCTCGAAAAAGTCAAGGACCGCATCCTCGAATATCTTGCGGTGCAGCAGCGCGTCGACAAGGTGAAGGCGCCCATTCTTTGCCTCGTCGGCCCACCCGGTGTGGGCAAGACCTCACTGGGCCAGTCGATCGCCAAGGCGACCGGCCGCAAATACACCCGCATGGCACTGGGCGGCATGCGCGACGAAGCCGAGATCCGCGGGCACCGCCGCACTTATATCGGCGCGCTGCCCGGCAAGGTACTGCAGAGCCTGAACAAGGTTGGCACGCGCAATCCGTTGTTCCTGCTCGACGAAATCGACAAGCTGGGCACCGACTTCCGGGGCGACCCCTCGAGTGCCCTGCTGGAGGTGCTCGATCCTGAGCAGAACCACACCTTTGGCGACCACTACGTCGAGGTCGACTTCGACCTCTCCGACGTCATGTTCGTCGCCACGTCGAACTCGATGAACATCCCGCCAGCGCTGCTGGACCGGATGGAAGTGATTCGCCTGGCGGGCTACACCGAGGACGAGAAGACGCACATCGCGCTCAAGTACCTGCTGCCCAAGCAGATGAAGAACAACGGCGTAAAGGAGGACGAACTCCTGATCACCGAAGAGGCGGTGCGCGACATCGTGCGCTACTACACCCGCGAAGCTGGCGTGCGTTCGCTGGAGCGCGAACTTTCCAAGATCTGCCGGAAGACGGTCAAGGGACTGCTGCTCAAGAAGATGACGCCCAAGGTCGTCGTCGAGGGAAAGAATCTCAACGACTTCCTCGGCGTGCGCAAGTACACCTTCGGCCTGGCCGAGAAGCAGAACCAGGTGGGCCAAGTGGTCGGCCTCGCTTGGACCGAGGTGGGCGGCGACCTGCTCACGATCGAGGCGGTGACGATGCCCGGCAAGGGCGTGATCAGCCGTACCGGTTCACTCGGCGACGTGATGAAGGAGTCGGTGGAGGCTGCACGCACGGTGGTGCGCAGCCGTGCGCGTCGGCTCGGCATCAGGGACGAAGTGTTCGAGAAGCGAGACATCCACATCCATGTGCCAGATGGCGCCACGCCCAAGGATGGCCCAAGTGCAGGTGCGGCGATGACGACCGCGTTCGTCTCAGCTCTCACCGGAATTCCGGTGCGTGCCGATGTCGCGATGACCGGCGAAATCACGCTGCGTGGCGAAGTCACCGCGATTGGCGGCCTGAAGGAAAAGCTGCTGGCTGCCCTGCGCGGCGGCATCAAGACCGTGCTGATCCCGGAAGAGAACGCGAAGGACCTGCAGGACATTCCCGAGAACGTGAAGAACGGACTCGAGATCGTGCCCGTGAAGTGGATCGACAAAGTGCTCGAGATCGCCCTGGAGAAGCAACCCACGCCGCTGTCCGACGAAGAGGTCGCGGCCTCCGCGGCCGCCATGGCCGAGCAGGCGAAGCAACGCGCGTCGCAGTCTGCCGGGGGTTCCATCAAGCATTGAGTGGGCCTTGCGGGACACTCAAAAAGTGCTCTATAATTTAAGGCTTGAAACGCGGGAATAGCTCAGTTGGTAGAGCGCAACCTTGCCAAGGTTGAGGTCGAGAGTTCGAGACTCTTTTCCCGCTCCAGTTTTCAAAAGGGAAGCTTCAAGCTTCCCTTTTTTTCGCGAGTTCCGACCAAGAAGAAAACGTTGATTGAACGCATGGCGCGATAGCAAAGCGGTTATGCAACGGATTGCAAATCCGTCTAGCCCGGTTCGACTCCGGGTCGCGCCTCCAACCTCCAGCCGTATCGATCAGACAGCCCCTCCAACCGTCGTTGTCGGGGCTGTTCTTGTTTCGGGTATCGTCCATATTCACTCGGACGCCCGGATGGTGAAATTGGTAGACACATCGGACTTAAAATCCGCCGCTTCCTGCATAAGGGGCATACCGGTTCGATCCCGGTTCCGGGCACCACCACATCACAAGGGAGCATGACATGCCTCGCTACAACGCTCCGTTCGAAATCCACGTCCACGGCGATGTGCCGCTTCGCTCCGATGTGAGCTTCGAGCAAATCCAGGAAGCCCTCAAACCCCTCTGGAAATATGCCGGGGCCCGTTCGCTTGCCGATGGGGCGAACAGTGTCTACGAAGAGGAGCCGGGCATCCGCTTCGAGCAGAAGGACCACCTGCTGCAGATCTGCTGGACCGTGGCAGGCGACGAGGATTTCCGGCAGGCCCTCGACGAAATGTGCATGGCTCTCAACGAACTGGCCGAGCAGGGCGCTGCGATCGAGGTTACCTTCTACGACACCGACTTCGACGAGGAGGAGGGCGATCCAGACGAAGAGTCCCGCGATGACTTCCTCATGCTCTTCATCGGCCCCAACCCGGCCGCGATCATGCAGGTGCAGCGTGACCTCCTGGTCGAAGACGTGGTGAACCTCATGGAGCGCCACTTCGATGGCGCAGAGCTCGGCGGCGTGGTGGCTGAGATCGACAAACTCTTCGGCGACCGTTTCGATGCCTTGGTGAACTCCCTCGAGATCGGCAAGCGTCCGCGCGGTGGCACCGGTGGCACAGGCAGCGGAAGCCATGGCGGCGGACGCCGCCCGCGCCACCTGCACTGAGCCGAGGCGCTACTGCGCCGGCCATCGAGCGGTCAAGCCGCTCCGCTATGCTCGGCGACCTTCTGTTCGAGGAGAGTCGCTTGGCGCTTTTTTCCCAGTCTGCCCTTCGTCCCGGCGTGCGCAAGCGCGAAGTCTTTGGCTGGGCCATGTACGACTTCGCCAATTCAGGCTACACGACGGTCGTGATCACGGCCGTGTTCGCGGCCTACTTTGTCGGCGGGATCGCCAAGGGGGCACCATGGGGCCCGTTCGCCTGGACGGTGGCCTTGAGCATCTCCTACGCGATCGTGATGCTGAGCATGCCGGCCATCGGCGCCTGGGCCGACCTCCACGCCGCGAAGAAAAAGGCGCTGGCCATCGTCACTGCCGGCTGCGTGCTCGGCACCTTGGCGCTAGCGATCACGCCGCGGCTGAGCGGCCCCTTTGCGGTTGCGCTCGCGATGGGCCTGGTGATTGTCTCCAACACCTTCTACTCGTACGGCGAGTCGCTGACCGGCGCGTTCCTGCCGGAGCTCGCGACGGTCGATGGCATGGGCAAGGTCAGCGGGTGGGGCTGGGCCTTCGGCTACATCGGTGGCATGCTCGCACTCGGAGTGTGCCTGGCCTACGTGCTCTCCGCCCAGGCGAAAGGGTTGCCCGCTGCCCATTTCGTGCCGGTCACGATGCTGATCACGGCGGCGATCTACGGTCTTGCGGCCTGCGCCACCTTCGCACTGCTGCCTGAGCGTGCGCAGCCACAGAAAGCCACCGATAGCCGCAACGCCTGGCAGCAGCTGAGCGAAACCTTCCGCAATGCGCGCGCCTACCGCGATTTCATGTGGCTTTTGTCCTGCACCGTCTGCTACCAGGGCGGTGTGGCGGTGGCGATCACGCTTGCTGCAATCTATGCGGAGCAGGTGATCGGCTTCGTCCCTAGCGAGACGATGGTGCTGATCTTCGTGCTCAACATCGCGGCGGCGCTCGGTGCCTTCGGCTTCGGCTATCTGCAGGACCGCATCGGCCACCGGCGTGCACTCTCCGGCGCACTGCTCGCTTGGATAGCGGTGTGCGTCATCGCCGCGTCGGTCACGACCAAGGGCGGGTTCTGGTGGGCGGCAACCATCGCTGGTCTGGCTATGGGATCGAGCCAGTCGGCCGGGCGCGCCATGACCGGCGTGCTAGCGCCGCCGCGGCAGTTGGCGGAGTTCTTCGGCCTCTGGAGTTTTGCCACGCGGCTGGCTGCGATCATCGGGCCGCTGAGCTACGGCGCCATCACCTGGGCGACTGGCGGCAACCAGCGCATCGCGATCCTGGCGACCAGCGTGCTGTTTATCGGCGGGCTGCTCCTGCTGCTGCCGATCGACATGCGGCGCGGCCGGGCGGCGGCACTGGCCGGGGACACGCCTCAGTCGGAGGCGGAGCCCTTGGCAGCACGGTAGGCCGCCCCGTCGTAGCGCAGCATCTGCGACGAGTACTTCGCCGGCCGCTCCTGCGTGACGCATTCGTCTCCTTGCGCGCTGGAGTGGGTCTCATTGCGGGTCTGGCGCAGCAACAGGTCGGCGTAAGCGTTGCTCGTGCTGCGAGCAACCGACAGGTTGCCGCGCACGGTCTCGAAATTACCAGCGCAGTTGACGTCCCATTCGCCGCGCTCCATGGTCAGCTCGAGGCCATTGAGCACCTTGGCGAGCTTCGGCCCGCGAGCGACGTACAGCGTCAGCGTTTCGTTGGAGTACGGGTTCGCGCGCGACCGGGCCTGGCGCAGGATGCGCAGCCCGAATGCCCGCGCGTCCCTGGCGAGCGTGTAGCGTGCCGTGTCGACCTTGATCTCGCCGATGCGCGCTGCGTCCTCGATCAGGGCGGACGGCTCGAACAGCCGGCTCACGACCGTGGCTCGCTCGGTATTGCCGTTGTCGGCCTCCTGCACCACAAGCACGTCCAGATCGAACTCCGTCACGCCCGCGGCGGCGGAAGGGCGCGGCAGCGGCAGCACGACGATAAAGCGACCGGCGAAGCCGCGCCAAGGCTGGCACACGGCAAGTTCATGGTCCAGCACCTGCTTGGCGTGCAGCTTGGCATGCATGCGCTCCGCGAGACCGGTGTCGCAAGCCGCGTGTCCCGCGGCGCTCAGCAGCACCAGCAGGAGGCCAAGGAACAGGTGTCGACGCATGTGCAAGCTGGGAGGCGTCAGGCGCCGGCCAAGGACGCAGGCACCGCGGGCCGCGCGAGCCAGCGTGCCGCCGCGGCATCGAGCCCGTCCGGCGCGGCGCTGCTCAGGAGCGCCACTGCGCCTTCGCCATTCGCCGAAAGCTTGCCGGCCTGCGCCAGCAGCCGCTGCGTCTGCAGCGCGACCGGTGCGCCGGTGTCGATGAAGCGCACCGCTCTCCCGCAGTGGCGACGCAGTTCGTCCGCGATGAAGGGGTAGTGCGTGCAACCCAGCACGAGCGTGTCGATCTCGCCAGGCGCGGTGCCGAAGCGGCCGGCCTGGCGCAGATAGCGCTCGCTCAAGGCCGCAATGCCCGCGCCATCGCCGCGCTCGATGGCGCCTGCCAGGCCGTCGCAGGGGATGACGCGGAACTGCGCCTGTCCGGCCAGCGATGTACGCAGCGCCTCGAACTTGCGGCTTTCCACCGTGACGCGGGTGGCGAGCACGGCAATGTGGCCCGTCCTGCTGGCGGCCACCGCCGGCTTGAGGGCAGGCTCGACCCCCACCACCGGAAGATTCGGGTGCTCGGCCCGAAGTTCGTGGATGGCGGCTGCTGTCGCGGTGTTGCAGGCAACCACCAGCGCCTTGATGCCATGCCGTTCGCGCAGGTAGCGCGCGACCGTCCCGGTGCGCTGTGCGACGTAGGCATCGCCGCGTTCGCCGTATGGCGCATGGGCCGTATCGGCGAAGTACGCGAAGCGTTCGTGCGGCAAAGCCTCGCGCAGCGCATTCAGCACACTGAGGCCGCCGATGCCGCTGTCGAAGACGCCGATCGGGCGATCGGCAAGGGCACCTGGAACGCTCAAGCCGCTTCCATCATGATGGTCTTGAACTCGCCGCTCGCAATGCGCTTCTGCCACTCGGCCGGGCCAGTGATATGGGCGCTGGTGCCGCCGGCATCGACCGCGACCGTCACCGGCATGTCGACCACGTCGAATTCGTAGATTGCTTCCATGCCGAGATCGGCGAAGCCCACCACCTTGGCAGTCTTGATCGCCTTGCTCACGAGGTAGGCGGCGCCGCCCACTGCCATCAAGTAGGCGCTCTTGTGCTTCTGGATTGCCTCGATGGCAACCGGGCCGCGCTCGGCCTTTCCGATCATCGCGATCAGCCCCGTCTTTGCCAGCATCATTTCGGTGAAGCCGTCCATGCGCGTGGCGGTGGTCGGGCCGGCCGGGCCCACGGCCTCGCCCTTCACCGGATCGACCGGGCCCACGTAGTAGATCACCCGGTTGGTGAAGTCCACCGGCAGCTTCTCGCCCTTGGCCAGCATGTCGGCGATGCGCTTGTGCGCAGCGTCGCGGCCCGTGAGCATCTTGCCGTTGAGCAGCAGCGTGTCGCCGGGCTTCCAGCTGGCAACCTCGGCCGGCGTGAGCTTGTCGAGGTCGACGCGCTTGCTCTTGTTGTAGTCGGGCGCCCATTCGATCTTGGGCCAGAGGTCCAGCGAAGGTGCCTCCAGGTAGACCGGCCCCGAGCCGTCGAGCACGAAATGGGCGTGGCGTGTGGCCGCGCAGTTCGGGATCATCGCCACCGGCTTGCTGGCCGCGTGCGTGGGGTACATCTTGATCTTGACGTCCAGCACCGTGGCCAAGCCGCCAAGGCCCTGCGCACCGATGCCCAGTGCATTGACCTTCTCGTACAGCTCGACGCGCAGCGCCTCGACCTTGCCGAGCTCGGCGCCCGCACGCTTCCTGGCCAGCAGCTCGTGCATGTCGAGGTCGTCCATCAGGCTTTCCTTGGCGAGCAGGGCAGCCTTCTCGGCGGTGCCGCCGATGCCGATGCCCAGCATGCCCGGCGGGCACCAGCCCGCGCCCATGGTCGGCACGGTCTTGAGCACCCAGTCGACCACGCTGTCACCCGGATTCAGCATCACGAGCTTGCTCTTGTTCTCGCTCCCGCCGCCCTTGGCGGCCACCGTGACCTCGACGGTGTTGCCGGGCACGATCTCCGTGAAGATCACCGCCGGCGTGTTGTCCTTGGTGTTCTTGCGGTCGAACTGCGGATCTGCGACCACCGAGGCGCGCAGCATGTTGTCGGGGTGGTTGTAGCCACGGCGCACGCCTTCGTTGATGGCGTCGTCCAGCGAGCCGGTGAAGCCGCCCCATCGGACGTCCATGCCGACCTTCAGGAACACGTTCACGATGCCCGTGTCCTGGCAGATCGGCCGCTGGCCGGTGGCGCTCATCTTGCTGTTGGTGAGGATCTGCGCCATCGCGTCCTTGGCCGCAGGGCTCTGCTCGCGCTCGTAGGCACGCGCGAGGTGGGCGATGTAGTCGGTGGGGTGGTAGTAGCTGATGTACTGGAGCGCGGCGGCTACCGACTCGATCAGGTCGGCTTGCTGGATGATGGTCATGGCTGTGTCCGTGGGAGGGGAAAGCACTCGCTCGATGCGAGCCATTCTTGTTTGCGACGATACTGGGTAGATGCCCTGGCGCGCCAGGCGCGCCCTCCATTTTGACAGCGGAGCTTTTTTCATGGCGATATCCGTCCCCACCCGAATCGAACGAGACACCTTCGGCCCCATCGAGGTGCCGGCCGACAAGCTGTGGGGTGCGCAGACCCAGCGCTCGCTGCAGAACTTCGACATCTCCGGCGAGCGGCAGCCGCGAGAGATCATCAAGGCGCTGGCGCAGGTCAAGCGCGCCTCGGCGCTGGTGAACCACGCGCTGGGCCTGCAGGACGAGAAGAAGACGCACGCCATCGTCGCGGCGGCCGACGAGGTGATCGCAGGACAGCACGGCGACGAGTTTCCCCTGGTCGTCTGGCAGACAGGGTCGGGCACGCAGACCAACATGAACGTGAACGAGGTGCTGGCCAACCGCGCCAGCGAGCTGTTGGGTGGCGAGCGCGGCGAGGGGCGCCTCGTGCATCCCAACGACGACGTGAACCGCAGCCAGTCCTCCAACGACGTGTTCCCGGCGGCGATGCACGTGGCGGCCGTCGAGTCGCTCACGCATCGGCTGCTGCCGGCCATTGCGCAGCTGCGCGAGACGCTGAAGAAGAAGTCCGAGGCGTTCGCCGACATCGTGAAGATCGGCCGTACCCACCTGCAGGACGCGACGCCGCTCACGCTGGGCCAGGAGTTCTCGGGCTACGTGGCCCAGCTCGCCCACGGCGAAGCCCATGTGCGTGCCGCGCTGCCGCACTTGTGCGAGCTGGCGCTGGGCGGCACCGCAGTCGGCACCGGGCTCAATGCGCCCAAGGGCTACGCCGAACAGGTGGCAGCCGAGCTCGCCAAGCTCGCGGGCCTGCCTTTCGTCACCGCCCCCAACAAGTTCGAGGCCATGGCGTCTGTCGATGCCTTGGTGCATGCGCATGGCGCGCTCAAGACCCTGGCAGCAAGCATGACCAAGATCGCCAACGACGTGCGCTGGCTTGCCAGCGGGCCGCGCAGCGGCATCGGCGAACTGAGCATTCCCGAGAACGAGCCGGGCTCGTCGATCATGCCCGGCAAGGTCAACCCGACCCAGAGCGAGGCGGTCACGATGCTGGCTGCGCAGGTGTTCGGCAACGATGTCGCGATCAACATCGGCGGCGCCTCGGGCAACTTCGAGCTGAACGTGTTCCGGCCGATGGTGGCCCACAACTTCCTGCAGAGCGTGCGGCTCCTGGCCGATGGCATGCGCAGCTTCAATGACCATTGCGCAGTTGGCATCGAACCCAATCGCGAGCGAATCACGGAGCTGGTGCAACGTTCGCTGATGTTGGTGACGGCGCTCAACACGCACATCGGCTACGACAAGGCGGCCTTCATCGCAAAGAAGGCGCACAAGGAAGGCAGCAGCCTGCGCGAGGCGGCGATTGCCTCGGGTCACCTCACGGCCGAGCAGTTCGACCAGTGGGTGGTGCCTGAGAAGATGACCGGGCGTTGAACCGGGTAGCTGGCTCAGTGGCCGGCGGAGGACGGCGGCGCCATGAGCCGGTCGGTAAACGCGATGGCCATCGCCGACAGCAGGAAGGCGATATGGATCGCCGTCTGCGCGATCAGGACTCGATCGGTGTAGTTGTCGGCGTTGATGAAGGTCTTGAGCAGGTGGATCGAGCTGATGCCGATGATGGCGGTCGCCAGCTTGACCTTCAGCACCGACGCGTTCACATGGCTCAGCCACTCGGGCTGGTCGCGGTGGCCTTCGAGGTTCATCCGGCTTACGAAGGTCTCGTACCCGCCGACGATCACCATGATCAGCAGGTTGGAGATCATGACCACGTCGATGAGCGCCAGCACGACGAGCATGATGACCGTCTCGTTGAGCGTGGTGACCGGCGCCGTGGTCTTGTAGCCGATGCTGGTGATCAGCGACTTCAGCGCTTCTTCGCTGCCGAAGGCTGCTTCCACGAGATGAAGCAGCTCGACCAGGAAGTGCACCACGTACACGCCCTGGGCGACGATCAGGCCCAGGTATAGCGGCAGCTGCAGCCAGCGGCTCGCGAAGATCAGATTGGGCAGGGGACGCAGCGGCGAGGCCCTGCCGGCGTGTTGCGGAAGGTTGGGGTCTAGGTTGGACATCAGTGGTGGCAGGCCGGTGAGTGGGGCGGAAAACGCGCGATTCTAGAGTGCCGCCGCGGCTCGGACGTACATCGAACCACTCGCTACCATGGAGCGTCAGTCATCCGTAAGTGCGGGCGCTGACATTAGCGCCCGTCAGTTCCCCAGCTACACACCGGAGGCAGTAATGAGCAGCACGATCGAGTCCTTCCTTGTCGAGAACCGCGTGTTCCCGCCCGATGCCCGCGCAGCCAAGGGTGCACGCATCGGCAGCATGGCCGCCTACGAGGCCCTGTGCAAGGAAGCAGCCGACGACTTCGAGGGCTTCTGGGCCCGGCAGGCCAAGACCCACATGGTGTGGACCAAGCCCTTCACGCGCACGCTCGACGAATCCGATGCGCCTTTCTACAAGTGGTTCGACGACGGCGAGCTCAACGCCTCTGCCAACTGCCTGGACAAGCACATCGGCACGGCGGTCGAGAACAAGATCGCCATCGTCTTCGAGGCTGATGACGGTGCGGTCACCCAGGTCACGTACAAGGAACTGCTGGCGCGCGTCTCGCAGTTCGCCAACGCGCTGAAGGCGCAGGGCATTCGCAAGGGCGACCGCGTCATCATCTATATGCCCATGACCATCGAGGGCGTGGTCGCGATGCAGGCGTGCGCCCGCATCGGCGCCACCCACAGCGTCGTGTTTGGCGGCTTCTCGGCGAAGGCGCTGCAGGAACGCATCATCGACGCCGGCGCGGTGGCGGTGATCACCTCCAACTTTCAGCTACGGGGTGGCAAGGAGCTGCCGCTGAAGGCGATCGTCGACGACGCCATCGCGCTTGGCGGCTGCGAGGCATCGCTCAAGACCGTGCTGGTCTACCAGCGCACCGCGACCGCCTGCAACATGGTTGCGGGCCGCGACAAGACCTTCGACGAGGCGCTTCAGGGGCAGGGCAGCGAGTGCCCGCCGGAACCGGTGGGCGCCGAGCACCCGCTCTTCATCCTCTACACCTCGGGCTCGACCGGCAAGCCCAAGGGGGTGCAGCATGCCACCGGCGGCTACCTGCTGTGGGCCAAGCTCACCATGGACTGGACCTTCGATATCCGGCCCGAGGACGTGTTCTGGTGCACGGCCGACATCGGCTGGATCACCGGCCATACCTACGTCGCTTATGGACCCCTGGCTGCGGGTGCGACGCAGGTGGTGTTCGAGGGCGTGCCGACCTATCCGAATGCGGGCCGCTTCTGGCAGATGATCGAAAAGCACAAGGTCACGGTGTTCTACACCGCGCCGACGGCGATCCGCTCGCTCATCAAGGCGGCGGAAAGCGACGAGAAGGTGCATCCGAAGAACTGGGACCTGTCCTCGCTGCGCATCCTTGGCACCGTGGGCGAGCCGATCAATCCGGAAGCGTGGATGTGGTACCACCGGAACGTGGGCCGCGAAAACTGCCCCATCGTCGACACCTTCTGGCAGACCGAGACCGGCGGCCACGTCATCACGCCACTGCCCGGCGCAACACCGCTGGTGCCCGGCTCCTGCACGCTGCCGCTGCCCGGCATCATGGCCGCGGTGGTGGACGAGACCGGCAAGGACATCCCCAACGGCGGCGGCGGCATGCTGGTGATCAAGCGGCCCTGGCCGTCCATGATCCGCACCATCTGGAATGACCCCGAGCGATTCAAGAAGAGCTATTTTCCCGAGGAGATGGGCGGCACCATCTACCTCGCCGGCGACGGCGCAGTGCGCAGCCCCGATCGCGGCTACTTCCGGATCACCGGCCGCATCGACGACGTGCTGAACGTCTCGGGCCACCGGCTCGGCACGATGGAGATCGAGTCTGCGCTGGTCGCCAAGACCGACCTGGTGGCCGAAGCCGCGGTCGTGGGGCGCCCCGACGACATGACGGGCGAGGCGGTCTGCGCCTTTGTCGTGCTCAAGCGTGGGCGCCCGAGCGGCGACGAGGCCAGGCAGATCGCAACCGAGCTGCGCGCCTGGGTGGCCAAGGAGATCGGGCCCATCGCCAAGCCCAAGGACATCCGTTTCGGCGAGAACCTGCCCAAGACCCGCAGCGGAAAGATCATGCGGCGCCTGCTGCGCAGCATCGCGAAGGGCGAGGCCATCACGCAGGACACCTCCACCCTCGAGAACCCGGCCATCCTGGAGCAGTTGGGACAGGCGTACTAGGCTTGCAAAACCCGGCGTGCCCGGCAGCCGCGCCCCTGTCCGACAGGGGCAAGGCGCCGGATGCGTTACAACCGGCCCACGAACGATTGTCGAGAGGACACTTTCATGGGACTGAGAACAGCCGTGCTGCTGGTGGTTGTGCTGCTGATCGCGGCGCTCGCGGCCCTGAACTGGAGCCTCCTCGCCACGCCCACGGCTATGTCGATCGGCTTCATGCAGGTGACGGCGCCGCTCGGGCTGATCATGCTCGGCCTCACCGCGCTGCTGGGCATCTTCTTCGTGGCCTACGTGGTCTACCTGCAGACCACGGTGCTGCTCGAGACGCGGCGCCACACCAAGGAAATGCAGGCCCAGCGCGACCTGGCCGACCGTGCCGAGGCCTCGCGCTTCACCGAGCTGCGCAACTTTCTGGAAGCCCAGGAGAATGCACATATGTCGCGCAACGCTGAACGCCATGCGGCGCTGTTGGCGCGCGTGGAGCAGTTGGAGACCATGATCAAGGTGCGGTCCGACCAGACCGACAACACGCTTGCGGCCCACATCGGCCAGCTCGAGGACCGGTTCGACCGGCGGCCGCCTGCCGTGATGGCCCCCGGGGGCGGCATGCCGCCGCCCGTCTGAAGAGGCCGAGCGCGCGGCTACTTCGTCGACAGAACCCAGGCAGCGAGCTTCTTGGCTTCCGCCTCGCTGACCTGGTTGTTGGCAGGCATCGGCACTGCGCCCCAGACGCCTGAGCCGCCCTTCATGATCTTGGCCGCCAGCATGTCGGCGGCGCCCTTGTTGTCCTTGTACTTGGCCGCGACGTCCTTGAAGGCCGGCCCGAGGATCTTGCGGTCGACGGCGTGGCAGCTCATGCAGTTCTTGGACGTGGCCAGTGCGAGGTCGGCCAGGGCAGGGGACGTTGCGGCCAGGCCGAGGACGGCGGCGAAAAGCGCTCTTTTCATGGGGTTCGGTGATAGGGGTGCGTTAAAGTCGATCCAACGCGATTGTAGGTAGCGCGGTGCACGGTCCATTCAGATGAGGCCAGACGATTGGAGGGGTTCTCTCATGTGGTTACTTTTGCTTGGCCTGCTCGGCGTGGCCCTCAAGTTCTTCGAGGTGGGCTTCGTCGCGCAATGGAGCTGGTGGGTGGTGCTCATTCCATTCGCGCTGGCCGCTGCCTGGTGGGCCTGGGCCGACGCCTCGGGCTACACCAAGCGCAAGGTGGTTGAACGGGAGAACGCACGCCGCCAGGCCCGCATCGATCGGCAACGCAGCCAGATGGGGCTGCTCACCAGCCGTTCCAACCGCCGCCGCCGCGGCCGCTGAGCCGCCGGTCTAGGCCCGCGGGCTGCTGTGCGCGATCAGCGGCGCGATGAATCGGCGTCCGAGCTGGTGGAGCGACCAGAAGACCGCCGTGATGGCGCCCGCGAGCAGCAGGCCGGCGAGGATGTCGAAGGGGAAATGCACGCCCACATAGATGCGGGCCCAGCCCGTCAAGGTGGCGATGGCGAGGATCGCGAGGCCAATCGTCCTGAGCGCCGGCCGCAGGCAAAACACCAGGCCGACGGTGAACATGACGGTCGCGTGGGCACTTGGCAGCGAACCGCGAGCGCCATGCTCGATATGCGCGGGGCTCAGGCCCAGGACGAAAGGGCGCGGCATGGCCAAGGCATTTGCAAGTTCATGGGCCAGCAGGGAGGCTGCGCCGGCCGCGACCAGCGCCGCCAGTACGTAGAGCCGTTGCGCGGGCCACCGCCAGGCAGCCCATGCCATCAGGGCCACGCATACCCAGGAAGCTTGCTCCGCCACGATGCCTGCAAACCAGAGCAGCGGCGAATTGGGGGCGTGGCCGGCGCCGAGCCACTGGAAAAGTGCAATGTTCAGCGCCTGCATGGGGGCATGATAGAGCCGCGGTGGGGCGATGAGATGAACGAAGCCTTCATGCTTGGTTCAGGATCAAGTCGGAGGTTGCGGGCTCAGCCCACGCCCAGCAACTCGTGCAGGCGCGTGCTGGTGGTGGTGTACTGCAGGGGCACCGCCTTGCCGGGGAACACGACGCCCGTAGCCGCCCACGCTGCCAGCGTGGCTTCGTGGAAGCCGCAGACGATCAGCTTCTTCTTGCCCGGGTAGGTGTTGATGTCGCCGACCGCGAACACGCCCGCCTCGCGGGTCTGGAAGCGCTCCGTATCGACCGGCACCTGCTTGCGCACCAGGTCCAGGCCCCAGTCGGCAATGGGTCCAAGACGCGGCGAGATGCCGAGGCAGGCAATGAGCGCATCCAGCGGCAGGGTCAGGCTCTGTGCATCGGGTGTCGCGATCTGCAGCACCCGTCCGTCGAACGCTGCGGGCTGGCCCACGGCGAAGTGCATCGCGCCTCCCGCGACCGCCGCCCGCATGCGTGCCACGAGTCCCTCGTCGGCCTGGAAGCCGTCGCGCCGATGGACGAGCGTCACCTTGCGGGCTCGACCCACGAGCGCCAGTGCAGTGGCCAGCGCAGCGTCGTCGCCACCATTGACGATCACCGCCTGGCCGTCGAAGCGCTCCAGCGATTCCGGGTGGTAGAAGAGGGCCGATCCTTCGAAGTGCTGGATATCCTCGAGTGAGATGCGCTTGGGGACGAAGGCGCCGACGCCTGCGGCAATGAACACCGTCCTGGCGAGAAAGGCCGTGCCCTTGGTCGTGCGAAGCAGCAGCCGCTCGTCGGACTGGCGCTCGAGCGTGGCGACCTGCTGCTCGAAATGGAAGGTGGGCTTCAACGGCGCCAATTGCTGCAGCAGGGCCACCGCCAGGGCGCTGCCGCTGGTCGCCGGGATGCCGGGGATGTCGTAGATGGGCTTGTCGCCGTACAGCTGCACGCATTGGCCGCCAGCGGCGGGCAGCGCGTCGACGATGTGGCAGGAGATCTCGAGCAGGCCCAGCTGGAAGGCCTGGAACAGCCCGACCGGGCCGGCGCCGATGACCAGCGCGTCGGTTTCGATGGGCGCGGGGAGCGTGCTCAGCGCACCAGCTCCCCGATCTTGTCCGTCTTGTCCTTCCACTCGTCCGCATCCGGCAGCGCGGGCTTGCGCTTGGTGATGCTCTTCCAGCCGTCGGCCAGGGCCAGCTCGGCGTTGAGCTTAATGAAGGCGAGCTGATTGGCCGGAAGGTCTTCCTCGGCGTAGATCGCGTTGACCGGGCACTCGGGGATGCAGACGGCACAGTCGATGCATTCATCCGGGTCGATCACCAGCATGTTGGGGCCCTCGCGGAAGCAGTCCACGGGACACACATCGACGCAATCGGTGTACTTGCAGCGGATACAGGCTTCGGAGACGACGTGGGTCATGGCTGGGCTTGAGATCGATCGGGGAAGACAGCGAATTTTAGGCGCTTGGCGGCGAGGGCTGCACGAGCACGGCCGCCGATGTCCGGTGGGTGGTCGTGTCGACCAGCACCAGCGAACCGAGCGCGCGCGATTGCACGAAGGGCAGCACGGCGAGCGGCTGCTGCAGCGACAGTACCACGTCGCCGATCGCGTTGGGCTCCAGCCGGTCCGCAGGCTCGGAACCCAGCGTCGTGATGTTCACGCGGTCGATGATGCGCGCGATCCGGGCCTTGACCCAGCGGTGGCCCTGCAATGCCCAGTACACGCGGCCCGCGACCAAGGGCTCATCGTCCAGCCAGGCGATGGTGGCCGTGATCTCGCGCACCGGCTCGAAGGCCCCGGGCGCCAGTAGCCAGTCGCCGCGCGATACGTCCAGCTCGCGATCGAGCACCATGCCGGCGCTGTGGCCTGCGTGCACCGTCTTCGGCTGGCGCGTGTGGCTCAGCACCTGCGCCACGGTAGCCGTCTGGTTGCCCGGCAGGACGGCGACGCGCTGGCCCGGTTCCACGTGGCCGCTTGCCACGCGACCCCAGAACACCCGGCGGCCCTTGGAGGTGTCTGCCGACCCGGAAAACTTCTCGACCCATTGCACCGGGAAGGCGAAAGGCACGGCCTCGTCCTGCTGAGTGACGGGCAGCTCCTCGAGCAGCTCGATGAGGCTCGGGCCTTCGTAGCCACACCAGTCGCCATGCGACGTGGCAACGTTCCAGCCCTTCAAGGCCGAGATCGGCACCGTGGCGGAAACCCGCACCCCGGCAGCTTCGGCAAAGCTCGCGAGCGCAGCGGAGATGCGCTCGAAGGCCAGGCCGGCATCGGCAATGGCATCGAGCTTGTTGACGGCGAACACGATCGACTGCACGCGCAGCAGGTGGCACAGCAGCGTATGGCGGCGCGTCTGGGGGAGCAGTTCGCGGCGCACCACTTCACCATCCTCGACCTCGGCGGCCCAGGCCAGCTTGGTCGCATCGATCAGCACCACGGCGGCGTCGGCGCCGGAGGCCGCGGTGACCATGTTGCGCGTGTACTGCTCATGGCCCGGCGCGTCGCCGATGATGAACTTGCGCCGCGCGGTGGGAAAGTAGCGGTACGCGACGTCGATGGTGATGCCTTGCTCGCGCTCGGCCGAGAGGCCGTCGGTGAGCAGGGCCAGGTCGGTCTCGCCGCCGCGCTGCACGCCCGCCAGCTGGTCCTGAAGCACGGTCTTGCTGTCGACCAGCAGGCGGCCGATCAGCGTGCTCTTGCCGTCGTCGACGCTCCCGCAGGTGATGAAGCGCAGGGCAGTGCCGGTGTCGCCAAGGAGGGTCTCGGGCGCGGAGAAGGTGGTGGTCGTCGCGGTCATCAGAAGTAGCCGTCTTTCTTGCGCTTCTCCATCGAAGCCTCTGAAGTCTTGTCGTCCATGCGCGTTGCACCGCGCTCGCTGACCTCGGCGGCCAGCGTCTCGACCACCACATCGGCGGCGTCGGCAGCCAGGCTGTCGACGGGGCAGGTGCAGGTGATGTCGCCGACGGTGCGGAATCGCACGTCGCGGAGCTCGACTGTTTCACCTTGGCGAGGCGGCGTGAGCTCGGTCACCGGCACCAGGAGGCCTCTGCGCTCGACCACCTCGCGCTTGTGGGTGTAGTAGATGGAGGGCAGGGCGATCTTCTCGCGCTCGATGTACTGCCAGACGTCGAGCTCGGTCCAGTTCGAGATCGGGAACACTCGGAAATGCTCGCCCGGTGCGAGGCGCGTATTGAACAAGGTCCAGAGCTCGGGCCGCTGGTCCTTGGGCTGCCATTGGCCGAAGGCGTCGCGGTGCGAGAAGATGCGCTCCTTGGCGCGGGCCTTCTCCTCGTCGCGGCGAGCGCCACCGATCAGCGCGTCGAAGCGGAATTCCTCGATGGCCTCGAGCAGGGTGACCGACTGGTGCACGTTGCGCGACTCGCCCGGATGGGCCAGGCGTACCGTCCCTCGAGCCATCGAGTCCTCGACGCTGCGTACGATCAGCTCGGCGCCCAGTTCCTGCGCGCGGTGATCGCGGAACGCCGTCACTTCGGGAAAGTTGTGGCCGGTGTCGATCATCAGCAGCGGGTAAGGCAGGCGCCCGCGGGCACCTGCGGCTTCCTGCGAATTCATGAAGGCCTTCTCGGCGCACTTCAGCAGCACCAGCGAGTCCTTGCCGCCCGAGAACAGCAGCGTCGGGCGCTCGAAGGACGCGGCGACCTCGCGCAGGATGAAGATGGCTTCTTCCTCCAGCGCGTCCAGTTGGGCGTTGGACAGGCGAGCCGGCGTGTGCGCGGTCTGCAGCAGCAGGTCGTGTTCGGTTCTGGCGTTCATCGGGTAAAAGTGCTCGGTGCGGGAAATCGATCAAACCTTGGCGCTCAATGCGCCAGATGCAAACCGCACTCGCGGTTTTCTTCGCCTTTGGTCGGGTCCACGTAGTCGAAGTTGTTGGGCAGGCCATGCGTTTCGCAGTAGGCATGCAGATCCTTCGACGACCAGTGCAGCAGCGGGGCAACCTTGATCAGGCCATCGGGATTGACGCTGACCGCGTCCATTTGCGCGCGCACGGCCGTGTCGGTGGCCCGAAGCGCAGTGAACCAGACCTTCGGTGCCGTCTCTCGCAGCGCACGGGCGAAGGGCTCCAATTTCACTTCTTCCGTGAAAGCGGCATGGCGCGGATCGTCGAGCGCCGGCGTCGGCCCCTCCACGGCTTCGCGATGCGCACGCGAGCGGCGCGGCAGATAGATGCGCAAGTCCAGGCGCAGCAGTTTCGTCACCTCGTCGGCATAGCGGTAGGTGGCTTCGGTGTTGTAGCCGTTGTCCATCCAGACCACGGGAACATCCGACCTTGCGCGCGTCACCATGTGCAGGATGACGGCCTCGAAGGGCCGAAAATTCGTGGTGACGATCGCAGGCTGGCCCAGGCTGGCCGCCCAGTCCACGAGGGCCTCGGCGTTGTGGCCGAATTCGGCGTTGATGCGCGAAAGATCGAGGTTCATGTTGCGGCTGCTCATGCGGGCTCCGACCCCGCTGCCGCGAAATGAGGCGTGGGCCGCACCGCATCGGCCTGATAAAAGTCGCCGAAGCGGTCGAACTGGCGCTGTGCATCCCCCGCGTCCACACCCTCCTTGAGCACGGCACTCGAAAATCCACTGCGCTGCATCTGCACCAGCTGGTCGATGAGCACGTCGCCGGTGGCCCGGATGTCGCCCTTGAAGCCGAGGCGGCGCCGCAGCAGGTAGGCCTGGCTGAAAGCGCGGCCGTCGGTGAATTTCGGGAAGGTGAGGTCGATGCGCTGCACGTCGCTCAGGCAGATTTCGATCGCCAGGGGATCGGCATCGTTAGGGAGCTGCAGCACGCTCGGGTCGCCATCGTCCACATGGTCTTCTGCGGCGATCAGTTGGAGCGTTCGTTTCATGCGGCCTCCTCGACCTTGAAGCGCGCGCCGTTGGCAGCCGCCTTGAAGGGATCCATGCCGACGCGGCGCAGCGTGTCGATGAAGCTCTCGCCACCATTGCGATGGTCGCGATAGGTGTTGAGCACGGCCTCCACGACGTCGGGCACCTCCGCCGCCGAGAACGAAGGCCCGACCACCTTGCCGGGAAGCGCCGGCCCATTGCGAGCGGCACCGTCGGAACCGCCGAGCGTGACCTGGTACCACTCCTTGCCGTCCTTGTCGACGCCGAGGATGCCGATGTGGCCGCTGTGATGATGGCCGCAGGAGTTGATGCAGCCGCTGATGTGCAGGTCGATCTCGCCCAGGTCGTCGAGCTCGTCGAGGTCCTGGTAGCGCTCGGTGATGGCGGCGGCGATCGGGATCGAGCGTGCGTTGGCCAACGAGCAGAAGTCGCCGCCGGGGCACGAGATCATGTCGGTCAGCAGGTGGATGTTGGGGCTCGCGAAGCCGGCCTCGCGAGCGGCCAACCACAGCGCGTGCAGGTCTTCGGCATGGACCCACGGCAGCAGCAGGTTCTGCTCGTGCGTGACGCGGGCCTCGCCGGCGCTGAAGCGGTCGGCAAGCTGCGCGGCGGCCTCGAGCTGGCTGGCCGAAGCGTCTCCGGGCGCCTGGCCAAGGCGCTTGAAGGACAGCGTGACGGCGCGCAGGGACGGGTTCTTGTGCGGTGCGACGTTGCGCTGCAGCCAGCGTGCGAACTGCACGTCTTCGTCGGCTTGCGCGCGCAGCTCGGCATCGGTTTCTTCAGCGCTGCGGAACACGCGTGTAGCCATCTTCGGCGTGACGAAGCTCGCGGTCACGCGGTCGAGCTCGGCTTGCGTGATGGTGTGCGGCGCGCCGTCGTGCTCGACGACCTGCCTGTATTCGGCCTCGACATCGTCGATGTAGCGCTGGCCTTCGGCCTTGACCAGGATCTTGATGCGCGCCTTCCAGGCGTTGTCGCGCCGGCCGTAGCGGTTGTAGACGCGGATCACGGCTTCCAGGTAGTTCATCAGCTGGTCCCACGGGAGGAACTCGCGCACCACCGTGCCGATGATCGGCGTGCGCCCCATGCCGCCGCCTACCTTGACGCGGAAGCCGAGTTCGCCCTCTTCGTTCTTGTACAGCTGCAGGCCGACGTCATACCAGCCGGTGGCAACGCGGTCCTCCACGGCGCCGGTAATGGCAATCTTGAACTTGCGCGGGAGAAATGCGAACTCCGGATGCAGCGTGCTCCACTGGCGCATGATCTCGGCGAAAGGCCGTGGGTCTGCGATCTCGTCGACGGCGATGCCGGCCAGTTCGTCGCTGGTGATGTTGCGGATGCAGTTGCCGCTGGTCTGGATGCCGTGCATATCGACGGAAGCCAGCAGGTCCATGACGTCGGCCGACTTGGACAGCGGGATCCAGTTGTACTGGACGTTGGTACGCGTCGTGAAGTGCGCATAGTGCGTCGGCAACCGGACGCTCCCGAGCCTGCCCTGGACTTCGTTCGCATGCTTGTAGACCTCGGCGTCGGGCGCGTCGTAGTCCCGCGCGATCTTTGCCAGCACGCGCAGGCGGGCGCTGGAGAGTTCGCCATAGGGAACGGCGACGCGCAGCATCGGCGCATAGCGCTGCACATACCAGCCGTTCTGCAGGCGCAGCGGCCGGAATTGTTCTTCGGCGAGCTTGCCGGCCTGCCAGCGCTCGAGCTGGTCACGGTATTGCGCTGCGCGCTGGTGTACGAACTGGCGATCGAAGTCTGTGTATTGGTACATCGTGTTTTCTTTGCTGCTGGAAGGCGTGCGTCCACGGCCCGTCAACGCGAGCCCGGACTTTAAAAGTGCGCCTTATGGAACCAAACTATTTTTTGGTTCGCGTCTTATGCGGATAAGCTTATTCGCCAGTCTTCATGCGGCTCGCAGCCCGATGGAATGCATATTCCGGATAAAGGCTGACCGCCACTTGGCCGGGGGCTGCGGCCCAGTTTCCGCGTTCCAGCGGCCGGCCTAGGCGGAAGTCCCGTTCAGCGCCTGCTGGATGTCCTCGAGACCACGCCCCCGCGTCTCGATGCCACTGCGCACCAGCATCAGCGCGGCCACTGCCATCGGAAGGGCGATCAGCAGGGCCGAGGTGGCGAAATGGCCGAACACGCCCATCACACCGAAGCCCGCGCCCAGGATGCCCCCGAACTTGGAACCCGCCGCGACGACGCCCGAGCCGGTGCCCCGCAGGTGCACGGGATAGATCTCCGCGGCATAGGGGATGAGCATCGCGATCACCCCGCTCGAGCTCACCAGCAGCAGGGCGGTGGTCAGCACCATCGCGAGGTTGGATTGCACCCGCGCCACCCCGAGGCCGAAAAACAGCAGCAGCGTCGCCGCGGTCAGCGCGATGAACAGCACCAGCGCCTTGATGCTGCTCCAGCGATGGTAGAGCCAGATGACGATCGCAATGCCGGGCAGCGCCAGCAGCGCCGACCGGGCCAGCAGAGAACTGGCCGCAGTGGCATCCATGCCCATGGTGCCGAGATTGGTGGGCAGCCACAGCAGGAACCCGAAGTTCACCAGCCCCCAGGCCACGCCGCAGACCATCAAGCCCCAGGTGATGCGCGCGTGGCTGCCGCGCAGCAGTTGCCGGACGCCGCCGGCCGGCGCCTCCTCTTCGGCCACCACGGCGGCAGCGCCGGCCTGTCCGTTGCCCGTCGCCTCCTTGCCGGCAAAGCGCGCGAGCACCGCTCGTGCCTCGTCATCGAGCCCTACATTGACGAGGAAGCGCGGCGACTCCGGGATGTAGCGGCCCAGGAAGACGATCAGCAGGCCGGTCGGCAGGCCAAGCAGCCATAGCGCGCGCCAACTGAATTCCGGCACCAGCAGCGCCGCCGACCCGGCCGCCAGAAGGTAGCCGGCCGAGGTGCCCACGCCACCCAGCGCCACCAGCAGCCAGCCGCGGTGCGCGGCCGGCACGGTTTCAGCCATCAACGTGAAGGTGATGGGCAGCAGGCCGCCGGCCGAAGCGCCCATCAGAAAGCACATCGCGAGGTTCCACCCGAACGCGGGCATGGCACCGCAGATCGCGGTGCCGATGAACATCAGCGCCGACAGCAGGATCGCCGCGCGTCGGCCGAACACGTCGGCCAGCCGGCCCCACAGCACCGAGCCCACCGTGGTCCCGGTGAGCGCCACCAGCGCGAGGAGGCCGGCCGTCTGCTTGCTGATCTCGTATTCCTGGGTCATGCCGGGCATCACGAAGCCCAGCGTGGCGGGCTTGAGCACGTCGACCGCCAGGGCGATCACCAGCACGGTCACCAGCTTCCAGTGGGCGCCGTTCAGCGGCACGCTGTCGGCCACGTGGAACTGCAGGTGACGATCGGCGTGCAGGCTTTTCTTCATCTGGGCGATGCGCGGCATCAGGCCGTACATGGCGAGCAGCACGCCCAGCGGGATCATGGCCATGCCGGCGAGCATGGTGGCGTCCATTTCCATGCCGACCATCTGGTAGCCCGTGTGGCGGCCCATCATGAACATCGGCACATGGGCCAGCACCCCGCCGATGATGGCAATGCAGCCGAGCCAGAAGGCGACGGGATGGTGAAAGGCGAAGTTCTGAGGTTTCATGCGGTCTCTTGCGGCGGCACATGGTAGCCAAAGTGCTCAGCGGCAGAAGGTCCAGCCGCCCACCTCGAGATGGAAATGATCGGCATGCAGGGTGTTGTAGTCGGGGCCGAGCACGCCTTCGAAAAACCGGCAGCCGCCCGCATGGACGTCGCGCAGGAAGAGCGCCTCGGCGCCGTCTCCGCCCCAGTCGCGACGCACGGTGATGCGCGTCCGGTCTTCGCGCACGAAGCCGGCGATGTCGATCGCGTCCGCGGTCGCATGGCGGCTGCGCCGTCCGTCGCGCGTGCTGCCTTCGCCCGTGTTGATGTTGCGGCAGGCGTAGCTGCCGAGGTGCTCCACGGTCGCGATCGGGCTGCCCAGCCGCCGCGACGCGGCCGGCTGCAGCGCGTGCCGCTCCCACATGGCAAAGGACAGCGCCGCGCGGCAGCTGACAAGCGTCGGCGAGGACAGCGAGACGCTGCGGCCGCCGCGCAGGCGCAGGGCATGGGTCAGGTCACAGCCGGGACCGGTGTTGCGGTCGGCCACCCGCTCGTACTGCAGACCCGACTGCTCGAGCACGGCGAAGCAGCGCGCAGGGTCGGATCTCGCGCGGCGCAGCTTGAGGCCGGTGAGGAAGTTCGGCTCCGCTGCCACGTCCAGCGGCGTCCGAGGGTCGAAGCGATCGGGGATCTGGAGCGCACCGAAGTGCAGCGCTGCCGCCAGCGAGGCCGCCAGCGCAATCAGAAAAACGAGGAACAGGCCAGGTCGTGAAAACGGGCGCACACCCGACTACAACACGAAGTGCGCCACGGTCACATAGTGGCTGGCGGTTCCGGCCAGCACGAACAGGTGCCAGGTGCCGTGCGCGTGCCGCCAGCCCAGCGGATTGCGATAGAAGACGGTCCCGGCCGAATACCAGAGGGCGCCCCCCAGCAGCCACGCCAGCCCGGCGCCGTCGAGCCGCTCGACCAGCGGCACGGCTGCCAACACGCCCAGCCAACCCATGCCCAGATACAGCGCCAGCGAGGGGGCGGGCGGCTCGCCCCGCCGCAACTCGCGCGCCATTCCGAACAGCGCCGCGCTCCAGGCTGCGGCCAGCAGCGCCCAGCCCCAGGCGCCTTGCAGGGTGACCAGTGCGAAGGGGGTATAGCTGCCGGCGATCAGCAGGTAGATCGCGCAATGGTCCACCCGCTGCCAGAACAGCTTCGTGCGGCCGCGCGTGCTGTGAAAGAGGGTGGAGGCGCCGTACAGCGCCACCATCGAGAGCCCGAAGACCAGCGCGCTTGCGGTCCTGGCTGGGTCATCGCCGGGGGCGGTCTTTGTCACCAGCAAGGCCGAGCCGGCCGTGGCCAGCATCAGGCCGAGCAGGTGGCTGTAGCCGTTGAAGCGTTCGCCTTGGTACATGGTGTCACCTCAAAGGAATGGTTGGAGTGGGCCTCGGTTTTGCTGCGCCGTCGTGACACATCAGACAACGAAGATCGCGACGGCACATCTGCCGTTGGCCTTAGACCTCCTGCATGCTGGGGACTGCCGAAGCAGTACGGCCGAGAGGGAACGTGCGGGATTCCCAGGCGCCAGCGCACTGGCTCAGGGGAACCAATGCCGTACGGTGACGGCGATCACGCGCGCCGCCTGTCGGCGCAGGTCCGCAGAAGGCAAGCGCTGCACCGGCACGCGTCGCGGTGCGGCCGGGCCGGCGATCAGGAACAGGTGTTGGCCACGCGCGAGAGCGGGGGCGGGTGGGGGGAGAGTCTGCATGCCGGGCGCCTCGGGTTTTTCTCAGGAAGGCATGGCATCTTATCTGTATAAAAATACAGTGTCATGACACGCTCCTGCCAAGGCCGCGGCGTAGAGTTCGCCGCCATTCGCGGACGCTCAGGCGGCTGACTGCGCATCTCAGCGCCGACCCGCGGGCCCGCGCTGCGCGTCGAGCGCGCGGGCCTGCGATGCCGGCAGCGCCAGTGGCTCTCCGTGCCAGCGCGCCGCCAGGAGCTCTGCGCACAGCGCCGCAAAGCTGAGGCCGCGCGACCCCATCGCGGTGCACAGCCACGGGCCGGCCGGCGCCTTGGCGCTGAGTGGGCCGACCAGGGGACGCCGATCGCTGGAGGCGCAACGTACGCCGGCCCAGGCCTGCAGCTCGCCGCGCTCGAACAGCGGTGCGAGCTGCCGCGCTGCCTCCGTGTGCAGGCGCGCGAGCCGTTGCCGGTTGGATTCGGTGTCTTCGCTGCGAAGCGTTGTTTCGGCGTCATCGCGATCGAAGGTGGCACCACTGAGCCAGAGCGCTCCAGCGGGATCAGGCACATCGGCAATCAAATGGCCATCGCCATTGATCGGCATCGGCGGCAAGCGCATGCCCTCGGCCATGCGCCCCCAGGCCAACTGCCCGCGCACCGGCTGCAGCGGCATTGCCGGAGCGAGTGCCGCGCTCTGGTGGCCGGCTGCGATCACGACGCGCTCCGCTTCGGCCAACAACTTGCCTTCTGCATCGCGCAAGACACAAGGTCCCGCGTCTCCTGGCAAAGCCTCGATTCGCGCAACGCGGCTACCCGTGCGGAGGCGGATGCCGGGCTGCCCCAGCCAGCCCTCCACCAGCCGGCCAGGCCGTACCCAGCCGCCACGGGCGTGCCAGATGCCGGCTGAATCGGCGGGCAGCCCCGCCTCGCGCAGTTGCTCGGGCGAGGCATGCCAGGACTCGTTGGGCCCATCGGCGTTCCAGCCTTGAGGCAGGCGGACCAGTTCGGCGCCACGGCGCTCGAGCACGCCGCTAGCGCGCCAGTCCGTGCCTTCTGCCAGCAGGGTCCTGGCCTGTTCCCAGGTGGCGCGCACGCCCGCACGAATGAGCCGCGAGAGCAGTGCGTCGTCAGGTGAGACATGCGGCGCAAGCATGCCCACCGGCAGACCCGACGCGCCTCCGGCAGGATGCGGGCCGGCCTCCAGGACCTGGACCTCCCAGCCGCGCCGCGCCAGGCTGGCGGCAACGGCTGCGCCGGCGAGCCCCGCACCGACGACTGCGCAGCGGCCTGGTGCCTGCACCGTGGCCGAATCCGGCGCCTGGCGACGCAGCAGCCACGACGGATCGAACACGCCCTGCAGGCAGTCGCGCTTGGGCGGCAGGCCGGGGGCCTTGTGCAGCCGGAAGCCGCAGGGCGCCAGGGCATCGCGCACCGGTCGCGCCACGCTCCAGGTTGCCAGTCGTGTGCCGCGACGCGCGAAGCGGGCAACGCTCTTGAGCGTCTCGGGCGACCACATTTGCGGATTGCGTTCGGGACTGAAGCCGTCCAGGAAAATGCTGTCGGCGTCGAAGCGATGCTGGGCGCGCAACATGGCTTGGACATCGCCGACGCAGAGGGTGAGCAGCACGCGCCCGCTTTCAAACACGAGGCGATGAAAGCCCGGCAGCAGGCCCCACCATTGCGCCGCCAGCGCTTCTGCCAGCGGTGCGAGTTCCGGATGGCTTGCCGCGGCCCGCAGGAGATCCTCGCGCCTGACCGGGTAGGCCTCGATCGAGACGAAGTGCAGCAGGCCCGGACGTCGCGGGTCTTCGCGCCAGGCTTGCCAGGTTGTCAGAAATGAAAGTCCAAGCCCGAAGCCTGTTTCGAGAACCCGCCATTGGCGCTGCCCGGACCAGGCTTCGGGCAGGTCGCATCCGCCCAGAAAGACATGCCGGGCCTGTGCCACGGCCCCAGTTTCGGAGTGATAGATGTCGCCGAAGCGCAAGCTTTTCGGCACGCCGTCAGCGCCCCAGGCGACCGGCTCGGCCATCGCGCGGGCGGACGGTCAGTCTGCGGGAGGGACGTAGCCTTGCGCGACGTCGGCGCCTTCGCCGAAGAAATGCTTTTCCATCTGGCGCGCCAGGTACTGGCGGGCGCGGGCATCGGCCAGGTTCAGCCGGTTCTCGTTGACCAGCATGGTCTGCTGCTTGAGCCAGGCAGCCCAGGCTTCTTTGCTGACGCTTTCCCAGAGGCGCTTGCCGAGTTCACCGGGGTAGGGCGGGAAATCGAGCCCTTCGGCCTCTTTGCCGAGCTTGATGCACTGGACCATGCGTGCCATTTGGATGCCTCTTGAAGCGGTGGGGTTGCTTAGTTGATTTGGCTATTTAGAACTGAGAACTCGGTCGTTCCAGTTTCTTTATGCCCAATTGAGAATTCTGAGCTTCACTGTTATGCCTTTCCGAAGCACAAGACCATGAGCTACCGCCGCGACTTTATCAAGCTTTCCCTTGCCGCCGCCGCAGCGGCCGGCATCGCCCTCACGGCGTTGCCGTCGTTGGCGCAGACCGTCACGCTGCTCAACGTCTCCTACGACCCGACTCGCGAGCTCTACGTCGACTACAACAAGGCTTTTGCCGCCTACTGGAAGCGCAAGGCGGGCCAGGACGTCACGATCAAGCAATCGCACGGCGGGTCGGGCAAGCAGGCACGCTCGATCATCGATGGCATCGATGCCGATGTCGCCACGCTGGCGCTGGCCGGCGACACCGATGCGCTGGTGACGCACGGCGGCCTGGTCAAGGCCGACTGGCAGAAGCGGCTGCCGCACAACGCGGCACCGTACACCTCCACCATCGTCTTCCTCGTGAAGAAGGGCAACCCCAAGGGCCTGAAAGACTGGGACGACCTTGCCAAGCCCGGGCTCCAGGTCATCACCCCAAATCCAAAGACCTCGGGCGGCGCGCGCTGGAACTACCTGGCGGCATGGGAGTTCGGCAAGCGCAAGTACGGCGGCGATGCCCAGGCAAAAGAATTCGTGGGCAAGGTCTTCAAGAACGTGCCGGTGCTCGACACGGGCGCTCGCGGTTCCACCATCACCTTCGTCCAGCGCGGCGTGGGCGACGTGCTGCTGGCATGGGAGAACGAGGCCTTCCTGGCGTTGAAGGAATTCGGCCCCGAGAAGTTCGAGATCGTGGTCCCCTCTATCAGCATCCTGGCCGAGCCTACCGTGACAGTGGTCGACAAGGTGGTCGACAAGAAAGGCACGCGTGCCGTTGCCGAGGAGTACCTCAAGTACCTCTACTCCGACGAAGGCCAGGACATCGCCGCGCGCAATTACTACCGCCCGACCTCGGAAAAGGCGAGGGCCAAGTACGACAAGCAGTTCCCGAAGCTCACGCTGTTCAGCATCGACCAGGCCTTCGGGGGCTGGGCAAAGGCCGACAAGGAGCACTTTGCCGACGGCGGTTCCTTCGATCAGATCTACGCACTCACCAAGTAGGCGCGGACGCGTGACTGTTCTCCTGATCGCCGGCAGCCCGTCGGCTCCTTCGCGCTCGGCCGTGCTGCTCGATGCGGTGGCCGCAAGGCTCGCGCTGCGCGAGGTGCCGGTCGAGCGGATCGCGATCCGTGAGCTGGCGGCGCATGCGCTGGTGCTGGGAGAGGCCTCGCATCCCGCGATCCAGCGTGCTGCCGAGCAGCTGCGGCGGGCCGATGCGATCGTGATCGCGACGCCGGTCTACAAGGCCGCCTACAGCGGCGTGCTCAAGCTTTTTCTCGATCTGATGCCGCAGTCCGCCCTGCGCGGCAAGTCTGTGCTGCCGCTGGCCACCGGCGGCAGCCCGCACCACATGCTGGCGCTGGACTATGCGCTGCGACCGGTGCTGCAATCGATGGCGGCGCGCCACGTCCTGCCCGGCGTATATGCGACGGACAACCAGGTAACGCTGCAGTCCGAAGGCGCCTATCAATTGCAGAGCGAGCTGGCCCAGCGCCTCGACGACGCGGTGGAGGCGCTCGCGCACGAGGGGCTCAAGCTGCCGGCGACGAGCGGCTTCGAGCCGGTGCCGTTCTCGCGCGTGCGATGTAGCGTCTGAGCGCGGCGCTCGAGGCCCCGGCCACGCATCGCTGCTCCCCGTTTCCAAACCCTGTTCTCTTCGCCGCCGTGCGCGCGGCGCGGGATCCTTGACGCGTGAACAGCCCGCCGAATCCGAACCTCGCCACGCCAGCGATGGGCCGTGGCGTGCCCTACCCGCGCACAAGCTGCGCTGGCCCATTTGATTTTTTTCCTCCACCGATTCCAAACCCGAAAGAGCCCTGAATGTCCATCCAAGCCATCAACGTCCGCAACCAGTTCAAGGGCAAGGTTCGCGAGATCATCCGCGGTGACGTCGTTTCCGAGGTCGATGTCGAGACGGCCTGGGGCATCGTGACCTCGGTCATCACCACCCGTTCGGTCGACGAACTGCAGCTGAAAGTGGGTTCCGACGTGGTCGCGCTCGTGAAGTCGACAGAGGTATCAATAGCGAAGCTCTGAGGGTTGCCGAACCCCAAGAGCGGCTAACAATACCGTGTCATCGGCCGACCGGCGTTCTGGGTTGGGAGGCGCAGGGGCCCCCGGGGGGCGTACACAGGCCTTTACCCGACCGACCGAGGGAGCCTACAGCTGCGTCTTCACCTCCAGCGGCGCCGGCATAGCCATTTCGTAGCGGTCCAGCCAAGGCTGCAATCCCTTCAGGATCACATCGTCCAGTGGCAGACCGCGTTCGAGCGCCGATTGCCTGGCCTGGGCCGCGCGGTCGCCTGGAACCCGCACCTTCTCGACGCCTGGCAGGGGCGGCGTGTCACGGCACGCGGCGGCCAGATGCGTCGTCTGGCGCGTGAACGCGGTGCTGCCGCCGAACGCGCTGGGGTCCATCACCTGCACGAAAAGCGAGACACTGGTGCCGCTCGGCTCGTCGGCGCGTCCGAAGCCTGATAGGCCCTGGGTCAGTGCCTCCACGAGCAGCGCGAGGCTGTAGCCTTTGTGGCCATGGTCCAGGCCACCGACAGGCAGCAGGCTGCCGCCCTGGTCGACGACGACAGCGGGATCGGCCGAGGTGTTGCCGTCCCGGTCGAGCACCCATTCCGCAGGAAAGCTGCGGCCCTCGCGTGCCAGCTGCCGCGCGCGGTTCAGCGTCGTGATGGACGCACTGATGTCCAGCAGGATCGGATCGCCGTCGGTCGGAATGCCCGCGGCGATCGGGTTGGGTGTGAACACGGCCTTGCGTCCGCCGAAGGGCGCCACTCCCGCCACCGATGGGGTGGAACTGGCCATCAGCAGCAACATGCCGCGCTCGGTCGCCCGTGACATGTAGGCCGCCAGCGCGCCGACGTGGCCGCAGTCGCGGATGACCAGCGTCACGGTGCCATAGGTACGCGCACGCTCGATGGCCAGTGCGACGGCCTGGGAGGCCAGCCAGGCCCCGGGCAAGCGGTGGCCGTTCCAGACCACGCAGGCCCCGCGGTCGGAGACCACCTCCGGCGCACCGGCGAGCCGCATGGCGCCTGAGCGCGCTGCCTCCAGGTACCAGGGCACCAGTGCCAGTCCGTGCGTGGCGTGCCCGATGAGGTCTGCTTCCAGCAACACCTGCGTGACCGCCTGCGCCGCTTCGGGCGTCAGCCCGGCCTTACCGAACAAGGCCAGCACCGTCGCGCTGAGCATATGCAGTTCGAAGCGTTGTGCCATTCCAGTCTCCACGCGCGATCCCCTGCTAGTCGAACTTGGCGCCGGAGTCCTTAACGACCTTGGCCCAGCGTTCTTTTTCTTTTTTGATGAAGTTGCCGAACTCTGCCGAGCTGCCTGGCTGGTACTCAGCACCTAGTTCCTGCAGGCGCTTTTGCATCTCCGGCGTTGCCAGGATCTTCTGCAGGGTGGCGTGCAGCGTTGCTACGACGGGCGCGGGCGTGCCGGCGGGCGCAACGACGCCCTGGAACGAGCCGGTCTCGAAGCCTTCCAGCTGGGCAGCCTCGGCCACGGTGGGAATCTCCGGCGCGGCCGGAAAGCGCTTGCTGCTGGAGATCGCCAGGGCCTTGAGCTTGCCGCCTTTGACCATCGGGTAGGTGGCGACCATGCCGTTGAACAGCACGTCCGCTTGGCCTGCGACGACGTCGTTGATGGCCTGGGCGCCGCCCTTGTAGGGGACGTAAGTCCAGGCAATCCCTGTGCGCAGAGCGAAGTCGATACCGGCAAGATGGTTGGCGCCACCCGTGCCGGAGATGGCGAAGTTGAGCGAATCCGGCTTGGCCTTGGCCAGCGCGATCAGCTCTTTGACGTCCTTCACCGGTAGCCCGGGCGATGCGGCCAGGATGTGCGGCGAGTAGGCCACCAGCGAGACCGGTGCGAAGTCCTTCACCGGGTCGAACGGCAGGCCGCGGAACACACTCGGCGCAATGGCCAGCGAACCGATGTCGGTGAGCAGCAGCGTGAGCCCATCGGCCGGCGCCTTGGCCACGAAGTCCGAGCCGAGGTTGCCGGTCGCACCGGCCTTGTTCTCGACGAGGATGTTGGCGCCCAGCAGTTCACCCATCCGGGGTGCGAGCACGCGGGCCAGGATGTCGGACGTGCCCGCGGCCGGGTTCGGCACGATGATGCGGATGTTCTTGCCCTTGAAGTGGGCGCTCGCGGGATCGGCGGCCTGGGCGGTGCCGAACAGGGCCGTCGTGCCGACGAGCGCAGCGGCTTGGACCAGTGCGCGGACGGCGGCGCGCCGCGGCAACAGGCAGTTGCGTTTCATGGGTGTGTTCTCCTTTGGTTGACCAGCTGTCTCGATCGGACACGCAGGCGCAGGGCCCACGTTGTCCGCGTTTGCATCGGGCAGTTCTCGTGGGGCGGCCGTCAATCGGCAGGACGTAGGCCCCGGCGGGTCGCGCTCACTGCACCTTGATTCCCGCTTCCTGGATCACGCGCGTCCAGGTCGCCGTCTCGCGGCTAAGCATCGCGCGCATGTCCTCGGCCTTGCCGGACTGCGGCTCGGCCCCCAGCGCGGCCAGGCGGCTGCGCATGTCGGGCGAGTTGACCGCCGCCTCGACCGCGCCGGAGAGGGCGGACAGGACCGCCGCGGGCACCTTGCCGGTGGTGAAGACGCCGAACCAGCCGATCGCCTGGAAGTTGGGCATGCCGCTGTCGGCCACGGTCGGCACCTCCGGCAGCAGGTCCGTGCGCTTGGCGCTCGTCACCGCGATGCCGCGCAGCTGGCCGCTCTTGACGTAGGGTGCCAGTACGGCGATGTTGTCGATGCCGGCCTGCAGGCGGCCAGCCAGCAGGTCTGGCATCAGGGCTGCCGTGCCCTTGTAGGGAATGAACTGCATGTCGACCGCGGCGCTGCGCTTGATCTGCTCCCAGGCAAGGTGCTGCGCGCCCCCGGGCGTCGAGCCTGCATAGGACACCTGCCCCGGATGCGCCTTGGCGTGGGCGATCAGTTCGGGCAGGGACTTCACCGCCAGCGAAGGGTGCACGACCATCACATAGGGCGTGGTGGCTACCAAGCCCAGCGGCTGCAGGTCCGTCTCCGGATTCAGTGTGGTGCCCGGATAGAGCGCGCGGTAGGTGGCCAGCTGGGCCGGCGCCATCAGCAGCGTGTAGCCGTCGGCTGCTGCCTTCGCGACCGATTCGGCCGCGATCAGGCCACCCGCGCCCGCCTTGTTCTCCACGACGACCTGCTGGCCCAGGTTCTCGCCCATCTTCTGGGCAACGAGCCGGCCGATCACATCGGTGGTACCGCCCGCCGGCGTGCCGACAAGCATGCGGATGGGGGCGGTCGGGAAGCGCGGCGTCTGCGCCATTGCGACCGGCAGCAGTGTCTGGGCGGCCAGCAGCAGGAGGGCCGCTCTGCGGCGCGTGAGGTGGGCTGAGTGCATGGAGTCTCCGTGTTCGTCGCGCCACTCCCTGGTGGCGCACGGATTTCAGCACCTGTCCCGATGACCGTCCAATGCGAATCTTGGTTGCGGTGAATCAACTCTTGAATCGATCCGGCCTCGGCGAAAGCTAGAACGCGTGGCCCAGGATGCGCGTGCGGATGGCCTCGACGGCCGGCGCGTCCACCGGATCGATCTTGCGCCAGATCAGGTGCAGCTCGGCCACCGGCGCCGTGGGCAGGTCGATGGGCAGGAAGACGACGCCGGGCAGTCCAAGCATGGCGTTGGAGGTGGGCATCAGCGCCACGCCCATGCCCGCACTGACGAGGCCGATCATGGAATAGGCCTGGCGCGCGTACTGCAGGTAGCGTGGCGACACGCCCTCTGACTCGAACAGGCGTACCAGCAACTCGTAGAAGTAGCCGCCCTGCGCCGGGTGGAACATCAACATGGGCTGCCTGTGCAGATCGCCGATGGAAAGGCGTTCGCGCGAGGCCAGCAGGTGGCCGGCAGGGACCGCTGCGATGAACGCCTCGCGCACCAGGCAGCAGGTGTCGAACTCGCCCCGGGCCCAGGGCATGCGCACCAGGCCCAGGTCCAGGCGGTCGGACCGCAGCGCATCGACCTGTTCATGGGTGCTGAGCTCCCGCAGATCCGTGTCCACGTCGGGGAAGTCGCGCGATAGCGCGGCGACCAAGGGCGGCAGCAAAGTGCAGCTGATGCCGGGGACGTAGCCCAGTCGCACCGAGCCGACGGTGCCGGAGGTCGCGCGCTGGGCCGTCAGCGAAGCCGCCTCGGCAACGCGCATCAGGTGGTCGGCCTCCGGCAGAAAGGCCCGTCCCGCGGCGGTCAGGCGCACCTGGCGACGGTCGCGTTCGAGCAGCACCACACCGAGCGCGTGCTCGAGCTGCTGGATCTGCCGGCTCAAGGGCGGTTGCGTCATGTGCAGACGCTTGGCGGCCCGCCCGAAATGCAGTTCCTGCGCAACGGCGACGAAACAACGAACTTGGCTGAACTGGATCATTGCGGAACGGCCGTGGAAGCTGCGGAGGGGTGATCTGCTGATCGCGCAGGATTGTCTCAGGGGCGAAGCTGACCGAACGGCGACGGGCAGCTAAGTCCCCACCGGCCGCGGCCGGCGCCCATTTGCCGCAACAATGGGTGCCACAAGGAGAAAGCCATGGCCGGATTCGAAGTGGGTGAGATCGTGTTCGCACTGCGCGAGGCGCGCGAGGAGTGGCGCGATGCGCAGAAGCGCTCGCGCGAGCCGGGCAGCCGCGAGTTCCCCTCGCGCGATGCGCTGGCTGCGATCGTGGAGTCGCTGAAAGGCGCGCTGTTCCCGATGCGCCTCGGCCCGCCCGAGCTGCGCCACGAGGGCGAGGACTTCTACGTCGGCCACACGCTCGATTCGGCACTGCAATCGCTGCTGGTGCAGGCCCGGCTGGAGCTTCGCTACAACGCGCGCCACCAGCCGCGCGAAGCGGCCGCCATCGATGGCGAGGCGCAGCAGGCCGTGCGCGACTTCGCGGGCGCGCTGCCAGCGATCCGCCGGCTGCTCGACGGCGACGTGCTCGCGGCCTACCAGGGCGATCCGGCCGCACGCAGCGTCGACGAAGTGTTGCTGTGCTACCCGGGCATCCTCGCGATGATCCATCACCGGCTTGCGCACCGGCTATATGGGCTGGGCTTGCCGCTGCTGGCGCGCATCGTGGCCGAGCTCGCGCATGCGCAGACCGGCATCGACATCCACCCAGGCGCACGCATCGATGCCGGCTTCTTCATCGACCACGGAACTGGGGTCGTGATCGGCGAGACCACCGTGATCGGCAAGCGCGTGCGGCTGTACCAGGCGGTGACCCTCGGCGCCAAGCGCTTTCCGACAGACGCGGACGGCAACCTGCAGAAGGGCCTGCCCCGGCATCCGGTCGTGGAAGACGACGTGGTGATCTATGCCGGCGCCACCATCCTCGGCCGCGTCACGCTCGGCAAGGGCGCCGTCATCGGCGGCAACACGTGGATCACCGAGGACGTGCCCGCCGGTGCCAACATCACCCAGGCCAACCTGCAGAAGGCGGGTTGCGACTAGATCGCGAATGAGCTTGTCCGGAAAAGGTCTAACGCGCTTCGCATAATTTGCCGGACCTTCCGCCCATCACTTTTTTCCAGGAGCTTTCATGAGCCAGACCCGAATCGCCGTCATCGTCGGCAGCCTGCGCAAGGATTCGTTCAACCGCAAGCTCGCACTTGCCATCGCGCATCTCGCACCTTCGGACTTCACCTTCGAGCACCTGCGCATCGACGACCTGCCGCTCTACAACCAGGACGATGACGGGAACCAGGCCCCTTCGGTCAAGCGGCTCAAGTCGGAGATCGCGGCCTCGCAGGGACTGCTGTTCGTGACGGCGGAGTACAACCGGTCCATGCCGGGCGTGCTCAAGAACGCGATCGACCACGCCTCGCGGCCGTACGGGCAGAGCGCGTGGGCCGGCAAGCCGGCGGGCGTGATCGGGGTCTCGGTCGGCGCCATCGGGACGGCGCTCGCGCAGCAGCACCTGCGTAATGTGCTCGCCTATCTCGACGTGCCCACCATGGGTCAGCCCGAGGCCTTTATCCAGAACAAGGAAGGCTTGTTCGACGACAAGGGCCACATCGCTGAAGGCAGCAAGAAGTTCCTCCAGGGCTGGGTGGACAGCTATGTGGCCTGGGTCAAGCGCCACGGCAGCTGAGAGTTGCCTGGCAAAGCCGTGGTGGGCGGCACGCACTGGGCAATGATCGCGGGCGCCTGGCGCAGCGCCCGCCGCATTCATCAGGCTGCGAGAGCAGCGCGGTCCTGGTTCGCGGCTTCGGCCGTCGCAGCAAGGATGTCGGCACGGGCGGCGCTCATCGCGGCGGCCTTGGGCGCCTCGCCCATCGCCAGGCCCTCGGCGCGGACGAAGCGTACATCGGTGATGCCCATGAATCCGAGAATCACCTTCAGGTAGCTTTCCTGGTGCTCCATCGCCTGGCCGCCTTCGCTGGTCGAGTAGATGCCACCGCGGGTCGACGCCACGATCACGGTCTTGCCGCCGGCCAGACCGACCGCGCCCTTGTCGGTGTAGGTGAAGGTGCGGCCGGCTTGCGCCACGCGATCGATCCAGGCCTTGAGCTGAGTCGGCACGCTGAAGTTGTAGAGCGGTGCGCCTATCACGATCACATCGGCGGCCAGGAACTGGCTCACCAGCCGCTCGGAAATGGCATTTTCCCTTCGCTGAGCTTCGGTGGGGTTGGCTTGGACACCCACCTTGATGCCGAGCGCATCGGCATTGAAGTGGTTGGGTGCTTCGATGGCGAGGTCGAGGTGCTCGACGCTCGTGTCCGGATGGTTCTTGCGCCATTCGGCCACGATTTCCGCGGTGAGCTGGCGGGAGACGGAGTTGGCACCCAGGACGCTGGAATCGACGTGCAGCAGTTTCATGATCAATCGCTCTCTTTCGATAAGGCGGCCGGCGCAGGGATCGGTCGGCATGAACTCAATTCTATTTTTGAGTCGATTGACTGATAAGACGGCAAAATTCACACACATCGTCCTGTTGATGGAACAATCCTCAGCATGCAAGACCTCAATGACATGGTTTTCTTCGCCGAGGTGGCAGAGCGCGGCGGCTTTGCCGCCGCCGGGCGAGCCCTGGGCATCCCCAAATCCCGGCTCTCGCGCCGCGTCGCCGAGCTGGAAGCACGACTGGGCGTGCAGTTGCTGCAACGCAGTACGCGGCAGCTCTCGCTGACCCCGGCGGGCGAGCTTTACCTGCGGCACAGCATCGCCATGCGCGACGCCGCCCAGGCGGCTGCGGAGGCCATCGCCCAGGTGCAGACCGAGCCGCGTGGCTTGGTGCGCATCAGCTGCCCCATCACGCTGGCGCAGAGCAACTTCGGCGTCCTGGTGGCGCAGTTCATGCGGCGCTACCCGGCGGTGCAGATCGAAATGCGCATCCTGAACCGGGCCGTCGACCTGATCGAGGAGGGCATCGACCTGGCCCTTCGCGTGCGGCCGGTCATCGAGGACAGCACGACGCTGGTTGCCAAACAGTTCGCCATGGCCCGGCCCGTGCTGGTGGCGAGCCCGGAGCAGTTGCAGCGCCAGGGCCCGGTTCGCGCACTGGATGATCTTGCGCGCCTGGACACCGTGGCCCAATCGGCAGCCGACGGGCGCGTGAGCTGGTCCTTGGAGGGCCCTGGCGGCGCGATGCGGACCGTGCAATTCAAACCGCGCTATCTGGCGGACGATCTCCTGACGCTCAAGTTCGCGGTCGTGGAGGGCGTCGGCGCCAGCATCCTGCCCGGCTACATGTGCAAGGAGGACCTGGAGGCGGGCCGGCTCGTCGAAGTGCTGCCGGAGTGGAGGCCTCCGGCGGGCATCCTGCATGCGGTGTTTCCGTCTCGGCGGGCGCTGGTGCCGGCGATCCGCAAGCTGATCGACTTCCTCGACGAGCACGCCGGTGCCGACGGCTTCGAATTGATGGTGTGAAGCTCCTTATTCGCTATGGGCCATATTTAAACAAGTAGATATTCGTTTGGCTTCGAAGCAACGCTGCGCAGAATCGGCGGTCCTTCCTCCAGCCCAGAATAAAAGAGAGCCAACATGGCAAGCCTGCGCCCCGGCCACACGGTCCTCGGTTTCATCGGTCGATGGACGAACGCGTGAGCGCAGCGACCCTCATCATCGTGCCGGGCTGGCGTGACTCCGGCCCGGGCCACTGGCAGAGCCTCTGGGCCGAACGCATGCCGGACGCCGTGCGAGTGGTGCAGGACGACTGGGTCACGCCCAGGCGCGAGGCGTGGGTGGCCGCGCTCGGAAAACTGGTGCTGGAAAGCCCCGGGCCGGTTGTGATCGCCGCCCACAGCCTGGGCTGCATCGCGACTGTGCATCTGCCGGAAGCCGCGGCGTCCCGCGTCCGCGGCGCGTTGCTGGTGGCCCCTGCCGACCCTGAGCGTCGCGCGGCACTTGCGGACTTCGCGCCCGCGCCGCATGCCAGGCTGCCATATCGCAGCATCCTGGTGGCCAGCAGCAACGACCCCTACTGCCCGGTGCGCCTGGCCGGTGCCTATGCCCGCGCCTGGGGCAGCGAATTTGTTCGCATGCAAAATGCCGGCCATATCAACATTGATTCAGGGCATGGCGACTGGCCTTTGGGCCTGGCGCTGCTCCAGTCGCTGACAGGCGAACCCAGCACGCTGATCGGCGCCCGTTCCCCATTCGAACCATTGGCAACCTCATGACTTTCAAGACGACGAAGACAATCATTGCCGCCCTGGCGCTGGCGGCCGCTGCCGGTGCCGCTTCGGCGCAGACCCTGCTGAACGTGTCCTACGATGTGGCGCGCGAGTTCTACAAGGACTACAACGCCGCCTTCATTGCGCACTACAAAAAGACTACCGGCAAGGACGTCAAGATCGACCAGTCGCACGCCGGCTCCAGCGCGCAGGCGCGCGCCGTGGCCGACGGTCTGGCGGCCGACGTGGTGACCATGAACACCACCACCGACATCGACTTCCTGGCCAACGCCGGGGTGGTCGCCAAGGATTGGGCCAAGCGCTTTCCGCAGAACGCGGCGCCCACCACGTCGACCATGCTGTTCCTCACGCGGAAGGGCAACCCAAAGGGCATCAAGGACTGGGACGACCTCATCAAGCCCGGCGTGCAGGTCGTGATCGTCAATCCCAAGACCGGCGGCAACGGCCGCTACGCTTACCTCGCGGCCTGGGGCTACGTGAAGAAGAAGGGCGGCACCGATGCGCAGGCGGCGGAGTTCGTGGGCAAGCTGTTCAAGAACGTCCCCATCCTGGCGCGCGGCGGGCGCGATGCGACCACGGCCTTCCTGCAACGCAACATCGGCGACGTGCTGATCACCTTCGAGTCGGAAGTGGTCTCCATCGATCGCGAGTTCGGCGCCGGCAAAGCCGATGCAGTCTATCCATCGATCAGCATCGTGGCCGAAAACCCGGTGGCGGTGGTCGAGCGCACGGTGGACAAGAAGGGCACGGCCGAGCTCGCCAAGGCCTACCTCGACTACCTGTACTCCGATGAAGCCCAGGAAATCGCGGCCAAGCACGCGCTGCGCCCGCGCTCCGAGGCGGTGCTCAAGAAGCACGTCGCCACCTTCAAGCCGCTGCAACTCTTCACCGTGCAGGAACTGTTCGGCAGCCTCGGCGAGGCGCAGAAGGTGCACTTCAACGATGGTGGGCAGTTCGACAAGCTTTACACGCCTGGCGCGAAATGAGCGCCGCGCCGAGCCGCCTCGACCAACCAAACGGCCCCCTGGAAGGGCAACGAGGACGCATCAGCGCCGGGCGCGGGGGCCACGCCCTATGAGCGGAGTTCTCTCTTCGGCGCTGCCGTCCTCGGCAGCGCCTTCGCCGCGTCCGGGCAACACAGGGGTGTCCCGGCGCGTGCTGCCGGGCTTTCATCTGACGCTCGGGTTTTCGATCTTCTATCTCTGCCTCATCGTGCTGATCCCGCTGTCGGCACTGGCGTTCAAGACGTCGTTGCTCAGCTGGGAGCAGTTCTGGACGGCAGTGACCGCGCCGCGTGTGATGGCTTCGTATCGCCTGACCTTCGGCGCCTCGCTCATCGCGGCGCTGGTCAACCTGGTCTTCGGACTGCTGGTGGCCTGGGTGCTGGTGCGCTACAAGTTTCCCGGCAAGCGCATCGTCGATGCGCTGGTCGACCTTCCGTTCGCGCTGCCCACGGCCGTCGCGGGCATTTCGCTGACGGCGCTGCTCGCCGGCAATGGCTGGATCGGCCAGTACCTCGAGCCCATGGGCATCAAGCTCGCCTTCACGCCTGCCGGCGTGGTCATCGCGCTGATCTTCATCGGCCTGCCGTTCGTGGTACGCACCGTGCAGCCGGTGCTCGAGGACACCGAGAAGGAACTGGAAGAGGCCGCCACCAGCCTGGGCGCGACTCGGCTGCAGACCTTTACCAAGGTGATCCTGCCGTCGATCACCCCGGCCTTGCTGACCGGCTTTGCCATGGCGTTCGCCCGTGCGATCGGCGAGTACGGCTCGGTAATCTTCATTGCCGGCAACATGCCGATGATTTCCGAGATCACGCCGCTCATCATCATCGGAAAGCTCGAGCAGTATGACTACGCCGGCGCCACCGCGGTCGCGCTGGTCATGCTGCTCATCTCCTTCGCGCTGCTGCTGGTCATCAACGCGCTGCAGGCCTGGCAGCGGCGGCGTGGAGCGTCGGCATGAGACGCCGGGCCGCTCCCGAGTCGAATAGCACCGCAGTGCGAAGCACGAAGGTACACCAATGAGCAGCAGCCGCGCCGTTCGCCGCGCCAAGGCAGGCACCACCGAAGCGGCCTGGGTCCGCTTCACGCTGATCGGCCTCGCGCTGGCCTTCATGTTCCTGTTCCTCGTGCTGCCGCTGGCTGCCGTCGCGACCGAGGCCTTGCGCAAGGGCCTCGACGCCTACCTCGATGCGCTGAAGGAGCCCGATGCCTGGAGCGCCATCCGCCTCACGCTGATCACCGCCGCCATCGCGGTGCCGATGAACCTGGTCTTCGGTGTCGCCGCCGCCTGGGCCATCGCCAAGTTCGAGTTCCGCGGCAAGGCGCTGCTGACCACGCTGGTCGATCTTCCCTTCGCGGTGTCGCCGGTGGTGGCGGGCCTGATCTACGTGCTGGTCTTCGGCGCGCAGGGCTGGTTCGGGCCGTGGCTGCAGGCGCACGACGTCAAGATCATCTTCGCCGTGCCCGGCATCGTGCTGGCCACCGTCTTCGTGACCTTCCCCTTCATCGCGCGGGAGCTGATCCCATTGATGCAAGCCCAGGGCACCGAGGAGGAACAGGCGGCCATCGTGCTGGGCGCCACCGGCTGGCAGACCTTCCGGCGCGTGACGCTGCCCAACATCAAGTGGGGCCTGCTGTACGGCGTGATCCTGTGCAACGCGCGCGCCATGGGCGAGTTCGGCGCAGTGTCGGTCGTCTCGGGCCACATCCGCGGACAGACCAACACCATGCCGCTGCACGTCGAGGTGCTCTACAACGAGTACCAATCGGTGGCGGCCTTTTCGGTCGCTTCGCTGCTGGCCATCCTGGCGCTGGTCACGCTGGTCATCAAGTCGGTCATCGAATGGCGCCATGAGCGCGAGATGAAGGCACTGGCCGAGCTGCCGCCCGAGCGGCCGCTGTCGGCTGCTGCGGGGACCTGAGGAGAACAGAACATGAGCATTGAAATCCGCAACGTCAGCAAGCAGTTCGGCGACTTCCACGCGCTGCGCGACGTCAGCCTCGACGTCGACTCCGGCGAGCTGGTCGCGCTGCTGGGCCCCTCGGGCTGCGGCAAGACCACCTTGCTGCGCATCATCGCGGGCCTGGAAACGGCCGACGCCGGCAGCATCCTGTTTGCCGGCGAGGACACCACCGACGTGCACGTGCGCGAGCGCCAGGTCGGTTTCGTGTTCCAGCACTACGCGCTGTTCCGCCACATGACGGTGTTCGAGAACGTGGCCTTCGGCCTGCGCGTCAAGCCGCGCGGCCTGCGCCCGGGCGAGGCGCAGATCAAGGCCAAGGTCCACGAGCTTCTCAAGCTGGTGCAGCTGGACTGGCTGGCCGACCGCTATCCGGCCCAGCTCTCGGGCGGCCAGCGGCAGCGCATTGCACTGGCCCGCGCGCTGGCGGTCGAGCCCAAGGTGCTGCTGCTCGACGAGCCTTTCGGCGCGCTCGACGCCAAGGTCCGCAAGGAGCTGCGCCGCTGGCTGCGGCGGCTGCACGACGAACTGCACGTCACCAGCATCTTCGTCACCCATGACCAGGAGGAGGCGCTTGAAGTCGCCGACCGCGTGGTGCTGATGAACAGCGGCCGCATCGAGCAGGTCGGAGCGCCGCAGGACGTGTGGGACCATCCGGCCAGCCCCTTCGTCTACGGCTTCCTCGGCGACGTCAACCTCTTCCACGGCCGCGCGCACGAGGGCGAGGTGCATGTCGAAGGTATCCGCATCGACTCGCCCGAGCATCGGGATTTGCGCGACGGCAAGGCGCTGGCCTATGTGCGGCCGCACGACCTTGACGTCGAGCGTTACGTGCCCGGAGCCAGCGGTATCGTTGCGACCTTGAGCCGGGCCATCGTGGTCGGGCCCATTGCGCGGCTGGAACTCGAACCGGTGGAATCGAATCCAGACAATCCTGGTTCCGGAACCATCATCGAGGCGCAACTTCCTGCGCAACAGTTCCGCGACCTGGGCCTGCGCGAAGGCGAGACGGTAGTTGCAACGCCGCGCCGGGCCCGCGTCTTCGTAGAGGGGCACTGATTTGTTCAACTGGTATTTCGGAGCGCCGCGCCGCGCGCTCGCGCTGATCTGCGCCGCTTGCGTGGCGATGCTGGCCTTCGGGCTCTACCTGCAGCACGTGGTGGGCCTCGAGCCGTGCCCGATGTGCATCGTGCAGCGCTACGCGCTGGTGCTGGTGGCGGTGTTCACGGGCCTGGGGGCGCTGAGCAAGAGCCGAGGCCTGCAGCTCACCGGCGCGACCCTGGCGCTGGTGATGGCCATCGGCGGCGCCTACACCGCCGCGCGCCAGAGCTGGCTGCAGTGGTATCCGCCTGAAGTCGTGTCCTGCGGGCGCGACCTGTACGGGATGATCGAGACCTTCCCGCTCAAGCGGGCGCTGCCGATGATCTTTCGGGGCGGCGGGGACTGCACGCAGATCGACTGGACCTTTTTGGGGCTGTCGATTGCAAACTGGTCATTCATCGCCTTCGTGGTGTTTGGCCTGCTGTTGCTGGGGCTGCTGTTCTGGCGTCGCGCTCCTCATGGCTGAACCCGCGCCTCGTTCCTCGTAGCAGACCTGGCAATGGGTCAAACTACAAGCAGCGCAGGATCAATCAATGCCTGCGACGCATCGGATATCTCCAGCTGATCTTCTAGCAGCGGCGACATGTTCGGTGGCATATCGGAATTTTCAGACCGATATCGGTTCAAGGCGGCCAAGACAGCCTGGAAACTGGTCTTTTTTTAATTGTCAGGAAGAGTGAGCCAGATATCGTCTACAAGTATCGCGGTCTGCGCCCAGGCGGGCCCCCAGCAGATCGTCAACGCGGTCTCGCGCGATCGCCGCCGCAAGGAGGTCTGGTCAGGTTTTGAGGCAGCTCGCATCGCCGATGCGCTACTGCCGCGCAAGCAGGAGCCGCCGCTCAAAGCGGCAGCGTGTCGAAAGCCGCGTAAGAAGTCGCCAGCCAGCTCTTGACGCGCTGGCGCTCCAGCAGTCCGAGCGCGTTCGGGCCCTCGCGGTCGTGGACCGCTTTCCAGAAGCTGGTGTTGCGCGCATCGATCTTGCGCATGCTCGCGTCGTGCAGGCGGGGCAGGGTGATCACGCGCGCCCCATGCGCCGTCGCCTTGCTGAGCGACTGCGAGCCGAGCAGCAGGGCGAAGTCGTTGCCGCGGCCGTAGTTCTGCACCACGATGTAGTTGGGCCGGTTGCCGAAAGTGTCGACCAGCGTGCCTAGCAGGTCGCTCGAATCCTTGCCGTCGTCCAGCACGTGCCAGAAGTTGACCGTCACGCCGAGCCCGGCGAAGACATCGAAAAGCTCCGAATCCTTGATCCAGCGCGCCAGCGGCGCGAGCGTCTGCGCTGCAAGGTCGACGATCACGCTCTGCTCCGGATGCGTCTCGAAGCCGTTGACCACCGTGTCCAGCCCCTCGTAGCTGTCAACCACCACCGGCGAGGCGAAGCCCTCGTAGAAGCGGGTGAAGGAGCTGTGCGATCGATCCGTGTCGAAGCCCACGAAGGGCTTGCTGTGGTCGATGAAGTACTGCGCCAGAACCCGTGCGGAGACGGACTTGCCGACTCCGCCTTTTTCGCCGCCGATGAAGTTGATGGAGCTCATGAAGTGCTTCGGAAAAGATGGGATGGAGAAAGCGGAAGCATTCTAGGTGCCAGCTGCCGCGCTGACGGCTGCCACTTCCCACTTGAACCTAGCCGTGCGCTGGCATCGCTCAGTTTCGTCAGTCCAACTTGAGGCGTCCCGAGAACGTCGCTTGAATCCCACCATCCGGAATCGTGAGCTCCATGAAGTTGCGTTCCTTGTCGTCATCGGTCGTCACGGTTGTGTGCGCCGTGTCTCCATGGACGACAAACTCAGCCTGGCAATGGACACCAATGATCTCGTTCTCGCCTAAAGGCAAAAATTCTTCCTGCCCGAGTTTTGCTTCGTAATACATCTGCCATTCGATCGACAACTTGAAGTCATTCTCCTGTTTGGAAAGCTTGAACCTGGCCCCGGCCAATCCTAGCGGGTTCACGATGTGCTCCCGGGAACCGTCTTCCTTCACCACATATACCTTCCGCACTTTTGTATTCATTGCGCTGATCAAGCGCAGGTGTGCCATTTCAAATCCGTCAACATTTCTCAGGCCCCGCGCAATGGCGCCCGGGGTACTCTGATGAAGAATTGCGGATAGAACGGTCGTTGCGGCGTCAGAGCCTGAAAATGCACGCAGGGCGAGGGTGACGGCCTCGTTGCGCTGTTTCTGTTTTTCTTTCGGAATATCGAGATCATAGGATCGAAATATACTCCCATCCTCGTCGCAAAATTCATAATCGAGTCGAAAGAAATCACTTTGCGCCTGGGGTGTTATCTTCTGGCCGGCAACTTCGGCGAGATTGCCATTCAAAGCGTTATTCTCAACCCTATTGAAATAGTCTTGAAAAGCCAGGTCCTCCAGCCCTTCAAACGCAGGAGAACCGCCTTCGAGAAATTTTGGAGTTGCGATGAGATAAGTGGTGCCGGTCAAATTGCCATTGTCATCCAGATTCACTCCTGTCGGCAGGGTCCCTCGGATACGTTGAAGCCTGGTCTTCTTGGCGTCGGCGTTGGCCTTTGTTGCGAATACACCTCTCTTTTGCAAGGGCTCTTGGCGCTTGGAATTGGCAAAAGCAGTTCTCTTGAACGCACTCCCGCGTGCGTATTCCGGCAAGCTGGGAAAATTTATCAGATGAGGTGGCGGCGTTGTTTCATGGTTCATTCCTGGAGATAGCTGACCTTCAAGCAGTAGATCTGCGTCCGACGAAGGAGGCGGCGCCTTCTTTACGGAGGCGGCATTCCGACTCAAGAAGGCGCGCGGAGATCGGGCTGACGAAGGCCTCGTTGATTTGAATCTATCTTTTGGAACAATGTTGACCAAAGCCTTGGATATCGATAGATTGATTTTCTTTTTCGCGGGTGTGTCGGCGCTATCGCTCCCACTGATTTCTGATTTGCTTTCTTTTTCAATTGACTTCGACTCTTCTCCCGTGCTGGAGGATAATTGTTGAGCTTCCATTTCGTTGCGCCTACGATTGAATTGAGGTCGAGGAATGGCTTTCGGGGAGTGTTTTTTTAAAACGATGTTGGGTAATTTTTTCTCTTCGGATGAAGACGAATCTGCTTTTGGGGTTTGCGTTTTTTCGCGCGTGAAAATCTTGGCGCGCGGGGTGAGGGCTGAAAATCTGGACATAATTAATTACTTTTGATGATGGATGGACGAAAATATGTAATGCTGTTTGGCTAGCTGATGAATGCAGGCTGCCGGTTTCAGAATTCTTTTTTGAGTCACCGCCAATATAACGGGAATCAACGAAAGCCGATCAAAGAGGAGATCGCTCGTCGGCTTAGAATTCGATTTGCTCTTGTGATGCACTCGCATCGGCATTATTTTCTACCATCTGCTCAGGTAATTGCTCAGTTTCGCCGGGCTTTTTTACTTTCTGCGCCCATTCTATAAATTTGTCAGGATTTTTCACGGCTTCGTCGAGTACGCGACGAAGAGATTGATACGGCCCATCCGGTTTCTCAAACGTTCTAACCAAATTTGCCATGTTGATGCCAAGAATTCCTAAAGGAACGCGTTTTTCTTTTGGAAGTGCAGAAAGAAACTCATCGTTCATGAGTAGGGTTGCTGCAAATTTCAGTTTTTCAAGTCTTTCATCAAGCCTCGCTTCGAGGGCGAGCTTTTTTATTTCCGCTTTAATGGCGTTCTTTTTTCCGGTATTATCAATGACTTTGCTTTCATTGACTACAATTATGACTTTTTCAAATTCGGTCAGCACTAAATTGATGCCACGATCGACCAAAAGTCCAAGACCCAAGACTTCAAGACCGACATTTGTGGGAAAATGCTCATGACCGGCTATGTTCCTTGAAAATTTGAAGCACAGTCGATTGAAAACTCCCCGTTCCTCTTTGTCGGTTGGTCCTAGAAATATGCCTTCTTGGACGTTTTTCCAGTTTTTTCACAAAATTATTGTGTTCGGTATTTTTGAGGGCTGCCTCTTTTTGCAAGGCATAGATCTTTTCGGCAAAAGCGCTTCTTTCCAGCATTTTGCGGTCTTTCTCCCCCATTTTTGCAAGATTGACTTCCTCGATCGCCCCGATTTCTTTAAGCTCATCAGCAATGACGTCATCGCTTTTCTTGGAAATTTGATAAATTTCATCTTTTGTCTTCTTGAAGAAATTGGTGCAATGCATCGTTGATTTGTTTTCTGTCGCACTTTTTGTAAGTTCGAATTCGAGCGCATTGAAGTCATCTTCCAAGGATGGCTGGCGAGTTAAATCTAGTTCCACCGATTTGGGGGACTCAGGCGCAGAAAGCAGGGCCATGAAGTCCCCTGCAGTAAGTTCGCCAGATTTCTTCCTCAACCCCTTGGCAAGGGCTGCGTTCCCTTCTTTGAAGGCGACTCGTGCTATTGCAAGGCGGGCTGAATCGCGACGGATTTTTACGGTGCCAAATAAGGCATTCTTTAGTCCAGTTCCGTTGCCTTTTGTGCTGACCTTGAGAGAATATGTGCCGTCCTTTTTGATTTTTCCACGAAGTTTGGCGTTGTAGTTTAGGTTTTCCGTGAATTTTTCCAGATCACTAAGGCGTGTGCTCTCGGTGATTGTGATCCTTGGTTGCGTCTTGTTGGGATTCATAAATAAATTTTCCGATATTTAAGGAAGGTAGGGAATATGCCAGAAACCGGTAATCTAGCGGCTGGTCCTAGATCAGGAGGTCGGGGGGTAATTGCTGAATCTGCTCACCCGCCGGTTGTGCTCCGCGCGCAACAATTTCTCGCCACTGCTGCGCTTGATCGATAAATGCGAAGAGAGTTGTCTGTAAGTCGATCGCATAGGCCGATGGCATTGCAATCTGACCGCAGAGTTGGAATTCACCATTCGGCTCGCTGAGCGCCATCGCCCAATCGCGCGAGGCGTGCTCAAGGGACGTGAGCATCATCAAAGCCTCGCAAGTCGGGAGTCGGTGCTCCTCGGGCGGTCGGCCTAGATCCGCCTCGAGGCTGAGCCTGCTGCGCTCCTGATCGAGTTCCGCGAGGACGACATGGCCATCGTCCAACTCAATGGCCCAGCGAGGCGCGTCCGCTTCCTGAACGATGCTTTCGATGCGCGGTGTGCGTTCGCCCAACTCCACGAGGAGTCGGGCCACCTGGTTTGAATCAATGCTCATGAACACCTGCCTGCTTGCACGTGGCAAGCCGCCGCATGACGGCGTGCTTCCTCGCCACGGGTGGAACCCCCTGTGAATCTCGAAACCTTTGTGACCCGGTTTGCTCACCGGATGAGTAACCCCCCTGCAAACGAAGGTTCCACTGTCAAAGAGGGCCGGGAGTTGACCTTTTCTGAGTCATCGAGAAGAAAGTGCTAGGAAGCTGTTCCACACGGGAGTGCAGCGCGGGACCGCCAGTTTTCCGGTGGCTTCGAAAGCTGTTGCCATCAGCTTGTCGTGCTTCCAGTGTTGGGAGCTCTGCAACCAAAAGTAGTCGTGTGAGGGTCGAGTTCTTGCTCATCCCATGAAGACGGGCTCGAGCGTGATGATTTCCGGGTTGTTAATCGTCCCTTCTCCCGCGTTTGCACCCTCTCCGCGAGAGAAGACTCTGAATGTCCTGCCGGGCAGGCAGAGGACCTCTGCCTCTTTCGGGTTGCCCGTCAAGGTGGAGATGTCGCGCCAGCTCGGGTCACCTTCCGGAATGTTGATGAACTTCAGCACAAAGCACCCTTGGAACTTTTGCTCTGCGACGTCCCGTGATGTGCTCGTGGAGACGAATGCCGGGTCCGTATAGACGTCACCTGCCTCCAGGTCGGCGTTGAAGAAGTTCGTGCCGCGGAACAGTTCCATGCCGTGAGGGAGCGGCGGCAGCTTGGCAAAGCCGTTGTCGCAGGCCTTCACCAGGTTCGCGAAGGTTGTCGGCGGAGCGGCAACGTTGTCTTCGCCGAGAGCAGGGTCCGGCTTTTGCCTGAGTGATGGCTGAACGTACTGGAAGCCCTCGCGCCCATACCACCGGATAGCGACGGCCTCGTCGGCAGTCAATTCGTGCGTCTTGATGGTCTCCAGTGCGCTGGGATTGTTGAGCAAACTCGAGAGGTAGCTTTCCAGGACACCTGGAAGCAGGGTGGCCAGGTCTTCGTTGCCCTTCAGGGCATCCTTGTAGAGATCGGATTTGTTCAGGCTCTTCAAGGTGTTGCTCATGCTCTCGCCAAAAGCTTCGCGAGCATGAGCGTCGGCGATTTCATTGACCAAAGGCTCAATGGCTCTGGTCGATGTGGCCTCTTGGAGCTTCCCGATCAGGCGCTTTGGGATCGAAGAAACAAGTGATTTCTTGCTCCTCTGCGACAGGCCATGCTGACTTGAGGCCGGCGAGAGAAAAATTGAATGATCAAGTTCTGTCGCATTTGATGAAAGCTCTGAATTGCTTGAGAGCCTTGAATTTAATTTCAATCCCGGAGGCAAGGGCTGGGCCTTCTTTCGCTCAATTTTCTGACTTGAGGCCTCCTTTCTTTTTTCCTTCAGCCTGTTTAATTTCTTTTGATGTTTTGTGTCTGTCCGTTGCCACGGAGTTGAGATTGCAGCCTGAGTTTTTTCAGTCGAATGTTCTGATTCGGAGAAGCTCGACGTCTCGCTTTCGCTCGTTGCCGATTTCTCCTCGCTGCCAGATGGCGATTCTTCTTGAGCCGCGCTGGAAGATGACGAGCGATCCGGGCTTATGGTATTGAGAATTCGCGAGCTAGGAGGAACTGCCTTCACGAAGGCGGTTCTTTTTGGAACGATGCTGGTTAATTTTGTCGAGGGTGATGATGTCCTGGCGTCCTCGGGCTGCTTTCCGTCTTCAGAACGTGAAATAGGACGGCGCGTGGGATTCGCGGGCATAAAACGCGACGTGGTTATGCGATCACTCATGGCCTGAACTGCTTTCGGTGGTGGATGAAAAATGTTCCCGTGAGCTCGGCGGCGTTCAGCTTGGCGGCGTCGAGACGATTGGAAGCCGCCGTGACCCGGTCTTCCTGCATGATGGGGAACGTTCAGAAAACCAAAGTTCCATAGCCTGATCGGCTCGGGATCGAGCTATCCCGGAAACATTGTTCAGAAGGGCCTTAGGAGCCGATTCGCTTGGGAAGAGCGCGGCTCGGCAATATTTTTCGCCAGCTCGGAAACCTTTGGGATTCTGTTTTTTGGCGAAGAATGGAAACGCGTTCAGAAAACGAAAGTTTCCATGGCCAAGCGGGGCCGGCGGAGCGGCCTATCTCTGAACCATTGAGAAGAAGGGCCCGAGGTTGCCCAGCAGCCAGTTCTGGCCGAAGTCCAGCGCCGCCCGCCGGTACTTCTCATCCGCCTGCGCGGCCAGGAGGTCCAGCCGCGCAACCACCTTCGACAATTCGCGATCGACCACCAGGTTGCGCCCGCGTTCGCTGATCTCCGTGGCCAGCAGCAGCGGCTGGCCGTCCGGTCCGGTCTTCGAGCCGATCAGCCACAGCGAGATCTCGACGTTGCGCGCCGCGCGGTAGCTGTTTTCGGCATTCACGCCGTCGAGCATGGTCTGCTCCCAGGTGCCGCCGTTGGCCTGCTTGAGCATGGATGCCCAGCCGACCACCATCGCTGCGACGCGGTCGCCCTCGTAGGGCCTGGGCTGGGTCTCGAAGGCGAGGCGGATGGCGTCGATGCCGGTAGTGCCGCGCAACGCGGCCAGCGGGACGTCCTGCGAAATAGCGTCCCAGGTGCGCTGGGTCGCGTCCTCCGCGCTCGTCGCCCACTTGCGCCATTCGCGCGGGTTGCGCCGGTACAGCGAGAGCTGCACGCGCCGTATCGACTGCAGGTTGTCGCGCAAGGCGAGGTTGGCGATGCGGTTGGCACCGCTTTGCAGCCATTCATTGTTGCCATAGGCCTCGGCGCGTTCGGTGCTGGCGCAGCCCGCAAGGCCGAGGACCGCAGCGGCCAGGCCACCCATGAGTACGGCGCGGCGCGCGAGAGGAGTAGACAAGAGGTTTTCGCTCATGGCCCGCACGTTATCATCGCCGCCTCGGGCAGCAGCCGGTCCCGGAGAGGTCAGACCGGCCGATATTCCCTTACAAATCAATACCTTGGCAACTTAAAAGCCAACCAGACCAGCCGTGCGTCTCAACTCCATCAAGCTCTCCGGCTTCAAGTCCTTCGCGGAACCGACCAACTTCCTCTTGCCGGGCCAACTGGTGGGGGTTGTCGGCCCCAACGGCTGCGGCAAGTCGAACATCATGGATGCGGTGCGCTGGGTGCTCGGCGAATCGCGAGCTTCCGAACTGCGCGGCGAGTCGATGCAGGACGTGATCTTCAATGGCACGACCACGCGCAAGCAGGCCAGCCGATCGAGCGTGGAGTTGGTGTTCGACAACGCCGACCACCGTGCCGGCGGCCAGTGGTCGCAGTTCGCCGAGATCGCGGTCAAGCGGGTGCTGACGCGCGACGGCAATTCGAGCTACTTCATCAACAACCAGCCGGTGCGCCGGCGCGACGTGCAGGATGTGTTCCTGGGCACCGGCCTTGGCCCGCGCGCCTACGCGATCATCGGACAGGGGACGATCAGCCGGATCATCGAGTCCAAGCCGGAGGAGTTGCGGCTCTTCCTCGAGGAGGCGGCCGGCGTCTCCAAGTACAAGGAGCGCCGCCGGGAGACCGAGAACCGGCTCGGCGACACGCGCGAGAACCTGACCCGCGTCGAGGACATCCTGCGCGAGCTCACCAGCAACCTCGAGCGGCTGGAGAAGCAGGCCGAGGTCGCCACCCGCTACAACACGCTGCAGGCGGATGCAACGCGCAAGCAGCACCAGCTGTGGTTCCTGAAGCGCAGCGAGAGCGAGGGCGACCAGGCCAAGGTCAAGGCAGACGGCGAGAAGGCCATCAACGACCTCGAGTCGCGCATGGCCGACCTGCGCCATGTCGAGTCCGAGCTCGAGACGGTCCGCCAAGCCCACTACGGGGCCGGCGACCAGGTCAACCAGGCGCAGGGCAAGCTCTACGAGGCGAGTGCCGAAGTCGGCCGGCTGGAAGGCGAGATCCGCTTCGTGGTCGAAGGCCGCCAGCGGGTCGAGCAACGTTTGCTGCAGCTCGGCGAGCAGATCGCGCAATGGAACACGCGCCGGGAAGACGCCGAGACCGAGATCGAGACGCTCGCCGGCCAGGGGGTGAATGCCGAGGAGCAGGCCGAACTGCTGGCCGCGCAACTCGAGGAGCACGACGCGCGCATGCCGAGCCTCGAGGAGGCGCAGCAGCGTGCCCAGGACGAGGCCAACGCCCAGCGTGCCAGCGTCGCGCAGGTGCAGCAGCAGATCCAGGTGCTGGCCGCCGACCAGCGCAACATCGAGGAGCAGACCCGCCAGCTCACGCTGCGCGCGGAGCGCCTGCGCAGCGACAAGAATGCGCTGGCCGCACCCGACGAGGCCCGGCTGCGCGAGCTGCAGGAACAGCTGGCCGCCGCGCAGGAAGCCGCCAGCGAAGCCGATGCCCGCCTGCACGACTTGCAGGAAGCCGTGCCGCAGCTCGACGAGGACCGCCGCACCAAGCAGCTTTCCGTCAACACCGAGGGTGCGCGCCATGCCGAGCTGTCGGCTCGGCTCGAAGCCTTGAAGGCGCTGCAGGAGAAGGTCAAGACCGACGGCAAGCTGGCTCCCTGGCTCGCCAGACACGGCCTCGAAAGCCTGCAAGGCCTCTGGAGCCGCATCCACATCGAGCAAGGCTGGGAGAACGCTCTCGAATCCGCGCTGCGCGAGCGCCTCGGCGCGCTTGAAGTCAGCCGCCTGGACATGGTCCGCGCCTTCGGCAGCGATGCGCCACCCGCCAAGCTGGCCTTCTACAGCCCGCCCACGGCTGCCGCGCCGCAAACGCCAGGCGCGCTGCCGCGGCTGGCGGACCTGCTGCGCCTCGGCGACGCGGGTCAGCAGGCGCTGCTGGCCGATTGGCTGCACGGCTGCTTCATCGCGCCGACGCTCGAGGAAGCCCTGGCCCAGCGCGACAAGCTGCAGCCGGGGGAGGCGATCTACGTCAAGAGCGGCCATGCGGTCACGGCCCATAGCGTGAGCTTCTACGCCCAGGATTCCGAGCAGGCGGGCCTGTTGGCGCGCCAGCAGGAGATGGAGAACCTGGAGCGTCAACTGCGCGCCCAGACGCTGATCAGCGAGGAGGCCCGTACCGCGCTGGCCCGCGCCGAGTCCGCCTACGGCGATGCAGCGCAGCGGCTGGTCATCGCGCGGCGCGAAGCGGCAGACACGCAGTCACGCGCGCACGAGCTGCAGGTCGAGACGCTGCGCCTCACGCAATTGGCCGAGCAGACGCGCGCGCGCAGCGAGCAGTTGTCCAGCGACCTCGGCGAAGTCGAGGCGCAGCTCGAGGAGCTGCAGGAAAAGCGTATCGCCGCCGAGGGCCGCTTCGAGGAGCTCGACATGCAGCTGGCCGACAGCCAGGAGCGCCATGCGCAGCTCGACGAGCGCGTGATCGAGGCCGGCCGCGCGCTGTCCGCCAGTCGCGAGCAGCACCGCAGCCTGGAGCGCCAGGCGCAGGAGGCGGTCTTCGCGCAGCGCACGTTGGAAGCGCGCCGCGGCGAGCTCAACCGCGCTATTGAAACGGCGACCCAGCAGGTCGTGTCGCTCACCGAAGAGGACGAGCGCGCCCGCGCCGAGCTCGGCCGCCTGTCCGATGCCGCCGCACAGGCCGGCCTGCAGGACGCGCTCTCGCTCAAGCTGGAACGCGAGACCGCCTTGGGCGCCGCGCGCAGCCAGTACGACGACCTTACGCTCAAGCTGCGTGCCAGCGACGAGCGCCGGCTGCAGCTGGAGCGCGAGCTCGACCCGCTGCGCCAGCGCATCACCGAGCTGCAGTTGAAGGAGCAGGCCGCCCGCCTGGGCTTCGAGCAGTACCAGCAGCTGCTGGCCGATGCCGAGGCCGATCTCGAAGCGATCGCCCGGTCGATCGAGGAGGACAAGGTCCGGCTCACCGGCCTGCAATCGGAAATCGACCGGCTCAACCGCGAGGTCGCCGCGCTCGGCGCGGTCAACCTCGCCGCCCTCGACGAACTCGCGGTGGCGAGCGAGCGCAAGACCTTCCTCGACGCGCAGTCGGCCGACCTCAATGAGGCCATCAACACGCTGGAAGACGCCATCCGCAAGATCGACGGCGAGACCCGCGAGCTCCTCGGCGGCACCTTCAAGATCGTCAACGAGCACTTCAGCCGCATGTTCCCCGAGCTCTTCGGCGGCGGCAACGCAAGGCTCATGATGACCGGCGACGAGATCCTGGACTCCGGCGTCCAGGTGATGGCCCAGCCGCCCGGCAAGAAGAACCAAACCATCCACCTGCTGTCGGGGGGCGAGAAGGCGCTGACAGCCATCGCACTCGTGTTTGCGATCTTCCAGCTCAACCCGGCGCCTTTCTGCTTGCTCGACGAAGTGGATGCGCCATTGGACGACGCCAACACGGAGCGCTACGCCAAGCTCGTGACGGCCATGAGCCGCGAGACCCAGTTCCTCTTCATCAGCCACAACAAGATCGCGATGGAAATGGCTGAACAGCTGATCGGCGTGACCATGCAGGAGCAGGGCGTCTCGCGCATCGTGGCGGTCGACATGGAATCGGCCGTGTCGATGGCCGAGGCCGCGTAGGCGCCGGATGAGCAACCTCACCGTCGCACTCGCAATCCTCGGCGGCCTCGTGCTGGCCGCGGTGGTTGGCTACAACGCCTGGATGTCGCGCCGCAACGCGCCGCGCCAACCCGATGAACCAGTGGGCGATCGGCCTGAAACAGCGCCTGCGCCCCTCAACCGTGATGAAGAGCCGGTGCTGCACGTGGCCGGACACCCGGTAGCCGGCGCCGAGCGCCACGAGCCGCTGTTCGACCCCGACCTGCCCGCGCCCAGCGCGCTGCCGATTCCGACGGCCGACCGTCGCGGCGGGCTGGACCCGCTGATCGACGTCATCGCGCCCATCACGCTGGACGGTCTGGCCTCGGGCGATGCCGCCATTGCCGCCATGCCGGCGACGCGGCGCGCCGGCAGCAAGCCGGTAGCCATCGAGGGCCTCAACGAACACACCGGCGAATGGGAGCCGGCCGCGCCCGGCCAGCGCTACGGCGCCTTCCAGGCCGGCGTGCAACTGGCCAACCGCACCGGTGCGCTCAATGAGATCGAGTACTCCGAATTCGTGGTCAAGGCCCAGGCCTTTGCGGATGCCGTCAACGGCGCGCCCGAGTTCCCCGAGATGCTCGACGAGGTGGCGCGGGCGCGCGAGCTCGATCAGTTCGCGAGCGCGCACGATGCCCAGCTGAGCTTCGTGCTCCGCGCGCAGCACGCCGCCTGGAGCCCGGGCTACGTGCAGCAGAATGCCGCGCGGCTGGGTTTCGTGGCCGGCATCATTCCTGGCCGCATGGTGCTGCCGGCGAGCGAGCTCGGGCTGCCGCCGATTTTGGGGTTGTCCTTCGACACCCAGGCCGCGCTGGCCGACGACCCGGCCCAGTCTGCCATCCGCGAGCTCACGCTGAGCCTGGATGTCCCCCAGGTCGACCGCGCCGAACGCCCCTTCACGCGCATGCGCGAAACGGCCGCCACGCTGGCGCGCGAAATGGATGGCGTCGTGACCGACAGCGACGGCCAGCTGCTGCGCGAGGAGACGATGGACGCGATCGGGGCCGACCTCGAGCAGCTCTACGACACCCTCGATTCGCGCGAGCTGTCGGCGGGGTCGCCACTGGCCCGGCGGCTGTTCAGCTAAAAACGCGCTCTGATCCGGAGATTTCAATGACACCACGCGAGGAAGCGGCTCGCGAAGCCGCAGCGCTGGGCGAGCAGCTGCGCCACAACGCCCATCTCTATTACGTGCTCGACGCGCCCGAGCTGCCCGACGCCGAGTACGACCGCATGTTCCAGCGGCTGCAGGCGCTCGAGGCCGAATACCCCGAGCTGCGCACGCCCGACTCGCCCACGCAGCGCGTTGGAGGCGCCGTGCTGCCAGGCCTCACGCCGGTGCGGCACGCGATGCCGATGCTGTCCATCCACACCGAAACCGACACCACCGCCGCCGGCGCCCTGGCTTTCGACGCCCGGGTACGGCGCGAGCTGGGCCTGGCTGCAGACGCACCCCCGGTCCAATACTCGGCGGAGCTCAAGTTCGACGGACTGGCCATCAACCTGCGCTACGAGAACGGCGTGCTGGTGCAGGGCGCCACTCGCGGCGACGGGGAAACCGGCGAAGACGTGACGCAGAACCTTCGCACCATCGGGCAGATCCCGCTGCGCCTCTCGGGCAAGGCGCCGGCGGTGCTGGAAGTGCGCGGCGAGGTCTACATGCGGCGCGACGCCTTCGAGCGGCTGAACGAACGCCAGCGCGAGCGCGGCGACAAGACCTTCATCAACCCGCGCAACACGGCGGCAGGCGCCATTCGGCAGCTCGATCCCGCGCTGGTGGCGCAGCGGCCCATGAGTTTCTTCGCGTATGGGCTGGGCGAGGTCGTGGGCTGGACGCAGCAGCCGGCCACGCACGGCGAAATGCTGGACGCGCTGGCCGCCTTCGGACTGCCGGTGGCGAAGGAGCGCGCCGTGGGGCCGGGCGCCGACACGCTGGTGGCCTTCCACGCGCGCGTTGCGGCGCAGCGAGACCAGCTGCCCTACGACATCGATGGCGTGGTCTACAAGGTCGACAGCCTGGAGCTGCAGCGCCGGCTCGGCTTCAAGAGCCGCGAGCCGCGCTGGGCCGTGGCGCACAAGTACCCTGCGCAGGAGCAAACGACCGAGGTGCGAAGCATCGAGGTGCAGGTGGGCCGCACCGGCAAGCTCACACCGGTGGCGAAGCTGGCACCGGTGTTTGTCGGCGGCGTCACCGTGACCAACGCCACGCTCCATAACGAGGACGAGGCGAGGCGCAAGGATGTGCGGGTGGGCGACACCGTGATCGTGCGGCGCGCCGGCGACGTGATCCCGGAGGTGGTGGGCGTGGTGCCCGAAAGCGCCGCGCGGCCGCCGGAGCAGCGCGGCCCCATCTTCACTATGCCGAACAAATGCCCGGTGTGCGGTTCCAATGCGCTGCGCGAGGAGGGCGAGGTCGACTATCGCTGCACCGGCGGCCTGTTCTGCGGCGCGCAGCGCAAGGAGGCCATCCTGCATTTCGCGGCACGGCGCGCCATGGACATCGAAGGCCTGGGCGACAAGCTGGTGGAGCAGCTGGTGGACGGCCAGTTGATCCGCACTCTGCCCGACCTTTACAAGCTGGGCCTTGCAACCCTGGCCGGCCTTGATCGCATGGCCGACAAATCGGCGAAGAACCTGGTCGATGCGCTGGAAGCATCGAAGAAGACCACGCTGCCGCGCTTTCTTTTCGGGCTCGGCATCCGGCACGTCGGCGAAAGCACCGCGAAGGACCTGGCCAAGCACTTCGGCAAGCTCGACGCGATCATGGATGCGACCGAAGAGGAATTGCTCGAAGTCAACGACGTCGGACCGGTGGTTGCGAAGAGCCTGCGAACCTTTTTCGAGCAGGAACACAACCGCGAGGTGGTGCAGCAGCTGCGCGCCTGCGGCGTGACCTGGCACGAGGGCGAGCCGGCCGCACGCGCGCCCAAGCCGCTCGCGGGCAAGACCTTCGTCATCACCGGCACCCTTCCTACGCTCAGCCGCGACGAGGCCAAGGACAAACTGGAATCGGCGGGCGCCAAGGTCGCCGGGTCGGTCAGCAAGAAAACCGATTTCCTGGTGGCGGGCGCCGAGGCCGGCAGCAAGCTCGACAAGGCGACCGGGCTGGGGGTGGCCGTCATCGACGAGGCGCGCATGCTCGAGATTCTCGAGAACGGGCTTTGAAGAGCCGAGCTTTACCGGGCGTTACTGCGCTTTATCCGGCAGAAGTCAACAAGGTCTACAAAGGGGACGTTGACAGGAGTACCTACCAGGAGTCCATCATGATCAAGAATCTTCGGCTATGGGGTGTGGGCGCCGTCGTCGGCGGGGCGGCCCTGCTGGGCGGCTGCGTGGCCGTGCCGGGAGGCTCCTACGGGTACTCCGACCCCTACCCCTACTATTCCGACCCGGGGCCGGTCGTGGTCCAGCCGAACGTCTATATCGACGGTGGCTACTACTCCCGGCCGCGTTATCCCTATCCGTACCGCTACGACCACGGGCGCCCGGGCTACTACCCGTATGCAGACCATCCGCGCTCCGGTTGGAGCGGGGTACGCCCCGGCGTTCCCGTGCCGCCGCCGCCCGGCCTGGGCCCGCGGACCGGCGGTGTTGCCGGCACGCAGGTGCCGATTCCTCCGGGCCGCAGTGCGCGCGAGATCAACCGCATGCTCAGTTCGCCGGACTCGCGCAACCAGACGCCTCCCTGAGGCTGCGCGGCCGGGGTGCACGGTCGCGATAATGGCGGCCATGACGGTACGCGAAATCCTGATGATGGGCGACCCCCGGCTGCTGCGCATTGCACAGCCGGTCGCTGAATTCGACACCGACGAGCTTCATCTGCTCGTGCGCGACATGTTCGAGACCATGCACGCGGTAAACGGGGCGGGCCTCGCCGCGCCGCAGATCGGCGTCGACCAGCAGCTCGTGATCTTCGGCACCGACACCGTCAATCCGCGCTATCCGGATGCGCCTGCCGTGCCGCGCACCGTGCTGATCAATCCCGTCATCACGCCGATCGGCGACGCGGAGGAGGAGGGCTGGGAAGGCTGCCTGTCCGTGCCGGGGCTGCGCGGCGTGGTGCCGCGCTTCGCGCACATCCGCTATAGCGGCTTCGACCCCTATGGCGAACCCATCGACCGCACCGTCACCGGCTTCCACGCACGCGTGGTGCAGCACGAGGTCGACCACCTTCTGGGCAAGCTCTACCCGATGCGGGTGCGCGATTTCTCGCGCTTCGGCTACACCGAGATCCTGTTCCCGGGCCTCGATGCGAGCGAAGACGAGTAGCGGCGTTCAGTTGTAGCGCCCGCCGCTCCCGCCGATGCTGAAGCGCCCGGCGCCCATGAAGGCCACGGCCAGCGCGCTGAAGAAGAACATGCCCTGCAGCTCGAGCTCCCAGCCGCCTTGCTTGTTGAGCAGGCCGATCTGCTTCATGTGGACCAGCCAGACCGCGACCAGCATGTTGATGACCACGATCCACGCCGCAGGCCGCGTATAGAGGCCGATGATCAGCAGCACCGGCGCGATGATTTCACCGACATAGACCAGGTAGGCCAAGGCGCCCGGCAAGCCGTGCGAAGCCAGCATGGTGGATACGAAGCCCACGCCGCCACTGATCTTCGCGATACCGTGCAGCAGGATGAGGACGCCCAGGGCGACGCGGAGTACGAGCTTGCCGGTGTCGTCGGAACGGATCATGTCGAAGCCTTTCTGTTGTTAAAAAAACAGGGGCGATTGTGGTCGATTCCGTGCACGATCTCCTGGCCGTCCACTGGTGACCTGGGGAGACTGCTGCAGGCTCAGGCTGCCAGTGCTTCGAGCAGCTCGGTCTCGATGGTCGCCTGCGTGCGCTGGCCCTGCAGCTCGGGCCCGCTGATCAGGAAGGTGTCCTCGACCCGCTCGCCCAGCGTGGTGATCTTGGCGAGCTGCAGGTTGAGGTGATGACGCGCCAGCACGCGCGCCACCGAGTACAGGAGGCCAGCCCGGTCGCTCGCCGAGATGTTGAGCAGCCAACGCTGCGCCTTGTCGTCGGGCAACAGGCTGACTCGCGGCTTGACCGGGAAGCTGCGTACCCGGCGCGACACCCGGCCCTTGCTGGGCGAAGGCAGCGGGCCGGCCTCGTCCAGCGTCTTCGCCAGGCCGGTCTCGACCATGCTGATCAGGTCGCGGTAGTGCTCGGGAATGAAGGTGGTGACGACCTGGAAGGTGTCGAGCGCGTAGCCGTTCGTGGCCGTGTGCACCTTGGCGTCGAGGATGCTGAAGGAGGACTGGTCGAAGTAGCCGCAGATGCGCGCGAACAGATCGGCCTGGTCGGGCGTGTAGACCACCACCTGCAGCCCTTCGCCCACCGGTGAGAGCCGGGCCCGCACGATCGCGGGCGCATGCGGGTCGACCGGCACGTTCCTGGGCGGCACGTGGCGCGACAGCTGCTTGGTGTGCCAGGCGATCTCGGAGGCGTCGTGACGCATGAAGTACCCGACGTCGAGTGTTTCCCACAGCGCCTTGTGCGCCTCGAAGGGCTGCGCATACAAGGCCAGTTGCACCAGCGCGTCGCGTTTGCGGGCCTCCACCTCGGCGCCCGGGTCGGGCATGCGGCCGCCCAGCGCCCGCAATGTGGACCGGTAGAGGTCCTCGAGCAGCTTGCCTTTCCACGCGTTCCATACACGCGGCGAGGTGCCGCGGATGTCGGCGATGGTGAGGAGGTACAGCGCCGTCAGGTAGCGCTCGTTGCCCACCCGCTTGGCGAAGCCGCCGATCACCTCGGGATCGCTCAGGTCCTGCTTTTGCGCGACCTGGCTCATCACGAGGTGCTCGGAGACGAGGAACTCGATCAGCTTGGCGTCCTCGCGTGGGATCTCGTGCTGGCGGCAGAAGCGCCGGACGTCGCGCGAACCCAGTTCCGAATGGTCGCCGCCGCGCCCCTTCGCAATGTCGTGGAACAAGGCCGCGACATAGAGGATCCATGGCTTGTCCCAGCCGCCCGCGAGCTGCGAGCAGAAGGGGTATTCGTGCGCGTGCTCGACGATGAAGAAGCGGCGCACGTTGCGCAGCACCATCAGGATGTGCTGGTCGACCGTGTAGACGTGGAACAGGTCATGCTGCATCTGGCCCACGATGCTGCGGAACACGCGCAGGTATCGGCCCAGTACCGAGGTCTGGTTCATCAGCCTGAACGCGTGCGTGATGCCGCGCGGCTCCAGCAGGATGCGCATGAAGGTCGCATGGTTCACGCGGTCGTTGCGGAACTTGCTGTCCATCACGTGGCGCGCGTTGTAGAGCGCGCGCAGCGTGCGCGCCGACAGCCCGTTCACGCCGATGGTCTTCTGGTAGAGCAGGAAGGTCTCGAGGATTGCGTGCGGATCCTTGAGGTACAGATCGTCGCTTGCGACCTCGATCAGCCCGCCTTTTTCGAAGAAGCGCTCGTTGATCCGGGTGGCCTGCTCCTCCTGCGGATTCAGCCGGTCGGCGATGTTGAGCAGCAGGATCTGGTTGAGCTGCGTCACCGCCTTGGCGGCCCAGTAGTAGCGGCGCATGAGCGCCTCGCTGGCTTTGCGCTGCGACTCGCCGCCGTAGCCGAAGGTGGCGGCCACGGCGGTCTGCAGGTCGAACACCAGGCGGTCCTCGCGCCGGTTGGCGATCAGGTGCAGGCGGGCTCGGATCAGGCTCAGCAGCGCCTCGTTGCGCTTGATCTGCTGTACCTCGAAAGGCGTGGCCAGGCCGTTCTTTGCCAGGTCGTCCCAGCGCCTGCCGAAGCCGGCCGCCTTGGCGACCCAGAGCACGGTCTGCAGGTCGCGCAGCCCGCCCGGTGATTCCTTGCAGTTGGGCTCCAGCGCATAGGGCGTGTTCTCGTACTTCTGGTGCCGATGCCGCATTTCCTGGGTCTTGGCCGCGAAGAAGGCGTGCGGGTCGATGTCGGCGAGGAAGCTCTTGCGAAAGGCGGTGTAAAGCTTCTTGTCGCCGGCGACGAGACGCGACTCCAGCAGCGAGGTCTGGACCGTGACGTCCTTGGCGGCCTCGGCCAGGCATTCGTCCACCGTGCGCACGCTGGAGCCGATCTCGAGGCCCGCGTCCCAGCAATGTCCGATGAAAGCCTCCATGTGCGCCGGTTCGATCTCGGTGGCATGGTCGGCGGGCAGCAGCAGCAGCACATCGACGTCGGAGAAGGGGAACAACTCGCCGCGCCCGAAGCCGCCCACTGCGACCAGTGCGAGGCGGTTGCCGAAGCCCGCGTCCTCCCACAGCGCATTGAGGGCCTCGTCTGCCAACGCTGACAACTGGCGCAGCACGGTGTGCACGCTGCGTGTGGGCGCGCGTGCGCTGCGTGCCTGGTCGTACAGCGCAAGCTTGTGCGTGCGGTACGCGTCGCGCAGGGAGGCAATGTCCACCATGGCAGCCCGCCGAAGGCTGGACACCGCCTTCAGGCCGATGCGCTGGCGAACGCAGGCGGCGGCGGGCTGCCGGGCGAGAGCGTGAGCACCTCGTAGCCGGTCTCGGTGACCAGCACCGTGTGCTCCCATTGCGCCGACAGCGAGTGGTCGCGGGTGACGATCGTCCAGCCGTCATACTGGCCGCCCCGCGCGTCTTCCTTGATGTCGCGCTTGCCGGCGTTGATCATCGGCTCGATGGTGAAGGTCATGCCGGGCTTGAGCTCATCGAGCGTGCCGGGCTTGCCGTAGTGCAGCACCTGCGGCTCCTCGTGGAAACCGCGGCCGATGCCGTGGCCGCAGAACTCGCGCACCACCGAAAAGCCGTTGCTTTCGGCGAAGCGCTGGATGGCGAAGCCGATGTCGCCCAGGTGCACGCCCGGCTTGACCTTGACGATGCCGTGCCACATGGCCTCGTAGGTGAGGGCGCACAGCCGCTTGGCCGCGATCGAGGCATCGCCCACGACGAACATGCGGCTGGTGTCGCCGTGCCAGCCGTCCTTGATGACCGTGACGTCGATGTTGACGATGTCGCCCTTCTTGAGCGGCTTGTCGTTCGGAATGCCGTGGCAGACCACGTGGTTGACCGACGTGCAGACGGACTTGGGGTAGGGCACGCTCGAGGCGCCCATGTAGTTGAGGGGGGCCGGGATCGCGCCCTGGACCTGCGTGATGTAGTCGTGCGCGAGCTTGTCGATCTCGTTCGTGGTCATGCCGGGCTTCACGTGCGGGGTCAGGTAGTCCAGCACTTCGGCTGCGAGGCGGCACGCGGTGCGCATGCCGGCCACGCCCTCGGCGTCTTTGTAGGTGATGCTCATGGGCCGGAATTATCCCATCCGCCCCGCTAAAATTCCGGCCTCGGCGCGGATGGCCCTGTCCGCTGGGTCATTGAAATGGCGCCCGAGGGACATGCGAGACGGGCTGCGATGCAAGGCGCGAAGCGCAGCGATGCCGGTGGCATTGCGAGCATTCGCAACGCCGCAGCGCGGCTCGTATCGCATGGACAGCGGGTGTCATTTCAGTGATCCAGTGGACTGGTCAGCGGCCGCCGACTTCATCTCCTGGTTTCCAACGCGGCCCGACGGCCGATCCGATCGTGATCCTGCCCCTGAATGCGCCCCTCCATCCCCTGCCCCCGGTCGTGACCTTCTTCGAGGGCGGCAGCGCGCTCAGTGAGTTCCGGGGACGGCAACTGCTGCCCAGGCTGCAGGCCGTCGAGCCGCTCATCGTGGGCGTTTCGGCGCACTTCGTGCACCTGGTTGCGACCGACCATGCGCTCGAAGGCGCCGAACGCGAGCGCTTCGCCGCCTTGCTGGACTACGGCGAGCCCTTCGACGCGCCCGCGAAGGCGGGGCCGGTGCTCGTCGTCACGCCGCGCCTGGGCACCGTCTCGCCCTGGGCCTCGAAAGCCACCGACATTGCCCACAACTGCGGATTGGCGCTGCGCCGGGTCGAGCGCGTCACGCAGTACGACCTGGTACTCAAGGCCCCGCTGCTCGGCAAGGCGCCGGTGCTGCACGAGGATCGGCTGGCCGCGGTGGCTGCACTGTTGCACGACCGCATGACCGAATCGGTGCTGACCGGGCTCAAGCAGGCAGCGGCGCTGTTCGCGGAGTTGCCGGGCCAGCCGGTGGCGCAGGTGGATGTTCTGGCCGACGGGCGCGCCGCGCTCGTCGAGGCCAACAAGCGCTTCGGCCTGGCATTGGCCGAGGACGAGATCGACTACCTGGTCGAAGCCTTCACCCGACTCGGCCGCAACCCGAGCGACGTCGAGCTGATGATGTTCGCCCAGGCCAACAGCGAGCACTGCCGCCACAAGATCTTCAACGCAGATTTCGTGATCGATGGCGAGCCGCAGCCGCAGAGCCTGTTTTCGATGATCCGGCACACCGAACGCCAGAACCCGCAGCACACCGTGGTGGCTTACGCCGACAACGCCTCGATCATGGAAGGCTCGCGCATCGAGCGCTTTGTCGCGACTTCGGCCGCTGGCCCCTACGGCCGGCAGGATGCGCTGAACCACGTGCTGATGAAGGTCGAGACGCACAATCATCCAACCGCGATCTCGCCTTTTCCGGGCGCCTCCACCGGTGCCGGCGGCGAGATCCGCGACGAGGGCGCCACCGGCCGCGGCTCCAAGCCCAAGGCCGGGCTGACCGGCTTCACTGTCTCGAAGCTCTGGCCCGACGAGCACAGTTACGGCAAGCCCGACCACATCGCCAGCCCGTTGCAGATCATGACCGACGGCCCGCTTGGCGGGGCCGCCTTCAACAACGAGTTCGGCCGGCCCAACCTGCTTGGCTACTTTCGCGAGTACGAGCAGGCCATCGCGAGCGAGCGCGACACGCTGCAACGCGGCTACCACAAGCCGATCATGATCGCGGGTGGCCTCGGCAGCATCGATGCGGGCCAGACGAAGAAGATCCAGTTTCCCGCGGGCACGCTGCTGATCCAGCTGGGCGGGCCGGGCATGCGCATCGGCATGGGCGGTAGTGCGGCGAGCTCGATGGCCACCGGCGCCAATGCGGCGGAACTGGACTTCGACTCGGTGCAGCGCGGCAATCCCGAAATCGAGAGACGCGCTCAGGAGGTCATCAACCATTGCTGGCAGCAAGGCGCGGCGAATCCGATCCTGGCGATCCATGACGTGGGTGCAGGTGGACTGAGCAATGCCTTCCCGGAGCTCACCAACGATGCGGGCCGGGGCGCGCGCTTCGACCTGCGCGCCGTGCCGCTGGAGGAATCGGGCCTGGCGCCGAAGGAGATCTGGTGCAACGAGAGCCAGGAGCGCTATGTGCTGGCGATCGCGCCGCAGTCGCTGCTGGAGTTCCAGGCGTTCTGCGAGCGGGAGCGGTGTCCGTTTGCCGTGGTGGGCGTGGCCACGGAGGAGCGGCAACTGGTCGTGGCGGACGAGGACACTCCACCACCCGTCGACATGCCCATGGACGTTCTTCTCGGCAAGCCCCCCAAGATGCTGCGCGACGTGAAGCGCGTCGGCCGCAAGTTCAAGCCCCTCGAGCTGACCGGCGTCGACCTGCAGAAGGCAGCCATCGACGTCCTCTCTCACCCCACTGTCGCCTCCAAGCGCTTCCTTGTCACCATCGGCGACCGCACCGTCGGCGGGCTCAGTCATCGCGATCAGATGGTCGGCCCCTGGCAGGTGCCGGTGGCCGACTGCGCGGTGACCCTGGCCGACTACAAGGGCTTTGCCGGCGAGGCGATGAGCATGGGCGAGCGCACTCCGCTGGCCGCTATCGACGCACCGGCATCCGGGCGGATGGCGGTGGCGGAAGCCATTACCAACCTGCTGGCTGCGCCCATCGAGCTCTCGCGCGTCAAGCTGTCGGCCAACTGGATGGCGGCCTGCGGCGAACCGGGCGAGGATGCGGCGCTGTACGAGACCGTGAAGGCCGTGGGACTCGAACTCTGCCCGGCGCTCGGCATCTCCATTCCGGTGGGGAAGGATTCCCTGTCCATGCGCACCCAGTGGCAGGACCAGGGCGGCGAACAGAAGAAGGTCAGCTCGCCCGTGAGCCTGATCGTGAGCGCCTTTGCCACCCTGGCCGACGTGCGCGGCACCTTGACGCCGCAGCTGGATGCGACCGAGCCCGACAGCACGCTCGTCCTGATCGACCTGGGACGGGGCCGGAATCGCATGGCGGGCAGCATCCTGGCCCAGGCGCTCGCGCAGAGCGGCGACAGGGTGCCGGACCTCGACGACCCGCAGGACCTCGTCAAGCTCGTGGCGGCCGTCAACGCGCTGCGCGCCGAGGGCAAGATCCTCGCGATGCACGACCGCAGCGACGGTGGCCTGTTCGCCGCCGCCTGCGAGATGGCCTTTGCCGGCCATGTGGGCGTCGCCCTCAACATCGACCTGCTGGTGACCGAAGGCGACGGCATCAGCGACAGCCGCGCCGAGTACGGCGATGCCAAGAACTGGGCCGGCCAGGTCAGTGCCCGGCGCGAGGAGCTCAGCCTGAAGGCGCTCTTCAACGAAGAACTCGGCATGCTGCTGCAGGTGCGAACCGCCGAACGCAACGAGGTGATGCAGACGCTGCGCGCGCACGGCCTCAGCGCGCACAGCCATTTCGTCGGCAAGACCCGGCCCGACGCCTCGGCCATCGACGCCGGCAAGGGCAAGGTGGAGGTGTGGCGCGATGCCAAGGCCATCTTCAGCGCCAGGCTGCACGACTTGCACCAGGTCTGGGACGCGGTGAGCTGGAAGATCTGCCGCGTGCGCGACAACCCGGACTGCGCGGACGCCGAGCATGCCGCCGCAGGCGAGCCGCAGGACCCGGGCCGGCACGTGCACCTGGCGCCCGGCGTCGAGGAGGACGTGGCCGCGCCTTTCCTCAACCTCGCGCGGCCCAGGGTCGCGATCCTGCGCGAGCAGGGCGTCAACTCGCACGTCGAGATGGCCTATGCCTTTCATGAGGCAGGCTTCGAATCCTTCGACGTGCACATGACCGACCTGCAGACCGGCCGGGCCGACCTGGCCGACTTCAAGGGTGTGGTGGCCTGCGGCGGCTTCAGCTACGGCGACACGTTGGGCGCCGGCATCGGCTGGGCGCGAAGCATCACCTTCAACCCGAAGCTGAGCGAGCAGTTCAAGGCCTTCTTCGGCCGCGCCGACACCTTTGGCCTGGGCGTGTGCAACGGCTGCCAGATGTTTGCCGAACTGGCTGACATCATTCCTGGCGCGGAGCACTGGCCGCGCTTCACCACCAACCAGAGCGAGCGCTTCGAGGCGCGGCTGTCGATGGTCGAGGTGCTCGATTCACCCAGCGTGTTCTTTGCGGGCATGGCCGGCAGCCGGCTGCCCATTGCGGTGGCGCATGGCGAGGGCTATGCGAACTTCAAGCACCGGGGCGACCCGGCGAAGGCCATCGCGGCGATGCGCTTCGTCGACAACCATGGGCAAGCGACGGAGCGTTATCCCTTCAATCCCAACGGCAGCGCGGGCGGCCTGACGGCAGTGACCACCGCCGATGGCCGCTTTACCGCGGTCATGCCGCATCCGGAGCGGGTGTTCCGCAATATCCAGATGAGCTGGACCCCGGGGGACAAGAGCGCGCTCAGCCCGTGGATGCGGATCTGGCGCAACGCGCGGAAGTGGGTGGGCTGAGCCCCATGAAAAAAGCGGCCCGCGGGCCGCTTTTTTGTTCTGAAGCGCTGAACGGCCTTATTCGACCTTCGCCTTGGCCCGCAGCTCTTCCTGGTACTTCTGCAAACGCTGTTGCTGCAGCTGCTGCACGATTTGCGGCTTGACCTCTTCCAGCTTCGGCAACTGGGCCTGGCGGATGTCGTCGACGCGGATGATGTGGTAGCCGAACTGCGACTTGACCGGCGCCGGGGTCGTCTCGCCCTTCTTGAGCTTGATCATCGCCTCCGAGAATTCGGGCACGAAGCTGGCCGGCGCGGCCCAGTCGAGGTCACCGCCGTTGGCGCCGGAGCCCGGATCCTTGCTCTGCTTCTTGGCGAGGTCCTCGAACTTGGCGCCCTTCTTGAGGTCGGCCAGGATCTTCTGGGCCTGGTCTTCCTTTTCGACCAGGATGTGGCGGGCCTTGTATTCCTTGCCGCCATTGGCAGCGGCGAACTTGTCGTACTCGGCCTGTGCGTCGGCATCGGACACCGCATTGCTCTTGCGGTAGTTGTCGAACAGCTGGCGGATCAGGATGGCCTGGCGCGCCAGCTCCAGCTGATTCTTGTAGTCGTCGGTGCCGTCCAGGCCTTGCTTCTGGGCTTCCTGCATGAAGATCTCGCGGGCGACCACTTCTTCGCGCAGCTGGCCTTGCATTTCCGGCGTGACCGGGCGGCCTGCGGCGGCGAGCTGCTGGGCCAGCACGTCCATGCGGGCCTTGGGCACCGGCTTGCCATTGACGATGGCGGCGTTCTGCGCAAAGGCGGGAAGTGCAGCCAGAAGGGCGGCGGCGGCTGCAGCCTGCAGGAGATGTTTCTTCATGGAGGGGAGGGTACTTTTGCCGCCGGGAGGGCGGGAAACAAAGCGCTTCAAAGCGTCTCGATGGCGATGGCGTGAAGGCCCTGTGCGATGAAAAGTTGCAGCGCATCATACACAAGGCGATGGCGCGCCACGCGCGGCTTTCCTTCGAAGAGGGGAGAGGCGATCCGCACCCGGAAATGGGTGCCGTAGCCCTCTGCGTTGGCACCCGCATGGCCGGCATGCGCCGCGCTTTCGTCGATCACCTCGAGCACGGTCGGCTGCAGCGCCGCCCGCAGGCGCGCTTCAAGGTCGGTGGCGGTCGCGAGGCTCATGCTGCAGGCTTGTCCGATTTCAGATGCGGCGAGATGTACAGGCCCTGGGCCACCAGGAACACGACCGGGAACGCATAGCCCCAGAGCTTGAAGTTCACCCAGGCCTCGGTGCTGAAGTAGGCCGCCACGTAACCGTTGATTGCAGCCATGAACACGCAGTACGCGATCCATGCGACATTGAGCCGGTTCCAGACCGGCACCGGCAGGTCGAGCTGCGCGCCCAGCAGCATCTTGAGGAAGTTCTTCTTGAACACCCACAGCGCAATGGCCAGCGCCACGGCCATGGCGCCGTAGAGCACGGTCGGCTTCCACTTGATGAAGCGGTCGTCGTGCAGCAACAGCGTCAGCGAGCCGAAGAGCAGGATCAGCACCAGCGTGGCCTTCTGCATCGGCGCCAGTCGCCGTTCGGTGAACCAAACGATGGCCATCTGCAGCACGGTGGCCGCCATCAGCACGCCGGTGGCGGTGTAGATGTCGTAGAGCTTGAAGGCGCCGAAGAACAGCAGGATCGGAAAGAAGTCGAGCAGGACCTTCATGTCAGCGCTTCTGGAAATCGAGCGAGGCAGAGTTCATGCAGTAGCGCAGGCCGGTCTCGGTCGGGCCGTCGGGGAACACATGGCCCAGATGGGCACCGCAGTTGGCGCAGACGTTCTCGGTGCGCACCATGCCGTGCGAGCGGTCGACGATGTTCTTGATCGCACCGGGAACCGCCTCCTGCGAGAAGCTGGGCCAGCCGCAGCCGGCATCGAATTTGGTGGCCGATTCGAACAGCTTGGCGCCGCAGCAGATGCAGTGGTAGGTGCCGTCGTCCCAATGCGCTTCGTATTTGCCGGTGAAGGGGCGTTCGGTGGCGGCATGGCGCGTGACCTCGAAGGCGGCGGGTTCGGCGCCTTTCTCGGCGAGCAGGGCTTTCCATTCGGCGTCGGTTTTCTGGACGGGTGCAGTCATGATGAGCAGCTGATTTCGATCGTGGAAGCCCAGTCGGGCGGGAAGCCGGCATAGGCCTCGTGGCCGGCGTGGTCTTCAAATGGGGTTTCGAGCAGCTTCAGCAAGGTGGCCACGCCAGAGAAGTCCTTGCGCTGCGCCAGTTCGATGGCCTGTTGGCCCAGATGGTTCCTGAGCACGAATTTCGGATTGGCGTCGCGCATCGATTGTGCCGCCTGGCCCGCCGGGACCTGCGCGTGGCGCTGCACGAAGGCCTGCAGCCAGCCGTCGATGCCGGCCCGGTCGAGGAACAGGTCGCGGACCGGAGCCGGGTCACCGCCGGCCTTGTGGTCGGCGAGGCGGCGCCAGAAGATGGTGTAGTCCACCTTTTCCTGCGCGAGCAGCTTCAGCACGCTTTCGACAAGCGCGCGGTCGTCGGGCGCGGCCTCGGGCAGGCCGAGCTTGGCGCGCATCCGCGCCTCGTAGGCCTCCGGGAACACCGTCTTGTACGACTCCAGGGCGGCCACGGCGACTTCCTGGTCGCCGATCAGCGGCAGGAGCGCCTGGGCCAGGCAGAACAGGTTCCAGTAGGCGACGTTGGGCTGCTGGTTGTAGGCGTAGCGCCCGCCAGTGTCGCTGTGGTTGCAGATGTGGCGCGGGTCGAAGCCGTCGAGGAACTGGAAGGGCCCGTAGTCGATGGTGAGCCCGAGAATGCTCATGTTGTCGGTGTTCATCACGCCGTGGCAGAAGCCCACGGCCTGCCACTGCGCAAGCAGCGCCGCGGTGCGCTCGCTCACCGCCTCGAGGAACGCCGCGTAGGCATTGCCGCCGAAGCGCTCGAAGCGCGCGCCGTGGCGGCAGGCCGGGTAGAAGCGGTCGATCACGAAGTCGGCCAACGCGCGCAGCTCGTCGACGCGGTTGGCGGCGGCGAAATGCTCGAAATGGCCGAAGCGGATGAAGCTGGGCGCCGCACGCGTCACGACCGCGGCCGTCTCGATTTCCTCGCGCACCACCTGCGCGTCGGATCCCGTCACGCACAGCGCGCGTGTGGTCGGAATGCCGAGGGCGTGCATGGCCTCGCTGCAGAGGAATTCGCGGATGCTGGAGCGCAGCACAGCGCGGCCGTCGCCCATCCGCGAGTAGGGCGTGCGCCCCGCGCCCTTGAGCTGCAGCTCCCACCCGCTCGCGGTCTCGCCCATCAGGATGGCGCGACCATCGCCCAGCTGGCCAGCCCAGACACCGAACTGATGGCCGCTGTAGACGCTGGCCAGCGGCCGGGTGCCGGCGACCGGGACATTGCCCGTGAAGGCGGCCAGGCCGTCTCCCAACTGCAGGCGGGCTTCGTCCAGCCCGATCTCGCGCGCCAACGCGTGGCTGCGTCCAACCCAATAGGGCTCGGGCAGCGGAGTGGGGCGCAGCTCGGTGAAAAAGGCGGGGCCCAGGGTCGAGAAGCCGGCGGTCCAGTCGACGCCGAGGTCGACCACTTCCGCTTCGTCTGCAAGGATGCTCATGCGGGGATTGTCCCGTACCGACCTAAACCCCGCGCCGCGGGGGCCATCGGCTCTCTGCTGGCGTCCTGTTTCCATTTGTTCAAGCAAGGCGCTGCGCCACGGTTTACACGGCCGGAGCCGGTAGAGTTCGGGCTCGCGTTCCCTCGCCGCCTCACATCCAGGTCTTCCCCTCCCATGTCCAGTCTTATCGTCCACGGTGGCACGCCCCTGCGCGGCCGGATCAATCCTTCGGCCAACAAGAACGCGGTGCTGCCCGTGCTCTGCGCCACCTTGCTCACGCGCGAGCCCCTGCGCCTGCACGGCGTGCCGGACATCACCGACGTGCGCAAGATCCTCGAGATCTTCCGTGACCTAGGCAGCGACGTGCGGCTCGACCGCGAGGCGGGCACGCTGGACCTGCACCACCGGGACACCGGCTTCGACGCCGCGCGCCATCGCCTGCCTGAGGAGATGCGGTCCTCGATCATGCTGGTGCCGCCGCTGCTCGCCCGCTTCGGCGTGGCCCGGCTGGAGGACAACGTCAAGGGCTGCACGCTGGGGGTGCGCGAGATCGACCCCCATGTCGAGGTCTTCCGCCACTTCGGCGGCCGCGTCGAACGTACCGGCGGCTCGCTGCTGGTGCGCCTGGAAGAGGGCATGCGTCCGGTGGACCACTGGCTCGACTACGCCTCCGTCACCACCACCGAGAACTTCGTCCTTTGCGCCGTCTCTGCCGCCGGCACTTCGACGCTGACGAATGCGGCCTCGGAGCCGCACGTGCAGGAGTTCTGCCGTTTCATGGCGATGATGGGCGCGCGCATCGAGGGTATCGGCACGTCGAAACTGACCGTGCAGGGCGGCGCGCCTCTGGCTGGGGGCGAATTCCGCTTCGACGAGGATTTCCACGAGATCACCACCTTCCTCGCGCTGGGCGCCATAACCGGCGGCGAGGTGCAGGTGCGCAACTCCGCGCCGGAGCAGTTCCCGCTGATCGACCGCACCTTTGCCAAGTTCGGCGTCCGGATCGAGCACCGCGACGGCTGGTCCCAGGCCCACCGAAGCGGCCCGCTGAAGGTGCAGGCCCCGTTCACGGCCAATGTGCTGACCAAGGTCGAGGCAGCCCCCTGGCCCTATTTTCCGGTCGACCTGCTGCCGATCTTCATCGCACTGGGCGTGCGCGCCGAGGGCAACGCGATGTTCTGGAACAAGGTCTACGACGGTGCCCTGGGCTGGACCGGCGAGCTCTCGAAATTCGGCGCCCACGTGTTCTCGTCCGACCCGCACCGGCTGATCACCTTCGGCGGCGGGCCGCTGGCGCCTGCCGTGGTCGAGAGCCCCTACATCATCCGCGTCGCGATCGCGCTTTTCATGGTCGCGGCGAGCATCGAGGGGCGTTCGGAGATCCGCAACGCCGCGCCTATCCGGCGCGCCCATCCGCGCTTCGCCGAGAACCTGCGCAGTCTGGGGGTGCGGGTGGAGTGGACGCCTGACGAATAGGTTCCGGTACCCGGCCTCATCCGCCGCGTCCGCCGCATCGGCAGCGGCGCCGCGCGGCCGCCTGTGGTCGTTCTGCGGGTTTCTGTCATTGTGGGATCGCTAGAAGATTGCGTGAATCGCAGGTGCCGCAGGGCCGCCCGGCCCGACGCGCGAATTTTTCAAGAAATGTCGTTCCAAGGAGCCTTCCGATGCTGGGTTTAATGCAGGACCAACCATTGCTGATCTCGTCGCTGATCGAGTTCGCCGAACGCCACAACGGCGACGGGGAAATCGTGTCGCGGCGGGTCGAAGGCGACATCCACCGCAGCAACTGGCGCCAGATCGCTTCCCGTGCGCGCCAGGTCGCCAATGCGCTGGACCAGGAACAACTGCTCTTCAGCGACCGCGTGGCGACCTTGGCCTGGAACGGCTACCGCCACCTGGAGCTGTATTACGGCGTCAGCGGCAGCGGACGGGTGCTGCATACCGTCAACCCCCGGCTGCATCCCGACCAGATCGCCTGGATCGCCAACCATGCCGAGGACCAGATCCTGTTCTTCGACCTCACGTTCCTGCCGCTGGTACAGGCGATTCACGCCAAGTGCGCCACCGTCAAGAAGTGGATCGCGCTGTGCGATGCCGACAAGCTGCCGGCAGACACGGGTGTCCCCAACCTGGTGAGCTACGAGGCCTGGATGGGGCCCCTGTCCGACCGGTACGACTGGCCCAGCTTCGACGAGAACTCGGCCTCGAGCATGTGCTACACGAGCGGCACCACCGGCAACCCCAAGGCTGCGCTCTACAGCCACCGCTCGACCCTGCTGCATGCCTACGCGGCGGCACTGCCGGACGTGATGAACCTGTCGGCGCGCGACGCCGTGCTGCCGGTGGTGCCGATGTTCCACGTCAACGCCTGGGGCATTCCGTACTCGGCTGCGCTGACGGGCGCAAAGCTGGTGTTCCCCGGCCCGGCGCTGGACGGCAAGTCGGTCTATGAGCTGATCGAGAGCGAGAAGGTCAGCTTCGCGGCCGGCGTGCCCACCGTGTGGCAGATGCTGCTGGGCCACATGCAGGCGCAGGACCTGAAGTTCTCCACCCTCAAGCGCACCGTGATCGGCGGGTCGGCCTGCCCGCCGGCCATGATCGACGCCTTCCAGCAGCAGTACGGCGTCGAGGTGCTGCACGCCTGGGGCATGACCGAGATGTCGCCGCTCGGCACGCTGTGCACGCTCAAGAACAAGCACCTGTCGCAGTCGCAGGAGCAGCAGACGGCGATCCGCATGAAGCAGGGCCGCGCCATCTTCGGGGTCGACATGAAGATCGTCGACGGCGGCGGCCAGGAACTGCCCTGGGACGGCAAGGCCTCCGGCGACCTGCTGGTGAAGGGCCCCTGGGTGGTCAAGGAATACTTCAAGGGCGAGGGCGGCGATCCACTGGTGCCCGACGCGCGCGGCCGCGGCTGGTTTCCGACCGGCGACGTCGCCACCATCGATCCCGATGGCTTCCTGCAGATCACCGACCGCAGCAAGGACGTGATCAAGTCCGGCGGCGAATGGATCAGCTCCATCGACATCGAGAACATCGCGGTAGCGCATCCGGCGGTCGCGATGGCGGCCTGCGTCGGCGTGCCGCATCCCAAGTGGGACGAGCGGCCGATCGTGATCGTCGTGAAGAAGCCCGGCGCCGAGCTCAGCCGCGAGGAACTGCTCGCGTTCTACGGCGACAAGATGGTCGCCAAGTGGCAGGTGCCTGATGACGTGGTCTTCGTCGAGGCCATTCCGTTGGGCGCCACCGGCAAGATCCTCAAGACCAAGCTGCGCGAGCAGCTGCGCGGCTACAAGCTGCCCGAGTGCTGAAGCCGCAGCATTCCTACCGCCGGGTAGCACCAGGGAGGTGCGGCCTGTCGCCTGGGTGATAGAAAGCGCCTCCGCAGCGGGGCTCTTACGGGCATTCCCTGACGGGCGGGGGTACAAAGAACAGTAACCTCATCTCGCATTGCAGCATGACCAGGAGACACAAATGAAGTTCGCTCTGAGCACACTCAAACTCGCAACCGCGGCCGTCCTGGCCGTCACCGCCACCGGCGCCCTGGCGCAGAAGGGCGAGACCGTGAAGATCGCCTGGCTCGACCCGCTGTCCGGGCTGATGGCCGCGGTGGGCACGAACCAGCTCAAGACGTACCAGTTCCTGGCGGAGGAGTTCAACAAGAAGAACGTCGCCGGCGTCAAGTTCGAGATCATCGGCATCGACAACAAGCTCAGCCCGCAGGAGACCACCAACGCGCTGCGCTCGGCCCAGGACCAGGGCGCGCGCTACGTGCTGCAGGGCAACGGCTCCGGCGCGGCGCTGGCCATCATCGACGCGCTCGAGAAGAACAATGCACGCAACCCCGGCAAGGAGGTGCTGTACATCAACTATGCCGCCGTCGACCCGGACCTCACCAACAGCAAGTGCAGCTACTGGCATTTCCGCCTCGACGCCGACACCTCCATGAAGATGGAGGCGCTGACCACCTTCATGAAGGATCAGCCCGACGTCAAGAAGGTCTACCTGCTCAACCAGAACTACTCGCACGGCCAGCAGGTCGCCAAGTTCGCCAAGGAGGACCTGAAGGTCAAGCGGCCCGACGTACAGATCGTCGGCGAGGACCTGCACCCGCTTGCACAGGTGCGCGACTTCGCGCCCTACGTCGCCAAGATCAAGGCTTCGGGCGCCGACACCGTCATCACCGGCAACTGGGGCTCGGACCTGGCCTTGCTCATCAAGGCGGCCAACGACTCGGGCCTGAGCAACGTCAAGTTCTACACCTATTACGGCACCGTGAGCGGCACGCCGACCGCCATGGGCTCGGCATCGGCCGGCAAGGTGTACCAGGTCGGATACGGCCACTACAACATGGGCGGCGAGATCCAGCGCCTGTCCGAGGAGTTCAACAAGAAGTTCAACGAGGACCTCTATACCTCGTCGGCCTACACGGCCTTCGTGATGCTGAGCGAAGCCTTCGTCAAGGCCAAGTCCACCGATCCGGTGAAGGTCGCTGCGGCGCTGGAAGGCATGAAGTTCAAGAGCTTCAACGGCGAGGTCGAGATGCGCAAGGCCGACCACCAGCTCCAGCAGGGGCTGTACATCGCCAAGTGGGAAAAGGCGGAAGGCAAGTACAAGGTCGATGCCGAGAAGACCGGCTACACCTTCGTCCCCGTCAAGTACTACGAGCCGTACGTGGCCAGCACGCCCACCTCGTGCCAGATGAAGCGACCGAGCCCCTGATGGCTTGACAGGCCCCAGCAGTGCGGTCGAGGCCCGACTTCAACACTCGGGCCTTTTTCATTTCTCCTTCCGTCTGAGGAACGATGAACCTCGAATTCTTCGTCATCTCGCTGCTCAACGGCGTGAGCTATGGGCTGCTGCTGTTCATGCTGAGCTCCGGCCTGACGCTGATCTTCAGCATGATGGGCGTGCTCAACTTTGCGCACACCAGCTTCTACATGCTCGGGGCCTACGTGGCCTACACGCTGTCCGGGATCATCGGCTTCTGGCCGGCCCTGTTCATCGCGCCGCTGCTGATCGGCGCGCTCGGCGCCGGCTTCGAGCGCTACAGCCTGCGGCGCGTGCACAAGTACGGCCATGTGCCCGAGCTGCTCGTGACCTTCGGCCTGTCCTACCTGATCCTCGAACTGGTGCAACTGGTCTGGGGCCGCTCGACCGTGCCCTACGGCCTGCCTGCGCAACTGCAGGGACCGCTCTTCACGCTGTACGGCACCCAGTTTCCCAAGTCGCGCTCCTTCATCATGCTGGTGGCGCTCCTGATGCTGCTGTCCGTGTGGCTGCTGCTCACGCGCACCCGCATCGGTCTCGTCATCCAGGCCGCGCTCAAGCACCCTGAAATGGTCGAGGCCCTGGGCCACAACGTGCCGCGCGTGTTCATGCTGGTGTTCGGCGGCGGCGCGGCGCTGGCGGGCCTGGCCGGGGTGGTGGGCGGCAACACCTACGTCACCGAGCCGGCAATGGCAGCCTCGGTCGGCTCGATCATCTTCGTGGTGGTGGTGGTCGGCGGCATGGGCTCGTTGGCAGGCGCGTTCCTGGCCTCGCTTCTGATCGGGATCATCCAGACCTTCGCGGTGGCCATGGACCAGTCGCTGGCCACCGGCCTGAAGGCGATCGGCGTGGCAGTCAGCGAGCAGACCTTCGGCTACGAACTGCTCAGGCTCACGATTTCGCAGGTGGCGCCGATCCTGCCCTATCTGTTCCTGGTCCTGATCCTGATCTTCAGGCCCAAGGGCCTGCTCGGAACGCGGGAAGATTGACGATGAGCACAACACACGACAGCCTCGACCAGCCGCAGCCGGCTCCGGTCGCGCCAATCGGCCCGGTCCTCGTATCCGGCGCTTCGACAAAGACCAGGCCGTACTATCGTTTCAAGCCCTGGAACATTGGCCGCTACCTGATCTGGACTCTGTTCGCGCTGGCCCTCATCGCCGCGCCGCACGTGTTCCGCAGCAGCCTGGCGCTCACCATGCTCTCGCAGATGGGCTATCTCATCATCATCTGCCTGAGCTACAACATCTTGCTCGGCCAAGGGGGCATGCTGAGCTTCGGCCACGCGGTGTACACCGGGCTCGGCTCCTTCATCGCCATTCACGCGATGAACCTCGCAAGCAAAGGCGGCTGGCCCATTCCGTTGATGCTGATCCCGCTGGTCGGCGGGCTGGCAGGCATGTTCTTCGCGATCCTTTTCGGATTCGTCACGACCAAGAAGTCGGGCACCACCTTTGCCATGATCACCCTGGGCATCGGCGAGCTGGTGGCCGCCATGTCGCTGATGTTCCCGAGCTTCTTCGGCGGGGAGGGCGGCGTCACCACCGACCGGGTCTACGGCACGCCCTTCCTGGGCATCAACTTCGGCCCGCAGATCCAGGTCTACTACCTGATCGCGGTGTATTGCTTCGTCTGCACGGCGCTGATGTACGCCTTCACCGGCACGCCGCTGGGCCGCATCCTGAATGCGGTGCGCGACAACCCGGAGCGGGTCGAGTTCATCGGCTACAACACGCAGCGGGTGCGCTACTTCGCCTTCATCATCGCCGGCTTCTTCGCGGGCGTCGGCGGCGGGCTGGCGGCGATCAACTTCGAGATCGTCAACGCGGCCGACAGCCTGAACGCGATCCGCTCGGGCGGCTACCTGCTGTTCACCTTCCTCGGCGGCGCGACCTTCTTCTTCGGGCCGATCATCGGCGCAGTGCTGCTGGTGTTCGCGTCGGTGCTGCTGTCGGAGCTTTCCAAGGCCTGGCAGCTCTACTTCGGCCTGGTGTTCGTCTTCATGGTGATGTTCGCGCCGGGCGGCATCGCGAGCCTCATCATGATGAACCTGCGGGTGGCGAAGTTCGGCAAGTTCAACCGTCTCTGGGGCCTGTACGGCGCGTTCCTGCTCGCGGCCATTCCGCTGGTGGCGGGCGCCGCCGCGGTGATCGAGATGATCTATCACATCCAGCTCAACTCGGCCCTTGGGCCGACGCTCAACTTCTTCGGTGTGACGCTCGACACCTCCGGCTTCGCGAGCTGGGCCGTTTCGGTGGCGCTGCTGGTGATAGGCGTTGCGCTGATCGAGGCGGTGCGGCGCCGCTTCGTGCGGGTCTGGGGCAAGGCCCAGGAAGAAATCGAGGCAGAGATCAAGCGGGGAGAAACAGCATGAACGCAGTGCACAACCGCCTCGCGGCAGCGCGGAGCGCGGGGATGCCATGACAGCTGCACTCGAACTCAAGGCCCTGCGCAAGAATTTCGGCAAGACGGAGATCATCCGCGGCGTCGATCTCTCGGTGAAGGCTGGCGACCGCATCGCCATCATCGGCCCCAATGGCGCCGGCAAGTCCACGCTGTTCAACCTGATCAGCGGCCGGCTGGCACCCACCAGCGGCGAGGTGCTGCTCAACGGCGAGCGCATCGACGGCAAGAAGCCCTTCGAGATCAACCGCCTCGGCCTCTCGCGCAGCTTCCAGATCACCAACATCTTCCCGAAGCTCAGCGTGTTCGAGAACCTGCGCTGCGGCGTGTTGTGGAGCCTCGGCTACCGCTACACCTTCCTGCGCTTCCTCTCGAACCTGGACGACGCCAACGAACGCGCCGAAGAGCTGCTGCACCAGGTCCACCTCGAGAAGAAGCGCGACGTGCTCGCGGTCAACCTCACCTACGCCGAGCAGCGCGCGCTGGAAATCGGCGTCACCATCGCCGGCGGCGCCGGCGTGATCCTGCTGGACGAGCCCACCGCCGGCATGAGCAAGACCGAGACCGCGCATTTCATCGCCTTGATCAAGCAGGTCACGGTTGGCAAGACCCTGCTGACCGTGGAGCACGACATGGGCGTGGTCTTCGGCCTGGCCGACAAGATTGCAGTGGTCGTCTACGGGGAGGTGATCGCCTTCGACACCCCCGCTGCCGTGCGTGCCAACGCGCGTGTGCAGGAGGCCTACCTCGGGTCCGCCGTGGCCGATGCGCAGGGCGGGGGGCACTGACATGCTGAAACTCGAAGACATCCACGCCTACTACGGCAAGAGCCATGTGCTGCATGGCGTTTCGTTCGGCGTGAACCCGGGCGAGATCGTGGCGCTCCTGGGGCGCAACGGCTCGGGCCGCTCGACCACCGCCAAGGCCATCATGGGCCTGGTGCACGCCGAGGGCGGCCTGCACTGGAAGGGCCAGGACATCCTGCGCCGCAAGGCCTACGAGATCGCGCACATGGGCATCGGCTACGTCCCCGAGAACCGCGACATCTTCCCCAAGCTCACGGTGCACCAGAACCTGCTGCTCGGGCAGAAGGGCAGCGGCAAAGGCAGCCGCTGGTCCTTCGACGACATGTACGGCATGTTCCCGCGCCTCAAGGAACGCCAGCACACCGAAGCCGGCGTCCTCTCGGGGGGCGAGCAGCAGATGCTGACGCTGTGCCGCACCCTGATGGGCGACCCGGACCTGATCATCATCGACGAACCCACCGAGGGCCTCGCCCCCAAGATCGTGGAGCTGGTGGGGCAGTACCTGCGCACACTCAAGGACAAGGGCATCTCGGTGCTGCTGATCGAGCAGAAGCTGACCATCGCCATGGCGATCTCCGATCGCGCGCTCGTCATGGGCCATGGCAGCATCGTGTTCGACGGTACCCCGGACAGCCTGCGAGCCGATGCATCGACGCGCAAGGAGTGGCTGGAGGTCTGAGGGCTGAAGCCTTTGTCTCGCCAGCGACTGGGGCCGTTTGCCGGCGCCCGTGAAACGCCTAGAATTTCCCGAAAAAAAGAACGTCCGTGCTTTTTAGATGCGGTGCAGCGAAGCAAGGTGCATGCTGCATCCCGACCCCGTTTTTTCCGATCCTCTCCATCCCCTAAGGAACGCAGCATGACGGCTGAATACAAAGTGCTCGGCGATGTCGCCGTGATCACCCTGTCCAACCCCCCGGTCAACGGGCTCGGCTTCTCGACACGCATCGGCATCACCGAGGGCCTCTCGAAAGCCCTGGACGATGCGGCCGTCAAGGCCATCGTGATCACCGGCGCCGGGAAGGCCTTCTCGGGCGGCGCCGACATCAAGGAATTCGGCACGCCCAAGGCGCTGCAGGAGCCCAACCTGCTGAGCGTGATCCTCGCGCTCGAGGCATCGACCAAGCCCGTCGTCGCGGCCATTCATTCGGTGTGCATGGGCGGCGGCCTGGAACTGGCCCTGGGCTGCCACTTCCGCGTTGCCGCGCCAGGCACCAGCGTCGCGCTGCCCGAGGTCAAGCTGGGCCTCCTGCCGGGCGCCGGCGGCACGCAGCGCCTGCCGCGCGTGCTGGGCGTGGAGACCGCGCTCAACATGATCGTGAGCGGCGAGGCCGTCAAGAGCGAGATGCTCGCTTCGATGCCGGGGCAGAAGCTGTTCGACAAGCTGGCCGCCTCGCCCGAGTCGCTGTTCGACGAGGCGGTCGAGCTCGCCAGGTCGGCGGCCGCCAAGGGCGGCGATCTACCGCTGGTGCGCAACCTGCCGTGCAAGCATCCGCAGGGCGACGCCTACTTCCAGTTCGCGCGCAACACCGTCGGGGCGATGTCGAAGAACTATCCGGCGCCGCTCAAGTGCGTGGACGCGGTCGAGGCCGCTACCAAGCTGAAGTTCGACGAGGGCATGGCGCAGGAGCGCCGCTCTTTCATCGCGCTCATGTTCACGCCCGAGTCCGCTGCGCTGCGCCACGTGTTCATGGCCGAGCGCGCCGCCTCGCGCATCCCCGATGTTGCCGAAGACACGCCCCAGCGTTCCGTCCAGTCGGTCGGCGTGATCGGCGCCGGCACCATGGGCGGCGGCATCACCATGAACTTCCTGAACGCCGGGATCCCCGTCAAGATCCTCGAGATGAAGCAGGAGGCGCTGGACCGCGGCATCGCCACCATCCGCAAGAACTACGAGGCCCAGGTCAAGAAGGGCAAGCTCAAGGCCGACAAGTACGAGCAGCGCATGGCGCTGCTGTCGACCACCCTGGACTACGGCGATCTCAAGGACGCCGACCTCATCATCGAGGCCGTCTTCGAGGAGCTCGGTGTCAAGGAGAAGGTCTTCAAGGAACTCGACCGCGTCGCCAAGCCCGGCGCCATCCTGGCCTCCAACACGTCCACGCTGGATGTCGACAAGATCGCCGCCTTCACGAAGCGGCCCCAGGACGTCGTCGGCATGCACTTCTTCAGCCCTGCCAACGTCATGAAGCTGCTCGAGGTCGTTCGCGGCAGGGAGACCGGTAAGGACGTGCTGGCCACCGTCATGGCTATCGCCAAGAAGATCAAGAAGACGGCCGTGGTCTCCGGCGTGTGCGACGGCTTCATCGGCAACCGCATGATCGAGCAGTACTCGCGCCAGGCCGGCTTCCTGCTCGACGAAGGCGCCACCCCGCAGCAGGTGGACCGCGCCATCGAGAAATTCGGCTTTGCCATGGGTCCGTTCCGCATGGGCGACCTGGCCGGCAACGACATCGGCTGGGCGATCCGCAAGCGCCGCGCCGTCGAGCATCCCGACATGAAATACAGCCGCACCGCCGACAAGCTGTGCGAACTCGGCCGCTTCGGCCAGAAGACCGGCGCAGGCTGGTACGACTATCAGGCCGGCAAGCGCGACGCCATTCCGTCGCAGCTGGTCAACAAGATGATCGAGGACCACCGCAAGGAGCTCGGCATCACGCCGCGCAAGATCTCCGACGACGAAATCGTCCAGCGCCTGGTCTACGCGCTGGTCAACGAGGGCGCGCACATCCTGGAGGACGGCATCGCCTCCAAGTCCGGCGACATCGACATGGTTTATCTCACCGGCTACGGATTCCCGGTATGGCGGGGCGGCCCGATGCACTACGCCAACCAGGTCGGCCTCTTCAACGTGGCCGAAGCGATGAAGCGCTTTGCGAAGAACCCGCGCGACGATGCCGCGTTCTGGCAGCCGGCCCCGCTGATCCAGAAGCTGGTCGCCGAAGGCAAGCAGTTCGGCTGAAGACGAGCGCAAAGGCACGCCATGGTGAAACGGGTGTTGGTGACGCTGCTGCTGGCCGTCCTCGTGCTGGCAGTGGTCATCGCAGGCAACACCTGGCGCCGCCCTTCGCTGCAGCTGCAGGTGCCTCCGGCCCAGCGGGTCGAGGTCGACGAGAAAGCCGCGGCCGAGCGGCTGGCGGGTGCCATCCCGATCCGCACCATCTCCGGCATGGAGGGCCTCCAGGCTGGTGGAGAGGAGTTCAGGAAGCTGCATGCCTACCTCGAGCAGCGCTTCCCGAAGCTGCACGCCACGTTGAAGAAAGAAGTCGTCGGCGACAACGCGCTGCTCTACACCTGGACCGGCAGCGATCCGACGACCAAGCCGATCGCACTGATGGCGCACCAGGACGTCGTACCCATCGCGCCCGGCACCGAGAAGGCCTGGTCGGCCGATCCCTTCAGCGGCCAGATCAAGGACGGTTTCGTCTGGGGGCGCGGCACCTGGGACGACAAGGGCAACCTGCTGGCGCAGATGGAGGCGGTCGAGATGCTGCTGGCGCAGGGCTTCCAGCCGCGCCAGACGGTGTACCTCGTGGCCGGCGACGACGAGGAGGTCAGCGGCCTGCGTGGCGCCAAGCCCATCGCGGAGCTGCTGAAGTCGCGCGGCGTGCGGCTCGAATGGGTGCTCGACGAAGGCCTGCTGGTCACCGAAGGCGTGCTCGCCGGGCTCGACAAGCCGGCCGCGCTGATCGGCCTGGCCGAGAAGGGCTATGGCACCTTCTTCCTCTCGCTGGACCAGCCGCCCGGCCATTCGTCGATGCCGCCCTCGCACAGTGCGATCGGCCGCATGAGCACGGCGCTCGCAAAGCTCGAGGCCAACCCGATGCCGGCCGCGATCGACGGCGTGGCGGGCGAGATGTTCGCCACGCTCGCGCCCGAGATGCGCGGCTTCAACCGGGTCGCGCTGTCCAACCTGTGGCTGTTCGGCCCGCTGGTGCAGGCTCAGCTCGAGAAGGGCGCCAGCAGCAACGCGATGCTGCGCACCACGACCGCGCTGACCATCGTGCGCGCCGGCAACAAGGACAACGTGCTGCCCGGCCGCGCCGAGGCCGCCGTCAATTTCCGCGTGCTGCCCGGGGACAGCCTGGCTTCCGTCGAGGCGCACATCCGCAAGACCATGGGCGACGACGCGATCGCCATCAAGCCCTATGCCGGCAACTCCGAGCCCTCGCCGGTCTCGCCGGCCGACAGCCTGGGCTACCGCACGATCGCCCAGTCGGTGCGCCAGGTGTTCCCGGATGCGATCGTGGCGCCGGGCCTGATGATCGCGGCCACCGACTCGCGCCACTTCTCGATCCTGAGCGATGCGGTCTACCGCTTCTCTCCGGTGCGCGCGCGGCCTGAGGACCTGTCGCGCTTCCACGGCACCAACGAGCGCATCTCGATCGCCAACTATGCCGAGATGATCCGGTTCTATCACCAGCTGCTGCGCAACACCGCGCAGCCCCAGTAGTTTTCCATTTTCAAAAGGACTCCACCATGACCCGCGCCGTCATCGTTTCCACCGCCCGCACCCCGCTCGCCAAGAGCTGGAAGGGCGCCTTCAACATGACACACGGCGCCACCCTCGGCGGCCATGCCGTGCAGCACGCCGTTGCGCGCGCCGGCATCGAGGCCGCCGAAGTCGACGACGTCATCATGGGCTGCGCCAACCCCGAAGGCGCAACCGGTGCCAACATCGCACGCCAGATCGCCCTGCGCGCCGGCCTGCCCATCACCACCGCCGGCATGACCATCAACCGCTTCTGCTCCTCGGGCCTGCAGACCATCGCCACCGCCGCGCAGCGCATCATCGCGGGCGAGGGCGAGGTCTACGTGGCCGGCGGCGTGGAGAGCATCTCGTGCGTGCAGAACGAGATGAACAAGCACATGCTGGCCGACCCGTGGCTGGTCAAGCACAAGCCCGAGATCTACTGGAACATGCTGCAGACCGCCGAGCAGGTCGCCAAGCGCTACGACATCGGCCGCGACGCCATGGACGAGTACGGCGCGGCGAGCCAGCAGAAGGCGGCTGCCGCCCTGGAGAAGGGCCTCTTCAAGGACGAGATCGCCCCGATCGCCGTGCTCGCCGGCGTGGCCGACCCGGTGCTCGGCCTGCGCACCAAGGAAGTGACCATCGAGAACGACGAGGGCATTCGGCCCGGCACCACCAAGGAAGGCATCAGCGGCATCCGCCCGGCCATTCCCGGCGGCGTGATCTCGGCCGGCAACGCCAGCCAGTTCTCCGACGGCGGCGGCGCCTGCGTCGTGGTGGAGGAGGGCTACGCCGAGAAGAAGGGCCTGAAGCCCCTGGGACGCTTCCTCGGCTTCGCGGTTGCGGGCTGCGAGCCCGACGAGATGGGCATCGGGCCGGTGTTCGCCATTCCCAAGGTGCTCAAGCGCCTGGGCCTGAAGATCGACGACATCGACCTGTGGGAGCTCAACGAGGCTTTCGCAGTGCAGGTGATCTACTGCCGCGACAAGCTGGGCATCCCGGGCGACCGGCTGAACGTGAACGGCGGCGCCATCGCGGTGGGCCACCCCTACGGCGTGAGCGGCCAGCGCCTCACGGGGCACGCGCTGATCGAAGGCAAGCGCCGCGGCGCGAAGAAGGTGGTGGTGACGATGTGCATTGGCGGCGGCATGGGCGCGGCGGGGGTGTTCGAGGTGCTTTGAGGCGAGCTGTCCCATGAGCCTTCGTCCCACCCTCGACTTCCTCCTCTACGACTGGCTCGGCGCCGAGTCGCTCAACCAGCGCGAGCGCTTCGCCGACCACTCGCGCGAAACCTTCGACGCCGTGCTCGACACCTGCGAGCGCATTGCGCGCGAGAAGTACGCGCCTTACAACCGCGTCGTCGACACGCAGGAGCCGCACTTCGACGGCGAGAAGGTGATCCTGCCGCAGGCCACGCACGACGCCCACAAGGCCTTCGTCGAGTCGGGCATGCTCAGCGCGGCGCAGGACTACGACATCGGCGGCATGCAGCTGCCCTACACGCTGCAGGCAGCGGCCAACAGCTTCTTCGCCATGGCCTCGGTGAGCATCGGCTCGAACATGCTGACCAGCGGCAACGCCAACCTGCTGATGGTGCACGGCACGCCGATGCAGCAGGCCGTGTTCGCGAAGAACGAGTTTGCCGGGCGCTGGTCGGGCACGATGTGCCTGTCGGAACCGCAGGCGGGCTCGAGCCTCAGCGATGTGGCCACGCGCGCCGTGCCCGACGGGCCGGACTTCCAGGACGATCCGCTGGGCCCCCGCTACCGGCTCACCGGCAACAAGATGTGGATCTCGGCCGGCGACCATGAGCTGACCGAGAACATCGTTCACATCGTGCTGGCCAAGATCCCGGACGAGAACGGCAAGCTGGTCCCCGGCACGCGGGGGATCTCGCTGTTCATCGTGCCGAAGCGGATGGTCGACACGCAAGGGCGACTCACCGGCGAGCGCAATGATGTCGCGCTCGCCGGCCTCAACCACAAGCTCGGCTGGCGCGGCACCACCAACACGTTGCTGAACTTCGGCGAAGGCAAGTTCCCGGTCGACGGCAAGCCCGGTGCGATCGGCTACCTGGTGGGCCAGCCGGGCAAGGGCCTGCACTGCATGTTCCACATGATGAACGAGGCCCGCATCGGCGTCGGCACCGCGGCCACCATGCTCGGCATGGCCGGCTACCACGCGTCGCTCGACTATGCGAGGAACCGGCCGCAAGGCCGACCCGCAGGCCCTGCCGGCAAGGATGCGGCCAAGCCGCAGGTCCGCATCATCGAGCACGCCGATGTGCGCCGCATGCTGCTGGCGCAGAAGGCCTACTGCGAAGGCGCTCTGGCGCTCGAGCTCTACTGCGCGCGCCTGGTCGACGAGCAGAAGACCGGCGATGCACAGGCCGCCGACGATGCGCGCCTGCTCCTCGAAGTGCTGACGCCCATCGCCAAGAGCTGGCCCAGCGAATGGTGCCTCGAAGCCAATTCGCTCGCGATTCAGGTGCATGGCGGCTATGGCTACACGCGCGATTTCCCGGTGGAGCAGTATTGGCGCGACAACCGCCTCAACATGATCCACGAAGGCACCCACGGCATCCAGGCCGCCGACCTGCTGGGCCGCAAGGTCCTGATGGAAGATGGCCGCGGCCTGCAGCTGCTGGCGGCGCGCATTACCGGCACCATCGGGCGTGCCGCACCCGTACCGGCGTTCGCCGCGCACGCGAAGGCCTTGGCCCAGGCCCTGCAGGACGTTGGCAATGCCACTCGTGCCGCCTGGTCCACGGGCAACCCGCAGGAAGCGCTGGCCAACGCGGTGCCTTACATGCAGGCTTTCGGCCACACGGTGCTGGCCTGGATCTGGCTCGACGTGGCGGAGCATGCCTTGCGCCGCGACGCCTCGAGGGCGCTGCCGGCCACGGCGGGCCGCGTCGGCGCCACCGACTATTTCTTTCACTACGAGTTGCCCAAGATCGGCGCCTGGCTCCAGGTGGTGGAGCGCCGCGACACGACCTGCGCAGCCCTGCCCGAGGAAGCCTTCTGATGACCGCCACCGGCCCCAAGCCCCATGCCAAGCTCGAGAAGTGGATCTGGATCCTGATCTACGGCGGGCTGTTCCTGCTCATCCTCGGCATTGCGGCGGGGCGCTCCGACGCAGTGCTGGGCTGGTCCGTGGCGCTGCCCGGCGCAGCACTGGCCGCGGCCGGCGTGGTCCTGATCTACGTCCGCTCGAGGCTCGAGCCGTGACCGCACGTGGCGTTGCCCCACTTTGAAACCCTGAACCCGGAGAAGAGACCATGAGCGCACGAAGCATCCAGAAACTGTTCGACCTGAGCGGCAAGGTGGCCCTGGTCACCGGCGGCTCCCGCGGCCTGGGCTTGCAGATGGCCCACGCATTGGGCGAGGCCGGCGCCAAGGTCATGCTGAGCTCGCGCAAGGCCGACGACCTGGAGCAGGCCGCGGCCGAGCTGCAGGCGGCGGGCATCGACGCCCGCTGGATTGCGGCCGATTGCTCCAAGGAGGAAGACACGCGCCGCCTGGCCGACGAGACCCTGGAGCGCCTGGGCGCGGTCGACATTCTGGTCAACAACGCCGGCGCCAGCTGGGGTGCGCCGGCCGAAGACCATCCGGTGGAGGCCTGGGACAAGGTGATGAACCTCAACGTCCGCGGCTACTTCATCCTGGCGCAGCAGGTCGCGCGCGGCTACATGATCCCGAAGAAGAGCGGGCGCATCATCAACATCGCCTCCATCGCCGGGCTGAACGGCAATCCGCCCGAGATGCGGACCCTGGCCTACAACACCTCCAAGACGGCGGTGATCGGCTTCACCCGGACGCTGGCCGCCGAATGGGGCCGTTATGGCATCAACGTCAACGCGATCTGCCCCGGCTTCTTCATGACCAAGATGGCGGCCGGCCTGATCAAGTCGCTCGGCGAGGAGAAGATGACCGCAAGCGCGCCGCTGGGTCGGCTGGGCGACGACGAAGACCTCAAGGGCATCACGCTGCTTTACGCCAGCGACGCCGGCAAGCACATCACCGGCCAGTGGTTGGCGGTAGACGGCGGCGTCAGTGTCGTGCTGGGCGCCGCTTGAATCAAGCTCCCCCCCAGGTTGGCCCACTTCGTGTGGCCGCCCACCCCCTACCGGGGGCAACACCAGCGACCCGGCAAAGCCGGTTCCGCGGTGTTCCTGAAAAAATATCCTGCCGATGATCTGCCATGCCGACTGAACGCGACGACATCAATGCCCGCTCGTACACGAGCCAGATTCCCTTTGCGCGGCACCTGGGCTTCGAGCTCACGAAGTTCGAGGCTGGCGAATCCGAGATCCGCTATACGGCGAAGCCCGAGCACCTCAACACCTTCGACGTGACCCATGGCGGCGCGTGCATGACCTTGCTGGACATTGCCATGGCCGCGGCCGCGCGCAGCCAGACGCCCGAGATCGGCGTTGTCACCATCGAGATGAAGACCAGCTTCATGCAGCCGTCCATCGGCCCGCTGCACGCGCGTGGCCGCTTGATGCACCGTACCGCGACGCTGGCCTTTGCCGAGGCCACGATCTACGATGAACAGGAGCGCGCCTGCGCCCATGCGACCGGCACCTTCAAGTACGTGAAGAGACGCCTTCCCACCGGGCCCGGCAGTGCGAATGCCATGCGCCCGCCCTCCACCGACTGACAGGACTCAGCATGCCCACCAATCGCCAGCAATTGCTCGACAACCGCCCCGACGGCGAAGCCGTCGCTTCCAACTTCAAGCTGGTGAGCGTCGAGACCCCGCCGCTGAAGGAGAACCAGGTCCTGGTGCGCCACCACTACATGAGCCTGGACCCGTACATGCGTGGCCGCATGAACGATGCCAAGAGCTATGCCCAGCCGCAGCCGCTGGGCCAGGTGATGCAGGGCGGCACGGCCGGAGAGGTGGTCGAGAGCCGGCATCCCAAGTTCGCCGCGGGCGACAAGGTGGTCGGCTTCGGCGGCTGGCAGGAGTACAGCGTGGTCGATGCCTCGCAGCCTGGCGCGCTGAAGAAGGTCGACACCACGCAGGTGCCGCTGTCGCACTACCTCGGCGCCGTCGGCATGCCGGGCGTGACGGCCTGGTATGGCCTCGTCAGGATCATCGACCCGAAGGCCGGCGAGACGGTCGTGGTCACGGCCGCCAGCGGCGCGGTCGGCAGTGCGGTCGGGGTGCTGGCGAAGGCACGTGGCTGCCGCGTGGTCGGCATCGCGGGCGGCGCGGACAAATGCAGCTACGTGAAGGACGAACTGGGCTTCGATGGCTGCATCGACTACAAGCAGCACCCCGATGCGAAAAGCATGAGTGCTGCGCTCAAGGAAGCCTGCCCCGATGGCATCGACGGCTATTTCGAGAACGTCGGCGGCTATATCTTCGATGCGGTTCTGCTGCGCGCCAATGCCTTCGCGCGCGTCGCGCTGTGCGGCATGATCGCCGGCTACGACGGGCAACCGGTGCCGCTGGCCAACCCGGCCCTGTTTCTCATCAACCGTATGAAGCTCGAAGGCTTCATCGTCAGTGAGCACATGGAGGTCTGGCCCGAAGCGCTGACCGAACTGGGCCAGCTCGTCGGCAGCGGCAGGTTCAGGCCGCGCGAGTCGGTGGCGCAGGGCATCGAGTCGGCGCCCGAGGCCTTCCTGGGCCTGCTGAAGGGCCGGAACTTCGGCAAGCAGCTCGTGAAGCTGGTCTAGCGCGGCAGCTCATTCGCGCAAGGAGGCCGTGATGGACGCGACGCACGAGGTCTTCAACCAGCCGACGCCGCTGGTGGACTACAACCTGTTCGACATCAACCATCCCCTGCGCGATGCACTGAAGTTCAATGCACCGCAGCTGGAACTGTCGGCCCTGGCGCATCTGGGTGGCGTCCTCGGGTCGGCAGAGATGCAGGGTCATGCGCGGCTGGCCAACATCCATGCGCCGGTGCTGCACACGCATGATCGCTTCGGGCGGCGCATCGACGAGGTGGAGTTTCATCCGAGCTACCACGTGCTGATGAAAACGGCCGTTGGAGCTGGCTTGCATGGGGCGCCGTGGGGGAGCGAGGGAACGGGCCGGGACGGGGGCAGCCCCCACGTCCGGCGCGCCGCGGGCTTCATGCTCTTCACCGAGCTCGAGCCCTCCATCCTGTGCCCCATCTCGATGAGCTACGCCGTCACGCCCGCGCTGCGCGGCAACGCGGCCATTTGCGCGGACTGGGGGCCCAAGCTCGCGAGCCTCTGGTACGACCCGGCCCTCAAGCCCTGGCGCGACAAGCCCGGCCTGACCATGGGCATGGGCATGACCGAGAAGCAGGGCGGCTCCGACGTGCGGGCCAACACCACGCGCGCCGCGCGCGCAGGCAGCGACGCCTGGGGCGAGCGCTACGAGCTCTGGGGCCACAAGTGGTTCTTCTCCGCGCCGATGTGCGATGCCTTCCTGGTGCTGGCGCAGGCGCCCGCGGGCCTCAGCTGCTTCTTCCTGCCGCGCGTGCTGGAGGACGGCAGCCGCAACGCGATCCGCATCCAGCGCTTGAAGGACAAGCTGGGCAACAAGGCCAACGCCAGCTCCGAGGTCGAGTTCCACGGCGCCAGCGCCTGGCTGGTGGGCGAGGAGGGCCGCGGCATTCCGCAGATCCTCGAGATGGGCACCATGACCCGCCTCGATTGCGCCCTCGGCACCAGCGGGCTGATGCGCCAGGCGCTCGGCCTCGCGCTCGATCACGCATCGCAGCGGCAGGCCTTCGGCAAGCCGCTGCTCGCGCAGCCGCTGATGAAGAACGTGCTGGCCGACCTCGCGCTTGAAAGCGAAGCTGCCACCGCGCTGGCGATCCGCCTGGCGCGCACCTTCGATCGCCCGCAGGACGCGCACGAGCGCCTGATGGCACGCCTGCTCACACCGGTGGCCAAGTTCTGGATCTGCAAGCGCGGGAGCCACTTCGCGCAGGAGGCGATGGAATGCCTCGGCGGCAACGGCTACGTGGAGGAGGGCGGCGAAGGCGTGATGGCGCGCATCTATCGCGAGATGCCGCTCAACTCCATCTGGGAAGGCGCCGGAAACATCATGGCGCTCGACCTGCTGCGCGGCCTGCGCAAGGGCGATGCCATCGCCGCGCTGGCGCAGGAGCTGAAGCCTGCGCGCGGCAGCGATGCGGCCCTCGACCGGCTGGCCGACGCGCTGCCTGCGCGCATCGAAGCCATGGCCACCGAAGCCGAGGCCCGCCGCCTTGCACAGGACGTGGCGCTCGCGGTGCAAGCCGCGCTGCTGGTGCAGACCGCGCCGCCTGCGGTCGCGGCAGCCTTCTGCGCCTCCCGCGTCGCCGGCGACTGGGGCCATGCCTTCGGCACCCTCGGCGCGGGCACCGATTTCGATTCCATCATCGCGCGCGCCCGGCCCCGCTGAGCCGCCAGGAAGCTAGGACCCCATGCCAGACCTGATCCTCCACCACTACGCCACCTCGCCGTTCTCCGAGAAGCTGCGCCTCGTTCTGGGCTACAAGAAGCTGGCCTGGAAGTCCGTGATCATTCCGCAGATCGCGCCCAAGCCCGACCTGGTCGCGCTCACCGGCGGCTACCGCCGTACGCCGGTGCTGCAGATCGGGGCCGACATCTACTGCGACACCGCGCTCATCTGCGACGTGCTGGAGCACGTCGCGCCGCTGCCCTCGCTCTACCCCGAGCCGGGGAAGGGCCTGGAGCGTGTGGTGGGCCAGTGGGGCGACACGCTCCTTTTCTGGGCCGCGATGGCCTACAGCTTCAGCGGCAAGGGCGCGGCCGACCTGTTCGCCAAGGCGCCGCCCGAAGCGGCCAAGGCCTTCGGCGAGGACCGCAAGGCCATGAGCGTCAACATGGTGCGGCACCGTCCGGGCGATGCGGCGGCGGCGTACAAGTCGTACCTGCGCCGCATGTCCGACATGCTCGACGACACCGACTACCTGACGGGCGCCTATCCGACCGTCGCCGATTTCTCCTGCTACCACGCGCTGTGGTTCACCCGCAAGCGCACGCCCTCGATGGCCGACATCCTCCAGATCACGCCCGCCGTGAGCGACTGGATGGACCGCATGGCCGCCATCGGGCACGGCACGATGGAGACCTTCGACGCTGCCCAGGCCATTGCCGTCGCCGCCGCCAATACGCCGCACACGCTGCTGTCCGACAGCACCTTCCAGGACGAGCACGGCATCCCGCTGGGCACGCGCGTCACCATCGCCGCCGAGAGCTTCGGGCCCGAGCCGACCGAGGGCGAGCTGATGGCCGCCACGCGCACGCACTACACGCTGCGCCGCACCGACCCGCGGGCCGGCACGGTGCATGTGCACTTTCCGCGCATCGGGTACACGCTGCGCAAGGCCGAAGGCTGAAGCGAGCGGAGCCGAGTGCGGAAGTCGCGGAGGTTACGCAGAACTCGCGGCAGAACGGCCAGAATTTTTCCGGTGTTTTCTTCTGCGGCCTTTGCAAAGCTTCGTGCCTTCTGCATTCGGTTCGCGCTTCCGTTTGACAAGGACCCCCAATGATTCAGGACTTTCAAGGCACTACCGCCGTTCTCACCGGCGCCGGCTCCGGCTTCGGCCTCGAATGCGCGCGCATCGGCGCAGCGCGCGGCATGAACCTGGTGCTGGTCGACGTGCAGCAGGATGCACTGGACAAGGCGCGCGTCGAGATGGAAGCAGCCGGCGCCCAGGTCATAGCGCGCAAGGTCGACGTGGCCGATGCCGCCCAGATGGAACAGCTCGCCCGCGATGTGAAGGAGCGTTTCGGCGCGCCGCATTTCGTCTTCAACAATGCCGGCGTGGGGGCGGGCGGGCTGGTGTGGGAGAACACCGTGGCCGACTGGGAATGGGTGCTCGGCGTCGACCTGTGGGGCGTGATCCATGGCGTGCGCCTGTTCACGCCCATGATGCTCGAGGCGGCTGCCGCCGATCCGGCCTGGCGCGGCCATATCGTCAACACCGCCAGCATGGCGGGCCTGCTGACGCCGCCCAACATGGGCATCTACAACACAGCCAAGGCCGCAGTGGTGAGCCTCACCGAAACCCTCTACCAGGATCTCAAGCTCATCACCGACCAGGTGGGCGCAAGCCTGCTGTGCCCCTACTTCGTTCCCACCGGCATTACCAGCAGCGAGCGCAACCGGCCCGGCGGACTTCCGGCGGACAAGCCGACGCGCAGCCAGCTGATCGGCCAGGCCATGAGCAACAAGGCGGTGAGCAGCGGCAAGATCACCGCCGCCGAAGTGGCCCACAAGGTCTTCCAGGCAATCAGCGCCAACCAGTTCTACGTCTTCAGCCATCCCAAGGCACTGGGCAACGTGAGAAGCCGCATGGAGAACATCGTAGCCCTCGCCAATCCGGCCGATCCTTTCCTGGAGCGGCCGGAAATCGGCGTGCAGTTGCGCGCCCAGCTGCGCGGGGGCTGATCGCGCCGGCACGCTGGCTCTGTGGGCCCGGAGTCGGACCCAGGAGGGCAGGCGTAGGCGCCCGCTGGCAGACAGTGCCTCTGCTTTGGTGACACTGGCAGGGATGTTCAACCATGCCTATGCCATGCCCGACGCCACCAGGCGCGATTACGGCCGACCGCATCAGCACCTCAGCAAGGCCGATCTCGGCGCCCAACTCGCACGGCGCGCCGACGAATGGGTGCGGCAGGCCACCCCCGCAGAATTGCTGAGCGTCTTGCTCTCCGGCGGCCTCAGCCCCGTGATCGTCGAAGAGGAAGGCCAGGTCCGCACCGGCGTCGAGCTGAGCGAGCAGCCGGGCTTGCTGTCGAAGCTCGGGATCATCTGGTCGGACCTGCCCCCCGCGGAGACCTTGCCACTTGTCGCCCTCGTGTGGGAGGCAACGCCGCCGCCGGCCGACAGCCGCCTGTGGGAGGCGTGGATCGCGCTCGATGGTCATGTCCGTGAAGGCGCACGCCGGTTCCTGCGCGATGAGATCGATCAGAACATCCCCCTGTTCGAAGCTTGTGCCGACGCCTGGCTTCGCGAAAAATAGAGCTTTCGTTGTATCTGCTGCATTTTGTTGTAACGCACTGCTTCTTCTTCAGGCAATCTGGCCGCAGGCCTTATGGGACAAGGCTTCCCGGAGTTGCTCCGGTACTTTTCCACAAGCTTGTCCACCTCCAGCGGGGACAGGTGCAGTCAGCCCGGCAACTTTCGGCGGCGTCCCGCGCTTGCGATCGCGGCGAGGCGCACTACGCTTGAAGGCACCACCCGAACCTTCAAAGGAGACCTGCATGGCTTATGTCGATGGTTATGTTCTTCCGCTGCCCAAGCGCAATATCGAGCAGTACCGCGAAATGGCCACCAAGGCCGGCAAGATCTGGCGCGAGCATGGCGCCCTCGAGTACCGCGAGTGCGTGGCCGACGACGTGAAATCGGGTGAGGTCACGTCCTTTCCCCAGAGCGTGAATCTGAAGGACGACGAACTGGTGGTCTTCTCGTACATCGTGTTCGAGTCCCGCGCGCACCGTGACGAAGTCAATGCGAAGGTGATGAGCGATCCGCGCCTGGCGGACATGATGGACCCCAAGACCTCGCCCTTCGACGGCAAGCGCATGTTCTGGGGCGGTTTCGAAACGCTGGTCCTGCTCTGAGGGCCCTCGGCCGCCTCAGCTCTCGCCAACCTGCCCCGCGATCCAGTCCCAGACGGCGCGTATCGCGGGTTCGCGTTCCCGACCCTTGGCCGTCGCCAGAAAATAGCAGCCGGTGTCGAGGGCCGGACCGAAGGGCTGCACCAGCGCTCCGCTGTGCAGCTCCTGCGCAGCGAGCGTAAGGCTCAGCAGTGCTACGCCGTGGCCGGCCAATGCGGCGAGCATTGCATGGGTTTCGTCGGAGAAAGAGAGGCCGGCGGACGCCTTGGAACGAGGCCTTGCCGGCATCGCCACACCGGCTTCCTCGAACCAGCGCGGCCAGAGCGCCGGCGCGCTTGCATGGGGCTGCCAGTCGCTGTGGATCAGGCGGTGCTGCACGAGGTCTTGCACGCGCTTCAACTTCAGGTGCGGACTGCATAGAGGCGCGTAGCGCTCGGGCATCAGCTCGGCCGTCGCGAGGCCCGGCCAATCACCCTGGCCGGAGCGGATCGCGAGATCCGCATCACCACGCGCAAGGTCGACCAGGGTGTCGCTCGCATGCAGCCGCAGCTCGATGTTGGGGCAGGCGAGGCGGAAGGCCGTAATGCGCGGAAGCACCCACTTGGCAACGAACGCGGTGTTGGCGGTCAGGGTGACGGTCTCGCTTTCCATGCGCGCGCGCACAGCCTGCACGCCGGCCTCCAGCGTGTCGAAGCCTTCGCGCAACGCGTGGAACAGGCGCAGGCCCGCAGGCGTCAGCACCAGCTGCCGTGTGAGGCGCCGAAACAGCGGCTGGCCCAGCGTGCTCTCCAGACCGCGCACCTGATGGCTGATGGCGGTGGGCGTGACCGAAAGCTCGGCCGCAGCGCGCTGAAAGCTTGCATGCGCGGCAGCCGCCTCGAAAGCCCGCAGTGCGGACAACGGCGGCAGGCGCCGAGCTGAGCGGGTGGGTGAAATGATCTCACTCATCGAAAAGAAATGATCGTTTGTGATGCGTGCAGTGCCCACCTAAATTCGACGAACGCCACAGTGTCCGGCCAAGCCAAGACACAAGAGGCATTTTCATCCATCGCCTACAGGAAACCCTGCTTCATGAACACGCTTCTGCACATCGATGCCAGTGCCCGGCCGGGGCGCTCCGACCTCGATTCACATGGTTCTCATACGCGCCGTTTGTCGGCACGCTTCGCCGAGCGCTGGCGCGGCGCACGTCCCGGAGACCGCGTCGACTATCTCGACGTGGGCAGCCATCCGCCTTCGCCGGTGACCGGCAAGTGGGTGCACGCCGCCTTCACGCCACCGGCCGCACGAGAGCCCTGGATGCAGGAGGCGCTGGCCGAGAGCGATCACCTGCTGGACTCGCTCATTGCCGCGGACCTGATCGTTGTAGGGCTGCCCATGTACAACTTCGGCGTGCCGGCGCAGTTCAAGGCCTACATCGACAACATCGTGCGCGTCGGCCGCACCTTCGGCTTCGACCGAGCACGCGGGGAGGTGCCGTACTGGCCGATGCTGGCCCCAGGCAAGCGCCTGGTGCTGCTGAGCGCGCGCGGCGACTTCGGCTACGGCAGGGGCCAGCGCATCGGGCATCTCAACCACGTGGAGGCCAGCGTGCGCTCGGTATTCGGCTACATCGGCATCGACGATGTGCATGAGATTGCGGTCGAGTACGACGAATTCGGCGGGGAGCGGCTGGCGCAGTCGCTTGCGCAGGCCGAGCGTGCCGTCGATCACCTGGTCGACCAGCTTTCGACCGCGGATGGCGCAAGCGCGCGGATCACTCCCGCCAGTGCTCCGCTATCCATGCCGCAGAACGGATAAAGCGCAAGGGCCGGTTGCGCTGGCCGGCGAGTGCGTCCTGCGGGTTGCGCTCGCGATGGAAGACCACGATGCGCGCCTCCGGAGGCACGGCGGGCGCGCGCCAATAGTTGCTCGGCCACGCCGGGATGCCGTGGTGCCTGAAGCTCGGGCACCAAGGCGCCGGCCAGTATTCGAGCTTGCCCTGTCGGTGCAGGAAGTCGCAGAGGTAGGCCTGCACGTTGGGAAAGGTCGAGCACACCTCGTCGACGTTGTTGCGGAAATGCTCGAGCACATCCGGGTGGGCACCGATGTCGAAGCGGCAGACCGAGGGATCGCCCGTCAGGCTGCGCTTGCGCTTGTAGTCGCGGATGATGAGGAACTTGCCCGGGTGGTCGAAGAACGGGTCGAGTCCGCCGACGATCACCACGTCCAGGTCGAGCAAAAGTGCCGTGCCGCGCAGGCCGTACAGGTCTGCGGAGAAGGCGGCCAGCTTTTGCCAGCCGGACTCGGGCAGGCCTTTGGGCAGCTCGAGTGCTGGAATGGGCTGGCACTCCACCTCGGACCGGATGCCGTGAGGGTCGTCCGTCAAGCAGGTGAAGCGGAAGCCGCTGAGCAGCTGGCGGCGAACCATTGCATAAAGGCGGTTGACGTATTCCGGCCCGTACCGGGTACCCCACTTCATGCAGAGGATGTGGCGGCGCTGCGCATTGAGCAGGGTCAGCTTGAATGGAATGCGGGGGGGGTCGGGCGCGTCGGTCATGAGGTGTGGAGTGAAGGAGGCAGGCAACGGACATGGACCGCGAGTCCCCCCAGCTGCGGGGAGCGCCCGATGTCTATGGCCATTCGATGGACTGCAGCGATGCGGCGCGCGATCGACAGGCCCAGGCCGCTGCCGCTCTCGGAGCTGCCGAGCACCCTGAAGAAGCGCCGCCCGAGGCGCCACATGTCGGCGTCGGCCAGGCCGGGGCCGCCATCCTCCACGCTGAGGTGGACCCCGGAGGCGCCGCACCCGACGCGCACCGTGATGCGGGCCGACGGCGGACTGTAGCGCACGGCATTGTCGACAAGGTTGCGGATCAGCACCGTCAGCAGCGTCTCGTCGCCGCGGACGATGCAGGCCGGGCCACCGTTCAGTTCCAGGGACTGGTGCTTGGCGATGGCCCGCGGCGCGATGTCGGCCAGCACGCGGCGGGCGAGGGCGCCGAGGTCCACGTCCCTTTGTTCAGGCATGGCATCGGCCTCCAGACGCGACAGGGTCAGCAACTGCTCGACCAGGCGGGTGGCGCGGTCGCAGCCGTCGATGGTGCCTTGCAGCGAACGGCAGCGGCGCTCCTCGTCGGCCTCGTGCATCGCGACTTGTGCGTGCGCGCGAATCGCTGCAATGGGCGTGCGCAACTCGTGGGCGGCATCGGCCGTAAAACGCCGCTCGGATTCGAGCAGGAACTCGATGCGCCGGAACATCGCATTCAGCGCCTCGATCATGGGTGTCATCTCGGAAGGCGCGTCGTCGACCCGCACGCGGTCCAGCACGTCCGGCCGGCGCTCGAGCAGCGCGCGCCCAAGCCGGCGCATCGGACGCAGTCCCCGATGCACCGCCCACCACATGGCCAGCACCAGCAGCGGCAGGGCGCCGAACAGGAGCCACAAGGTGCTTCGCAGAACGGCCCACAGGATCGCGTCGCGGGATTTCTCTTCTTCGCCCACGTGGACCTGCAACCCGGCCCTGGCGTCATCGACCGAGAACACGCGCCACGCACGGCCTTCGAGTTGGACCGTGCTGAAGCCCGGCGTGCCGCCGCTGCGGCCCTGCGCCAGCGCTGCGACGGGGGCATTGGCGGAACGCAGCACCAGGCGTTCGCCATGGAAGACCTGGATCGCGGTCTTGTAGGCAGAGGGGTGCAGCGCGGGTGCGTCGACCGGAAGGCCGTGCGCGGCCTCGCGCTGCTGCGCCATCACGAGGGCGGCCGCCTGGACCAGCTGGCTGTCGAGAATTTCCTGCACCTTGTGGCGTGCGTCGAACCAGGTAATGGCGACGGTGCCGCTCCAGACCGCGACCAGCAGGCTCAACAGCAGCCATGCCAGCCGGCCCTGCAGCGAGTAGGTGGCCCGGATCACGGAGAAGCGGAAGCCCGCATCAGCACGTAGCCCACGCCGCGCACGGTCTGGATCAGCGCGTTGCCGAGCTTGCGGCGCAGGCGATGGACGTGGACCTCTATGGCGTTACTCTCCACTTCCCGGCCCCAGCTGTAAAGGTGCTGCTCCAGTTGCTCCCGCGACAGGACGCGGCCGGCATGGAGCATCAGCGTGTGCAGCAGGTCGAATTCCCGGGCGGAGAGCAGCACCGGCTTGCCGGCCTTGTGGACCGCGCGAGCGGCGGGGTCCAACAGCACGTCCTGCGCGAACAGGCAATCCTGCGGCTGGCCGTGCGAGCGCCGCACCAGGGCGCGCAGGCGTGCCGCCAGCTCGAGCATGTCCACGGGCTTGATCACGTAGTCGTCGGCGCCTGCGTCCAGGCCTCGCACGCGATCGCGCACTGCATCGCGGGCGGTCAGCACCAGCACGGGAAGCTTGACCTGCGCGGTGCGGACCGCGGCGAGCACTGCGAGTCCGTCCTTGGCGGGCAGGCTCAGGTCGAGCACGGAGGCTGCATAGGGATTGGCCCGCAGCGCGAGTTCCGCGGCCACGCCATCACGCACCCAGTCGACCTGGAAGCCGAGCTGTCGGAGGCCGTCGCGAAGCCCCTCGCCGAGCAGGGCGTCGTCTTCCGCGAGAAGGATGCGCATGGGTCGGGATTGGCTTGGTCGGGCGGGTGGCTCGGTCATTGTCCCTGGCGGCTGCCGGGCTGAGGTCGCGGATGCGGACAGTTCGCGGGTCTGTTCGCGAAACTGTTCACGGGCGTCGCCCACCATTGCGGCACCGGCCCACAGCGGCGGCAATGGAGAGGGTTCGGACGTTCGTGTTCATGCGGGAGGCCGCGATGATGCGTGCCCCGCCTTATCGAATCCTTAACGAGGCCCGGCGTGCGGACGTGCCCGCTGCGCTCAGACCGCCACCGGGCTCCGCTCGGCGAACTGCCCGTTCCAATAGGGGTAGTAGGGGTAGGGCGGCGTCACGGCGCTTGCCGCATCGAGGCGCGCGACCTGTTCCGTGCTCAGCTGCCAACCGAGCGCGCCGAGGTTCTGCTTGAGCTGTTCCTCGTCGCGCGCGCCGATCAGCACACTGGCCACCGTGGGGCGCTGCAGCAGCCAGTTGAGCGCGATCTGCGGCAGCGTCCTGCCGGTCTCCTCGGCCACTTGGTCCATGGCATCGACCACGCGGTACAGCCGCTCCGCTTCGGCCGGCGGTGCAAAGCCGGCGGTGTCGTGCAGCCGGCTGCCGGGCGGCAGTGGCTCCCCGCGCCGGATCCTGCCGGTGAGGCGCCCCCAGCCCAGCGGGCTCCAGACGATCGCGCCGACGCCCTGGTCAATGCCCAACGGCATCAGCTCCCATTCGTAGTCGCGGCCGATCAGCGAATAGTAGGTCTGGTTGGCGACATAGCGCCACAGGCCCAGCCGATCGGAAGCGGCCAGCGATTTCATCAGCTGCCAGCCCGAGAAGTTCGACACGCCGATGTAGCGGACCTTGCCGGCGCGCACCAGGTCGTCGAGCGTACGCAGCACCTGCTCGACCGGCGTCATGGCGTCGAAGGCATGCAGCTGCAGGAGGTCGATGTAGTCGGTGCCCAGGCGCGCGAGCGCGGCATCGGTCGCCGCGATCAAGTGGTGGCGCGAGGCGCCGACATCGTTCGGGCCGTCGCCTGCGCGCAAGGCCATCTTGGTCGAGAGGATCACCTTGCTGCGCCGGCCCTTGACGGCGGCGCCGAGGATGGATTCAGAAGCACCGTTCGAATACACATCCGCGCTGTCGAAAAGATTGACGCCGGCGTCGAGGCAGATGTCGATCAGGCGGCGCGCGCCCTCCACGTCGGTGTTGCCCCAGGCACTGAAGAGCGGCCCCTGGCCGCCGAAGGTGCCGGCGCCGAAACCGAGGGCGGGCACCTTGAAGCCGGAGTTGCCGAGATAGCGATGTTCCATGACGAGTCCTTGGTCTTGATTTGAAATGAAGAAGGCGACTTCAGGTGCGCGCCGGCGCGCAGTCCACGGGCGCCGGATCGCGCCGGTCGAGCGCGCGGCCCCACACCGCAATCGCCAAGCCCACCAGCGTGAGCAGCGCCGCCACCCAGCCCAGTGCGCCCAGGCCCGGGCCGCGGTCGATCACCGTGCCGCCGACCCAGGCGCCCAGCGCATTGCCGAGGTTGAAGGCGGCGATGTTGAGGCTGGAAGCCAGGTTCTGGCCGGCTCCGGCTGCCTTCTCGAGCACGCGCAGCTGCAGCGGCGCGACCGTCGCGAAGGCCGAGATGCCCAGCGCGCCGACGAACAGGGCCGCGGTCGCGCCGGCCTGCAGCGCCGGTTGCATCACTGCCAACACAGCGGCCAGCGCCGCGAGCGTGCCCAGCACGGCCGGCATCAGTGCCCGGTCGGCCAGTTTGCCGCCGAGGATGTTGCCGACCGCGAGCCCGCCGCCGAAGAGCAGCAGCAGCGGGGAGACTGCGGCCTCGGACAGGCCGGTGATGCGCGTCAGCAGGGGCTGGATATAGGTGAAGACCACGAACACGCCGGCATAGCCCAGCACCGTCATGCCAAGGCCGAGCAGCACCTGCGGCCGGGCCAGCACCGCGAGCTCCTCGCGCAGCGGCGCGGAGGCAAGCGAATTCGCGCTGCGGTCGCGCGGCACGAAGAGCGCGAGCACGGCCAGGGCAAGCACGCCGATCAGCGCCACCGCCCAGAAGGTCGAGCGCCACCCGAAGTGCAGCCCGAGCCACGCGCCGGCCGGCACGCCGAGCATGGTGGCGGCCGTGAGGCCGGTGAACATGACCGCAATGGCTGAAGCGCGCTTCTCGGGCGCCACCAGGCCGGTCGCCACCACCGAGCCGACGCCGAAGAAGGTGCCGTGTGCCAGCGAGGTGATGACCCGCGCCGCCATCAGCGTCTCGTAGCTGGGTGCCAGCGCGCAGGCGATGTTGCCGAGCGTGAAGATCGCCATCAGCGCGAGCAGCACGGTCTTGCGCGAGATGCGCCGCGTGGCGATGGTGAGCAGCGGCGCGCCGACCGCGACCCCGAGCGCGTAGCCCGAGATCAGCAGGCCTGCGGCCGCGATGGAGACATGAAGGTCGGCCGAGACCTGCAGCAGCAGGCCCATGATGACGAATTCGGTAGTGCCGATGCCGAAGGCACCAGCGGTGAGGGCGAGGAGGGCGATGGGCATGATGTCCTGTACTGTGCGGGCTCCCGGCATACATGACTAGAATGCCCGCCGGACACAGAACTGTGACTTGAATTCACATATGGCCCGCACCGACGTCAACCGCTCCGGCGAAATGGAAGCCTTTGTCCAGGTGGTCGACCGCGGCAGCTTCTCGGCGGGCGCCCGCGTGCTGGGCATGACGCCTTCGGCCGTCAGCAAGCTGGTCGCACGGCTCGAAGCGCGGCTGGCCACGCAGCTGGTGCATCGCTCGACCCGCAAGCTGCAGCTCACGCCCGAGGGACAGAACTTCTACGAGCGCAGCGTGCGCGTGCTGGCCGACATGGACGAAGCCGAGCGCTGCGCCGCCGCCGGCGCCGCGCCGCGCGGGCGGGTGCGCATCAATGCCAGCTACTCCTTCGGCCATTGCGTCCTGATGCCGCTGGTGCCGCGCTTTCTGGAGCTGCACCCGCAGGTCACGCTCGACATCGTGCTGACCGACCGCGTCGTCGACCTGATGGACGAACGCACCGACGTCGCGATCCGCTGGGGCCCGCTGCCGCCCTCCGACCTGGTGGCGCGGCATCTGTTCGACACCGCACAGGCGATCGTCGCCTCGCCTGGGTACCTGGGGCGCTTCGGCACGCCGCGTACGCCCGAGGAGCTCGAGGCGCACAACCGCATCGGCTTCACCTACCAGCGCCACATGGCCGACTGGCCGCTGCGGGTCGACGGACATTCGGTCGACATGCCGGTGATCGGCACGGTGCGCGCCGGCGACGGCGAGACGCTGCGCCGGCTGGTGCTGGAGGGCGTGGGCCTGGGACGTCTTTCGCTCTATCACATCCAGCCCGACATCGACGCCGGCCGGCTGGTGCCGGTGCTGGAAGAGTTCAACCCGCGCGACACCGTACCGGTCCACGCCGTCTACCTCGGCAAGGCTGGACGGCTGCCGGCGCGCATCCGGGCGGTGCTCGACTACCTGGCCGCGCGCCTCGCCGACAATAAGACCCGGTGGGCCGCCGGCCCACGCCATTCACGACCATGAAGGAAGTTCCCGAAGCCATCGTCTGCGAAGGCTGCGACGCGGTCTACCAGCGCCAGCCGCTTCGCCGGCGCCAGGTGGCCCGTTGCGGTCGCTGCGGCACCGAGCTCGACCGGCACGCCGGCGACCAGGCTGCGCGCGTGCTGCCGCTCACCGTGGCCAGCCTGATCCTGTTCGCGATCGCCAACCTGTTCCCGATCGTCGAGATCCAGGTCAAGGGCCTGCACAGCCAGACGACGCTTGCGGGCGCGGTGGTGGCGCTCGGTACCGAAGGCATGTCGCTGGTGGCGCTGCTGGTGCTGGCCACGACGATCCTGTTCCCGCTGGTGCAGCTGTGCATCCTGTTCTACCTGCTTGTGCCAATGGCCCGCGAGCGGCAGCCGGCCGGCTTCGGCATCCTGGTGCGAATCCTGCAGATGGTGCGGCCATGGGGAATGGTCGAGGTCTTCCTGCTGGGCGTGCTGGTCGCCATCGTCAAGTTGTCGAGCCTGGCGCAGGTGGTCGCCGGCCCGGCGCTGTGGGCCTTCATGGGCCTGACGGTGCTGCTCACCGCAGTGCTTTCCTTCAACCCGCGGACCTTCTGGGAGATGGCGCAGGAGCCCCGGCCGGGGCAGCGCGCATGACGATCCAGACAGGCGCCGAACTCGGCCTGCGGAGCTGCAGCCATTGCGGCACGGTCTGGCGCGGCGCCGCCGAGGACGAGCCCTGCGGGCGCTGCGGCACGCACCTGCATCGGCGCAAGCCCCAGAGCCTCCAGCGCACCTGGGCCTTCCTGATCGCGGCTTGCATCATGTACGTTCCGGCCAACCTGCTGCCGGTGATGATCACCAAGAGCTTGCTGGGCACGCAGTACGACACCATCCTGTCCGGCGTGATCTACTTCTGGGTCTCGGGTGCCTACGGGCTGGCAGCGATCATCTTCATCGCCAGCTTCCTGGTGCCGCTCTTCAAGCTCACGGCGCTGGTTCTTCTGGCGGTGCTGGCCCAGCGGCACAGCAGCTGGCGCCAGCCGGAACGTGCCAGGCTCTACCAGGCGCTCGAGGTCATCGGCCGCTGGTCCATGCTCGACGTCTTCGTGGTGTCGCTGCTGGCCGGCCTGGTGCAAATCCAGGGCTTTGCCGAGATCACGGCGGGCATCGGCATCGGGGCCTTCGGCGCGGTGGTGGTGCTGACCATGATGGCCTCGCTGAGCTTCGATCCGCGGCTCACCTGGGACACCGAGGACATGATGGATAACGAGGAGCCCGAACCCCGAATGCCCAGCAAGGAACAAGTGGTATGACCGACCCGCAGGACGAGACGAAGCCGCTGCCCAGGCCGGTCGTGGTCAGACGGCGCAACTGGCTGCCCTCGCTGATCTGGCTGATCCCCATCGTGGCCGCGCTGGTCGGCATCGGGCTCCTGGCGCGCATCCTCACGCAACGCGGGCCGGAGGTGGTGCTGACCTTCGAGACCGCGGAGGGATTGGAGGCCGGCAAGACCGCCGTCCGGTACAAGAACGTGCAGATTGGCACCGTGCAGAACATCCGCCTGGCCAGGGACCGGTCGAACGTCCGCGTGACCGTCCAGCTGAACAAGGAGGCCGAGAGCTTCACGGCCGAGGACACGCGCTTCTGGGTGGTGCGCCCGCGCCTGGACACCTCGGGCATCTCCGGCCTGGGCACGCTGCTCTCGGGCGCCTACATCGGGGCGGACGCGGGCGTTTCCGAGGAGACGGCGAGCGAATTCACCGGACTGGAGACCCCGCCCATCGTCACCCGCGACGCATCGGGCAAGCAGTTCCTGCTGCGCGCGCGCGACGTCGGCTCGCTGGACATCGGCTCCCCGGTGTACTTCCGGCGCATCAAGGTCGGCCAGCTCGCGGCCTACGAGCTCGACGGCGACGGGCGAGGCGTCACGCTGCGCGTGTTCGTGAACGCGCCGTACGACAAATTCGTGGGCATCAACACGCGCTTCTGGCATGCCAGCGGCCTCGACGTGCAGCTGAGCGCCAGCGGTGTGAAGCTGCGCACCCAGTCGCTCGCCACCATCGTGCTCGGCGGCATCGCCTTCCAGGCGCCCGACGATGCACAAGGCCAGGTCGCGCAGGAGAACACGACCTTCGCGCTGGCAGACGACGAGTCCGCCGCCATGAAGGAGCCCGACGGGCCTTCGCAACTCCTGCTGATGCATTTCAACCAGTCGCTGCGCGGCCTGTCGCCGGGCACGGTGGTGGACTTCCGTGGCGTGGAGATCGGCGAGGTCAAGTCCATTGGCGTCGAGTTCGATCCACAGGTGCGCGAGTTCAAGATGCCGGTGCTGGTCCAGGTCTATCCCGACCGCTTGCGCCGCCGCGGCAGCCTCGGTATGCAGGAGTCGCGCTACACGCAGGCCGAACGCCTGAAGTTCCTGATCGACAAGGGCCTTCGTGCGCAATTGCGCACTGGCAACCTGCTGACCGGGCAGGTCTACGTGGCGCTCGACTTTTTCCCGAAGGCGCCCGCGGTGAAGGTCGACGTCGACCAGAACCCGATCGAGATGCCCACTGTCGCCAACAGCCTGGACGAGATCCAGGCGCAGGTGGGCGACATCGCGCGCAAGCTCAACAAGGTGCCCTTCGAGGAGATCGGCCGCGACCTTCGCAAGGCGCTCGCCACGTTGGACAAGACCCTCGTCAGTGCCGAGCAACTGGCCGCGAGCCTGAAGAACGACGTGAGCCCTGAGATGGCCGCGGCCATGAAGGACGTGCGCAAGACGTTGAACAGCGCGGAGAAGACGTTGGCCGACGATTCGCCGCTGCAGCAGGACATGCGCCAGACGCTGCAGGAGGTGACGCGCGCGGCAGGCTCGCTGCGCGTGCTGACCGACTACCTCGAGCGCCACCCCGAGTCGCTGCTGCGCGGCAAGCCGGAGGACAAGAAGAAATGAACACCATCCGAGCACATGGCCTGGCATGGGCCGCCGCCGCATTGCTGTCCGCCTGCGCCAGCCCGGCGCCCCGGTACTACAGCCTCGCCGATACGGAGGCACCGGCCGCGCTGTCCGCGTCCACCGGCACCGCGGGCTTTATCGAGCTGGCGCCCGTCGCCATGCCCGAGCGCTTCGTGCGCCCGCAGCTCGTGGTGCGCCAAAAGACTTCGGGCTCCGGCCCGGAGGTCGACATCCTGGAGCAGCACCGCTGGTCCTCCTCGTTCGAGAACGAGTTGCGAGACGCGCTGGGCAGCGGCATTGCGCAGCGCCTCGGCGCTGTCGATGCAACCAAGGCCGGGCGTCCGCGCGGGCAGCCGGTGACGCGCATCGCGGTGCAGCTGCGGCAGCTCGATGCGGTGGAGAGCAGCCGCGTCGACGCGGGCTTCAGCTGGACCGTGCGCCGAACCGAGGAGAACCCCGCCGCCGCCTGCCAGCTCTTCGTCTCGGAACCGGTCGGCGGCGGCATCGACGAACTTGCCCGCGGTACGCAGCGCGCGACGGCACGGCTCGCTGACGCCATTGCACGCAGCGTGACCGCGATGCAGGCCAATGCGGCGAACGCATGCCCGCCATGAGCAGGTGCAAATGAACGCCGAAGGCTTCGCGCTGTTCGACACCGCGATCGGCGCCTGCGGCATTGCGTGGGGTCCGCGCGGCATCGTTGGCGTTCAGTTGCCGGAAGCCGGGGAGGGTGCCACGCGCGCGCGCATGCGGCAGCGCTTTGCACAGGCGCCGGAAACGGCGCCCACGGTCGCGGCGCAGGCCGCCTGCCTTGCGATCCGTGCCTTGCTCGCAGGCGAGCTGCGCGACCTGGCGGAGATCGTGCTGGACTATGAAGGCGTGCCGGACTTCCATCGCCGCGTCTACGACATCGCCCGCCGCATCGCGCCCGGCCATACGCGCAGCTACGGCGAGATCGCTGCGGAGCTGGGCGACAAGGGACTTTCGCGCGCCGTCGGGCAGGCGCTGGGCCACAACCCCTTCGCGCCGGTGGTGCCCTGTCACCGCATCCTCGCTGCGGGTGGCAAGCCCGGCGGCTTCTCGGCGCACGGCGGCGCGGAGGCAAAGCTCCGGATGCTGTTGATCGAGGGTGCGCGCCCACCGAGCGACACGGCGCCCCTGTTCTGAGTCGCGAGCGCGCCGGGGGCCCACACGTGTGGGCGGAATCCGGCACCGGCTCCATCGAGTCGCGTCACCATGTATTCGTTCGAGTCAGAGTCGGCGACCGGCATGATTCGAATAGAGGGAAAACTCGTTGCGGATCACGGCCTAGCACAGCAGGGCCGTTGCCGCTTGCACGCGCCCATTGCGGCCTTGGTCACAATCGGGCAATGACTTCCTCGCGCTTCTTCAGGATCGCGCTCGTGCTTGGCCTGCTCTCGGCCATCGGGCCTTTCGCCATCGACATGTACCTGCCGGCGCTGCCCGAGATCGGCGCGAGCCTGGGCGCCAGCATCGGGCCAGTGCAGATGAGCCTGACAGCCTTCTTCATCTCGCTGGGCATCGGCCAGATGATCTACGGCCCGGTGTCGGACATGGTGGGACGCAAGCCGCCGCTGTACTTCGGACTGCTGCTGTTCGCGGCGGCGAGTGTGGGCTGCGCACTTGCCACCGACATCCAGACCCTGATCGTGCTGCGCTTCGTGCAGGGACTGGGGGCCGCCGCCGGCATGGCGATTCCGCGGGCCGTGGTGCGCGACCTGCACACCGGCACCGACGCGGCCCGGTTGATGTCGCTATTGATGCTGGTCTTCAGTGTGTCGCCCATTCTGGCGCCGCTGGCCGGCAGCGCGGTGATCGCCTTCGCCGGCTGGCGCGGCGTGTTCTGGGCCGTGACGCTCGCCGCCGCGGCCGGCCTCGCGCTGATGGCTGTGACCCTCACGGAAACGCGGCCGGCAGAGGACCGCGTCGAAAGCAGCCTGGGCAGCGCGCTGCGGGCGTACGGGGTGCTGCTGCGCGATGCGCACTACCTCGGGCTCGTTTTCATCAGCGCCTTCGCAATGGCGGGCTTCTTCACCTACCTGGCCAACTCCTCCTTCGTGATGATCGGCCACTACGGGCTCTCGCCGACGCTCTACAGCGTGGCCTTCGGCATCAACGCCGCGGCCTTCTTCGGTGCGGCCCAGCTCAACGGCCTGCTGTGCGAGCGCTTCGGTATCGTGCGCGTGGTCAAGGCCAGCGTCAGCGCCTGCGGGCTGGTGATGCTCGCGATGTTCGCGTACTACCTCGCAGGGGGCGATCGTCTCGAGGCGCTCATCGTGCTGTACTTCATCGCGAGCGGCTTCATGGGCCTGGTCATCCCGACCACCTCGGTGCTCGCGCTCGAGAAGCACGGCGCCATTGCCGGCACGGCTTCCGCCTTGCTCGGCACGCTGCAGATGCTGACCGGCGCGGTGGTGATGGCGGTGATCGGCCTGTTCACCGATGGCCGGCCGCTGCCGATGGTCACGGGCATGGCGGCCGGCGCGTTGGCCGCCGTCGTGCTCACCTGGTTCACGCTTGGCGGACGCCGGCCGGTGGCCTATGCGACACGCTGAGTCGGCTGCCCGCGCGCAACAGGCGCCCGCCACGGACGGGCTGCCGCAGCCGCAGCGCCGCTGGGCGATGCTGGTCATCATCATGGGCATCACCGTCGCGGTGCTCGATGGCACCATCGTCAACCTCGCGCTGCCGGGCATCGCGCGCGAGCTCCAGGCCGATCCCGCGCATGCGATCTGGGTCGTCAATGCCTACCAGATCGCGACGCTGGTGATGCTGCTGCCGCTGGCCTCGCTCGGTGACCTGGTGGGCTACCGGCGCGTGTACCTGTGCGGCATGGCGCTGTTCGCGCTCGCCTCGTTGGTTGCCATGCTGGCCGACTCGCTGGAGACACTGATCGCCGCGCGCGCCCTGCAGGGGCTCGGCGCTGCCGGGCTGATGAGCGTCAACTCCGCGCTCGTGCGGGTGGTGTATCCGCGCGCGCAGCTGGGCCGCGGCATGGCGCTCAACTCGGTGGTGGTGGCCAGCGCCTCGGTGGCGGGCCCTTCGGTGGCGGCGGCGATCCTCTCGGTGGCTTCGTGGCCGTGGCTGTTCGCGTTCAACGTGCCGCTGGGCTTGCTGGTGCTGGCGCTGGGCGCGCGCGCACTGCCGGGGCAACGAGCGGCCGCCGTTGCCGGCGAGCGCTTCTCGTGGGTCGACGTGCTGCTCAACGTGCTGATGTTCGCGCTGATTTTCGTCGGTGCCGACCGGTTGGGCGTGCGCAGCGGGTCGGGGCAGGGCCCTGCGCCCATCGCCTGGGCGTTGCTGCTGGCGGGCGTGGCCGTGGGCTTCGTCTATCTGCGGCGGCAGCGTGCGCTGGCCATGCCGCTGTTCCCCGTGGACCTCCTGCGGATCCCCGTTTTCGCGCTGTCGATGGGGACCTCGGTGGCCGCATTCTGCGCGCAGATGCTGTCCTTCATCGCGCTGCCTTTCCTGCTGCTCGAAACCTTCGGGAGCACGCACGTGGAAGCGGGCCTGCTGATCACCGCATGGCCGCTGGCCATCGTGGTGATGGCGCCGATCGCGGGGCGGCTGATCGGCCGCTACCCCGACGGCTGGCTCGGCGGCATCGGCCTGAGCGTGCTGGCGCTCGGCCTGGTGCTGCTCGCGTCGCTGCCGGCCCAGCCGGGCAATGCCGACATCGTCTGGCGCATGGCGCTGTGCGGCCTCGGCTTCGGCCTGTTCCAGTCGCCCAACAATCACACCATCGTGACTTCGCCGCCCAGCCACCGCAGCGGCGCGGCCAGCGGCATGCTGGGTACTGCGCGGCTCACGGGCCAGACCCTGGGTGCGGTGCTGCTGGCGGGGATCTTCAGCATCTGGCCTCCGCACGCGGGGCGCGGGCCGTTCATTGCGCTCGGCCTGGCCGCCGCCTGCGCGGCCGTGGCCGCGGTGTGCAGCACGCTGCGTACGCGCGAACCGCGTACGCGCAGCGCCTGAGGCAGCCGACGGGCTTGGACGCGGGGGCACCGGCGGCCATACTCCTTCAATGACTCAGATCGGCAAGCCCCCGGGCGACGACACCCTGATCCTGCACGGCAGCGAAGCCGCGCCATGTCCGCAGCGCTCGAAGCCCTGGGTGCTGGCCGCGGCCATCATCGGCTCGAGCATGGCCTTCATCGACGGCACGGTGGTCAACGTCGCACTGCCCGCGATCCAGCGCGAGCTCAACGCCACGGCCTTCCAGGCGCAATGGGTGGTGGAGTCGTATGCGCTCTTCCTGGCGGCGCTGCTGCTGGTCGGCGGAGCACTCGGGGACCTGTTCGGGCGGCGGCGGATCTTCGCGCTCGGCGTCGTGCTCTTCGCGCTGGCCTCGATCGCATGCGCGCTGTCGGGCACGGTGCAGCAGCTGATCCTGGCGCGCGCAGTGCAGGGCATCGGCGGGGCGCTGCTGGTGCCTGGCAGCTTGGCGCTGATCAGCGCCAATTTCGGACAGAAGGAGCGAGGCCGTGCCATCGGCACCTGGTCCGGCGCGAGCGGCATCACCGCGGCCATCGGGCCGGTGCTCGGCGGCTTCCTGGTCGATCACTATTCGTGGACGTGGGCTTTCCTGATCAACGTGCCGATGGCGCTGGTGGTGCTGTGGATCGCGTGGCGCCATGTGCCGGAGAGCCGCGGCAGCTCGGCCGGTAGCGGGCTGGATGCGTGGGGCGCCGTACTCGCGACGGCGGCACTGGGCGGGATCGTGTATGCCTTCATCGAGGCGCCGACGCAAGGCTGGGGCTCGGCGGCCGTGCTGGCGGCCCTGGTCATCGGGGTCGTGAGCAGCGTGGCCTTCGTGCTGGTCGAACGGCGTGTCGAATCTCCGATGCTGCCCTTGTCGTTGATGCGCATCGGCAACTTTGCCGGCGCCAACCTGCTGACGCTGCTGCTGTATGCGGCGCTGGGCGGCGGGCTGTATTTCTTTCCGCTCAACCTCATCCAGGTGCAGGGCTACTCGGCCACCGTCGCGGGTGCCGCGCTGCTGCCGTTCATCCTGATCATGTTCGCGCTCTCGGGCTGGGCCGGACAACTCGTGGATCGCTTCGGGCCACGATTGCCGCTGGTGGTCGGGCCGAGCATTGCGGCCGCGGGTTTCGCACTCTTCGCGGTGCCGGGCGTCGGGGCGAACTACTGGACGGCTTTCCTGCCCGCGGTGGTGGTGCTGGGATTCGGCATGGCAGTCACGGTGGCGCCGCTGACGACGACGGTGATGAATGCGGTCGGGCCCGAGGCGGCGGGAATTGCCTCGGGCGTGAACAACGCGGTATCGCGTGCGGCGTCGGTGTTGGCGATTGCCGTGTTCGGCGTGGTGATGGCGTGGGTCTTCGATTCGGTGCTGGCGCAAGGGTTGCGCGAGGCAGGGGCGTCGGCGCAGGCCAGTGCGTTCATCGAAGGGCAGCGGAGCAAGCTGGCGGGGGCGGAGTTGCCGCCGGGCATTGATGCAGCGGCTGCCGCGGCACTCAAGCGCGCAGTGGCCGAGTCCTTTGTCGCGGGATTTCGGTGGGTGATGCTGATCTGCGCAGGGCTCGCGCTGCTGAGTGCGCTGAGTGCGTGGGTGATGATCGGGCGTGGGCCGAGTGAGGCGAGGGCGGCGGTGCCGAGGCCGCGTTGAGGGCCAGTGGCACGAAGAGTCTCTAGGAGCGCTTGGCTGCCTGCTCCAAGACCTTGATCAGTCGACTGGCGGAAGATCGAGTGCTTCGCGCAATGTCCAATGCCAACTGCACGGGATACTCCACCAGGTCGATGTCGCCGGACTCGACGCTTTCGATGAAGCCGGCGTCGCGGCCGATTTCTCGATCGAGTGCGGTGGGAGCGAGTTGGGCAGCGGTTCGAAGCATGTGCACGTACTGCGCAGGGTCGAGCGTCACCACGAAGTCTTTGGTATCGGCGTCGTCGAGACCCAGCAGTTCGTAAAGGGAGAAATTAAGTACCGAGCAATACAGGAATGCCCTGCGGACTTGCATGGCCGAGGCCGAATCCTGAGCGAGGGCTTCGAGGTCTTCAGGCTCTTCACCGGCGTGCGCGGAGGCATCATCGTGCTCTTCCGAACTCAGACGGACCCAGGTGCCGTCAATGCGTCTGTGCACGCTCATTTTTTTCCTCCGCTGCTGGTGTAGTGATGCGAGATCTCGGCTGGGCCGGCTGAGGCAGCACCAGGGTTGCTGGCTCGGTGCTGACGGGCAGGGGCATTAGACGGGCTCGATGGCCTTGTCGTCAATAGCGGGGTTTTCGATAGCGACGAAGAAGCTGCATTTGCGTTTGCGGCTGATGGCGGCGTACGCTTTCGATCCAGGCCTGCGGGGTCCACGTGGACCCCTTGTCGCCGTACCTGCCCCGGTACCGCAAGTGACTCAGGGTGTGAGCCCCCCCACCTACGCCCTTCGCGTTAGCGCGCATGGCTGATAGGCAAGCCGCACCACCCCCGCCCACACTGCGCGTCGTGATCCCCCGTTCACCGACACGTGTCGGACGCAGGAGGAATGGCCATGATCCCAACACGCTGCTCCGCGGCGAAGCGAGTGCTGTTGCCGCTGGCAGCCATCCTGTGCATCGCCGCCTGCAGCAAGGGCCCGAAGCCTGGTGAAGTGCTCGATGAAGCCAAACAGGCCGGCCGCGACGTGGCCTCCTTCCCGCATGCCACGGAGGACTACTTCCACGACATGGACCGCGGCATCGCGCTCACGCCCGAAGAGGTCACGGGCCGCAACATGTGGCTGGTCTGGAGCGGCGGCAACGACCGCTTCTGGACACAGATGACGGACTACACCTTCGGCGCCTTCGACCTGCTGAAGGTGGTGAGCACGCATCCGACGCTCGGCTATTCGCGTGCCAACCGGTGGAGCTATTTCGGCCTGGTCAACGAACCCTGCTTCGAGGCCGCGACCGGTCCCGACACATCGCGCCGCGGCCTCTGGCTCGACGTGCGCAGCAAGGACTGCGGCCCCGACCCCTTCGAGAACGAGAGCAAGTACCCGGGCGTCAAGATCGGATCGCGCGGCCAGCCGCTGGGCGATGGCAGCACGCAGCCGGTGGGCTCCTTCTATGGATGGGGCACGGGCATCGCAGGCCTCAGGCTCTTTCCCAATCCGGCCTTCGATGCCAAGGCAGCCAAGGAATGGGACGCGGAGAAGTACTACACCGACCCCAGCTACTACAACCGCAAGGACCTGGTGCGTCCCTACCGCGTGGGCATGTCCTGCGGCTTCTGCCACATCGGCCCCAGCCCGGTGAAGCCGCCGGCCGACCCGAACAGCCCGAAGTTCGAGAACCTCAGTTCGTCGGTGGGCGCGCAGTACATGTGGGTGGACCGGCTGTTCATCCATAACGCCAACAAGCCCGAAGGCCGCGCCAACTACATGTTCCAGCTGGCTCACACCTATCGGCCCGGCAGCATGGACACCTCGCTGGTCTCCACCGACAGCATCAACAACCCGCGCACGATGAATGCGGTGTACGACTTCGGCGCGCGGCTGGGAATGGCCAAGCGCATCGGGCAGGAGAAGCTCGCCGGCGGCGAACTGCACAACAAGCAGTTCAACGACTTCGTTGCCAGCGGGCCGCTGCTCGATTTCTTCACCAAGCCCGATGCAGTGCGTACGCCGCATGTGCTGAAGGACGGCGCCGATTCGGTAGGCCTGCTGGGCGCGCTCAACCGGGTCTACCTCAACATCGGCTTGTTCAGCGAAGAATGGCTGCTGCACTTCAATCCGGTGGTGGGCGGCAAGACGATCACGCCGATACCGATCGCGGCAGCGCAGAAGAACTCGAGCTACTGGCAGGCGACGGAGGCGGGCACGCCCAACACCGCGCTGTTCTTCCTCAAGGCGGCGCAACCCGACCGGCTCCAGGACGCGCCCGGCGGCGCAGAGCACCTGCAGGCCGGTGCGGGCCTGCTCGAACGTGGCAAGACGGCCTTCGCCGACACCTGCGCACGCTGCCACTCGAGCAAGACGCCGACACCGCCACCCGCGCTGGAGCTCACGCCCGCGAAGTGCGCCGGCGCCGGCTATCTTGACTGCTTCAAGCGCTACTGGAAGTGGACGCAGGGCGACGAGTACAAGGTCGAGATGCGCAAGATCGTGCAGGCGCCGGACTTCCTGCAGGGCAACTACCTGTCGACGGACGCGCGCATTCCCGTAACGCTGCTGCGCACCAACATCTGCAGCCCGCTCGCGACCAATGCGTTGGCCGGCAACATCTGGAACGACTTCTCCTCGCAAACCTACAAGCAACTGCCCTCGGTGGGCACGGTGACGCTGCGCGATCCCTTCAGCGGCGAGCCGCGGCCCTATGCAATGCCAGGCGGTGGGCGCGGCTACACGCGCGTGCCTTCGCTGATCAGTGTCTGGTCGACCGCGCCGCTGCTGCTCAACAACACGGTGGGGCCTTTTGACATCGATCCCTCGGTGAATGCCCGCCTGCGCAGCTTCGAGGCCTCGATCGAACAGATGCTGTGGCCCGAGCGGCGCGAGCGTGACCCGGAGCTGGGCGAGAAGGTAGAAGGCCTGATCGATCGAACCACCGAGCGCAGCACGGTGACGGTGCCGACCGGGTTCGTGCCAGAGGCGCTACGGCCGCTGCAAGGCACGCTGCACCGCTGGGCACCGTGGCTGGCCGAGAAGGACGGTGACATCGTGCTCGGCCCCATCCCCAAGGGCACGCCGGTGGCGCTGCTCGCCAATCTGAAGCTGCGGGCAGAGGGCGACAGCCTGCACGAGAAGGCGACCCACGTGCACGACGTGGGCGAGCTCCTGATCGAGCTCAGGCGCGCGCTGAAGAGCGCCCCGGTCAATGCGACCGACGAGCAACTGCGTGCGCATTTCTCGAAGCTGCGCGAGCCGATGATGCAGTTGAGCAAGTGCCCCGACTTCGTGGTCAACCGCGGCCATTACTTCGGCACCGCGCAGTTCAACAGGCAGGACGGATTGAGCGAGGACGAGAAAGCCTTCGGCCGCGAACCGGAGTTGAACGACGAGGACAAGCGCGCGCTGATCGCCTTCCTCAAGACCTTTTGATCTCGGATGGCTGAAGCCGAATGGGACTACGTGATCGTCGGCTCCGGCCCCGGTGGAGGCACGCTGGCCGCGCGGCTGGCCGAGGCGGGCATGCGGGTCTTCCTGATCGAGGCCGGTGGCGACCCGCGGGCCACGGCGCCGCGGCTGCCGGATGACTATGACGTACCGGCCTTCCACGCCTTCGCCTGCGAGAACCCCGCCATCAGCTGGAGCTTTCGCGTGCGGCATTATGCCGACGAGGCGCGGCAAGCCCGCGACTGGAAGTACGAGACCGGGCAGGGCGTGCTGTACCCGCGCGCGGCGGCGCTGGGCGGGTGCAGCGCGCACAACGCGATGATCTTCATGCTGCCGCACGCCTCCGACTGGAACCACATCGCGCGGATGACCGGCGACCGCTCGTGGCGCGCTTCGCGCATGCGCCACTACGCGCAGCGCATCGAGAACTGCGGGCACCGGCCTCTGTGGCGGGTGCTGCGCCACGTGGGGCTCGATCCCACCGGACACGGCTGGGGCGGCTGGCTGCGCACCGAGAAGGCGATCCCGCTCACGGTGCTCGGCGACGGCGGGCTGATGCGCGTGCTGCGCAACAGCGCGGGCGTCTTCGCCGGCGGCCTGCCCACGCCGGTGCGCAGCACGCTGCGCTGGCTGCGCGGCGGATTGGGCGACCCCAATTCACGGCGTCTGTGGCCGGGCAGTTTCGAGGGCCTGTGCTACACGCCGCTGTCCACCTCGGCGCATCGGCGCGCGGGCATCCGCGAGCGGCTGCTGGCCGTGTCGAAGAAGCACCCGGAGCGGTTGCACATCGAGCTCGATGCACTGGCCGCGCGCGTGCTCTTCGACCCGGCAGGCGCAGCTTGCGGCGTCGAGTACTTCAAGGGTGCGCACCTGTACCGCGCCCATGCGGCACCCAGCACGGCCGAGGGCGAGCGGCACGAGGCGCGGGCGCGGCGCGAGGTCATCCTGTGCGGTGGCGCCTTCAACACGCCGCAGTTGCTGATGCTCTCTGGCATCGGGCCGGAGGAGGAGCTGCGCCGGCACGGCATCGCTCTGCGCGCGGCGCTGCCCGGCGTCGGCCGCAATCTGCAGGACCGCTACGAGATCGCCGTCACGCACCGCATGCGCCGGTCGTGGGAGGTGCTGGAGGGCGCGCGCTTCGATCGCGACGACACGCTGTGGCGGCGCTGGAGCGAAGGGCGCCTTGGCATGTATGCCTCCAACGGCGCGGCCCTGGGCGTGGTGCAGCGCTCGAGCTTGGCGGCGCAGCCGGGCGCGGAGCCCGATCTCTTCTGCATGGCGCTGCTGGGGCGCTTCGAAGGCTATTTCCCTGGTTTCTCGGCGCTGATACGCGACCAGCCCGACCAGCTGACCTGGGCCGTGCTGAAGGGCCACACGCGCAACCGAGCCGGCACGGTGCGCCTGCGCTCGGCCGATCCGCGCGACACGCCACTGGTGGACTTCAACTACTTCGACGAGACCGACGATCCCGGCGCGGAGGACCTGAAGGCCGTGGTGCAGGCGATCCGCCTCGTGCGCCGGATGACGGCGCCGCTGCTGGCCAAGGGATGGATCGCCGAGGAAACCGCGCCGGGCCCCGCGGTGCAAAGCGACGAGGCGCTGGCCGGCTACGTGCGCGATACGGCCTGGGGCCACCACGCCTCCTGCTCGTGCGCGATCGGGCCGCCGGAGCAGGGCGGGGTGCTCGACGGCAACTTCGCGGTGCACGGCGTGCCGCGGCTGCGCGTGGTCGATGCCTCGGTGTTCCCGCGCATCCCAGGGTTCTTCGTCGCTTCGGCGGTCTACATGGCCGCGGAGAAGGCGGCGGATGCGGTGCTGCGCACGGCCGCGCGCACACCACTTTCGGCGAATTGACGGCCCCCGACCCTGGCCGGACACTCGGACGGCAGGGTCTTCACTCGAGGAGATGGCGCATGGCTTACGACGTACAGCAACTGCTCGACATGACGCAGCAGCAGCTCGACGAGCTCTTCACGACCAGCCCGGCGGGGGAAATTCCGTCGGGCGAGGCAGAGGGCACGGCGATCATCGCGCCCGGCACCCGCTACACCCAGTCGATCGCGAAGATGATCAACTTCTTCGGCTGGCAGGGCAAGGTCTTCGACCCCGCCAACGGCGTGCTGAAGAACAAGGTCAGCCCCTTCGGCATCCAGGCCATCGTGGCCAAGGTCTACAAAGGCGACAGCTGGCTGGACCAGAAGGAGTGCATCGTGCTCGACTACTCCAAGACCTCGGTGGTGGCTCACTGGATCCGGGACGAGATCCGGATGGTCTCGCCGGCCTTCTACCTGGGCAAGGTCTACTGGGGGAAGGAGCGGCTGATCGACTTCTGCCTCGAGTTCTAGTGCGACCTGCCCACAGAACCTGATGCAGTGACTCCGCAATCGCACTTCGTGGTGGTCGCCGCCATCGCCCCCGGACGCGAAGCAGGGCTGCGCAAGCTGCTGGCCACCATGACCCTCGCGCCGGGCACGGCCGATCCGGCCAATGCAGTGCTGCCTTTCAGCGCCTTCGAGCGATTGCACTTCGCCCGCTTCGCCATACTGGGCGACGCGACCATGGCGGACTTCGAGGTCTTCGGGCTGCCGCGGCCCAAGCTGCCGACTTACCTGCTCTTCATGGGCGACTGCGACGGCCCGGCCGAAGCGCAGCTGGCCGAGATGGTGCAGCAGGCGGGCGAGGGCCTGCGCCGCATCTTCTCGCATTGCCGCAGCCTCGACCTGCGCGACGACCTTCTCGAGTGGCTGATCGAGCATGACCGCCCGGTGGCCGCACCTTACGTCAATCGCATCGGCCGCACCGTTCAGCAGATCCGCGAAGAGAGCGCGTTGCAGCGCGCACTGGCGGCGCGGGTGCCGCGCGGCGTGCGCAAAGCGGCAGTCGATCCGCAGACACTGCGGCGGGACCTTGTGAACTTCGTGCGTTCCGAGCAGGCGGCAGGCCGGTTGCTGCTGACGCCGCCGGCGCCGACGCCGCTCGGCTGGTGGCTAAGCAACGCCCTGCACGCGATCGGCCTTCCATTGGCTGCAGTGCTGCTGTCGCCGCTGCTGCTGATCTCGTTGCCGTTTTTTCTGGTGCTGCTGCGCCGGCACGAGCGCGCCGACCTCGAATACTGCCCACGTCCGCGCGCCGCCGCCGTGGGTGAGATGCAGGAGCTGGAGGACCACGGCCCGAGCAACAGCTTCACCGCGCTGGGGGCGGTCAAGCCGGGCTGGTTCCGGCGCGCGCTGGTGCAGGTGCTGCTGCTCGCGATCGCGTGGGGCTGCCGGCATGTCTTCGCGCGCGGGCACCTGGGACGCGTGCGCACCATCCACTTCGCGCACTGGGTCTTCCTCGACAACAAGATCCGGGTGCTGTTCACCAGCAACTACGACGGCAGCCACGAGGCCTACATGGACGACTTCATCAACAAGGTCGCGTGGGGACTCAACCTGGTCTTCAGCAACGGCTTCGGCTGGCCGCGCACTGCGTGGCTGATCAAGCAGGGCGCGCGGCGGGAGCTGCCCTTCAAGTACTACCAGCGCGGCCACCAGCTGCCGACCGAGGTCTGGTACAAGGCCTACCCGGGCCTCACCCTCAGCGACCTGGAACGCAACCGGCGCATCCGCGAAGGCTTCGAGCGCGTGGGCATGAGCGATGCGGAAGCGCTCGCGTGGCTGAGGTTGCTATGAGCAGTGGCATGACCGGCGTCGATTTCGAGGACATCCAGGGCCTGGTGCGCTACGGCTACAAGCATCTGGCGCAGGCTTGCTTCGTGCTGCTGCGCATCCGCGATGCCAAGGCTGCGCGCGCCTGGCTCGCGCATGCGCCGGTCACGCCGGCCGTCGAGCGCCAGCCGCCGCCGCGCACCGCGCTGCAGATCGCCATCAGCGCCCCCGGCCTGCACAGGCTGGGCGTGGCACGCGACATTGTCGAGGGCTTCTCGGCGGAGTTCCTGGCCGGCATGAGCAGCGATGGCAGCCGGGCGCGCCGGCTCGGCGACCTCGGGGCGAACGGTCCCATGGGCTGGCGGTGGGGCGGCGCCCCTCACGACGTGCCGCATGTGCTGCTCATGCTGTACGCAATGCCGGGCCAGCTCGACGCGTGGCTCGCGGCCACGCGTGCCGATTGCGAATCCGGCTTCGAGGAGATGGCTTGCCTCTTTACCGCCCGGCTGCGCGACACCGAACCCTTCGGCTTCGTCGACGGGATCTCGCAGCCGCGTGTCGACTGGGAGCGCAAGCGTCCGGCCCGCGACGAGGAGCAGTTCGCCTTCACCAATCGGTCCTCCCTCGGCGAGTACCTCCTGGGCTATCCCAACGAGTACGGCGCGTACACCGATCGTCCCCTGCTCGCACCGCAACGCGACCCCGGCGCGATGCTGCCCCGTGCCGAGGATGCGCCGGACCTGGCCGACATCGGGCGCAACGGCAGCTACCTGGTGATGCGGCAGCTGCGCCAGGACGTGGGCGGCTTCTGGCAGTTCCTCGACCGCGAGGCCGGCGGCGACCCGGCCCTGCGCCGGCGCCTGGCCGAAGCCATGGTCGGCCGCAAGATGGACGGCGGCGAGGCGCTCGTGGGGTCAGGCCGGGAGCACATCGACGGCATCGACCACGACGCGCAGCGGCGCAACGGCTTCACCTACCGCAGCGATCCCGACGGGCTGCGCTGTCCCCTCGGCGCGCACATCCGCCGCGCCAACCCGCGCAATGCCGACCTGCCGCCGGGCTGGGCCAATCCGCTGTCGCGCCTGTGGCGGCGGCTCGGCTTCGGCGCGGATCCGCTGCGTCCCGACCTGGTCGCGTCCGCGCGCTTCCATCGCCTGCTGCGCCGCGGCCGCGAGTACGGAGGAGCGCCGGGTGAGGAAGCGGGACTGCACTTCATCTGCCTGGGTGCCAACATCGCGCGGCAGTTCGAGTTCGTCCAGAACGCCTGGATGGCCGGCACGCGCTTCGATGGCCTTTCGGGCGAGTCCGATCCATTGCTGGGCCATCGGTTGCCGGATGTGGACGGCAGCCCGACGGACAGCTTCTCGATGCCGGTGGGTACGGGGCCCGATCGCCGGCTCTCGGGGCTGCCGCAGTTCGTGACCGTGATGGGAGGCGCGTACTTCTTCATGCCCGGCATTCGCGCGTTGCGCTATCTGTCGGAGGCGCGGTCGTCATGAGCGCGCCGGCGACAACTGCGCGCGAGGTGATTCGATGACCCACTCGAACGCGAGCCGCCCCGCGCCACCGGCCAACACCGGCTCCGCGCTGAAGAATTTCATCAGCGACTCCGGCATGGCAATCCTGCGGCTGGAGCGGCGTTTCGATCCCTTCATGCGCCCGGCCTTCGACGCGCTGCTGCGCGATCCGCTGGCACGCCTGACGACGGCGCTGATCAATAGCCGCCGCCCGAACGAGGGCCTCGCCATCGCCGAAGAAAGACTGTTGCCGGGCGAGGAAGAGTTCGTGGACTCGATCGTCCGCAGCTTCACGCAGCAGATGCGCGACCTGTGGAAGCCCGGCGGCTACGAGCGGGGCGGCAACACCAAGACCCAGGGCATCGTGCGCGGCGAGTTCATCGTGCACGACGACATCCCGGTTCAGATGAAGCGCGGCATCTATGCAAAGCCCCAGCGCTTCCGCGCCTGGGTGCGCTTCTCAGGCCCGGGCCCCTACATCACGCCGGACATCGAGGACGTGGGCTTCATGAGCATCAGCATCAAGCTCATGGGCGTGCCGGGCCCGAAGCTGATGGAGGAAGAGCAGTACACGCTGGACATGTTCGGCGTGTCCACGCCCACCTTCGTCACGCCTGACGTCAAGGCCAACGCAGCGCTGCAGATAGAGAGCGTGAAGAACGCGCAGATCTTCTACTTCGTCAACCTGCGCGAGCCGCATATGCTGGACCTGGTCATGCAATCGCTCTTCATCAAGACCCAGTCCAGCCCGCTCGAGGCGCCGTACTTCAGCTGCGTGCCGTATCTGCTGGGCGAAGGCCAGGCGATGCAGTACTCGGTATGGCCGAAGTCGACGAAGCGCACGCCGATCCCGCGCCTGCCGCTGCGCCCGCCCGACGACTACCTGCGCCAGGCCATGGCCGCGACTCTGAGCAGGGAAGAGGTGGAGTTCGACATCCGCCTGCAGATGCAGACCGACCCGCACTTGATGCCCATCGAGAACGCGGGCGTGCTGTGGCCCGAGAGGCTGTCGCCGCGGGTCAGCGTGGCCACGCTGCGCATCCCGACGCAGAGCTTCGATTCGCCTGCGCAGATGGAATTCGCGAAGAAGCTTTCGTACAACCCCTGGCATACCACGCCCGAGCACCGGCCCCTCGGGAACCAGAGCCGGGCGCGTCGGCGGATGTACTGGGAGCTGTCGAAGCTGCGGCATGACATGAATGCGGTGCCGCATTACGAGCCCAACGGAGACGAAGTATTCGACTAGTCAAAGTCAGCTGAAGCACCGAGTCCCGCCTCACGCGCAAATTCCGACATGCAATGGACAGAGATATTCGGGCATGTCGGCGCTCTGATGACGCTGACGCCTGACCCGCCCGCTTCAAATCAGCCGCCGGATCGTCTTCTTGCGCCACACGAACCGGTAGTAGCTCGCCTGCAGCGTCAGCATGGCCGCAAAGGCCACCGGGTACGAAACCCAGATTCCGTTGAGCCCTATGCGATGGCTCAGCCACCATGCCACGGGCACCTCGATCAGGGCGATGCAGAAGATCGAGATCGACGTCGGCACCAGCACGGAGCCGCTCGCGCGCATGATCCCCGACAGCGCCGCGCCCATGCCGAAGATCACCGTGCTCCATAGCATGATGTGCAGCAGCGTCTGCGCGACTTCGATCACCGGCTCGCTGGTGATGAAGAAACCCATCAGCGGGCGCGAGAACAGGTAGCCAAGGAGTACCAGGCCGCCAGTCAGCACCAGGTTCATCATCAGCGCGGTGCGCGCGATGGCGCCCAGCCGCTGCATCTGGCCGGCGCCGATGGCCTGCGCTCCCAGCACCGAGGCCGCGATGGCGATCGAGATGGCCGGGAACTGCACGTAGGCCACGACCTGATTCACCGCGCCGTAGGCCGCGGTGGCCCCTGAGCCGTAGGCGTTGACGAAGGAGAGCAGGGCAAGCTCGGCGAGCGACACCACGATCATCTGCACGCCCGTCGGCACGCCCACCTTCAGCACCGCCTTCAGCAGCGTCGGGCGAACGCGCAGGTGCCGCACGAACCCGGCGTCGGGCGCCAGCGGGCTCTTCTTGCGGCGCAGGTGGAAGGCGAGCCAGGTTGTCGCGACCACGAAGGAGATGACCGTGGCCCAGGCGCCGCTGGCAACACCCATCTGGGGCAGGCCGAACCAGCCGCGGATCAGCGCCGGCGTGATCACCAAGCCCAGCGCGGTGGAAATGGTCAGCGTGTAGAGCGGCGCCACCGTGTCGCCCACCCCGCGCAGCATCGCGGTGGAGAGCAGGAACACGAACAGGCCCGGCATCGCGATGAGGATGATGCGGGCGTAACGCGTGGCGTCGGCCAGGATGTCGGGGGGCGTGCCCAGCGCGGCCAGCATCGGCTGCGTGAAGGCGCCTCCGAAGACCGCGACGCACAGCCCGAACAGCACGCCCACCGTGAGCGTGGTGCCCGCCACCGCGCGCGCCTTCTCGGGCTCGCGCGCACCCCATGCCTGGCCGATCAGCACCGAGGCGCCCGCGCCCAGGCCGATGGTGAAGGCGATGAAGAAGAACATCATCGGGAAGAAGCTGGAGACCGCTGCCAGCGCGCCCACGCCGATCATCTGGCCCAGGTAGACGTTGTTGAGCGTGCCGGAGAGCGACTGCAGGATATTGCTCAGGAGCATGGGCGCGAGGAAGACCAGGAAGGTCTTCCACAGCGGGCGCGAGGCCATGGCGGCGCCGCGCGCATCGGCCTTCGAGGCGATCTGCGGGGGCACCGGATCGGTCGCGGTTGCCGGAGGAGCAACGATCTCGCCTGCATGTTCCACGTCTTCGGCCTCCATCGACTGGGTGGGTACCGTGCGCTTCATTGGCCGCCCCAGGACGTGGCGGCCAGCTGCTGCAAGTACCCGCGCACGTCTTCAGGCCATGCCGACACGAGCTGCGCGAAGCGCGTGCCTTCGCCGGCGAACAAGGCGCGCGCCGCTTCCTCGAAGCCCGGCAGGTCCCCCGCGATGGCGCTCATGAAGCGGTAGGCTGCCTCGCGCGAGGCACGCTGCGCATCGCGGTCGGCATGGACGCGGCGCGCTTCGTCGATCAGCCGGCGCAGCGCAACCGAGGCGCCTCCGGGCTGGCGGCTGAGCCAGTCCCAATGGCGGGGCAGCAGCGTGACCTCGCGTGCGACCACGCCGAGCTTGGGGCGGCCCACGCCGCGGGTGGCTTGCTCGTCAGCGACGCCTTCTGGCGCTGGGGACATGCCTTCGCGCAGGTCGAGATCGATACGCTCACCGGTGCTGTCGTCGAAGACGAAGACCGGCTGCGCGTCGGTGCGAGCCCGCAATCGGGCAATGACTTCGGCGCTCGGACCGGCGGCGATACGCTCGAATCCGGCAAAGGCGGTAAGGCTGGGATCGGGAACAGAGGACATGCCGCGAATAATACCCGGGGCAAAAGGTATCTTGCAATCTACCCGGGTGAAAATTGTGCATCACCGTGCGCCCGGCCATCTGATTGAAAGCGGCATCGCTTGGATCGGGCGTTCAAGCTTCTGGCATTGCGGGCTCTTTCCTGAAAGTCGGCGGGCCTCAGGCCTTGGCGGCCATTTGCCGGTTCTCGGTGCTGCCTTGCAGCAGCCAGAGATAGCTCAGGCCGCAGGCCAACGCCAGCAGACCGAACACGGCGCGGTAGGCGTCGACGACCTGCCAATGCGCCGCCTGGAGCCGGTCCAGCGCCGCGCCGACGCACCACTGGGTCGTGAAGACACCGGCGAACAGCAGCAGGTTGAACGCCGAGATGGCGCGTCCGGCTTCGTGTGCGGCAAAGCTCATGCCGATCGCAGGATGCGTCAGCGCGAGAACGCTCGACATCGCGCAGTAGATGGCAAATGCCTCCCAGCCTGCGCGCGGTCCGAGCCAGGCAATGGCGGCGAGCGCGATGAAGCCGAACGGCAGGCCCCGCAGGATGATGCGTTCGGCAACAAAGCCCGCTCGATGGAGACGCGGGTTGGCCATCCCCCAGAACCAGAACACGAAGAGCATCGTCAGGTTCATCGCGAACAGGCCGCGTGCTGCCTCGGCGGCGGAATAGCCGGCGACCGCGGTCATCCATGGGCCGGCCCAAAGAGTCTGGACCGCCACCAGGATGCCGTAATTGACGAATCCGACCCAGGCCATGCGGCGGAAATAACGGTTCGCGAAGATGGGCGCGTAGCTCGCAAAGAGGCTGCTGCCCCTCGAGGGTGCCGATGCACTCTGTATCGCAGGCACCTGGCGCGCCGTCCCGAGCACCGTCAATGCAAAGAAGAGGGCGAGCACCAGGAACAGCGATCGCCAGCCGTAGACGGGCAGGGCCCATTGCACCGGCAGCGTGGCAGTCAGCAGACCCAGGGAGCCCACCATCAGCATCCATGCGTTGGCGCTTTGTTGCTGGCTGCCCTGCAACCACAAGCGCGCTCCGGTAAGCGGTGCAATCAGGCACGCGCTCACGCCCACGCCGCAGATGAAGCGCGCCAGCAGCAACGACACGAAGCCGTCCGCCATGGCAAAGGCGACGCAGCTGAGCGACGCCGCCGCCAGAGAGAAGCTCAACACGCGCCGGGGCCCGACGCGATCGAGCCAGTTGCCCAACGGCAGTTGAAGCATTGCGAAGCCGAGGAAGTAGGCGCCGCCGAGCAGTCCGAGCTGGCTCGACGAAAGCGCGAACTCCTGGGTCAGCGCCGGCGCCAGTGTCGCGGTGACGCCGCGCACCAATGACGAGAGAAAGTAGCCCAGTGCGAAAACGGCGAAGACGACGAATGCCCGGCCGCTGGTCAGTGGCGTCATCGGTCGTCAGCTCCAGAAGGTCAGCGGCTGTGCATCGCCACGGAAGCCGAGAAACGAAGACAGGGTCAGCCGGTCGGAGCCGGCGCCAGGCGCTACCGCGTGCAGCTTGCGCGCGTTGAAGAGAATCAAGTCGCCGATGTGCGGCTTGACGACGATGTCGGGCGGACCCAGCGGCTCGAGGTCCATGCCGTATTTGTCGCCGCGCCGACGCAGGAACTCGGCGTCGGTGAGCTCTTCGCGCCAAGTCATGAGCTCGCCGCCGTACTGCGGCACATTGACATAGATATTCGCGGCTATCTGCATCAGGAGGTCGTTGGCCTCGGGGTCATGGGGCGCCAGCCGCGCAAAGCGGTCATGGTGTGCGAGCAGCGGCGCGCCAGGCCGCATGTTGCGCGACAGGCCGACGAACATCTTGCGCCCCGAAAGGCTTTGGAGACTCGCGCCCGCGGGCCATAGCTCGTCAACCATGCACCGGAAGACGTCGATGGGACACTGGTAGGGCGCGCACGCATTGCGCAAAAGTCGGATGTTGGGAAGCGCGGTGGCGAAGTATTGGTCGATGAGCTCTGCCTTGCCGCCGGTCTCGAAGAAGGACATTCCGATCCGACCGACGGCGGGCGCATTGAGATAGTCGTCGTAGCCCTGGCGCAGAAGGCCGCGCGCGATCAAGTGGCACACGCCGGCGGATATGAAGCCAGGTATGCGCACGATCAGGGCTTCATGACGCGTGAGTGCCTGCAGCGCCTGATGGCTCAGTCCATCGGGGAACGTGAGCAGGTCGCGCGGCTTTTCTTCAATGACGTTGTTGGACATGGTGTTCTAGCTCCAGAAGCTCAGGGGGTTGGACTCGCCGCGATAGCCGACGAAGCAAGACAAGGCAAGGCGGCTGCGCCCGGTGCCGGGTGAAACGGCGTGCATCTTTCGGGCGTTGAAGATGAGCAGGTCGCCCGGAGCGGGCCGCACCCTGACATCCGGTGGACCCAATCGATCGATGGGGATGCCGTAGTGATCGCCGCGCATCTTGTTGAATGTTGCGGGTGCGATCTCGTCCTTCCACATCAGCAACGAACCACCGGCGCCGGGCATCTGGAGGTAGATGTTGGCGCCGAACTGGGCACTCAGGCTGGTGGCCTCGGGCTGTCCAGGCGCGTCTTCCGAGAAGATGTCGTGGTGCGCCAGGAATGTGGCGCCGGGCTCGACGCTGCGCGAGAGGCCGACGAACATCTTGCGGCCCCCCAGCGACTGAAGGCGTGCGCCGCATGGCCAGATTTCGTCAAGCGTGCAGCGCAAGGTGTCGATCGGCGAGCAGAAGGGCGCGCAGGCGCGCCTGAAGTCGGACAGATGCTGCGATGCCGAGTCGAAGTAGCTGTCGATCAGATCGGGCTTGCCTTCGGTCTCGTAGTACGCCATGCCGATGCGCCGTACGCTCGGAACGTTGAGGTAGGACGAATAGCCCAGGTGCTCGGCACGCTGGGCCAGCAGCGCGCAGGTGGAAGGATCGACGAACCTGCGAATGTGCAGCACCATGGCCGCGCCGCGGGCCAGCGCGACGAGCGCCTGGGCGCTGAGCTCGCCGCGCGTCGCCGACAGGACGAGCTTCGAATCCTGCTCATCATCGATGAACGTGTTCATGTAGGAGGCCTCCCTGATTTGCCGTGATGTTTGCGAGCCCGCAAAGACTGACCTCGCGTGCGCTGAAGGCCGGCAGTTTGCGCTCGTCAACCCTGATTGAGAATGCGCGTCTCAGGCATGACACTGAGGAACAAATTTCTGCAATAGGGGAGGATTGAAATGCTGGGAATGGAGTGGCTTCTGACATTCACCGAGACCGTCAAGCACGGTTCGTTTGCCGCCGCGGCGCGAGAGCTCGGGACCACACCGTCGACGGTCGCCAAGGCGGTCGCCCGGCTTGAATCGACGCTGCGGCTGCGGCTTTTTCATCGCACCACGCGGCGCGTGACGCTGACTTCCGATGGCGAGCGGCTGTTCGACCGATGCCAGCGGGTCATCTCCGAAATCGAAGAGCTCCAGGCCGAGGCACTTGGCACGCTGACCAGGCCATGCGGGACCCTGCGAGTGGATCTGCCGGTGGTCTTCGGTCGCGAGCGCGTGATGCCCGCCATCATCCAACTCGCGGCCAAGCACCCTGAATTGCGTCTGGATGTGCGGCTGTCGGACGCTTTCGTCGACCTGGTCGAGGAGGGCGTGGACCTGGCGATCCGGATCGGTGCCATGTCGGACTCACGGCTGGTGGCAAGGCGCATCGCGAGCCAGGACTGGGTCTTGTGCGCAGCGCCTGCCTATCTCGATGCGCAGGGGCGTCCGGAGGATGTGTCGGCCCTGGCTGGACACCGGGCCATCTTGTTCCGCATGCCGACGAGCGGCCGCGACCAGGTGTGGCACTTTCGCGAAGGCCGGCGCCAGCGTGACTTCCGCGCCGTGGCGCATTTCCGGTTCTCCGATGGCGAGGCCATGGCCCAAGCTGCCGAGCTCGGGCTCGGCATCGCGCAGCTGCCCGACTATATGGTGAACCGCCAGCTGGATGCGGGCACCTTGATCGAGCTGCTGCCGAACTGCCGGCCTCCGAGTACGCCGATCCACGCAGTCATGCCCGCCAACCGGATGGTGCCGGCACGGGTACGGGCGATCCTGGACGAATTGACGCCGCTGGCATCCGCATCTGCGCAGCGTGCGTGCGCCGCGTAGAGAGGACGCTACAGGCATCGCGCACAACAAGCGTTGTTGCAAATCTTCGCAGGGCGCTCGCGCGAGCGCTCCGCCCGCTATGGCAAACTTGCCGGCTTCGTTTCTCTTCATCTCGCCACCCGACCGGCGCCCGCGCGGCGTCCGCAGCGAACCTCTCCCCAGACATGCAGAAAATCATTCGCCAGCTTGCCGCCGAGATCAAGGTCGGCGAGCACCAGGTGAAGGCCGCCGTCGAGCTGCTCGACGGGGGCGCCACCGTGCCCTTCATCGCCCGCTACCGCAAGGAAGCGACGGATGGCCTCGACGACATTCAGCTGCGCGAACTCGAGGCACGCCTCGCCTACCTGCGCGAGCTCGAGGAGCGCCGCACGGCGGTGCTGAAGAGCATCGAGGAGCAGGGCAAGCTGACGGCCGAATTGCGCGCTGCCATCGATGCAGCGCCCACCAAGCAGGAGCTGGAAGACCTCTACCTCCCCTACAAGCCCAAGCGCCGCACCAAGGGCCAGATGGCGCGCGAGGCGGGCATCGAGCCGCTGGCCGACAAGCTCTTCGCCGACCCGACCCTGAACCCGGCCGAGGAAGCCGCGGCCTTCGTCAAGCCCGCCGCGGACGGACTTGATTTCTCGACCGTGCCGCTGGTGCTCGACGGCGTGCGCGACATCCTCTCCGAGCGCTGGGCCGAAGACGCGGTGCTGGTGCAGCGGCTGCGCGAATGGCTGTGGGCCGAAGGCCTGTTCAAGGCGAGCCTGATGGCGGGCAAGGACGAAAACAACGCCGATGTCGCCAAGTTCCGCGACTACTTCGACTACGACGAGCCGATCGGCCGCGTGCCGTCGCATCGTGCGCTGGCAGTGTTCCGCGGCCGCGCGCTCGACATCCTCGACGCCAAGCTGGTGCTGCCCGTCGAACCCGAGCCGGGCAAGCCCTCGATTGCGGAAGGCAAGATTGCGCTGCACCTCGGCTGGAGCCACGCAGGCCGCGCCGCAGATGACCTGATCCGCAAGTGCGTGGCCTGGACGTGGCGCGTGAAGCTCTCTCTCTCGACCGAGCGTGACTTGTTCTCGCGGCTGCGCGAGGAGGCCGAGAAGGTCGCCATCAAGGTCTTCGCGGACAACCTGCGCGATCTGCTGCTGGCCGCTCCGGCCGGGCCTCGCGTTGCCATGGGCCTGGACCCCGGCATCCGCACCGGCGTGAAGGTCGCGGTGGTCGATGCGACCGGCAAGCTGGTCGACACCGCGACTGTGTTCCCACACGAACCGCGGCGCGACTGGGAGGGCTCGCTGCACACGCTGGGCAAGCTGTGCGCGAAGCACGGCGTCAACCTGATTGCCATCGGCAACGGGACCGCCAGCCGCGAAACCGACAAGCTGGCAGCCGACCTCATCAAGCTGCTCGCGAAGATGGCCGAGCAGGCCGGCGCGCCGCCGCTGAAGGTCGAGAAGGTGGTGGTGAGCGAGGCGGGCGCCTCGGTTTATTCCGCCAGTGAGTTCGCTTCGCAGGAAATGCCTGACATCGATGTCAGCCTTCGTGGCGCCGCCAGCATCGCGCGGCGGCTGCAGGATCCCTTGGCCGAGCTGGTGAAGATCGATCCGAAATCCATCGGCGTCGGCCAATACCAGCATGATGTGAACCAGAGCGAACTGGCGCGTACCTTGAATGCCGTGGTCGAAGATTGCGTGAACTCCGTGGGCGTGGACCTCAACACCGCGAGCGTGCCGCTGCTGTCGCGCGTCTCGGGCCTGTCCGCGGCCGTCGCCAAGGCCGTCGTGCGATGGCGCGAGGCCAATGGCGCCTTCTCTACGCGCAAGCAACTGCTGGAAGTCACGGGTTTCGGCGGCAAGACCTTCGAGCAGAGCGCGGGCTTCCTGCGCATCCGTGGCGGCACCAATCCGCTGGACATGACGGGCGTGCACCCGGAGACCTACCCGGTCGTGGAGCAGATGATCGAGAAAACGGGCAAACCCATCGACGCGCTGATGGGCCGTGCCGAGATGCTCAAGACCCTCAAGCCCGAGCTCTTCGCCAACGAGAAGTTCGGCGTGATCACAGTGAAGGACATCCTCGGCGAGCTCGAGAAGCCGGGCCGCGATCCGCGTCCTGACTTCAAGGTGGCGCGCTTCAACGACGGCGTCGAGGACATCAAGGACCTCGTGGAGGGCATGGTGCTCGAAGGGACGGTCAGCAACGTTGCCCAGTTCGGTGCCTTCGTCGACCTGGGCGTGCACCAGGACGGCCTGGTCCACGTGAGCCAGCTCTCGCACAAGTTCGTCAACGATGCGCGCGAGGTGGTCAAGACCGGCGACATCGTCAAGGTCAAGGTGATGGAAGTGGACGTGGCACGCAAGCGCATCGGCCTGTCGATGAAGCTCGATGCGGCGCCTGGCCGTCGCGACGGGCCCCGCGAGAACCGCTTCGAAGGGGCCGGGCGCGGACACCAAAGTCCGCGTCGCGACAACGCGCCCCAGCCCAGCGGCCAGATGGCCAGCGCCTTCGCCAAGCTGCAGGGCCTGCGAAAGTCCTAGAACGCAATGGGAAGCCGGCAATCCGATCTTCGTCAAGCGGTTGCTCGCGCCGATGGACCGCCTTCGCGGGCCGAGGCGGCCGCCGGCCACCGCGACCTGCACGCGGACTACCTGAAGGCAGCCGCGATCGCCGGCGTGGTCTGCATCCATGCGGGCCTGCCCTTCGAGGACGTGTACCGCTTCGGCGTACCTGTGTTCATCGGGCTTTGGGCCTACTACCTCGAGAAGGCCCTGGCACGCCGTGAGCCGGGCACGCACCTGGCCTACCTGGGCCAGCGCCTGGTCGAACTGGGCGTGGCCTACGTCGCATGGACTTTGCTCTACATCGAGAAGTTCTACGACGGGCGCTGGGACACCACGCCGCTGCACACGATCGTCGGCGGATGGTTCGGCGGTTACGGGTGGTCCGGGCAGTACTACTTCGTGATCCTGTTTCAGCTCACACTGCTTTTTCCGCTTCTGCGGCGGTGGGTCGCGGAAGCGCCGACCTTGCCGGTGATCGCGGCGGGTGTCGCGCTGAATGTGGCTGCGGGCTACTGGCTGTTCGAGAACCGATGGATATCCGCCGTCGGCGACCGGCTATTCATCTACTGGGTACCGTACGTGGCGATGGGCGTCGCGCTCGCACGCGGCGAGTTCGCGCGCAAGCCGGGGCTGGGCGTCGTCGCGGTCCTGCTCCTGCTCGCGGCGCCGATAGAGAGCCGGCTGTTCGCCGAACACTCGGCGTATCTGACGCTGACCGTCACGCTCGCCTCCCTGTTGCTGCTGATGAGTGCCGTTGCAGCCGATCGCGCGCCGCCACGGCGGCCCGGGGTGCTGGGCCGGCTCGTCGCATTCATAGGCAGGAACACCTTCGCTGTCTACGTGGCCAATGTCGCCATGCTGGAAGTCAGCAAAAGCATCGGGTTCACGGACTTCGCCGTGTCCCATGCGGGCCCCTGGGGCCTGCTCGCCGTGGTCGCAGCGACCATGCTCGCCGGCCTCGGTGTCGGCTGGCTCCTGCAGATGCTCGGACTCGGCGTGCTGGTCGGCAAGCGGTGAAGTCTCTGCGCATCGGTGGGGGCCCGGTGCCGAGCCGCCCCACCGAGGCCCCGATGGCGGACCTGGCGCGGCTCTGAGGCGAACCGCGGCGCTACAGTCGGGCCATCGATTTCAACCACGGGGAAGCTCGACACCATGAATGCCACAAGAATCATTGGCCTGATCCTGATCGTTGCCGGCATTGCCGCCATCGGCCTCGGCGGCTTCAGCTTCACCAAGGAAACGCACCAGGCCAAGATCGGCCCGATCGAGCTGTCGGTGAAGGAGAAGGAAACCGTCAGCTTCCCGACCTGGGCCGGCGTGGCGGCGATCGTCGTCGGTGGCGCGCTGGTGGTGTTCGGCGGCAGGAAGGGCTGAGGGCCAGGCGCTTCGTCAGGCGGCAGCAGCCCAGGCAGCGACTGCGGCAGCGACGGCGGCATGGGCCGCGTTGCGATCGGCAATCGATGCCCTTGTCTCCGTCAGGTAGACCGACAGCAGGATGGGCGAGCGTCCGGGCGGCCGCAGGATCGCGATGTCGTTGGCCGCGCCGTTCTCGCCGGTGCCGGTCTTGTCACCCACTTTCCAGTCTGCGGGCACGCCGGCGCGGATTCGCTGACCGCCGGTCTTGTTGTCGTCCAGCCATTGCAGCAGCTGGGCGCGCGAGGCAGTCGAGAGTGCGTCCCCCAAGAGAATCTTTTGCATGCTGGCCACCATGGCAGCTGGCGTGGTGGTGTCGCGCGGATCGCCCTCGCGCGCTTCATTGAGTGCGGTCTCGATGCGGTCCAGCCGGGTGTGCGCATCGCCGAGCGAGCGCATGAAAGCCGTGAGGCCGGCGGGTCCGCCGAAGCTCGCGAGCATCAGGTTGCCGGCCGTGTTGTCGCTCAGCGTGACGGCGGCCTCGCACAGCTGGGCCATCGTCATGCCGTCCGTGCCGGCGTGCTTCTCGGTCGCGGGCGAATAGGTCACGAGGTCGTCGCGCGAATAAACGACTCGGCGGTCCAGGCGCTCCTTGCCCTGATCCACACGCGCCAGCACCAGCGCAGCGGCGAGAAATTTGAAGGTGCTGCACAGCGCGAAGCGCTCGTCCTCCCGATGTCCCGCATGTCGGCCATTCGCGGTGTCGAGCACGTGGACGCCGAGCCGCCCGCCGATTTTCTTTTCGATCTCCGCGAGCTGCCGCGCAAGGCCCGGACGGCCCTCTGCGCGAATGTTGAATGAAGCGGCGGCCACTGGAAGCAGAAGGGCGCCTGCGAATTGACGTCGTTGAATCATGGGAATGCGTGCTCCTGAAAAGCAGTGACTTTCCTTGATCGAAGACGGTGGCGCAAACGATAGTATTTGCTGTGTCGCAAAAGAATTTCTTATGGCTCGGACTCATCTCCCCCTCAACGCACTGCGCGCCTTCGAATCCTCTGCGCGCCATCTGAGCTTCACGCTGGCGGCAGCCGAGCTGAACGTGACGCAGGCCGCCGTCAGCCAGCAAGTGCGAGGCCTCGAGGCGCGGCTGGGCGTGGCGCTGTTTCGCCGCCTTCCGCGCGGGCTGGCGCTCAGCGACGAGGGGCATGCGCTGCTGCCGGTGCTGGCCGAGTCCTTCGGGCGCATGGAGGCAGTGGTACAGCAGTTCGACAATGGTCACTTCTTCGAGGTGCTGACGGTGGGAGTGGTGGGCACCTTCGCTGTCGGATGGCTGCTTCCGCGCTTGCGGCTGTTCCAGCAAAGCTGCCCATTCGCCGACTTGCGGCTGATGACACACAACAACGTGGTCGACCTGGCGGGCGAGGGGCTGGACTGTGCGATTCGCTTCGGCGACGGGAACTGGCCAGGTCTGAAGGCCGAACACCTCATGGCGGCGCCACTGTCAGTGCTGTGCGCGCCGGCCATCGCGGCACGCGTGACCAAGCCTCGGGACCTGGCACAGCAGACGCTGCTGCGTTCCTACCGCGCCGAGGACTGGCCCGCCTGGTTCGCCGCGGCCGGCGCAGCCTGCCCGGCGATCCGGGGGCCGGTGTTCGATTCCTCGCGACTGATGGTGGAAGCGGCGATGCAGGGCGCGGGAGTGGCGCTCGCGCCGGCCTCCATGTTCGAACGCGAGCTGGACGACGGCCGGCTCGTGCGGCCGCTGTCGACCGAGGTGATGACCGGCAGCTACTGGCTGGTGCGCCTCAAGTCGAGGAAATCGAGCGCCGCGATGGAAGCCTTCCGCCGCTGGCTGGTGGACTACATCGAGGCTTCGAGCATGGCGCGGTAGTCCTCGCGGCTCGCGAGTCGCGGGTTGGTCTTGTGGCAATGGTCGGCCATCGCGCCATCGATGATCGGCTCGAACATCGCCTGCGTCACTCCCACCTCGCCAAGCCCCTTCGGCAAGCCCAGGCGCGCACTCATGTCGCGAATGGCCGCCGACAGATCGCCGGCCGAGTCGAGGTTCATGGCCTGCGCCATGCGTTGCAGGCGCTGCTCCTTCCGCACTGAGTCTGCGCCGGCGTTGAAGCCGATCACGGCCGGCAGGAAGAGGGCGTTCAACGTGCCGTGATGCAGGCGCGGGTCGATGCCGCCCAGGCTGTGGCTCAGCGAGTGAACGCAGCCCAGGCCCTTCTGGAAGGCCATGGCGCCCTGCATCGAGGCACTCATCAGGTTGAGCCGCGCCTCGCGGTCGCTGCCGTCCTTGGTGGCGCGCTCGATGTAGTTCCAGGCGCGCTGCAGTCCGTCGAGTGCGATGCCGTCGGCAGGCGGGTTGAAGGCGGCCGACATGAAGGTCTCCATGCAGTGCGCGATGGCGTCCATGCCGGTCGCCGCCGTGAGCCGCGGCGGCAGGCCCAGGGTGAGCTCCGGATCGCAGATCGCAGCCTTGGGCATCAGGAACCAGCTGTGGAAGCCGAGCTTGCGGTGGTCCTCCACGATCACGATGGCACCGCGGGCGACCTCGCTGCCGGTGCCGCTGGTGGTGGGCACGGCGATCAGCGGCGCCACGCGCTCGGTGATCTTCGGTGAGCCGCCTTCGATGGTGGCGTAGGTCTTAAGCGGCCCCTCGTGCGTGGCCGCGATGGCCACGCCCTTGGCGCAGTCGATGGCCGAGCCGCCGCCGACGGCGATCAGGCCATCGCAGTGCTCGTCGCGGTAGATGGCGGCTGCGGCGCGCACGGCAGCCTCGGTAGGGTTGGAGGGGGTCTGGTCGAACACCGCCGACGGCAGGCCGCCGAGCGCGTCCAGCGCCTTCTGCAGGATGCCGGCGGCGCGCACGCCGGCATCGGTGACGATCAACGGCCGGCTGATGCCGATGCGCTCGCATTCGCTGCGAAGCAGCTGGACGGCGCCGAAGTCGAACTGGATCTGGGTCAGGTATTGGATGAGGGCCATGGGGCGTATGGAGAGTGGAGGCTACGATTCGGGCCTCCCAATTTAACAACTGCCGACCGTCTTGCCCATGACCCAAACCCTCGCGCCGCGGCTCACCGCCAAGATGGCCGGCGTCGTCGAGCGCATGGCGCGCGCCCGCCAGGCGCCGTACTACACGCTCACGCCCGCCGAGGCCAAGGCCGCGTACGAGAAGGGCGCCGACGTGCTCGAGGTTCCCAAGCCGAAGCTGGAGCGGGTCGAAGACTTCGCAATTCCCGCGCGCGACGGCCATCCGCTGCCGGCCCGGCTCTATGCTTCCTCGCGTGCCGCGCTGCCGGTGCTTTTGTTCTTTCACGGCGGGGGCTTCACCGTCGGCAGCATCGCCACGCACGACACGCTGTGCCGCGTGCTGAGCGAGAAGAGTGGCTGTGCCGTTGTCTCGGTGGACTACCGCCTGGCGCCCGAGCACAAGTTTCCGACCGCCTCGAACGATGCCTGGGATGCCGTGCAGTTCATTGCGCACAGTGCTGCGGAACTTGGCCTGGACGGCAGCCGCATGGCGCTCGGCGGCGACAGCGCCGGCGGGACGCTGGCGGCGGTGTGCGCCATCCTCGCGCGCGACGAGGGACTGCCGGTCGCCTTGCAGATGCTCTTCTACCCCGGCACCACCTCGCACCAGGACACGCCCTCGCACCGGCGCCTCGCCGATGGCCCGCTCCTCGGCGAGCAGCTCATTACCTGGTTCTTCGCGCAGTACCTCCGAAGCCCGGCCGAGCGGGACGACTGGCGTTTCGCCCCGCTCAACGCCGAAGATGTGGAAGGCGTCGCGCCGGCCTGGATCGGGCTGGCCGAGTGCGACCCGGTGGTTGACGAGGGCATCGCCTACGCCGACAAGTTGCGCGCTGCTGGCGTGCCGGTCGATCTGGAAATCTACCGCGGCGTGATCCACGAATTCGTCAAAATGGGCCGTGCCATCCCCGAAGCGCTGCAGGCCCAGGCCGATGCGGCGCGGGCCCTGAAGGAAGCCTTGCAACCATGACCGAGAACACCCGCCGATCCGACTACCGCTTCTTCCACCGCCTGCGCGTGCGCTGGGCCGAGGTGGATATGCAGAAGATCGTCTTCAACGCCCACTACCTGATGTACTTCGACACCGCCATAGCGGACTACTGGCGCGCGCTGGCGCTGCCCTACGAGGAGGCGATGCATGCGCTGGGCGGCGACCTCTACGTGCGCAAGGCCACCGTCGACTTCCAGGCCTCGGCGCGGGTGGACGACGTGCTGGACGTCGCGATGAAATGCGTGCGCGTGGGCAACTCTTCCATCGTCTTCCACGGCGGGCTGTTTCGCGGCGATGACTTCCTGGTCGGCTGCGAGCTGGTCTACGTGTTCGCCGATCCGTCCACGCAGACCTCCAAGCCGGTACCGCCCTTGCTGCGCGAGATCTTCACGGCCTACGAAAAAGGCGAAACCCTGACCGAGGTCCGCACCGGCAGCTGGGCCGAGCTCGGCGAGGGGGCCGGCGCGGTACGTCGCAGCGTCTTCATCGACGAGCAGCGCATTCCCAAGGAACTGGAGTGGGACGAGCACGACGAGAGCGCGGTCCATGCAGTGGCGCGCAACCGGCTGGGCCAGGTGATCGCAACCGGGCGGCTGGTGCCGGGCGCGGCGGGCCAGGGCCGCATCGGCCGCATGGCCGTGCACCGCGTGCTGCGCGGTGGTGGCCACGGGGCGGCGGTACTGCGCGCACTGGAGACGGCCGCCAAGGTTCGCGGTGATCGCGAGGTGACATTGCATGCGCAACGCAGCGCCGAGGCCTTCTATTCGCGGCTGGGCTACGTGCCGCACGGCGAGCCGTTCGAGGAAGCAGGCATCGCGCACATCGAGATGCGCCGCGCGCTCTGAGCGCATGGCGCCCGGGTTGCCACGCCCCATGAACCTCCGCCTCAAGATCGTCGCGCTGGCCATTGCGCCGCTGCTGGTCGCACTGGTGCTGGTGGCACTGGCGGTGCGCCACCAGGAGCGCGATCTGGCGACGCGCGAACGCGCGCTGATCGAGCAGACCTACATGAACCAGCGGCGCAGCGAGCTGCGCAGCTACGTGGCGCTGGCGGTCAGCGTGGTGCAGCCGCTGTACGACACGGGCCGGGACGACGAGGCGACGCGCACCGAGGCGCTGCATCGGCTGGCCGCGCTCGACTACGGCAACGACGGCTACTTCTTCGTCTACGACCTGCAGGGCCGCTCGCTGATGCATTCGCGCCAGCCCGAGCTGGTGGGCCGGAATCTGTGGGAGCTGCGCGACTCGCGCGGGCGCTTCACCATCCAGGAGCTGATTGCACGTGCCCGCAGCGGCGGCGGCTTCGTCGAGTACGAATGGCGCAAGCCCTCGAGTGCCCAGACTGCGCCCAAGCTGGGCTATGTGACGATGCTGCCGCGCTGGAACTGGATGGTGGGCACCGGCCTTTACATGGACGACATCCAGTCGACCATGCAGGCGCTGGACCGGCAGATGAACCAGAACGTCGCCGCCACCCTGCTTTGGATCGCGGCCATCGCGGCGCTGTGCCTCGCGGCGGTGAGTGCCGGCGGGCTGCTGCTCAACCTCAGCGAGCACCGGGTGGCCGAGGCCAAGCTGCGCCTGCTGGCGCGCCAGGTGGTGCAGTCGCAGGAAGAGGAGCGCGGCCGGCTCGCGCGGGAACTTCACGACGGCACCAGCCAGACGCTGGTGTCGGCCAAGCTGCTGGTGGAGTCGGCCGTGGAGATGCTGGAGCGCACGAATCAGCCCGCGCCGACGGTGCTGGGCAAGGCGCTGGTGCGGCTCAACGCATGCCTTGCCGAGGTAAGGCGCATCTCTCACCGGCTGCGGCCAGCGCTGCTGGATCAGTTGGGGCTGCCGGCCGCGCTGGAACGCCTGGGCGCGGAGTTCGGGGAGGAGGGCGACGTGGCCGCCGCGGTCGCGGTTCAGGGCGAGCCGCGCGAACTCCCGGAGGAGGTCAAGACCGCGCTGTTCCGCGTGACCCAGGAGGCGCTGACCAATGTGCGCAAGCACGCGCGGGCGCGGCAGGTGCGCATCGCGCTCGACTTCGAGCCGCGCGGCGTGCGGCTGGAGGTCAACGACGACGGAGTCGGCTTCGACCTGGCGGCCACGCAGCTCGACCCGAACCGCGGCATCGGCTTACGCAACATGCGCGAGCGCATCTCGGCGATCGGCGGGCGCCTCGACCTGCACTCGGGCAGCAAAGGAACCGCCATCGTCGCTTTCGTCCCGGCAAAGAGCCTGGAGGCGGCGTGACGATGACGCAGCCGATCCGCGTGTTCCTGGTCGACGACCATCCGCTGGTGCGCGACGGCCTGCATGCGCGCCTCGACCCTTTGTCGGGCATTGAGATCGTGGGCGAGGCCGGCAGCGCCGCCGAAGCGCTGGAGGCCATAGAACGCCTGCAGCCGCAACTGGTGCTGGCCGACGTCGGCATGAAGGACATGAACGGCATCGAACTGGCCGCGCGGCTGCAGACGCTTGCGCCGGCGGTGCGCGTGGTGATGCTCAGCATGTACGACAACCCCGAGTACGTGCAGCAGGCGCTCGCGGCCGGCGCGCGAGGCTATGTACTCAAGGACGCGCCGGCGGCCGAGATCGTGGCGGCCATCGAAGCGGCCGCCGCCGGTGGGACCTTTTTGAGCCCGGCGGTATCGCAGCGGCTGTTCCGCAACCAGGCGCCGCGGCCGCTGCTCACGCCGCGCGAAAGCGAGATCCTCTCGGCGCTGGGCCGAGGCGAATCGAGCAAGCAGATCGCGCGCGGACTCGACTTGAGCGTGCGTACGGTCGAGGCGCATCGGCAGAGCATCAAGCGGCGGCTGGGTATCGAGGGGCAGGCGGAACTGATCAAGTACGCCGTGGAGCATGCCCGGCAGTTCGGGCGGAGCTGAAGCGGGCAGTCGGCGCCCTGCGAGGCGCATCGGCTGTACGCCGTTCGCCCAAAGCGATGAAAGTACCTCCGTCTCACTCTTGCTTTCGTCGCGCCATGATCCAGACCCTCATGTAGTCGCGAGGTCCCGCATTGGGAAGCGCCGTCCCCGCGTCCAGACGATCGCTCATTTGTCGATGGAGCTTTTTCCCGCGCGGCACTTTTGCCTCATGAAACCCGGGAATTCCCACGCCGGCTGTTCCGTCAAAGGGATCTTTGGTGCGCATGCTGGGCGCCAGTGTTTCGACGATTTTTGCCGCCTCCGGAGCAGTAAGCCCGGCAACACGCAAAAGCCTTTCGAGTTCGCCGCGATCGACGCAGTCGTCGGAAGACATGACATCTTTCAGCTGTTCCCGCACCTTGCCGGCAGCCGGCAGCACACGTCCGCAATATTCTTCAGCGGTCCAGGCAGCAGAGCAGTCTTCGAGCGAAGCGTCCATCTGATTCAAGACAGACTTCAGGAAGAATGCGCCTCGATGATGAAGGAACGGGGTTGAGTGAACCATCGTTTCGTCGCAACCTGCGATGAAGTTCCAGGGTTCGATCGTTGGCGCATATGCGACGCCGTCGGCCGGCTCTTTGAGGACATCTTCCACCTCGTCGACGAAGACCGAAGGCAAATGCTGTCTCATGTATTGCAGATAGCCCTTTGGATTCTTGTGCCTCAGTTGATACTCGATCCCCATGCCGGCCTTGCAATAAAAGAGCATCAGGAACATGTTCTCTCCTTCAGTGTCCCTGTGAGCTTCTATCGCCTTCGGACTCCGGCTGAAATAGGGATTGATATTGACCAGGATGTCCCACGGGCCGTCTATAAGCTGCGTGGCATGGCCTTTGAAGTAATCAACGATGCCGTATTTGGACATCGCTTGCCAAACGGCGACCTGCACAGTCCCGTGGAGGGCGTCGAACACCTCGATCGCCTTCGGCAAGGCTCTTGCATGCAGCGAGTCCGGATCGAAATCAGGCTCCGCATAAGGCGGAGTCGCGAGCTTCAAGAGCTCGAGTTCTCCACTGTGCGACCGAACCATCTTGAACCCTCCCAGGTTGTAGTCAATGCCCTTCTTCGGGTCGAACGGCGAAGCGTCTCGCACTTGGTCCATAAAACACTCGAGCCCGGCCCTCGCACTTTCGTCCAATTCGCCGATATAGGGACGAGCAACCGCACGAAGCGCGTTGTTCGACAGGACGGTCTGCACATCGAGCTGGCGCTCCATATCGAGAGTCGCGGAAGGTTTCGCGGCGTTCTCGGTGGCGCCGGGCGACAAATCCCAAGTGGTCTTCGAATCTGGCCAGAAAAATTTCAAATCGGTGCGGATGGTTTGTTCGCTGCCGACGAAATGATGCGCCGTGACTTGCCCAAGCGTCGCTTTGAATTCGGCGATCCACACCGGAACGTTCTTGAGTCCTGGAGGAAGAATCAGCCGGCTCGTCGGCGGCTCAGATGTTGTGCACTTCATCGCATGCGCGCGCACCACTGAGGCTGGCAGGTCCATGCATGCCTGCCGGTCGCAGTTGCCCAGGTTCAGTTCACTTGTCGGAGACGCGGCGGCGCTTTCGAGCCTGCGCACGATTTCCCATCGTGCAGCGGACGCCTCCGGCTTCACGCGCTCGTTGCTCGCCCATGCACGAAGTGGTGCTGAATCGGGCAACTGTGCAGCTTGAATGGATGGTGCGGAGTTTTCGGGACGGGTCGAAGTCGGGCTGTGAGGCAAATAATTGCTCGTCGATGACGGATACATGATTGAACAGTTGCGGGCACTCCGTGGGCGCGCCCCGAAGGCGCTGCGACTGCCTTAGGCAGCAGGCCGCATCCACCATCGGAGACGAAGCGGCTCCGGGCGGGTGATGTACCGATTGAGTTACTCCGGATTTCGGTCAGTTCCATATTCGCCGACCAATAACACCGGCCACCGGTCTGCGAGGCTCCCTCCGCCCACAGTGTCAGGTGAGCAGCAGGACCAAGCGTTCGCGGGTTATCCCGTAGGCAACACCACGCGGCCGTCCCGCGCGGTGCGACGGATGCCAACCGGTCGGCGAATCGGGAGACTCGCCGGGTTCAACCTCTGGAGACATCCATGCACAGCATCCGCCGCCACCTGGTGTGGCTTGTCGTGGCCGTGGCCGGCGCCTTTTCGCTGGGGACCGTGGCCCTGGCGCGCGGCGAGGCCATCAGCGCCCTCTGGGTCGTGATTGCAGCCGTCTGCTGCTACCTGATCGCCTACCGCTACTACAGCCTCTTCATTGCGGACCGCGTGCTCGGGCTCGACGGCAGGCGCATGACGCCGGCCCACCGGCACAACGACGGGCTGGACTACGTGCCCACCGACAAGAACGTGCTCTTCGGCCACCATTTCGCGGCCATTGCAGGAGCCGGGCCGCTGGTCGGACCTGTCCTGGCGGCGCAGATGGGCTACCTGCCCGGGCTGCTGTGGATCGTGGCCGGGGTGGTCTTCGCCGGCGCGGTGCAGGATTTCATCGTGCTCTTCATCTCGACGCGGCGCGACGGGCGCTCGCTGGGCGACCTGGTCAAGCAGGAAATGGGCACGGTGCCGGGGCTCATTGCCCTCTTCGGCACCTTCATGATCATGATCATCATCCTGGCGGTGCTGGCACTGATCGTGGTGAAGGCGCTGGCCGAATCACCGTGGGGCACCTTCACCGTCGCGGCAACGATTCCGGTCGCGGTCTTCATGGGCGTGTACCTGCGCTACATCCGGCCGGGCCGCATCGGCGAGGTCTCGGTGATCGGCTTCGTGCTGCTGATGCTGGCCATCTTCGGCGGCCAGGCGGTGGCGCAGAACCCGGACTGGGCATCGCTCTTCACCTTCGACGGCAAGGCACTGACCTGGATGCTGATCATCTACGGCTTCATCGCTGCCAGCCTGCCGGTGTGGCTGCTGCTGGCCCCGCGCGACTACCTGTCGACCTTCTTGAAGATCGGCACCATCGTCGCGCTGGCGATCGGCATCGTGTTCGTCGCGCCGACGCTGCAGATGCCGGCGGTCACGCAGTTCGCGCAGGGCAACGGGCCGGTGTGGTCGGGCAGTCTCTTTCCCTTCCTCTTCATCACCATCGCCTGCGGCGCGGTGTCGGGCTTCCACGCGCTGATCTCCTCGGGCACAACGCCCAAGATGCTGGACAACGAGCGCCATGCGCGCTTCATCGGCTATGGCGGCATGCTGGCCGAGTCGTTCGTGGCGGTGATGGCGCTGGTGGCAGCAGCCTGCATCGAGCCGGGCGTGTACTTTGCAATGAACAGTCCGGCCGCTCTGGTCGGCAACACGCCGGCAGCGGTGGCGCAGACCATCTCGAGCTGGGGCTTCGTGGTCACGCCCGAGATGCTGGTGCAGACCGCCAAGGACGTGGGCGAGAGCACCATCCTCGGCCGCGCGGGCGGCGCACCGACGCTCGCCGTAGGCATGGCGCACATCCTGCACCAGGTCATCGGTGGGCCGGCCATGATGGCCTTCTGGTACCACTTCGCGATCCTGTTCGAGGCGCTGTTCATCCTGACCGCGGTCGATGCCGGCACGCGCGCCGGGCGCTTCATGCTGCAAGACCTGCTGGGCAGCTTCGTGCCCGCCCTGAAGCGCACCGACTCGGCCGTGGCCAACCTGATCGCCACCTTCCTGTGCGTTGCGGCCTGGGGCTACTTCCTGTACCAGGGCGTGGTCGATCCGCTGGGCGGCATCAATACGCTGTGGCCGCTGTTCGGTATCTCCAACCAGATGCTGGCTGCCGTGGCGCTGCTGCTGGGCGTGGTCGTGCTGTTCCGCATGAAGCGCGAGCGCTACGCCTGGGTCGCGGTCGCGCCGGCCGTGTGGCTGCTGGCGTGCACGCTCACGGCGGGCTGGCAGAAGATCTTCTCGGCCGACCCGAAAGTGGGCTTCCTGTCGCACGCCTCGAAGTACGCGGACGCGATCGAAAAGGGCGTGCTGCTCGCGCCCGCCAAGACGCCCGAGGTGATGTCGCGCATCGTCTTCAATGACCGGCTCGATGCTGCGCTCTGCGGGCTCTTCATCTTCGTGGTGCTGAGCGTGCTGTTCTACAGCGTGCGCAGCGCGCTCGCCGCGCGCGCCGCCAACAAGCCGACGGCGCGCGAGACGCCCTTCGAGCCGATGCCGGCGCAGGCGCAGGCGGCCTGATGCGATCGCTGGCGGCCTTGCCCGAGACCGGGCGCTATCTGGCGCGCTCGCTCACGCAATCCTTGCGGCTGATGGTGGGCCTGCCGGACTACGACACCTACCTCGGCCACATGGCGCGGACGCACCCTGAAGCGGCGCCGATGAGCTACGAGGCGTTCTTCCGCGAGCGCCTGGAGGCGCGCTACGGGGGCGGCAAGGGGCGCTGCTGCTGAACGGCGGCCGCCCTGGCCGCCTCAGATGTCTTCGAGCAGCGGGTAGGGCAGGGGCTCGACGCTGAGCGCGGGCCCTTCGGCGCTGCCGGCGCGCAGGCCGCCTGCACTGAGCGAGGCGATCTGCATGGACACCAGCGCAGCCCATCCGCCGCCAGGCGCCGGGGCCGCCTGCGCGACCATGCCGACCGGCTGCTCGGGATCGTTGGCAGCAAAGACTTCCTGGCCCGCGGCCACCGCGGCCGTCGCCTGCACCAGGTAGGTCCGGCGCTTGAGGGTGCCGCGGAACTGGCTGCGCGCCACCACCTCCTGGCCGGGGTAGCAGCCCTTCTTGAAGTTCACGCCGCCCACCGACTCGTAATTGAGCATCTGCGGCACGAAAGCCTCGACAATCGGCTCGCTGACGGTCACGATGCCGCTGCGCACCTCGCTCCACTGCCACAGCGCAGCATCGAGCGTCGGGCCCTCGGGCGCAGTGCTGCCCACCGGCGCGATGTGCAGCGCGCGCGGCACGCCGTCCGAGGGATAGAGCGAAACCACGTTGACGTCGCCGGCCTGGCAGCAGCGCCCGGGCGGCGCATCCGCGCTGACGCCGTTGGCCGCGAGCGCCGTGCCGGCCAGGCCGTGGAGCATGAATTCTCCGGTGGCATCGCTGAGCTTGAGCTTGGCGCGCAGCACATACATCGAGAGGCGCTTGAGCGTGGCTGCAAGGATGTCGCGGCTGACGACCAGCAGCACACGTTCGGGCTGCGGCCGGATGCCGATGAAGCTCGCGATCACGCGGCCCTTGGCCGTGCACAGCGCGGCCAGGCGGGCTTCGGTGGGGCCGAGGAGGGCGAAGTCCTGCGTCAGCTGGCCATTGAGGAAATTCGCGGCTTCGGGGCCCTCGGCGCGGATCACGCCGAGGTGCGAAAGGGCTGTTACGCCATTCAGAACGACTGGGGTCATCGCTGAATTATCATGGGCTGCTCCGTTCCGTTCGGCCCGCAGGGCTACCGCGTTTTCCCTTCCGTCCGCCGCCTCATTCGCATCCGTGCGTCGATTCCTCCTCACGCTCTTTCTCCTGGTCGCCTTCGTCGTCCTCGGCGCCGGCGCGGCAGGGCTTTGGTGGGTTCAGCATCCGCTGAAGCTGCCGGCGCCCACGGTGGACCTCTCGGTCGAGCCCGGCACCACGCCGCGGGGCGTCGCGCAGGCGGTGGCAGACGCAGGTGTGCGCGTGCCGTGGCAGCTGCTCTACGGCTGGTTCCGCTTCTCCGGACAGGACCGTCAGATCCGCGCCGGCAGCTACGAGCTCGAACAGGGCGTCACGCCGCGCCTGCTGCTCAACATGCTGGTGCGCGGCGAAGAGGCCACGCGCAGCATCGTGCTGGTCGAAGGATGGAACTTCCGCCAGGTGCGCGCTGCGCTCGCCAAGGCCGAGCAGCTGAAGCCGCAAATTGTCGGGCTGAGCGACGAGGAGCTCATGGCCCGGCTCGGCAAGCCCGCCGTGCGACCGGAAGGACGCTTCTTCCCCGACACCTACACCTATTCCAAGGGTTCCACCGACCTCGCCCTGCTGCAGCGGGCCATGCGGGCCATGGACAAGAAGCTCGAGGCCGCCTGGGCGGCGCGCGCGTCCGATCTGCCGCTCAAGACGCCCGAAGAGGCGCTGATCCTGGCCAGCATCGTCGAAAAGGAGACAGGCGCAGCCAAGGACCGGGCCGAGATCGCTGCCGTGTTCGTCAACCGGCTGCGCATCGGCATGCCGTTGCAGACCGACCCTACGGTGATCTACGGACTCGGAACGCGTTTCGACGGCAATCTGCGCAAGAAAGACCTGCAGGCCGACACGCCCTGGAACACCTACCTGCGGCCCGGCCTGCCGCCCACGCCGATCGCCCTGCCGGGCAAGGCCGCGCTGCTGGCGGCGGTGCAGCCGGCGCAGAGCAAGTCGCTGTACTTCGTCTCCCGCGGCGATGGTTCCAGCCATTTCAGCAGCTCACTCGACGAGCACAACCGGGCGGTGAACCGCTACCAGCGCGGCGCCGAGCCGGCACCACGGAGCGAACGATGACGCAGAAGGGACTGTTCCTCACGCTCGAAGGGATCGACGGCGCCGGGAAGTCCAGCCATGTCGATGCGCTGGAGGCACTGTTCAAGGCCCAGGGCCGGCAGGTCACGCGAACCCGCGAACCAGGCGGCACGCCGATGGCCGAGACGCTGCGCACGATGATCCTCACGCAGGCCATGGACCCGCTCACAGAGTCGCTGCTGGCGTTCGCCGCACGGCGCGACCATGTTGTCCAGGTCATCGAGCCGGCATTGGCGCGCGGCGAGGTGGTGCTGTGCGACCGCTTCACCGACGCCACCTTCGCCTACCAGGGCGCGGGGCGCGGCTACGACAAGGCAGTGCTCTCGACCCTGGAGCAGTGGGTGCAGGTGCGCGACGGCACGCTGCTGCAGCCGGCGGTGACGCTGTGGTTCGACCTGCCTCCCGAGATCGCTGCCGCACGCTTGGCCGGGACGCGGCTGCCCGACAAGTTTGAATCGCAGCCGGTCGAGTTCTTCCGCCGCGTCGCCGCCGGTTATGCCGAGCGCGCCGCGGCAGCGCCGCGCTTCGTGCGCATCGACGCGAACCAGCCGCGCGACCAGGTGTGGCAGCAGATCGAGGCGGCCTTGGTCCAGCGTGGCCTCGCCGGCAGCAAGCCGTGAGCGAAACGACCCTGGCGCCCTGGCTGCACAAGCCCCTGGCCGAACTGCTGCGGCAGCGTGGCCACGCCTGGCTGCTGCACGGGCCGTCGGGGCTGGGCCAGTACGAACTGGGTCTGGCGCTGGCAGCGGCCTGGCTCTGCGAGCAGCGCGACGAAGCGGGCGGGCAGGGCGCCTGCGGCCATTGCCCGAGCTGCCACGCCATCGGCGTGCGAACCCACGCCGATCTCTGCGTGCTGATGCCGGAAGTAGCCATGCAAGAGCTCGGCTGGCCGCTCGACGAAAAGAGCCAGGCCGACATCGACGACAAGAAGCGCAAGCCCAGCCGCGAGATCCGCGTGGAGGCAATGCGCGATGCGGTCGGCTTCGCCCAGCGGACCAGCGCGCGCGGGCGCGGCAAGGTCGTGCTGGTCTATCCGGCCGAGCGCATGAACACCATCACTGCCAACGCCTTGCTCAAGACGCTCGAGGAGCCGGTCGGCGACGTGCGCTTCGTGCTGGCCAGCGAAGCCGCCTGGCAACTGCTGCCCACCATTCGCAGCCGGTGCTTGGGCTTCACCTTGTCCTGGCCCGGCGACGACGAGGCGCGCGACTGGCTGGTGGGGCAGGGCGTCGCGGCGACAGACGCGGCAGGCCTGCTGCGCGCCGCCGGCGGACGGCCCAGCGATGCGCTGCGCCTCGCCGCCTCCGGCCAGTCGCCCAAGGCCTGGAGCCTTTTGCCCAAGGCCATGCTGCGTGGCGACGTCAGCGCGCTGGCCGACCATGCCCCAGCCCAGGCCATCAGCGCGCTGCAGAAGCTCTGCCACGACCTCATGACGGTGGACAGCGGCGCCGCCCCGCGCTTTTTCGAAGCCGCAGACCTGCCGGCCGTGCCCCCGAAATCCGCGCTGGCCCGGTGGGCCCGGTCGCTCGCCAATGCGGCAAAAACCGCAGAACATCCCTTCAATCCCGGCCTGATGCTCGAAGCACTTGTGAGCGAAGCACGAAGCACCCTAAACTCCGCGAGCCGCCGCTCATGAATACAACAGCCTCTCCTCCCCCCACCGCGCCCGCCCGACCCAGCGTCATCCAGCTCGCGATCAAGGAAAAGGGCGCACTCTATGCGGCCTACATTCCGCTTTTCGCCGAGGGCGGCATTTTCATCCCGACCTCGCGCGAGTACCGCCTGGGCGACGACGTCTACGTACTGCTCACGCTGCCCGAGGACCCGCAGCGCTACCCGGTGGCCGGCAAGGTCGCCTGGATCACGCCGGCGCGTGCGGCTGGCAACCGGGCGCCGGGCGTCGGCATTCGCTTCCCCTCGGACGAAAAGTCGCGCCAGCTCAAGGCGCGCATCGAAGAGGCGCTCGGCGGCATCGCGGCCTCCGACCGTCCTACCCAGACCATTTGAGCTCTGTTCGCATGATGCAGACCGCATGCGCTGCGGTCGCGCCGCCGTTTTCTGAAGGTTTGCGATGTTCACCGACTCCCATTGCCACCTGACCTTTCCCGAGTTCGCCGGCCAGATGCCGCAGATCCGCGAGGCCATGGCCGCCGCACAGGTCGACCGGGCGCTGTGCATCTGCACAACCCTGGAAGAATTTCCGCAGGTGCAGGCGTTGGCGGCTGGTTTTGACAACTTCTGGGCCAGTGTAGGCGTCCATCCGGACAACGAGGGCATCGCGGAGCCATCGGTAGAGGATCTGGTGACACGTTCCGCCCTGCCCAAGGTCGTGGCCGTCGGCGAGACCGGCCTCGACTACTACCAGATGGAGGAGCGAAAAGGGGGACGCAGCATTGCCGACCTGGCGTGGCAGCGCGACCGCTTCCGGGTGCACATCCGTGCGGCGCGGCAGGTGCGCAAACCGCTGATCATCCACACCCGCGAAGCTTCGGCCGACACCTTGGCGATCCTGAAAGAGGAGGGCGAGGATGGTTCGCCTGAAGCTGCCGGGGGCGTGTTCCATTGCTTCACCGAGACGGCCGACGTCGCCCGTGCGGCGCTGGAGCTGGGCTTCTACATTTCGTTCTCGGGCATCCTGACCTTCAGGAAGGCGCAAGACCTGCGCGACGTGGCGGCCTTCGTGCCGCTGGACCGCATGCTGATCGAAACCGACAGTCCCTATCTGGCGCCTGTCCCGTACCGCGGGAAGACCAACAATCCCTCCTACGTGCCGTTCGTGGCGCGGCAGATCGCCGAGCTGCGCAAGCTGCCGGTCGAGACCATCGGCGAGGTCACCACCCGTAATTTCGAGACCCTGTTTTCAGGCGTCAAAAGATGAAGAATTACCTTAAAAGAGCTTTGTATCTTGCTGTTTTTACAGCTTCTTTTTCCCTTTACGCAGGCTCCTTCGACGACTTTTTCCGGGCCGTTCGCAGCGACAACGCCGGTGGTGTTGCGGATCTGTTGAACCGCGGCTTCGACCCCAACACGCGCGATGAGCAAGGCCAGACCGGCTTGTTGATCGCCATGCGCGAGCCATCGCCCAAGGTTATCCAGGTGCTGCTGGACTCGCGCAAGACCGACGTGGAGGCGCGGAACGCGAAGGACGAAAGCCCATTGATGCTGGCAGCGCTCAAGGGTCAACAGGAGCTGGTGACGCGGCTGATCGCACGTGACGCAGACGTCAACAAGACGGGCTGGACTCCGCTGCATTACGCGGCTACCGGCGGGCACGTCGCGATCATCAAGCAGCTGCTGGAGCACTACGCCTTCATCGATGCGCAGTCGCCCAATGGGACCACGCCGCTGATGATGGCCGCGATGTACGGCTCCAGCGCCGCGGTTCAGCTGCTGCTTGACGAGGGTGCCGACACGGCGATGAAGAACCAACTGGGCATGACGGCGCTGGATTTCGCGCAGCGCGCCAATCGGCCAGACGCGGTGCGGTTGCTGAGCACGGCGGTTCGGGCGAGCAAGGCGCCGAGCGACGGGAAGTGGTGACCGAGCCTGGGTACGCCTGGGCTGGGCTGCCTTCTCGAGAAATACAATGTGCATTATGTTAAATAGGATGGCCACGTAATCAAGCGCAAGAAGGCCTGGGCCGCCCTGCAGCCGAAGCCTTGGCCTTGAGGCCCCTAGCCCGAGCACCCAGCTCGATTGCAGGCGCAGGCACCGAGTTGCGGTTGGCGTGAGTCCTCCCGGTCCCGTAGCCGTGTGGCCAACTGGGGGTCTCCTCGTTTTCAGTGCAATAAGTGACGGTACGCAAAGCTAGCACTGGCGCGGGGGTGGTCTGGGTAGACCGTTGATTTCATTGACTTTCCTGTTCGCTTTGTAAACGGGTATGGTGGCCTCCCACTTTTGAGGTTCACGATGCAGGGTTGGCACACAACGTTTTTGGGGATGCGTGGGCTCCCCCGCGATATCAGCGACTTCGAGATGAAGGCATTTTTCACCTTCGATGGTGCCGAGCGCGACGCAATCAATGCACGCCGAGGTGATTCCCACAAGCTTGGTCTGGCGCTCCATATTGGTTTCCTGCGCATGAGTGGGCGTTTGCTCGGTGCCTTTCGGGTAATTCCAGTAGCCTTGTGGCGCCACCTTGGCAACGAGCTTGGCATTGCAGCACCAGAAGTCGCCTCGCTGAGAGCCATGTATGAACGCGGGCGCACGCTATTCGATCACCAACAAGTAGCCTGCACGGTCCTTGGATTCCAGTGGATGAGCGAGCACCAGCGCCGCTCACTGGTACGTGAACTGCGCGACGAAGTGGCGCGCTGCGCCGACCGCGATCAGCTACTCGTGCGGGCGCGTCAATGGCTGTACAAGAACAAGCTGGTGATCGTGCACGAGCGGGCAATTCGGACACTGATTGCGGCGGCACTTGCCCAGCTTGAAGTTGAAACAGGCACCGCCATCGCCGCCAGCGTTGATCCAGCAACACTTGATCGCTGGCGAGCCTCAGTTTCAGAGCTGCGCCCAGATGGACAAACCCAGCAGAGTTGGCTATGGGCTGCACCGGCGAAACACTCAACCCGCCAAATCAGCGAGGTACTGGAGCGCATCGACCTGCTTTACACGCTGGACGTTCATAAGCACCTGGCAGACATCCCCGATCTCATCTTGCGCCGCTACGCGCGCCGACTTGTCTCCAGGCCGCCCTCAGCCGGAGCCAAGATCAAAGAGCCAGCGCGCACCGTGGAGGTCGCATGCTTTCTTCGGTATTGCCTGTTCACCACCACAGACCAGTTGATCCTTATGGTGCAGCGCCGGATCGCCGATCTGTGGCGTCAGGCTGCCGCCGATGTCCCCGCTACCGTCAATTGGGCCGCAATGTACAAAACGCTGCTCGGCGAACTTGTTGCCTTGAGCGCGCAAGGTGCGGTGCCAGATGCTGAGTTGCGTGCCCGTCTTGAAGCCTTGATCACCGAAACCCAGAAACGCAAACCACCGAGCAGGGCCTCCCTGGTCCGCGAGGGATTGATTGATGGAATTCGCCCCGTGCGGTCGTTGCTCGTCGCCATTGCAAAGCTGCCCTGGCAGGCCACCGGCGAGCATCCTGCCATCGAGTACCTTGCCAAGCTGCAAGCTTTATATCTCAAAGGATCCAGAAAGCTGCCAGTTGAAGTGGTGGCACCAAGTCTGGGAATGATCTGGCAGGTTTCGATCTCCAGCCCAGACCGGGAACGGGCGTTTCAGGCGTTGGAGGTGGCCACCCTGTTTGCCCTGCGCCGCGCGGTGCGCAATGGCTCGGTCTGGATTGAGCACAGCCTGAGCTTTCGGGGTCGTGCGCGCTTGTTCTTCACGGACGAGCGTTGGCAGGCAGAGTCCAAGAAACACTATGCCCGTCTATCGTTACCCAGCAAGGCTGCCACTTTCTTGAAGCCTTTGCTGGCCAGAGTAACTGCCGGTGTCGATGCGGTGGCCGCTGCAGCCCGCAGTGGCGTACTGCGCGTGGATGATGAACTCCATTTGTCGCCATTGCCCGCAGAGGACGAAGACCCAGAAGTGACCAAGCTGCGCGCGGCTTTGGATCACCGCATCGGTGAGGTTCAATTGCCGGAAGTGATTCTGGCCGTTGACGCCCAGGTGCGCTTTAGCTGGATCATGCTCGGACGTGAGCCGCGCTCTACCGACGAGCTGCTGATGGTCTATGCCGGCATCATGGCCCACGGCACCAGTCTGACTGCGGTCGAATGCGCGCGCATGATTCCGCAATTGTCTGCCACCAGCATTCGCCAGGCCATGCGCTGGGCGCGGGACGAACGGCGTCTGAGCCAGGCCTGCCAGGCTGTGCTGGAATTCATGCAGCGACACCCGATTGCCGCCACCTGGGGGCGGTCCGATTTGGCATCTTCTGACATGATGAGCATGGAGACCACCAAACGGGTGTGGCAAGCCCGGCTTGATCCTCGGCGCAACACACCTTCCATTGGAATCTACTCCCATGTAAAAGACCGGTGGGGCATCTTCCATGCGCAGCCCTTTGTGCTCAATGAGCGCCAGGCGGGCGTGGCCATTGAAGGTGTCATCCGCCAAGAAAAGCTGGAGACCAGCCAGCTTGCTGTGGATACCCATGGCTACACCGACTTTGCCATGTCACATGCCCGTTTGCTTGGTTTTGATCTTTGCCCGCGGTTGAAGGAACTCAAACAGCGCCACCTCTTTGTGCCACGCGGCACCAAAGTGCCCGCAGAAATCGCTGCGGTGTGCGAAGCCAATGTCGACGTCGCTTTGATCGAAAAGCATTGGGATAGTCTGGTGCACCTGGCAGCCTCGGTCATGAGCGGACATGCCAGTGCGGTGGCAGCTCTTGCGCGGTTCGGTTCTGCCGCCCAGGGCGATCCAATCTATGAGGCTGGCGTGCAATTGGGGCGGTTGCTGCGTACGGCGTTTTTGGCTGACTACTTTGTCAAGGACGCTTTCAGGAACGAGTTGCGCCGGGTGCTCAATCGGGGCGAGGCTGTTAACGCCCTCAAGCGCGCCATTTATACCGGCCGGATCAGCCCGGCGCAGGCCAAACGTGTCGATGAAATGCAGGCTGTGGCCGATGCGTTGAGCCTGATGGCCAACATCGTGATGGCGTGGAATACCTCACAGATGCAGGCGGTCCTGGATCGCTGGTCGAACCGCCGCCAGGTCATTCCACCGGAACTGATCGGGAAGATTGCGCCCACCAGGCTGGAGAGCATCAACTTGCGGGGTGTGTTTCGCTTCCCGGTTGACCGCTATGCTGACCAAATCCTGCCTTCGCGGCCAAATGCATCGATAACTGGCACCAATGGATGAAACCGACCACGGTTTGACGCCACGAATCGCAGATTTGAAAGTGAACAGGAAAGTCAATGAAATCAACGATCTACCAACACCACCTCCGCGCCAGTGCTAGCTTTTCGTACCGTCACTTATTGCACTGAAAACGAGGAGACCCCTTATTGCACTGAAAACGAGGAGACCCCGAGAAAGGCCGACGCGACATCCACATCCCGAAAGTGGAGGCACTGACGAGCTTCATGCTGCACGTCGGACGGCCCATGGAAGCCGCCGCCATGCAGTGAAGTCATTGCTGAAATAGCAGTTGGGGTCTCCTCGTTTTCAGTGCAATAAGTGACGGTACGAAAAGCTAGCACTGGCGCGGAGGTGGTGTTGGTAGATCGTTGATTTCATTGACTTTCCTGTTCACTTTCAAATCTGCGATTCGTGGCGTCAAACCGTGGTCGGTTTCATCCATTGGTGCCAGTTATCGATGCATTTGGCCGCGAAGGCAGGATTTGGTCAGCATAGCGGTCAACCGGGAAGCGAAACACACCCCGCAAGTTGATGCTCTCCAGCCTGGTGGGCGCAATCTTCCCGATCAGTTCCGGTGGAATGACCTGGCGGCGGTTCGACCAGCGATCCAGGACCGCCTGCATCTGTGAGGTATTCCACGCCATCACGATGTTGGCCATCAGGCTCAACGCATCGGCCACAGCCTGCATTTCATCGACACGTTTGGCCTGCGCCGGGCTGATCCGGCCGGTATAAATGGCGCGCTTGAGGGCGTTAACAGCCTCGCCCCGATTGAGCACCCGGCGCAACTCGTTCCTGAAAGCGTCCTTGACAAAGTAGTCAGCCAAAAACGCCGTACGCAGCAACCGCCCCAATTGCACGCCAGCCTCATAGATTGGATCGCCCTGGGCGGCAGAACCGAACCGCGCAAGAGCTGCCACCGCACTGGCATGTCCGCTCATGACCGAGGCTGCCAGGTGCACCAGACTATCCCAATGCTTTTCGATCAAAGCGACGTCGACATTGGCTTCGCACACCGCAGCGATTTCTGCGGGCACTTTGGTGCCGCGTGGCACAAAGAGGTGGCGCTGTTTGAGTTCCTTCAACCGCGGGCAAAGATCAAAACCAAGCAAACGGGCATGTGACATGGCAAAGTCGGTGTAGCCATGGGTATCCACAGCAAGCTGGCTGGTCTCCAGCTTTTCTTGGCGGATGACACCTTCAATGGCCACGCCCGCCTGGCGCTCATTGAGCACAAAGGGCTGCGCATGGAAGATGCCCCACCGGTCTTTTACATGGGAGTAGATTCCAATGGAAGGTGTGTTGCGCCGAGGATCAAGCCGGGCTTGCCACACCCGTTTGGTGGTCTCCATGCTCATCATGTCAGAAGATGCCAAATCGGACCGCCCCCAGGTGGCGGCAATCGGGTGTCGCTGCATGAATTCCAGCACAGCCTGGCAGGCCTGGCTCAGACGCCGTTCGTCCCGCGCCCAGCGCATGGCCTGGCGAATGCTGGTGGCAGACAATTGCGGAATCATGCGCGCGCATTCGACCGCAGTCAGACTGGTGCCGTGGGCCATGATGCCGGCATAGACCATCAGCAGCTCGTCGGTAGAGCGCGGCTCACGTCCGAGCATGATCCAGCTAAAGCGCACCTGGGCGTCAACGGCCAGAATCACTTCCGGCAATTGAACCTCACCGATGCGGTGATCCAAAGCCGCGCGCAGCTTGGTCACTTCTGGGTCTTCGTCCTCTGCGGGCAATGGCGACAAATGGAGTTCATCATCCACGCGCAGTACGCCACTGCGGGCTGCAGCGGCCACCGCATCGACACCGGCAGTTACTCTGGCCAGCAAAGGCTTCAAGAAAGTGGCAGCCTTGCTGGGTAACGATAGACGGGCATAGTGTTTCTTGGACTCTGCCTGCCAACGCTCGTCCGTGAAGAACAAGCGCGCACGACCCCGAAAGCTCAGGCTGTGCTCAATCCAGACCGAGCCATTGCGCACCGCGCGGCGCAGGGCAAACAGGGTGGCCACCTCCAACGCCTGAAACGCCCGTTCCCGGTCTGGGCTGGAGATCGAAACCTGCCAGATCATTCCCAGACTTGGTGCCACCACTTCAACTGGCAGCTTTCTGGATCCTTTGAGATATAAAGCTTGCAGCTTGGCAAGGTACTCGATGGCAGGATGCTCGCCGGTGGCCTGCCAGGGCAGCTTTGCAATGGCGACGAGCAACGACCGCACGGGGCGAATTCCATCAATCAATCCCTCGCGGACCAGGGAGGCCCTGCTCGGTGGTTTGCGTTTCTGGGTTTCGGTGATCAAGGCTTCAAGACGGGCACGCAACTCAGCATCTGGCACCGCACCTTGCGCGCTCAAGGCAACAAGTTCGCCGAGCAGCGTTTTGTACATTGCGGCCCAATTGACGGTAGCGGGGACATCGGCGGCAGCCTGACGCCACAGATCGGCGATCCGGCGCTGCACCATAAGGATCAACTGGTCTGTGGTGGTGAACAGGCAATACCGAAGAAAGCATGCGACCTCCACGGTGCGCGCTGGCTCTTTGATCTTGGCTCCGGCTGAGGGCGGCCTGGAGACAAGTCGGCGCGCGTAGCGGCGCAAGATGAGATCGGGGATGTCTGCCAGGTGCTTATGAACGTCCAGCGTGTAAAGCAGGTCGATGCGCTCCAGTACCTCGCTGATTTGGCGGGTTGAGTGTTTCGCCGGTGCAGCCCATAGCCAACTCTGCTGGGTTTGTCCATCTGGGCGCAGCTCTGAAACTGAGGCTCGCCAGCGATCAAGTGTTGCTGGATCAACGCTGGCGGCGATGGCGGTGCCTGTTTCAACTTCAAGCTGGGCAAGTGCCGCCGCAATCAGTGTCCGAATTGCCCGCTCGTGCACGATCACCAGCTTGTTCTTGTACAGCCATTGACGCGCCCGCACGAGTAGCTGATCGCGGTCGGCGCAGCGCGCCACTTCGTCGCGCAGTTCACGTACCAGTGAGCGGCGCTGGTGCTCGCTCATCCACTGGAATCCAAGGACCGTGCAGGCTACTTGTTGGTGATCGAATAGCGTGCGCCCGCGTTCATACATGGCTCTCAGCGAGGCGACTTCTGGTGCTGCAATGCCAAGCTCGTTGCCAAGGTGGCGCCACAAGGCTACTGGAATTACCCGAAAGGCACCGAGCAAACGCCCACTCATGCGCAGGAAACCAATATGGAGCGCCAGACCAAGCTTGTGGGAATCACCTCGGCGTGCATTGATTGCGTCGCGCTCGGCACCATCGAAGGTGAAAAATGCCTTCATCTCGAAGTCGCTGATATCGCGGGGGAGCCCACGCATCCCCAAAAACGTTGTGTGCCAACCCTGCATCGTGAACCTCAAAAGTGGGAGGCCACCATACCCGTTTACAAAGCGAACAGGAAAGTCAATGAAATCAACGGTCTACCCAGACCACCCCCGCGCCAGTGCTAGCTTTGCGTACCGTCACTTATTGCACTGAAAACGAGGAGACCCCTTCTCGATGAAGCGGATCACATCGCCCCGCGCCAGGCGCGAGAACGCGCGGCTCACGGACTCCAGCGTCATGCCCAGGTAATTGCCGATCTCTGCTCGGGTCATGTGGAGCGTGATCTGGTCAGTGCGCAGCCCGCGCTGCGCGAGCGCGTCAGCCCAATAGCGCAGGAAGCCAGCGACGCGTGCGTCTGCCGGCAAGGTGCACAGCGAGAGGAAGGATTCGTGGTCGCGCGTGAGCTCTCGGCTCATCGCTTCGTGGAGCGCAGTCAGCAGCGCTGGGGCACGGAGCGCCGCCTGGAGCAAGGCGTCGTAGCGGATCGCCCAGACCTCGCCAGTGTCCATGGCGATCGCGTCGCAGCCGTAGTGCCCTGCCGCAATGCCGTCGAGCCCTAGCCAGTCACCCTTGAAATGGACGCTGACCACCTGTTCGCGGCCTTCGCTGGACAGGTTGACCATCTTGAAGAAGCCGGAGTTGATCACGTAAAGGCAGGCGAACGGCTGTCCCACCTGATACACGGTGTCTCCCGTCCGCACGACGCGCCGCTGGATGGCGACGTTGCTCTCCAGCAGTTGGAGGGCATTGGAGATGCGCTGGGCGCCCGACGGGGCGGCCTTGGGGTGGCAGATGGCTTCGGTCATTGCACGTTCCTCAAATCGATGGACGAAGCTTAGAAAGGCACTGCAACCGTGGCACCAATGCGATCGGGCTCTCGGTAACAGTGCGTGAACGCTGTGTGTCGAATCGGTGTCGGCATTCGGCCAAGATGCGCAGACATTGACGGGCATCAAGCCGAAAGCGGCGCCAAGCCCTACCTTTTGCGCTTGTGAACTCCGCCATCTTCGACCCTCCAGACGGTGCGCCGCTGCACGCGCCCTTGCCCGGCGGGAGCATCTTGCAGGCCTTCAGTGCGGCCGAGCGCCTGCGAGCGGGCGCACGTGCGGGCACTCTGGGCCAGCCATTGCGCGGAAAGAACCTGGCTCTGCTGCTCCGCCCTGACAGCTCGGGCGCGGAGATTGCCGCGCTACGGCGGGCTGCGCAGGACATGGGCGCGAGGGTGGCCGAGCTTCGATTCGCCGCTCCGGAGGAGCCCGCAGTTCCTGGGCGCGACGACATCCGCACGCTGGGGCGCGTGCTGGGCCGAATGTATGACGCTGTCGACTGCGGGCAGTTGCCGCCCGATGCAGCGCGAGCGGTCGAGCAGGACGCGGCCATACCGGTTTACCGTGGCCTGAGCCTGGACGACCATCCCGCCCGCGCCCTGGCGGACCTCATGACGCTGCGCGAGCACCGGTCCCCACTCGGCGCGTCGATCGTGTTCCTGGGCGATCCGACCACCGCGCGCGGCCGCTACTTCGTCGCAGCCGCTCGGGAAGCGCAATTCGAGGTACGCATCGCTGACCGCGGACAGTCGGCGCGAGACGAAGCGGCCTTCCTCGTAGACGCCATGCGCTCCCCGCGCTGGTCGCTGATGGCATCTGCCTGCGCGATCGACGAAGCCCGCCGCGCGGAGAACCACCGCAGCGTGATGCAGGCCGTGCTCCTGGACACGATCGGCAAGGGCTGACAGCTCAGCCCCCTGCCACAGCCATGTCGCGGCGACGAGCGAAACGTGGCGACTCCCCTGCCCTCAAGTCACGCGCACGATCCGGATGACGCGGCGCAGGCACGGCGGCCGGCCTGCGACGCTTGATGTGCGTCAACCGCGCGCACGCTGCACGCGTCCTCAGCCCTCCGGGCTGTTGATCTCCTTGGCAGGTTTTGTCAGCAGCAGCGTCAAGGCGCTCGCGCTGGCCGCCAGCAGCCAGAAGACAAAAAAGCCGCCCGTGTAGACCGCCTGCGGCGACAGGCCGAGCGCCTCGCCACGCCATTGAAGGTCGGCCGGGTCGAACAGCGCGAACACCAGCAGTTCGGTCGCACAAGCCAGCAGGAAGGCTGGCCAGAGAATCGACATCCAGTCCTGCGTCTTCATGACCTTCATCGCCGGGGCGCGGGCACGTCGGAGTCCGGCGTCACCGCGTGGTTGCGTCCGGCCAGGGCCGGCATCAGTTTCTTGTCCGCGAGGGGCTTGTCGATCTCGATGCCGCGGCGGTAGTAGTCCGGGTCGACCACCGGGTCGGGCGTTCGCAGTGCAAGAAAGAGCGTGACAAAGCTCGCTGCAATGACAAGGGCCGGGCCTGCCATCACCATCCAGACCAGCGGAAATTGCCACCAGTCTGCTTTTGGGGCAGCCCCTGCAACTCCTGCTTCCGGTTTGGGCGAAATCGCCTTGGGGTCGTTCATCGAGGTCTCCTGGAAGTTCGGTTTCGGCGGAGCATTCAACGGGGCACCATGAAGGCGGCCTTCTCCGACACCTGTGCACTGCCGTCCGTCGAGCGCACGTCGAAGTGCACCGGGTGGGAGCCGGCGGCGGCGCTGCCGTACGGCAGTTGCAGCCGCACCGCGACCCAGCGCGACTGCGCGGGTCCGACTTCGACCGGCTCCGCAGGCGCCACACTGAGTCCCTCGAGGCCGTGCGCCTCGATGCGGTAGCGCTGCGGCCGCTCGGTCGCGTTCATGATCTGCAGCCGGTAGACGTTCTCGAGCTGCCCGCCTTCCACGATGCGCGCCAGCGAGGCGCGGTCGCGCACCACGTCGACCTTCAGCGGCGTGCGCACCACCAGGCTCGCGAGCACGCCGACGGTCAATGCGGTCAGCGCGGCGGCATAGATCAGCACCCGTGGGCGCAGGACCCGGCGCAGCACCTGGGCGCGCGTCCATCGGCCGGCCATGCTGTTCTGGGTCGCGTACCGGATCAGCCCGCGCGGCGTTGCCATTCGGTCCATGACCGTGTTGCAGGCGTCCACGCACAGGCCGCAGCCGATGCACTCGTACTGCAGACCTTCGCGGATGTCGATGCCGGTCGGGCAAACCTGCACGCACAGCGTGCAGTCGATGCAGTCGCCGACGCCCAGTGAACGCGCATCGCTGCCTTTCGCCCGAAAACCGCGAGGCTCGCCGCGCGCGGTGTCGTAGCTCACGATCAGCGTGTCGCGATCGAACATGGCGCTCTGAAAGCGCGCATAGGGGCACATGTACATGCAGACCTGCTCGCGCATGAAGCCGGCGTTGCCGTAGGTCGCAAAGCCGTAGAAGAAGACCCAGAAGGCTTCCCACGAGCCCATCCGCGTCTGCAGGAATTCAAGGCCCAGCTCGCGGATCGGCGTGAAGTAGCCGACGAAGGTGAAACCGGTCCACAGCGCAATGCCGAGCCAGACGATGTGTTTGAACCACTTCTTGACCAGCTTCTCGAGCGAGAACTCGCCCTCGTCCAGCCGCATGCGCGCGACGCGATTGCCCTCGATCTTGTGCTCGACCCACATGAAGATCTCGGTGTAGACGGTCTGCGGGCACGCATAGCCGCACCACAGCCGGCCGGCAACTGCCGTAAAGAGGAACAGCGAGAGCGCCGAGATCACCAGCAGCCCCGTCAGGTAGATCAGGTCCTGCGGGTACAGCACCAGGCCGAGGATGTAGAAGCGCCGGGCCCCGAGGTCGAACAGCACGGCCTGGCGCTGGCCCCATTCGACCCACGGAAGGCCGTAGAACACGAGCTGCGTCATGAACACGAACGCCCAGCGCCAGCGCGCGAAGATCCCGCGCACCGTACGCGGGTAGATCTTCCGGTGCGCGGCGAAGAGTCCGCCGTTTTCCGGCGCGGTGGCGATCGGGATCACCTGGTGCGCGTGCCCGGCGGGTGTTGGAGCGGTTTCCTGCATGGCGCGCCTACGGGGCCGGGACGGGCTTGTTCGACAGGCCCCAGACGTAGGCGGCCAGCACATGGATCTGCGCTTCGGTCAGGCGGCCCTGCTGCGCCGGCATCTGGTTGGTCCGGCCGGTGTTGATGATGGAGATGATCGCCTCCTGCCCGTAGCCGTGCAGCCAGACCTTGTCAGCAAGGTTGGGCGCGCCCAGCGCCGGATTGCCGGTGCCCCCGATGCCATGGCACGCCGCGCATGCGCTGAACTTGGCCTTGCCCAGGCCGGCACGCACCGAATCGTGCGGGCTGCCCGAAAGGCTCAACACGTAGTTGGCGACGTTCTTGACGTCCTCGGGCGTGCCTACCGCGGCCGCCATCGGCGGCATGACGCCTGTCCGCCCCAGCGTGATCGATTCCTTGATCTTCTCGGGCGCGCCGCCATGCAGCCAGTCGTTGTCCGCCAGGTTGGGAAAGCCCTTGCTGCCGCGTGCATCCGAGCCGTGGCACTGCGCGCAGTTGTTGAGGAACAGGCGCTCGCCGATCGCCACCGCAGCCGGCGCGCCGGCCACGCGCTCGACAGGCATCGCCGCATAGGCGGCATAGACGGGTTCGAGCTCGCGGGCGGCTCGCGCCTGGTCGTTCCTGTACTCGCTTTCGGTGCTCCACGCCAACTCGCCCTTGTAGCTCCCGAGCCCGGGGTAGGCCACCAGGTAGGCGAGGCCGAAGACGATGGTGATGACGAACAGGCCTATCCACCAGCGCGGCATGGGATTGTTCGCCTCGCGCAGGTCCTCGTCCCAGACATGGCCCGTGGTGCTGCCCTCCCCTTTGGTGGTCGGTGCGCGCGCCATCAGCCACAGCAGCACCGCGCACAGCCCGATGCTGACCAGCGTGGCGATGGCCACATAGTTCGACCAGAAGTCGCTGAAGAAGTCGCTCATGAAGGTCTCTCAGTCCTGTTCGAGGAGGAGCCGGCCCGCTTCTTCGAAGGCCTTCGCGCGACGGCGCGAGAAGGTCCACACGAGAATGCCGATGAAGGCGGCGAAGGAGGCCAGCGTGGCTGCGATCCGCAAGGTAGTGATGTCCATCTGCATGTCCTTACTTGAGCGCCAGGCCGAGCGACTGGAGATAGGCGACCAGCGCGTCCAACTCGCTCTTGCCCTTGACTTCGGCCGGCGCGGCAGCGATCTGCGCGTCGGTGAAAGGCACGCCGACCCGTCGCAGCGCGCGCATGTGGGCCTCGGCCTCGGCACCGTCGAGCGGCGCCTTGTCGAGCCAGGCGTAGGCCGGCATGTTCGATTCGGGCACCAGGTCGCGCGGGTTGGTCAAGTGAATGCGATGCCACTCGTCGCTGTACTTGCCGCCGACGCGGTGGAGGTCGGGGCCAGTGCGCTTGCTTCCCCACTGGAAGGGGTGGTCGTACACGAACTCGCCCGCCACCGAGTAGTGGCCGTAGCGCAGCGTCTCCGCCCTGAACGGCCGGATCATCTGCGAGTGGCAGTTGTAGCAGCCCTCGCGCACATAGATGTCGCGGCCCAGCACCTGCATGGAGGTCGGCGGCTGCATGCCCGCCACGGCCTGCGTGGTCGACTTCTGGAAGAACAGCGGCACGATCTCCACCAGGCCGCCGACGGCGACGACCAGCAGGATCAGCACGACCATCAGGAAGTTGTTGGTCTCGATCTTCTCGTGGGAGAAGCCGGATTCGGGGTTGCTCGAGCTCATGGTTTCCTCAGGCGTGTGCGGCGGCGGCGGAGAGCGGAATGGTGGCGCGTGCCGAGCGCCCGGAGAGCACGGTCATCCAGACGTTCCACGCCATGACCAGCATGCCGGACAGGTAAAGCAGGCCGCCGATCATCCGCACCACGTAGTACGGATAGGTGGCCTTGACGCCCTCGACGAAGGTGTAGGTGAGCGTGCCGTCGGCGTTCACGGCGCGCCACATCAGTCCCTGCATCACGCCGGCGATCCACATGGCCGCGATGTAGAGCACGATGCCGACAGTGGACATCCAGAAATGCAGCTCGATGGCCTTGACGCTGTGCATCTCCGTGCGGCTGTACATCCGCGGGATCAGGTAGTAGAGCGAACCCATCGTGATCAGCCCGACCCACCCGAGCGCACCGGCATGCACGTGGCCCACCGTCCAGTCGGTGTAGTGCGACAGTGCGTTCACCGTCTTGACCGACATCATCGGTCCCTCGAAGGTCGCCATGCCATAGAACGAGAGCGCCACGATCAGGAAGCGCAGGATCGGATCGGTGCGCAGCTTGTGCCAGGCGCCCGACAACGTCATGATCCCGTTGATCATCCCGCCCCAGCTCGGCGCCAGCAGGATCAGCGAGAACACCATGCCGACCGACTGCGTCCAGTCGGGCAGCGCGGTGTAGTGCAGGTGGTGGGGCCCCGCCCACATGTAGGTGAAGATCAGCGCCCAGAAGTGCACGATCGAAAGCCGGTACGAGTACACCGGCCGGCCGGCCTGCTTGGGGATGTAGTAGTACATCATCCCGAGGAAGCCCGCCGTGAGGAAGAAGCCCACGGCGTTGTGGCCGTACCACCACTGCACCATCGCGTCCTGCACGCCGGCATAGGCCGAGTAGCTCTTCATCCAGCCGGCCGGGATGGCCGCGCTGTTGACGATGTGCAGCAGTGCCACCGCGATGATGAAGGCACCGTAGAACCAGTTGGCCACGTAGATGTGGCGGACCTTGCGCGTGCCGATGGTGCCGAAGAACACGACCGCATAGGCCACCCACACCAGCGCAATCAGGATGTCGATCGGCCACTCGAGCTCGGCGTACTCCTTGCCGCTCGTGTAGCCCATCGGCAGGCTGATGGCGGCGGCGACGATCACCGCCTGCCAGCCCCAGAAAACGAAAGACGCCAGGCCGGGCGCGAACAGGCGGACCTGGCAGGTGCGCTGCACCACGTGGAAACTGGTCGCCATCAGCGCGCAGCCGCCGAAGGCGAAGATCACCGCGTTGGTGTGCAGCGGCCGCAGGCGCCCGTAGCTGAGCCAGGGGATGCCGAAGTTGAGTTCAGGCCATGCCAGCTGCGACGCGATGATCACGCCGACCAGCATGCCGACCACGCCCCAGACTACGGACATGAGGGCAAACTGCCGCACGACCGTGTCGCTGTAGACGGCTTGGGAGGGATTGGAGGGTTGCATCTTCGTGGCCTTGTCTTGGTGGCGCCAGTGTCCGGGCGCCGCATGGCCGGCGGCTTGATGCAGATCAATCGTTTCGCAGAATGCGCTCGCCTTCGCCTTCGATGTCGTCGAACTGGCCACGCTCGACCGCCCACCAAAGACCGGCCAGGATCACCAGCACGAGCACCACAGAAAAGGGGACCAGCAGGAAGAGGATGTCCATCAGTCTCTCCTGCCTGCCGGCCTGGCCAGGCGCGCCGCGTTGAGCACCACCACCAGCGAACTCGCCGCCATGCCCAGCCCGGCGAGCCAGGCAGGCAGCCAGCCTGTCAGCGCCATCGGCACGCACAGCGCGTTGTAGCCGGCCGCCCACCAGAGGTTCTGGCGCACGATGCGCAGGGTGCGGCGCGCCTGCGCGATGGCCTGCGGGATGGCCGCGAGCGAATCGCCCAGCACGACGAAATCGGCGCGCGCCTGCGCCAGCGGGACCGCGGCGCCGACCGCGAAGGACGCGTTGGCCTGCGCGAGCACCGGGCCGTCGCCGTCGCCGACCATGGCGACCCGACCGCCATGCGCCTGCAGCGCCTGCAGCACGCGCAGCTTGGCCTCCGGCGTGCAGTCCCCTTGGAACACGCCGATACCCGCGCGCCGCGCAACACGTCCTGCGCGGCAGCGGCACGGTCGCCGGACAGGAGTTGCACGGCAACGCCCTGCTCCCGCAGCGCGGCCACGCGATCCCGACAGCATCGCTGCGCAGTTCCTCGGCCAACACAAAGCTGGCGATCCAGCCCTGCGGATCGCTCAGGTGCACCTGCGCCGCGTCGCGACCTGCAGCGGCTCGACGTCGCAGAATGCCGCCGAGCCCAGGCGCAGTCGGCGCGCCGCCCCCCCCGCATCGCCTGCACGGCGCAAGCGGCCCTCGGAGTCCCATGCCGCTGTATTCGGTCGTGCCTAGAAGTTCCCATGCCGGGGGAGAGCGAAATTGCGAACGCCACGCGCCGACCATCGCGCGTGCGGCCGGATGCAGCGATTGCGCGCCGAGCGCGGCGGCGAGCTCGACCGCGTCGCCCGGCCGCAGGCCCTTGCGGCAATAGACGCGCTCCAGCCTGGGCGTATCGCGCGTCAGTGTGCCGGTCTTGTCGAACACGACGGTGTCCACAGTTGCCAGCGCCTCGAGCGCCTGAAGATTGCGCACCATCACGCCGCCGCGCGCCATTGCACCCGCGCTGGCCAGCATGGCCGCCGGCGTGGCGAGCGACAGCGCGCAGGGGCAGGTCACGATCAGCACCGCTACCGCGACCATCAACGCGCGACCGGGATCGACCTGCCACCAGAACGCGGCAGCCAGCGCGGCGGCGGCAAGCACGGCCAGCAGGAAGGGCCGCGCCGCACGGTCCGCCAGTTGGGCGAGCCGCGGCTTCTGCAACGAAGCGCTCTCCATCAATGCGACGATCTGAGCGAAGCGCGTGCCCTGCCCCACTGATTCCACCTGCACCTGCACGGGCGACGAGAGATTGTGGCTGCCGGCCAGCACGTGCGCGCCGCAGGGGCGCGGCACCGGGCGCGATTCGCCGGTCAGCAGGGCTTCGTCCGCCGTGGTGTCGCCCGCGGTCACGACGCCGTCCGCCGGAAAGGCTTCGCCAGGCAGCACGCGCACCACGTCGCCGCGCACGAGCCGCCGCACGGCGACGCGCAAGAAGGCCCCGTCGGCGCCGAGCCGCTCGACGCTGTCCGGCAGCCGGTTCATCAAGGCTTCCAGGGACCCGGCCGTGCGGTCCCGCAATCGTGCTTCCAGCCATCGCCCCGTCAGCAGGAAGAACACGAACATCGTGAGCGAATCGAAGTAGACCTCGCCGCCCAGGGGTCCCGCGGCGTCGAAGGTGGCTGCTGTGCTGACCGCGAAGGTCACGGCAATGCCGAGCGCCACGGGCAGGTCCATGCCGACGCGTCGCATGCGCAGGTCGCGCAGCGCGCTGCGAAAAAACGGACCGCACGAGAACAGCATCACCGGCAGCGTCAGTACCCACGATGCCCAGCGAAGCAGCTGCGCGGCGTCCGGCGCCAGGTCACCGGGCTGGGCGATATACGCGGGATAGGCGTACATCATCACCTGCATCATGCAGAAGCCCGCGACCAGCCAGCGCCAGAGCGCCAGCCGGGCCTCGCGCGTGCGTCGCGCGCGCAGGGCCGTGTCCGCGGCGGGCAGCAGCCGGTATCCGGCTGCAGCACTGGCGCCAAACCAGCGGGAAGGACTCACGGCTGCGGCCGACCAGACCACACGCGCCCGCCGGGTCGCCGCATTGACTTCGACCTTGCACACGCCCGGCACCTGCGCCAGCACCGCCTCCACCGTGAACGCACACGCCGCGCAGTGCATGCCCTCGACCACGACCTGCGATTCCCAGCGGCCGGTGGCGGCGTCGCCGTCGAGCGGTCGCCCGAAGGCGTGCCACTCGGCCGGGTCGTCGAGCGCCGTCCAGCCGGCCTTCGATTCGGCATCAGCGCATGTTGGGTCCGCGCCGGTGGCCCGGGTCGCCGAGAGTGCAGCTTGCATGTGGCGAGGCTACGGGGCCGCACGTGCCCCTGGATTGATCTGTATCAACCCGCTTGCGCGCCAGCCGTCTACGCTTGGCAACATCGCTTCATCGGAAACACCATGTTCAAACGCATCCTCGTCGCGACCGACGGCTCGACGCTCTCGAAGAAGGCCGTGTCCAGCGCCATCGCGCTTGCGGCGCAGCATGACGCCGACCTCGTCGCGCTTACCGTCATACCGCGCTATCCAACGAACTACTTCGACGGCGCGATGTCGTTCTCGCACCAGGATGTCGCGCGCATCGAGAAGCAGTGGGCCGACAAGGCGCAGGGCCTGCTCGACGCGATCGGTGCGCGGGCCAAGGCAGCCGGCATTCGCGCCAAGACGGTCGCAGTCACTTCGGACCGGGTGGCCGATGCGGTCATCGCGGCGTCGAAGAAGCACAAGAGCGACCTGATCGTGATGGCCTCGCACGGGCGCAAAGGGATCAAGCGGCTGTTGCTGGGCAGCGAGACGCAGCATGTGCTGACGCATTCGGCGCTGCCTGTGCTGGTGCTTCGATAGCGGGCGGCTCGCATCGAGGCGAACGAACTTCTCGAAACCCTGCAGGAGCTTGTACCTTGACCACGAAACAGTCCGCCATGCTGAAGGCATTTGCGTTCGTTCTTGCCACCCTGGCGGCGACCGGTTTGCTGGTGGCCGCAGGCTTGGCGGAATCTCCACAGGCGCAGGCCGCTACCGTACGGCCGGCCTGACGTTGGCGCCCTCAGAAGCTGGGGGCGTCCGGATCGGGGGCCCTTGTCGAAAGCGCCTTCTGGGCTTCCGAGAACCTTTCACCGAAGTAGGCGTCGAGCCGCCCTTCGATGCCTCCTTGCTCCGTCGCCTGGGCCTTCAGGGCTACAGGCGTCGCGCCGTTGTCCTTGGATTTCACGCCGCTGTCGTAGCAGGCGGAGATGGTGAGTGCTGCGCACATAAAGATCGATGTGCGAATTCCCATGACGATGTTCATACCGGCTCCTGGGTGTGGCCAAACCGACGCGGATGATTGGAGGTCAAGTTCTGCGCACCTCGCCGTTCAAGCCGAAGCCGGCCGAGGGCGGGTTGCGTGCAGCACTTCGCGATGACGCGTGCAACAAGGTTCCGATTGCGGGACCCATACCACCGTCTGTCGTCGGGCCCAGATGGCCTCTCGAGTTTCAAGTCTCCGCGGAGGTCCGGGTAACGCGGGCCGCTGGAGCCATGGCGTCGACCGCAGTGTCCGACGCGTTCGCTATCGTAGAAGGCCCGCCGGAGAGTGCAATAGCCTGAACGACATAGTGGTTGCAACCGCGGCGAGTTGCTGCGCCGTTCTTCGAATCGCGCATCTCCGTCGCGCGGTGCGTGACCGGAAGTGGGTTGATCCAGATCAACGCCTGGAGACCGCGTCCCGCTACGCTGTGAACACCCGAACAATGTCCCGAGGATTCAAGCGCGACACCCGCTTCCGGAGCACCCCGGACCTGTGGAGGCCTCGCCAAACGCAACAAGAGAGCTCCCAATGTCTTCTTCCATGGAACACGGCGTGTCATCGCCGGGCGCGGCCGATCCGCCTGTCACCGAACGGCAACTGGCCGAGCTCCTCCACACGCGCCGCACCGTGCTGCCCCGGCGGCTCGGCGCGCCGGGACCCACGCAGCCCGAACTCGAACATATCCTCGGCGCCGCCGCCGCGGCGCCCGATCATGGAGGACTCGTGCCATGGCGCTTCGTCATCGTTCCACCACCGCAACGCGGGCGGCTGGGCGAAGTTTTGGCGCGGTCCCTGGAGGAACGCGACACCGCCGCCACGCCTGACCAGCGCGGCATGGAGCGCGAGAAGGCATTCCAGGCACCGGTCCTGATGCTCGCAATCGTTCGGCTCGGCCCCCAGAACGAGCAGATCCCGGCGACCGAGAGAATCCTGTCGGCCGGATGCGCCATCCAGAACATGCTGCTGACTGCGACCGTCCTGGGCTACGGCTCTGCCCTCACCAGCGGCGAGTCGCTCCAGTCTGCCGAGCTGCGCGCGTTGTTCGGCGTGGAGGAACACGAGGAGCCGCTGTGCTTCATCAGCGTGGGCACGGTGCTGGCCCACAAAGAGGGCCCGGCACGGCCAGCGCTCGAGCGCTATGTCTCACAACTGGGGCCCGTACGCGGACATTGACGCGTTCTGCTTGGCGCTGACATGGCGCCGGTGAGCACGGTCCAGGGCGCGGGCTACATCCTCGTCTCGAAGGTGGAGATGCCCTGACGCCCGCGCCTGCGCACCTTGAGCGTCGACCCGGCGTTTTCCCGCGTTGAAACCTGCCGCGGTATCTTGACAATCAACCTTCGGCCATCCAACGCGCAGGACCGCGCATCGCCATGAACACCACCACGCATTCCGAAATCCAGAAGCTCGTCTCCGCCGAGGAATGGCAATTGCGCGTGGACCTCGCGGCCTGCTACCGGCTCGTCGCCCTCCACGGCTGGAGCGACCTCGTCTTCACCCACATCAGTGCGCGCGTGCCGGGGCCCGATCACCATTTCCTGATCAATCCCTACGGGCTGATGTTCGACGAGATCACCGCCTCGAGCCTGGTCAAGGTGGACCAGGACTGCAGCAAGGTGATCACCTCGCCCTACCCCGTCAATCCCGCGGGCTTCGTCATTCATAGCGCCATCCATGCGGCCCGGCCGGACATCCAGTGCGTGCTGCACACCCACACGCGTGCGGGCATCGCCGTCAGCGCGCAAAAAGACGGCGTGCTGCCGATCAGCCAGCAATCCACCTTCGTGCTGGCCTCGCTGGCCTACCACGACTACGAGGGCGTGGCCTTCCGCGACGACGAGAAGCCGCGGCTGCAGGCCGACATGGGCGAAGCCAACTTCCTGATGCTGCGCAACCATGGCTTGCTGACCGTGGGCAAGACCATCGCCGACGCGTTCCTGTCGATGTACACCTTCGAAAACACCTGCCAGATCCAGATCGCCGCACAGGCAGGCGGCGGCGAACTCACCCATGTCGATCCGCGCATCATCGAAGGCGTGGGGCAGGCGCTGAAGGTGCAGACCGGTGGCTTGGGCGGGGCCTTCGTCTGGCCTGCGTTGATCCGCAGGCTCGACCGGATCGACTCGACCTACAAGAACTAGTAGCGGGCCGCGGCCGGCAGTCTCGCTACCCGTACTTACCCTCAGCGCACTGACGGCGGATCGACAGCTTCGATTCCTACGATTTCTCCGAGGCCGCCCGAGACGCGGGCCGCCCACGGCGCAGTTCGCGCACTACAGGAGACATCGACCATGCAGATCACCGGCATGTTGCACGGCGCACGCCTGCTGCAATTCGCGGGCTTTCCGGCCACCGAGGTGCTGGGCCCCGCGGCCAGCGAAGAGGAAATCAAGGCGCTGATCGACAAGTACGGGCTCATCTTCGTCAAGCCCGTTTTCAAGGGCGGCATCGGCAAGAAGGGCAAGGCCGGCCTGCTGGGCCGGGCCACCGACCTGAAGACCGCACTCGCCGAAAAGGAACGCCTCTACTTCGCCGAGCACACGGTCGGCCATGTCAAGGCCAAGGCAAACGGCGTGACCTTCGAGGCCGGCGTGCCGGCCAAGCACGAGGTCTACTTTTCCATCAGCGACTCCACCCGCTTCCGCGCGCCGACCATGACGCTCACGCACATGGGCGGCATGGACATCGAGGAGCTGGACAAGACCCAGGTCGCGACGGTGCCCTTCGACCCCCTGACCGGCCTGAAGGCCTTCGTGGTGGCGAACGCGCTCACCGAGATCGGCGCGCCGAAGGAGATCATCTCGCCGCTGGTCCAGCAGTTGCCCAAGCTGTGGGAACTGTTCCATGACTTCGGGATGACCACGCTGGAGCTCAACCCGATCCGCATGCGCGAGGACAAGAAGGGCCGGCTCACGCCGGTCGCCTGCGACTTCAAGTGCGGCTTCGACCGCGACGACCCGCGCTGGCTGCGCCTGGGTCTGCCGCCCCATCTGTTCGCGGCCGACTACTCGGACTTCGAGCAAGAGATCAACACCCTGCGCACGCACCAGGGGCAGAGCGACGTGTACGTGATCAACGAGAACGGCACGGTGCTCGCCCCTACCTTCGGCGGTGGCGCCAACTCGCTGGTGACCGAGATGCTGGGCGACGACGCGATCATCAGTTCCGACTTCGGCGGCAACCCGCCCTACGAGAAGATGAAGGAGGTGGCGCGCATCTGCTTCAGGCACTGGCTCAAGCAGGCCAACGTGCTCTTCATCATCGGCGGCAAGAGCAACAACACCGACATCTTCGAGACCCTGCGCGCGATGGCCGACGCGCTGCGCGAGCACTTCAGCCAGCATGGACCAACGCCTCTCTACGTGGTGGTGGGCCGTGGCGGGCCGAACCTGGTGCGCGGCATGGGCGCGCTGCGCGACACCTGCGATGCCCTGGGCCTGCCCTACCGCCTCTTCGGCTTCGACTCCGACATGAGCGAGGTGATCCAGTTCGCCCGCAAGGTCAACGCGTGGATGAAGGACGGCGGCCGCGAGCAGGTCGCGGCGCGCCTTGGCATCCAGGCCGCAGCGGCCGCTTGAAAGGGAAGGAAGACATCATGCAATCCAGCTGGCAGAAGACAGGCGTGGGCGACTTCAAGTACCACGTCGGCATCAGCTCGCTCACGCAGGTCGCCTCGCGCGAAGACCGCGTCTGCGTGCTCAACATCCTGGGCGGCGAGTCGAGCGAGGTCACGCCGGTGAGCCATGCCTACTCGGGCGGCAACGTCGTCTTCGGCACCGCGCCCGGCAAGGGCGGCGCGGTGCTCGAGACGCCCATCGGCGAGATTCCCGTCTTCAACAACGTGCGCGACGGGCTGGCGGCGGGCCACCGCTTCAACTGCGGCGTGGTGTACCTGCCGCCATCGGCCGCGCGCGACGGCGTGGCCGAATTGATCCGCGTGAACCCGGAGCTGCGCAAGATCTTCATCATCACCGAGAAGATCGCGGTGCACGATGCACGCGAGATCCGCGCCATGGGCCAGCAGAACGGCATCGACATCTTCGGCGCCAATGGCCTGGGCGTGGCCGACTCGTGGAACCAGGTCCGCGTCGGCGGTGCGCTGGGCGGCGACAAGCCCGGCGACTCGCTGCGGCCGGGCTCGATCGCGATCTTCTCCAACTCGGGCGGCTTCTCCACCACCATTGCCCAGTATCTGCGCATGGCGGGCTGGGGCACGACCACGGTGATCTCGTCGGGCAAGGACGTCTACATCCACTACGCCGCGCCCGAATTCGCCTTTGCGCTGGCCAACGATGCACGCAGCAAGGCGGCGGTGCTCTACTGCGAACCAGGCGGCTACTACGAGCTCGATGCGAAGTTCACCAAGCCGGTGGTCGCGTGCGTGGTCGGGCGCTGGAAAAGCAAGCTCACGCGGGCGGTCGGTCATGCCGGCGCAATGGCCGGCGGCTCGGACGATGCGCTGGCCAAGGAACGCTGGTTCATGGACAAGTTCGGGGTCGACGCGATCTTCACGCCCGACAACCCCGTGTTCTCAGCCAAGGGTGCGCTGGTCACCAACATCGCCCATATCCCGGCCGCGCTCACCGCGGTGATGCGCGCGAACGCGACCCTGCCGGACTTCGCGCCCGAAGGCACGCTGGCGCTCAAGCCGTGGTTCGGCTCCGACGAGGGCCTCGACCTTCCGCAGGAACTGCGCCTGCCCGTGGTACAGGCGCTCGCACCCTACGACGAGCAGGTGGCGCTGCTCAACACGCAGATCGGCGGCGTGGTGCCGCGCCAGGCGATGAAGGACGCCTCGGGCGCCTCGCAGATGGACGCGAAGACGCAGGTCAGCAGCCTGCACGGCACCAGCATGCTGGACGCAGCCACCCTCCCGCTGGAATCCAACGTGGCACTCGCCCTGCTGCACGATGCCGGCGGGGACAACGACCGGCGACTCATCGCGCCCGCGATCGCTGCCTACGTCAACCTGCACGGCCGCCCTGAACTCGCGGCCGCGCAAGCCAGCCGCGAAGCCGGCAATGCGCCCAACTCGGTGCTGGCAGCAGCAGCCGCCATCGTCGGGCCGAAGCGGCAGCAGGCGGCCCGCGAGGCGTTGGGCTTCATGCTCGAACGCTTCCATGCCGCCGCGCTAGGCAACGAATTCGGCGCCTCGCTCAGCGACAGCTTCGATATCGGGCAGATCGACATGACCGGAGCGCCAACGCTCACCGGCGACACGCCCGACGGCCGTGCCCAGGCCCTGCTGGCCGGCGTGCAGGCACGCGGCGGGCGCTCGGTGTTCCTGCGCTGGCTGCAAAGCCTCGCCGGCCACCCGACCGAGGCGGCCGTGCTGGCCGCGATCTCGGCCACGCTGGCCTGGGGGCCGCTGTCCCGCAAACGCATCTCGCTGCTGACGGCGCAGAACTTCCCCTGGTGGCTGCAGCTCTTCGGCACGCTGATCGGCGCCTCGGCGGATGCCGCGCGGCATGAGGAAGGCCGCTTCTGCGGCATCGCGCAGCAGCAGTTGCTGGAGAGCGCGAGCCTCGGCGAGGTCGCCTTCGCCGCCCTCCTCGGCCGCACGCCGGCCGAGGCCGACCTGTTCGCCTTCCAGACCCTGGTCGGCCTGTTGCTGACCAACGGCCCCGGCGCGATTTCGGCCCAGGGCGCCAAGGGCGCGGTGTCGGCGGACGGGCCCGAGCAGCCTGAGCGAGTGCAGCTCAACAAGGCGCTGATCGGTTTCCTCACGCACACCGGCTATGCCCACGGCGGCAATGGCTACGAGGGGATCGCCTACCTGATCGAGCAGTTCAAGGGCACCGGCCTCGACGACCCGGGCGCCCCGAACCACGGCGTGGATCTCCAGGCCCTCGCCGCAAAGGCGGTGGACCGATACGCGCAGTACAAGACCCGGAAGAAGAGCGCGGGCAGCCTGGACATCGCCAAGTTGCCGGGCGTGAACCACCCGGTCTTCAAGGACAAGCCGGTCAATCTTGATCCGCGCGAGGTCTTCATCGCAAGGCTGCGCGAGGCGCGCGGCGACCACAACGTGTTCCACGATTTCTACCGTGCGCTGGTGCGGCAGCTCTTCGATGCCGGCGTGTCGCGCAACGTCTATTGCGTGAACGTGGACGCGGTGATCGCCGCGCTGCTGCTCAAGATGCTGTGGAAGCCGCTGCAGTCCGGGGAGATTGGCGAGCGCGAGCTCGAAACGGCCGCGTTCACGATCTTCCTCTACCCGCGCATGCTGGGCTGTGCCGCCGAGATCGACGACCACCTCAACCGCGGCCGCAACATGGACACGCGCACCGTCGCGTCGCTCTGCAAGTTCGTGGCCTGAAAGCGACCGCGCTGGAAGGTTCGGCGCTTCGACTTTCGGCGCGGCCTGCTGCCGAGACCTCTCTCGCGTCAGCCGAGGTCCACGATCACGCTCTTGTGCTGCAGATACGCATCCAGCCCCTCGACGCCCAGTTCGCGCCCGAGCCCGCTCTGCTTGTAGCCGCCGAACGGCGTTTCAATGCCGATCACCGCGGGCGTGTTGACCGAGACACTGCCCGCTTCGAGCCTTGCCGCGATGGTGTGCGCCTTCGACAACGAACCGGTCCACACTGAAGCCGCGAGGCCGAAGACGGAATCGTTTGCGAGGAGGATCGCCTCGTCGATGTCCTTGATGCGAATCACGGCCAGCACCGGCCCGAAGATTTCTTCGCGCGCAAAGGTCATGTCGTTGCGTGCATGGTCGAAGACCGTGGGCTCGACGTAGGGCCCGCGCCGTCCGACGGGCGCCTTGCCGCCGCAGACCAGCCGCGCGCCCTCTTCCGTAGCCGAGCGGCAGTAGCCGAGGATCGTTTCCTGTGCCTCGCTGTTGATGACCGGACCGAGCGTGGCAGCTCGATCGAGCGGGTCGCCGATGCGCAGCGCGCTCGCGCGTGCGGCGACCTTTTCAACCAGCCGGTCGGCCACCGATTCCTGCACGAAACAGCGCGTGCGCGCGGCGCACTTTTGCCCGGCATGCCCGAAGATGCCGGCGATGCCGGCCGCGGCACGGTCCAGATCGGCGTCGTCGCACACGATGTTCGGCGACTTGCCGCCCAGTTCGAGCGTGACGCGCTTGACGGTCCGCGCCGCTGCGGCCGCAACCTGAAGGCCGACCGAGGTCGAGCCGGTGAAGGACACCTTCGCAATCCTGTCGTGTGTCGCCAGCGCCATGCCGGCCTCGCGTCCGCTGCCCGGCACCACGTTGTAGACGCCGTGCGGCAAGCCGGCCTCGTCGCACAGGAGCCCGAACGCCAGCGCCGTCAGCGGCGTTTCGCTCGCCGGCTTGGCGACGACGGTGTTGCCGGCCGCCAAGGCGGGGCCAAGCTTCCACAGCATGAGCAGCAACGGGAAGTTCCATGGCAGGATCAGGCTGCAGACGCCCAGCGGCTCGCGCCGCACGTAGCGCAGCTGCGCAGGCGTTCCCGCGGGCATGCGTCCATCGATGTGCAGGGCGCAGCTCGCGAACCATCGCAAAGTCTGCACGCCCGAGCGGATCTCGAGCTCGGCATCCGTGATGAGCTTGCCGGCATGGTGCGCCTCCAGCATGGCGAATTCATGCGAACGCCTCTCCAGCGCGTCGGCCAGGCGCGACAGCATGGTCGACCTGTCGGAGGGAGCGCGCGCGGCCCAGGCCGGGAACGCCGCATCGGCGGCTTCCACTGCTGCATTCACATCGCCGGTTGACGCATATCCGATCTCCGCGATGAATGCACCGTCTGCTTTTGCGAATACACGATGCCGGTCATGCGCGCCGACATAGCGCCCGTCAACGTAGATCGAGCCCTCGGGCACGGCACGAAGCAGGCCGGCATATTCGGCCGCCGAATGCAGGGTGATTACGGTGGTGGCAGCGGTGCTGGTCATGGTGTCTTGACCAGGATGTTGCCGCTGCGCACGACATCGCCCCAGCGCGCCGCATCCTTGCGGGTCAGCTCGGCGAACTCGGCACGGGTCATGGGCGTCACGTCGAAGCCAAGAGCCTGCATGCGCGAGACCACGGCAGGCGTCGCCTGGATGGATTGCACGGCCTCCCAGATCGCCTGCGTCGCCTTTTCGGGCGTACCGGCCGGCGCAAAGAAGCCGATCCAGCCGCCGCCTTCCATGCCGGGATAGCCGAGCTCCTTGAAGGTCGGCACGCCGGGCAGCCGTGCGTTGCGCTGCGAACCGGTGGTCGCCAGGATGCGGACCTTGCCGGCGTCATGCTGCGCGACCAGGTCGCTCACCGGCTGGATCACGGCGCCGATCTGGCCGCCGAGCAGATTCACGATCGATGGCGTCGCGCCCTGGAAAGGCACGTGAACCAGGTCCAGGCCCGCGGCTTGTGAAAACTGAGCACCGAAGAGATGCGGCAGGCTGCCGTTGCCGGGGGAGCCGAAGTTCGCCTTGTCGTGGCGGGCCTTGGCCCAGGCGACGTACGCCGGGACCGTCTCGATGCCGCTCGCCGCGCTGACGGCCAGCGCCAGGTCGTAGCGTCCGACCATCGATACGGCGACGAAGTCCTTGAAGGGGTCGTAGGCCGGCGGATTGGCCGTGCTCGGATAGACGCTGATGTTCACGATCGCGGCCAGCATGAGCGTGCTCGCATCATGCGGCGCGGCCTTGAGCGCCGCCGCCGCGATCGCGCCGCCGGCGCCGGGCTTGTTCTCGACCAGCACGGTACGGCCCAGCGCCTTCGACAAACCCTCGCTGTAAAGACGGGCAACGCCGTCGGTGGTGCCGCCCGGCGGGAAGCCGACCAGGATGCGCGTCGGCGTCTCGGCGCGTGCCAGGCCGGCGCCGAACGGCAAGAGAAGGACGCCGGCCAGGAGCCCGGCGATGAATGACTTGTCGAACATGGTGCGTACGCTTCGATCGTGGGTCTCGAGAAGTGGTCAGAACGGAACATCGCCCGCCACCGCCACGCGATGCATGCGGCGACGGTTCGGCATGTAGTCGTTGACGGCGTAGTGCTGGGTCGAGCGGTTGTCCCAGATCGCGACGGAGCCCGCGCGCCACTGGAAGCGCACATGGAATTCGGGCCGCTTCACATGCTCGAAGAGAAACTCCAGCACGGCGCGGCCCTCGTCTTCGGGCAGTTCCTTGATCTCCGAGGTGAAAGAACGCGTGCAGTAGAGGATCTTCCTGCCCGAGACCGGATGCGTGCGCACGATCGGATGCTCGACCGGCGGGTACTTCTGCATCAGCGCGAGCAGCCCGTCGTAGCCGCGCTGTGCCAGCGCGTCCTTTTTCTGTGACGAGATTTCCCAGGTGTTCACGCCCGTGAGGCCTTCGAGATAGGCCTGCATCCGCGGCGACAGCGCTTCGTACGCCGCAGTCATGCTGGCCCACAGCGTGTCGCCGCCCGTCTCCGGCAACACCTCGGCGCACAGCACGGCGCCCAGCGCGGGCCGCTGCTGCCAGATGATGTCGGTGTGCCAGATGTCAGTCTGCGGCACGCGCCCGCCGCCGTACTCGACGACCTCGATCGCCGGGAACCCCTCGGGCGACGGAAAGACGATCGACTTGGCGGCGAGGGTCTGGCCGAAGACCTCGGCGAGGCACACGTGCTGCGCGGGCGTCAGCTTCTGGTCGCGCAGGAAGAGCACTTCATGGCGAACCAGTGCGTCGCGCAACCGCGCTGCAGTGGCGTCGCTCACATGGTCGAGGTCGAAGCCTGAGACTTCGGCCCCGATTGTCGGGGTGCAGGGGCGGATTTCCAGTGGGGTCTGCTGGCTGTTCATCGTGTCGCGAGGGTTGTTTGAAATGAATCGTAGGCAGCCTTGTCCGATCCAGCCAATACTGATTTGGATGGTTCATGATTCGATTGTCGAATCAGCTGACCGGCCGGAGATCCCCCATGGACTTACGAAGCATGCGGCAGTTCATCGCCGTCGCGGAAGAACTCAACTTTCGCCGGGCGGCGGAGCGCCTGCACATGTCGCAACCGCCGCTGAGCATCGCGATTCAGCGGCTCGAGGAAGATCTCGGTGTCGCGTTGTTCCTGCGAGACCGGCAGGGTGTGGCACTCACGCCGGCCGGCTCGGCACTGCTCGTCGAAGCGCGACGGCTGCTCGCGCAGGCCGCGCAGTCGCGCGAGCTGGTGCGGCACGCAGCGGCGGGCATGCTGGGCACCTTGCGGCTGTCGTTCTTTCCGAGCGCGGCCTATCAGCTGGTGCCTGAGCTGCTCTCGCGCTTCAGGCAGAACTATCCCGACGTCAAGATCATGCTCAATGCCGAAGCCAGCTCACAGCAAAGCCGGGATCTGTTGCGCCATTCGATCGACATCGCCATCGTCGTGCCCCCCTTGCCGGGTTCCGGCAGCCTCAAGCTGCTCGCGCTCGCGGACGAAGACCTGGCGCTGGCCGTGCCCGCATCGCATCCGCTCGCGGGGCAGAAGAGCGTCGAGCTGAAGACGCTGTCGCACGAAGGCTTCGTGAGCTTTCGTTCGCGCGAGGGCCCGGCCTTCGAGACCTTCGTGGTCACCGCATGCCGCAACAGTGGCTTCCTGCCACATGTGGAGCAAAGCGCGCCCCAGATGCTGACGGTGCTCTCGCTCGTCAGCGCGGGCGTCGGCATTGCACTGGTACCGGCATCGATGCAAGGTGTCGCGATACCACGCGTGAAGTACATGTCGATCACCCACAACCGCGCCAGGCTGCGCTACCCCGTGGCGCTGGCCTACGACTCGCAGAACCAGAACCCGACGATCCCCGCATTCCTGTCTACGGCGTCGCGCAAGGGCAGATAGGCACCGGCGACACACGCCGGCAACCCCGCAGCGAGGGCGAATTTACTGTCCTGAAAATAGGCTGGTCTCGCAGACCGAAGCCATCAAGAGTCGGCGACCCACGGATTCAAATCCGGGACTCGCGTGAGCTTGTAGTCTCCGGTATCGCGGGTCACAACGGTCTGCCCGTGCTGCAGAGCGGTTGCAGCGATGAGCCAGTCACTCAGTTCGGCGCGGCGCGTTGGATCGCCGACGGCCTCGATGCCGAAGCGGATCTCGGCCAGAGTGACGGTGCTGACGAACAGGTCCTCGAGCCGTTGGCCCGCGATGAATCTTCGGACCCGCGCGCTGAGGCGCGGTCGACTCAACTCGGAGATCACGTTGGTATCAAGCAGCCAGCCGCTCACAACTTGACCGCCCGCACTGGCATCGCAGAACGGCGTGGCTCGATCTCGCTCCGAGGACGATATCTCTGCGCTCGCCCTGTGATGGCCGTGAAGGGGCTGGTCCGACATTGCGCGCTCAGAACGCGTGGCGAATGCCGAACTCCGTCCCCCTGGAGGCTCGGTTGGGCGCGGTGGTCGAACCGGCGAGCGACTGCGTCGCCCCATTGCGGTTGCGCAGGTAGGCCAGGGTGCCGTACAGCGCCGTGCGCTTCGACAGGTTGTAGACATAGCCCAGCGCGAGCTTCGAGGTCGTGGGCTCCGGCACATTGCCCAGCGGCTCGCGCTTGTAGCGTGCGTACGAACCCTTGATCTCGCCAACGCCCACCGGCAGGCTGAAGCCCAGCAGCGCGCCCTTCCCGTCCACTGCGCCCAGCGATTCGCTGTAGATCTCGCCCATCAGCTTGAGGCTCATCAGCGACTCGAAGACGTAGGAAGCACCGATGTTCGACACGCGCAGGTTGCCCGTCGCGTAGCGCGTCCGGCCGGTGGCGAGTGTCACGTTGAACGGTCCGTTCAGGTAGCCGACCCGAATCCCGGCGTAGTCGCCGTCGTGGCGATTGGAGATCAGCGTGTCCGGCAGCACCGAGCGGTTGTCGTTCTCGCCCATCGCGACCATCGCCTGCCCGTAGAAGCCGCCCAGGTTCGGCGGCAGGAAGTAGCCGATGCTGTTGGAGGCGCGCGTGCCGGTCGGCGCGGTGAGGCCGCCCAGGCCCGAGAAGTAGAGCTGGTTGGCGCCGATGCCACCGCCGGTTCCGAAGGGGTCGTACAGCGCCGTGTTCCAGAAAGTCGGCGTGTAGTCGCGGCCCAGGCGCAGTTCGCCGAAGCCGCCGGAAAAGCTCACGGTCGAGCGCCGGTTGAAAGTCAGCAGGCCGGGGCCGGCGGCACCGCTGGCTTGGTTGTTGGGGTTGGAGTTGAAGCCTGTGCCGTTGTCGTTCTGCAAGCCGGCTTCCAGCCAGAAGCTGGCAGCGAGGCCACCGCCAAGGTCTTCAGTGCCCCGAAAGCCAAGCCGGCTGAAGCTGTTGCCGCTGTTGGTCAGCTGCCATTTGCCGGATGAGCCATAGCCCGAGCCCGTGGTGTAGGTGACGGCAGCATCGACGATGCCGAAGACCTGCACGGAAGAGGATTGCGCGCAGGCGCCGGCCGCAGCCACGCATGCGGCCGCGGCCACAAGGGATTTCTTCATTGGAGTTCTAGAAAGGGAGTTGGGAAATCAGATGTCCAGCACCAAGGGCCCGCGCTTGCATTGCGAGACGCAGATGAACATGGTCTTGTTCGCCGCCTGTTCGGCCTTGGTGAGAATGCCGTCGCGGTGCTCGATCTCGCCCGCCGAGATGATCTTCGTCTCGCAAGCGCCGCACACGCCCTCCTTGCAGCTGTGGTCAGGGTTGAGGCCGGCATCGATCAGGCTGTCGAGGATCGACTTGCCCGGGGGCACCTCGACGCTCTTGCCGCTCTTCGCGCATTCGACGACGTAGGTCTCGGTCGCGCTGGGCGCCTCGACATGCGCGGCCGAGAAGCGCTCGATGTGCGAATGCGCGTAGCCCAGCTGCTCGCAAGTCTTCTCGAAGGCATCGAGCATCGGCGCCGGACCACAGCAGTAGAAGTGGCTGTCCGCGCTCTTGCCGGCCAGGAGCGTCGCGAGATCCGGCGGTGCGCCCTTGTCGGCATCGAAATGCCAGGTCAGCGCGACCTTGTTCTCGCGCGCCAGTGCGTCGATGCCGTCGCAGAAGGCGGCTTCCTTCCGCGTGCGCGCGCAATAGATCATTTCCACCGGCTTGCCGATGGCGACGAGGCGCTGCAGCATGCACCAGATGGGCGTGACGCCGATGCCGCCGGCCACCAGCACCGAGTGCTGGGCGCCCTCCTCCAGGTGGAAGTTGTTGCGCGGGGCCGAGATCGGCAGCGTCATGCCCACGCGCAGCTGCTGGTGCACGTAGCGCGAGCCGCCGCGGCTCTTGCGGTCGTTGGCCACGCCGACCACGTAGCGCTGCCGGTCGCTGGCCGGGTTGCACAGCGAGTAGCTGCGCACCAGGCCGTTGGGCAGGTGCAGGTCGATGTGCGAACCGGCTTCGAAGGCGGGGAACTCCACGTCGGGCGAAGCCGGCCGGAATTCGACGCTGACGATGCCCTCGGCCTCGTAGCGCATGGTGTGCACGAGCGCATTGAGCGTGGGAGAAGACATGGGCGTGGACCTCTGGAAATAGCGTTGGCAACCTCAGGCTGCGGCCTGCTCGAGCTGCGCCTGGGCCAGGTTGCGCATGTGGCGGCGCAGGCGCACGATGCCGAGGTCGTGCTGGTACAGGTTCTCGTGCTGATTGGCGTCCGGCTCCATGTCCTCCAGCATCACGCGGTCCTGCTCCAGCACGTGCCAGTGGCGCGCCTCCAGCCGGTTCTTGTAGAGAAAGCGCCAGGTATCGCGTTCCCATCCGGGCGCCAGCTTGCGCACGCGCCAGAAGAAGGTCGCGGTCATGCCGTTGGGCATGGGCGAGAAGGCGCCGATGATGATGAAGTTGCCGCCCGGCCCCCCGGTGCGCGGGTACGGGATCTCCAGGCGCATCCAGTGCATGCCGGTGTCGGCCCATTCCGTCCAGTCGAAGTTCACGTTGCGCTGGCCTTCCTTCTCGAACACGAAGCCGTGGTCGGTCGCGCGGATGCCGAACTTCGCCTGCGACTCGCCCTCGGCCATCGAGTGCGACTGCTTGTGCAGGAAGGTGCCGTGCATCGGGTCCATCACGTTGTCCAGCACGTAGCGATAGTCGCCCTTCCACTCGGTGTAGCAGAGGAAGGACGCGTACTGCGCGTCGTCCGAGAGCTGCTCGGGCAGCACCAGCGGCGGCGGGACGTCCACCGACTCCTTGGCGTTGTAGAGGAACACCGCGCCTGCGCGCTCTTCCACGTGGAAGTGGCGCGTGGCCTGCGAGCCCTCGAGCTTGCAGCCGGGGCTGCCTGGCACGCGCGTCACCACGCCGTCATGGCGCACTTCAACGCCGTGGTAGGGGCACGACAGCCGGTCGCCCAGGATCACGCCCTGCGACAGCGGCGCGCCGCGATGCGGGCAGCGGTCTTCCAGTGCATGCAACTTGCCTTCGCCGTCGCGCCAGAGGGCCAGCTTGCGGCCCAGCCGGCGCAGCGAGACGGGGTTCTCGCGAATGAAATGCGAGGGGCAGATCGGGTACCAGAGATTCTTCAGGCCGATCTCGAGCAGTCGGTCCACCGGGTCTTGCGCAACGGGTTGGATGGCGATCGTGTTCATGTGATGTTCTCCTCAGGCGCCGAGCTTCGCCATTTCCCGGGCGTACAGGTCCTCGGTCCAGCGCTGGCCGCCGGGCGTGGCCAGGCCGCTGTCGTTGAGCCGTTCGACCAGCCCGGCGAGGTCGTGCACGCCGTCGCCGAAGGCGCGCTCGATGGCATCGCCCAGCAGGTCTTCGTAGGTGGTTGCCGGGCGCTGGCGCGCCTGGTGGGGTTGCAGGTAGCGGTCTTGTTGCATCGTGGCCTCCGTGGGAAGAGATGAGTTCAGGCAATGGCGGCAGCGTCGGCGAGCGGCACGGTCCAGGCGTCGTAGCCATAGACCCAGTCCGCATTGCCGCCCTCGCGCAGCCAGTTGTTTCCGCGCGATCCGAGCTGGATCTGGCTCGTGCGCTCGATGCGCGCGCGCTCGTAGCGCTGCAGCGCGCCGGCGATGTCGCGCATTGCCACGCCGTCGAGATGGCGCGCGAGCACGACAGCGTCCTCGATGGCCATGCCCGCACCCTGCGCCATGAACGGGAGCATCGGATGCGCCGCATCGCCCAGCAGCGCCATGCGGCCCGCGGCCCAGGCCGGCATCGGATCGCGCTCGTACAGGGCGGTCTTGAGCACCGTGTCGCAGGCATCGAGCAGCGCACGCGCCTCGGGGTGGTAGGCGGTGTACTGCTGGCGCAGCTCGTCCACGCTCCCCGGGGCGGTCCAGGATTCGAGCTGCCAGCTGTCCTGCGGCGTGGTCGCGAAGATGAAGATGTCCTTGCCGCGGTTGAGCGGGAAGGTAACGATCTGGCTTTGCGGATTCGGCCCCCACCACTTGGTGAAGGCGCCCAGGTTCGGCAAGCCGGCAACGCGGTCGGACGGCACCACGGCGCGGTACGCCACGATGCCGGTGAAGCGCGGGCTCTCGGCGCCGAACATGGCGCCGCGCACGGCGGAGTGGATGCCGTCGGCGCCCAGCAGCGCGCCCACGCGGGCGCTGCTGCCGTCCTCGAACGAGAGGCTCACGCCCTCCTCGTCCGCCGCGATGTTCGAGGCCCGCTTGCCGAGCGCCACGCGCTCGGCCGGGACCATGTTCGCGAGCGCCGCAAGAAGGTCGGCGCGGTGGATGGTGAGCTGAGGCGCACCGTACTTCTGCTCGGCGGTCTCGGCCATTTCCAGGCGCGAGGTCTCCTCACCGGTGTCGTAGTTGCGGCTGATGCGATGCGTCGGCCGCGCCGCGGTCACCCGCGCGGCCTCGCCGGCACCCAGGCCATCGAGTGCACGTACCGCGTTGGGCGTGAGGTTGATGTCGGCGCCGACACGGGCGAACTGCCTTGCCTGTTCGAACACCACGACCTCGTGGCCCGCACGCGAAAGGGCAATGGCGGCGGCCAGTCCGCCGATGCCCGCGCCGACGATGCCGATGGTGGATTCATTCGTCTTCATGCTGTCTGCGTCCCTCTGCCTTCACTCGGCCACGATGTTGCGGGCCTTGATGATCTTGGCCCACATGGCGGTCTCGTCGCGCATGTAAACGGTGAATTCACCCGGCTTCATCGTGGCGTCGGTCATGCCCTGCGCCTTCAGCCGCTCGCGTACGCCCGGCTCGGCCAGCATCTGAGCCGCATCCTTGGCCAACTGCTCGGCCACCGCCGGCGGCGTGCCGGCCGGCGCGAGCAGGCCATACCACGAGGTCACGGCCACGCCCTGGATGCCCTGCTCCGCCAGCGTCGGAATGTCCGGCGCCGCCGGGCTGCGCCTGGCTTCGGTCACGCCGAGCGCGACCAGCTTGCCGCTCTTGATGAAGGGCAGCGTTGCGGGCAGGTTGCTGAACATCAGCGGCACCACGCCGCCCAGCACGTCGTTGAGTGCGGGCGTGGTGCCCTTGTACGGCACGTGCAGGAGGTCGATGCCGGCCTGCTGCTTGAAGAGCTCGCCCGCCAGGTGCAGGCCGCTGCCCACGCCCGGCGAGGCGTAGGACAGCGTGCCCGGCTTCGCCTTCGCCTGGGCGACCAGCTCCTTCGCCGTCTTGATGCCGGCGGAGGGCGAGGCCACCAGCACGTTCGGCGCCTTGGCCAGCATGGTGACGGGCACGAAGTCCTTCTCGATGTCGAAGGGAAAGTTCGGCATCAGCGTCGGGTTGATGGTCAGGTTGCCGGCAGGCACTACCAGCAGCGTGTGGCCGTCGCCCTTCGCACGCTTGACCTTGTCGATGCCGATGTTGCCGGCCGCGCCGGGCATGTTCTCCACCACTGCGGGCTGGCCGTAGCGCTTGGCGAGGCCGTCGGAGAGCACGCGTGCGAGCGTGTCGACCGGGCCTCCGGGCGGGAACGGCGAGACGATGGTGAAGCGGTCGCTCGCGAGCTGCTTTTCGACCGCGTTCTGCGCATTCGCCGGCGCGACGGCGGCCAGCGCCATCCAGGCGGCGCCGGCAAGGGTCAACAAGGTGGTACGTCGTTGCATGGTGGTCACAGTCACTTCTTCTCGGTCAGGAATTTCCCTTGCGGGCCTTCGGCGTTCCTCTGCCGGCGCGTATGGCCGTCGAGCCCGCCGTCGACCGCCCACTCGGCGAATACAGTCGGGCCCGGCTCGAACTCGCGCGGCTGCCACTCGGCTGTGAGCTGGTCCTCGTCGGCGTAGTACTCGATCAGCCCGCCGGCCGGGTTCTTGAAGTACCAGAAATACGCGGAGGAGATCGGGTGCCGGCCGGGGCCGAGCTGGGTTTCCCAGCCGCAACGCGAAAAGTGCAGCCCGCCGCCGAAGACCTCGTGGATGTCGCGCACGGTAAAGGCGACGTGGTTGAGTCCCCGCTTGCCCGAGGGCAGTTGCAGCAGGAACAGGTCGTGATGCCCGCCCTCGGGCGCGCAGCGCAGGAAGGCGCCCCGATCGGGATAGCTGTCGGACCCGACGAAGCCGAAGCGCTGCGCATAGAAGTCGGCGGTGGCCTTCACGTCGGCGACGAAGAACACCACATGGCCCACTTCGATCGGCGTGGCGCGCTCGTATATCGGCGCAGCCTGGTTCACACGGGGCTTGGCGTTCCAGGTGTTCATGGCGCCGCAATCGACCTCGATGCTGCGCTTGCGGCTGACCTGCAGGCGCACTGCCAGGCCGTTCGGATCCGTGCAGCCGATGCGGCGTACGCCCTCCACTTCCACGTCCACGAAGCCGGCGTCCTGTGCAATGGCCTGCGCGTAGCGGGCAAGGTCGGCGTCGCTTTCGACGCCCCACACCACCTCGCGCAAGGTCGGGCCCTCTTCCATGGCCGGCGGCAGCCCCGGCCTGTTCATTTCGGCGACCACCACGCGGCAGCCGTTCAGGCACTCGAAGACGAGCTCGTCCGCCGTCTCCGACTTCAGCGCCAGGCCCCAGTCGGAGAAGAAGCGGCGGCAGGTCGGCAGGTCGTCTGCCGCGTAAGTGATCTGGTCGATTCCAAGAATGGTCATATGGCTCTCCCCCAGGTTGGCTCACTTCGTGTAGCCGCCCACCCCCTCACCGGGGGCAACACCGACGGCCCGGCAAAGCCGGTTCCGTGGTGTTTCTGGAACAAGACAGGTTTCATTGCTGTGCCCAAGGTAGTGGTTGCTCGTTGGTGCCCCAGTACATGCTTTTCTGCTCCATGTACTGGAAGATGCCCTCGCGTCCCTTCTCGCGGCCCAGGCCGCTGTCGCGCCAGCCGCCGAACGGCGTGGAGACGGAGAACTGCTTGTAGGTGTTGACCCAGACCGTGCCCGCCTGCACCGCGCGCCCCAGGCGCCAGGCGCGCTTGAAGTCGCGGCTCCACACGCCCGCGGCGAGCGCGTAGACGCTGTCGTTGGCCTGTTTGATGAGTTCCTGCTCGTTGTCGAAGGGCATCGCCACCAGCACCGGGCCGAACACCTCTTCCTGGCTGATGCGTGCGCCGTTGGTGAGCCCTTCCAGGAGGGTGGGCGCGTAGTAGTAGCCGCGCTCGAACTCCGCGCCATGCGGGCGCACGCCACCGGTGCGGATCTGCCCGCCTTCGGAGACGCCGAGCTCCACATAGCGCTCGATGCTTTCGCGGTGCTTCGCGGTGATCAGCGGGCCCATCTGCGTGCGCTCCGAGGCCGGGTCTCCCACCCGCAGCGCCTTGGCGGCATCGGCCAGGCGCGTGACGAACTCGTCGTAGATGCTGCGCGCAACGAAGAGGCGCGAACCGGCGATGCACGACTCGCCCGAGGAACTGAAGATGCCGTAGAGCACGCCGTTGACGGCGTGGTCCAGGTCGGCATCCTCCAGCACCATCGTGGGCGACTTGCCGCCGAGTTCCAGCGATACCGGCATCATCTTGTCGGCCGCGATGTGGGCGATGTGCTTGCCCGTTGTCGTGCCGCCGGTGAAGGACACGCGCTTGACCAGCGGATGCTTGGTGATCGCGTCGCCGATCACCGAACCCTTGCCCGGCAGCACGCTCACGATGCCCTTCGGCACGCCGGCCGCCTCGCAGAGGCGGGCCAGCTCCAGCGCCATCAGTGGCGTGACCTCGGCCGGCTTGACGATCACCGCATTGCCCGCAGCCAGGGCGGGCGCGAGCTTCTGGGCCTCGCTCGCGATCGGCGAGTTCCACGGCGTGATGGCAGCGACCACGCCCATGGGCTCGTGCACGCTCATCGTGACGAAGGGGCCGCGCGAGGGCGTCAGGGTTTCTTCCAGGGTCTCCAGGGCTGCCGCGAAGAACTGGAAGGTGCCGGCCGCGCTCGCGACCAGTGCGCGCGTCTCGTTGATCGGCTTGCCGTTGTCCAGGCGCTGCTTCTGAGCCAGCGGCTCGGCCTCGTCTCGGATCAGCTGTGCCACGCGGTGCAGCACCGCAGCGCGCTCGTGCGGCAGCTTCTGCGCCCAGCCGCTGGTGCGAAAGGCCTGGTCGGCACGCACGATGGCTTCCTCGACGTCGGCCAGGCTCGCAGCCTTGAGGCGGGCGATGGGTTCGCCGGTGGCGGGATAAAGGCTCTCGTAGGCGTCGCCGCCGCCCTGGCGCCACTCGCCGGCCACGTTGATGGGAAGAAGTTCGGTGGAGATCATCATGGCTTCTTTAAATGGCAAGGGCCGCGGCGCGGTTGCGCAGGGCGCGGACGGCGCTGTAGACCGTCAGCGCGGAAGTCTTGGGATTGGCAGCCAGCGGCTTGTTGCGCATGCTCAGCTCGAAGCTGCCGAAGGCACCCTCGGCCTCGACCGTGTGCACGTTCTCGTCGACGGCCGGGTCGGCAACCAGGCGCACCTGCGTGCGGTCCAGGCCCAGACCCGCGAGCGACACCGTGGCCGCCACGTTGGCGTTCTTGGGGTAGAGCGCGGCGGCCTCGCGGGCGCTGCCTTCGAAGATCACGCATTCGGCGGTCAGCGCGTCGAGGTCGCGCCCCTGCTCCGCCGGCGTGCCCTTCCAGGCGCGCGGGGGCTTGCGGCCGGTGTAGCGCACGCTGTCGAGCCCACCGATGCGGGCCGCCGCCAGTGCATCGATGCCGCCGATCGCGCCGGCGATCAGCTGCACCTGCGTCCCTCCGGTGATGGCCGCGATCTCGAGCTTTTCCGCCAGGCCCTGCGCCGACAGCGCACCCACCGAGGCGACCACGCAGGGCGTGCCGCGCCGCAGCGCCGGCAGCACGTGTTCCTCGATCGCGGCATGGCCGGCGGTCTCGACCACCAGGTCGACCCCCGACGCAGGCACGGCGGTCCCGACCTGCACGCCGGGCGCCAGCGTCTGCAGCGCAGCTTGCGCGGTGGCCATGCCCTCCTGCGGAACCACCACCACCACAACCGCAAGCGATGCATCGCCCTTCAACAACTCGATCACCGAGCTGCCGATGGCGCCGCAACCGATGAGTGCCACGCGCAGCATGTCAGTGCCTCACTTGGCCAACGCCGGGATCTGCGTCACGGCATTGGTCGGCGGGCCCGCGAAAGTGCTCTTGAAGCCGCCGATCGACAGCATGTCGATCTCCAGCAGGAAGGGACCGCGCGCAGCCAGGGCTTCGTCGAGCTGGCCCTTCAGCTCCTCCAGCCGCGAGACGCGCGCGTGCGGCAGCGCGATCGACTTGCACAAGAGCGCGTAGTCGGGCGTGTGCAGCTCCGCGTAGCAGCGGCGGCCGCCGTACTGTGCGTCCTGGATGTTCTTGATGACGCCGTAGCTCTTGTCGTTCATGAGCACGATCACCATGGGGGCCTCTTCCTGCACCATGCAGGCGAGCTCGCCCAGGTTGAGGATGAAGCCGCCGTCGCCGGCCAGGCAGAAAGTCTTGCGGCCCGAGCCGGTGACCGCCGCGCCGATGGCCGCGCCGATCGCCATGGGCATGCCCTGGCCGATGCCGCCGCCCGTGGCGTGGACACCCGCGCTCGGCTCGAAGATGCGCAGCTCGCGGTTGCCCCAGGTGCTGTTGGAGACCGTCACGTCGCGCACCCAGTTGAAGTTGCGTCCGGCCACGGACTGGATCTGGCGCACGAGTTCGGCGTAGGGGCCGAGGCCATCGCGCAGCGTGGCGACCGCTTGCTCGTGGGCGGCGCGCAAGTCGGCGAGCAGCGCCGCGTCAGCCTTGTACTGCAGCGCTTCGAGGCGGTCGGCCAGCCCTTCGAGCGCGAGCGCCGCATCGCCGCAGACGAAGGCGTCGGTCGCATAGCAGCGGCCTTCGGCGGCCGCGTCGGCATCGATGCGGTACAGCGGGCGCGGCAGCTTCAGCTCGTACTTGAGCGTCTCGTTGCCGCGCAGGCGCGAGCCGACCACCAGCATCGCGTCGCAGGTCTGGTAGAAGGCCTCGACGGGCTTCTGGATGTTGTAGGCGCCGAGCGAGCCCGGGTCGTCCTCGGGCACGATGCCGCGGCCCTGGGTGGTGGTCACGACGCCGAAGCCGAGCTTCTGCAGGCGCTGGATCGCGGCCCCGGCGCGGCGTGCTCCGCCACCAACCCACAGTATCGGGCGCCTGGCCGCCGCGAGGCGTTCGGCCAGCGCGTCGAGCCCGGCCTTCGAAGGCACGGGTGCCTCGATGGGCAGCGGCGAGAGGTCGGCCGGCATCGTGGTCAGTGCCGACTGGATGTCGATCGGGATCTCCACGCTGACCGGGCCGGTGGGCGCGGTCAGCGCGACCTGCACCGCCCGCTTGAGCGTGCCGAGCACGTTGTCGACGCTGCGCACGCGGAAGGCGGCCTTGGAGACCGCCTTGAGCATGGCGAGCTGATCCGGGGCCTCGTGGATATAGGACATGCCCTTGTCCAGGTAAGGCGTCTCGATCTGGCCGGTGATGTGCAACACGGGGGCCCCGGCGGTGAGGGCTTCCACCATGCTGCCGGCGATGTTGCCTGCAGCCGGGCCGGTGCTGGTCACGCACACGCCCAGGCTGGCCGTGGAGCGTGCGTAGGCGTCGGCCATGTTGCCCGCGCCGGCCTCGCCGCGCGCGGAGATGAAGCGGATCTGCCCGCGCTGCGCGAAGGCGTCCAGGATCGGCATGTTGTGGATCGAGATCACGCCGAAGGCGGCCTTGACGTTGCACTGCTCGAGGAAGGCGGCGACCACGGCGCCGACCGTGACCTGCGCGGGGATGGATGGGTTATGCATGGCGGGACAGGCCTCCGGAAATGTCGATGTGGCTGCCCGTCGTGTACGACGCGAGGGGCGATGCCAGGAAAAGAATCGCGCGTGCGGCTTCGGCCGGAAGTCCCAGGCGACCCAGCGGGATGTGTTTGCTGTGCGCGAGTTGGCCGCTCCAGGCGGACCACTCGAGCGACTTGTCTTCGCGCGCCTCGAAGCGGCGGCGCCACTGGCCCGACTCGACCAGGCCGATCAGGATGCCGTTGACGCGCACGCCCTGCGGCGCGAACTCGGTGGCCATGGAGCGCACCAGGTTGAGCAGGCCTGCGCGGGCGGCCGAGGTCGCGACCATGTGCGGCTCGGGCTGGCGCGCGAGCAGCGAGTTGGCGCAGACGATGGCGGCATCCCCCCACACGGCGCGCTGTGCCGCGAGCTGAGGCAGGAATGCGCGGGTGGGATGGATGACGGAGAAGAACTTGAGGTGCAGCTCCTCGGTCCAGGCCGCATCCGTCGTGTCGGAGAAGGTGGAAACGCGTCCCTGCCCGGCGTTGTTGACGAGCATCGAGGCCGGGCCGAGCGCCGCCTCGCTGGCCGCGGCGAAGGCCATCACCGACGAGGGGTCCAGCACGTCGCAGGTCTGCGCGAAGAGCCTGGCATCGGGGCGTGCTTCCCGCAGGCCCGCCACCGCGCGGTCCAGCCGCTCTGCATTGCGGCCGCACAGCGCCACCGCGGCGCCACAGCCGAGCAGGGCTTCGACGGTCGCAAGGCCGATGCCCGACGAGCCGCCGGTCACCACGGCCACGCGGCCGGCCAGCGCGTCTGCGGCGAAGAAGGAAGAAGAAGTGGGTGCAGTCATGTCGTCGCCCTCAGGCGCTGCGCAGCGGAACCACCTTGGCCTTGCTGGCGGGTGCGTAGTTCAGCAGGCCCGAGATCTCGTCCGCCGTCTCACGCACGCGGCGCACCATCTCGTCCATCCGGTTCTCGTCGATGTGGCCCGAGGTGATGGTCGCACCCAGCGCGGCGGCGATGTGGCCGCTGTGGTCGCGCACCGGCGCGGCAATGGTGGAAATGTTCGACTCGAAGAAGCCCTCGCCCAGCACGTAGCCGCGCTCGCGGTCGGCCTGGACCATGTCGAAGAGCTCGTTGACGGTCTTGGGCGTGCTCGGCGAGAAGGTCTCGAGCTTGTCTTCCGGATAGAGTGCGCGCAGTTGCGGCAGCGTCAGGTCTTCCAGCAGGATGCGGCCCAGCACGGTCGCATGGGCCGGCAGGCGCGTGCCGACGCTGACCGAGCTCGCAAAGGGCGTGGGTGGCGCGACCTTGGCCACGTAGACGATGGAGCGGCCGTCGCGGACCACCAGGTTGCAGGGCGTGCGCAGCTCCTCGCACAGGCGATTGAGCAGCGGCGTGCCCAGCTGCGTGAGCTCCAGCGAAGCGAGGTACTCGAAGCCCAGGCGTAGCACGGCCAGGCCCAGGCGGTAGTCGCGTCCGCCTTCGGCGCGCTCCAGGAAGCCCATGTTCTCCAGCGTGCTGAGCAGGCGGAACACGGTGGAGCGCGGCAGGTCGAAGCGGCGCGCCAGCTCGGGCGCCGACAAGGTGCGGCTCTCGCGGCTGAATTCGCACAGCATGCGCAGCCCGCGTTCCAGGGCAGGCACGTTGTAGCGCTCGGCGCCCTCTTCGATCAGGTCGTTGCTCATGGTCTCTCGTTCTTGTTTCGGTTGTTCAGGCGGCGAGCGCCTGGCGCAGCAGCGCAGCCACGGCGGCGGGTCGTTCCACATAGCAGGCATGGCCTGCTTCGGGCAGCAGTTCGAGTGGCACTCCGCATCGCTTCGCCACTTCGGCGCAAGCGTCGGGCGTGGTGACCACGTCCAGCGCGCCGCAGGCCACGCGCACCGGCACGGCAGGCGGCAGGTCGGCCATCAGGTCGGCACCGCACAGCAAATCCACGGCCTGGCGGTAGCCTGTGGCGTGCAGGCGTGCCATGTTCCAGCGCACCCATTGGCGTGCGGTCTCGCTCGCGTGGTCGGAGACCAGCCGGCCCGAGCGCTCGGCGGCCATGCCGGCGATGCCCAGCGCATCGAGCGTGCCGAGGCGTTCGGCGCGCACGCGGGCCTGCGCCTGCGCGCGGCTCGCCGCACCGTAGCCGGCGGCGGGGCTGATCAGCAGCAAGTTCGAGATGCGCGGCGCCAGCGGCGAGCCTTCACGCGCCGCGGATGCGGCCATCAGCGCGCCGAGCGAATGACCGACCAGCACGCAGGACCGAACGTCGAGTGCATCGAGCAGCCCGTGCAGCCGCTGCGCGTACGCGTGCGCGGTGGGCGCCTGGGCGGCCAGCGGCGTCGACTCGCCGTAGCCAGGCGCATCCCAGGCGATCAGGCGCGCCTCGCTTTCGAGCAGCAGGGCCGTGTCCAGCCACGAGGCCGAGCCCGAGCCGATGCCATGCAGGCACACGATGGCCGGGCCCACTCCGCATTCGCGCACCGAGACGAAGGCGCCGCCCTGCACCGGCACGCTGCGCGCCGGAAAGCGTGCTTCGAGGCGCGCCAGTTCGTTGACCGGCAGGCGCTGGACATCGGTCACGGTCGAATCGCTCATGCTGCGTGGTCCTGCACGGTCAACGCTTGATCTTGGCCAGGGGATGGTCGGCGGGGTACGTCGGCGTCACCGGCTTCTTCGCGCCGAGCATCACGCACATCAGCGCGTCTTCGTCGCCGATGTTGATCTCTTCGCGGTACACGCCCGGAGGCACGGAGATCAGGTCGCGGTCGGTCAGCACGGTCTCGTAGCGCTCGCCCTCGGGCGTGGTCAGCACCACCTTGAGTTTCCCGCGCAGCAGGAAGAAGACTTCTTCCACATCGACGTGCAGGTGCGGCGGGCCTTCGTGGCCGGCCGGGATCACCATGGTCGAGAAGGTGAAGCTCTCGGCGGGGATCGTATTGACGTCGCTCGCCACGCCGGTGCCGCCGGTTCCCACGTAGCGCATCTGCGCGCGGCGGAACTTGGGGTCGAAATCAGCCTGGAACTTCAGCGCATCCCAGTCGTACTTGCGTGTCGAGTAGCGGGCAATGCGGGTGTTCATCCACGCTTCGAGGCTCGCGCCTTCGGGGCGGCGCAGGGTCTCGCCCACCTTGCTGTCGTCGAATTTCTTTTGCTCGGACAAATCGCTCATCGAAAACTCCTTGGGGAAATCAGTGCATGACGAAGCCGCCGTTGACGGCAAGCAGTTGGCCGGTCACGAAGCGCGCCAGGCCGGAGAGGGAAAACAGTACCGCGCCGCAGACGTCCACCGCCTGCTGTTCGCGCGGGAGGGCGCGGCCCTCGAGGTACTTCTGGTGGCGCGCCAGCGGCACGTATTCGGTGGCCTCGACCAGCGTGAGCCCCGGCGCGACGGCGTTGACGGTGATGCCGGCCTCCCCCCACTCGCGGGCGAGCGAGCGGGTCATCGAGATCACGGCGCCTTTGCTCGATGCGTAGGCCAGCAGCTTGGGTGCGCCCCAGAGTGCGGTGTCCGACGCGAGGTTGACGATCGCGCCGCGGCCGCCCTGTGCAAGCGCCGGTTGGCAGGCGCGGCTCATGAGCCAGGTGCCGCGCACGTTGACGTCCATCACGCGGTCCCACGTCTCGATGTCCAGCGCATGGGCGTCGCGGCCGCCCGAGTTCGTGATTGCGGCGTTGTTGACCAGGCCGTCGAGGCCGCCGAGCGCCCGCACCGCGGCGGCGGCGCCGGCCTCGATCGAGCCCGGGTCGCACAGGTCCAGCGCCAGCGCATGCGCCTTGAAGCCGGCATCGCGCAGGGCCTGGGCCTCGGTCTGTGCGAGATCCGAAAGAATATCGGCCAGCACCACGGACGCACCCGCGGCGGCAATGCATTTGGCGAACGCCAGCCCGAGACCGCGCGCGGCGCCGGTCACCAGCACTCGGCGTCCGGCGAGCAGGTTGGCCGGCAGCTCGGCCAGCAGGCTCTGCAGGCTGTCGGGATCGGGGATGGCCTTGATGTCGGTCATGCCTGCCTCAATCCGCTTGAATGCCGAGTTCTTTGATGATCTTTCCGAAGCGCTCGAAGTCGGCGGCGTTGGTCTTTGCCAGCACGTCCGGCGCGCCGCCCAGCGGCAAGGCGCCCAGGACCGCCATCTTCGACACCACGTCGGGCATCTTGAGGATCTCGTTCATGTGGCCGTTCAGCGTCTTCACGATCTCGGGCGGCAGTCCCTTGGGACCGAACAAGCCATGCCAGGCCGTCACTTCGACGTTCTTGTAGCCCAGTTCCGCAAACGTGGGCACGCTGGGTGCGAGTGCCGAGCGGGCGCGGTCGGCGACGGCGAGCGGCAGCATCTTGCCGGCGGCCAGGTGGGGCGCGATCGGGCCGTAGGTGATGTAGGTCAGCGGCACATGGCCGCCCAGCACGTCGTTGACCGCGGGGGCCACGCCTTTGTAGGGCACGTGGCCGAGGCTCATGCCCGCGGCCTTGTTGACCATCTCACCCAGGATGTGCATCGGCGAACCGCTGCCCGGGCTGGCATAGGAGAGCGACTGGCCCTTGGCCTGCACGTCCTTCAAGCTCTTCAGGCCGGCGCCCGAACCCGCCACCAGGAACAGCGGCAGCGTGCCGGTCTCGATGATGGGGGTGAAGCCGTTGAGCACGTCGTAGCTGGAGCTGCCGCCGGTCTTGAGCACCAGTTGCGCGATCGAGAAGGTGCTGGGGGCCAGCAGCAGCGTGTAGCCGTCGGCCGGGGCCTTGGCGACGAAGCTGCTGCCGATCACGCCGCTGGCACCGGGCCGGTTGTCCACCACCACCGGCTGGCCCGTACGCGTGGCCAGCTTTTCGGCGAAGAGGCGCGCGAGCGCGTCGGTGTCGCCACCGGCCGGGTAGGCAACCACGAGGGTGATCGGCTTGGCCGGATAGCCTTGCGCCCACGTGGGGAAAGCGGCGCTGGCGGCGGCAATGGAAACGGCCAGCGCGAGCGCCTGGCGACGGGTGGGCTTCATCATCGTGGTGTCGATCCGTGGACTGGGTGAGTGGGTTTTTGTTCCATTAGTAAAACGTTGATTTATTAATGGAACGGACAGGCGAAGAATAATCCTGAAAGGCTCAGGTTGTCTAGCCATAAACCCTGGTCCGAACGCGTTTGCCCACGCCCGCGTGAACGCGAACCGGCAGCTAGGCCTGCGTGGATGGGTGGGATCATTTCCCGAAGACACCCGGCTGAGCGCCAGGTTCAGGCGCGTCGAGCACTGCACGCCAGCCCGAGGCGGCGGGCGGTGGATCGGCTACTTCAATCCGCCGCAGGCAGCGCCGGTCATCGAGAGCGGGCTGGAGCCGGCAGCGGCCAAGCCCTGAACGTCAGGACGCATCGATGCCGGCACGCAGCGCTGCGGCCAGGATGGCCTGGCGCAGCGCATCGTTGCGAGCCAACGGCCCGCCGATGCGCGTCCCGGAAAGAACGCCCTTCACACGGTCGCCGAACAGCAGCATCGCCCTGTCGCGATCGCGCTGGCGCGACATCCAGACCAGCCCATCGGCGTCCTTGCACTGGCGGTGCAATGCCTCGGCCCATCTGGCCGTGTCCACGTAGTCGCGTGCCGGGCTGGCGATGAGCTCTTCCTTGGGGACCTTCAGGCGGTGCAGCCCTTCGCTCGTCAGGTCCACCAGCAGGAGTTCGCGGTTGGGCACGAGCTGGCCGTGGCCGCGGTGCGCGAAATCGTCGAGGGCGACGAACTTGTCGGGTGCGTCGATCGGCACGTCGTGGAAGACCGTCTCGAAGATCGCACAGTCCAAGGTCGCACCGCCGTAGAGGTAGGGCACGACCCGGCCCTTGGCGTCGCGGATGGGCGCGAAGCGGGTGGACTTGCACAGCGTGCCGGCGCCATCGATGCCGGGATTGAAGCTCTCCGGGGCAAAGGCCGTGTCGTGGATGACGTGGATCAGCGCGCCGGCCGGCCAGCGATCGAAGAGAGGGTCGAGAAGCGGCGCCGGTGCGCGGCAACTCAAGCCGCGCTCCCTTCCGCATCGCGGCGTGCCGCCTCGATGACAGCTTGCGGATTCGATGCCAGGAGATCGACCGGCCGCGCACTGTCGGGCAACCAGCCGTTGTTCGAGGTGAACCACAGCGCGAGCTTCCAGGGCGCCCGGCGGTCGCCGAAGGCTTCCAGCACGGCCTGCACCGCCTTGATCGGCTTGTGGTCCTCGAACTGGAAGGCGGGATAGACGTCGCGCTCGCGCGCGCTCTTGTCGGGATGCGGCACCGCGAATACCTGGCGCCGCTTGCGCCAGTTGTCCACCAAGGCACTGCGGCTGCTGGCCTGCGAGCGGTTGGCGTCGGCCAGCTGCTCGGCCGTGAAGTACCCGAAATCGTTCAGCACGCGGGCATGCCGCCGGGCGAGCCGCTGGGCCATCTCCCTGTCGATTTCGCTGGGCTGCACCATCTGCCCCGCCATGAAGTCGACCACGGCCTCGATGCGGCGCTCGCGGGCCTGCGCCGTCTTTTCGAGCAAGGCGCGTTCGAGCATCGGGAACGAGGCCAGCAGCACCTTCGAGATCGCCTCGTCCTTGATCTCCAGCAGGAACTTGCGTGCGCTGGTCTTTCGGGCGGCCCGCGCGGAGGTATAGGGCTCCAGCGACAGCAGGTCGCCGTGCAACTTGGCGGTGAGATCGGATGTGCTCATGGACGTCTTGGTTTGATCCGTTTGACCTGATTCTACCGATCTATGTCAACCGGATCAAACAAGAGGTCAAGGGAGACGCGGGCGTGGCGCCGGCAGGTGCGTCAGGCTTTTCAGGCATAGCGTTCGAGGCCCAGGCCTTCCATGTCGATCTCGGGTGAACGGCCCGCGATCAGGTCGGCCATGACCCTCCCGGTGCCCGCCGCCATGGTCCAGCCCAGGGTGCCGTGCCCGGTCGCCAGCAGCAGGCCGGGAATCTGCGTCGCGCCCAGCAGCGGCGTGCCGTCGGGCGTCATCGGGCGCAGGCCGGTCCAGAACTCCGCCCCTTCGACGCTCCCGCCTTCCGGGAACAGGTCGGTGACCACATGCTCGAGGGTGTCGCGCCGCCGGTCGTTCAGGCGCAGGTCATAGCCCGAGAGCTGCGCCGTGCCGCCGGCACGAATGCGCGCGCCCAGGCGCGTCACCGCGACCTTGAAGGTCTCGTCCATCACCGTCGACTCCGGCGCCATGGCGGCATCGGTGATCGGCAGCGTGATCGAGAAGCCCTTGACGGGATACACCGGCATGCGGATGCCCAGCGGTCTCAGGAGAAGCGGCGAATGGCTGCCCAGCGCGACCACATAGCGGTCGGCATGGAAGGGGCCGGCATCGGTATGGACCGCGACGACGCCCTCGGCACTGCGCGCCACGTCGGTGATGGTCACGCCGAACCGGAAGCGCACTCCGGCGGCCTCGGCCAGCCGCGCCAGGCCCTGGGTGAACTTGAAGCAGTCGCCGGTCTCGTCGTCCGGGAGGCGCAGCCCGCCCACGAACTTGTGCCGCACGACGGCCAGCGCCGGCTCGTACTGCACGCAGCCCTCGCGGTCGAGCAGTTGGTAGGGCACGCCATAGGCCTTGAGGATCTCGATGTCCTTGGCCGTGCCGTCGAGCTGCTCCTGCGTGCGGAACAGCTGCAGCGTGCCCAGCGAACGCTCGTCGTAGCGGATGCCCGTCTCGGCGCGCAGTTGCCGCAGGCAATCGCGGCTGTACTCGGCCAGCCGCACCATCCGGCTCTTGTTGATCTCATAGCGCGCCTGCGTGCAGTTGCGCAGCAGCGCGATGCCCCAGCGCCACATGGCGGGATCGAGCATGGGCCGGATCACCAGCGGGCTGTGGCGCATCAGCAGCCATTTGACAGCCTTCGCCGGCACGCCGGGCCCGGCCCAGGGCGCCGAGTACCCGGGCGAGACCTCGCCCGCATTGGCGTAGCTGGTCTCCAGTGCCGGGCCGTCCTGGCGCTCCAGCACCGTGACCTCGTGGCCGTCCTTCGCAAGGTAGTAGGCGACCGTGGTGCCGATGACGCCGCTGCCGAGGATCAGGACATTCATGCAGCTTTGCCTTGTTTCGAAGGGGTTCCCTGCCCTACCCCAGCCCGAGCGCCGACAGCAGTTCCTGCGCCGAGAGCGGCTGCGGCCGGGCGGGCCACGCTTCGATCAGCGCCACCATCTTGGCGCTCAGCGGCGCGCGGGCGCCGTTGGAACGCGCGAGCCGCACCACCTCGCCGCACAGCTCGTTGATCTCGGTGCGGCGGCCCAGCGCCAGATCGTCCGCCATGCTGGAGCGCGCCTTGTCGTCGATGCGCAGCATGCGCGCCGCGATCACCTTGAACAGCGGATCGGGCAAGCGCAGGATCGTGGGCATCCGGCGCGGCGACACGGCCGCAAGTTGCGCTGGCTTGATGTGGGCCCACGCAAGTGCCTCCAGCGCCTCGTCCATCAGGGCCGCAAGGCAGCGGCGGTAGCCGCGGTCCATCAGCTGCTGGCGCAGCGGCAGCCCCGACAACGCGTTGACCGGGTTGTTGAGATTGAGCAGGAGCTTGCCCCACTGCACCGGCAGCATGTTGGCGTGGCGGTCGATCGGCACGCCGGCGCTGTCGAACACGGCCAGCCAGGGCCGCAGCAGCGCATGGTCCTGCACGGCCAGGCGGCCGGTCGTGCCCCTGTGAAACGCGCCGCGATCGATCTCCGCGACGTTGTACGGCACCATGCCCGCAAGCACCCGCAAGCCGGGCGCCACCCGCGCCGCCGTGGCGGCGTTCGAGATGCCGTTCTGCAGCGAGACCACGGGCGTGCCCGGCGGCAGCACCTCGCCCAGCTCGGCCGCGGCTGCCGCAGTGTCGCTGCTCTTCACTGTCAGCAGCACCAGGCCCGGGTGCACGCCGCGCGGAATTCGCTCGGCTGCGCGCAGGCTGCCGGGCGGCACGTAGCGTTCGCCGCCGTCCAGGTCGCTGACGCGCAGGCCGTGCCGCTCCAACGCCTCGAGCACACGGGGGCGGCCGACGAAGAACACCCGAACGCCCTCGGACGCCAGGCTGCCGCCAACGTAGCATCCGATGGCGCCTGCCCCCATCACCAGCACGTCGACGGGCGGAACTTCAGCCATGTTCGGAAGCGGCCGCCCATGGCGGCGCGAGAAAGTGGAAAGCGATCCGGAGAGCCCCTTGCATCCGCGCGACTATGGCACGGACGGGCGCGGCTGTGGCAGGTGTTCAGACCCGTTGCGCGACCCAGTCCTGCACAGAGGCGAGCGCCTTGGGAAGTCCGGCCGCATCGGTGCCGCCGGCCATTGCCATGTCGGCCTTGCCGCCGCCCTTGCCGCCCACCTGCTGCGCCACGAAGTTGACCAGCTCGCCGGCCTTGACCTTGCCCACGCTGTCGGCGGTGACGCCGGCCGCGATCTGCACCTTGTCGCCATCCACCGCCGCCAGCACGATGGCCGCGGTCTTGAGCTTGTCCTTGAGCTTGTCCATGGTGTCGCGCAGCGTCCTGGCATCGGCGCCGTCGAGCTTGGCGGACAGCACCTTGATGCCCTTGACCTCGACGGCCTGCGCCAGCAGCTCGTCGCCCTTCGAGGACGCCAGCTTGCCCTTGAGCGCGCCGACCTCGCGCTCGAGCGCACGCACTTGCTCCAGGACCTGCACCAGGCGTGGCTGCACCTCGGGCACCGGCGTCTTGAGCGTGGCCGCGACGCTGTTGACCGTGGCCTCGAGGCCCTGCAGGTACGCCAGCGCATTCGCGCCGGTCACCGCCTCGATGCGGCGCACGCCGGCCGCCACGCCGCCTTCGCTCACGATCTTGAAAAGGCCGATGTCACCGGTGCGCGCCACGTGCGTGCCGCCGCACAGCTCGCGGCTGGTGCCGATGTCGAGCACGCGCACGGTCTCGCCGTACTTCTCGCCGAAGAGCATGACGGCGCCGGTCTTCTGGGCCGCCTCCATGTCCATCACGCGCGCCTGCGTGGCCTGGTTCGCCAGGATCTCGGCGTTGACGCGGCGCTCGATCTCGAGCACCTGCGCTGCCGTGACCGGCGCGTTGTGCGCGAAGTCGAAGCGGGTCTTGTCGGCATCGACCAGGGAACCCTTCTGCTGCACGTGCCCGCCGAGCACCTCGCGCAGCGCCTTGTGCATCAGGTGGGTCACGCTGTGGTTGCGCATGGTGGCGGCGCGCAGGGACGTGTCGACGCGGGCCGTGACCGTGTCGCCGACCTTCAGCGTGCCCTGCGTCTGCGTGCCGTGGTGCCCGAAGACGTCGGCCTTGATCTTCTGCGTGTCGTCGACGCCGAACTGCAGGCCTTCGGCCACCAGCACGCCCTGGTCGCCGACCTGGCCGCCGCTCTCCGCATAGAAGGGCGTGGTGTCGAGCACCACGATGCCGGGCTGGCCTTCTTTCAGTTCCTGCACCGGCGCGCCTTCGACGTAGAGCGCCAGCACGCGGGCCTGTTCCTCCAGGTGCTCGTACCCGGTGAAGGCATTGGCCCCGCCTGCGTACTCGACGGCACGGTCCATCTTGAACTTGCCGGCAGCGCGGCCGGCGGCCTTCTGCTTTTCCATCGCGGCATCGAAGCCGGCGGCATCGACCTCGACGCCGCGCTCGCGGCAGACGTCGGCCGACAGGTCCAGCGGAAAGCCGTAGGTGTCGTGCAGCTTGAACGCCACGTCGCCGGGCAGCACCTTGGCGCCGCCGGCCAGGGCGGCATCCAGGATCTCCATGCCATTGGCGAGCGTCTCGAAGAAGCGCTCTTCCTCGGCCTTCAGCGTCTCGGTGATGCGCTGTTCGTCGGCCACCAGCTTGGGGTAGGCCTCGCCCATGAGCGCCACGAGGTCGGGCACCAGCTTGTGGAAGAAGGGCTTCTTCTGCCCCAGCTTGTAACCGTGGCGGATGGCACGCCGCACGATGCGGCGCTGTACGTAGCCGCGGCCTTCGTTGGAGGGGATCACGCCGTCGGCCACCAGGAAGGCGGTCGCGCGGATGTGGTCGGCGATCACGCGCAGGCTCTTGTTGCCGAGGTCCTTCTCGCCGGTCTCGCGCGAAGCGGCCTTGACCAGCCGGTCGAACAGGTCGATTTCGTAGTTGCTGTGCACGTGCTGCAGGATCGCGGCCAGGCGCTCCAGGCCCATGCCGGTGTCGACGCAGGGGGCGGGCAGCGGCTTGACGCTGCCGTCGGGCTGCATGTCGAACTGCATGAACACGTTGTTCCAGATCTCGATGTAGCGATCGCCGTCTTCATCGGGCGAGCCGGGCGGGCCGCCCGCGATCCCGGGGCCGTGGTCGTAGAAGATCTCGGAGCACGGGCCGCAGGGGCCGGTGTCGGCCATCATCCAGAAGTTGTCGGACATGTAGCGTCCGCCCTTGTTGTCGCCGATGCGCACCACGCGCTCCGGCGGCAGGCCGATGACCTTGGTCCAAATGTCGTGCGCCTCGTCATCCTCCTGGTAGACCGTGGCCCAGAGGCGCTCGGCCGGCAGCTTGTAGACCTGCGTCAGCAATTCGAACGCCCAGCTCAGCGATTCGCGCTTGAAGTAATCGCCAAAGCTCCAGTTGCCCAGCATCTCGAAGAAGGTGTGGTGCCGAGCGGTGTAGCCCACGTTCTCCAGGTCGTTGTGCTTGCCGCCGGCCCGCAGGCAGGCCTGCACCGAGGCCGCGCGGACGTAGGGGCGCTTGTCGGTGCCGAGGAACACGTCCTTGAACTGCACCATGCCGGAGTTGGTGAACATCAGGGTCGGATCGTTGCCCGGCACCAGCGAGCTCGACGGCACCACGGTATGACCCTTGGAGGCGAAGAAGTCGAGGAAGGACTTGCGGATGTCCGCGACGCTGAAGGTGGGCTGGCTCATCTTGGGATTGGAGTTCTGGGAGAGGCGGCCGGCTGCGGGCAGCCCCTGCATCGAACCCACCTGACCATTGATCTGCTGAGCCGTGGATTATAGGTTTGGCCCTGCCCTTGCCGCCCTTGCGGCCATGTATCCCTCGCGGTGCTGAACCGGGGCCGCTATGCCCTGCGGCATCTGTGGCATCGGCAGGCAGGAAGTGAGAACGTGGTCGCGGTGGTTGTAAGGTGTCGCCATGCCGGCCTGCAACCCCCCACGCTGGAAAATCTCCGACCTGGATTTCTCGTCCATTGCGCTCGACCGCGTGCGCTCGGACGAGACCCATTTTTACCTCGCCTGCTCGGCCTCGTTCGTCGAGAGCGGCTCCGACCTGTACACCCGCAACCTGGTCGACCTGTTCGCGGGCGACGACGAGGTCACCACCTGGCTGCGCGAGCACTGGGAAGCCGAGGAACTGCAGCACGGCAGGGCACTGCGCGCCTATGTGCAGCATGTGTGGCCGGAGTTCGACTGGGAGTCTGCCTTCCGCGGCTTCCTCGAGGAGTACTCCACCTACTGCAAGGTGGAACTGCTGGCGCCCACCCGCGGCCTGGAGATGTCGGCGCGCTGCGTGGTCGAGACCGGCACCGCCACCTACTACCGGGCACTCGCCCGCGGCACGCGCGAGCCGGTCTTCCGCGACCTCGCGACCCACATCGCCAACGACGAAGTCAGCCACTACAAGCAGTTCTTTCGCTTCTTCCGCCGCTACCGCGAGCAAGAAGGGCTGGGCCGCACCCGTGTCATGCGTACGCTGGCGCGGCGCACCTGGGAGCTCAGGAGCGAGGACGCCGATTGCGCCATCCGCCACATTGCGAAGGCCCGTGCGCCGGAACGCGCCGAGGACGCGCGCTACCTGCGCGAGATGAGCAGCCGCATGGGCCGGACGGTGGGCCGCAACATCAGCCCGGGGACCGCGCTCAAGATGCTGATGCGCCCGTTGGAACTGCCGCGGCGGGTCGAGGCGGCGGTGCAGTTCCCCATCGAGCAGTTCATGACGCGGGTGTTTCTGCGCTGAGCGCGTCCGCGGCGCTCGCGGCGCGGGCAGTCGGGTCTACCTTGGAACGGATGACGGGATGTCGTGCCTCGAGGCACCGGCGCGAGCGACGGACGCACAATATGCGTTTGAATTGAATTCGCAAGGAGCAGTGAGCAGATGAGACACGCCTCGGTACATGACTTCCTCGATCATGTCGGCAGCTGCAATCCGGGACAGCCGGAGTTCCTGCAGGCGGTCGCAGAAGTCATGGAGAGTCTCTGGCCCTTCATTGCGGCCCACCCCAAGTACGCGGAGCATGGCTTGCTGGAGCGGCTGGTCGAACCCGAGCGCATCGTCATGTTCCGGATCGCGTGGACCAACGACCACGGTGACGTCCAGGTCAACCGCGGCTACCGCATCCAGCACAGCTCGGCGGTGGGGCCCTACAAGGGCGGCATGCGTTTCCATCCGTCGGTCAACCTGTCGATCCTCAAGTTCCTCGCGTTCGAACAGACGCTGAAGAACGCGCTGACCACGCTGCCCATGGGTGGCGGCAAGGGCGGCTCGGACTTCGATCCGAAGGGCAAGAGCCCCGGCGAGGTCATGCGCTTCTGCCAGGCGCTGGTAACCGAACTGTTCCGTCACGTGGGCAGCGACACCGACGTGCCGGCCGGCGACATCGGCGTGGGCGGCCGCGAGGTCGGCTTCATGGCCGGCATGATGAAGAAGCTCAGCAACCGGGCCGACTGCGTGTTCACCGGCAAGGGCCTGAGTTTCGGCGGCTCGCTCATCCGTCCGGAGGCCACGGGCTACGGCACGGTGTACTTCGCGCAAGAGATGCTCAAGCGCGCCGGTCGCAGCTTCGAGGGGCTGCGCGTCAGCGTCTCGGGCTCCGGCAATGTCGCGCAGTACGCAGTGCAGAAGGCCATGGCGATGGGCGCGAAGGTGGTGACTGTGTCGGACTCCAGCGGCACCGTGATCGACGAGGACGGCTTCACCCCCGAAAAGCTGGCCGAGCTGATGGAAGTCAAGAACCACCTCTATGGCCGGGTGAGCGACTATGCAGATCGCACCAAGACCAACTTCAGGGCAGGCGCCAAGCCGTGGATCGTGCCCGTCGATGTCGCCCTGCCCTGCGCCACGCAGAACGAACTGGGTACGGACGACGCGGCCATGCTGGTGGCGAACGGCGTGAAGTGCGTCGCCGAAGGGGCCAACATGCCGACGACGATGGACGCGATCAAGCGGCTGCAGGATGCCGGCGTGCTCTACGCACCGGGCAAGGCCAGCAACGCCGGCGGCGTGGCGACCTCGGGGCTGGAGATGAGCCAGAACGCGATGCGCATTTCATGGCCGCGCGAGGAAGTCGACCGCCGCCTGCACGACATCATGGTGGGCATCCACCAGACCTGCGTGCAGCATGGGTCGCGGGCCGACGGGACCGTCAACTACGTGGATGGCGCGAACATCGCGGGCTTCGTCAAGGTTGCGGACGCGATGCTGGCGCAAGGGGTCGTTTGAGCGTTCGGGCTCGCCGCAGCCCGGCCTGAAGCCGAGCCGACGTGCGCGGGCCTCGTTGCCGATCGGTTCTATCGATCAGCGCATGGGTGCGCGATGAGCACCGCACTGATCATGCCGACGGGGATGGCGGCGAGTACGTTGGTACAATCCGCGCCTGCTGCGGGTGTAGTTCAATGGTAGAACTTCTCCCCCGAGGGAAGTGTAGCTTTCTGCCCGAAAACCTACACCAAAACCTATACTAAATTCAGAGGTGCTTCAGCCAGTACAGGCCGTCGCCGAAGGCCCACCGGCCGCCGGGCTCGTAGAGCCTGTAGCCGCACCGTATCAGGTTGTTTGAGCTGGCGTGGTTCGTGAGGTGCGTGTCCGTCACCATCACCGCCATGCCGCGCCGGCGGCCAGCGTTCTCGCGAACCTTGATGAGCCGCCGCTGCAAGCCGCGGCCTCGGTGCTCCGGCGCGACGCCCGCGCGCGCGAGGTACCCCATGGTCGGATGGCCTTGGCAGGGCCGCAGCGCCGCGAACCCAACGGGCTGCTTGTCAAGCCAGACCACCCACCACTGGTCGTGGTCCTCTACGGTGATCGGATCATCGCCCGGCAGGCACTCGACCTGCAGCTGGGTGAGCAGCAGTGCGTTGGTGCTGCGCCGAACCAGGTAGCCCACGACACCCCCTACTCGTCCATCAGCGCGCGCAGCGCCTTGTTCTCGCCCGTCAGGGCTTTGACTTCGGAGTCTCGTCGCTGAACGATGCTGCGAGCTTCTTCCGAAAGGTCTGCAGATCGAGCAAGTAGCTCTCCTGCTTCTGCAAAAAGTCCGTCGAGGGCCTGGGATCGATCGCCGACATCGCCGTTGTCGGGGCAGCTGGCTTTGGCTTCTGGCCGACGACGGGCGGCTGCGGCGTAGGCGTCGCGCAGCCCGGCAGACAGCTGGCCATTGCTGCGCTCAGCAGCAACGCGAGCAGCGGTTTCTTTCGAGAGAGCATCGGAAATCCCTTGTTGTGCGGCCGCGAACGCGGCCATCTTTTCTGAGGTGCGCAGTGCGTCGGTCAGCGCCACGCGCGCGCGGTCGGCCTCGAGCTGTGCGGCAGCGGCGCGTTGCCGCTCCAGCTGCGTGTGGGCGCCGGCCAGGCGCAGGGTCTGAACGCCGGCCGCAGCCGCCAGCGCGGCGATCACGCCGCCGACCAGGTAGACCTTGGCGGCGGCGAACATCATTGCGGATCCTTCGGCGGCGCAGCGGGCCGGCGCATGCCGAACAGGTCAAACCAGGCCTGCATGCAGATCTCGGGGAGGAGGAGCCACATCAGCGCACCCCTTCGACGGGCTGGGTTGATCGGCCCCATTCCTGGTTGAGTACTCGATCGAACACCACCGCGGCGCGCGCTCGGTGGTGGAGCCTGTCATTCCTGCGCCGGCGGCACGCCCAGGACGAGTACCAGCCCTCGGACACGTACAGCGCGCCAAGAACGAGTGCTGGCATCATCGAATCCCCGCTTCCGCGAGCACTGCCTGCGCGAAGGCCTGCGGCTGCATGTAGTGCTCCTGCCACAGCGCGGCGACGCGCTCGGGCGGCACGCCGGTGGTGACGTGGCCCTTCTGAACGACCTGGTTGAATCCGACAAATAGGTGACTCGGATAGACGTCGACGAATTCCTCTCCCTTGGTGATACTCAACCCGCTGACGCAGCCGTTCGCGTCCACCTTCACGGTGAAGTCGGGGGACAGGGCCGGCCACGCGGCGCACGGTCCGTCGTGGCCGTGGCCGCGCGTGCAGCGCCAGCCTTCCGGGGGAACCTTGCACTCGGTCAGAGGTGTGTGGGCGCGGCGGCCTTCGAATAGGTTCATGGCTGCCTCGCGCACAGGATGACGAGGAAAGGTGCGAGGGCCATAACGGCCGCCGCGGCGATTGCGGTGAGCTGGAGAGCTTTTTTCATTTTTCTTGTTGCTCCAATTGGCGATGCTTCCGGCCGCGGAGTCTAGGGTCGTCGACCTTGGAAGGGAATCCCAGGGCGCACATGAGCTCGGCGAAGGCCTGCGGCGACAAGTCGCCGCGCGCTCGGTTCGCAAAGTTCGAAGCCCAAACTACGTTCTCAAGTGTGTAGCCCTCGCTGGGGTTCAGCCGGTCAACGGAGGGGCGCATCGGGTGCCGGGCCTGGCCGTAGTCGAAGTCGATCGGCAGCCCGGTCCAGAAGCAGTGTCCCTGCTGCTCGAGCCAAAGGTCCCGGAGGGCCGAGGCGGTCAAGTCGAAGCCCATGCCTTTCTTGGCGGCCCGGCTCTTTGCGTACCTGGCAAAGTCTCGGAACGGCGTTGGGGTGCGCAAGCCCTACTTTCCGAACGCGGCCTTCAGGCGCTGGTCGTATTTGTTCTTGGCCTGCTGGCTGCCGTTGTAGAACTCGGCGAACGGCGTCCAGTTGCCGGTGGCCACCGCCTGCTTCAGCGCCTTCAAGCCCTTTCCGCCGCGGTCGTGCATCACGAACTCGCAGAAGGCAAGCAGTTGCGCCAGCTCACCGTCGTACATCGCGTTGATGAAGTCCTGCAGCGTGTGGAAGCCGCACGAAGCGAAGTTCTCACCGAGCAGTTGAAAGGCGCCCCAACTGGCGCTCATCAGCGCCGCCGGGCGCGCCAGCGCGGCGGCCCTCGCCAGGCGCTCGTGCTCGCGCGCGTTGCGCACGTCCATGTTGGCGCCGGTGGCGTAGAACCGTGAGGTCCATGTCCGGAAGCTCAGGTCCGGCACCATCGCGTCGAACTTGCCGCCAGTGTTTCGATGGAAGACGTGGCCCTCAAACAGGATGCGCGGGCGCCCCTCCGGATCGAAGCCGCCGTTCGGCGCCTCGACCGTGCACACCGCCTTGACGGCCGCCGGCGGCACGCCCAAGCGCTCTGCAGCGACCTGGAAGTCGGCCTCGGTCAGGCGCGGCTTCATTCGTGGGCCTGCAGGCGAAGAGCAGCTTCCGCGTCCTCGAGCTCAGCGCGGGCTTCCGACACGCTCTTCTGCGGCAGCGCGCTCGCGACAGGGATCAGGGCGACGAGCACCATTCGCAGGTACTCACGAGTCTCTGCGTCGAAGTCCGTGAAGACGCCGAGCAGCGCGATGTTGTCGACGGCCCACTGCAGCGCGCCGGGCGCGGCGACGGCGGCAACGGCAAGCCAGGTGGTGATCTTGAGCGCCAGGACTTTGAGGCGCAGCTTGAGGATGGTGACGTTCATTTTGTTTTTCTCCGTCGGTTCCAGACTTTGAAGACCGCGCCGACGCCGTACACCGCGCACCCGAGGGTGAACACCATGTGCGCGTGGCTTGGGCTCCACGAAAACTGCAGCAGGTTCATGGCCTCTACAGCAGACCCAACCCCGACAAGGCCGAGGCCCGCGCGTTGGGCGAAGTTGTCATCGAAGTTCGGATCCAGCGTTGCGACTACAGCCAGGATCACCAGCGTGACGAGGGCGGCAAGGTAGAGGTCCTGCATGTCATGCCTTCCACTTGCGAACGCACCACGCCCATGCCTCCTTGGCCATCTCCTTGGAGTCAAGCATCTGTATGACCTCGTACCCCTTCGAGACAATGGCCATCCCGAAAAGGCCAACGAGGAATCCGACCAGGCCCTCAGCACGCGGCGTGCTGAGCCACTCTGCGATCGGCGTGGTTGCGAAGTAAGAGAGCGCGCTGCCGCCGGCCGCCATCCCCAGCTTCTCTGGCCAGGTGCCCTGGAGGAACTTCATCGACACAAGAGCGCCGGCAATTCCCGCGGCGAGTTTCGTAGGGCTCAGGCCGGAGAAGGCGTCGTCAGCGTTCAGCATTCGGAGGCCCAGGTTCAGGCCTGATCGGCAGCGACTGCGGCGGCGAGCTCCGAACCCTTGGCTCGGAAGTCTTCACGCATCTCGGGCGGCATCGCGTTCCATTGCGCCGGGCCGAATAGGAGGTGGAAGTTTTCAAGTTCTCGCGCGCGCGACTCGGGAGTCATCACGTTCAGGACGGCCTGGTACTCCTCAAGAGTCAGGCCCGGGCTCATCTTCAATTTGCGGGCGATGTGGATGGACATGGTCAGTTGCTTCTGCGGGTTCTGAATGCGCCGCATACTGGGAACATCCACTCACGAACTCAATCCCGGGGCAGATTCAAAGTTCGCCACTGGCGGCTCCTGCACGACTCCGGTGCGTGCGCGCAGCGCCTCCCACTTCCTGAAGAAATCGCCGCGCTCCTTGGGCCTGAGGGTCTGCCAATAGGCAGGTGCTCGAATCACCTCGCGGTAGGTGGACACCTCCTGCTGGAGCTCGGCTGGGCTCATTGAAGCGATCGCAGTCCGGTACGCCGAGAGCGACACGGAAGAAGTCAGTTTGGGGTTGGTTGCCACGTTTCTTCCTTCAGGATGTCGGCCACGGAGCGGTCGGAATTGCGAATGACGGCGCGACCCCGACAGAGATACGGAGCTGAGCAAACTGACCGAAGAACGGCGCGCCCAGATACGAGCCCTCCAAGCCAAGGCGCATCGCCTTGGTGGAGTTGAAGTTGGTCGTGTTGCTGGTGACGAACGCGACTTCCGTCGTGTTGCCGCCATCGCCCAGCTTTCCGATCCGGATGGCAAGCCGGCCGCTCTGGCGCACGAGCTGCGCGATGCGCCAGCTGCTGTCTCTGCAATCGACTCCACCGAACAGCTCGAGGCCCGCGCCGTCGCCGTAGTAGTAGAGCTGGCCGGCGTCGTTGGTCCACAGGCCCCACGAGAAAAGGCCGTCGGCGTCGTAGTTGGTGAGCAGCGTGCGGAACGAGTTCGAGGTACTGGTGAGGCGGAACAGGAGCTCGACGCCGAAATCTCCAGACCCGAGGATCGCCTGGCTCGTGGCGGACACCAGCGAGTTCGTGGTTCCCAGCAGCTCAAGGCTCTGCAGCCCGGCAAACGGCGGGTTGGAGGAGGTCCAGGTGGGTGCGCTTCCGGTGTTCGACCAGGCGCTGCCCTTGACGGGGGTGGCGTTGCCGTTGAGCGGAAGGAGGACCGTGCGCGACGCGAAGTTGGGGTCGCCACCAGCGGCCGCCGGCGGCCGCTTGAACCGCATGGCCGCGAACGGCCTCACGCTTCCTGCCCCACCGCGATCACGTCCCACTTCGTGTCTTCGGTGTTGAAAATCATGGCGAGGTACAACGTCTTGCTCACCACCGTGGTGGTCGGCAGGGTCACGCCTATGGCGCGGTACTGCGTGCCGTAGGTGATGGCACGCGCGGTGCCGTTGTCCTTGATGCGGATCACCATGCCCCAGCCGTCCACAGCTGTGCCCGTTGGGTTTGCCAGGGTCAAGGCCGCGGCCTGCGCGGTGATCTTGACCATGTCGTTGGAGAAGGTCGGCGTGACGGTCGCGGACGACGTGACGGACTGAACCCCAGGCGCCTTCGGCGCCTTGTCCGGAGCTTCCGGCTGCCAGCTCGATCCGTTCCAGATGAGCACCGAGCTGGTCGTGGTGCTCCAGACCATGCTGCCGACGGCAGCGGGCACCGGCGTGGTGGCACCGCTGGCGAGGGCCAGGCTGACCAGCGTGAGCGGGCCGAGCTGCTTCATCAGCCGATGACGACGACGCGGTAGGCGTTCGAGGCCGGTGCCACGGCGAAGGTCAGCGTGACCACCGTGGTGCTCGTGGCGACCCAGTCGACCTCAACGATCGCGTTGGTCGAGGCGTCGCGCACCTGGACGTGGACGTCCTGCGTTCCCAGGCTGTGCGTGATGGCGATCGAGGTGGCCGAGCCATCCCCCACCGTGGCGCTGTACTTGCGCGCGACCGTGCTGTCGACAGCGATCACGCCGCCGGAGATCGAGATGCCAGTGCCCTGCGTGTAGGTCGTGCCCGCGCCCGTCTGCACGAAGGCAAGCGACGTGGTGCCGATCGTGATGGCACCGTTGGTCGTCATGGTCCACTGCGTATCCGCGTTGGCCGTACCCTCCTCGACCATGACTGTGGTGTTCGCGGTCAGCTTGGCGGCAGTGTCAGCGTCCGTCGCGCGCGTCATCGCGGCGGCGGATCCGTTGAAGACGTAGATGCCGTTCTGCGAGGCGGTCGTCTGGTTCTTCAGCAGCACGCGGTCGCCGTTCGACAGCGTGACGCCGTCGATCGCCGTGCCAGGCGCGGAGATCGTGACGTTGGCGGTCGAGGCGACGCGCACCGAGTCCTTGAAGTCCCGGCCCTGAGACACCGCGTCGAGCTGCTGCTTGGTGACTGCGTCCGTGGCGCTCGTGCCGTCGGCAAGGCCCGTGATCTTTCGCCCGTTGAGCGCCACGTCTGCCGTGGGCGCCGCCATCTGGTCAAGTCGGCTGGTGCGGACCTGCGCGTCGAAGTCGCTGATCGTCGCGGCTGTCTGCGTGCCGGTGTGGTTCGCGCGCGCGAGCGGGTTGGTCGTGAGCGCGGTGTTCGGGATCGACCCGGCGGCTACCTTGCTCGCATCGGACGGCACCCAGGCAGTTCCGTTCCAGGTGTAGGCCGCTCCGAGAACAGTGTCGAAGTAGCTCTGGCCGACGCCCGGAGAGCTCGGGGCCGTCGCAAGGTTCTGCAGCCGGAACTGCAGGGACTCGAGCTTGTTGTGGTCGATCGATACGAGGAACTTGCGCGCCATGTCCTGGCTCCTTTAATTGAGGTAGGCGATGCCCGAAAAGCCGCCGGCGAACGACAGGCGCACGGTGTTGATGTCGAGGTACTCGATGTCCCCCTCGACGTGCGAGCCGGCGCTGTCGACAACGGCCACGCTGGGAAACTTTCCGAGGTTGTGGGTCACGGTCCAGACGGCCTCGGGGACTGCCTGCGCGTGCTGGTAGAACGAGTCGTTGGTCGCGCCATCGCCCTTCTCCCCCTTGTCACCCTTGAAGATCTGCTGCAGCCCGAGAGCCAGTGGCTGCGCCTTGGGGAACTCGACCGTGAGCACGCCCGCGCCTACCGGCGAGTACAGGTCGATGGGCTGCTCCGGTCGATCGAAGTCGAGGACGAGCTCGCCGGTGGGGGACGACAGTTCGACGGGATCGCTCATGCGACGTCTTCCATGAGGTTCACGATGAACGTGGCGCTCGAGAACACGTAGGGCGGCGTGGTCGCGCTGTTGGTGAACTGGATGTCGGCGTTAAGCTTTCCGATCGGCCAGGCCGCGACGTCCGCGGCGCTGGCGTACAGCGACAGTGCGTAGCGAGTCTCCGCTCCGGACGGCGGCGTGAGCGTGGCAGTGACCGGAAACTTGTTGCCGGTCTTCTTTTCCTGCACCTTGCAGAGCACCGACCAGGTGCCGGACGGCAGCCACCCTTCCGGGAGAAATCCGGAATAGGACAGGGTGTCACCGCGCTTGAGGTCGAGCATGCCGCTTGTTCTTCTTGTTCTGGGGCTGGGGCGCATACTGGAGCGGTCAAGCTCCGGAATGCAATCCCCGCCTTACGGGCTGTTCGTCGTGCGGGTCGTGAACACCGTGCCAGGCAATCCCAGGAACCCGCCGTACTCCCCGCCTGCATCAAGCGTGGGGAATGGGGTGCCCGTACGGAGAGAATGGGTACTGCGAGTTCGCGCGGTAGGTGTGAACCCCGCCGGCCGTGGGGTCTGCCGCCAAGATCACCTTGTTCGACTTGTTGTAGCCGTCCACGTGGTCGACCTCTGTCACGTCCAGCCGGGAGTCCTCGAGCGACCCCGCGAGGAACCCGGTGTTGGCCGAGGTGTTGACGCCAGTGTTGAGTGAGAGCTGCCACCAATTGATGCGACGGTTCTTGCGGTCGGTGGTTCCGAACATCTCATCCAGGCATCCGGGGGCGCCGCTGCCGTCCTCGTACACAACACCCAGCGGGTCGACGTCGTAGTCCTTCACGCCGAAGACGTGCGTGATCTGCTCGCCGAGGCCGGAGAAACTTCCGATCTCCGCGATCTCCGAGGCCACCGGCGTCTGGTCCGGCTGATACCCGCCGATGACCCAGCGGCCGCAGGAGAAGATGTGGCAGGTGCCACCGTTCTCTTCTGTGACGATGAAGGTCCTCGCGGACTTGGGCGCCGGGATCATGTACGGCGTGTTCGGCTCGTGGCGCGTCCAGTCCTTGGACCAGTAGTTGTAGGCCACCGTGCCCCGAATGCCGCAAATTTTCCCGGGCATCGTCACCGTCTTGATGATCGTCGGCATCGCTGTCGGATGATCAGAAAGCAGGTAGGGCCACTGGTTGGGGGCCATCCCCAGGTTCTGCGTCTCCAGGTTGCTCGCCGACGAGCCGAAGTACATGTCGTTGAAGTACGTGAAGAGCGGGCGCAAGTCGATGAAGCACACCGTCTTCTCGGACTTGGAGGCAATCGTGAGCAGTCCCCCGCGGTTGACGTATTGGCCGAGGTCGTTGTAGTCCAGGAAGCGAGCGCGATTGCTGGCTAGGGGTGACCCGAGCTGCCCAATACCCGCGGGTTGACCCATGTAGTAGAGAGGCACGTACGGGTGCAGCCCGGTGTTGGAGAAGCAGTGGGTCGGCGCCTTCATGCTGGACGGCAGATCGAGGTAGCCGATCACCTTCATGAACGCCCAGCCGCCCTCGTTCTTCAAGCCAGGGTGGCACATGTCGGTCCAATCGTGCCACCAGTCGTACCAGTTGCTGGTGTTCTGCCAGGTGCAGCCCATGGGCACGCCGCCGAGCGCAATGATTGCCACCTGGCCCTTGAAGTTGATCAGGTCCCAGACCGTGACGAAGGCGAACTCCGCGCCGCTGGTGAAGTCGATGGCTGTGGGCACCTTGCCGGGAGCAAGGGTGCAGCTGCCCTGCTGCTTGGCGGTAAAGGTGCCCATCGTGAAGACCCGGGACCCGCGCGTCAGGCTGCCCTGCGTGGCGCCCACCGCCATGCGGCCGCACCCGGAGTCGGCGGGGCCGCACCAGTGGCCCATCACGATCGGAAGGTCGGCCGCATCGGTGGTGCTGAGGATGCCCTGCTGGGTGTAATCGGCGATCGCCGGCAGCTGCAGAGAACTGCCCTCCTGCCACCGGGCCTGCGGCCTCTGGGCGGTCGTCCGGCGGTCCTGCGCCCAGGTCAAAAAGGCACGCACGGCCGTAGCGACGGACGTGCCGTTGCTCGGCGGGCGCGACAACGACCACCCATCGCTGGTGATGAAGTCGTTGAACGAGTTGTTGTCTTCCGTGCCGAACTGGTAGTAGATGCTGACGCCGCTGCCGTACGTGATCGGGGCCGGCTGGTCGGGACGCTGCGTGAGCGTGTGCACGCCGGTCTTCGTGGCGGCGGGCCCGTAGCGATACGCCAGGCCCTTGGTCGGCTCGGAGAAGTTGCCCCCAATGTCGTTGTAGGCCTGCTGCACGACGGCGCCGGAGCTGTTGACGATGTCGCCCGCGATCTGACCGCCCGATCCGCTCGCAGCGATCGTGACCGAGGCGGTGGCGGTGGTAGACCCGGCGGTGTTCGTGGCGGTCAGCGTGTAGGTCGTGTTGACCGACGGCTGGACCATCACGGAGCCGGTCGAGGACACCGGGCCAACGCCGTTGTTTATGCTGACGGAGTCCGCCGCGGTCACCGCCCAGTCCAGCTGCGCAAGTCCGCCAGCCTGGATCGATGTCGGACTTGCCGTGAAGCTGTTGATAGTCGGCGTCGGGGCCGGCGGGGGCGCCTCGCCGTAGCCGATCGTGATCTGGCGCGAATCGCTGCCGTGGGCGTTGGTCGCGGTGATCGTGTAGGTCGTGGTCTGCGTCGGGACAACGAAGGTGAAGCCGTCAAGACTCACCAGGCCCGGGCTGGGGGTGATCGTGACGGTGTCCGCATTGCTGGTCTCCCAATCGAACCGCGCGGAGTTTCCGGGGAACACCGAAGACGTGTTCGACGTGAAGCTGTCGATGGTCGGTGGCACGCTCCCCGTCGGAACCGTGACGGCGAGCGAAATGCTCTGCGACGTCGTGCCTCCCTCGTTGCTGACCGACAGCGTGTAGGTCGTCGGCTGCGACGGTGTCACCGTCATGGAGCCGCTCGGGCTCACCGATCCGATACCCGGGGAGAGGATGGCCGCGCTGACCGCGCCGTCGCTGGTCCAGGCAAGGGTCGCGCTCTCGCCCGCTTCGATGCTGGTGGGCGACACCGTGAGGGTCTTGATGACGGGCAGTGGCACGTCCGCACGCAGCGTCAGGTCTCCCGTCACATGCCAGATGTTGTTGGATCGCTTCGTCAGCTCGACGACGCAGTAACGCGCAGCGATCAGCAGCGCGTAGCGCACATCGCACAGCACCTGCACGTTGCTGTTCGCCGGCTTGATCCGGGTGCGCCCGTCGCCGCCCATCTCGACGTAGATTCGCGCATTGATCGGAATCGGAGCCGTGGCGTGGTCTGGCACGATCACGAAGTTGTAGGCGTCCGAGAGCATCGAGATGCCGTTGCCGGCGTCCCCCAGCACAAGCGTGCGGTTGATGTTCGAGTCGCTCATCCAGACCGGGGCCCCCGCGCCGGTGCCGCTACCTCCCCCCGCCGTGGCCAGGGTCTCGTTGATGGCGGCCACCAGGCTGGTCTTGTTCGCAGTCGCAAGGGCGGTCAGGTCGGGCGCGTTGCCGTTGATGAGAGTGCGCAGCGACTTGTCCCCCACCGCGGTGCGGATCGCAAGGTTCTGCAGGTTGCTGTCGAAGCTCATTGGCTCTTCTTCTTGTTATGGCCGGGGTGTTGCGCATACTGGGTTCCTCGCCCCGCGCAGATCAATCCCCGGGCGTTTACAGGTTGTCTTCGTAGATCGCCGCCAGGTCTGGGACCGGGTCCGTGCCGGGAATCGTGGCCAGCGTGTCGTTCGACCCGGTGGCAAGGTGGGCTTCGAAGATGGCGACCAGGTCCGGCACCGCGTCGGTGCCCGGGATGGGGACGATCGACCCGGACACGCCGAACAGGTTGGCGGCGTACAGGGTGGCAAGGTCGACCGTGATGGTCAGGTCGTCGACGGCGCCGCCCGGCGTCCAGCGCGCGGTGTTGGCCTTCCATACGAAGAGGCGCTGCCCGATCATTACGGTCGCTCCGTCATAGACGTTGGCGGGAAAGAGCTGGTCGTAGGCACGCTGCGGTCCCGCGGAGATGAGCAACTCGCCGACCATGAGGCCGGTCGATTCGAAGACCAGATCCCCGACAAACGGAGTTGCCCCGAATACGCCGCCGAACGGTGCTGAGCCGAACACACTCAGGCCCCCGCGCCGGGCAGGCCGGCCGCGATGTCACTGGGTTTGAAGGTGTGCATGTCAGATGCGCGCGTTCGCGACGTAGTGAAAGTCGTAGAGCTCGCCGGAGACAAATCCGCCGCCCCCCTGGCATGCGTACATGCCGCGCGCGCCTGCAGACATACCGGCCGAAAGGGGCTGGTTGGCCCCGTTGGCGACGCGCCGAACGTTGGAGGCCGCTCCGTTGCCTGGGCTGTAGAGGACCACCGATGGCGCCGCCCGCATCTCGACAGGGAACGGAGCGAATGCCACCAGGTCGTTGGAGCCGATGGCGAATCCACGATAAGCATTGCCCAGTGAGTCGACGTTCGTCCCGGGAGTAAAGCCATAGGCGTAGCTCGACTGCCAGTAGCGCCGCGCGCGCTGGAGGCTAATGTCGAAGGGCAGAGCCTCGTAGGCCGACAGGTAGCTCGGCTCGTTCTGCACGCCGGTCATCTCGAACGTCGCGCCATTGGTCGAGGTCAGCTGCGTCTGTCCCGTGATGCCCAGGAAATTGCCCGCCTGCCAGGCATTCGTTGTGGCTGTCTGGTAGGTGCTACCCACAGCAAGGGCGACGGTCAGGTACATGCCAACCGAGCTTCCGTTGGCCCAGGTGCCGGCTGTGTCGCCTGGAATGAACCAGCTCTTGTACTCGGTGGTGTTGGCGTTGTTGATCACCAGCGGCGCAACGTAGGAGCGGTTCTGCGCGGCGTTGCGCATGGAGATTGCGTAGGTGCCTGGCACCGAGCTCCTGAAGTAGCCGCTGACCCAGACGCCAAGGGCGCCAGACGTGCCCCAACCCAGGCGCCCGGTTGCATAACCTTCAACTCCCTGAATGAATGCGTGCAGGTCACCCGCGCCCGGCGCACCTGCAGTAGTGACGGTGGCACGCAGCGAGGTAAGGAAGCCCTGGAATGCGCTCGTCACCTGCTGAGCCGCCGTGATTCGCGCTGTCGAGGCGTTGGCGATTTGCCACCCGTCGACCGGGAAGGTTCCGTGCCCTGTGACACTGACCGCCACCTCCTGGTTCAGCCGAATGTCGCCGTTGATGAGCAGGTTGCGGTAGGTCGGCTGATCGCTGGCGCGAAGCAGCGCCATCACGGAGGCAAGCGTGGGGGCCGAGGCGATGACTTCCCCGAAGCCGGCGGCGCGCGTGTAGTTCGTGACCGCCCACGAACCACCGCCCAAAGACATCAGCTCCGCGGTGTCTCCGGCTGCAACCGAGATGCTGGCCACTCCGCCCGGAAGCCTGGTCGCGCCCCCGCTGCTGTTGATCGTTGGCGTGCCGGCGAAGACCAGGCGCCGCGTGGCGCCGGCCGCCAGGATGCCGAACGAGTTGATGGTCGCGCTGCCCGTGATGTTGATGACATTCGACAGGGCCGTGGACAGGTCTGTGGTGCCGGCCGCGGCCAGATTGACCGGGGGCGCAAAGTTCAGCGGCCCTGTCAGGGTGTCCCCCGCTTTGGCGACTGCGCCCAGAGCGGAGCGCCAGTCGCCGGCGACGGCGGGGATCGACGGCGCAGCGACAGTCAGCGCAAGCTGCTTGATGGTGCCCGCCGAGAAGCTGATCTTCGACCCGGTGCTCGACGCGATCACCGTCGTACGAGTGACACTGCCAGCGTTGTAGGAGCCTCGGCCCACCTCCCAGGCGCCACTCGGTCGGCCACCCACGTCCACCTCCTGGATCATGTAGTGGATCGTGTCGTTGTTGGACACCGCAGACGACAAGGTGCGGTAGCCAGAGACAGCACCAATGACGGCGGCGTCGTTTGTTCCGGAGACGTTGCAGAGCTCCAGGACTCGATCGGCGAAGATGTGCGTCATCAGTTGCTCACCACAGAAAATCGGACCTTGGTGGCCGGGGACAGGCGGGGCACAGTCCCCGCGCGGATTGGGATGGCGAGCGACAGCGGGCCGTGCACCAACAGCAGGCCGGGCCCGGTCTGGAGGGTGCCGAGACCGATGTGGGTGGCGCTGTCGTCGACGGAGCCAGTCACTGCCAGGAACTGGGCCGCGTTCACCAGTTGCCCTTCGTTGCCGGTCACCGTCCAGCCGGAGGCGCTGCGCGCGGTAGCAATCCGGCCGTAGGCGGGATAGACGACCTCGTTGGTGGTCTGGTCAGCGACGGCGCCAGGATCGCCCTTGTACAGGCCAAGCCACAACTGCGTGAGCCCACCCGCGGTGGGGTCCGCCAGGCCCGGGAACGGGAGGGCCTGGAGGAAGAGCTTGAGCATGGCTTCTGCCGATGCTGTGGTGTAGGCCAATTTCGGCTCCTTTTCTTCTTGTTCTTCTTGGAGCGAGGCCTGATCACGGCGGCCAGTGGGCCTGGGTGTCGTAGCTCATCGCGGTACTCAGCTCGGTGAGCGCATTGATCGCATCCACGTGAACGCGCTCCGCCGTGAAACAGGATTGGACGTGAGCGGTGGTCGCTCGCGCAATCCCCCGCATCTGATCGAGGGTCAGCGTCACGAAGCCGTTCAAGGCCTTGAAGTCGATCTGCTCGAGTCCAGCATCGAGTGCATCGTCAAGGGCCTGCTTGAACGTGGCGCGCGCCTCGCGCGTCGTGCTGACCTCGACCCCGTCGACTGTGATGCCGCGCGTCTCCGCCTGCCAGCGCAGATCGGCCACCGTGGCCTTCAGCTGGCCCTTCAGGTCGTCAAGCGTTCGGGGGTCCACCCAGTCACGCAGGCCGTAGTCGAAGACGTGCGCCTCGCTGGGCTTGGGCGGCATGTCGACGGGCTGCCCATCGACCATGTACTGGTCCCAGCGCGCGGCGCCGAAGTAGACGGACTCGTCGTCCTTGGCCTGCATGTAGCACCAGTTGCGCTGCGCCTGCGTGCCAGAGGACACGATCTGGCCGGTGAGCGTCTTGTAGACGGTGAACTGGAAGGTCATGTCAGCGGCGCGTCGAGAGCGCGTAGAGAGAGGAGCCGCCGGAGCCGGCCGAAGCCGCCGTGGTGATCCGGATGGAGTGCCACCCCGGAGCAAGGGCGCGCTGGATGCCGCCTGTCACCGTCGTGCCGGCCACGCCGCCGCCGACCCACTCCTGGTTGCCGTCGACGATGATGGTCACGAGCGCCAGCTGGGCCACGAATACGGAGCCCAGGATGAATGTGTCAAGCGGCGCGGTTCCCGGGGTGAAGTGAAGCAGGTCGCAGGTATTCCCCGGGGAGGCATTGAACGACGGGATCGTGACCGCCTGGCCGCGGATCTGCAGCGTGTCGATGACGTTGATCTGGTCGATCGTCAGGCCGCTCTGCGTCAGGTCGAACCCTGGCCCGAACAGGTGGAAGTTGGCGGAGACACCCGGCTGGTGATGCATCACCAGGCCGCAACCGTTCAGGTTGAAGTCGACGAACATGTCGCCGGTGGGGTGCTGAGCCAAGGCCCAGCCCCAGTTGTCGTCGCGCCATTTGCCAGGGCTGCGGATCCAACCCCACCCGCCTGCGCCGTCCCCGTTGATGTCGATCTGGCCGGCCGTCACATAGCCAAGCCTGGCGACGAGCGCAGACAGGCGGTCCACGAAGATCGAGCGCGCTTGGATCGAGCCGTCGACCACCAGGTTGCCGTCGATGCCAACCGTCGCGGCGCCGGCGACGCTGCCCACCACGAATGGATACTTCGTGGTGCCGGCGGCCTGTGTGGCCACGGCGAAGCGATCCACCAGGAAGACGGCGTCGGACTGGCTGCCGTTGTTGTTCAGGATGAAGCCGGAGATCTTTCCGGACACGTCCATCCGAACACCCCAACGCGCGAAGAGCTGACCCGTCTGCGTTGCGCGCACTGTCGCTTCCTGAGAGATCGCAGCCGTATTGCCGTTGACCGTGGCGGCAAGAGTCAGTCGTGCGGTGGCTTCTGCCTCGATCGCTGACGCGCGCGCAAGGGTCTCCTGCCGCACCGCCGCGACCGCGCCGCGGTCGCTCGACTCGCTGGTGTACGGCGTGGAGGGCAGACCGCCGTGCTCGGCCTTCACGTAGCGAATGCCTAGCTCGGTGCCGCTGAAGCCGTTCCAACGGAACACGACCGCGCCCTCGGCGGCCAGAGGCGGCGCCAGCGCTTCAAGCGACAGGTCGTTGCGTCGATCCTGGGTGTTCTCGAAGTCGTGAGGCCCGGGCAACAGGTTGGCAGCCGAACCAAGCGAGTTGCCTCCGGCGTCGAAATACTCGATCGAGAGTCCGTAGTTGCCGGACCCCAGGCACTCGGCGTCCCCGGATCCGGTGAACATGTCACCAGGATGCACCGGGAACTTGGGGCTGGAGAGCCAACCCGAGGCCGGCACGCTGGAACTCAGGCGCGCCGAGGTGCCCCAGGAATCCTCGACGATCGCCCAGCCTGCCGAGCTCATCGTCCAGTTGTCAAGGTCGAACTCGAACCCGCCGTTCTTGATCAGGTTGGCACGCACATAGCCGACCGCGCGGGCCGCCACGGTTTCGATCTGCTGGGCCAGCTGCTCGTCGCCCTCGGTCACCAGGGTCTCGACCCGAGCGATCTCGGTGCCGCGCTCAAACACCTCGTCGACCAGGCGCTCGCTGATTCCGGAGCCGACGTTCAGCAGGTCGGCGACGGTCTGGTCAAGGCCCGCCTGCAGCTCCTCGAGCGCGACGTCGATGGGCGCCAGGGACTGCACCTCGACATATCCAGCGTCTCCTGCATTGCCGCCCGCGTCGAAGGCCTGCACCCAGTACAGGCGCGTTCCGGGAGGCTCGCCCCTGACGAAGTTCAGCGCCTGCGTCTGTCCGATCTGGACGGCCGCATCAAGCGTTGGCCCCACCTTGATGAGGTACGAGGAGATCGGCTGGTCGGTGCGGCAGTCCTGCCAGCGCAGCTCGATGTTGGGCGGCCACGCCTCCCCCTGCACGATGGGCTGAGCCGGCGGCTCGATGTCAATCGTCGTCGAGATCGCCACGCCGAACACGCCCTGGGTGTTTGCGTGCGCGGCCCACACCTTGACCGTCCCGGCCGGCAGCCAGCCGATGTTGGCCATCAGGGCTTTGCCGGTGAACCGCACCTCGGCCGTCTCCCAGGTCGCGCCGACGCGGATCTGCGTGAAGGCCCAGTCCGTGGCCTCCGCACCCTGAGGCGACGACCAGCGCGCGATCGTGCCGTCCGCCTCTAGCGTGGCGGTCAGGCCCTGAACGTCGGACGGGATCTCGCTAATGCCGCGCAGCGTGTGCGACACCGTCGACCAATCCGAGAAGGTGTATGCCGTCTGAAATCGGACGCGTACCTGGTACTCGCTGCTGACGTTCAGCCCGAGGATGTAGGTCTCGACGGCATCACCCGGCAGGTCGATCGTGACCCACTCCCCCACCGGAGTGACCGTGCGCCACTGCAGGCGCACCCAGCCGCCCATCCGGACAGCTGCCGAGTCGCTCTGCGCCCAGGTCACGTGCGCGCGCACGACCGCGGACCCGCCCTGCACCACCACCTCGTTGGCTCCGGAGGTGACGGCTAGGTCAAGCGGCGCGCCAGGCTTCAGGAACGGGCTGGTCAGGTTGGTGTTGGGCGCCGGGTCGGCCTGAACCTCGTCGGCCAGATCGTAGAACGACGGCTCGTCCTCAATGACCTGGAAGGCGAGTGGGGAGGTCTGCGAGTACGCCCAGTCCTGAATCCTGAAGTTCTTGTTCGAGATGGCAAGGTCGTCGCTGGAGAACACGAAGCGATCGCCCGGCTGCAGGTGCCAAGCCGTCATCTTCGGGTTGATGGCCAGGATGAAGCCGCCTCGGCTCTGCTCCACCAGCGTGCGAGCGATCTGCTGAGCCCGCACGTGCGAGCTGGTGAAGGACAGCGCCACGTCCAGCATCTTGTCCTTGGCGTCCGCCTCGCGAAACACCGCGTTCTGGTAGGGCGTGAAGTCCTCGGTGACGCCGTTGCGCGCCTTGTTGACGTAGCTGCCGCGCGCGCCGTTGTACCGTGCCGTGCCCGGGTTGCAGGTCTGCACGACGACGGGCGGTGCCAGCAGGTCAGCATCCGTCAGTGCCATGACCGGCGTCGACCAGGCTCCGGCGAGGATGCGCCACACGCCGCCGGACTCTAGGCTGTAGCCGGCCATCGAATCTTCGATCTGCTGGCGGGTCGTGTCCCGATCCTGGTCGGTGCGGAACATGCCGTCGCAGGTGTACAGGCGCGTGTCGTTGCCGTAGTTCACGCTGTCGCCCCAGGCGCCCTCCCCGTAGACCACCTGGTCGCAGGCGTTGGCTGCCGCGATCAGCGCGTTCTGGTCGATCTGCTCCGGCAGCGCCAGGTAGCCGGCCTCGGACTGCAGAAAGTCGGCAAGGCAGATCGCCGGGTTGCGCGTGTAGTAGGTGGTTCCCGTGCGCGGGTCGTAGCAGCGCTTGCCGCGCACCCTCGCGGTGAACGACGGCATGCCGCCCTGGAATCGCTCAAGCAGCAGGTTGATCGTGATGACCAGGTACGTGTAGCCCGAGAGCTTATGGTCTTCCGTCCAGAGGCTCGGCACAGCCCCCCGCAGTATCGGGTCCGCGAAGTCGACGCCTCCGCGGGACAGATGCTTGCTGACGTGGACCGCGCTGCCGGCTCCCTCGATCCGGAGCTTCACCGTTCCGGTCAGTCCCGGTGTGCCGCCCAGCAGAACGAACCCGGTGTTGGGCGCTCGGATCCCCATGGGGTTGCCAATCGTCATCCCCGAGATAGGGTTGCCGTCGGCGTCCTTGATCTCAAGGATCTGGGGGGCGTTGTAGAGTTGCCCGAGAGCGCCAGTGTCGACAGTGGCCGCGCTGACCATCTCACCCGTCAGGACATTCAGGTACTCCCCAACGGTGAAGGGGAAGGTAGCCTCCTGCACAACGCCGTACTCGAGCTGATACGCAGGGTGGTGCGACGTCCCGTAGGAATCGAGCTGAAGACTCTCGCCGTCGATGAGGACGTCAGTGACGTCGTCACACTCGTGGGAGGCCAGCACCAGCACGATGTGCTTGTACTGGTCGCGCTCGCCACTCAGCATCACCGCCTTGACCGAGCCGCCGACCGGCGCCGGCTCGCCGTAGATGACGGGCCATGCGTCGTCTGCGGCCACGATCGTGGTCGTTCGCTCTCGCAGGTTGGCAAGGTCCTGCTGGACCTTGCGTTCGATGGCCTGGCGCGCCTGCTTCTTCGCCTGCATCGATCCGTAGACACTCGAGACGACGGATACGGCAGTCACCACTGCACTGATGACGGCTCCGTAGCTGATCGCGGCTCCGGCCGCCGTGGTGAACGCCGTCGAGGCGAGGAACGTTGTGACGGGCTCTGCGCTCGCGCCAACGCACAGCGTGACCAGCGCCACGAAGACCAGCAGGCCGCGAATCAGACGCGCCATGCCGCGACTCCTTGAGTGAGGGGGAGGAACTCGAGCTTCTCGTTGCCCGGACAGACGATGTGCGTGCCGGTGCAGATCCCGAAGCTGTAGCCAGAGACGCGCCCAACCTTCCCGCCGCTGAGGGCCAAGACCACATCTCCGCGCTGGGCCATCAGACCGGGAAGGAACGGGCCCAGGCGCTGCGTGCCGGCCTGGATGAAGCCGCCGGCATTGCGCACGACGCGCAGCGCCGCCAGCAGGCTCTTTCGATCAAGCGGTGCGCCCGGCGCCCGTAGGTCCTCGAGCACGTCGCGCCCGGTCTTGACCTTGACCCAGTCGGCTGCAATGCCGGCACAGTCGTGGCTGAAGTATTCGAACGGGACATTGCGGCGCTCGGCAATGAAGGTGTCGAGATCCGGCTTCATCAGCGACCCTGCCTCAGCTGCGCGAAGGCCTGCAGGTTCGTCTGCAGCCACTTGGTGATCCAGACGGCCGGGTTGCCGATGAGAGAAGTCAGGTACTCGAAGCCGCGCTCGCCGGGGTGGCGCTCCTGGTGCTGTGTGTGGTTCATGCGCAGCGACGACGGGTTGGCGCGCCGGTCGTAGGAGCCTGTGCGGCAGTCAAGCTGGAAGGACGCTTGCGAGCCGTCCCGGTTTCCCTTGAACTGGTCCATCACGCCGGCGAAGCGAAGCACAGGCTGACCGCTCAGCTGCAGGGTCTGCCCGTCAAGCAGGCCGACCCACACGCGCACGGGGCGGTCCTGAAAATCCGCTGGGCCCCCCAGAGCAAGCGCGCGCGCGCCGATGTCGACGCCCGACAGGCTCAGCGTCAGCTTCTCAGCCGCGCCGTCTTCGCTCTCATGGAGTTCGCCGATCGAGCCGAGGTTGCCCACGCCCATCCACTGCTCGCCCATCACGTTGTCTAGGGAGACGGGCCAGGTGGTGTAGCGGACGGTGCCGGGCCGGAGCTGCAGCTCCACGAGCGCAAGCTGCCCGTAGGCATCGGCGCCTGCGGCAGCTTGAAAGCCGGAGTTGGTGGTGAGAGCCATGTCCTGATCTGCGGTGGAGTGCCGCGGATACTGGAGACGGACCCTGTGTGGTGGGAATCCCCCACCACACGATCAGAACCACTGCTCTTGAAGGTCGAGCTTGAAGCCGCCTTGGACCGCGCCTTCGCTGGCCCACGTGGTCGTGGCGTCGTTGCGCTTCATGAGGCACGTGGGCTTGTCCCACACGATGGAGGAGCCCTGGCCGACGGCCACGCGCAGCACCGGCTCGAAGAACACGGTGACGATTCCGTTGCCGTCGACGGCATAGTCCTGCTGCAGGTGCAGCAGCTGCCGGTTCGTGCCGCCCTGGTTGACCCCGATCCAGTCGCCCATGCGAAAGACCTTGCCGGCCTGGCTCGAGCCGGCGTTGATCTGCAGCATTGAGGCGCCCGCGGGCGCCGCCGCGGCGGCGGTCAGCGTTCCGCGCACCGTGCCGCGCGGGGCGGGGTTCAGAAGGTCGTACACGGCAAGGTGGTTGACCCGCCCCTTGAGCGAAAGCACCAGCGTTCTCCAGCGCGCCGCCTGGTCCTGGTCCAGCAGTTCCTCGGACGACATGGTGCACGACCAGCGCTGGGGGCCACTGATCGCGGTCTGCACAGCGCCGCTGTCTTGATTGGCGAACGTCAGGTCGAAGTTCATGGCGCCGAAGTCCTGGCGCTTGACCAGGATCCCGGCCGGGAATTGGAGGATCGTCATGCTGGAAGAACCTTCACGCGCTTGAGCTGTTCAACGAAATTCTTCTGGTTCTCGGACACGACCCGCTGCACGTCCTGGATCACGGCGGCGCGGTCACTGCGCGAGTCGACGCTGACGTGGGTGGTGGGCGAGTACACGATTGACTGGCCACCCGAGTCGGACACGCGCGCTGCCGGATTGCTCAGCATCGACGGGCCCGACGTCAGTGGCACGTAGCCGCCGTCGGCGAACTGGTTCAGGCTGTTGAGGAAGCCCAGGCCCAGCTTGGAGGTCGACTCCTTGTTGATCACGAACTCTCCGCCGTGCACGACGCCCTTCGGCTCGTACTTGCCACCGGGGCCCGTATACCCGCCGCCGGACAGGGCCAGCCCAAGGTCGAGGTTGCCGTAGGCAAGGCCCGACCCGAAGCCAGACGCGCCCAGCGCCGTCTGAGAGAAGGCCGCCGTCGCGCCTCCGCCCCCAAAGAGAGACACGGCCGCGCCGATGAGAGACCCCAGTCCACTGCCGCTGCTCGACGAGCCCCCGCTCGCGGCGCCGCGCAGAGAGTTCATCAAGTCCCGAGCCAGGCCCTTGACAGCGTCCTTGACGAACACGTCGTAGAAAGCGTCGACGACCGCGCCGGCTACCGTCTTCTGCAGCGTCTTGCCGAAGTTCTTCAGCGCCGTCGTGTCGCCCGTGAACGCGGCGTTCAGCCCGTCCTTGATAGCGCCCTCGGTGGAGCTGGCAAGTCGATCCGCGATGCCCGTCCAGCGCTTGCCGTCGAAGGTATTACCTGCTGCGTCGGTGATCGCAGGGCGGGCCGCGTCGATAGTTGATCGCTTGGAGTCGATGTAGCCCTGCAGCCGATCGCGCACCGCCCGCACCTCGGGGTTGGTGTCGGCGTCCTTGAAGACCCCGTCCTCCGTCATCTTTTGCATGATTGCCTGTGCGCTGGAGAGCTTCTTCTCCTGCTCGCCCAGGATCCGCAGGATCTCTGACTGGATGAACTGCTCGCGCTCGCTCAGCTCCAGCCCGGAGCCCTTCACGCGAAGCTTCTCCATCTCCTGGCGCATGCGCTCGTCCTCGACCGCGGACTCCTTCTCAGAATTTTTGAGGATCTCGGATGCCGGCTTCAGTGCATCGGTCAGGCTCTTCTCGGCGCGAGCCTTCTGCTCGGAGACCAGCTTGGCGATGTTCTGCTGAGCCTGCAGGTACTTGTTGGTCTGGGCCTGGATCTCATTGGAGAGCGCGTCGTCGACGTCGGCCTTTCCGGCCTTCTTCTGCGCCTCGGCCTTGCTCCTCAGGACGGAGAGACCCGCCTTGATCGCATTGCTCTCGGCCTCCGCAAGGTTGATCCGGATCGTCGCCTGCTCCTGCTGCGCCTCGCTGAGCTTCTGCTGGTAGGTCTTGAAGTCGATGACGCCCCGGTCGTAGCTCTGCTGCAGCGCCGCCTCGCGCTCCTTCGACTCGGTGTCGGTCTGCTCGACAAGCAGTCGGTTGCCAGCTGAAAGCAGGTCGAGACGCTTCTTCTCGTTCTTGTAGTCCTCGTCTGCCGCGCGGCGCGCGGCACCCGCATTGACCTTTGGTGGGATCTCGTAGTGCCGAGTACCCGTGCCGAGAGCGTTGCCCGGCGTGACCGTCTTCTCAAACGAGTTGTTGTACTCGCGGGTCTCCTTGATGAGCTGGATGTTCTTGTTGTGCGCCTCCATCAGCTTCGCTTGCGCCTGGTCGTAGGCGGCCTGTGCCACCTGCATCTTGACCGCGCGCTGGGACTCCTGCGCCGCGCGCAGGCCTGGGTGGCTGCTGAGATCGTCGCCGCCCCTGGCGGCCTTCAGGGCGGCTTCGGCGTCATCGCGCGTCTTGCGAAGCGAGGCCAGTCCAACCGGAGAAGCAGTGCCGTCGGCGCGCGCCTTCTCGGCGGCGAGCTGGCGCACCTTCGCGATTTGCGTGTCAAGGCTTGCGATGTAGGCATTGCCCTGGCTGATCGCCGCGTTCGTCCCGCTGGGGTCCTTGAGCTTCTCGTAGAGGTCCCCAAGAATCTTGACGAACTCGGGCAGGACAAAGAGCTTCTGCAGCCAACCGTACAGTTCCCCGACCCACTGGGCGGCGGTCACGGAAACGTTGGCAATCGCCGCGATACCCTTCACCAGGCCACTGAGGCCCTGCTGGAACTCGGGAGATCCAACAATCGCCTGGAGGCCCTGCAGCGCGCTTCGGAAATCTCCGGCGCCGGCCGAGCCGGCCTCGGCCAGAGCGTTGGTGAACGTGGCCTTCAGGCGGTCCATGTCGCCCTGGACGGAGTCCATGAGCTTCGCGTTGGCCGTGTCGACGAATCCTGTCGCGCTCTCCAGTTTCGACTTGATGTCGCCCAGCGCCTCGTCGGTCAGCCCGAGGATGGCGCCCAGCGCCTTCTCGCCTCGGTTGTTGGTGAGCCGGTTGAGAACGAAGGACTGGCTCTCAGGGTCCAGCACCTCGAGGTTCTTGCGGAGCTCCGGGACAAAGCGATCGAAGAAGTCCTTCCGCGACTTGTCAAGCGGGTCCCACAGCGTGATGCCGAGGTCCTTGGCGATCTGCTTGGCCTCCCGCCCGTGCGGGTTACCGAGTTCGCGGAACAGGTTGGCGGTGGCCGTACCCGCTGACGAGCCGGTGATGTTTCGCTTCGCCAGGGCCACGAGGATGGTCGAGACCTCCTCGATCTTGAGTCCGTACTGCTGGGCGATCGTAGACGCCTGCTTCATCGACTCCGACATCTTCGAGACGCTGGTGTTGGAGATCGCGCCGGCCTTGGCCATCACGTCCCCCACACGCCCGATGTCGTCCATCTGCAGGCCGAAAGCGTGCACCTGGCCGGTAAGGGTCTCGGTCGCTTCGGCCACGCCGAGCTCGCCCACACGGGCGGTCTTGAGCACAGCCGGGAGAGCCCCGAGCGCCTCCTGCGCGTTCAAGCCGGACTGAGCAAGCAGGCGGAGGCCCTTCGACGCCTCGACCGGATCCACGCCGGAGCCGACGGCGATGTCCCCCGTCTGCAGGCGCATCGCGCGCTCGGTGAGGCCCTTGCCCCCGTCCTCCTCCAGGGCGCGGACGAACTTGATCTGGTACTCGAGATCCTTGTAGGCCTGGATCGCCTCCTTGACCGCCGTCGTGGCGAAGAAGGTGGCGGTCAGCGGCAGCAGAGAGCCGTAGGTCAGGAACAGCGCGTCGGCTGCGCCGGCGACGCCCCGAATTGCCGAATGAACTTCTCGCTGCCCTGAGGCCATCGCGCGTGCGCTGGCGTGGACATTGTCCTGAGACGCCCGCAGCCCCTCGTTGGCAGCGCGAAGGCGGTCAATGTTCTGCGCGGCGGAGACCGCGGCAGCGCCGTACCGAGTCGTAGCCTCAGCCTCCGACATTCCCATACTGACAGCCGAGGCCACGCGCGTCGCGCGCGACACCTGGCCGGCCGGGGACAGCGTGTTGAAGGCTGCGTCGCGCGAGATGGAGGCGTTACGCGACTGCTCAGCGGCAACACCCGCGCGCATTTGTGCTGCGATCTCCGCCCCAATGGCCCGAGCGTCCTTTTCTTTCGGCAGGCCCAGGAGAGTTCGGGCGTCGATGTTGGTTGCCGACTTGGCACGGAGCGCGTCGGTGGCAACTCCCTCGCGCATCTGGGCAGCGATCTCCGCGCCCATCGACTTCATCTTGTCGCGGCTCGGCAGGCCCAGAAGGGTGCGGGGGTCGATGTTCGACGCCGAGCGCTCGCGAAGGCCGTCGATTGCCACGGACTCACGCATCTGCGCCGCAATTTCGGCGCCGATGGATTTCATCTTGTCCCGGCTAGGAAGGCCCAACAGCGTGCGCGGGTCGAGGCGGGGCGCGGATCCTGCGCGCAGTGCGGAGACGGCCTCGGCCGAGTTGGCGATCTTGGCAAGCTCGGCCCTCACCTCCTGCGCCGCCTCGGCGCCCCTGGCGCGAATACTGGCCTTCAGGCCGGCGCCGAGGTCAACCGAGCCTCCGATGGAGATCTTGACCCTGGATGTCTCCTCCTCGATCGAAGAGGCTATGAACTTCCCGATGGACTTGCCAGCGGCGTCGGCCTTCGGCTTGGCCTCACGGGCGGCGCGCTCGATCGAAGATCCAACCGCGCTCACGAACTTCTGCATGTCGGCGGACGTCGAGGACGCCAGCGACTTCAGGCTGGTGACGAGGCCTTGCGTCTCCTTGTTGAGGCGCTTCAGGCTAGCCTGGTCAAGGCGCTCAACGGCGACCTGCAGCTGCTTCAGCGCCTCAAGGGCGGGCTTCGCCGCGTTCTCGAGCGGCTTGCCGTCCAGTCCAATCTTGATGTCGTCGCTCATCGCCTCGGTCAGCTCTTCTGGTTGTTCTTGCTGCCCTTGGGGGGCGTGCTGCTAGAGGGGTTCTTTTCAGCCCAGTGGCCTAGGTACACCTGGTCAAGCAGTTGGATCAGGCGCAGATACTTGGCCTTCTCCGCCTTGGAATCAATCCCCTGGAGCGAACAGTAGGCGACGATCTCCTGCAGCGAGATCGGGTTGGGCGCCGCGGCGCCGAAGGTGCGGGCCGAGTGGAGCGTGAAAAAGGCCTCGGAAAACGGGGCGTCGGTGACCCGGATCTTCGGCCGCTTCTGCAACGCCGCAGGCTTTACGCCGGTGCGGCGGGCCCTGTCCTCAAGCGCCTTGGCGTGGCTGCCGTATTTCAGCTGCCACGCCAAGTGCGCGGTCAGCCGTTTCCCAGCGCCTTCTCGGCCTTGGCCTTGAAGTTGTCGAAGTTCTGCGAGAGGGCTTCGATCTTGCGGCGGAAGTCCTTCACGCTCAGCAGGATGCGCGCGTTCTCGACGGAGTACGGCAGCGTGTCGCCCTTGAACTTCAGGCCTTCCCAGCCCAGCAGGATGGTCTGAGCCTGGACTTCGATGAACAGCGCCTCGGCGGCCGCCTCGTCTTCCTTGCTGGTGCTGGCCAGGTCGAGGTTGGCTGCCTCGAGCTTCTTGCGCAACAGGCGGATGTAGTTGTCGTTGCCGGCGCGGGCTACCAGGACCTTGGCACCCTTGCTGTCCAGCGGGAGCAAGGCACCCTCGAGCTCGAGCTTGGGGTCGGTGGCGAATGTTTCGAAAATGTCCATCTTGTTCTTCTTTTTGCGGGAGGTAAAAAAGCCCAGAAGGGCCTGCGTTCCTTGGGGCAGCTCGAAGGCTGCCCCAGAGGATTGGTTACGCACTCAGCGCGCGCGTGATGCGAATGCCACGGCCGGTCGCTGCGTCGTAGAAGGCGTCGAACGGGAGGTCGAGCATGGCGTCCTCGTTGTTGCCGCCAGGGTTCAGGCCGCCGTCTCGGAACTTGACCTTGTCCAGCTCGATCAGGTATCCGTTGCCGTCGTTGTCGGCGAAGCCGATGGTCAAGCTGGTGCGGTCACCGTCGAGCCACTTCTTGTACATCGTGGAATCCTCGAAGTAGACCTGCATGGAGCCCGAGATCTCGAACTCGCCCAGGCCCACGCCGGCGTTGCCGAACACACCGACCGCCTTCTGGCCGCGGGCGTTGTTGTTGATGCTGAGCGACACGCTCTTGATGAAGGAGCCGCCAGCAAGCAGGTTGATCCCGCCCTCGAACAGCGTGCCCACGTCGGTCACGGCGTTCATCACTTCGTAGGCCTGAGCGGCCTGGGGCGTGCCCGGCATGAAGCTGGCGTCGTCGGTCACATCGTGGGTCTGGCCGATGAAGCCGAACGAGCCCTTGACGATCGCGCCCACCTCGACGTTGAGCTCCATCGTGTTGGGCTCCATGCCAGTGAAGAGCAGCTTGCTGCCGACGTCGGTGAGCTCGTACTCAAAGGCGAAGGTCTGGCGGGCCGAGCCGTTGACTGCGATCGACTGCGCGATCTTGCAGCCGACCAGGTTGGCACCGAGGATGCCGGGCGCTGCCAGCGGCGTGCTCGGGTCGAGGGTGATCGTGGTCGAGGTGCTCGACAGCTTCTTCAGCCAGATGTCGTTGAAGTAGGCCTTGACGGCGGCGCTCGCGCCGGCCGGGGGCACGATCTTGAACCAGCTGCCGATCGGCAGCACCGAGAAGGCGGAGTTGCCGGTCGGCGCCACGGCCGCGGTGATGGTGTTCGACGTGGTCTGCATGTCGAACGCCGCGCCCAGGCCGCTGGTGCCGTAGTGCGCGAAAGTGCCGCCCACGATGCCAGTCAGGAAGGGGTCGTACTCCTTGGCGGACAGCTCGAAGTCAAAGCCACCGTCAACAGTCAGGTCGGTGCGGGTGTTGCTGCTCGACATCCGGTTGGAGTTCACCTCGCTGGACTTGATCGTCTGGATGGCGGCCTTCATCGTCGGCTGCACCATGCGAAGATTGGTCGAGTTGCCGGCGCCCGGGACCAGGCCGCGCACGGTCTCAGCGATGTAGCGCAGCTGGCCAAACGATCCAGAAGCAAAAGTCATTTTGGGCTCTCCGCCTTCTTGTTCTTGAGTTGCGGCGGATACTGGGCACCCGCCGAGGAGATTGCAATCCCCGGGGTAATCAGGCGTCGTCTAGGGTGAACGGCGCGAAGACGCCGGTCTTGTACCAGCCGTCCACGCTGGTCGGGATCTGCCGCTGCGGCATGTACAGCACGGCCGCTCCGAGCCGGCGCGCGCGCAGCAACTCCTTGACGGAGTCGATGACCTGGTCGGGTAGCGCGGTGCCCTCCCCCTCCCGGTGGAACACGTTGACCGACACCACGCCGGTGTGCCGGCCGAGAGGCCGATCGCCCATGGTCACGAGCTTCGCGCCGTACCAGCGGATCGACACGTCGATCCAGATCGGGCCAACCGTGAGCTCGTCGGGCTGCGGCCCGTTCTCGTAGAAGGCCGGCACGTCGGGGAAGTTGGCAAGTCGCCAGGCCTCGATGGCCGCGTTCGCGTCGCTGCGGAATTGTTCTGTGGCCATGGTTTATCCGTGGTTGCTGGTGAGGTCGCCGATCGGTATCGTCCCTTCGGCGAGGAATCCTTCGGCGATCAACGCGGCGGACTCCATGGCAGTCTCGTACGGCCGGTTCACCGCGCGCAGGCGCGTGTGAAACGCGGGGTTCTGCAAGTCGGCCAGGTACGCCTCGCTGCTCGCCTTGCCGCCACGCACGAAGGTGTCGCCGCGCGTGGCGTTGGTGATGTAGACCTTGTCGCCGCGCCGCACTCGATCGAGCACTTCACGGCCGCGGCGCAGCGCCACGTTGGCCCACTCCGGGTCTCCGCGCTGGTGCAGCGCGCTGTCCTTGCGCCCGGGCTCCGAGTGCGGCTTCTTGCCCGGAGCGATGTCCGGCCAATCGCCCAGGTTCGGGTCGAAGCTCATGTCCGGCGAGTTGATGCCCAGGTTCCAGTTGGCCACCGCGCGGCCGGAGAACTGGGGTGTCTCCAGCACGATGCGCTTGAAGATTTTCCAGACCACCCGCCGGTAGATGCGAACGGGCGCGTCCTGGGCGCGCTCGATGGCGAGCGCGATGTCGCGCTGCACCTTGGCGCGGTTGCGCACCATGCCCATCAGGACCTCCGCACGTGAACGGCGACGGCGCCCTCGATCACGTCGACGGCCAGCACCCTGTGCGGCACGTCCATGAAGGTGATCCTCGAAGAGGTGTCGACCTCGGTATCCTCCGGCAGGGCAAGTGTGAAGTCGCCTTCCTGGTAGCGCGCCTCGAGCTGTGCGTCGTAGCGAAACAGGTTCTGCCAACGCACCCGAAGTGCGTAGGGGAAGTCCTGGGCGCCGAGCGTGTATCCGCCGGTGGCGGGGTTGTAGGTTCGGCTCTGGATGCCGGCCTCGAGCGGCTCGACCTGGTCAAGCCGCACCGCAGTGACGCCGATGAAGTCCGACGGCAGCCGCCGCACCGAGGTCGTGATGTAGACGATGTCGTCGCGCCAGAGCACCTGGCGAGGCTTGACGTTGGTGCCGAGCGGCATGATCACTTCGAACACGTTGGCCAGGTCCGATGACTCGGCTTCCTGCTTCGCGTCCTTGACCCACTCGGCGAACCCATAGACGGTCGACGCCGGGTCGTTGTCCAGGAACTGGGTAATGGTGCCGACCTTGAACGTGCCGTCCGATGCCTGCAGCACGTGCTTGACGCGGTGCGCTTCGTCGAGGCCGTCGATCGACGCCTCTCCGGCAACGATGTAGACAGCGCCGAAGGCGCGTATGCAGCGGTGGCTCGGGATGACGACGTCGGGCGCGACGGAGAGCACGCGCCGGTACGCCACCATGGCGTCGCGCTTGCTGTCGTCGTACGGGTCGATCTGGGCCCGGAACAGAAGCTCGCCAGAGTAGGCGTCGAAGACCTCCGTCCTGTCGAAGTAGGAGGAGGCGGCGGCCAGCGTCATCATGGCCGGTTACCCCGTCACCGGGTCGTAGCTGCGCTTGCCGGCGATGAAGGCGATCGGCGTCACCGCGGTGGCGATGTCCGTCTGGTTCAGCTCGGCAAGCGAGGCGAGCAGGCTGGAGCGCGCGGCCAGGTACATGGCCTCCAGGCGCGCAAGCGTGTCCTTGTAGGGTGCGTCTGCGAAACGGGACACAGTGGCTTTCCCGTCGCCCACGTCTTTGGGCATCATGCTGGCCAGGGAGACGCCGACCTGGCGCGCGCTGGCGTAGGCGCTGAACAGCTTCGTAGCGTCAAGCAGTGCTTTCTCCGCCTCCGTGCGCTGGTCGGACGGCTTCGCGTTGGCTGCAGAAAAAGAGGCAGGCAAAGACGACGCGACCTTGTTGAGCTCGCGCACCAGTCCAATCTGGTAGATCGGCAGGTTCAGGACTGCGTCGGGAAGCTCGATCGAGTTCACCCCAAGGGCGGCTCGAACCTCCGCGTTTTCACAGTAAGGCGTCAGTGCCATGCCAAAAGCTCCCGCAAAGGATCAGGTTGCGCTGGGCACGATGGCCAGCTTGCCCGCATTGAGCTGGAGGGCGATGAATGCATCGATCTCGGCCTGCACAGGCTCCACTCCGAACACGACGCCTGTGTGCAAGTGGTGGAGAGGTTGCGTGTGGACGATCACGAGGTCGACGACGTCGCCAATCTCCCAGGCTTTCGCCGGAGCCTTGACTTCGTCTGCGGGGGCCGCGGGCGCTTCGCCCTGAGTTGCCGCTGCGGGAGCGGCTTGTGCTTCGGTCGAGAGTGCTCCTTGGATTTGGAGCGAGCCATCGGCCAGTCCCTGCGCCACTTGGGCTTGCAGCTCCGGCATCGACGACAGGGGTACACCGGAGGTCTCCGGCGCGGCTGCGGCCGGCGCGGCGTGGTCGACGACCGGCTCGGTAGCAGCCGGCTTCAGGGTCAGTGTTGGCTTGTTCTTGGACATTGCGGGGACTACTCCTGGTTCTGGATGGAGAAAGGCGCCGGCCAGCGAACCGACCGGCGCCCTACTGTTGGGTCTGAGCTACTTAGGTGAGCGTCAGGACCTCGAACGCTTCGTCGTACAGGCGGTACAGGAGCTCGCCCTTGTCGACGCGCATGGCGGTCGAGCGCTTCAGGGCGAAGGCTTCAATCGCGCTGTAGGCTGCGGTCAGCGACTTCACGCGGTGCACGCCGTAACGGGTGTCGATACCCATGATCGTGCCGGTGGGCCAGTTCACATCGTCCGTGAGGAAGATGTCCACGTCGCCGTTCCACGAGGCGTTGACCACGTTCTCGTTCGTGTTGATGCGAGCCGAGGTGCCGTTGTCTCCCACCACGACCGGGCGGCCGGTGCGGTTCTGGATCGCGAAGGCGCCGTCGAGGTCGGTCACCACCAGGTTGATGGTGCGCTTGCCGTGGTTGCGGATCAGCCACTTCATCCAGGCCTTCTGAGTCAGCGTGCCGCCGCTGGACGCTGTGTCCAGCGAGCTGGCTGCCACCACCTTGCCTGAGATCGAGGACAGGGCTGCAATGCCGTAGTCGCTGTCGCCGTTCAGGAACGACAGGATGTAGCCGTAAGCCTTCTCGTTGGATTCCACCGCGGCTTGGCGGGCGACGGCCAGGCCGACCAGGTCAAGCGTGGTGCTCTTGAGCGCCTGCTCGGAGATCTCCATGCCGATTGCCCAGCTCGGGATCTTGCGGGCCACGTCCGATGCGGTGATCGTCAGCATGGACTGCGGCAGGGCCAGCTGGCCGACCGGGGCGCTACGAGCCGCTTCCGGGTTGCTGAAGTTCAGCACCGCGCGCTCGAACTTGTCGCCGTTGATGCTGTCGTCGACGGCAATCATGCGCTCCAGGCCCGCGACCGAGGTCTTCAGGTCGGTCGCCAGCTTGTCTTCGATCACGCCCAGGATCACGGCGGGGAACAGGATGCGCGAAGCGGGCACGCCTTCCTTGACGATCGCCGCAGCTTCCTGCTTCGGGTCCATCACGTCGAGCATGGTCGACGGGCGGATGCCGTATTCCTTGTTGCCCTTCACGAAGATGCCGGCCTGCTCGCAAGCCTGCTCGAACGCGGTGCCGTGCTTCTTGGCATCGGTCGGGAACTGGGTGGCGAGGTACTGGGGCACCGTCTGGCCAGCCGCGGCTGCCGCCTTGTACGTGTGCAGCCCAAGGTCGAGCGCCTGCTGGTTGCCAGCTGCGTCGACGTAAACGAGTTCTTTGCCCACTTTATTCTCCTTGTTCTGTGGGTTGGTGATCAGACGCGAGCGATGACGGCGAGTTGGCCGACGGCGCCGGTGCCCTTCAGGGACACGACGCGCCACAGGAACGACAGGGCGTCCTTGGTGGCAGTGGCCTTGCAGACCTTCGGCGGGCCAGGCAGCTTGGTGCCGCGAGCGGTCACCGTGCCGGCCACCACGTAGTCGCCGACAGCGATGGTGCCGGTGCCGGGCGTGCCCTGCAGACCGTCGAGGGTCACCAGCTTTCGGCCTTCTTCCTGGACCGAGCCCAGCTGGAATCCGTCCTGGATGGGACCGGACTCGATCGAGGCAAGGAAGCCTTCGATCTCGTCGCCCACAGCGCACAGGCCAAACTGGCTGTCGCCCTTCAGCTTCACGAACTTGTTGACGTCCGCGTCGGAGAGTTGGTTGGAAGTGCCCGTACCGTCGGCGACTCGAGCAGTGATGTTCGAGTCGTAGGGACGGATGAGCTCGTTGAATTGGAACTTCGCCATTTGTTTTTCTCCTTACTTGTGGCGGGTGGCTGCGATGCGAGCCTGGTGCACCGGGTCAACGGTGGCCTTGCTCTCCTTGTCGGACGACGCCGCCGCGGAGACCGCAGCAACGCCACCCGCCTTGAACTTTCCTTCGAACTGCGTGCGCAGCGTGCTGTGCGCGGCGAGCAGCTCGGCGTCGGTCATCGCAGCCGCGCCGCCGGCCGGGTGGCCCAGGGCAACGCGCAGGCGATCGACCGATGCGACCGTGATCTCGCGCATCGCAGCGTGCGAGGTGACGAGCGCGTCGCTCGCGGCCTTCGCGTCGCGCGCGGCGATCGTCAGGTCGGTGATCTTGGTGTTGGCTTCGGCCAGCTGGCCTTGCAGGTAGGCAACCACGCCGCCGGCCTTCGCTTCGGCATCGGCCTTCTCGGCAGCAGCCTTCGCTTCGGCTTCCGCTTGGTCAGCAGCAGCCTTGTCGGCAGCGGCCTTGTCGGCGGCTTCTTTGGCGGCAGCCTCGGCTGCGGCAGCAGCGGCAGCCTCGGGGTCAACTGCGACGCCGCCTTCGGCGAGTGCAGCGAGCTGGGCTTCGGTGAGTGCGTTTTTCAAGGTTGTTCCTTCTGAATGCGCGCCATACTGGGAAGGTCGTTCGTCATTTGCAATCCCACCCCCAATCTTTTCTTTCGACTTGGCCTTTTGGGCCTTGCCGATCACCTCGTCGAAGGTGCCGATCGCATCGACGAGACCGACTTCGCGCGCGCGCTCGCCGGGGAAGACGCGGCCTTGCGCGAGCTTGGTGTCGGCCACCTGGTAGGTGACGCCGCGGTGGTCGGCCACGTGCTGGACGAACAGGCCGTAGCTGTGATCGACGCTGGCCTGCATCTCCTCCTTGGCAAGTTCGGACAGCGGCTCGTACGGGTTGCCGAGCGCCTTGTACTTGCCGGCACGGATGACAGTGGGCGTGATGCCGACCTTCTCCATCATCTTGCTCATCTCCTGATGCACCATGAGCACGCCTACCGAGCCGGCCTCGGCCGACTTGGAGATCGTGATGTGGCGCGCGCTCGAGCCCAGCGCGTAGGCGGCCGACAGGATGGCGCTGTCGCTGAACGCAGTCACCGGCTTGGCCCTCTTGTCGATGCTCGTGATCAAGTCCGCGGTGTCGAACATGCCGCTCACCGCGCCCCCGCCGGACGCGACGTCCAGCACGATGGACTTGATGGCCGGGTCGGTGGCCGCGTGGACAAGCGCCTGGCGGATCTCCGGGTAGCCGGTGGCGCCGATGTATTCGTTGATCCAGCTCGAGCTGTTGTTGAGCGGGCCCGCGATGCGGATCGTGGCCACGCCGTCCGCCACCGTTAGCAGGCGCGGCAGCTCCTGCGCGTCGCGCTCCATGCCGGCGAAGGCGCCCTGCTTCGGCCGCGCGCCGCCGTTGGCCAGCAGCTCGGAGAACGAGGTGTCCACCATCAGCTTGCGCAGCTGCAGCAGGTAGGTGGCCAGCGAGTCCTCGGTGCCGGCCCACAGGCCCAGTTCAAAAATGTCCATGTTCACTTGACCCGCTTGACGGCGGGCTCCTTGGTCGAAGAGGTGTCGGGCTGCTTGCCCTTGTTGTTCTTGGGCGCGTCCGACGAGGTGCCCTGCTGCAGGGCGCCTGTGTTGCTCTGCGCCGAGGCCGTGTCGACCGCGTTCGGGTCTTGCGCGCCGGCCATGAAGAACGTGCCGCTCAGCTTCGGCGCGCCGGCGGGCGGCAGTTGGCCCGTGATGGCGATGCCGGCCTCCTCGTCGGAGATCAGGCCCAGCGACAGCTGCATCAGGATGCGGCTCTGGCGCATAGCGCGGAATGCCTCGAGCTCGCTGTCCGGCCGCAGGTCCACGCGGTCGAAGCCGAAGACGACGTAGACGTCGTGGCCCAGCAGGCGCACGCCCAGCGTGAGCGCGCGCGATAGGATCGAGTTGACCTTGTTCTGCACGCCCTCGCAGTAGCGCGCGAAGAGTGCGCTCTCGGTAGACGCCACGTTCTGGCTGCCGGAGCCGTGGCCAAGCACCGCCGGCGGCGCCTTCGCGCCGGTGGCCATCTTGGCGTTGTTCATCTCCTGCAGCACTTCCCACTCCTTATTGAGCGTGACGTTGCCGTTGTTCAGGTATTCGAAATCGACAGAGTCGAAGCTGATCAGCGCGTCGTCCGGCTCAAGTCCGTTGACGGTGTTCGCCACGTCCTCGATGTAAGCGAGGGTGAACGCCTTCATCGCCTCGGCGTCTCCGGAGACCTCCGGCGGCATCGAGTTGCGGAACTTCTCGTAGTCGATGACGGCCTTCAGGCGCGGGTGCAGCGCGCGCTTGGTCGTGCGGCGGATGTCGTTGGTGAACTCGGTGTCGGCAAGCACCGACTGGATGGCCGCCTCCATGGGCGAGTCGCTGTACGCGGTCAGCAGGTCCTGGTCGAGCGCCTCGTAGAAGAACGTCGGGATGTCGAGCGAGATGTCGCCGCTCGAGGCCTTCTGCACCGGGTAGGTGTAGCCGGTGTTGTCCTCGAAGAAGTCGATCTGCGAGGTGCTGACCGGCACCAGTCGGTTCGGCAGGCGCGCCTTGTCGAGCACCAGCTCCAGCGAGCACGCCCCTTCGATGCGCAGCTCCTTGGTCAGAGACTCCGCCACCGCGTGGATCGACGACACGCCGCTGAAGCCGTCGGTGTAGTCGGTCAGGTAGTTGAAGCGCGCGATGATTTGCTGCACCGCCGCCGTCGCTTCCGGGTTCGGCGTGCCGTCCTGGTTGCGCGCGACCGCGGTGAAATTGCGCGTCACCACCATGCGCTGGTAGGCCCAGACGCTCGCCGACAAGTCGGGCGAGACCTTGGCCAGGTCGCGGATCGTGGACTTGGTAGACGTGCCGTTGCGCAGCGTCAGCAGGTCAAGGTTCGCGGTGCGCCGGTCGGTCGCCGACAGGCGCTGGTCGCCGTTGGAGGTCTTGCTGCGCTTGGAGAACGACTGCTGCGACTGCGGCTTGGTCGGCACCTTCGGCTCGACGATCGGCGGAAGCTGGCCGGCGGCGCCCTTGAAGACGCCGCGGACTCCGGAGACGATTTTGTTGAGGCCGAAAAGCATGGCCGGCAGACTGGAGGCCGGCTACGCCGAAAACAATCCCCGGGTGGATCAGCCCTTCGCGGCCTGCGCGAGCTCGCGCAGTCGCTCGAGCTTCAGGAGGAGCTCCCTGACCTCTGGCCAGTGCCTACCGTAACAGGCGCGCAGTTCCGCCTCCTTCTCTGGCGGCATTTCGGACACCTTCATCCCATCCCCGTCCCGCTGCGCGCCTGCTCCGACTTGGGCGGCCGCAGCTTGAAGGTGCCCACCATCGGCGCCTGGCCGTAGCCGCGCGAGGCTGCGCCGCGGATCTGCGCGGCCAGCCAGGTGTACAGCAGCGCGTAGTGGAAGTGGTCGTCGCCGTGGCTCGGCTTGTTCCAGATCGACAGCTGCCCGTCCTCCGTCACCTTCTTCGAGCGCTTCGACGCGGTGAGCTGGTCCTTGATGTCCTTGGCGTCCTTCGTGCGCCGGATCTTGATGCGCCCGCCGCGCAGCTCGTCCAGGATCATGTCAAGCGCGGGGTGCTTGTTGACCGAGATCTGGCGCAGCGCCGTCTTGCCCTCGGCCGCGTTCTCCTCGCGCGAGACGGTGTCGTAGATTGCGATGCCCTTCTTCGTCACGAAGTAGGCGGCGAACAGGTTGAAGTCGTGCTCCTGCAGGTTCAGCAGCGTCTCCACGTAGGGCTGCGCATCCAGCACCTTGGAGGTGACCCGGTACTGGCGCGCGAGCTCCGCGTAGCGCCGGCGGAAGTCGCCGATCGGGATCTGCTCGGTGTGCACGATGATGAGCTCGTCGCGCGAGGTGACGCCCGCCACGAACAGGCGGCAGATCAGGCCCATGTCCCCGCCGATCACGTGCGTGTGGAACGGGCTCGAGTCCATCTCGATCATGGCCGCGTCCACGTCCTGCGGCGTGATGCCGCTGTCGGCGTCCTCCGCAGGCAGGCCAAGGCCGAAGTTGATGAAGTCCGCCCAGCGCCCGTAGCCGGTGGAGGCCTGCACCAGGTAGGGCACGTCGATGATGTTGGGCGCATCGAACGGCTGCACCTGGTAGCCGGTCGCGATGTGGTTCTCGGTCGGGTTCTCGATCACCCACTCGCGGTGCTCGGGCTGCAGGCTCGGGATCTTGCCGCAGTGCGGGCACAGCAGCACCGCCTCCTTGTAGCGGATGCGCGCAAGCGTCGACTTCGTGATCCTGCGCAGCTCGTCGTCGTAGCCCGGGATCTTGACGTGGTCCAGGTAGCTCGGGCAGAAGCGGTGCCCGCAATGGTGGCAGCGCACGAAATTCCAGTGCCGGCGGCTGTCCTGGAAGGCCGCGTCGATCGGGCCGCCCGGCACGCTGGGCGTCGAGAGGTAGGCGCGGATCTTGTGCGGCGAGTGCGTCAGGCGCGACTGGAACTGCCCGGCGATCTCCTGGTCGGCGAAGTCGTACTCGTCGTAGATGATGGCGTCCGCCGCCACCGAGATCGCCGCGGTGTCCGAGCTCGCGCCGCGGAAGTAGAGGAAGCCGCCCGAGCCCAGCTGCTTCACCTCCGCCGAGTCCGCGCCCGAGTCGCTCGAGCGCACCGCCGAGCGCAGGAACGGGCTGCCGTTGATGATCGGGTCAAGGCGCGTCTTGACGTAGAGCTTGGCGAACGTCGCCGTCGGGAAGACGTAGATCAGCGAGAAGTTCTGCATGATCGACACCAGGCCAAGCGCCAGGCGCAGCGACGTCTCCGACATCCCAACCTGCGAGCACTTGCGCGTCACGGTGATCTGCGACTCGTCGCTGAGGATCCGTTCCTGAAATTCGTGGTCCTTGAAGCTGTAGGGCTTGCCGTTGATGAAGGTCTCGGTCTCCACCCACTTGGCAAGGTCGCGCCGCGTGAGCTTGCCCGTCGTGGCCATCTTCAGGCGCTGAAGATGCAGGCGCGTGATCTGGTCAGACATCCTTCAACGCCACCTCGTAGCGCTCCAGGAACACGTTCTGGGCCTCTTTCGGCAGCTCCTGCAGGGTGTCGATCAGCGCCGTCTCGATGCGCTTCAGGCGCTCGCTGGTGTAGACCTTGGCCTGCAGCTGCGCGAGCTGCGAGATGATCCCGGCGACCGCGTTGGCGACCTGCGCGCGCTGGTTGGCCGGCGTCTCGTCCTCCTTGAGCACGTTCGCCTGCAGCTGCTGCGTCTGCAGCATCTGCAGCACGAGCTCGCGATTGAGATCGATGTCCTTGAGGTCCTTGACCGGCAACTTCTCGTCGATCAGCGCGCGCAACTCGAGCAGCTGCGTCACCGGCATGCCCGTCAGGTCGATCTGAAGGCTGTGGGTGGCTTGGACTTTGCGAGAAGAGCCTCCGGCCGAAGCCGGAGGGAGTGCGGGAAGGGCCATGAACCGTCCACCTTGAGGTGGCTTCTTGTTGTTGGCCCCGAAACTAGAGCCACGGCCCGGAAATCGTCAATCCCCGGTCAAATCCGGGCGAATTTGACCCGTTTCCAATGAAAAACGCCCCAAATGTGGGGCGTTTCGGTCATTTTTCAGGTGGTTTTGGGGCCGGATTGGGCCTCGACCGGCCCGGTCTGCGCACTCTTCTGGAGGTCAAGTGGTACCTTTGCAGGGGTAGTTCTGCACGATCTGGCGCTCCCACCCCCTCACCGGCTCGATGAAGTACGGGCCCGCCACGAAGCTGGTCAAGGTCGTGCGGCTGCCCCCAGCGTCCTTGAGGTCCATCAGGGCGAAATACGGGCCCTTTCCGACCACGATCTCCGCCCTGCTCTCCTCCGGGATGATGGTCATGTGCGACGCGCCCTGCCCGTCGACCTCCATCTTGCGCGCGTGCTCGTCCCAGAATCGCGCGATCTGCGCGTAGTTGCCGCAGGCGGACGCGTAGCCCACCTGCTCCCCCACTTTGCGGAACTCGCTCTTCGTGTGGACCAGTAGCGGCGGCGCGCAGCCGGTGACCAGGGCGGCAAAAAGGGCGCAGAGGGCCCTCACGCAGACGCCTCCAGATCGTTCGGGTGGAGCACCGTCACCATGAACATGTTTCCGCACAAATTGCACTTCGCGCCACCCAGCATGGCCCCGTGCGGGCAGGTTGCCGGGGTGAAGCTGCTCCATTCCGTCGCCCTCTCGTAGACCTCCTTGAGGTCCTTGAGGTAGTAGCCGTAGCCAGAGGTGGGCTCTTCGCCCACCCTGTGCAGCCAGACGTCGTACTTGGACGTCACGCGTCCTCCCACTTGCCGAACACGTGCCCGATGACCTTGAACTCCTCGCGGATCGGCAGGTGCATGGGGTTCAAAGGCTCCAGCCACGGAGTCCCGCCACCGACAACGTGGTAGATGCGGAACACCATCTCGCCGCTGGCCCTCACCCTGGCAACGACCCTGTCGCCCTCCACCGGCTCGCGCGGTGCGCAGTCGACGAAGATCTTGCTGCCGATCGGGAAGGATCGCGCTGCGCCTGGCGGCGCCGTCATCGCGTTGTCCAGGATCGGAAGGATGTAGCTGTGCTGGCTGCTGGGCACCGGCGACGCCATCCACTCGGTGGATTCGTCGGTCGGGATGTCTCCTAGCTCTGGCGACCAGTCGCCTGCTTGTTCCCAGGTAATCACAGGGAGCACTCCTCTTGGAGTGACTGGTCCTGTGTGAGAGCTGGGCACGTTAATTGCCTCATTCGTTTCTCGCGGAGAAGTGACCGTCCAATTGCGGCGCGAGAAAAAGTCGGGGTAGGCCTTCTTCACTCGGGCGCGCACAGCGGAATCATTCAGCCCGTATTTGCTCATCGCTTCCGGAATGGTCATCGTTCCGCTGACAATGCCTACCACCAGGTCCGATTTACGAAGAGCTTCGGGCGGGCTGAAGTCCTTAGTAGCAATCTTACCCTCGCGTTTTGCCTCGTCATAGCGAGGATCCTTCAGCACGAGCCTGCGCAGTGTCGAAACGTTAACTTTTGCCGCTTCGGCCTGGCTCTTGATGCTCTTTCCGTTGAGGATCACCTCGTCGACGTAGTCCTTTAGTTCACGCATAAAAATATTATGTGGCTTATTTATGACAGTGCACGCACTATACCCGACTGTGCAGTGTGTGTAAAGCTCTTTTTGCGCACAGTGTTGGTTTTTGTGCTAGTCGCGTAGGCGTGCGCCTACAAAGATGTGCACTGTGCAAAAGTTTTGAAAAAACTGGCCGGCGTTTTGGAGGCCTGGAGCCCGCCGCCCGCGTCCCACATCATGAAAAGTGTACCCGTCAACGGCACGGTTACAGACATTTACACTTATCCTGCTCTTTTCACGGTCTTTTGAGGGTTAACCCTTGCACAGAGCATGCACAGTGCCCTATAATGGATGCACAGCGAGGTGATCGGACCCGCTACTAGGTGACTAGTCACCTAATGTTCTTCCCATGGGCCGCGCCTACATCCCGTAGGCGCGTGCTCCACCCTGACAAAGCCACTGTCGTGGCCTAAGGGAGGAGCTTTGCCTGGTGCATATCGCACCGTCGTCTGAGGCACTTATCTCCGAGATAAGTAGCAAAGGAAAGTAAAGGAATTGACCATGTCCAAGTCTGTGATTATCTCTGCTCCGAGCCAAAAGGCGATCAATTCGACGCGCCAAGAACTCGAAAGCGCGACCCTCGCAAACATTGCCGCAGTCATCGGGACCGCTGGCGCGCACCTCGGCGATTTGTCGAGCGCGGCAAAAGCCCTCACGGGCAGCATGACCCGCGCAGTCCTGCGGGTCATCCACAAAGAGACTGTTTCCGACGTTGTCGGGCCGCTGCGCGAAGCCATCGGCAACGCGGGAAAGGGTGCATCGAACCTTTCCACCATCCGATCGGCAGTCATCAAGGTGCGCGTCGCCTTTGGCGAGGGCATGCCCGTGGAGAACGCTGGCAATGCGGGCGACGGCGAACCGGGCCCGCTGGCCCTCAAGATGGAGCGCGTCGCCCTTCCCTTCTGGGAAACCGTCGCCGAAGCCAAAGACGCGGGCGACAAGTGCGTGAAGGTGGCTGTGAATGCTTGCCTGAACTTCACCAGTGAGGGTGCCACGGTCAACCCGGCTGGCCGCGACGAGATGTTCGCCAAGATCAAGGCGGCGTGCGATGAGTTCGCACTGTCCGAGGATTCCTACGGGAAGATCAAGGCGCAGTATTTCAAGGCGCTGACTGCGGCGGTTGGCCAAGCGGCCGCCGATGCTGAAGCGGCCGCAGAGCAGGCAGAGCAGGAAGCGGCGGCCGCCGACGATGCGCAACTGATTGCCGATGAGCAGGCACAGCTGATGGCAGAGCTTGACCTGCTGCGCCAGATTGCCGCCGAGGCGAAGCGCATTTTCGCCAAGGACGACGACGCCGAACTGCTGGCGGAAATGAAGATCACGGACGCCGCCTGACTGGCCAACCCCGACAACGTCAGCGCCGATCGAGAGTCGGCGTGGGAGTTGACGTTGTCGGGGATTTTGCCGTTGTCGGGGCGGTTTGACCCTGATGTTGGCCCCGTCGTTGACGGGGCCCTGGTTTCTCACGCATCAACGAACGAGATCGAGCCATGAAGCAACCTCGACAACTGACCGCGAACGGCAAAGCCAAATCGGCCAGCCCGAACGGCGGGCCGAGAAGCGGCTATGAGGTGGTGGATCGGCGCGGGTTTGTGCACCTGGTCGGTTCGATGGCCACTGCACCGCAGAACGATGCTGCCGTGGTGGACATATCTCCAAGATATGAGGAGCGCGTGAACGGCGTGTGGGTTGCGGCCAGCTCGAAGACCATGCGCGAGATCGCGCGGCTCGACGAGCGCGGGCGCCGCACCTACTTCGCGGTGCGCGTTGGGTTGCTGCGCGAGGTAGCCGGCGACGCCTGGGGCGTCGTTGACGGCGAGGCCTGGCACTGCCCGCGTGAGTACGACCGGGATCGGGACCGCGAGGCCTTCCTGCAAAAGGCGTTGAAGGTGGGATTGCTTTCCATCGGCGGGAGGACCTACAAGCTGCGGGTGCGCGGGGCAAGCCCGCACCAGGGCGGCGACCGGGAAGGCCACAACGGCAGCACCGTTGTCTATGTGCTCACCCGCGCTGCGGGCGAGATCCGAATGACCCACGAGGCCCTGCTCATGAGCATCGAGCAGAACTCGATCTAGGAGATTGACATGGAAATCGAGCACCGCAGCATCCCTGCAATCCGCCTGGACCTGGCCATCGCACGTGAGCGCCTGGCCGCCTACGACCACGACGAGGACCACACGGGCGATCACGACTACTTCGTCGCCTGCAATCGCGTCCAGACCTTCGAGGACGAGCTCTACCTGGCCGAGGCCTACGCCCAGGCCATGGCCGAGCAGGTGGCCCAGAAGTGGATCTACCGCTACGCGCCGGCCTCGACTCCGGTTCAGATTCAAAACTGATTTCAGTCCCGAACTGGGACTGGGTCCGCACTGAGGCCACGACTGGACACGCTGGCGTGCTATTAAAACGATAGCAGTCGGCGCTATCAAATTGATAGCAGAAGTCCCCGAAAAATACCCCCGGGGCCGAATTTTTTCCGATTTTTTGCTCGCGCCGTGCTTGGCGCGAAGGAGAAGTCATGCCCGAACTGTTTGAAGAGCGCGACTTGGCGCACGAGGCCGACATGGAGCGGCTGCGCCGCGAGCAGTTGCGCGCCGACGTCAGCGCCGAGGACGCGCGCGCAGAGACCGCCGACATCTGGGATCGCGAGGACCTCTACGAGGACTACGACGACGCGCCCATGGGCGACCCCGACGAATTCGACGGGGAGTGACGCGTGGCCAAAACCAAGGCGCAGCTGGAGGCCGAGATCGAGCGGCTGCGCAGCGCCCTGATCAGCAAGGCACGCGAGCTCGCATCGCTGCGCAACGAGGCGTTCGACCTGCGCTGGCAGCTGGGCCTCGACAAGCCGCAGGAACCGGCGCCAGACGCGCCGTTCGACCCGCCTGGCCACGTTGGTGTGCCCGGCTACGTGCAGGACCTCCGCGAGCGGCTGAAGGCCGAGCTCGCAGCCAAATCAAAAGGACGACGCCATGCGTGACCGCGCAACGAACCTGTACATCACCCTTGGACCGTCGCCGCTGAACGTGCCGCTGCCGGACGACGACACCCGCTACGCCCCGACAACGTCAATCCCGACCCCAACGCCGGCGCCGACGCTCACGCGCGCCGCCCGGCCGAGCCACCAGCCCATGCTGTCCAGCCGCGAGCGCTACCGGCAAGTGTTCAGCCCGAAACCTGCCCCGACAACGCCAACGGCAAGGCTGCTGCACCGGATCGGCGCATGGATCTCCTCAACGATTCTGTGAGTTCTACCCGGGTGCAAGTGGGCGCTGAAGTGGCACTCAGCTCATACTTTGAAGAGAAAAGTGCCTGAATCCTCAACTCTGACAGGGACTTACGAGTTTCATTTGAAAAAGTGACCTCTTTTTGGGAATGCCACTTCTAAAACTCATTTTCAAGAAATATCTCAACTTCCTCTTCGAAGTTTGAAATCGCTCAACCCACCCCTTGCACAACTCCCCTCCGAGTGCCACTTTTTCCCGCTTCCCAATTGCCACTTTCCTGAGGCGGGACAAGGACTTAACCCACTTGAGCTGCTTGAAATTAAGAGCCTCAAGTGCCACTTCCAGGACCAGGCCCTGACGCCCATCCAGGACCGTTTCGGAAACGCCGAAAGCCCCTCAAGGGGGCATTTGTAACAAACCTGGTTCTGTCCGCGAGTGCCGGTACACCCTACCCCCGCCTGCGTCTGACCCGGTTGTTCAGCTGGGGATTGAACTCGAACGCGACCTCAGTCGCTACTCGCGACTATGCCCACTCCCCGCCCACCTTGCAATCCCCACCCCAATCGGAGGCCCGCATGAGCACCCTACACACCAAAGGCCCGTGGACGGTCATCAACAACCTCCTGGTCGTCGCCCAGATCCCGTGCGAGGGCGGCGAGACGCTCGCTGTCGTGGCCACCGGCTCCACCTCGAGCGGCGGCTGGCGCTACGCGTGCAGCCCAGCCAGCCTGGAGAACGCAGCCAACCTCGCGCTGATGGCCGCCGCGCCAGAGCTGAGCGCCGCCCTGAGCGCCCTTCTCGACCGCTACGTGGCTCTGGCCAACAGCGGGGACGCCGGGAACTGGGACCCCGAGACCGAGGGCGCGGTGAAGGACGCCCGCGCCGCCCTTGCCAAGACTCAACCGGAGACCTGACACCATGAAAACCAACATCTACCCCGCCGGCAACATCAGCGAGACCGCCGTCCACGCCGTGACCCTGCGCTGGGGCGACAGCCTCCCGCACGGCAAGTACTACGCCTACATCTCCGGTTTGCGCGTCTCCGATCCCCTGGGCCGCTGGGGCGCCTACTGCGTGGTCGACGACTTCGGCAACCTTGTCGAGGTGGCCAGGTGAGCGCGCCGCTGCACGACGATTACAAGCGCCTGTCGATACCCGACGGCGCACGCCTTGAGCCCTGCCCGTGCTGCGGGGGAACGCCTGAGCTCTGGCAGTACAGCGTGTCGCCGGACGGACCAGCAACGAAGGCCGTGATGTGCTCCACCAACGAGCCCATCGGGCCGCAAGACGGACTCACGAACGAGGGCTGCCCGCTCTACATGCCGCCGGACTGCCATTACCGCGCGACGATGCGGGAGGCCATCAAGTTCTGGAACGACTTCGCCAAGGCGCTGACGACGATGCGCGCAGCCGCATCCGAAGGCGACTACGAGCGCGATGTCCGCAAGGCCCTCGCCGCCAAGGACAAGTGGGCGGAGTTCATCCCTGAGCTGCGCGGTGGCGTGTCCGCCGAGAACGCCATCGAGATCCTGGGCTTCATGATCGCAGGCGAGAAGGAGCCGAGCGATGCGGAGCTGCAGGCTGTCATTGAACAGCACTGGGGCTACGGCCGCGACGACTTCCTCAGCGTCGCCAGAGCGGTCCTCGCCCGCTTCGGCACGCGACCAGCCGCAGAGCCGTGGAAAGATCATCAGACGGCCGCACTCGTCAACAACCTGCGAGACGTTGCCTTGCAGTACCGCGATGCCCAGCAACTGCGCGAACGCATCTCGCACCTTATCGTCGATGCGGCGCAACATGGGTTTGCCGCAGAGCCCATCCAGAGCGGCAGTGCTGGAGAGGCGGTGGCCGTTGTCGGCGTCGGCAAAGGTGGAGGTGTCGGCGTGGAGTATCTGCCCGGCCTGTACACGCTGCCAGCCGGAACGCAGTTGTTCGCCTCTCGCTCTCCAGCCGCCCTCTCCCGGCAAGCGCCAGCAGCCCCAGCGGAGGCGGCGGATCAGAAGTGCCTGCCCAACGGCATCCGCTACATGCTGCCGCCCCTCAACCTGTCCGGCTACCAACTGCGCGAGGCCATGACGTTCGTAGCGCCTGACGGCACCGACGAGCAGATGGAGCAGGAGGTGTGCATTGCGGAGCGCGACGCGGGCATAGACATGGACGGAGAGCCCTACCCTGCGGGCCTGTGCTGCTGGCTTGCCGAGTACCCCGAGGAAGGATCAATTCCGCTCGATGGCTCGGTGAACTTCGCCGCCCCCACCCCGGCAGAGCCTGCGAAGACGGAGGCGAAGCGGTCGCTTGCCGATTGGCGGCGACTCTACGACAGCCGGCCCGAGAGCATCCTGCGCGGCTACCACTTCACAGAGTTCGTTCGAGTTGGCGAGTTCTTCGATGCCCTCTCCACTCCCCCGACCCCGGAGGCAGAGCCTGCGCAGCAAGACACGAAGCCGGCACCAGCCCTGTGCGGTGACGCACTCGTGGCGCTTTACGACGATGCATTCAATGACGGTGCAGACTCGATCGCCTGCGATCTTGAAGAATCGGTGAAGCAACAGCGGCGCAATGCTGCCATCAACCTTGCGCGTGCTCGACTCGCCACCCCGCCCGCTGAAAAGCAGGCGGCTCCGAGTGGGGAGGGGGAGCACGAACCAGAATGCCTGATGAGCACGGGACGTTCTTTGGAGCTTCCATGGTGCTGCAACTGCGGCCAAATCCGAGCGCGCAAGCTCTCCACCCCTGCCCCTCCAGATACGAAGGGAGCCGACCGTGACCAATGAGGAACTGATTGCATGGCAACGGCGCGAACAGTCGCCCATCGAGAAAGCCCTGCGCCGCGCCTATCAACTGGGACAAACGTACTGGCAGCAAGCCGACAGCGATTCGTACAAGCTAAACCGCCTGTCCGACGAGACGCGGCAGAAGTTCGAGGAACTGGTCGCCGAATCCATCGCCGCCGCACCGCAAGCGCCCTCCGGGCAGCAGGCCGAGCCGATGAGCGAAGGTGCCATCGTGCAAGCCGCCCTTGCCCACAACGTCTCCAGCGACTATGCCGCCTTCCGTGCCGGCGTCCGCTTTGCAGAGAAGGCCCTCGCCGGCCAGCAATCCGAGCGGCGGCCAGCACCAGTAGGGCAGAACTCGCCTTTCAATGCGGTGGCCCGCGCACTTGAGTTGTCCTCTCTGCATGCTGGTTCTGTAGGAATGAATGACCGTGAAGGTGCCGACCATTACCGAAACGAACTTCGATCCCACCTGATGACGTTCATGTACCCCTTTGAGCCCGAGGCCCTCGCAGGAGCACCAGCAGGGCAGGCAGTGGGGGAGCGCATCGACGCGGCGGCAGAAGCACTTTCAAAAGTCCTGGCCTTTGTGAAGATGCCCGCCTACGAAGACGAAGTGAGCCGGGCACTTGCTGGCCTGCGTGCATTGCAGTCCCTCGCAGCCTCCCAGGCCGAGCGGCCAGCGGGAGACTGAACATGGACGCCGATCTGCACCTGGTTCGCCAGTGGATGAACGAGCACGACAAGCAGCTGCTGGCCCTGGCCGAGTGCGTGCACAAGCTGATGGGCGCCGCCGGTGTCCGATGCGAGGACCACGGCATCGACCGCGGCGAGTGGGACGCGCTGCGCGACAGGCTTGACGAGCTCTTCGAATTTCAACTGGGGTTCTCATGACCGACACCAACCCCAAACTGCCGAACGCCGGAAAGGTCTGGCTTGCCGAGGACCTCGAGCAGCTCAAGCGCCTGTTCCGCCAGGGCCTGGACCTGGAGGACATCTGCCTCGAGGTCGGGCGCACCCCATCAGGTGTGCTGGCCAAGCTGTGCGGACTTGGCCTGCTGACGCCGTACGGCAGATACCCGGGCGGCGGCTACCACCGCGTCGAAGCCGACCCGTGGGCGACCGAGGCGCAGGCCCGAGAGATCACCCGCCGCATGCGCGAGACCTGACCCATCAATCTGCTGTCACGCACTCCCGCCCCGACAACGTCATCGACGCTGTCGAGGGCCAACCCCACACCTGAGGAGCTACACATGAAGCGTCTTTGAATCAGCCCGGCTGACCCGGGCCAATTCACCACACCAGGCGACCAGCCCACCTACCCCGCTCAGCGACCTCACGTCGCTGAGTCGTGGCGACACGTTGAGGGCTACGTTGAAAGACCCAGCACGCAGGGATGCAAAGCCCTTGCGCTCGATGGTCGCCTCGATCCATTTGGCCGTGCTCCTGCATGGCCGCGAAATCAATCCCATACCGAGTCAGCGCCACCAACAAGCCTGAGCACAGCGCCGCCCTGGCCGCGCCGTGCAACTTGCATACGGCCGCGACTGACCGATGGGATTCCTCCTCGCCGCCCGCAGTACCGGGCCGAACACCGCCAGCCACGCGTCAAGAGCTGCCCATGCCGCCGGGCAGGAACCCCGGCATCAAACACACGCCCCGCCAACGCCCTTGACGGGGCGTTGGTCGTGGGCACCCCGACAAGGACTACGACCATGAACAAGACCCGCCTCCTGATGCTGGCCGACGCGCTCGAGAAGAGCATCCCGGCTGAAAAGTTCAACCTCGAAAGCTGGCGCCGCGGAACCTACGGATCGGAGACGACCGATGAGCAGCTGGTGCATGGCTGCGGCAGCGCCGGGTGCGCCGTTGGTTGGGCCTGCGCACTGCCCGAGTTCCAGCGGCAGGGCCTGGTCTGGAATGAGCACGGCTTCCCCGAGATCCGCAACAGCGACCACGGGGGATGGGACGCCGTCGAGGCCTTCTTCGCCATCGACGAGGACGACGCCCAATACCTGTTCGACTCCGACAAATACCGGCCGGGCCAGCACACCGACCCGCTGGCGGTGGCTCGGCGCATCCGTGCCTTCGTGGCCGATGGAGACGCATCGTGAGACCCACCCACAAGAAGCGCCTGCTGATGCTGGCCAACGCGCTGGAGACGCGCATCCCCGCCGATCGGTTCGACTTGGCCGACTGGCGCCTGCACGCCGAGGGCCAGTACGAAGAAGAGCGCCGCCGCTACGTCTCCGACCATGAGCTGCTGCACGGTTGTGGCTTCGCCGGCTGCGCCGTTGGATGGGCCTGCGCGCTGCCCGAATTCAACGAGCAGGGCCTGTACTGGGACGGGGCCATGCCCGCTTACCAGCATGGCCCTGAAGGCCCGCTCTTCGGCCACTTCGACGCCGTCAACTGGTTCTTCGGGCTCAAGCAGGAGCACTCAAACCTCCTGTTCGCGGCCGGGTCGTACGAGGGCAAGGCAGGCCCACTCGACGTGGCTCGCCGAATCCGGTTCTTCGTGGCGGCCAGGTCATGAATGCATACCAACCCCTGTGCAGCGCCTGCCGCGCGAACTCGAACAACGTCTTCTTCAAGACCTGTCCGGGCTGCCAGGCGCGCCGCGCCGCCGCGATGGCTGCGTGGCAGAAGAAGCCCGGCATGCCGGCGCTGCCGGCGCCGAGCGTGAACCGGCCGGAGGGCACGACGTGACCATCACCCCTGACGTGATCAGCGATCTGCGCGAGCTCCACAAGAGTGCGACTCCCGGCAAGTGGGCACAGGGCGCAACCTCGCACCACACGGTCGCCTACAACCCGGGCACGACTCGACCAGCCTGCGGCATCGCCGAGTTCACGCACTCCAACGACGCCTCGTTCTGTGACGCGGCGCACGCCTGGCTTCCGGCACTTCTTGACGAGATCGAGCGTCTGCGGGCGATGAAGCCGGTCGCCGTCGTGAGGTCATACACCAACGGAAGCTACCACCGCAACTACAAGTTGGAGTGGCTCACGGACGTGCCAGAGGGTACGCGACTGCTTGCCGAGGTGCCTTGACATGGACCGCCGCAACCGCCGCCCCGACAACGTCAGCGTCTACGCCAGATCGACTGACCGCCAAAACGACATCGAGCCGATCAAGACGGTGAAGGTCGTGCCCTATTCCATCTTCGGGCTCGACTACTACCTGGTCGACGACGCGGTGTACCCGGGCTACGTGCACGGCGACGACGCGTGCGTGTTCCTCGATCGCCCGATGCCCAACAACCTCGCAAGGACAACGACATGATTTCCAAATACCTCAAGCGAATGCTGCGACCCCGGCTTGCGCTGATCCTCGCGGTTCTCGTCCTCCTGGTCGGAGTCGGGCTGATGAAACCCGACCTGAGCACTCTCCCCACCGACTTCGCCTGGCTGGGCGCGCTGCTCGCGCCGGTCAAGGCCTGGATCCTCAGCGCCACCCTGTGCACGTCCAACCTCAACGGCGTCGTGATGGTGATGTTCGGCGCGCTGCTCGGCATCGTCGTCTTCCTGGGGCTCTACCTGCTGCTGTTCCTGGTCCTCAACCGCAAGACAGCCATCACGGAGATCTGACATGAAGGTCCAAACCTCAGCCCTAGCCGGCCGCCCACTTGCCTACGCCGTGGCGCTGGCTGATGGCTACGAGTTCGTTCGGAACCCCGATGACCTGATCCTCATCATGAAGAAGCCGACAGGCGGCTTCTGGGCCTGGTTCGACAACTACGGCATCGAGGACGAGGCCCTCTCGATCATCGAGCGAGAGCGCATCCACCTCTGCCCGATCTTCTACAACGACGCGCCCGCGTGGCAGAGCTGGATCGATCAGAGCGACCAGACGGCCAACTTCGGCCCCACCGCTGCCATCGCCGCCATGCGCTGCTTCGTCGCCTCGCGCCTCGGCGAAGAGGTCGACATCCCCGACGAGCTGCTCCCCGCAGCCTGACCAACCCCCTCATTCCAATTCGAATCATGAAGCACACCCTCATCGCAATCGCCGCCCTCGTCTCCATCTCCGCCTTCGCCACCGGCAACCAGGGGCACCAGCCGCAGGGCAACGGCCACCACGTCGTCATCAAGAACGGCCCGAAGGGCGACCCCGGCGCGCCCGGCGCGCCGGGCCTGAACGGACGGGATGGCCGCGACGGAACGAACGGACGTGACGGAGCAACGGGACCTGCCGGGCCCGCTGGCCGTGATGGCATCGACGGCCAGTCGATCACCGGCCCAGCCGGCCGCGACGGGCGCGACGGCATCGACGGAGCCAACGGGCGAGACGGCATCGACGGCGCGCCCGGCGTCGTGCCGGAAGACGTCGTGACCGTGCAGCAGATGACCGGCGCAGTCGCGCAGTCGAACGCCGCCACCGCCGCGCAGATCAACAGCGTGCGCGGCGAGATCCGCGGCGTCGCGAAGTCCGCCTACTCCGGCGTGGCCGGCGCGCTTGCCCTGCAGATGCCCACCATCAACCCGCACAAGGTCGACGCCCTGGTGATGCGCCTGGGTGTGGGCTCGTACAAGGGCCACTCCGCCGTCGGCATCAGCTTCCGCAAGTCGAACCGCGCCGGCGACCTGTCGTTCACCGGCGGCTTGTCGGTGGGCAGCGGTGGCACGGGCATCGCGCTGGGCGTCGAGAAGTCGTTCTGATCATGACGACCATGGAGTGCACGGCGGCCGACGGCAAGGCAGAGGTCCACAACGTGTACGGGTTGGGGTTGGTGGTGCTCGCCATCGACTTCAACGCCCTGGTGGGCCAGCACAACCACCTCATCAACCTGCTGCAGCAAGCCCAGAACGGGCTGCGCTGGTATCAGGACATGCACCCCGACAACGCCAGCGGCGCAGACGACGAGCTGCACGCCGAGATCGATGCGGCGATCGCCGCGCACCAAGGAGCATCCACATGAACAAGATCCAAGTCACCGCGCAACAGCGCGCCAACGCCCTCGAGGCCCTCAACGTGATGTGGCCGAGCGTGCCCCCAGAGAACGTGGTGCACGACCTGTACACCTGGCGGCAGGGAGAAGGCGGGTACTCCGACGCCCCGACGTGCGGAACCCTTGCCTGCTTCGGCGGCTGGGCCGAGTGGTGGCCGGCATTCCGCGCCCAACTGCCGGATGGAGTCTTCGGATCCTGGAACCGGCTCGCGGAGCTGTTTGGACCCCGCGAAAACGACCACGTCGACGATCTGTTCAACTCCCGTGAAGGTCACGTTGCCGACGACGGCTTCACCGGCACCGACCACGAGCTGGTCACGAATCGCCTGCGCTGGCTCATCGAGAACAGCGAGGTGGTGGAGTGAACCGGGCAATCGAATGCCTCAACAATCGAATCGACAAGCTCCGCGCAGAGCGCGCGTCGGCGCTTCGCAACCTGCAGCAGGTCTGCGAGCACACGAGCCTGGCCGAGTGCGATTACCAGAAGAGTGTGATGACGGACGGCGGCGCCCTGCCGCCCCTGCGCGTCTGCCTCGAATGCGGTATGAGCGAAGAGGGCTGGGGGCCGGGGTACGTCGTGCTGCGAGGCGCCGCCGCTTCGATCTCGCGCAACGAGCTCTACGATAAGCGCGCCGGGTTCCTGATCTGGGATCGCCACAAGGGGCCCCTGCTCCGCCGTGAGGTCACGATCGGTCAGCTCATCGCGAACAGCGAGGCGGTGTGATGCCGAACCAGTGGAACATGCCTGAGGTTCCCTGCGGCCTGTGCGGCACGCCGACCACGATGACCGGCACGAGGCGATGCGATCGGTGCTGGGAGCTCGAGGGCCGGGTCAAGCGCGACCCGGAGATCGCGCTCCGGGTCCTGACCGAGATGGGCGCCCTGCCCGCCGTCGCCTGGCGCCGGTGGAAGGGCAAGTTCAACTGCTACGAGTACACGGACCCGCAGGAGCTTGCCCTCGAGGGCCTGACTGAGCCGAGCGAGTCAGATTGGGAGCCACTGCGATGATCTGGCCCTTCAAGCGTAGACCTCCTCCCCCGACAAGGTCGGAGCGCGCGGCTGCCATGCCGATGCCGCCGTGCGGCAAACCCGTGGAGCACCTCTGGTGGCTGGAAGAGATGGACCTCCCCTGCCCGCGCTGCGCCCGGATCGCAGTGCTCAAGTCCGAGACCGAGCGAGAGGACCGACTCGCCGAGAAGATCGCCGAAGCGGTCGCTCGAAAGCTCAACCCCACCCAATAACAGAGGGGAGCATGACGTAGGCGCGGACAACCCTTGCACGTGAGGACTCTGCGTCGGGAAAGGGGTGCCCCTCAGCACGCGACCCACCCTGACCCGCCTTTCAGCCGGTGCCGCTGGCCACCCTAACGTGCACCGCCAGCACCCAACAACCTGAGGGCTGTCTTGCAAGACAGCCCTTTCTCTTTTGGAGATCGACATGAAGTTCTCTCACCTGATAGAAACCCGCCGCGGCACCGTGACCGTCTTCCGCCGCATCCATCGTCACCCGGTGCGCTGACATGGCACCCGACATCGAAACCATGACCGACCACGAACGCGAGGCGTTCTGGATCACCAACCTGCGCGCCGCCCTGGCCATGATGATGCTGAAGGCCGAGCGCGAGGTGAGCCTCAGCACCTGGGGTAACGACTGCGGAACCCTCGCCTGCTTCGGCGGATGGCTGCCGTACGACGAGCACTTCAAGGCTCTGGGCGTCACCACCCACCCCTTCAACAACGCGCCGCATATCGACGGCGTGGGCCGGGCGTTCGACGTGGCGGATTACCTGTTCGGTGACTTCGACATCTTCGACCACCGCACGGCGCGCGAGCACGAGCTTGACTGGCTGTCCGACCGCGACATCGTCATCCGCCGCATCACCAACCGCATGCGCCAACTGGGCGCGGAGGCCTGACATGAGCTTCGCAACCAACCTGGCGCGCGACATCCTGGATATGCAGGACGAGCTTGAGTCGCTGAGCTACGAGAACGCCCTTCTGCGGGAGCGCGTCGGCAGATACGAGTCCGAGCAGACGGAGCGCTTCCACAGCAGCCGACGCCACATGGGGGAGATCCTCACGGCGCTGATCGACCCCGACAGCGGCATCAACAAGACGGCGCGCATTGTCGAGCGCGCGAGACTTGCCGGGATCGCGGAGGCGTGATGACCGAGCCCAACTACCACAGCCAGGGCTACTCGGCGCGCAGCAACGGCGCCCAGCCCTGGGATTGCCCGCACCCCCACGACAGCAAGGCCGCCCGCGAGTGGCACCGCGGCTGGGAGGACTGCGACTGGATGGACTTCACCGACGATGACGAGGACTGACATGGAACTGAAGCACCTGTACGAGATGACCAGCCTCGAGCGCTACAACTTCTGGCGCACCAACCTGCTCGAGGCCCAGAAGTTCTGGGCCACCGTCAACCCCGACAACGTCGATCTCTGCGATTGGCGCGACCCCGAAGGCGAGGAACTGGACGAGATCGTGGACTACAGCACGCCGCCCTCGTGCGGCACGCTCGCCTGCTTCGGTGGCTGGCTGCCCTGGGCGCCGTATTTCGCCGAGATGGGGGTCCGGCAGAACCCCGGGCGAGGCACCCCCGAGATCGGCGCCGGCGAGCGATACGAGTGCGGCAGCAACGTCGCCAAGTATCTGTTCGGCGAGTGGTATCTGTTCGACTCGCGAGAGAGCAGGGAGGGCGGCACTGACCACGCCGTTGCGGCCACGCGGATCGCGAACCGGCTTGCCGAGGTCGAGCGCGTGATCGACGAGTTGACCCGCCCGGAGGCCTGAAACATGACCCTGAGACGATTTTCCATTTCCGATCGCAACGACAACCAGGTCACGATCGAGATCGACACCGACGTGCTGACCGAGGACCTGGCGCACGAGGTCAACAACTTCCTGAGCGGTGCCAAGGAGCGCCTGGCCGGGTTCGACGACGAGGACATCTACGCCTGCGTCGCGATGATGGCCGCGCACCGCGCGCTGCTGATGATGATGGCTGACGGCGGCGCGCTGTTTCCGACCTGCGACAGCCAGCGGTCCGATGCGTGGACCGCCGACCTTCTGAAGGAGGAAGGCATGCCCTCGGCGGGCGTCCGCATCGCCAGCGCCTACGTGGAGGTGCCCGACTTCGACGAGCTGGAGGTGCACGAGGAATGACCGGCCCCTACTCCAACAACTTCCGCCTCCTGCTGTTGTGCGACTACCTGGGGTACGACTCGCCCCTGTCGCCCAAGTGCACCGTCAGCACCCGCAACGAACTCCGAGCCGCCGGCATGCAGGACGACCACGGAGAGATCACCGATAAGGGCCGCGCCTACATCGACGGCCTCGACGCGGTGCCTGAGCCGGTTCAAACCTGGAGCATTCCATGACCCACCCCACCGAACCCGGCCAGCGCTGCCGCGTCATCGGCGGCCGCAGCCCGTTCAACGGCGAAGGCGCGAGCCCGAACCAGAACAAGGTCGTCGTCACCCAGTTCCTGCACGCCGAGAAGGCTGGCCTGGAGCAGGAGAACGTCTGGCACTGCCGCGCCGAGGATGGCGTGCTCAAGACCTACTACGGCGCTGGGCCCGAGGCCGACTTCCTCGAGTGTTGGCTCGAGGTGATCCCGCCGCAGGAGGCCCCGCCTTCCGCCGACGTAACGAAGAAGGAACTGACCGCATGAGCAACCACCTGAAGCAACTGGCGCAGCGCGTCATCGACAACTACGCGAAGGACCTCAGCGCCCTCGACGACGATCAGATCGACGCGCTGGTCGAGCTTGGGAACGAAGCAGCGACCATCGTCCGCCTGTGCACGCCGACGGTGCCGGGCCCCGACAAGGTCGAGGAGAACCTCGCGGTCTTCAGCTACCGCCTTGCGGCGGACAGCGGTTACAGCGCAGAGGCCACCTACTCGGGCGTCAGCGCCGAGACCTATGGCCACATCGTCGGCCTGCTGAACCGCTCCGTGAAGGTGGTCACGCCCGAGATCGAAGAGAAGCTCGCCAGGCTCGAGGGCCTGGACAAGTAGGATGTCGACCATGACCACCTCACCCACTGGCCGCCGCATCCGCAACGAGCCCAACCTGCAGCAGATCCCGATCAACTCGACGGAAGCGGAGATGGTCAAGAAGGCGTTCCGGACGTGGCTATTCGAAGTGGTGTCGGAGATCGGCTCCGAGCTAGGGGGTGAGGTGAATCCATACGACGCCTGGTCCATCTTCAGGGACGGAATCCAGCCAAAAGAAGCCGCGGAGAAACTGCGCAACCCACGCTAGGCGCCCCGACAACGTCAACCCCAAAGCCCGCCTCGCGCGGGCTTTTTCATTCCCGCAACCCAGCCCGCCGAGCGCGGGCTTTTTCACGCCTGAACCATGAGCAGCAGCAGAAGCAGTCTCCCCATCTACGCCGCGCTGGCCCTCGCCGGCCAGGTGTACGGCGCCCCGGCGGCCATGCGCGCCGCCACCGGCCGCCGCCCGTCCAACTTCCACACCCAGGAGGAAGAGGTGGCCAAGGCCTACCAGTCCATGGAGATCCGCGCCTGGAACCACGACGTCGATCGCAAGAAGGCCGAGAAGCGCCGGGCCGCCAACACGCGGGCCGCGGCCACCCGCGAGGAGGTCGTGATCGAAGACGCCCGCCGGGCCCGCCGCCACGCGAAGCGCTGACACCCAACCAGGAGATCCCACCATGCGATTTTTCAACCTGAGCAAGAAGAACAAGGCCGTCGAGGCCGCGCGCAAGCTGCTGAAGGCCGCCGAGCTGGGCGAGCTGAAGGCCCAGCAGGAGCGCGACTGGGCCGAGTCGATGGAGGTCTACCACCGCATGCGTTCCGAGTCGCTGCGCGAGTACATCGCGCGACTGGAGCGCATCGACGCCCCGACAACGTCGGCGCCGGCGTTCGAGATCAAGAACGAGGTCAAGAGATCGTCGGACGGGCCTTCGGTTGCCAAGCAGATAGAAGAGTCGCTCCGGCGCGACCGCACGCCGAAGAACCCGCCCATCCCGCTCCACCCAACCGCGATCCCGCAGGTGTGACATGGCCTGCCTCATGAACTACACGGTCCAGTGCACGGATGTGACGACGGGGCAGACCGGGTGCTTCCTGTTCGACACGGAGCACTGGCAGCGAACAGGGGAGTTCAAGGCTATCTCTCCGATCTTCCGTAGCCTGGTCGACTTCTACGAGTGGGATCGAGCCAACGGAAGCCGCCGGGCGCCGTGCCACCTGGAGAGGGTGGAAGCCAATGCCTAAGGGTTGGCGCTTCCGAACCGGCTGGCGCGGCGCACTCGTGCTGCAGCGCCGCTTCGAGTGGGTCGACTACTACTACTACTCGCCCGGAACCTGCTCCGACTGGCGCGACGCAACCACCGAGGACCTCGTCGACTTCATCAAGGAGAACGCGCATGAGCAACTTCCAACGGCTTGACACCCTGCCGCCCTTCGTCCACATGACAGCCGAGGACGCACGCGCCGGAAAGACCACCGACCTCCTGATGTGGTCGGCGCCCTTCGACCCGCCGGCGATCGGCGACACGATCCGGATCCGGATCAACGCCATCGGCCTGGCCAAGGTCACCGCCTACGCCTCGATGGACGGCTACCTGGGCGTGATGGCTGCACCGATCGATCCGCCGGACTGGTGGATCAAGCAGAACGGGAAGCCCTCGCCCACCAACGACGGCCTTTGCTTCGGCGCGGAGATCGCACTGACATGAACCGCACCGACGCCCTCCCCTACATCGGCCACTGCGTCGATGACTGCCTCTCGCCGCGCGACGTCAGCGAGATGCCCGCCAACGCCCGCCTGGTTGGCTGGCAGTGCGGCTTCGAGCCGATGTTCGTGGCCGTCTGGTCGTACCTGGAAGGTGACCGAGTCGACACCGACACCGCTATCGACATCGCTACGGACCTGCTCGACGAGCTTGACTGGTTCTGCGGCGAACTGCCGAGCCCGCCCGACTACGTCATCTGAAGGGACCGCCCATGCACATGTCCGACCCCGTCAACGTCACCTTCCGCGGCAAGCCCGCCACCCTGACCGTCGTTCGAAGCAATGGCTACTGCTGGGGCCGCATCGTCGCCCACGACGGCCAGCTGTTCGATGTCGTCACCCCCGACAACGAGGACCTCTACGAACTCCCCGACGCCGACGCCCGGGAGCGGCTTGAGGAGTGCATGCAGTTCGAGGACCTGGTCGGTCCCGCCATCACCTGGCTATGAAAGGAACCCCATGAGCAAGATCTGGAAGGACACCCTGAGCGTCCAGGAACTTGACGCCTACCCAGACGACCAGGACGTCGTCGTGCCCCTGATGCTGCTGCGCGACGTGCGCCTGGTGCTGGCTGACCTGGCCGATTACGCGGAGAGCGCCACGCTCGAGAACGACCCGCTGCCCCCGTGCGTCATCGAAGCGCACGCCCTGCTCAACGCGACCGAACCGGCGGAAGAGGACTGACCATGCTCAAGACCATCTACACCTGCCCACACTGCGGCAGCGAGGACCTGCTGGCCGACGCCTACGTGCACCTCAACGACGAGGATGACGTCCGCACCTTCGACGACATCACCTGCGAGAGCTGCGGCGCGAAGGGCATCGACCCCAACACTGAGAGGGTGGAGGCCGGACCGCCGACCAACGTCGAGTTCGTCACCGACCTGATGGAGCGCAGCCGGCGCGGCGCGCTGATCCAGGCCTTCGTTCTCGAGGCCCTCCTGTCCTACGCGAGCAAGGTGGCGGAGGGAAAGCCGGAAGACTTCGACAGCGGGATGATCCATGGCGCCGCCTGGCACGACTGCGGCGTCGAGCTGAAGGAAAAGCTGCTGGCGAGGTTCGCCTGATGGCCGACAAACCCCCGAAGCTCACGCCGGAGGCCGAGGCAACCTTCGCCACCCTTGAGGCCGCCAACGCCTCGCTCCCAGGCGGCCACCGCTACACGGCGGAGATCCAGATGGTGAAGGGCATGCTGCTCTCGCCTCAGGCCGTCACCCGCGCCCTCGGCGCCAACGCCCTCACCCGTCTGCGCTCGAAGCTCGAGCACTGACCCCGACAACGTCAACACCAACGCCCTGGGCCACCGGGGCGCAAGGAGAACTCATGTCTGTCATTCAGAAACCAAAGCTGACCGAGCGGGAGCAGGCGGTCGAAGACGCCCTGGTCGCTATGCACGTCACCTACGACGTGCACCACCTAGGCGAGCGCGGGGAGACCAGAAGCGGCGACCGTCCTTGGAAGCACGACGAGTGGATGTTCGAGCTCGTACGTCGAGACGGCAACCCGAACTTCTCCAAGGCAATCGCCGCGATGCGACAGACGTTTCGAACCGGCACCGGCCTACGCAAGTTCCCGCAGAGCTACCGGCGCCTCGGCAAACCGTACACCACCAACACGCTGGCCTGGCACGACGAGCAGAAGCTACTGCAGCCGGTCAAGCCGCCGATTGCCAGCCTGCTCCACAGCATGTTCATGGACGCAAGTGGTGCGACCCAGACCTTCGAGGACTGGTGCAGCGACTTCGGATCGGACAGCGACTCGATCAAGGCCCTGGAAACGTACCGCGCTTGTCAGCAGATCCACAACGACCTGCGCAAGTTCTTCACCCATGAGCAGCACGAGCTGCTCGAGGCTCTGCTGGAGGGTTACTGATGATCTTCCACGAACGCGACGCTATCGTCTGCACGATCCTCCCGACCGGCCACCTCGAGGTGCGCCTGGCTGACGAGGAGGCCCGCGCCTGGTTCTCCGAGATGCGGTCCACGCGGACCAGCGAAGACCTTCTCTGGGAAGGCACCGAGCAGTACTGGACCAACGGCAGCTTCGAGCCCTTCGACGCCGGCCAGGGCAACCCCTTCGTGGGCCTGAGCTCGGCGCCCTGCATCGCCGAGTCGATGGACGTTCACGACGACGGCACGAATGAGATCAACGGCCGCTTCTGGGCGTACCTGGACTACCAGCTGCGCGACTTCGGCGACGACCTGCTCGAGCACGGCTTCGCCATCTTCACCCTCGTGGAGTGACCATGGACTACTTCGACCCCAACGGCCAATCCATCAGCGTCTTCGACGTCTGCGAGGCCTACCGACTGCTCGAGGCCAACTACAACGTGGGCGGCTGGCTGCGGGAGCGGCCCAGCAACCAGCGCCGGCGCGAGTCGATCGGCTGCCAGTTGGCGCGCCTGAACTACAGCAGTGGAAGCCGGATCGTGGAGCTCTGGGCGAGCGCCGAAGACGTGGCGGAGGAATTGAAGTTCGCCAGCGACGACGAAGGCGTCCGCTACGTCTACTTCAAGAAGGTCCTCGAGTGGGGCCTGCCGATCGACGAGGACGACCGAGCCGTGATCGACCGCATCTTCACCATCGACGCGATCGAGCGCTGGAGGCCCGACTACTTCCCAGTGCGCCCGTGGCGCGCCGTGCTGCGGCCGGATCACGAGTGGTGGGCGCAGGACATCCCTGCCTGGATGGTAGTACGACCCCTCGAGCTCGAAAGGTCCCGACAGATTCATCTCAACAGGGAGGGACAACCCGCCTACTTCGACAGCTACGAGTCCGCGACCCAGAAGGCGAAAAGCCTCACCGAGGAAATGCATGCAAGCACTCAAGGAACCGGCGCGCAAGGCGCCACGATCACCGGCAGCTAAGCCGGTCCCCGTCACCTACCACTTCACCCGCGTCAGCTCGAACCAGAAGACGGGCCCCATCCCTGTCACCACCACGAGCTCGAACTCCTGCCCACCCACCTGCAGCTTCAAGTCGAACGGGTGCTACGCCGAGCACGGGCCGCTTGCCATCCACTGGCGCCAGCTCGACGCCGGCAAGCGCGGGTACTCGTTCGACGAGCTGATCGAGGACGTGCTCACCATCAGGCGCAACGCTCTGTGGCGGCACAACCAGGCTGGCGACCTGACGCCGTCTGCGCCGGGCGAGATCGACGGCCAGCTGCTCACGCGGCTTGCCATCGCGAACAAGGGCAAGCGTGGGTTCACCTACACCCACTACCAGCCAACGCCGCACAACCGGGCGGCGATCCGCACGGCGAACCTGATGGGGTTCACCGTCAACCTGAGCGCCGAGACGCTCGAGCAGGCCGACGAGTACGCGGAGATCGGCATCGCGCCGGTGGTCGTCGTGCTGCCGGCTGACGCCACCAAGGCAGTGAAGACGCCGGCGGGCCGCCACGTCATCGTCTGCCCCGCCACCACCGGCAATACCGACTGCCTGAACTGCGGCATCTGCCAGAAGCAGGACCGCACCGCGATCGTCGGATTCCCCGCTCACGGCAGTGGCGCCAAGCGCGCGCAGGCCGTGTTCTTCATGAAGAAGGAGTGACCATGCTTTTGCAAGACGTCCGGAACGTAGTCGAAGCGCGCTACGACCACCCATTCAAGCTGCGGGTCCACCTGCACCGCGGCCGCATCCCGCTCACTGGGACTGCGTTCATCCAGGGCAACGTGCTTTGTGTCCTCGCAGAGGCATGGACCAAGGGGCCGGAGCTCATGCACCACATCGATCCCGACGCGATCGCGATGCTGATCGTCATTCCGGAGTGACCAATGAAGACCATTCCCGTACGCATCGACCAGGCTGTCTGGGAGCGCCTGTATGTCGAGATAGAAGTGCCTGATGAGCTCGAGGGCGAGGAGCTGCGCGACTTCCTGCATGAGGCTGCCGCGGGCGGGCTCTACAAGCACCTGGACACCGACATCGTCGGCCTGGTGGAACACCACGACACGGTGTACGAGGCCGATCTGAAGGACGACGGCAACTACGTGGAGATCTGAATGATCACCCCCGACAACGTCACCGCCCCCGACAACGTCACCGCCCCCGACAACGCCTTCGACCAGGCGCTCTTCGACCAGCTCGCCATCGACGAAGCCTTCTTCGCCCAGGTCGACCGAGCCATGCACGAGCGCAAGGTGCGCGACCCGCTGTGCCTTGACGACATCCGCCGCGCCGCTAACGAAGAGCTGCGCGCCAACCCATTCGGAGCACTCCCATGAACCTGTGGACCCCTGAGCAACTGGCCGCGATGGTGGCCAACAACGCTGAGTCTCGATCGAACGACAACTGCGACCACTACCCGGTGGTCAAGCTGTTCACCCCGGACGCTGGCGCCACCTGGCTGCTCACCGAGATCGACGAGGAGGAAGACCTCGCCTTCGGCCTGTGCGACCTTGGCCTCGGATACCCGGAGCTTGGCTACGTCTCGATCAGCGAACTGCGCGAGCTGCGCGGCAGGCTGGGGATGCCGATCGAGCGCGACATCTCCTTCGTGGCCAAGAAGCCTCTGAGCGAGTACGCGAAGGAAGCAATCCGCGCAGGGGTGATCGTCACATGAGCAAGAAGATCGCGACCAAGACATTCACCGCAGAGATGATTCTCGAGGGCAGCTGGGGCTCGCGCCAGCTCGGGAAGCACGAGTCCACCATGGACCTGTGGGAGGGCGACGGAGCCGGCTACTACTTCATCGAGTGGGACATCCCCGACATCGAGACCACCGAGGGAATCGGAATCTGGTTCAACCCGGACACGCGGGAGCTGACCGACTACGACGGCATCTTCTCGCTGCCGACCGAGGCCATCGCACTGCTCGAAGAGAACGGCATTAAGGTCGGCGAGGAGTGGCGTTGAAGCTCGGCCGCCCATCACCTGCGCCCAAGGGCGCGCCGCGCGAGCCGCTGTTCACCCTGCCGGAGGTCGCCGACCGGCTCAAGTACCCAACCACCCGCCTCACCGCCGCTCTGCGCCACTACCCCGGCCTGCAGTGCGCGATGAACGTCGGAAGCTCGAGCAGTGCGCGGCCGCGCCAGCGCCTCTACGCCATGTCGGCGGTCCGCGCCTGGTGGGCCACCGTGCCCGCGCACCTCAAGGAATCCCGGGCGACTCGAACCACTACTCACTCGGAGTCTCCCTCTCAGGGGGAGGGTCTCTCATGAAATTCTTTGTCCGCACTGACACTGACCCGATCCGCTACTTCGGCACTCAGGGCGACGCCCACGAAGACGGGCGCAAGGAGGAGCCCGTCTGGCGCTCCGCTGTTCGCATCAAGGAAGTCGACCTCAAGGTCGACAAGGACGCGGTACTTCGCCTATTGCGGGAGGGCCCCGAGGGCGCCCAAGATCTGCTCGAAGGCCGTGGACGTGTCTGGACTATCACCGCGAGAGGAGGCCTCAAGGACATCGAATGAAGTGCGCAGTTTGTGGGAAGCCTACGCGCGTTCTAGAGACCCGAGCTGGAGAGCACGGCACCGTGCAGCGTCGTCGTGAGTGCTCCAACTCCAACCCGCACCGCTTCACCACTTTCGAGATCGAAGAGCCGGCCTTTCGCAATGTCGCGTACAGAGTCGGCCGATATGCCAGGGCGCGCGATGCTCGCGTTGAACTCTGGCGCCGGGACGAGGAAATCATCAGAGACCCCAGGTCGTCGCGGCAACTCGCCGCGGTCTATGGGCTTCACCCAGGACACATCCGGCGGATTCGCCGGCTGCAAATCTGAAGGAACTGAAATGCCTCACAACCAAGGCGTCCGAGACGCTCTCTTCCAAGCCATTCTCAACGGGCCTGTCAGGCACACCGCGAGCCAGGCATCGGAGTTGGCGCGTCGTCTGATCGACATCCTTGAGCAGGAGCTCGAGGACGCCCGGATGCTGCGATGGATTCTCTCCGTCGCAAGGATTAGCTGGCAAGACGGAAATCACACCCACGCGCAGATCTGCTTCCCGGTACAGGCCGACATGTTCGACACGCTGGAAGAGCAACTGCGCCGCGCACGAGGCGACTCGCCTGAAGACAACGACTGAGATGACACCGGCTAACCCATAGGGCCTGGCCAGCCCACCGCCCAACTGAAATGAGAGACACAGATCTCTCTCGCGTGGACCTCGCACGCTCCGGCTCCGCAACCGGGAATAAATTCTTCGAGGAGTGCTTATCGAAGCTCGACAAAGAACGGGCACAGCGCAATTTTGCGCCAGGGGGGCACCCCATCTCTTAGCGGACCTATCTTGAACAACGCCAACGCACTCGTTTGTGCAGAATTTCGTCAAGGCACCTGGATGATCAGCCTTCCAGGAATGAACCCAGTTAGCGTCGACCAAGTCCTCATGGACGTCGAAAGCACGGGTGACGGATTCGCCGTCGGAACGGTACTCGCCGTCCACGGTATCTCGCAAGAAGTAGCTGACAGCCTGCCTCCGCGCATTCAGCGCGCACTGGGGATTGGCTTCCCGACTCGTATCGTCAACACGCCCCGCGGCTGCACTCGTGTGCGATGCGTCGCGGGCAAGTCTCGGCCCGTTCGGGCCTGAGGAGGAAACACAACCAATGAAGAAAACCCTGATCGCCCTGGCCCTCATCGCCACCCTCGCCGGATGCGACAACGATGCCCGCGTGGCGTCACGCAACCTGTCCGAAGCCGCCGACAACTTCGAGATCAATCGACGCGTCGTCTTCTATAACGGCATCACCGGCGAGTACATCCTGACCATCGAGGGACTGTGCAGCCTCGAAGCGGCGCACCCAAAGATCTCCATCACCTGCAAGACAGGCGTTGGCGTGTTCAAGAAGCACTACCTGGGCGTGTCGAACAACGTGACCTGGTTCATCGAACAGCTTGAGCCGGCGCCCGCGAACGTGTACCGATACCGGGTGGTGTTCAAGCCGTCGGTCATCGTGCCGGACATCAACGTGAAGGCGGGGTTCTGAGGCATGCACGACTCCGACCACACCTTCGCCTTCCTCGAGCGCCTCGGCGCGACGAAGAGCAAGAACGAGAAGCTCGCGATCCTGGCCACCGCCGACGAGACCACCAAGGATCTGATGCACCGCGCGATGAACCCATTCATCACGTACGGCGTGGCCAAGGTCCACTTCCCGGCGCCCGGCGTCAGCGCGATTGCCGAGGGCCACATCACGATGCTCGAACGGCTTGCCTCGCGGGAGCTGTCCGGCAACGCCGCGAAGCAGGCGATCGACAAGGCGATGGGATCGCTCACCGCTGGCAGCCAGCAGGTGCTGGCGCGCATCATCACCAAGGACCTGAAGTGCGGCACCGGCACGACGCTGATCAACGAGGTCTGGCCTGGGCTGATCCCGAAGTTCGCGGTCCAGCTGAGCGAGGTCTACGACCCGAAGCGCGTCAAGTCCTGGCCGGTGGCGTTTCAGCGCAAGCTCGACGGCATGCGCGCTGTCGCCATCGTCGACCCCGACAAGGGCACGGTCGACATGGTGAGCCGCGAAGGGCGCCCGCTGCCCGCGCTTGACCCGATCGCCGAGGTCCTGAGGGCAGGCGTCGGCATGTTCGCGAAGTGGCTCGAGAAGCCCATCTTCCTGGACGGCGAGGCCACCAGCGGCAGCTTCAACGACACGGTCAGCCAGGTGCGCCGCAAGTCGAAGGACGCCGAGGACGCCGTCTTCAACATCTTCGACGTGTTTGGCCCGGGCGGCTCGCAGCTGCCGCTGGAGCAGCGCCTGACGCTGGTCGACTCGATCGTGACCGCCTACAACACCCCGCGCATCGGGCGCGTGGCGGTCCAGTACTGCCACTCCGACGACGAGGTCCAGGCCGCGGTGAACCGCGAGTGGGACGCGGGCGAGGAAGGTGGCATGGTCAAGATCCTGGACGCGCCCTACGAGCTCAAGCGGGGCTACCACTGGATGAAGGTGAAGGGCTACGACTCGGCCGAGTTCGAGGTCCTGGCCGTCTTCGAAGGGACCGGCCAGTACGTCGGCACCGCCGGCGGCTTCGTCGTGCGGCTGGAGAACGGCGAGGAGTGCCGCGTCGCCGGTATCACCGAAGCGCTGCGCGCCGAGATCTGGAACAACCCCAACGTGATTGGCCGCCTGATCGAGGTCGGCTTCCACGAGCGAACCCCCTCGGGCTCGCTGCGACACCCCCGGTTCGTGAAATTCCGGGACACACTCACCGGAGAAAGGGAATAATTCTGCCGTCAACCACTGTCACACACCCCCACATGCGCTACTCGCCGCGGCCGATCGAAGATTACGGAAGGATCGCCCACGGCAAGGACGGCCCGCAGTTTGTCGGGCCGAGAAACTCAGTGTTCCTGAGCAAAGACGTCGAGTGTTGGAACCTTGCGTTCCTCTCGTTCGACTACGACGCGCGCCCGACCCCGGCCAACCCGCAGTTCACGTCGCTCGTCGTCAAGACGGTCGCGACGCGGCTGGACACCGGCGAGATCGACTACCACGGCGCCGGCTCGATGTCCGTTCGAAGCTTGCTAAAGCTGCCGGCGCCGCAGTTTGTCAAGGTGATTGAGGTTCACTCGATCCTGCGGCAGCTGCCCCTGTACAAGGCGCTTGGCAACAGGTGGCTTGCGACCATCAAGGAGCGCAGCTGGAAATGCGCCACGTACGAAGACGGCGTTGACGACGACGTCGAGTCCGTGGCGCAGGCCCAAGCGCTGCTCGCCTCCATAGCATCCCGGCGCTGACGCGCGCCTGACTCCAACCCCGGTCAGCCATTGACCGGGGGATTGCCCCTGGGCGGGTGGTTCATCCACCCTGCCCGTCTTCTCCAGCTCTCCAAGAAAACCATGACGCCATACGAAGCGGTCAGGGGGCGGTTCAATTTCCCGTTCCCACTGCGTCCCTACCAGATCGAGGAGGTCAATCGCCTCTCGGAAGGAAACATCGGGGTCTTCCAATACACCGGCCAGGCCGGAGCCCAAGGCGACGGGCTGCACGCCGGCCACTACGACGAGCCTGGCACCGGCAAGACGGCCATCTCCACGCACCAGATGCTCTACCAGATGGAGTTCCACGGGGTCGAGGCGTACATCGTGCTGATGCCGCCCATCCTGATCCCGCAGTGGGCACGCTGGCTGCGCAGCATCACGCGAAAGGACGACGGCGCCCGGCTGACTGTCACCGAGTGGGTGGGCACGCCGGCGGCGCGGCAAAAGCTGGACACGACCAGCCAGTTCTTCCTGATGTCCTACCAGATGTTCAAGAACGACTGGGAGCGCCTGTGGGAGCTGTGTGAGGACCGGCTGGTCGGCCTCAACGCCGACGAGGGCCACGCGCTCAAGAACCACGAGTCGGCCAACCACAAGGCCTTCTACCAGTTCGCGGGCACCGAGCGCCCGCGCATGATCCTGACCGGAACGCCACTGACCAAGCCCGGCGACGCCTACGGCTTGTGTCGACTTATCGCCCCAGGGCGATACCGCAACCGCCGGCACTTCGAGCAGTTGCACGTGCTCGAGGTGGACGACTACGACAAGCCGATCGCCTGGGGCAACCTGGACGTGCTGGCGGAGAGCATGCGGATCAATGCGAGCCGGATCCTGCGGCGCGATGTGCAGTCGCAGCTGCCGCCCGTGACGTTCACGCCGATTGCCTACAACCTCGAGCCCGCCCACCAGAAGCTCTATGAGCGGCTGTCAGTCGAGAAGCTGCTCGAGTACGAGGACGGTCGAGAGATCAACGCGCTCAATGAGTCTGCGCTCTACGCTGCGCTGCAGCAGATCGTTTTGAACTGGGCCTACTTCGAGGACGACCCCGGCAAGCGTCCGGCCGTCCTTGACGTCATCGACCAGGTGATGGACGAGATCGGCGAGGGCAAGAAGTTGGCGCTCGCGGTGCACTTCATCCGATCGAACCAGTTCCTGCTCGGCGCGCTGCAGAAGTACGGCGCCGTCGCGGTGTACGGCGACGTCTCGCCCAAGAAGAAGCAGGAGGCGATCGCGCGCTTCATCGACGATCCGGCGTGCCGGATCATCCAGCTGCAGCCCTCCTCCGCCGGCTACGGGGTGGATGGCCTGCAGCACGTGTGCTCCGACATGCTGATTGTCGAGGCGCCGACCACGGCACCCCCGTTCTGGCAGGTGGTGGCCCGACTTGACCGGGACGGACAGAAGGAGCCCGTCAACTGCCGGATTGCAATTGCCAACAAAACCGTGCAGGTGCGGATGTTCAAGAGCCTGCTGGCCAACGACGCACAGATCAATTCGGTGCAGCGCGGCTACCAGGACCTGAAGGACGCCGTGCTGGGAGTCGAGACTCCGGCAGAGTCTCCGGCCATGGCGTGACGTGTCCAGGTTGGATTTGACGAGGCATCGAATTGCCTCCAGAATCGGCAGCCTTCGGCGCGAAGACGCTGAGAATTAGCGCAAGAAGTGAGCGCGGAGCGGCCTGATGGCCCTCCGCGACTCAGCCCTAAAAGAAGAATAACAACGTGGGCTTCAATGAGTTTTCTCTGGTATCAGAAATCCGGGGGTGAGGATGCTTGGGTCGAAGGCCTGGCAGAACACCGTCGGAAAATAATCGCCGAGCTCCATCCCGCATTTGTGACGGTGCTCGACGCGCACTCCTCCCCCGAGGCGTCTTGGGGGCGCGAGGAATACGCGAAGATGAAGTACAGCGGCCCGCTGTATTTCGACTTCGACGCTGAGGACGTCAAGGAGACGATCCCTCACTTCCAACTGTTCCTGGTCAACCTCCGCGACGACCAGGGCGTCAACCTCGAGCAGCTGCGTCTCTACGCCACCGGCGGGCGCGGCTTCCACATCGAGGTCCCCGAAGAGATCTTCATGCCGCGCGTGCCGCGCACCGGCGTGCAGAGCCTGCCGTACGTCTACAAGGAGATGGCGCACGAGCTGGTGGTCGAGACGCTGGACATGCGGGTCTTCACAGGGCGTAAAGGCAGGATGTGGCGCACGCCCAACATCGTGCGCAGCAACGGCAAGTACAAGGTGCCGATCACGCTGGAGGAAGCTCTGGCGATGACGCCGGAGCTGTACGACGAGCTCACCAGCGAGCCGCGCGCGGAGCCCGAACGCGCGGCCCCGACAACGGCAATCGGACTGACGGCCCTGTACGTCAAGAGCCAGCACAAGATCAACGAGGCGGTCAAGCGCAGCGCGAAGAACCAAGGCGACCTGGTCCTGCTGGCCAAGTTCAAGGGCGAGTTCCCCGCCACGATGAAGCGCATCCTGGCCGGCGAGTCGATCATGCCGGACAAGGGCTTCCACCCCATCGCCATGCAGCTCGCGATCGCCGCAAGCGCCATGGGCAAGACGGCGAACGAACTTGTCGAGGCGGCCGAGGGCCTGTGCAAGAACCACTCGAGCGACTCGCAGCGCTACAACTCCCCGCGCAAGCGCAAGGAAGAGCTGCGCCGGATGTTTGACTACGTGCACGAGAACCCCTGCTACGGCTTTTCCGCCGGCGGGCTGCGCTCGCTGCTCGAGCCTGGCACGCCGTCCAGTGATCTCGACACCGTCGACAGATCGCTCGAGGGCAACGTCCCGATGGGCGACGAAGAGGAGTCGCTCAGCGAGGAGCAGGTCGCCGAGATCGAGCTGGCCAACCGCGGGCAGACCGCCGGCGTGTCGATCCACCGCCTTGGCATGTTCGTGCGCAACGGCGAGGGCCTCAAACCCTTGAGCCACATCGCCTTCATCAAGCCGACGCGCCTGCTGTCCGCTGAGGACCGCATGCACATCGGGTTCGAGTGCGACGTGCTGGCAGCCGGCAAGCGTCACTCGACCAGCTACGTGCCGCTGGACACCTTCAAGTCCCGTGCTCGCATGCACGAGACGCTTTCCGCCTACGGCGGGACCTTCATGGGCAATGACGTCCAGGCAGGAGCAATTTTGACCGTACTCGACAGTGCCGCGCGGGAAGCCGGCAGAGAAGTCTTCACCGTGCACCGCGAGGGCCTGGACATCGTCCAGAACCCCAACGTCGTCGACGAGATCTCGCGCGATGTGATCTGGGCTGCGCCCGATGTGGTGCTCTCCCACAACCCGGATGTGAACTACCGCTTCCGCTCCAGGCTGTCCAACGAGCCGGTGTACCGCAGCGACGTGCACGAGTGTGCGCCGATCGAGAACACGCCGGAGACGCGCGAGTGGTTGCACCACCTCTTCCAGATCAACGATCCGATGGTCGTCGCCCAGATGTTCGGCTGGTTCGTGTCCTGCCTGCACAAGCAGCACTACCAGGAGGCCTACAACCAGTTCCCGCTGTTGCACCCGAACGGCACCGCGGGTTCCGGCAAGACCCAGACGACCGGGCTCTTCGCGCGGCTCTGGCACAACACGACCAAACCGCTTGTCTACGGCTGCGGGGTGTCGCTGACGCCCTTCATGCTCAAGTCGGCCTGCCAGGGCAGCGCCTCGATCCCGCTGATCCTGGACGAGTACAAGCCGGCGGAGTTCGCGCCCGGCCGGCACGACCTGCTGCTGGCGACATTCAAGCTCGCGTACAACCAGGCGCGCGGCGCCACCGGCGGAATCTCGCGCGGAGGCGCAACGAGCAGCTTCCGCGACGTCACCAACTTCGAGTACTCGGCGCCTATCGTCTACATGGCGGAGTCGCAGGAGATGACGACTGCCGTCCTTCAGCGCTCGCTGCCGGTGAGCTTCACCCGGCGAGGCGCGGAGGCGCGCACCGCTCACTTCGAGGCGGCGCGTGACGGCATCGACTTCATGCCGCGCCTGGGCGCCGCGCTGCTGCGCGCCGGGATGGTGGAGACGGTCGAGTCCAGGAAGGAGGCCATCAAGCCGCTGGTCGAGTCCCTGCGCGCGTCGCTGGACCGCAACGTGCACGACCGCCAGGTCTACAACCTTGCCATCGTGCTCGCCGGCCTGAACTTCCTCGACGGCGTGCTCAAGGTCATCTTCGGCGACGAGTTCATTGCCGACATCGACGTGCTTCGCCAGGCGGTGCACACCAACCAGCAGGAGATCGCCGTGCAGGCGATCAACGAGACCGCCAAGGTGCTCAACGACATGGCGGTCATCAGCACGACCGAGGCCCCCGACAGCGAGTTCGCGCTGCGCAACGGCTACGAATACGTCATTGGGGAGGACTACATCGAGATTCTCATGCGGGAGTCTTTCATCAAATACAACGCGTGGAACAAGCGCAAGGGCTTCCCGTCCTTGTTCGCGAGTGCCGACGCATTCATCGTGGCGACGTCGAAGTCCGACGCCGTCACCGACAAACTTTGCCTGCGCTCTCCGATCCGGAAGAGCGGGCAATCAAGGGTCTTCCGTTTCAGCCTTCAAAAGCTGGCGGCAGAAGGCGTCGAGATGTTCCGCGACTCGTCGCAGGACTGATCGGCAATATGTAAATTGAAATCGACTAGGAACTAAAACCATGGCACTCAAGAAGCCCTCATTCGAAGCAGAACCCACCTCCACCGCAGCCGACGCCGGCGCCCCCGAAGGCGCCGACACGGCAGTGCTGGAGCGTGAGACTGCAGCTCCCGCTGCTGCCGCAGCACCCGCAGCCGAGCAGGCGTCGACGGCAATCGCCGTCGCCCGCAGCACGGCTGTGTCCGCAGATCGCAACGAGATCGCTGCGAAGGCCAAGGCCTTCAAGGCCGAGGTCTCCGCGATGCGCGGCGCCGCCGACTTCAGCTACGGCGCCCACCGGGTGTTCAAGGCGAAGGACGGCGCCATCAAGGAGATGAGCGGTGAGAAGCTCAAGCTCGGCCGCTGGGTGCAAGTCCAGCTGCTGGCCTGGGACCGTCACTTCGAAATCTCCCCCGGCGGCGACGACAAGAAGAGCTCGGCCTACGTCGGCTACAGCTCCGACGGCGAGGTCATCGACTACGTCATCGGCGAGGAGCAGCGCGAATGGATCGGCAAGCCGGTCAGCGAGTACCTGACGTACCTCATCGAGCAGGAAGACTTCCCGAAGGCCGCCAAGCGCGAGTTCATCGACACCCAGGTGGCCGTGCTCAACAGCGAGAACGAGCCTGACTTCCACGACATCGTGCAGGTCTCCCTGTCGTCGTCGAGCATCCCCGCATTCCGGGCCTACCAGTCCAGCCTGGAAGCCAAGGCGCGCTTCGCGATGACCGGCATCAAGCCGCCGCCCGGCCTGGAGATGCCCGAGAACCCGTTCACGTTCTACTACGTGACGGAGGACGCGTCGAAGGGCTCGATGTCCTGGACCAAGCTGAAGATCGTCAGCACCCTGCCGGCGAAGTTCTGATGAAGACCCCCGCAGCTGAAGCCACCATCACGGTGACCAAGGCCGCGGTTGCCGCCTACTTCCATGACTGGGAGCGGGCGGCCCGCGCGGGGGAGTGCATCAGCCGCGAGGAGGCCGCAGCGCTGACCACGGAGGACTGCGCGCAGCGATGCGCGGATGCCTTCTGGTCGGCGCTGAGCCGACTCCCGCAATGAGCATCCCCGACAACGTCCGCTTCTTTGTAGCGGACACCGAAACCACTGGCGCCGGTCCCGAGGACAAGGTGTGCGAGTTGGGATGGATCGAGGTCGACGAGCACTTCAACGTGCTGTCGGAGACCCAGAGCCTGATCGACCCGCAGTACATGATCTCGCCCAGCGCGTCAGGCATCCACGGCTTGACCAACGCCGACGTCGAGCACGCGCCGACGATCGAGGAATACTTCAGCGTCGACGACCCGAGCTGCTACGGGCGCAAGGTGACGGACCCTGTCGTCCTCATCGGACACCGCATCTCGTTCGACCATAGGTTCCTGTCCCCCTACATCAACGTCGCTCAGCAGCTGTGCACGCTGCGTTGGGTGCGCAAGATCTACCCGGATGCGGACGACCACAAGCTGTCGACCATGATGTTCGCACTGGGCCTGCCGCGGCCCGAGGGCGCGCACCGAGTGATGTCTGACATCTACTCCGCCTACTACCTCACCAAGCACATCTGTGAGCGAGTCGGCGCCACGCTGCGGCAACTTGCCGAAGCGAGCGCCGCGCCCATGGAAGTCGCGGTGATGCCGTTTGGCAAACACAAGGGGCAGCCGATGCCCCAAGTGCCGAAGTCGTATCTGCGCTGGGCCCTTGAAAATATGAAGGACCTGGACGGCGACTTGCAATACACTTTCGAACTCGCTCTCAATAAGAAGAAAAATAATGAGCAACCAACTGGCGTCCGCGCCTAGCTATCCCGCATTCGTCCGCAGTCTTTTCCAGGTCAGCGGCGACCCCTCCAAAGACTTCGCGCATGCCATCATGGGCGTGGTCACGGAGACCTACGAGTACCTGCGGGCCAAGGACCGCACCCATGCGATCGAGGAGCTCGGCGACGCCGACTTCTACGTCCAGGCTACCAAGCAGGTGCTCGAGGACTTCATCGTTGACAGGCTGCCGATGTCCGACATCGAGGCCCAGGTCGAAGACGAGCTGAGGGTGTTTATCTCGCTGACGCCCGACGGCCGCAAGGAGATGCTCGACAGCACCCTCAACGAGCTGCTCGACCACGCCAAGAGATGGGTCGGATACGGCACGGCGCCGCTGTCGATTCCTGCTGCCTTCTCGCTGGTCCTGGTTGCGCAGATCGCCGGTCGCGAGCAAGGCTTGGTGCCTCTGTCCGACGCCTCCGTGTCGCGCATCCGATCTGTGAACATGGCCAAGCTGGCCAAGCGCTTCCCCGCCGGGAAGTACGAACAGTTCCGCGCCCTGCAACGCGACCTGGCTGGCGAACGTGAGACTCTGGAAGCTGCCGTCCTGGGCTGACCCGCGCCGGGCCCTTCGCACGCTGATCAGCGCCGCCGTAGAGGGCGGCGTTGCTTCAGCGGTGAAGGCGCGCTCGCGCGAGCTCGAGCTGGATGCGCCCGAGATGGTCGAGCTGCCGGGCTTCCACCTCTTCGAGCCGCCGTCGCCGGTCGCGCCCTACTCCTGGCTGATGCCGCAACTCAAGGGTGATGTCTCTGACCTGATCAACCTCTGGGAATGCTATGTCGACCAGCAGCTGGGTGCGCGCACGCCGATGACGCCGATCGAGTCGGATCGCTTCGTGCTCGGGCGCACTGCCTTCCGGCGCGTGTTCGGGCTTCCGCGGCGCCCTAGCCAGTGGTTCCAGCCCGCAGCCATGATCATCGCGCTGGCGCAGCAGGTCGAGGGGCAGGAGAACCTGTCCGTCTCGGTCGAGCGCAGCAAGGGCAAGTTCGAGCGCTCGGCGATCTCGCGCCTTCGTCTGCACGTCTCCGGCTACCTGCTGGAGGCGACGCCGACGACGCTGTACTCGAACCTCGGCGCGCGCCCGATCGAGGCGCATCGCCCGGCCTCCGACGCCATGCTGGATGGCCTGTGCATCCGGCCGCTGCGCACCGCCCACCCGCTCGCCCGGGCGCTACTGGAGAACGAGGACACGCCGCACACCTGCCTGCAGGCTGCGAACGTCGTGCTGCGCGGGCTCTCTGCCAAGCGCCTCTCCGCTCGGGAGGTCCGGCTGCCGGACGCGCGCGCCGGGCGAGTAGCACGAGAGGCCGCCGTGGTCGATGCGATCAACCACCTTGATCGCGAGTGGAGCCTGCGCGCCGTGTACGACAGGATCGTGCCGACCGTGATCTCCGCCGCCGAATTCCGACAGGACTTCGGCAACCCTTTTCGGGGCACAGCGCCGCGACCGGAGACGGTCAAACGGTGGCGTGAGAGCCTCTTCGCACTCGCAACGTGAGATGCAGATGGACCCACAAAAACTAAAACAAAAAGTCCAGGCCGCGCAGGCGCGGCAACCCGAGGTGAAGGAATCGGTACTCGCTGTGCGAGGCCAGGCCTACCTCTACCAGGCGATGACCATAGCTGGGATCGTCATGCTCGGTCGGTCCCTCGCCCTAGCCGGATTCCCCGACGTGGCCACGAACCTCACGGGGATAGCCGCCGAGGCTGCCATCCACTCCTGGGGCCTCGCCTATGACGAGGCGCAGTGCAAGTCCCTGATGCTTGACGCGCTGGCTCTGGCAGACGCCCCTCCTCCGCGCTGGAACTGACATGCAGTCCAAGCGCCACTCCCTCTTCGAGGTCGTGACCGGCACCGCCGTCGCCTTCCTCATCTCTCTGCTCGTGCAGCAATTCATCGTCGACCCCTTGTGGCACCTGCACAAGTCGATCTTCGAGAACCTGAGCATCACGGTGCTCTTCACTGTCGTCAGCGTAGTTCGCAGCTACTACTGGCGGCGCTTCTTCAATTGGCTCAATAACAAAAACAACAACAGCCATGTCACTCATAGGAATCACGGGTAAAGCCCAGGCCGGCAAAGACACCTTGGGCGCGGAGTTCGTGCGAGCCGGCTACCGCCGGATCTCATTCGCGGACCCGCTGAAGGAAGCCGTCTCCGTCATCGCCGGGGAGCCTCTCGAGCTCTTCCACACGATCGAGGGCAAGGAAGGCTTCTCGCCCATGCTCAACTGCACGCGGCGCCATGCGCTGCAGGCGGTCGGCAAGGGCGTGCGAGACGTGCTTGACCAGGGCATCTGGGTGCGCCGCGCGCTCGACGCCTGGGACCGCATGGGCCGCCCCAACGCCGTCATCACCGACGTGCGCTACACCAACGAGGCGGAGCTGATCTGCCAGTTCGGTGGGCTCATCCTCCACGTCTGGCGCCCCGGCAACGTCGGGCTCACCGGCGTAGCCGCCGCGCACGAGTCGGAGGCCGGCATCCGAGACGACCTGATCAACGAGCAGATCTGCAACAACGGCTCGATCGGAGAGCTGAACGCCGAAGCCCGCAAGATCATCGATCGGCTGGGCCCGTCGCGCGGCGCGCAGGCGGAGCTGCTCTGATGGCACAGGAGGCTGACAACCTTGACCGGGCCGCGGATCTGACCCGCGCCCTGGCCGAAGCCCAGATCGCTGCCGTGCGCCGCCAGGTCAAGCCTGAGCAGGTGCAGAACCCCGATGGCACCTGGCCGATCGTCGCGTGCATCGAATGCGACGCCGATCTGGGCCAGCGCCTCGCTCTCGGGAAGATCCGATGCGTGACCTGCCAGGACCTGCGGGAGCGCGGTGGAGTTCGCCAATGGCCAAGGTGAACCCCAACTCCCAGGCCTCCAAGATTCGCCGCGCCAAGGCCCTCCTGGAGGGCCTCCTGCGGGCCCCCAAGACGCGCGCCGGCCTGATCGCCGCCGCCAGGACGAAGGGGGTCACGCGCAACTTCCTGTACGGGTGGCTTTCGAACGCCGTCCGCACCGGCGAGGTGGTGATGCACAAGAGCACCGAGCCTCCCACCTTCCAGCTCGCCGCGACCGCGGCGTCCGAAAACCCCTCCTCCGGCGAGTACCCGATGTGGCTAGAGCCGCGCGGTCTGCCGGCCTTCAGCGCACGCACCGCCTTCATCGACGGAGAGCGCCAGGGGAAGAAATCGAAACCCGCAAAGGAACCTGAATGCGACTTCTCATCGACGGCAACAGCTACTTGAACGCCGCCCTGCTGGGCGGCACCGATCACGACTACGGCTACAAGGTCCAGACCGAGGACGGAAAGCAGGTCCAGGTCAACGGCGCCGAGTACGGCGTCGACAAATTCTGGGACAAGGTCGTTGCCGACCTCGAGCACTTCGGCGCCGCGCCCCGGCAGGTCATCCTCACCTGGGATGGCAAGAACGCCAAGGCGCGCCGGCGAGCCTACCTGCCGAACTACAAGCTCGGGCGCGACAAGATCGACGAGGTCAACGTCGAGCTCAACAAGGCGCGCGAGGCCATCACCCAGATGGCACTCGACCTGGGCATGACCGTGATGCAGCAGAAGGGCATGGAGGCCGACGACGTGATCGGCTACCTGTGCAAGACGCTGCCCGGCCGCAAGGTCGTGTGCACGGTGGACGGCGACCTGAGCGTGCTGTTCGACGTTGCAACAGACACCCATGTCTGGCGCCTGGGCGAGCTTAACCAGCAGCCCTACGGCCCGTTCCCGCACAAGTTCATCACCCTGTACAAGAGCCTGGTCGGAGACTCTAGCGACAAGATCCCCGGCGCCACCGGCTTCGGCGACACCAAGTTCGTCGACATGATCCGCATCTTCGGGGTCGAGTGCCTTGAATCGATGCAGGACCTGATCCTGACCGGCAAGCTGACCTCCCTGCGCGAGGACATCGACGACCTGCTCAAGGCTGCGGCGGCACCTGGCGCGACCAAGGAGCACAGCAAGGACCTCAAGGCGCTCGCCGCTGGCCTGCAGAAGGTCATCGACTGCAAGGACCAGGTCGCGCTGTCCTGGCGCTGCGCCGAGCTGCACGTTGACAAGGTGAACACCCTTGAAGGGCCGCTCGAGATCCAGGCCGGCATGGTGAAGGTGTGGAGCTCGCTCGCGCCGGAGCGCCGCGTCGATGCGCTTCGCCGCTCGTATGCGACCAACACCCTGGTGCACGCCGGCAACTACGAAGAGGTGAAAGCCAAGCTGGCCGCGCGCTTCGCCGAGTCTCCGTTCATCACCGCGGACATCGAGACGTCCTCGACGGACGAGTCCGACGAGTGGGTCGAGGCGCTGAATCGCGCGCTGGAGAAGGATGGCGAGGACCGTCTGGACGCCCTGGGCCACGAGCTCACCGGCGGCTCGATCACCTTCGGCCCGAACACCCAGCACACCATCTACATGACGGTGGACCACCTGGAGACCGACGAGCACCGCAACATCACGCTGGACCAGTTCCGCGAGGTGCTCGAGCTGATCCCGCACGAGAAGATGCACACGGTGATCCACAACCGCAGCTTCGAATTCGGCGTGCTGTATCGCCACTTCGGCCAGGCCTGGAAAGACAACGGCTGGGGCGGCTTCGTGCCCAACGCGATCGACACCGCGATCGGCGCCTCGTACCAGAACGAGAACCTTCCGCGCGGCCTGAAGGAGCGCAGCGCGACGCACCTCGGATACAAGCAGACCACCTACGAGGAAGTGACCACCCGCAGGGGCCGGGTCGGCACGCTCACCGGCGGGCGCGTGAAGTCCGTCTACCCGGTCGAGATCGTGCCGGCGGTGACGAAGCCGAACCCGAAGAGCACCGAGGCCAAGCCGCTGAAGGACATCGTGGTGACGCCGGCGGTGACCGAGGACTGGGAAGAGCGCCAGTACAAGATGAAGGAGCTGACCGCCGCGCACGTGCTGGGCTACGGCTGCGACGACACGATGTGCACGGCCGCCTTGCACACCTTCTTCCAGCTCGTGATGGAGATCGAGAACACCTGGAACGTGTACCTCGAGGTCGAGCAGCGCCCGCAGTACCTGACCAGCCTGGCCAACTTCCAGGGCGTCAAGATCTCGATGGCTAAGCTCAAGGAGATGGAGCGCAAGGACGACGAGCGCTACGCCCAGGGCTGGGCCACGCTGCGCGCGTTCCTGCTCAAGCACGGCTGGGAAGGCACCGTGTGCCCGGAGTTCGAGGGAAGCCTTGAGCCGTCCGACGTAAAGCTGGCTGCAGGCATCCTGCTGCCAGACGGCGAGTTCTCGACGAGGGCGCGCAAGCACAACGCGATGGCGGCGGCCCTGCGCGAGCAGTTCCCCGACAACGACGTCGCCTCGGTGCTGGCCAACTACGTCGAGTCGGACAACGTCGAGGGCGTGAATCAGCTGGTGCGCGAGCACTTCACCGGCGAGCCGCAGATCAAGTTCAACTCGCCCAAGCAGATGCAGAATCTGTTCTACAACGTGATGGGCATGACTCCCCGGGGGTTCAACGCGCTGACCGAAAAGCAGCGCGACATCCCCGAGATGGCCGCCGCGTTCCGCAAGCTGCGCCTGATCAAGGACGGCAAGCTGACGATGTCCGACCTCACGAAGGAGGAGCGGGACATCCTGATCTCCAAGGCATCGACGGACGACGACCTGGTCGAGTTCTCGCTGGCCCGCGACCCACTGACCGATGAGAACCGCGAGGCGCTGAAGGCGTACCAGGCGGTGCGATCGGTGATGACTCGCCGCAGCCTCTTCTACAAGACCTACAAGGCGATCCCGCACTGGCGCACCGGCCGGATCCACTCGAACATGAACCAGTGCCAGGCGGTGACGCGGCGCTATTCGAGCAGCGGCCCCAACCTGCAGCAGCTGCCCAAGCTGGGCGAAGGCTCGGAGTTCCGTGGCATCGTCCAGCCGCACAAGCCGACGGCCGTCGTCGTGTCGTGCGACTTCTCCGGCCAGGAGCTGCGCTTGATGGCTCACCTGTCGAAGGACGAGAACCTGACGTCGTGCTATGTGGGCGACAACAAGAAGGACGTGCACAGCCTGACGGCCGCGGCGTCTTCGAAGTGGCTGTGGGACGGGGAGATGAGCTACGAGACCTTCGTGCAGCGCCGAAAGAGCGACGACAAGGCCATCGCCGACAAGGCAGAGGAGCTGCGCAAGGACTCCAAGATCGTGAACTTCGGCACCAACTACGACATGCAGGCGCCTGCGCTTGCCATCAAGTTGAAGGTCGAGGACGAGGTCGCTCAGCAGTTCATCGACGCCAAGGACGCCGCGATGCCGGGCATCGGGATCTGGAAGGACGAGGTTCGCAAGAAGGTCGAGGAGATCGGCTACGCATCCACGCTGCTCGGCGCGCGCCGGCACCTGGAAGAGGTCCTGCGCAGCGACAACCACTGGGAGCGATCGAAGGCCGGCCGCCAGGGCCCCAACTTCGAGATCCAGGGTTCCGGCGCCGAGCAGTCGAAGCTGTCCATGGGCGAGATGTGGGACCAGGGTCTGTTCACAGGCCGCTACGATGCGGAGTTCATCGCGCCGATCCACGACGAGTGCGTGGCCAGCGTCGATGCCGCTGACAGGGATCACGCGGTGAACTTCATCCGCGAGTTCCACGCCTGCATGGCGCAGCCGTACGGCGGCATGACGATCCCCGTCGTGTCGTCGATCTCGATCGGACCTGACTTCAAGCACCAGATCGAGTGCGGTGACGAGTTCGACGAGGCCAAGATCCGCGCCGCGCTGGCCGAGATCTTCGACAAAGAGGAGGTGGCAGCTTGAGCGACATTCGCCCAATCCGAAACGAGGACATCTGCCTCTGGCCGGACGACACGTGGTGCTACTTCGAGGACCTCGAGGAGTACCTCTGGATGAGTGACGACTTCGAGGTGATCCCCTGCGACTCAACCCGCTGGAACGAGATCGTCAATGGCTGATCGCAACGTGCTGACCGCGCCGGTCAGCGTCTGCTTCGATCCGGAGATCCACCCCGCCCCGCGCGGGGTGACTCTCTGGGTCGTCGGGCCGGGTGGAACCGGCTACAAGGGGCACTGGTACGAGGGCGCCATCGCCTGGGGATACCTGCCTCAGATTCCTGAGAGCGTGAAGGCGCGACAGGACCAGCTCCAAAAAGAAAAACAACAAAGAGAGCGCATCCGTGACCAACAAAGTAATCCCGAGCTTTCGGAAGAGCAAGTTCGCTGACCGGGGCAAAGAGGCCGAGAACGCTGCCTCCAAGTACCTGTCGCAGTGGGCGAGTGGCTACGCCAACCGCGAGTTCAACCGCCTGGTCGACACCAAGGCGGCGGGCCGCATCATCAAGGCATCGAAGGCTGACTTCGAGTTCTTCTACTTCCCTACCAACAGCGTGTTCGCCTTCTTCGGCCTGCTCGAGGTGAAGGAGACGGAGCACGACTACAGGCTTGAACGAGCCAAGGTGTCTCAGATGCCCCGCCTGGTCAAGCACATGAAGTGCGGCGGCACCTGCCACGTCCTCGTGCATCACAAGACGATCGACAAGTGGCGCTGCATCAACGCGCTCTGGATGCGCGACAACGGTGACAAGGGCAGCTGGAACATCGCCGAGTTCCCGGCGTTCGACACGCCCGGCGAAGCCCTGCGCGCGCTCAACCCGCTGCTCTGGTCTCTGTGATGGCCGAGAGGTATTGCCCGTACCACCGCGGGTTTGTGGTCGACGAGGGCTTCCGCATCGTCGTCGACCACAGGTCCAACACGACGCGCGGCATGTGCCCTGCCTGCCAGGCGAAGCGGCGCCTGCCGCGCGCCGAGCTCCAGGCGCTGGCCGATCGCGATCGAGCCGAGCGCGCTGCGCAAGCCAAACGAATCGCCGCCGCGGCGAGAGAAAGAAAACCCGAATGAAGACCATCATCATCAACGACCTCCACCTCGGCGTGAACCGCTCCGGTGGCACCACCCTCTCCTCACTCGACGCCCTGCGCGAGTACGGCCACACGAAGCATCGCGACCTGCTGGCCCAGGCCGACGACGGCGACACGACGATCGTCAACGGCGACCTCTCGGATGTCTACGACATTCCGCTCGCGCAGGCGATCGAGATCTACATCACCGTGGTGGAGCACCTGCAGGCCAAGCAGAAGTCGCGCGTCATCTGGGCGGTGGGCAACCACGACCTGAGCAAGGACTCGAGCAAGCTGGGCACCGTCGCGTTCCTGGGCGCGCTGCTCCAGGGCCAGTTTCCGGGGCGGTTCCAACTGCTTGACAGAGCCGGCCTGCTCGGAGCCGACATCTACATCATCCCCCACGTGGCGAACCAGGAGATGTTCGACATGGAGCTGACTCGCATTCCGACAGGTGTGAAGTTCCTCCTGCTGCACTGCAACTTTGACAACGAGTTCGCCGGCGCGATGGACCACAGCTTGAACCTGTCGCGCAAGCAGGCCAAGGCGCTGCGGGATCGCGGCATCACGATGATCCTTGGCCACGAGCACCAGCAGCGCGACCTGCTGGGCGGCCGCGTCGTGATCGTCGGCAACCAGTTCCCCACTTCGGTGGCGGACTGCCTGGGCAACGACACGAAGCGCTGTGCGGTGATCGAGGACGGTGAGCTGTCGTTCATCCAGACCTGGTCGCGCGACGACAAGGTCGGCTACTTCCAGGAGGTCGACTGGCGCGACGTCGCCGGCTTCATCCACGAGCCGAGCGGCTTCATCCGCGTGGCCGGCAACGCGAAGGGCGAAGAGGCCGCCGAGATGATCAAGGCGATCTCGACCCTGCGCTCGAAGAGCGAGGCGTTCGTCATCACCAACGCCGTGCAGGTCGAGCAGGCAGAAGGTCTGGGCGACATCGCTGCCAGTGTCGAGGACGTGCGCAGCGTGAACGTGATCGACCTGCTGCTCGAGGTCCTGGACCCGGAGCAGCAGCGCGTCGTGAAGCAGCTGGTCGGCCGCGACGTCGAGCCGCAGGCGGCTGAGGCAGAGGAAGAAGAGGAGGTGGCAGCGTGAGCCGAATCATGAAACCGGAGGAGATGGATCTCCAACCGAAGGACGTGCGCCGCGTGCTTGACCACGGCCTCGTGCGCCTGGTCGAGCACATGGGAAGCGACCTGTCCATCGTGCGCAACGCTCGCGTCAGCTACGACGCCGAGTGGCGCGCCGGCGAGGACGAAGGCAAGGACGCCAAGCTGATCGACTACCTGGTGCGCAACCACCACACATCGCCGCTGGAGGCCGTCAGCTTCACGTTCGAGGTGAAGGCGCCCATCTTCGTCTTCCGCCAGTGGCACCGCCACCGAACCTGGAGCTTCAACGAGATCTCGGCCCGCTACGCCGAGCTTCCGGAGGAGTTCTACGTGCCGGAGCTGAACCAGATCACGACCCAGGCGACCAGCAACAAGCAGATGCGGACGGCGGAGCAGCACCCTGAGGCATTCCTTGCTCAGCAGAACATTCGCCGGTCCTGCGAAGAGGCGTTTGATCGCTACAAGTACCTGATCTGTATGGGCGTGCCCCGAGAGCTTGCCCGCGGCGTGCTCCCCGTCAACACCTACAGCCACATGTTCGCCACGGTGGATCTTCACAACCTGGCTCACTTCCTGAAGCTGCGCCTACATGAGCACTCGCAGTACGAGATCCGCGTGTACGCGCAGGCCATGCTCGAGCTTATCGAGCCCATCGTTCCGGTCGCTGTCGCGGCCCTTCGCAAGCACCGCCTGGGGGCTCAATGAGAGAGATCTGGAAAGACGTCAAGGGCTACGAGGGCCTGTATCGAGTATCGAACCTGGGCCGAGTGCTCGGGGTCAAGCGCGGCAAGGCCCTGTCCCTGAACAAAAAGCCCGGGGAGACTCCCACGGTGACCCTGTGCAGCGGGGGCGTGTACCAGACAAGGAGCGTCGCAACCATCGTGTGCGAGGCCTTCAAGGGATACAAACCCGACGGCGCCGTACCCGCCCACAAGGACGGGGACCTGACCAACAACCGGACCAGCAACTTGTTCTGGGCCAGTCGCGATACCTGGGTGGCGGACACGCATGGCCGGAGCCCGTTCCCAGTTTCATTCGAGCTGGTGTCACCACAGGGCCTCGTCGTTAGGTCGGAGGGCCTCCTGGCTCTCTGCCGAGAGAACGGCCTGCTGCCATCCGGGGTGAGCCGACTGCTCAGTGGGAAGTCCCTGTCTCACAGGGGATGGACCCGTCCGGATAGCCCGCCCCGGTGGCTGGCGCGAACACAACAAAGGGCACTCGCATGCTGAACAAAATCACCCTCACCAACTTCCAACGCCACCGCAACCTGGAGGTGGTTTTCAACGCCGGCATCTCCGCGCTGCGCGGCAGCAACGAGGCCGGCAAGTCGACGCTGATCCGCGCGGTCTGCTACGCCCTCTTCGGCTCCAAGGCCATGCCCGTCTCGCTCGACGAGCTGGTCACCTGGGGTGAGCCGACCAACACCCTCAAGGTGGTGCTCGAGTTCGTGGTCGATGGCGTCGTGTACACGATCAAGCGCGGCAAGTCCGGCGCCGAGATCAACTACGACGGCGGCATCGTCACCGGCCAGAACGAGTGCACGGCGTTCGTCTCCAAGCTGTTGAAGGCTGACGCCGGCGCGGCGTCGAAGCTGATGCTGGCCAACCAGAACGAGATCCGCGGCGCGCTCGAGAAGGGCCCGGCCGAGACCACGAAGCTGATCGAGCAGCTTGCCGAGTTCGACCAGCTCGACAACCTGATCGAGAAGATGGAAGGCACCCTCACGCTGGGCAGCCCGAAGGTGGCCGAGGCGGCCATCTCCAACGCCGAGATCCAGCTCGAGCAGGCGCGCGCCGCGGCGGTGCCGGTGGACGTCGAGGGTCACGACCGACGGATCTTCAACGCCCAGGCTGATCTGGAGCTGGCCACCAAGGCCCTGGACGTGCACGACACAACCGTCGAGGTGCTGCGCAAGGAGGCGCACCGGCTGACCGACCGGGCCAAGGACCGGGACGCGGCCGAGAAGGCCCTCGAGGCGGCGACGGCGCGCCTGAACCGGGCGATCCAGCAGCAGGTGGAAGCCCAGGCCGTGAAGGCGCCGGAGCCTGTCGACGTCAAGGCGCTGCGCGAGCGGATTGCCCAGCTGGCCGACATGGGGAAGGTGCGCGCGGCGCGCGCCGCCGTGGAGCCGTTCCTGGACGAGCCGTCCCGCCCCGAGGACGATCGGTTCGAGGGCACGATCGAGGCGCTGCAGGAGGAGATCACGCAGACGCGCCGTCAGGTGACCGCTGCGCAGAGGGATCGCGACACCAACAAGTCGCGTGCCGACCTGGCCGAGTCGAAGATCTCGACGGGATCGTGCTCGACCTGCGGCCAGGACATCAGCCACCTTCCGGAAGTGGCGGCGCGCAACGCGCAGCTGCAGGCTGAGGTGACGGAGGCGCGCAAGCAGCAGGAGATCTTCGCCTCCACGCACCAGGGGCTGACGCGATACCTGCAGGAGCTCGAGGCCATCCAGAAGGAATCGACCCCGCGCTTGAACGCCTTTGCCAAGTTCGAGAGCTACCTGGACATCGACCTCCTCCTGCCGCCCACCCTGAAGTGGGTCGGCGGCGAGATCCCCGACAACGTCGAGGCCGAGATCGACGCGATCGAGAAGCAGATCGCCACCTTCGAGGCCGCCCAGCGCGCCTACGATGCGGCGAATGGCCGTCGAATCTCCGCAGAAGAGACGGTGAATGCCCTGCAACTCGAGCACCAGGAGCTGCGCCGGAAGCTGTCGCTCCTGCCGGCCGTGGACCCGGTGCCGGCGCAGAAGGCGCTGATGGACGCGCAGGCCAAGCGCCCCGATCTGGTGGCCGAGCAGCGCAACGCCCAGCGCAACCTCGACAACGAGGTGCGCGGCAAGGAGGACGCGATCGCGGCGTACGGGCGCGCCGTCAAGGCCGCCGAGGTGGCCGAGCTCACGCTCGCGGCGCGCCGCAAGGAGCTGACCGAGCTGGCGTTCAACAACCGGCTGCTGAAGGACGTGCGCGCCGCGCGCCCGGTGATCGCCGACAAGCTGTGGAACCTGGTCCTGGCGGCCGTCGGAAGGTACTTCTCGGAGATGCGCGGCTCGAAGTCGAGCGTCACGAAGGACACCGACGGGTTCAAGGTCGATGGACACCCGTCAACGACGTTGTCGGGGTCCACGCTCGACATCCTGGGCCTGGCGATCCGCGTGGCCCTGACCCGCACCTTCCTGCCCACGGCGCCGTTCCTCGTTCTCGACGAGCCGGCGGCTGCCATGGACGGGGAGCGCACCGAGCTCATGCTCGGTTTCCTGGTGACCTGCGGATTCCCGCAGACCCTGCTGGTGACCCACGAGGACATCAGCGAGTCCGTCGCCGACAACGTGATCACGATCTAGGAGGGGTGATGGCCCATTTCACATTGAACCAGGAGAGGATCCTGAAGCGCATCGAGGTCTTCAGGGACGAGATCACTGCGCCGCGGCTATGCGACGCACCGTGCGAACTGCTTGCCTCTCAGCTCGAGGAGTTGATCGTCATGACCGACCGCCTCCGCAGCAACGCTCGAGAACTCCTGAAGGGCCTTCCGAGGTCTGCCCTGTGAGCAGCGACCTGCAATACAAGCTGGGCCAGCTCGAGTACCGGGCCGGCCAGGAGCCGCAGTTCACCGAAGCCGAGCACTTCGTGGCCGAGCACATGCTGCAGCTCGACTTCGAGATGCTCAACGACGAAGGCACTGTCTACGGCTGCACCCTGGGCCAGATCCTGGAGCTGCTGCGGGCGCGCGGCGGGGCCGTGGAGCGCAGCAGCTCGCCGCTGCAGCTGTCGGTCATCCGGAAGTGGCCGGAGGGCTTCGAGGAGCGCCTCAACCACGTCTGGAGCGACGTCGTCAGCTACATCCCCAACGTCAAGCTGTACGACCTGCAGCGGATCCTGGCTCAGTTCGGCTTCGAGATGACGATCACGGAGAAGAAGTGAAAGACCACGAGATCGCAGCCCTTGTCGGGCAGCTGACCAACGTGGGCCGCGTGTACGGCCAGACCCAGCAGCTGCGCGAGCGCATCGCGCAGCTGGTGGTGCCGGCCGTGCGCGGCATCGTCGACGACATGTGCGCCCGCATCAAGGCGGCGGATGACGCCGCGGCGATGAACGACTACATGCTCGACAGCGACGACTGCATCAGCGTGCTCCTCGGCACCTGGCGCGCGCCGAGCGCTGCCGACCACCCCAAACCCCCAACCACCTGAAAAGGAACCCCCGTGCCAGAAGAAGAAGAGCCGCAAAAGCGGCCGACCATCGCCTACGCGCGAAGCCCCTCCGACGGAAAGCTGATGGCGTTCCAGGTGTCAGACACCAACATCGGATTCGGAGAAGCCATCGAGGCCGTCAAGGCCTCCCACCCGGGCGTCGCTCGCGTCCTCGTCCTGGTGGGTGACGCATGAGACTCATCTCCGACCGAACCCGTGCCGCCCTGGCGGCCCGACTCTACGGCGTCCGGCTGCCGAAGATCAACCTGCGCTGGCCGGCGACGAGTGGCAACAACCTGGCGCCCTGGTACACGATCCTGTGGCGCATGCTCTGGTGGATACCCCTCGCCGCCAGTATCGGGCTCACGACGGTCATCGTCGCCCTTTCGCACGGCATCGATGAGGCAGAGGACTTCTGGAAGCGCGCGCAGTGGTGAACCCAGACCTGCTCGAGTCGCTGAAGCTGTCGGCCCTGGCGATCCCGATCGCCGTTCCGCTGTCGATCTGGCTCAAGCCGCCTTGGTACGCCCAGCTTGCCATCCACCTGGCCGGGATCATGCTCATCCGGGCGGCGTACCTGTGACAAATGCCCGGGGGATTCCCCCCGGGCCCCGCAACACCCCACGATGCCCTCAGCGCCTCCTTTTCGGAGGTCTGCAGGGGTAGATGACCCATTTACACCCCGCGGAGGGCGCTCAAGGGCTGGTGACGGAGGCGGAAACGCCTCCGAGCCAATAAGAACAAGAACATCCCCATGTAAGAGAGAGAAACCCCCGTGACAAAAGAACAAGAGCTGCTCAAGCAGCCAGACCCAGCCGGCGCGAGGCGCGCGCCACGACCCACAGCCCTGCTCCTGATGCTCACCGCAGCTGGCGTTCTCGCCGGTTGCGGCGGCGGAGGCGGCGGTGCAACCCCGATGCCACTGTTCGCCACGGCGACTGCGGAGGCCCCGGCCGCCGCCGCGCAGGTGTCGGACGAATTCCAGAAGCTCGACGCGAGCTGGATCAAGGTGGCCAATGAAGGCAAGTCCTTCACCCTTGCCTCGAGCGCCGTCGTTCAATACGGCGCGAACTCGCGGTGGGTCTCGAAGACGCTGTCCGGCACCGTGGCGTGCACCAACCAGACCTTCGGCGACCCCGCGCCCTACGTGGCCAAGGCCTGCTACACGCAGGTCCCGCCGGCACCCGCTCCGGCACCAGCGCCTGTCGCACCGTCCGCAGGAACCGTCCTGGCCCAGGAAGGCGGATCGTTCACCGTGCCGGCCCCGACCCTCGTGAAATACGGCGCCGACACGCGCTGGGTATCAAAGGCAGTCAACGGCGCTGCATCGTGCACCAACGAGTTCTTCGGCAGCGACCCGGCATTCGGGACTGCGAAGTCGTGCGTGTCGGCCGGGGCTGTGGCTGCTCCTGCACCTGCTCCGGCCCCAGCGCCCGCTCCCGCTCCCGCCCCCGCGCCCGCGCCCGCCCCCGCCCCCGCCCCCGCCCCGGCGCCTGCGCCAGCTCCAGCGCCTGCGCCTGCCCCTGCTCCCGCTCCGGCCCCTGCTGTTGCTGGTGACATCGTCGACACCTCCGGTGCCGTCGACCCCGCCGCCTATGCCTCGATGGCGTACAAGTTCGCGACGGACGCTGGCGTGGCCTACCGCTACGGTGCACCCGCAAGCAAGGCTGGCGTTCAGACGCTGCCCGAGCGTGCGGACACTGGAGTCATGTCCGACATCCGCTCGGTCTACCAGCTGGGCCACGAGGACCCGACGAACAACCTCTACGTGTCCATCCACGCCGCGACGATCGGTGTCCCGGCCGGCACGCGCAGCGTCGAGAACTCGGTTGTGTGGCTGCAGAACTCTGCGACCGACCGCCGGACCTTCCAGCAGCGCCCGCAAGTGCTGTGGCAGCAGCAGCGCCTCCTGCCCACGGCGATCGACGACTACCTGTCGAGCGGCGCGCTGGCGAAGAACGACCCGGCAGATCTCCCTGTGGCAGAGCACCGCGGAGAGAGTGCAGCGGACAGCCCGGCGACCCGCTTGTCGTTGATCGCCACGCAGGGCAGCCCGACCAAGCCCTCGACGATGTACACCGTCGGCACGCTGACGGCTCAGAACCGCGCGAGCACGAAGTTCAAGTTGGGCTTCGTGCCGACCGGCATCTCCGTCACCGGCGGCGGCGAGTTCGCTCTGGTCAGCGGCTGGGACACGGTCGCCACGAAGGGCCAGGTGGCAGTGGTGTCGCTGGGCTCCGCTCCGCAAGGCTGGCAGCCCGGCCAAGCGCGCTACGACTGGTGGCACGGCTGGATGGACATGATGCACCCGGGCTTCGTCGACCAGGGCAACTATGTGTTCATGAAGGTGGTCGGCTACGTCGATCTGCCTTCGGACATGAAGGCGCCCACCGGCATCGTGACCACCACGGGCATCCACCCGTACACGACGATGCTCAAGTACGACTCCTCGGGCACCATCTCCAGCTTCCAGTACCTCGACTCGCCGATGGCGAACAATCGAGCGAAGATGCTGCCGGGCGGTGAGGACTACGAGCGCTACGCCAAGGGCGGTGTCTCGGTGGTGGTCAGCAAGAGCGAGAAGAAGGTGGCCTTCATCGACCTCCGGCCTCTGTTCACCTACACCAACGGCATGTACCTGGGCAGCGCCGCGAGCAACCTCGAGACGCAAAACGTGGGTCAGGCCGCAACGCAGTGGCCATACCCGCTGACCGCGGAGTCGATGCCGGTGGTGGTCAAGTCCTTGACCCTCGCCAGCCGCCCGACAGCCCTGTGGACGACTGCCACGCGCAGCTACTGGAGCAAGGACGAGCAGGTGCGGATCCCCGACTACCCGTTCTGGAAAACCACGCCGCAGTACCCGCGCGCCGCGATCGCTGTCGAAGGTGGCGAGCTGCAGCTGTTCTCCCTCGGGCGCTACGCCGCCGGCGCGAAGCCGACGACGCCTGACCCGGCGGACATTCAGAAGGTGGGATCGGTCACTGGCCTGGGCGACAACATCACGCACCTGGCTGCTGCCAAGGGCTACACCGGCGTCGAGGACCCGATCAACGAGCTGGTGCTGTTCACCGACCGAGCCAACCGGCGCTGGGGTTGGGTGAAGCTCAGCAACGCGAGCGACTCGAGCTCGACCGGCAGCGTAATTCGCACGATGGAGGACAGCCGGGTCGACCCGATCATGGTCACCAACGCAGATGACTACTCGACCCAGGGCCGGGTGCTGAGCGTGGCGGACTACACGGGCATGAGCGTGGCGAACTACCGCTTCGGCGACGTGATCTATCCGGACGCCGGCAGCGGATTCTGCGTCTCGGCAGGCGCCTGCCCGACGCTGACCAGCAACGGCGAGTTCGCTGGCAAGCTGGCCCTGCCGTTCAAGCCGACCTCGGTGCACAGCTCCAACGTGCCGTAAGGCAGCGACGAAGACGTTGACGGGGCCTTCGGGCCCCGTTACTTTCTCCCCGACAAGAACAAGAGCCGCTCAAGCGGCCTGGACCATGAAGACACCTCCCGCACCCATCGTCACCATCCGCCCGCTGTTCCTCGCACGACCAGACGCCGCGGCCTACCTGGCCATCTCCGAGAGCCTGCTCGACAACCTGGTCGCGCGGGGCAAGGTGCCGAAGCCTCGCAAGCTGAGCGCCGGCCGTACCGCCTGGCTTGTGGAGGACCTGGACAACTGGGGCCGCGAGCTGCCGGTGTCCGACCTGCTGCCGCCAGAGAACAGCGGCTACGGGCGCGCCGGCAAGCCTGCCTGAGCCACCAGCGCCTCGAGGTGCTTCGACAGCTTGCCCAGCCACTCCCGGCGCTCCTTGTCGTAGCTGTAGGCGTTGTAGGTGCCAACGATGCCCTCAGGCATGTGCCCCAGGATCGCTTCGGCGATCTCCTCGGGGCACCCCAACGCCGCCAGCATCGTGCGCCCCGTGCGGCGCAGGCTGTGCGGCGTCCAGCCCGTCACCGGCAGGGCCTTCAAGTGCGCGCCATCCGAGCCGTGACGCTTGCGCTTCGCTGAGTACGGCTGCAGGTCGTAGATGTAGGTGCTGAAGCTGTGCTGCGTGTACTGGCCGCCCTCTTCGTCAGCGAACAGCCAGCCAGCCTCCCCCACCCCCTTCAGCCTCCTCTTCACGATCTTCAGCGCGCGCCCGACCAGCGGCACGCGCAGGTCGACGGCATTCTCGAAGCGCGCGTTCTTCGTCGCCTCCTTCGGCGCCGTCCACCACCAGCCGTCCCGCTCCTCGGTGACGTGCTCCGCCCGCATGCCGAGGAACTCGGCGCCGCGCGTGCAGGTCCACAGGTACATCTGCGTCGCGTCGCGCCCGAGCTCGTGCATGTTCGGCAGCCAGGCCAGCAGCTGCGAGACCTCGTCGTCGCGCAGCGCGCGGCGCTGCTGGCCGACGTGCCGGCCCGCGATCACCTTCCCCTTACTCTTCAGCCGGCCGCGCATCACGGTGCGCCACCAGTTCGGCACGTTGCCGTCCAGGCGCCCGGCGTCAAGCGCGTACTCCCAGGCCGACCCCAGCTCCGAGCGCAGCTTCTGGGCCGCTGTCGGTGTAGCTTTTCGCGCGTCCAGGATGTCGAAGCAAGTCGCTCGCGTGACCTGGTCGGCCCGCATCTCCGCGAACGCTTCCTCTTCGTCAAGCAAGCGCTCCAGCGCGCGGCGCGTCGCCAGCGCCCCGGCCTCCTTGCGCCCGCCCTCGAGGTGCCCGGTGACGTAGTCGTCAACCAGGCGCCGCACCGTGTAGGTTTCCGTCGCCGCGGCCGCGCGCGCGGCGCGCACCTTCTCCGACTTCACCGCCTTCACGTCGACGCCCTCGGCACGCTGCTGCCGCAGCTGGTCCCAGGCTGCGGCCGCCGCAGGCGCCGGCATCGCCGGGTACTCGCCGATCTTCACCTGCTTGAGCTTGCCCGTCACCGGCGATCGATAGCGGTACGTCCAGGCCTTGCGAGAGGCCGTGGCCTCGAGGCGCAGGCCTGGGCAGCCGCTCACCGTCAGGTGCTCACCGGGCGCCAGGAGCTTGGCCGCTCGAACATCAAAATACATGGCTCTATACTCCTCGCTGTCGGGGCGTGGCCCCGAGTGGGTCGAGGTATAGATTCTCTCAAAAACCTATACCAAACCTACACCTAGGTCGTAAGTGCGTGGGGGTTTGGATAAGTGAGATTGGGAATCTCTAGGATCCGAAGGGCTCGAAAACCTACGCTCAATCAACGACTTAGGCGAGAAACTCGTTGCAAATCAACGAGTTAGGAAATGCGGGTGTAGTTCAATGGTAGAACGGCAGCTTCCCAAGCTTCATACGAGGGTTCGATTCCCTTCACCCGCTCCATCGATCCGCAAGCACCGCGGATCAACCCCGCTCCACATGGGCGCGGATATCCCCCGTCGAATCGTCGATCCAGCCATGTGGCCGCGCCTTGGACACCATGGCGTCGAGGTCCGCCAGCCATTGCGGCGTCGCCAGCGGTCCGGCCAGCGTCCGCAGGCCGGCTTGGGAGACCCAGCAGGCCTGATCGTCTTCAAAACGTGCGGTGCCCGCAAAGTCCTTCAAGACCCGGTCGTTCACATCCAATGCCGCGTGAACGACGACCTTGAATGCCTTGAAATCGTCGGGCCGATGCAAGGACAGCGCACCGTCGGTCCAATGTATTTCCATGGTGATCGGGTGGAGCTTGAAAGGGGTTGATCAGGTTCGCGGGCGAGGCAGGGTCGCCTCGATCGAGGGATGCATCGACATCCGGCCGAACCAGTCGGCCAACGCGCTGCGCTGCGGGCGCCATGCCCGCTCGGGAAAACGGAAGTCCAGGTAGCCGAGTGCGCACGCGATGCTGAGGGTGCCGATGTTCAATCGGTCGCCCAACGAAGGAGCGGCACGCGCCAGGGACTGCAGGACCGACTCGACCTTGGCCCATTGCGCAGCCTCCCATCCCTCCCACCGGTACTGCGGTGGACGCGCATTGGCTTCGTAGCGCATGAGGATGGCCGCATCCAGCAGGCCGTCCGCGAGGGACTGCCAGGCCAGTGCCCCCCAACGCGCAGGCCCCTCTCGCGGAAAGATGCGGCCTTCGCCCAGCTGGTCCAGGTATTCGCAGATCACGCGGCTGTCGCACAACACGCAGCCGTCATCCAGGACGAGCGTGGGCACCTGGCCCAAGGGGTTGAAGCGCATCAGGTGGGCGTCGCGCCGCACGGGATGGGCGTCCTGCGCCAGCCGCTCAATGCGAGCCTCAAGGCCCAGCTCGCGAATCACGATGTTGACCTTGCGGACAAAGGGCGAACTTGTCGAATCGAACAGCTGCATGTGGGGCGCCGTTCAGATGGGTTCGGCTTCGCTCCTGGGATAAGGCACGCCGGCACGGGTCACGCCCTGGCCGGCCAGCGCCTCGATGTCGTCGTCGCCGTAGCCGAGCTCTCGCAATATTTCCGCGCTGTGCTCGCCGAGCGCCGGCGGCGGCCGATAGTTTGCGGGCGGTGTTCCATGCCACTCGCTCGGAACGGCCGTCTCGCGGATCATGCCGAGAGATGGCACGTCCTGCTCGCGGAAAAAGCCGATGTCCTTCAAGTGCGGGTCGTCGAGCAAGGTCTCGAAGGTATGCACCGGGAACACTGGAATATCGGCGGACTTGAGCAACTCTCGCCACTGCGCAGTGCTCTTGCGTGCCAGGTGCTGCTCGACGAACTCGTTGAGTTCGTCGGCGTGCTGCGTCCGTGTCGTGATGTTGGCGAGCCGGGGGTCCGTCTCGTACATGTCGCCCATGCCCAGGATCTCCAGGAACGCCTTCCAGTGATGGTCCTGATAGATGACGCAGCACACGTGGGCGTCGAGGGTACGAAAGGGCCGCCGGGCCGGCGACAGCAAGCGCGGATAGCCGAAGTCGCCTCGGGCCGGAACGAACTTCTCTCCGTAGAGATGGTCGCCGAGCACATAGGGCACCATGGTCTCGAACATGGGCACGTCCACACGTTGACCGCGGCCGGTCTTCTCGCGTGCATACAAGGCCGACGCAATCACGCCGAAGGCATAGAGGCCGACGGACCGGTCCGCCAGGTTGATCGGGATGAAGCGCGGCGTCCCGTCCACGCTCGGCGCCATCGCGCTGGGCATGGCGGTCGCGGCCTGGATGAGATCGTCGAACGCGGGTGACGGCGCATACCGGCCCCGCTGCGAAAAGCCGAACATGCCGACGTAGATGAGGCGCGGGTTGAGCGCGCCCAGGGCCTCGTAGGTCAGGCCCAGCCGCTCCATCGCGGCCGGGCGGACGTTGTAGGTGAGCACGTCCGCCTTCGCCACGAGCTTGCGCAGCACCTCCAGGCCCTCCGGGGTCTTCAGGTTCAGCACCAGGCTGCGCTTGTTTCGATTCAGGCCCAGGTAGATCGGCCCCATGCGCTCGTCGCCCGCGGGCCCGATCTTGCGCGTGGCGTCGCCGGCAGGCGGTTCGATCTTCACCACGTCGGCGCCCAGGTCCGCGAGCATCTGGGTGGCGGACGGGCCCATGAGCACCGCCGTGATGTCCACCACACGCACGCCTGCCAGAGGTCCGGAAAATTCCATGAAGGGTCCTTGTATGGATGTGTCGTGTCGCTGTGGCTGCTGATTCAGCGCATGTAGAGGCCGCCATTCACATCGATGGTGGCCCCGGTGATGTAGCCCGCGTCGACGGAGGCAAGCCAGGCAACGGCCGCCGCGATTTCGCCCGGCAGCCCGACGCGCCCCAGGGGAATGCCCTGGACGTGCTCATATTTCTCGCCGGCGCGCGCGGCCGGCACGGTCGAACGCAGCATCTGGGTGTCGATCGGACCCGGCGCGATCGCGTTCACCGTGATGGCCTGGCTGGCGAGTTCGCGCGCGCACACCTTGGTCAACGCGAGCACCGCGCCCTTGGAGGCGCTGTAGGCAGCGCCTGCGGCCAGGCCACCCTGCTGGCCGGCCAGCGAGGCGATGGTGATGATGCGGCCATGCGCCACCGGCACGGCAGCGCGGCGACGCGCCATCTCGCGGATGCACAGGAAGGTGCCGCGCGCATTGACGGCGTTGACCTTCTCCCACTCGTCCAGCGTCAGATCCGTCAGCAGAACGCGCCCGGGCACGCTTGCGGTGCTCAGGAGCCCGGCGAAGCAACCCAGTACGGCGACCGGCCCGACCTCGCCCTCCACCTGATCGAACGCCGAACGCACCGAAGCCTCGTCGCTGACGTTCATCCCGATGCCCCGATGGCCGTCGCCCGGCAGCGATTCGGCCGCCGTGCGGGCACGCGCTGCGTCGAGGTCGGCGATCACCACGGTCATGCCGACGGCAGCAAAACGTTCGGCCGTGGCCTGCGCGAGGCCCCCGGTGCCCCCCGTCAGCAGCGCGATGCGCCTGGTGGCTTGTTCACTCGCCATCATCGATTCCTTCAAGCCGCGGGCGAGCTGGAGGGCGGGCCGTACACGCCCTTCTCCAGCATCGCCTTGGAGCCCAGGTCGGCGCCGTGCCAGCGCGTGAAATAGCCGGCGGTCAGCCCGCCGTCGACCGCCAGCGTCGTGCCATTGATGTAGGACGCACCGTCGGACAGGAGGAACAAGGTGGCGTGCGCCTGCTCATCGGCGCGCGAGAAGCGGCCCATCGGCACGCGGTCGACCATCGCGTTCTGCACGTGTTCGGGCGGCGCCACCTTGCGCAGCAGGGGCGTATCCACCACGCCGGGCGCCACCGCGTTGACGCGGACGCCGTAGCGGCCCCATTCGATCGCGAGCGAGCGCGTCAGCCCGACGACGCCGTGCTTGGACGCGGCGTAGTGGGAGCGCCCTGCATGGCCGCCCAGCGCGTCGGTCGAAGCGATCGTCACGATCGCCCCGCGGCCGCGCGCCAGCATGCGCTGGCCGACCGGGCGAACGCTGTGGAAGACGCCGCTGAGGTTGATGTCGATCACCAGGTCCCAGGTGTCCTCGGCCATCTGTTCCCCCGGCTCGGGGCGCGAGACGCCGGCGCATGCCGCCAGCCCGTCGATCGGCCCGAGCCCCAGCTCGATGGCCTCGACAGCGGCTTCGCAGCCAGCCCTGTCCCGGACATCCACGGCGTGGGCCACGACGGTCGCATCGGGCATGGCCTTGAGTTCCGTCAATGCGGCGTCGATCTGTTGCGTGGAGCTGTCCAGGAGCGCGACGCGCGCGCCCTGCCGGAGCGCCTCCCGCGCCACCGCCAGGCCAATGCCGGAGGCGCCTCCGGTGACCGCAATGACGCGGCCTGCGAGTCCATAGTTCACGTGGTGTTCCTTCGATTCAAAGTCCGGTCATGCCGGCGGAGACTGCAACGGTGATGTCACCGATGCCGCTGGTATTCGGCCTTGTAGCCAAGGCGCATGGAAAGGCCCGCAGCAACGGCGCGCAGCCGCTCGACCGCGCCGTCGTCCACGCGAAACTCCTTGGCGTCGCCGAGCATCGCAATGGCAAGAACGATGGCGCCCTTGGCATCGAACACCGGAGCAGCCACGGCCGTGACCGGGTGTTCGTTGACGCCCGGCGTCATCGCGCCGGTGATGGTGCCGACGCCCCGCGCACGAACTTCGCGCAGGTAGTTCTCGACGTCGTCGCGGGTGCGAAAGCGCCGTTCGTCCCCCGGCTCCTGCTGCGCCAGTTCCTGGTCGAGGTACGGCCCCGTCACCTCGCGCGGCGCATAGGCCGCGAACAGCGCGCCCGTCGAAGACCCCAGCAGCGACACCACCAGCCCGCAGCGCACGCTGGTGCGCAGCGGCCGGCTCGACTCGCGCCACCAGATCATGGTGGGGCCGAGATTTCCCCACACCGAGATGCCGACCGTGCGATCGGTCTCACGGCCGAGCTCATCGGTCAAGGGCCGCGCAGCATGGATCGCCGACAGCGTCGCGACGTTGGCTTCGTCCACCTCCCCCGGCGCCACCGGCTCGTGCGCATGGACCACCATGTACTTCCCGCTGCGAAGCGCCAGCGGCGGGCGCCCATGGTTGCGGATGCGAAGGACGCGGCCGAGGAACACGACGTGGTCGCCGCCCGGATAGGTCGCCTCGCGCCGGCACTCGATCTGCGCGACGCAGCCCTCGAGCAGCGGCACGCCGTCGGCGCTCGTCGTGAACGTCACGCCTTCGAACTGATCCATTGCCGACTTGGCGAAGCGCTGCGACAACCCGATCTGGTCTTCGGCGAGGATGTTGACCACGAAATGGTCGGCGGTGCTGTAGATCGGGAAGTTCGACGCATTGAGCCGCAGGCTCCAGAGGATCAGCGGCGGGTCCAGCGACACCGAGCTGAAGGAGTTGGCGGTCAATCCGTAGCGGCGCCCGTCCGGCCCCACGGTCGTGATGACCGTGACGCCGGTGATGAACTCACCCAGGCAGCGACGGAAATCGACCGAGCTGAACTCGGTGACCGTGCCGGCGTCTCCAGTGCTTGCAACGGCGCTCATGGATGCTCAACCGACCTTGCGCGGGGCGGCCTCGTGCTGTGCAAAGGCCTTGTCCGCCGCGCCGCGGCGCAGGGCCTTGAACTCTTCGACCCGTTCGGCCATCACGTTGTAGGTGGCAATGCGGTTGGCATTGGCGCCGCTGAAGTGAGGCATGACGTAGCGCGCATAGAGCTCGAAGGACTTCATGGTCTGGTCCCAGTCGGCCCAGTCCACGTGCTGCGCCAGGAACACGCCGAACTGGCCCTGCTTGCCACGAAGCCGCTCGATCATGGCGATTGCATCTTCAGGCGTCCCGATGACGGCGCGGCCGGAATCGATCAGGATGTCGACCGGGTCCCGGCCATCCTTCGGAAATGGGTTGGGCGAGGCCATGTCGTAGTAGCGCACCCAGCGGTCCAGGCCATGGCGGACGTTCTCGCGCGCCTTTTCGCGGGTCTCGGCAATGTGCACCGGCGCCACCAGGCGCAGCTTGGCCGGGTCCATGGTGTTGCCGTACTGGGCGGCCACTTCGTTGGCGATCTTCCAGTTGCTTGCCAGCACGTCGAATGCACCCACCTGGGACGCGGCAACGCACAACATCGACATGCCGAACTTCCCGGCGGCGCGTCCGCCGGAAGGCGTTCCGGCGCTGGCCACTGCCATCTCGAGCGGCTGCGAATACGGCAGCAGATGGGCGCGCGCCTCGACCAGGTTGAACCACTCGGTCTTGGCCGTCACGCACTCTCCGCGCAGCAGCCGCACGATCACGTCCATCGCTTCGAGCAGCATGTCGCGCGTCTTCTCCGGGTCGATCCCCATCATCAGCGCATCGGACATCAACAACCCCGGACCGAAGCCGAAGGACACGCGTCCCATCGTCTGGTGGTCGAGCTGGGCGATCCGGTTGGCGACCACCAGCGGGTTGTGATACGGCAGCGTCATCACCCCGGTGCCGAAGCGGATGCGGCGCGTGACTTCGGCGGCCGCGGCGATGAACAGGTCGGGCGACGCAATGATCTCGAAGCCGCCCGAGTGATGCTCACCCACCCACAGTTCGGCAAAGCCCAGCTTGTCCAGATGCTGGGCCAGCTCGATGTCGCGGCGCAGCCAGGTGGTGGGGCTTTCCTCGTTCGGATGGTAGGGGGCGAGGAACACGCCGTGCTGGAGGGGGATCTGTGACATTGGGTCTCCTGTCTGGACTTCGGAATGACGAGGGGTCGCGAGGCAAATGCGGATTGACTCGGCAAGGTCGAGTGGACAATGGTCTTAAAGATCTGTCAATAGTACTTGTTATGATCTGGAAGATGCATCGGAGCCTCGGCTGGCCTTGCACGCAGTGCCGCGCCCTACCAGCACGCCTGCAGCAGCGCATGCAGTTGCGCCGGGCCTTCGATGCGCCGTGGATTGCGCTGCAGGAAATGGTCGGCGCCCGCATCGGCCACGACAGCGTCGAAGTCGGCCTGCCGCAGGCCCGTGTCGCGCAGGCGCCGGGGCAGGCCCAGATCGACGAACAGGGCTTCGAGCGCTTCGATCGCATCGGCTTCGAACTCCGCGCGGCCCATTGCCGGGAGGCTGGCTTGCAGCTTCCACGCGCGCTCCTGCGTCGCCGGCAGGTTGAATCTCATGGTGTGCGGCAGCACGATGGCATTGACGATGCCGTTGGGCACCCCGCTGCGGTGGCCGATCGCGTGGCCCAGCACCGAAGCGAGTCCGCCCCCGGCCTGGTCGGTGCCCTGCCCGCACAGGACGGCCGCCAGCACGAGCCGCGCCCGTCGGGCCGCATCGCGAGGTTCACGACGCAGTCCCGGCAGATCCTGCACCAGCAGGCGCAGCGCATGCATCAGCAGCGCATCGGACAAGGGGTCGCTGCTTTTCGATTCCAGCCCTTCCACTGCCATGGCCAGTGCGTTCAGCGCAGCAGAGCGGACCAGGTCCTCCGGCGCCGTAGCGAGCAAGGCGTGGTCGATGAACACTGCCTTTGCGCGCGTCTTCGGGTCGAACAACGCCAAGCGTTCACCGCCAGCGCCCTGCACTGCGCTGCCGGCCTTCACGCTGGCCGTGGTGGGCGTGGTGGGCACGACGAACTGGGGCAGCTTCGGCTTGCCGAGGCGCGGACTGCGCATCTGGCCATCGCCGTCGATGCGGCTGGCCAGATCGCCCACGCGGCCTCCTTCAGCGGCGAGGACGCTTGCCGCGCGAGCCGTCACGATGGCCGAGCCGCCCCCCAGCGCAACGACCGCGTCGGCCCGTGCGTCGGCGATGCAGGCGGCGCCCTCCTCCACACTGGAGACGGGGCTGTGTCCGCGCACGCGCGGAAAGACCGCGGCAAGACGGTCTCCGAGCGCTTGCGCAACGCGGTCCAGCGCGCCCCCCGGCTGGCTCAGCGTGGCGCCGCAAAAGACGACGGCCCGGCGGCATTCCAGCCGATCGAGCTCGCGAGGCAGCGCTTCCAGGGCCTTTTCGCCACAGTGAAGCCTCAACTCGGTGATGTGATGCTGGAAACCCGTCATGCTGCTGCCGGAATGAATGCGTCGAGTCTAGGCTAGTGCTATAAGCTTGTCATTAGTCTTTCTCGACAACTTGCAGGAGACCTGGATGCCACTCGCAGCCGCCTACGCTCCCGGGAGCATGAACCACGCACCCCTGCGAGCCGGGCCGATCACGCTGTACGCGCAGCTCGCGGGGATCTTGCGCGACCGGATCGTCACCGGGCTGTGGAAGCCCGGCGAAGAGATTCCCACGCTCGAGCAGCTGGTGGACGAGTTTGCGGTGGCGCGGGTCACGGTGCGCCAGGCGATCCAGATCCTGGTGGAGGAAGGCCTGTTGTCGAGCCAGCGCGGCCGCCGTACCTGCGTGACCTTCGATCCCGCCAGCGTCGACGCGCCGCTGTTCTCTTCGACCGGCTCGATGGAGGGCGACAGCGACGGCGACGGCAACAGTTATTCGATCAAGGTGCTCTCGCTCCAGGAGTTCGATCAGCTGCCGACGCAGTTCGCCGGGCTGGGCACGCCCGCCGGAAAATACGTCCGCATCCGCAAGATCGACGGGCTGAACGGTACGCCCTACACCGTGTCGGACAACTACGTGGCGTTGTCGCTCTACCAGCGCTTTCCCTCGGGCGGCGAACACACCATCAAGCTCAGCCGCCTGGTCCGCGACAACGCCCGGCCGCCGATCACGTCGGCCATCGAACGCACGTCCATTTCCGTGGCGACGTACGAGGACGCGACCCATCTGCAGGTGGCGGTCGGCAGCCCGGTGGCGCACGTGATGCGGGCCTTCTTCGCGCCCAATCGCCAGTTGGTCTACCTCGGCGTGCTGGTCTACCGGGCAGATCGATTTTCGGTCGAGCGCGATGTCAGCTACGCACTGGCGGTGCCGCCCGGCCAGGCGGACCGCACGAGCGACCCGAGGCCGCTCATGCACGCTGCACCAGCCACGCCACCCGCTCGCCGTGGCGGCTGAGCCCGCCCGCGCCTTTCTCAGACCAGGCCGGACCTTTCGCCCAAGCCCTCCATCGTGTCGGCGAACTCGTCGAGGATGTCGTAGATCACCTGGCGAACCGAGCTTTCGTGGTTGATGGTCCCCACGATCTGGCCGACCGGGCACGTCATGTAGTCCAGCGCACGGGCGCGATCGATTCGCAGGCGAGCTTCGACGTTCAGCACGCTTTGCCAGGGCATGGGCAGAGGCTTGGGCGCATCGGGCTGCAGCCACGCCTCGGTGTACTTGCTGCGCAGCATGCGCCCCGGCTTGCCGGTCTTCGAGCGCGTCTGAACGGCGTCGCCCGACTTGGCCTGGAACAGCAACTGCTTCATTTCGTCGGTCAGGTCGCTCTCGCGAGTGCCGTGCCAGATCGAGCCGCACCAGATGCCCTGCGCACCCAGCGCGAACGCAGCGACCATCTGCCGCCCCCGGCCGATGCCGCCGGCCGCCAGCACCGGCATGGGCGCAACCGCGTCCACCACCTCCGGCCACAGGACCATCGAGCTCACCACGCCGGTATGGCCGGCCGCCTCGGTCCCCTGGGCGATCACCAGGTCCAGGCCCGCCTCCTTGTGCTTGAGCGCATGTTCGACCTTGCCCGTCATCGCACCGACCTTGACGCCATGCGCATGCAGACGGTCGAGGATCGGACGCGGCGGCGAGCCCAGTGCACTCACGACCAGTTTCACGTTCGGGTGCCGCAAGGCGACGTCGAGCAGCTCGCCGGCGAACTCGGGCGTCATGTGCAGGCGGCCCAGCTCGGCCTGCATCAGCTCCTCGCGCTCCGCGGCCGGGAGCGGAGGGATACCCGCCGCATCGAGCAGGTCACGCTGCCACTTCACATGCTCCGGCGAAAGACGGGCCGGATCGAGCGAAGCCTCGCCCACCGTTTCGTACTTCTGCGGCAGCAGCAGGTTGACGCCGTAGGGCTTGTCGCCCACCTCCTCGTCGATCCATTTGAGCTCCCATTCGAGTTCCTGGGGCGTGTAGTAGGCCGTTCCGAGACAGCCCAGCCCCCCTGCCTTGGTGATCTCGGCCACGACGTTGCGGCAGTGGGAAAACCCGAAGACCGGAATCTCGATGTTGAACATGCTGCACATGGCGTTCTGGGTCACTTTGGCTCCTTCGAAATGGCATGGAGGACGGCGCGGGGCCGCCAGGAGAGTCCGGAACGAACATCTCGACCGGAAGTTCCGATAATGGTACATTAAGCCCACAGCGTTGAAAACACTTCTTCGAAAATGCCGCACGACAAGCCACTCACGGGCCCGCTCTCGGGCCTGAAGATCGTCGACCTCACCGCCGTCCTGATGGGGCCGTCGGCCACGCAGATGCTCGCCGACCTGGGGGCGGACGTCATCAAGGTCGAGACCAGCGTGGGCGACGCCACCCGGAAGATCGGGCCGCAGGGCGACGCCGGCATGGGACCGGTCTACCTTGCCGCCAATCGGAACAAGCGCAGCATCGTGCTGGACCTGGCGCAGCCCTCGGGCCGGGAGGCCTTCCTGCGGCTGGTGAGAGATGCAGATGTGCTGACCACCAATGTCCGGCCGGACGGCATGAAGCGCCTGCGGCTGACCTACCAGGACGTCGCCGAAGTCAACGACCGCATCATCTACGTCAGCATGGTCGGCTTTTCCCAGCGCGGACGCTATGCACGCTCGCCCGCTTTCGACGACCTGATCCAGGCCGCGACCGCCATACCGTGGGCCGTGGCGGCCAACACCGACGACGAGCCGCACTACGTGCCCGTCAACATCGCCGATCGCTCGGTCGGCCTCTACGCCTTCGGCATCGTGCTGGCCGCGCTGTACAGCCGCGACCGCACGGGCAAGGGCCAGCAGGTGGACGTGCCCATGTTCGAGACCATGGTGCCCTACGTGCTCGGCGACCATCTCTATGGCCAGAAATTCCTGCCGCCTCAGGGTGACTTCGGCTATCCGCGCCTGCTGGCGAAGGCCCGGCAGCCGTACCGCACGAAGGACGCCTGGGTTTGCTGCGCCATCTACCACGACCACCACTGGAAAGCCTTCCTCGAAGTGGTCGGCATGGGCCACTTGTGGGGCACCGACCCGCGCCTGACCACCATGACGACGCGCACGGCGCACAGCGAGGCGTTGAACGCGTTCGTGCGCGACCAGCTCCTTCTGCGCACCACGGCGCAATGGCAGGAAGCGCTGGCCACGGCCGATATCCCGGTGTTCCCCATGAACACCTTCGAAAGCCTGCTGGACGACCCCCATCTGCGCGACATCGGCTTCTTCTCGGAAGTCGACCATCCGCACGTGGGCAGGATCCGCGAGATGGCCGTTCCCAGCGAATGGCACGGCACGCCGCCGGAGAACTACAGGCCGCCGCCCCTGCAGGGAGAACAGAGCGCCGAGATATTGCGCGAAGTCGGCTACAGCGAGTCACAGATCGAGCAGATGCTGCAAGACGGCATCACCCGGCAGCCCTCCGCCAGCGCCGGCGCCCGCGGCTGAAGCTGCTGGCCTCCAACCATTTGCTTGAAGACATTCCGAGGCCACCATGACATGCAATCGCCGAACCGCCACTGCCGCCCTGCTGGCCATCCTGGGAACCACCGGCGCCCGGGCCCAGCAGGTCACGAAGTTCATCACCGGCAGCGCGCCCGGTGGCGGGACCGACATCCTCACGCGCCTGCTGGCCGAGCAGATGGGCCGCGTCATGGGGCGAACCATCATCGTGGAGAACAAGCCCGGCGCCTCCTACAACATTGCCGCGGATCATGTGGCCAAGGCGGCGCCTGACGGCAACACGGCACTCGTGACCTTCAACGTCCACCCGATCGCCGGCGCGCTGCACCCCAGCCTGCCCTTCGATCCGGTGGCCAGCTTCCAGGCCGTGGGGATGATCGCGAGCACGCCCTATGCGCTGGTGGCCACGCCGTCCCTGCCCGGCGCCAACCTCAAGGAGGTTCTCGACCTCGCGCGAACCCAGGGCCGCTCGCTCGCCTTTGCCTCGATCGGCATCGGAACGCCGCAGCACCTGATGCTGGAGCGCCTGAAGCAGCAGAGCGGCGTGGACATCCGCATGGTGCATTACAAGAATCCGTCGCTCGGCCAGTCCGACGTCACGGCCGGCCATGTCGACTTCACGCTGTCGACCATCGCCTTCTGCGAACCGCTGGTGCGCGCAGGCCGGATGAAGTTGCTGGCGGTGACCAGCCCGCAGCGGCTGCCGCAGTTCCCCGATGCACCGACCGTCAAGGAGATGGGCTACCAGGGCTTCGTCACCGACGGCTGGTACGCGATGCTGCTGCCCGCTCGCACGCCACCGGCCATCGTGAAGACCTACAACGAGGCACTCAACAAGGTCCTCGCCGACCCCGCGGTGCTCGAGAAGTTCAAGGCTTCGAACCTCGTGGCCGCGCCTGGCAAGCCCGAAGTGCTCGACCGGCAGATCCGCGAAGACGCCGCCATGTGGAAGAAGGTCATCACCGAGCAGGGCATCAAGCCGGAATGAAGCCGGCCTCCCGCGGCGTGGTTCATTCCGCGGGCCTGGCCTGCCGCTTGATGTACTTCGCAAGCGACCATTTGTGGACCTCGGTCGGACCGTCGTAGATGCGAAAGGCCCTGACTTCCCGAAAGATCTGCGCCACGATGGTGTCCGCGCTCACCCCGGTTCCTCCCATCACCTGGACACAGCGATCGGCCACGCGGTACAGCGCTTCCGACACTGCGACCTTCGCCATCGAGCTTTCGACGCTGGCCTGTGAACCGCCATCGAGCGCGTCGGCGCACCACTCGATCATCAAGGCGGCCTGCCGCAGGTCGATCAGGTTGTCGGAGAGCATGAAGCCGACGCCCTCATGGTCGATCAGGGGCTTGCCGAAGGCCTTGCGTTGCAGCGCATACGCCGTCGCGATGCCCTGCGCACGCACTGCGCCGCCATGCCAGCGCATGCAGTGCGACAGGCGCGCGGGAGCGAGCCGCACCTGTGCGTAGCGCAGGCCCTCGCCCGGCCCGCCCAACACGTCTTCGTCAGGCACTTCCAGCGCGTCGATCATCACGATGGAGTGACCGCCCGGCATCGAGCTGTCGATGGTGTCCAGCACGCGCTCGATGCGAACGCGGGGATGCGGCAGGTGCACCAGGAACATCGTCGCCTCGACCGCATCGCCCGTGCCGGTTCGCGCCATGATGATGCCCACGCCTGCACCATCCGCACCGGTGATGAAAGCCTTTCGCCCCGAGATCGACCAGCCGCCGGGGGTGCGGGTGGCCTGCGTCTTCAGCATGGACGGATCGGACCCGGCCCCGTCCTCCGCGGCCGGCTCGGTCATGAAGAAGGCCGATCGCGCCCTGCCCTGCACCAGCGGCTCCAGGAAGCGCTCGCGCTGAGATGCCGTGGCCACCTTGCCGAGCAGGAACATGTTGCCCTCGTCGGGCGCGGCGGTGTTCACGGCGACCGGGCCCAGCGGCGAAAGGCCGGATCGCTGAAGCACGGCCGCGGTCTCACGCTGCGTGAGATGGCTGCCGTCGTCCAGGATGTGCGGTGTCATGACACCCGCGGCCGTGGCCGCCGAACGCAGCTCGGCCACCAGCTCCGCGCTCGGCCCGTGCGGGGTGCACCGGGGATCGCGCTCGAACGGGATGACGATGTCCCGCACGAAAGCTTCGACGCGGTCGGCTATTTCGCGCGAGCGTGTCGTCGGCGCCTTGATCAGGTAGATGTCTTGGAGGGTCATGGAAACGATTGTCCGACGGCCGAAGTCCGGGAACGGACGCGCCCGTGACAGGCGCTCACTCGCGCGCGGGCAACGGCCTCAGTGCAGTCACTTCTTCTGCAGCTGCGGCTGCGGCTGCGGTGCCAAGAGCCTTCGGAGCGGCCCGGCGGCTCATCCCGCTTCCGCGTGGTCTGCCGCGAGCGAAACCAGCACCTTGCCGCGGTTGTGCCCCTGCAGCATGCCGATGAAGGCCGCAGGCGCGCTGGCCAGCCCTTCGCTCACGTCCTCGCGCATGCGGATGCGTCCCTCGGACCACCAGCGCGCCATGTCCCGCTCGAACGCGCCGCGCAAGTGCAAGTGGTCCGAGGTGATGTAGCCGCGAATCGTCAGGCGCTGGGTCAGCAGCCGGTACCAGCCGGGGCCCGTGGCCTGCGGCTCGTTGTATTCGGAGATGAGGCCGCACACGACGATGCGTCCACCGCGCGCCATCAGGGGCCATACCGCGTCGCGCGACACGCCGCCGGCGTTCTCGAAGCTCACGTCGATGCCGTCGGGGCAGGCGCGCGCGAGTGCCTTCGCCAAGTCGGGGTCGTGGTGATCCACACAGTCATCGAAGCCGAACTCCTCGACCGCAACGCGCCGCTTGTCCTCGCTCCCGACGATGCCCACGACGCGGCAGCCTCGGATCCGGGCGATCTGCCCCACCACCGAGCCCACCGCGCCGGCGGCGGCACTCACCACCACTGTCTCGCCCCGCTCGGGCCGGCCGTGTTCGAGCAGGCCGATGTATGCGGCGAGCCCGGACGTGCCCAGCGGGCCCAGCCAGGCCGGCGGCGGCGCCAGCTGCGGATCGATCTTGTTGAGGTCGCCGCCAGGCAGTGAAGAAAAGCATTGCCAGCCCCCGCGCATCGCCATCGCCATGTCGCCAGCTTCGAAGTCCGGGTGCCGGCTGTGCAGGACCGTGCCGATCGCCTGCCCATAGACCACGTCGCCCAGCGACATCGGGGCGCTGTACGAGCCGGTCTCGTCCATGCGCAGGCGCGCAGCAGGTGCGAGTCCCAGCCAGTCGTGGCGCATCAGCACCGCGCCATCGGCCGGCGCCGGGATCGGCGATTCGACGAGCTCGAAGTCATCGGACCGGGGCAGTCCCCGCGGCCGCGCCTTGAGGACGATCTGTCGATTCGAGCGCATCAGTAGGACTTGGGCAGGCCGAGGACCTTCTCGGCGATGAAGCACAGGATCAGTTCACCGCTGACCGGTGCGATGCGCGGCAGGATGGTCTCGCGCAGGTAGCGCTCGACATGGAATTCCTTGGCGTACCCAAAGCCTCCGTGGGTGCGGACCGCCCGATCGCATGCACGGAACGACGCCTCGGCGGCCAGGTATTTGGCTGCGTTCGCCTCGGCGCCGCAGGGCTTGCCGGCGTCGTAGAGTTCAGCCGCGCGCCAGGTCATGAGGTCGGCGGCCTCCAGCTCCATCCAGCTTTCGGCGAGCGGGTGCTGGATCGACTGGTTCTTGCCGATGGGGCGTCCGAACACCACGCGGTCCTTGGCGTATTCGGTCGCCTTTGCGAGCGCCCGGCGGCCCAGGCCCACCACTTCGGCGGCGATGATGATGCGCTCGGGGTTCAAGCTGTCCAGCAGGACCTTGAAGCCCTGGCCCTCCGCGCCGATGCGGTCCTCCACCGGCACTTCGAGCCCTTCGATGTAGATCGAGTTCGAATCGACCGCCGCGCGCCCGAGCTTCTCGATCTCCTGCACCTGGATGGCCTTTCGGTCGAAGTCGGTGCAGAACAGCGTCATGCCGTCGGTGGGCCGGGCGCATTCTTCGAGCGGCGTCGTCCGGGCCAGCAGCATGATCTTGTTCACCACCTGGGCGGTCGAGGTCCAGACCTTCTGGCCATTGACGATGTAGCGGTCGCCCTTCCTCACGGCGCGCGTGGTGATCGCCGTGGTGTTGAGGCCGGCGTCGGGCTCGGTCACTCCGAAGCAGGCCTGGTCCTCGCCGGTCGCCAGCCGCGGAAGGATGCGCCTCTTCTGCTCGTCGTTGCCGTGCACCGTGACGGCGTGCGGGCCAAAGACGCCGGCCTGGATGGTGGAGCAGGCTGCGATCGCGCCGGCCGATCCGCCGACGACCTGCATCAGCAAGGCCGCCTCGGTCACGCCCAGGCCGGCCCCGCCGTACTCCTCGGGGATCGTGATCCCGAGCCAGCCGGCTTCCTTGGCTGCGGTGTGGTACGCCACCGGCCATTCGTGATTGAGATCCTTCTCGAGCCAGTACGCGTCGTCGAAGCGATCGCAGATCTTCTTGGCCGAGTCGTGAATCTGCTGACGCAAAGGCGTCATGACCAATCCGGGCATGGGGTTCTCCTGCAAGGTTGACTGGCGCCCGCACGGAGAGATCCGTCGTCGGCGCGACAACGGCAAGAATAAAGTAGTCCTAATGAGCGGTCAACCGACTTTATTCTGGCTTGATGTTCAGCTCCTTGATCAGCCGCGTCCACATCTGCGCATCGCCTTGCATCTGCCTGTCGAGCACAGCAGGTGCGCCAGGCGTCGGGGTGATGCCCTGTGCCAGCAGCCGCTCCTTCACGGGTGAGGTGCGCAACGCCTGGTCGAGCGCTTCGTTGTAACGCTGCACCACGGCGTCCGGCGTGGCGGCGGGCAGCAGCAGCGCGAACCAGCCGACCGACACGAAGCCATGGAATCCGGCCTCGGTCACGGTCGGCACGTCCGGCAGCTCGGGCAGGCGCTCGTCAGCGGTAACCGCCAGCGCCTTCAGCCGGCCGGCCTTGAGCTGCGGCATGGCGAGGCTGGGTGTGGCGAGGGTGATGTTCACGTGTCCCGCGATCACATCGTTGCTCGCGAGTGCGCCGCCCTTGTAGTGCACCATGGTGATATCGATGCCCGACTCTTTCTTGAGGCGCTCCATCGTCAGGTGCTGCGGCGATCCCGCGCCCGTGGAGCCGAAGGACAGGGGCGTTCCCGCAGCCCGGGCCCGGGCCAGCGCCTCGCCGAGGTTGCGCCCCGGCAGGGTCGGCGTTGCCACCAGGACATACGGGGTGGTCCCGATCAGGCCGACCGATCGAAAGTCCTTGACCGGATCGAACGGGAGATGAGGAAACAAAGCGCCGACAGCGGGATGGGCGTTGTAGATCAAGAGCAGGTTGTTGCCGTCTGGTGGCGACTTCGCGACGAGCTCGGCTGCGATGTTGCCCGAGGCGCCGGGCTTGTTGTCGACAATGAACGGGCGGCCGAGGCTGTGCGTGAAGCTGTCGGCCAGCAAACGCGCTACCGCGTCGGAGCTGGCGCCGGCCGCGCTCCCTACGACGATGCGTGCGGCACGGCCTGCGCTGCTCTGCGCGGCGGCCGGAACTGCAGAAAGGACGAGCAGCACCGCAGTCGCAACCAGACCAGACCTGCGGAAGACGGACAAGGCGGGTTCATTCATGCGCAAAAAACCAGGTTCATCTCAAGGTACCGTCAATGATCTTACGGCCTTGTGCGTGCCCGCAGGTGATGTGCGGATGCACGATTGCGAAACGGCCGGGCGAGGGGAAGCACGGATGTCCCATCTACAATCCGACGCATGCCGGCACAGCCTAATCCTGTTCGTTCGTCCCCTGCCTACCGGCTCGAGCCCGGGCCGGTCACGCTGTACGCCCAACTTGCCGGAATCCTGCGCGAACGCGTGAAGAGTGGCGTCTGGCCCAACGGCGCGGAAATCCCCACCCTCGAGGAGCTTGCCGCCGAATTCAACGTGGCGCGCGTCACGGTGCGCCAGGCCATGCAGATCCTCATGAAGGAAGGCCTGGTGTCCAGCCAGCGCGGCCGGCGCACTTTCGTCACCTACACGCCGGCCGAAGACAAGAACCCGCTGTTCGTGTCGATCAACATGGTGTCGTCGGTCACGCCGCGGTACGAGATCACCATCATCAGCCGCGACAACGTGCCGGAGAGCTATCTCGGCGACCCGTACATGGGCAAGGCCCGTGGGCCGTACATGCGCATTCGCAAGGTCGATTTCGAAAGCGGCGACCCGTATTCGGTCTCGACCCATTTCGTCTCCCTCCCGATCTACAAACGCTTCGGCAAGGTGGGCGAAGAACAGGTGAAGATCGCACGGCTGGTGCGGGACAAGGCGCGCGGCGCCCTGCACCTTTGCCATGAACGCGTCACGGTGGCCGCGGCCGATCTCGAGGAGTCGCAACTGTTGAAGTGCCCCCTCTCTGCGCCTGTCGCGCGCATCCGGCGGGTGTTCCTGGACGCCAAAGGCGACATCCTCTACTACGCCCTGCTCACCTTTCGCGGCGACCGTTTCGGCATCGAGCGGGACACGACGGAGTTGATCAAGGCCGGTTGAGGCCGCGCGCGAGTCTCAGCGGTTCTTCCACTGCGGTGGCCGCTTTTCGTTGAACGCCGCGAGGCCTTCGCGCGCATCCTGCGTCTGGATCATCGCGCTGATGGCTGTCTCGGTGAATGCCACGCGCTCCGGAAACGCCATGGCCTCCACCGCGCGCAGCGCATATTTTCCGCGCCGGTTGGCCATCGGCGACACCGCAAGGAGATCCTGCACGAGGCTGTCCACGGCAGCGTCGAGCTCGGCCGCCGGGACCACCTTGTTCAGCAATCCGATGGAGAACGCGGTCGCGGCATCGATGGGCTTTCCCGTCATGCACATCTCGTTGAGGAAGCGCGGCGGAATGAGGTCGCGCAGCACCACGAGAATCTGCATCGGGAAGATGCCGACCTTCACCTCGGGCATGCCGAAGCGCGCGTCATCGACGGCAATGGCCATGTCGCACAGCCCGAAGAGACCCATGCCCCCCGCCATGCAGACGCCGTTGATGCGGCCGATGATGGGGACGTGGCAGTCATGCGCCGCCCGCATCAGGTCGGCCATCGGCAATGTCAGGCGCGCGAAATCGGGCTGGAACGGCGTATCGCCCGGGGTCAGGTCGGCACCGGCGCAGAAGGCCTTGTCGCCGGCGCCGGTGAGGATGACGGCGCGCAGCGTTGTGTCTTTCGAGGCCGCGGCCAGTTCGTCGCGCAGGCCCAGGAGCACTGCGTCCGTCAACGCATTGCGGCGCTGCGGGCGGTTGAGGGTCAGGCGCAGGATGCCGCCTTCGCGAACCACCAGCAGATCGCCGTCGGCATGGCTGCGATTCTTGTCGTTGGCAAAACCATCTTCTTTCATCGAATACCTCCGTCTTGTTCGTGGATAAGGACTGGGCCGGCCGGGCGCGGCAGGCGCACCTGCGCCAGCGCATCCAGCGCCTCGGGCAGGCCGGGCTCGCAGCGCAGGCCGCGCGCGGCGAAGGCATCCCGGGCCTGGGCAAAAGTCATCTCGCGTTCGCCGGCGCCGGAGCAGAGCAGTCCGATCACCAAAGGCTTCGGCGGCGCGCCGGCGTCCAGCAGCGCCATGATCCCCTTCACCACGCTGGCGACCGAGGTCGCGGCCAAGGTGAAGTACATCAGGATGGCGCTCACGTCCGGCCGCGCCGCGCGCTCGAAGGCGATGCGTCCCAGTGTCTCGAAGACATTCGCACCGCTTCCACCGGAGGCATCCGCAAAATTGGCGGCGGGCATCCCCGCGTCTGCCAGGATGTCCAGGATGGCCATGCCGATGCCCGCGCCACCCGCCAGCATGGCGATCTCGCCCTCGAGCTCGACGAACGCGAAGCCGTTGGCTGCGGCGCGGCGCTCCAGCGCCGTGGCCTGGCGATCCGCCAGCCGGGACGAATACAGCGCCGTCCAGTCCAGGTGGCGGGCGGCGGCGTTGTCGTCGAGGACCAGCTTGGCATCCAGCGCCATCACCTCGCCGGACGCCAGCACGGCGAGCGGATTGATCTCCAGCAGTTGGGCATCTTCCTGGACGAATACGCGCCAGGATGCACTGGCAAAGCGGCACAGCGCGCCCACCGTTCGCCCCTTCGCTCCCGACTGGGCGAAGAAGTGCACGAACTCATGTGCGGCAGGCACATGGCCGGCCGCGACATGCAGGCTGCGCAAAGTGTGGGCCTGCGACTCGACCTCGACGCCTCCCTGCATCGAGAACTGCAGGACGTAGTCCTGCGCCACGTCATCGATGCTCCAGCTGAAGTAGCACTCCTCGATGGCTTCAATGGTTTCCTCGACAAGCACCTGCGGCGCATCGTGTCCCTGCGCCCGCATCCGCTCGCGCAGCAGGCGCAGCTGCGACGCGCCATCGTCGCCGAAGCTCACCGGCACGACGAGTCCGCGCTTGCCGCGTCCGCCTTCGGCAACCTGTGCCTTCAGCACGCAGGGCGCATGCACGGCCACGTCGGCGGATTCATCCGCAACGATGCCGGCCGGCAGCGGCAGGCCTGCCCTTCGCAGGAGCGCCTTCGCCTCGAATTCGACGAGGTTCATGCAAGCGACTCCAGCACGGTCGGCGCGGGCTGCCCGAGCAGCGCGCCGGCCTGCTCGACCACCTCGGCGGGAGACCTGGCGATATGCGCGCCCGCCGCGGCGAGCGCCTCGATCTTGGCGGCAGCGGCTTCACGTTCGCTGCCCACCAGGGCGCCTGCGTGGCCCATGCGGCGCTCCTTGGGAACATGGCGCCCGACCACCAGCGCCACCACCGGTTTCCCGGCACTGCGCACGGCGTCCAGCATGGCGTACTCCTTGGTGCCACCAGGCTCTCCCAGGTAGACCACCAGGTCGGTCTGCGGATCGGCGATGAACAGGCCGAGCCATTCGTGCGGATTGCGTCCGCAGACCACGTCACCCCCGATGTGCACGACCGAACTCTGCCCGAGCCCGGCGAGGCTCAGCGCCCGGCAGACGTTCATGGTGAGGGTGCCGCTGCGGCCCATGACCCCGATGCGGCCGGGCCGCGTCATGCCCGGAGGTATGGCGCCCAGGACGGCCTGTCCCGGCGACGCCATGCCGCTGGAGTTGGGGCCGACCAGCCACAGCCCGGCCTCGCGCGCCTGCCGTGCGGCGCGCAGCACGTCGTGCACGGGCACGAACTCCGCTGCCACGAAGGCCAGCGACAGGCCGGCACGCGCAGCCTCGTCCAGGGAATCGCGTACGCCGGCTGCCGGCGTGAAGATGGCCGCGGCACTTGCCTGGGTCGCGCCCACCGCATCCGCCATGGTTGCGAACACCGGCAGCCCATCGATCTCGCCGGTACGGCCGGGGGCCACATGAGCAACCACCCGCGTGCCGAACTCACGCATCGCGCGCACCTGGCCGCCTCCATACGCGCCGGTCGCGTTGACTGCCAGCACGCGGGTGCCCGAGGTCAGCAGAATGGCCATGCCGTGCAACGCTCCATGAGTGAAATTCCAAAGAAGTACTATTGACAGAACTACATGCTAACAGGGAAACTTCAGGCTCGAAAGACCACGCACGAAAGGAAATCCGGATGGCTGACAAGGACACGCTGCGCATCGGTGGCGCCAGCGCCTTCTGGGGCGACAGCAACAAGGGCGTCGAACAACTGGTCCAACGCGGCGACGTCGACGTGCTGGTGTTCGACTACCTCGCCGAACTCACACTCTCCATCATGGCCAGCGCAAAGAGCCGCAATGCGGAGCTCGGCTATGCAACCGACTTCGTCAAGGCGGTGGGCCCGCACCTCAAGACGCTGAAGCAGCGGGGAACCACGCTCTTGAGCAACGCCGGCGGCATGAATCCGCAGGCCTGCGCGCAGGCGCTGCGCACGGCAGCGGATGCCGCCGGCGTCGGCCTGCGCATCGCGGTGATCGAAGGCGACGACCTGCTGCCTCACAGCGAGGCCGTGAGCGCCGCCGGTGTGCGCGAAGCGTTCTCCGGCGCGCCGCTGCCAGAGGGCTTGACCAGCATGAACGCCTACCTCGGCGCCTTCCCCATCGCGGCCGCGCTGCGCCAGGGTGCCGATGTCGTCATCACCGGCCGCTGCGCCGACAGCGCTCTGGCGCTCGCAGCCCTCATCCATCGCTTCGACTGGAAGCCCGGGGACTACGACCGCCTTGCCGCCGGCAGCCTGGTCGGCCACATCCTCGAATGCACGACCCAAACCACGGGCGGCTTGTTCACCGATTGGTGGAAGGTGCCGGGATGGGAGGACATGGGCTATCCCATTGCCGAATGCGAAGCCGATGGCACGTTCGTGCTCAGCAAGCCCCCAGGCACCGGCGGCCTCATCACGCCGCTGGTCGTCTCCGAGCAGATGCTGTACGAGGTGACGGACCCGGCCAACTACCTTTTGCCGGACGTGACTTGCGACTTCACTTCCGTCACCCTCGAACAGGCCGGTGCCAACTGCGTGCGCGTTCGCGGCGCGCGCGGACGGGCGCCCACGCCGACCTACAAGGTCAGCGGCACCTGGGTGGATGGCTATCGTCTCTCGACCACGCTCACCTTCGTCGGCAAGGATGCGGTGGCCATGGGCCAACGTGCCATGGACGCCATCGTCGCCCGCGCACGCCGGCTGATGGCCGAGGCCGGCCATGGAGACTTCAAGCGCGTGTGCATCGAGGTCCTCGGCAGCGAGCAGCCGTCCTTCGGTGCCCATGCCCGCCCCGACGCCCGCGAAGTGGTGGTTCGGCTGGCCGTGCATCATGACCATGCCAAGGCATTGGAGATGGTGGCCAGCGAGGTCGCACCCATGGGCATCGCCGGCGCACCCGGCACCACGGGCTTCAGCGGCCGCCAGAAGCCGCAGGCTGTCTTCAGGCTGTTCTCCTTCCTGTGGCCCAAGAGCCGCGTCCCTGTGAGCGTCGTGATCGACAAGGAACGCAACGAGGTGGAGATCGCCCCGTCCGCGTCCGAGTCCGTGCCGGGAGGCGGCGCCCGCTTTTCACACCAGCCCCTGCCTGCTGGCGAAACCGTGACCGTGCCGCTGTCGGCCATCGCAGTCGCGCGCAGCGGCGACAAGGGAGACCGGGCACACCTGGCGATCATCGCGCGGCAACCGCGCTTCGCCGCCCTCATCGGCACGCAGCTGACCGAAGCCGCGATGCGTTCCTGGTTCGACCACCTGGCGAAGGGCCGTGTGCACCGGTACGAAGTCCCGGGCATCCATGCCTACAACTACGTCCTGGACGAAGCCCTCGGCGGTGGCGGCGCGGCATCGCTGCGCAACGACCCGCTCGGCAAGACCTTCAGCCAGATCGCGTTGACGCACCCCGTCGACATCCCCAAAGCCTGGCTGCCCGACATCGACCCCGGCTTCCAGGGGACGATCGCGTCCTGATGGCATGGGCCAGGTGCTTGCACCTCGTCGGCCTGGCCGGCGTGGTGGCCGGCACCTGGCTCACCGCGCCCTGGGCCCCGCGCGCATGCCCACTTGAGGAGGCTCGAGGCGTCGTTGGTCCTTGCCCGCGAGTGCCGCTACAAGACGCCCATCTCGGTCAGCATCTTTTCCATGGCCGCCTGCGTGCCGCGAAACTCGGCTGCGCCCGACATGTCGCACACCGTGTCGAAGCGCATGGCGACCATCTCCGGCGTGACCGCCTGGTTCGGGTCGAACTGGACGCCAGGCGCCTTGTGCACTTCCAGCTTTGCGACATGCCCGCCAGCGACGGCGAACATGCCGCTGTTGGAGGTGCAGCGTTCGCTGGCCAGGAAGAGCACGGCCGGCGCGACCAGCTCGGGGCGCAGGAACTTCTCCATCTGCGGCCAGAGCAGGCCCTGGCTCATGCGGGTGGTCGCCGTCGGAACGATGGTGTTGGTGAAGATGCCCTGTTCGCCGTACTCGCGCGAGATGCAGTTCATCAGGCCCACCATGCCAGTCTTGGCCGCACCATAGGCGGCCTGTTCGGCAAAGCCCACCAGGCCGGAGCCCGAACTGGTCAGGACGATACGGCCGTAGCCATGGCGTTGCATCGCGGGCAAGGCCGCGCGACAGCAGTACAGCGATCCCATCAAGTGCACGCCGACCTGCGCATCCACATCGTGCACGGCCGCCTCGCCGAGCCTGGCCATCTTGAGGTTGCCGGCGTTGTTGATCAGGACATCGAGCCGGCCGAAGCGCTCGAGGGCCGTCGCGACAATGCGCTCGGCGCCATCGGCGGTAGCCACACTGTCGTAGTTGGCCACGGCATCGCCGCCCGCGGCGCAAATTTCGGCAACCACGCTGTCGGCGGACTGGCTGGAACTGCCCTGCCCGATCACGCTTCCGCCGAGATCGTTGACCACGACCTTCGCACCGCGTTCGGCAAGCTGCAGGGCATAGATGCGGCCGATGCCGGTCCCGGCGCCGGTGACGATGGCCACGCGTCCATCGAATCGAATCGTCATCGCGCCGTCGCGCTTCGGTGCTTGTTCACGCATGGGCTCACTTGTAGAAAAGGTTCGGAAGGTACATCGACAGGATCGGGAACGCCGCGATGATGAAGATCCGCACGATGTCGGCCACCGCGAAAGGTGCGATTCCCTTCACGATCGTTCCGATGGGTATCTCCGGTGCGAAAGAGCGGACGACGAACAGGTTCATGCCGACGGGCGGCGCGATCATTCCCAGTTCGCACAAGACGATCACAAGCACGCCGAACCACACGCCGTCGTATCCCAGGCCCGTCACCACGGGGAAGAACAGCGGCACCGTCAGCAGGATCATGGAGAGTTCTTCCATGAGCGCACCCAGAACGATGTAGATCACGCAGATCACGGCCACGACCTGGAAGGGCGAGAACCCGTGGTCCTTCACGAGCGAGAGCACCGCGTTGTGCGCGCCCGTACGGTTCAGGAACTCCGTGAAGACCAGCGCGCCGATCAGCAGGCCGAAAATCACGGCGGTCGATCGCGCGGTGTCGATCAGCACTTCCTGGAGCAGCTTGAAAGACATCTTCCCGCGCGCCAGGCCGAGCGCGAAGGCGCCCATGGCGCCGATGCCGGCAGCTTCAGCTGCCGTGAACAGGCCGCTGTAGATGCCGCCCAGCACCAGGCCGAAAAGAGCCAGGATCGGCCAGATCGCCAACACCGCGCTGAGCTTCTCGGCGCGGGTCGAACCGGTCGAGGGAGGCGCACTCGCCGGATTGCGCCAGACGGTCCAGCGGACAGCCAGGATGTATCCGATGACGCCGAGAGCACCAGGAACCAATGCCGCCGCGTACAGCTTGCCGATGTGCGTCTCGGTCATCACGCCGTAGATCACCAGCAGAACGCTGGGCGGGATGATGATGCCCAGCGTGGCGCCTGCAGCGATGGTCGCGGCGCTGAGCCGGTCGTCGTAGTTGAACGATCGCATCGAGGGCAAGGCCACCTTCCCCATCGTCACCACCGTGGCGACACTGGAGCCGCACACCATGGCAAAGCCCCCGCAGGACAGGACGGTGGCGCTGGCCAGGCCGCCGCGCTGCCGCCCCAGGAAGGCCTGTGCGGCGTGGTAGAGCTCCTTGGACACGCCGGTACCCGCAACCAGGTTCCCCATCAGGATGAACAAGGGAATGACGACCATCGAGTACGTCATTGCCGCCTCGCGGGTGGTCAGCGCCAGCATGACGAAGGACTGGGTCCAGCCGGTGGTCAGGCCGAAGCCCACCACGCCCGTGAGCCCCAGAGCGACGGCGATCGGAACGCGCATGAAGATCAGCACGAACGAAAACAGGAAACCCGCGCTTGCTGCGTACATGGTGACTCCGAGGATTGAGTGGCTGAAAGGTGCAAGCGTCAGACGATGACGGGCTCGTGCGCGGGCTCACCGGGGGCCGGCTCCGCTTTCCGGTTCCGCGGAACGATGGCAATCAGCGAGGCCACCGACACGATGCCAGCCATGATTGCCAAGCCGTAGAGAACCGGCCCGACGGGGATTCCAAGCGCAGCGGTGCTGTCGCCGTAGCCGATCGCCCTGTTCGCGAGGATCCAGCACTGCCAGGCGATCAGGCCGAACATGATCGATGCCAGCACGCAGGCAATGGCGTCGAGTACCTTGCGCACCATCGGGCTGCAGATCTGGTCGATCAGGTCGATCACGATGTGTTCATTGCGTCGCGCGACTTGCGGCAGCATCAGGAAGATGACCAGCGCCAGGAGAATTTCGGTGAGCTCGGAAGCCCCCGTGAGCGGCTTGTTGAACAGATTGCGTCCCACCACGTCGACAAAGGTCAGGAGCATCAGCCCGAACAGCAGCACTGCTGCCAGGTTCACTGCCGCGCGTTCGATCCGGTGATACATCGCGTCGCTCCTGCTACCGGGACTGGACTGCGGCGCGGAACTCGGCGAGCGCGGCGGCCGGATCGGCAACACCCTTCTTCTTTGCCTTGGCAATCCATTCGTCCTCGATCGGGCTCATGGCCTTGCGAAGGCCCTCGGTCAATGCCGGGTTGGCGCGCTCCACGACGTACTTGGCTTCCTTCATCGCATCGATGCTGGACTGGTCGGCCGCCGCGTAGGCGCGACCGATCTTCGCCGCCAGCGCCTCACCCGACACGCCCATGATCGCGCGCTGGTCCGCGGGCGAGATCGCCTTCCACTTGTCGCCGTTCACGATGACGGCGAGCGACGAATTGAACAGCCCACCGGGAACCAGCAGGCCGTAGTGCAGCAGGCCCACCGAGTTGGTCGACTTCACGGTCTCCTGCAGCATCAGGCTGCCGTCGATGGCACCGGTCGACAGCATTTCGAATGCCTCGGTGGACGACTTCAGGATCGGCACCGCACCCAGCAGCGTCAGGGCGCGCGTGCCGGTGGCCGAGGCGCTGCGAAGCTTCATGCCCTTGAGGTCGTCGAGGGTCTTGATCTGCTTCTTCGACGTGAAGATGTGTCCCGGCGCGATCGTGAAGATGCTCATCACCTCCACGCCCCTGAACTCGTTGGCGCTCGCGAAGTGCTTGCGATACACGCGGTCGAATGCCGGCGACATGATCGTCGGGTCCTCTCCGAGGAAGGGCAGTTCGCCCATCTCGGCCAGTTCGAATCGGCCCGGGGTGTAGCCCGTCACGATCAGGCCGAGATCTGCCAGGCCGTCGCGAACGACATCGAACTGCGTGGGCGCCGTGCCGACGGTCTTCGGCAGCATCTCGATCTTGACCCGTCCCTGTGTCGCCTTCTCGACCTCGGCCATCCAGGGAATGACCGCCGTCGTGTTCAACCAATGCGTGGGCGGCAGCCACGACGAGTACTTGACGACGACCTGCGCCTGGGCGTGCGCCAGCGCCGCCGTCGCAGCAAGGAAGAGACCGATCGCGGCCGTTCGGAAAAACGCAGTGTTGAGCTTGTGCATACCTGTCTCCATCGACTGTTATGTCCCGCTGGGCGGGCATCTGAGGGGGTCGTCGCGGGGGGAATCCGCCCAGGCAATCTACGCCTTTGCCTCTTTACCTGTCAATAGTACTTGTCATGCACGAATTCACTGGCCGATCATTGGAATACCGAGTGCCTGATGCCGCGCGGCGATGTCCGCGCGGAACTCGGCCAGTACCGCCTCCGGATTGGCCATGCCCTTCTTCTTCGCCTTGGCGATCCAGGTGGCCTCGGCATAGGACAGCGCCTGCTTGATCTGCTTGTAGAAATCGCCCTCGGCAACGATCACGGTCTTGCCCGCCTGCTTCATCGTGGCGACGGCATTCGCATCGGCCTTGCTGTAGGCCCGCCCGACTTCCCTGGCCATCGCCTCGCCCGAGATCCTGGTGATGGCTTCCTGGTCCTGCGGGGAAATCGCCTTCCACTTGTCCTCGTTGATCGCCAGCGACAGAACCGAGTTGTAGATGCCGCCCGGAATGATCGTGAGGTTGTTGAGGGTGTTGACCAGGCTGAAGCTGACCACGCCTTCCTTGCTCAGGAGGGTTCCGTCCAGCACACCGGAAGACACTAGCTCATAGATTTCGTTGGTGCCCTTCTGCACCGGCACCGCGCCCAGCGCCTGCACGGCGGGGCTGTTGGCAGCCAGCGAGGTGCGCAGCTTGACGCCCTTGAAGTCCTCCATCGACCGCACGGGCTTCTTGGCCGTGTAGACGTGTCCGGCGGCCGTCGTGAAGATGCTGACGATGTGCACGCCCCTGAACTCGTTGTACTTCGCGAGGTGCTTCGCATAGAGCTGTGCGACGGCGGGCGCCATCACGTTGGGCTCGTCGGCGACCAGGGGAAGCTCGGCCATCTCGATCAGGTCGAAGCGCCCCGGCGAGAACCCGGGCACGAACACGGCCATGTCCGCCAGGCCGTCGCGGAGCACGTCGAACTGCGTCGGCACGGTCCCGACCATTTTGGGAAGGATCTCGAACTTGACGCGGCCCTGCGTGATCTTTTCCACCTCGGCCATCCAGGGCACGAAGACCTCGGAATGCATCTGGTGCTTGGCAGGGAGCCAGTTCGAATAGCGCAGGACTGTCTGCGACCACGCCGGGGCGGCGCTCGCCAACAAGAGGGCGAGGCAAAGTGCGAATCTCTTCATGTGAGGTCTCCTTGGGGGGCTGTCTCGAGGCGGCACCAGGTGCCAGGTGCCGGGACTAGCGGGTGCCTTCGAACGCGCGCTGGCGCGCCGCTATGTCGGCCTTGAAATCTGCGAGCACGGCTTCCGGATTGGCCATGCCCTTCTTCCTGGCTTTGGCGATCCAGGTGGCCTCCGCAGGCGCAAGCGCGCGGCGTATGCCGGCCAGGAAGTCGCCTTCGGCCGTGACGACGGTGGTCCCCGCGGCCTTCATCACCTGGAGACCGCGCTCGTCGGCGCGGCTGTAGGACTCGCCGACTGCCTTGGCCATCGCCTCGCCCGAGATCTTCGTGATCGCATCGCGATCGGGCGGAGAGATGCTGTTCCACTTGTCCTCGTTGATCGCCAGCGCCAGGATGGAGTTGTACAGGCCGCCCGGGACCACGAGCATGTGGTTCAGCGTGCCGTTGACCATGTTGAAGCCGGCAGGCCCTTCCTTGGTCCACAAGGTGCCATCGACCACGCCGCTGGTCACCAGCTCGTAGATCTCGTTGGTCCCTTTCTGTATCGGCACCGCTCCGAGCGCAATCATGGCCGGACCGTTGCTGGCCAGCGAGGTGCGCAACTTGAGTCCCTTGAGGTCCGCGAGCGAACGCATCGGCTTCTTGGCCGTGTAGATGTGTCCGGCAGCCGTCGAGAAGAGGCTCACCATGTGCACGCCCTTGAACTCGTTGTACTTTGCAAGGTGCTTCGTGTAGAGCGCATTTGCCGCCGGCGAGATGACCGTGGGTTCGTCTGCCAGCAGCGGCAGCTCCGTGACCTCGCTCAACTCGAAGCGGCCGGGAGAGAAACCGGGGACGAACACCGCCATGTCGGCCAGGCCATCGCGGACCACGTCGAACTGCGTCGGCACCGTGCCCACCAGCTTCGGAAGGATCTCGAACCTGACGCGGCCCTGGGTGATTTTTTCCACCTCTGCCATCCAGGGAACGAAGACTTCGGCGTGCATCTGGTGCTTGACGGGCAACCAGTTCGAATACCGGATAAGCGTTTCGGCCGCCGCCGGGAACGCTGCCGCCAGCCAGAGAGCGGCGGCCAGGACCATGGGCTTCATGGAGAGTCTCCGCAGCAGTATCAACCGAGGGTACCGGTACGTGGTTCGCGGTCTGCCAGGGCAGCGTTGACCATGGGCATGACGCGTGTGGCCATGAGCTCCATCGAGCGGCGCGCCAGCTTCGAGTCCATCCAGTCGGCACCGACATAGAGGACGGTGCCTAAGCCTCCCAGGGCGTCATGGTGGGCGAGCAGCTTCTGGGCAACCACTTCGGGCGTACCGCTGATCGTCAGCGTATCGGTCAGGTACTGCGCGTCGATCGCCGAGTCGGGCAGCTTCAGGTCCGGCTTGAACAGATCCATGCGGCCGTTGAAGACGAAGCGAGTGCGCAAGCTCTCCCAGCGTTGCCCATAAGGCCCGTCCGCGCTGCCGCCGTAGCGCTTCGCCGTGTCGGCATCGTCGCTGACGAACATGTTGACCGCGACCCGCCAGTCCTGGCGGTCCGCGACGCGGCCGGCGTTCTGGCACCCCTTCTCGTACAGCGGCCAGTGCGTCGCTTTCCACACCGGCTGCAGCATGTCGCCGGTGATCGGCAGCCAGCCGCGTTCGGCCGCGGCGACGATGCCCTTGGAGTGCGGCGCCACCACGGTCGCGAAGATGTCCGGAATGCGGTTCTGGTAGGGCCGCAGCATCACACCCTGGCCCAGTTCGGGCACATAGGTGCGATCCATCCGGATGTTCCAGTACTTGCCGTCGCGCACGATGGGAGGCTCGTCTTGCCACATGGCCAGGATGTGGTCGATCGCCTCGACGAACATCGCCGTGCGGTCTTCGTCCAGGTTGCCGAAGGCTTCCGAATCCGATTTGAGTCCGCCCGGTCCGATGCCCAGGAGAAAACGCCCCCGCAAGAGGTTGTCCAGCATGGCGACCTGCGCCGCCACCGCCACCGGGTGGTTGTTCGGCAAGTTGACCGTGCCGCTGCCCAGGCGGATCTGCCGGGTATCGGACGCCAGCGAAGCCAGGAACATCAAGGACGAGCTGATGGGCTCCGACAGGTCGGTCACATGCTCGCCGACGAACGCTTCCTTGAATCCCAGCTGGTCCGCCAGGATGATCGCCTCGCGATCCTCATCCAGCGTGTCCGGGTAGTTCCGCGACAGCGGATGAAGGGGCATCGTGAAAAAGCCGAGGTCCATGAAAGCAGGTCTCCGTGCGAATGAAGGATGCCGTTCAGCGCGCCGCGACGCTGGGCTTCACGGATTCCTGGCGGAACTCGGCAAGTGCTGCCATCGGGTCGGCGATGCCCTTCTTCTTTGCGCGTTCGAGCCACTCGGCTTCCTGCGGCGCCAGCGCCTTCTTCATGTCCGCCAGCAGTGCGGGGCTGGCCGTCTCGACCACGTACTTGGCCTGCGTCATGAGGCCGACGGCTTCCTTGTCGGCCTCGACGTAGGCGAGGCCCATGTGCCGGGCCAGGGCCTCGCCCGAAACCGACATGACGGCCTTGCGATCGGCTTCAGGAATCGCCTTCCACTTGTCGGCATTGACCACCACGGCCAGCACGGCATTGAACACGCCGCCGGGCACCAGCGTGCCGTACTTGAGCAAGTCAACCGCGTTGCCGGACTTCACGGTTTCCTTGAGCATCAGGCTGCCGTCGATCGCGCCGGTGGACAGCATCTCGTGCGCCTCGGTGAACGATTTCAGGATCGGCACGGCGCCCATCAGCGTGAGCGAGCGGGTCGACGTCGCACCCGGACTGCGCAGCTTCAGGCCCTTGAGATCGTCGAAGGTCTTGACCTGCCGCTTGGTGGTGAAGATGTGGCCGGGCGAGATCGTGAAGATGCTCAGCACTTCGACGCCCTTGAACTCCTCGGCTTTGGCGAAGTGCTTGCGGTAGACGCGGTCGAACGCCGGAGACATCGTCGATGCATCGTCACCGGCAAAGGGCAACTCGCCCATCTCGGCCAAGGGAAAGCGGCCGGGTGTATAGCCGGCGATCACGATCGACATGTCCGCCAGCCCGTCGCGAGCCACTTCGAAGGCGCTGGCCGGCGTGCCGACCGTCTTGGGCAGGGTCTCGATCTTCACGCGGCCCTGGGTCGCCCTCTCGACCTCGGCGATCCAGGGGTTGATACCCTTGCTGGTGAACCAGATGGTCTGGGGGTGGTAGGACGAGTACTTCAGGACGATGGGCTGCGCGGCAGCCTGCGCCGCCGCCATGATCGGGGTGGCAGCCGCGCCTGCGGCGAGGATGAGGTCAAGGACGGACGATACGATGCGCATGCGGGTGTCTCCTGACTTAAGAACGGGTCAATAGGACTTCTTGGGAAACTTTGCTGGCTCGCAGAACAAGGTTGTGTGGGGAGCCGCCGCCTGGACGAGAACGTCAGATGGCCGAAAGAATTATTAATAGGACTTTCGGATTTGTCAATCAAGGTCACTGCGCTGTCCTGTCCAAGGAATCAGCCGTTGCATCCGGTCATTGGGCGGCGCGATGCGCGCCCGCGAGCCACGCGGCCTACAATGGCGCAATGCGCTCCCCCGCCCTCACCCGCACTCACTTCGACGCTGCCACGCCCGCCGTGCGCGCGACCGTGATTCGCGCGCAGGTGGCCGGCGCTGAAACCGCCTTGCCGCGCGGCAAGCACATGCCGGCCGCACACTCCTCCGCCCGGCGATCCCCCTCCTCCCCTCAGTAGCGCAAACCATCGATCGCCGGGCCCCGACCCCGCGCATTCGCGAGCGCCGTTGCCTTGCACACCGCGCCCGCATTCGATTGGAGTGCTCCATGACCATCACGCTTCTTCTCGGCGAGCGTACGCTCACCGAACTCGATCACGCCCGCCTCGCCAAGCTGCTCGAAAAGTCGCCGCACCATCCGGTGCTCGAGACCTTGCTCGAGTCGACCGATGTGATCCGCTCGCGCGAAGTTCCGTCCGATCTCGTGACCATGTATTCGCAGCTGACGCTGGTGGACACTCGCACGGGCGAGCGCCGCAAGCTGACGCTGTGCTACCCGCAGGACGCGGATCCCGCGTCGGGATTCGTCTCGGTGCTCTCGCCCGTCGGCATCAGCCTGATCGGCCTGCGCCTTGGCGCCACGGCAAACTGGATCTTGCCCGGTGGCGGCGAGGGCAGCGCGCGGGTGACCGAGATCCTGTTCCAGCCTGAAGCCAGCGGCGACTACACGACCTGATCCCGTTCCGCGGTCGCAGCCCGGCCGGCAGGCTGCAATTCAATTGAGCGTCGACAGATACGCGGCGATGTCGCGCGCGTCCTGTTCGGTCACTCCCATCTCCGGCATCGCCGTGCGCGGATCGACCTCGTGCGTGCGGCGCAGCCAGCGCACCATGTTGTCGGGCGTGTTGGCGAGCCGCCCGCCAATCATGGTGCGGCGCGCAATGCCATCGAGTGGCGGGCCGACATGGACCGACGACCCGGTGACGCCGGGAATGCTGTGGCAGGCATTGCACGCGTACTGGTGCAACGCCCGCGCGCCGCGCCGCGCATCGCCCAATGTGGCGGTCGTCGCCGGTTCGCCCGGACCGCAGGTGGACGGCCTGTCTGTCTGCTCGGCATATTCCCGCGCCGTCAGGTCGGGTAGCCGCTCCAGAAAGGCAACCACTGCCCACAGGTCCTCTTCCGCCAGGCGGTACTCCCAAGCCGGCATGCCGCTCATCTTGATACCGTGCTTCGTGACCCAGTACAGCTCTTGCGCCTTCCAATGATGGCGCGCGTCGACCAGCGGTCCGGGCAGCGGCTGCATGCTCTTGCCGATGTCGCCCTGTGCCACGCCGGGCGCGCCGTGGCATTGCTGGCACTTGGCGCTGAAGCAGGCTGCGCCGCGCATGACCAGTTGCGGGTCGTCCAGCCGCGGCACCTCGATGCCGCGGGCACGCAGCCGGACCGATTGGCGCATCGCGGTCTCGAGCAGCGTATGCACCGGCTGCATGTGCTGGGAGGTTGCCGCCACGTTGTACAGGCCGCCGTACACCACGGCCGCCGCGCCGGCCGCGGCGACCAGGCCGAGCACCGCTGACGTGAGCAGAGCGGTCTTGAGGGTTCCCATGTTCTGGCGGCATTGTCCGACGCACGTGAGCGCCGCCCTGTCGGCGCAGCGCGCATTCCCGCCGGCACAATGCCGCCATGGCCCTCTCGCTGGAACGCCACGGCCCACGGACCACGCTGCTGCTGGCGTTGGTCCCATTGGCGCTCGCGGGCGGCTGCGTCAAGGAAAGCGGGCTCCCCTATGCCGATGCGCCCCGCGCGCAAAGGCTGCGTGGGCAGGCGCTGGTGGCCCAATACCAATGCGGCAGTTGCCACGTCATCCCTGACGTGCCCGCGGCCCGTGGGAGGGCTGGACCTGCGCTCGGCGGCTTTGGACGTCGCAGCTACATCGCCGGGGAAGTGCCGAACCGGCCCGATGTGCTGGCGCAATGGATCGTCCAGCCGAAGGCGCTGGTGCCCGACACCCTCATGCCGCCCATGGGCGTCTCGGCCGATCAGGCACGCGACATGGCGGCCTTCCTGCTGGCGCTCGAATGAGCGGCGAACCGCCCCAGTCGGCCCTGCATGTGGCCGGCCCGGTGGCCGAGACGCTCCTGGGCGTGACGAGCGTGCTCGTTGCGGGCGCGGCGCTGATCTTCGTCGGCGTCATGGCGCTGCTGGCGTTCGCGGTCCTACGCCGGCGTGGGCGCGTGAACGCGGGCTGGTGGGTGCTCGGCGGCGGCCTGGCCTTTCCCGGCGCCGTGCTCACGGCCCTCTTCGTCTACAGCGAATGGCACAAGCCGCCCTGGCGGGTGGCCCCGCCGAAGGATGCGCTGATCGTGGCCGTCACCGGGCACATGTGGTGGTGGGAGCTGCGCTACCGCGACCCGGCCACGGGCCGGGAGATCGCAGGCGCGAACGAGCTGCGCATTCCGGTCGGCCGGCCCGTGTACTTCGCGCTCGCCAGCGCCGACGTGATCCACAGCTTCTGGGTGCCGGCGCTCGGTGGGAAGATGGACATGGTGCCGGGCCGCATGCAGCACCTGCAGCTGCAGGCCAGTCGCCCCGGCACCTGGCGCGGCAGCTGCGCCGAGTACTGCGCCGACCAGCATGCCCGCATGGCATTGCACGTGGTTGCCGAGCCGACTGCGGCCTTCGATGCCTGGCTTGCGAAGCAGGCACGCCCGGCCTCGCCGCCAGCGACGCCCGCGCTCCAGCGTGGACGAGACGCCTTCCTTGCGCACCGCTGCAATGCCTGTCACACCGTGCGCGGCGTCAGCGAGGAAAGCCGCCTGGGGCCGGACCTCACGCACGTGGGCAGCCGCCTGTACCTGGGCGCTGGCCTTTTGCCGAACGATGTCGAGGGCCTCGCGCGCTGGGTGGAGCACACGCAGCAACTGAAGCCCGGCGCACGCATGCCGTCGTCGCACGAGCGCATCGACGAGAGCAGCCTGCAGGCCATCGCGGCCTGGCTGGGGCAGCTGGAATGAGCGAGTTGCCGTCCGCCCTGCCCCGGCCCGCGGGCGAGCGCGAGGCACTCGAGCGCGCGTGGCAAGCGCCGCAGGGCTGGCGGGCGCTCTCGGCCGTCAACAACACGCGCATCGGCGTGTACTACATCGCAACGGCGATGCTCTTCTTCGTGCTGGCCGGTGTGCTCGCGCTGGTGATGCGCGCGCAGTTGGCCGTGCCCGACAACGCGCTGGTGGAGGTGCGGACCTACAACCAGCTCTTCACCATGCACGGCACGGTGATGATGTTCCTGTTCGCCGTGCCGATCGTCGAGGCGGTGGCGGTCTACCTGCTGCCCGGCATGCTGGGCGCGCGCGACCTGCCTTTTCCGTGGCTGTCCGCCTATGCTTTCTGGGCCTATGCGATCGGCGGACTGGTCTTCTTCTGCACGCTGTTCTTCGGCGAGGCACCCGATGGCGGCTGGTTCATGTACCCGCCACTGACCGGCAAGGAGTTCTCGCCCGGACGCGGCGCCGACTGGTGGCTGCTGGGCATCGGCTTCATCGAGATCTCGGCCATCGCGGGCGCCATCGAGCTTGTCATCGGCATCCTGTTCACCCGTGCTCCGGGCATGACGCTGATGCGCATGCCGGCCTTCGCCTGGGCGATGCTGGTGACGGCGCTGATGATCGTCTTCGCCTTTCCGGCGGTGATCGCCGCGACCACCCTGCTCGAACTCGAACGCGCCTTCGACTGGCCCTTCTTCATCGCCGGGCGTGGCGGCGATCCGCTGCTGTGGCAGCACCTGTTCTGGTTCTTCGGGCACCCGGAGGTCTACATCATCTTCCTGCCTGCCGCCGGCATGGTCTCGATGATGATCCCCGCGCTCGCGGGCACGCGCCTGGTCGCCTACCGCGCGATCGTGGCGGCGCTCGCCGGCGTCGGGCTCGTGAGCTTCGCGCTCTGGGTCCACCATATGTTCGCCGCGGGCGTGGGCGACCTGGCGATGACGGTCACGTCGGCCGCCAGCTTCCTGGTTGCCATTCCCAGCGGCGTGCAGGTGTTCGCATGGATCGCGACATTCTGGCGTGGCGAGGTGCGCCTGAACACGCCCACGCTGTTCCTGCTGGGCTTTCATTTCATCTTCGTGCTGGGCGGCCTGACGGGCGTGATGGTGGCGGTGCTGCCCTTCGACTGGCAGGCGCACGACAGCTATTTCATCGTCGCCCACCTGCACTACGTGCTGATCGGCGGCATGGTGTTCCCGCTGTTCGCGGGCTTCTACTACTGGGCGCCGGTGTTCAACGGCAATCGCCTCTCGGAGCGCTGGGGCCGCTGGGTCTTCGGCCTGATGTTCGGCGGCTTCAACCTGGCCTTCTTCCCGATGCACATTGCGGGCCTTCTGGGCATGCCGCGGCGCGTCCACAGCTACCCCGGCGACCTGGGCTGGAACGCGCTCAACCTGTGGTCCACGGCCGGCGCCTTCGTGCTGGCCACGGGCGTGCTGCTGTTCGTCGCCGATGCCGCGCGCACGCTGCGACGGCCGACCAAGGACCACGGAAATCCGTGGCGGGCCGGCACGCTGGAATGGCTGCCGTTGCGCGAGTACGGTGTGCGGAGCATTCCGCAGCTCGCCTCGCGCGAGCCGCTGTGGGACCAGCCGGCGCTGCCGCGGGAGGTCGAGGACGGGCGTCACTGGCTGCCCGGCACCGTCTTCGGTGGCCGCGAGACGCTGGTCACCAGCATCGTCGACGCGCGCCCGCTGCACTTGCTGCGCCTGCCCACCGACGGCTGGTGGCCGCTGCTGGCGGCCATCGGGACGGCGGGCTTCTTCCTGCTGCTGACGGTCGAGCTGACCGTCGCAGCCTTCGCCTTCGGGGGCGTCGCGATCGTGGCCGTGCTGCGTTGGCTCTGGGCCACGGACCTGCCCGCGCCGCGCCCACGCGTCGAGGTGGCGCACGGCGTGCAACTGCCCGTCGGCAGCAGCCGGCTCACCCATTCGCATTCGTGGTGGGCCACGCTCGTCCTGGTCGTGGTGGACATGACGGTCTTCGCATCCTTCGCGTATGCGCATGTGCATGTCGCCATGGCGGCCGACACCTGCCCACCGCCCGGCGCCGCGCTGCCGGCGCTGCGCTGGCCCTGGGCCTCGGCCGCGCTGCTCGGCATCGGTTCGCTGTGGATGGCGACCGCGCCGAGGCGCCTGCGCCATGCCGACCCGCGAGGCCAGCGAATGCTGCGGCTGCAGGTGGCGCTGGCCATGCTGTGCGTCGCCGGCGCCTTCGGCATCGAGCTGTTCGCGCAGGCGCAGGCCGGCCTGGATCCGCAGGCGCAGGCCTGGAGCGCCACCGTCGCCATGCTGCTCGCCTACCAGGGGCTGCACGTCGCGGTGCTGATGATCATGGGCGGCTACCTGCTGGCGCGTTCCTTCGCCGGCCGCCTGCAGCCGCAGGCGCGCGCGACGCTCGACAACACGCTGCCGATGTGGCATTGCGCCACCGTGCAGGGCGTGTCGGGCCTGCTGCTCGTGCAGGCGTTGCCGCGGCTGCTCGGCTGAGGGCCCAGGCGTGCACGCCGGCCGACACACGGCGTCGGCCGCAGCCCACACCAGGCGCGGTGTCGCCGCGCAGAGTCGAGCCTTGCCATCGACAAGGAGGACCTTCATGGCCACAAGCAGCATCCTGGGCGGCGAGCACGCGCCACGCGAGCCTCGCGGAACCGACGTGGATTCACTCGGCCCGAGCGACACCAGCGACAGCGGAAGCGACGTGCAGACCGACCGCAGCCGCACCGCCATGCCCGACGGGAGCGCCGAAGGCGCGCTGCCCATCGCGCACGGCAGCGACACCGATTCCACGGGTACCGGCGAGCGTGCATCGGCCGATCCCACGGCCGCGTCCGACGATGCCGACATCCTGCCCGACCGCATCGGGACCGTGCCTTACGACGCCGGCGAGGTGACCGACGAGGTCGAGGATCCCACTGCCGCCGCGGCCGAAGAACTGGCCGAGGACACGGACGATCTCGATGCGGGCGACGATGAAGACGAGGCGGGAGATGACGGCGACGGCGGCTCCGCCCCGCTCGGCCGCGCGGTGCCGGTGAGGCGCGGCACCTGAGAGAGCTCAGCCCTCGGCGCCGGCCAGCAGGTCCTGCGATTCGTCATCGAAGCCGGGCACCGGCTGCGCCTTGGCCAACGCCATCCACACGCTGAAAGGCAGGCGTGCCTGGGCGCGATGCACGGCCGTGCGTGCCACCACCATGCGCGCACCCTGCGCGACCAGCACGCCGCATTCCGGCGGAATCTCGTCCGGATCTGCGATGGGCCGGCCCTTGGCATCGCAGCCCAGCACGTACCAGCATTCGCCGCCCACATCGAGGTAGGCCGCGCGCTTGTCGGGCTTGCGCAAGTCGCCGAGCAGATCGGCGCGGCTGACCTTCACCTCGTGGACGATCGGTTGCGCATAGGCCTCCACGCTCGTGTTGCGGATCGAGAACACGTCGGGACGCGCGACGCACCAGCGCGGCTTGTCGCCCTCTTTCACCGCAGGCAGCCGTGCGCGCAGGCTCAGCCCGCGCCACGCCACTCTGCCGGCGCGGGTCATCTCGCGCGCCACCTGCTCGACCAGCGCCTCGTGCCGTGAGAGTGCCGCCCGGTTGACGACCAGGCTGCCCGCGATGTGGGCAATGCCGGCGTCGCTTACCCGCAGCGTCTCGTGCCCCTGCGGCCAGCGCACGCGCTCCAGCAGGCCGGCGGCCAGCAATTCGACCTCGATCGCATCGCAGCAGGGCCAACCGGCCGAGCGGTACATCTCGCGCAGGCGCCGCGCATGCAGGCGGCCGAGGGCCGAAGCGCCGGGCGGCGGATCGGCCACCGGCGGCGGCGCGCCAGGCTCGGTCATGGGCGGATCGGCGGGTGGCGGGTCTCCTTCGGGCGGGGGTGAAGGCGCCGGGGGCGGCGCAGGGGGAATAGGCAGGTCGGGTGCGGGAGGCGGCGGGCCGATGGGAGCGTCGACGCTGGAGCGCTGCGGGGCGAATGCGGTCATTGCCCGAGGTTAGCGAAAAAGCGCGCCCCGGTGCGATCGGATCGCGGCTGCAAGAGGTCGCGCCGCACGCGCCGCTCCAGACCGAACGCGTCAGGCTCCGGTGATCAAGGCTTGTCCTCCGCCGGCACGATCCTGCAGCGCGCAGCCTGCTCGCTCATGTTGTCCACGCCGGAGCGCGACAGGTGCCAGCCAAGCGGGAAATGCACACCCTTGGGCAAGAGCTCGATCGCGGTCACGGGCTCGGTCGTCGCGGCCGCGGCCTTGCCGCGCATCGCGATGCGCGCCTGCACGATCGCGTCGGCCTCGCGCGCCTCGGCCAGGCGCCCGGCGGCGCCCACGCCGCTGGTGTTGATGACGGCCAGCAGCGGCCCGATCAGGTCCAGGTACGGAACCTTGCCGCGCGCGCACAAAGGCTGCGCGGGGCGGTAGCGCTTGCCGATGGGCGCGGTGCAGGCGTTGTCGAGGACGGGGAAGACATCCGCCGCTCCGGGATGGGTGATCTCGCCGCAGCGCTCCGCGACGGCGGCGCCGGGGTTGGGCTCGTTGCGGATCATCAGCACGCGCGGCACCAGGTTCTCCCGCAGCCAGGTGCGCTGGGCTTCCGGCAGGTTTCCGCATCCGGTCGTCTTGTCCCTGGTTTCGCGCGCAGCGAGGCAGGCAACGAAGGCGTGCACGAGGTCGGTGGTCGATTGCGCCCCGCCGTTGTCGAAGTACCCGCCGTCCGCCAGGTGTCCGCAGATCTTGGTGCCCGGCTCTGTCTTGCCGGGCACGGCCACGCCGCGGCGGTCGCAAAGATCGGCCGGCGTCTTCAGGCCGCCGATCGCATTCACGTAGGGAAAGCGCGCCGCATTGTGCGCGGCGGCGCCCAGCGGCATGTCCGCGCCCACCAGGCCCAACTGGTCCTTGCTGCCCGGGAAGTCCGCCTGCGACACGAGCAGCTCGGTCGCGATGGCACGCTCGCCGGTCTCCACCCAGGTGGCATTCAGCAGCAGGTAAGGAACGTGCTTTCCGGCGTTCACGCCGGTGGTGTCGGCATTGCGCAGCTCGCGTAGGCCGCGGCGCAGTCGCGGAGCGCCGACTTCCATCGTCTGTTCGAACCAGGCGCCGCGCGACATGAAGCCGCAGCCCGGCGTGCGGCACAGCCCGCTGGGCACGAGGCGGCCCAGCAGGTCCTCGAACATCCAGGAGGACAGGAGCGGCGACAGCAGATCGGTCTGCCCGAAGCGCCGAATGCAGGTCTCGCGGGCGTCGCGGACCTCGAGTACCGTGCGGGCCGTGCCCTGCGCACCTTCGCTGCAGGCGCGGTAGACCGCCGCGCCGATCGCGCCGCCGGACACGCCCGAGATCGCGAAGGTGCGCTGGTCGAAACCCGGATCTTCGGCCTCGAGTTCGTGCAGGGCGAAGGCGGTCCACATGGCGGCGCGAATGCCGCCCCCTTCGCTCGAGACGAAGTACACGTCGTACCCGCCTGCGGCCGGGCGGGGCTTCAGCTGCGAGGCGCACGGGCTGTCGTCGTCGGGCGCATGGCAGATCGTGCGAAGCCAGCCGGCCATGGCGGTCTCGAGCGGCACCGCGGGGGCGGCGGCCTGTGCGGTGACCGCAGGCGCCTGCGGGCGGCGCGCCGTCGCGAAAAAGTTGCCGACCACCATGATGGCGATGGTCAGCGCGGGCACGACCAGGACCAGAGGCCAGTAGACCTTCAGCGAAGCGCCGCTGCCGGGATGCCGCACCCGCTCCATGGCCCAGCGGTAGGCCACCACGATGACGCCGCCGAGCACGACGCTGCAGGCCCACATCCGGATGCCGCCCCAGGCGCTGGGCTCGCCTTGCAGCGGGCCCGGCCAGACGAGGTGGTTGTCGGTGAGGCCCGCCAGTCCGAGCACCCCGATCCATGCGACCAGCACCAGCACCCAGGGCACGGCGTTATAGACCTCGAGCAGCGAGAGCCAGCCGAAGAAGCAGAGCCAGAAGGTGAGCGACAGCAGGATGACGGGGAAGGCCATTGTGGGAAAGTAGTCGCCGGTGCGGCCCGGCAGCACGTCGACCAGGCGGCAGAGGAAGACCAGCCCGAGCGCCACCATCGGCAGCAGGTAGGGCGTGACCTTTCCGAGGAAGTTGTACTTGAGGTCCGCGAGACGAGCGCCCTCGCCCCCCGGCGCAAGACTGGCATGCGCCCTGGCGTCCATCAGGCCGGCGCGCGTGCTCCACGCCGCCCAGTCGATGCAGTCGTAGTAGCCGGCGGTCGAGGCACGATCGCCGCGCCGCCAGATGAAGCCGCCGCCGGCAACGACGGCCAGCACCGCGAAGGCCACCACGCCCACGCTGGGCAACAGGCAGGCGAGCCAGCCGAAACCGGTGCTCGAATGCGCGCCCGCGCCGGTCTGGGCCTTGGCGAGGTCCTGCAGCACGCTGGCGCACAGCAGCACCACCAGCAGCACCGGCACCAGGGCCAGGACGCGGGCCCAGTCGCGGGCAAAGATGTCCTCGTGCCGATCGCCGTCGCGGGCGGGCTCGAAGCCCACGGCGACGGGGCGACGGCCCGCCGAGCGCAGATGGCAGACGCTGCGCGTCCATAGCCAGCAGGCGAACACCAGCAGTGCCAGCCCGAGGATGGACAGGCCGAAGACCGTGAGCGATCCGAGCAGCAGCCACAGCACGCCGCCCCAGTCGATCGCCACGCCCGGCGCGGGCGCCGGCACGCCGCCCCAGTCGACGTGGATCATCGTGAAGAAGCGGGGCACGAAGGAGGCCGTGGAGGCGATGACGTCACGCGACTGGTCCATGACGACGGTGAGCCCGGCGAGCAGCGCGATCGCGGCCAGCACATAGCGGCTGCGCACCAGGCAGTCGAAGATCGCGGCGCGCAGGTCGGCCCGGCGCCGCGCGCGCTCCGGGTTCCCGGCCACGTCGGCATGCGTCGAGAGCACGGCGCCGAAGAGCCAGCAGATTCCGCCAGCGGCCAGCAAGCCGAAGACCGCGACGGTCAGCCACGATTTCGAGTGGTGCGCCGCGCAGCCGAGCCGCCCGCGCCAGCTTGCGCCGTCGACGGCCGCGCAGGCCTCGGTCCCGAAGAACATCCACGCCAGCAGTGCTGCGAGGAGCAGCAGCCCGAGCGCCAGCGCGCCCCGGTGGGCCGGGATCTTCCAGACCCCGAGGGCGGCCAGGCTCCACACGCCCGCCACGCCGAGGACGAGCGCTACCGCCCCGATCAGCGAGCCGTAGCCGCCGGTGCGCTGCAGCCCCGCCAGATTCTCGACCAGATCGACCGCCACCAGCATCAGCACCGGCACCCAGAACAGGGCGAACCACCGCCGCCCTGCCGGCGCCGGGCGGCCGGTGTCGTCGTCCAGCGCGCGGGCCAGCACCCAGCCGGTCTTGAGGAAGAAGGCCGCGTAGATCGGCACGAAGGCGATGCTGTCGAGCGCCAGGTAGAGCCGGGCGAGCCAGAGGAGCTGGCAGCGGCGCCACAGTTCGAGCAACGCGGCCGCGGGGCCGTCGTTGGCCCAGCCAAGATAGTCCTCCACGCCCCAGCCCGTGCGGACGTAGAGCATGGACTGCAGCAGCAGCATGATCATCCCAGCGCTGACCAGCGCCACACCCAGGATGCGCGCGCTGCCGAAGACGAAGGCCAGGCCCTCCCCTGTCCTGCGGACGCCCGCGTCGAGGAAGCCTGGGACATGCGCGCGAATCCGATCGATCGTTCCTGCCGTTGCTTTGCTCATTGCGCACCTCGCTGTCTTCAAGACTTCGCGCAAGCTTTGCCGATGCTGCTGCACCGCGCGGAATTCTGGAGGGGCGCACGCCAGTCTGCAATCCATTGAACTGGGGAGCCCGCGTGACGCGGCAGCTCATGCGCCAGCCAGGTCAGACCCGGCACGCCCCGATCGGCATGCGAGAGAATGCCTCTTCATCGTCCGTTGCCCGGACCCGCAATGACAAGGAGCGACTCCACCGTGCCAGAACGATCCTCTTCCGCCGGCCGCACCGGCCGCCCCGCCGCGCGTGCGGACGAGCCTGCGCCGGTCGAGGAAGGCGGCCCGACGCGCCGGCGCCTGCGGCGCGAGCGCACGGACCTGCTGGAGACCCGCATCCTCGACGCTGCCGCCGAGGAGTTCGCCGAGCATGGATTCGCCGGCGCGCGCATCGAGCGCGTCAGCGCCGCGGCCGGCACGGTCGACCGCATGCTGTACTACTACTACGGCAACAAGGAGCGCCTCTACCAGGCGGTGCTGGCGAAGATCTACGAGGACATGATCGGCGCGCAGCGCGAGTTCGTGAGCCCCGAGGACCCGGTCGAAGGCATGCGCCAGCTCGTGCAGCATTCGTGGGACCACTACCTCTCGCACCCGAACCTGGTGCGGCTGCTGATGAACGAGAACCTGCTGCGCGGCAAGCACATCCGGCAGGCGCCGCAGGTGGTGGAACGCACCGCCCTGCCGCTGGTGCAGACGGTCGCCACCCTGCTGGAGAGCGGGCAGGCGCGCGGGGCGTTCCGCCGCGACGTGTCGTCCGAGCACGTGCTCATGACGATCATGTCGCTCGGCTTCTTCTATCTCTCGAACCAGTACACCTGTGCCACCTGGATCGGCGCGGACCTGATGAGCCGGCCCCGCCGCGCGGCCTGGCGCGAGCACATCTGCGACGTGGTGCTGCGCATGCTCGCGACCGGCGACGAACCGGTCGAGGCGCAAGCCGCCCCCAAGCCGCGGCGCAAGCCGGCCGCTTCGAAGAAGAAGTGATCAGGCCGGGGCGAGCGCGGCCCACTGCTCGCGCACGAAGCGCGCGATGGCCGCGTTCTGCCCGATCAGCGAGAAGCGCGCGTTGTGCGCGTAATCGGGCAGGTTGATCATTTCTGTGGTGATCCAGCGCAGCGGCGATTCTTCGTGCGTGCAGTGGTAGGCCAGCACCTTGCGAACCACTTCGCGCGTGCAGGCGAGCGCGCCCGGGTCCCACGGCGAGTGCCATTCCCCGGGTGCCGGCTCGGTGAAGGGATAGAGGATGCCGCGGCCGGGCTCGCCCCTGGCGTACGGAAAGATGGAATGCTCGGGCACGGCCGCGACCGCCTCGCCCGAGTCGCCCAGCGACCAGCGGTTGCGTGGGCCGTTGGGCGCCACGCTGCGCACCTGCAGCCAGCGCACGATGCCCATCTCGAGCCATTGGTCCACGAAGTTGCCGGGCTTGAACGGATCGAGAACCGCGCGCCCCGAAGCGACGTCTTCCGTCAATCCGCAGATCGCCAGCTCCTGCGCATTGCCGATCTTGAAGATCGCATGGCTGTAGTCCAGCGTGAAGTGAAAGGGAACGCCGCGGCGGCGCACGGCCTCGGCCACGGGCGCGACGCGCCGCGGGTCCTCGCTCCACATGTTGACGTGAAACTCGAAGGCCGGCTCCACGCCGCGCGCCATGCCTTCGTCGTAGGCGCGCAGGTAGAAGTCGATCACCTCGTCGTTGCCGATGGGCCGACCGGTCGCGTCGTGCCAGTGCAGCATGATGTTGTGGGTGCGGGCGCCGACCTCGGCCGCGAGCTGCAGCTTGTCGGCGAGCAGCGCCTCGTCGCGCCCGAGCGCATAGAACCAGCTCGCGGTGTGCACCGGCAGGCCGAAGCGCTCGATGCAGCGCAGGTAGGTGTCGACCTGGCCAGGCATCGGCAGGCGGTCGAAGCAGTCGAAGGCGCCGCTCTCGCGCACCAAGCGGAACTGCTCCTCGACCGGCGGCTCGGCCAATGAAACCGGCCGCTCGAGCGAAGAAGCCTGCGCGCCCCGGCCGTTGCAGCCGATGGGCGGGAGGGTCGCGCCCGTCACGACGGGTTGCGCAGCTTGCGGATCTGCTCTTCGGCAGGCTGCAGCTTCGCGCCGTCGAGGTAGGTGCCCGAGGGCATCACGCCCTTGCCGTCCTTCACCGCGGTGCGGCCGACGAAGATGCCGAGGGTCGACTGGTTGTCCTGCGGCCGGAACACCACCGGCCCGAAAGGCGAATCGAACTGCAGGCCCTTGAAGGCCGCGATCAGCTTCTCGGTGTCGGTCGAGCCGGCCTTCTGCACGCCCGCCGCAATGGCCTTGACCGTGGCATAGCCCACCACCGAGTTCAGGCGCGGGTAGTCGTTGTATTTCTTCTGGTAGGCAGCGAGGAAGGCCTTGTGCTCGGGCGTGTCGATGCTGGCGTAGGGGTAGCCGGTGACGATCCAGTTGGCGGGCGCGTCGTCCTTCAGCGGGTCGAGGTATTCGGGCTCGCCGGTCAGCAGGCTCACCACCTCGCGGCCTTCGAACAGGCCGCGTGTCTTGCCTTCGCGTGCGAGCTTGGTGAGATCGCTGCCGAACATGACATTGAAGATGGCGTCGGGCTTGGCGTCGGCCAGCGCCTGCACCACGGCGCCGGCATCGATCTTGCCGAGCGGCGGAGACTGCTCGGCCACGAACTCGACATCGGGCTGCGCCTTCTTCATGTTCTCCTTGAAGGCCGCCACCGCCGCCTGGCCGTACTCGTAGTTGGGATAGACCAGCGCCCAGCGCTTCTTCTTGAGCTTGACGGCCTCGCCGATCACCGAGGTGGCGAGTGCGTAGGTGCCTGAGCGCAGGCGGTAGGTATAGCGGTTGCCGTTGTCCCACACGACCTTGTCGCTCAGCGGGCCGGATGCGAGAAAGAAAAACTTCTTCTGCTTGGCGAAGTCGGTGAGTGCCAGACCGACATGGGAGAGCGTCACGCCGGAGAGGATGTCGACCTTTTCACGCGCGAGCAGTTCCTCGGCCATCCGCACCGCATCGCCGGGGTTGCCGTTGTCGTCGCGAAACACTGTTTCGAGCTTCTTGCCGAGCACGCCTCCGGCGGCGTTGATCTCTTCCTGCGCCAGCATCCAGCCCTGCTTGTAGGGAACGAGGTTCTGCGGCAGGGCCTTGTAGCTGTTGATCTCGCCGATCTTGATGGTGCCTTGCGCGGCGGCGTGCGCGCCTGCCAGGCAGAGGCTGGCCGCCGCCAGCAGGCGGGCGGACACGGAGAGCACGAGTTTCATGGTGAAGTCCTTTCTGGCAGGCGTGGCGGGAGGCGGAAATGAAGTGCGGGAAGATGAGCGGTTCAACCGTTGCCAGATGCCAGCTCCTCGACGATGCGGCGCATCTTGATGGAGGAGCCGTCAAGCGCGAGGTTGATGCGGTGCCACTGGCGCGGCTTGTCCTCGTTGCGCTGGATGGCTTCCAGCACGCGCTTGTCCTCATTGAAGGCCATGCGCAGGTTGCTGCGCAGGCGTTCGTCGACGACGGGGTCGGCCGGCGAGTTCTTCAGGCACAGCCAGTGCTGCACGCAGCTGCGCTGGTCGATGGGCGTGATGAAGTGGCAGGCGTACATCTGGATGCAGTCGTCGCGGTTCCCCTCTGGCGCGCCGGTGCCGGTGCGGGCGGAGCCGAAGTCGATCACGGCAATGCTGGGGGCGTGGTAGTGGTAGTAGTGCCAGCGGTCGACATTGCCCCCGAAGTCCTTGAGGCCTTCGAAGATCGGGATCAGCGGGCCGTCCAGCACCCATCGCCAGGTCACGACCTTGTTGCCCTGGCGCTCGTGCTGCACGCGCGTCTCCTCGCGGCCGGCGCTCGCCAGCGTCGTCTGGTGCACGTAGACGACGTGCGTGGGGTCGCAGAGGTTGTCAGCCAGGCTCAGGTAGTTGGCCTGCACGAGCAGCGCATCGCCCTCGACCACGCTGTAGGCCGGGTCGTCGTACTGCGGAAGGTGGAACACCTGGCTGCGGTCGGCCTTCTCGGCATCGCCCATCCACACCCAGACCATTCCCATGCTTTCGGCCGTGGGATAGCTGCGCACGCGGAAGCTCTCGGGCACGCGCGGCATGCCGGGCGCATGCACGCAGCGGCCGCTGCAGTCGAAGGTGAGGCCGTGGTAGGCGCACTGGATGGCGTCGCCCTGCAGCCAGCCGATGGTGAGGGGCGCCAGCCGGTGCGGGCATGCGTCCTCGAGCGCCGCGACGACGCCCGCCTCCGTGCGATAGACCGCAAGGTCCTCCTCCAGAACGCGGCGCGCGACGATCTCGCGTCCGATGTCGCGCGACCAGGCGAGTGGATACCAGGCGTTGTAGGCAAACGGGGTCATGGCGGGTTTTCTCGTGGGGCCGGCGGTTTCGGATGGCGGGGAGCGTTGCAGAAAGCGTGCCAGCGGTTAAGTAAGCAGATTCTTCAATTTAATGGAGAGAATACTTAATTTCGGTGCAAACAGGCTTGGGGTTTGCACCGGGAAGATGCGATGGTGCGACACGAAAGGCGCTAATGGAAGTCCCGGCTCTTGCTGCTCTTCCCGAGCCGTCCCAGCAGCGGCGTCAGGTCCCGGAAGCCGGTCGCCACCAGGTGCCGCACCTCGCCGCCGCTGTCCACGTCGCGCTGCCAGGTGCCCTGCACGGCGAGCAGTTGCGACTTCAGCACCTGTTCGCGCCAGGCCTCGACGACGTGCTTCCAGACGATCACGTTGACGTTGCCGGTCTCGTCCTCGAGCGTGACGAAGATGGTGTCGTTGGCGGTCTGCGGGCGCTGGCGGCCCATGACCATGCCGCAGGCGCGCACGGTCCGGCCGCTGGGCAGGTCGCGCAGCTGCTCGGCGCTGCTGAGCTTCATGCGCGCGAGCCGCGGGCGCAGCAGCGCCAGCGGATGGCGGCGCAGCGTGAAGCCCAGCGAGGCGTAGTCGCCGACGATCTCCTCGCCCTCGGGTGCCAGCGGCAGCTGCAGCGCGCGCTCATGGATGGGCACGCCCTTGAGCAGCGCCGGCGCGCGCCGCTGCGCGGTGGCGTCCCAGACCTGCTGGCGCCGGTGGCCCGAGAGTGCGAGCAATGCATCGGCCGCGGCGAGCGCGGCCATGTCCTTGGCGTCGAGCTCGGCGCGCAGGGCCAGGTCTTCGGTACTGGTGAAGGGCGCCTGGGCGCGGGCTTCGACGACGCGCTTGGCGCCGGCTTCGCTGAGGCTCGTGATGCGGCGCAGGCCGAGGCGCACGGCGGGTTGGCGAGGGCGGCCGAGGCGGGTGGCGAAATGGGGTGGGATGGCTTGCGGAGGCTGTTGCCCCCATCCCAGCCTTCCGTCGGAGGAGGAAGGAGCAAGAACCGGGGCTTCGAGGGTGCAGTCGAGCTCACTCGCGGTCACGTCGACCGCGCGCACCTCGACGCCATGCCGTCTGGCATCCTGCACCAGCTGAGAGGGCGAATAGAAGCCCATGGGCTGCGAATCGAGCATGGCCGCCAGGAAGCAGGCGGGCTCGTGCAACTTGAGCCAGCTGCTCACGATCACCAGCAGCGCGAAGCTGGCAGCATGGCTTTCGGGGAAGCCGTATTCGCCGAAGCCCTGCACCTGCTTGAAGATGGCTTCGGCAAATTCGCGGTCGTAGCCGTTGCCGATCATGCCGTCGACCAGGGGCTCGTGGAACTTCTCGACACCGCCCTTGCGCTTCCAGGCCGCCATCGAGCGGCGCAGCCGATCGGCCTGGTCGGGGGTGAACTTCGCCGCGATCATCGCGATCTGCATCACCTGCTCCTGGAAGATCGGCACGCCCAGGGTGCGGCCGAGCGCCGGGATAAGGTCGGGGTAGCGGTAGACGATCTCGCCGTCCTTGTGGAGCTTCTCGCGGTTCTTCAGGTACGGGTGCACCATGCCGCCCTGGATCGGCCCCGGCCGGACGATGGCCACCTCGATCACCAGGTCGTAGTAGCAGCGCGGCTTGAGGCGCGGCAGCATCGACATCTGCGCCCGGCTCTCGATCTGGAACACGCCGACGGTGTCGGCATCGCAGATCATGTCGAAGACGGCTTCGTCGTCGTTCGGTATCTGGTGCATCTGCAGCGCCGTGCCGCGCCAACTGTTGACCAGAGCCAGCGCACGCCGGATGGCGCTCAGCATGCCCAGGGCCAGCACGTCGACCTTGAGCATGCCCATGGCCTCGAGGTCGTCCTTTTCCCACTGGATCACGGAGCGGTCCTTCATGGACGCGTTCTCGACCGGTACCAGGCGCGTGAGCTTGCTTTGGGTGAGCACGAAGCCGCCCACGTGCTGGCTCAGGTGGCGCGGGAACCCGCGCAGCTGCTGCGTGAGCTCGATCCACTGCAGCAGCCGGGGCATGTCTTCCTGCACGCCCGAGCGCTGCATCGCCTCTTCCAGCCGCTGGTCGAGCACCACGCCGTCGAACCAGTAATGGTCCTTGGCGAACTCGTCGACCAGGCGCGCATCGATGCCCAGCGCCTTGCCCACGTCGCGCACCGCGCTGCGCGAGCGGTAGCAGATCACCACCGCGGCGATCGCGGCCCGCTCGCGGCCGTACTTCTCGTAGATGTACTGGATCACCTCCTCGCGCCGCTGGTGCTCGAAATCGACGTCGATGTCGGGCGGCTCGCGGCGCTCGCGGCTCAGGAAGCGCTCGAACAGCAGGTTGCCGGTTTCAGGATCGATGGCGGTGATGCCGAGGCAGAAGCAGACCGCCGAATTGGCCGAGGAGCCGCGGCCCTGGCACAGGATGTTCCTGGAGCGCGCGAAGCGCACGATGTCTTCCACCGTGAGGAAGAACATCTCGTAGTGCATCTCGGCGATCAGGTCGAGCTCGTGCCGGATCTGGGCCTGCACCTTGTCGGGAACGCCCTGGGGATACTTCTCGCGCGCGCCCTCCCAGGTCTTGCGCACCAGCGTCTGGACCGGTGTCTCGCCGTTGGCCACGTTCTCGAGCGGGTACTTGTAGTGCTCGCGGATCACGTTCAGGTCGAAGGTGCAGCGCCGCGCGACCTCGAGGGTGTTGGCCAGCAGTTCGGCCGGGTAGAGGTTCGACAGGCGCAGCCGCGAACGCAGGTGCCGCTCGGCATTGGACTGCAGCGCAAAGCCGCATCCGGCGACCGCCCTGCCCTCGCGCACGGCCGTGATCACGTCCTGCAGCGGCTTGCGCGAGCGCACGTGCATGTGCACGTCGCCGGCCGCCACCAGCGGCACGCCGGCCTGCGCGCCCGCCTGCAGCAGCGTGATGAGCCAGAGGTCGTCGTCGAGCTCGTTGGGCAGCTCGGCCGCGATCCAGAGATGGCCCTCGAAGAGGCGCGCGGCCTCGGCCACGTCGGCGCGGAGTGCTTCGGCGTCGGGCGCGGCGCCGGGCGTGCGCAGGGGCACGAAGAGGATCTCGCAATGGCGCAGCGAGGCGAGGTCGCTGCCTTCCCAGCTCACCTCGTAGGTGCCCTTGGGCGCCGTGATGCGAGCGGCGGTGATGAACTCGCAGAGGTTGCCCCAGCCTTCGAGATCGTGCGCGATCGCCACCAGCTTGAAGCGCTCGAAACGGAACTCGCTGCCGAACAGCAGCCGGAACGGATGTCGTTGCGACGGATCGAGCGTCTCGAGCAGTTCCCGCAGCCCTTCGAACGCCCGCACCACGCCGGCCACCGAGCATTCGTCGGTGATCGCGAGCGCCTCGTAGCCGAGCTCGTAGGCGCGCTGCACGAGCTCCTCGGGATGCGAGGCCCCGCGCTGGAAGCTGAAGTTCGTGAGGCAGTGCAGCTCGGCATAGGACGGCAGGCCCCGCGGCATCGGCGGACCGGCATCCGGCTGGGGCAGCCGCGGCGGCAAGGCATGCACCGTGGCCGAGGCACGCGTGCGTTTCTGGATCTGCTTGTCGCTGAGTTCAGGCATACAGGCCTTGCAGGTACCAGCGCGGCGTGTCGGAAGTGAAGCAGGACGAGGGCCGCTCGCGGTAGATCCACACCAGGCCGGCGCCCGGGCTTTGCGCGATGTAGTAGTCGCGGACCGCGGGCTGGCCTTCGCCCCACCAGCCGGTTTCCACCCGCTGCGGCCCGATCAGCTTGCGCAACGGCCCCTGGTAGCACGGGCGCTCGCCATCCATGTCCAGGAGCAAGGGCTCTCGCAAGAGCCAGGGTGGGTAGATGGCGTCGGCTGCCTCGGGAGGGCCCGCCTCGGCCGGGAGCTTGTGCAATGCAGGCTGCCATGCCTGCCGGCATTCGGGCCGGTGGTCGGCCCGCGCGACTGCGCGCAGCACCTGCTGCGGCCCGAGCCGCGCACTGAGGCGCTCGACCAGTTCGTGCAGCTTGTCGCCCTTGCGGTTGTCTTCCGGCAGGAAGCTGGTGCTGGCGCCGGCCCAGGGCGCGGTCTCGATCGAGCGCAGGCGCAGCCAGCTTGCAGGCGCGGCCAGGGCCGTGAGCGCGAGCCGCTCGGACAGGAGGCGCCGCAGGTGCGCCATGTCCTGCGTGGGCTCGGCCGTGCGAACCGTGACCTGCTGGTGCGGCGGCAGCGCGACGCCGTCGAGCCGCTTCAGGTCGAGCGTCCACTGCAGCTCCAGCGCCAGCACGCCGCGCTGGCGCGCGCGCAGCCAGATCTGCAGCGCCGCCAGCAGGCGGTTGGCCGACCACATGAGCTGGGGCGCGCCTTCGGCCAGGGCGGGCAGCTCCAGCTTTTGCTCGAACACGTCGGGCAGTTGCAGCCAGTCATGGCTGTCGGGCGCGAGGCCGTAGGCCACATCCAGCGCCGCGCGCAAGGCCTTGCCGAAGCGGCGCACAAGGCCGCCGCGTGGCAGCTTCTCGACATCGCCCCAGCTGCGACAACCGAGATGCGACAAAACCGCGAGATGTTCGCGGGCCGCGCTCAGGGTCTCGAGCGGCAGGCCGGAGGGCAGCTCCTGCGGCGGCTGCTCGCCGCGCGCGAACATGCGCAGCCGCGCCAGCGCGACCAGGCTGGTGGCGCCCTGTGCACGCTGCACGGGGACATCCGGCACCGGGTTGAGCCGTGCGATCTCGCGCATCAGCGCCAGGCGCCCGCCCCAGAGCCGCTCGCAGGCCGAGACTTCGAGCAGCAGGGCCTCGCCGTCGATCCAGGCGACGCGCGGCGTGAACTGCAGGGCCCACCACCCGAGCGCCTCGGGCGATGGCAGCGGCACCTCCTTGGCAGCCGCGGCCTCAGGCGGCCAGCGCAATGCGATCCAGTGCATGGCTACTTCAGTGATTCAGTGGACAAGTTCCGGATGGAGATCGAGACGGACCACTGTCGCGCCCTCGGCGCCCTCGGCCTTGGGTGGCAGCCTGCCCTCCTGTTGCTGGCGCAGCTTGCGCCGGAGCTGGCCGGCCGCGAGCAGCGCCGTCATGCGCTGGTTGCGCGCCGGCAGTTGCAGGGGCGCGGCGAGCGGCGGGCCGCGGCGCTTGAGGATGTGGACGTCGACCTGCGTGCTGTCCGTGGTGCAGGTGGCAAGCCGCAGGCGCAGCCGCGCCGGCGAGGCCGAGTGGGCCGCCGCGGCGTCGGGGCGGAACACGAACAGCAGGCGATCGTGCTGCGCCGCCGCGAGCTGCAGCCGCCGCAGTTCGCCCACGCGCGCCTGCGGCAGCCAGGCCAGCACGGCGGCCACCTCGGCGCAGCGCAGCGCCTGCTCGCAGGCCCACAGCCGGGCCACATGTGCCCCCACGCTCGGCACTGCGTGTCCTCGCTGCCCCCCGAGGGGGCCGCGCCTGCCTTGGGGCGGCCCGGCGGCAGGCGGTGCTTCGCTGCGCACCCACAGCAGCGCCTCGACCGGCAGGCCTTGGGCCGCCAGCGCGGGGCCGAAGGGCTCCTGCGGCGCGCCGACCAGCACGACCGGCCCTGCCCCGCCCTGCACCGCCTGCGCCAGCGCGGGCAACAGCAGCTGCCAGGCATGCGCCTCGGGCGCGGACTGCAGCAGCTCGGTCATCGCGCCCACCGGCCAGCCGCCGCCGGGCAACTCCGCGTCAAGGGCCGCATGGCCGGTGCCGATGACCTGCCCATCTGCCAGGCCCAGCGTGTCCCCGCGCCAGACCTTGTGGCGCGCGGCTGTGGAGAAGGAGTCGAAGGAAGGCAGGCCCATGATGATTGATAACTGTATTTTTATACAGTAATCAAGCAGGCCCGGGGTTTTCTTTTTGCAAGTCCGGGAAGATCATGCGGAAAAGCCATGGACACAGTGATCACCCGCCCCATCCCCTCCACCCGCGAAGCCCTGCCGGTGATCGGCTGCGGCACCTGGATCGGCTTCGATGTCAGCCCCGGCAGCCCCGAGCACCAGCGGCTGCCGGGCGTGCTCGACGCGCTGTTCGCCGCCGGCGGCACGCTGATCGACAGCTCGCCGATGTACGGCCGCGCCGAGACGGTGGTGGGCGCCCTGCTGGCCGCGAGCGGGCAGCGCGACAAGGCCTTTCTCGCCACCAAGGTGTGGACCTCGGGCCGCGAGGCCGGCATCGCGCAGATGGAGCAGTCCTTCCAGCGCCTGCGTACCGAGCGCATCGACCTGCTGCAGGTGCACAACCTGGTCGACTGGCGCACCCACCTGGCGACGCTGCGCGACTGGAAGGCGCAGGGTCGCGTGCGCTACATCGGCATCACGCACTACACCGCCTCGGCCTATGCCGAGGTCGAAGCGGTGCTGCGCGCCGAGCCGCTCGACTTCCTGCAGATCAACTACTCGATCGACGCGCGCCAGGCCGAGGAGCGCCTGCTGCCGCTGGCAGCCGAGCGCGGCGTGGCGGTGATCGCCAACATGCCCTTCGGCGGCGGCGGGCTGCTGCGCCGGCTGCGCGCCCTGCCCCTGCCCGGCTGGGCGGCCGAGATCGGCTGCGCGAGCTGGGCGCAGCTGCTGCTGAAGTTCGTGCTGAGCCATCCGGCGGTGACCTGCACCATCCCGGGCACCAGCCGGGCCGAGCACATGGCGGACAACGCGGCGGCGGCAACGGGCAGCTTTCCCGACGCGGGATTCTGGCAGCGCCATGGGGCGTCGCTGCCGCTCTAGTCGTCAGGCAAAGAAACGCAGCAGCAGCGCGTTGATTTCCATCGCCTGCTCGTACTGCACCCAGTGCCCGGCGTCGTCGATCACGACGCCTTCGCACTGAGGACGCCCAGCCACGAGCTGCGCCACCAATGCGCGCGAGTCGGCCGTCACGTCATGCTCGCCCCATAGCAGGAGCGTCGGGCCGGCAAAGGCGTCCAGGGCCGCCTGCAATCCCCCCGCCATCGAGACCTCCTTGCTGCGAAAGCGCGTGCCGTGGCAGGACAGATCGTGGATGGCAAAGGCCAGGGCGTCGATGGCAGCGGGGTCGTGCAGCATCAGCGCCCGCAGGTTGTGCAGCAGCGCGGAGCGCTCCTCGAGCCGGTCCTTGGCCTCGCGCCAGTTGATCATCTGCACGTCCATGCGCCGCTTGGTGCCATGGCCTGCGCTGCCGAGCAGCGCAAGGCGGTGCACATGGCCAAGCCGCAGCGCGAACTTCGAAGCAACCAGTCCGCCGAAGGAGAAGCCTGCCAGGTCGATGGGCGCGTCGGCACCGATCAGCGCGGCCAGCGAGCCGACGAGCGCATCGAGCGCCGGGTCCAGCGGCGCCTGCCCGGCCCCAGGCTGCGGCGGCGTGTCGGAGTCGTTGAACCCGGGCATGTCGGGCAGCCACACGGCGCGCGCGGCGCACAGCGGCTCGATGTTGCGCAGCCAGTGCATCCAGCTGCCATGGCCGCCATGCAGGAGCACCAGCGGCGGCCGTTGGTCGTTGTCTTCGCCGAAGCGGCGCCAGCGTACGCGCCGGCCGGCATGCAGCACGTCGTGATGGGTGGAGAGCGCGTCGAGGCGGGCGATCAGCCGATGCGCGCTGGCATCGGCGGCGGGGTCGAAGATGGCGTGTTCGGGCACCGGGCGATTGTGCCGCGCACCTCAGGCGGCGCTGTCCCCCGCTGCCGCACCGAATCGATAGCTCGACACCGCGATGCCGCCCATGAAGGCGTCCTCGTGGTAGATGCGCACGCCCGCATCCTGCCCGGCCGCGCCGACCGCGACCATCAGCGGGATCAGGTGTTCCTCGCGCGGATGCGCAATGCGTGCCGCCGGCGCCTGGGACCAGGCCAGCAGGCGCTCGGTCCGCCGGGTGGGATCGGCATCGACGGTATCGGCCAGCCAGTCGTCGAAGGCTTTCGACGGCTCATGTGCCTGTGGCCCGAAGTTGCGCAGGTTGTGATAGCTCAAGCCGCTGCCGACGATCAGCACGTTCTCGTCGCGCAGCGGCGCCAGCGCGCGGCCCAGCGCCACGTGCTCGGCCGGGTCGAGCCCGCGCCGGAGCGACAACTGCACCGCGGGCACATCGGCGTCGGGATAGATCGCGGCCATCGGCGAGAACATGCCGTGGTCGAAGCCGCGCTCCGCGTCGAAGGCGGCGGGCAACCCTGCCGCCTCGACGAGGCCTTGCACGCGACGCGCCAAGGCGGGTGAACCGGGAGCGTCGTAGTGCACGCTGTAGGTATGTTCCGGAAAGCCGCCGTAGTCGTAGATCATCGGCGGCCTGGGGTTGCCCATCACGGTGAAGGCCGGCTCTTCCCAGTGGGCGGAGACCATCAGGATGGCCTCGGGCTTGCGGCCGATCTGGCGCGGCATGTCGGCCAGGGCAGCCTCGAGCTGCGCGTAGGCATTGCCCATCTCCTTCTTCATCCATGGCCAGGGGCCGCCGCCGTGGGAGATGAAATAGGTGGGAAGGGTCAGTGGGGTCGTGGTCATGGAATGCTCCTCGCGTGCAGTCTAGGGTCTGGGCGACCGCCGCGCACAGCTTCGCCATGGAATCCCGGCGAAACCCTACCGAGCGCATGAGCATAGGCGACGCTACAGTGGCGCCTCTCTGGAGAGCGTCCCACCTTGTTCACCTACTTCGAAAAACGACTCGATCCCTACCCTGCTGCCGAACCCCGCCTTCCGCCGAACGGCTTCTTCGCCTTTCTCTGGGCCTGCACCGAGGGCCTGCGCGGAAAGATCCTCGCGATGGCGCTGCTCACGGCCGCGATGTCGGCCTTCGAGGCGCTGCTGTTCGCGATGCTGGGCCGCATCGTCGACTGGCTCGGCAACCAGGTGCCGGCGCGGCTGTGGGAAGAGCGCGGCACCACGCTGATGTGGCTGGGCATCGCCCTCGCCGCCAGCATTGCCGTGGTGGCGCTGCAGACCATCGTCAAGCACCAGACCCTGGCAGTGAACCTGCCGATGCGCCTGCGCTGGAACTTCCACCGGCTGATGCTGGGCCAGAGCATGGCGTTCTACCAGGACGAGTTCGCCGGCCGCATCACCGCCAAGGTCATGCAGACCGCGCTGGCAGTGCGCGAAACCGTCTTCGTGCTGGCAGACGTGCTGGTCGCCATGGGTGTCTATGTCGCCACCATGATCGTGCTGGCTGCCGTACTCGACCGCCAGTTGATGCTGCCCTTCGCGATCTGGCTCGTGCTCTACGTCGCGATGCTGTTCTTCTTCGTGCCGCGGCTGGGCAAGATCGGCAAGGCCCAGGCCGATGCCCGCGCCATGATGACCGGTCGCATCACCGACGCCTACACCAACATCGCCACCGTCAAGCTGTTCTCGCATGCGCACCGCGAGGCCGGCTTCGCGCGCGCCGCCATGCAGGACTTCATGGCCACCGGCTACGGCCAGATGCGGCTGGTGAGCGCCTTCGAGATCGCCAACCACACCCTCAGCATGGGCCTGACCGCCGGCATGGCAGGCATGGGCTTGTGGCTGTGGTCGCAAGGCGCCGTGGGCGTCGGCGCGGTGGCGGCGGCCACCGCAATGGCGCTGCGCCTGCAGGGCATGTCGCACTGGATCATGTGGGAGATGACCAGCCTGTTCGAGAACATCGGCACGGTGCAGGACGGCATGAAGACCCTGTCGCGCCCGCGCACTGTGCTCGACGCGCCGGATGCTGCCACGCTCGCGGTGCCGCGCGGCGAAGTCCGCTTCGAGCACGTGAGCTTCCGCTACGGCCTGGACCCCGGCGAAGGCGGCCGCCGCGTGATCGACGACCTGACGCTGACCGTCGCGCCCGGCGAGAAGATCGGGCTGGTCGGCCGCTCCGGCGCCGGCAAGTCGACGCTGGTGAACCTGCTGCTGCGCTTTCACGACCTGGAAAGCGGCCGCATCCTCATCGACGGCCAGGACATTGCGCACGTCACCCAGGATTCGCTTCGCGCGCACATCGGCATGGTGACGCAGGACACCTCGCTGCTGCACCGCTCGGTGTCCGACAACATCGCCTACGGGCAGCCCGATGCGAGCGCGGCCGCGATTCGCGGGGCCGCCGAGCGTGCCGAGGCGCACGACTTCGTCCAGGCGCTGGGCGACCCGAACGGCCGCCGCGGCTACGAGGCGCACGTGGGCGAACGCGGTGTCAAGCTGTCGGGCGGCCAGCGGCAGCGCATCGCGATCGCGCGCGTGATGCTGAAGGACGCGCCGATCCTGCTGCTCGACGAGGCCACCAGCGCGCTCGACTCCGAGGTCGAGGCCGCGATCCAGGCCAGCCTGTACCGGCTGATGGAGGGCAAGACCGTGATCGCGATTGCGCACCGGCTTTCCACCATTGCCGCCATGGACCGGTTGATCGTGCTCGACCAGGGCCGCGTGGTCGAACAGGGCGACCACCACACGCTGCTGGCCCGGGGCGGGCTGTACGCGCGGCTGTGGGCGCACCAGAGCGGCGGCTTCCTGGGCGAGGATGACGACGAAGACGACGGTGTGGGACCGGGACTCCCTGGCGAGTCCTACAGCGCGCGACGTACGGTGACTACAACCCGCCAGCCGGTTGCTGGCAAGCTGGAGTTGTCTTCAACGCAAGAGGAGCCTGCGCCGTGAATTCCATCATCTATATCGTCGGTCTGGTCGTCGTGGTCGTCGCCGTTCTGTCCTTCTTCGGACTGCGCTGACAGCCGCCAGCGCTGCACCTTCCTTCCTGCCTCTTCGGAGGCAGTGCTACGGGGCCGGTTGCGGCCCCTTTTTTCATTGCAGGGCTGCTTTGGCCCCCCGGGCATAATTCCGCGCTCTTGTCGAAGGAAGCCGTTGAATCCCGGAGCGCTCCCATTTTCTTTTCAGGATGCGGCGGTCGCCGAGGCGGTGCAACTGGTCGAAGAAGCCGGCCCGCTCGACGATGGGCAGGCCATGCGCCAGGCGCTGGCGACCCGTGCCGATGGCCCCCACCGGTTCGTCGAACGGGCCCGCCTACTGGGGCAACGGCTTGGATTGCAGGACGAGCTGGCTCGCGCCCGTGCCTGGGCCCCGTGGATCCTGCTGGCACTGGTCGCGCTGATCGTGCTCGGCGGCCTGGCGCTCGCCGGCAGCGTGATCGGCGGCAGCGAACGCAGCATCAACGTGGTGGTGGCACTGGCCAGCCTGCTCGGCTTGCACCTGCTTACCCTGCTGCTGTGGCTGCTGGGGCTGGTGCTGCCGTTGGGCTCGCTCAATCTCTCCCTCGGCTGGCTCTGGCTGGCGCTCACGGCGCGCGTCGCGGGCGGGCGCCAGGGCCAGGCGCCGCTGCTGCTGCGAGCGGCCACCCGGCTGCTGGTTCGCGCGCGGCTCGCGCCGTGGGTGCTGGGCCTTGTCAGCCATGCGATCTGGTCGCTCTCCTTCGCCGTGGTGCTCGCGGTGCTGTTGTTCGCGCTGGCCTTCCGCAGCTATACGCTGAGCTGGGAGACCACGATCCTCGACCCGGCCTTCTTCGTGCGTGCCGTGCAGTGGCTGGGGCGGGCGCCGTCCTGGCTGGGCTTTCCGGTACCCGATGCGCAAACCGTGCTGGCGCCCCAGGCGGCCACTGCCGGGCAGCGCGACTGGGCGCTGTGGCTCACCGGCTGCATCCTGGTTTACGGGCTGCTGCCGCGCCTGTTCTTCACGCTGCTGTGCGCGGCCGTCTGGCGCGCGCGCCGCCGGGCGCTGCAGCCCGATCTGTCGCAGCCCTATTACCGCCGCCTGCTGGCACGCTTCGAGGCACTGGCACCGCGGCAGATCGTCGATGCCGATCCCGGCAACGCGCGGCATGGCGCCCTTGGCGGACTGGCCGCGGACCAGACCCGCGACACGCTGATGGCGATCGGCTTCGAGCTGCCCGAGGAGTTGCCCTGGCCGCCGGCCGCGCTCGATGCCGCGGGTGTGCAGGCGCTGCGCGTCGATGGCAGTGCCGAAGCTCGTCGCGAGGCGCTGGACCTGCTTGCACGGCTGCGGCCGCGGCGCGTGCTGGTCGGCTGCAACGCCGCCGCCAGCCCCGACCGAGGCACCGAGCGCTTCCTGCGCGAAGTCGCCGCGCTCAGCACCGAATGCCGGCTCTGGCTGCAGGGCAATGGCGCCACGCCCGAAGCGAGCAGCCGGTGGCACGCCTGGCTGGCCGATGCCGGCCTCGAACGCATCGACGCCAGCGACGAACCGCGGGGCGCGCTGCGCGGGTGGACGTGAGAGCCGCCCGGCCGCCCGAAGGCGCGAAAGCCCCCTCGGGGGGCAGCGCAGTACACGAAGTGACAAGCGTGGGGGCGCTATCGAGAGCCGCTCGGCCGCCCGAAGGCGCGAGAGCCCCCTCGGGGGGCAGCGCAGTACACGAAGTGACAAGCGTGGGGGCGATTACGTGAGCGTTCAAGATGCCATCCGCATCGCCGTGGTCGGCCACACCAACGCCGGCAAGACCTCGCTGCTGCGCACGCTGACGCGGCGCGTGAACTTCGGCGAGGTGTCGGGGCAGCCCGGCACCACGCGCCACGTCGAAGCCATCGAGCTGCAGGTCGACGGCCGCGCCGCGGTGCGCTTCCTCGACACGCCGGGGCTGGAAGACGCAGTCGCGCTGCGCGAGCACATCGACGCGCTCGACCCACGCGGCGAGCTCACCCCGCCCGAGCGCATCCGGCGCTTCCTGGCCGGGCCCGAGGCGCACGGCGTGTTCGAACAGGAGGCCAAGGTGCTGCGCGCCCTGCTGGAGGTCGACGCCGCCTTCCTGGTGATCGATGCACGCGAGCCCGTGCTGCCCAAGTTTCGCGCCGAGATCGAGCTGCTCGGCGCCTGCGCCCGGCCGCTGCTCCCGGTGATGAACTTCCTGCGCGACGCGGGAAGCCGCGAGGACGCCTGGAAGGCGCTGCTCCCAGCCTACGGACTGCACGTGGTGGTGCGCTTCGATGCCGCCGCGCCCTTCGTCGGCGCGGAGCGCGAGCTCTACCGCGACCTGGCCACGCTGCTGCGCGAACGGCGCACGCAGCTCGAGCGGATCAACGCCTTTCTCGAAGAGGAATCCGGCCGGCGCCGCGAAGCCGCTGGCGAGCGCATCGCCGAGCTGTTGGTGGACGCGGCCGCGATGCGGCGCACGGCCTCGGCGGTCGAGTTCGAGATCGCGAGCAGCCGCGAACGCCTGGTTGCCGCCCTGCAGAAGGCTGTGTTCGACAAGGCACAGCGCTGCGCCTCCGACCTGCTGGCCCTCTACGGCTTTCGCGAGAACGATGCCGACGAGGCGCCGCTGCCGCTGCTGGAAGGCCGCTGGACCATGGACTTCTTCCACCCCGAGGCGCTGAAGGACGCCGGCATCCTGCTCGGCAAGGGCGTGGCCGTCGGCGCCGCGGTTGGCGTCGTGGCCGACCTGGCGCTGGCCGGCCTGTCGCTGGGCGCCGGTGCGGCGCTCGGCGGGGCCATCGGCGGCGCGCTCTCGCAGGGCTTCGGACCGCTGGGCCGCAAGCTCGCCAACAAGCTGCGCGACGTCCACGAGCTCACCGTGGAGGACCGCGTGCTGGTCGTGCTTGCGGCCTGGCAGCTGAGGTTGCTGCGCGCGCTCGAGCAGCGCGGGCATGCCGCCGTCGATCGGATCGCCGCCCCCGCGCCGGCGGACGCGCCGATGGACGACCTGGAAGCCGCCCGGCGTCCACTGGCCGAGCTGGTGCGCGCTGCCCAGCCCGCGCGCAGCCATCCGGACTGGGACAGCGAAGCGCGCCTGCGCTGGCGCGAGGCGCCCCAGCGGCGCGACCTCGTGCTGAGGGTGGCGCGGCAGGTGCCGCCCGCCATCGAGGCCTTCGCGAAGAACCATCTTCAATGAGCCAACGAGCACCCATTGCGCGAGAGCCGGCCTGTAGGCCCACACGCCAGCATCGACCCGCGACTACACGCGGCCTGCGCCAGTTGCGCTAAGGTGCTCCGCATCCCGACCCACCGAAGCGCAGACATGTCCACACCTTCCCCGGTCGCGGCGCGGCCCCGCAAGCATTTCTCGATGATCCGCGGCTTCCACCTGGCCGACTTCTTCACGCTAGGAAACGCGGCCTGCGGGATCGGCGCCGTGTTCCTCGCAATGGCCTACATCGCAAGCCAGCAGCGTGCGCATTTCCTGTGGGCCGCGGCCCTCGCACCGGCCGCCTTCATCTTCGACGTCTTCGACGGCCGCATCGCGCGCTGGCGACAGACGCAGTCGGCCCTCGGGCGCGAGCTGGACTCGCTGGCCGACGTCATCTCATTCGGCGTGGCGCCCGCCGCCCTGGGCTTCGCGGCCGGGCTGGACGGTGGCTGGGACTGCCTGATCCTCACCTACTTCGTCTGCTGCGGTGTGAGCCGGCTGGCGCGGTACAACGTCACCGCAGAATCGCTTTCGGGGGGCGGCGACAAGGTCAAGTACTTCGAGGGCACGCCGATCCCGACCAGCGTGGTGCTGGTCGGTGTGCTGGCCTGCAGGGAAGCCTCGGCGAGGCCGTGTGGGGCGGTGCATGGATGCTCGGGCCGTGGATGCTGCATCCGCTGACCCTGCTGTTCGCGCTCTCCGGGACGCTGATGATCAGCAAGACGTTGCGAATCCCGAAGTTGTAGACGTCCTCTCGCCCGCGGAGGCCGGTTACCCTCCCGGCATGCGGTCCCTGCGCGCCTTCCTTGCACTTTCACTGACATTCCTTGTCTTGGGCTGCGCCACGCTGCCGGCCACGGTCCAGCGCCCGCCCTCGTTCGCCCTCACCAGCACCGACGACACCTTCCTCGGCCACGCGCTGGCGCCGGAGCTGGCCGCGCATCCGGGGCTCACCGGCATCCTGCCGCTGATCGACGCGCGCGAAGCCTTCGCGGCACGAATGGCGCTGGCGCAGACTGCCCAGCGCAGCCTGGACATGCAGTACTACATCTGGCGCGGCGACACCACCGGGCAGTTGCTGTTCGAGGCCGCCTGGGCGGCGGCCGAGCGCGGCGTGCGCGTGCGCCTGCTGATCGACGACAACAACACCAGCGGCCTGGACGGCACGCTGGCCGTGCTCGATGCGCATCCGAATCTCGAGGTCCGGCTCTTCAATCCGTTCGCCAACCGCGGCCTCCGGGCCGGGGACTTCGCGCTCGACTTCTCGCGCGTCAATCGCCGGATGCACAACAAGTCCTTTACGGCCGACAACCAGGCGGCCATTGTCGGGGGGCGCAACGTGGGCGACGAATACTACGGGGCCGACCAGCTGCTCGGCTTCGAAGACCTCGATGTCGTCACAGTCGGGCCGGTGGTGCGCGAGGTCTCGCGCCAGTTCGACCTGTACTGGAACAGCGATGCCGCCTATCCGGCCAGCGCCCTGCTCGGCAAGGCATCGAGCGACGCGGCGGCGCGGCTGCTCGCGCAGTGGGACAGCCTGCGCCAGCAGCCGCACACGCAGGACTACCTGGAGGCGGTGCGCCAGACACCGTTGATGCGCGAGGCAGCGGCGCGCCGCCTCCCTTTCGAGTGGGCCGATGCGCACGTGGTGAGCGACCTGCCGGCGAAGGTGCGGGCGGCGAGCGGGCGCGAGCAGCAGCTCATGTTCCCGCTGCTCAAGCAAGCAATGGGCGAGCCCCGGCACGCGCTCGACCTGGTGTCGCCCTACTTCGTGCCCGGCACGGACGGCGCGCAGGAACTCGCCGCGCTGGCCCGGCGCGGCGTGGCGGTGCGCGTCCTGACCAACTCGCTGGCCGCGACCGACGTCGCCGCGGTTCATGCCGGTTATGCCCGCTACCGCAAGGAGCTGCTGGACGCCGGCGTCGTCCTCTACGAGCTCAAGCCCGGCGCCGCGCCGCCACCGCGGCCGGACGAGGAGAAGCGCCGCAACCCTGGGGGCAGCTCGGCCGCAAGCCTGCATGCCAAGACTTTCGCAGTGGACCGCAGCCGCATCTTCGTCGGCTCGCTCAACCTCGATCCCCGCTCGGTGCACCTCAACACCGAGATGGGCGTGGTGATCGACAGCCCCGAGCTCGCGCGGCGCCTGGCGGTCGAGATCGACCATGCCGTGCCGACACAGGCCTTCGAGGTGCGCCTGCCGGTGGGAGGCGGCATGGAATGGATCGATCGCGCCCCTGACGGCGAGACGCGCTACCGCAGCGAACCGGATACCGGCGGATTGCGGCGGCTGTGGGTCGACTTCCTGTCGCTGCTGCCGATCGAGTGGCTGCTGTAGGGCCTGCTGCGGCTCATTGGCTCATTGGCTCATTGGCTCATTGGCGCGGGATGCCGGCACGCGCGATCACCTCGCCCCAGCGCGTGATCTCGCTGTCGAGCAGCGTTGCCAGTTGTTCAGGGGTGCTGGCGCGTGCCTGCACATTCAGATCCGCCAGCTCCTTTTTCACCTCTGCCAACTCCATCAGCTCACGCACCTCGCGCGCGAGGCGAGCGAGGATGTCGCGCGGCGTTTTCACAGGCGCGGCCAGGGCGGTCCACGAGCTGACGTTGAAACCCTCGATCCCGGCGCCCTGCGCAACCGTGGGCACCTGCGGCAGCGGCGGCGAACGCGTCTCGCCGAGCACCGCCAGGGGGCGAATGCTCTGTGCGCGGATGTGCGCCATGATCGGCGGCAGGGACTCCACCGCCGCATCGATCTGCCCGCTGCGCAGGGCGGTGAGCACGGCGGGCGTGCCGTTGAAAGGCACGACCTGCAAATCGACGTGCGCCGACAGCCTGAACAGCTCGGCTGCGAGATGCTGGGTGCTGCCGACGTTGACGGTGCCGACATTCAGTTCGCCGGGCCGCTGCCGGGCGGCCAAGAGCCATGCCTGCAGGCTCTCGAAGCTCGACAGACCGGGAACGATGAACGCCAGGTCGTACCGGCTGAGCAAGGAGATGGGCGCGAAGTCCTTGCGTGCGTCGAAAGGCAGATGCTTGAACAGGCCTCGGCTTACCGCCGTGGCGTTGCTCAGCAGCAGCAGCGTGTAGCCATCCGGCGCGGCCTTGGCCACGGTCTCGCCGGCCGCGACCCCGCCGGCGCCCGGGCGGTTGTCGACCACGAGGCTCTGCCCGAGACGCTGGCCCAGGATTCGGCCGACCGCGCGCGCAGTGAGGTCGGCCACACCGCCCGGACCGAAAGGCACCACGAGGCGGACGGACCTGACCGGGTAATCATCCGCACGGGTCGGCCAGACGCTCAGAAAGACCGGCGTCGCCGTCGCGCTCGCAAGAAAGATGCGTCTTCGCATGTCGTTCAGCCCGGGTCCCAAGCATCGAACATCCTGCATCTTTGCTTACTTGGCGAAATCATTCAACGGCGCAGCCGTGCGCCTTGCCGCGGCGGCACGGGGGTGTGCAGGTCTAATATAGTCCGCACTCCCATGCCCTCCACCAGCCTTGCCAGAGCCAAGATCCAGGCGCCTCGCTTCCGCGGCGGACTGATCCAACGCGAGGATCTGGAACAGCAACTCGGCGATGCAATGACGAGCCGGCGCCTGGTCCTGCTCGTGGCACCAGCGGGCTACGGCAAGACGGCCGCGCTGTCGCGCCAGGTGCAGCGGCTTCCTGCAGGTTGCGCCGCAGCCTGGTTCACTGCAGACGAAGAAGACGATCTGGAGCGGCTCCTGTCCCACCTGATCGAAGCGCTCGAACCCCTGGACCCGCCGTGGCGCCTGGCCCCCGAGGCGCTGCTCGAACTGGTGGCCCAAGGTCGGCTGCGCGAGACGGCGTCCGCGTTGCTGGGTGCGCTCGAAGCCACCGACACAGCCAACGGCGTGATCGTGCTGGACGACCTGCATGCCGTCGCGGACGCCCGCGTGTTCGAGTTCCTGGGCCACCTGCTGGAAGGCTTGCCGCAGAACTGGACGCTCGTCATCGCGACGCGGGTGGAGCCGCCTCTGGCCTTGGGGCGCTGGCGTGCGCGGCGCGAAATAGCCGAGTTCGACGAGACGGCCCTGAGCTTCTCAAGGCAGGAAGTGCGGGATCTGTGGCGCCATGCCACTGGACATGACGATCCGGAGCGCGCCGAGCGCCTGCTCGATCGCACCCAGGGCTGGGCCGCGGGGCTCTGCCTGGGGCTCGAGACTTCGGAAGGATCGGCCGCAACGGCCCCGAAGGGCGTCTGGCACAACCGCCGCCACCTGTTCGAGTACCTGGCCAGCGAAGTCCTTGAACAACTTCCCGGCGAACTGCAGGCGTTTCTCCTGCGTTGCTCCTTGCTGGCGGAACTCACGGTGCCGCGCTGCGAGCAGATCAGCGGCAATCCGCGTGCGGCCCGGCTGCTGGAGGACATCGAACGGCGACGGCTGTTTGTCTCGGTGCTCGACAGTGAAGAATTGACGATGCGTCTGCACGACCTCTTCCGCGACTTTCTGGAGGAGCGCCTGCGCCGGCTCCATCCCGAGGAGGTGCCGGGGCTGCTGCGCCTTGCGGCACAGGGCGAGACCGACCCCGTTCGCCGCACGCTCATGTACCTGCGCGCGGGCGCCTGGCAAGAGGCACAGCAGGGGCTGGCCGACGCGACGGCGGACATGCTCGCGTCCGACGCCAGCGCCCAGGTGAGTCGCATCATCGAGCAGTTTCCTGCCGACATTCAGGCCCAGTCGCCCTTGCTGGCCTATGCCCGAGGCCTGTGTGCCTGGCCGCACTACCAGTACGACGCGGTGCGCCTGGCCATGGGGCATGCCGCTGCCGGCTTCGAAACCATGGGGCGGCACAACGACGCGCAACGCGCCCGAGCCATGCAGGCATTGGCCACGTTCTTCTGCGGCCACATGGCGGACGCCAGGCAACTGAGCCAGGCGGTTCGCGCCGGGCCCATGGACCTCGAAACCGAGACCCTCAGCGAGCTGCTCGACTGCTGGTACGAGGCCTACCACGGCCCGGTCGACGGACCCGGGAGTCGCCTTGCCAAGGTCGTCGACCTGCTGCTTCAAGGGGGCAGCGCCGAACTGTGGTTTCGCTGCCAGACCCGCGTCAACATGCTCATCAGCCGCCCCGGCGTGACCGCACAGATCCAGCGCCTGGTCCACGGCGCCAGGGCCGCCGCAGGCGATGGGTATTGGTCGCTGCAGGCCAATGCGAACCTGACGGAAGCCTGGCTGTTTCTCTGGCAAGGCAAGACTGTCGAGCTGGAAGGTGCGTTGCAAAAGATCGAGGACGATTCCCATTGGCTGGGCCAGCCGCCGGGCTTGCGCATTCGGCTGCTGACACTGAAGGTCATGTACCAGTTGATCTGTGACGACCGGAACGCCGTGCGCACGACCCGCGACGCCATCGCCGCGCATGCCGCTTTGCTGGAACGCTCCGGCGAAATGGCGCTGGGATACCTCGCCGTCGCGGTGAGGGCCTCTGCCGCCATCGAGGATTGGCCAGCCGTGCGCATGCACTTGCCTGCGTTCAACGTCGATGTCGGCCGCGAGAACTCCAGCTTGCAGATGTTCCTGTCCACCTTCAAGGCGCAACTGGCGCTGCAGGATGGCCGCGTCGACGAAGCGCTGGCAACGCTTCGCGAGCTGGCGACTCGATCGACCGTGTTCGACACCAACAGCCTCGATGCGACGGTGCGGACACGGCTTGCCCTCGCCGAACTCGCCCATGGTTCGCCGGCAGCCGCATGGCGAGCGCTGGAGCCGCTGATCGAGCGCGTATCGGCGAGCGGCGATGTGGGGCAGGTCCTGGTCACCGGCCTGCACGGCCTGACCGAACTCTCGCTCGCGCCCTGGGGAGATGCTGCGTCGAAGGAAGGGCTGGCGTCCCTGCGCCGATGGGTGGAAATTGCGCGGCGGTTCAAGGACGGTTCGCAAGCACAGCCCCGTGGGTCGGCAGTCCAGGACGGAGGTCTCAGTGCGCGGGAACTCCAGGTCCTTGCGTTGCTGGCCGAGGGCAGAAGCAACAAGCTGATCGCACGAGCCCTGGACCTGAGCCCGCACACCGTCAAGCGCCACGTCGCGCGCATTCTCGATCGGCTCGACCTGGCTTCGCGAATGCAGGCGGCCGAGTGGTACGCCAAACGGTTCGGCCGTTGAATCCGCCCGTCATGGGGCGCTTCTGAGCGCGCGATCGAAACTATTTGTTGCAGAGCTAGGTATAGTTCTGTCTCTTCATGCAGTCCGCCAGCCTTGCCCGAGCCAAGATCCAGACGCCGCATTTTCGAAGCAGCCTGATCGAACGCGGCGAGCTCGAACAGCGACTCGGCGAAGCGCTGGCGAGCCGGCGGCTGGTGCTTCTGGTGGCGCCCGCGGGCTACGGCAAGACAGCCGCCCTCTCACGACAGCTGCAAAGGCTCCCTGCAGGCAGCGCCGTCGCCTGGCTCACCGCCGACGAGGACGATGATCTCCAGCGGCTCCTGGCCCATTTGATCGAGGCGCTGGAGCCACTCGATCCCCCATGGCGGCTGGCGCCCGAAGCCTTGCTCACGTTGGTGGACCAGGGTCGCCTGCGCGAGGCGGTGCCGGCCTTGCTGAACACCCTCGAAGCCACGGACACGCCGGGTGGCGGCGTATTGGTGCTGGACGACCTGCATGCCGTCGCGGACGCGCGCGTCTTCGAGTTCCTCAATCACCTGCTGGACGGCCTGCCGCCGAACTGGACGCTGGTGATCGCCTCGCGCGTGGAGCCCCCGCTGGCGTTGGGCCGATGGCGGGCGCAGCGCGAAGTGGCCGAATTCGACGAGGCCGCCCTCGCCTTTTCGCGGCGCGAGGTGCGGGACTTGTGGCGCCATGCCACCGGCTCGGACGACCCCGAGCACGCAGACCGCCTGCACGACCGCACCCAGGGCTGGGCCGCCGGGCTCAGCCTGAGCCTCGAAGCATCGCCGCAATCGGCTGTCACCGAGCCCAAAGGCATCCGGCACAGCCGTCGCCGCCTGTTCGAGTATCTGGCCAGCGAAGTGCTCGAACAACTACCCGGCGAGTTGCAGGCGTTTTTGCTGCGCTGTTCGTTGCTTCCCGAGCTGACGGTGGCGCGCTGCGAGCAGATCAGCGGCAACCCGCGCGCGGCCGAACTGCTGGACGACATCGGGCGCCGCCGGCTTTTCAGCTCGGTGCTCGACAGCGAGGAACTGACGCTGCGCCTGCACGACCTTTTCCGGGACTTTCTGGAGGAGCGGCTGCGCCGGGTCTATCCCGAGGAGATCCCGGCATTGCTGCGCCGCGCGGCCCAGGGCGAAATTGATCCCCTGCGGCGCACGCTCATGTACCTGCGCGCGGGCGCCTGGGAGCAAGCTGAGCAGAGCCTGGCCGATGGGACAGCCGAGATGCTGGCAGACGACAGAAGCGCCCAGATCCTGCGCATCGTCGAGCAGTTTCCGGCCGACATCCAGTCCCGCTCGCCCTCGCTGGCCTATGCCCGAGGCTTGTGCGCATGGCCGCGATACCAGTACGCCACGGCGCGGTCGAACATGGAGCATGCCGCGGCCGGCTTCGACGCACTGGGACTGCACCACGACGCGCAACACGCCCGCGCCATGCAGGCGCTCGCCATGATCTTCTGCGGCCAGATGCAGGCTGCCAAGCGCCTGGGCCAGGCCATTCGTTCCCGGCCCATGGACCTGGAAACCGAAACCCTCAGCGAGGTGCTCGACTTCTGGTACGAAGGTCATCACGGCCCGATCGAGGGCCCTGGCCATCGCCTCGCCAGGATCGTCGCTCTGCTGACGCGAGGGGCGAGCGCCGAACTGTGGTTTCGCTGCATGGCGCTCTTCAATATATTCCTCGGCCGCCCCGGCGTGAGCGCCCAGCTTCAACGCCTGCTGCGCGGCGCCAGGGCGGCGGCAGGCGAAGCACACTGGTCTCTGCACGTGATGGAAGCATGGGTGCTGCTCTGGCAAGGCAGGATTGCCGAGCTGGGAACCGTGCTGCAGGACATCGAGGAAGATTCCCGATGGCTGGGCGAGCCCTCGGGCCTGCGCATCAGGCTGGCAACGCTGAAGGTCATGTACCAGATCGCCAGGGACGACATGGACAACCTGCGCGCGACACGCGACGTCATCGCGACGCATGCGTCCTTGTTGGACCGCTCCAGCGACATGTACCTCGCAGTCCTCGGCATCCTCGTGAAGGCTTGCGTCGCGCTCGATGACTGGCCCAGCGTGCGCACCTATATGCGCTCGTTCAACGTGGAAGCCGGCCGTGAAAACCCCGGCACGCAGATGCTCATCGACAGCTTCGAGGCACAGTTGGCGTTGCACGACGGACGCGTCAGCGAAGCGTTGACGATGCTTCGCAGGCTGGTGACCCGATCGTCCACGCTCGATACGGTCTACCTGGACGTCACGGTCCGCACACAGCTGGCGCTCGCCGAGCTGGCCGATGGTTCGCCAGAAGCCGCCTGGCAAGCGCTGGAGCCGCTGGTCGAGCAGGTGGTGGCCAGCGGCAATGTGGGCCAGGTGCTGATCGTCGGCATCCACGTGCTCACCCAGCTGTCGCTCGCCTCGTGGAACGGTGCGGCACCCAAGGCGGGGCTGGCGGTCTTGCGCGAATGGGCGGAGACGGCCCGGCAGCTCAAGGCCGGTGCGCAGGAACAGCCGCGCAGTTCGGCAGCCCAGGCCCATGCTGGCCTCAGCCCGCGGGAGCTCGAAGTCCTCGCGCTGCTGGCCCAGGGCCAAAGCAACAAGCTGATCGCGAAGGTGCTCGAACTGAGCCCCCACACGGTCAAGCGCCACGTGGCGCGCATCCTCGACAGGCTCGACGTGGATTCGCGCATGCAGGCAGCCCGCTGGTACCACACCCACGTCGGGGGCTGAGGCGCCCTTCCATTGCAGCGGCTGCCGAAGACGCTTCGGTCGCTTGCGGGGCGTCATGGCATAGTCAGTTTCAAGCATGCAATCTGCCAGCCTCGCCAGAAGCAAGATCCAGGCGCCCCGCTACCGCCGCGGCCTGATCGAGCGCGGCGAGCTCGAACAGCGCCTCGGCAATGCCTTGGCGCATCGGCGGCTGGTCCTGCTCGTTGCCCCGGCCGGCTACGGCAAGACCGCCGCACTGTCGCGCCAGCTGCAGCGGCTTCCTGCGGGCTGTGCCGTCGTGTGGCTTACCGCCGACGCCGACGACGATCTGCAGCGCCTTCTGGCCCACCTGATCGAAGCGCTGGAACCCCTCGATCCGCCCTGGCGGCTGGCGCCCGAGGCGCTGTTCGAGCGGGTGGCCCAGGGCCAGCTGCGCGAGACCGCGAGCGCGTTGCTGGGCACACTCGAAGTCACGGACTTGCCCGGCGGAGGCGTGATCGTGCTGGACGACCTGCATGCCATCGCCGACGCCCGCGTGTTCACGTTCCTGGGCCACCTGCTCGAAGGCTTGCCGCCGAACTGGACGCTCGTGATTTCTTCGCGTGTGGAGCCTCCGCTGGCCCTGGCCCGCTGGCGCGCGCGGCGCGAAGTAGCCGAGTTCGACCAGACCGCGCTGAGCTTCTCGAAAAAGGAAGTGCAGGATCTGTGGCGCCATGCCACGGGCCGGGAAGACGCCGAGCAGGCAGACCGCATGCTCGATCAAACGCAGGGCTGGGCCGCCGGCCTCAGCCTGAGCCTCGAAGCGTCGCAAAGGTCGACCGCCACGGCGCCCGCAGGCACCTGGCACAACCGCCGCCACCTGTTCGAATACCTGGCCAGCGAGGTCTTCGAACAGCTGCCAGGTGAACTGCAGGCTTTTCTGTTGCGCTGCTCGTTGCTGCCGGAACTCACGGTGCCGCGGTGCGAGCAGATCAGCGGCAACCCGCGGGCGGCCCGGCTGCTGGAGGACATCGAACGCCGCCGCCTGTTCAGCTTGGTGCTCGACGGCGAGGAGCTGACGCTGCGCCTGCACGATCTCTTCCGGGACTTCCTGGAAGAGCGCCTGCGCCGTCAGCATCCCGACGAGGTGCCCATGCTGTTGCGGCGTGCCGCCCAGGGCGAAGCCGACCTGCTGCGTCGTACCACCATGTATTTGCGTGCGGGCGCCTGGGACGAGGCTGAACAAACCCTGGCCGAAGCCACCGCGGACCTGCTGGCTTCCGACAAGGGCGCCCGCGTGATCGGCTTGATCGAGCAATTTCCGGCCGACATCCAGGCGCGCTCGCCCATGCGCGACTATCTCCGCGGCTGGTGCGCCTGGCCACGCTACCAGTACAGCGCGGTCCGGTCGCACATGGCGCAGGCGGCGGCGGGCTTCGAAGCGCAAGGGCGGCAGCGCGATGCGCAACGCGCGCGGGCGATGCAGGCCCTGGCGATGTTCTTCTGCGCCCACATGGCGGAAGCCCGACACTTGAGCCAGGCCGTTCGCTCCCGGCCCATGGATCTCGAAACCGAGACGCTCACCGAACTGTTCGACTTCTGGGACGAGGGGCATCACGGACCCATCGACGGACCGGGCAATCACCTTGCCAAGGTGATCGACCTGCTCGAACAAGGCGCACACGCCGAGCTGTGGTTTCGCTGCATGCCCCGCGTCAACATGTTCAGCAGCCGCCCCCGCGTGAGCGAGCAGATCCGACGCATGGTCAACGGCGCCAGGGCCGCCACGGGAGAAGGCCAGTGGTCCTTGCAAGTCGACGCGAACCTGATGGACGCCTGGCTCCATCTCTGGCACGGCAGGCTCGCCGAGCTGGAGGCCGCGTTCCAGAAGATCGAAGAAGATGCCCAGTGGCTCGGCCAGCCGGTCGGCTTGCACGTCCGGCTGCTGACGCTGAGGGTCAACTACCAGTTGATCTGCGACGACACCGACGCCGTGCGCAAGACGCGCGACATCATGGCAGCGCGTGCTGCATTGCTCGACGCGTCCAGCGACCTGCCGCTGCAGTACCTGTCCATCGTCGTGCGGGCCTCGGCCGCCATCGCGGACTGGCCCGGCGTGCGAACGCACTTGCCTTCACTCGCGGTCCAGGTCGGCCACGAGAGCCCGTGCATGCGAATGTTTTTGCGCTGCATCGAGGCGCGGCTCGCATTCCAGGAGGGGCGCACCGATGAAGCGCTTGAAGCGCTGCGCGAACTGGCCGAAAAGTCCACCGCGTTCGACACGAGTTTCCTCGACGCCATGGTCCGCACATGGCTTGCTCTCGCAGAGCTGGCCGATGGGTCGCCGGCAGCGGCGTGGCGGGCACTGGAGCCGCTGATCGAGGGGGTCGTCTCCAGCGGTAGTCCGGGGCAGGTCCTGGTCACCGGCGCGAGAGGCCTCAACGAACTGTTGCAAGCATCTTGGAAAGGGCATGCATCCACGCGAGGACTGGCCACCTTGCGTGAATGGACCGAGGTCGCGGGGTGCTTCAAGGCCGGCGCCCAGAAGAAGCAACACGACCCGGCAGGCCCGCAGACTGCAAGCCTCAGCACGCGGGAACTCGAAGTGCTCGCACTGCTGGCCGAGGGTCAGAGCAACAAGCTCATCGCACGAGCCCTGGACTTGAGCCCGCACACCGTCAAGCGCCATGTCGCACGCATCCTCGATCGGCTGGACCTGGCCTCGCGCATGCAGGCAGCCAATTGGTACCGCACGCGCTTTGCCGGTTGACGCCCTCGCGCCGCGCCGGGCGATGTGAACCACCGTTTACAGTCATATGCCCACGCCATGCAACCCGTCAGCCACGCCAGCGCCAAGATTCAGACGCCCCATTTCCGCGGCGGACTGATCGAGCGCTACGAGCTCGAAGAGCAACTCGGCGAAGCACTGGCAAACCGGCGCCTGGTCCTTCTGGTGGCGGCGGCGGGCTACGGAAAGACGGCCGCGCTGTCGCGCCAGCTGCAGCGGCGGCCCGCGGGCAGTGCCCTCGCCTGGCTCACGGCCGACGAGGACGACGATCTGCATCGGCTCCTGTCCCACCTGATCGAGGCGCTTGAGCCGCTGGACCCTCCGTGGCGGCTCGCACCCGAAGCCTTGCTCACGCTGGTGGACCAGGGTCGCCTGCGCGACGCGGTGCCGGCCTTGCTCAATACCCTTGAAGCCACGGACACGCCGGGTGGCGGCGTTCTGGTGCTGGACGACCTGCATGCCGTCGCGGACGCGCGCGTCTTCGAGTTCCTCAATCACCTGCTGGACGGCCTGCCGCCGAACTGGACGCTGGTGATCGCCTCGCGCGTGGAGCCCCCGCTGGCGTTGGGCCGATGGCGGGCGCGGCGCGAAGTGGCCGAGTTCGACGAGGCCGCCCTCGCCTTCTCGGTGAAGGAAGTGCAAGACCTGTTTCGCCACGCCACGGGGTCGGACGGTCCCGAGGAGGCCAGGCGCCTGCACGACCGCACCCAGGGCTGGGCCGCCGGGCTCAGCCTGAGCCTTGCCGCATCGGGCAAATCGGCCGCCACGGCGCCCGCCGGCCTCCGCCACGATCGCCGCTACCTGTTCGAATACCTGGCCACCGAAGTGCTCGAAGAGTTGCCGGGTGAACTGCAGGAATTTTTGCTGCGCTGTTCGTTGCTTTCCGAACTCACGCAAGTGCGTTGCCAGCAGATCAGCGGCGACCCGCGGGCGGCTCAATGGCTCGATGAGATCGGGCGACGACGCCTGTTCAGCTCGGTACTGGAAGGCGAGGAACTGACGCTGCGCCTGCACGATCTCTTTCGCGACTTTCTGGAACAGCGGCTGCGCAGGGTCTATCCCGCCGAAGTGCCAACGCTGCTGCGCCGCGCGGCGCAGGGCGAAGCAGATCCGCTGCGGCGCACGCTCACGTACCTGCGCGCAGGCGCGTGGGATGAAGCTGAGCAGAGCCTGGCCGACGCAACGCCCGACATGCTGGCCCGCGACGAAGGCGCCCAGGTGATCCGCCTCATCGAGCAGTTTCCGCCCGACATCCAGGCCAGCTCGCCGCTGCTGGCCTATGTGCGGGGCTGGTGCGCATGGCCGCGCTACGAGTACGCCACCGCACGCTCGCACATGGCGAATGCCGCCGACGGATTCGACGAACTGGGGCGGCACGACGACGCGCAGCGGGCGCGGGCGATGCAGGCGCTGGCCATGTTTTTCTGCGGCTTCACGGACGATGCCCTGAGCTTGAGCCAGGTCGTGCGCGCCGGGCGCATGGATCTCGAAACCGAGACGCTCAGCGAGTTGCTCTCTTTCTGGTACGAGGGCTACCACGGCCCCGCCGACGGCCCCGGGCAGCGCCTTGCCAAGGTGATCGACATGCTCGAGCGGGGCGGCAGCGCCGAGCTCTGGTTTCGATGCATGAACAGGGTCAACACCTTCATCAGCCGTACCGGGGTGAGCGCACAGCTCCAGCGCATGGTCAACGGCGCCCGGGCGGCAGCGGGCGAAGGGCGGTGGTCGCTGCAAGCCACCGCGAACCTGATGGAAGCCTGGCTGCTCCTCTGGCAAGGCAAGGTCTCCGAGACGGAGGCGGCACTGCAGCGGATCGAAGAAGACTCCCGATGGCTGGGCCAGCCCGCGGGCCTGCGCCTGCGGCTGTTGTCGTTGAAGGCCATGTACCAGGTGACGTGCGACGAGAGAGAGCTGGTGCGCGAGACCTGCAAGGCCATGGTCGCGGCTCTTTCCCTGCTCGACCGCTCCAGCCACCTGCCTCTCGTGTACCTCATCGTGATCATCGTGGCCTCGGCTTCCATCGAAGACTGGCCGACCGTGCGCACGAACCTGCCTGTGCTGCGGCGTGCGGTCGGCAACGAAAAACCCGACGTGCAGATGCTCATCCACAGCTTCGACGCGCAGCTGGCATTTCAGGATGGGCGCATCGGCGAGGCACTGACGGGGCTTCGTGCGCTGGTGGTCAGCTCGGCGGTACTCGATACGCTCTTTGTCGACGGCACGGTCCGGACTCGCCTGGCTCTCGCAGAGCTCGCCGATGGTTCGCCCGGCGCAGCCTGGCGCGCGTTGGCGCCCTTGATCGAACGAATCCGCACCAGCGGAAATGTCGGGCAGGCCCTGTTCATGGGCGCGCAGGTGCTCACGAAGCTGTCGCTCGCCGCGTGGGGAAACGCGGCGACCGAGGAAGGCCTGAAGATCCTGCACCACTGGCGGGAGACCGCGCGGCAGTTCAAGGCCGGCGCGCAGGAGGAGTTGGCTGTCGCAGCCACCGGGCGCGATGCGGGCCTGACCGGCCGGGAACTCGAAGTTCTCGCATTGCTGACCCAAGGCCAGAGCAACAAGCTGATTGCACGGAGCCTGGACCTGAGTCCGCATACCATCAAGCGCCACGTGGCCAGCATTCTCGACAGGCTCGACATGGCCTCGCGCATGCAGGCTGCCAATTGGTACAGCGCTCGCTTCAGCTGATGAAGCAGGTGCAGCCGTCCGCCGTGGCCCTGACCCAGGGCCCCACCACCTGAGGACTTGCATGAACAACGGACTTGCCCGACTCATCGAACTCGCCAAAGCCCAGCCGCTGGCGCCGGCCTGCGACCACTTCTATTTCCTGCGCCACGGGCAGACCGAGGGGAATGCGCAACGGATCTTCCAAGCGGTGGACACGCCGCTCAGCACCCTCGGGCTGACACAGGCAGCGCGCGCCGCCGAACGGCTGGCCGGCGAGCCGATCCGCAGCGTGGTCTGCAGCGATGCCCGTCGCGCTTCCGATACCGCCCGCACGGTCGCCGCCGGTCTGGGCAAGGTACCGCAGCACTTCGACAGCCTGCGAGAACGCGACTTCGGCGCCCTGATCGGGACCTCCTCCGCCGAACTGGACTGGAGCTGCGAACCCGAGGGCGGCGAAACCCTGCCCCAGTTCGTCACGCGCAAGCGCGCCGCGCTGGAGGCGGCACTGGCGCATCCCGCGCCGGTGCTGATCGTGGCCCACGGCGGCTCGCTCCACGTCCTGGTTGCGGCACTTGGCATTGCGGCGGACCCGAACGTGCTTGGCAACGCGCAACCCTTGTACTTCGGGCGAAGCGGTCCTACATGGGCGGTGAGGCCGCTCCTGCACCATTCGGATGGTGGGGCCGCGTTGGCCTGAACGGCATCGAGCCGCCCATCATCGCCATGGACTTCAAGGACTATTACCAAGCGCTCGGCGTCGAGCGCAACGCGACGGAAGAGGACATCCGCAAGGCTTACCGCAAGCTCGCGCGCAAGTACCACCCGGACGTCAGCAAGGAGCCTGACGCCGACCGGCGCATGCGCGAGATCAACGAGGCCAACGATGTCCTGCGCGACAAGGAAAAGCGCGCAGCCTACGACGCGCTGGCCGATCAGGTCGCCAGCGGCCGCTCGGCCGGCGCCCGGCCGGGCGAGGGCTTTCAGCCGCCACCGGGCTGGGACGAGGGCTTCGAGTTCCACCGCGGCCCGGGCCAGGGACCCGCGGACCATGCCGAGTTCAGCGAGTTCTTCTCCTCTCTTTTCGGCGCCGCCGAGCGCCGCAGCGCGCAGCGCCGCCAATACAGGGCCCGCGGCGAGGACCACCATGCGGCCATCGAGATCGCGCTGGAGGATGCCCTGAAAGGCGCCGAGCGCGAAATCACCCTGCGCTCGCAGGAGCTCGACGACCAGGGCCAGCCTCAATGGAAGACCCGCACGCTCGCCGTGAAGATCCCGCCGGGCGTGCATCCCGGCCAGTACATCCGGCTGGCGGGCCAGGGCATGCCCGGTCATGGCGGCGAGCCCGCGGGCGACCTGTACCTCGAGGTGCGTCTCGCGCCGCACAAGCTCTACCGCGTCGAGGGCCGCGACCTCTACATGACACTGCCGGTCACGCCCACCGAGGCCGCGCTCGGCGCACAGGTGAAGGTGCCCACACCCGGCGGCGGCGTGGTCGAGGTGACCGTGCCGCCCAACGCGCGAAACGGCCTCAAGCTGCGGCTCAAGGGGCGCGGCCTGGCGGGCCAGCAGGCGGGCGACCTTTACCTGCTGCTGGAGATCGCGCTCCCGCCGGCCCAGACCGAGGTCGCGCGCAAAGCCTACGAACAGTTGGCACAGGCCGCCCCTTTCGATCCGCGGCGCCATCTGGGAGTCTGACGCCATGCCCGGTCCATCCTTCGACACCCTCCCCCTGGGCAACGCCCATCCGCTGCGCGCCGGCGAACTCGCCCATGCCTGCGGCGCAGAGATCACCTGGGTCATTCAGCTGGTCGAGATCGGCATCATCGAGGTGCGCGGCCCTGCAGAAGGCCCGGACGACTGGTGCTTCCACAGTGCCGACCTGCAACGCGCGCTCGATGCGCGCCGGCTGGAGCGCGATTTCGGAGTCGGCCTCGACGCGGCGGCGTTGATCCTCGACCTCGAGCACGAAGTGCGGCGGCTCAAGGCCCTGCTCGCCGCCCGGGGCCTCGGCCGGGAGATCTGACATGCCTGTGGTCTGCGACCAATGCGGGACCGGGAACCGCGAGAGCGCCAAATTCTGCAAGGGCTGCGCGGCAAAACTGCCCTCCTACGCCGCCACCGGCCCGTCCGCGCTCCAGACCATGAAAGCGCTGCGGGTGCCGCACGCGACGCCGCCGCTGGCGACGGAAACGCCAGGCATGCTGCCGATCGAGACACGCGCTTTCTGGATCCGCTTCGCCGTGCTGTCGGTGGTGATCACCACGGTCTTCGTCAGCTGGTATGCCTATGTGACCCGCAAGGTCCCGTTGAATCACTCCCCTGCCCCCCCGGCGGCGGTGGCCGCCGCGGCGCCAGCGCCGACGCAGCTGAACGCCGGCGCAATCCCCCTCGCGCCCGCCGACCACGAGAGGCTCCCGGTCTCCGAACCGGTGCGCCCTGCGGAGGCGCTGGGCCCCACCGAGAGTCTGGTCGCGCCTGGGCCCGTCCAGGGCGAACTGGTGCAAGTGGCGCCGCCGCCGCGCCGCGGCAACGATGCGCAGGCCGTGCGTTCGGAAGAGTCGCGCAAGGTGGTCGCGCGCTCGAGCGCGGCCGACCCGCGACCCGCTTGCGCGCATCTCAACTTCATCGCAGCGGCGCGCTGCGAAGCCGCGCAGTGCGCCAAGGCGCAGTACTACAAGCACCCGCACTGCGACGCCGTCCGCGATCAGACACGGCGCGACGTGGCGCGCCGCAACCCGCTGCAACTGGGCTACTAGGCCGAAGCCTGCCTGCGTGCTCTAGCCGACGTGCTCGGTCACGCCGAACAGCGCGTCGACGGCGCTGCGCGCATCCGCCTGCAAGGCTTCGACGGCATCCTCGGCGCCCGACAAGTGGCGCAGCAGGTAATGCTGGAAGAGCCCATCGAACAAGGCGTAAAGCACGGCGGGAGACAACGCCAGCGGCACCCCCGCCAACTCCGAGAAGCGTCTCATGACGCGCATGACCATGTTTTCCAGGCTCTTGTCGATGGCAGCCACGTCGGCGCGGAAGGCCTCCATGAACAAGGCCTGGGCTCGCAGGTCGTACCACAGGCGATGCATGTGGGCCTCGCCGCGCAGCGTATCGCCCAAGGCACGCAGGAATCCTTCCATCATCTCGTCGTAGCTGGCGGCGTCCGCCGTCACGCGGTCGTAGCGCGTGACGCAGCGCGCCTTGTACTGGCGCACGCTGCAGACGATCAGGTCGACCTTGTCGCTGAAGTAGTAGTGCAGCACGCCGTGCGAGAACTCCGAGTTCTGCGCGATCTCACGGAGGCTGGTGCGGGCGTAGCCCAAGGTGGCAAGCGTCTGCAGCGCGGCCTCGCCAAGTTCGGCGCGCCGCTCGGCGAACTTGTCCACGCGTGTACGCGGCACACGATCCGCCTGCTTTTCGCGTTGTGAAGCCATGGCCGAGGATGGTTGGAACAGGTAGCCAGCTTCGAAAAAGGATAGCACGCGGTGCTTTGCGCCAACCTGACTGGCGATGTCCTTCCCGAGGTTTTTTGACAGCTGTCCAGTTCGCGGCAGCCCGAGGAACTACTGCGCCTCTTTCAGGGAAAGACGTTGCCGGCCGGGTTTGCGGAATTGCTGGTCGGACAACCTGCGCTGCAGGCGGGTTGCAGCTCCATCGTCAGCTTCCACGGCGGTGCCTTGTGCGGCGCCGGCATGATGCTGGCCGACGGAGTCGGCCCGCGCGCGCCGACAAGTTCCAGCACCCGAGCGCCGGGTACCGTCTCTTGCGCCAGCAGCTCCTCGGTCAGCGCGTCAAGCGCCCGGCGGTGAGCGCGCAGAACATGCTGGCACTGGAGGTTCAGGGTTTCGAGCAGCTGGTTGGCCTGGCGCACAGCTGCCGAGATCTGCCGGGAGGCATGCTGTGCCGGCAGCGCGCCGATGCTGAAGAGCGCGCCATCCTGGCCGAACCCGTAGCGCCCGACCATGTCGAGCGCAAGCCTGGAGGCCTGCTGGAGGTCCTGGCTGGCCCCGCTCGACGCCTCGTCGAACACCGCCAGCTCGGCATTGCGCCCGCCGAGCAGCATCTGGATGTGTTTTTCCATGTCGCTCTTGAGCACCAGCGTCTGGTCTTCCTCCTGCGTGACGAGCGTGACCCCCAGCGCGCCGCCGCGGGGCAGGATGGTGACCTTCTCGACCTTGCCGTAGCCCAGCACCGCCGAGACCAGCGCATGCCCGGCTTCGTGTACGGCGATGTAGCGGCGCTCGCGCTCGCCCAGTGCGCGCTGCGCGCCGTTGAGCTCCCCGATGCGTGTCGTCTCGATGGCTTCCATCAAGTGGGTCATCGCGACGGCCCGGCTGCCGCCGCGCGCGGCCACGAGCGCCGCATGATTGACGATGTGCGCGATGGTGGCCGGCGACAGGCCGGTGGTCAGCCGGGCGAGCTGCTCGTGATCGATGGAGCCTTCGGTGCGCAGCTTGCCGGTATAGAGGCGGAAGATCGCGCAGCGGTCGCGCACGTCCGGCAGCTTGACGTGGACACGGCGGTCGAAGCGGCCTTCGCGCAGCAGCGCCTCGTCGAGATGCTCCTCCAGGTTCGTCGCGCCGACCACGATCACGCCCTCATTCGCTTCGAACCCGTCCATCTCGACGAGCAGCTGGTTGATGATGCGGTTGCTTTCCGATTCGGCGGGCCCGGCGCCGGACGAAGTGCGCTTGGAAATGCCGTCCAGCTCGTCGATGAACAGGATGCACGGCGCGTTCTTGCGAGCGGTTTCGAAGAGTTTCTTGACCTTTTGCACGCCTACGCCGTAGAACTTCGACGTGAACTCGCTGCCGTTGGTCGCGATGAAGTTCGCGCCGCACTCGCCCGCGAGCGCTTTCGCGAGCAACGTCTTGCCGACGCCGGGCCCGCCGAGCATGAGCACGCCGCACGGCGCGCGCGCCCCGATGGCGCGATAGCGGCTTGGGTCCTTCAGGTAGTCGACGATGTCCTGCAGCGCATGCTTGGCCTCGCCGGCACCGATCACATCGTCGAAGCCGACGCCGGCGGGCTTCTCGACCAGCTTTGCGCCGCCGCCGATCGAGTCACGCATGGTGTAGACCACGAGCGCGAGCAGGAAGAGCGGCAGGAAGATGGCCGCCAGGTCGCGCGCCGTCGTGAGCGCACGGCTGTCCGCGGCAGGCGCACCTACCGTGCTGTCCGGCAGCACGACAAGCTGGAAAGGGCGTGCGTCGGCTTGCTGGGCCTGCGAGATGGCCAGTGCTGCAAAGGAGCCGCGGGCGTCGACCACGAAGTAGCGCTCGCCCCGGGTGGTGGAGACAAGAAGCGCGTTCGGCGCCAGACCCAGCGCGCCGACGTGCCCGGCACGCAGGTCGCGCAGCAGGTCGGAACCGTCTTTCTCGACGGCCGTCCAGGCTTCCGGCGTGCTGCGCATCGCCTGGGCAGGCCGATCCAATGGATGAACGGCCGGTGCTCGAAGCAGCAGGAACACCGCTGCGACAGCGAGTGCGGCGAAGGCGAGGACGAGCGCGAGGCTCAGGCGAGGCTTGGAGCGGAGGAGTCGATGGAAGTGCTTCATGGGACGGCGGGCGCGAGCGCAAGGCCAAATCGTAGGCACTCGCACGCACGCGCAGCCGTCCGAAGGATGCGGCGTGCAGGTAACAGCGGGCGGGCGTGCAATTGTTGGCGCCCGGGCGCGTTGCGTTCCCGCATCGCGGCTCGAGGGGATCGTCCTACGCAGCGACGAGACCGGTGCGTGCAAGGCGCTGCCACGGGCAGCCTAACTTGGCACGAGGTAATTTAAGGAGCTTCGACATGCCGGCAAAGCGAAAGGGGCTGTACGCCAACATCCACGCCAAGCAGGAGCGGATCAAGCACGGCAGCGGCGAGCACATGCGCAAGCCAGGCTCGCCTGGCGCGCCGAGCGAGGAAAGCTTCGAAAAGGCCGAGAAGACGGCCCGCAAACCGAAAAGCAAACACTGAGGCCGCAAGCGGGCCGCGTCGATCGCCGGGCTTCAGCCGGGCTTTTGAACCAGCTTGATCACGCTGGAGAAATCCAGCATCCCGTGGCCGGCGAGGCTGTGAGCCGCGTACAGGCTGCGCGCCAGTCCGCCCAGCGGCGTGGCGGCACGAACGGCCGCCGCGTTCTCCTGCGCCAGGCCGAGGTCCTTGAGCATCAGGTCGGTGCCGAAGCCACCCGCGTAGCCCTTGGACGCCGGCGAGTTTTCCATCACCCCCGGCAGCGGGTTGTACTTTTCGAGCGCCCAGTTGCCGCCCGAACTGCGGCGCATGATCTCCGAGAGCACCTTGGGATCCAGGCCATTGGCAACGCCCAGCGCAATGGCTTCCGAGGTGCCGATCATCAGCACCCCGAGCAGCATGTTGTTGCAGATCTTCGCGGTCTGGCCCGCGCCGGGCTCGCCGGCATGGAAGATGTTGGCGCCCATCTTCTCCAGCACCGGCCGCGCACGCTCGAGGTCGGACGCGGCGCCGCCCACCATGAAGGTCAGCGTTCCCGCAATCGCGCCGCCGGTGCCGCCAGAGACCGGCGCGTCGAGCACCGCGATGCCCCGCTTGGCTCCGGCCTGCGCCAGCTTGCGGGACGTCGCCGCGGCAATGGTGCTGCTGTCGATCACCAGCGTGCCGGGTGCAACGCGCTCGAGCAGACCGGGCTGGCCCTCGCTGCCGAAGTAGAGCGACTCGACGTGCTGGCTCGCGGGCAGCATGCTGATCACCACCTCGGCACCTGCCAGCGAGTCGGCGGCCGAGGGCGCGATGGGTACGCCCTCTGCAGCGAGCTTCCTGCAGGCATCGGGCGAAAGGTCGAAAGCGCTCAGCACGTGGCCGGCCTTGTGCAGGTTGTGGGCCATGGGAGCACCCATGTTGCCCAGGCCGATGAATGCGATTTTCATTTGTTGTCTCCTGTGAATGCGAATACCGGACGCAGAGGGCGGGTCTGCGCTAGGTGAGCGCCGCGAGCGCAGGTGGCATTTCGCCGCGTGGCCTCAAGTGGTCCTCGATGAAGTCCGGCGTGATCTCCTCGAGCGTGGCCGGGCTCCACTTCGGGTTGCGGTCCTTCTCGATCAGCAGGGCCCGGATGCCCTCGGCGAAATCCTTGTGCGCGCAAAAGCCCAGCGAGGCCCAGTACTCGAGGCGGAACACCTCGGCCAGCGACATGCGGGTCACCCGCTGCCACAGCGCGAAGGACACGGCGGCCGAGCTCGGCGAGCCCTTGGTGAAGGTCTGGGCCGCGCTCTGCAGCCACGGATCCTCTGACTCCACCGTGCGCAGCCGCTTTGCGATGTCCAGCAGGTCGTCGCCCGCCATCAGTTCGTTGATGGCGTCGAAATGTTCGCGCAGTTTCGACGGCGAGTGTTCCGCGCCCTCCCCGGCCTGGGCGAGCAGGCGCGAGAGCGTGGCCCGATCCGCCTCGGGCTCGACGCGCCAGCTCGCCGCCGCGATGGCTTCCAAAAGCTGCGCCTTGCGCTCCTGCGGCACGACCAGGTCCGCCAGTCCGCAGAAGATCGCATCGGCCGCATTGAGCGGCGCCGCGGTCAATGCCAGGAACAGGCCGACGCGTCCCGGCATGCGCCGCAGGAACCAGCTGCCGCCGACGTCGGGGTACAGACCGATGTTGATCTCGGGCATCGCGATGCGGCTCTGCGGCGTCACGACCCGATGCGAGGCGCCCGACATCAAGCCGACGCCGCCGCCCATCACGATGCCGTGCCCCCAGCACAGCAGGGGCTTGGGGAATGTGTGGATCAGGTGATCGAGTACGTACTCCTCGCGAAAAAAGTCCTCCGCATAGGTGTTGCGTGCGGAGCCGCACACCAGGAGCGTTTGGTAGAGCTGCCTCAGGTCGCCACCGGCGCAGAAGGCTTTCTCGCCCGTAGCCTGCAGCAGCACGCCGGCCACGGAAGGGTCTTGTGCCCATTCACGCAACTTCGGCGTGAGCAGGCGCACCATTGCCACGGACAGCGAGTTGAGCGACGCCGGCGCGTTGAGCGTTGCGACGCCGAAACGCTGGCCGCCTGCGGTGTTGATGTCGTCGAAGAGAACTACTGGGTCTGTCATGGGTTTCGCGAAAGGCGGTTGTCCGATTTGGGATTGCAGGGTTCAGCGGATGTCGCCATCCCCCTCCAGCAACTTGCGCGAGATGATGACCCGCATGATTTCGTTGGTGCCTTCGAGGATCTGGTGGACGCGGGCATCGCGCACCAGCCGCTCCAGCGGGAATTCGCTCAGGTATCCGTAGCCGCCGTGCAGCTGCAGCGCCTCGTTGCAGACGTTGAAGCCGGCGTCGGTGGCGAAACGCTTGGCCATGGCGCAATAGGTGCTGGCATCGGCGTGCCCCGCGTCGAGCTTGCTCGCCGCCAGGCGCACCATCTGGCGCGCGGCCACCAGCTCGGTTGCCATGTCGGCCAGCTTGAACTGCAGGGCCTGGAAGCTGGCGAGCGGCTTGCCGAACTGCTGGCGCTCGTGCAGGTAGCGCCGCGCGGCGTCGAGGGCACCCTGCGCTGCCCCGACCGAGCAGGTCGCGATGTTGATGCGGCCGCCATCCAGTCCCTTCATGGCGATACGGAAACCTTCGCCTTCGCTGCCCAGCAGGTTTTCCGCAGGGATGCGCACGTTGTCGAAGCTGATGGTGCGGGTGGGCTGGCTGTTCCAGCCCATCTTGTGTTCCTTCTTGCCGTAGCTGATGCCGGGCGCATCGGCCGGCACCGCCAGTGCGGAAATGCCGCCAGCGCCGCCGCCGCCGGTGCGGGCCATGAGCACCAGCACGTCGGTGGCCCCTGCGCCCGAGATGAAAGCCTTGTTGCCGTTCAGCACGTACTCGCCGCCCTGCAGCTCGGCGCGGGTCTTGAGCGCGCCGGCATCCGAGCCAGCGCCGGGCTCTGTCAGGCAGTAGGACGCCAGCTTGCGCCCGCTGGTCAGGTCGGCGCCCCAGCGCTCGCACACGGCCGGGGTGCCCCAGGTGCCGAGCATCCACGTGGCCATGTTGTGGATGGTGATGAAGGCGGTGGTCGACGGATCGACCGCGGCCATTTCGTCGAACACCAGCGTCGCATCGAGGCGCGGCAGGGCCAGTCCCCCGATGCGCTCCGGGGCATACAAGCCACAGAAGCCCAGCTCGCCTGCCTTCGCGATGGCCTCTTTCGGGAAGATGGCTTCCGCATCCCACTGCGCGGCATGCGGGGCGAACTCGGCCAGCGCGAACTCACGCGCCGTGTTGGCGAAAGCGCGCTGTTCCTCGGAAAGTTCGAAGTCCATGCAGCCTAGATTACTTCAGGCTGATGGTGGTGTTGAGGCCATGCGCCGTGGCATCGTCGAACCAGCGCGCCGTGACGGTCTTGGTCTGCGTGTAGAACAGCACCACCTGCTTGCCGTAGGGCCCGAGGTCGCCGAGCTTCGACGCGCGCGAGCCGGTGAAGGAGAACATCGGCACCGGCACCGGGATCGGCACGTTGATGCCCACCTGGCCTACATCGATGTCTTCCTGGAAGCGCCGCGCCGCTGCGCCCGATTGCGTGAAGATCGCGGTGCCGTTGCCGTTGGGGTTGGCGTTGATCATCTCGATCGCTTCGTCGATGCTCTCGGCACCCGCCACGCACAGCACGGGGCCGAAGACCTCCTGGTCGTAGATCGTCATGCCCGGCTTCACGCCGGAGAAGATGGTCGGGCCCACGAAATTGCCCTTCTCGTAGCCAGGCACCGCGGGCTTGCGGCCGTCGAGTTCGAGCTTGGCGCCCTCGGCCACGCCGCGCTCGATCAGGCCGGTAACGCGTTCGTACGCCGCGCACGAGACCAGCGGACCGACGTCGACGCCCTTCTCCGTTCCGGCGCCGATCTTCAGCGTCTTCGCCTTTTCGACGAGCTCGGGAATCCACTTGCGCGCATCCCCCACCAGCACCGCAACCGACACTGCCATGCAGCGCTGCCCCGCCGCGCCGAAGCTCGCGCCGACGAGGGCGTTGAGCGACTGGTCCTTGTGCGCATCGGGCATGACGATGGCGTGGTTCTTTGCGCCCATCATGCATTGCACGCGCTTGCCGGCCAGCGTGGCGCGGTTGTAGACGTGGGTGCCGACCTTGGTCGACCCGACGAAGGAGATCGCCTTGATGTCCTTGTGGTCGCAGATCGCGTTGACCACCGCCTCGCCGCCATGCACGACGTTGAGCACGCCCGGCGGAACTCCGGCTTCCAGTGCCAGCTCGGCGAGGCGCATCGTCACCATCGGGTCCTGCTCCGACGGCTTGAGCACGAAGGTATTGCCGGTGACGATGGCCATCGGGAACATCCACAGCGGGATCATGGCCGGGAAATTGAAAGGCGTGATGCCCGCGCACACGCCCAGCGGCTGCAGCAGCGTATACGTGTCGACGCCACCCGCGACGTTGTTGGCCATCTCGCCCAGCTGCAGGTTGCCGATGCCGGCGGCATGCTCGACCACCTCGAGGCCGCGGAACACGTCGCCCTCGGCGTCCGGGAGGGTCTTGCCCTGCTCGGCCGTGAGGATGGCGGCCAGCTCGCCCATGTGCTCGCGGATCAGCTGCTGGTATTTGAGGAAGATGCGTGCGCGTGCGCCGATGGCGGTCTTGCGCCAGGTCTTGAACGCGTCCTGCGCCGAGGACACGGCGGCGTCGACCTCGGCCTGCGTTGCAAAGGGCACGCGGGCCAGCACCTCCTGGGTCGCGGGGTTGACGACGTCGCGCCATTCACTCGTCTTCGAGTCGACGAACTTGCCGCCGATGAGCAGCTTGACGGTGGCGACCTGCGTCGCGGGCGTGGTGGTGGCATCCATGGGTTTGTCTCCGGTTTAAGCCTTCAATGATCCGATGCTAGCTTTGCACTTTTGCGATGGCAATAGACAAATGTGCACCGACGATCTGCATAATCGCAACGCATGGACTGGGACAACCTTCGCTTCTTCCTCGAGCTGGCCCGCAGCGGCACGCTGGTCAGCGCGGCGCGCAGGCTGGCTGTCGATCACACGACCGTGGCGCGGCGCATTCAGGCACTCGAGAAAGAGATCGGCACCGCCCTTTTCGCCCGCGAGGCAGGAGGCCACAGGCTGACGGAAGCCGGGCGGCGGCTGCAGCCGCAGGTCGAGGCCATGGAAGGGGCCTTCCTCACAATCGAGAGCGCGACGCCGGCTGCGCAGGAGGGCTTGTCGGGGCTGGTGCGCATCGGCGTCACCGAAGGTTTCGGCACGGTGGTGCTCGCGCCGGAGCTGGCGCGATTTGCGCAGCAGCATCCCAGGCTGGTGATCGACCTGCTGGCGATGCCGCGGCTGGTGCACCTGTCCCGGCGCGAGGCGGACATCGTGATCTCGCTGGAACGCCCTGCGCGTGGGCCCGTCATGGTGAGCAAACTGACCGACTACGTGCTGCGCCTGTATGCCTCGGCCGACTACCTGGATTCCCATCCGCGCATTGCCACGCGCGAAGACCTGCGCGGCCACACTTTCATCAGCTACGTGGACGACCTGCTCTTCAGCAAGGAGCTGCAATACCTCGACGAGCTGTACCGGCCCGACGCGTTCGCGCTGCGCAGCACCAGCATCCTGGCACAGCACCAGGCAGCGGCAGCCGGCACGGGTATCGCGGTGCTGCCCGCCTTCCTTGCCGGGCGCGATTCGCGGCTGCGGACCGTGCTGCCGGACGAAGCGAACTTCACGCGCACGTTCTGGATCTCGATGCCAGCCGAGAGCAAGCACCTGGCGCGGATGCAAGCGGTCTGGAGCTTCCTGCGGGAGACGGTGGAAGCGCAGCGGGGGGTCCTGCTGCCGCCGCAGCCCTGACCCGCCACGGCTCGGCCGCTTGGCGGGACGTGCAAGCCTCGTTTGCTACTCGCCGGCACCGACTGAAACCGCGGCTTGCTCACCTGGCAGCCTCGTTCCCCGGGTCCCCTTGGCCGGCTATGGAGCCAAGGCGGCACCTTTGGAGGGGCCCATTGGCTCGCCATTGGCTCTTGATTGGCCTAGGCATCAAGGGCCGGAGCGGGAACACTGGCACTACCTCAAGAGCATCCAACGCGCCCCGCGATGACGGTGCGCCAGTCACAGCATCAGATCATGCATGTCATCGACCACTCCAGCCTGCCTCGTCTTCACGCCGAAGGGCGGCAACGCTTTGCCGCGGCCCATCAAGGCCTGGGCTTTGCGCCTTTCGAGCTCTGGATCGAAGTCCTCGACATCGATGCACGCGTCGACCTCCAGCCCATTGAATGTGCCCGGGTCGTGCTGGTGCTCACCGGCCACGGCAAGCTCGTGGTCGATGGGGCGGCTCAACGCTTTCACGCCCCCTGCAGCCTGGTGCTGCCCGCGGGCATCGACAGCCAGGTGGTCAATATCGGGGCCGAGCCCATGCAACTCGTGACAGGTTTCACACCGGCTGCTGCGGGATCATCGCCGGCTTGAACCTCGGCCTGGACCATGGCCCTTGCGCCTTGGCCCTCCGTCCAGCCTGAACTGGCTCCTCTGGGCGATGTGCCAAAAACGTGGAAACCAAATACTTCGTTCATGCGCCGGAAAGAGATGAATTGCTGTCCGGCGCCCCACTGATCGGAGATTTGTCATGAGCTCAGCCGCTGCGACCTCGCTGGAAAACCTGCACTCCGGCCTTCAGCCCCTGCATCACCTGCGGCCCGAAAAGGCCCGCCTTTCTGCCTCCCTGCAATTCGTGTTACGCCAAACCGCCACCCGGTCTGTCGAGATCTGGCACAAGCTCTCGCGCAAGACCCAGATCCTCCTCGTCGCCCTGTCCATGACCTTCTCCAGCTTCAGTCTTTCAATGATCGTGGCCGCCCTCTCGCGCTGAGGCTCGACGATCGCCCGACGGACTGCCGGCGCGATCGTGCCCCGCGGGCGCCAGGCACACCGGTTGCCACTCATGGCTGAGTCACCTCCCCTCAGACCCAGCCATGACCTCCAAACCAATTTCTCTTGCATGCGCAACCGCGCGCGCCTACGACTTCCTGATCGTCGGCGGCGGATTCGCGGGTCAATGGCCTCTTCGGCCTTCAGCTTGACGCCGCAGGTGCGCAGCGCTTCCTCGCCGAGCGCGCGTCGCCCGGGATCGACAAGAGTTCGCGCGACGTCGTGATCAGCCGGGTGGGCGAAAAGCTCTACCGCAAGTTCTTCGAGGGCTACACCGGCAAGCAGTGGGGGCGCGATGCGGCCCTGCTCGACCGATCGGTAACTTTCCCGGTCCCCACGCGGACCGACGAGGACGACCGGCCAGGAGCATCCCCGCACGAGCATCACCCGCGAGTACCCGAGCAACGATGGCGACGCGTATTACCCGATTCCACCCCGGAAAACGCCTTGCCGGCCTGCTCTGCGAGGCAAGGCACCGGCCGCTTCAGCAACTGCGAGCAGCGTGAAAACGATGCGCTACTTCTTCGCCATGCCTTGCGCGTGCTTCAGGTGCTCTTCCACGACGGGCATCATCTTGGTCGCCAGAGCTTTCAGGTCCGCGTCGGCCGCTTGCGCCTGCGTCTTCTTGAGCAGCTTGAGCGTCGCCTCGTGGTCCCCCACGCCGGCGTGCTTCATGTACTGGCTGTCAAAGGTATCGCCCTTGATCGTCTTGAACTCGACCATGTTGGCCTTGTGCTTTGCGTCCGGCCCGTCCGGCAGCTCGGCACCCTTTGCGCTTGCCAGCTCCTTTACGTCCGCCAGGCCCTTCGTGTGATCGTCCACCATCATCTGCGCGAACTTCTTCACGTCTGCGTTCTGGGATTTTTCCAACGCGACGCGCCCGATCTCGATCTCCGCCATGTTGGCCTGCGCGATGTCGCGCAACATGCCCGCGTCCCCGCTGCTGAGCTTGGACGTAGCTCCCTTCGCATTTGCCGCCGCACTGCCGGTGCCGGCACGCGGTTGCTGCTGCTGAGCGCCCGTGTCAACCTGAACCATCAAGCCGGCCGCTGCGACTGCAGCGATGGCCAAAGTCCGCGTCGTCGAATGCATCATGTCTTGCTCCAAAGTGATGTGATGGGAGCAATGTGCAGAGCGCGCGCAGCCGATGCTGTAGGCCATCGGCGATGCCTGCCGCCATCTTTCGATGGGCACATGGATGAGCTCGGAGGGCGCGCATTCGAGGGGCAGTGCCCCTTCCCGCAAGGACTAGTGCAGGAGCTTGACGCCGGTCTTCGCCTGCAACGCCTCGAAGGTGACGCCGTCGGCAAGCTCGACCACCTTCAGGCCCTCGGGCGTAACGTCCAACACGGCCAGGTCGGTGATGATGCGGTCCACCACGCCCACGCCCGTTAGCGGAAGGGTGCACTCCTCGAGAATCTTGAGATCCTCGGTGCCATCCTTCTTGCGCGCCACATGCTCCATCAGCACGATCACGCGCTTCACGCCGGCCACCAGGTCCATGGCGCCGCCCATGCCCTTGACCATCTTGCCCGGGATCATCCAGTTGGCGAGGTCGCCCTTGGCGCTGACCTGCATGGCGCCCAGGATCGAAAGGTTGATCTTGCCGCCGCGGATCATCGCGAAGCTGTCGTGGCTGCCGAAGATCGCCGATCCCGGCAGCGTGGTCACGGTTTGCTTGCCGGCGTTGATCAGGTCGGCGTCGACCTGGTCCTCGGTCGGGAAGGGACCGATGCCCAGCATGCCGTTCTCGCTCTGCAGCCAGACCTCCTTGTCGCCGACGAAGTTGGCCACCAGCGTGGGGATGCCGATGCCGAGGTTCACGTAGAAGCCGTCTTCCAGCTCCTGGGCGGCGCGTGCCGCCATCTGGTCTTGGGTCCAGGGCATGTCAGTTTCCTTTGCTGTTCTTGACGGGAGCCGGCACCTCGCTGCCGGCGGCTGCCTGCGCGATGGCTGCCTGCGCTTCGACCTTGGCGGCGGCCACGTCGACCGCAGCGCTCACGGTGCGCTTCTCGATCCGCTTCTCGGGATGGGCATTGAGCACGATGCGATGCACGTAGATGCCCGGCAGGTGAATGTCGTCGGGCGCCAGTTCGCCGATTTCGACGATCTTCTCGACCTCGACAATGCAGAGCTTGCCGGCCATTGCTACGGCCGGATTGAAGTTGCGCGCCGTCAGGCGAAAGCGCAGGTTGCCGGACTTGTCGGCGACGTCCGCCTTGACCAGCGCCACGTCGGACACCAGCGAACGCTCCATCACGTAGGTCTCGCCGTCGAACTCGCGCAGTTCCTTGCCCTCAGCCACCAGCGTGCCGACGCCGGTCTTGGTGAAGAAGGCCGGGATGCCCGCGCCGCCGGCGCGCAGCTTCTCGGCCAGCGTGCCCTGGGGCGTGAACTCGAGCTCGAGCTCGTTGGCCAGGTACTGCCGCTCGAACTCCTTGTTCTCGCCCACGTAGCTCGCGATCATTTTCTTGATCTGCCGCGTCTCCAGCAGCTTGCCGAGGCCGAAGCCGTCGACGCCGGCGTTGTTGGAGATGCAGGTCAGGTTCTTGACGCCCGAGTCGTGCAGAGCATCGATCAGGGCCTCGGGAATGCCGCACAGGCCGAAGCCGCCGACCGCGAGCGTCTGGCCATCGGCGACGACACCTTTGAGCGCCGCATCGGCAGAGGGATAGATCTTGTTCGCCATGATTCCTCGTTCGGAAATGGGGGTTGATGGACAACCCGGACGATACTACGTATGCGCATACGTAGTATTTCGTAATGGAGACACCGGACACCGCCCTTGCCGCCATCGACTATCGGCTCGCCTTCGAGGAGGCGCCGGTGGGCATGGTGCTGTCGCGCCACCGCATCATCGTCGATTGCAATGCGAGGCTGTGCGAGATGTTCGGCGCCACGCGCGACGTGCTGATTGGCGAGTCGTTCCGTGTGCTCTACCCGAGCGTCGCCGAATTCGAGCGCATCGGCAAGCGCATGGAGCCGATCCTCAACGCCAGTGGCCGCTACGCCGACAACCGCATGATGCGGCGCGTCGGCGGCCTGCACGGCGCCTTTGCAGGCGAGACCTTCTGGTGCCACGTGAGCGGCCAGGCGCTCAACCGCGCGGCGCCGCACGAGGCCGGCATCTGGACCTTCGAGGACCTGGGCTCGCGCCGCGCGGGCAAGGCCGAGCTCACGCCGCGCGAGCGCGAGGTGGCGGCACAGTTGATGAAGGGCCTGACGTCGAAGGAGATCGGGCGGGCGCTGGGCATCAGCCATCGCACGGTCGAGATCCATCGCGCGCGGCTGATGCGCAAGTACGCCGCGGCGACCACGGCGGAATTGGTGCAAAAGCTCATTGCAGCTTAAGGCGCCTGCCGTAAGCAGAGCAAATCAAGTAGCGCGCGCACTTGTCGAAGCCTGGCGCAGCGGTGCATCATGCCGGCGTGCTCCACGCAGCCCGCTGCCGATCCATGCACCGCCCGCCGGCGGAGCAGCTTCGAAGAAGCGCAGCACTGGCGCTGCTCGTCGTGGCCGGCTGCGCCCTCCCCGGCAGCGATGGCGCGTCGTCCCGCGCCGAACCGCCACGCACCGACTGCCAGGCGCACGTGGGCACCGACCGCAACGCGATGCTGCCGGGCTACCTGTTGCCGAGCGGGAACGGCAAGACCGTCTGCGTCCCCCTGCTCCCGAGCGCAAACCGCCCACCGCCGAACTACGAGGGCCGCGACTACTACGTCGATGAATTCACCGACGCCAGGCTCAAGGCGCGCTGGCATTCCTGCAAGGCCGACGCCGCCTGCTTTCGGCGCATCGATGCCCAGATGCAGCGCTGGCTGCCGCCCAACAAGGAGCGCGCCACGCGCTCCACGGGCGTGGTCGATCCATCCGGGCGGATCGACCCCGAGGGCGACGTCGACCTGCGCCAGATCCGGCGTCCCGCCTTCTTCGCGAAGGCGCCCTACCGCGAATCGATCGCGCAGGCCGAGCCGCGCACCTACACCGTCGAGTTCAGCGCGCCGCGCGACACCTTCGAACGAATCGCCCTGGAGATGCAGGACCCCATCAAGCTTCGCGGCTGGTACATCGAAGGCGCGGGCGTGGACGACGGCCGGGGCGGCCGCCTGCGCGCGCTGGCGATCATGGCCAACGGCGGCGGCGGGCAGATGACGGCCATCCAGCACCCGGACGAGCGCGCCTACCGCATTGATGCCGCCACCGGCCGGACCATCGCCATCACCTTCCCCAACGCCACCACGGAGACGATGGGCCAGCGCTGGTGGCGCGAGAACCTGCAGGCGCTGAACGCCGCCGGCTTCGACGTGCTGGCCTATGACCGCCGAGGCGAGGGCATATCCGGCGGCTTCAGCGACACCCACACGCTGGAACAGGGCGAGGACGTGTTCCGCGTGCTCGAGCAGTTGGAAAGCGGCCTGGGCCTGCGCATGCTCACGCCCTCAGGCCAGTTGATCGAAGGCAGCGCAGCAGGCGGCCGGCTACTGGCCGGCATGAAGGCCAGGCAGATCCCGATCCTGCTCGGCGGCTACTCCCGCGGCTCCATGTCCGCCGCCTGGGCAATGACGAAGAACTTCGTCGAGTCCTGCAGCTACGACATGCCGGCCGTGACCTGCACGCCGCCCAAGGGCTACACGAACATCAAGGGCGCGATCCTGCTCGCCTCCTTCGCGAGCGGCGCGGGCTACGTGCCGGCCGCGCCCGACCTGAAGGACCGCAACCTGTTCCTCGGCGGCATGGCGGCCGAGCATCACATCGCCTTCTATCCCAACTCGGCCACGCTCGCGGGCATGGTGCACTGGCCGGCCGCGTTCTTCGGCAAGGGCCTGTGGGACCGCGCCGAGAGCCTGGAGGGCACCATCGCTGCCTACGACCGCATCCGTGGCCTCAAGGAGATCGTGGTGGCGCGCGGCCCGCATTCGATCGAGACCTGGGACCCGGAGGACCAGCGTTACCTGCAGCAGCGCATGATTGCCTTCGCGCAGGCGGCGGTGACGGGCGCCTCCACGGTGCCGGGCGCCAGGCCCTGGACCGACCTCAAGAGCCTGGTCGCGACCACGCCGGATCGCTGGGAGCCGTCTTCGCGGCCTGAGTGGCCCCCTAGCGCCAGAACACCGTGAAGTCGTCGACCGCTTCCCTGGGCATTCCGAGGTCGTTAACCTCCGCCTCCACGTCCGCATAGCCAAGGGACATTCCGCACACCAGCGCCTGCGTGGCCGGCAGCCCGAGGAACTGCGAGATGACCGGCTCGTAGCGCACAAAGGAGACCTGCGGGCAGGTATCGAGCCCCCGCGCCCTCGCGGCGATCATGATGTTCTGCAGAAACATCCCGTAGTCGGCCCAGCTGTGGCGGGTCAGCCTGCTGTCGATGGTGAAGATCAGCCCCACAGGCGCATCGAAGAAACAAAGGTTGCGCCCGGACTGCCGATAGCGTGCCGGCAGGTCCGCGCGATCGATTCCCAGCGCGGCGTAGTAGCGGGCGCCGAAATCGGCCTGCCGCGCCGCGCACTCCGCCGGCAGATCGGCGGGGAAATGCGCCGACGGCGGCAGCTCGTTGCGCTCGTGTGCCTCGATGAGCGCTTCGCTCAGGCGCCGCTTGGGCTCGCCCTCCAGCACATGCACCCTCCAGGGCTGTGAGTTGGAGTTGCTCGGCGCGCAGCGCGCGACGCTGAGGATGTCCGCCACCACGGCGCGCCCAACAGGTGTCTGCCTGAAGGCGCGCACGGCTCTTCGCGACCGGATCACCGAATCCACGATGCCGGCGACGTCGCCGTTCTCGGCCACCACGGGATCAGATTTCGTCATGGCACCATGGTGCACGAGCGCCGCGCCGGCATCCACTGAACATTGCGAAAGATGCTCATGCATGAAACGACAGGGCGAGCCGGGCGAGCTGCTCCCTGAGCCAGACATGCGCCGGATCGTGCTCGTGACGCCGGTGCCAGACGGCGCGCATGGTGGCGTGCTGGGACGCATAGGGCAGCGCCCTGGCCAGCAGTTCGCGACGCGCGACAAAGGCCTGCGCCAGCGGCGCCGGAACGATCGACACCATGTCGCTGCCGGCGAGCAGATCGGGCACCGCAAGCGAGTGCGGCACGGTAATCCGGTAGCGCGGGCGCAAGCCGGCCGACGCCAGTGCGTCCTCCAGCGCTGCGCGATCGAACATCTCCGACTGGCGCGCCAGGCCGCGCTCCGCAATGAAGCCGCTGACCGCGCCCTCCTCCTGACCGCCCAGCGACACGGTCAGCAGCGGGAAGGCCGCGAGATCGGCGATGCGCGGTTTCCGCCGCGCGAGCGCATGTCCACGCCGGAAGACGAGCACGTCTTCCTGCAGCCACAGGCGTGCGCTCTGGAATCGGCCCGGAACTTCGGCGAAGACGCCGAGCGCAATGTCGATGCGGCCAACGTCGATCTGCTCCGCCAGATCGAGCCGCGTCGAAGGACGCACCACCAGATCGATCGCCGGTGCCCCCTCGCCCATGCAGGCGGTCAGCTGCGTCAGCAGCACCGAGCTCACGTAGTCATTGGCCGCAATGACAAAACTGCGCGCAGTGCTCGCGGGATCGAAAGGCTGAACGCCGAGCGTGTCGTGAATGCTGCGCAAGGCCTCGCGCAAGGCAGGTGCCATGGCCAGCGCGCGCGCAGTCGGCTCCATGCCCTTGGGGGTCCGCACGAAGAGCTCGTCCTGCAGCGCCTCGCGCAGGCGTGCGAGCGCGTGGCTGATCGCCGACTGGCTCAGATGCAGCCGCTTGCCCGCGCGCAGCAGGTTGCGGTCCTCGTACGGCGTCGAAAACGCGCAGCAGGTTCAGGTCGATGCGTCTCGCGTTCAGCGCGGCCGGCGCTCTCGTGGTCATGTTGCACCTCGTGCATGTGGCGGTTGCAGATTCGTCGCTTCCTGCGTCGGCGCTGCGCTGGCAATGTTCAAGCCTCACCGAAACGGATGGAGCCCGCGATGACCGAACTCTCACGGCGACAGTTCGCCAAGTATGTAGCCAGCCTCGTGCCGGTCCCTTCCCTGCTCGCGATTCCGGCCTGGGCGCAGCCCGACGGGCCAGGCCGAATCGTCGTCGGGTATCCGCCCGGTGGCACCATGGACCAGACCGCGCGACGGCTGGCCGAGGCATGGCGGGCCCAGAACCGGGCCTACTTGGTCGACAACCGCCCCGGAGCCGCAGGCCGCATCGCCACGGCCCAGATGAAACGGGAGCGCGCGGACGGCAGTGTCGTGCTGTGCACCCAGACGTCCGCGATGACGATCTACCCGCATGTCTATACGCGCCTGTCGTACGACCCGGTGCGCGACCTTCGCCCGGTTGCGGCGCTGGCTTCTTCCACCTGCGTGCTGGCGATCAGCACGGCGGTCCCCGCCGACGTGCGCACGCTGGCCGGCTATGTCCGGTGGCTGAAGGCGAACGAGGCCAGCCGGAGCTACGCCTCGCCCGCCGCCGGATCGCTGGCCCAGTTCCTCGGCTTCCGCTTCTCCGAGGCCGCGGGCGTTCCGTTGGCCCATGTGCCCTATCGCGGCTCCGCACCGGCCCTGCAGGACTTGCTGGGCGGACAGGTGCCTGCCTACTTCGGCTTCGTCGGCGACTTCCTGCAGTACCTGGGCAGCGGCAAGTTGCGGCTGCTGGCGGTGAGCAGCGAGCGGCGCTCCCGTTTTCTCAAGGACGTTCCCACTTTCGCCGAACAAGGCTTCGCGCCTGTCGTGGGCGTTGAAAGCTACGGCCTGTTCGCGCCGGCCGCCACGCCGGACGATGTCATCGCCGCGCTGGCGGCCGCGACCCGGACCGCTGCGGGGGACAAGGCGCTGCTCGGCGGACTGGAACAGATCGGCCTGGAAGCTGCCTACGTCGGACCGGCCCAGTACACGCAAGCCATGGCCGCCGAGCGTGAGCGGTGGAAGCCGATCGTCGCGGCATCGGGTTTCAAGGCCGACGAGTAACAACGAAAGGAAAAACACGCCATGACCGACCAGGAAGAACTCATCGCGACCAGCCTGCCTTTTCTCGATGAGATCAAGAACATGACCGCAGGCAGCGAGGTGGAACAATGGCTGAACGCCACGCACGGCCCAGGTAGCCCGCTCTACGAGCGGCTCGCGGCGCTGGTAAAGGCCGGCGTGCGCGACGGCTGGGCTGCCAACGTCGAGATCCAGGGGAAACGCTACCGCCGCAGCCGCATCAGCGTGGCCACGCCGGAAACGTTGGGCTTCAGCATCACGGCCGTCTACATGGACAGCACCGGCAACGACCAGGGCAACGCGGAGGGCAGCTTCCGCGGCGACTATCACGCGCACCCCTACGGCGAGTTCAACATGGTGGTGCCGCTCAACGATGGGGCGGCGCTCGCCGGTCCCAACGGGTGGTGCTACGGCGGCTGGACCGCGCCGCCGCCGGGGAGCCATCACTATCCCGAAGCCAAGGGCGGCGCCGTGATCGCACTGTTCTACTTGCCAGCGGGTCGCATCTCGTACGACATCCAGCCGCCCGCCTGACCTGCTTGCTTCTCGCATTCGATTGCCCTTGTGGGCGCACCGCGAGTCAATTCATCTCCGAGGGCTCATGCTCGCCATGCCGTGAGCAGATCAACTCGCTCGACGAAAAGTCAAGTTGATGCGGCAGGCACCCGTCGAGGGATGCACGCCCTCCTTCACCGGCAGCACACCGTGGTAATGCAGCCGAGAAGGCCCGCCCCACACCACCACGTCGCCGTGCGCGAGCGGCACACGCTGCGCCTTGTCGGAGCGCTTCGGTCCACCGAACAGGAACACCGCCGGAAGGCCCAGCGAGACCGAGACGATCGGCCAATCGTAGTTGCCCTCGTCGCGGTCTTGGTGCAGCGAGAGCCGCGTGCCCGGCTCATAGCGATTGATCAGGCAGGCGTCCGGTGCGAAACCCTCGAAGCCGCTCCGGCGCGCAGCGGCCCCGGCCAGTTCCAGGAAGACGGCAGGCATCGCGGGCCAGGGCCGGCCGCTGTCGGGATCGTTCGCGTCGTAGCGATACCCGCTGCGGTCGGAGACCCAGCCCAGCCGGCCGCAGTTGCTCATCGCCACCGACATGCGAAAGCCTCCGGGCGTGATCAGGTGACGCAACGGCGCCCGCGCCAGCACCTCGTCGACCCCGGCCAACAGCGCCCTTTCGTCCGGTCGCGCGAAGCCGCGCAGCAGCACCGCGCCGGGCGCAAGTGGCTGCGTCGCGGGCAGCGGAGGCGCGTCGAGGTCGCCGAAGAGATCGGGCGTCATGGTGTCAGGCTGCATCGTGAAAGATGATGCCGGCCGTGTGCCGATGCCCCGAGCGCACCCGGCTCACGCCATGCCGCAGGTTGACGCGATAGACGCCGCGCGTGCCCTGCACCGGCCGGTGGTGCACTGCGATCACCGCCGCGTCGCCCTGCCGCAGCGGCAGCACCATGGGCCGCGACTGCATGCGCGGGCGCTGCTCGGTCATGACGAATTCGCCGCCGGTGAAATCGCGGCCGGGCTCCGACAGCAGGATCACCAGCTGCAGCGGGAACACATGCTCGCCGTAGAGGTCCTGGTGCAGACAGTTGTAGTCGCCCTCGCCGTATTGCAGCAGCAGCGGCGTCGGGCGCATCTGTCCCGCCGCGTGGCAGCGCGCGATGAACTCCGCGTGCTGCGGCGGAAAGCGCACCTCGATGCCCATGGCCTGGTTCCAGCGGTTGGCGATCGGCGCGAGCTGCGGGTACATCGCTTCACGCAGGGTCGCCAGCTGCTCAGGCAGCGGATAGCCGAAGTATTTGTACTCGCCGCGCCCGAAGCCGTGGCGTTCCATCAGCACGCGGCTGCGGAACAGCGAATCGAGCGGATACAGGGCCGCGAGCGACTCGCACGCCTCGCGCGACAGCAGGCCTTCGATCAGCGCGCTGCCCTCGGCATCGAGGTCCAGCGCCACGCGCTCCCAGTCGATCATGCCGCCTCGGCCTCCCGCTTCAGCAGCGCGCTCTTGCGCTCCACGCCCCAGCGATAGCCTGAAAGCGCGCCATTGCGGCGCACCACGCGATGGCAGGGGATCGCCACCGCCAGCGCATTCGCGCCGCAGGCCTGCGCCACCGCGCGCACCGATTTCGGGCTGCCGATGCGCTCTGCAATTTGTGCATAGCTCCTCGTGCTGCCCGGCGGGATCTCGCGCAGCGCCTGCCACACTCGCTGCTGGAAGGCCGTGCCACGCACGTCCAGCGGCAGATCCAGCCCTACGGCTGGCGCCTCGACGAAGCCCACCACGCGCGCGACCAGTTGCTCGAAGCCCGGGTCGCCGCCGATCAGCCGGGCCTGCGGGAAACGGTCTTGCAGCTCGCGCGCCAACGCATCGGGATCGTCGCCCAGTGCGATGGCGCAGACGCCAAGCGCGCTCTGCGCCACCAGGATCGCGCCCAGTGTGCACTGGCCGATGGCGAAGCGGATGTCGGTGTTGGCGCCCCCGTCGCGAAAGCGCGTTGGCGTCATTCCCAGCACCTCAGTGGAGCGCTCGTAGAAGCGGCCGTTGGAGTTGTAGCCGGCGTCGTAGATGGCGTCCGTCACCCTCCCGCCGCGCCCCAGCGCTTCGCGCACGCGCCGGTCGCGATGCGCCGCGGCGTAGGCTTTGGGCGTGAGCCCCGTGACTTCCTTGAAGATGCGATGCAGGTGAAAGGTGCTGAGCCCGGCGCGCTCGGCCAGTTCGCTGAGCTTCGGCGTCTCGTCGGCGTTTTCGATGAACCGGCACAGCTCGGCCACCTGGGCCGCCTGCTGCGCGGCACGGGGCGGCTGGTCCGGCTTGCAGCGCCTGCAGGGCCGGAATCCCGCGCGCTCGGCGTCGGCAGCCGTCGCGTGGAAGGCAACGTTCTCGGGCCGCGGCTGGCGCGCCCCGCAGGACGGCCGGCAGTACACGCCGGTGCTGCGCACCGAATAGAAGAACTGTCCGTCGGCCGCGGCATCGCGCGCGAGCACCGCAGCCCAGCGCGGGTCGCTCGCGATCTGGAGGGCACGGAGTTCATTGGGGTTGCTCATCATGTTCATTGCAAGTCCTTTCGGATTTCTGGATCGATGCGCCGATTCTGGAGATCGGGCTTCGCCTGCGCACTCCGGGTCTTGCTTTCAAATTCGATGTTAGTCCCGCGCTTTCGGGCTTGCGCCCTCGGCCTACGGAGCGCAGGGGCTGGCCTCGTTACCATCCTTGCCGATGATTGATCGCCGTTCACTCCTCACCGCCGGTGGCGCCTCCATGGCGCTCGCCGCCCTCGGTTTCCCCGCAGACGCCCTGGCGGCTGGGGAAATCAAGCTCAGCCAGCCCCGTCCTTTTTCTTTCGAACGTCTTGTTACCGACGCCAAGGCGCTCGCGGCGAAGCCCTACGTGGCCGACACCTCATTGCCGGCCGAAGTGCTGCAGCGCATCGACTACGACGCGCACGGCAAGATCAAGTACAACCCCGAGCTCGCTGTCTTCCGCGACGGGCCGGGCCAGTTCCCGGTGACCTTCTTCCACCTGGGCCGCTACTTTCAGGCGCCGGTCCACATGTACGTCACCGAGGCCGCCAGCGGCGACGGCTTTGCGCGCGAGATCCTCTACGACAGCGACTATTTCACGATGCCCGCCGACAGCCCTGCGCGCCAACTGCGCGAGGGCGCAGGCTTTGCGGGATTCCGGCTGCAGGAGAGCCGCCTGGGCGACCAGAAGAAGCTGCCCTGGCAAACCAACGACTGGGTGGCTTTCCTCGGCGCCTCCTACTTCCGGGCCATCGGCGAGCTCTACCAGTACGGCCTGTCGGCGCGGGGCATCGCACTCGACGCAGCCATGCCTGACCGCCCCGAAGAGTTTCCCAACTTCACCCGCTTCTACTTCGAGCCGCCGGCCACGCCCGAGGCCAACACCATGACGGTGTATGCCCTGCTCGAAGGCCCGAGCATCACGGGTGCCTACAAGTTCGTGATGCAGCGGACCAAGGCAGTGCTGATGGACATCGAGACGCGCCTGTTCCTGCGCCGCGACGTCGGCCGGCTCGGACTGGTTCCGCTGACTTCGATGTTCTGGTATGGCGAGACCGTCAAGCCGACTGCCATCGACTGGCGGCCCGAGGTGCACGACTCCGACGGTCTCGCGATCTGGAACGGTGCCGGCGAGCGCATCTGGCGACCGCTCAACAACCCCACCCAGACCCGCGCCTCGGCCTTCAGCGACACGCGCCCGCGCGGTTTCGGGCTGCTGCAGCGTGATCGCAACTTCGATCACTACCAGGACGGCGTGCTCTACGAGAAACGGCCCAGCCTCTGGGTCGAGCCCCTGGGCGACTGGGGCGAGGGCTCGGTGCAGCTGATCGAGATTCCGACCGACGACGAGATCCACGACAACATCCTGGCCTGCTGGGTGCCCAAGGCGCCGGCCAAGGCGGGCGCGAGCTACCAGCTCAAGTACCGGCTGCACTGGACCGACCAGGAACCCTTCCCTTCGCCGCTGGCGCGCTGCATTGCCACCCGCATGGGCCGCGGGGGCGAGCCGGGCACGCAGCGCCCTGCAGGGGTGCGCAAGTTCATGGTCGAGTTCCTCGGCAAGCCGCTCGAAGCCATTCCCTTCGGCGTCAAGCCCGAGCTGGTGCTCACGGCCTCGCGCGGCAAGTTCTCGTACATCTTTGCCGAGGCGGTGCCCAACGGCGTGCCGGGGCACTGGCGCGCGCAGTTCGACTTCACCACCGAGGGCACCGAGCCCGTGGACATGCGGCTTTACCTCAAGAACGGCGACCAGACACTGACGGAGACCTGGCTGTACCAGTATCAGCCGGGCTGAGGACTCTCGGCGAAGCCGTTCTACGGCTCGCTCGCGGCGGCTCGGCCCAGATCGCACCCGGGCCGGCCGGACGATCAGCGCTTGCCGATCGAGATAAGCTCGATTTCAAAGTTGAGCGTTGCATTGGGCGGGATGACGCCGCCCGCGCCGCGGGTCCCGTAGGCGATCGCCGGCGGGCAGGTCAGCTTGGCCTTGCCGCCAACCTTCATCTTCTGCACGCCCTCGGTCCAGCACGGGATCACGCCGTTGAGCGGAAACTCCGTCGGCTCGTTGCGCTTGTAGGAGCTGTCGAACTCCTTGCCGCTGTCCGGGAACGTGCCCCGGTAATGCACCTTGACCACGTCGGTGGCTGCGGGCGAGGCGCCGCTGCCCTCCTTCAGCGATTGGTAGACCAACCCGCTGGGTGTTGTGACGGGCGCGGTCTGCGCCAGGGCAATGGGCAACGCACACATGGATACGAGGGCTGCGGTGGTCAGTCGAAAAAAGGAATGCACGCGACGGTCTCCCGGATTGGTTGAAAACAGTCCATTATTTACCCTGGTACGAACTCTTCACGCGGCAGATGCCCGATGCGCTACCGGACGACCCTTCATTCGCAAGCCTTCGCGTTCGACGACCTCCGGCAGGTCATGGCCTTCGCCAGCCCGGCACGCTCGGGTGACTACCTGGCGGGCATCGGCGCCGCCACCGCGCAGCAGCGCATGGCTGCGCGCCACGTGCTGGCCGAAACGCCGCTGACCCAGTTCCTGAACGAGGCGCTGATCCCGTACGAAGACGACAACATCACCCGCCTCATCATCGACGGCCACGATGCGGCGGCCTTTGCGCCGGTGGCGCACCTGACCGTCGGCGACTTCCGCAACTGGCTTCTCTCGGAACAGGCGAATACGCAGACGCTAACGGCGCTCGCCCCAGGCCTGACGCCGGAGATGGTGGCCGCGGTGTCCAAGCTCATGCGCAACCAGGACCTGATCGCCGTGGCACGCAAGTGCTGCGTGGTCACGCGCTTTCGCGACACCGTCGGGCTGCCCGGCCACCTCGCGGTGCGGCTGCAGCCCAACCATCCCACCGACGACCTGCGCGGCATCGCCGCCTCCCTGCTCGACGGGCTGCTGATGGGCGCCGGCGATGCGGTGATCGGCATCAACCCCGTGAGCGACAGCCTGCAGCACCTGGGCGACCTGCTGCGCATGCTCGATGAGGTGATCCAGCGCTTCGACATTCCGACGCAGAGCTGCGTCCTGACTCACGTGACCCATGCGATCAAGCTCGTCGAGTCCGGCGCGCCCGTAGACCTGGTGTTCCAGTCCATCGGCGGCACCGAGAAGACCAACCGCTCCTTCGGCATCACGCCCGAGCTGCTGGATGAAGCCCATGCGGCGGCGCAGTCGCTCGCGCGCGGCACCGTGGGCCGCAACCTCATGTACTTCGAGACGGGCCAGGGCAGCGCGCTCTCGGCCGACGCCAACTTCGGCGTCGACCAGCAGACCTGCGAGGCGCGCGCCTATGCCCTGGCACGCCGCTACCAGCCGCTGCTGATCAACACCGTGGTCGGCTTCATCGGGCCCGAATACCTGTACGACGGCAAGCAGATCATCCGGGCGGGCCTGGAAGACCATTTCTGCGGCAAGCTCCTGGGGTTGCCGATGGGCTGCGATGTCTGCTTTACCAACCACGCCGAGGCCGACCAGGACGACATGGACACCTTGCTGGTGCTGCTGGGCACCGCGGGCATCAACTTCATCATGGGCGTGCCGGGCGCGGACGACGTGATGCTCAACTACCAGAGCACGTCTTTTCACGACGCGCTCTTCTTGCGCGAGTCGATGGGACTGAAGCGCGCGCCCGAGTTCGAGGCCTGGCTGCAGCGGATGCAGATCACCGACGCGGCGGGCCAGCTGCAGCCGCCCTCCTCCAACCGGCTGCTCGCGGACATGCGTTCGCTGGAGGCATTGAAATGAAAGACCCCGTCACGCACAGCCCCTGGACCGATTGGCGCAGCGCCACGCCCGCGCGCCTGGCGCTGGGCCGCGCCGGCGCCGGCATGCCGACGGACGAGGTGCTGCGGTTCGGCTGGGCACATGCGATGGCACGCGACGCCATCCACGCGGCGCTGGACGCCGATGCGCTCGAAGCCGCATTGCGCGCAGAAGGCTGGGAGGTGCTGCGGGCCTGCAGCCGAGCACCGGATCGCACGACGTACCTGCGGCGCCCTGACCTGGGCAGGCAACTCGCGCCGGAGGCTGCAGCAGCCCTGCGCGCGCGGTCGGGCCCGGGGATCGATCTCGCCATCGTGATCGGCGATGGCTTGTCTTCCCTGGCCGCGGCCCGCCACGCGCTGCCGCTGCTCTCGGCCTTGCGGTCGCAATTGCCCGCCTCGCTGCGGCTCGCCCCCCTGGTGATCGCGACACAGGCGCGCGTCGCGCTCGCGGACGAGATCGGCGAAGCGGTCGGTGCCCGGCTGGTCGCGATGCTGATCGGCGAGCGCCCCGGGCTCAGTTCGCCCGACAGCCTTGGCATCTACATCACCCATGCACCGCGCCGCGGCCGGCATGATGCGGAGCGCAACTGCATCTCCAACGTGCGCCCGGAGGGGCTGCCTTGCGAAGCTGCCGCCTTCCGGCTGGCCTGGTTCGTCCGAGAAGCATTGCGCCGCGGCCTGACGGGCGTCGCACTCAAGGATGAAAGCGCGTCGGCCGTGCTCGCGCCGGATGACTTCTCAGCACCGGTGATCGGCGCTCCAGGTTCCTAGATGCCCAGCCACGCCGTCAAGGTTTTCTCGACCTCGACCGACGGCGCAACGAAGCCCGAGTAGCTCGACGCGGCGAGCGCGCGCTTGCCGCCTTCCGACTGCCCGAGCTGCAGCAAGGCCTCCCGCACGGTTGCGGCAGTGGTGGCATCGAGCTTGCTCGACATCAGCCATTGCTTGATGGGCACCCCCCGCGATTCGGCGCAGGTCTTTCCACCCGACGTCTGCCAGGCCTTCACCACACCGGCGGAGGCAGTGGCGCCGTAGGCGGCGAAGCCGTTCTGCACATAGAACGGCACTGCGTCCTGGTAGCGCGTGCTGGAGAGCTTGACCGCACCTTCCTGCAAGCCGTGCTCGCGCAGCATCGCGCGCGTGATCACCGACGTGATCGAATCCGGATCCGGCATGACCAGGGTCTTGCCGGCGATCTCCTTCCAACTGGAAATGGACGGCATGTCCTTGCACAGGAACGACACCTTGTACTCGGTGAAGCCCGCGGTCCAGGCGAGCCCCTTGTAACCCCCGCCCTTGGTCGCCTCGAAGGCCACGTGCGCCGGGTGCACGAAGGCCAGCTCGACCTGTTGCTGCTTCAAGGCCTCGCGCGCGCTGCCGTAGGTGCTCAGCACCTTGATGGTCACAGGCTGCTTGAGCGTCTTGCTCAGCATCTCCGCAATCGGCGCGAACCGGGCTTCGATCTCGCTGTCGCCGGCCCGGTAGGTCACGCCCTCCGTCACGCCGATCACCAGCGAATGGGCCGATCCGCCTGCTGCCAGCAGGACCAACGGCGCCAGCCACCGGCGGACGCTGACAGACGCGCATGCATGTTGCGTGGGCTCGTTGCGGCCCATGGCGGCCGCGGCCGCGTCTCCCTGATACTTCATCACGACTGTCCTTTGTGTTGTGAGGCCGTGCGCTCTCTCAAGGGCACTGTAGCCAAACAATGTGCTCCCATGCCTCGAGCGCGATGACGTCGTGACAAGTGGGGTGACTTAAGTCACGTCGGCCGCATCGGCGCGAGCGAGCTCCCTATGATGTCCGTTCTGATGCAAGCCCAAGGAACCGTCATGACCGTTGCGCGCTACCCGCTCGCCGAGCTCAAGGACCTGCCCGAAGACATCCGCGCCAGGGTGCTCGAGGTGCAGGAGAAGGCTGGCTTCGTCCCCAACGTATTCCTCGCCCTCGCACGCCGCCCGGCAGAATGGCGCGCCTTCTTCGCCTACCACGATGCGCTGATGCTGAAGGAGGAAGGATCGCTCACGCAGGGCGAGCGCGAGATGATCGTCACCGCCACCAGCGCCGCCAACCGCTGCCTGTACTGCGTGGTTGCGCACGGTGCACTCTTGCGCATCTACGAGAAGAAGCCGCTGGTGGCTGACCAGGTGGCAGTCAACTGGCGCAAGGCCGACATCACGCCGCGACAATTTGCGATGCTTGAGTTCGCGATGAAGGTGTGCGAGCGTTCGCACGAGATCGGCGACAGCGACTTCGCACCGCTCCATGCGCACGGTTTCAGCGACGAGGACATCTGGGATATCGCTGCCATCACCGCCTTTTTCGGGCTTTCGAACCGGATGGCGAGCTTCAGCGGAATGCAACCGAACGACGAGTTCTATTTGCTGGGGCGCGTGCCCAAGGCCAGGAAGTAGCGTCTGTTGCTAGCGCCTCTTGCTTCGTCCGGAGCAGAACTCAACCGGTCCCGCGGCAGGACGCCAATGCATCCAGACCCACCCTGTAGCTCGCCGCCCTCACGTCCATTACGCCGAGCACCGTGTGGTAGAGATTGTCATGGGTCAATGGCGCATCGAGTCCCGCCTCCATGCAGGCGCTCGACAGCCCCGCGCGTTCACGCATGTGAGGCCCGAACCACATCACCATCGGAATGTGCTTTTGCACTTCAGGCGCAAAGCTGTAGGGCACGCCGTGCAGGAACAATCCATACTCGCCCAGCGACTCGCCGTGGTCGCTCAGGTAGAGCAAGGCCGTGTCGTAGCTGCGCGACTGCGCCTGCAGCCAATCGATGGTCTTGCCGAGAAAGCGATCGGTGTAGGCGATCGAATTGTCGAAGCCGTTCACCAGCTCGGCGTGGCTGCACTCGGCCAGCGCGTTGGTCTTGCATTCGGGCAGGAAGCGCTTGGCATCGGTCGAGGAACGCTTGTAGTAGGCCGGACCATGGCTGCCCATCTGGTGCATCACCAGCACAACGCCCTTGGCGCGGCGATCGGCCGGCAGCGCGGCCAGCCGCTCATCCAGACCCTGGAGCATGACGTCATCGAGGCATTCGTCGCCGTCGCACAGCGCCCTCTTCGCGTCTGGCGCGAGTTGGTCGACGGCGGAGGCGTGCGGAACGCGGTCGCACACGCCCTTGCAGCCGCCGGGCTGGTTGTCGAGCCAGAACACCGCGAGCCCGGAAGCCTGCAACACGTCCATCAGGTTTTCGTAGTCGTCCTTGCGCGCCTCGAAGGCCGCCTTGCCCAAGGGCGAGAACATGCAGGGCACGGATGCGAGCGTATTGGTGCCGCAGGAATGGACGTCGCGCCAGGACAGCACCTTGCGCGCGGCGAGCGCCGGCGTGGTGTCGCGCGCATAGCCGTTGAGACTGAAATGATCCGCCCGCGCGGTCTCGCCGACCACCAGCACGAAGAGCGGCGGGCGGGCCTGTGCCGCATAGCTGGCGCCCAGTGCGGTGCCGCCGGAAATCGGGATCAGCTTGCGACTGTGCTTGAACAGCGGCTTGAGCGCCACCGTCGACGCCGAATAGAGGCTGGCCAGCGGATTGATCATGTAGCGCAGATGCACGTTGTTGCGCATCAGCGGCGCGAGCTGCCGGTTCATCGCCAGCGCGCCGGCGGCTGCCAGCGCCACGGCCGCGACGAGTAGCAGCAAGTTGCGCCACGCCTGCGACAGCAGCCCCATGGGCACCACGCGCATGCGCCACAGGGCCCAGGCAGGTATGGCCGACACCAGCACGACATGCAGCAACAGGCCCCAGCCCATGAGGTCGCCTGCTTCGTGGAGGTCGGTCTGCATTGCATTGGCCAGCATGCTTGGGTCCATCACCGTGTGATAGCTCAGCATGAAGTGCTGCGCCACCGCGGCGACCACCACCACGGCGAACCACAGGGGCTTCATCCAGCGCGACCAGGCGCTCAAGGCCAGCAGGGCCACGGTACCGCAGAGGGTGAGCAGTGCCATCAGTGCGACCTGCGGCAGGTAGATGCTGGGCGCGCCGCCGATGCGCGCCAGCTCCTTGAAGAGCGGCCAGTTGGCGGCCAGTGAGAGATAGAAACTCAGCCAGACGACGACGCTGCGCGCCGAGCGGGGCTGCGCCAGCCAGTCGTCGATGCGCCCCCAGAGGGGCGCGCTGGCGTCGATGTCGGTGACTTGCGCTGGCGGCGTGGCAACGGAATGATCAGGAACGAGGACAGGAGACCGGACAGTCGACAAGGGCATCGGTCGAGTCTGGTAAGCCGGACTGAAAACTCACTGAATGGCTCAGTCAGCTTTTGTTCAGCTTGAGCGCGCCGCCCGGCGGCGCATCACGCCGGACATACACCAGGCCCAGCAGCGCGTCCACGGCAAAGGCGGTGGTCCAGCAGAGCCAGGCGGTCCACAGCGTGTGGCTCATGTAGTGGGCCCCGCGCTGCTGCTGCGCCAGGCCCAGCAGCAGCCCGGCTCCCAGCGCACAGGCGAGCCATGCCCGCGCCGCGGACGGCGAGACGCGCCGCAGCACGAACCAGCCCGCCACGAAGGCGAAGCCCGCGGAGGCATGGCCGGCCGGAAAGCAGCCACCCGGCCCGCCGTCGCGCAGGCCCCAGGCCCAGTGCGACACATAGTGGGCCATGCCGCCGAAGGCCTTGAGGTCCCAGGGACAGCTGGTCGCGCTCGCCTGCTTGACCAGCGTCACCACCAGCACGGCGGCCAGCACGGTGAAGGCGAGCTGCGCCCGCTCGCGCATCCGCAGGCGGCGCAGCACGCCTACCGGCCAGCGGATGGCCGCGAAGAGTGCGGCGAGCAGCAGCCAGCTCAGCGACCGTGCGCCCTCGTGCATCACGTGCACGAGGAACGCGTTTTCGCGCCACGGGAATCCGGTCGGCGTGCCGGCCAGGCCGGCCAGCACGAGGTCAAGGCCGCTGGCATCCCAGGCCAGGAGCAGGAGCAAGGTCAGGAGTGTCCAGGCGAGAGCGGGCCTGGCGAGCATGGAACGGAGCATGGAAGCGCGAGCCTAGGGCCGCGTGCTGAACGTTGGCTGAAGCGTCTCGCCTAGACTTGGGACCTTTGAACGAGCAGGACGGGACGTGCGCATATTGCTGGTGGAGGACGATGCCGCGCTGGCCAGTGCGGTCTGCAGCTATCTCGAGGCCAAGGCTTTCGTGGTCGACGTGGCGCCCGGCCTGGCGCAGGCACGCGCAGCGCTGGCGGCGGTGCAGTACGCGGCCGTACTGCTCGACCTGCACCTGGCCGATGGCGAAGGCCTGTCGCTGCTGCCGGACGTGCGCGCGCTGCGCGACCGCCCGATCGTGATCGTGCTCACCGCCCGCGACCAGGTCACCGACCGCATCCGCGGCCTCGACGCCGGCGCCGACGACTACCTCATCAAGCCCTATGACCCCGCCGAGCTGCTGGCGCGCCTGCGCGCCGTCGAGCGCCGCCGCAGCAGCGCCGCCACGCCGGTGCTGCGTCTGGGCACGCTCGAGATCGACCTCGCGCGCGACCTTGTGCGCAAGAACGGGATGCCCGTCACGCTCACGCAGAAGGAATGGGCGCTGCTGCGCGTGATGGCCACCCGGCCGGAGCGCATCCACACGCGCGAGAACCTGGCCGATGCGCTGTACGGCTTCGGTGACGAGGCCGACAGCAACACGCTGGAGGTGTTCATCAGCCGCCTGCGCCGCAAGCTCGGACGCAGCCACATCCAGACGCTGCGCGGCCTGGGCTACCGGCTCTCGTCCTCGCCCGAGGAATACGACGAATGAATCTCGGCTTTCTGCAGCAGCAGGCAGAGGCCGAGCTCGGTTCACGTGATTCGCTCGCCGGACGGCTGACGCGCACGCTCATCGTTTGGGTGGGTGGGGTCTGGCTGCTGTGCGTGCTGGGCGCGGCCTGGTACGTGGACCGCGAGATCAACCACAACTTCGACAACGAGCTGGCGGAAGTCGCGCACCGCACCTTCGACGCTGCGGTGCACGAGTTCGACAAGCTTCGCACCGAGCGCCCCGGCGCCGCCCTGCCGCTGATCGCGCCGCCACAGCTGTATCCCACCGATGCGGTGCTGTACCAGATGGTGGACCTGCACGAGCGCGTGCTGCTGCGCTCTTCCGAGGCACCGCCCAATGCCTTCGACGTGCCGCTGGCCCAGGGCTTCGCCGACAGCGAGGCCTGGCGCATCTATACCGCGCGCCACCCCACGCTAGGTTTCTACCTTCAGGTCGCAGACCCGCTCGAAGAGCGCCGCACGGCGCTCAACCGCACCCTGCTCGGGCTGATCATTCCACTGGTCGCGGTGCTGCCCCTGCTGGCGCTGGTCCTGCGCAACGTGGCGCGCAGCGAGCTGCGCGCCCTGCAGGCGCTGGCCGGCGAGATCGCGCTGCGCAACGGCGCGGACCTCCGGCCGATCCGGCTCACGGGCCTGCCGCGCGAGTTGCGCTCGGTCGGCGACGACGTCAACCGCCTGCTGCAGCGGTTGTCCCACGCACTCGACGTCGAGCGCGCGCTCGCGGCCAACGCGGCGCACGAGCTGCGTTCGCCGCTCACCGCCGCCCGGCTGCGATTGCAGACTGCGCTGGAGCACGACCTGCGCCGCCACGACGTCGAGGCCGCGCTCGACGCGCTGGAAGTACTGGGCCACCGGGCCGAGAAGCTGCTGCAGCTCTCTCGCGCCGAATCGGGTGCCTCGTTCGCACGCGGACAGGTCGACCTGGTCCAGCTCGCGGGCACCGTCGCGCAGGAGTTCTGGAAGGACGCCCGCGCCAACGAGCGCCTGACGCTGAAGGTGCCGGACGCCGATGCGCCCCGGGTACTCGGCGACGTGGACGCACTGGCGATCGCGCTGCGCAACCTGATCGAGAACGCCTTGCGCTACGGCCGCGGCCGCGTCGAGGTCGAGGTGATGACACCCTGCACCCTGGCGGTGCGCGACTTCGGCCCTGGCGTGGACAGCGCGCAACTGCGCACATTGCAGCATCGCCACGTGCGCCACAGCTCCGACCGCGCGGGCTACGGGCTGGGGCTCTCGATCGTCAACACCATTGTCGAAAAGCACGGCGCGCGGCTCGAGCTGTACTCACCGCCGCCGGGGGCTGCGGCGGGGTTCGAGGCGCGGATCGTGCTGGAGGCGGGCTGAGAGCCATGCGCGGCAGGCCAAAGACCTCCGCCGATTCAGCCTCCGCGCTCAGCTCACGATCGCCCGCAGCCAGTCCGGCAGCGGCAGCGCCTTCTGCTTCGGGAAGTCCACCCAGATGGTGGTCGCGCCGCCCGCCGCGCAGATGACGCCGGGCGCATCGGCGCGGGCCATGGTGGCCCAGCTTTCGAAGGTGGTGCGGCCGGGGTCGCTCACGTACATCTTCACCAGTACATCGCCTGGGTACTCGAGCTGCTTGTAGAAGTTGCAGAAGGCGTTGACGATCACCACGCCCTGCCCCTCCGGCGAGGGCTCGGCGCCCAGCGAATGAAACCAGTCGATGCGCGCCGTTTCCAGGTAGCGGAAGTAGGTGGTGTTGTTGAGGTGGCCCATCGCGTCCATGTCGCCCCACCGGATCGGGATCGTCATTTCGTAGACCAGCTTCTTGTTTTCAGGAATTTCTATTCTCATCGGTGTGCCTTGATGGATGCGAGGATGCCAAGGACGAACAGCAGCGCCGCCGCGAGCTCGCTCGCATGGGGCCAGCGGCCATCCCACAGGAAGGAATAAAGCAAGGCGAACAGCGTTTCGCTCACGATCAGCTGGCCGCAAAGGCTGGCCGAGAGCCGCTGGCTCGCAATGCTCCAGAGCACGGTTGCGAGCCACGAGGAGCCCAGCCCGCCGGCGAGCGCCAGCAGCACGAACAAGCCGCCGTCCGGCTGCGCGCGCAAGCTTGCCACGTCGGAGCCCGCAGCCAGCCACAGCAGGAAGGCACCGATGCCGGCGGCGATGCCGAGCCAGTTGGTCCAGTCAGCCGCGTGCACCTCGGGATGGCGCCGCAGCCAGGCAGCGTTCAGCAGGCCGAAGGCAGTCCAGCTCGCCATCGCGAGCACGGCGAGCAGCAGGCCCCAGGCGAAATGCGCACGCCCCGTGTCGACGATGCCGCCCTCCGGCCAGGCGGCGACCACCATCAGCGCAATCCCGGCCGCGGTGAGTGCCAGCCCGGGCAACAGGGCCCGCACACGCAGTCCCGGCGGCCGCCCCAGCAGCATCATCCAGACAGGAATGGTGCCGATGATCAGGCTGGGCACCTCCGTGCCAGCACCGACGATCGCGAAGGCCAGCAGCAAGTAATAGCCGGTGAAGCCCAGCCCGCTCAGGGCCAGCACGGTTGAGGCCTGCCGCGTGTCGGGCCAGCGCTGCCCGCGGGGCCGCCACCACACGGCCACCCCAGCCACCGCCCCGAAGACGATGAAGCGCGCCGAAGTGATGTCCACCATGCCGAAATGACCCACCATCCGCGGAGCCACGAAGACCAGGCCCCAGAGCGCACCCGCGGCCAGCCCCGCCGCGATGCCGCTGACAGCGCCGCGGCTCAGAGCGCGTATCCGTCGTCTGCCGCGATCACGGCGCCATTGACGAAGTGGCTCTGGCCGCTGGCCAGCAACACGATGAGCCCGTCCAGGTCCTCGGGCTTGCCCAGGCGCTTGCGCGGCAGCCCCCCGACCAGTTTCTGGCCGTCGTCGGAGGCCCAGTGGTCCTCGTTGTTGTCGGTCGTGATGTAGCCGGGACACAGCGCGTTGACGTTGATGCCGAAGCGCCCCCATTCGAGCGCCATCGCCTTGGTCATCTGCACCACGGCGGCCTTGCTCATGCAGTAGATGCCGATCTTGGGGATCACCTTCAGCGCGCCCACCGAGGCGATGTTGACGATGCGCCCGCCGATGTAGGTGCCGGGCGCCGCGCCCCGGGCGCGCGCCAGCATGCGCTTGCCGACCTCCTGCGCGATGAAGAAGGCACCCTTCACGTTGGCATCGAAGATGAAGTCGTAGTCCTGCGGCTTCACCTCTTCCAGCCGCTGGGTGGTGCTCACGCCCGAGTTGTTGACCAGGATGTCGATGGGCCCGACCTCGGTCTCGGCCCGGGCCACCGCGGCCTTGATGCTGCCCATGTCGGTCGCGTCGAGTTCCACCACGTGGGCATCGCCGCCCTCGCCTTCGATGCGTGCCCGCAGTTCCTTGAGGCGGTCCGTGTGGCGGCTGGCCAGCACCACCGCGGCGCCAGCGCGGGCCAGCGCCTTGGCGAACTGCGCGCCGAGCCCGCTCGACGCGCCGGTAACGAAGGCCACTCGGCCTGAAAGATCAATGCTGTAAGCCATGAGGAGGTCCTGTTGGGAGTCGCCTGGGCGACGTGCGGACGCACGCTGGGGCGCCGCATAAAATGGCCCGGCCTTCGCGGCGCCTCGCCCCTTCAAAAACCATTATCGACCAGACCCCTCATGACGCACGACGAAATCCTCGCCCAGTTCGGCCCCCGTGAAGCCATGGAATACGACGTGGTGGTGGTGGGCGCCGGCCCGGGCGGGCTGGCGACTGCCATCCACCTCAAGCAGCTGGCGGCCTCGCACGGCAAGGACATTTCGGTGGTGGTGCTCGAGAAGGGTTCGGAGCCCGGCGCCCACATCCTGTCGGGTGCGATCATGGACCCGCGCGCACTCTACGAGCTGCTGCCCGACTGGGAGGAGCAAGGCGCTCCGCTCAACCAGCCGGTCACGCAGGACACCTTCCTGATGCTCAGCGAGACCGGTGCCTACCGCACGCCGAACTTCCTCTTGCCCAAGAACTTCCATAACGAGGGCAACTACATCGTCAGCCTGGGCAACGTGGTGCGCTGGCTTGCGCAGCAGGCCGAGGCGCTGGGCGTCGAGATCTTCCCGGGCTTCCCCGCGGCCGAGGTGCTCTACACCGACGACGGCAAGGTGCGCGGCGTGGCCACGGGCAACATGGGCATCGGCAAGGACGGCGAACCGACCGAGAACTTCCAGCTCGGCATGGAGCTGCACGCCAAGTACACGATCTTTGCCGAGGGCGCACGCGGGCACCTGGGGCGCCAGCTGATTGCCAAATACAAGCTCGACGCCGGGAAGGACCCGCAGAGCTACGGCATCGGCATCAAGGAGCTGTGGGAAATCGACCCGGCGCGCCACGAGCCGGGCCTGGCAGTGCACACCGCGGGCTGGCCGCTGCCGGCCGACACCTACGGCGGCTCCTTCCTGTACCACGCGGAGAACAACCAGGTGATCGTCGGCTTCGTGGTCGGCCTCGACTACCAGAACCCGCACCTGAGCCCCTTCGAGGAGTTCCAGCGCTTCAAGACGCACCCGAACATCCGCTGGTACTTCGAGGGCCAGGACAAGGGCCTGAAGGCGCCCAAGCGGCTGAGCTACGGAGCACGCGCCATCACGGCCGGCGGGCTGCTCTCGCTGCCGAAGACGGTGTTCCCGGGCGGCGCGCTGGTGGGCGACGACGCCGGCTACCTGAACGCCAGCCGCATCAAGGGCAGCCATGCCGCCATCAAGACCGGCATGCTCGCCGCCGAGGCCGCCTACGATGCCGTGATGGCTGGCCGCCAGCACGACGAACTCACGGCCTACCCCGCCTCGTTCGAGAAGAGCTGGCTGCACCGCGAGCTGAACAAGGCTCGCAATTTCAAGCAGTGGTTCAAGAAGGGCCTGACGGTCGGCACGTTGATGACCGGCATCGAGCAGTTCGTGCTGCGCGGGCACATCCCCTGGACGGTGCATCGCGAACAGGCCGACCACGAGCGCCTGAAGAAGGCCGCGCAATGCAAGAAGATCGTCTACCCGAAGCCGGACGGGCAGCTCACCTTCGACCGGCTCTCCTCGGTGTTCGTCAGCAACACCAACCATGAAGAGAACCAGCCCGCGCACCTCACGCTGAAGAACGCCGCGGTCCCCACCGAGATCAACCTGCCCGAGTATGCCGGCCCCGAGGCCCGCTACTGCCCGGCTGGCGTCTACGAGTTCGTCGAGGGCGAGGGCGGCAAGCCGCGCCTGCAGATCAATGCGCAGAACTGCGTGCACTGCAAGACCTGCGACATCAAGGACCCGACGCAGAACATCGTGTGGGTCACGCCGGAGGGCGGGGGCGGGCCGAACTACGTAGGGATGTAGGAGCGCCTGCAGACGCATGCGCACGATCAACCTGCGGCGGCGTCTGTTGCTGATCGCAACGGCCGCGATTGTCCCGCTGGCCGTGGTCTACGGCCTCGCACTCGACGCGTTGGTGAAGTCCCAGCGCGCCCAGACCCAGGCTTCTACGGTGGGCGTGGCAAGGGCCATCGCCACGGCCGTCGACAGCGAACTTCGCATGACCGCCGCCGCACTGCAGGCACTGGCGCTGACCGAGCCACTGGGCACGACCACGCCGGAAGGCCTGATCGAGGCATACCGGCTCGTCACTGCAGTGCGGGCATCTCACCCGGAATGGCGCGACCTCGTGTTGGCGGCGCCGGACGGCCGCATTCTCTTCAGCAGCGAGCGCGGGCCCGTCGCGCCCGATGCGAGCGTCGTCGATCCGGCAAGCCTGCAGGAAGTCGTGCGCGAACAGCTGCCGGTCGTTGGCCCGATGACCCGCGGGCCCCGCGGCCAGCTCGCATTTCCCGTGCGTGTCCCGGTCCTGCGCGAGGGGGAGCTTCGCCACGTCCTCACGGCCGTCGTCGACCCGGCGGCGGTGACCGCGGTGCTGCAACGCCAGCGCATCCCGGAAGGATGGACGGTGTCGGTGTTCGACTCGAGGCAAGCCCGGGTGGCGCGCAACGTGGACGATGACCGGCTGCGCGGAACGGCGCCCACCGACACGTTGCGCCAACTGCTTGCCACCATCGGGCCTCAACGCGACGGGGTCGGCTCCACCACCAACATCGAAGGCGTTCGGACCAGGACCGCCATTGCTCGGATGGATTCGGCACCCTGGATGGTGGTGCTCGGGGCGGCGGTCGCTGCGTCTGAAAGCGCGTCGCGCAGCCTGCTGGTGGCTTATGGCGGCGGCCTGCTGATCTCCCTGTGCTTTGGCGGCCTGGCTGCCTGGTGGATCTCGCGCGGCGTGACGCGACCGATGGACCTTCTCCGCGCACAGGCAGACGCTGTGGGGCGCGGTGAAACGCTCCCGGCGCAGGAGTCGGGTATCACCGAAGTGGACGCCGTCGCAGTGGCCTTGGCCACAGCTTCCGAGCAACGGCGACGCGGCGAAGCCGAACGACAGCACCTGCTGGAGGGTGAGCGCGTGGCGCGCGCCAACGCACAAGCGGCAGAGCAGCGGCTGGCGCGCCTCGGGGACGCCAGCACAGCGCTTTCTCAGTCGCTGGAAGAAGAATCGACGCTCGCGGCGATCGCGCGGGTGATCGTGCCAGCGGTCGCCGACCTCTGCCGCATCGATCTGCTCGACGAAAGCGGCGTGCTGCAGCGCAAGCTCACGCACCACTCCGACCCGGCGCGCAGCGCGTTCGTCGCGCAGTTCGTCAGCACGCGCACGGCCCCCCAGGTGCCGGGCTCTTTCCCATGGGCCATCTCGACCGGGAAGATATTCCTGCTCAACCTGGACGATGCCGAGGCCGTCGAGAAGCTGGATCCCCAGCTGAAGGAGTTCACCCAAAGCGTCGGCATCACGGCGGGCTGTGTCGTGCCGCTGGTGGCGCGCGGCCGCACGATCGGCGTCATGGCCGTCTTGCAGGCCGAGTCGCAGCGACGCTTCAGCGCTGAAGATGGGTCGTTGGTCGGGGAGCTGGCCCAGCGCGTGGCACTGGCATTGGACAACGTCCGGCTGCTTCAACAGGCGCGCAGCGCCCAGCACCAGGCCGAGCAGGCCAACCGGTCGAAAGACGAGTTTCTCGCGATGCTCGGACACGAGTTGCGCAATCCGCTAGCGCCCATGGGGCTGGCCTTGCAACTCATGGCGCGCCGCGACCCGCAGGCCTTCCCGCGCGAACGCCAGATCATCGAACGACAGGTTCGCCACCTGTCCCGCATGGTCGACGACCTGCTGGATGTCTCGCGCATCGTCGCCGGCAAGATCACGTTGAAGAGCGAGTTGGTGGACATGCGCGATGTCGTCGCGCGGGCCCTCGAACTCACGCTTCCGGCGCTGCAGGAACGCGAACGGATGCCGGAGGCCCAGATGCCCCCGACACCCGTCCCGGTGCAGGGCGACCCGGTGCGCCTGGCCCAGATCGTGGGCAACCTGCTGACGAACGCGGCCAAGTTCACCGATCCCAAGGGATCGATCCAGATCCTGCTGGCCATCGACACTGCGGCCGGTTCGCCGCAGGCGTTGCTGCGCGTCATCGACGATGGCATCGGCATCACACCCGACTTGTTGCCGCGCGTGTTCGAGCGGTTCGTGCAGGGCGAGCAAGCGCTGCATCGGGCCGCCGGCGGGTTGGGCCTCGGCCTGCCTATTGCCCAGAGCCTGGCACGCCTGCACGGGGGTGAGATCACGGTGGAGAGCCGAGGTGCGGGACAGGGCACCACGTTCGAGGTGCGTCTGCCTCTGCACGCGGGGCCCGACGAGAAGACTCAGTCCGCCGCGCCTGCCGCAAGTGCCGCGCCGGCGCTGTCACTGCTGATCGTCGACGACAACAAGGATGCGGCCGAAGCGCTCGCCAGCTGGCTCGAGCTCGAAGGGCAGGAAACGCATCTGGCATTCTCGGCTGAAGAGGCGCTGGACGTGCTGAGCCGCAAGCCCTGCGACGGCGCCGTGATCGACATCGGCCTTCCTGGCATGAGTGGCTATGAGCTGGCCACCCGCTTGCGTGCAGAGACTGCAACGCGATCGATGGCGCTTGTCGCGCTGACCGGCTACGGACGGGAGGCCGATCGCCAGCGGGCGCTGCAATCCGGCTTCGACGACCACTTCGCCAAGCCGGCCCAGGCAGAGATCCTGTTGGCGCGGCTTGCCCAGATCTACATGCAAGGTCGAGCGTCGACACAGCGGGGATAGACTGGGCGCCTGAAGGAGACACCATGCACATCGTCATCACCGGCGGCGCCGGTTTTCTTGGCGCCCGCCTGGCGCGCACGCTGCTCGCGCAAGGCAGCCTGGCACTTGCCGGGGCCGCAGCGCGGCCCATCGAACGCATGACCCTGGTCGACCGCGCCGCAGCGCCGGCCGATCTTGCAACCGACCCGCGCATCTCGACCGTCGTCGGCGACCTCAATGCGCAGCTTGCCGACGCCGGCGCCGCCTACTGGGCCAACGCCGACGCCGTCTTCCACCTGGCCGCGGCGGTGAGCGGCGAGTGCGAAGCCGACTTCGACCTCGGCATGCGGAGCAACTTCGGCGCCACCAACGCCCTGCTCGAACGCCTGCGCGCCGCCGGCACCGCGCCGGTGCTGGTGTTCTCGAGCTCGCTTGCGGTCTTCGGCAATTCGCCCGAGCAGCCTTTGCCCGAAGTCATCGACGACAACACCCTGCCCACGCCCCAGACCAGCTACGGCATCCAGAAGTTCATCGGCGAGCAGCTGGTGGCCGACTACACGCGCAAAGGCTTCGTCCGGGGCCGCAGCGTGCGGCTGATGACGGTGAGCGTGCGCCCTGGCCGGCCCAACGGCGCCGCTTCGAGCTTCTTCAGCGGCATGATCCGGGAGCCGCTCGCCGGCGTCCGTGCCGCCTGCCCCGTCCCTGACGAAACGCCGGTGGCGCTGGCTTCGCCGGCCCGCACCATCGAAGGCATCATCCGCGCTGCCGAGGCGAGCGATGCGCAATGGGGCCCGCGCACCGCACTCAACTTGCCCTCGCTGGGCCTCACCGTGGGCGACATGGCCGCGGCACTCGAACGCGTGGCCGGACCGGCCGCCACCGCCCTGCTCGACCGCACGCCCGATCCGGCGATCCAGCGCATCGTGAAGACCTGGCCGGGCCGCATCGAGGCGCGGCGCGCGCGCGGGCTGGGCCTTCTGCCCGATGCCAGCTTCGAGGATGTGATCCGTGACTACGTCCGTGAAAATCCCGACGCCGTGAAGCTGCCCACCGATGCATAGTCATACGTTTGCCAAACGTCACATCAAACGTCACATCGACAGGAGACTCCCCATGAAGTTGAAACGCCTGGCCGCCGGCCTCGTCCTCGTCCTCGGCCTCGGCATGGCCTGCGCGGCCTTCGCGCAGACCGCCATGAAGATCAGCATCTCGACGGCCCAGAATTCGCACCAGGGCGTAGCGATCGACACCTTCGCCAAGGAAGTGGCGGCGCGCACCAATGGCCGCTACAAGATCGAGACCTTCTACAACGGCTCGCTGGGCGGCGAACGCGAATCGATCGAGGCGGTGCAGCTCGGCACCCAGGAGCTGGCCTTCTCCTCCACGGGCCCCGTGCCCAACTTCGTGCCCGAGACCAAGATCCTCGACGTGCCCTTCCTGTTCCGCGACAAGGCCCACGCGCGCGCGGTGCTCGACGGCCCGATCGGCCAGGACCTGCTGACCAAGTTCGACGCCAAGGGCTTCAAGGCCCTGGCCTGGGCCGAGAACGGCTTCCGCCACATGACGAACAGCAAGCGCGACATCAAGGCGCCCGAAGACCTCAAGGGCCTGAAGATGCGCACCATGGAGAACCCGGTGCACATCGCGGCGTACAAGGGCCTCGGCATCATCACCACGCCGATGGCCTTCCCCGAAGTGTTCACGGCGCTGCAGCAGGGCACCGTCGATGGCCAGGAGAACCCGCTGTCGGTGATCATGTCGGCCAAGTTCGCGCAGGTGCAAAAGCACCTTTCGCTGACGGGGCACGTCTACTCGCCCTGCATCTTCCTGATGAACAAGGCGGCCTTCGACAAGCTCAGCGCGGCCGACAAGACCGCCTTCCTCGAAGCCGCCAAGGTGGCGGTGAAGGCGAACCGCGACCGCGTCGACCAGGACGACGCCAATGGCGTGAAGGAACTGCGCGCCCAGGGCATGACCGTGATCGAGAACGTGGACAAGGCGAAGTTCGTCAGCACGCTGGCGCCTGTCAACGCCGAATTCGAGAAGCAGTTCGGCAAGGCCAACATCGACAAGATCCGCAATTTCAAGTGAGCTTCCTGCCGCGATGACTCGCGGCGCGCGCCCGCGCAGCACCAGCTCGCGGGCGCTCTTTTTTTCAGACCTTCCATGCCTCGCTCATGAAATCTGCCTTCCTCCGATTCGACCGATGGACCAGTTCGCTGTCCATGGCCGTCGCCTGCCTCATGCTGGTGATCGCCTCGGCGCTCGGCGTGTTCCAGATCATCACGCGCTTCGTGCTCGAGCAGCCGGCCGAATGGTCGGAGATCCTGATCCGGGTGAGCCTGATCTGGATGGTCTTCATGGGCATCCCGACTGCCTTTCGCCAGGGCGCGATGGTCAGCGTCGACGTGCTGTACCGCTGGAGCCCGCCGAAGATGCGGCGCGTGCTCGACTGGATGGTGTGCCTCGCCGCGCTGACGCTGATCTGCGTCATCATCTGGTGGGGCTGGGACTACGCGAAGCGCGGCGGCGTGCAGTCCATGGCAGGGCTGGAGTCGATCTCGATGTTCTGGGCGTACGTGGCAATGCCCATCGGCGGCCTGTTCAGCGTGGTCGGCATCATCGGCAACCTGCTCGATCCGCAGCGGCAGGAACTGGAGACTGCGCAATGAGCACGGCAACAAGCGTGGGGGCTCCATGACCCCCGTCATGATCACCACGATGGTGGTGTGCTTCGCACTCACCATCTCCGTCGCCGTCTCGATCGGCCTGGCCTCCATCGTCGGTATCCAGGCCTCGAACGCGAACATGCTGATCTCCGTCAAGGAGATGTTCAACGCGATCAACAAGTTTCCGCTCGCGGCCATCCCCTTCTTCATCCTGGCCGGCAACCTGATGGAGACCGGTGGCATCTCGCGCCGCCTGGTGGAGTTCGCCAAGAGCCTGGTGGGTGGCGTGCAAGGCGGCCTCCCCATGACGTGCGTACTGACCTGCATGATCTTCGCCGCGGTGTCGGGCTCTTCGGTCGCCACCACCTTCGCCATCGGCGCCATCCTGATCCCGGCGCTGATCAAGCACGGCTACCCGACCAGCTACGCGGCGGCGCTGCAGGCCACGAGCGCGGAGCTGGGCGTGATCATCCCGCCCTCGATCCCGATGATCCTCTACGGTGTGAGCGCCGAGGTGTCGATCGGCGAGCTGTTCATCGCCGGGTTCGGCCCCGGCATCCTGATCAGCCTGGCGCTGATGGCCTTCGTCTATGTCTACTGCAAGTTCAAGGGCCTCGGCAAGAACGACGGCGACGGCCGGCTGAGTGTCGGCGTGGCCACCTGGCGAGCGGGCTGGGCACTGCTGATGCCGGTGATCATTCTTGGCGGCATCTACGGCGGCATCTTCACGCCCACCGAAGCCTCTGCCGTGGCCGTGCTCTACGCCCTCGTCGTCGGCATGCTGATCTACCGCGAGATCAAGCTGCCACAGCTCTACGCCGTACTGCGCAAGTCGGTGATCTCGTCGTCGGTGATCATGTTCATCATCGCCAACGCCGGCCTGTTCGCCTTCCTGATCACTCGCGCCGGCGTGCCCGAGGCGATCGGCCACTGGCTCGAGGCCGTGCTGAAGTCGCCGGCCATGTTCCTGCTCGGCGTCAACGCCGCGCTCTTCGTCATCGGCATGTTCATCGAAACCAGCGCCGCGATCATCGTGCTGGCGCCGATCCTCGCGCCGGTGGCGATGCACTTCGGCATCGACCCGGTGCACTTCGGGCTGGTGATGGTGGTCAACCTGGCGCTGGGCATGATCACGCCGCCTTTCGGGGTCAACCTGTTCGCAGCCTGCACGGTCGCTCGCATCTCGCTCGACCGCATGGTCGCGCACCTGGTTCCCTTCGTACTGGTAATCCTGGCCTGCCTGATGGTCATCACTTACGTGCCGGGCATTTCGCTGGGGCTGCGAGACCTGGTCTATTCGAGGTAGTCCAGGCACGGCGGCCCGAGCCCGTTCGGTCCGCGTTCAACCTGCGCGCCTTGCGAGGAGGCGTGCGGTCGTGAGAACAACGGGTTACAGGGCGGTCGGCCATACGGCGTCTTCGCTGACAAACGCGACCCCTCGTTCGTGAATAGGCTTGGGGTTTCCCCGCTCTTGCTGACAGCATCGTCGCTTTCTGCATCAAGGCACTAACATTTGCGCAGCTCGCAAGGCCGCGCAACGCATGGGGTTGAGCCCCGCCGCACCTGATTTCTTCTCTCCCTGCACGCATGACAAGCTACGGTTTCGTTCACTTGGAATTCGGCGACCAGCACCGCGACCGTTCGCTCCAGGTCCTGGAAAGGCTGCGAACCCGCCTCGCCCAGGACGGCGACCGCTTCTCGAGCGTGATCGTCGACAACGCCCGCCCCAGGCCGGCCGAAAGCGCGACCGGCATGGCTTCGGAGCAGGGCCTGGTGGTCCCGGGCGACAACAGCAACCGGGAGTTCTCCGGCTGGGACCGCGGCGTCGAGACATTGCTCTCCCGAGGCGAGCAGCCGGATGTCTGGCTCTTCTCGAACGACACGGTCGCCCTCAACCACGCCTGGAGCGAGCGCCGGCTGGAGCGCTTCGGCGGCGAGATCGGCAAGCTCGCGCTGCACCCGGGCCCCTGGCTGTTCGGCGAGATCAACGACTTCCCGCGCTCGACCATGACGCCCATGGGACCACTGCTCGAATGGGTGTCGACCTACTGCTTCGCCATGAACGACACCCTGCGCCACCGGCTGGGTACGCTCTCGCCGGGCAACGCGCTGCTCGATTCGCTGGTCAACGAGCGCTTCGAGCCGGAACGGGGCGTCTTCCGCGACCATGTGGGCGAGGCCTATGTCGATTTCGTGTCCGCCTGGCTCATCAGCGACGACGGCCAGGGCGTGCAGAAAAAGCGCCGCTTCAAGTGGGACCACGAATGGCACAAGGCCAGCCCGCTGGGCCCCGAGAACTTCGAGGACCTGCGCATGAAGGCGCGCTGCTGCCTGTCGGAGCACATGCTGAGCCTGCGCGCCCGGCAGCTCGGCGCCGACATCCGCTCGCCTTATGACGCCCGCAACGCACGCGAGCACATCCGGCGCTCCCTGCAGTTCCTCGCGGACAAGCTTTGGGAGAAATTCCTGCTGCGCCGGCTGCGGCTGGAGCGTTCGTAAGGCCCTTTCCCTTACACTCGCCCGGTCAGGAGAGAGCCCCGGAGGTGGGGCCGCCGAAGGCGCAGGGCCCATTGAACGAGGCCCGAACGCTCAGGCAAAAGGACTGACGAGGCGCCCGAGGTTGCGGGCGTTTCCTTGCTGGAGAGAGGCGGCGCTTTGTATTGAAGCGAGGGTCGCCCACCGAAGGAGCAAACCCCGATCGTGGGGCGAATCTCTCAGGTAAAGCGGACAGCAGGGGTGGCCCATGGCTTGACTGCCATGGATCCGGACTGCCCCTGACCTGATGGAGAGTGCCTTGGCCTCCGCTTCCGACGATCTGCAAAAGACCCCGCTGCACGACCTGCACATCGAGCTCGGCGCCCGCATGGTGCCCTTTGCGGGCTACTCGATGCCGGTGCAATACCCCGCCGGCCTGATGGCCGAGCACAGACACACGCGCACTTCGGCCGGCCTGTTCGACATTTCCCACATGGGCCAGCTGCGCCTGGTGGGGGCCGAAGCCGCTGCCGCCTTCGAGACCCTGATGCCGGTCGACGTGATCGGCCTTTCGCCCGGCAAGCAACGCTACGGCCTGTTGCTGAACGACGAGGGCGGCATCCTCGATGACCTGATGTTCTTCAACGAGGGGCACGATTCGATCTTCGTGATCGTCAACGGCGCGTGCAAGGCGGGCGACATCGCGCACATCCAGGCCAGCATCGGACAGCGCTGCCAGGTGCAGCCGATGCCCGATCACGCCCTGCTTGCCCTGCAGGGGCCCCAGGCCGCGGCCGTGCTGGCACGCCTGTCGCCCGGCATCGAGCGATTCGTCTTCATGACCGGCGGCGCGGTGCAGATCGGCGGCATCGCGGCCTTCGCGACCCGCAGCGGCTACACCGGCGAGGACGGCTTCGAGATCTCGGTTGCCGCAAACGATGCGGAGGCCCTGGCCCGGCTGCTGCTGGCGCAGCCCGAAGTACAGCCCGTCGGCCTGGGGGCACGCAACTCGCTGCGGCTGGAAGCCGGCCTGTGCCTCTACGGCAACGACATCGACACCACCACCAGCCCGGTCGAGGCCTCGCTCAACTGGGCGATCCAGAAGGTGCGGCGCAGCGGCGGCGCGCGAGAAGGCGGCTTTCCGGGGGCGGACCGCGTGCTGGCGCAGCTCACGGCAGACGCCGGCACCGCGGGCCATCTCGACCACGAGACGCTCACGCGCAAGCGCGTCGGACTGGTGGCGCTGGAGCGCGTACCGGTGCGCGACGGCACGCTGCTGCAATCCTTCGAGGGCGTCGATATCGGGCGGGTCACCAGCGGGCTGCTCGGCCCCACGGTGGATCGGCCGATCGCAATGGGCTATGTGGCGCTTGCGTACGCAGCGCCCGGCACCCGAATCCAGGCCATCGTGCGCGGCAAGCCGGTGGCGATGGAGGTCAGCACCCTGCCCTTCGTTCCCGCGCGCTACTACCGAGGCTGAAGGCCCGCTGTTCGACGTCACCCTTCAAGTTTCCATTTCTTCCCCAGGAGCCATTCCATGACCATCAAGTACACCAAGGACCACGAGTGGGTGAACGCCGAGGGCGACACCGCGACCGTGGGCATCACGCTGCATGCGCAGGACGCGCTGGGCGACGTGGTCTTCGTCGATCTGCCGCAGGTCGGCCAAGGCTATGCGCAGGGCGAGGTCGCCGGCGTGGTCGAGTCGGTCAAGGCAGCGGCCGACGTGTTCATGCCGGTCGCCGGCGAGGTCACCGAGGTCAACGAGGCGCTGCGTGCCGATCCCTCGCTGGCCAACAGCGCGCCCGAAGGCGAAGGCTGGTTCTTCAAGATGAAGATCACGGAGCCTGCCCAAATCGAGGCCCTGCTCGACAAGACCGCCTACGACAAGTTCGCCGACGAGGCCTGAAAGCGGACTGCCAAGGTTTCCTGATCCCGCCACCCTGCTCACACTCCATGCCGAAGTCCACCCCGCCTTCCCCGCCCACCCTCGCCGATCTCGAGAACGCAGGCGAATTCATCGCACGCCATATCGGGATCGAGGCCGCGGACGAGACGCGCATGCTCGCTGCCGTCGGCTCGAGGACGCGCGCCGAGCTGATCGACGGCATCGTGCCGCCCGCCATCCGCCGAAGCCACGCGATGCGCCTGCCTGCGCCGGTCACTGAAGCCGGCGCGCTGGCCGAGCTGCGCGCCATCGCGGCGAAGAACAAGGTGGCGAGGAGCTTTATCGGCCAGGGCTACTACGGCACCCACACGCCGGGCGTGATCCTGCGCAACGTGCTTGAAAACCCGGCCTGGTACACGGCGTACACGCCCTACCAGGCCGAGATCTCGCAGGGACGCATGGAGGCGCTGCTCAACTTCCAGACCATGGTCTGCGACCTGACCGGCATGGCCATCGCGAATGCCTCGATGCTCGACGAGGCCACCGCCGCAGCCGAGGCGATGACGCTGGCCCGCCGCAGCGTCAAGAACAAGAGCAATGTGTTCCTCGTCTCGGGGGACTGCCACCCTCAGACCATCGAAGTCATCAAGACGCGCGCCGCGCCGCTCGGCATCGAGGTCAAGGTCAGCACCGTTTCCGAGACCCTGCCGCATTTGATGGCGAGCGGCGACTTCTTCGGCGCGCTGGCGCAATACCCCTCCACCACCGGCCACGTGCACGACCTGCGCCCGCTCGCGGGCCACGCCCACGCGTGCGATGCCGCCTTCTGCGTGGCGGCCGACCTGCTGGCCCTCACCCTGCTGGCGCCGCCCGGCGAGTGGGATGCCGACATCGTCTGCGGCACCACGCAGCGCTTCGGCATGCCCTTGTGCAACGGCGGCCCGCATGCGGCCTACCTGGCGTGCCGGGACGAGTTCAAGCGCTCGCTGCCTGGCCGGCTGGTGGGCGTCAGCGTCGACACGCAGGGCCGGCCCGCCTACCGGCTGGCACTGCAGACGCGCGAACAACACATCCGCCGCGAGAAGGCCACCTCCAACATCTGCACCGCGCAGGTGCTGCCGGCGGTGGTGGCGAGCATGTATGCCGTCTACCACGGACCCGAAGGCCTGACGCGCATCGCCCAGCGCGTGGCCGCCCTCACAGCCATCCTGGCGCAAGGCCTCGAGCAGATGGGCCGCGAGCTCGCCAATGCCACGGCTTTCGACACGCTCACCGTGCTGACAGGCGACGACACGCCGAAGATCCTGGAGAAGGCCCAGGCCGCCTCGGTCAACCTGCGCCAGGGCCTGCAGCAGCACCTGGGCATCTCGCTCGACGAGACCAGCACGCGCGCTGACATCGAGACGCTGTGGGCCCTGTTCGTGCCGGCCGGCATGCCGATGCCTCGCTTCGACGAGCTCTCGGCCACGGTCGGCGCGCGCATCCCGCCGGACCTGCGCCGCGGGAGCGCCTTCCTCACGCACCCGGTGTTCAACACCCACAAGAGCGAGACCGCGATGCTGCGCTACATCCGCAGCCTGTCCGACAAGGACCTCGCACTGGACCGCAGCATGATTCCGCTGGGCAGCTGCACGATGAAGCTCAACGCGACCAGCGAGATGATCCCCATCACCTGGCCCGAGTTCGCCAATATCCACCCCTTTGCCCCGGCCGAGCAGTTGCGCGGCTACGCCGAGCTCGATGCGCAACTGCGCGCCTGGCTCTGCGAAGCCACAGGCTACGCCGGCATCAGCCTGCAGCCCAACGCCGGCTCGCAAGGCGAGTACGCGGGCCTGCTGGCCATCAAGTCCTACCACGAAGCCCAGGGACACGGCCATCGCAATGTCTGCCTCATTCCCTCCTCCGCCCACGGCACCAATCCCGCCAGCGCGCAGATGGCAGGCATGAAGGTGGTGGTGACCGCCTGCGACGCGCAGGGCAACGTCGACATGGACGACCTGGCGCGCGCCTGCGAGCTGCACCGCGACGACCTCGCCGCGGTGATGATCACCTACCCCAGCACCCATGGCGTCTTCGAGACCCGCGTCAAGGAGCTGTGCGAGATCGTGCATGCGCATGGCGGCCGCGTGTACGTGGACGGAGCGAACATGAACGCGCTGGTCGGCGTGGCCGCGCCGGGCGAGTTCGGCGGCGACGTCAGCCACCTCAACCTGCACAAGACCTTCTGCATTCCGCATGGCGGTGGGGGGCCCGGCGTGGGGCCAGTGTGCGTGGTCGAGGACCTGGTGCCCTACCTGCCCGGCCATGTGAGCAGCGGCATTCCCTCGAACGGCGTCGGCGCCGTGTCCGCCGCGCCGCTGGGCAATGCGGCGGTCCTGCCGATCAGCTGGATGTACTGCCGCATGATGGGCGCGGAAGGCCTGCAGGCCGCGACCGAGACGGCGATCCTCAGCGCCAACTACATCAGTGCGCGGCTCAAGGAACACTATCCCACCCTCTACGCCAGCCCGAACGGCCATGTGGCGCACGAGTGCATCCTGGACCTGCGGCCGCTCAAGGACACCAGCGGCGTGACGGCCGAGGATGTAGCCAAGCGCCTGATCGACTACGGCTTTCACGCGCCCACGCTGAGCTTCCCGGTGCCCGGCACGCTGATGGTCGAGCCCACCGAAAGCGAGCCCCTGGCCGAGCTCGATCGCTTCATCGACGCGATGATCGCGATCCGCGGCGAGATCCGCCGCATCGAGGAAGGCATCTGGCCGCGCGAGGACAACCCGCTGAAGAACGCGCCGCACACCGCCGACAGCCTGCTGGCCAGCGAGTGGTCCCGGCCCTACTCGCGCGAGCTCGGCGCCTTCCCGATCGCCTCGGTGAAGGACGCCAAGTACTGGCCGCCAGTGGGCCGCATCGACAACGTCTACGGCGACCGCAACCTGTTCTGCAGCTGCGTGCCGGTTGCCGACTACGTGTGATGCCGCCTGGGGCGCATCTGCCGAAATAGGCCTTTGCCTACGAGGCGAGCGGACGAGGCTTCCTACCATGGCCCTCGCCATGCAATCGAATTGGCCTCAAACCCTCTGGATCGCGCGCCACGGCCAAAGCGCCGGCAATGTCGCGCGCGACGCCGCCGAAGCGGGCGGGCTTCCGCTGATCGAGCTGGCGTGGCGCGACATCGACGTGCCGCTCTCCGACCTGGGCATCGAGCAGTCGATTGCGCTCGGCAGCTGGTTCGCCAAGCTGCCCGCGCAGGAGAAGCCCGAAGTGATCCTCTGCTCTCCCTACGTGCGCGCCCGCACCACGGCGGAACTCGTCGCCGAGCACGGCGGCCTGTCCGGCGACACGATCAAGCTGCGCGTCGACGAGCGCCTGCGGGAAAAGGAATTCGGCATTCTTGACCGGCTGACCAAGTTCGGCATCCGCCAGAAGCATCCCGAGCTCGACGCGCAGCGCCTGCACGTGGGCAAGTTCTACTTTCGCCCGCCCGGCGGCGAGAGCTGGTGCGACGTGATCCTGCGCCTGCGCAGCCTGCTCGAGATGGCGACGCGCGAGTACGCGGGCCAGCGCGTGCTGGTGGTGGCGCACCAGGTCATCGTCAACTGCCTGCGCTACTTGATCGAGCACCTGGACGAGAAGCAGATCCTCGATATCGACCGGCAGGGCGACGTGCCCAATTGCGCCATCACCTCTTACCGCGCCGAGCGCCGCGGCGACGAAGACGAGGTGCTGCAACTCGACCTGGTGAACTTTCTCGCGCCGCTGCGCGAAGCCGACACGCCGGTCACCCGCGCGCCCGACCAGCCGGCAGCGCCCAAGCCCTGATGGTCCTTCCGCGCGCCGCAGCCCTGACCGAAGCATCGCTGGCACATTGGCCGCTGCCCGACCCCGGACCGAACGCTGACAAGGAGGCTCGCGGACAGGTGCTGGTGATCGCGGGCAGCACCGAGCTGCGCGGGGCGGCGTTGCTCGCCGGTATTGCGGCGCTGCGGGCGGGCGCGGGCAAGCTCACCATCGCCTGCCCCGCGTCAATTGCACCGGGCCTGGCGCTCGCGGTGCCTGAATCGCGCGTCATCCCCCTGCCCGAGACGCGTGGCGGCGGTCTCGCAGCGCGCGGCTGCGAGGCGCTGGCTCCGCTGGCCGAGCGGGTCGCGGCAGTGGTGGTCGGACCTGGGCTGCGCGACGAGCGAGGCAGCATGCCCTTCGTGCGCCGGCTGCTGCCCCTCTTCCGGGAGTGCACCGTGCTGCTGGATTCGATTGCCATGTCGGTGGCGACCGAACGCCCCTTCGACACCCCGGTGCTCCTGACGCCGCACGCAGGCGAAATGGCGCACCTGTCCGGCCTGTCCAAGGAGGCCATTGCCCAGGAAGCGCTGGCGGTCGCCTGCGAAGCAGCCGTTCGCTGGAATGCCTGCGTGGTGCTGAAAGGCGCGCGCACCATCATTGCAACGCCGCAAGGCCGCGCATGGCGCTTCGATGACGGCTCGCTCGGGCTTGCGACATCGGGTTCCGGCGACGTGCTTGCGGGGCTCATGGGCGGTTTCGCGGCCCGCGGGCTCCCGCCCGAGCAGGCAGCCGCCTGGGCCGTTGTGGTGCATGCCAAAGCCGGCAACAATCTGGGCCGGCGTCTCGGCCCCGTGGGTTATCTCGCGCGTGAGCTTGGCGGGGAAGTGCCGGCAGTGATGCGGAAGCTCGGTCGCTGACCGGGCCTCGAGCACGGTCGCTGCGGCCTTGCAAAACTTTACAAGCTTGGGTGTCGATCGATGCCGTCCTCCTTCGACGTGCATTTAGAGCCTCATTTCGAAGCTCGTCCATCCAACTTCAGGAGATACGACATGCGATTCATGGTCATCGTCAAAGCCGACAAGGACACCGAGGCGGGCGTGATGCCGACGGAGAAGATGCTCACCGCGATGGGCAAGTACAACGAGGAACTGGTGAAGGCCGGCGTGATGCTGGCTGGCGAAGGCCTCCAGCCCAGCTCCAAAGGGGCCCGCGTGCGATTCGACGGCAAGAACCGCACCGTGATCGATGGTCCCTTCAGCGAGACCAAGGAGCTGATCGCCGGGTATTGGCTCTGGCAAGTGCGTTCCAGGGACGAAGCCATCGAATGGCTCAAGCGCGCGCCTTTCGGCGATGGGGCAGAGGTCGAGCTGCGCCAGGTCTTCGAAATGGAAGACTTCGGTGTGGAGCTCACGCCCGAGCTGCGCGAGCAGGAAAAGCGGCTCATGGAGGGAGTGGAAAAGAACCGCAGGTCTTGAGCGTCCGAGGCGGAGGACTTCGGCGCCGAGTTCACGCCAAGATGCGCAGCACGAAGACTGGCTGCGCGACGCGGCCGAGAAGCGCGCCACGGCGCAGCGTTGAGGAGCAATCTTCCGGATGAGCACGCCCGAGATCCATCGCATCATCCATGCCGTCTGGCGCATCGAGTCGGCGAAGATCATCGCGGCGCTCGCACGCATGGTTCGCGATGTCGGCGTGGCCGAGCAGCTGGCGCAGGACGCACTGGTCGCTGCCTTGGAGCAATGGCCTCGCGACGGTGTGCCGGACAACCCTGCGGCCTGGCTCATGCAAGCCGCCAAGCACCGTGCCCTCGACCTGCTGCGCCGGCGCAAGCTGCATGCAAGCAAGGAGCACGAGATCGGCCGAGAGATGGATGCCCGGCACGCCATGGCGACAGCCGATTTCGCGGAAGCGGTCGATGCGGCGCTTGACGACGACGTGGGCGACGACCTGCTGCGCCTGGTCTTCATCGCCTGCCACCCGGTGCTCTCGCCCGAGGCGCGCGTGGCGCTCACGCTGCGCCTGCTGGGCGGCCTCACCACCGACGAGATCGCGCGCTCCTTCCTGGTGCCGGAGCCCACCATCGCGCAGCGCATCGTGCGCGCCAAGCGCACGCTGGCGGCCGCACGCGTGCCCTTCGAGGCGCCGCGCACGCACGAGCTCGGCGCCCGCCTGGCTTCGGTGCTGGAGGTGATCTACCTGGTCTTCAACGAGGGCTACTCCGCAACCGCAGGCGACGACTGGATGCGCCCGGCCTTGTGCGACGAAGCGCTGCGCCTGGGTCGCATCCTGGCCGGCCTGGTGCCCGACGAGTCCGAGGTGCACGGGCTCGTCGCGCTGATGGAGATCCAGGCCTCGCGTTCAGCAGCGCGCGTCGATGCCCAGGGAGAGCCCGTGCTGCTGCTGGCTCAGAATCGCGCGCGCTGGGACCCGCTGTTGATTCGACGAGGATTCGCCGCGCTGGAGCGGGCCGAGGCGCTGGGCGGCGCGCTGGGACCCTACGCGCTGCAAGCGGCCATCGCGGCCTGCCATGCGCGTGCGCGCACGCCGGAGCAGACCGACTGGACCCGCATCGCGGCGTTGTACGAGGCACTGGCGCAGCTCGCGCCCTCGCCCATCGTCGAACTCAATCGCGCGGTGGCGCTGTCGATGGCCTTCGGGCCGGTCGCGGGCCTGGAGCTGGTGGACGCACTGCGCGACGAGCCGCTGCTGAAGGGCTACCACCTGCTGCCCAGCGTGCGCGGCGACCTGCTGGCCAAGCTGGGCCGCAAAGACGAAGCCTGCGCGGAGTTCCAGCATGCCGCATCGCTCACTCGCAATTCGCGCGAACGCAAGCTGCTGCTGATGCGCGCGCTGGCCTGCTCGGGAAGCGAGCTGCCGCCCGATGCGCCGCCCGACACGCAGCAGACGCGCCAATGACTATTCGGCCTTCTTCTTCGCGAGCGCGCCGCCCGCGATCTGGCCTCTGAATTCCCGCAGCCTCGCCTTGAGCCGGCGCTCGTTGACCAGGCCGGCGCGGATCATCATCTTCTGGCCCGCCGACAGCGACTCGAGCCCCGGGTCGACGAACTCGTAGTGCACCCAGGGGCGCTCGGAAGCCACGTCGCCCTTGATCTCGACCAGTTTCACCTGCGGCTGCCCGGCAGGCTCGGGCGCCTGCAGGAGGTGATCGATCACCGCCACCAAGCGGTCGTTGAAGTGGCGGTTCGGATAGCCGAGTTCCTCGTAGGCCTGCTGGAACAGCGGGTAGAGCTTCTGGTAGAGCGCCGCCGCGCGCTGCGGATCTACGGATTCGGCGAACAGCACCAGTGGCGTGTAGCGCGCGCCGTTGTCCAGGCTGATGGTCTGCACGTCCCCGCTGCCGCTGGCCATGAAACGCTTGGGCGTGCGCTGCACCGGCCACATGCGCGCCGCTGCCTGGTCGCGCGGAAGGTTGTCGACAGTGGCGACGAAGCGGTGCACGAAGCCATCGGTCTGCAGGAAGTTGCCCACTGCCTTGGCACCCAGCAGCTCGGCCAGCGCGGAGCGCACGTGGGCGTCGGCATCTTCGAGCTTGGGCAGGGCTGCGTCTGCCGTGGTGTCGACCGGGTTCTGCGGTTCCACCGGCGCTGCCGCGGCGGGTGCCGGTGCGGAGGCCTCGGGCTCCGGAGCGGTGGCAGCGGGGGTGGCTTCGATCGGGGCGGCCTGCTGGTGCGACCAGCGCCACCAGACGGCGCCGGCGCCCAGCGCCAGCACCACCAGCACCACGATGATCCACAGCGAGGACTCGCGCGCCGGTCTCAAATCGTCGAACTCGCGTCCGGGCATGGGCATCTCTCCTTTTCCATGAGCTCCACCATTGGACGCCAACCGGCGCGGCGGGGGCCGCGGCGCTGGTAACGGCCTGTGACGGTGGGCTGCATCCGGTCGGATCGCGTGCGGGCGGAGTGGTTCCGCTACAGCCCGCCGGCGTCGACTTTGCCTCCGGATGCGGTGCTGTCTGCCTTCGGGCTGGCCGTGGGGCCCGCGTGCGGCTTTGCTGCTCTACAGCGGAAAGGCGTCGAGACCGGGCTGCCCTTCGGCGGCCTTGCCCGGCGTGTGCGCGACGTTCATCACCCAGCACACCATCACGAAGTAGCCCACCAGCGCGCTGAGTTCCACCACCGCCTGCTTCCCGAAGCGCGCCTCCGCCGCGGCATAGGTGGGCTCGCTCACCCCATGGTGGCGTTGCAGTTCAAGCGCGAAGTCGAGCGCGAGCTGCTCGTCGTCGGCCAAGGGCGCGGCGCGGCGGCCCAGGCGCAGCGCCTCGATGGCCTCGGGGCTCACGCCGGCATTGACCGCCGCCTGCGAATGCAGCAGCCACTCGAACTGGTTCCCGACCTCGCGTGCCACCGCACAGGTCACCAATTCGCGCACCCGCGCATCGAGCTGGCTGTCGAAGCGCAGGTATTCACCCAGGCTGCCGATGCGATCCATCAGCACCGGGCTCTGCAGCAGCGGGATGAACGGACCGAAGACGCCTTTGCGCGGGCCATCGAGCAGCGTCTGCGCCGCCTTGCGCTGGGCCTCGGACAGGGTGTCGGCAGCAGGCATCGGCAAGCGCTCGGCCCAGGGTCGGGTGTGGCCTTGTTCGAACATCGTCGTTTTCCTTTCAGCTAAGAGATGGTGTGCGGATCATGCGGCACGCGCCAGCCACCAGGCGCTACCGGCCAAGGCCAGCGCGCCGATCGCCAGCGCGATGAAGAGACCGCCGAAGCCATGGGCGCTGCCGCTGAGCAGGGACGACAGTACCGGCCCCGCCATCTGGCCGATGGCGAAGGCCGCGGTCATGCGGCTCAGCGAGCGCGTGGGGTCGCCGACGCTGCGTGCCCTCGCCTCCTGCATGCCGGCCATGGTCGCGACCATGAAGGTGCCACCTACCAGCAGCGCCGCGAGCAGCACGGTGAACGCCGACAGGTGCAGCACCGGCAGCAGGCAGCCCAGCGCCATTAGTGCATGGCTGCCGGCAAGCACGTGACGCCGCGCCATTTTCGGCAACGCCAGGCTCGCGAAGATCGTGGATGCCGCCGCCGCGGCGCCGAACACCGGCCAGGCGGCGCCGAAAACGGCCGGATCGTCGACCACCGCGCGCGCCAGCACCGGCAGGAAAGTGGCCGGCAGGATGTAGCCGAAGCCGAGCAGGCCATAGCAGATCACCAAGCCCCAGGCCACGCCGCCAGGCGTTGCAGGCCCGCCCGCGGCAGGCGCAGGCGCCACTGCAGAGGGCATGCCGCGCGGCATCAGCAGCACCACCACCACCATGCCCACGAGCGCGAGCGCGCCGAGCTGCAGCCACAGCACCTCGGGCCTTACATTGGCCGCGCCCGCGCGCCAGCAGTAAAGACCCGCCAGCGCAATACCCGCGCCGACGCCCGCATAGAGCAGGCCTGGCCCGGCCGGCCGCTCGAAGCGCGACAGCCAGCCCAGGCACCAGACACTGGTGCTCACCAGGGCCCAGGCGCTGGCCACGCCGGCCACGAAGCGCAGGATCAGCCAGGCCGTCAGCGAGGCCGTCCAGCCCATGGCGGCGGTCGAGGCGACGATCAGCGCAAGCGCCAGGAGCGCGACGCGCTGCGGCGCGAGGGGGAGTCGCGCCGTCGTGAGCGCGCCCAGCAGGTAGCCCGCGTAGTTGGCGGCGGCCAGCCACCCACCGGCCGCCACATCGGCGCTGCCGGCGCGGATCATGAGCGGCAGCATCGGCGTGAAAGCGAAGCGGCCGATCCCCATCGCGATCGCCAGTGCAATCAACCCCGCCAGGCAGATCGCTGCGAAGGAAGGCCGAGGCATGCTGAGGGTTGGATTCGACATGGCACTCCATTGGACGCAAAATTCCGATGCGCGACAAATGAATTATCGAGAACAAACATTCTTCTTTCGTGAATGATTCGGCCATGAGAACGATCGACCTCGACTCCCTGGAAATTTTTCGAACCGTGGTGAGCGAAGGTGGCGTGATCCGCGCCGCGGGCAAGCTCAACCGGGTGCAATCGAACGTCACGACCCGCATCCGTCAGCTGGAGGAGCGGCTGGGTCAGAAGCTCTTCCTGCGCCAGGGCCGCTCGCTGGCGCTGGCCCCGGCCGGGCGCAAATTGCTGCCGTACGCCGACCGGCTGCTGCGCCTGGCCGACGAAGCAGAGGGCGAGCTTCGCAGCGAAGTGCCGGTCGGCACCTTCAGGCTGGGCTCGCTCGAAAGCACCGCAGGGAGCCGGCTGCCGCCCGTGCTCTCGCGCTTCCACACGCTCTATCCGGGCGTGGTGGTCGAACTGGTCAGCGGCACGACAGGTGCGCTGCTGAAACGCCTGGAGGCCTTCGACGTGGAGGCTGCGTTCGTGTCGCAGCCCTTTTCCGCCACCGGCTTCGAGACGTTGGCGGCATTCGAGGAAGAGCTGGTGCTGATCACCGCGCGCAGCGTGGCCGCGGTCACGCGGCCGGCCGACCTGGCAGGCGCCACGCTCATCGCCTTCGCGCAGGGTTGCTCGTACCGGCGGGTGCTGGAGCAATGGCTGGGCAAGGGCGGCGTGCTGCCATCGCGTTCGCTGGAGTTCTCGTCGTACCAGGCCATGATCGCCTGCGTGGCGGCGGGCACGGGCTTTGCCATCGTGCCGCTGTCGGTGCTCAAGGCGCTGCGCGCCACGGCGGACGTACGCCAGCACGTGCTGCCCGAACGCATCCGGGCGAACCGCACGCACCTGGTGTGGCGCGGCACGCCTTCGGTGGCGCTCGCGCGGCTGATCGAGATGCTGGGCAAGGGCTGACCAAATGCCGGGCCGAGGGCTCAGCGGCAGATCGTCGTGGTCCCCACCGGCTGGCAGGTCTTGCCGTCGAGACTCTGGTACCGGTCGAGCTGGCCGGAACGGTTGTAATGATTGCCCTGCCTGTCCTGGCAGCCCGTCGCGTCGCAATTGCGCAGGCGCGGCCGCATGTCGCGCGGCCGGGGTTGCCGAGGGGCGCCGGGGTAGGCGTAGCCGTCATCGATCACCGATGCGTCGTCACCGACATCGCTGCGGCGCGGGTCCGCCGACCGATCGGTGCCAGCACGGGAATCGATGATGACCGGGCCCGGCGGTGCCTGCGGCGGGGTTGCGGCGGCTTCGACCGGCGGCCGCGGCGGCGGGCTTACAGAGCCCGCATCGGCGTTGCGCTCGGCCCGGCCCGACGGCGCCGGCTCCGGCGTAGAGACACGCCCGACCCGGCTCGCGCCCGCGGGACAGGCGCCATCGGTATAAGTCACGTTGCCGGCGGCATCGGCGCAGCGAATCACCTCCGCAGCGCACAGCGGGCCTAGGGCGCTCAGGATGCAGAGGGCGAGAAAGCGGTGCATGGCGCGCTCATTGTGCGCCCGGGCACCGGCGCGCCGGCCTGTGCTGGCAGCCCGCGAGCTCGGGCCTCAGGCCAGCGCGGTGGTGGCCGGCGCGGCCCCGGCGATCTGGCGCAGCGCGCGCTCGAACACCTCCACGGGCTGGCCGCCCGAGATCAGGTGCTTGTTGTCGATGATGATGGCCGGCACCGAGTGGATGCCGGCATCGGTGTAGAGGCGCTCGCGCTCGCGCGTCTGCGCGGCGTATTCGTCGCTGCCGAGAATGGCGCGTGCGCGCTGCGGATCGAGGCCCGCCTCGCCGGCCAGGCGCGCCAGCACTTCCGGATCGGACGGGTTCTCGCCGTCGGTGTGGCAGGCTTTGAGGAGCACCTTCTTGAGGGCGACCTGTTTGGCCGCATCCTCGAGCGCTGCCCAGTGCAGCAGGCGGTGCGCATCGAAGGTGTTGTAGACCCGCGAGCGCCCTTCCCTGCGGAACTCGAAGCCCACTGCCGCGCCGCGAGCGCGGATCGTCTCGCGGATCTGCGCCTGCTGCTCACGCGTGCTGCCGTATTTCTCGTGCAGGTGCTCGAAGGCGTCCTGGCCTTCGCGTGGCATGTGGGGGTTGAGTTCGAAGGGCTGGAAGTGCAGTTCGGCCGTGATCTCGGGAGCGACGCGCTTCAGCGCAGCTTCGAGAGCACCAAGGCCGACGGCGCACCAGGGGCAGGCGATGTCGGAGACGAAGTCGATGCGGAGGTGGGAGGGCATGGGATGAGAGTGGCGGCTTGCTGAAAGCCGCCATCATGCGACTGGCCGCGGCCGAGGCAAGCGCCGCGGCCGTCATGGCCCCATGGACTATGTAGTCTCGACCGCATCCGATTGCGGCGAGACGCCGGAAGTCGGCAGCGGCAGCAGCTCGGCCGGCGGCGGCCCGAGCTTCGGATTCGAAGACAAACCGGCCGGGATCGGCGGTAGCGGCCTGGACGGCGGCTTGCTCTCACCAGCCTGCGCGCCGGGGGAGCGCTCTTTATCCAATTCAAAAGCTATACGGAAATAGGGCATCGCAGTCTCCGGCGAAGTGCCTGCGGCTTGGCTCATCCGGTAGAAGGCAATGTAGGGTCCCTTGGGGTCCAGAACCCGCACAGCCACTTCCTGCAGGGCCTCGCCATACCGGCGCAACAAGTCGAGCCCTTCAATCGGAACTTGCGCAAGATACTGCTCATTGGTAAACAGTCGCGCCAAAAATTCGAGCTGCCGGAACGCTTTTTCGCACACTCTCGTGATTTCCCCCATCCCTCCTTTGAATTGCACCAAATCATCTATCGAAATAACACCCATCAACAGATTGACTTGCGTGACAAGCCCTTGTGAAAAAACGACGGTGCTCTCGTTCAGAATATTGCCAGTAAATATACCAGCATCACCTGGCATGTTCTTTTCTACGAAAGATCGGGTAGCCTCATCGAAAGAAAGAGGCAGCGTGAAAAAATGATCCCCCTCATTCAAGTGCTCAGGGCGAGTAATCATCTTTTTTATGTCTTCCGCCAGACTTGTAAAGTGATCCACTGATCTTATAAATTCGTAATTCCACTGATCCACGGAAGACAAGGAAGATTCGTCGATTGCGTGCACAGGCGGTTTGATAGAACCGACATGATCATCCAGTTTTTTAAAGAAAATCTCCTTTTTATTCTTCTCGAAATCCGATCCATTGGTAGCAGAAAATCCGTCAATAGCTGCTTCGGGATTTTTTGATTGTGGCTCTTTGGATTGGTCGATAAGCATCGAGATGAGATTTTGACGCTCTGCGATATCCTGCTGCCTTTTTACATTCTCAGCCAAGATTGTTATCACGTTTTCTCGGACAGTCTTGTCAAATTGGATCCCGTTTTTCCCGATTTCAAGCGAATGGGCGAGTATGGTGGCCGCGTGAGCGGTTGCTCCGTTTTCTTTTGGGATCAACCCACGCGTCTCGGTATCCTCTAGCAGTGCCGCGAGCGCCTTTCTGGTGTTCCGGTATTGGGCATCCCTTCGTCCACGCAGCTTGTTGGTGATCAGGGAGCGCAATCCTGCCTCTTTCTCTTGCCCGGAACTGGCCTTGAGGAAAAGAACCTTTCCTTTTTTGGTGACCACTTTGTGCCCAGTCCCATCGTCGACCTTGCTGGCCATCAGGTACGTCTGATCACTCGATGCCAGGTCTGCAAGCAGCTTCGCGGCGCTGGTTAGAGGTGGGAGCTCGGCGAGTGCGGCTTTCGCCCGAGGGTCTGCCGGAGACGACTCCGTGTCGTCCGGCCGGGGTTTTCGGACGTCACCAGGCAGCGGTGGTAGGTCGCTCGGGGGCAGCACCCCGCTAAAAACCGGCGGGGGCGAATTGCCGGGAAGTGGCGGGGGCGCGCCCTCGGGCAATGGCGGAATGTCGAGAGCAGCCGAAAGCATGGCCGCTGCAGCTTTTTGCGCCGGGTTCAATTGGCCAGACGCCTCCGCTTCCAGTAGGCGGGACGTGGGCTCTCCGGCGGGGGGCGGCGGCAGGTCGGCCGGAGGAAGCGCATCGTCTTGATCCTCCGGTGACGGGTTGGTGAATTCCGCCACACGCTTCGCCACGAACTTGCCGGGAGCGGACGTCTCAAGTGGCAAGCCGCCCGTAACCGGCACGACGCCAGCAGCAGATTGCGCCACATTCGGAAGCGGCGGGACGCTGGCAGCTTGCGCCAGGTGGGGCGCCAGCGGCGGCTCGTCGGCTGGAGGCGGCGACGCACCAGCAGTAACCGGGAGCGGCGGCGGCAGGCCGTTGAGGATCGGTGGGAGTGCATTGCCAGCGGCTGGCTCGACGATGACGGGTGGCGGCGGCAGATCCTCGGGAGGCGGCATTTCGCGCGGACGGAAAATCCGGGCCATTTCAGCCTTAACCCCTGGGTGCGCCGAAGGCGACTCCGTGTGGTCCATCGGACCCGGAAGCGGCGGCGGCAAATCTTCGGGAATCGCAGGGACGTTGAGCGGTGGTGGCGCGCCGTTGGGGATCGGTGGGAGGTGAAGCGGTGGCTGTTCGATGCCAGCGGCCAACTGCACGTTGACGGGCGGCGGCTGCAGATCCTCGGGAGGCGGCATTTCGCGCGGACGGAAAATCCGGGCCATTTCAGCCTTAACCCCTGGGTGCGCCGAAGGCGACTCCGTGTGGTCCAGCGAAGCCGGAAGCGGCGGTGGCAGATCTTCGGGAATCGCAGGGACGTTGAGCGGTGGTGGCGCGCCGTTGGGGATCGGTAGCAGGTAAGGCGGTGGCTGTCCATTGCCGGCGGCCGGCTGCATGTTGACGGGCAGCGGCGGCAGGTCGCCAACGGGCGGCAAACTACCTGCCGGTGGAACGATCAGGGGCTGTGGCTGTCCATTGCCAATGGCGGGCTGCTGCCCGGCGGGATCGCCTGCAATCGGTCCAAGTAAAGACCGGAAGAACTCATCCCGCTGTGAAACAACCTGCTTAGCCGTCTCCTCCGGCCAGTGATATCCTGCCAAAGCCAGCTTTTTGAGCCTTCCGAACGGCAAATCAGGATTGTGAAAATCCGAGAGAAGTTGTTTAGCCGAGTTGCGGAGATTCTGAAGGTTTCTTCGATCGTCGGCATTTTCGATCGTATTGAGAAATTCATTGCTGATCAAGCTCAGAATGGATTCCTGCTCGGCCAAGGACAAGAGCAGCCTCTTGCTCGCTTGTTGGAGTTCGGCTGATCTTTCGCTGCTTCCCGATTTGGCGCATGCAAAGAAATTGGCCAGATCCAGCTGAAGCTGAGGGCCTGGCCAGTCGGCGATCTTGTCTAACAGATCCTGGGCAGTCACCTCTTCCGCGGCAGAACTCGCAGAAACGGTGAACGACGGGCGTTTCAGCCGTAGCTGGCTGGTGATCTTCTTGTTATTGCGAAGGCTTTCTGCTTGCTTGTTGATACTGCTGATTTTTCCCAACAGGAGCTTGTTTTCTTCCCTGATATTTTTAGGAATCACCACCTTTCTGGTGGATACTGATCTTATTGCTTCAATGTCATTCAGGAAATGCGATATGGAATCGTCAGCAATACGTAGATCGTTCTTCAGTGCTTCCGCGGATTTTTGAGTCGTTTCCTTGACACCATTGAGAATAACTTGCACATCATTCCGGATGGCATTTATGTCAATGTAGCCCTTCGATTTGCTTCTCGCCAGCACGAGCCGAAGACTGCTTGTCGCCACTCTATACCGTTTGGGATCGCTGTTTTCGGCCCGCTCGATCAGCCCCTCCAGGTAAATCCTGGCCTCTTTGTAGTCGTTCTGTCTGCGCCCGCTCAGGCGATACGCCGCGGCCGCCGCACCATGCTTTGCCTTTTTATGGGACAGATATGTGATGTCGCCACGCTCGACACCGTCGATTTCGCATTTGTCCTTGGTTTTTTCCCCGACGAAATACGTCTTCTTATCCTTGACCTGGGGCGCCGCATCCAGGACATCCTGAAAAACATGCGCCAGGCTTTCAAAACTCTGCGGCGGATTGTTGTTGCCGATTTTTTTACCCATCGATCTTCTCCTTAGATTCGAGCAGCCATCTGCGCCATGGCAGGGGCAGATGCGGGAATGGCGATGTCTTCTGCGGTGACATAGCCTTCCCACCACTGTGCGACTGCCGCAAACTGTTCGAGGACTCGCGCGAACTCGCCGCCCTGGACGCTTGCCGGGTCCAGTTCGCGCACGAGGAGCAGGCCCCCTTCTTCGCCGCCCATGCCGATACGCGCGCCACCGGTGTCGCGCCACAGCGTGTTGTAGGACAGCGCAGTTTTGTGCACCTGGGCCGCGCGGCCCTCCGGCGGCGTGCCGATGTCGGCGCTCAAGACCAGGCGCGCCGGCTCCTCGGCCCATTCGGCAAGGATGAGAACGGTGACTTCGCTCTCGAAGGCAAGCGTCCAGGTGGAATCGTCATCCTGGACGATGACCGAGAGGTTCTCGGCATCGGGACCAACCTCGCCGAGGCGATGGCTGATGTACTGGGGGTCGAAATGAAAGCTCACAAGCGAGGCTCCGGCAGTGAAAACGGTGCCCCTCCATCAAGGGGTACTGCTGCCTGAGTAACGCGGGGAGCCCCGGGGTTCCGTGGGCGCGTTCAGCCCGTCAAAGGCTGCGCCAGAAGTCGATCAAAAGCTGAGTGAATTCCACGGGCCGCTCGACGGCGCTGAGGTGCGCGGCCTCGATGCGGGCCAGCTTCGCGCCGGGAATGGCTTCGACGATCGCCTCTGACATCGAAGGCGGAGTGGCCTCGTCCTGGTTTCCGGCAATCACGAGCGTGGGCGTCCGGATGCCGCGGTTGCTTTCCCGAAAGTCGATGGCCGCCACCGCATCGCAGCTGGCAATGTAGCCGGCCGCATCGGTGGCGGACAGCGTGGCGTGCAACCGGCGCGCGGCCTCCGCGCCTTCGGGCGTGGCGGCATAGGCAGGTGTGAGCCAGCGCGCCACGGCACCGGGCGCGATGGCCGACACGCCCTGGGCCTGCACGGTCTCGACGCGCGTGCGCCAGGGCGCGCGGTCGGGGTAGTAGGCCGACGAATTCGCGATGACCACGCTGCGCAGCAGTTGCGGGTGCGTCGGCGCCAGCGCCTGGGCCGTCATGCCGCCCATCGAGAGGCCGACGAAATGCACCGGCTCGGCCCCGGCCTCGCGCGCGATCAGCGCGGCCGCGTCGTCGGCCAGCATCTGCATCGTGAGCGGACCGGGCACCACCTCGGAGCCGCCGTGGTTGCGGTGGTCGTAGCGCAGCACGGTGTGGGCGCGCGCCAGCACCTCGGCCACGCCGTCCCACATGTGCAGGTCGCAGCCGAGGGCGTGGCTCAGCACGACGATGGGCCCCTCGCCCTCGCGCAGAACGTTGAGCCGGGTCATGCGGTTCCTTCCTTCGTGCGTTCTTCCAGCAGGCCTTTCTCGCGCAGGATCGCAGTAGCAATGCCGAAGGCATGGTTGGCCACCGGGACGCCGCAGTAGATGGCGGCCATCATGATCACCTCCTTGATCTCCTCGGGAGTCAGCCGCGACTCGGGCGGGCCGTCGAGCGCGGCACGCACGTGCATCGCGAACTCCTCATAGGCATGGATGCCCAGCATCATCGACAGCACCATGAAGCGGCGCGTCTTGTCGCCGAGCGCCGGGCGGCCCCAGATGTCGTTCCACGCGTGGCGGGTGATCAGTTCCTGGAACTCGCTGTTGAAGGTGTTGCGGTTGGCCAGCGACTTGTCGACCCAGGCATCGCCAAGGATGCGGCGGCGGTTGAGGAGGCCGGCTTCGTAGTCGCCGGCGGGCGGGGCGGATGCGGTCATCGTTGCATGTTCCGTTCGTTGAGCTGGTCTTGCAGGGCACGAACCTGCGCCAGAGCGATGGTGGAGGCCTCACCGGCCAGGGCCGGGTCGAACCATTCGTCCGCGGCCTCGCTCGGCAGTTCAGCGCGCAGCCGTTCGATGTTGCCACGCATGCGCGCGGCATCGATCTGCAGGCCGGGCAAAGCCCCGGCGAGCGCACGCACGCTGCCGTGGGCGGACATCAGTAATTGTGGCCATTCGCCCAGCTCGGCCTGCCAGGCGCCCAACGCGCGCTCGTGCTCCTGCGGCATGGCGGCGAGCAGCGCAGCCACGCGCTGAGGTGCGCGCTGCGCCGCAGCGAGCGCCACCATCGAGGCGACGGGATTGCGCTTGTGCGGCATGGCGGATGAGCCACCCCGACCGGCCTCCGTGGGCTCGGCCACTTCACCGACTTCGTATTGACCCATGAGTGCGATGTCCTTGGCGATCTTGCCGAGGCTGCCGACCATCAGGCCCAGCTCGCAGCCGAGTGCTACCCATTCATCGCGCTGCGTGTGCCAGGTCTGGCCGGGATCGCCAAGGCCGAGCTCCTGCGCCATGTGACGCCGCACGGCAGCCCCCTGCCCTTTCATCTGCGCGAGGGTCCCGACGGCGCCGCCGAGCTGCACGTTCAACGCCCGCCGCGCTGCCTCGGCCAGCCGCGTACGGCTGCGCACCAGGGGCGCGGCCCAGCCTGCGCACTTGAGGCCGAAGCTGGTGACCGAGGCCGGCTGCATCAGCGTGCGCGCGAGGATGGGCGTGGCAGCGTGCTGCTCGGCATGCGCCAGCAGCGCCTGTGCGGCCTTGCGCAGGTCGGCTTCGACCAGCGTCACGGCCTCGCGGGTGACCAGGGCCATGGCGCTGTCGATCACGTCCTGGCTGGTGCTGCCGAAATGCACGAAGGGCACGGCCTCGGCGTTGAAGAGACCGACCGCCTCCTTGAGGCTCTTGACCAGCGGAATCGCCACGCTGCCGGCGCGCCCGCTCTCGCGCACGACCTTGGCAACGTCGAACAGTTCGACCTTGCAGCTGCCGACGATGGACCGAGCGGCCGACTCGGGAATCAGGCCCTCGGCGGCCTGCGCATTCGCCAGCGCAGCCTCGAAGCGCAGCATGGCGGCGACGAAGGCGTGTTCGCTGAAGGCGGCCAGGGTTTCGGATGTCGAGAGGAAGCCCTCAAAAATACTCATGGTGGGCAAGCCTGGATGTACGCTTCATTTCAATAGGCCACGCGAGCCGTCGCCCTCAGCTCGTCCGGCGTAGCGGTGCCGTAGCCGAAGAACTCGAGATAAGCAGGGATCATTTCGAACAACATGTCGGTGCCGACCTGCACTGCGCAGCCCTTGTCGCGGGCGGCACGCAGGAGCGGTGTGTACTCGGATTTCATCACGACCTCGCCGACGAAGGTCGAAGGCGCGATGCGATCGACATCGAAGGGTAACGGATCATTCGCCTTCATGCCCAGTGGAGTGGCATTGACCACCAGGTCATGCCCGGCCGGATCCTTCGAGCCGGTGACCACGCGCAGCGTGGGGTAGTGCGCCTGCAGCCGCTCGCCGAGCGCCTCGGCCGACGCGGCCCGCGTATCGAAAAGCGAGAGCTCGGCCACCCCGGCCGCGGCGAGCGAGGCCGCAATCGCCGAGCCCACGCCGCCGCTGCCGGAGACCAGCACACGCGCGCCCTCCAGCCTGCACCCCTTGCGCTGCACCCCGCGCACGAAGCCGGCTCCGTCGAACTGGTCGCCAACCAGGCGGCCGTCCGCATCCTTGCGCACCGCGTTGCAGGCGCCCGCGATCTTTGCCGCTGGCGTGAGCGCATCGACCATCGCCATGGTCGTGACCTTGTGCGGCATGGTCACCAACGCGCCTCGGATGTTGCTCATGCGGAACAGCAAGGGAAAGAAGGCCTGGTAGTCCTCGGCCTTCACGCCCATGGGCACGACGAGCGCATCGATGCCGTTCGCTTCGAACCAGGGGTTGTAGATCATCGGCGCCTTGAAGCTCTCGGTCGGATAGCCGAGATGCGCGATGAGGGTGGTCTTGCCTGAGAGTGTCATATGCGGTGCCCTGCGGCCTGGCGCCGGTTGGCGCTTCGGCATCCTGTTGCTGTGCCTGTCCTGATTCATGTGCCGATGACGGACTCGCTGATCCAGCGTGCGCTCTTCATGCCGCGCTGGCCGATCACCATCGGGTCGGAGTTCACGTAGTCATCGTTGAACACCTCGAAGGTGTAGTGGCCGCGATAGCCCATCTGCTCGAGCAGTTGGACCATGTCGCGCACGTCGTGCAGGCCTTCCCCCGGGAACAGGCGCTGGTGACGCGCCAGCTCGATCATGTCGGCCTGCCGGTCGCTGTACTCGAAGAAATAGTCAGCCAGCTGCACCAAGAAGATCTTTTCCACGGGCACCTGCGCCAACTGCGCCAGTGTTTCGGGCGTGTCGTCGCCGTGCACGGACATGTGGAAGCTGTCGAGGTTCAGGCCAACGTTCTGGCGGTTGCAGCGCCGCACGATGTCCCAGGCCTGATGCCAGCGATTCACGTGCCGGCCCCATGAAAGCGCCTCGTAGCAGATGCGGATGCCGAGCGGAGTCGCCAGCGTGGCGAGGGTGCGCAGGTCCTCGGCCGCGCGCTCCGGGTCGTCGATCGCCAGCGGCGACGTGGTGGAGCACACCAGCAGCAGGTCGGTGCCGACCAGTGCCATCTGGCGCAGTTGCTCGCGTGCCATTTCGAGGCGGTGCGGGCGCATGGCGTCAGGCGCACATTCGAAGTCGCGAAGCGGTTGGAAGTCGGTGATCTTGAGGCCGCTGGCCTTCACCAGATCGGCCGCCTTCTCGACCCCGGCCGGGTGGGCGACGAGGTCGCGCGCCCAGAGCTCGACACCGGCGAAGCCCGCGGCCTTCATGCAATCGAGCTTATGGCCGAGGTCGCCTCCCATGGTGACGGTGTTGAAGCCGAAGCGGTCCAGCGAGAGGGCCATGGTTCAGTGCGTGGTGCTCAGGCCACGCTGTCGGAGTGATAGCGCAAGGGTGAGTCGATCTCGGCCGCCATTGCCTGGGTGTAGATCAACTCGCGCAGGAAGCGCGCGTCCTCGCGCACCCCGTGCGCCGCGGCTGCGTGGCCGAAAAAGTCGAGGTAGTAAGGCATCTGCTGAATCAGCATCTCGAACCCGGCCTGCGCGTTGAGGCCGCGCGCGCGAGCCGCGCGCACGAGTGGCGTGGGCTGGTTGCGCAGCAGGATGTCGAACACCGCCGCGTGCGCGTCCATACGCGCCACATCGATCGGCAAGGCGTCACCCTCCTTCAGGCCCAGCGGCGTGGCGTTGATGACGAGGTCGTAGCCTGCCGGATCGCTGCTGTCGACCGCAGTGGCAGTGGCGTCGAAATAGGCGTCGAGCTTGGCGGCGACACCTGCAGCCTTGCCGGCCGAGATGTCGTGGAAGGCAATGTGCTCGGCACCATCAACGGTGCCGCCCTCGGCGAGCGCGACGCCGATGGCCGCCGCGCTGACGCCGGCGCCGAGGATCAGCACACGCTTGCCGCGGAAGGGGATGTTGTAGTGGTCGAGCGCACCCACCAGACCCTCGCCGTCGAACAGGTCGCCCTCGAGCTCGCCGTTGGCGATGCGCTTGACCACGTTGACCGAGCCGGCGACCCGGCCGAAAAGGCCAGCGCCATCGAGCAGGTCCACCGCCAGCGGCTTGTGCGGGGGCGCAATCACCATGCCGCGCACGTTCTTCGCAAGAAAGGCGGCCTTGACGAAGACGGCGAAGTCGCGCGTCGCCACATGCACCGGAGCCATCACCGCATCAAGGCTGAAGCGCTCGAAGACGGCGTTGAACATGCGGGGCAGGCGCACGTTGGTCACCGGATCACCCGGAATCAGGTAGAGGTCGGTACTGCCTGCGATGGAAGGGAACATGGGCGGGTCTCGCTCGGTTGTTCGGCTAACGCGCAAATTGCCGCGAGCGCCGTTAATGTAGTGCGGCAGGGTTGCATGCCGGGGGTCACGCCTGCAGAATGGCGCGATCATCATCCAAAACCGTTCGATAAACGGACGAATTCAGGGTTTGTCCCCGATGACCACCAACGACTCTGATCCTTCTCCTGCTCCCGCCGGGCTCGACAAGCGGGACTGGATCGCAGGCCTCGAGCGCGGCGTGTCGATCATCGAGGCCTTCGATGACGCCCATCCGCGCATGACGGCGAGTGAGGCCGGGCAGCGCACGGGCATGACGCGCACCGCCGCCAGGCGCTACCTCCTGACGCTGCAGCACATGGGCTACGTGGCGGGCGACGGCAAGCTGTTCTGGCTGACGCCGCGAGTGCTGCGTCTGGGCCAGTCATACCTGGAATCAGCGCGGCTTCCGCGCATCGTCCAGCCGTTTCTGCAGCGCGTCGCGGCCGGCACGCACGAGATCGCCTACCTCAGCGTGATGGACGGCGACGAGGTCGTCTACATCGCGCGCAACGGTCCCAACCGCAGCATGAGCACCGGGTACGTGCTCGGCGCCCGGGTGCCGGCGCAGGTCACCGCATCGGGCATGTTGATGCTGGCGATGCGCAGCGACGAAGAGCGCAGCCTATGGCTAGCCACGCACGAGCTCACCGTCTTTACCTCGCACACCATCGCCAGCAAGGAGCGCATGAAGCTCGAGCTTGCGCGCATCCGTGCACAAGGCTGGGCTCTGTCGGAACAGCAACTCGACCTGAATTCGCGGGGCATTGCGGTGCCGCTGCGCGACCGGCATGGCGCGCTGGTGGGCGCGCTCAACATCACCATGCCGATGGGCCATGAAAGCAGCGAGGACGCAGTCGCCCGCGTGCTGCCGGTTCTGCGTGAAACGGCGCAGGCGATGCGCGCCATGATTTGAATCCAGCCCGCGGCGGATAGATCAAAGCAGCACAGATTCAAAAATGGGATTCAACCAGCTCTGGTAGCGATCGATATTCGATTCGGCTGCTCCGAGGTCCTTCGCCAGCTCATGGGCGGCGACGACCGCACCCAGCTTCTCGCGGTTGCCGCCAGAATTTTTGAACACAAGCATGAGATCATGAATATGAGCCAGTGTGTTGAAGCGCATGTACTCCGACAGCGCGGCACCGTCGGGCCCGAGGCGTCTCTCCGCCTCAGCCAAGAACTTTTTCAGTTCAAGGACCAGTTCCTTCGTAAAGTGAGCATGGCTCACCATCGATGGACCTGTGCGGCCTTGCTGATGGACCGGCGTGGAGGCGATCTGCGTCGCCATCCATTCGTTACCGGTGACACTAAAGGGGGCCAACCCGGACATCCAAGGGTGTGTATACCATCCGCGGAAAAAGAGCATGCGGGAGAAGATGCTCTTCGCAAGCTTCTCGGCTTCGAGCTGGCCCCATTTCTGCTTGGCAGCGACCATGCTGGTCCGCAGGAGGTTGGATGTACTCGAGAAGACCTTCAACTGATCATCACGGGCGGATGAATGCGACATCAGCTGGGCAAGCCACTCGCAGGTTTTTTCAGTGATTCCTTCATTGGAGGATAGCTGACTCTGGATCAGCGACGCCAAGGCAGACGGGTCGGTGTTCGTGTTGATTTTCAACTCACGAATTTCAGTTCGGGGTAAAAAGATCGTCTCGATGATTTGCCGGAGGTACGACCTGCTGTCTGATTTATAGATTCCCCTGAAGCTCCCATCATGGTTGTCGTCGAACTTGTTATCGACGTCGGCCATTTCCACCAGCAAAGGCACGCATTCGAGAAGCCGCTCCGCCACATGCAAGGGCGCACCCAGCGTCCCGCTGCTCGGCCGTAGCAACACCACCCTGTCGGCGTGCAAAATGACGTCCTTGTTGGCCTCAAAAGCCGTGACCAACACACCGGCAGCCGACAGGTTGGTTTCGAGTTCGCAGGTCTGGAGAAGCTCCCGCAAATTGAAGTCCAGCTTCACGGCGTGGACAAAGTCGCACGCCCGCGACCATTTCCCCAGATCCAACCAACGCTGCGCCAAATCCCTGCCCAAGCTTTCCACGGGCCGCTGAAGCATGCGTTGGGCCTGCGACTGCGAAGTCAAGTCCTCCAACAGCTTGGCCGCCTCCTCGAGATCTTCTCCGCTGGGGCGGCAGCCTTCAGGCCGCAGAAAGTCTTTGATCTTTGCCCCCATTGCCACCAGGTCGTGGTGCAGCTTGCCGGCAAGCACCAAGCCTCTGACGGCCGAGATCGCCAATTTGGCAGCCGCCGTGGGGTTGCCTCGCGCGCGGACGTAGCCGCAGGCGAATGAAATCGTTTGAAGACTCGTAGCGCCGAGTATCACGCAGCGCTCGTTGATCCCTCGATTCCGGACACTCTGCACCATCTCGTTGTAATCGCGCATTTGGCTCTCCGTTGGAGGGCTTGATACATCCGAACTCAACGGCGCGTCGTCGGCTGCGCAGGCTTCTTCCATCGTCACGTCCTCGTTGCGTGGATCCAGCGGCGGCTCGGCAGGGATGGGTTTGGGGTGAGAGCCGAAGGAGCTCGAAGGGCGAATCGGCGGGGATTTCTGGATATTCATAGTGACTTTGCGGTGTGGCGTTCCACGAGCGATAGGAGAGCGCGCGCACGAACGTGTATTCAGTGCACGCTTTCGTTCGTAACCACGCGCTTCGCCTCGTTCCGAGCGAAGTATCGGCATTCGGTACGCCGCAGCGCGTATTCGGCGACCTTCGCGGTCTTCGTTGAAACCTGGAGCGACGGCCTGGCCATGATGCGCCCCTCGCCACAAGCCACCGCCCTCCACGCGGCAACGATGAAGCAAGTTCTCGACGACGTCCATTCCCAGTTGAACCCCACGCCGGTGGCGCACCTCTGCAGGCCCCGGACGCTGTCCGAACTGCAGGCAGCGGTCAGGCGGGCAGCCATCGCCGGCCAGCGCATCTCGGTCTCAGGCGGCCGGCACGCCATGGGCGGCCAGCAGTTTGCCGTGGACTCCCTCCACATCGACACGCGCGGCCTGGACCGGGTGCTGAAGACCGACCCATCGGCCGGGCTGCTGCAGATCGAAGCCGGCGCGCAGTGGCCGCGCATCGTCGAGGCCACGCACGCCATGGACGCCGCCGGCCAGGGCCGCTGGGGCATCCGGCAAAAGCAGACGGGCGTCGACGACGTCACGCTGGGCGGCTCCATCGCGGCGAATGCCCATGGACGCGGCCTGGCCATGCAGCCCTTGGGCAATGACATCGAGGATCTCACCCTCGTCGATGCACGCGGCGATGTGGTGTTCTGCAGCCGCACTCACAACGCCGAGCTGTTCTCGCTGGTGATCGGCGGCTACGGCCTGTTCGGCATCGTGTACGCCGCGACCCTGCGCCTGTGCCCGCGCCTTCTCGTCCGGCGCGTGGTCGACGTGCTCGACCTGGACGACGCAGTGAACGCCGTCTTTCGCCGTGCCGACGAGGGCTGCGCCTACGGCGACTTCCAGTTCGCCATCGACTCACAGGACCATCACTTTCTGCGCCGCGGCGTCCTGGCCTGCTACAAGCCGGCGGAGCTCGATGGCACGCGCGGGCACGCAGCGGCCGACCTCGCACCCGATGCCTGGCTGCAGCTGCTCGAGCTCGCGCACCACGACAAGCAGGCCGCCTTTGCGCAATACGCCAGGCACTACCTCGACACGCACGGCGCGGTGTATGGGTCAGACACCATGCAGCTCAGCACCTACATCCCGAGCTATGCCGACTTCCTGGCGAGCAGGCAGCCGGCCAAAAAGGCTTTCGTCAAAGAGACGCTCGTCATCGGCGAGCACTATGTGCCGCGCCATCGGCTGCTGGCGTTCATGCAGCAGGCGCGCGACATCCTTCGCGTGTTTGGCACCGAAGTGATCTACGGCACCATCCGCTCCATCCTGCGCGACACGACCTCATACCTTCCATGGGCGAAAGAAGACTTCGCGTGCATCATCTTCAATTTGAGAACTCCTCACGACGACACCGGACGGGCCCGCACGGCGGACACCTTTCGGGCCCTGATCGATGCCTCGGCCGCCCTCGGAGGCAGCTTCTATCTCACCTACCATCGCCACGCGTCTGCCGCACAGGTGCGGCGGTGCTATCCGCAGTTCGGCGCATGGCTCGCGAAGAAGCTCGAACACGACCCGCACGAACTCTTCGTGAGCACCTGGTACATGCACTATCGCGGCGCGTTCGCGCGCGCCCTCCCCGACGTGCCCGCATGTGAAGGTGCGCCGGCGTGAAGGCCGAACAGGCCAGCAGCACTGCCAAGCTGATCGCGGCCAGCACGATCCTGCTGGCCAGCGACCCGCACACGACCGCGCTGGTGGCGCCGGGCGCGCGGGCGTTGTGCGAACGCTTCCTCTCGGGCAACCTTGCCGATGTCCTGCTTGCGAAGAGCGCAGTTTTCGCTCCCACCCGCGGGCTGTGGCGCATGCTTGAGCAGGTGGTCCTGCCTGGCATCATCACCCACTACTGGCACCGCAAGCGCTGGATCGAACGCCGATGCCGCGCAGCCATCGCCGAAGGCTGTCGACGCGTGGTGGTCATCGGCGCCGGCTTCGACACGCTGGCCCTGCGCCTTGCAACGGAATTTCCGCATATCGACTGGATCGAGATCGACCATCCGGCAACACAGCGCGCCAAATCCGACGCGCTGTGCGGCGAGCTTGCACCCAACGTGCGCTTCGTTGCCATCGACCTCGCGGCCGACCCGCTGCCGGCCGAGCTCTTCGACGACGGCCGCGCCACCCTGGTGATCGCGGAGGGGGTGCTGATGTACCTGGCGCCCGCCGTCATCGACCGGTTGTTCCACGCCATCGCGACGCTGCACGGGCCATCGACCCGAATGGTGTTCAGCTTCATGTCGAAGTGGCCGGACGGCAGCACCGGCTTTCGCCCGCGAAGCCGCTGGGTCGAGCGGTGGCTGGCCTTTCGCAGCGAACCCTTCGCGTGGTCCATCGAGGTGCAACGCATCGACAGCTTCCTGCAGCGCTTCGAGCTCACGCCGATCGAGGTCGTGCCATCACAGGAGCTGGCCTCCGAAGCCGGGACATCCCACACGCTGCTCGACGGCGAGAACCTCGTGCTCTGCGAGAAACGATGAACCGGCAACAGTTCAGTCATAAAAGACCAGATTTGGTCGAGGCCGATCGGGCTCAGAATCCGGGTCCCCTGGTGGCTGTGGGCTGAACGCTCCAGGGCGCTCCCGTGTGATTGCCCGGGCCGCATGCTTCAGACCAGAGACCGTCACACGACAACAGAATCAAAACGACGCTATGAAAATTTCCAAGGGGGGCCCGGCCTTGAACACCGAAGTTCAGCATCGGCCCAAAACCGATATCGACGGGCTTGTGCTCGATTTCAGAAACCTCTCGGCAGAGAATCAGAAATTGTTGACGGACCAGGTCCTCGACGGCTTCTCGCCTGCCGAGGTGGCCCGGGTTTTTATCCTCCGCGGCAAAGACTGAGCGCGCGGGCCTTCAGCCCAGCGCCTTCGCCAACCTCGCGTCCGCCAGTGTCTGCTCGCGCATGCGTTCATAGTCCGGCTTCGGCACAGGCACCGCATCGGCATTGCCAAGATCGTTCATGTGGATGCGAAACGTCTCGCGCGCACTCAGGGCTGCAATCGCGGCAATCACCGTGATGCCGAAGGCCAGCGAGCCGACGATCAGCGGGATGTTGGCCGCGCCCGGAGGCGCCACGGTGGCGAACAGCGCGGGCAGCATGGCGGTGATGGCCGTGCCGAGGTTCTGCGAGATCGCCATCGCCGAAACGCGCGTGCGGGTCGGGAACAGCTCGGGGTAGAAGCTCGGGAACACCGCGTTGTAGCCTTGGTAGACCACGCCCCACATCAAGAGCGACATGCAGATTGCCAGCGGCACGCTCTTGATGCTGATGGCATAGAGATAGCCGAAGGCCAGCAGGCCCGAAGCCAGCGCGCCGAAGACAATCGGCGGCTTGCGGCCGATACGATCCGACAGGTTGCCCACGTAGGGAATCACCACCACCGCAAGGATGTTGCCCAGCACGGGTATCCAGAGGTAGATGTCCTTCGCAAACCCGATCCCGTAAGCGGCTTGCACCGCGTAGGCTGCGCCGAAGATGGTTGCGACCACCGGGATGACGTTCATCAGCGCCATCGCCACCACGCGCAGCATGTCCTTCCAGCTGTACTTGAATGCATCGACGATGGGAGAGCGCGGACGCTGCTGCTTCTGCCCTTCTTCTGCGAAAGCAGGCGTCTCCTCGACCTCGCGCCGGATGATGTAGCCCGCGACGATCACGATGAAGCTCAGCAGGAACGGAATTCGCCAGCCCCAGCTGTTGAAAGCCTGTTCCGGCATGTAGTGCGCCAGTGGCAGGAAGACCGCCGCAGCCAGGATCTGCCCGGCCTGCACACCCTGCAGCGTGAAGCTCGCGAAGAAGCCGCGCCGCCCGAAGGGCGCGTGCTCCAGGATCATGGAACTGGCGCCGGAAATCTCCCCGGCCACCGCGAAGCCCTGCACCAGGCGGCAGACCACCAGCAGCACTGGCGCCAGCAGGCCGACCTGGTCATAGGTCGGCAGCACGCCGACCGCAATGGTCGAGAAGCCCATCAGGAACATGCACAGGATCAGCACCTGCTTGCGGCCGTGGGTATCGCCCCAGTGGCCCAGGAAGAAGGCGCCGATCGGCCGCGCCACGTAACCTACCCCATAGGTCGCCAGCGAGGCGACGATGGCGATTTTCGGATCGCCCTTGGGAAAGAAGATCTGCGGAAAGATCAGCGACGCCGCGGTGGCGTAGATGAAGAAGTCGTAGTACTCGAGGGCCGAGCCGATCCAGCCGCTGGCCGCGGCCTTCTTCGACTGGTGGCGGCCAGGGGGCTCGTGCGCCTGGGGTTTGCTCATGAATGTCTCCGTTGAGTAAGGGCGAGGCGGACTGTAGGGCCGCACAAGATCGGTGCCAACGGGACGGCCTGCCCTGCTGTTCGATCATCGTTCAGGCATGTACGGTATTCGCGCGAAACCCGGGTTTCTCCCAGAGTTGCGCAGCGGCAGCACCCGGCGAGACCTCTTGAACTCGGGTCCAGGCACTCCTATCTAGGCCTCGGAGGCGCCGGAAAGCACCCGACGCACGTTGTCCATCAAGCCTGAAAGGAGGTTTCGCATGTACAGATCCTTGTTCCCGCGCGACCTGTTCGCGGAGCTTGATCGCCTGCAGCGCGACATGCAGCAGGCATTCGATCTTTCCCCGACCATCCGCGGCTTCGGCCGAAGCGGCTTCCCCGCGATCAACGTGGGAGACACGCCGCAAGCGGTGGAGGTCTACGCTTTTGCTCCGGGCCTGGATCCAGCCACGCTCGAGATCCATGTCGATCAGGGTGTGCTGACCATCTCGGGCGAGCGCAAGTCGTCGCTGCCGGAGGAAGGCACCGAGGGCAAGCGACCGGTCGTCCATATCAACGAGCGCTTCGCAGGCCAGTTCACACGGGTTCTCACGCTACCGGACGAGGTGGACCCGGACGCAGTCAAGGCCCAGTACCGCGACGGCATCGTGCAGATCACCATCCCGCGCCGTGCTTCTGCGCAGCCGCGCCGCATCACCGTCAATTGAAGAAAGGAGTCGCAGATGAACGACGTTCGCAAACAGGACGGCGCTGCTTCCACCACCGTGACCGAGAAGGAGCAGCCGGGCACGCGCGAGGGTGCGCCCGCGCTGATGCCGCCCGTGGATGTCATCGAAGATGCAGACAGCCTCACGCTGTATGCCGATCTTCCCGGCGTGTCGAAGGAGACACTGGCGTTGCACGTGGACAGCGGCACGCTCACGATCGAGGCTGAGCTTGGCCTGTCCTTGCCCGAGGGACTGCAGTCGAGCCACACCGAGGTCGGCGTCGGCCGTTTCCGCCGCAGCTTCACGCTCAGCAAGGAGCTCGATGCGGAGAGAGTCTCGGCAGACCTTTCCAACGGCGTGCTGAGGCTGAGGATCCCGAAGGCCGAGCACGCGAAGCCACGCCGGATCACGGTGAACGCAGCCTGAGCCGCGAGTTGGCCGCCCGGCAGCGGCAGGGAGGAGCTGCCCTGCCGGGCGCGGCTTCAGTTCGGGTCGCCCGCGGGCGATCGGAAACAACGGCCTCTCGGACCCGGCCTGCTCCGATCAGGCCGAAGGCGGTTTAGCGCTGGCCTTGCTTGCCGCCGCGCTCGGCCGTCGGCCCATCGCTTCCAGCCGCTGCGTGCGCCACGCGCAGGCGCTGCCCACCACCGCAAGCAGGGTCGCAACGCCGAACATCACCACATAGCCGAAGTGCTGCGCGATCATGCCGCCGGCCAATACTCCCAGCACGCCGCCGAAGCCGTAGCCGATCACGGTAAAAAGCGCCTGACCACGCCCGCGCAGCCGGCCGGGAAAATAGCGCGACACCATCGCGATGCAGGTCGTGTGGTGCGCCGCGAAGGACAGCGCGTGCAGCAGCTGTGCAGCCGCCAGCGCCCAGGCCCATGATCCGCAACCGGCGGTGATCCCCATGCGAAGCACCGCAGCGATGCCGCAGATCAGCAGCCAGCGCGGCATTGCGAAGCGCCCGAGCAGCCGGCCCTGCAGGAAGAACCAGGCGACCTCGGCAGCCACGGACAGCGCCCACAGCAAGCCGATCACGCCCTTGCCGTAGCCGAGCGAATCCAGGTAGAGCGACAGGAAGCCGTAGACCGCGAAATGCGCCATCACGTGAAAGAACAGCGACGCGAAAAACCAGCGCACCGCCGGGATGCGCAGCACCGGCCCGACCGGCTCCTTCTGCGCTGCGTGCGTCAGGGGCGCCTCGCGGGTGTCGGGCAGGCGCAGGGTCGCGATCAGCACGATGGCCAGCGTGCCGCCGGCCCAGGCCGGGAAATGAGCCATCCCGAAGCGCTCAAACCACTCGCCGGCGACGAACACGGTGACCAGGAAGCCGGCCGAGCCCCACAACCGGATACGGCCGTACCGGCCCCAGTCGCCCGCCACGAGATGCGCCATGGCCGCCTCGGTGAGCGACATCATCGAGCTGGTGTGGGTAAAAGTGACCAGCAGCACCAGGCCCAGCCACCAGGCGCCGCCGTTCCACCACAGGCCCAGCGACGCGAACAGCGCCACCGCTGCGCTGATGCGCAGCAGCAGCACCCGCTGCCCCGTGTGGTCGCTCAGCGCGCCCCACGCGTAAGGCGCGAAAACGCGGGTGATCGACTGCACCGATGTCAGCAGGCTGATGGTGAAGATCGGCAGCCCCAGGCTTTGAAGCCAGAGCGGCAGGTACGGGTTGAAGAAGCCGATGTGGGCGAAGTAGCTTGCCGACAGGCCGGCGAACGCCAGCAGGTGGCCGCGGCCGCCCGCAGCAGACTCCGGCGCAGCCACTAGAGGAAAGACGCCTGCGGCGACGTTCCTTCGGCGGCGGACTCGTCCCCACCGGGCGCCCCGATCACGTCGCCGCACTGTGCGCGGTTGCGCAGCGCATGTTCCATCACGACGAGTGCCAGCATCGCCTCTGCGATGGGCGTCGCCCGGATGCCGACGCAGGGGTCGTGGCGGCCCTTGGTGACCACCTCCACCGGCTGGTTGTGGATGTCCACCGACTGCCGCGGACTGATGATCGAACTGGTGGGCTTGATGGCGATGCTCACGTCCAGGTCCTGACCCGTGGTGATGCCGCCGAGCACGCCGCCGGCGTTGTTGCTCTCGAAGCCGTCGGGCCTGATCGAGTCGCCATGGGTGGTGCCGCGTTGCGTGACACTGTCGAAGCCGGCGCCGATCTCCACGCCCTTGACCGCGTTGATGCCCATCATGGCCCAGGCGATGTCGGCGTCCATCTTGTCGAACAGCGGCTCACCGAGGCCGACCGGCACTTTCGACGCCGTAACGCGGATGCGGGCACCGCAGGAATCGCCTGCCTTGCGCAGCGCGTCCATGTAGGCCTCGAGCCGGGAGACGTCCGCCACCGGGGCGAAAAAGGGATTGTTCGGCACATGGTCCCAGCTCTCGAACGGGATCTCGATCTCCCCGATCTGGGCCATGCAGCCGCGGAACACGGTGCCGTATTTTTCGAACAGCCACTTCCTGGCCACCGCGCCGGCCGCCACCATCGGCGCCGTCAGCCGCGCCGAGGAACGGCCACCGCCGCGCGGGTCGCGAATGCCGTATTTCTTCCAGTAGGTGAAGTCGGCGTGGCCGGGGCGGAACTGCTGCGCGATCTGGCCATAGTCCTTGCTGCGCTGGTCGGTGTTGCGGATCAGCAGCGCAATCGGCGTGCCGGTCGTCTTGCCCTCGTAGACGCCGGAGAGGATCTGCACGGTGTCCGGCTCGTTTCGCTGCGTCACGTGGCGGCTGGTGCCAGGCCGTCGGCGATCCAGGTCGCCCTGGATGTCGGCCTCGGTGAGGGCCAGGCCGGGCGGGCAGCCATCGATGACGCAGCCGATCGCGGGGCCGTGCGACTCGCCGAAGTTGGTGACCGCGAAAAGGGTGCCGAAGGTGTTGCCGCTCATGGGCGGGGATTATCCGCGCAAGCCTTGGCCCCGCGGGCGCCGAAGCGCTCGAGCAGGTCCAGGAAAGCGGCCGTCGCGCCGCGCTCGGCCTGCCGGATGGAGGCGGGGTCCACGACGCTTTCCCGCAACTGCAGGATGAAGTCGCGCCAGCGCGCCGCAACCCCTGCTTCGTCCCCGGCTTTCGACAGGTAACGCAAGGGATGCGGTGCGAGGCGGTCGCGCAGCCGGCGGTGGAGCACGACGCCGCCGAGCTGCGAGCCTTCGACCACATAGGCCAATCCCCAACCGAACGCAGGCGGCACGCAGGCATCCGCGGGCTGAAAGGCGGGCTGGAGCGCCGGTGCAGCATCGCCGGCGTCGGCCAGATCGAGCGCCAGGTCCGCGAGCTTGGCATCGATGCGCAGAGCCGCCGCGTGCAGCGCCGCAACCCGGCTCGCACCCAGGTCGCGCCGCAACGCCTCGAGCCACGGCCGAAGCACGCGCAAATGGGCCGCGTAGTCATCGAGCGAGGCATCCTCGCGGGCAATCGGCAAGCCTTTGTCGAGCCGCTCATGCAGCGGCGCGGTTGCGGTCCGCAGCGCCTGCAGCACGTCGGCGCGCCGTTGCACGAGCAGGGACGATGCGCGTTCTTCTTCAGGCATTCGCGATCAGCTCCTTGACACGCCTGGCGAGCACTTCCAGCTCAAAAGGCTTGCTCATCACCTGCATTCCCGGGTCCAGGTGCCCCTGGCCCACGACGGCGTTCTCCGCATAGCCCGTGATGAACAGCACCTTGAGCCCTGGGCGGGCCGTACGGGCGGCATCGGCCAGTTGGCGCCCATTGATGCCGCCCGGCAGCCCGACATCGCTCACCAGGAGGTCGACGCGCTCACCGGACTGGAGCACGCGCAGCGCTTCGGCGCCGTCGCCGGCTTCCAGCGTGGCGTAGCCCAGCCCCTGCATGACCTCGACAATCAGCATCCGCAGCGCCGCTTCGTCATCGACCACGAGCACCGTGTCGCCCTGGTCGGCGCGCGGGCTCGCCAGAGCGGGCAGGCCACGCTCCTCAGGCTCTGCCGTGCGCAGATCCCGCGGCAGGTAGAGGCTGACGGTCGTCCCCTCGCCCGGTTTCGAATCGATGCGCACCTGTCCACCCGACTGCCTGGCAAAGCCGTAGACCATCGACAAGCCCAGGCCCGTGCCCATGCCGATCGGCTTGGTCGTGAAGAAGGGATCGAAGGCTCGGGCCACCACGTCGGGCGCCATGCCGACACCGGTGTCGCTGACGCTCAGCGACACGTACTGGCCCGGTGCAAGATCGCGCCCTGCCGCCATGCGTGCATCGATCCAGCGATTGGCGGTCTCGATGGTGAGCTGGCCGCCCTCGGGCATCGCGTCGCGCGCGTTGATGCACAGGTTGAGCAATGCGTTCTCCAGCTGGCCCGGGTCGGCGTGCACGTTCCAGACGCCGGCGGCAGCCACCACATCCAGCGAGATCTGGGGGCCCATCGTGCGGCGGATCAGCTCTTCCATGCCGGCCACCAGCCGATCGGGGTTGAGCGGCTTGGGCTCGAGCGTCTGCCGGCGCGAAAACGCCAGCAGCCGATGCGTCAACGACGCTGCCCGCTTGACGGCACCTTGCGCCACTTCGAGGTAGCGGTCCACTTCGACGGTGCGGCCATCGGCGCCCTTGCGCCGCATCAGCTCGAGGCTGCCGGAGATGGCGGCCAGAAGATTGTTGAAATCGTGCGCCAGCCCGCCGGTGAGCTGACCGACGGCCTCCAGCTTCTGGCTTTGCCGCAGTTGCTCGCGTGCGGATTCGAGCTCCGACGCGCGCTCCTTCTGCTCGGTGATGTCGCGAGCCACGCTGTAGTAGAGGCCATCCTCCGGCACGATGGTCCAGGTGAGCCAGCGATACTCGCCGGCACGCGTGCGGCAACGGCTCTCGAAGCCGCGCGTGCGCTCGCCGCGCCCGAGGCATTCGAACTGGATCTCGGCGGCGGGCAGGTCGTCCGGATGCAACAGCTGGCGCAACGGCGCGTTGCGCAGCTCATCGCTCGTCCATCCCAGTACCGTGGTCCAGGCCGGGTTGACGCTCTCGAAGTAGCCATCGGGATTGGCAACACCCAACAGGTCTTCGCTCAGCGCCCAGATGCGGTCGCGCTCACGCGTGCGCTCTTCCACCTGCCGTTCGAGCGAGGCCGCGAAGGCCTGCAGTTCGATCTGCGCCTCGCGCCGCGCCACTGCGGTGCGTACCCGGTCGCCGACCTCGCGCACATAGGCCAGCTCGTCGGCGGACCATTCCCGAACACCCCCGTGGTTCAGGTAGAGCAGCCCGACGAGGCCCTCGCGCTCGGTGAGCGGCATGTTCACGACGGCGCGCGCGCGGATCGCTTCCAGCGCCTGTGCAGTGCCACGCGTGCGGGGGTCCTCCCGCGCATCGGCAAAGGCCACGGTCACGCCGCGCCGCAGATCGTCGATATAGGACCCATAGTCCCTGAAGTTCAGCCTGCCGGCGAGGCTGGCCACACCCGGCGCGCACCAGTCCCGCTCGATGGTGATGGTTTCCGCCGCCTTGTTGACCACCCCGTATCCGGCACGGTCCACGTTCAGCATGCGGCCGAGCATCTCGGAAGCGACGTAGGCGATGGCGCTGGGGTCGTCCAGGTCGCGGATGCGATCGCCTAGTTCGATCAGCGCCAGACGCCGCGCCTCGGCCTGCGCAAAGGCGGCATTGGCCTCGCGCAGCTTGTGCTGGGCGGCTTCCCTGGCCTGCCGATCGGCCGACTCTCCCAAGGCGCGCTCGAGCACCAGGGGCAAACGCGCAAGGCGCCCCTTGCTCACGTAATCTGTGGCGCCGCGCTTCAGCAGCTCGACCGCGTTGTCCTCGCCGATCACGCCCGAGACGAAGATGAACGGCACCCCCGGTGCCATCTCCTTCGCAATCTCGAGGGCGTGTGCGCCGCTGAAGCCGGGCAGCTCGAAGTCGGACAGGATGAGCGTGGGCGTCTCCCGGCGCAGGGCATCCAGGAAGTGGCCTTCGGTAGTGACCACCGTCGCGTGCGCCAGGGGCTGAGCGAGGCCCACCGCCTCGAGCAGCAGCTCGGCGTCGAAGCGCGAATCCTCGAGGATCAGGATCCGCAGGCTTGCCGGCTGCGCAGATCGGCTCGGCTCATGAATCATGGCGCCGGGCCTTGAGCGACCCGGGCGGCGGCTCGTTGAGCACCGCCCAGAACACGCCGAGGTCTGCAATTGCAGACACGAACTGCTCGAACAGCACGGGCTTGACCACGTAGGCATTGACCCCCAGTTCGTAGCTCTTGACGACATCGGACTCTTCTTGCGACGAGGTCAGCATCACGATCGGGATGCTGCGCAGAGCCGGGTCGTCCCGCACTTCCTTCAGGACTTCGAGGCCAGTGACCTTGGGCAGCTTGAGGTCCAGCAGGATGACGGCAGGGTTGCCCAGGTCGCGCCCGGCATAGTCGCCCTCGCGGCGCAAATAATCGAGCGCCTGCGCGCCATCTCGCAGGATCACGACATCATTCGCGAGCTGGCTGCGCTCCAGCGCTATCAACGTGAGTTCGAGGTCGCGCTTGTCGTCTTCGACAAGCAGGATCGGCTTAAGCATCGTTTCCTTCTCCATGTCTATCTGGGGCTGCGTCATCGACGCGCGGCAGCACGAAGCCGAAGGTCGCGCCCACGCCGACTTCGCCGCGGGCCCAGACCTCACCGCCGTGGCGCTCGACGATGCGCTTCACGTTGGCGAGTCCGATGCCAGTGCCCTCGAATTCCTCCGCGGCGTGCAGCCGCTGGAAGACGCCGAACAGCTTGTCGGCGTATTTCATCTGGAAGCCGACCCCGTTGTCCTCGACCTCCAGGCCGTCGCCCTGCGCAACGCGAACGCCGCGTACCGTCACGCGCGCCGGATCGCGGCCGCGGGAGTACTTGATGGCGTTGGAAAGGAGGTTGCGCACGGCAACCTGCACCAGCAGCGCATCGGCATGCAGCAACGGCAGGTCGGGTTCGACAATCCACTGCACCGGACCCTGCTCGCCTCGCGACAGCTCCCGTACCAGGTCCGAGACCAGCAACGAGGTGTCGACTGCCCGGCGCTTGAGCGACGCCCGGCCCATGCGCGAGAAATCGAGGAGGGAATCGACCAGTTGCCCCGCAAACGCCGACGCCTCGCGGGCCTGCGTGAGGTAGCGCAGGGAACGATCCGACAACTTGTCGCCCTCCTGGCTCACGACCAGGTCGACGTAGCCCGAAATGTGGCGCATCGGGGCGCGCAGGTCGTGCGACACCGTATAGGAAAAGGACTCGAGCTCCTTGTTCACCCGGGCCAGCTCGGTGGCGACTGCGGCCATTTCCTCCGCGCGCCGCAACACGATCGCGATCAGCGCCTGCCGCAGCTCGGCAGCGGCGCCCACTTCGGCATCGGACCAGGCGACGGAGCGGCCACGGATGTGCTCCACCCAACTCGCGAAGCTCAGCCGCGGATGGATCCGTCCATCCGGTGCGGCGGTGACCGCCTTGCGCGGTTCGCCAGCCCAGGTCACGGTCTGCACGATTTCGGGCCGGAACCACAAGACCAGGTGGCGGTGCACCTGCGAGATCGAGATTGCCAGCACGCCGGCCGCCTTGGCCGCGAACGCATCCGCGGCCGCGTAGTGCGCAGGAAGTGCATTGTTGTGATAGACCTCCGCGCCCATGCCGACGATCCACTCTGCGATCTGAAGGATCTGCGTCTTTTCCGGCGTCTGGCCGACGTGCCAGACCGTGTCGTTCAGCACCACGGCCACACCTTCCGCACGGGCGACGCGCAGCATGAGCGAATCCTCGCGCACCAGGTGTTGCAGGGTGGCGTCGTCGCTCTCGGACAGCTGCGCGACGATTTCCAGCGTGAGCTGGCGCAACTCCAGCCGCTCCGCCACCGAGGCCGTCGCGCTGTTCGACTGGATCTGAAGCGCGAGCAGCTGTCCGAGATGCTCACAGGCTCGCCGCGTCGGAATGCCGAGCGGCCTCGGTGCATGGTCATGGCACGAGATCAAGCCCCACAGGCGCCCATCGACCACGATCGAAACCGACGCAGAGGCCAGGGTGCCCATGTTGCGCATGTATTCCAGGTGGATTGGCGAAACGCTGCGCAGCTGCGACTGCGACAGGTCGATCTGGTGCGAGGCCAGGGATGCATCGGCGGTCTGCAAAGGCACCGGCTGGTAGTTGGCGTCGGCAATCAGGCGGAAGCGGTTCAGCAGGTAGAGCTCACGCGCCTGCTGGGGAATGTCGGAGGCCGGAAAGTGGTGGCCGGCATAGCTGTCGTACCCGGGCTCGAGCACCTGCGCCAGCACCTCGCCATGTCCTGCTTCGTCGAAGCGATACAGCAGGCAGCGGCCGAAGCCCGTCAGCCGCTTCATTTCCGCCACGGCCAGCCGGCTGAGCTCCTCCATGGAGCCCGCGCGCTGCAGTTGGGGCAGGAACACCCGCATCAGCGAATAGATGGGCGCCTCGTTACCCTGGGAGGGCAACGCTGGCTCGAACTCGGCGATCAGGTGGTCTGCGGTGCGATGGGCAGAGGCATCGAACGTGTTCGCCCCTGCGCAGACCACGCCAAGGGACTGCGCGGGTGCCCCCAGGACAAGGTGATGCAGTTGCCGGTCGCGCAGGAACTCGGCAGCTTCGTCGATGCCACCGTTGTCCCAATTCGCACTGAAGGCGGCAATGCGCAGCGTCTTCGGGTCCAGCACAAGCATTCGGCCATGCGGCTGGATGGCGCCCGGCACCCGGATCGGCTCGCGGTCGCACGCGGCGAGATCAGCGTCTGGCGGGTTCGGGCTCGAGAGCTGCAAGGGCGTGTGTGGCATTCGGCGCATGGAAAGGCGGCAGATTTTGCGCTGCACCGGGCCGGCGCGCGCGTGAGCCGTCGCCTACGTGCTCTGCAAGTCGATGCCCCGGCCTTGGATGGGATTTCGCCGAGTCAACCCGCGCCGCTCGGCCCCGCCACCGGCTGCCCCGGGAACGTTCAACTGTTTCAATTTTCAGTAATTCGTGAAATTACAGCAATTTCAGACGAGAATGGCGGCATGGCCGACAGCACCCGCCTCCCTGCCCTCAATCAACGCTTCGTCGCCCACTTCGGCGAGATGGGAAGCCGCTGGGGCATCAATCGCACGGTCGGGCAGATCTATGCGCTGATCTTCATTTCCGAGCGCGCGCTGAATGCCGACGAGATTGCCGAGCTGCTCGAGTTCTCGCGCTCCAACGTAAGCATGGGACTGAAGGAACTGCAAGCCTGGCGGCTGGTGCGCCTTCGCCATCTGCCCGGCGATCGCCGCGAGTACTTCGAGGCGCCGCAGGATGTCTGGGAGATCTTCCGCGTGCTGGCCGAGGAGCGCCGCCGGCGCGAAATCGAGCCGACGCTCTCGATGCTGCGCAGCGCGCTGCTCGAGACGCCCTCAAGCGACGCGGAGCGCCATGCCCAGGCACGCATGCGGCAGATGCACGAGCTGATCGACCGGCTCATGACCTGGTTCGACGATGTCCAGAAGCTGGCGCCCGAAACCGCGATGCAGCTGATGGGCATGGGCGCCAAGGTGACCAGGGTGCTCGAATTCAAGGATCGCCTCACGGGCCGGACGGCACGTCCCCCGGCGGCGACCCCGAAGCCGGCCAGGCTCGCGAACAAGAAGGACTGAACCCATGGAATTCGACACCCTGCTCCTGTCGCGCATCCAGTTCGCGGCCAACATCAGCTTCCACATCCTGTTCCCCACCATCAACATCGCACTCTGCTGGGTGCTGGTGTTCTTCAGGCTGAGGACTATCGCCACCAAGGGCACGCCCGATGCCGCGCATTGGGAAGCGGCCTACTACTTCTGGACCAAGGTGTTCGCGCTGAGCTTCGCGCTCGGGGTGGTTTCCGGCATCACGATGAGCTTCCAGTTCGGCACCAACTGGCCCGGCTACATGGAGAAGGCCGGCAACATCGCCGGCCCGCTGCTGGGCTACGAGGTGCTCACCGCCTTCTTCCTGGAGGCAACCTTCCTCGGCATCATGCTGTTCGGCCGTGACCGGGTGTCGCAGCGCGTCCACCTCGTCGCCAGCCTCATGGTGGCGGGCGGCACCACGCTGTCTGCCTTCTGGATCCTGGCGCTCAACTCGTGGATGCAGACGCCCAGCGGCTACGAGATCGTCGACGGCCGCTTCCACGTGCTGAGCTGGTGGGACGTGATCTTCAGCCCCTCCTTCCCCTATCGCCTTGGGCACAAGCTGCTGGCCTCCGCGCTCACGGTGTCGTTCCTCATCGCCGGCCTGAGTGCCTGGCAACTGCTGCGCGGCACGCCGCACGCGGGCACCCGCAAGGCCCTGCGCGCCGGCGTCGGCCTGGCTGCCATCGCGATTCCGCTGCAGATCTTCATGGGTGACCTGCACGGCCTGAACACGCTGCACCACCAGCCCGCGAAGATCGCCGCGATCGAGGGCGTCTGGCACACCGAGAAGAGCGCACCGCTGACGCTGTTCGGCTGGCCCAATGAAAAGGAAGGCCGCACCGACTACGCCATCCAGGTGCCCAAGCTCGCCAGCCTGATCCTCGCACACGACATCGACGCCGAGATCAAGGGCCTCGATGAATTTCCGAACGCCCATCCTCCCGTGGCGCCGGTGTTCTGGAGCTTCCGCGTGATGGTGGGCATGGGCGTGCTGATGCTCATCGTTTCCTGGTGGGCCGCGTGGAAGCTGCTGCGCCGCAGGCGAGACGGGGCCATGGCGCCGGAGCCGCGCCCGCTGCTGTGGACGCTCGCCGCCATGACCTTCTCCGGCTGGGTTGCGACGCTGGCCGGCTGGTATGTGACGGAAATCGGCCGGCAGCCCTTCATCGTCTACGGGCTGCTTCGCACCGCCGATGTGGTGGCAGTGCATCCACCGGCCCTGGTGGCAAGCACGCTTGCTGCCTGGCTGCTGCTCTACGTGGTCCTGCTCCTCTCCTATGTGGCGGTGCTCAAGTACATGGCCGAACACCCCGCGGCGCCAGCACCCGAAGCGCCTTTGCCCGTGACCACCCGAGCCGGCTCCGCCGCGCTGGAAGGCTGACATGAACACACTGAACTGGGCCACCATACTGCCCCTCGTCTTCATGGGGGTGATGGGGCTGGCGCTCATGATCTACGTCGTGCTCGACGGCTACGACCTGGGCGTCGGGATCCTGCTGCCTTTCGCGACCGATGCCGAGAAGGACGTGATGGTGTCGAGCATCGGCCCCTTCTGGGACGCGAACGAGACCTGGCTGGTGCTCGGCATCGGTGTGCTGCTGATCTGCTTTCCGCTGGCGCACGGCGTGGTGCTGAGCGCGCTCTACCTGCCCGTCACGCTGATGCTGGTGGGCCTCACGCTGCGAGGCGTGTCCTTCGACTTTCGCGTCAAGGCGCGGGACGAACACAAGCGGGCCTGGAACAACGCCTTTTCCATCGGCTCCCTGCTGGCTGCCATGGCGCAGGGCTGGATGCTCGGCAGCTATCTGACCGGGTTCAGCAGCAGCGGCCTGTCGCTGGCTTTCAGCCTGGGCATCGCGCTGACGCTGCCGACCGCCTACGCCATGCTGGGTGCCGGCTGGCTGATCATGAAGACCGGCGACTCGCTGAAACAGAAGGCGGTGCGGTGGGCCCGCGCCGTGCTGTGGCCGATGGGGGTTGCCTTGGTCGGCATCTCCGTCGCGACGCCCATCGTCAGCCCGACCGTGTTCGACAAGTGGTTCAGCCTGCCGCAACTGCTGGGCCTGCTGCCCATTCCGCTGGCCTGCGGCGTAGCCTTTTTCGCGATCCTGCAGGTCATCTCCAAGCCCAGGGTTGTCGCGGCCGGCTATGGATGGGTAGTGTTCGCCGGCACGGTGCTGATCTTCCTGATGGCCTTCCTCGGGCTCGCCTACAGCATCTATCCCTACGTGGTGCTGGACCGCCTGACCGTCTGGCAGGCCGCGAGCGCCACCGAAGCGCTGGTCGTGATCGGGATCGGCGTGGCGATCACCCTGCCCGCCATCATCATCTACACGATCTTCATGTACCGCGTGTTCTGGGGCCGCGCGCAGGCGCTGAGCTATGGCACGACGGCCGGCCCCGGTCCGGTCGCTTCCTCCGGGCACTGACGGGACGCGGGCCGCTGATACGATCGGCCGAAGCAGCATTCGGGAGCGACATTGAAAGTTCTTTCCATCACGCCGACCTACTTTCCGCAGGTGGGCGGCATCGAGTCGGTGGTCCGCGAGCTGGCCGTGCGCACCTCGGGCCCTGGCGTGCAGGTCGACGTGGCCCATGTGTCGCCCAAGCTCGCGCAACCCTCCGTGGACGAGCTGGACGGCCTGAAGGTCTACCGCGTGCCCGTGGCCGGCAACCGGCTCGCCGGCTATGCGCGCGACTTCGGCCGCCTGGCCGCGGGCTACGATCTGCTGCACGTGCACGACCCGCAACTGATGATGCTCACCGGCAATGTGCTGCTGCAGTGCCGCCACATCCCGGCCGTGCTGAGCACGCACGGCGGCTTCCGCCACACGACGCGGCACCGGTCGATCAAGTGGCTGCACGAGCGCCTGCTGATGCGCTCGCTGCTGCGGCACTACCGCAAGATCCTGGCGACCAGCGAGTCGGACACGGCGTACTTCAGCCAGTTCTCGGACCGCGTCGAGAAGTGCGAAAACGGCATCGCCTATGCCAAGTTCCAGCAGGGCCTGCTGACCGGCGCGCCCGATGCGTCGAAATGGATCTACTGGGGCCGCTGGTCGCGCAACAAGCGCATCGACGCGGTGATCGACACGGTCGCCATGGCCCGCGACCAGGGCATCGCGATCGACCTGCTGATTGCAGGGCCGGACTTCGACAACCTGCGCGAATCGCTGCAGGACCAGATCCGCGCGCTGAAGCTCGACAGGTCGGTCCGGCTGCACCCCTACATCGAGGATGCCGCGCTGATGCACGAGCTGCAGCAGCGCACCGTCTTCGTCACCGGCAGCGAGTACGAGGGCTTCGGCGTCGGCATTCTCGAGGCCATGGCGGCGGGGAAGATCGTGCTGTGCCGCGACATCGCGCCGATCAACGGCTTCGTCGAGCGCGGCGTCAATGGCTTCTTCCTCGGCTTCGAACGAAGTGCGGTCGACATGGCCACGGTTCGGGAGCTCACCGGTCTGGACGCCACGCGCTGCGCCGCGATGTCGGAGGCCGCGCAGCGCAAGGCAAAGCGCTACGACTGGGACTCGGTGGCGCAGCAGTTCTCCGCGCACTATGCGCAGGCGCTGGCCGCCGAAAGCTAACCAGGCCTCGCGACCCAACCGGGTGATTGCGGGGCCAGGACGGGTGCCCGGATGCTATTGCCTCTTGGCCAACCTCCCGAGCACCTCCGCCCTGCGCGTCATTTGGGCACTCGCCACATTGCGTGTGACGAGATCCAAGGCTTCGTTCACCCATTCAACGCGCGCTTGTATGCCTGCAGGGTTGAACAGCGAATTGTGCGTGTGCCACAGAATCCCCAACTGGAGTGCTTCAAGAATACCCTGCGTGGAAGCGGTGAACTGCTGCATCGCCGTCGCCAATATCGGACCGCTGTTCAGAAAGCTGGCAAGCACATTTGCCGACTGCGCAAAATTGTTCTTCCCCCAAGCGGTCGAAGCGAGTCCGCCGAGCAACTCCGCCAGGAAGATCTGGCCATTTTCATTCCCATTCCCGAAGGCATTGCAACAGTCACTCAGCGCCTGCCAATTGCTCGCCTCGACGAGCGCAAGAAGATGCGCGCTTACGTCTTGCCTCACCTCCGGGAAGGGAGAGTAGCCGGGTGGCGCGGATGCCAGGGCGTTCGCAATCTGCTGCAAGTATTCAGCGGCCTTCGGGGAGCTCGCACCAGCTCCGGCCAGCTTAGAGGCGCCATCCCGCAATGGCGCGACCCATCCTCCTTGTACAGATGGATCGGGCAACATCGTTCGCGCCATGGCCTGCAGGTAGTTGAACGAGCTCGCCCCCGGCACCGGCTGTGACGCCTGCGGGATTAATTGATTCAGCGCCAGAGCATAGGGATCCAGGGAAAGCGGTCCCGAATACTTTGCCGACAACCACTCCCGCATCAAGGACCGGATCTTCTCAGCCAGCGGCCCTGGTACGACATCCCCCAGGTCGCCAGGGTGAATCTGCACGATAAGGCCGCCGCCCGTTGCAGCCAAGTCGGCCGTAGCATTGGCGAGCGCAAGATTCGCGAAGATCTGCGGATCGGCTTCCTCGAGCATCGCGAGGAATGCGCGGAGCATGTCGTCATCCTGGGTCCGGCTGGACTGGTCATTGACTACAGAACTCAGCATTGCCCCAATGAAGTTCTCGGCCTTACGGTCCCCCGGAACCAACGCCACACCTAAAACGCCGCAACGACGCAGGGCGGCCCTCGCGGCGTCGCCGGAACCCGCGCTGAACGCGGCCGCGAGACGGTCGCTGATCCATCGGCGCAGATCGTTATCGAGCTGCGCGTCCGGTGCAAGCTGGAGCTCTCTACAGGCAGCCAGTTCGGGGCCGTCCAGCACGGCGAGCCATTCCGTGAATGCGTTGGCGCGCTCCGTGGAATTCAGGCCGGCCAAGGCTGCCACAAGCCGCTTGCGGAACTTGTCGCTGACCTCCTTCGCAAGAGCCGCAATCGGATCGTTCTCTGCGGCGAGCTGAACGGCATACGTCTGAAGTGCATACCACGCCTGAATGGCGTGCGGGGCGGTCCAGTTGGTATGCGCACTGCGTTTGACGGGCCCCGCAAAACCCGCAAAAAGATCGAGCGCGAGGTGCATCGCACTGTCCGGAGACTCCATCACCATGATCTCAATGACATCTTTGACTGGTATGTCCCACTTCGTAGGCACATTGTCGAGATGCAGGGTGGCGGAGCCGGTGGTCGTCAGCCATCCACCCTTCTTGAGTGTCGCGTAGCTCTGCAGGTCACCAACCTTGGGCGGCTTGCTGCCGTTCGGGCTCGACAAGGAGCGCCGCGGCAGTTTGGTGAGCCGAGACCGCAGCAAACCTGCCGGATCGAGCGGAAGGTTCTGGTTCAACGGGAGCATTCCCAGCAAGACGTCCGTCAGATCGCTATCGGCGATGCAAAGCAGCTCCACCCTATCAGCAGATTGAGAGGAAGCGATCAACTTCAGGACTCGATCCCGCGCGAATAAAGGACAGACCGTAAGAAATTTCTTGAGGAACTGCGAGTCGCCTCGCTTTACTATGAAACGAGCCTCATCCGCCAGCATTCTCGCGAAGCTTCTACTCAGCGAAACACTACGCTCGATTGCTTGCCCGAAGGCTAGACCTGTCGGAGTGGCAAGAATTGCGACTTGAGTGTGGGCCGAACATCGGCTGAACAGCGCGAACGCGGCTTCGGAATTTCCTTTCCGAGCGAGTTCCTCCAACTCAAATGCAAGCATAGTTACCAGATGGCCGGAGCCAGACACCATGTTGTTGCCCGACAGCTTCAAGTCACCGCTCATTGCCAGAACTTCACAGATCTCGACAAGCGCTTTTTCCGCGTCTTGGAACACGTGTAAGGACAGTTGGCCTTTCACGCTGGTGAACAGATTCGCAAAATCCAGTGCTGGCTGCAGCTTATCCTTGGGCCCGCGGAGAAGGTGCGTCCTGGATGTGACACCGGGCAGCTTCAAACCGCATATCAGATCGCCGAGGTCCCGATCGTCAAGAATCAACGCCGCATCGGTCTCTCCCGGAACCTCGACGATTTCGAACCGTCGCGGCACAGGCGGTGCGCCCTTCTGCGGGATCGGGCGCCTAGCTGTGCTCGGCGTCGCATTGCCGGCGTCCGACTTCGAAGGGTCCCGCTTCAAATTGAGTGAATGTTGTGTCCTCTTGAGGGTGGGGATGGGGGTGGGGGTGGGCGTGGTGGTTGGTCTCATTTCAATTCTCGTGATTCAGATCAAAGCAGCTAGGCGGTAGCCATCCTTGGAATGCCGAGCGCGCTGCGGCGAGGGACGCGCGAATTTGTCAAAGATCTCCGTCCAGAACGCGAGTTCGCCGATGAACCGCTCCAGGAGCTCGTCGCACCGCGCCTGATCAAACCCAGCCTCGGGAAGATCCAGCAGCAATGTGAAAGCAGCTTCATCCTCCGCGCAGTAGATGGACCATTGGCCGTCATCGTCGGTGCGAAGTTCGACGAACTCGCCTTCGTCTTCTGCCGCGACAAAGAATTCGTCCTCGTCGCCGCATTCAGTCTCTTCATGGGTTTCGTCGACCCGAGCGACACAGTCCCCATAGATGCGCACGAGACCGTGATCCGGCAACAGCAAAGTGACTAACTCCCTGCCATCTTCGAATGCCAATCTCACGCCATCGCCAATGTGGACTTGGCGCACGAACGGCAATCGTCCCGCGGCGGCTTCAACACAAGCACATAGTTCTTCTCTCGTCATTGGATAGCTGAGCCTTCTTTAAACTGCGCCACAACTGGGTAACAGCAACGAAGGCCGAGTTCCGGGCAGCACAACGTCGCCCAGAGATGCGAATCGTCGGACACCGGAAGCGTGGGGCTTGGCGTGTTCAAGCCGGGCAGGCGGCTATATGCTGAAGCGCAGGTGACGACCGGGCATGCTCGCTCCGGCGTGGTCCGGCCGGCCGAGGGCGCCGGCTGGTTCGTCCGCCCCCTTCATCAGGCCCAGGTCACCGCCCCGCACGCGAGCAGCGCCGCGAACAGGGCCAGCAACCTGGGCCACGTGACCGGCTGCGACTCGACCCAGCGGTACAGCAGCGCCGCCGCGGCAATCGACAGCCCGAAGACGGTGATGAGGCCAAGCAGAGCGGTCCAGGGCCCGACGGGCGCCAGATGCGCCACCGCCGCGCTCACCAGCAGCAACACCGGAAAGTGGATCAGGAACAGCGAATACGAGATGCGCCCCAGCCGCAGCAGCGGCCGCCACGCGCCCAGCACCAGGCTGCCGTGGCGCTGGGCCGCCGCCAGCAGCAGCGCCGTGACCAGTGCGGTAGCGATGCGGCTGCGCCAGTCGAGCGCCAGGGCGGCGGCGCCCACCATCACCAGCAGCGCCACCGCGAAGCGCCAGGTGCTGCGTCGCGTGGCCCGGCCGATCCAGAACGCCAGCATGCCCAGGCCGTAGGCGCCGAAGAAATAGAGGGCCGTGTCGTCGAGCGCTGCGTTGCGGTTGAACACCGCGAGCGAGGCAATGGCCAGCATCAGCACCAGGGCCACCGCCAGCCAGCGCGAGCGCTCCAGGTGCAGCGCCCAGCGGCGCTGCAGCAGCTCCGACAAGCCGATGGCCGCCAGCGCCAGCACGAAGAGCTGGAAGTCGATCGCCACGTACCACACGCCGGCGGAGAGTGCTTCGTAGCCGAGCAGGTCCTGCAGCAGCAGCCCGTGCGCCACCAGCTGTGCGAGGCCAGGCGCCGCCGGCACAGCCTCGTCGGCGAGCCAGGGCCGCACCAGCGCGGCGGCCAGCACGCTGACGCTGAGCGCCGCCAGGTAGGGCATGACGAGCCGGCCGTAGCGCTGGAACACGCGCAGCAGGGGGCGGTCGATCCGCAGCACGCCATCGGGCGCCAGGCTGCCGGCCGCCAGGAAGCCCGCGATCACCAGGAACACCTGCACGGCAAGGCGGCCGTTGTCGGCCAGCCATTCGAAGACACTCGGTGCCAGCGCGGAGGCACTGGCCGGCAGCGGACCGTAGCGCGCGAGGTGATGCCCGACGATCAACGCGCAGGCGAGCCCTTTTGCCACATCGAGCAGCGGCATGCGCACCGCTGCCGCAGGCGCGGCGTTGGTGCACGCCGCGCCAGGATCAGAGGGCAAGGCGTTGCCGCGCTTCCTGGTACTCGCGCTTGAGCTTCTCGACGAAGGCCGCGGCGGTGCCGACTTCGGTGACGGCCCCGATGCCCTGCCCCGAGCCCCAGATGTCCTTCCAGGCCTTGGTCTTGCTGCCCTCCCCGCCGCCGAAGTTCATGGTCTTGAGGTCGCCCTGCGGCAGGTTGGCCGGGTCCATGCCCGCGGCCACGATGCTCGGCGCCAGGTAGTTGCCGTGCACGCCCGTGAAGAGATTCGAATAGACGATGTCGTCGGAGTTGCCGTCGACGATGGCCTGCTTGTACTCGTCGCTCGCGCGCGCCTCCTGCGTGGCGATGAAGGCGGTGCCGATGTAGGCGAAGTCGGCTCCCATGGCCTGCGCCGCCAGCACCGCGCCGCCGGTCGCGATCGCGCCCGACAGCGCGACGGGGCCCTCGAACCACTGGCGGATTTCCTGCACCAGCGCGAAGGGGCTCTTGATGCCGGCGTGCCCGCCGGCCCCGGCCGCCACTGCAATGATGCCGTCGGCGCCCTTCTCGATCGCCTTGCGGGCAAAGGCGTTGTTGATGACATCGTGCAGCGTCACGCCACCATAGCTGTGCACGGCGTCGTTGACATCGGTGCGCGCGCCCAGCGATGTGATGACGATGGGCACCTTGTACTTCACGACCATTTCCATGTCGTGCTCGAGCCGGTCATTGCTCTTGTGCACGATCTGGTTGATGGCGAAGGGAGCGGCGGGCCGGTCGGGGTTTGCTTTGTTGTATGCCGCGAGTTCCTCGGTGATCTCGGCCAGCCAGTCTTCCAGCTGCGAGGCCGGGCGCGCATTCAGCGCGGGCATCGCGCCCACCACGCCGGCCTTGCATTGCGCGATCACGAGCTTGGGGTTGCTGATGATGAAGAGCGGCGAGCCGATGATCGGCAGCGGGAGGTTGGCGAGCACGGGAGGAAGCTTGGACATGGTCGGGTCGTCTCTTGAGGTTGCGGGATGCGGAAGCGGACAGCCGGCTGCCCGATTTCAGAAGGCGTCGATCGCCAATGCGGTAGCGCTCTCCGCCCCGTCGACGATGCTGTCGCGCAGCCCCGGTGCCTTGTTGAGGATGTGTTCGGCATAGAAGCGGGCGGTGGCGATCTTGGCCTGCATGAAGGCGACGTCGTTGCCCGCCTTGACCTGATCCTCGGCCACCAGCAGGGAACGCGCGAGCTGCCAGCCGGCGACGAGATTGCCCGCCAGCATCAGATAGGGCACGCTGCCTGCGAAGACCTCATTGGGCGAGGCCTTGGTCTGGCCGGCCACGAACTCGACGACATCGACGAACGCCTCGCGCGCAGCCTTCAGCCGCTTGGCCACCGCGCGTGCGCCGGCACTGTCGCGCCTGGCGAGCTCAGCCTCGGTCTTCTCGATCTGGGCCGCGATGGCCTTGGCGACCTGCCCGCCGTCGCGCGCCGTCTTGCGGCCGACAAGGTCGTTGGCCTGGATCGCGGTCGTGCCTTCGTAGATGGTGAGGATCTTGGCGTCGCGCAAATACTGCGCCGCGCCGGTCTCCTCGATGAAACCCATGCCGCCGTGCACCTGCACGCCCAGCGACGCGACCTCCAGGCTCATCTCGGTGCTGTAGCCCTTCACCAGGGGCACCATGTATTCGTAGAAGGCCTGGTTCTGCTTGCGCGTCTCGGCATCGGGGTGGTGATGCATCGCATCGTAGGCCGCCGCCGCGGTGGCAGCCATGGCGCGGCACCCCTCGGTGTAGGCGCGCATCGTCATCAGCATGCGCTTGACGTCGGGGTGGTGAATGATGGGCGCGCTGGCGTTGAGCGAGCCGTCCACCGGGCGGCTCTGCACCCGGTCCTTGGCATAGGCCACCGCCTGCTGGTAGGCGCGCTCGGCAATCGCGATGCCCTGCATGCCCACCGCATAGCGCGCCGCGTTCATCATGATGAACATGTATTCGAGCCCGCGGTTCTCCTGGCCGACGAGATAGCCGACAGCGCCGCCGTGGTCGCCATACTGAAGGACCGCCGTCGGCGAAGCCTTGATGCCCAGCTTGTGCTCGATGCTGACGCAGTGGACGTCGTTGCGATCACCGAGGGACCCATCCTGGTTGACCAGGAATTTCGGCACCACGAACAGGCTGATGCCCTTCACACCCTCCGGCGCACCGACCACGCGTGCCAGCACGAGGTGCACGATGTTCTCCGCCATGTCGTGCTCGCCGTAGGTGATGAAGATCTTGGTGCCGAAGATCTTGTAGCGGCCGTCGGGCTGCGGCTCGGCGCGGCTGCGCACCATCGCGAGGTCGCTGCCGGCCTGCGGCTCGGTCAGGTTCATGGTGCCGGTCCATTGGCCGCTCACCAGCTTCTCGAGGTAGGTGGCCTTCAGCTCGTCGGAGCCGGCGGTGAGCAGCGCCTCGATCGCGCCATCGCTCAGGAGCGGGCATAGCGCGAAGCTCATGTTGGCCGAGTTGAGCATCTCGACGCAGGCGGCGCCGATGGTCTTGGGCAGGCCCTGGCCGCCGAATTCGGCCGGATGCTGCAGCCCCTGCCAACCGCCCGCAGCATATTGCGCAAAGGCTTCCTTGAAGCCGGGCGTGGTGGACACCTTGCCGTCCTTGAACGACGACGGATGCCTGTCGCCCGCTACGTTCAAGGGTGCGACCACGTCCTGGTTGAAGCGCGCGCACTCCTCGAGCACGGCTTGCGCGGTCTCGAGGCCGGCGTCCTCGAGGCCGGGCATCTGCGAGACCTGCGCGATGTCGGCAAGATGCTCGATGTCGAAGAGCATGTCCTTGATGGGGGCGGTGTAGCTCATGGCTGTGTCCAATGCGGCAGATATGAAAAAGGCATCGCGAACGATGCCCTGTGGTTACTTCGCTGTCGGTTCGGCGAAGGTGCTCAGAGTGCCTTGACCAGTTCCGGCACCGCGGTGAACAGGTCGGCCTCCAGACCGTAGTCGGCCACCGAGAAGATCGGTGCTTCCGGGTCCTTGTTGATCGCCACGATCACCTTGGAGTCTTTCATCCCGGCCAGATGCTGGATCGCACCCGAGATGCCGCAGGCGATGTACAGCTGCGGCGCCACGATCTTGCCGGTCTGGCCCACCTGCCAGTCGTTGGGCGCATAGCCCGCATCCACCGCGGCGCGGCTGGCACCCAGGCCCGCGTTGAGCTTGTCGGCCAGCGGCGCCATCACTTCGGTGAACTTCTCGGAGCTGCCCAGGGCGCGACCGCCCGAGACGATGATCTTGGCGGCGGTCAGCTCCGGGCGCTCGCTCTTGGTGACTTCGCGCCCGACAAAGCTGCTCTTGCCGCTGTCGGCCACGCCCTCGGCGTTCTCCACCGTGGCGCTGCCGCCCGTGGCAGCGGCCGCATCGAAGCCGGTGGTGCGCACCGTCAAGACCTTGATGGCGTCACTGCTCTGCACGGTGGCGATGGCATTGCCCGCGTAGATGGGACGCTCGAAGGTGTCGGGGCTGTCGACCTTGGTGATGTCGCTGATCTGCGCCACATCGAGCTTGGCCGCGACGCGCGGCGCGACGTTCTTGCCGCTGGCAGTCGCAGGGAACAGGATGTGGCTGTAGTTGTTGGCGATGGCCAGCACCTGCGCGGCCACGTTCTCCGCGAGGTTGTCCGCGAGGGAGGGGCTGTCGGCGGCGATCACCTTGGCCACGCCGGCGATCTGGGCGGCGGCAGCCGCGGCTTCGGCGGCGTTGGCGCCAGCCACCAGCACGTGCACATCGCCGCTCTGGCAGGCGATGCCCGCGGTCACGGTGTTCAACGTCGCGGGCTTGACGGTGGCGTGGTCGTGTTCTGCGATAACGAGTACGGTCATGTCGATTCTTCCTGGTTCCGGCCTCAGATCACCTTGGCTTCGTTCTTGAGCTTGTCCACCAGCGTGGCGACATCGGGCACCTTGATGCCGGCGCCGCGCTTCGGGGGCTCGACCACCTTCAGGGTCTTCAGGCGCGGCTTGACGTCCACGCCCAAGTCCTCGGGCTTGAGGGTGTCGAGCTGCTTCTTCTTGGCCTTCATGATGTTGGGCAAGGTCACGTAGCGCGGCTCGTTCAGGCGCAAGTCGGTGGTGATGACTGCGGGCAGCGAGAGCGAAATGGTCTCCAGGCCGCCGTCGACTTCGCGGGTGACGTTGACCTTGTCACCCGCCACTTCGACCTTCGACGCAAAAGTGGCTTGGGGCAGGTCTGCCAGCGCGGCGAGCATCTGGCCGGTCTGGTTGGCATCGTCGTCGATGGCCTGCTTGCCGAGGATGATCAGCTGGGGAGCCTCTTTGTCGACCAAGGCCTTGAGCAGCTTGGCCACGGCCAGGGGCTGGAGCTCCTCGGTGGTCTCGACGAGAATGCCGCGATCGGCACCGATGGCCATGGCAGTGCGCAAGGTCTCCTGGCACTTCGCGTCGCCGCAGCTCACCGCGATGATCTCGGTGACCACGCCCTTCTCCTTGAGCCTCACCGCCTCTTCGACGGCGATCTCGTCGAAGGGGTTCATGCTCATCTTGACGTTGGCGATATCGACTCCGGTGCCGTCGGACTTCACGCGCACTTTGACGTTGTAGTCGACGACCCGCTTGACGGGGACCAGGACCTTCATTGGCTTGACTCCATTGAATTGCGAAACTGGGGGTGCAGAGGAACCGAAGATTCTAGGCGTCGGCCTCCGCGCGAACTGTTCATTTCAATCATCGGACGCTGTAGCGCAGAAAAAAGAACGGTCGTGCTTTTTTGCGATTATAGGCGAGCTTCGCCGGTCGACAGCATTCCAGCTGGTAACGATTCGACGCGCAGCACGCGCTGCGGATAGGGAATGTCGATCTTTGCCTTGCGAAGGCCTTCGAGGATGGCGATGTTGATCGCGGAGCGCAGGTTGTCCTTGCCGTTGTGGGGGTCGGCAACCCAGACGTTGAGGCTGAACTCCAGTCCGTCGGGCGCGAAGTTCGACAGATAGGCCACGGGTGCCGGTTCCTTCATCACGCGCGATTGCGCAGTGGCCGCACCGCAGAGGATCCCGATCACCTGCGCCACGTCGCTGTCGTAGCCCACCACGATGCTGGTAGTGATGTTGAACTTGAGATCGGCCATCGACAGGTTTTCGACTCGGCTCGTGATAAGAGATTCGTTCGGCACGATCGACTCGCGCCCGTTGCCTGCCCTCACCAGCGTGTAGCGGGTCTTGATGTCCGTGATCCGACCCTCGAATCCGTCCACCTTCACGTTGTCGCCGATGCGGATCGACCGCTCCAGCAGGATCACGAAGCCGCTCACATAGTTGGCGGCAAGCTTCTGCAAGCCGAACCCCAGTCCGACACCCAGGGCGCCGCCGAGCACCGACAGGGCCGTCAGGTCCACGCCCACCAACGACAACCCGAACAGCAGACCGACCAGCAGCAAGATGGCGCGGATGGCGTTGGAGGCCACCTTGCGCATGGACAGGTCGGTCAGCGCGGTTTGAAGCACCCGCTTTTCAATGGTCGACGCGATCCACAAGGCGATCACCAGCACCAGCGCAGCGGACAACGTGCCCTCGAGCATGGTGCGCAGGCTGACCTGGTTCTTGCCGAACGAAAGCGTAATCTTGTCGAGCTCGGCGAGCACGGCCGGCAGCAGGCCGACGATCCACAGCACCGCCGCGATCCAGGCCAGCCAGGAGACGGTGCGCTCGACCAGCCGAACCAGCGCCGAGTTCGGGAAAACGGCCCGCAGCACGCGCGCAACCAGGCGGATCGCGGCCAGCGAAAGAAACATCGACACCGCGATGCGCAGCACCAGCACGGGCTGGAAGTCGAGCACGAAGCGCCTTGCGAGATCGGTCAGGAGCAGCGCCAGCAGCGGGAACAGCAGCCCGTCGAAAGTGCGTTCGCCGAACCAGATCGAGTCCTTGGGCTGGTCGCGGCCGAACCAGCGGCACAGGCCCCAGGCCAGCGCCACGCAGGCCATCAGTGCGGCAATCTCGACCCAGAGAGTCTCGGCATGGATCTGGCTGAGCCGCTTGAGGAAATCGTCCAGAGTCATCGGCCTACAGATCTGCCAGCACCCGCACGTGGGCCTCCACGCTGGTGGCCAGCGCATCGAGGTTGTAGCCGCCCTCCAGGAGGGACACGATGCGCCCGCCGGCATGGCGCCGCGCCACCGCGCGGATGCGCTCGGTGATCCAGGCAAAGTCGTTCTCGTTGAGCCGCAACTGGCCCAGGTCGTCGTCGCGGTGTGCGTCGAAGCCGGCGCTCACGAAGACCATCTGCGGCCGGAATTCTTCCAGCCGCGGCATCCAGCAGGTTTCGATCAGCTCGCGCACGTCCATGCCTTTCGTGTAGGCCGGCACCGGCAGGTTGAGCATGTTGGCCGCCGGATGGTCGGTGCCGCTGTACGGATAGAACGGGTGCTGAAAGATGCCCACCATCAGCACGCGCGGATCGCCGCTGAAGATGTCTTCGGTCCCGTTGCCGTGGTGGACGTCGAAGTCGACGATGGCGACGCGCTCCAGTCCGTGCACCTCGATGGCATGGCGCACGGCCACCGCGATGTTGTTGATGAAGCAGAAACCCATGGCCTTGTCGTGGCAGGCGTGGTGGCCGGGCGGACGCACGGCGCAGAAGGCATTGTCGAGCGCGCCCGAGATCACGGCGTCGGTCGCCGCGATGGCCGCGCCCGCCGCGCGACGCGCTGCCAGGAGCGTAAAGCGCATGAGCGCGGTGTCCGGGTCGAGTTGCGCGTAGCGGGGGCCGCCGGCAGGCTCGTCAGCCACCAGCCGCTGGTTCAGGGCCTCGAGGTGCTCGATGTGCTCGACGTCATGCGCGCGCGTGATCTGCGGCAAGGTCGCCAGCGGCACGTCGCCGCGTTCGAGGGCATCGGCCACGCCCGTGACGAGCAGGCGGTCTTCGATGGCATCGAGCCGCTGCGGGCATTCGGGATGGCCCGCGCCCATGTCATGCTTCCAGCAGTCGCGGTGTGTGAAGTAGCCGGTTTTGCCCATGATCGACTCGCGTCGTAGGCCTCACGCGGCTGAGGGCGCCAGGCTTACGGTATTGTTTGCATATGGATACAAAAATGGACGTCGCCGCGAAGCTCGCCAGTTTGCTTGGTCAGCTTAACACGGTGATCGTGGGCAAAGAGGCGCAGGTGCGCGATTGCGTGGCCTGCCTTCTCGCCGGCGGCCACCTGTTGATCGAGGACGTGCCGGGGGTCGGCAAGACCACCCTCGCCCACGCGCTCTCGCACACATTCGGGCTGCAGTTCTCGCGCGTCCAGTTCACGGCTGACCTGATGCCGGGCGACCTGTCGGGCGTCGCCATCTACGACCGCGGGCAGCAGGCTTTCGTCTTTCACCCCGGACCGATCTTCGCGCAGGTCCTGCTGGCCGACGAGATCAACCGCGCCAGCCCCAAGACACAGAGTGCGCTGCTCGAGGCCATGGAAGAAAAGCAGGTCACGGTGGAAGGCGAGACCCGCCCGCTGCCCAGCCCCTTCTTCGTAATCGCGACCCAGAACCCGCACGACCAGCTCGGCACCTTCGCGCTGCCCGAATCGCAGCTCGACCGATTCCTGATGCGCATCTCGCTGGGCTACCCCGATCGCGCGGCCGAGCGCGCGCTGCTGGCCGGTGCCGATCGCCGCGAGATGCTGGCGGGCTTGCCAGCCTTGCTGACGGCCGGCGAGCTCACCGCCCTGCAGCAGCGCGTGCTGCAGGTCCATGCCGCCGAGCCGCTGCTGAACTACGTGCAGGACTTGATCGCCGCGACGCGCTCGGGCCGCTGGTTCCTGCAGGGGTTGTCGCCGCGCGCGGGCATCGCGGTGCTGCGCGCCGCCAAGGCGCAGGCACTGCTGGCCAACCGCGACTATGTAGCGCCCGACGACGTGCAGGCCGTGCTTCCTCAGACCATCGCGCATCGCCTGACGCCCGTCGGCGACGCCGGCCGCGGCGCCACCGAGCAGGTGCGCGCGATGATCGCCGCCGTCCCCTTGCCGTGAACCTGGCTGCGCGCCTCTTCGTCCCGGTCCGCTCGCGCATGGAAGGGTGGTTCCTGTCGCGCAGGCCGCCTTCCGACACGTTGGAGCTCACCCAGCGCAATGTCTACATCGTGCCCACGAAGGCGGGTTGGATGCTGGCCGCCACGCTGCTGCTGCTGCTGATCGGATCGATCAACTACCAGCTCAACCTCGGCTATCTCCTCACCTTCCTGCTGGCCGGCAGCGTGGCGGTCGGCATGCATGTGAGCCACGCCACCCTGCGCGGGCTGGAGCTGCGCCTGATGGCGCCCGATCCGCAGTTCGCAGGTGCGGCGGCCGTGCTGCGCGTCGTGCTGCACAACGCGCGGCGCAGCACCCGCTACGGCATCGGACTGGCGGTGCGCCGCAGCGGGCAATGGGCCTGGAGCGACGTGCCCGCGGAGGGCAGCTCGACGGTCGAGGTGGCGTTCCAGCCCGATCGCCGCGGGCTCCATGCGGTCCCCACGCTCACGGCCGAGACCCGCTTCCCGCTCGGCACCTTCCGCGTCTGGACCGTGTGGAGGCCGGCTTCGAAGGTGCTGGTCTATCCTGCGCCCGAGCCGCACCCGCCGCCGCTGCCGCCGCGCGAGCCGCTGCCTGGCCAGGCGGCCTCCTCCGCGCTGCGCGCCAGCGTGGCAGGCGAGTACGACGGCCTGCGCGCCTACCGGCGCGGCGATCCGCTGAAGCTCGTGGTCTGGAAGCGGGCGGCGCAGGCGCAGGCCACAGGGTCTGAAGACCTGGTGAGCCGCGATACGCAGCAGGCGCAGCGGCAGGAGCTGTGGCTGGATGCACAAGCCACGGGGCTGGCGGACGCCGAGGGGCGGCTGTCGCGGCTTTGCGCGTGGGTGTTGATGGCGGATCGCCTTGGCATCGATTACGGATTGCGCGTCGCGGGGCGCACGATGGCGCCATCGCAAGGCGAGGCGCACAGGCGACGGTGCCTCGAAATTCTGGCGCTCTGTTGACGACATGAAGCTCGCAGCCAGGCTCCAGTCCCTCCCCCGCGAAGCCAGGGACACGCTCTTCCTGCTGGGCGTGATCGCGCTCATCCTCCTCCCCCAGCTGCGGAACATCCCCTGGTGGTGCAGCACCCTCGCGGCCGCGGTGCTGCTCTGGCGGGGCAGCCTGGCGGTGCAGGCTCGTCCGCTTCCCAGCAAGTGGTGGCGCGCCGGCCTGCTCGCGGTCACGCTGCTCGCCACCTACGCCACCTACCGAACCGTGCTCGGCCGTGACGCGGGCGTCACGCTGATCGTGATCCTGCTGGCGCTCAAGACCCTCGAGCTTCGCGCACGCCGCGATGCCTTCGTGGTTTTCTTCCTGGGCTTCTTCACGATGCTCACGAACTTCTTCTATTCGCAGGCGTTGCCCACCGCCTTCGCCATGCTGCTGGCACTGCTGGGCCTGCTGACCGCACTGGTCAACGCCCACATGCCGGTGGGCCGGCCGCCGCTGATGCAGGCGGCGCGCACCGCCGGGTGGATGGCGTTGCTCGGCGCGCCGATCATGCTGGTGCTGTTCCTGCTCTTCCCGCGCATGGCGCCGCTGTGGGGCACACCCAGCGATGCCATGGTCGGCCGCAGCGGCCTGTCGAACACGATGCGCGTGGGCAGTATTGCGCAGCTCGCGCTCGATGACGGGATCGCCGCGCGCATCAAGTTCGACGGCGACCGTGTGCCGGCGCAACGCGACCTGTATTTCCGTGGCCCGGTGCTGTCGCGCTTCGATGGCCGCGAGTGGACGGCCTCGCCGCTGCTCACGCGCGGCGCGCCGAACGTGCGCGTGCAGGGCGAGCCCATCGGCTACCAGGTCACGCTGGAGCCCAGCAACCGGCCCTGGCTGCTGACGCTCGACGCCACGCCGCAAAAGCCCGAGCTGCCGGGCTACGAGGTCTTCGGCACGGCCGACCTGCAATGGCTGGCAAGCCGGCCGATCAGCGACCTGGTGCGCTACCGCGCCGAGAGCTACACGCAGTTCCAGAGCGGCCCGCAGCGGCGCGGCGTCGCCCTGCGCCCCTACGTGGCGTTGCCTGCGGGCTCCAACCCACGAACCGTTGCGCTGGCCGCGCAGATGAAGAGCGATCCCGTCCTTGCGGGCGCGAACACCGGCGCCTTCGTGCAGGCCGCGCTGCGCCGCTTGCGCACCGGCGGCTATAGCTACACGCTGGAGCCCGGCGCCTACGGCAACGAGACGGCGGACGAATTCTGGTTCGACAGGAAAGCGGGCTTCTGCGAGCACATCGCCTCGGCCTTCGTGGTGCTGATGCGTGCGCTCGACATCCCGGCCCGCATCGTGACGGGCTACCAGGGCGGCGAGCTCAACGGCGTCGACCACTTCTGGACGCTGCGCCACAGCGACGCTCATGCATGGGCGGAGGTGTGGGAGGAGAACACCGGCTGGGTGCGCGTCGATCCGACCGGCGCGATCTCGCCCGACCGCGTCGGCCAGTTCCAGCGCCTGGTTCCGCAGCCGGGCTTCTTCGGCGGGGCGGTGGACGCCATGAGCCCCACCCTGGCCCAGAACCTGCGCGCGGCCTGGGAAGCGCTGAACAACGGCTGGAACCAGTGGGTGCTCAGCTACACGCAGAGCCGCCAGCTGGACATGCTGAAGAAGCTGGGCTTCGACGCGCCAAGCCTGCAGGACCTCGCGAGCGTGCTGCTGGCACTGCTGGTCGTGGCCAGCCTGGCGGGCGCCGGCTGGACCTTGTGGGAACGCAGCCAGCACGACCCCTGGCTCCGGCTGCTGGGCCAGGCACGCATGCGGCTCGCGCAGGCCGGCATCGAACTGCCCGAGGGCACGCCGCCGCGCCAGATGGCGAAGCAGCTTGCCGAGCGTTTCGGCAACGGCTCACAACCTGCGCAAGAGTGGCTGCTACGGCTGGAGGCGCAGCGTTACGCCGCCGCTGCGTCCGGCCTGACGCTGGCCGCCTTGCGCGCCGAGTTCCGCCATCTGGTCTGGCCGCGCCGGAGTTGAAGGCGAGCACCGCAGGAAAGTCCCGAAGGCCGCCGCGGTGGGGTCGACCGGACCGCACCGCATGCCGGGCGCGCATCCAGCGACGGAGACCTTCGCGCCCGCCAGGCCTGGCGTGTGAACACGCGACAGCCCATGGGCGGCACAATCGAAACCCATGCGACGCCTTCTCCCGACCGTTTTCTCGCTGGCCTTCGTCCTGCTGGGCGCTGCCCTCCCCTCACTCCCTGCTTCCGCCCAGAAAGTGGTGCGCGGCGAAACACCGTACGCCACACGCCCCGACGCGATGCAATTCGCCGATGACGTTGCCGCACGGCGCAATCTTGATCGCGCATGGGTGCGCGCCACCATCGGCAACGCGCGCTTCTTGCCTAATGTGCCGCGGTTGATGGTGCCGGCGCCACGCGGCACGGCGAAGAACTGGCGGGTCTACCGCAGCCGCTTCATCGACCCGGTGCGCATCGGCGCGGGCGTGCGCTTCTGGCGCGCCAATGCCGCCACGCTGGCACGCGCCGAGGCCGAGTACGGCGTGCCGGCAGAAATCATCGTCGGCATCGTCGGGGTCGAGACCATCTACGGGCGCAACATGGGCAACTTCCGCGTGATCGACGCGCTCGCCACGCTGGCCTTCGACTTTCCGCAGGCCCATCCGCGCGCGGCCGAACGCCAGGCATTCTTCCGCAGCGAACTCGAAAGCTTTCTCAGCACCGAAAGCCGCACCGCCGAAGACCCGATGGTTCCGGTAGGCAGCTATGCCGGCGCGATGGGCATGCCCCAGTTCATGCCCAGCAGCATCGCCAAGTACGCGATCGACTTCGATGGCGACGGCCGCATCGACCTGGTCAACAACCCGGCCGACGTGATCGGCTCGGTGGCCAGCTACTTCAAGGCGTTCGGCTGGCAGCCCGGCATGTCGCCCAGCTACCCGGTGAGCTTCGATCCGGCGCGGCTCAAGAAAGACGTGCTGCTGGCGCCCGACATCCTCCCCACCTTCAGCGCCGACGCCTTCGTGGCCGGCGGCGCCCTGCTCGAGGGCGAGGCGCTGCGGCACAAGGGATTGCTGGCGCTCATCGAACTGCAGAACGGCGACGAGGCACCCACCTATGTGGCCGGCACACAGAACTTCTACGTGATCACGCGCTACAACTGGAGCAGCTACTACGCGATGTCGGTGATCGATCTGGGACGCGAAGTCCACGCGGCGATGGACGACTGATGCAAGCCGATGCGCGCCACGTTGCATGGCTGGATGCCTGGCAGGGCCTCGGCGTGCAGCCGCCCGGCGATGCGCTTTTCGATGGGCTGATCGCGCGGTACAGCGAGCCGCATCGCGCCTATCACACGCTCCAGCACCTGGACGAATGCCTCGAAGCACTCGCACGCCAAGCCCGCCAGGCGAATCGCCCAGCCGAGATTGCGCTGGCGCTGTGGTTCCACGACGCCATCTACGACGTGCACCGCCACGACAACGAGGAACGCAGCGCAGACTGGGCCCTGCAAGCCCTGCGCGATGCGGGCGCCGATGCCCACGCGGCGCAGCGCGTGCATGCACTCGTGATGGCGACGCGCCACCAGGCGCAGCCCCAGGAAGCCGATGCGCAATTGCTGGTCGACATCGATCTATCGATCCTCGGCGCACCGGCGCCGCGCTTCGCCGAGTACGAGCAGCAGATCCGCTTCGAGTATGCGCATGTGCCGCCCGAGGTCTTCGAGCCGCGGCGCCGCCAGATCCTCGGCAGCTTCCTGGCACGCAACTCGCTCTATCTCACGCCGTCGATCCGTGCGCGCCTTGAAGCGCAAGCTCGCGTCAACCTGCAGCGCGCGGTCGCCTGACCGAACACCGAGTCCTCCAATGAAAAAGGGCTGCCATGCCCGCAGCACGGCAACCCTGCAGGTCCGCGCGGACGCTCAGCGTACCTTGCCTTCCTTCCAGGCCGTCAGCAGCTTCTCGTAATCGATGGTCTCGCCCTTGGGCTTCTCGTTGGCCAGCTTCTTCCAAGGCGCGTGCTCGTCGCTCAGCATCTTGTTGGGATCGCCCTTCGGCGCGAGCTTGGGCGCGCACTTGGCCATGCCCGCACGCTCCAGCCGGCCCATGACGTTGTCCATTTCCTCGGCCAGGTTGTCCATCGCCTTCTGCGGCGTCTTCTCGCCGGTCACTGCCTCGGCCACGTTCTTCCACCACAGCTGCGCGAGCTTCGGATAGTCGGGCACGTTGGTGCCGGTGGGCGTCCAGGCCACGCGCGCCGGGCTGCGGTAGAACTCGATCAGGCCGCCGTACTTGTTGGCGTTCTGCGTGAAGTAGTCATGGCGGATGTCGCTCTCGCGGATGAAGGTCAGGCCCACCACGCTCTTCTTGGCCGAGACGGTCTTGGATGTCACAAACTGCGCGTAGAGCCATGCCGCCGCCGTCTTGTTGGGATCATGGGCCTTGAAGAAGGTCCACGAGCCCACGTCCTGGTAGCCGTTCTGCATGCCCTGCTTCCAGTACGGGCCGTTGGGGCCGGGCGCCATGCGCCACTTCGGTGATCCGTCGGCGTTCACCACCGGCAGGCCCGGCTTGGTCATGTCGGCCGTGAAGGCGGTGTACCAAAAGATCTGCTGAGCGATCTGGCCCTGCGCCGGCACCGGGCCGGCCTCGCCGAAGGTCATGCCGGTGGCTTCCTTGGGCGCGTACTTCTTCATCCAGTCGATGTACTTGGTGAGCGCATAGACGGCGGCCGGCGAATTGGTCGCGCCCCCCCGTGCCACGCTGGCGCCCACGGGCGTGCACTTGTCGGCAGCGACCTTGATGCCCCATTCGTCGATCGGCATGCCATTGGGAATGCCCTTGTCGGCGGTGCCGGCCATGGACAGCCACGCGTCGGTGAAGCGCCAGCCCAGCGAGGGGTCCTTCTTGCCGTAGTCCATGTGCCCGTAGATCGGCTTGCCATCGATGGTCTTCACGTCGGTACTGAAGAACTCCGCGATGTCCTCGTAGGCGCTCCAGTTCAGCGGCACACCCAGTTCGTAGCCGTACTTGGCCTTGAACTTGTCCTTGAAGTCCTGGCGCGCGAACAGGTCGGCGCGAAACCAGTACAGGTTGGCGAACTGCTGGTCGGGCAGCTGGTAGAGCTGGCCGTCCGGTGCGGTCGTGAAGCTGGTGCCGATGAAGTCCTTGACGTCGAGCCCCGGATTGGTCCATTCCTTGCCGGCGTTGGCCATGTAGTCCGTGAGGGACATGATCTTGCCGTAGCGGTAGTGGGTGCCGATCAGGTCGGAGTCGGAGATCCAGCCGTCGTAGATCGACTTGCCCGACTGCATCGACGTCTGCAGCTTCTCGACCACGTCGCCTTCCTGGATGATGTCGTGCTTGACCTTGATGCCGGTGATCTCCTCGAAGGCCTTGGCCAGGGTCTTCGACTCGTACTCGTGCGTCGTGATGGTTTCCGACACCACCGAGATCTCACGCACCCCCTTGGCCTGCAGCTTCTTCGCGGCATCGATGAACCACTTCATCTCCGCGGTCTGCTGGTCCTTGTTCAGGGTCGACGGCTGGAATTCGCTGTCGATCCACTTCTTGGCCTCGGCCTCGCCGGCCGAGGCGCTCTGCATGGCAAGCGCCGCCGCTGCCAGTGCCAGCGCTGTGTAGCGAATCTTCATGGATGTCTCCTCTAGGTGCTTCCCGGTGTTGTGCAGATCCCGGCCCCGGGAAAGCGAAGAGCCGGAGAGCGTGGAAACAAGTCGTGCCTCAGCCCTTGCGCATGACAAGCCCGAGTACGAGCATCGACAGCACGAAGCTGATCCAGATCGACGGTTCGGCCTCCAGCGACAGCCACTCCTGGAGCTTGCCCGCGATGCCGATGAAGACCAGGTTGATATAGGCCGCGATCAGCAGGCCGATGAAGAGCCGGTCGCCGCGCGTGGTTTCCATCGGCAGCCAACCGCGGCGCAAGGTGGTGGGCGACTTGACTTCCCACACGGTCATGGCGACGAGCATCAGCGCGATGCAGCTGAAGAACACGGCCACCGGGGTGGTCCAGACCATCCATTCGAGCATCTCCGTCTCCTCTAGACACGCCCCATCGCGAACCCTTTCGCGATGTAGTGCCGCACGAACCAGATCACGATCGCGCCGGGCACGATCGTGAGCACGCCGGCGGCCGCCAGCGTCGCCCAGTCCATGCCGGACGCACTCACCGTCCGCGTCATCGTTGCCACGATGGGCTTGGCGTTCACGCTGGTCAGCGTGCGCGCCAGCAGCAGCTCGACCCAGCTGAACATGAAGCAGAAGAAGGCCGCAACGCCCACGCCCGCCTTGATCAGCGGCAGGAAGATGGTGAGGAAGAAGCGCGGGAAGGAGTAGCCGTCGATGTAGGCCGTCTCATCGATCTCGCGCGGGATACCACTCATGAAGCCTTCCAGGATCCACACCGCCAGCGGCACGTTGAAGAGCAGGTGCGCCAGCGCGACGCCCAGGTGCGTGTCCATCAGCCCGACGGTGGTGTAGAGCTGGAAGAAAGGCAGCAGGAACACGGCCGGCGGCGTCATGCGGTTGGTCAGCAGCCAGAAGAAGACGTGCTTGTCGCCGAGAAAGGAATAGCGCGAGAAGGCATAGGCTGCCGGCAACGCCACCGTGAGCGACACCACCGTGTTGATGCCCACGTAGATCAGGCTGTTGATGTAGCCCGAGTACCACGACTCGTCGGTGAAGATGCGCGCGTAGTTGGCCCAGGTGAACTGCTGCGGAAAGAAGGAGAAGCTCGAAAGGATCTCCTCGTTGGTCTTGAAGCTCATGTTGATCATCCAGTAGATGGGCAACAGGGCGAACAGGATGTACAGCAGCAGGAAGATGCTGCGCTTGCGGAAGCGTCGCTCGTTCATATCGGCGCTCATTTCGGCTCCTCCACGGTCTGCGTCCCGACCCGCTGCATCCAGTTGTAGAGCACGAAGCAGAACAGCAGGATGATCAGGAAGTAGATCAGCGAGAACGCCGCCGCCGGGCCCAGGTCGAACTGGCCGACGGCCTTCTGCGTGAGGTACTGGCTCAGGAAGGTGGTGGCGTTGCCCGGCCCGCCGCCCGTCAGCACGAATGGCTCGGTGTAGATCATGAAGCTGTCCATGAAGCGCAGCAGCACCGCGATCATCAGCACGCCGCGCATCTTGGGCAGCTGGATGTAGCGGAATACGGCGAAGCGGCTGGCGCCGTCGATGCGCGCGGCCTGGTAGTACGCGTCGGGGATGGAGCGCAGCCCCGCAAAGCACAGCAAGGCCACCAGCGGCGTCCAATGCCAGACGTCCATCACCAGCACCGTGATCCAGGCGTCGGTCGCGCTGCCGGTGTAGTTGTAGTCGATGCCCAGCCTCTGCAGGGTCCAGCCGAGCAGGCCGATGTCGGCGCGGCCGTAGATCTGCCAGATGGTGCCGACCACGTTCCAGGGGATCAGCAGCGACAGCGCGACGATCACCAGCACGGCGGACGACTTCCACCCGGTCGAGGGCATCGAGAGCGCCAGGCAGATGCCGAGCGGGATCTCGACCAGCAGCACCGCCAGCGAGAAGCCGAGCTGGCGCCACAGCGCCCCGTGCAGCTCGTCGTCGCGCATCACCGAGGCGAACCACTCGGTGCCGACGAACACGCGGCGCTCGGGCGAGATGATGTCCTGCACCGAGTAGTTGACCACCGTCATCAGCGGCACGATGGCCGAAAAGGCCACGCACAGCAGCACCGGCAACACCAGCCACCAGGCCTTCTGGTTGATGGGCTTGTTCGTTCCGTTCATATCTGCCCCCACGCTCGGCACTTCGTGTCCTCGCTGCCCCCCAAGGGGGCGGGAGCTTGCTTGAAGCGGTTCTGCGCTGCGTTCATGCCACGAGCTCCTCATCACGATAGAAGCAGGTGTGCGTGTCCACCACCTTCAGCCAGACCGGCGCGCCGATCGACGGCACCTGCACGTCGGATGGAAGCCGTGCCTTGATCACGCTCTCCCCTGCCCGCGCCGTGAGCATTTGGTGCGTGCCCACGTCCTGCAGCTGCACCACGCTGGCCGCCAGGGCACCGGCCGCGTTGGGCTCGGCCAGCGTGACGTACTCGGGGCGGATGCCGAGCGTGAGCGCGCCCTCGGGCAGCGTGCGCGGGGTCGTCAGCCGCATGCCGGCGATCTCGAGCGACCGTCCGCTGCTTTGCACCGGCAGGAAGTTCATGCCCGGCGAGCCGATGAAATGGCCGACGAAGGTGTGGGCCGGCCGCTCGAACAGCGCATCGGCGCTGCCCACCTGCACGGCCTTGCCGCGTGTCATGACCATCACCTCCTCCGCAAAGGTGAGCGCTTCGACCTGGTCGTGCGTGACATAGATCAGCGTGAGCTTGAGCTCGCGATGAATCTGCTTGAGCTTGCGCCGCAACTGCCACTTGAGGTTGGGATCGATCACCGTCAGCGGCTCGTCGAAGAGCACGGCCGACACGTCGCTGCGCACCAGCCCGCGGCCCAGCGAGATCTTCTGCTTGGCATCGGCTGCGAGCCCGGCGGCGCGCTGGTTCAGCTGGCCGCTCATGTCGAGCATCTCGGCGATCTCGCCCACGCGCTTCCTGATCTGCTCGGCGGGCAGCTTGCGGTTGCGCAGGGGAAAGGCGAGGTTCTCGGCCACGGTCATGGTGTCGTAGATCACGGGGAACTGGAACACCTGGGCAATGTTGCGCTCCTGCGGCGACGCGTGCGTGACATCGCGCCCGTCGAAGCTGACGGTGCCGCGCGAGGGAACCAGCAGGCCCGAGATGATGTTGAGCATGGTGGTCTTGCCGCAGCCCGAGGGGCCGAGCAAGGCATAGGCGCCGCCGTCGCGGAAGCTCATCTTGAGCGGCAGCAGCGCATAGTCGCTGTCCTGCTTGGGGTTGGGCCGGTAGGCATGGGCCAGGTCGAGGTCGATGCGTGCCACGTCAGCTTCCCCTGCGCCAGGCGGGCGCCAGCGCCAGCCGTTCGGCGGTGTCGAACACATAGGCCTGCGCGGCTGCAAAGTGGAGCGTGATGGCGGCCCCGAGCTCGAAGCGGTGCACGCCCGTGAGCTGGGCCACTAGGTCGCCTACCAGCGTCTCGACATGCACGAAGGTGTCGGAGCCGGAGATCTCGGCCAACTCGACCTTGCCGGGAATGGCGATTCCACCGTCGCCGGGGCGCACGTGCAGCGCACTGGCACGCAGGCCGACGGTGACGGCGCCATCGACTTGGGCCGGCAGCGCGACCGGCACCAGCGGGCCTCCGGCCAGCTGGACGCCGCCGGCTGCCACGCGCCCGGCCAGCAGGTTCATCGGCGGGTCGCTGAAGGCACGCGCCACGCGCAGCGACTGGGGCGCGTGGAAGACCTCGGCGGTCGGCCCGTACTGCAGCAGTTCGCCCGCATCCATCACCGCGGTGTAGCCGCCGAGCAGCAATGCCTCGCCGGGCTCCGTCGTGGCGTAGATCACGGTGGAGTCGCCGGTGGCAAAGAGCTGCGTCAGCTCCTCGCGCAGGCCTTCGCGCAGCTTGTAGTCCAGGTTGACCAGGGGCTCGTCGAGCAGCACCAGCGGCGCTTCCTTGGCCAGTGCGCGCGCCAGCGCCACGCGCTGCTGCTGGCCGCCGGAGAGCTCGGCCGGGTAGCGGTCGAGGAACATGCCGATGCTCAGCTTGTCGGCCAGTTCGCGCACCCGTGCCTCGATGTTCTTCTCGCCGCGCAGCTTCAGCGGCGACCCGATGTTCTCGGCGACCCTCAGCGACGGGTAGTTGATGAACTGCTGGTACACCATCGCCACGTTGCGCTCGCGCACCGGCACGCCGGTCACGTTCTTGCCGTCGACCAGGATCAGGCCCGACGTGGGCGTGTCGAGCCCCGCCATCAGCCGCATCAGGCTGGTCTTGCCGGCCTGCGTGGCGCCGAGCAGCACCGTCACGGCGCCGTGCCTCGGCGCGATGCTCTGCTCGTAGAGCCAGGTCTGCGCACCCACCTTCTTGGTGACGCGCTCCAGTGTCAACTGCATGCAACTCCTTCGTGCTGGCTGGGGGTGGAGGCCTGCTGCTGCATCCAGGCACCGACCCGTTCGCGTTCTTCCGGGGTGTAGTGCAGGCCCAGCTTGGAGCGCCGCCACAGCACGTCCTCGCCACTGCACGCCCATTCCTCGTCCTGCAGGTAGCGCAGCTCGCGCTCGTGCAGGCCGGGCGCGACCGCTTCGCCCATGTCGTTCATCGATTGCGCATCCACGATCACGGCCGCGATGCGGTCGCCGTAGGCGCGCGCGAGCCGGCGCGCCAAAGTGCCATCGAGCCAGGGGTGCTTTGCACGGACAGCGGTGACGAAGCGCTCGAAGTCCTCGTCGGGCCGAGTGGCGGCACCGATCCAGCCAGACAGGTCGCCGCCTGCGAGGAAGGCACCCTCGGTCCAGGCCGGGCGCGATTCGCCGAGCATCCGGCCCACCTCGTCGGCCGCATCCTCGGAAAGCTTGCGAAAGGTCGTGATCTTGCCGCCCCACACCGACAGCAGCGGCGCCGCGGTGGTGTTCGATTCGAGCATGTAGTCGCGCGTGACCGCCGAAGGGTCGCCCGAGGCATCGTCGAGCAGTGGGCGTACGCCGGAGTAGGTCCAGACCACGTCCGCCGGCACGACCGGCTTCTCCAGATAGCGGCTGGCCTGGGTGCAGAGATAGTCGATCTCGTCCGCGCCGATGCGTGCCGCGCCGGGGTCGTCGCCGCTCAACTCGATGTCGGTCGTGCCGATCAGCGTGAAGGCATCCTGGTAGGGGATCGCGAAGATGATGCGCTTGTCGGGGTTCTGGAAGATGTAGGCGTGGTCGTGGGTGAAGAGGCGCGGCACCACGATGTGGCTGCCCTTGACCAGGCGCAGGTGCCGCGTGGCCAGCGCCTCGCCCTGCGCGGACCGCGCGACGCCGCGCAGAAAGGACTCGGCCCAGGGTCCCGCCGCATTGACCACCGCGCGGGCGCGTACCGTGCGGCGCCCGGCCGGGCCTTCGAGCACCGCGGTCCAGCCCTCGGCATCGCGCTGCGCGCCGAGGCAGCGCGTGCGCGTCAGCACCTCCGCACCCTTGGCTCGCGCGTCCAGGGCGTTCAGCACCACGAGCCGCGCATCGTCGACCCAGCCATCCGAATACACGAAGCCGCGCTTGAACCGCGGCTTGAGCGGCGCGCCGGCGGCGTGCGCGCGCAGGTCCACCGAACGCGAGCCCGGCAGCACCTCGCGCCGGGCCAGGTGGTCGTACAGGAAGAGCCCGATGCGCACCATCCAGGCCGGCCGCATGGAAGGGTCGTGCGGCATCACGAAGCGCAACGGCCACATGATGTGCGGCGCGCTGCGCAGCAGCACCTCGCGCTCCTGCAGCGCCTTGCGCACCAGCGAGAACTCGTAGTACTCGAGGTAGCGCAGCCCGCCGTGGATCAACTTGGTGGACGAGGAAGACGTGTGCGCCGCGAGATCGTCCTTCTCGCACAGCAGCACGCGCCAGCCGCGGCCGGCCAGGTCGCGTGCGATGCCGCAGCCGTTGATGCCGCCCCCGACGATCAGCACGTCGCAGGCGGCCTCGGTGGCCGGCGGGGATAAGGGGGTGGCGCTCACGGTCTGGGTTTTGATTGTGCGAATTTCGCCTGGAGCGTTTTCGGTTTTTTTCATTTTGGTTCCTTAAAGCGCGATTTTCCTCCTCGTTAACCCTTGGCGCATTCGTTTTCTTTCGTTCTAAAGTAGCGCGCCCTGCGCTCTGTTCCATTTCGCGTGAATTCGAATCCCCGACAACTCAAGCTCCTCAACACCGTGCGCACGCGCGGCTCGGTCACGGTCGAGCAGCTGGCGGACATGCTCGGCGTGACCCTCCAGACGGTGCGCCGCGACGTGCAGCGCCTGGCCGACGAGGGACTGCTCAGGCGTTTTCATGGGGGCGTGCGGGTGCCGAGCTCGACCACCGAGAACATCGGCTACCGGCAGCGCGAGAACCTGCATGCCGAGGGCAAGGCCCGCATCGCGCGCGCCGTGGCCGCGCGGGTGCCGAACGACTGCTCGCTGATCCTCAACATCGGCACCACCACCGAGGCCATCGCCAAGGCCTTGCTGCAGCACACCGGGCTGCGCGTGATCACCAACAACCTCAACGTGGCGACGATCCTCAGCGACAACCCGAACTGCGAAGTGATCGTGGCCGGCGGCTCGGTGCGGCTGCGCGATCGCGCGATCGTGGGCGAGGCCACGGTCGACTTCATCCGCCAGTTCAAGGTCGACATCGCGCTGATCGGCGTCTCCAGCATCGAGGCCGACGGCACGCTGCGCGACTTCGACCTGCGCGAGGTGAAGGTGGCGCAGACCATCATTGCGCAAGCACGCGAGGTCTGGCTCGCGGCCGACGCGAGCAAGTTCAACCGCCCTGCCATGATCGAGCTGGCCACGCTGTCGCAGATCGACTGCCTGTTCACCGACGCCGAGCCGCCGCCGCCGTTCCCCGAGTTGCTCGAGCGCGCACAGGTCCGTTGCGAGATCGCGCGCGAACACTGATCCACGAGGTTTTCACATGACCTACCTGCTCGCCCTCGACCAGGGCACCTCCAGCTCCCGCAGCATCGTGTTCGACGGCGAGGGGCGCATCGTCGCCCTCGCCCAGAAGGAGCTCACGCAGATCTACCCGCAGCCCGGCTGGGTCGAGCATGACCCGCTGGAGATCTGGCAGAGCCAGCTCGCCACCGCGCACGAGGTGCTGGCCAAGGCCAGGCTCACGGCGAGCGACATCCACGCGATCGGCATCACCAACCAGCGCGAGACCACCGTGCTGTGGAACCGGAAGACCGGGCAGCCCGTGCATCACGCCATCGTCTGGCAGGACCGGCGCGCCGAGCCGCTGTGCGCCAAGCTGCGCGAGGACGGCATGGCCGACACCATCCAGGAGAAGACGGGGCTGGTGATCGACGCCTACTTCTCCGGCACCAAGCTGCGCTGGCTGCTCGACAACGTGCCCGGAGCGCGCGCAGCGGCCGACCGCGGCGAGCTGGCTTTCGGCACCGTCGACAGCTGGCTGATCTGGCAGCTGACCGGCGGCAAGCTGCATGTGAGCGACGTCACCAATGCCTCGCGCACAATGCTCTTCAACGTGCACACGCATCGGTGGGATGCCGACCTGCTGAAGGCGCTGGACATCCCCGCCTCGCTGATGCCCGAGGTCAAGCCATCGAGCACGCATTTCGCCGACACCGATGCCGGTCTCTTCGATCGCCCCTTGCCTATCGGCGGCGTGGCCGGCGACCAGCAGAGCGCCCTCTTCGGCCAGGCCTGCTTCGAGGCCGGCATGGCCAAGAACACCTACGGCACCGGTTGCTTTCTGCTGATGCACACGGGCGGCGCCTTCCAGCCTTCGCACAACGGCCTGCTCGTGACCAGTGCCGCGCAGACGACCGGCATGCCGCCGCAGTATGCGATGGAGGGCAGCGTCTTCGTCGGCGGCGCGGTGGTGCAGTGGCTGCGCGACGGGTTGAAGGCCATCCAGGGCAGCGCGCAAGTCCAAGCGCTGGCCGAGAGCGTGCCCGATGCCGGCGGCGTGATGATGGTGCCGGCCTTCACGGGGCTGGGCGCGCCCTACTGGAACGCCGACGCGCGCGGCACCATCACAGGCCTGACGCGCGGCACCGCGGTGGCGCACATTGCGCGCGCGGCACTGGAGAGCATCGCCTACCAAAGCGCCGCGCTGCTGCAGGCGATGAGCCGCGATGCCGTCGCTGCCGGAGGTGCGCCGGTGGCCGAGCTGCGGGTGGATGGCGGCGCGGCCGTCAACGACCTGCTGATGCAGTTCCAGGCGGATCTGCTGGGCATTCCGGTGGTGCGGCCGGAGGTCATCGAGACCACGGCGCTCGGCGCTGCGTACCTCGCCGGCCTGTCGACCGGCGTGTACCGCGATGTCGGCGAGTTGTCGAAGCAGTGGCGCGTGGAGCGGCGCTTCCTGCCCACGCTGAGCCGGGAGAAGGCCGAGGAGAAGATGGCGCGGTGGGAGCTGGCGGTGCGACGGGCGACGTTGGTCTGATCCGGGTGCGACTCCCCGGGGTTCTCAAGGAACGCCAGCGCCGCCCCTTTGCTCAGCGCCTAGCCCCAGCTGGCGGCAAGTACAGGCGCTAGCCTGGATTGATCATCCAATGACGTCGAAGTCACCAGGCCGGGCGCCGGCACCGCGAAGGTGGCCATCGCCTGCACCATGAGGCTCACGCTTCTTTCCAGCTCCGCGGCGGCACGCATCTGCTCGCTGTTCCACACCGTCCCGTCGGCGAAGCGCAGATGCTCCACTTGCGAGCCGTCTGCCGACCAGCCGGGGGACACCAGATTCAGGTCCAGCGTGATGGTCTGGCCGGTGAGTGCATCGACGATCAGGTCGAGGTTTCCGTTGAGGCCCTGCACGATGCGCACGTCACCCGGGTTGAGGTCCAGCAGTTCCACCGTGTCGTCGCCGCCTGCTTCCGACACCGTGTCGTTGCCGTCGCCCGAGCGGTAGCGGTAGGTGTCGTTGCCCGTGCCGCCGATGAGCGTGTCCGCTCCCTGGCCGCCGATCAGCGTATCGTCGCCGAGCCCGCCGCTGAGTGCATTGGTCGTGCTGCTGCCGGTCAGGATGTCGTTGTAGTTGCTGCCGAAAAGGTACTCGACGTTGCGCAGCGTGTCGGTGCCGGAGCCGCCCGTGGCTTGCGCCCCGTTGGCCGCCAGGCTGACGGTCACCGCGGAGCCGGAATAGACATACGAGACCCAGTCGTTGCCCCCCAGACCATCGAGCACGTTGTTGCCGGCCCCGGCGTACAGAACGTTGCCCAGCGCATTGCCGGTGCCGTCAATGGCCGCTGTCGAGTTGAGCATCAGGTTCTCGACATTGGCCGCCAGCGTGTGGGTGATGGTGGTGCGAACCGTGTCGGTGCCTTCGCCTGCCAGCTCGATCACTGCGTCGGCGGTGTTGTCGACGAAGTAGATGTCGTTGCCCACGCCGCCCGTCATGGTGTCGGCACCGGCGCTCCCGTTGAGCGTGTCGTTGCCTGAACCACCGCTCAAGGTGTTGTTCGCGGCATTGCCGGTCAGCAGGTTGTCCAGTTCGTTGCCGGTGGCATCGATGGCCGCCGTGCCGGTCAAGGTGAGGTTCTCGACGTTGGCCGAGAGCGTGTAGCTGATAGTGCCTAGCACGAGGTCCGTGCCTTCATTGGCCAGCTCGGTCACCACGTCGGCGCTGTTGTCGACGTAGTAGATGTCGTTGCCCGCGCCGCCCCTCAGGGTGTCCGCGCCGATCCCGCCGTTGAGCATGTTGGCAATGGGGCTGCCGATCAGGACATCGTCGTAGTTGCTGCCGTAGAGGTTCTCGATGTTCCACAGCGTGTCGAAGCCGCTGCCGCCCGTGGCCTGCGCGCCGGTGGCCGCCAGGCTGACGTTCACGGCGGAGCCGGCATAGATGTAGGACACGTAGTCGCTGCCGCCCTGGCCGTCGAGCACGTTGTTGCCCGCGCCGGCGTACAGAACATTGTCGAGCGTATTGCCCGTGCCGTTGATGTCTGTCGTCGTGTTGAGCATCAGGCCCTCGACGTTGGCCGCCAGCGTGTGGCTGATGTTGGTGCGGACCGCGTCGATGCCTTCGTCGGCCAGCTCGGTCACCACGTCGGCGTTGTTGTCGACGTAGTAGATGTCGTTGCCGAGGCCACCGGCCATCACGTCCGCACCGGCTTTTCCGTCGAGCGTGTCGTTACCGGCAAGCCCCTCTAGCGTGTCGTTACCGGAGGTGCCGTTCAAGGTGTCGTTGGCCGGCGTGCCGACGATCGGCGGGCGCCATTCGGCAAGGGCCTGGAGTTGCACCACGTTCCACGCGGTGCCGTCGGCGAATTGAACCTCCTCGATCCGGTTCGACGCAGATTCGAACCAGCGCCTGACGGTGACGCTGTCTCCCGCCCCGTACACCAGCACGAGATCGGCACCTTCCCGTCGGACGGCGACGTCTGCGGGCATTAGCGGGCCCTGGAAGGTCACAACATCGAAGTCGGCGGTTGCGAGCGGGTTGCCCTCCTCGATGATGTCGTGACCGTCCCCGGGCCGGAAGACATAGTCATCGTTGCCCGCACCGCCGTATACGACATCGTCGCCGTCGGACGTCCATAGCCAGTCGGCGTCGCGCGTACCGACAATGACGGAACCGAAGCTGGCGTCAGGCCTCTGCAGCCACACCCCGACCTCGATGGTTTGGCGGGCGCCGAGTTCATCGGTGGCCGTGATCGTTATCCAGGGTTCGGCCCAGAACCATAAGTTGCCGCTGAAGAGCTCGGAGGTAGCGGAGATCGAGCCTGTGTGCGGATCGACGGTGATCCCGGGCAGTCCATCCGCGGTGGCGTAGGACACCTGTCCGCTGCGGGAGCCGGGAGCAAAGAAGCCTTCGGGCAGGTCCATCTGAAACCCCTGTCCCTCGTGGACATGCAGCTGCAGTGTGCGCGGACCGGCCAACTCGAGCGCCGTGTCCATCGTCCGGGCATCGATCTCGGCGCGGTCCCACACGGTCCCGTCGGCAAATTCGATGTGCCCCGTCTGCCATGTGGATTGAGATTCCGAGATCTGATCGGCAGCGCTCAACCAGTAGACGACGCGGCCTTGATTGCAGAAGATGACAACGTCTTCGGGAGATACGCCGGGCTTGAAGCGGATGAGGTTGTCCGTACCGCCGCTGATGGTGTCGCGGCCGTCCCCATAGCCGAAGAGGTAGATGCTGTGGTCGCCGCCCATGCCTCCCCATCCTCCGAGGAGGTTGTCATTGCCCGGTCCGCCATCCAGGATGTCGACCTCGGTGGAAGGGTCGTCGTAGATCTGGACATGCGAGGTCTGCCCTACGGCGACGAGCGCGTCGTCACCCTCTCCCCCCAGAAGAACGTCGCTGCCCGGCCCGCCCAGAAGTACATCGCTACCGGTGCCGCCATCGAGCAGGTCATTGCCATTCTCGCCATGCAGGAGGTCACCTCCGGCCCCGCCATAGAAGAAATCGTCGCCTCCAAGATCCTCGAAGACATCGTGGCCTTCGCGCCCGACCATGACGCTACTGCCGATATCGCCGACCAGGCGACCGCCTTCCGGCTGCGCGACCAGAAGTTCGGCATGGTCCAGCCATGCCTGGCTGGGGATGTCCAGGTCCAGACGGCTGATGAGATCGGATCGGCGCCAGACGGTGCCGTCGGCAAACTCGATGCCGGCTTGCGTGTCGCCATTGCGAAGGCAGTTCTCAAGCACGAGGGCGCCGCCGCTGCCCTGGAGATGCAGGGTGGCGCCGGCGGCGGTCACGGTGAGGTCCTGGGGCAAGGCGCCTTGCAGCACGATGCGATCGGTGCCGCGCCCGAAGTCGCCCACGGTGTCGTTGTCGGACAGCGCAACGCGGAAGATGTCGTCACCGGCGCCGCCGGACATCCAGTCGGCCCCGGCGCCGCCGTCGAGGGTGTCGTTGCCGGCGCCGCCATGGAGGGAATCGTTGCCGCTGCCGCCGTCGAGCAGGTCGTTCCCGGCGCCGCCGATGAGGGTGTCGGCGCCGTCGCCGCCATCGAGCTGGTCGTCTCCAATGAGCCTGGTGGCCGCGTCGGTGCTGGCTTGATCTTCACCGGCGAGCCAGTCGTCACCAGCGCCACCCCGGAGAATGTCGTCGCCGCCGTCGCCCAGCAGAATGTCGTCGCCGTCGCCTCCGTCCAGGAGATCGTTGCCGTGCCATTGCGCGGCGAGTTGTTCCATGACGTCGTCATCGCCGCGGAGGAAGTCGTTGCCGGCTCCGCCCAGGAGAGTGTCGTCCTTGCCGCCGCCGGTCAGCTGGTCGTCGCCTTCCTCGCCGTCAAGTTCATCGTTGCCGTGGAATTCGGCGGCAAGAAGGTCCTGGCCCTGGTCGTCGCCAACGAGGATGTCGTCGTCCTGGCCGCCGAACAGTATGTCGTTGCCTCCGCCACCAATGAGCGTGTCGTCGCCGCTCCCGCCCTCCAGCCAATCCGCACCGTGGAAGCGGCCTGCCAGGTTGGCCTCGCGATCATCGCCCAGCATGAGGTCGGCGCCCGCTGCGCCGATCAAGGTGTCGTCCGCGCCACCCCCCACCAGTTGGTCGTCACCGGCCTCGCCGTCCAGGAAGTCGCTGCCATGAAACGTGCCGGGGAGCTGGTCCTCGTTCTCGTCATCGCCCCACATGCGATCGTTGCCGGCGCCGCCGTACAAGGCGTCGCCCTTTCCTCCGCCCAGGAGGATGTCATTGCCGTCCTGGCCGTCGAGATAGTCCTCGCCGTGCGCCGTGCCGGCGAGTTCGAATTCGGGACGATCACCGCGAAGGGTGTCTTCGCCGGCACCGCCATACAAGGCATCCTCGCCGCCGTCGCCCAGCAGATGGTCGTTGCCGTCGCCGCCGTCGAGAACATCGTTGCCGTGCAGCGCCTCTGGCGTGCTGTTGACATGGCCCGCCTCCGCGAGCCCGTCCCCCATCAGCCAGTCGTTGCCCGCCGATCCGGCGAGAACGTCGGCGCCGCCATTGCCCCACAAGATGTCGTCGCCGGCTTGCCCGTCCAGATGATCGTTGCCTCGGCCCCCAATGACGTAGTCATGCCCATCGCCCGCGAAGACCACGTCTGCCTTGTCGTCCGGCGTGAGGGACGCTCCGCCCTCCAGCACGTAGGTGTTGCCTGTCTCGTAGACGCCCCAGGTGCTGCCCTTGGTCCAGGTGGCGGTGCCCGCTGGCGGATTCCAGGTCTGGTCGGGACTGCGGCGCGGGGAAAGCCCCAACGCATGGGCGCTCAGGATCCAGTCGTTGCCACCGCCCCCACGAATGAGATCGCTGCCGGCGCCGCCCGCGAGCAGGTCGTCCCCTTCCCCGCCGTCGACGACATCGTTGCCGCCTGCGCCGTCCAGGGCATCGTTGCCGCCGAGCCCCTCGATGCGGTTGTTGTCCGCCTGGCCGACGATGACGTCGTTGAAGCCCGCATCGGCCACACCGCCTTCGAGGGTTCCGTCGGATGCCCAGTGGACGGAACTCCAGTCGTAGAAGCCGCCTTCGCTCAGGGACGGATGCTGGTCGCCCAGATAGGTCCGCGCCTGCTCGCCCGCGTCCTCGACGGTGAGTTCCCATGCATTGGAGTCGGCGGTGACGCTGCCGCCGCGGTAGGTGGCCGACAGTTGTGCCAAGGCATCGGCCGAGATCTCTCCCTGCTGCATGAGCGCGAAGTGAACTTCGCTTTGCCCTTCGACGAGGGTGATGACGGCCCCGGCGGCAGGGATCGATGTGCCGCCGTGGAGCAGTTGGAACTGGCCGGCCAGGGCGGACAGGCTCAAGGTGAGGGTGTCGCCTGCCGAGGCGGCTTGGTCGAGGTACAGGACGTAGCCGGCCGCGCCGCCTTCCTCGATGCGGCTGGTGCCCTGCTCGGGCTCGAAGTGGGGGTCGGCAAAGGGGTTGCCGCCACCGGCCTGCTGCAGGACGAGGCGCGGGCCTTGCAGCCGCATGCCCAAATAGCCGGCGTCCGAGCGGGCCTGGTCCAGGTCAAAGTCGCGCAGGGTGATGGTGTGGGCGCTGTCGCCTTGCCTGGAGACGAGGAGGGTCTTGCCGGTGGCGGATGCGGCATCGTCCTGGACGAGGTAGTCGATGCGGTTCCCGGCGGGGTCCTCGCTACACCAGGTGTTGCGCTTGCCGGTGCCTGCGCCGCCGGTGAGGGTTTGGTCGTCGAGGACGATGCTGCCGAGGCCGTCGCTGTCTCGGAGGGTGTCTTTGCCGAAGGTGCCTTCGAAGCGGTAGGTGTCGGCTCCGGTGCCGCCGACGAGGGTGTCGTTGCCGATGCCGCCTTCGAGGGTGTCGTTGCCGGCATCGCCCTGCAGGTAGTCGTCGCCGCCCAGGCCACTCAGAGTGTCGGCGCCTGCGCCGCCATAGAGATGGTCGCCGAATCCTTGGCCACTCACAGTGTCGGCCTCGTCCCCGCCAAAGAAAAACTGCTTGCGCTGCGAGCTACCTGAACCGACCAGGATCTGAGTGTCGCTGGCAGCGTCGTAATAGCGAAGGTTCTCGCTACCAGGAAGCACGCCTTGCGTATTGCTGGCGTTGCGTTGGACAACCAGCCCCAACATCGTTGCACGGTCTGCGATCCACTCGTTCGTGAAGGTGGTTGGTACCGCCGCACTCTTGTCTTCCTGCCATGCGAGGAAGTCTTCGCCGTGCACGAACTCCCACACAGTCTCCAGTGTTGCCTTGGTGGCCGCATCCTTGCCTGCGATCCAGAAGGGCGAGAGCTCGATCAGCGCCGCGACTGCGCCAAAGTCGGTGCGGGCCGCTACTTGAAGGTCTGAGCCGGACGCGCGAATGACCGCCTGTTCCCCGATGTCCAGTTCCGCAACTTTGCTGGAAATGGTCTTGAGGTTTCGGTGAAACACGGCGCGATCATCGGCATTGGCCCATGTGCCACCATCGAGTCTGGCGGCCATGGATGCGATGTTCACGTCGAACATGGCGGCCAGGCTCTTGATGACGTTCTCTAAAACATCGCCTTCCGCCTTGCCCTGGAAGCCAAGACTGGCCTCGGCCTTTATTGCTGATGCGGCAGCGAAGATGGCATTCAGCGTCGCTTGCGTAAGGGTCGGATCGATTTGCGCGAGCGTGTTCTGTACGCTCAGGGAGTCGACGAGCAGCACCAGGCTATGCGTGTCGCCGAAGTCGTTGGCGCCGAAGTTGTTCACCAGCAATTTGGCTTCCGCATTCAAAGCACTGGCACCCAGAGCGCTGAACAGCACGTTGCCGCGAAAGAGCGGTTGGTCTTCGATGAAGATGGGAACGTCTTGGCCATAGTGAAGCTGCGAGTTCGAAACGGCAGACGGCGCGTTGGCGCCGTAGAGGTCATGAAAGTTAGACCAGGGCGCTCCTGTCGCCAAATGGCGTCCCGCATAGGCTGCCCAACCGCCCTGTGCGACGTCCGCGTACTGGGCTTCGGTCTTCTTCGATGCGAACAGCACAGCCAACTGGTAGTCCAAGCCGGTGGCTGCGATGTTCGATCCGCTCACCTCCAACGGTTTGCCGGATGGGTCGGAGAGCGTCGAAACCCGGACAGCCTCCTGCATGATGGAGCGAACGCGCTCCAGCGCAGAGGCAAGCATTTCGCTGTCGGCAAAGGCGGTCGGGCTGCCCACTGCCAGCAGGCGCACCGAAGCGATGTCGTCGATAGTGGGCATCACGCCGCTAGCGAAGCTGCTTCGCAGCTCCACGTATCGGGCTTGAACCAGGGAATCGCCGAAGGCGATCTGCGAGCCGTCTGCGTTCTCGCGTAAACGATGAAATTCGGCGACAACGCCGCTCAGGCTCGCCCCGTTCTTGAGAGCACCCACGCCAGCGCCGTTGAAGGTGTAAGTCGACGCGGCGGCACTCGGATACAGGAGATTGAACGCTGTAGCCAAGTGGCCGCCGAGGCTGTAGCCGGTGACGGTGAGCGGTTCGGTGGCTGCAATCTTGCCGCTTGCGTAGAGCGTATCGACCCACGTCTTCATGTCATCGATCTGGCCGAAGGCCCAGCCTTTCTCCTTGATCTCCAAGCTGTTGGTGGCCTGGTTGTCGCGGGCTGCGTCGTCGATGAACTCGGTGCTGCGGAAGGAGATGACCAACTCACCTGCGGTAATGCCGCGGGATTCGTCGGTGCGAAGAGCCTGGAATAGGGTTCCCGAAAAGCCCGTGGTGGTGTTGCTGATGTGCTCGACCACAGCCCAGTCCCTCACAAACTCTTGAGCCTCTTCCAATGTGAACTTACTGGATCGACCATTGCCCGCCATGAGATCAGCAGCGGATAGGCTTGCATAGGATCGAGTTGTCCCCGGTAGCGCTTCTTCGTCGGCCTGACCCTCCCGAAAAGAGTACAGCGCTTCACTCGCCATTTGGAGATTGGCGTACTTGAGATAGACAGAAATTTCATTGGCACTCACGATTACTCCCTTTCAACTGGTTTAAGGACTTGCTCCACAAAGAATCTCGTATGCCGCTTTGCCGGTTGGTAGTTAGCGCAGGACTTTGCGAAAAGCCACGGTGATCTCGCTCCAGCCCTGCTGCCCTGTGCAAAGTCCATCACATAGCCAGCTCGTTCAGCGATCAATTCATTCGCGTCCAAGTCAAATATGCGTACTTCGCTGCCGGCGATCCAATGCTGGCGATCGGTCGACTCGGAAATGTCTTTCCAAGTCACCCCATATTTAGCCGTTCGCTTACTGATAGCGGAACGAACGAGCTCGGTCTCTCGGACCCACTCTCCATACTCCGGCAGTAGCTTGATAGGGGCAACCGACCGCGCCGTATAGCGATACAACCTGCCATCACGCGGATCCGTTGCTTCCACGTAGTCATAGCGTCCAACCAGGGTGTCTGGGATTGTTTGCCGACTCGGAGGATCAATGATCTTCGGCTTGAGGAAGGAAAGGATGTAAGGATCGGGCGGAGGCTCCTTTGTCTTGGAATTTATTGAAGATCCACCCGCTTGCCCGCTGTGTCCGTCTTCGGATGTAAATACATCATGTTGATTGAACTGCTGATCGAACCATCCGCTTTCCGCTGGGTCTCTCAGTCGCATCAGATAGACGCCCTTGATATCGACCTCTGTTCTATAAACTCTCTCGCCCGCCGTCTTGCATCGTTCATCAAACAGCGCCTTTGCTGCTTGGTACCTATCGCGCTGCCTCTTCGTGTCCCATGCTCCCTTTGCGGGAACATAGCCGAAGACTCCAACTACTAAGGCGATGCACAACGCCTTCAGCAGCCAGCCTTCGACATGCCGAATCACCAAGTAGAGCGCACCGCACGCCAAGGCGATATACAGCCAACCAATACCACGCAAGATGTCTGCGCCTACACCCAGTTCAAGCATGGCTTGTCCCCCTGACTTGCGGGCAAGCTCGGCGTGCACCTATCACGCTACAAATGCGGGCGCGGCGGCGACTTAGCGTTTGGACTTCCCCATCCAGAAGGCCGTCGCCCCTGCCCCCAAAGACGTAGTCAAGCCCATTGCCCGCGTAGACCACGTCGGCTTGGTCGTCCGGCGTGAGGGACGCTCCGCCCTCCAGCACGTAGGTGTTGCCTGTCTCGTAGACGCCCCAGGTGCTGCCCTTGGTCCAGGTGGCGGTGCCCGATGGCGGATTCCAGGTCTGGTCGGGACTGCGGCGCGGGGAAAGCCCCAACGCAAAGCTGCCACCGGTTGACGGCACTTCCTCCAACGTCACCTTCCCCTGCAATGATTGGTAGACGCCGCTGTCGGTGAGTTGCTTCAGTTGCTGGTAGAACGTAATTCGTCCGCTGTAGCCGTTCTGGTCTTCGAGGCGCGCCCAGGTGTTGCCGCTGGGGTCGCCTTCCAGTCGGGCTTCTCCGGTCCAACCCAACCCCAGAGTGTCCGCCAGCGCGTTGACGAGGCTCTCCAGCGTATCGCCATCCGCCTTGCCTTGCGTGCGCTGAGCCCAATCGGATTTCTGGTTCGAGGCAGTTGCCAAGACGCCGCTCATCTTGTCGGCCGTGAGCGTGGGATCAAGCTGAGCGAATGTGTTCTGGACACTCAGTGAGTCGACGAGTAGCACCAGGCTGTGGGTGTCGCCGAAGTCGTTGCTGCTGAAGCCATCCACCAGCAACTTGATGTCAAGATGAGCCTGCAAGGTGGCCGCGATTGCGTCACCGATCACCGTGCCACGCAGTAGCGGTTGGTCTTCGATGAAGATCGGCGTCGCGGCGCCGTAATGCAGCTGTGAATTGGAGACGGCCGAGGGGGCCGTGTCGCCGTAGATGTCGTAGAAGTTGGGCAGCGTGTAGGCACCCTGCTCCCGGCCAAGTACCGCTTGCACGCCGCCACCAATAACCCCGACCGATGGTTGAGTGTTCTTCGACGCGAGGAGTACGGCCAACTGGTAGTCCAGCCGCGTGGCGTCGATGATTGCCTCGCCGTCGATCAGTTCAGGCTTGATGTCCAGCGGAGATTCCGATGCACCCTGCGAAGCGAGATCGGGCACGCGCACAGCCTCGGCGACCACAAGCCCGGTGCGATGGAGCGCATCGCGCAGCAATGTGAGTTCCTGGTTGCGCTCGGTGGGCGACACCATCGGCGCGGATTGCGGATCGGGTTGGTAGGTGTCGATGAGTCCGCTCACGCGCTCGTATGCGGCATCGATCTGGCTTTGAGTAGCCTGGCCGTTGATGGTGGAGCGTAGTTCCCGATAGAGCGCAGCGACTTCCGGCGTCGTGAATCTTGAGCCGCTGCCGGAGGTGCGCAACGACTGGAATTCGGCGATGACATCGCCCAAGCTATGGCCGGGCTTCATCTGCCCGACGCCTGCACCGTTGAAGGTATAGGTGGCGTCGGCATCGCCGCCATACAGCATGTTGAACGCGGTGGCGAGGTGGCCGCCGAGGCTGTAGCCGGTGACGGTGAGTTGCTTGTCGGCTGTGATCTTGCTGCTGGCGTAGAGGCTGTCGACCCAGGCCTTCATGTCGGCAATCTGGCCGAAGGCCCAACCCTTCTCCTTGATCTCCATGCTGTTGGTGGCCTGGTTGTCGCGGGCTGCGTCGTCGACGAATTCGGTGCTGCGGAAGGACAGGACCAATTCACCGGTGTTGCTGTTGCGGAACAGGGTTCCGCTGAAGCCTGTCGAGGTGTTGCTCTTGTGCTCGGCGACTGTCCAGCCTTCGTCGATGAACTGTTGGGCCTGGGTCTTGGTGAATTTGCTGGAATGATTGTTCCCATATTGCAGTTGCCCAAGTGCACCTTCCGGATCTACACGATCCCACAGCGCCTCGGCGGCCATTTGAAGATTGACATACTTCAGGTATGTTGTGATCTCATTGCTCATTTGATTGCCTCCCGGGCAGGTTGAATTACACGATCAAAAAAGTAGAAGGTTTTTTCATTGAGTGGCGGGCACGCGTTGCTGCGTGCCGCACTCCAAGGCGAACGACCTCCAGATATGTCACCAAGGCCGCGATCGAACATGTAGCCGATTCGCTCTGCGATGACCTCATTCGTCGCTAAGTCAACAACCTGCTGCGAGCTGCCGGCTATCCAGTGATCTCGGTCTTCATGTGTGGAAATATCGGCCCACGTGATTGCATATCTAGCTGTACGCGTGAGGACTGATGTCCTGACTAGTGGCACCACGCCTCCGCCATTCCGCGTAATGCGCTCGCTCTCGTCCTTCGGCATGGGCGTGGTATAGCGATAAAAGCCTTTACCTGTTTCATCAGCGATCTCCACAAATCTGTAGCTCACGACGTTAGCGGGATCAATCAACTCTCCTGTTCTTGCTGGAACGGTCGGCCTCCCACGAACAAAGAGCTTTAGATAGGCTTCACCAGTCCCCGCGTAGCCGTAGGGATCGTCCAGCTTGTGCTGCTGGCCATAGTTGAGTTGCTCCGTGCGGGGCTTCATGACGAACACCCCGTCGACGTTCTCCACAGTTCGGTAGATCTTCTCCCCCGCTGCCTTACATCGCTCATCGAACAACGCCTTGGCCTTGGCATGGCGCTCCTTGTATTCGTCAGCAGTCGGTATCCCCTTCCTCCGCGCCTCTTCATCTGCAAACTTCCGAGGCTCGGCAATGAGCTTGTAGTAAGCCAGAGCGGTGATTGCCCCAAAGAACGCCAACACCATCAGCGCCCCGCCTAAACGAGCCTTCGCCGTCTTGCCGAGTCCGATCGCCATGAAGAGTGCGAGTGCCAGCGCCCCGAGGAACACCCACAGGACCAATTTGAGAACGTCTGCAAAATCGAAAGTCATACGTAATTCCGTTGTTGTTTTGAAGTTCTTCCTTGAGCGCCGACTCTCTGGAGGTCGTTGCCATACAGGTCGATATTGAAATCAGGTCCTGGCTCGCGATTCGAAGAGCTGCAACGATAAAAACCGATCAGCCCAATGCAGATCCACGCGAGGGCATGGCTTGCCCCCCGGAACTACGGGCATGTTCTGCGTGGCGAGCAAGCGGAAGGATGCGAAGACGCCGGCAGTGTGTTGTCGCCTGCGCCCGCATTGCCCCCGTAGAAACGACTCCTACGCCCCAGCAGCAACGCACGATCCTCCAGCCATTGATCCGTGACATGCAATTCGTCCACCGTGGCACCCGCCATCAGTGCCGCCCGGTCCGCTTGCCAATCGTCGTAGATCACGCCCCAGTTCCTGCCCGCGATCGCATCGAAGGCATCAGGGGTGGAGGACGTGAACACAAACGGAGTGAGACCGTACAAGGCCGCAAATGCGCCGAAATCGATGCGTGCGTCTTGCGTCAGGTCGGTGGCGCTTGCAACCAGCCCCAACGACACCTCTCCGGCGACGGCCTTCTTGAACAGCTCACTCTGCTGGATCAGTTGAAGCACCGCGTAGAACGTGTTCCGCCCCGTAAAGCCTCCCCGGTCTTCCATCAGATGCCGGCCGTTGCTGTCTCGCGACCCCTTCAGCCGCGGTTGGCCAAGGGGCCCCAAGGCCAGGCCGGCCAGCGCATTGAGCACGTTCTCCAGCGCGTCGCCTTCGGCCTTGTCCTCGCCCTCGTCGAAACGCGCATTCGCATCGGCCAACTCCAGATTGAACGCGCATTGCAGGATTCGGCTGAGCGTCTCGACAGCCTGGTCGCTGTCGCGTTGGCTGGCGGGCAGCATCTGCAGCAAGACGTTCTGGATATGGAGCGAGTCCACGATCCACGCCAGGTCGTCGGTAAAGGTGACGACCTGATTGATGCCGGCCGGATCGGCCACCGATGCCTTGGGCCGGTGCAGCAGATCTAACACCTTGCGAAGCGCCTTCGACGCCATCTGCAGATGCACGTGCTCGAGGTCGTCGGCGACGTTTGGGGTAGTTGTCATTTTGGTTCCCTGTATTCTTCTGTGTGCAGCGCCGATCAAGAACACGGCGCCCGCTGGATCAAGTCCGGCACGTTAACGACCCGCGACTCCGAATTCAATGTGAATAATCCCCAAACGAGAATTGGTCAGATTTGAGTCCTGTGGGCATTGCGCAACGCTTTGAGTGGATTCACGCCAACCACCACCACAAGAACAGTCCCACCGAGCCAATTGCGCCGGCTACCAGCGCGACCGCAGCGGCCCATAGCAGGATCTTCTCGAGACGCACGAGTTGCCGATATCGCCTTTCGTTGGTCGCGTCCTCTCCGAGAAACCATGCCAAGGCCGCAATGGCCAGCACCACGCTCGACCAGACGCCGAATGGGATATCGCCCAGGTCCATGCGCTTCTCCTCTTCTGTTCCGTTTCGCTTCGCGGGCCTGGCTTTCAACGCTCGCGCAGACTCTCGCCGGCTGCCCGCTGCACCGGACTCAACAGGTATTCGATGATCCGCCGCTTGCCCGTCTTCACCTCCGCCGTCAGGTTCATCCCCGGCCCCAGCTTGACCGCTTTGCCGTCGATGTCGATATGGCTGCGCTCGAGCACCAGCGTCACCGGAAAGATCGCGCCGCGCTTCTCGTCGTTCACTGCATCGGCGGTCACTGTGCGCACGGTGGCAGGCACGGTGCCGTAGCGGGTGAACGGGAAGGTCTCGAACTTGACCTCGGCCTGCTGGCCTTCGTGCAGGAAGCCGATGTCCTTGTTCTCCAGCGTCACTTCCGCCATGACCTGCGCGCCCTCGGGGACGATGACCATGAGCGGCTGAGCCTCGGTGACGACGCCGCCCTCGGTGTGCGCCGCGAGCTGCTGGACGGTGCCGGCCACCGGCGCCCGGAGGCGGGTCAGGCGCTCGCGCTGCGCGGCCTTGGCCTGTTCCTGCACACCTTGCTGCTCCCGAAGCTCGGCGGCTGCTTCGCGCTCGCCCAGGGCCCGGCGGGTCTCGGCCACAAAAGCGGTGCGGGCGTTCTCGCTTTCCTTCAAGGCCGCAGCTGCTTCGGCGAGGCGCGCGCGCTGGGTGGCCAGGTCGCGTTCGAGCTCGATGCGCTCGCGCGTGCGGTCCTGGTTGGCATGGGCGGACATGAAGCCCTGTTCCGCGAGTTGGCGGAAGTCGGCCTCTCGTTGCCGGGCGATGGGCAGCGTGGTCTCCAGCTTGGCGATCATCTCGTGCACGGTGGCGATCTCGGCCTGGCGCCGCTGGATCTCGGCGGCGGCCCGGGCCCGCTTGGCGGTGATGTCGCTCCATTCGTCGGCCAGGTGGGTTCGCGCAGCGCGCGCATCGGCCTCGGACCAGCCGGCCGGGAGGCGGCCGGCGAGCTCGGGCGGCCGCGCCGGCAGGTGCATGGCTTGCAGCAGCGTGCGCGTGCGCAGCAGCTCCGACTGCGCCGACTTCAGCTGCTCGTCGATGCTGGTGCGGTCGGCGCTGGCGGCGGTAGGGTCCAGCTCCACCAGCACCTGGCCGGCCTCGACGCGATCGCCGTCTTTCACCAGGACGCGGCGGACGATGCTGCGCTCCAGGGGCTGGACGAGCTTCGTGCGCTCGCTCACCACGATGCGGCCCGGTGCGGTCGCCACGATGTCGACCTCGCCGATGATGGACCACAGCAGCGCGATGAGGAACAAGGCGACGATGGCGCAGGCGAGGCGGCGCGGGGCGGGATGCACGGGGGTGTCTTGCAGGCTGAGGGCCGCAGGCAGGAAGGCCAGTTCGTCGGCCAACCGCCTGGGGCCGGCGAGTTCGTGGCGGGCTTGCCAGGCGGCGCGGAAGACGGTGCGGTAGCGGGCGAGCAAGTCCTGCGCGCTCATGCTTCAGCTCCTTCGGTCGGCCGGCCGCCGGCCTGCATGGCCCACAGCCGCGCATAGATGCTTTGCGGGCGGGCCAGCAGCGCCTCGTGCGCGCCCTCTTCGACGATGGCGCCCTTGTCCATCACGATGATGCGATGTGCATGGCGCACGGCACTCAGCCGGTGGGCGATGATGAAGACGGTGCGGCCCTGGCAGATGCGCGCCATGTTGTGCTGGACGATGGCTTCGCTCTCGTAGTCGAGTGCGCTGGTGGCCTCGTCGAACATCAGGATGCGCGGCTGCGCGAACAGCGCCCGGGCGATCGCGATGCGCTGGCGCTGGCCGCCGCTCAGGGATGCGCCCTGCTCGCCCACGACGGTGTCGTAGCCCTCGGGCAGCTCGCTGATGAAGGCGTGCGCGCCGGCCAGCCCGGCGGCCTGCATCACGGATTCGAGCGGCGCTGCGGGGTCGGCAATGGCGATGTTCTCGCGCACGCTGCGATTGAAGAGCACGTTTTCCTGGAGCACCACGCCGACCTGTCTTCGCAGCTGTGCGGCGTCGACCAGGCCGATGTCGATCCCGTCGACCAGGACCCGCCCCTGCTCGGGCGTGTAGAGCCGCTGGATCAGCTTGGTCAGCGTGCTCTTGCCGGAGCCGGAGCGCCCGACGATGCCGATCACCTCGCCGGGGCGGACTTCGAGGCTGACGCCCTGGAGCACGGGCGGCGCCTCGGGCCGGTAGCGGAAGCTCAGCTGGTCCAGCGTGACATGGCCCTTGAGGGCGGGCAGGCGCGCGGCAGCGATCGGCGCGGCTTCTGTGCGGGTGTTGAGGATGTCGCCCAGCCGGGCCATCGAGATGCCGGTCTGCTGGAAGTCGGTCCACAGCTGCGCCATGCGCATGATCGGTTGCGCCACGCGCTGGGCGAACATGTTGAAGGCAACGAACTGGCCGACGGTGAGCTGGTTGTCCATCACCAGATGAGCGCCCCACCAGAGCGTGGCGGCGTTGACGAGCTTCCCCGTCAGGTTGATGCCCTCGTGGCCCCAGCTCGCGAGGCTCTGGGTCCTGAAGCTGGCCGAGACATAGGCCGCGAGCTGCTCGTCCCAGTGCCGGCCGAAGACGGGCTCGAGGGCGGTGGCCTTGACGGTCTGGATGGCGCTGACGGTCTCCACCAGCAGGGCCTGGTTCTCCGCGCCGCGCGCGAATTTCTGGTCCAGCCGGCGGCGCAGGACAGGCACGATGGCGAGGCTCAGCCCGAAGTAGAGCGGCAAGCTGGCCAGCACGATGAGCGTCAAGGACGCGCTGTAGAACAGCATGACGCCGATGAACACTACCGAGAACACGATATCGAGCACGACGGTGAGCGCATTGCCGGTGAGGAAGCTGCGGATGTTCTCCAGCTCGCGCACGCGCGCCACCGAATCGCCGATCCTGCGGGCCTGGAAGTAGGCCAGCGGCAGCTGCACCAGGTGGCGGAACAACCGCGTGCCGAGCTCGATGTCGATGCGGCTGGTGGTGTGGCTGAAGACATGGCTGCGCAATCCGTTGAGCAGGCTTTCGAACACGACGACCACCACCAGGCCGATGACGAGCACATCCAGCGTGGTGAGGCCGCGATGCACCAGCACCTTGTCCATGACCACCTGGAAGAACAGCGGGCTCACCAGCGCGAGGAGCTGGAGCATGAAGGAGATGGCCAGCACCTCGCCCAGCAGCCGGCGGTATTTGACGAGGCTCGGAACGAACCAGGAGAAGTCGAACTTCGCCAGCTCCGCTGCGAGGCCGGCGCGGCTGGTGACGAGGATGATCTCGCCGGTCCATTGGCGCGCGAAATCGTCCAATGGCTCGATGGCACTGGGCACTGCCGGCATGGCCGCCGGATCATGCAGCAGCACGCGCTTCGCATCGGACTGCGCAAGGACCATCCAGCGCATCCGCCCTTCCTCGCCGCGCATCTGCACGAGTGCGGGCAAGGGCGTCGTGGCGAGGCGCTCGATGGGCGGTCTCGATCGCCTCGCCTTGAGACCCAGGTGCCGGGCCGCACGCAAGAGCAGATGGATGTCGGCGCCGTCGCCGGTGCTGATGCCGAGTTGGTGGGCGAGCGTCGCCGGATCGGCCGTGATGCGATGAACGCGCGCCACCGCGCACAACGCCTGCAGCGCATGGCCCGCGGTTGGCGCGTGCGTCTCTTGCGGGCCCGCGCACGAACCCGCCGCCAATGCGGCGGCTTCTCCTACTCCCTGCATCACCAACTCCCTGAACCTTGATGTTATTTGGGTAAAAACCCGCGAAGCTTGACGGAGTCGCCGCGACGGCGCCTCCTCAGCAATGGGTAGCTGGGGTGTGCGGCCTTGTCGAGAAACGCGCTGTCCGACTCCCCGAGCCTTGCTGTGTGTGGCGCGGGAAGATAGCCGAAGCGTGGAGGGGCTGCAATGAAATGCATCCCCTCCAAAAGCCGACGGATGAAATCGATAAGGACTTGCGCCTTACCGCAGCCGGAGCTCCCGCTGGCTTGGGATTAATCCCTTCAGTGCCCCGGCACCAGGAAGTCCTGGCTGATGCGCCACCCCAGGTCGTTCACCCGGTCGAGGAACTGCGTGAGGTACGCGTGCAGGCCGGTCGCGAGGATCTCGTCGACCACGGCGTACTGCAGGTCTGCCAGCAACTTGCCGGCGCGGCGCTGAGTCTCTGCACTCTGGTCGTTCTGCACCTTCTGGAGATCGTTCACCACCTCGATGAGGCTGGCGTGCAGTGAGCGCGGCATGTCGGGCCGCAGGATCAGCAGCTCGGCCACGCGCTCCGGCTTGATCACATCGCGGTACACCTTGCGGTAGACCTCGAAAGCCGAGACGCTGCGCAGGATCGCGCTCCAGTGGTAGAAGTCGTACTCCTGGTCCTCCTCGGTCGCGGTGCCGAAGAACTCGCTGTTGAGCGCGTGGAACTTCACGTCGACCAGACGCGCCGTGTTGTCTGCACGTTCGATGAAAGTGCCCAGGCGCGAGAAGTGGAAGGCCTCGTCCTGCAGCATGGTGCCCACGGTCACGCCGCGCGACAGGTGCGAGCGGAACTTGACCCACTCGAAGAACTGCCCCGGGTCGCGTTCGAAGTCCCCCGCGCGCAGCATGCGGTTGACCTCGAGCCAGGTGGTGTTCTGCGTCTCCCACGATTCGGTGGTGAGCGCGCCCCGCACCGCCCGCGCGTTCTCGCGTGCGGCACGCAGGCAAGAAAGGATGGACGACGAATTGGACTCGTCCTTGACCATGAACTCCATCACCCGGTCGGGCGTGATCTGGTCGTACTTCTCGTTGAAGGCCGGAAGCAGTTCGCTGATCGACAGCAGGCCTTGCCAGCCGTACTTGGCGACTTCCGCCGACTGCGGCAGCAGCGAGGTCTGGTAGTTGACGTCTAGCATGCGGGCGGTGTTCTCCGCCCGCTCGGTGTAGCGAGACATCCAGTAGAGGTGATCCGCGGTGCGTGACAACATGGCGTGTGCTCTCCTGGATCAGCTCGACTGGGTTTGCGTTTGCGTTTGCGTTTGCGTTTGCGTTTGGCCCGACTCGCCGTTGCGCGGCTTGCTCCACCGATCGCCCTCGAGGATCCAGGTGTCCTTGGTGCCTCCGCCTTGCGAGGAGTTGACCACCAGCGAACCTTCCTTGAGCGCCACGCGCGTGAGCCCGCCAGGGACCATCTGCACCTCCTTGCCCGAGAGCACGAAAGGCCGCAGGTCGATGTGCCGCGGCGCGATGCCCGACTCGACGTAGGTGGGCGAGGTCGACAGGCTGAGCGTGGGTTGCGCGATGTAGCCGTCGGGCTTGGCCAGCACGGCCTTCTTGAAATCCTCGATCTCGGCCTGCGTCGCCGCCGGGCCGATCAGCATGCCGTAGCCGCCGGCGCCGTGGACTTCCTTGACCACCAGGTCCTTCATGTTGGCCAGTGTGTAGTCGAGGTCGTCCTTGTTGCGGCACACCCAGGTCGGCACGTTCTTCAGGATCGGCTGCTCGCCGAGGTAGAACTCGATCATCTTCGGCACATACGGATAGATGGACTTGTCGTCGGCCACGCCGGTGCCGACCGCATTGCAGATCACCACGTTGCCTTCGCGGTACGCGCGCATCAGGCCGGCGCAGCCCAGCGTCGAGCCGGGGCGGAACACCTCGGGGTCGAGGAAGTCGTCGTCCACGCGGCGGTAGATCACGTCCACGCGCCGCGGCCCGCGGGTGGTGCGCATGTAGACGAAGTCGTCCTTGACGAAGAGGTCCTGCCCCTCGACCAGCTCCACGCCCATCTGCTGCGCGAGGAAGGCGTGCTCGAAATAGGCGCTGTTGTACATGCCGGGCGTGAGCACCACCACCGTGGGCTCCGCGGTGGCGGGAGGCGCGGACGCGCGCAAGGTCTCGAGCAGCAGGTCGGGATAGTGCGCCACCGGCGCGACGCGGTTCTGGCTGAAGAGATCGGGAAAGAGCCGCATCATCATCTTGCGGTTCTCGAGCATGTAGCTCACGCCGCTGGGCACGCGCAGGTTGTCTTCGAGCACGTAGTACTCGCCGTTGCCGCTGGCGTCCGGTGCGCGCACGATGTCGATGCCCGAGATGTGCGAGTAGACGTCGTTGGGGACCTTCACGCCCACCATCTCGGGCCGGTACTGCGCGTTGTTGAAGATCTGCTCCGAAGGCACGACGCCGGCCTTGATGATTTCCTGCCCGTGGTACACGTCGTGGATGAAACGGTTGAGCGCGGTCACGCGCTGCACCAGGCCCCGCTCCATGCTTTCCCATTCGTGCGCGGGGATGATGCGCGGCAGCAGGTCGAACGGGATCAGGCGCTCGGTGCCCGAGCCGTCCTCGTCCTTCGCGCCGTAGACGGCAAAGGTGATGCCGACCCGGCGGAAGATCATTTCCGCCTCTTCGCGCCGCGAGCGCATGACCTCGGAAGGCTGCTTGGCGAGCCACTGGTCGTAGCGCTTGTAGTGGTTCCGGATCGCGGCGCCTTGGTAGGGCAGCTGCTCGTACATCTCGTCGAATTTGTGCATGGGCGTCCGATCTCCTGGGGCATAGCTTAGCAAGTTCAAGGCCAGAGGCCGTGCTCACGCTAACCCCAACACGGCGCCCACATGCACTCACGGCGGCCTGTGGTGCCAGTAGCGCTGCGCTTCCTGCCGTTCGCAGCGCACGGCCGCAGGATGCATGCTGGACCAGCCGGCCGCACCGCAATGCGCGGAGTCGACGAGGGCGATGCCGCGCGCCGCATAGCGCGCCGTCACCTCCGCGGCCGGGTGCCCGAAGCGATTTCGGTAGCCGGCCTGGACCAGCGCGATGCGCGGCCGCACGGCCTCGAGCAGCGCGGGGCTCGACGAGGTCTTGCTGCCATGGTGCGGCGCCAGCAGCACATCGGCGCGAAGGTCCGGCGTACGCGCCGTCAACGCGGCTTCCTGCAGGCGCTCGATGTCTCCGGCCAGCAGCGCGGTGGCCCGCCCGTTGCCGATGCGCAGCACGCAGGAGACCGCGTTGGGCTTGGTGAAGCCGGCATAGTCGGCCTGTTGGGGATGCAGGATCTCGAAGCGCACACCGTCCCAGGTCCAGGCCTGGCCGGCCGCGCAGCGCTGCACCGGGCGCAGTTGCTCGAGCGGATGCCCGGCCTCGATCGAGCTGCGCAGCTCGGCGCCCGGTTGCATCGCCAGCACCGCGGGCGCGCCGCCGGTGTGGTCGCTGTCGCGGTGGCTCAGGACGAGCGTGTCGAGCCGCTCGCCCAGCGCGCGCAGCAGCGGCACCAGCACGCGATGGCCGGCATCGCTTTCCAGGCTGTAGCGCGGGCCCGTGTCGTACAGCAGGCTGTGGGTCGCGGTGCGCACCAGCACTGCGTTGCCCTGCCCGATGTCGGCGGCCAGCAGCTCGAACTCGCCGGCCGGCGGGCGCGGCGCCTGCCAGAGCAGCGCCGGCAACAGCAACGGCAGCCCCTGGACCCGGAACGCCCACGGCAGGCGCATGACCAGCAGCACCCCGCCGGCCACGCCGGCAACGCTGGCCCAGAGCGCCGGCGCCGGAGCCGACAGGGTCGCCAGGGGCCATTGGGCCAACCACTGCAACACCAGCGCCAGAAGTTGCACCGCCCGCGCCGCCAGGTCCCACAGCGGCGGCAGCAACACGCCGAGCATGGCGAGCGGCGTGAGCACCAGCGTGACCCACGGAATGGCGATGGCGTTGGCCAGCAGGCCGACGCTCGAAACCTGCTGGAACAGCAACAGGCTGAGCGGCGTCAATGCCAGCGTCACCGCCCATTGCTCGCGCGCCATGTGCGCCAGGCGCGCCGCGATGCCTGTGCCGCCTTCATCGGGAGGACCGGTGGCGAACAGCACGCCGACCGCCACGAAGCTGAGCCAGAAGCCGGCCTGCGTCAGCGCCCAGGGATCGACGGCGACGACCACCGCGCACGTGAGCAGCCAGACGAAGGGCCAGGGCCACTGCCGCCCGGAAAGGCGCAACAGCGCGACCGTGGCGAGCATCCACACCGTGCGCTGCGAGGGCAACCCCCAGCCGCTGAAAAGTGCATACAGCGCCGCCAGCATCACGCCGCCCACCAAGGCTGCATGCGGGGCAGGCACGCGGAGCATCAGCCGGACGCTGCGCCGCCAGCCCGCTCCCACCGCCCATGCGGCAAGCCAGGCGAACATCGTGATGTGCAGGCCCGAGATCGACATCAGGTGCGCAACACCGGTGGCGCGGAACACGTCCCAGTCGGCACGTTCGATCGCGTTCTGGTCGCCGGTGACCAGCGCCGCGATCACACCGGCCGCGCGCCGCTCGGCCACGCGCTCGAAGACCGCGTCGCGCACGGCCTCGCGCGCACGCTCGACCGGGTGGCGCCAGGTCTGGCCCTGCGGCTGCGGCCGAGCATCATGCGCGCCCGTGCGCACGTAGCCACTCGCTTGCACGCCCTGTTCCCAGAGCCGCAGTTCCTGGTCAAAGCCATACGGGTTGAGGGTGCCGTGCGGCGCCTTCAGCCGTACCGTCATTCGCCAGCGCTCGCCCGCGTGCACGGTGCCCGGCGGCGCGGCGGCTTCGGTGCGTGAAGATGCCTCGGGCGCGCGCCCCCAAAGGCGGGTGCTGTCGGCGTACCACCCCAGCGCGACGCGCCTTGGTGCACGCGGCAGGCTGCGCCTGGCATCGGCTGCCCAGCGGGCGCCCTCGACATCGAAGAGAAAGCGCACTGCGCCATCGCCTTGTTGCGGCATCTGCGAGACCACGCCCAGCACCTCGACATCTGCGCCTTCGAGCGCGGGGTCGAGTGCGTCACCGGCATGCGAGCAGGCACGCCAGCCCGCAAGCCCGGCCCCGGCCATCGCGCCGGCCAGGAGCAGCGCAGGCAGCAGCAGGCGCGGGAACAACCACCATCGCGCGCGGTGCAGCACCAGCCAGCCCACCGCAGCAGCCAGCAGCAGCCCGGCATACGCGGTGCGCTCCCACAATGCCGATTGCTGAAGCTGCAGTGCCGCGCCCAGCACCGAGCCGCCCATGAGTGCGAAGAAGCCCAGGCCGCGGCCCTGCGTGTCGGCCGTCACGAAACACTCACGGGTGACATGCTGCAATCCCTCCCTTGCTGCGCTCTGTGGCGCGCTAATTGCTATGCGTGTCAGCTAGTATGCGTCCTCGTTCAGGGGCCTTCGACGCCATCGAAAAAAAATGTCCATCCACGCTGCACTTCACCACGTCACCCACTACAAGTACGACCGTCCGGTGCAACTGGGGCCCCAGCTGGTGCGCCTGCGGCCGGCGCCGCATTGCCGCAGCACGGTGATCTCCTATTCGCTGCGCGTCGAACCCGAGCAGCACTTCATCAACTGGCAGCAAGATCCCTTCGCGAACTACCTCGCGCGGCTGGTATTCCCGGAAAAGACGCGCGAGTTCAAGGTCACGGTCGACCTGGTGGTCGAAATGGCCGTCTACAACCCCTTCGACTTCTTCCTCGAGCCGCAGGCGGAAAACTTTCCCTTCAAGTACACCGAATCACAGGCCCAGGAGCTCGCCCCTTATCTGGTGGCCGATCCCGCCACCCCGCTGGTGGCGGCCTACCTCGAAAAGGTCGATCGCAAGACGCAGCGCACCATCGATTTCCTGGTCGGCCTGAACCAGCAAGTGCAGCAGGACGTCAATTACCTCATTCGCATGGAGCCCGGCGTGCAGACGCCCGAGGAGACGCTGGCGAATGGCTCCGGTTCCTGTCGCGACTCGGGGTGGCTGCTGGTCCAACTTCTTCGCCACTGCGGCCTGGCGGCGCGCTTCGTCTCCGGCTACCTCATCCAGCTCACGCCCGATGTGAAGGCGCTCGATGGCCCGAGCGGCACCACGGTCGACTTCACCGACCTGCACGCGTGGTGCGAGGTCTACCTGCCCGGCGCCGGCTGGATCGGGCTCGATGCCACCTCCGGCCTGATGGCAGGCGAAGGCCATATTCCGCTGGCCTGCACACCCACCCCGTCCAGCGCGGCGCCGATCGAAGGCGTGGTCGATGATGCCGAGGTGGAATTCGGCCACGAGATGAAGGTCACGCGCATCCATGAATCGCCGCGCGTGACCAAGCCCTACACGGAGGACCAGTGGGCCGAGGTGCTGGCCTTGGGCGAGGCGGTGGATGCGCGCCTTGCAGCCGGCGACGTGCGGCTCACCATGGGTGGCGAGCCTACCTTCGTTGCCACGTCCGACCGCGACGCGGCCGAATGGAACACCGATGCGCTCGGTCCCACCAAGCGCGGCTACGCGACCGAGCTCGTGCACCGCCTGCGCGACGAATACGGCCAGGGCGGCTTCCTGCATTTCGGCCAGGGCAAGTGGTACCCGGGCGAGCAGTTGCCACGCTGGGCGCTTTCCATCTTCTGGCGCACCGACGGGCAGGCCGTATGGCACCGGCCCGAGCTCTTCGCCGACGAGCGCCACCCCACCCACTACACCAGCGAGGATGCGCAGCGCTTCACCCGCGCACTCGCGCGCAAGCTGGGGCTGACCGACCGCTTCGTGCAGCCCGGCCACGAGGACCTCTTCTACTACCTATGGCGCGAGCGCCGCCTGCCCGTGAATGTCGATCCCTTCGACTCCAAGCTCGACGACGAGATGGAGCGCGTGCGCCTGCGCCGCGTGTTCACGCAGAAGCTCGATGCCGTCGTCGGCTACGTCCTGCCCATCGAAGCCGCCAATGCGGAGACCGACGCGCCCGCGCTCGCCGGCCCGGCATGGAAGACCGGCCCCTGGTTCCTGCGCGACGACCGGCTGTACCTGATCCCCGGCGATTCGCCAATGGGCTATCGCCTTCCGCTGGATTCGCAACCCTGGGCCAGCAAGGGCGACTACCCTTACCTCATCGAGCGCGACCCCAATGCCCCGCGCGCGCCATTGCCGGCTTCGGCCCTCTTCCGCGCGCGTTATGACGGCGCCCTCCGCGGCGCGCCGGATCTCGCCGAGGTGCCCCACGACTTCGGCACGCCGCAGCAGTCCCCGGCCGCGCTTCGCTTCCAGGCCGCGCACGGCAACGCGACGGCGGCGCGGGCCCAGGTCGCAGCGGAGCCAAGCGCCGTGCGCCATCCGCGGCGCGGCGAGTCTGCCGACTGGGTCACGCGCACCGCGCTGTGCGTGGAGGTGCGCGACCCGCGCCGCGCCAACGGGCCGGCGGGCGAGAAGGTCGGCACCGCGTCGGGCGTGCTCTACGTCTTCATGCCGCCGCTAGCGCGGCTGGAGGACTACCTCGACCTGCTCGCCGCAGTCGAGGCCACGGCGGGCGAGCTGGACCTGCGGGTGGTGATCGAAGGCTACCCTCCGCCGCGCGACCCGCGGCTCAAGCTGCTGCAGGTCACGCCCGACCCCGGCGTGATCGAGGTCAACATCCATCCGGCCCACAACTGGCGCGAGCTGGTGGCCCACACCGAGTTCCTCTACGGTGCGGCCTTCCAGACCCGCCTTTCGGCCGAGAAGTTCATGACCGACGGCCGCCACACCGGCACCGGCGGCGGCAACCACTTCGTGCTGGGCGGCGCCACGCCCGCCGACAGCCCCTTCCTGCGCCGGCCCGAGCTGCTCGCCAGCCTCTTGCTGTACTGGCACAACCACCCGTCGCTCAGCTACCTGTTCTCGGGCATGTTCATCGGCCCGACGAGCCAGGCACCGCGCGTGGACGAGGCGCGCAACGACCAGGTCTACGAGCTCGAGATCGCCCTGGCGCAGATCGCCCGCAGCCGCGAGGTGTATGGCGAGGACATGCCGCCGTGGCTGGTCGACCGCACGCTGCGCAACATCCTGGTCGACGTCACCGGCAACACGCATCGCAGCGAGTTCTGCATCGACAAGCTGTACTCGCCCGACTCCGCGACCGGCCGCCTCGGCCTGCTGGAGCTGCGTGCCTTCGAAATGCCGCCGCATGCGCGCATGAGCATCGCGCAGCAGCTGCTGTTGCGCGCCCTGGTCGCGCGCTTCTGGGATGCGCCCTATCGCGCGCCCGTGACACGCTGGGGCACCGAGCTGCATGACCGCTTCCTGCTGTCCACCTTCGTCCGCATGGACTTCGACGACGTCATCAGCGAAATGCGCCAGGCCGGCTTTGCCTTCGATGCGGCGTGGTTCGCGCCGCACTTCGAGTTCCGCTTCCCGCTGGTCGGCCAGGTCCAGGCCATGGGCGTGGAGCTTTCGCTGCGCAATGCGCTCGAACCCTGGCACGTGATGGGCGAGGAAGGTTCGGCCGGCGGCACGGTGCGCTACGTGGATTCCTCGCTGGAACGCATCGAGGTGCGCGTGACCGGGCTCAACGAAAGCCGCTACGCCATTACCGTCAATGGCCAGGCGTTGCCGCTGCAGCCCACCGGCACGGCCGGCGAGTTCGTCGCCGGCGTGCGCTACAAGGCCTGGAACCCGCCCTCGGCGCTGCACCCCAGCATCGGCGTGCATGCGCCGCTGACCTTCGATATTGCCGACACCTGGATGAAGCGCTCGCTCGGCGGCTGCCAATACTTCGTCTCCCACCCGGGCGGCCGCAACTACGAGACCTTCCCGGTCAATGCCTACGAGGCCGAGAGCCGGCGCCTGTCGCGCTTCTCGCGCATGGGTCATTCGCCGGGGGTGCTGCGCACGCCGCCGGCCAATATCGAAATCGCGGGCAGCCGCGAATTCCCGTTCACGCTGGATCTGCGCAGGGGCTGACGCGGGCCTCCGCTTCCCGCGCCCCCGGTGTGACAATCAGCGCACCGTGGACCCCTTGAACGAATCCCTCTTCGACGCACAGGCGCTGGAATCACCAGCCGAACTGGCGTCATCGCTCGCGCCGCCAGCCGCGCCGGGGCACTTCGACGAGCTGCGCGGCCTCTCCACCCCTGCGCCCGCCGGCGCGCCGCGGCTCGGCGTGCCCTCGCAGCCGGCGCCGCTGCATGACGCCTCGTCCCCACGCCCGGCAGCGCTGCCCGAGCCCGCGGCCGGCGAGCGCAGCCCGCTGGCGCCGCACTGGGCCGACTTCTTCGAGCAGCTCGGCACCGAGGGCTTCCGCGACCTGCCCCGGCGCGCCGTCAGCCTGGAGCGCCAGATTCGCGACAACGGCGTCACCTACAACGTGTATGCCGATACCGGCGGCCCGCAGCGGCCCTGGTCGCTCGATCTCTTCCCGCTGATCGTCCCGCCCGAGAGCTGGGCCGCAATCGAGGCCGGCGCGCTGCAGCGCGTGCGCCTGCTCGACCGCATCCTGGCCGACGTCTACGGGCCGCAGCAACTGCTGGCCGAAGGCCTGCTGCCGCCCGCCCTGGTGCAGGGCAATCCGGGCTACCTGCGCGCGATGCATGGCGTGCGCCCGCCCGGCGACACCTGGCTGCGCATCGCCGCCCTCGACCTCGCCCGCGGTCCCGACGGCAATTGGTGGGTGGTGTCGCAGCGCACGCAGGCTCCTTCCGGTCTCGGCTACCTGCTGGAGAACCGCCTGGCCATTGCGCGCCAGTTTCCGCAGGCCTTCGAAGCACTGAACGTGCAGCGCCTGGCTGCCACCTATAACGCGATGATGGAAGGCCTCCAGAGCATGTGCCCGGCCGGCCAGCCGCCGCACATCGCGCTGCTGACGCCCGGGCCCTACAACGAGACCTACTTCGAGCACGCCTACATCGCCCGCTACCTCGGCATCACGCTGGTCGAGGGCAACGACCTCACGGTGCGCGACCAGCGGCTCTACCTCAAGACCTTGCAGGGCCTGCGGCCGGTCCACGGGCTCATCAAGCGGCTCGACGACCAGTTCCTCGATCCGCTGGAGCTGCGGGCCGACTCGACGCTTGGCGTTCCCGGCCTGCTGCAGGCGATACGCGCCGGCAACGTGCTGCTGGCCAACACGCCGGGCTCCGCCTTCCTTGAATCTCCCGCGCTGCTGGGCTTTCTGCCCGCACTGTCGCGTCGCCTGCTCGGCGAGAAGCTCCTCCTGCCGGCGCTGCCCACCTGGTGGTGCGGCGAGCGCGCCGCGATGGAGGCGGTGCTGCCGCAGCTGGCCGGCTGCGCCATCAAGCCCACCTACGCCGGCGAAGAGGGGCATGCCGGCTTCGAGACCCAGCTCGGCAGCCGCTTGAGCCGGCGCGAGCTCGACGAATGGGCAGGCCGCATCGTGCGCGCAGGCGACGAATACACCGTGCAGAACTACCTGCCGACTTCGCAGATGCCGACCTGGGCCCAGGACCTCGGCGCCGGACACATCGCGCCGCGCTCGGTGCTGCTGCGCGTGTTTGTCGTCTGCGTGGGCCCGCAGTCCTGGCGCGTGTTGCCCGGCGGCCTGGCGCGGCTGGCCGGGGCCGACGCGCAGATCGCCTCGATGCAGCGCGGTGGCAGCAGCGCCGACGTGTGGGTGCAGACGCACGGCGAGGTCGACCGCACCACCCGGCTGCAGGTGCACGCCACGCCCGCTTCGCTCGCGCGCCACCGTGCGCCGGTCACCAGCCGCGCGGCCGAGAACATGTACTGGCTGGGCCGCTATACCGAGCGCGCCGAGAACGCCGTGCGCCTGGCGCGGCTCACGCTCGACCTGCTCAGCGGCGAAGACCCCTCCTCGCCTGCGCTGCTGGCGTGGCTGCACGACATGGCGCTGCGCAACGCGCTGGTACCGCGCGACGTGCCCAGCCTGCCGCGCTCGCGGCGCGTGTTCGAGCGCTCGCTGATCGCCGAGCTGGCCGACATCGACGAGGGCGGCAGCGTCGGCTACAGCCTGCGCTGCGTGCGCCAGGCTGCGGCTGCGGTGCGCGAACGGCTGTCGCCGGACCACTGGAACCAGATCGTGCGCGCCGAGGGCGAATTCATGCGCCGCAGCGCCGAGCAGGCCGGCGAGCGCGTGGAAGGCGGCCACGCCAGTGCCGCGGCGCTGCGCATGCTCGAGTCGACCAGCGCCGCACTGGCCGCGATGACCGGTGCCCAGACCGACCGCATGACGCGCGACGACGCCTGGCGCCTGCTCTCCATCGGCCGCCACATCGAGCGCCTGGCTTTCCTGTCGAGCGCGCTGGCGGCCGGCTTCGAGATCGGCTCGGTGCACGACGTGAGCGGCTTCGAAGCCATGGTCGCCCTGTTCGACAGCACCATCACCTTCCACGCGCGCTACCAGCAGCGGCGCGACGTCGCGCCCCTGGTCGACTTGCTGGTGCTCGACGGCGACAACCCGCGCTCGCTGGCCTGGGTCACCCAGACGCTGCGCGGGCGCATTGCGCGGCTCGCGGGCAGCGCGCCGGGCAAGCTCACGGCGCTTTCGCACGAGCTGCCCGACCCTGCCACCTGGACCCTCGAGCTCCTGTGCCAGCCCGGGCCCGATGAGGACTACGGCGCGCTGATGCAACTGCTCGAGACCTGCGAGACCGCCGCCTACCATGTGTCGGATGCGATCGGCATCCGCTACTTCACCCTCACTTTCGAATCGCTGCGCTCCGTCGGGGCGTAGGGCCTGGCCATGCTCCTGCACGTGACCCACGAGACGCGCTACGCGTATTCGCCCCCGGTGGAAACCGCGCAGCACCTCGCGCACCTCAAGCCGCGGACCACGCCGGCGCAGCGCCTGGTGAGCCACGCGCTTGCCGTCAGCCCCGAGCCGGCGCAGCGCAGCGAATCGCCCGACGTCTACGGCAATGTGCGCGCCTTTTTTGCGCTGGATTCGACCCACGACGAGCTGGTGGTGAGGGCCGAGAGCGTGGTCGAGACCTCTACGCCCGTGCTCTCGGCGGCCGCGGCCCGCGAGCTGCCGTGGGAAGAGGTGCGAGAGCGCTTCCGCTATGCCAAGGGCGCGCGCTTCGACGCCGCTGCCGAATTCGTCTTCCCCTCGCACTACGTGCCGCGGCATGACGACTTCGCCGCCTATGCGCGGCCCAGCTTCACGCCGGGCCGCCCGGTGTTCGACGCCGCCATGGACCTGGCGCTGCGCATGCATGCCGACTTTCGCTACGACAGCGCCAGCACCGAGATCAGCACGCCGGCACTCGAGGCCCTGGCGCAGCGCCATGGCGTGTGCCAGGACTTCGCGCACATCATGATCGCGTGCTTTCGCACCCTGGGCCTGCCGGCGCGCTACGTCAGCGGCTACCTGCTGACCCAGCCGCCGCCAGGGCGGCCTCGGCTCCTCGGCGCCGACGCCTCGCACGCCTGGGTCTCGGTCTACATTCCCGGTGCCGACGGGCCCGGCGACTGGGCCGAGTTCGATCCGACCAACGGCCGCCAGCCTGGCGACGACTACGTGGCGCTGGCCGTCGGCCGCGACTACTCCGACGTCTCGCCCATGCGCGGCGTGCTGCACGGCGGCGCACGCCACACGCTGGACGTGCGGGTCACGGTGCAGCCGCTCGAGGAGCTGCGGGCCGAGGCTGCGCAGGCGGTCAAGCAGGTGCAGGCACAAACGCAAACGCAAACGCAGACACAATCGCCTCTCCAAGATCCAGACAAGGAATCCCCATGAGCATCGACGACAAACTCAAAAGCCTCGGCATCACGCTCCCTCCGGTCGCGGTCCCCGCCGCCGCCTACGTGCCTTTCGTGCAGACCGGCAAGCTGGTCTTCCTCTCCGGCCATATCGCGAAGAAGGACGGCAAGCCCTGGGTCGGCCAGCTCGGCGCAAGCCTCGGCACCGAGGAAGGCAAGCAGGCTGCGCGTGCCATCGCGATCGACCTGCTGGGCACGCTGCAGGCCGCCATCGGCGACCTGAACGAGGTCAAGCGCATCGTCAAGGTGATGAGCCTCGTCAACTCGACGGCCTCTTTCACCGAGCAGCACCTGGTGACCAACGGCGCCAGCGAGTTCTTTGCCGAAGTCTTTGGCCCTGAGAAGGGCGCGCATGCGCGCAGTGCCTTCGGCGTGGCGCAGATCCCCTTCGGCGCCTGCGTCGAGATCGAGCTCGTCGCCGAAGTCGAATGACGCCGCGGTTCGCTTGGACGACACCGACCGCCACCTGCTGAGCCTGCTGCAGGCCAACGCCCGCGCCCCCGCGGCCGAGCTGGCGCGCAAGTTGAAGGTGGCGCGAACCACCGTCGTCGCGCGCATCGCCCGCCTGGAGCGCGAGGGCGTGATTGCCGGCTATGGCGTGCGCCTCGGCCAGTGCCTGGAGCAGGCCGCCGTGCGCGCGTACTGCGGCCTGAGCGTCGCGCCGAAGATGGCAGCCGGCGTGATCCGCGCGCTGGAACGGCTGCCCGAGCTGGAGGAGCTCTCGGCCGTCAGCGGCGAATACGACTACATGCTCGCGCTGCGCTGCAAGACCAACGAGCAGCTCGACGCCCTGCTCGACCGCATCGGCCTGATCGAGGGCATCCAGCACACCCACACCTCGGTGGTGCTGAGCCGCAAGATCGATCGGCGCAGCGCGGTGAGCGAGGTGCGGCAATCGACTTAAGGGATGCAGCGCCCCACCCGCACCGGGACGGTAGGTGCCTTTCGCGGTGGCACCGGAAGCGAACAACATCGTCCTGAACCCGGACCCCTATGGCGTTCGCATCCATCAAGATCACGGTCGAGCGGAACCCCTTCGGCTTCGATGATCGAATGTTTTTTTAAGACCGCTCGGCCGACGCATTCAAGGCCAGCGCACGCGGCGCCCGCCCCAGTGCGGCAATGACGGCTGCCGCCACCAGCACCAGCGCGGCGCTCATCAGCATGGTGTTCGCGATGCCGTAGCCGTCCACCACCACGCCGCCGGCCAGCGCGCCGCTGGCAATGGCGACCTGGAAGCCGCTTACCAGCAGGGCCTGCCCGGCCTCGGGGGCATCAGGCACGGCCTGCATCATCCAGCCGGTGAGCGCCACCGGGATCAGGCCGAAGGCCGCGCCCCAGACCACGACCACCACCGCGCCGGCCAGCATGCCGCTGCCGACCAGCGTCGACAGCACCAGGGCCGACGCCAGCAGCAGCGCCGCCGCCAGCGCAGCCAGGCGAACGCTGCGTGCCACCAGGCTGCCGCCGAAGAAGGTGCCGACGAAGCCGGTCGCGCCATAGACCAGCAGCAAGGTCGTCACCTCATCCGGACCGAGGCCGAAGCTCTGCTGCAGCAGCGGCTTGAGGTAGGTGTAGGCCGCGAAGTGGCCGGCGATGAGGAACAGCACCGCGAGCAGACCCACCTGCGCCATGCGGCGGGTGAGCGGCGTCAGCAGATCGCGCGGCCGGATCGCACGCGCCGGCGGCATCGAAGGCAATAGCCAGATCTGCATCAGCAGTACCGCAGCCGCGAGCACGCCGGTCGCTCCGAAGGCAGTGCGCCAGCCGGCCAGGTCGCCGAGAAAGGCGGTGAGCGGCACGCCGAACACCGTCGCGCCCGAGACGCCTGCCAGCACGATCGACATGGCGCGCGCCTTCGAGACGTCGGGCACGAGCTGGGTGCCGGCACCGGGCGCGAAGGTCCAGAAGCCGCCGATGCACAAGCCCAGCATCAGGCGCGCAACGAGCATGGTCGCGAAGTTGGGCGCCAGCGCTGCGAGGAAGTTCGAAGCCACCAGCAGCGCGCTGAGCGCGATCATCACCGTGCGCCGGTCGAGCCGGCCCGAGGCCACGATCAGGGCCGGTCCGGCGAAAGCGGCCAGCACGCCGGGCATCGTCACCATCAGGCCCGCAGTGCCGTCGGAGGTGCCGAGGCCGGCGGCAATATCGGTCAGCAGGCCAATGGGCAGGAACTCGGTCGTGACCATGGCGAAGGTGCCGACGGCGATGGAGCCGACTCCGAGCCAGGCGGAACGCGAGGCTTCTTCCGTATGCGCGGGCGTGAGCACGGCGCCGTCGCAAGTGGTGCAGGGAGCATTCATGTGAGGGGTTCTTCGAAAAAGAAAAGCCTGGGCCTGCGGGGCAGCCCGGGCTTGCGGTTTGAGCAGCACCGAGTCTGCAGGCGCTGCGCCGTTCGTCCAAGACGGCGTGGAGAAGTTGTCCGTTTCCCGATGGCTAACAATGCGTGGCGAAGAAGCTCATGCGCGAAACGAGGGAGGCTTGTGCATTTTGAACGCCCGGAGCCCTCAGCCCTGCCCCGTGCCAGCGGAGAGGGAGTCAAACCGGGCAATCAGCCGAAGCGAATCCCCTGCGCCAGCGGCAGCTCGGTCGAAAAGTTGATGGTGTTGGTGCTGCGGCGCATGTACTGCTTCCATGCATCCGAGCCGCTCTCGCGGTCGCCGCCGGTTTCCTTCTCGCCGCCGAAGGCGCCGCCGATCTCGGCGCCGCTCGGCCCGATATTGACGTTGGCCATGCCGCAGTCGGAACCCGCGGCCGAGATGAAGCGTTCGATCTCGCGCAGATTGTTGGAGAAGATGCACGAAGACAAGCCCTGCGGCACGTCGTTGTGCATGGCAATCGCGTCGTCGAGCCCTTCGTAGTCCATCACGTAGAGCAGTGGTGCGAAGGTCTCGCGTCGCACTACCTCGGTCTGCGCCGGCATCTCCGCGATGGCGGGGCGAACGTACCAGGCACGCGCGAACCGCTCCGCAAGCACGCGCTCGCCGCCGGTGACGATGCGCCCGCCCTGCGCCTTTGCCTCTGCGATGGCGGCCTGCATTGCGCCGAACGCGGCCTCATCGATCAGCGGCCCGACCAGCGTGCGCTCCTCCAGCGGATCGCCAATGCGCAGGCTTCCATAGGCCGGCAGCAGCTTGCCGAGCAGCGCGTCCTTGACGCTGCGGTGGACGATCAATCGCCGCAGCGAGGTGCAGCGCTGGCCTGCCGTGCCTACCGCGCTGAACAGGATGGCGCGCACCGCCATGTCGAGGTCGGCGTCGGGCGTCACGACCATCGCGTTGTTGCCGCCCAGTTCGAGGATGCGGCGCCCGAAACGCGCCGCCACGCGCGGTCCTACCGCGCGGCCCATGCGGGTGGAGCCGGTCGCCGAGACCAGTGGGATCAACGGGCTCTCGACCAGCGCCTCGGCCTGGAGGCCGCCGCCGATCACGATCTGCGCCAGTCCGGCTGGCGCACGCTCGCCGAAACGGGCGATGGCGCGCTCCAGCGCGCGGAAGGTCGCAAGGCCCGACAACGGCGCCTTCTGCGAAGGCTTGAAGATCACCGGGTCGCCGCACACCAGCGCGATGGCGGCATTCCATGCGAACACTGCGCTCGGGAAGTTGAAGGCGGTGATCACTGCCACCGGCCCCAGCGGGTGGTACTGCTCCATGATGCGGTGGCCGGGGCGCTCCGAGACAATGGTCCTGCCGTAGAGCTGCCGCGAGAGGCCGAGCGCGAATTCGCAGATGTCGACCGCCTCCTGCACCTCGCCGAGGCCCTCCTGCGCAATCTTCCCCACCTCGATCGAGATCACGCGGCCGATCGACGCCTTGGCCTCGCGCAGTTCCTCGCCCCAGAGCCGCACCAGCTCGCCGCGCGCCGGTGCCGGCACCTCGCGCCACTGGCGGAAGGCGGACTGGGCCTGCTCGAGCATCGCCGGCACCGAGGCCAGCGGCGTCTCGTGCAGGCGGGCGATCTCGGCGCCGTCGATGGGCGACCGCACGCACAGGCTGCCGCCCGATCGCTGCTCGGCGGCGATGCCGCAGCGCTCGAACAGGACTGAGTGTTCTTCATGGTTCATGGGCGGGCCTCCTTCGCTCGGCGGTGCCGGATCGGTGGCGGCCAAGTATGGACGGCCGCATGGCCCTGGCGCGCGGTTGCTCGCGACAGCGTCGAGGCCGACTCGTTCAGCGCCGCATAGCAGCTGCCCACGCGGGTGCTCAGGAAGGCGTCCAGCCCCACTTGTTCCTGCCCGACGAAACCGCGTGCCGGCAGGCGTCCGGCGCGCAGCAGCTCGAACGCACCGACCACCCCGGCCGCAGTCGCGAGCTCGATGGCAGTGCGGTCCACGCCGCGCAGCCGGCCGCCGTGGATTCGCGCCATGCGCGTCAACTGCTCGAAGCGGCCGTGGCGCTCCCCGGTCGCAGAGGCGAAGACGATCACGACATCGTCGCGGCTGTGCGGCACAGCATGCTCCAGCACCTGCCGCAGCAGCTCGCGCCGCTCGACCAGTCGCAGGTCATGCAGCAGAAAGTCCATCGCGTCGCGATGCCCCGGGTAGCGCAGCGTCTTGTAGTCGAGGTTGCGCACCCGGCCCGCCAGTGTCTCGGCCAGCGTGCCCAGCCCGCCGGAGGTGTGGAAGGCTTCGTAGGCCTCGCCTTCGAGCAGCAGCGTCTCGTGCCCTTCGAGCGGCTGCACCGACACCGGCTGGCCTTGCACGATCGCGGCGCAGGGATTGCAGTACTCGTTGATGAGGCCGTCGATGCTCCAGGTGAAGGCGTAGCGCAGGCGGTTGGTTGCATGGCGCGGCAGCGCACCCACGCGCAGGTGCAGGTCGCGCAGCGTGTCGAAGCGACCGGCCAGCTGCATGCCGAGCATGCCGATCACGCCCGGCGCCAAGCCGCATTGCGGCATCAGCACCGTGTCGGCGCTGGGCGCCAGCGCGCGGATGGCGGCTGTGGCCGCCACGTCCTCGGTCAGGTCGAAGTAATGCAGGCCCTGTGCGCAGGCGGCCGCGGCGACACGCGCGGCCAGATGGAAAGGCAAGGCATTGATGACAACCTGATGGCCGGCCATCACCGCCGCGAGCGCGACGTCCTCTTCCACGTCGAGCACGACGCGTGCGATCCCGTGGTCGCCAAGCTTCGCAAGCGGCAGCGTGCGATCCGCCAAAGTCACCGGCAGGTGGTGGTACTCGGCCACCATGTCGGCCACCGTGCTGCCCACCTTGCCGGCGCCCAGCACCAGGACCTTCTGAAACCTGTCGTTGTCGGTCGGGTTCATCGCGCACCTCTTTTCGCATTCATGCGAACACTGTAGGTGCGAGGCCTGGCAGGCGGAAGCCGCCAAAGCGTCAGGAAAGCGCCGTGATGCAAGCGGAACGTCGGGTCGCCTGCGTCGAATGCTCGGTGCCCGCCAGGCCATGCGACGCATTGCCGTTCGGGGCGCGAGCGCAATGCCTCGCGATGACGCCGGCTATCGCGCGCCCGACGACCCGCGCACCACCAGCTCCCCCGGCAGCAACATCTGCCTCGGCGGTCCCTCGAGCCCGCGCAGGCGCTCGATCAGGCAGCTTGCCGCGGTCCGGCCGATCGCATCGGTGGGCTGAGCGATGGTGCTGAGGCCCGGGCCGATCAACGGCGCCCATTCGGGATCGTCGAAGCCCACGAAGCCAAGCTCGACGCCGAAGTGCCAGCCCAGGCGCGCCATCGCCGAGGCCACGCGCAGGGTCACGACCGCGTTGCCGGACAGCACGGCGGCGCGGCGCCCTCGCCCGGCACGCTTGCGCACGGCGCGCAGGGCGGCGTCGAGCGCATCGTTGTCCTCGCCGCTGCTTTCGAACACCTCCCCGGACACGCGCGGCTGGTGCGCCGCGACGCAATCGCAGAAGGCCGCGGTGCGCTCGCGCCGCGAGCTCACGCCCTTCAACGGCTCGGTGATATAGAGCAACTCGCGATAGCCGCCCTCGACCAGGTGGCCACAGGCAGCCTTCATTGCGGCGGGGTTGTCGAGCGAGACGAAGTCGGTGTGCATGCCGGCATGCCGGCGATCGACCAGCACCGCAGGCTTGCCGTGCAGCGCGTCCGCATCGACCAGCCCCGCGCCGCGGCCGAGCGTGTTCAGGATGAAGCCATCGACCTGGTAGCCGGCGAGCGCGTCGATCGCCTCTCGCTCGCGATCGATGTCGTTGCCCAGGTTGAACAGCATTACCAGGTAGCCGGCCTCCTGGCAGGCCTTCTCGGCACCGCGCAGCACGGCCACCGAATAGGGGTTGGTGATGTCGGCCACGATCAGGCCGATCAGGCGCGAGCGGCCATGGCTCAGGGCCTGCGCCATCGGGCTGGGCGTGTAGGCCAGCTTGGCGACGGCGGCCTCCACTCGCTTGGCGATGTCGGCGCTGAGCAGGCGATCGCGGTGGTTCAGGAAGCGGGAGACAGTGGCCTTGGAGACACCGGCCTCCTTCGCCACGTCGGCAATGGTTGCTCGTGAAGGCTTCTTCAGACTCACGCGAAGGCCGTGTCGTAGGCCGCGACGGGCCGCTCGCCGGCCAGCGCCTTCAGCAGGTTGGTCGTCGCCAGCTCGGCCATGGCATGCCGCGTCTCGTACGTGGCCGAGCCGATGTGCGGCAGCGGCGTCACGCGCGGATGGGTGCGCAGCGGTGAATCGTGGGGCAGCGGCTCGGTCGCGAACACATCGAGGCCCGCGGCCCGCAGCGTGCCCTGGTCGAGCGCAGCCAGCAGCGCGGGCTCCTGCACCGTGGCGCCACGCCCGCCGTTGATGAAGATCGCGCCGGGTTTCATGCGGGCGAACACGCGCGCATCGATCATGCCGCGCGTGCTGTCCGACAGCGGCAGCATGGCGACCACGATGTCGGCGCGTGCCAGCAGCTCGTCGAGCGGCGTGTGCGCGGCGCGGCCCAGCAGCTCGGGCGCCTGCTCCGCCAGGTCGACGGCGCGCCGCGCGTGGTAGAGCACCGGCATGCCGAAGCCCAGGGCCGCACGCCTGGCGATGGCCTGGCCGATGCGGCCGAAGCCGAGCAGGCCGAGCGTCTTGCCGTGCACGTCGCAGCCGAACAGCGCCTCGTCGATATTCCTGGTCCAGCGGCCCTCCCGCACCAGGTTCGACAACTCGACCACGCGGCGGCTGGTCGCCATCAGCAGCGCGAAGACGGTGTCGGCCACCGTCTCGTCGAGCACGCCGGGCGTGTGGCACAGCAGGATCCCGCGCGCATGCAGGGCAGCCAGCGAGTAGTTGTCGACGCCGACCGAGACGCTGGAGATCACCTCCAGTTTGGGCGCACGCGCGAGCAGCGCCTCGTCGACCGGAAAGCTGGAGCCGATCAGGCCCTGGGCCTCGGGCAGCGCGGCTTCGAAGGCGCCGAGCTGCGCAGCGATCCGCGGGTTGGCGACGGTGACTTCGTGCGCGGCCTGCAGGCGCGCCAATTGGTCGTCGGGGAGTTCGCGAAAGACCAGCACTTTCTTCCTGCGCATCACAGCCTCGCCTCTTCGAGTTGCGCCCGCGTCGGCAGGCCTTCGGTGTCGCCCAGCACCTGCACTGCGCGAGCGCCGATCCAGGCGCCGCGGCGCACTGCCTCCGGCACCGCCCTGCCCTCCAGCAGCGCGCTGATCACGCCCACGGCGAAGCCGTCGCCGGCGCCGACGGTGTCGACCACCTGCGCCACAGGAAAGCCGTCGACCTGGCCGGTGCCCGCGGCATCGCTGTCGTAGTAGGCACCCTGCGCACCGAGCTTGACCACCACCAGCTTGGCACCGCGTTCGCGGTAGAAGCGCGCCACGCCTTCAGGCGTGGACTGACCGGTAAGCAGCAGGCCTTCTTCCATGCCAGGCAGCACCCAGTCGGCGCGGGACGCCAGCTCGTTGATCCAGTGGCGCATGGTCTCGGTCGAGGACCACAGCGTCGGCCGCAGATTGGGATCGAAGGAAATCGTGCGGCCGGCCGCGCGCATCACCTCCATCGCCTTCAAGGATGCCTGCAGGCTGGTGTCGGAGATGGCAGCGAACACGCCGGTCGCATGCAGGTGCCGCGCCGAGCGCAGCCAGGCCTCGTCGACGTCGGCCGGGCCCATGTGGCTCGCGGCCGAGCCCTTGCGGTGGTACTCGACCGGCGGATCGCTGCCGTCGGTCACGCGGCCCTTGAACTGGAAGCCGGTGCGCTGCGACGGATCGCTGGTCACGTGCGAGCAGTCGATGCCTTCGGCCTGCATGGTGGCCAGCAGCGAACGGCCCATCGAATCGGTGCCGAGCCGGCTGGCCCAGCCGACCTTCAGGCCCAGGCGCGACAGGCCGATCGCGACGTTGGTCTCGGCGCCGGCCGTGCGCTTGTGGAAAGCGGTCGCGTTCTCGATCGGTCCGGGCTGGTCGGCGACCAGCAGCAGCATTGCTTCGCCGAACAGGGCGACATCGAAGGCAGAATTCGTCATCGCGCAGCTTTCAGCGAACCGAACGGATCTGCGCGATCTGCTCGCGCGTGACGGCGAGCAGATCGTCGCCGACCAGGGGGTATTCGATGGCGTGCGGCACATCCGCGGGCAAGGCCCGCAGTACCGCACGCCACGGCGCCATCGACTCGGCCAGCGGTACCGCGACCCATTTGGCCGGCAGGCGCTGTACGCCCTTGCAGTGCACATAGCGCACCCGCGGCGCCAGTGCCTGGGCCGCGGCGAGCGGGCATTCGCCCAGCCAGTGCCAGTTGCCCATGTCGAAGGTCATGCCCAGGTCGAGCCCTGCCGAATCGGCCGCGCTGAAGAAGCCCTGCAGCGCGGGCAGCGTGCCGGCCCGTGCCGTCTGGTCGTTCTCGATCAACAGCTCGACCTCGGGCGCCTGTTCATGGAGCAGTTCCCTGAGCCGCGCCAGCGAGCCCTGCGATCCTGCAGCGTAGCCGCCGATGGACATCTTGAGCCGATGCGCGCGCAGGACGCCCACCGCCGCCAGGCCGCGCGCGAGCGCCCCCTCATCCAGCGCGCCGTTGTCCGACCACAGTCCCTCCGGACTCGAATAGACGGAGGCCAGGCCCGCCAATTCAGGCAGCTCCGCGGACGCGTTGCGCAACAGCTCGCCGCGCACCTCCACGCTGTCAGCCCCTGCCTCCAGCGCCAGCCGCGTACACCAAAGCTGCCCATGCCGCCCCACCTCGGCCGCACCAAAGGAAGACAAGGAAACGAGGACGTTCATATCGACATCTCTCCTTCGGGGAACACCGCGGAACCGGCTTTGCCGGGCCGCTGGTGTTGCCCCCGGTGAGGGGGTGGGCGGCCACACGAAGTGGGCCAACCTGGGGGAGAACTCATGATGCCTGGTGCGAACTGAGGATCTGACCCAGGAACTGCCGCGTCTTCTCGTGCTTGGGGCTGCCGAAGAATGCCTGCGGCGGCGCCTGCTCGATGATTTTGCCGTCGGCCATGAAGATCACGCGATCGGCCACGCTGCGCGCGAAGCCCATCTCGTGCGTCACGCACAGCATGGTCATGCCGTCCTCGGCCAGGCCGATCATCGTGTCCAGCACTTCCTTGACCATCTCGGGATCGAGCGCGGAAGTCGGCTCGTCGAACAGCATGATCTTGGGCGACATGCACAGCGCCCGCGCGATGGCCACCCGCTGCTGCTGGCCGCCGGAGAGCTGGCTCGGGTACTTGTGGGCCTGCTCCGGAATGCGCACCCGCGCCAGGTACTTCATTGCGACCTGCTCGGCCTCTTCCTTCGACATGCCGCGCGATCGCATGGGCGCCAGCGTGCAGTTCTGGAGGATGGTCAGGTGGGGGAACAGGTTGAACTGCTGGAACACCATACCGACCTCGGCACGCACGGCATCGACGTTTTTCCCGCCGGCCGTGAGATCGATGCCGTCGACCACGATCTTGCCCTTCTGTACCGTCTCGAGCCGGTTGATGCAGCGGATGAGCGTGGATTTGCCGGAACCCGAGGGCCCGCAGATCACGATGCGCTCGCCGGTGCGCACCGACAGGTCGATGCCGGTCAGCACCTGGAAAGTGCCGTACCACTTGTTCACCCCTTCCATGCGGATGATGGGCTCGGCGCCGGCGTGGGTCGCGACTGCGTCCGTCATGAGGATGCGCTCCTGTCTCTGTTCTTCTCCATGCGCAAGCTCAGTTGAGCTTGGGCAGGTCCGTCTGCAGCCACTTGTTGTACAGCTTGTTGAGCTCGCCGTTGGCCGTGTTCTTCGACACGAACTCGTTGACGTTCTTCAGCAGGTCGTCCTGGCCGGGGCGCATGGCGATGGCCATGGCCTGCTGCACCAGGGTGAACTTGTTCTCGAACGTGTCGGCAGGCACCCGCTTGGCGATCTGCGCGGCCACGGTGACGGAGCAGCCGATGGCGTCGACCTGGCCCGAGATCAGCGCCTGCATGGCCGAGGCGTCGTCGTCGAAGCGGCGGATCTCGGTGCCCTCGGGCGCGGCCTTGGTCACCGCCACGTCTTGCGTACTGGCGCGCGCCACGCCGACGCGCACCCCCTTCAGGTCGGCCGCACCCTTGATGTTGGCGCCCTTCTTGCCGTAGAGAACGATGGTGGCCGCGGCATAGGGCTGCGAGAACTGCACCTGCTTGGCGCGCTCGGGCGTCACCGCCAGCGAAGCCACCAGGAGGTCGACCTTGTTGGTCAGCAGGAAGGGGATGCGGTTCGGACCGGTGACCGGCACGATGTTGGCCTTGACGCCCCAGTCCTTGGCCAGCAGCTTGGCGACATCGGCGTCGTAGCCATCGGGCTGGTTCTGCGCGTTGGTGGTGCCGTAAGGCGGGAAGTCGACCAGCATGCCGATCGTGACTTCGCCCTTCTTCTTGATGTCGGCCACGGACTGGGCCGAGGCGAGCGGTGCAAAGGCGGTCAGCGCGGCGCCCAGGCCCAGGGCGGCGATGGCGGCACGGCGGGTGGTGAGGAAAGTCATGGAAGGGGTCTCCTTGGATTGAATGGAAAAGAAGGAAGCAAGCTCAGCGCGCCAGTGCCCGGGCACGCTTGCGCTCCATGTGCGCCGCCATCAAAGACAGCGGCCAGCAGATGACGAAGTAGATGGCCGCCACCGTGGTGAACACGTACAGCGGCTGGAAGGTCGCGTTGTTGATGATCTGCCCGGCGCGCGTGACCTCGGTGAAGCCGATGATCGCGGCGAGCGAGGTCCCCTTGATGATCTGCACCACGTAGCCCACCGTCGGCGCCAGCGCGATCTTGAAGGCCTGCGGCAGCACCACGTCGCGCATGCGGCTCGCATAGCCGAGGTTGAGCGCATGGGCGGCCTCGGTCTGGCCGCGCGGAATGGCCTCGATGCAGCCGCGCCAGATCTCGCCGAGAAAGGCCGCGCTGTTGAGCACCAGCGCCACGCCGGCGGCGATCCACGGGTTGATGTCGAAGCCGAGCACCGGCGCGCCGAAGAAGATCAGGAACAGTTGCAGCAACAGCGGTGTGCCCTGGAAGACCTGGATGAAGCCGGTGGAGAGCACGCGCGCCGCCCTGCTTTCGGACGTGCGCGCCAGCGCGATGACCAGCCCCAGGATCGCACCGCCGATGAAGGCGATCAGCGACAGCGCCAAGGTCCACTTGGCGGCCTCGAGGATGAAGAGGAAATCAGGAAAGCCGAAAGTACGCATGGATGACAATGCCTCAGCGCCGGTCCGGGTAGTTGAGCGTGCGCCGGTAGATCAGCTTGAACAGCGCCGAGAACAGCAGCGCGAGCGCCAGGTAGATGCCGGCGACCACGATGTAGATCTCGAAGCTGCGGAAGGTCTGCGACTGCAGGTTGGCCGCGACCGAGGTGAGGTCGTCGGCCGAGATCACCGACACGACCGCTGAACTCAGCATCAGCAGGATGAACTGGCTGGTGAGCGCCGGGTAGATGGCCTTCAGCGCGGGCTTGATGATCACGAAGCGGAAGATCTCCCACGGCTTCAGGTTGAGCGCCCGGCCGGCTTCGATCTGCCCCTTGGGAATGGACTCGATGCCGGCGCGGATGATCTCGGTCGCGTAGGCGCCGAGGTTCACCACCATCGCGGTGAGCGCGGCCGTGTACGGCGACCAGCGCAGCCCGATGGCCGGCAGCGCGAAGAAAAAGAAGAACAGCTGCACCAGGAAAGGCGTGTTGCGGATCACCTCGATGTAGGCGTTGATGATGAAGCGCAGCCAGCCCGGCCCGGAGGTCTTGCCCCAGGCGCAGAAGACCGCCACCACCAGGCCCAGCAGCGTGGCCACGAGCGAGAGCTGGATCGTGATCCAGGTGCCCTTCAGCAGCAGCGGCCAGGCGGCGAAGACGGCGTCGAACTGGAATTGGTAGTTCACTTTGAATGAGGGTCTGGGAGCCTGTGGCGCTTGCGTTGCAGCGGCACCGAAAGGCATTCTCGAAGGCTTGCGTCAGTGTACTGAAACCGGTTTCAGCGTGGATCAGGGATTTCCCTAAACCGCTCTGTCGTCAGCCGCGCGCCATGCGCATGCCTACACTCGCGCCATGCAGCAAATCACTCCAACGGCAGAAGCTGCGACGCAGGCGGCAACTACCGGCGCGGCGCCCGCCGTACGTCATTTGCGCGCCACCCTGCTGTGGCCGCTGCGCCTGATGCCGGTGCAGGGGCAGCAGTTGCAACGGCGCAGTCCCTGGCAGCTGTTGACGGAGATGGGCGATGCCTCCCCCTGGCGCGAGGAGGTCGACGAATACACGGGCAACAGCGAAGGCTTCCACGAGCGCCACTACAACGAGTTCGTGAGCTTCCTGCCCTATGTGCAGCGGTTCCTCTACGGCGACGGCCGCCGCGGCCGGGAGGCAGGCGGCACGGGCGGGGAGTCGCCGATGCGCATCTTTCGCCGGCGCGACCTCGCGGCCGTCCGTGTCGTCGCGCGTCCGGGCGATGCGCCCATCACGCTCCATGTGGTGCACACGGACCTCTACTTCTTCTTCGACGTCGACGTGGTGATGCTCAACATGGAGGTCGGCGTGGACGACCTGAGCTTGCCGCAGGCGCAGGAGGTCCTCTACCGCTTCGGCCGCGCCTACCCCGGTGGATGGGACACGCACGGCACGGCGCTGCACTGCATGGCCAGCGTCGAGTGGCTGGACGCCGGCGGCCGCGTGCTCGCGAGCTCCGATGCGCAGCAGCGCGACCTCTTCCTCGAACACGTGGCCGAGCACCGCGCGCCGCGCATCGCAGCGCACTGGGCCTGGTTGATGCAGCCGCTGGTCAGCGACCATTCGGGCGAGGCCGGCGCGCTGCGCTTTCGCCAACTCGAGTACTACCGCATGCCGCTGATGGCCTACCTGGCCCTCGACGATCCGCGCCGCCTCTCGCGCAGCGACTTCATCCGGCTGGCGCTGGTGACAGGCGCCGCCGAGCCCGCCGTGGGCGGCAGCGGGCCCCAGCCTTTTCCGGAGGAACACCTGGCCGATTTCGAACAGCGCTACTGCTACGACCGCTTCTGGGTCGATGCGGGGAGCGCACCGAACACGCGCTACCTGTGCAGCGGCCGCTCGCTGGTGGTGGTCGGCGTGGCGGATTCGGAGTACTTCTGCTGCCGCGACCGCGGTGTGCTGGCGCAGTTCCGGCACCAGCACTTCCTGGTGTTCCTCATCGCGCATTTCCAGAAGGCGGCGCTGCTGATGTTTTCCGATCGCCTGGTCGAGGCACTGCGGCGGCTCGACGTGCACGACCTGGCGAGCGTCAAACTCTTCAAGCGCGCGATCCGCGCAAGCTTCGAAGGCTTCCTGCGCTTTACCCACCGCTACTGGTTCCACGAGATCTCGGAACAGGCGCAGGTGCGCGCCCTGTCGCGCCTGTGCACCACGCACCTGGCGCTCGACCCCCTCTATGAAGAGGTCAAGGAGCGCATCGCCGACATGAACACCTACCTGGACGCCGACAGCCTGCGGCGGCAAGCGAACACGGTGGTGCGCCTCACGGTGGTCACGCTGTTCGGGCTGATCGGCACCATCACCACCGGCTTCCTCGGGATGAACCTGCTGGCCGAAGCGGACGCACCGCTGTGGCGGAAGCTGCTGTGGTTCGGCGTCGTGGGCGGCCTCACGACGTGGCTGACCTTCTACACCATGATCAAGTCCAAGCGGCTCTCGGACTTCATCGACGCGCTCTCGGACGAGCGGCACAGCTTCAGGAGCCGGCTCGCGGTGCTGGGGCGGGTGTGGCGGCCTGGGTCGGACTGAAGTTTCGTACGGGCCTGCGTGCCAATTCAGCAGGCCCATGCCTTCAGTTCGCCAGTGGCCCGCCGGTGCGCGGCAGCCACACTTCGATGTTGTTCTTCGTCTCGGCGCCGCCCTGCGGTCGCAGTTTGATCGCCCAGGGCTGGCCCGTCGGCGAGGCAGCGGTCTGGATCAGTGCCTCGGCGCAGGGCCGGGTCTTCTCGTCGCGGATGATGATGGTCGGCTCCGGATGGCCGACCGGCGGCGAGCGCCCGGCCCGGCGCGAGGTGCTCAGCACATCTTCGAGGGGCGGCACCGAGGCGCCCAGCGTGCGCCAAGGGCCGCGCCAGCTGCGCGCCCGGTCGCGCAGCGCGGGACCGTAGAGCTGGATGTAGACCACCGTGCCAGCGCAGATGTCGGCGGCAGGCGGTGGCGGCGGCGGCGGGGGCGCTTCGGTCCCGTTCGAGGGCTCGACGCCCGGGCCGGGGGCAGCGTTCGGATAGGGTTGCACTGCGGGACCGGCCGCGGGCGGGGCCGATCCGATCGGCACCTCGTCCGGGCCCACGTCCCGGATGCGGTCGCGCAGCCACACCACCGCGGGCCAGGGCGCGGGCAGGATGCCGCTGCAGTTCTGCTTGGAGCCGACCTGGCCGGTGTAGTCGCGGGCCCAGTAGCGCGGCGCGCAGGGCGGCGCCTGCGCGGGCTGCAGGCAGTCGATGCCGTTGCCTGCATCGAGCAGGCGCGCGCAGGCCGGCGTACGCTGCTCGGCGGGCGCCCTGGCGCAGGCCTGCTTGGCGTCATCCACGATACGCACCGAGAGCCGGAACTTGGCCATGAAGTTGTCGCGCCCTTCGCGGCACAGCAGGTCGCCAGTGCGCAGCAGTTCGGCGGCCAACTGGGCGGACGCCTCGCTGTTCGATGCGCTCGCCTGCAGGCGGGCCCAGTGCTCGGTCAGTTCCTTGAAGGAGCTGTTCTCTGCCTTCTCCGTCTCGGCCCGCTGCGCGCGCCAGCTGTCGATGCCCTGCCAGGCCGCGACGGCGAAGGTCGCGGCGGTCCCGATGCCGACAGAGGCGGTCACCGCGCCCGCCCGCATCACGCGTGCCTGCAGTCGGCTCATCGACCCCACGGCGGCCGCGGTGGCGCTGTCCTTGTCCGGCGCCTTGCCGTCGCCCGTCGGAGCGGCCTTCATGATTGGCTGCGGCTGCCCGTCATCCGGCACGAACATGCCGGGGGCGCCCGCCGCCACCTGCGCCAGCATGTCGCCCTCGAGGCGCGTGCCGATCTCGGCACCGAGGCGGAAATAGCTTTCCCACTGCGCCTCGTCGAAGAACTGGTCGGTGGTGGGCTGCTGCGGGAACAGCGGATTGGCGGCCTTGAAGTTCACCAGGTCCACCGGCAGGGCAGCCGAAACATTGGGCTTGACCAGCACGATCTGCCCGGTCGCCCCGCTGGCATAGCGCACCTGCGCCAGCGCCAGGCAAGCCTGGCTCTGGGTCGAGGCCAGGTCGTTGAGGGAACCGAAGGCGCCCAGGTGCGCCCAGTCGGCGTCGGGCCGCGGCTTCATGAAGGTGATTTCGGCATTGAGGTCGATGCGCGCGCGGCGAATCAAGATCTCCAGATCGCAGAACCGGTAGTCCGGGTCGGCGCCGCAATCGGCGACCACGATCAGCGCGGCCTCCTGGCGCAGCAGCGTGTAGGCGCCGGTGTTCTCGAAGTGGCCGCCGTCGCTCAGGTACCAGTTGGCGGAGCTGCTGCCGGGAAAGACGCCGAAGCATTCGAGCAGCATGAAGCGCGTCTTCATCAGCAGCGGGCTGCCATGCACCGCGGCACCGCGCTGCACGATGCCCGCTTCGGCACTGTTCCACCAGTAGCCCAGGCGCAGGCCGGCGAAGACCGACAACGCCGCAATGCCGCGCTTGGTCAGGCGGCCGAGGCCGGGCGCGAAGGCTGCGCCCGAGATCGCGGTCCATGCGCCCAGGGTGAGCGCGCCATCGCCGCGCGCCTGCGCCCAGCCCGCGCCGCCGGCCTGCATCCAGCCCTGTGGACCGATGGTCAGCGGCAGGCTGCGCCGGTCGCGGTTGAAGAGCTTCTGCTTGGTGTCGTGCGTCTGGTTGATGCAGACGTTGGCCAGGTGCACCGGACCGCCGTGCAGGTGCGGCGCATAGTGGAGCTGGGAGATGTCGTCCTGCGGGTCGACCTCGCCGACCGGCACCTGCGGCGGCTCGAGCCCCGAGACCTGCTCCGTCGGGCTTGCGCCGAGGCGGCGTGCGTTGGCCGCGCCCAGGTAGCCGCGCACGATCCGCGCCTTGTAGAACATGTGCAGCGAGGAGACGTTGAGGAAGCCGAAGTTGCGCCCCGTCACCAGCGCGTAGCTGAAGACGATGACGAAAATCGTGCCCAGCCAGACCCAGCCGCGCGAGAAGTCCAACCCGGACGGCGTGAACACCGGCAGCAGCGTCGCCGCATACACCACGCCCACCCACCAGGCCGCGAGGCAGAAGGCCAGCAGCAAGCCTGCCAGGCTCGCAATGCTGAGCATCAGCGTCTTGCCGATGCCGGGTGCCTGCTGCTTCTGAGACAGCATCATCGGCAGCACGCCGCGCAGCGCCGCCGCCACCAGCAGCAAGGCGGCGCCGTAGGAGGCACGCATGTCTTGGCTCTCGGCTGCGATCCACCATCCGACCCGGTCGAGCAGGCCCAGCATCACGATCAGCAGCGCGGTGTTGATCACCGAAGCGAGCGCGTCGGTCAGGTCGTTGCGCAACTGCGCGGGCGAACGTTTCCGGCTGCGCCACAGCACCCACAGCAGCGCGAGCACCCAGCACGATGCGAAGCCCACGAACGCCGGGGCCGGCCATCCCGGCCCGCTGTAGTGGCGGACCAACTGCGGTCCGACCCAGCAGGCCCCTGCGGCGAGTGCACACCACATCCCCACCTGCAGCAGCATCGATACCGTGGATCTCCGGTCGCGTACCGACCAATAGGCACAGGCCAGCACGATCGAGGCGATGAAGGGCCCCACCAGCGTGAACCACAGCGTCGGCCATTGCGTCGCCCACTGCACCAGGAGGCGCAGCGAATGCACGCTGCCCAGGTCGCTGACGCCGACCACCGAGTCGGGCGGCACGCTGTTGAGGTCGACCGCTCGGAACACCGAGTCCCACAGCACCAGGTTGATGGCGGCCAGCACCATGCCGATCAGGCTGGCGGCGATCGCGATCTCGATGTGCGTGCCCAGCAGGTTGCGCAGGTAGAGCGCACCTGCAAACAGCGTATCGCGCAGGCCCCCGGGGATCAGGTAGCGGCCGTTGCCGCGCAGCCACCAGCCGAAACGCGCGCGGTCGACGTCGCCGAAGGCGCGCTCGATCTCGCGCACCTCCTCGGCCGATTTCGCGTTGGTGCACAGCCGTCCCAGCGTGGCGCCGATGTAGCCGCCGCCCGAGACCGTGGAGACCAGGTCGAACTCGAGCAGTTGCCGGCGCGCGGCCAGCGACTTGAGCAGGCCGAGGCAGAAGGTCGCGCTGCGGATGCCGCCGCCCGACAGCGCCAGGCCCCACGGCCGCCTGCCGTCATCGGCCCCCGAGAGCGCCTCGCGGCGGGCCGTGACCAGCTTGCGGATCGCTTCGTCCATGCGGCTCCTCGTCGTTCCGCACGGAATATTTCATGCCTCGCAGGGGCCGGCAATGCCGCGAACGGCCTATGCCGGATCACAGGTAAGCTCGGCCGTCGCCGCAACAGCCCTCTCCTCTTCCGAGCCACCGATGACCACCGCCCTCCTCTGCAAGAGCCTCATCCTGGCCGCGGCCTTCGGGCTGGTCGCCGGCTGCGCAAGCACCGCGAGCAGCGCCTGCGAGACGCCCTACGCGGCTTCCCCGCAGTTCAAGGACTGCGGCTTCCAGAACCTGCCCAACCCCCAGGCCCTGCCCTCGGCCAGTGCATGGAAGATCTGGTCGCGCTTCCTGGGCGGCACCAAGACCGGGACCGTGCCAGTCGATCCGATCCCTGTGCAGGCGCTCGACCCGGCGCAGCTCGAAGCACTGGACCGCGACGCCAACCACGTGATCCGCCTCGGCCATTCCTCGCACCTGCTCAAGCTGCGCGGCAAGTACTGGCTGATCGATCCGGTGTTCGGTGAGCGCGCCTCGCCCTTCTCGTTCATAGGGCCGAAGCGATTCCACAAGCCGCCACTGCGGCTCGAGCAGTTGCCGCCCATCGAGGGCCTGATCCTTTCGCACGACCACTACGACCACCTCGACGTGCCGACCATCGAGTACCTGGCGCAGCGCGTGCAGCGCTACTTCGTCCCGTTGGGCGTGCGTGCCCGCCTGCTGGAGATGGGCGTGCCGCCCGAGCGCGTGGCCGAGTTCGACTGGTGGCAGGCCACCGAGCACGAGGGAGTACGGCTCACGGCCGCGCCGGCCCAGCATTTCTCGGGCCGCACGCTCACCGACCGCAACAAGACGCTCTGGGCTTCGTGGATCGTCGAGAGCGGCGGCCAGCGCATCTTCTACAGCGGCGACTCGGGCTATTTCTCGGGCTTCCGCCAGATCGGCGAGCGCTTCGGCGGCTTCGACCTGGCGTTGATGGAGAACGGCGCCTACGACGCCTACTGGCCCGCGGTCCACATGACGCCCGAAGAGAGCGTGCGTGCCTTCGAGGACCTGCGCGGCAAGGTGCTGTACGTGGTGCACAACAGCACCTTCGACCTCGCCTTCCACACGTGGCACGATCCGCTGGACCGCATCGCGAAGCTGGCGCAGACGAAGAAGATCGACCTTGCGACGCCGGTGATCGGGGAGGTGCTGACGGTCGGAAGGCCGCGCGCCAATGCGCTTTGGTGGGAAGGGCTCAGGTAGAAGGGCGAGCTTCGAATGCGGCGGTCGCAGGACCGGTCTTCAGGCAGCCCCGCTCAGCGTCGCTGTTGCCTGCGCTCACGCGCCCTCCGCACCTGGCGGCTCTGCGCGGCCTCCTCGGTGCGGCGCTCGCGCTCGCGCTTCGAGTCGCGCCGCCGCTTCGAGAGCCAGCGCGCAAGCAGGAAGCTCGCGGCACTGGTCACGATGAGGACGAAGAGGCCGATCGGGCCGAAGTCCATGCGTTGATTTCCTCAGAGCACGCGCACGACACTGGTCGGCTTGAAGCCCAGGTCCGCCGCCTTGCCCTTGCGCGCACGGCTGCCGCGCGCGTTGTTGAGGCTGCGGATCTCCAGCGTCTCCTCGCGTTCCTTGCCGCCGCGGCCGATGCCTTCGATCTTCACGCTGCGCGTATAGGCGGCGGCGCCGGCCAGCGTGTCCTTGGCATCGAGGTCGATCAGCGTGAGCCCGCGGCCGCCCTTCGGTAGCGCCTTCATCTCCAGGATCTCGAAGGTCAGGATGCGCCCGCCCGTCGAAGCACAGGCGACGTGGGTGGCCGCCGGCATCGGCTCGGCACCGCTCGCCCCGCCCACCAGCGAGGGCCGGCACAGCTGCTCGCCCTCGCCCACATCGATGAAGGCCTTGCCGCCGCGTTGGCGCGAGATCATGTTCTCGACCGAGGCGATGAAGCCGTAGCCGCCCGTATTGGACAACAGCAGCGCAGCGCCGGATGGCCCCGCGAAGTAGTGCGCGACGTGCGTGCCGCTGTCGAGGTCGATCAGCGTGGTTACCGGCTGGCCGTCGCCGCGCCCACCCGGCAGCGACGCCACGGCCACGCTGTAGACGCGAACGCTCTTGTCTTTGGCGGTGCCGAAGACCAGCAGCGTGTCGACCGAACGGCACTCGAAGGCGCCGTAGAGCGCGTCGCCGGACTTGAAGCTGTACTCGGGCGCAGCGGCGCCGGCCGCGCGCTCGCTGGCCCAGCCCTTTTGCGTGCGCACCCAGCCCTTCTGCGAGACGATCACCGTCACCGGCTCGTCGACCACGCGCACCTCGGCCACGGCGCGCTTCTCGGCCTGGATCAGCGTGCGGCGCGGGTCCTCGAAGCTCTTCGCGTCGGCCTCGATCTCCTTGACCAGCAGGCGGCGCAGTGCGGCCGGACTGGCGAGGATGTCCTCGAGCTTCTTCTGCTCCTCGCGCAAGCCCTTGAGCTCCTGCTCGATCTTGATCGCCTCCAGCCGTGCCAGCTGGCGCAGCCGGATCTCGAGGATGTCTTCGGCCTGCCGCTCGCTGAGCTCGAAGCGCGCGATCAGCGCAGCCTTCGGATCCTCCGCGGCGCGGATGATCGCGATCACCTCGTCGATGTTGAGCAGCACCAGCTGCCGGCCCTCCAGGATGTGGATGCGGTCCTGCACCTTGCCGAGCCGATGGCGCGAGCGGCGCTCCACCGTGATCTCGCGGAAGGCGATCCACTCGTTGAGCATCTGGCGCAGCGACTTCTGCGTCGGCTTGCCGTCGATGCCCACCATGGTGAGATTGATGGGGGCCGAGTTCTCCAGGGAGGTCTGCGCCAGCAGTGTGGTGATGAACTCCTCCTGGCTGATGCGCGAGGTCTTGGGCTCGAAGACCAGGCGTACCGGCGCGTCCTTGCTCGACTCGTCGCGCACCACGTCGAGCACCGCGAGCACGGCCGCCTTGAGCTGGGTCTGCTCGGCCGTCAGCGCCTTCTTGCCGGCACGGACCTTGGGGTTGGTGAGCTCCTCGATTTCCTCCAGCACCTTCTGCGTGCTGACGCCGGGCGGCAGTTCGTTGACGACCAGTTGCCACTGGCCGCGCGCGAGTTCCTCGATCTTCCAGCGCGCGCGCACCTTGAGCGAGCCGCGGCCCGTTCGGTAGGCCTCGGCGATGTCCGCCGGGCCGCTGATGATCTGCGCGCCGCCGGGATAGTCGGGGCCGGGCACGAGCGCAAGCAGTTCCTCGTCGGAAAGCTTGCCGTTGGTCTTGATGAGCGCCACGCACGCGTCGGCGATCTCGCGCAGGTTGTGGCTGGGGATCTCGGTGGCCAGGCCGACCGCGATGCCGCTGGCGCCGTTGAGCAGCGTGAAGGGCAGCCGCGCGGGCAGCAGGCGCGGCTCTTCGGTGGACCCGTCGTAGTTGGGAATGAAGTCGACCGTGCCCTCGTCGATTTCGTCGAGCAGCAGGCTGGTGATGCGCGACAGCCGCGCCTCGGTGTAGCGCATGGCCGCGGCGCCGTCACCGTCGCGGCTGCCGAAGTTGCCCTGGCCGTCGACCAGCGGATAGCGCTGCGAGAAATCCTGGGCCATGCGCACCAGCGCGTCGTAGGCGGCCTGGTCGCCGTGGGGGTGGAAGCGGCCCAGCACGTCGCCGACCACGCGGGCGCTCTTGACCGGCTTGGCGCCGACGGTGCCGTTGGCGCCCCCGAAGCCGAGGCCCATGCGCGACATCGAGTAGAGGATGCGCCGCTGCACCGGCTTCTGGCCGTCGCTGACATCTGGCAGCGCGCGGCCCTTGACGACCGAAAGCGCGTATTCGAGGTACGCGGTCTGCGCGTAATCGGCCAGCGTGAGGGCCCCGTCCTCTTCGGGGTTCTGGAAATCGAGGGGCGGTTGGGAATCCATTGCGAGAGAGACTTTGTGGGAGCGGCAAGTGTAGTGGCCGTGCCCGCCCTCTCAACCGATCAGCTCCCGGGCGCGGGTGCGACCCTCATCGTTGCTTCGAGATCCGATCCGACAGCTTCAGCGGCGCGCCGCTCGCATCCATGTCGCCCGCCTGCGGTGCCTCGGCCAGTTCCGGCAACGCAGGCATTGCGCTCGATGGCGAGGGCATGTTCCCGCGCCCCGCTGCGCCGCCGCGCGGCGCCGCCAGCTCCATGCGCACGCGGGCCGGCGCGTTGCCTCTGCCTGACGCCGTCGAGGGCTTCAGGTAGGCATAGAGCTGCAGCACCGTCTTCACGTAGTTCTGTGTCTCCCGGTAGTTGGGGATCTTGTTGCCCGCGCGCTGCACCGCGCCCTCGCCTGCGTTGTAGGCGGCGAGCGCGAGCTCGATGTCGCCGGGGAACATTGCGATCAGGTCGCGCAGGTAGCGGGCACCGGCGGCAATGTTGACGTGCGGATCGAAGAGCTTCTTCTCGATCGAGCCGCGCTTGTCGGCCCCGACGCCATAGCGCTGCGCGGTCGCCGGCATCAACTGCATCAGGCCGAGCGCGCCCTTCGGCGAGACCGCACGCGCATCGAAGCCGGACTCGGTGGCGACGAGCGCCTGGAGCAGCTCGTAGTCGATGTCATGGCGCTGTGCCGCTTCGCGCAGCGCCTTCTGGGCAGGCTTGTAGTTGGGCGAGGCCTCGAACAACGCGAGCAGCGATTGCGACGCGCGCGGCACCTTGCCATCGATGCCGCCCGCGCGGCCCCGCGCGAGCGAGCCGATGCCCTGGGCGGTATCGAAAGCCTGGCCGCCTCGAAAGAAGAGCTGGTAGCGCTCGTCGATCTTCTCGGAGGCGAAGTGGGCCACGCCCTTGTCGTCGACATAACCGAAGATGTCGGATGCGTGCACGAGCGGCTGCCATGAATACAGTGCCAGCAGCAGGAGCGGGAGCCGCCACCAGCGGCCCGGAACATGTCGGAAGTTCATTGAGGGGCGGATTGTCGTCCAGCTCGCCGATTTACGTCTGGGAACAGGAATGCGTCCCCGTCCATCCAATGGGCAACACGACGACACCACCATGCACACGCTCGAACGCATCCAGGACGCCAACGACCCCGCGGCGCCGACCGACAACGAGCTCGCCGCGCGAGCCGCGCAAGGCGACGCCCTCGCCTTCCAGCTCATCATGCGGCGGCACAACCGGCTGCTCTTTCGCACCGGCCGCAGCATCCTGAAGAACGACGACGACGCACAGGACGCCTTGCAGGACGCTTATCTGCGTGCGTGGCGCGCGCTGGGCTCCTTTCGTGCGGAGGCCAGGCTCTCGACCTGGCTGGTGCGCATCGTGGCCAACGAGGCCCTGGGACGCTTGCGGCGGCGGGGCGGCGCCCAGGTCATCCCCTTCGACACGGCGGTCGAGCCAGTCGATACCCCGGAGGGCATGTGGATGCAGGCAGACCCCGATGAACAACCGGAACGCAGCGCGATGCGAGGCGAGACGCGCAAGCTGATCGAGGCGGGCATCGACGCGCTGCCCGAGGTGTTTCGTACCGTCTTCGTGCTGCGCGCGGTCGAGGACCTGAGCATCGAGGAAGTGGCCGCGGCACTCGGCATTCCCGAGGCCACGGTTCGCTCCCGCTTCTTCCGCGCGCGGGGCCTGCTGCGCGAAGCCCTGTCGCGCGAAATCGATGTCGCCATCGGCGACGCCTTCTCTTTTGCCGGCGCACGCTGCGACGAGATCGTCGCGCGCGTGATGGCCGTCATCACCGGACCGCCGCCGGGTCCGCCCGCCTGATTTCTTCCACCCGTCCTGCCTCACTTTGGAAAAGGAGACCGCCATGTCCTTCCTTCGGATGCCCACGCCCGTCGCCGCGCGACGCTACTTCCTCGGCCGCTCCGGCCTGCTGCTGTCGGGTGCTGCCGTCGCGCTGCTGGCAGGCAACGATGCGCTCGCGGCCCAGGCCGGCGGCGATGCAGCGAGCGATGCGCAGATCCTCAACACCGCGCTCGGGTCGGAGCTCGAGGCCATCGCGGCCTATCAGGTCGGGGCCGAGAGCAAATTACTCGACAAGCCGGTGCTCGATCTGGCCCTGACCTTCCAGGGCCACCACCGGGCCCATGCCGCGTTGCTCGCGGCGACCGTGGAGAAGCTCGGCGGAAAGGCCGTGAGCGCCAAGGCGAAATACGACTTTCCGACCTCGCAGCTGAAGTCGCAGGCCGACGTGCTGCGCTTCGCCGCCAAGCTGGAGCAAGGCGCCGTCAGCGCCTACCTGGGTGCAGTGCCGATGTTCGACGACCGTGCGCTGGCCAAGGCGGCGGCGAGCATCCTCGGCGACGAGGCCATGCACTGGGCGGTGCTGCGCAACGCGCTCGGCGAGGCACCGGTGCCCGGGGCTTTCATGGCCTGAGCGATCCGGCGCGTCCGTTTCTCAGACGTCGACTTCGACGTCGTCGGCGCGCAGCTCCATGAGCTCGCGCCGCGCGGCGGCCTCGCCCTTGCCCATGAGCTTGGTGATCTCGCCCTGCGTGCCAAGAAGGTCGAAGCGGCCCAGGCGGACCTGGAGCAGGCGGCGCGTGTCCGGATTGAGGGTGGTCTCCCACAGCTGTTCGGCGCTCATCTCGCCCAGGCCCTTGAAGCGGCTGATGCTCCAGGCGTTCTCGCGCACGCCGTCCTTGCGCAGCTTGTCCAGGATCGCGGTGAGCTCGCCCTCGTCGAGCGCATAGACCTTCGACGCAGGCTTCTTGCCGCGCGCCGGCGCGTCGACCCGGAACAACGGCGGCTTGGCCACGTACACATGGCCGGTGTCGATGAGCTTCGGGAAATGCCGGAAGAAGAGCGTGAGCAGCAGCACCTGGATGTGCGAGCCGTCGACGTCGGCGTCCGACAGGATGCAGATCTTGCCGTAGCGCAGGCCGGAGAGGTCCGGCGTGTCGTCCGGCCCATGCGGGTCGACGCCGATGGCGACCGAGATATCGTGGATCTCGGTGTTGGCGAACAGGCGGTCGCGCTCCACCTCCCAGGTGTTGAGCACCTTGCCGCGCAGGGGCAGGATCGCCTGGCTTTCCTTGTCGCGGCCCATCTTGGCGCTGCCGCCGGCCGAATCGCCTTCGACCAGGAAGACTTCGTTGTGGGCAATGTCCTTGCTCTCGCAATCGGTCAGCTTGCCCGGCAGCACTGCGACGCCCGAGCCCTTGCGCTTCTCGACCTTCTGGCCGGCGCGCTGGCGGGTCTGCGCGGCCTTGATCGCCAGCTCGGCAAGCTTCCTGCCGTAGTCGACGTGCTGGTTGAGCCAGAGCTCCAATGCCGGGCGCACGAAACTGGAGACCAGCCGCACTGCGTCGCGCGAGTTGAGCCGCTCCTTGATCTGGCCCTGGAACTGCGGGTCGAGCACCTTGGCCGAGAGCACGTACGAGGCGCGCGCGAACACGTCCTCCGGCAGCAGCTTCACGCCCTTCGGCAGGAGCGAATGCAGGTCGACGAAGCTCTTGACCGCGTTGAACAGGCCGTCGCGCAGGCCGCTCTCGTGGGTGCCGCCGGCGCTGGTGGGGATCAGGTTGACGTAGCTCTCGCGCACCGGCTGGCCGTCTTCGGTGAAGGCCACGCACCACTCGGCGCCTTCTCCTTCGGCAAAGTTGTCGGCGTTCTTGTCGGCATGGCCGGCGCCTTCGAACAACGGGATCACCGGGTCGCCGTTGAGCGTCTGCATGAGGTAGTCGCGCAGGCCGCCCTTATAGAGCCACTGCTGGGTCTCCTTGGTCTTCTCGTTGACCAGCGTGACGGTCACGCCGGGCATCAGCACCGCCTTGCTGCGCAACAGGTGGGTCAACTCGTTGACCGGCAGCGTGCCGGACTCGAAGTACTTGGAGTCGGGCCAGGCGCGCACCGTGGTGCCCTGGCGACGCTCGCCGCTCTCGACGGGACGAACCTGCAGCGTCTCGACCACGTCGCCGCCTGCGAACACGATGCGCGCGGCCGAGCCTTCGCGAAAGGACTGGACCTCCAGCCGCTTCGACAGCGCGTTGGTCACTGAAACGCCGACCCCGTGCAAGCCGCCGGAGAAGCTGTAGGCGCCGCCCGCGCCCTTGTCGAACTTGCCGCCGGCGTGAAGCCGGGTGTACACCAGCTCGATCACCGGCGCCTTCTCCTCGGGATGCAGGCCGAACGGGATGCCGCGGCCATCGTCTTCGACGCTGACCGACGCATCGGAGTGCAGCGTGACCTTGATCTTCTTGCCGTAGCCGGCGAGCGCCTCGTCGGCGGCGTTGTCCAGGACCTCCTGGATGATGTGCAGCGGGTTGTCGGTGCGGGTGTACATGCCCGGACGCTGCTTGACGGGCTCGAGTCCCTTGAGGACACGGATGGAGCCTTCGGAATAGGCCGGAGGAGTCTTGGTAAGAGTCGCCATGGGGGCGGATTGTATGCGTGGGCTCCCGAAAACCTGGATGGACATACAGAGCGGCGTTGATGCGCAGACTGCATCAACGCACGATCAAAAAATCAACAATGCGAGTCGCTGCGGTTGCCGGTGGACTTCGGTCGTTTTCGATAAAGTCGCCGGATGCACGCTCAATCCCAGCCGCTCTCGCTCAAGCAGGTCCTCTTCTGCGGCGCGATGATTGTCACCCTGTCGATGGGGATCCGCCACGGCTTCGGCCTGTGGCTCCAGCCGATCACGCAGGAGCAGGGCTGGTCGCGCCAGAGCTTCTCGATGGCGCTCGCCATCCAGAACCTCGCCTGGGGAGTGATCGGCGTCTTCGCCGGCATGCTGGCCGACAAGCTGGGCGCCTTCCGCGTGTTGGTGGCGGGGGCCGTGCTCTACGCAGCCGGGCTCGCGGGCATGGCGCTGTCGCCCACGCCGCTCCTGTTCGCGCTGACGGCCGGCGTGCTGATCGGCGCAGCGCAGGCCGGCACCACCTACGCGGTGATCTACGGCGTGATCGGCCGGCAGATCCCGGTCGAACGGCGATCCTGGGCGATGGGCGTGGCGGCCGCAGCGGGTTCCTTCGGCCAGTTCCTGATGGTGCCGGTGGAGGGCCAGCTGATCGCAGGCTTCGGCTGGCATACGGCCCTGCTGGTGCTGGCACTCATGGTGCTGCTGATCGTGCCGCTCGCCTTCGGGCTGCGCGAGCCGCGTGTCGGACAAGCCGCCGTCGCCCACCGCGACCAGACCATCCTCCAGGCCGTGGGAGAGGCCTTCAAGTACCCCAGCTTCGTGTTGCTGATGGCGGGCTATTTCGTCTGCGGCTTCCAGCTGGCCTTCATCGGCGTGCACATGCCGAGCTACCTGCGCGACAAAGGACTCTCGCCCGAAGTGGCCAGCTACGCACTGGCGCTTGTCGGCCTGTTCAATGTGTTCGGCACCTATGTCGCCGGCTCGCTCGGGGCCCGGCTTGCCAAGCGCAAGCTGCTGGCCGCGATCTACTTCAGCCGTGCGGCGACCATCGCGGTCTTCCTGGCGGCGCCCATCACGCCCCTGTCGGTGTACGTCTTCGCGAGCGTGATGGGTTTCCTGTGGCTGTCGACCGTGCCCCTCACCAGCGGCATCGTGGCCCAGATCTTCGGCGTGGCGCATCTCTCGATGCTGGGCGGCTTCGTGTTCCTCAGCCACCAGGTCGGTTCGTTCCTCGGCGTCTGGCTCGGCGGCTATCTCTACGACAGCACCGGCAGCTACAACATCGTCTGGTATCTCGCGATCGCCCTCGGCGTGTTCGCGGCGCTGGTCAACCTGCCGGTCAAGGAAGGCGCGATCGTGCGCCAGCCGGCCCCTCAGCCGGCCTGAGCCCTCATGCGCCCGAACATCCGCCACCATCTCGTGCACGCCGGCTGGCTCACGGCTGCGGTGCTGGCGCTCGTGGCGGTGTTCGGCCTTTATACGCACCCGGCGTTCCTCGTGACGCTGGTCGACCAGGTCTGGGCCTGCTTCTGAGCCACGATCTCGCACCCTCCCCCTGGGTCGCGCGCTGGTCGCACCTGCTCGACCCGGGCGCCACCGTGCTCGACGTCGCCTGTGGCGCCGGCCGGCACATGGGCTGGTTCGCGCAACGCGGCCACGCCGTCACCGGCGTCGACCGTTCCCCGGAAGCGATCGCCTCCGCGGCGCGCTTTGGGCGGGCCTTGCAGGCCGACATCGAGCAGGGCCCGTGGCCGTTCGCGGGCCAGTTCTTCGGCGCGGTGGTCGTGACCAACTACCTCTGGCGCGCGAGGCTGCCCGACATCGTGGCGGCAGTGGCGTCCGGCGGCGTGCTGCTGTACGAGACCTTCGCCGCCGGCAACGAGAGCGTAGGCAAGCCCTCGCGGCCGGACTTTCTGCTGCAGCCGGGCGAGCTGCTCGTCGCCTGCGCCGGGCTGCGGGTGGTGGCCTACGAAGACGGATTTCTCGCCGACCCGGAACGCTTCGTGCAGCGGATCGCAGCCGTGCGGCCGCCGGAAGGCTCGGCTCGCAGCCCTTTGCGCTACCCCCTCTGACCGGCTGGCCGGGCCAGTCAGTAGAATGGCTGCCTTTCCGCAACCGACAAAGAGACCCCCTTGGAGCAACTGACAGGCAGCATCGTCGCGCTCGTCACGCCGATGCATGACGACGGCAGCGTTGACTATCCCGCATTGCGCCGGCTGATCGACTGGCACATCGACGAAGGCACCGATTGCCTGGGCGTGGTTGGCACCACCGGCGAATCGCCGACGGTGAACGTCGAGGAACACTGCGAGATCATCCGCGTGTCGGTCGAGCAAGCCCGCGGCCGCGTGCCCGTGATGGCCGGCTGCGGCGCCAATTCGACAAGCGAGGCCATCGAGCTCGCTCGCTTCGCCAAGGGCGTCGGCGCCGATTCGCAGCTGCAGGTGGTGCCCTACTACAACAAGCCGACGCAGGAAGGCCAGTACCAGCACTTCAAGGCCATTGCCGAGGCAGTCGGCGACCTTCCTGTGGTGCTCTACAACGTGCCCGGCCGGACGGTCGCCGATATGGCGCACGACACCGTGCTGCGCCTGGCGCAGGTGCCCGGCATCGTGGGCATCAAGGAAGCCACCGGCAACATCGAGCGCGCGCAGTGGCTGATCCGCGAGGTGCCGAAGCACTTCGCGGTGTACTCGGGCGACGACCCCACCGCTGTTGCGCTGATGCTGTGCGGTGGCAAGGGCAACATCAGCGTGACAGCCAACCTGGCGCCCCGCAAGATGCACGAGCTGTGCGTCGCGGCCATCGCCGGCGACGCGAAGCGCGCGATGCAGATCCAGTTCGAGCTGATGCCGCTGCACCGCCATCTGTTCGTCGAGCCGAACCCGATTCCGCTGAAGTGGGCGATGGCACGGCTCGGGCTATGCGGCGGGGCGCTGCGCCTGCCGCTGACGGAACTCGCCGAGTCGGCCCGTCCCGTCGTCGAATCCGCGCTGCGTGCCACAGGGCTCCTCAAGGACTGATCCCATCTTTACCTGCCGCACCTCGACACCGGCAACCTTTTTGCAGGGCCGGCGCTCTGACACAGCGGCGCTGCAGCCAGACGATTGCGCTAAACATTCCACAAGGAAGATGACGTTGAACACCCTTTCGCGATTCGCATTGCTGGCCCTGGTCGCCAGCCTCGCCGCCTGCTCGGTCCTCGAGAGCGACAAGATCGATTACAAGAGCGCCGGCAAGGCGCCTTCACTCGAAGTGCCGCCGGACCTCACGCAGCTGTCGCGCGAGAATCGCTACGCCGTGCCTGGCAACGCGGTCTCGGCCAACGCCTACCAGGCCGGCGCCGCCAACGCCCCCAGCATTCCTACGGCAGTCTCCAATCTCGGTGACGTACGCATGGAACGCTCGGGCACGCAGCGCTGGATCGTGGTCAACCGCCCTGCCGACCAGCTGTGGGAACCCATCAAGGACTTCTGGCAAGAGAGCGGCTTCCTGCTGACCACCGAGCAGCGCAACCTCGGCATCATGGAAACCGACTGGGCCGAGAACCGCGCCAAGCTGCCGCAGGACGTGATCCGCGGCACGCTGGGCAAGCTGGTCGACGCGATCTACTCCACCGGCGAGCTCGACCGTTTCCGCACCCGCATCGAACGCGGCGCCAACGGCACGACCGAGATCTTCGTCAGCCATCGCGGCATGCAGGAGGTCTACACCAACACGCGCCAGGACCAGACGGTCTGGCAGCCGCGCCCGAGCGACCCCGAACTCGAGACGGAATTCCTGCGCCGCCTGATGGTGAAGCTGGGCGTCTCGCAGGAGCAGGCCAAGCTCGTTGCGCAAACCAGCGCGCCGGCACGAACGGCCAGCATTTCCAATGTCGGTGGCCAGCCCGTGGTGCAGATCAACGAGAACTTCGACCGGGCCTGGCGCCGCGTCGGCCTTGCACTGGACCGCACCGGCTTCACCGTCGAGGACCGCGACCGGGCCGCCGGCGTGTACTTCGTACGCTACGTGCCGCCGAACCCCGACAAGAAGGAGCCGGGCTTCTTCTCCAAGATCTTCAGTTCGAGCAAGACCGAGGCGCCGCTCAAGTTCCGCATCCTGGTCAAGGGCCAGGGCGAGACCAGCACGGTGTCGGTGCAGAACGACAGCGGAGCAGCCGAAACATCGGCCAATGCGCAGCGCATCGTCCAGGTCATCGCCGACGACTTGAAATGACGCTCTCCCCCAGGTTGCCCGGCACTTCGTGTTCAGGCGCCCACCCCCTACCGGGGGCAGCACCAGCGGCCCGGCAAAGCCGGTTCCGCGGTGTTCCACCTGAACCCGGGTCCATCTAGGTGCTGCGCTTCCGCAGCCTGGGCAGCGGCAGCACGGGCAATGCGACGCTGGTCGAGGCGACCAGCGACCGACGCCGCTCGAGGCTGCTGATCGATTGCGGCTTCGGGCTCAAGCACCTCGATGCTCGCCTGGCGCGCGCGGGCCTCGAAGCCTGCGACCTCGATGCGATCTTCATCACCCACGAGCATGGCGATCACATCGGCTGCGCCCGAGCGCTATCGAAGCGCGAGCGCATTCCGGTCTGGATGAGCGAGGGCACCTGGCTTGCATCGGGCGGGCACGACTTCGAGGGCCGCCTGCATTTCGCGCGGGACGGCAACGACATCGAAATCGGTGGCCTCCTGGTACAGCCCTTCACGGTGCCGCACGATGCGCGCGAGCCGCTGCAACTGCGCTGCAGCGACGGCGCACGCAGCCTCGGCGTGCTGACCGACCTGGGGCATGCGACACCGCACGTGCTCGCCCGCCTGGCGGGAATCCACGCGCTGATGCTCGAGTTCAACCACGACAGCGACATGCTGGCCCGCTCGGCCTATCCGCCCTTCCTCAAGCTGCGCGTGGGCGGCAACTACGGCCACCTGTCCAACGCCGCCGCGGCGGCAATTGCACACGCCCTGCGCCACGATGGCCTGCAGTACATGCTGGGCGCGCACCTCAGCGAACAGAACAACCGTCCCGAGCTCGTGCGGCGCGCGATGGCCGAGGCGCTCGGTGCGAGCGAGGACGAGATGTTGACCGCCAACGCCGCCGAAGGCTCTGGCTGGCTGGAGCTCCGGGCTTAGGAGCCCGACACGTTCTCGCTCCGCGTCGTCACTGCCGTCGAGAAGACAATTTTCATCTTGAGGCGCGGCAATGAAAAAGGCCGCACTAGGGCGGCCTCCTGGCGAAGCTGCAAAGCAGCCTTACTGCTTGGGTGCGTCTTCCTTCTTCTTGGCAGCGTCGGTCGCGGCATTGGCGGCGTCGAGCGCCGAAGAAGCTCCGGGCGACGGCGCTGGCGCCGCGGAAGGCATTGAAGACGAAGACGAGGACGACGAAGTGTCGGGTGCAGGCGCTGGTGCAGGCGCCGGAGCGGGTGCCGGCGTCGTCGCGGCAGGTGGCGGGGTCACGACGGCCGGCGCGGACTCCTCCTTCTTGCCGCAGGCGGCAAGGGCCACCGCGACGGTCAACGAGGCGAGCAGGGCGGACTTTCTCATTACATGGCTCCTTTGGGATTGAGGTCTCGAAGAAAAATTCTAGACCTGTACCCTGGGTGAACCACCTGTTGCGCCGCGATTCGCGGCATTGGCTTACAAGCCCAGAGTCGTCGCCGGAAATGCAGGTTTCGCATGACGCAAGCACTCGTCCATGCGCTCGCGCAGGGCACGCCGGCGCTCTGGATCGCGGCCGCAGACGCCGCGCACCCGCTCCACGTCCATGCGTGCCAGAAACCAGCCCGGCGTCCAGATTCCGCTCGGCACCTGTGGCAAGCCCGGCCCGCTGCAGGCGCGGCAATCGATGATGTGGCTCCACATGCGACGCCATGTCACGAAGCGCGCATGCTCGCGCTCGAACACGTCGAAGCGCTGCGCCAGCATCACGAAGCTGCGGCCTGCCGCCGACCAGGCCTGCAGGGCCTCGGCCATGGCACGTTCCCCGAGCGGCCAGTCGATGAAGGCCGGATCGGCGAACACGATCTCGCGCCAGTTCTCCCGAGCGGCGGCGGCGAGCGCGGCGTGCAGATGCGCCTCGAATGCGCGGCGGCCGTCGAATGCCCCCTCGGGCAACGCGTCGTCGACAGGCATTTCATTCATCGGCATGCAGCCACCCCGCTTCGCACCAGTCCTTCAGCAATGCTCGCGCGTCCTCGCTGGCGGTCGCCAGTTCGCGCGGCGTCAGCGCGCGCTGGTCCGCCAGACGGCGCATGAGGCGGGCATCGCGCCCGGAGGCACGGAAGCTCTCGCCGTTGATGTAGAGATGGCGCGCGTCGTAGAGCATGCGCGTGCGGCGGTCGAGCGAGACAGCGCTCAGTTCGACCGGCGGCTCGCCTTGTTCGAACCACACGGTGGGCTTGGGCTCGGTCATCGATTCGCCCAGGGCACGGTCGATCGCATCGGGATCGCGCAACGCCGAGAGCACGGCCTCGCGCGCGAACGCCTGCAGCGCGGGCGGCATTTCGGCCGGCGTGGCCACCGCCGGCTGCGCCGGGTCCTTGTAGTGGGCGGCCGATACGGCAGGCGCGTCCTGCAGCAACTCAGCCTGCGCCTCCGCAATGCGGGCCAGCAGGTCGGCGCCCAGCGGCGCGGCCGCCGGCGCGCGCAGACCGATGGAATAGGTCATGCAATCACTGCCCTCTGCGACGCCATCGTGGGCATAGCGCGGCGGCAGGTAGAGCATGTCGCCGGGTTCGAGCACGAAGCTCTGCTCGGGCTCGAAATGCGCAAGGATCTTGAGCGGCAGGCCGGGTTCGAGGCGCAGGTCGCGCTGCCTGCCGATGGACCAGCGGCGGCGCCCGTGCGCCTGGAGCAGGAACACGTCGTAGCTGTCGAAGTGCGCGCCGACGCCGCCGGTGTCGCTCGCATAGCTGATCATCAGGTCGTCGAGCCGCACGTCGGGTACGAAACGAAACTGCTGCAACAGTTCATGCACGCGTTGGTCGTGCTGGTCCACGCCCTGGATCAACAGGGTCCACGCAGCCTGTTTCGGCGAAGGCAGCGCGCGGCGTGCGAAAGGACCGTGCTTGAGGGTCCAGCCACTCTTGCCGTGGCGGATCAACCGCGACTCGACCTCCTCGCGGCCGGCCAGCGAAAACAGCGCCTCGCGATCCATCGGCGGCACCATGCCCGGAACGGCCTGGCGCACGAGCAAGGGCTTCTTCTGCCAATGGCGCCGCATGAATTGCGAGGCGCTGAGGCCTCCGAGCAGGGCCAGGGGTCGTTCAATCTCCATGGGAGAATTCTCGTATGGAAATCTCTGAACAATGCGTGGTCGGCCTGACCTGGACGCTGAAGGACACCCTCGGCGACGTGCTGGACGTGCTCGAGGAACCCGTGGAGTTCCTGGTCGGCGGCGAAGATCTCTTTGCCGTCATCGAGTCGGCGCTGCGCGGGCACGAGCCGGGGGCGCGCGTGCAGCTGCAGCTCGAGCCGGAGCAGGCCTTCGGCGACTTCAACGAGCAATTGCTCTTCCTCGAACCGCGCAGCCTCTTTCCGGAAGGCATCGAGGAAGGCATGACTTTCGATGGCGCTGCGCTCCCTGCCGGCGTGAGTCCAGACATTCCCCGGGACACGATCTACACCGTGAGCGAGATCTACCCCGAGCACCTCGTGCTCGACGGCAACCACCCGCTCGCAGGCATCGCGCTGCGGCTCGATCTGACCGTACGCTCGGTACGCGAGGCGACGGAGGAAGAAATTGGCCGTGGCACCGCCGGGACCGGCTTTTTCAAGGTTGCACCTGTCGCACCGGGCAACGACACGCTGCACTGAAGGCTCGACCAACGAAAAAAGCCGGGCACCGCCCGGCTTTTCGTCTTGAATCGCGCTCAGACGCGCGAGATCTGTCCGCCTTCGATGCGTACGCGGTCGCCGATACGCAGATCGCCCGGGCTTGGCACATCGAAGGAGCGATAGGCGCCCTGCTCCGTCTGGATCGAGATGCGATAGTTCTCGTAAACGCGCGGTGCATTCGCATTGGCCTCGACGCTGTTGCCCAGCAGCGCGCCCCCGATGACGCCGAGCGCGGTGGCTGCGGCACGGCCGCTGCCGTGGCCGAACTGATTGCCCACGACGCCACCGATGACGCCACCCGCCACTGCACCCCCGCCGCTCGGGCCGGCGCCGGACGTCTGGCTGCGGATCACCTCGATGTTGGCGACGCGGCCGTACTCGACGTAAGCCGATGGCGCTACGGGATAGACCGGCTGGTAGGGATAGCGCGCGCTCTCGTAAACGGGCTGTGGCGCTACGCAAGCGGTCAGCGCGGACAGCGCAAGCACGGAGAGGGTGACGGAAACAAGGCGAGTTGGGGTCTTCATGGTGTGTACTCCTCGAAACGGATCGGCGCAGCGCGCTCTCCATGGTTTCAACGCATCACGCTCCGGCGCGATGACCGCTTCAACACATGTTGAAACCTTCGACGCTGACGGCATAGTGCCGGTTCCGTTCTTTACCTGTGAGCCACAGGGCACGGAGCCCGAAGGCGCCCGCCTACACACCCACGTCAATGCTTGCCGGTCGACCCGTAGCCGCCTTCGCCGCGGGCGCTCGGCGGGAACTCCGCGACCACGCGGAACTGCGCCTGCATCACCGGTACGATCACCAGCTGCGCCAGCCGCTCCATCGGCTGCAGGACGAAAGCGGTGTCGCTGCGATTCCAGGCGCTGATCTTGAGCTCGCCCTGGTAGTCGCTATCGATCAGGCCCACGAGGTTGCCCAGCACGATGCCATGCTTGTGGCCCAGGCCCGAGCGCGGGAGGATCAGCGCTGCATAACCCGGGTCCGCCAGGTGGATCGCGATGCCGGTGCCTACGAGTTGCCAGGCATTGGGCTCGAGGGTGATGGGTGCATCCAGGCAGGCGCGCAGGTCAAGGCCGGCGCTGCCGGGGGTGGCGTAGGCAGGCAGTTGGTCCTGCATGCGGGGATCGAGGATTCGGACGTCGACGTTCACTTGGGATTGCGCTTTCGTTGCTGCTGCTGCAGTTGCTGTTGCTGTTGTCGCTTGGCGGCTTCTTCGAGCCATTGCTTCCAGTTTTCCACGCCGGGCGGCATGAACAGGTGCTTGAACTTGTAGCCCAGCCACAGGCCGGCCGCGAACAGGCCCAGGAAAATGCCTGCCGGCGCGCCGGCCACCAGCAGCACCATCAGGACCACCACCCAGGCGATGCCCGCGGCCTTGAGCAGGTGGCGGGCAGGACGGGCGCCGGCCTCCGTGGAAGGCCCCTGCGCCTGCGGCAGATGGACCGGCTCGGCATCCGGTGACCGCTGCGTCATGCCTACATCGAGCCCGTGCTCGCCTTCCTGGGGGGGCCGATGCGGCTGCATGGCCTGGGCCGCAAGACGCTCGACGTAGCGTGCGAAGTCGCCGTCCGGCGGCGTGTTCCATTGCGGATTCATCAAGCGCTCCCTGGCGGCAGGCGTGCTGCGATTTCAGCCACCAGTTCGCGTGCCAGCGCAAGCTTGGGCGCACGCGGCAGCTCGCGCACACCTTCTTCATCGACCAGGAGCAGGCTGTTGTGGTCCTGCCCGAAGGTCAGCGGGCCGATGTTGCCTACCAGCAGGGGAATCCCCTTGCGCTCGCGCTTGGCCTTGGCATGCGCTACCAGGTTCTCGCTCTCTGCCGCAAAGCCCACGCAGTAGAGCTTGCCGGCCCTGGCACGCTCGCCCTGCGCGATCGTCAGCAGGATGTCCGGGTTCTCGACGAACTGCAGCGACGGCGCACCGCCGCTGCCGTCCTTCTTGATCTTGTGCTCGCTGTGGGACGCCGGGCGCCAGTCGGCCACTGCGGCGGTGGCGACGAACACCGACGCCAGCTGCGTGGCCTGTCGGCTGGCCTCCAGCATCTCGCGCGCCGAAGTCACGTCGATGCGCACAACACCGCGCGGCGTGGGCAGATGCACCGGGCCCGCCACCAGCGTGACCTGGGCGCCCGCTTCGCGCGCAGCCTGCGCGATCGCAAAGCCCATCTTGCCCGATGAATGGTTGGTAATGCCGCGGATCGGATCGAGCGCTTCGAAGGTCGGCCCTGCCGTCACCACCACCTGACGGCCGGCCAGTACCTTGGGTTGGAACTGCGCCACGATCTCTTCCAACAGCTGCTGCGGTTCGAGCATGCGGCCGTCGCCGGTCTCGCCGCAGGCCTGCCAGCCGTTGCCGACGCCCAGCACGCGGGCGCCATCGGCATCGACCTGGCGCAGGTTGCGCTGGGTCGCCGGGTGAACCCACATCTCGCGGTTCATGGCAGGCGCGATCAGCAGCGGCACGCGCTCCACAGGGCGCGCGAGGCACAGCAGGCTCAGCAGCTCGTCCGAACGTCCCTGGACCAGGCGCGCAATGAAGTCTGCACTGGCGGGTGCCAGCACGATCGCATCGGCCTCGCGGCTCAGGTTGATGTGCGGCATGTTGTTGGGCTCGCGTGCATCCCACTGCGAGAGATAGACCGGGCGGCCGGAAAGGGCCTGCATCGTGACTGGGGTCATGAACTGGGTCGCGGCCTCGGTCATTACCACCTGCACACCGGCACCGGCCTTGACCAGCAGCCTGCAGAGCTCCGCCGACTTGTAGCAGGCGATGCCGCCCGTGAGGCCCAGGACGATGTGTTTGCCGGCGAGGTCTTGCAGAGCTTGCATAAGCCGGCAATGTAGCAGCCCCACTACGCGCGCGTGAACGCGCGTTCACGCGCCGTCCCCTCGCCTTCGAAGGCCGCCGGAGTACCTTGGCCTTTCGCTGCGGTGCTATTCGCCTTCGCAGCGGCCGTGCGGCTCGGAGGCGGCACCTATAATCTGCATTTCCCACTGCCCGGACCTGCACGTTCGGAACTGGCATGACCAAATTCGTCTTCGTCACCGGTGGTGTGGTGTCCTCCCTCGGCAAGGGAATCGCCTCCGCCTCGCTGGCCGCACTCCTCGAGTCCCGCGGCCTCAAAGTCACCCTCATCAAGCTGGACCCCTACATCAACGTCGACCCCGGCACGATGTCGCCCTTCCAGCACGGCGAGGTCTTCGTCACCGACGACGGCGCCGAAACCGACCTCGACCTCGGCCACTACGAGCGCTTCATCACGACGCGCATGCGCCGCGCCAACAACTTCACCACGGGCCAGATCTACAAGTCGGTGCTCGAGAAAGAGCGCCGCGGCGACTACCTCGGCAAGACGGTGCAGGTGATTCCGCACATCACCAACGAGATCCAGGAGTACGTCAAGCGCGGCGCCGGCATCGGGACGGCGCACGAAGTCGACGTGGCCATCGTCGAGATCGGCGGCACCGTGGGCGACATCGAGTCCCTCCCCTTCCTCGAGGCCGTGCGCCAGATGAGCCTGCGCATGGGCCCCAACAATTCGGCCTTCGTGCACCTGAGCTATGTGCCGTGGATCGCGGCGGCCGGCGAGCTCAAGACCAAGCCCACCCAGCACACGGCCAAGGAGCTGCGCGCCATCGGCATCCAGGCCGACGCCCTGCTGTGCCGCGCCGACCGGCCCATTCCCGACGACGAGCGCGCGAAAATCTCGCTCTTCTCCAACGTGCCCGAGTGGGGCGTGATCTCCATGTGGGACGTGGACACCATCTACAAGGTCCCGCGCATGCTGCACGAGCAGGGCCTCGACGGCCTGATCTGCGACAAGCTGCGCATAAACACCCCGCCCGCCAAGCTCAAGCGCTGGGACGACCTGGTGTATGAGGTCGAGCATCCTCAAAAGGAAGTGAGCATTGCGATGGTCGGCAAGTACGTCGACCTGTCCGACAGCTACAAGTCGCTCAACGAAGCACTGCGCCATGCCGGCCTGAAGAACCATGCGCGGGTGAAGATCGACTACATCGACTCCGAGACCATCTCGCCGCTGGACGTGGCCCGGCTCGGCAAGTACGACGCCATCCTGGTGCCGGGCGGTTTCGGCCAGCGCGGCGTCGAGGGCAAGATCGCCGCGGCCCGTTTCGCCCGCGAGACCAAGGTCCCCTACCTCGGCATCTGCCTGGGCATGCAGGTCGCGACCATCGAGTACGCACGCAACGTGGCCGGCCTGAAGAACGCCAACAGCACCGAGTTCGATCCCGACACCAGTTGCCCCGTCATCGCGCTGATCACCGAATGGAAGGACCGCGACGGCACCATCAAGCTGCGCGACGAGAAGTCCGACCTCGGCGGCACCATGCGCCTGGGCGCGCAGAGCTCGGACGTGGCGCCCGGCACGCTGGCCCACAGCATCTACGGCGACGTGGTCACCGAGCGCCATCGCCACCGCTACGAGGCCAATACCAACTACCTCGACGAGCTGCGCCGCGCCGGCCTGGTGATCTCGGCGTTGACGCAGCGCGAGCACCTGACCGAAATCGTCGAGCTGCCGAGGGACGTGCACCCCTGGTACATGGGTGTGCAGTTCCACCCCGAGTTCAAGTCCACGCCGTGGAGCGGCCATCCGCTGTTCAACGCCTTCATCAAGGCGGCGCTCGAACACCAGGGCGCGGACAAGCAGGCATTGAAGGTCGTGGCATGAGCGGCGCCGGACCGCTCCCAGCCGCAAAAGCCCCCTGGGGGGCCGCGCAGCACACCAAGCGGCAAGCGTGGGGGGATCTATGAAGCTTTGCGGGTTCGACATCGGGCTGGACAAGCCCTTCTTCCTGATCGCGGGGCCGTGTGTCGTCGAGTCCGAGCAGCTGCAGATGGACACCGCCGGCACGCTGAAGGAAATCACCGGCTTGCTGGGCATCCCCTTCATCTTCAAGAGCAGCTTCGACAAGGCCAACCGCTCCTCGGGCACCAGCTTTCGCGGTCCCGGACGCGACAAGGGCCTGGAGATCCTCGCCAAGGTCAAGCGCGAACTGGCGCTGCCGGTGCTGACCGACGTGCACACCGAAGAAGACATTGTTGCCGCCGCGAAGGTGGTCGACGTGCTGCAGACACCGGCCTTCCTGTGCCGCCAGACCGATTTCATCCGCGCCGCCGCCCAGTCCGGCAAGCCGGTCAACATCAAGAAGGGCCAGTTCCTCGCGCCGCACGACATGAAGAACGTGATCGACAAGGCGCGCGCGGCTGCCAAGGAAAAGGGCCTGCCGGAAGACAGCTTCATGGCCTGCGAGCGCGGTGCCAGCTTCGGCTACAACAACCTGGTGTCCGACATGCGCTCGCTGGCGATCATGCGCGAGACGGGGTCGCCGGTGGTGTTCGACGCCACGCATTCGGTGCAGTTGCCCGGCGGCCAGGGCACCAGCTCCGGCGGTCAGCGCGAGATGGTGCCGGTGCTGTCGCGCGCCGCGGTGGCTGTGGGCGTGGCGGGCCTCTTCATGGAAACGCATCCCGACCCCGCCAAAGCCCTGAGCGACGGGCCCAATGCGGTGCCGCTCAAGCACATGAAGGCACTGCTCGAGACGCTTCTGGCCCTCGACCGCGTCACCAAGAAGAACCCGTTCCTGGAAGACTCCTTTCAATGAACGCATCCCCAAATCAGATTCAGATACTGCAGAAGGAAATTGAATGAGTGCAATCGTTGACATCGTCGGGCGCGAGATCCTCGACAGCCGCGGCAACCCCACTGTCGAATGCGACGTGCTGCTCGAATCGGGCACTATGGGCCGCGCCGCCGTCCCGTCGGGTGCTTCCACCGGTTCGCGCGAGGCCATCGAGCTGCGCGATGGGGACAAGAGCCGCTACCTGGGCAAGGGCGTGCTGAAGGCGGTCGAGAACATCAACACCGAGATCTCGGAAGCGGTGCTGGGCCTGGACGCCAGCGAGCAGGCCTTCCTGGACCGCACGCTCAACGACCTCGACGGCACCGAGAACAAGGGCCGCCTGGGCGCCAATGCGACCCTGGCCGTCTCCATGGCCGTGGCTCGCGCCGCGGCCGAGGAGTCGGGCCTGCCGCTGTACCGTTACTTCGGCGGCATGGGCGGCATGCAATTGCCGGTGCCGATGATGAACGTCATCAACGGCGGCGCACATGCCAACAACAGCCTGGACCTGCAGGAGTTCATGATCATCCCCGTGGGCGCATCCAGCCTGCGCGAGGCGGTGCGCTACGGCGCCGAGGTCTTCCATGCACTCAAGAAGATCCTGAACGACCGCGGCATCAGCACGGCCGTGGGCGACGAGGGCGGCTTCGCCCCCAGCGTCGAGAACCACGAGGCCGCGATCCAGCTGATCCTCGAGGCGATCGACAAGGCCGGCTATGCCGCCGGCACCCAGATTGCGCTGGGCCTGGACTGCGCCGCCAGCGAGTTCTACAAGGACGGCCAGTACGTGCTGGCCGGCGAAAACCTCACGCTGTCGGCCGGCAACTGGGCCGACATGCTGGCGACCTGGGTCGACAAGTACCCGATCATCAGCATCGAGGATGGCATGCACGAAGGCGACTGGGACGGCTGGAAGCTGTTGACCGACCGCCTCGGCAAGCGCGTGCAGCTGGTGGGCGACGACCTCTTCGTTACCAACACGAAGATCCTGCAGGAAGGCATCGAGAAGGGCATCGCCAACTCGATCCTGATCAAGATCAACCAGATCGGCACGCTGACCGAGACCTTCGCCGCCATCGAGATGGCCAAGCGCGCCGGCTACACCGCCGTGATCAGCCATCGCTCGGGCGAGACCGAGGACTCCACCATCGCCGACATCGCGGTGGGCACCAACGCCGGGCAGATCAAGACCGGCTCGCTGTCGCGCTCGGACCGCATCGCCAAGTACAACCAGCTGCTGCGCATCGAGGAAGACCTCGGCGACGTCGCCAGCTATCCCGGGCGTGCCGCGTTCTACAACCTGCGCTGATCCGCGGAACGGGGCACCATGCGTTCGCGCATCGTTCCGGTCATCCTGGTCCTGCTGCTGCTGATCCTCCAGTGGCAGCTCTGGACCGGGCGCGGCAGCGTGCGCGACGTGGCGCAGCTCAAGGACCAACTCGCCGAGCAGAAGGACCAGAACGCGAAGGCGGCACTTGCCAACGAGCGGCTCAACTCCGAGGTCAATGACCTGAAGGAAGGGATGGAGATGGTCGAGGAGCGCGCCCGCCAGGAGCTCGGCATGGTCAAGCCCAACGAAGTGTTCGTGCAGATCACGCGCTGAGCGCGGGCGTGGCATTCACCTGAGGTTAAGCTTGGTACGGCACCTTCGCCGCCTGCGCTGGACAGCCGCTGTCCACGCGCGACTCCTTGACCTTGCCTGCCCACGATCGATGAAGACAGCCGTCCCCCGGCGCCAGCACTCCGAAACCGCCGCATCGGCGCCGGGAGCGTGCACAGGGCTACCTCGCCCGGCCAGCGCCGGCTCTTCCGGAGCTGCTTCGTGGGCCATGGCGGGACTGCTGCTCCTGCTGGCCCTGGTCTGGTTCGGCACCCTCGGGACCCGCTCCCTGATCCATCCCGACGAAGGGCGCTACGCCAGCCTGGCGCTGGAGATGGCCCGCAGCGGCGACTGGGTCACGCCACGCTTGAACGGGCTCCCCTATTTCGAGAAACCGGCGCTGCAGTATTGGATCGGTGCGCTGGCCTTCCGGGGCCTCGGCATATCCGAGTTCTCGGCGCGGCTGTGGCCGGGCCTGGCGGGCTTCCTGACAGTGCTGGTGGTCGGATTCACTGCCGGCCGGCTCTGGGGCCGTGAGACCGGCGTGCGCGCGCTGGCGATCGCCGCCTCGATGAGCTGGATCGAGCTCAACAGCCATTTCCTCACTTTGGACGCGGGGCTGACCCTCTTCCTCACCCTCGCGTTGTGCGCGGTGCTGCTGGCAATGGCCTGCCCGCCCGATGCGCGGCTGCGCCGCCGCTGGATCTGGCTCGCCTGGGCGGCAATGGGCGCCGCGGTCCTGAGCAAGGGACTCGTGGGCATCGTCATCCCCGGCGCCGTGCTGGTGCTGGTCAGCCTGTGGCGGCGCGATGCAACCCTTTGGCGGGGCATGCAGTGGGGCTCGGGCTTGCTGATCTTCCTGGCCGTCACGGCGCCCTGGTTCGTGCTGGTGTCGGTGCGCAACCCGGGCTTCGCCGAGTTCTTCTTCATCCATGAGCATTTCGCCCGCTACCTGACCGACAGCCACAACCGCGAAGGCGCCTGGTGGTATTACCTGCCTTTGCTGCTGGCCGGCATGCTGCCCTGGACCAGCGCCCTGCCCTGGCTGTTGCGGCAGGATGGCGCCCCCGACGACCGGCCCGCATCGATCGCGCCCCGGCACCTGCTCCTGGCGTGGTGCGCGTTCGTTCTGCTTTTCTTCAGTGCGTCGAGCTCCAAGCTGCCCTCCTACATCCTGCCGATGTTCCCGGCACTGGCGCTGTGGATCGCGATGAAGCTGCGCGAGGTGCCTCCGGAAACGCTGCGCTGGCACCTGCTGCTGCCGGCAGCGCTCTGGGCCGTCGCGGCCGTGGCTTCGACGCAGAGCGCCCGTGTCGTCTCCATCACCGCGCCGGTGGAAGTGGTCGTGCCGCTGGCCGCGGCGTTGCGCAGCGGCGCCGCGCTGGTGCTGGCGGGTTGCGCGCTCGCCTGGTGGTGCCTGGGCCGGCGACGTGTCACCGCTGCCGTGCTGGGCCTGGCTGTCGCCCATTCGATGGCGATCGCGATCCTGCTCCAGGCGCACAACGGCTACGGCCAGCTCAAGAGTGCAGCGGCGCTGGCCGCAGCGCTGCCGCCCTCGATCACACCGGCCACGCCAGTGTTCGCGGTGCGCGACTACGACCAGACCCTGCCCTTCTATCTCCGTCGCGACGTTGTGCTGGTCGACTACGAGGACGAGTTCGCCCTGGGCCAACAGCGCGAGCCGAACCGTTGGATCCCGACCCTCGACGAATTCGTATCACGCTGGCAAGCCGCCCCCCAGGCCGCGGCCTACATGGGCCCGGCCACCTGGGTGGAACTGCACCGGCGCGGCCTGCCGATGCGCATCGTGTTCCAGGATCCCCGGCGCGTCGTCGTCGTCAAGCAATGAGAGTTCTCGATTTCCTCTGGGTCCTGAGCGGCGTGCTGCTCAATGCATTCGCCCAACTTCTGCTGAAGGCCGGCGCCAATAGCGTCGGAGAGATCTCCATGTCGGCCGGCGCACCGGCGCTCTGGCGCACGGCGATCGGGCTGGCGCAGCACCCTGGCATCCTCGGTGGCCTGGCCTGCTACGTGGTGAGCGTGGTCGTGTGGATCGTCGCCCTCTCTCGCGTCGACGTGAGCATCGCCTACCCCATGCTCTCGATCGGCTACGTCGTCAACGCGGCGCTGGCCTGGTGGCTCTTCGGCGAAAACGTCAACGCACAGCGCTGGCTGGGCATCGGCGTCATCGTCATCGGCGTCCTGCTGGTGGCGAACAGCGGGAGCCGTTCATGAGCCGCACAACCGCACCGACAATGAACAGCACCGCAGCCGAAGAAGAAAGATTCCAGTGGACCCGATGCCCTTCCTCCCCTTTACCCGACCCTTCATCGACGAGCGCACGATCGCCGAAGTAGGCGAGGTGCTGCGCTCGGGCTGGATCACCACCGGCCCTCGATGCCAGGAGCTCGAAGCCGCCTTGTCGCAGCGCCTGGGCGGCAGGCCCGTGCGCCTGGTCAGCTCGGGCACCGCGTCCCTGGAGCTCGCACTGCGGCTGTGCGGCATCGGTCCGGGCGACGAGGTCATCACCACGCCGCTGAGCTGGGTGGCGACGGCCAACGTCGTGCTGGCCGTCGGCGCGACCCCGGTCTTCGTCGACGCGGAGGCGAGCACCCGCAACATCGACCTCCACTTGGTGGAGCGTGCCATCACCCCCCGCACGCGCGCGCTGATACCGGTCGACCTGGCCGGCCTGCCGGTCGACCGCGACCGTCTCGACGCCATCGCACGCCGCCACGGGCTGCGGGTGATCGAGGACGCCGCGCAGTCCTTCGGGGCGCGCTGGGGCGGCCGCGAGATCGGCAGCTTCGGCGACCTGATCTCGTTCAGCTTCCATGCCAACAAGAACCTCACCACTGCCGAGGGCGGCTGCCTGGTGCTCAACAACGAGGTGGAGGCGCGGCGCTTCGAAAAGTTGCGGCTGCAGGGCGTGAGTCGCCTGCCGGACGGCACCATGGACGTCGAGGCCTGGGGCAGCAAGGCCAACCTGACCGACGTGGCCGCCGCCATCGGCCTTGGACAGCTGCGCCAGCTCGACAGCTTCACCGCGCGGCGTCGCGCCCTTGCCGAGCGCTACCTCTCGCGCTGGGACACATCGCTGGGTTTCGAGTTGCCACCTGCCGACGAAGCCGAGCACAGCAACTGGCACATGTTCCAGCCCTTGCTGCCGCGCAGGCTTGCGCCGCGGCGTGGCGATTTCATCGCCGCCCTGCGGGAGCAGGGCATCGGCGTCGGCGTGCACTACCCCGCCATGCATCTTTTCTCGATGTTCCGCCAGCGCGGCCATGCACCCGGCGACTTTCCTGTCGCGGAGGACATCGGCGCACGAACCGTCACGCTGCCCCTGTTCCCCGCCATGGCCGATGCCGACGTGGACCGCGTGTGCCGCGCGGTTGCTGGCGCAGTCGCGGCGCTGCGCTGAACACGGTTCTGATGAAGATGAACGACGCCCCCTCTCTCGCGAGCGCCGCGGTGCACGACCGGTCGCAAGGACTGGCGCTCAGCGTCGTGATCCCGGTCTACAACGAAGAGCCCGGGCTGGCCGCACTCTTCGAACGGCTCTACCCGGCACTCGACGCGCTGGCACTCGACTACGAGATCGTCTTCATCGACGACGGCAGCCGCGACCGCTCGGCCGCACTGCTGGCCGCGCAGTTCGAGCGCCGTTCCGACGTCACCCGGGTGATCCTGCTGGACGGCAACTTCGGCCAGCACCGCGCCATCCTTGCGGGCTTCGAGCACTGCCGCGGCGCCCGCGTGGTCACGCTCGACGCCGACCTGCAGAACCCGCCGGAGGACATCGGGCTGCTGGTCGAAGCGATGGACGCGGGGCACGACTACGTGGGCTCGATCCGCCGCAACCGGCAGGATGCCGCCTGGCGTCGCTGGGCCTCGCGCGCGATGAACAGCCTGCGCCACCGCCTCACCGGCATCGTGATGACGGACCACGGCTGCATGATGCGCGCCTACAGTCGGGAGATCGTGCAGCTGATCAATCAGTGCAACGAGATGAACACCTTCATCCCCGCGCTGGCCTACCAGTTCGCGAAGAGCCCGGTCGAGGTGGTGGTCGGCCATGAGGCCCGCCATGCCGGCGAATCCAAGTACTCGCTCTACCGACTGATCCGACTGAACTTCGACCTGGTCACCGGCTTCTCGGTGTTGCCCCTCCAGGCCTTCTCGATGCTGGGCATCGTCGTCTCGCTGCTCTCCGGCGCGCTCTTCGTGCTGCTGCTCGCGCGGCGCCTGCTGATCGGGCCAGAAGAAGGCGGCGTGTTCACCTTGTTCGCGCTGCTGTTCCTGCTGGCCGGGCTGGCGCTGTTCGGCATCGGGCTGCTGGGCGAATACATCGGCCGCATCTACGAAGAAGTGCGGGCACGGCCGCGCTACCAGATCAGCGCGATCCTGGAGCGCAAGCGATGAGCCGCACGGCCGCTCCGAAAGCGAATGGCACCGCAGCCGAAGGCGAAGGTACGCGAGTGACCGGCGCAGCGCGAGCGCCGCGCGCCATCGTCTTCGCCTACCACGACGTGGGCGTGCGCTGCCTGCGCGTGCTGCTCGATGCGGGCGTGGAGGTCCCGCTGGTCGTCACCCACGCCGACGCCGCGGGCGAAACGATCTGGTTCCGGAGCGTGGCCAGCACGGCGGCCGAGCATGGCCTGCGCTGCGTCACGCCTGCGGACCCGCACGAGCCGGCCTTGCTGGCTGCCGCGCGCGAGGCCGAGCCGGACTTCCTGTTTTCCTTCTACTACCGGCAGATGCTGAAGCCCGATTGGCTGCAACTGCCGCGGCGCGGTGCCTACAACATGCACGGCTCGCTGCTGCCGCACTACCGGGGCCGTGCGCCGGTCAACTGGGCCGTGATCCACGGCGAGCGCGAGACCGGCGCCACCCTGCACCGGATGAACGAGAAGCCTGACAACGGCCCGATCGTCGACCAGTTCGCGGTGCCCATCCTGTCAGACGACACGGCGCACGAGGTATTCGGCAAGGTGACCGTGGCGGCCGAGATCGTGCTCGCGCGCAGCTTGCCCGGGCTGCTGGCAGGCAGCGCGGCCGAGCGGCCCCAGGACCTGTCGCAGGGCGGCTACTTCGGCGGGCGCCGGCCGGAGGATGGCCGCATTCCCGCCCATGCGAGCGCACGCGAGATTCACAACCTGGTGCGCGCGCTGGCGCCGCCGTATCCCTGCGCGTTCCTGCACCTGCGCGGCCTGCGTGTCTTTATCGAACGCACGCGGCCCGCCGAGGCGCCGGCCGGCGCACCCGGGACCGGGCTGAGGCTGCTGAGCGACGGCGCCATGCTCTGGCTGATCGCGGCCGACGGCAGTGCCCTGCAGGTGCTCGCTGCCCGCGGCGAGGGCAGCACCCGGCCGCTGGACGCCCGCGGCTTCGAGGCCCTTCACGCCGGCGGCTGGCTTGCAGCCGACGCCTGACCCCATCCTCTTCTCCCGCACCACGACCACCGCCATGCTCAAAGTCCTCATCCTCGGCGTCAACGGCTTCATCGGCCACCACCTGATGCGGCACATCATGGAGCGCACCGACTGGCACGTGCACGGCATGGACATGCTGTCGGACCGCGTCGCCCCTTGGCTGTCGAATCCGCGCTTCCACTTCTTCGAGGGCGACATCACCATCAACAAGGAGTGGATCGAATACCACGTGAAGAAATGCGACGTGGTGCTTCCGCTGGTCGCGATCGCGACGCCCGCCATCTACGTGCGCGAGCCGCTGCGCGTGTTCGAACTCGACTTCGAGGCCAACCTCCCGATCGTTCGGCAATGCCTGCGCTATCACAAGCGGGTGGTCTTTCCTTCGACCAGCGAGGTGTACGGCATGTGCACCGATGAACAATTCGATCCCGAGACCTCCCACCTGGTCTACGGCCCGATCAACAAGCCGCGCTGGATCTATGCCTGCGCCAAGCAGCTGATGGACCGGGTCATCCACGCCTATGGCCAGCAGGAGGGCCTGCGCTACACGTTGTTCCGGCCCTTCAACTGGATCGGACCTGGCCTCGACAGCATCCATTCGCCCAAGGAAGGATCGAGCCGCGTGCTGACCCAGTTCCTCGGCCACATCGTGCGCGGGGAGCCGATCCGGCTGGTCGATGGCGGCCAGCAGCAGCGCGCCTTCACCTACGTCGACGACGGCATCTCGGCGCTGGTGAAGATCATCGCGAACGAGGGCGGCATCGCCGACGGCAAGATCTACAACATCGGCAACCCGCAGAACAACCACTCGATCCGTTCGCTCGCCGCGATGATGCTGGACCTGGCAAAGACCCTGCCCGAATACCAGGAGGCCGCAGCCTCGGTGGAACTGGTCGATGTCGCCTCGGCGGACTACTACGGCAACGGCTACCAGGACGTGCTGCACCGCGTGCCCGACATCCGCGCCACCATGGCCGACCTGGACTGGCGGCCCCAGGTCGGGATGCAGGAGGCACTGCGCGAGATGTTCGCGTACTACCGCGATCACGCCGCCGCTGCCGCCGACCTGGCAGCATGAGAAGCTATGAACGAATCCATTCATAGCTTCTGAGCGATGGCGCGCATCGCACTGAAGGTCGACGTCGACACCTGGCGCGGCACCCGCGAGGGTGTGCCCGCCCTGGTACGCCTGTTGAGCGCCCGCCGCTGCGGCGCGAGCTTTCTCTTCAGCCTGGGGCCGGACCATACCGGCCGTGCCGTCCTGCGCGTGCTGCGTCCCGGCTTCATCGGCAAGGTGGCGCGCACCTCGGTGGTCGAGCACTACGGCGTGCGCACCCTGCTGCACGGCGTGCTGCTGCCCGGGCCGGACATCGGCCGGCGCGAGGCCGCCACGCTGCGCGGCGTGCGCGACGCCGGCTTCGAGGTCGGCGTGCACTGCTGGGACCACGTGCGCTGGCAGGACGGACTTCTGAGCAAGGACGGCGCCTGGGCCGAGCGCGAGATGCGACGCGCGCTGGATCGCCATGCCGAGTTGTTCGGCGCGCCGGCCCGGGTGCATGGTGCCGCGGGCTGGCAGTTCAACGCGGCAGCGGCGCGGGCCGAGGCGGAGCTGCGCATCGAGTTCGCCTCCGACACGCGCGGCACCCATCCTTTCGTGCCGGTGGCGGACGACGGCACCATCCTCGGCCCGCCGCAGTACCCCACCACCCTGCCGACGCTGGACGAACTCATCGGCCTGGACGGCCTCGACGCGGGCAACGTCGACCGGCATCTGCTGGGGCTGACCGAGCAGATCGCGCAGGACCAGGTCTACACCCTTCATGCCGAGCTCGAAGGGCAGAAGCTGCGCCCGGTACTGGAGCGCCTGATCGCCGGCTGGCAGGCGCAGGGGCACAGCCTCGTCGCACTGGGGAATCTGCACGAAGGCACGGCGCACACGGTTCTGCCGCGGCATCGCATCGCGCTCGGCAGCGTGCCCGGGCGGTCCGGCCTGCTGGCGGTGCAGGGCAAAGCCTGGCAGCCGCTGGCGCGCTGAGGCGCAGACGGAGGGCCGCCTTCATGGCGCGGCACGCGCGCGGCATCATGTCACGATGTCACCAACGACAGGACATCGAATGCACCGCACACGCCTCCTCACACGCCACACCGCCACGCTGCTGGCCCTCTGCAGCCTCCTCGCCTGCGCCACGGCCTCGGCAGCGCCGGCGCGAGCCACGGTCAGCAACGACACGCATGCAACCGCCTGCGCCGAAGAAGACAACGTGTCCCTCAACCTGGACGGTGCCGGCATTCGCCGCTTTCGCGTGGAGGCGCTGCCGCCCGCTTACCTCGCCACGATCGAGCAGGACCGCACGGCACCCGATTTCTCGGGCTGCAACTTCGACGGCAGTGCGCACCCGACCGATCCGCGCTTCAGCTTCAAGGAGCGGCGCGTGGTGCTGCACGACGGTCCGCGATGGCAGATCGTGGGCATCACGCTCCCCTCCTTCTGGCGATCCGAGCAGGTGCCGGTCCGCGTGGACAGCCGCTCCGATCGCGGCTTCCACATGATCCAGGTCTTCGCCAAGACCGGCACCAGGTCGCTGGAGGCACTGGTGATGTACCCGTCCGACGGCTACTGGCGCATCAAGCCGCTGCCGCCGGCCCGCTTCGGCGATGGCGTGTACGGCTCCTCCTTCGTGATGGGCCCGATCGAGCAGGCAGGCCGGCCGATGGCGCGCATCGCATCGATCGTGATCGAGAGCCGCCCGCTCGCCTTCAGGCTCCGGTTCGCAAACGGCGGCGAGGCCAAGGTCGGCGTGCGCGAGATCAGCGAGGCGCGCACCACGCTCGACGTGGCCATGAAGCCGGGCCGCGGCCAGGGGCCGCGCTTCGCCGTGCTGCGCTCGATGTACGTGGCACCGGACAACGCCGACATGAGCGAGGTGGCATGGCGCGCCACGCCGGACGGCGCTGAGCAGCGCAAGCCGCTGCCCGAGATCAGCACGCTCGACGCCACCGACGTGCGCTTCGGCCGCAGCATTCCTTCGCGCCACAACACCACCGCACCGGACATCCGCTTCGGAAGCTTCGAGACCGGCCCGCGCTGAAGGCGCCTTACTGCATCACCGGGCTGGCCGGCAACTGATCGCCCGGCGCGGTGAAGATCTGGGCCGTATCGACTGCATCGAAGCGATATTGTTTGCCGCAGAAATCGCAGCCTACCTCGATGTCGCCCCGCTCCACGAGGATGGACTCCGCCTCCTCCAGGCCGAGCCCGCGGATCATCTGCGCCACACGCTCGCGCCCGCAGGTGCAGGCGAAGTGCGGACCCAGCATGCCGGTCTGCGGCTCGAAGCGCAGCAGCTTCTCTTCCCAGAACAGGCGGCGCAGGATGGTTTCGACATCCAGCGTGAGCAGTTCGTCGCGCGTGAGGCTCGCGGCGAGGATGGCGATGCGGTTGTAGTCCTCGTTGTGGCCGATCTGGTCGACGCTGATGGGATCGCTCGCGCCGCGCCCGGTGCCTTCGAGATTGGCGTCGCCCTTGACGGGAAGACGCTGGATCAACAGCCCGGCCGCCACCTGGTCGTCCGCGGCGAGCACCAGCGTGGTATCGAGCTGTTCGCTCTGCAGCATGTAATGCTGCAGCACATCGCTCAGGCGCTCGAGCTTGCGGCCCTCCGCGTCGACCAGCGGCACCACGCCCTGGTAGGGCTGCTGGCCCGGGAGCTTGTCCTTGGGATCGAGCGTGATCGCACAGCGGCCCTTGCCGGCCGCGTTGACCATGTCGGATAGATGCGCATCGGCATCGAGCTCACCCACCACCTTGGCGGTAGCGCGAAGGCTGAGGTCGGGCTTGGACTCGGCCACCACGACCTTGAGGGGCCCGTCGCCGAAGATCTGCAGGATCAGCGAGCCGTTGAACTTGATGTTGGCCTGCATCAGCGTGGCCGCAGCGGTCATTTCGCCGAGCAGCTCGGCCGCAGGCGCGGGGTATGCGCCCGTGGCGGTGTTCGAGGCGCGGCGTGACAGGATTTCCTGCCAGGCGTCCGTCAGGCGCACGATCATGCCGCGCACGGGCAGACCATCGAAAAGGAACTTGTGCAACTCGCTCAAGGCAGTCTCTCCGATCGGCGTTCAGCCGATCTTCTTCAGGCCCTTCGCGAAGCGGCGGGCATTTTCCACATAGTGTTCGGCACTCTTCCGAAGCCGATCGGCGGCAGCTTCGTCGAGCGTGCGCACCACCTTGGCGGGCGCGCCGATGATGAGCGAGTTGTCGGGGAACTCCTTGCCCTCGGTCACCACGCTGCCGGCGCCGACGATGCAGTTGCGGCCGATCTTCGCGTTATTCAAGACCACCGCGCCGATACCGATCAGCGAGTTGTCGCCGATGGTGCAGCCGTGCAGCACGACGTGGTGGCCGACCGTGACGTTCTCGCCGATGGTCAGCGGCACGCCGGCATCGGAGTGCAGCACCGAGAGGTCCTGGATGTTGCTGTTGCGGCCGATGGTCAGGGCTTCGTTGTCGCCGCGCGCCACAGCGCCGAACCAGAGGCTGGCGTTGTCGCCCATGACGACGCGGCCGATGGCCTGCGCGCTGTCGGCGACATAAGCGCCCTGCCCCAGTTGCGGCGCCACGCCGTCGAGTTCGTAGAGGGCCATCGCGGGATCTCCTGAGTGCAAAACTAGAATTGTAGGGATGCAGCACCCCCGCCTCGACGCCCTGGCCGCGCTGCGCCTCGCCGATCCCGGGCAGAAGGTGGCCGCGACCCATGCCGCCGCGGCGCAAATGCGGGTGCATCCGGCGCCCGCCGCGCCAGTGCGCACCGGAGGCGACGAAGCCGGTGTTCCCGGCCGTCCGGAACAGCCGTTGCGGGTGGCAGCCACGGCGGTCGAAAAGCGTTCGCCCTTCACGCTCGAAGGCCGGGCAGCGCTGATCCACTCGATCTGTCACATCGAGTTCAACGCCATCAACCTTGCCCTCGACGCCGCCTGGCGCTTCGACGGCATGCCCGATGCGTACTACCGCGACTGGCTGCGCGTGGCCGACGAAGAGGCGCTGCACTTCACCCTGCTGCACGAGCACCTGCGCAGCATGGGCTGGCGCTACGGCGATTTCACGGGGCACGACGGCTTGTGGTCCATGTGCGAGAAGACCCGCCACGACGCGCTGGCGCGCATGGCGCTGGTGCCGCGCACGCTGGAGGCGCGTGGTCTCGACGCCACCCCGCTGATCCAGGCCAAGCTGCGGCGCGTGAACACGCCCGACGCGATCAAGGCCTGCGAGATCCTGGACATCATCCTGCGCGACGAGATCGGGCACGTCGCCATTGGCAACCGCTGGTACCGCTGGTTGTGCGAACGAGAGGGCCTCGACCCGATCGCGCACTACCGCGTGCTCTACCGCCGCAACGAGGCGCCGCGCCTGCGTCCGCCCTTCAATCTCGAAGCCAGGGCGCATGCGGGCTTCACCCCGGAAGAACTGGACGCGCTCTCAGCAGGCGCGCGTTGACCGGACTAGTCGGACTTGATGCCCGCCGCCCTCACGATGCGCGCGTTGCTCGCGTACTCGTCCTCGATCTCGTCGGCGAAGGCCTCGGCCCCGCCGCCGGTGGGCACGTTGTCGGTGGCCAACAGCCGGGCGCGCAGGTCGGGGCTGGCGAGCGCCTTGTTGATCTCGGCGTTGTACTTGGCAATCAGGATGGCGGGTGTTCCGGCCGGCGCGAACACGCCGAACACGGAACTGAGGTTGGCCGACGGGAAGCCCAGCTCCGCCAGCGTGGGCACCTTTGGCAGGCTCTGCAGCCGGTCCGGCGCCCCCACCGCGAGCGGGCGCAGCTTGCCTGATTTGATGTGCGACGCCACCCCGGGGCCGGCGTTGATCGACAGGATCTCGAACTGGCCGCCCAGCGCATCGTTCATCTGCTGGGCGCCGCCCTTGTAGGGCACGTGGGTGATGTCCACCCGCGCCGCGCTGCGCAACTGCTCCAGCACGATGTGGCCCAGCGAGGCCTGGCCCGACGTGGCCCAGCGGACTGCGCCCGGCCGGGCCCGGGCATCCTCCAGCAGCGTGCGGAAATCGCGCGTGCCCGTGGCCTCGGTCGCCAGCAGCAGCACCGGCGAGTACATGACGCTGGCCACCGGCGCGATGTCCTTCAAGGGGTCGAAGGGAGACCTGCCGAGGTGCGGGTTCAGCACCAGCGGGCTGATGGCCGCAAAGCCCAGCGTGGCGCCATCGGGCGCGGCCTTGGCGACCGCGTCCATGCCGATGGTGCCGCTCGCGCCGGCCTTGTTCTCGACCACGACCGTGTTGCCCAGCTGCCCGGCCAGCTTGTCCGCCAGCGCGCGAGCGATCATGTCGCTGACGCCACCGGTCGGGTAGGCCACCACGAGGCGGATGGTCTTGGGGACGGCCTGCGCGTGCGCAGCGGGGATGAGAGCGCAGCAGGCCAGGGTCAGCGCCACGGCTTGGGCAGCAATGCGGCATTTCCAGTTCATCGATGAGCTTCCTTGCGAGCCTGCCATTCTGGCGCGGCATCGATCATCGCGGCGAGCGTCAGGGCATTCGCGACGGCCGCGCCACTGGCCGTGTTGTCGAACACGCACCAGCACTGCGCGCCTTCCTCCTGCGCCCGACCCAGCCGCTGGGCAAGCTGCTGCAGCAGCGCATCGGGGTATGAAGACCAATAGCGCCGGGGCGAACCGTGCAGCCGCAGGTAGACCAGGCCGGCCCATCCGCCCGGTGCTGCCGCGTTGTCGTGGAGTACGGGATCGGCGAGCACCCGCGCCGTGCGGAAGCGCGCGAGAAGCTCCTCGGCCTGCGGCACGAACCAGCTCGGATGCCGGGGCTCCAGCGCGACCGGCCCCGGGTGCCGCCGGCGCAGCGCAGCGAGGAAGCTCGATACCGCGGGCTGGTCGAAGTCCAGGCTGGGCGGCAACTGCACCACCAGGCAACCCAGCTTGTATCCCAGGCCTTCCACCTGCATGAGAAAGGACTCCAATTCCGCCACGGCGCCGACGAGCCGCTTCTCGTGCGTGATGCGCTTCGGCAGCTTGCACGAGAAACGGAAATGCGCCGGGGTGCCCGCAGCCCAGCGGGCATAAGTCTCGCGCTGGTGAGGCCGGTAGAAGGAGGTGTTGATCTCGGCAATGTCGAAGCGTGCCGCATAGCGCTCCAGGTGCGAACCCTCGGCCGGGAAGTGCGGCCATTGCGCGCGCGGCAGGCTCCAGCCGGCGCAGCCCACATGCAGCGGCGGCGGCAAGCCTTCACCCACGGGGATGGTGCTTTGCATGCAACTGCTTGAGGCGCTCGCGCGCCACGTGCGTGTAGATGGTGGTGGTCGAGATATCCGCATGGCCCAGCAGCAGCTGAACCGCCCGCAGGTCGGCGCCATGGTTGAGCAGGTGCGTGGCAAAGGCGTGGCGCAGCGTGTGCGGCGACAGGGGCGCATCGATGCCGGCCGCCTGCGCATGCTTCTTGACGATGATCCAGAACATGACCCGCGTCATTCCCGCACCGCGTGCGGTGACGAACAGGTCGGACGTCTGCTGGCCATCGAGGATGGCGGGCCGGGACTCGTGCATGTAGCGCTCTATCCAGCGCCGCGCCTCGCCGCCGAAAGGCACCAGCCGCTCCTTGCTGCCCTTGCCCAGGACGCGCAGCACGCCGTCGTTCAGGCTCAGCTCGAAGACCCTGAGCGCCACCAGCTCGCTGACGCGCAGCCCGCTCGCGTACATGAGCTCCAGCATGGCGCGGTCGCGCAGACCCAGCGGCGTGTCGACATCGGGCGCAGACAGCAGGTCGTCCACCTGCTTCTCCGACAGCGTCTTGATCGCACGCGGCGCCTGCCGGGCAGGCACCAGCCGGAGGCTCGGATCAGCGCCGATGCGCCGCTCGCGCACAGCCCAGCGGAAATAGCGCTTGAACACCGTCAGCCGTCGGTTGGCCGAGGTTGCCTTGCCTCGCGCCGTGAGCCGCGCGCCCATGTAGGCCTGCAGATCGCTTTCGCGTGCGGCGTCCAGGGCACGGCCGCACTGCGTGCGGAGCCATTGCGCGAACAGCGCGAGATCGCGGCGGTAGGCCGCCAGCGTGTTCTTCGACAGCCCGTCCTCGAGCCAGAGCGCGTCGATGAAATCGTCGATCTCCGGCGTGGCGGTGAGCGTGTCGAGGGCCGCGGTCATGATTGGCAAGATAGCAAAAAAAAGCCGCCCCGGCGGGCGGCTCGCGTCGAGAAGAAGCGCCGATCAGTCGAGCGTGAGCTTCTGCTTGACCACTACCTGCTTGTAGACCGCGAACTCGGCCTTGATCTGCTCGGCGAACTGCTCCGGCGAGTTGGCGACGATCAGCGAGCCGGTGTCCTCGATGCGCTTGCGCACCGCAGGGTCCTCGACCGCCTTCTTCACGCCCGCATTGATCTTGTCGACCACCTCCTTCGGCAGGCCCTTGGGCCCGAGGATGCCGTAGTAGGCCATGCGGTTGACGGGCTCCAGCCCCACTTCCTTGAAGGTCGGCACATTGGGCAAGTCCTTCAGTCGCTGCGGCGCCGCGACGACGATCGGCACCAGCTGCTTGTTCTTGATGAAGGGAAGCGCCGAAGGAATGTTGTCGAAAATGATCGGCACCTGGCCGCCCACCACATCGTTGAGCGCCGGCCCGGCGCCGCGGTACGGGATATGGGTCACGAATGTGTTGCTCAGGCTCTTGTAGAGTTCCATCAGCAGGTGGCCGATGCCGCCGGTTCCCGATGACGCGTAGGAGTACTTGCCCGGGTTCTTCTTGATCTCGGCCACGAACTCGGCGTAGTTCTTTGCCGGAAAGCTCGGGTGCACCGCAATCAGGTTGGGCGTGGCCGCGATGTTGATGATGGGCGTGAAGTCATTGATCGGGTCGTAGGGCACCTTCGGGTTGATCGCCGGGTTGGCGGCCGTGCTCGAGACGGTGGCCACGCCGAGCTTGTAGCCGTCCGGCGCGACGCGCGCCGTTTCCGCAGCGCCGACGATGCCGCCGCCGCCCGCCTTGTTGACCACCACCACGCTCTGGCCCAATTGCTTGCCCAGCGGGTCGGCGATCACGCGGGCCACGATGTCGGTGGTGCCGCCGGGCGCGAACGGCACCTGCAGCTCGATGGGCTTGTTCGGATAGCCCTGAGCCCAGACCGGGGCGGCGACCAGCGCCAGCGCGGCGGTGCCGGCGAGTGCGTTCCATTGACGACGTTGCATGTAGGAGGCTCCTGAAAATCTGAAATCGAAAAGCGGGATGCTACCGGTTCGGCCCGCTGCGCCGCTTGCTGGATAACCCATGGGAGGGCACCGTTTATCCTCGGCTGGTGAACTATGCCCAGCTGCTCTTCCCCGATTTCTCCCTCATTGGCTGCGGCTGGCTGTTATGCCGCTACACGCCGCTGGACCGGCGCGTGTGGGACCAGGTGGAGAGCCTGGTCTACTACTTTCTCTTCCCCGTGCTGCTGTTCCACTCGATCGTGCGCAGCCCGTTCGACCTCGGCGCCACGTCGCACCTGCTGACCGCCGGCGTGGGCGTCGGCCTTGCCGGCATCGCCCTGGCCTATGCGCTGCCCTTCCTGCCATGGCTGCGCACGCACATCGACCGCAGCGATCACGCAGCGAGCGCGCAGATCGCCTTCCGCTTCAACTCCTTCATCTGCCTGGCAATGGCCGACCGCATGGCAGGACCGGCCGGCCTCCTGATGATCGCGGTGCTCATCGGCGTGTGTGTGCCGCTCTTCAACATCGCCGCCGTCTGGCCGATGGCGCGGCATGCGCAGAGCGGCTTCGCGCGGCAGCTGCTGCGCAATCCGCTGATCATCGCGACATCGAGCGGATTGGTTGCCAATCTCCTGGGCCTTGGCGTGCCGAGTTGGCTGGAGCCCACGCTCACTCGCATCGGGGCAGCCTCGCTGGCGCTGGGCTTGATGGCCGCGGGCGCCGGCATGCAGTTCGCCACGCTGGCGCGCGGCAAGGCGCTGGCCGTTTCGGTGCTGGCGATCCGGCACCTGGTGCTGCCGCTGATCGCCTGGGGCCTCGCATTGGGCCTGCAGCTGGACAAGGCCCAGGCTGCCGTGCTGATGACCTTCTCCGCCGTGCCCACCGCTTCCAGCGCTTATGTGCTGGCGGCGCGGATGGGCTACAACGGCGCCTACGTCGCGGGGCTGGTGACGCTTTCCACCCTGCTGGGCGTTGCCAGCCTTCCCTTCGCTCTGTCATTGAGCCGCTAGGCGACTACCATCCCGCCGATGCGCATCCTGCTGGTTCTCGCCGCCGCATCGCTCGTCCAGGTGCAAGCTCAGGCGCAGCCTCAGGAATACACCCGCTACCACGGCGAATGGCAGGGGCCTTTCCTGCTGTATGTGACGCAGCAGGACACCGGCGCGCAGGGTTCCGCGGCCGTCTACGACGGCAGCCTGCAGATCGCCCCCGACGGCAGCGTGCGCGGCCATTTGCCCGACGCGGCCTGCATCCTGAGCGGCTCCAGCACGGACTTCGTCTCGCCGGCAAACGCCGCGCTCGAACTCGACGTGAGCGGCTGCAAGGACGCCCGCTTCAACGGCCACTTCACCGGCAAGTTGATCAACAACCCGGTCCTCAAGTACGCCTCGCTGCGGCTGAGCTCGATGCGGTCGCTCGATGCCGGTACCGCCCAGGTCTCGGCGATCCTGCAGCGCTGAGGCTCAGTCGGCCTGGGCCAGGGCCCATTCGACATGCTCGCGCACCAGCGCACTGGGATCGTTGCGCCGCGTGACCAGGGCATCGCGCGCCTCGCGCCGGCCGGCACGCAGTGCGTTGCCCAGCGCCACTGCAATGTTGCGCAGCCAGCGTTCGTGGCCGATGCGACGAATCGCGCTGCCCTCGGTGAAGCGCAGGAAGTCTTCCTCGCTCCAAGCGAAGAGCTCGCCGAGCTGGCGCCCGCTCAGCCCGTCGCGCGCATCGAAATCCGGCAAGGCGCTCTTCTTCGCGAACTTGTTCCACGGGCAGATCAGCTGGCAGTCGTCACAGCCGTAAATGCGGTTTCCGATCAGCGGCCGCAGCTCGAGCGGGATCGGCCCTGCATGCTCGATCGTGAGGTAGGAGATGCAGCGCCGCGCGTCGAGCCTGTAGGGCGCCACGATGGCGCGCGTGGGGCAGACGTCGATGCACGCACTGCAGCTGCCGCAATGCGCGCTGACCGGCGCGCTCGCGGGCAGCGCCATGTCGACGTAGATCTCGCCCAGGAAGAACATCGAGCCCGCCTCGCGGTCGAGCACCAGCGTGTGCTTGCCGCGCCAGCCTTGCCCGCTGCGCGAGGCAAGCTCGGCCTCGAGCACCGGCGCCGAGTCGGTGAACACGCGATGGCCGAAGGGCCCCACGGCCTCGGCGATGCGCTCGGCCAGCCGCTGCAGCCGCCCGCGCATCACCTTGTGGTAATCGCGGCCGCGGGCGTAGACGGAGACGATGGCTTCGCCCGGATGACGCAGCCGGTCGAACTCGATGGCTTGCCAGTCGTCGGGCGTACCGCGCGGCAGGTAGTCCATGCGCGCGGTGATCACCGACGCCGTGCCCGGCACCAGCTCGGCGGGCCGGGCGCGGCGCTTCCCATGCGCAGCCATGTAGTGCATCTCGCCGTGGAAGCCCTGCGCCAGCCATTGCGCGAGTCCTTCCTCCGCGCTCGACAGATCGACACCCGCGATGCCGATTTGGGAGAATCCCAGCTCCCGGGCCTCTGCCCTAATCCGACTCACGAGTTGATGGCTGCCGATCACCTGCCGATTGTAGAAACGCGAACCCTGGTGCAGCGCTGGCAGAGCGAGGACGACTGCGACGCGCTCGCGGTCAAGCTCGCGTCATCGCAAGCGCTGGGCGACGCGTTCATCGCATTGCATGGAGACCTCGGCGCCGGCAAGACCACCTTCGTTCGCCACCTGTTGCGGGCGCTGGGGATCGGCTCGCGCATCAAGAGCCCGACCTACGCGGTCGTCGAGCCGCACGAGGCACCCGGCGGGCTCGCCATCTTCCATTTCGACTTCTACCGCTTCAGCGACCCCCACGAATGGGACGACGCCGGCTTCCGCGACATCTTCGCGGGCCCCGGCCTCAAGCTCGCGGAGTGGCCCGACAACGCGGCAGGGCGCATTCCACTTGCCGACCTCGCTATTAAAATCGAAGCAATGATCGACGACACCCGCACCGTGACCCTGCAGGCGAACACCGCGCTCGGCAACCGCCTGATCGCCGCAGCGGCATGAACCGCATGAGCCGCACGACCGCTCCGAAAGCGAATAGCACCGAAGCCGAAGGTACTCCAATGAACCGGCGCTCACTGCTCCTGCAAGGCGGCAGCCTCGCCCTGCTGCTCGGCATGCATGAAATCGCACGCGGCGCCACCATCATGGCGGTGCGTGTCTGGCCGGCCAACGACTACACGCGCGTCACCATCGAATCCGACGGCCGCCTGCGATCGCAGCAGCTGGTGGTGGGCAATCCGCCGCGGCTCGCGGTCGACATCGAGGGCATCGATCTCAACCCGGCCCTGCGCGAACTGGTCGGCAAGATCAAGCCGGGCGACCCCTTCATCAACGGCCTGCGCGTCGGCCAGTTCGCCCCGAGCGTGGTGCGCATCGTGTTCGACCTGAAGCAGACGGTGGCGCCGCAGGTCTTCTCGCTTGCCCCGGTGGCCGCCTACCAGCACCGGCTGGTGCTGGACCTCTATCCGCAGCAGGCCATCGACCCCATGGAAGCGCTGATCGCCGAGCGCCTGCGCGACGCGCCCAAGGCGCAGGGCTCCGACAGCACCGTCGCGGGCATCGCGCCGCGCAACGCGGGGGCGCCAGGCGACACGCCCGCGCCGCTGCGGCCGGCGCCGCCTGCCACGGACCCGCTCGGCGACCTGATGGCGCAGCAGTCGATGCGCCCCACTGCGCCGCTCGGTGGCAACGCGTCCGCTCCTGCGCTGGTTGCGCCCGCCCCGCTGCCGCCGGTCGTCGGCACGGCGCCGGTGATGCCCGCGGCGCGGGCAACGGCACGCGACAACAACGGCAACGGCAGCACGGCCACCGCCAGCCGCACCGACCGCATCATCATCGTCGCCCTCGATCCCGGCCATGGCGGCGAAGACCCCGGTGCCATCGGCCCCAACGGCACGCGCGAGAAGGACATCGTGCTGCTGGTCGCCCACCGGCTGCGCGACCGCATCAACGCCAGCAGCGTCAACGGCAACCCGATGCGCGCCTTCCTCACGCGCGATTCCGATTTCTTCGTTCCCCTGGGCACGCGCGTGCAGAAGGCCCGCCGCGTGCAAGCCGACCTGTTCGTGAGCATCCATGCCGATGCCTTCACCAATCCCGATGCGCGTGGCGCCAGCGTGTTCGCGCTGAGCCAGACCGGCGCGTCCAGCAGCGCCGCGCGCTGGCTCGCCAACAAGGAGAACCAGGCCGACCGGGTCGGTGGCGTGAACGTCGGCTCGCACGAGGCCCAGGTCCAGCGTGCCCTGCTCGACATGAGCACCACCGCGCAGATCAACGACAGCCTCAAGCTCGGCGGCGCGATGCTCGGCGAGATCCGCGGCATCGGCGCCCGGCTGCACAAGCCGCGGGTCGAGCAGGCCGGCTTCGCGGTGCTCAAGGCGCCCGACATTCCCAGCGTGCTGGTGGAAACCGCCTTCATCAGCAATCCCGAGGAAGAGGCCAAGCTGCGCAGCGTCGCCTACCAGGAAGACCTGGCCGATGCCCTGATGCGCGGCATCCACCGCTACTTTGCGCAGAACCCGCCGCTGGCGCGCAGCCGCGAGCTGTAGGCCTTTCACGTCTCGCGAGGTACACCCACCGCCATGGTCGACACCACCGCCCCCGCGTCCCTCGCCCGCCCCGACTACCGCCTGAGCGATAGCCTCTGGGCCAGCGGCGGCTCCGTCTTCATCACCGGTACCCAGGCGCTGGTGCGGCTGATGCTGATGCAGCGCCAGCGCGATGCGGCCGCAGGCCTGGACACGCGCGGCTTCATCAGCGGCTACCGCGGCTCGCCGCTGGGCATGGTGGACATGGCGTTGTGGAAGACCGGCAAGAAGCTCGACGAGAGCGGTATCCGCTTTCTTCCCGCCATCAACGAGGAACTCGGCGCCACCGCGGTGCTGGGCACCCAGCGCGTCGAGGCCGACCCCGAGCGCACCTGCGCCGGCGTATTTGCCATGTGGTACGGCAAGGGCCCGGGCGTGGACCGCGCGGGCGATGCGCTCAAGCACGGCAACGCCTACGGCGCATCGGCCCATGGCGGCGTGCTGATGGTCGCCGGCGACGACCATGGCTGCGTGTCCTCCTCGATGCCGCACCAGAGCGACCAGGCCTTCCAGTCCTGGCATGCACCGGTGGTCTCGCCGGGCTGCGTGGCCGAGTACCTGGAGTACGGGCTGTACGGCTGGGCGCTGTCGCGCTTTTCGGGCAACTGGGTGGGCTTCACTGCGCTGTCGGAAATCGTCGAAAGCGGCTCCACCGTCGACCTCGATCGAATCAACGCCCGTGCCGCGACCTGGCAGGACGGCGACACCGTGCGCCGCATCACCGGCTATGCGCCGCCGCCCGACGGCCTGCACTACCGCTGGCCCGATCTGCCCTCGCTGAAGATCGAGCAGCGGCTGCACGCCAAGCTCGACGCGGTGCGCGCCTTCGCGCGCGTCAACAGCATCGATCGCCTGATCGTCGAAAGCGCCGGTGCAACCGTGGGCATCGTCACCGCCGGCAAGGCGCACTACGACCTGATGGAGGTGCTGCGCCGGCTGGACGTGACCACCGAAGCCCTGGAGCGCCACGGCCTGCGCATCTACAAGCTGGGCCTGACCTACCCCGTCGAGCCGACCCGCATGCGCTGCTTCGCGCAGGGCTTGAAGGAAGTGCTGGTGATCGAGGAGAAGGGGCCGGTCGTCGAAGACCAGCTGCGCGCGATGTTCTACAACGCCTCCGAGCGCCCCGCGATCGTCGGCAAGCAGGACGTCCAAGGCCGCCCGCTGGTGAGCGCCGTCGGCGAGCTGCGGCCCTCGCGCCTGATCCAGGTCGTCGCCGACTGGCTGGCCACGCATTTCCCCGACCTCGACCGGCGCCACCTGGTGCGCGACTTCACGCCGCCCGAGCTGCTGTCCAACGCCAGCGACAGCGTCAAGCGCCTGCCCTACTTCTGCGCCGGCTGCCCGCACAACACCAGCACGCGCGTGCCGGAAGGCTCGCACGCGCAGGCCGGCATCGGGTGCCACTTCATGGCGAGCTGGATGGACCGCGAGACCGAAGGCCTGATCCAGATGGGCGGGGAAGGCGTCGACTGGGTCTCGCACGCCATGTTCACCCGCGTGCCGCACGTGTTCCAGAACCTCGGAGACGGCACCTACTACCACTCGGGCTATCTCGCGATCCGCCAGGCGGTCGCGGCCCGGGCCACGCTGACCTACAAGATCCTTTTCAACGACGCGGTGGCGATGACCGGCGGCCAGCCGGTGGACGGGCTCATCAGCGTCGATGGCATCGCCCGCCAGGTCGAAGCCGAGGGCGTGAAGCAGGTGGTGGTGGTGTCGGACGACATCGGCAAGTACAAGAGCGTGCGGCAGCGCTTCCCTGCCGGCACCGAGTTCCACGACCGGGCCGAGCTCGACGCAGTGCAGCGGCGCCTGCGCGAGGTGCCCGGCGTCACCGTGTTGATCTACGAGCAGACCTGCGCCGCCGAGAAGCGCCGACGCCGCAAGAAGGGCGAGCTGGTCGACCCCGCGCGCCGCCTCTACATCAACGACCGGGTCTGCGAGGGCTGCGGCGACTGCTCGGTGCAGAGCAACTGCGTGGCGGTGTTGCCCACGGAGACGCCGCTGGGCCGCAAGCGCAAGATCGACCAGAGCAGCTGCAACAAGGACTATTCATGCGCGCAGGGCTTCTGCCCCAGCTTCGTCGGCGTGCTGGGCGGCGGCATGCGCAAGAAGACCGGTGCGCTGGCCACAGGCGCCGAAGCCTTCATGCAGCGCGTGAACGCGCTTTCGCGGCCGGCACCCCACGCTTGGACCGGCCCCTATGACCTGCTGGTGACGGGCGTGGGCGGCACCGGCGTCGTCACCGTCGGTGCGCTGGTCGCGATGGCCGCGCATCTCGAGGGCAAAAGCGCCAGCGTGCTCGACTTCATGGGCTTCGCGCAAAAGGGCGGCTCGGTACTCAGTTTCGTGCGCGTGGCGGACGTGCACTGGCGCCTGAACCAGGTGCGCATCGACACCCAGCAGGCCGATGCGCTGCTGGCATGCGACCTGGTCGTGGGCGCCTCCGCGGAAGCGCTCGCCACCGTGCGCCATGGGCGCACCCGCATCCTCGCCAATACCCACGAGACGCCGGTGGCCGAGAGCCTGCACAACCCGGATGCCAGCCTCAAGGCACCGCAACTGCTCGACAAGCTGCGCTTCGCCGCCGGCGCCGAGCGGGTCGAGACGCTCGATGCGCAAGCGCTGGCCGATGCCTTCCTCGGCGATTCGATCGTGTCCAACATCGTCGCGCTCGGCTACGCCTGGCAACGCGGCCTGGTGCCGGTGGGCCTCGAGGCCCTGCTGCGCGCCATCGAGCTCAACGGCGTGGCGGTGGACAACAACAAGCTCGCCTTCTCGTTGGGCCGATTGGCCGCGGGCGATACGGATGCCGCGGCCTCGCTGCTGCGTGGCACCTCCGCCCAGCCCGCCGAGCCCGAGCCGCTGGACGCGCTGATCGAACGTGCCATGTCTCATTTGGCCGCCTATCAGAACGCCGCCTATGCCGAGCGCTACGCCGGCACGGTGGCCGCGGTGCGGCAGCGCGAGGCTGCCCTGCAGGCCGACCCGGCGCTGCCCTTCACGCGGGCGGTGGCGCAGGGGCTGTTCAAGCTCATGGCCTACAAGGACGAGTACGAAGTGGCCCGCCTCTACACCGATGGTGAATTCGCCCGCTCGCTGCGGCAGCAGTTCGAGGGCGAACTCCGGCTCGAGTTCTACATGGCACCGCCGGGGTTGAGCCGCACGCGCGAGGGCCGGCCCCCGCGCAAGCTGCGCTTCGGCGGCTGGATGATGCCAATGCTGAAGCTGCTGGCGCAGGGCCGCCGCCTGCGCGGCACGGTGCTCGACCCCTTCGGCTACACCGACGAGCGGCGCATGGAGCGCGCGTTGATCGACGACTACCGCTTGCGCATCGAGTCGCTGCTGCCTTCGCTCGATGCCGGGCGCCTGAAGATCGCGACCGAGATCGCACTGCTGCCGATGCAGATGCGCGGCTTCGGCCACGTCAAGCAGGCCAACGTCGCGCTTGCGCGGGTGCGCGAGGCCGAACTGCTGTATCGCTTCGATTCCAAGGCGTTTCCGCGGCCAGCGCCCTCGCGCACCGCCGGGCAGATCCGTGGCATCGCGGTGACTGCCTCGGGTCGCTGAGGCCAGGCGCCGCGACGACTTCGCGGTTGCTTCTTGTTGCACATCCCTTCCGCGCACTCTCGGGCAAGGGGGTGCGGCAGGCTCCTACAAGCGCCGAACGCGACGTTCAGACAATGGCTTCATCACTCATCGAAAGGTGGACAACATGAAGACACGTCTCTGGATCACGGCCGGTGCGGCCACCGCCGTCATGGCGCTTGCGGGCTGCGCAGCAGGACCGAACGAGCAATGGGGCACGGCAGGCGGCGCAGTCGGCGGCGCGGTACTGGGCAATGCCATCGGCGGCAATACGGCCAGCACGGTGGGCGGCGCCGCCATCGGTGGTGTCATCGGCAACCAGGTGGGTCGTCGAGCCGACGAGCGCAACTATGACCGCAACTACTATCGCGGCGGCTACTATCCGCGCAACGGGCCGACCTACTGAGCCTGGTGCTGCGTAGACCCAACGAAAAGGCGTGCCGACGGCACGCCTTTTTCATGCATGTCGAAGCGCTCAGCGCGCCGAAGACGGCGAGCGGCCCGCGCGCCAGGCGCCAACAATCGCTATCAGTCCAGGAACGATGATCAGTGCCCAGATGATCTTGTCCAGGTGCTCCTTCACGAAGGCCAGGTTGCCGAACAGGTAGCCGGCCGTGCACAGGCCCACCACCCACAGCAGCCCGCCGGCGATGTTGTAGAGGCTGAACTTGCCGCGCGTCATCTCGGCCACGCCCGCCACGAAAGGCGCGAAGGTGCGGATGAAGGGCATGAAGCGCGCCAGCACGATCGTGATGCCGCCGTAGCGCTCATAGAAGGCATGCGCCTGGTCGAAGGCCTTGCGATTGAACAGCCGCGAGTTCTCCCACTGGAAGACCTTCGGCCCGAAGTAGCGGCCGATGCTGTAGTTGCATTGGTCGCCCAGAATCGCCGCTGCGATGAGGACCGGCACCGCAATCCCGAAACTCATGAGCCCCGCACCGCACAGCGCGCCGACGATGAAGAGCAGTGAGTCGCCCGGCAGGAAAGGCATCACCACCAGCCCGGTTTCGACGAAGACGATGAGAAACAGCAGCGCGTACACCCAGGGGCCATAGGTGATGACGAAGGTCTCCAGGTGTTTGTCGACATGAAGGATGAAGTCGACCAAGAAGCTGATGATTTCCATGGCCGCGCATTATCCGGGTGCCGCTCGTGTGCCCTTCGGGAAGCCCTTGCGGCCTTCTAGAATGCCCGTGTGAGCGCACTCCCCTCAGTCCTGCCTTCGGCCGCGCGCCGCCCCATCCGCGAACTTCCCGACGAACTGATCAGCCAGATCGCCGCTGGCGAAGTCGTCGAGCGTCCGGCCTCGGTGGTGCGCGAACTGCTCGACAACGCCCTCGACGCCGGCGCGCGCCAGGTCACGGTGCGGCTCGCCGCCGGCGGCGTGCGCCTGATTTCAGTCGAGGACGACGGCCACGGCCTGCCGCGCGACGAACTGCCGCTGGCACTTCGCCGCCACGCGACCAGCAAGATCGCGAGCCTTGGCGAACTCGAAACCGTCGGCACCATGGGCTTCCGCGGCGAAGCCTTGGCTGCGATCAACGCGATCGCCGAGTTGAGCCTGCTCTCGCGCGCCGCGGGCGCCGACAGCGCCTTCGCGCTCGACGGCCGCACCGGCGAGCTGCGTCCGGTGGCACGCGCGACCGGCACGACGGTCGAGGTGCGCGAGCTCTTCTTCGCAACGCCGGCGCGCCGCAAGTTCCTGAAGACCGACGCCACCGAACTGGCCCACTGCGTCGAGGCAGTGCGGCGCCATGCCCTGGCACGCCCTGAAGTGGGCTTCGCGGTCTGGCACGAAGGCAAGCTGGTCGAACAGTGGCGCGCCACGACGGCACGCGACCCGCGGCTGGCCGATGCACTGGGCGACGACTTCCTGGCGCAGAGCGTGGCGGTCGAGCACGCGGCGGGGCCGGTGCGGGTGGCCGGTCGCGCCGGTATTCCTGACGCGGCGCGCTCGCGCGGCGACCAGCAGTTCTTCTACGTCAACGGCCGCTTCGTGCGCGACAAGGTCCTGGCCCATGCGGTGCGCAGCGCCTACGAGGACGTGCTGCACGGCCAGCGCCAGCCGGTCTATGCGCTGTACCTCGAGATCGATCCAGCGCGGGTCGACGTCAACGTGCATCCGACCAAGATCGAGGTGCGCTTTCGAGACGGACGCGAGGTGCACCAGGCGGTGCGCCACGCGCTCGAGAACGCACTGGCGGCACCGCGTGCAGGCGATGCGGTCTCGGTGCCGGCCGCCCCTTTCTTCAAGCCGCGCAGCGCCCCGGCCGCACCCGCATGGACACAGCCTGCCATGCATTTCGCCGCCGAGCGCGGGCTGGGCGATGCTGCCGCGATGTGGCCCGGCCAGCGCCGCGAACCGGTCGTTGCACCCCTGTCATCGTTCAGCACCGCGGCAGCCCAGGATCCGGCCTCGGCCGCCTCGCCCGTGCAGGCGCCAAACACCGATGAATCTGCCGCGGCCCATGGCGGCGAGGCCTGGCCTCTCGGCCGGGCCCTCGCCCAGCTGCAAGGCATCTACATCCTGGCCGAGAACAGCCACGGTCTGGTGATCGTGGACATGCATGCCGCCCACGAGCGTATCGTCTACGAGCGGCTGAAGACCCAGCTCGACGGCGCCGCAATCGCCAGCCAGCCGCTGCTGATTCCCGCCACCTTTGCCGCCACGCCCCAGGAAGTCGCGACTGCCGAGGCCTGCGCCGCGGTGCTGCCAGCGCTCGGCCTCGAGATCACGCCCTTCTCCCCGCGCACGCTGGCGGTGCGCGCAGTGCCCGGCGCCCTGGCCGACGGCGACCCGGTGGAGCTGGCGCGCGGCGTGCTGGCCGAACTGGCGCAGCACGACGCCAGCACCGTCGTGCAGCGGGCCCAGAACGAACTGCTCTCGACCATGGCCTGCCACGGTGCGGTGCGGGCCAACCGGCGGCTGACGATCGAGGAAATGAACGCCCTGCTGCGCCAGATGGAAGCCACGGAGCGCTCGGACCAGTGCAACCATGGCCGACCCACCTGGCGCCAGCTGTCGGTCCGGGAGCTGGATGGGCTTTTCATGCGCGGCCGCTGAGGCCACCCTCCGCGGCTGACTGGCGCCAACTTCCGCACATTTGTCGCCAATTGGCCTGACGACCAAGGGTTTTCACGCGTCATCGAGAAGCCCGGCACGGCCGTTGCATGCAGTCTTGAGTGAACTTTTCTCTCAATCCACTGTCATTCAGCCTTCGATGAAGTCCTGGTCCCTCTTCGCTTCCGCCACCGCCCTGGTCGCCTTGCTGGCCGGGGGTTGTGCCACCCTCGACGAACGCCAGCGTGAATGGATCTTCCAGCCCAGCGACCGCAGTTGGGGCAACTCCGAAGCCATGAGCGAGGGCATGGAGCATGTCTGGATCGACTTCGATTCCAAGGTCACGGGCCAGCCGGCCCGGCTGCACGGCCTCTGGCTGGGCGGCGCGCCGGAATCGGCCGACACCCCGGTGCTGCTGTACCTGCACGGGGCGAAGTACAACGTGGCCGGATCCGCACCGCGCATGCGGCGCATGCACGAACTGGGCTTCTCGGTGCTGGCCATCGACTACCGCGGCTTCGGCAAGAGCAGCAAGGCCCTGCCCTCCGAGGATTCGGCTCGCGAGGACGCGCGTGCCGCCTGGATCTGGCTGGCGGCACGCCACCCGAAGCAGCACCGCTACATCTTCGGCCACTCGCTCGGCGGCGCGATAGGCATCGACCTGGCGTCACAGGTAAACGACGAGAGCGGCACCATCGTCGAAAGCACCTTCACCTCCATCGCCGATGTGGTCAGCAGCTTCAAGTGGGGCTGGCTCCCTTTCAGCCCGCTCATCACGCAGCGCTTCGAAGCGATCTCCAAGGTCAAGAGCATCGGCGCCCCGCTGCTGGTGGTGCACGGCAGCGCCGACAGCCTGATCAACCCGACGCTCGGGCGCAAGCTCTACGAGGCCGCCACGGTGCCCAAGCAGTTCGTGCTGGTAGAAGGCGGCTCGCACCACAGCACCGGCTCGATCGGCGAGGCGCAATACCGCGCCGCCCTGGCGCAGTTGTTTCGCATGAAGCCGCCCACCGTGCTGGCCGCACACGAGCAGGCTGCCGAGCCGCACGCGGCGCCTGACGCACGCCAGGCGATGCCGACCGACAAGCGCGAAGCCGCCGCGGCCCTGCCCCACAAGAGCTGATTCGCGCTGGGCCTGGGGCGTTCCAGCGTGGCGGTCACGCTCTTCGGCTGGGATGCAGGGCTTGCGGCACTTCTCAGGGCAGGTTCTCGCGAAAGATGACCTGGCTGCGCGTGTTCTCCACGCCGCTCATCACCTCTCGCCCGTCACGCAGGTTGGTGAAGATGCGCACGCAGCTCATCAGCGTGGCATAGGGACTCTGCGTGATGACGGCGTCGAGGCTGCCGTCGACCAGCAGCGCACGGGTATCCGGCGTGAGGCCGTGGCCGATGAATGCGATCTTCTGGTCGCGCCCGGCTTCCTTGAGCGCGCGTGCCACGCCATCGGAGGCGCCGCCGATGTTGTAGATGCCGCAGAGCTCGGGATGCTGGTCGAGCAGTGCGCGTGTCTGCCGGTAGTTCTGCTCGGCATCATCGTGGCCCTCGCGCAGGCCGACCACCGAAAGGTGCGAGAACATTTCCTCGATGACGTGCAGGAAGCCCGCTTCGCGCTCCTCGTGTGCACGGTAGCTCAGGCTGCCGGCGATCAGCGCCACCTTCGCGCTGCGCACGCCGATGAAGCGCCCGATGAGATAGCCCGCCGTGCGCCCCGCGGCACGGTTGTCGAGCCCGATGTAGGCCACCCGGGGCGAGTTCGAGAGATCGGAAATCAGCGTGATCACCGGCACGCCCTGCTCCGCCAGCTCTGCAACCGCCTCGCGCACCGCTGGATGCTCGAGCGCCATCACCGCAATGCCGTCGCTGCGCCTGCCGTGCCGACGAAGCGCCGCCGCCAGCTCCTGCGGATTGAAGCTCTCGATGAATTCGGTGCGGCAGCGCACGTTGAAAGGCGCCCAATGCTCCTCCGAGTAGCCGACCATGTCGCCGAGCATGCGAATGAAGCGGTTGGTGCCGGCCGGCAGCAGGACACTGAGCCGCAAGGGCTTCGGTGCGAGCGCCGTATGGGGAAGCTGCCCCGGCAGGTAGTCGAGCTCGCCGGCCGCCCTCAGCACGCGCTGGACGGTGGCGTCGCGCACGCCCGATCGTTTGTTGAGCACGCGGTCGACGGTGGCCGTCGACACGCCGGCGGCGCGCGCAATGTCGACGACCCGCGCGCGGCTCGGCAAGGCAGCCCCGGGTGTGGCAGTGTCAACCTTCATCAATCAAAAACCATCATCCAGATCGTTTGACGTCACGCCGACGCATCTCTATCGTCCTGAGGCATTCAAGACATGATGCATCAAAAGGCATCAAACCCACAACGGAGACAGGCCATGAAATCGTTCACCCGCCGCGGTGCCCTGCGCACGCTTTCCGCGCTTCCCGCCGCCAGCATCGTGGCGGCAGTTCCGCGCATCGCCCGCGCTGCCGAGTTCTCGTACAAGTACGGCAACAACCTGCCGGTGACGCACCCGTTGAATGTGCGCGCGCAGGAGGCGGTCGAGCGCATCGCCAAGGAAACCAAGGGGCGCGTCGAGATCAAGATCTTCCCGAACAACCAGCTCGGCGGCGACACCGACATGCTGGCTCAGGTGCGCTCGGGCGGCATCGAGTTCTTCACGCCGTCGGCGCTGGTCATTGCCACTTTGGTGCCGGTCGCCGCCATCAACGCCATCGGCTTCGCCTTCTCCGACTACAACCAGGTGTGGGGCGCGATGGACGGCAAGCTGGGCGCCCATGTGCGCGCGGCCATTGGCAAGGCGCGCCTCTATGCCTTCGACAAGATGTGGGACAACGGATTTCGCCAGACCACCAGCTCCAAGGCGCCGGTCACTTCGGCGAAGGACCTCGACGGCCTGAAGATCCGCGTGCCGGTGAGCCCGCTGTCGATCTCGATGTTCAAGAGCCTGGGAGCGGCGCCGGCGAGCCTCCAGTTCAGCGAGGTGTATTCGTCGCTGCAGACGAAGATCGTCGACGCGCAGGAAAACCCCCTGCCGATCATCCAGGTGGCCAAGCTCTACGAGGTGCAGAAGTACGCCTCGCTCACCAACCACATCTGGGACGGTTACTGGTTCATTGCCAACGGCCGCGCATGGGACGCGCTGCCGGCCGATTTGAAGACCATCGTGGCCGCATCCATCAACGACGCCGGCCTGAAGCAGCGCGAAGATATCAAGAAGCTCAACGAGTCGGTCGTGGCCGACCTGGAGTCGAAGGGCCTGGCGATCAACCGGCCGTCGGCCGACAGCTTCCGGGCCAAGCTGCGGGATGCGGGCTTCTACAGCGAATGGAAGGGCCGCTTCGGCGACGAGGCCTGGGGCCTGCTCGAGCAGAGCGTCGGCAAGCTTGCCTGATTCTTCGATGTCGATCGCTTCCGTCACCGAGCTCGGCCGCGCGCCGGCCAACTCATTCGCCGGCACCGCCGAGCGCGTCGACCGGTACCTGGGCACGCTCATCGAAGCCGTGGCAGCCTCGCTGGTGCTGGTCGAGATCGTCGTGCTGTTCGCCGGCGTGGTCGCGCGCTACGCATTCCACGCGCCGCTCGTGTGGTCGGACGAACTGGCTTCGATCCTGTTCCTGTGGCTTTCGATGCTCGGCGCCGTGGTCGCGCTGCGGCGCGGCGAGCACATGCGCATGACGGCGGTGGTCGGCAAGCTGAGCCCCTCCACGCGTCGCCTGTTCGAAGCCCTGGCCATCGCGGCGTCGCTGGCCTTCCTGGCGCTGGTGCTGTGGCCGGCCTATGAATACGCGGCGGACGAAGCCTTCATCAGCACGCCCGCGCTGGAGATCAGCAACGCCTGGCGCGCCTCGGCCATCCCGGTGGGCGTCGCGCTGATGATCGTCCTCGGCGCACTGCGGCTGCTGCGGCTGTCGACCGCGCGGGAGATCGCCCTCACTCTTGCGACCGTCGCACTGGTGGTCGCTGCCCTCTGGCTCGCGCGGCCGATGTTCGCGGCGCTGGGCAAGCTGAACCTGGTCCTCTTCTTCCTGGTGATCGTGGCGGTGAACGTGTTCTCCGGCGTGCCGATCGCGTTCTCCTTCGCGCTCGCCACCTTCGGCTATCTGGCGCTCACCACCTCGACACCGATGGCCGTGATGGTGGGCCGCATGGACGAGGGCATGTCGCACCTCATCATGCTGGCCGTGCCCCTCTTCATTTTCCTGGGCGCGCTGATCGAGATGACCGGCATGGCCAAGGCGATGATCCAGTTCCTCGCCAGCCTGCTGGGCCATGTGCGTGGAGGCCTCTCGTACGTGCTGGTCGGCGCGATGTACCTGGTGTCCGGCATTTCAGGATCGAAGATCGCCGACATGGCGGCCATCGCGCCGGTGCTTTTCCCGGAGATGAAGAAGCGCGGTTCCAAACCGGGTGACCTGGTGGCGCTGCTGTCGGCCACAGGAGCGCAGACCGAAACCATTCCGCCCTCGATCGTGCTGATCACCATCGGCTCGGTCACGGGCGTGTCCATCGCCGCGCTTTTCACCGGGGGCATGCTGCCGGCACTCGTGCTCGGCCTGTGCCTGTGCAGCGTGGTCTGGTGGCGCTACCGCAAGGAGGACCTGAGCGGCGTCGCGCGCTACTCGGCGGCCCAGATCGGGCGCTTCTTCATCGTCGCACTGCCGGCGGTGGTGCTGCCCTTCGTGATCCGCGCGGCGGTGGTCGAAGGCGTGGCCACCGCGACCGAAGTCTCGACCATCGGCATCGTGTACGCGGCATTGGCGGGGCTGCTCATCTACCGCCAGTTCGACTGGCGCCGGCTCAAGCCGATGTTGATCGAGACCGCGTCGCTCTCGGGCGCCATCATGTTCATCGTCGGATGCGCCACTGCCATGGCCTGGGGGCTCACGCAGTCCGGCTTTTCCACGGACCTGGCGCACTGGATGGCGGCCATCCCCGGGGGCGCCTACGGCTTCCTCGCGATTTCGATCGTCGCCTTCGCCGTGCTGGGCTGCGTGCTCGAAGGGATTCCGGCGATCGTGCTGTTCGGGCCGCTGCTGTTCCCGATCGCGCAAGCCGCCGGCGTGCACCCGGTGCACTACGCCATGGTCGTGATCTTCGCGATGGGCCTGGGCTTGTTCGCACCGCCCATCGGCGTCGGCTACTACGGCGCCTGCGCCGTTGCCAAGGTCGATCCCAACGAGGGCATGAAGTACATCGGCGGCTACATGGTCGCCCTGGTGGTCGGGCTCGCGCTGGTGGCCGCCGTGCCCTGGTTCTCCATCGGCTTCCTTGCCAGGTAGGCCGAACGCCCGGCACGCAGGCGACGCATTCCTTTTCCCGCACTCACCTACAGAACCCACAATGAGCCACCATTTCGGAGAGATCCGCCAGCTGGGCTATGTCGTGCACGACATCGAAGCCGCGATGGATTACTGGAGCAAGACGCTGGGCGTCGGCCCCTGGTACTACAACCCCAAGGTGCCGATCGTGAACTATCGCTACGACGGCCAGAGCTACGAACCGCACAACTCGGTGGCGCTCGCCAACTCGGGCTTCGTGCAGGTCGAGTTGATCCAGACGCGCAACGACGTGCCTTCGATGTACCGCGACTTCCTGCGTGCCGGCCGCACCGGGCTGCAGCACGTCGCCTATTGGACGCAGAGCTACGACGCCGACGTCGAGCGGCTGCTCGGCCAGGGCTTCAAGCCCAAGATGAGCGGCGAGGTCGGCGAGCGTGGACGCTTCATCTATTTCGACACCGAGTACCACCCCGGCACGGTGATCGAACTGTCGGAAGTCGCCGGCCCCAAGGGCAAGATGTTCGACCTGATCCGCGAAAGCTCGAAGACATGGGACGGCACCACCCAGCCGGTGCGCCCCTTCCCCGATCTTTCCAGACTGTGAGCACGATGGCCACGGATCGCATTCGCGCCAGTTACCTGATCGAGACGCCGGAGCCGCCCGAGAAGGTCGCCGAGGTGATGGCCGGCGAGCAGTCCTGCGGCACCTTCACGCGCGTCGAGGGCGAGACCGATGCACTGCGGGCGCGGGCCCGTGCGACGGTCGAGTCGATCGTCGAACTCGAGCCAGCCGCCTCGCCCAGCCTGCCCAACGCCCTGCTCGAGCGCAAGGGCGCGCGCGGCCCGTGGCGGCGTGCGCGCGTGGACATCTCTTTTCCGGTCGCCAACATCGGCGCCAACCTGCCGACGCTGGTCGCAACGGTGGCAGGAAATCTCTATGACCTGGGCGAAGTCAGCGGCCTTCGCCTCGAGACCGTGCACCTGCCCGCCGCATACCGCGCGCGCTTCGAGTTGCCGCGCGTCGGGATCGCCGGCACGCGCCGTGCCTGCGGCGTGGAAAGCGGCGCGCTGGTCGGCACCATCATCAAGCCGAACGTCGGTTTTTCCGCGGCCGAGACGGCCGAGCTGGTCGGCCGCCTGTGCGACGCCGGTGTCGACTTCATCAAGGACGACGAGGTCTGCGCCAATCCGGACCACGCGCCGCTGGCCGCGCGCGTTCCGGCGGTGATGGCGGCGGTGCGTGCGCACCAGGAGCGCACCGGCAAGCATGTGATGGTGGCCTTCAACATCACCGACGAAACCGATGCCATGAAGCGCCACGCCGACCTGGTGGCGCGCGAAGGCGGCTCCTGCGTGATGGCCAGCCTCAACTGGTGCGGCCACGCGGGCATGCAGACCCTGCGCCGCCACACGCCGCTGGCCTTGCATGGCCACCGGAACGGCTTCGGCGCCCTGTCGCGTCACCCGCTGCTGGGCATTTCATTCCAGGCCTACCAGACGCTGTGGCGCCTTGCCGGCGTCGACCACATGCACGTGCATGGACTGCAGGGCAAGTTCTCGCAGCCCGACGACGAGGTGATCGCATCCGCGCGGGACTGCTACACGCCGCTGACCGAAGGCATCGACGACCGGGTGATGCCGGCCTTTTCGTCGGGACAATGGGCCGGTACCGTGCCCGCGACGTGGGCTGCGATCCGCAGCGACGACCTGCTCTTCATGTCCGGCGGAGGCATCCTCGCGCACCCGCAGGGCCCCGCCGCGGGCGTCGCCAGCATCCGGCAGGCGTGGGCTGCCGCGCGCGCCGGCACGCCGCTGGCCGATGCCGCCCGCGAGGCGCCGGAACTCGCCCTGGCGATGGAATTCTTCGGCAAGCGATGAGCGCACCGCCGGCCATCGTCTACTACGCCGACGACTTCACCGGCGCGACCGACACCTTGGCAACCGGCGCGCGCGCGGGGCTGCGCACGCTGCTGTTCCTGCAGATTCCGACGCCGGCTCAGCTCGCGGGCGCCGGACCGCTCGATTGCCTCGGCATCGCCGGCGCTGCGCGTTCGATGGCGCCCAACGAGATGCGCGCCGAGCTGGCGCCCGTGGCTGCCTTGTTTCGCAGGCTCGGCGCGCGCGTGCTGCACTACAAGACCTGCTCGACCTTCGACAGCGCGCCCGATGTCGGGAACATCGCGGTGGCCCTCGACACCCTGCGGCCCGCGGTGGACACCCGTTGGGCCGCGATCATCGGCGGCCAGCCCGACCTGGAACGCTATTGCCTCTTCGGCAACCTGTTCGCGGCGGCAGGCAGCGGCGGTGCGGTGCACCGCATCGATCGCCATCCGACCATGAGCCGTCACCCCGTGACGCCGATGCACGAAGCCGACCTGCGACTGCATCTGGCGGCGCAGGGCCTGGCCGACACGCGTTTGCTGCCGTACCCGGTGCACGCAAAGGGCGCTCCAGCACTGCGCAGCGCCTTCGATGCGCTGGTCGCCGACACGCCCGGCGCGGTGCTGTTCGATGTCGCGGAGAACGCGCAGCTTCAGGCCATTGGCGAACTGCTGGGCCTCCAGGCCGAGGCGGCTCCGCTGCTGACGGTAGGCCCGAGCAGCGTGGTACAGGCCTTCGCAGCGCGATTCGCGAGCGCAGCACCGGCGCTCGAGGCAGTGGCGCCCGCACGCGGGGCGGTACTGGCGCTGGCCGGCAGCCTGTCTCCGGTCACGGCGCGGCAGGTTGCCGCAGCGGGGTCCTTCGAAAAGGTGTGGCTCGACCCGCAGCGCATGGCGGAAGACGCGCGTGCGCGCACCGAGGCGATCGACACCATCGCGGCCCTGCTGTCGCGTGGCCGCCATGTGCTGGCGTGCACCGTGCAGCCGGGCGCCGCCCCGAGTTCCGGCGCCGACATTCCTGCGCGCGCCCTGGCCCGTGCGGGCGGCCATGTACTGGCCGGCGTGCTGGCGGCGGTACCGCTCTCACGCATCGGCGTTGCGGGAGGCGACACCTCGAGCCACGCGTTGCAGGCGCTCGATGCCTGGGGCCTGTCCTTCCGGGCGCCGCTGGCGCCGGGCGTCGCCTTGTGCCGCTTGCACAGCGAGACGCCCGGACTCGACGGCCTGGAGGTTGCGCTGAAAGGCGGCCAGATGGGTGGCGAGGATTTCTTCGAGCGACTGGCGCACGGCAACAGCTGAACCGGCACCCGCCCCCGCCGGATCGCATTTGCTAACCTCGGGCGCATGTCGCCCAGCACGACTTTCGCTGCCATCCCCCCTCCACGCAGGGGCCACGTGCTCGCGCGCCTGCAAGCCGTCCACGTGCACCGCCACGGCACCCTCCATGGTCATTGAAGCCGGCTACGTCGCCCTCGCCGGCCCCACGGCCTCGGGCAAGACCGCGGCCGCGCTGGCCATCGCGCGCACGCGGCCGGTGGAAATCGTCAGCGTCGATTCGGCCCTGGTCTACCGCGGCATGGACATCGGCACCGCCAAGCCCAGCGCCGCCGAGCGCGCCGAGGTACCACACCACCTGATCGACATCCGCGACCCGCGCGAGCCCTACAGTGCGGCGGCCTTCGTATCGGATGCCACGCGGCTCGTCGCCGAGATCCGCGCGCGCGGCCGCCTGCCGCTGCTGGTCGGCGGCACCATGCTGTACTTCAAGGCGCTGGCGGCGGGCATCGATGCAATGCCCGCCGCCGACCCGGAAGTGCGCCGGCAGCTCGAGTCCGATGCCGTGGCGCGGGGTTGGCCCGCGATGCATGCGCGGCTGGCGCAGGTCGATGCGCCCACCGCCGCGCGGCTTGCGCCCAACGACAGCCAGCGCATCCAGCGTGCACTGGAGGTCTGGCTGGCCAGCGGGCGCCCCATCTCCAGCTTCCACGCGTCCGAAGGCGCGAGCGGCCTGCCGCCGATCGCGCTCTTCTCGCTCGAACCGACGGAGCGCGCCTGGCTGCACCAGCGCATCGCCGAGCGCTTCGACGCAATGCTCGCAGCCGGCTTGCTCGATGAAGTGCAGGCGCTGCGCGGGCGCGGTGACCTCGTGTCCGACCTGCCTTCGATGCGCTGCGTCGGCTACCGCCAGGCCTGGGAGGCGCTGGACGGCCGATGGCCGATGGCCGAACTGCGCGAGCGCGGCATCGTGGCCACGCGCCAGCTCGCCAAGCGGCAGGTCACCTGGCTGCGCAGCATGCCCGCGCGCCGCGTGGTGCCGGCCGAAGCCCCCGATGCGATCGCGCGCATCGTGGACGCCGTGGGCAGCATTGCATGACGCTCAACGTACAGGGCCTGGCCAAGCGCTACGGCGACAGTGTCGTCTTCGAACAGGTCTCGCTCGAGGTCGCGCCCGGCGAGTTCGTCGCCATCGTGGGCGAGTCGGGCGTGGGCAAGTCCACGCTGCTCAACTGCATGGCCGGGCTCGACAGCTGGGATGCCGGGACCATCGTGCACGATGCTGTCGACATCGGCGCGCTCGACAGCGAAGCGCGCGCGCTCTGGCGCCGCCGGCACGTGGGCTTCGTGTTCCAGGCCTTCCATGTGCTGCCGCACCTGGACGTGGCCCAGAACGTTGCCTTGCCGCTGATGCTGCTGAAGCAGGCCGACCCGGCGCGCGTCGCCCACATGCTCGATGCCGTGGGACTCGCGGGCTTCGGCGAACGCCTGCCCGGCCAGCTGAGCGGCGGCCAGTTGCAGCGGGTCGCCATCGCACGCGCGCTGGTGCATCGGCCGGCGCTGCTGCTGGCCGACGAGCCGACCGGCAACCTGGACCCAGGCACCGCGGCGAAAGTGATGGAGGTGCTGTTCGCGCAGACGCGCGAGCACGGCGCCTCGCTGGTGCTGGTCACGCATTCGGAGTCGGCCGCGGCGCGGGCCGATCGGGTGCTGCACCTGAGCGCAGGCGGGATCGAAAGCACTGGCGGGTAGCCGGGCGCCGCGCTCTCACGGCCGGCGTTCTCAGGGCCCGCGGGTCTGGATCTCGACGTGGCTGCCCGCGTGCCAGCGCACGCGCACCGGCCGTTTCGCGTCGGCGAGGGTCTCGGAGTTCACGTCCTTGCCGCTGCCGTAGTTGATCTGCCGGTCGGGGCGCTTGACGAGGCCGACCAGCAGCACGATCCGGCTGCCCGCCGCGAGCTTGCGAGCGGTCAGGCGCTCGGCGGTGAACGCAAGCGACTGGCGCTCGCCGGCCCGCAGAAGGTGGCGATACACGCGATGCCCCGCGTAGCTGGCACGGAAGTCGTAGGGCTCGAACAGCAGCTGGTAGTCGCCGTTCGCCGTCTCTTCGTACAGCGAGACGCTGAAGTCCACGTCCTGCCGCGAGGGCGTGATGTCGAACTCCCCGCGCAGGCTGCCGTCGATCTCGATGTCCTTCGGCAGCGGATCGCTGGCGAAGCGGAGGCTGTTGCGCCCGGGCAGTTGCCTGGCGCGCAGCGCGTCCGGCCACGGAATGCGCGCGTCGCTGCGGTCGGCAAGGTCGACCGAGAGTTGCGCGCTGCCGTCCCCTTCGGAAGGCGACTGCGAGAGGCGACGAGGGCCGTCTCGCTCGCGGGTGTCGAGGTACAGGCGCAGCCGGTTGCGATCCGGCGCGTCCAGCGCCGGCGCATGGCGCCACTCGTCGGCGCCCATCACCTGGTAATTGACGCGATCCTGCAGCAGCGAAGGCTTCTTCGCGCCCTTGAACACGTGGTCGAACCACTGGTAGCGCAGCTCGGGCAGATCGACGCGCGCCGTCGGGTCGAGCGTGTAGCCGCGCAGCTGCGCTGCCGTGCCGAGCCGGATCGAGTCGGCGTCGTAGGGGCCGATCAGCAGCGTCGTGTCGGCCTGCGGCCGGTTGCGGCGATGCTCCTGGTGGAAGTACAGCGCGCCGGCCTCGGCACCGTAGTAGCCGGCGATGCCGAGCACCGGGATGTCGATCTGCGCAAACTGCTTGGCAGACGGCAGGAACTTGCGCCAGTAGCGATCGTGGCTGGGGTGCGTCAACCAGGTCCGGATCAGCTTGCTGCGCTTGCCCAGCAGGACCCGGTCGATGTCCCAGTAGGGGCCGCCGATGCTGTACCAGCGCGCGTCGAGCGCCTGCCAACGCGTGTCCTGCTCGGCGCTTGTGCCGGGGCGCAGGGGCAGGCCGCTCGCGTGCTCCTGCGCCCAGCGGACCATGGCGTTGCGGTAGATCTGTCCAGCCATCGGGAAGTCGATGCCCGGCGCCATCGGTGCCATCGTGGCGATGGCCTTGAGCGCCGCCGGTCTCCTGCGCGCGGCGGCCCAGGCGGCGTAGCCGGAGTAGCCGTCGCCGAGCATGCCGACGCGGCCGTCGCTCCACGGCTGCCGGGCGATCCAGCCGATGACGGCTGCGGCGTCTTCGCCGTCTCGAACGAAGGGCCACACGGCGCCCTTTCCGTCGGGGGTGCGGCCCCGCACGTACGCCGTGACGCCGACGTAGCCTTTGAGGGCGCTGCGCTGCGCGTCGTCCTCGGCGGGATCGAGCGTGAAGCGCAGCAAGGTCGGCAAGGGAGTCTTGGCGCCGCCGGGCCGGACCACGTTCGCGTGGATGACGACACCCGAGCGCACGGGGATCCGGACGATCTCGCTTTCCGCGGCGTAGCGGCGGCTCTGTTCCGCCGCGACCAGTTCCGGCAGCAGCGCGGCGAAGCTGCGGCGGGACTGGTAGGCAAGCCAGGCGCGCACCAGCGCCACCGCGTCGGCCTGCGGGATGCTGCCCTTCGCTCGCCACTGATCGAAGGCTTGCTGCACCGGCTCCCGGTAGGCCGCGGCCGGCATCTCGAGCCGCGCGATGACCGCCGAGGCCCGAGCATCGTCGAGCGGCGTCACCAGTTCCTGGAACGCGCGCGCAAAGGCCTTGGCAAAGCCGAGTCGCTCGTTCGCTTCGAGCGCGAGCGCACGCGCATAGATACCGTCGAGGACCGCGCGCTCGGCCAGGCCGTCGAAGGGCTTGCCTTGCTGGCGGCCGCGCAGGGTCCTGTTGCTGTCGGCGGCTGCACGGTAGGCGCCGCTGACGATCTGCAGCGCCGTCATGTTGGCAAGGAACGCGTCGGTTTCGGCCTCCTGGTAGACCGGCACGATGCGCTGCGCCAGGTCTCGCATCACGTCCGCCGCAGCGGGATCGTCAGGGTCGCCGGGTGGCCTGAAGCCGAAATCCAGCGCCCGTGCCCAGGCCGGCAGCGCAAGCAACAGCAGCATGAGCGCGCGACGAGAAAACAGGCTCATTGGGCATCCTCGTGCGCGGCTGGCTGCGCATCATCCGGTGCGACCGGCTCGACCACTGGCGCCTTGACCAGATGCACCACCTGCGTGAACAGCCGGCCGTGCGCCTCTCCGGCCGAGCCGATGTGGACGATGCCCGTGTGCGCGAGCCTGGTGGTCAGCACGTCGATGATGAGTTCGAGCGTGTCGTCGTCGAACGCACCGAAGGCTTCGTCCATCACCAGCCAGGGCGGCGCCTGCAGCACCACGCGGGCGAAGCCCAGCCGCAGCTGCTCGTCCATGCTGAGCTCGCGCTCCCAGCGGCCCGTCGTGTCCAGCAGGGGCGCCAGCCGCTGGAGGCCCACGCTCTCCAGCGCGGATGCCATGGCATCTCTCTCGTAGCTCGATGGCGCCATCCCGTACGACAACGCCTCGGCCAGGGTGCCGCGGGGAAGGTAGGGCGTACCGCGCGGCATGTAGTGGATCGTCTCGCCGCGGGGCAGGCGCACCGTGCCGGAACCCCAGGGCCACAGACCCGCGAGCGCCCGGAACAGCAAGGTCTTCTCGGTGCCGGGCGTGCCCAGGATCAACAGGCGCTGACCGGCGTGCACCACGAGGTCCGAGGCGTCGAGCCGGTCATGGCCGATCCAGGCGCGGACCTCGAGCGCTTCGATCTCGAGGGTTCGGGCTTCGCTCTCCTCATAGACGATGCGGCTGCCCAAGGGCTGCGCCTCCAGCTCGGCCGCCAGCACCTGGCGCAGGCCGGCGACGCGCAGCAGCGTGGCCCGCCAGTCCGCAATGAGGCTGAAGTTGTCGACGAACCAGCGCAGCGACGACTGCGCCTGCGTGAAGGCGGCAGCGGCCATCATCAGGCCCCCGAACGACACCTTCCCGGTGAAGTACAGCGGTGCCGCAACCAGCAGCGGCGCGATGACGGTGACCCAGCCGAAGCCCGCGGTGACCCACGTCAGGTTGGTCAGCCCGAGCACCACGCGCGACGTGGCATGCAGGACTTCGCCCAGGTGCAGGGCGACGCGCCGTTTTTCGTCGGGCTCGCCGCCGGCCAGTGAAATCCCGTCGAGATGCTCGTTGATGCGCGTCAGCGAGAAGCGCAACTCACCTTCGCGCGCGTAGCGCTCGGCGTTGCGCAACACGAGGCCCTTGCCGACCCAGTAGGTCATCAACGAGCCGGCGACCGCATAGAGAATCGCGGCCCACAGCATGAAACCCGGCAAGGCATGGTCCTTGCCGTCGAAGAAGATGTTGAAGTCCTTCGAGAGAACCCACAGCACGCTTGCGAAGCTGCCGAACAGCATCGCTGCCTGCAGCAGCCCCACGCCAAGGCCGACCGACAGGTCGCACAGCTTCAACGTGTCGTCGTGCATGCGCTGGTCCGGATGGGCACCGATGGGGCCGCTGCCCTGGAGCCAGAACGCCCGGCGCGGCTGCAGCCACAGCCCGACGAGGTCGGTGACCAAGGCCTCTCGCAACTTCAGCTGCAAGGTTTCGACCAGCCACCGCTGCGCCACGTTCAGCACCAGCAGCACGCCCGCAATCATCGCGAAGATGCCGAGTTGTTCGATGAAGTCGCCGACATCGCGACGCGAGATCGCGTCGTAGAACGGCTTGTTCCAGCTGTTGAGCGAGATCTGCCCGTAGGCCGTGAGCGCGATGACCACCACGATCCCGCCTGAAAGCGCGGCAAGCGTTTTCCCGACCGCGGACACTCGCACCGCGCCGAGCAGTTCACCGACCTGGCGGACCACACCGGTCTTGACGGCCGGCTCGGCGAGATTCGGCGACGCCGCGCTCATTGCCGCCGCGGCTGGCCTGCGGCCGCGACCCTGCGCGCCGAGACACACGAGATGAATGCGGCATGGCTCCAGGCCAGTTGCTTCGCCGAGGTCTGCACGCCGCTGCGCTGATCGAACTGCTCCGACAGATCGCCATTGGCCGGCGTGTACGCGCGTACCGTGGCGAGGTAGGCATCTCCGCGCTGTGTCCATTGGCTCTGGTGGCGTGCATCGCCGCCCGCCGCCGCGGCGCGGAAGCAGAACTCGGCGGCGCCGAGCGTCGAGAAGTAGTACGCGCCCCCCGAGTAGTACACGTCGCCGGCGTACCGGCCCATCGCCGGGCCGCGGCCTTCGGGACGGCCGTGGTTGATCGGGTAGGCCGCATCGAACAGCGCCTCGAGCCGGGCCAGCGTGGCCTGCATGCGTGGATCGGCCGGGCCATGGGCGGGCTCGGTACCGAGGGCATGGATCGCCGACAGGATCACCGCGATGTCCAGCGCCTTCGCACTCGGCCGGCCGTCCGCCAGCACGCGTGAGCGGTAGTAGCCCGGCGCCGCATCGCCATCGCCTGCCTGTTCGTTCACCCAATACCCGTCGAGCTGGGTGAGTGCGGCCTGCGACGCCTCCCGACAGCGCTGCGCCTGCGCCGTGTCGCCCAGGCCCTCGAGCCATGCCGCACCCTGGGCCAGCGCGGCCGCCGAGACGCGCAGCGTGTAGTAGTGATGGCCGCTTTCCTCCTCCCAGATGTCGTACGAAGGCTCGGGCCAGTGACGCAGCGTGAAGTCGAGGTCCAGGCGGATCAAGGCCCCCACTTCCGCCAGCAGGGAGGGGTCGAGGTACCCGCCATTCACCCAGCGCAGCAGCGCCAGCGCGCGCAGCGCCGGCCCGTCGTGCTGGGGGCGCGGCCATCGCAGGATGTCGAGCGTGCCGTCGGGATTCACCCGCGTCTCGGCGGAGACCGTGCCGTGGACGCTCGCGAGTTCTGCGTCATCGCGCAGGTACTGCAGCAAGTCGGGCGCCACCCGCGACCTGCGGTCGGACACCGCGGCAATCGCGCGGCCGTCGAGCCCGTTCAGGGCAAGGCTGAAGCCGGTGAAGTCGCGCAGATGCTGCAGGGCTTCGTCGCCGACGCGCCGGTCGACGTAGAGCAGGCGCAGGGCATCGATGACCACGGCGGAGTCGCGGAACCAATGGAAGAAGTAGTCCGGGTCCGGGTCATAGCTGCCGAGCACGGGCGAGGCGACGATGGCACCGGCGATCGGCCGCACGGTCTGGCCGAAGCCGGAGCGATCCTTGACGATCGACACCGGCGAGATGCTGGACAACATCGCCTTCGCCGAACAGCCCAGCTGGGTGTCGAGCCAGGACTCGAACGCCGGGTCTTGCAGGTGGGTCGCGCGCGAGCTCATGCCTCCGATGCCGCGAGATGCGGGCTGGTGAAGTCCAGGCGCCGCAGCCCGGTCTGGACTTCGGGCGCGCTCATGAACAGCTTCCACAGGAGGCCCGTCCGATGGTTCTCCATCATCACCACGATCGGGCCCTGGTCGATGGCGAGATGGGTTTCGGCGAACCAGCCGCGCCGTTCGCAGAACGCATCGACGAAGCCGAAGTCCTTCCACACCCGCGTGCCATGCACGCCGAGGAAATGCCGCACCACCTGCATCACTTCGGCAGGTGCGTACGGCAAGCTGGCCAGCGCAGCCGTCGGCGAGATGGTGCCGTTGTCGTTGCTCGGGTCGTGCGCGAGGTAGCCGTCCGGGTCGTCGCTGGCCGTCAGGCCCCAGCACGATTCGCCGTAGCCCGGGTAGCCCCGGGGGTTGGCAATGCAATGGGCGCGGTTGATCCGCAGGTGGCGGCTGTTGAGATCCCAGTAGTCCGCGTAGCGGTCCTTCAGCCCGTGCGGATCGAGGCCGCAGAACGAATAGTGCGTGAAGAACAGCGGCCCGCCGTAGGCCGAGCCCAGCGGCATGTCGATGCCGTAGTACTGCCGACCGTTGATGAAGTCGGGCCCGCTGGCGTAGCCGCGGTGATAGACCCGCGGATCGATCGCATGGCGCGGCGCGGCCGCGGCCAGGAAGTAGGTGATGAGGCACTCGTTCCAGCCGTGGATCTGATGGTTCATCGCCCAGCCGTGGTTCGGGCTCCAGTGCCAGTACAGCACGTCCTGCCCGCCCTGGGTGAACCAGTCCCATTCGACCTCGTGCCAGAGCGTGTCGATGTCGGCGCGCAGCCGGCGCGCAGCGGCCGTGTCTTCGCTGAAGTACTGGCGCACGCACAGCAGGCCCATCATGAGGAACGAGGTCTCGACCAGATCGCCAGCGTCGTCCTTGGCGCCCATCGGGATCGTCTTGCCGCTCGGCCCATGGATGAAGTGCGCGAAGGCGCCGTGATAGCGGGTGGCACGGAACAGGGCGTCGAGCATGCGCCGCAGGCGGTCAAGTGCTGCGTCCCGCGTCACCCAGCCGCGCTCGACCGCGACGATCAAGGCCATGACGCCGAAGCCCGTGCCGCCGATCGCGGCCTTGTCCCCATCGGTGTCGCCGGCGAGCGAGCGGCGGTCGAGCGCCAGCCCGCTGGTGGCATCCGCGCCGTCCCAGAAATAGCGGAAGGTCTGGCGCTGCACGGCCTCGATCAAGTCTTCATCGGGCAGGGCCGCCAGGGCCCTCGGGTTTCGGTCATCCTTCAACACCAACAGCTCCTTTCGTCGACGGGGGTGCGTCACGTTTGGTTTCATCGAGGCCTCGGCGCTACGCGGCCGGCGACCCCCCGCAGCATGCCATTATTGAGCCCCCTGGGTTGCATTCTGGAGTTCTTCGATGAGTCGTATCGACACCCTCATGGCAAGGATGACCTTGTCCGAAAAGCTGGGCCAGCTGACGATGACAGCGTCCAGCTACACGGTCACCGGGCCGGTGCTTGCAGGGGACTCCACGCAGTCGATCATCGACGGGTCCGTCGGCAACCTGCTCAACATGGTCGGCGCCGGGCATGTGCACGAGATGCAGCGGCTGGCGGTCGAGAAGTCACGCCTGGGCATTCCGCTGCTGATCGGCCTGGACATCATCCACGGGCATCGCACGCTCTTTCCGATCCCGCCCGCGGAGGCAGGCATCTTCGATGAAGCTCTCTGGGAACGCACGGCGCGCGAGGCTGCGCGCGAAGGCGCCGCCGACGGGCTGGCGATGACTTTCGCGCCGATGCTCGACGTGTCGCGCGATCCCCGCTGGGGCCGCACTGCCGAGGGCCCGGGCGAAGACCCCTGGCTCAACGCGCGCATGGCGCAGGCCAAGGTGCGCGGCTTCCAGGGGGCCGACCTGTCGTCTGCCGAATCGCTGGCCGCCTGTGCGAAGCATTTCGTCGCCTACGGCGCGGTCACTGCCGGTCGGGAGTACGCTGCGGTGGACATCTCCGAGCGAACCCTGCGCGAGGTGCATCTGCCGGGCTTCGCGGCGGCAGTCCGCGCCGGCGTCGCGACGCTGATGCCGGCCTTCACCGATCTCAACGGCGTGCCGATGACGGCGCACATCCCCTTGCTGCGCGACTGGCTGCGCGGCGAGATGGGCTTCGACGGCGTCATCGTCAGCGACTACAACGCCATCGGGGAGCTCATCAAGCACGGCGTGGCCGCCGATCTCGCCGACGCCGCGGTGCTGGCGCTGAAGGCCGGCGTCGACATCGACATGATGGCCGACGCGTACCGCAAGGGCCTGCCGATCGCGCTCGAGCAGGGCCGCGTGACCATCGAGGAGATCGACACGAGCGTGCGCCGCGTGCTGCGGCTCAAGGAGCAGCTCGGCCTGTTCGACGACCCCTACCGCCGCGGCGCGGCACCGGAGCCGGCGGCAGCCATCGCCGAGCGGCACGCGCTGGCGCGTGAGGTCGCAAGCAAGTCGATCGTCATGCTGAAGAACGAGCGCGACGCCCTTCCCTTGCCTGCGCATGCGAAGACGCTGTGCGTCATCGGCCCGCTGGCCGACGCGAGCACCGAGATGAAAGGCCCCTGGTGGGGTGCCGGCGAACACGAGCCGGCCGTCAGCGTGCTGGCCGGCCTGCGCGCCGCGCTGCCGCAGACCGACATCCGCCATGCGACAGGCGTCGGCATCGAGGATGCAGACGACAGCGGCATCGAAGCCGCCGCGCAGCTGTGCAATGGCGCCGACGCCGTGCTGTTGTGCCTGGGCGAGCGCGCGCCGATGAGCGGCGAGGCGGCGAGCCGCGCCACGCCTGCCCTCCCCGGGCTGCAGCAGGCCCTGGCCGAAGCGGTGATCGCCCGCGCGCGCACGCTAGGCATCCCCGTCATCGTGGTGCTGTTCTCGGGCCGCCCGCTGGTCGTCCCCTGGCTGGCCGAACACGCCGATGCGCTGCTGGCAGCGTGGTTCCTCGGCGTCGAGGCCGGCCATGCGATGGCCGACGTGCTGACCGGCCGCGTGTCGCCTGGCGGTCGCACGACCATGAGCTGGCCGCGCGCCCTCGGGCAGGTGCCGATCTTCTTCGGCCAGCGCCCCACTGGCCGGCCGATGAATCCCGCCGACCACTACACGAGCAAGTACCTGGACGTGGCCAATACGCCGCTGTACGACTTCGGCCACGGCCTGACCTACGGCCGGTTCGACTACGGCGAGCTCCAGGTCGAGCCGCGGCGCGTGCGCGAACAGGATCGGCTTGCGATCAGCCTGCGCCTGCGCAACGTCGGCGCGCGCGAGGCCGAAGAGACGGTCTTCCTTTTCGTTCGCCACAAGCTGAGCCGCGTTACCCGGCCGCTGCTGGAACTCAAGGGCTTCGCGAAGCTGCGATTGAAGCCCGGCGAAGCCGGCTCCGTGAAGCTGGAACTGCCGGCGGCCGAGCTGCGCCACCTCGGCCCGGACCTGCAGCCCCAGTTCGAGGCGGGCGAGGTCGAGATCCTCGCCGGACCGAGTGCCGAGCCGACAGGGTTGCTGCGCCAGGTCGTCGAGTTGTGTTGAAAGGATGAAGATGTCGGCAGACGACTGGTGGCGCCACGGCATCTTCTACCAGGTCTACCCGAGGTCGTTCCAAGACAGCAACGGCGACGGCATCGGCGACCTCGACGGCATCCGCGCGCGGCTCGACCACCTGGTCGCCCTCGGCGTCGACGCCCTCTGGATCTCGCCGATCTTTCCTTCTCCCATGGTGGATTTCGGCTATGACATCGCCGACCACTGCGACATCGATCCGCGCTTCGGCACGTTGGCCGGCTTCGATGCCCTGGTCGGCGAGGTGCACGCGCGAGGGCTCAAGCTCATCATCGACTTCGTGCCCTGCCACACCTCCGACCGGCATCCCTGGTTCATGCAGAGCCGCAGCGCACGCGACGATCCGCGGCGCGACTGGTACCTGTGGCGCGATCCGGCGCCCGATGGCGGTCCACCCAACAACTGGGTCAGCAATTTCGGAGGCGCTGCCTGGACGCTCGATCCCGCCACCGGCCAGTACTACAGCCATTCGTTCCTGAAGGAGCAGCCCGATCTCAACTGGCGCAACCCCGAGGTCCGCGCGGCGATGTACGAGGTGCTGCGCTTCTGGCTGCGGCGCGGCGTGGACGGCTTTCGCGTCGACGTGCTCTCCGATCTCGTCAAGGACGCGCAGTTCCGCGACAACCCGCCCAATCCGGCCTTCGTCGAGGGGCAGCATCCGGTGCTGCGCTGGATACCGCAGCACAACACCGACCAGCCCGAGATGCGGGAGATCGTGGCGGAGATCCGGCGCGTGGTCGATGCATTCAGCAGTGCGGCCTCGGCGCGTGTGCTGGTGGGCGAGCTCTACCTGCCGCTCCCACGCCTGGTGGCGTATTACGGGCTCGGCGACGACGGCGTGCTCCAAGGGGTGCAGCTTCCCTTCAACTTCCAGCTGATCGGCGCGACGTGGCAGGCCCGGGACATCGGCCAGCTGGTGCGCGATTACGAAGCCGCCCTGCCTGCCGGCGCCGCACCGAACTGGGTGCTGGGCAACCACGACAAGCCCCGCATCGCGAGCCGCGTCGGTCCGCAGATGGCGCGGCTCGCGGCCATGCTGCTGCTCACGCTGCGCGGAACACCCACGCTCTACTACGGCGACGAGATCGGCATGACGGACGTTGCCATTCCGCCGGAAGAAGTGCAGGACCCGAGCGAGAAGAGCGCGCCGGGCCTGGGCCAAGGCCGCGATCCGGTGCGAACGCCGATGCAGTGGAGCAGTGCACTGCACGCAGGCTTCACCACCGGCACCCCGTGGCTGCGCCTGGCCGACGACTGGGCCCGCCGCAACGTCGAATCGCAGACGGCAGACGCAGGATCCATGCTGACGCTGTATCGGCGGCTCATTGCGCTGCGGCGGGCGCGGCCGGCGCTGAACCGGGGCCGCTACGAGAGCCTGGAAAGCGAGGACGTGCTGGCGTATGCACGCACCTTCGAGGGCCAGCGGGTGGTGGTGCTGCTGAACTTCGGCGCCACGGCCGCCGCCCTGCCGGCCGGAATGGTGCCGAACCGGTCGATCGTGCTGGCATCGACGGATCCCACCCGCGCCGAGCAGATTGAAAAAGGGACGCTGCTACTGCAACCGTACGAAGGTGTCGTCGTCGGTCAGCCTTGAGGGAATTGCCGAAGACGACGAGTGCGTCTCACGGCTGCGCCTGCACCGATGCCATGGTGCGCCTGGCAATGTTGACGAGGTGAATCTGGCTCGTCCCCTCGTACAGACGAAAAAGGCGTACGTCGCGGTAGAAGCGCTCGGCCACGTTGCCGGCGATGTAGCCACGGCCTCCGAACACCTGCACGGCCCGGTCCGCGATCCGGCCGCAGGCCTCGGAGGCGAAGAGCTTGCACATGGACGCTTCCATGGTGACATCGGCGCCATCGTCGCGCTTGCGCGCGGTCTCCAGCACGAGCGCGCGCGCCGCATGCACCTCGGTGTTGCTCTCGGCGATCATCTGCTGCACGAGCTGGAAGTCGCCGATGTGCTGGCCGAACTGCCGGCGCGACTGCGCATGCCGCGCCATTTCCTCCACCAGGCGAATCGCGGGCCCGACGCACAAGGCGGCCAGGTTGATGCGCTGCTTGTTCAGCGTCTTCAGGGCCGTGCGAAAGCCCTGCCCCTCGAGGCCGCCGACGATGGCCGACGCCGGAACACGAACACGCTCGAGGATGACCTCGCCCACCGGCGAGCCGTGCTGCCCCATCTTGCGGCAGGGCTGCGAGGTCGACAGCCCCGGCGCGCCGCGTTCGACGAGGAAGGCACTGATGCCGTCGGCCCCCTTCTTGCCGGGGTCTGTCCTGGCGAAGACGGTGAACAGGCTCGCGATGGGCGCATTGGTGATGAAGCACTTCCTGCCGGTGATCACATAGCCATCGTTCTCGCGCACCGCCACGGTGGCCTGCGCTGTCGCGTCGGAGCCGGCCTCAGGCTCGGTCAGCGCAAAGCAGCCGGTCAACTCGCCGCTGGCGAGGCGCGGCAGATACTGCTGCTTCTGCGCTTCGGTTCCGTCGACCACGATCGATTCGGCGGCGATGCCGGTGTTGCCGCCGAAGCGCGCCCGGAAAGCTGTCGCGGCCTGCGAGACCTCGATGTTCACCAGCGACAGCTCCTCCGTGCTCAGGCCCGCGCCGCCATACGCCTCGGGAATGCTGTGGCCGAAGAGGCCGGTCTCGCGCATGCGCCGGACCAGCGGCTCGGGGATGGCGTCGCAGCGATCCACCTCTTCCTCCAGGGGCAAGCACTCGGTCCGGATGAACCGACGCACCTCGGCGAGCAGGTCGGAGAATTTCTGCCGGTCACGGACCATCAGGCCACCTCTCCCTGGCAAAGCAGAACGACGACAATTCCGGTCCCTGGCCGGATCTTGCGGGTCCGGCAGAAGGTCTCTTCCTTGTTTCGCTGCTGCATCAGAATGAAGTTTCCGAAATCCATCGCCGGGCCTCTTGTTGAAAAAGTTGCGCGGGGAAATCATAGGAACCCGGTGCGGCTGCGGGGCACCAGCCTGCGCATACCTTCTTTGCATCTTTCGGAATGAAGGCGTTCGACACCCTCCGGATCTTCGTGATCACCGCACGCAAGGGCAGCCTCTCGGCCGCAGCGCGCAGCCTCAGCCTGTCTCCGGCGACCATCTCCCGCCGGATCAGTGCCCTGGAGGAAGAGCTCGGCGTGCGACTGGTCGACCGCACCAGCCGCAAGCTCAAGGTCACCGAGAGCGGGCAGGCGTTCCTGCAGCGGGCGGAGGTGGTGCTCGAGACGATGGCCGAGGCGGAGGAAGCCGCGCGCAGTTCCAAGCTGCGCCCCGAGGGCCGGCTGCGCATCCATTCGCGAACCCAGATCGGCTTGCGGGTGATCGCGCCGCTGCTGCCGCGCTTCGCCCAGCAGTACCGCGACATCCATGTCGAAATCGAGCTCTCCGAACACCCCGTCAACCTCGTGGAGCAGGACTTCGACATCGATATCCGCACCGGCGAGTCCAACGATTCGAGCTTCGTGATCAAGCGGCTGCTCAGCAGCGACGAGGTGCTGGTGGCCAGCCCCTCCTTCGTCAAGGCGCACCCGCGCATCCGGCACCCGACCGACCTGCCGCAGGTGCGATGCCTCACCTACCGTCGAGAGCAGGAGGCCACGACCTGGAAGTACATCGACGAGCACGGTGAGCAGCAGGCGTTGGCGATCCACGGCGTGCTCAGCTCGAACAATGGCGAACTGCTGCGGCTGGCTGCGATCGGCGGCATGGGGATCGCGCTGCTGTCGGAACCCACCATCCGCAGCTGCCTCCAGGACGGTTCGCTGGTGCGCCTCCTGCCCGAGCACCGGTTTGCGGTGCGCGGCTTCTCCAATGGCATCTACGCGGTGTTCCGCCAGAGCCGCACCTTGCCCTTGAAGGTGCGCGCCTTCGTCGACTTCATTGCCCAGGCGCTGGGCGAAGGCGAGGCCGGCTGAGGCGCCGCCCGGCTCCACGCCGCGATCACGGCGCGATCACTGCGCGGTCGAGGGTGATCGTCGGCGCAAGGTGCAAAGCTGCTTTGCAGTTGCTGCTTTCCGCGCCGCGCCAGGCGATCCTAGAGTCTTGCGGATGAACGACAGATCCGTGCCTCTTCCCCCCCTGCAGGGCATCCGCGTCATCGAACTCGGCAACTACATCGCGGGCCCCGGAACCGCCATGACGCTCGGCGATCTCGGCGCAGAGGTGGTGAAGATCGAGTCGATGGAAGGCGACATGGCGCGCCACACGGGCCATTTCGGCGAGGCCATGCTGCGGGCCTACAACCGCAGCAAGAAGTCGATCGCGCTCGACCTGCGCCAGCCGCGCGGCAAGGAAGTCGCGCTGCGCCTGGTCGCAGCGGCCGACGTGCTGGTGCAGAACCTGCGGCCCGGCGCCGCCGAAGCCCTCGGCCTCGGCGCAGAGGCCCTGCGGGCCCGGCACCCTGGGCTGATCCACGTGTCGATCGCGGGCTTCCCCACCGATGCCCCTTCGCGCGACCGCCCCGGCTACGACATCGCGGCGCAGGCGGAAAGCGGAATGATGTCCGTAACGGGCGAACCCGACGGGCTGCCGCAGAAGGTGGGCGCCACCATCATCGATACCGCAACCGTGCAGGTGGCCGCGCAGGCCACCCTCGCGGCCCTGTTCCGGCGCGAGCGCACCGGCGCCGGCGAAACCATCCGCGTCTCGCTGCTGGAGGTGGCACTCCACCTGCAGTTGCCGAACTGGAGCGACTACATGGTGCGCGGCGTCGAACCCACCCGCAGCGGCGATGGCCAGCCGATGAACGCGCCCGCGGCGGACATCTTCCACACCCGCGACGGCATGGTGGTGGTCTCGGCCTACGTTCAATCGCACTGGGTGCGGCTGTGCGAAAGCATCGGCTGCCCCGAGCTGGCCACCGACGCGCGCTTCCTCACCAATGAGCTGAGGGTGTCCAACCGCCCGGCGATGAAGGAGGCCGTGGGCAGCCGTCTCTCGCGCTGCAGCACGCAGGAATGCGTGGACCTGCTCACGCGCAACAACATCGTGGTGGGGGTGGTGCGCAGCTACAGCGAAGCGCTTGCTGGCGATGACTTTCGCTCGAGCCGCATGGTGATCGAGGCGGCGCCGAACGGCGACCGGCCGGGCTATCCCAGCTTCGGCTTGCCGTACGAGCTGGCCGACACGCCGCGCCGCCCCACGCAGGCTGCCCCCGCCCACGGGGCGCAGACGCAGGAGCTGCTGCGCGAGGCAGGGTTCGAGCCGGCGGAAATTGCGGCGCTGCAGGCCGAAGGCGTCGTCCCCGGGTGATGCCTGCGAGCAGCAGCCGCCGCGTGCACGCCGTACAAAGGTGCTTTTCATTCCCTGCACGTCCACGCCGCACCTGCGGCCATAGACTGGCTTTTCAGATTCGATTGCCTTCCCTGCCATTCCAATAAAGCCAACAGGAGACCAAAGTGAGTTATCGGAAGTTCTTTTCCGGCGTGCTGTTCGGACTGGCTGCGGCGTTGGGCCCGGCCCACGCGCAGCAGCCCATCAGGATCGTCGTCCCCTTCGCGGCCGGCGGCGGCACCGACCAATACGTGCGCATCCTTGCCGCCGAGCTCAACAAGCGGGGAACCCAGGTCATCGTCGACAACCGGCCCGGCGCCAGCGGCATCGTCGCCGCGGACTACGTGGCGCGGGCCCGGCCGGACGGCAACACGGTCCTGGTGTCGTCGCTGGGCACACTCGCCAACAACACGATCCTCTACGACAAGCTGCCCTACGACCCGAAGAAGGACTTCGCGCCGGTCTCGCAGATTGCCTACCAGCCGGCGATCATCGTGGGCCGGTCCGACCTGCCCTACAAGAACATCCGGGAGATGGTTGCCTATGCCAAGGCCAACCCCGGCAAGATCAACCGGGGCTCGCCCGGTGCGGCCATCCTGACCAACCTCGCACCCCTCAGCTTCGAGAAGAGCGCCGGCTTCAGCACGACCCACATTCCCTTCAACGGCGATGCTCCCGCCATCCAGGCGCTGCTGGGCAACGAGATCGACATCCACGGAACCTCCATCACCGGCTCACTGCCGCATGTGCGCAGCGGCAAGCTCCGGGTCCTGGGCGTGATGGACAGCAAGAGGATGCCCCAGGTGCCGGACGCGCCGACCTTCAAGGAGCAGGGCTACGACATCGAGGCCGTCCTCTGGTATTCGCTGTCGGTCCCCTCCGCCACGCCGAAGGAAGCGATCCAGCGCCTGAACCGCGCCGTCAACCAGGTGATCGCCGACCCGGAATTCGTCGAACGCGCCAGGGCCATCGGCATGGAGCCGCGAGGCGGCACCCCGGAGGAACTGGCGACGTTCGTCGACACCGAATTCAATCGCTGGGTGCCGCTGCTCCAGAGCCTGAACCTGCCGAAGCAGGCGCATTGAGCGAGCGGCTGGGCCGCCCTGCTCAGCCCGGCGAGCACACGCTGACGACCACCTTGCAGGGCTCGGTCGGCAGGTGGGTTTCGCACTGCCCGGCCGCCGCCTTGGCCGCTTCGCTCGCCGTGGCGGCGACGGCCGTGCCCCACTCGCCATAGTTGCCCCTGGCGAGCGCACCGCACGAGCGATCGAAGTAGGTACGGACCACGCAAGCCCCCCCACGGCCCTTACCGCCCGCGGCACGCTCGCACCGGGAACGCGCTGCGAGCTCGGCCGCGTCGCGGGACGGAAAGTTGAAGGCGTAGCCGTACCAGTTGTCGACGGAAGCGATGGCTCCCCAGCTCGCACCCCGCGATGGCTCGGCATGGGCAGGACGGACGGCGAGGCCGCTCGGGTCGCAGCACCCCAGCAGCGCGAGCGCGCCGAGCATGCGGACAGCGTAGGAGTGCAAGGTCATGGAGGCGTTTATTTTGAATCAATGCCCGGCGCGGTCGGCCGATGCGCTGCGGACCGAACGCTAGCGTAAATCCCTAGCATCAGGTTGCGGCAAACATCGTACTCTGTATACAGAGTTCAGAGATCCAGCCGCCATGCCCGCCCAGTTGCTCCAGATCGCCGCCGCACCCGACCTCGTCGACCAGGTCTATCGCGCGCTGCACGACGCCATCAGCAGCGGCTCGCTGGCGCCCGGCGAGCGCATCACGCAGGAAGACCTGGCCCGGCGCCTGGCTGTCTCGCGCCAGCCGGTGCTGCAGGCGCTGCGCCTGCTGAAGAAGGACGGCTTCGTGCTCGACGCCCCCGGCCGCGGCCTGCTGGTGGCGCCGCTGGATGTCGACTGGATGCACAAGGTCTACCAGGTGCGCGGTGCGCTCGACGTGTTGGCGGCGCGCCTCGCCGCGGCGCAGCGCCACCGCATCGACCCGAAGCTGATCGAACGCGGCCGCCGTGCCGCGCGCGGCCGCAGCGTGGAAGCCATGATCGAAGCCGACGCCGCCTTCCATCACGCCATCTATGCCGCCTCCGGCAACCTGTTGATCGCGCAGAGTGCCGACCAGCACTGGCGCCACCTGCGCCGCGCCATGGGCGCGGTGCTGCAGTCCGTGCCGCAGCGCGAGTCGCTGTGGGACGAGCACGAGGCCATTGCGAAAGCCATCGCGGCCGGCAATGTCGACCGGGCCGCACGCCTGAGCGATGCGCATGTCACGCAGGCGGCCCAGACGCTGGGCACGCGGCTGGCCGCACGTCTTTCCGCCCACGCCAACCAAGGAAGCACCGCATGAAACTCACCCCCGAGCAGCGCGCGCAGTTCGAGCGCGACGGCTACCTGTTCTTCCCCGGTCATTTCTCGGCCGATGAAACGAAAGTGCTGACCGATGCAGTCCCTGCGCTGTATGCGCGGCGCGAAGCCTTCAACGTGCGCGAGAAAGGCTCCGATGCGGTGCGCACCAACTTTGCGGCGCACCTGATCAGCGAACCCTTCGCCCGGCTGGCCCGCCATCCGCGCATGGTGGGTCCGGTGATGGACCTCTTCGAGGAAGAGGTCTACATGCACCAGTTCAAGATCAACGGCAAGATGGCCTTCGAGGGCGACGTCTGGCAGTGGCACCAGGACTACGGCACCTGGCTCAACGACGACCTGATGCCCACCGAGCGTGCGATGAACGTGGCCATTTTCCTCGACGACGTGAGCGAGTTCAACGGCCCCCTGATGTTCATCCCCGGCAGCCATCGCAAGGGCGTGATCGAGGCGCAGCACGACCTCACGACCACGAGCTATCCGCTGTGGACCATCGACCACGCGCTGATTCGCCAGCTGGTGGATCGGGCCGGCGGCAAGCACGGCGGCATCGTTGCGCCCAAGGGCCCGGCCGGCTCGATGATCCTGTTCCACAGCTGCCTGGTGCATGCCTCGGGCAGCAACCTCTCGCCTTTCAACCGCGTGGCGGTGTACCTGAGCCTTTGCGCGGTCAGCAACCACATCCGGCGCTTCAAGCGGCCCGAGTACATCGCGCACCGCGACTTCACTCCCATCGCGCTGCTGCCCGATGACTGCCTGCTGAAGCCCTGCCCCGTCGAGACGCCGTGGAAAGAGGGCCTGCCCGAGAGCGCGCTTCGCACCTCGCTCGAAAACATCGACACCGTGGCGGCCTGAGCGATGAGCCTGCATCAACGACTCCAGCAGCGCGCCGCCGAGAACAAGCCGGTGCGCATCGGCCTGATCGGCGCCGGCAAATTCGGCGCGATGTACCTGGCGCAGATCCCGCGCACCCCCGGCGTGCAGCTGGTGGCCATCGCCGATCTCTCGCCCGACGCGGCGCGCACGAACCTCGAACGCGTGGGCTGGACGCCCGAGCGTGCCGCGGCCCGCTCGGCGCAGGAAGCGCTGCGCGACGGCACCACCTGGATCACCGAGGACTGGCAGGCGGTGACCCGCGAGCCATCGATCGACATCGTGGTCGAATGCACCGGCAACCCGGTCGCTGCGGTCGAGCATTGCCTCGACGCCTTCGCGCACGGCAAGCACGTGGTCAACGTGACGGTGGAGGCCGACGCCTTCTGCGGCCCGCTGCTTGCGCGCCGCGCGCACGAGGCGGGCGTGGTGTATTCGCTGGCCTTCGGCGACCAGCCGGCGCTGATCTGCGACCTGGTCGACTGGGCGCGCACCTGCGGCTTTCCGGTGGTCGCGGCGGGGCGCGGCCACAAGTGGCTGCCGCATTTCAGCGCGTCGACGCCCGAGACGGTGTGGGGCCACTACGGGCTCACGCCCGAGCAGGCGAAGCGCGGCGGACTCAACCCGAAGATGTTCAACAGCTTCCTCGACGGCTCGAAGCCTTCGATCGAGAGCGCGGCGGTGGCCAACGCGACCGGCCTGGGCGTGCCCTCCGACGGGTTGCTCTACCCGCCGGCCAGCGTGGAGGACATCCCCTTCGTGACACGGCCGAGGAGCGAGGGCGGCGTGCTCGAACGCAAGGGCATGGTGGAGGTGGTCTCATCGCTGGAGGCGGACGGCCGGCGCATTCCCTACGACATCCGGATGGGCGTATGGGTCACGGTCGAGGCCGAGACCGAGTACATCAAGAACTGCTTTGAGGAATACAACGCCCATACCGATCCGAGCGGCCGCTATTTCACGCTCTACAAGCGCTGGCACCTGATCGGGCTTGAGGTCGGCGTCTCGGTCGCGAGCGTGGCGCTGCGCGGCGAGCCCACGGGTGTGGCAACCTGCTGGAACGCGGACGTGGTGGCCACGGCCAAGCGGGACCTCGCGGCGGGCGAGACGCTCGATGGGGAAGGCGGCTACACCGTGTGGGGCAAGCTGCTGCCGGCGGAGCGCTCGCTGCAACTCGGCGGACTGCCTCTCGGGCTCGCGCACAACGTGAAGCTGGTGCGAGCGGTGAAGAAGGGGCAGAGTCTGTGCTGGGCGGACGTAGCGATGGATACATCGACCCACGCCTGGCAATTGCGCCGCGAGATGGAGACGATGTTCGCGCCGGAGCGTGCGAAGGCCGCCTGATTGCCCTGCTCGGGGTCGGAGGCGAAGTGCGGGGGCGCGTTTTGCGGGCGACATGTCCAATATTTCAATGAACAGCAGCACCTACACCCGGATGACGGCCGTCGCGCTGCGGCAGGCGCTGGCGCGCGGCGAACTGAGCGCCGAGGCCATCACCCGTGCCGCCCTGGAGCGCATTGCCGGGCGCGAGCCGCGGATCCATGCCTGGCAGCACCTCGATGCCGAGGGCGCATTGGCCGCCGCGCGCGCGCTCGACGCCCGCGGCGTCCCTGGCCTGCTCGGCGGCGTGCCGCTGGGCGTGAAGGACATCATCGCCACCGCGCAACTGCCCACCCGCTACGGCTCGCCGATCTACGAGGGCTTCCAGCCTGCCGCAGATGCGCACTGTGTCGCCATGGCGCGTGCGGCCGGTGCCGTCGTGATGGGCAAGACCGTGACCACCGAGTTCGCCTACTTCCAGCCCGGCCCCACGGCCAATCCGCGGAACCCTGCGCACACGCCGGGCGGCTCCTCCAGCGGCTCCGCCGCAGCCGTGGCCGACGGCATGGTCCCCGTCGCCTTCGGCACGCAGACCGCGGGCTCGCTGATCCGGCCCGCTTCGTATTGCGGCGTGTTCGCGCTCAAGCCGGGCTTCGGCCTCGCCAGCCTGGACGGGATCAAGCCTTTCTCGCCCTCGCTGGACACGCTCGGCTGGCTGGCGCGCAGCGCGGAAGACCTGGAGCTGATGCGCTGCGCGATGGGCGGCACGGCCTTCACGCCGCTGCAGCCGCCCACGCCGAGCGCGCTGCGAATCGGCGTGTGCCGCACCCACGAATGGCCGGCGGCGGACGCCGGCGGCGTGGCTGCCTTCGAGCAGGCCGTGAAGCTCGCCGGCGCGGCTGGTGCCAGCTTGCGCGACGTCGCTTTGCCCGCCGCCGCCGCGGGACTGCTGAGCGCGCAGAAGACCGTGATGGCCTACGAGGCCGCGCGACAACTCGATGTCGAATGGCGGCTGCATCCGCAACAGCTCAGCGCTGCCCTGCACGGCCTGCTGCAGAACGGGCGCGACTGCAGCGAAGCCGATTACCGGAAAGCCCTGGCGCAAGCCGAGGAAGGCCGCCGTACTGTCGGCGCGCTGATGCAGGACCTCGACGCCCTGCTGGTGCCCGCCGCCCCGGGCGAGGCGCCGGTCGGCCTGGCCGCTACCGGCGATCCGGTGTTCAACCGCGTCTGGACCCTGCTCGGCCCGCCCTGTGTCAACGTGCCCGGACTGCACGGTCCGCAGGGCCTGCCGATCGGCGTGCAGTTGGTCGGCCATCCGCAGCGCGAGCGCGAACTGCTGGCAGTCGCCGCGACCCTTCATGCCATCCTGGCAGACGCACCATGATTGACCCGGGCCAGGCCCGCAGCGCAGGACAGCCGCCGCATTGCTTGCGATAAGCATCGCTCTCGCCGGGCACACGCCGTTGCGCGCTTCGCTGCGGTTCATGGGCGCAATTGCCGATCACTTTCCGGGTCCGCCGGCAAATCGCTGTCGAAATACCGCCTTGCCAGACGTCATGGGGATGAGCGATCCTGCTCGACATACGTTCCCCGGAGGTCTCCCATGCAATACATGCTGATGTTCTACCAACCCCAGTCCGAGTTCGACCAGCGCGACGAAGCCAAGGCCCAGGCCTATCGCGCGAGCTGGATGGACTACGTGGGCGCGGTGCGCCAGTCGGGCATCGCGCAGAACGGCCATGGCCTGCACCCGCCGATGACCGGCACCACGCTGCGCGTGCGCGGCGACAAGCGCCAGGTGCAGGACGGCCCGTTCGCCGACACCAAGGAGCAGCTCGGCGGCTACTTCGTGATCGACGTGCCGGACCTCGACGCCGCGCTGGAATGGGCCGCGCGTGCGCCCTGCGCCGCAACCGGCGGCGTGGAAGTGCGCCCCGTCTTCACCGCGCCCACCGGGATGTGACGGCCCCGGCCCTCCCCGAGGCACAGCAAGCGCATGCGGCAGCCGAACAGGCGGCGCGCCAATCCTATGGCCGGCTGGTCGCGATTCTCTCGGCGCGCACGCGCGACATCGCCGCCTCGGAAGATGCCTTGGCCGAGGCCTTCGCGCGCGCGCTCGAGCGCTGGCCCGCCGAGGGCATCCCGCGCCAGCCGGAGGCCTGGTTGCTGAGCGTGGCGCGCCATCGCGTGCTGGACGCCTGGCGCCACAGCCGCGTGCAGGAAGAGGCCGGGCAGACGCTGCTGACCGTGGCCGACGAGTTTGCCGCCGATGCGAGCGGCGGCGAGGCGGTGCCGGACGAGCGGCTTCGCCTCTTCTTCGTCTGCGCGCATCCGGCCATCGACCCCGCGGCACGCGCGCCCTTGATGCTGCAAACCGTGCTCGGCCTCGACGCGTCGCGCATGGCCGGCGCCTTCCTGGTCGCGCCGGCCACGCTGGGCCAGCGGCTGGTGCGGGCCAAGGCCCGCATCCGCGCGGCGCGCATCCCCTTCGAGTTCCCGCGCGCCAAGGATCTGCCGCAGCGCCTGCAGGACGTGCTCGACGGCATCTACGCCGCCTACGGCACGGGCTGGGACGACATCGACGGTGCCGACAACGTGCAGCGCGGCCTCACCCGCGAGGCCATCGACCTGTGCCGCATCCTCTGCGGCCTGATGCCGCAGGAGCCCGAACCGCTCGGCCTGCTGGCGCTGATGCTGTTCTGCGAGAGCCGCACCGCAGCCCGCCGCAGCGACACCGGCGCCTATGTGCCGCTCGATGTGCAGGACAGCCGGCAATGGGACCTCGGCATGCACGCGCAGGCCGAGGAGGCCCTGAAGCGCGCGGCCGGCATGCGCGCGGCCGGCGCCTACCAGATCGAGGCGGCGATCCAGTCCGCACACTGCGCGAGGCACCTCGGCGCGCCGGTTCCGCCCGAGGCGGTGCTCGCGCTTTACGACGGGTTGGTTGCGCTGCGTCCCAGCATCGGCGCGCAAGTGAGCCGGGCCTGCGCGCTGGCGCGGGCCGAGGGCCCCGCCGCCGGTTTGCAGGCCCTCGACGCGTTGGCGGCGGACGAAGTCGCGAACTACCAGCCCTACTGGGCGGCGCGGGGGCATCTTCTGGGCGCAAGCGGCGAAAGGGAAGCGGCGCGCCAGGCGTATGCACGCGCGGCGGGGCTCAGCACCAGCGAGGCGGTGCGTGCCTATCTTGTGGCGGAGGCCGCGCGGCTTTGATCGTGCACGGCGCTCAGCGTCACGCGCGCCCCGGCTGCGTCAACCTTGGTAGCCACTCGACCCTGTGCAAATGGCGCCACGCTTGACGGAGAATCTTGACCCTGCCCCGGTACCAGCGGCGGCTTCCATCGACAAAGACGATGAAGTCGCTGCATCGAGTAGCCCTGCAGGGATATAGCCGACGCTTGTCCGCGCCGTGGTCCAGCCTCCAAGCTGCGAGCAGAATCGATTCCCGATGCGAACCCTTCTCCGCACCTTCTCCTGGCAGGAACTCCGCCACCACCCCTGGCGCAGCGCCGCGGCCGTGCTGGCGGTCATGCTTGGCGTCGCGCTCGCCTTTTCGGTCCACCTGATCAACGCCTCGGCGCTCGACGAATTCTCCAGCGCGGTGCGCTCGGTCAATGGCCAGCCTGACCTGGAGCTACGCGCAGCGCAGGGCGGCTTCGACGAGTCCCTGTTCGGCCGTGTCGCGCAGATGCCGCAGGTCCAGCTCGCGAGCCCGGTGCTGGAGACGCAGGCCGTGGCGCTCGCAGGCGATGCCCGCCGACTGCCGCTGCGCGTGATCGGCGTGGATGCGCTGGTGCTTCCCACCATCGCGCCCGCGCTGATGCCGCGACCGACCGAAGGCGCCGACCGCTTCGCCCTGCTCGCGCCCGACACGGTGTTCCTCAACGCGGCCGCGCGCAACGCCATGGGCGAAAGCGCGACGCAATTGCCGCTGCGCATCGACACGCAGACGCGCGAGCTGCGCATCGCCGGACAGGTCGCCGCCGGTGGCGCCGCGCTGGCGGTGATGGACATCGGCGCAGCACAGGACCTGTTCGGCCGCGCCGGGCAGCTGACCCGCATCGACCTGCGGCTCGCGCCCGGCACCGATCGCGCAGCCTTCATGCGCGCGCTGCGCGAGTCGCCTGGCTGTCCCTCGAACATCCAGATCGCCGAGCCGGGCGATGCGGCCGAGCGCGTGAGCAATCTCTCGCGGGCCTACCGCGTCAACCTGACGGTGCTCGCGCTGGTGGCGCTGTTCACGGGCGCCTTCCTGGTGTTCTCGGTGCTGGCCCTGAGCGTGGCCAAGCGTGCGCAGCAGTTCGCGCTGCTCGGCGTGCTCGGGCTCACACCGCGCGAGCGGCTGCGGCTGGTGCTGGCCGAGTCGCTGGCGCTGGGCCTGGTCGGCAGCATCGCGGGGATTGCACTCGGCACCGCGCTTGCCGCCTTCGGCCTGCGGGTGCTGGGCGGCGACCTCGGCGGCGGCTACTTCGAGGGGGTCGCGCCGACGCTGCGCTGGCGCTGGGGGCCGGCGCTGCTCTACGGCGCCTTGGGCCTGCTCGCCGCAGCGGTCGGCGGCTGGTGGCCGGCGCGGGCGGCGCAGGCGTTGCCCGAAGCGCAGACGCTCAAGGGCCTGGGCGCGGCGCATGCGCAAGGCGGCGCACACAAGATCGCGCTGCTGCTGGTCACCGCCGGGATCGCGTTGGCCATGGCGCCTGCAGTCTTCGGCATCCCCATCGCGGCGTACCTTTCCGTGGGCTTCCTGCTGGTGGGCGGCATCGCCGCCCTTCCCTGGCTGATCGCCCTGCTCTACGACCGGCTGGCGCCGGTCTTCGCCCGGCACGTGCTGCCGATGCTGGCCATCGAGCGCGCGCGGCGCATGCGCGCCACGGCCGCGGTGGCCGTCAGTGGCGTGGTCGCGAGCCTCAGCCTGGCGGTCGCGCTGACGGTGATGGTGGCGAGCTTCCGCGAATCGGTGACGCAATGGCTGGACGTGGTGCTGCCGGCCGATCTGTATGTGCGCAGCGCCAGCGGCGGTGGTGGCGGCTCGGTCGGCGGCGAGCAGGCGGCCTTCACGCCGGCCTCGGTGCATGCGCTGTCGGCGCTGCCGGGCGTGGCGCGCAGCGGCACACTGCGCACGCGCGCGCTGCTGCTCGATCCGACGCGGCCCTCGGTCACGCTGATATCTCGCAGCCTCGATGACGGCGCGTCGCGCTCGCTGCCGCTGCTGGGCGCCCCGCAGCCGGTGCCCGCGGGCTCGATCGGCGTGTACGTGAGCGAGGCCATGGTCGAGCTCTACGGCGCGAGGCCCGGCACGCGCTTCGAGCCGCTGGAGCGCGCCTTCGGCGGACAGGCGCGCTTCTTCGTGGCCGGCGTGTGGCGCGACTACGTGCGGCAGTTCGGTGCGATCACGATGGATGCGCGCGACTTCGAGCGCCTCACCGGCGACCGCAGCGTGAGCGATGTCGCGCTCTGGCTGGCGCCGGGTGCGAACGAGGCGCAGGTCCAGCAAGCCGTGCGGGCATGGGCGGCGCGCGAGTTCGGTGCGGCCGAGCCGATCGAGATCGCCTCCGTTGGGCAGCTGCGCGCGACCTCGCTGCGCATCTTCGATCGCAGCTTCGCCGTCACCTACTGGCTGCAGGCGGTGGCGATCGGGATCGGGCTGTTCGGCATTGCAGCCAGCTTCAGCGCGCAGGTGCTGGCGCGGCGCAAGGAGTTCGGGCTGCTCGCGCACCTGGGCTTCACGCGCGCACAGGTGCTGGCCGTGGTGGCGGGCGAAGGCGCGGCTTGGACCGCGATCGGCGCAGCCGCGGGCCTGGGACTCGGGCTCGCGGTCGCGGTGGTGCTGGTGCATGTGGTCAACCCGCAGAGCTTCCACTGGACCATGGACCTGCTGCTGCCGTGGGGACGCCTGGCAGCGCTGTGCGTCGCGGTGATGGCAGCGGGCACCATGACCGCCTGGCTCGCCGGCCGCGCAGCGGCTTCGCGCGACGCGGTGCTGGCGGTCAAGGAAGACTGGTAGTCCAGTTCATTGCGTGGACGAGCTTCTGTTAGCCGACGGCGCGGCAGGGTGGTGTCCTCGAAAGCCAGTGTGCTGCGTCCGCGCGCAAGCGCATGGACAGTGGTGACAATGCGCCCATGAACGCATCTCCCTCCCCCAGCGCCGGCTGGCTTGCCGGCGCGATCCGTCGCATCGAGGCGGACTACCATCGCAGCGCCGACACGCACCTGATCCCGTTGCCGCTGCCGGGCTTCGCGGCGCTGGGCATCGACCTTTACCTGAAGGACGAATCGACGCACCCGACCGGCAGCCTCAAGCATCGGCTGGCGCGCTCGCTTTTTCTCTACGCGCTGTGCAACGGCTGGGTCGGCGCGAGCACCACCATCGTCGAGGCCTCGAGCGGCTCGACAGCGGTGAGCGAGGCCTACTTCGCTCGTCTGCTGGGCCTGCCCTTCATCGCCGTGATGCCAAGGAGCACCTCGCCGGAAAAGATCGCGCAGATCGATTTCTACGGCGGGCGCTGCCACTTCGTCGACCACGCTGCGCAGGTGTATGACGAAGCCCGCGCGCTCGCACAACGCGCCGGCGGTCACTACATGGACCAGTTCACGTATGCCGAGCGCGCCACCGATTGGCGCGGCAACAACAACATTGCGGAAAGCATGTTCCAGCAGATGGCGCACGAGCGGCATCCGGTGCCGGCCTGGATCGTGGTGGGCGCGGGCACCGGCGGCACCAGCGCGACCATCGGACGCTATGTGCGCTACCGCTGCCACGACACCCGGATCTGCGTGGCCGACCCCGAAGGCTCGGTCTTCACGGCGTACCACCGCAGTGGCGACGCGACGCTGACCGCGACCGGCTCGCGCATCGAGGGCATCGGCCGGCCGCGGGTCGAGCCCAGCTTCATCCCCTCGCTGGTCAACCGCATGATCGAAGTGCCGAACGTCGAGTCGGTGGCCGCGATGCGCGTGCTCTCCCGTCTGTTGGGCCGCAAGGTGGGGCCTTCGACCGGCACCAACTTCATCGGCATGCTGGCGTTGGCCGGCGAGATGCGCACGGCCGGTCGGCGGGGCTCCATCCTCTCGCTGCTGTGCGACGCGGGCGAACGCTACCTGCCCAGCTACCACGACCTCGGCTGGGTGGCGCGGAACTTCGGCGACTGCGGCGCGGCCGAGGAGCGCGTGCAGGCCGCGCTCGCGGGCTGAGAACCCATGGCCCCGCACGGACTGTCCCGGCGCGCCCTGCTCGCCATGACGGCACTGGCGATGCCGCCTGCATGGGCGCTGCCCGCACGCACGATGCAGTTCCCCCGCGACTTCGGCAGCCATCCGGAGCTGCAGACCGAATGGTGGTACATCACCGGGCACGCCCGCTCCGGCACGCGCGAATTCGGCTTCCAGCTCACCTTCTTCCGCTCGCGCGTGGATGGCACGCAGCAGATGCGTTCGGCCTTCGCGGCACGCCAGATGATCTTTGCGCATGCGGCCATCACGGACCTCCAGGCGCGCAGGCTCTGGCACGACCAGCGCATCGCGCGCGCAGGCTTCGGCATCGCGTCCGCCGCCGAGGCAGAGACCGACATCCGGCTGCGCGACTGGACCCTGAAGCGCGACGCGGGTGGCTACACGGGCCGCCTGCCGGCCGAGGGCTTTGCGATCGACCTGCACTTCACCCCGACCGGGCCGGTGCTGCTGCAAGGCAAGGACGGCCTCTCGCGCAAGGGGCCGGAGGCCGAACAGGCCAGCTACTACTACAGCGAACCGCAGCTCTCGACGCAGGGCCGCCTCGGCATCCAGGGCCGAAGCTTCGATGTGGAGGGCCGCGCCTGGCTGGACCACGAGTGGAGCAATGCCTACCTGCATCCCGATGCGGCGGGCTGGGACTGGGTCGGCATGAACCTGGACGACGGCGGCGCGTTGATGGCCTTCCGCATCCGCCGGCGCGACGGCTCGGCCCTGTGGTTCGGCGGCTCGCTGCGCAGTGCCGACGGCCGGGTGCGCGTGTTCGGCGCCGACGAGGTCCGATTCGAAGGTGCACGGGCCTGGACCAGTCCGCGCACCCGGGCCGTCTATCCGCTGCGCTGGCGCATCGACACGCCTGCGGGCACCTTTACCGTGCAGTCGCTGCTCGACGACCAGGAACTCGACAGCCGCGGCTCGACCGGGGCCGTCTACTGGGAAGGCGTCAGCGATCTGCTGGACGTGGACGGCCGGCGCATCGGGCGCGGGTACCTGGAGATGACAGGGTACGCGCAACCGTTGCGGATGTAGCGCGTCGGCCGTCTCGCCCGGCGACAGGGCAGAATCCGTGTCGTCCCCGGCGCCCCGCTGCCTGGCCGCCGATGGCCCCCCGCAACCTCATCGACTTCTCCGACGCCATGTCCAAGTTTCCCGACGACATCTACACCGAGCCTTCCGACCTGGATGGACGAACCCTCGACCACCTCGGCCCCCTGCGCCGGATGGCGGGCCTCTGGCGCGGCGAGAAGGGCGTGGACGTCAAGCCCAAGGCGCAGGGGCCGAAGACGCAGGTCTACGTGGAGCATTACGAACTGCAGCCGATCGATCCGCAGACCAACGGGCCGCAGGTACTCTATGGCCTGCGCTATCACACCTTCATCCACAAGCCGGGCCTGACCAAGACGTACCACGACCAGGTCGGCTACTGGCTGTGGGAGCCCGCGACCGGTACGGTCATGCACACGCTCGCGATCCCGCGCGGCCAGGTCGCGATGGCCAGCGGCCAGGCCAGTCCGGACGCGGATCGATTCGAGCTCGTGGCCACGCACGGAAGCCTGGTGAACGGCATCGTCTCCAACCCGTTCATCGAGCATGCCTTCACCACGCTGGAATGGCGCATCGAGGTCGTCTTCAACGCCGACGGGAGCTGGTCTTACGACCAGGACACGGTGCTGCAGATCCAGGGGCAGGCCGAGCCCTTCCACCATACCGATCGCAACAGGCTCACGAAGGTCGGCGAGCCCCGCCCGAATCCGTTGGCCCTGCAGGCCTGAACGGTCGATCGCCCACGCGGCGGGCCTCCAAGGATCGCGGACGCTGCAAAGGAGCGCGCGCGGAGCTGTAAAAACTGCAACCAACGCGCAATCCGCGAGCACAATCCACGACGCCGCCCCTGTGGCCTCTGAGGTCGCTGTCGTGAAATTCGAAAAAATTCCTTTCGAGGCACCGTTCGCAATCGAACCCATGGCCTTGGCCGAGCTGCCGGCGGTGCCGAAGGTCAGCATCGCGATCATCTGCTTCAACTACGGGCGCTTTTTGTCGGAATGCCTCGACAGCTGCCTCGACCAGACCGTTGCAGCGGACCAGATCGTGGTGGTGAACGACGGCTCCACCGATGACAGCGCGCAACTCCTCGACAGCTACGCCGCGCGCTTCCCGCAGGTCCAGCCCATTCACCAGCCCAACGGCGGCATCTGCGTGGCCACCAACGCTGCCCTTGCCGCCTGCAGCGGCGACGTGGTGCTGCTGCTCGACGCCGACGACGCCATCGCGCCGCAACGCATCGAGAAGGTGCTGGACGCACTGCGCCGGCGCGTGGACGGGCAGCTTCCGGGGTGGACGCACAACGCCATGCAGCGCTTCTCGGAGGGCCAGCCGCACCTGGGCCTGGCGCCCTACTACCCCGGCGGCCGTGCGCCGGAGGGTTGGCTGGCCGTCGAGACCTTGAAGGCGGCGTCCTGCCTCGTGCTCTCGCTGACCTCGGGCCTGGCCTTCAGGCGCGAAGTCCTGGAAGCGATCGGCCCGCTGGACGCCGACCGGACGATGTACCAGGACCTGCAGCTGTGCACGGCCGCAGCGCTGCTCAGCCCCTGCGCCTGGATTGCAGAGCCACTGACACGCTACCGCGTGCACGGCGCCTCCGCGACGCAGGGCTCGATGGTGTCGGCGGCGCAGGTCAAGGCGATGCGGCAGCGCGCCGCGCGCTTCGACTTGTGGCTGCGTGCGCAGCTCGACCGCCAGCAGCCCGGCGCCTCCACACTGTGGCGGCCGCTGGAGGACCAGGGCGGCTATCTGTGGCTCAGCTTCCTCGAGCGCTGGCTGTCCGGGGACGGCAAGGACCTCGGCCTGCTGCGGCGCGCGCTGCGTCACCCGGACACCCGCCACGGCCCGCGGCAGTACCGCATCTACTACTACGGCAGCCTGCTGCTGCCCCGCGCGCTCTTCCTGTCGTACTCGCAGCTGATCTTCGGAGCCAGCCCGCTCAAGACCGTGCTGCGCAGGCTGCTGCGCCGGGCCTGAGCCCGACGCCAGCCGTGGCGCCAGTCAGGCGAACACGGCGCGGAAGTCGATCTCCTCGTCCCCGGGCATCTCGAGGCGCAGCGTGTTCTCGATGTGCGTGAGGTGCTCGATCATCAGCATGCAGGCGCGCTCGGCATCGCCCTGCTCCAGCGCGTCGACGATGGCATCGTGCTCGTGGTGCGGGCAGGCCGGCGTGCCGGGCGCGTCGTAAAGCGCGATCACCAGGCAGGTCAGCGAGCACAGCTCCCGGATGCACTTGTGCAGGTAAGGGTTCTGGCCCAGCTCGGCGATCAGCAGGTGGAATTGGCCCGAAAGCCGGATGGTCGCGCGCCGGTCGTTGCGCTCGCGCGCCTCGCCTTCGAGCGCGATGTTCTTGCGCAGGCGCGCGAGCTGCTCCCGCCGCACCTGGCCGGACAGGTCGCGCAGCAGCGCTGGCTCCAGCACGCGCCGCGCGTTGAACACCTGGCGCGCCTGCTCGACCGTGGGGCTGGCGACGAAGGTGCCGCGGTTGGGCTCGACCGTGAGGATGCTGTCGTGCGACAGCCTGCCGAGCGCCAGCCGGATCTTGGTGCGGCTGACGCCGAAGACCTCGGACAGCTTCTCCTCGACCAGCTTGGTGCCGGGCGGCAGCCGGTGCTCCCAGATGGCCTGGAGGATGCGCTCGCTGATCTCGTCAACGGACGGCGCCCCGGGGGCATCGACGTCCGTGCTCGTTGTTTTGGCCATTGTCTCGTTTCCTTTTGAACATCAGATCACGGTTGATTGTATGGCGGTTACGTGGCCAATCGCGCCTTTACCCGCTGGTCTTCATACTGAATCCCCGGGCGAACCGCTGACGTATACGGGTTATCCATTAGTTAGACCCGAGGAACATAAATGTTTTTTGCGATGTACAAATTTCTTCTTGATTGCACATCGGTTATCGCCTATCTTTTGCACCGCGCGACGATTCAGCCCCTCATATCCATCACCTACGGAGACAGCGAATGCATGCAACCATGCCCATCGGCGGGACAGCCGAACGCGAAGCCAGCCCCTCGTCCACCAAGCGCGTGGCTGCCGCCAGCCTGGCGGGAACGACGCTCGAGTTCTACGACCACTTCATCTACGGCTCTGCGGCGGCCCTGGTCTTCCCGAAACTGTTCTTTCCTCAAAGCGAGCCGTTGGTGGCGACGCTGCTGTCCTTCGCCAGCTATGGCGTGGCCTTCGTCGCACGTCCGCTGGGCGCGGCGGTGTTCGGGCACTTCGGCGACAAGCTGGGCCGCAAGTCGATCCTCTTCATCACGCTGCTGATGATGGGCCTGGCCACCTTCTTGATCGGCTGCCTGCCGACCTTCGGCCAGGTCGGCATGCTGGCGCCCATCCTGCTGGTGCTGCTGCGCATCATCCAGGGGCTGGCGCTGGGCGGCGAATGGGGCGGTGCGGCGATCATGGTCAACGAGCTCGACCCCGAGGGCAAGCGGCGCGGGCTGCTCGGTGCCGTGGTGCAGATCGCGGCGCCCATCGGGCTGCTGCTCGCCAACGGCGCCTTCGCGCTGGTCACCTGGCAAGTGTCCGACGAGGCCTTCCTGTCATGGGGCTGGCGCATCCCCTTCATGCTGAGCGCCATCCTGGTGGGGGTGGGCCTGTACATCCGCATGAGCGTGGCCGAGTCCAAGGTGTTCGAGAAGGAGGCCAAGGGTCATGAAGCGCACGCGCCCATCAAGGAGGTCCTGCGCCACTACAAGCCGCAGCTCGCCATCGCCTTCTTCGCGCGCCTGGGCGGCGACATCGCCTTCTACGTGTTCACCCTGTTCCTGCTGTACTTCGTGCCGACGCAGCTGGGCCTGCCGAAGTCGATCGCGCTCAACGCGGTGCTGCTGGGCGCGGTGGCGCAGATGATCTTCATCCCGGTGGCCGGCTGGCTGTCCGACCGCATCGGCCGCCGGCCGGTGCTCATGATCGGCGGCATCGGCGGCGCGCTCTGGGCCTTCGCCTTCATGCAGATGGTGCAGACGCGCGACCCGGCCATGATCATGGCGGCTTCCTTCGTCGGCATGGTCCTGGTGTCCTTCATGTTCTCGCCGCTCGCCTCCTTCCTGCCGGAACTGTTCGCGACCCGCGTGCGGGTGACGGGCGCCTCGCTGGGCTTCCAGTTCGCGGGCGTCTTCGGCGGCGCGCTGGCGCCGATCATCGCCACTGCGCTGATCGCGCGCTTCAACTCCACGACGCCGGTGGCCGTCTATCTCGCGATCGTCTGTGCGCTGATCGCCGTGGCCGCCTTTGCGGCCCGCGAGACCGCGCGCATCGACCTCAAGGATGCCGGGCACTGAGCACCGGCGGCAGGCCAACCAAGGAAACGCAAGTGCAAGGCTTCGACACTGTCATCCGCAACGGCCTGGTCGCGACGGCTGCGGAAACCATGCAGGCCGACATCGGCATCCGCGACGGCCGCGTGGTCGCACTCGGGCAGGAGCTCGCGCGCGGCCGCGTCGAGATCGATGCCCGGGGCAAGCTGGTGCTGCCCGGCGGCGTCGATGCCCACTGCCACCTCGACCAGCCGATGGACGAGGGCCTGCGGATGGCCGACGACTTCGCCAGCGGCACGCGCTCGGCGGCCTGCGGCGGCACCACCACCGTGATCCCTTTCGCCGCGCAGATCAAGGGCCGGTCGCTGCGCGACGCAGTGGAGGACTATCACCAGCGCGCGGGGCGCAAGGCGGTGGTGGACTACGCCTTCCACATGATCGTGACCGACCCCACGGAGCAGGTGCTGCGCGAGGAGCTGCCGGCCCTGATCGCCGAGGGCTACACGTCGTTCAAGATCTACATGACCTACGACGACATGATGCTGGACGACCGCCAGATCCTGCGCCTGCTCGCGGTCGCACGCCGCCACGGCGCGCTGGCGATGATCCACGCCGAGAACGCAGACTGCATCGCCTGGCTCACCGAGACGCTGGAGGAAGCCGGGCACACCGCGCCGCTGTACCACGGCACCTCGCGGCCCATGGCCATCGAGCGCGAGGCGACGCACCGCGCCATCACGCTGTCGGAACTGGTCGATGTGCCGATCCTGATCGTGCACGTGTCCGGCCGCGAGGCCATCGAGCAGATCCGCTGGGCGCGCGGCCGGGGCATGCGCCTGTATGCCGAGACCTGCCCGCAGTACCTGTTCCTCAGCGCGGAAGACCTGGGCGGCGGCTACGAGGGCGCCAAGTGCGTCTGCAGCCCGCCGCCGCGCGACCGGGCCAACCAGCGCGTGGTGTGGGAGGGCTTGTCCGACGGGCTCTTCACCATCGTCTCCTCCGACCATGCGCCGTTTCGCTTCGACGATCCACAGGGCAAGAAGCCCGGCGGCAAGGAGGTGGCCTTCCGCCACATTCCCAACGGCATTCCGGGGCTGGAGACGCGCCTGCCGCTGCTCTTCTCCGAAGGCGTGCGCACCGGGCGCATCACGCTCAACCAGTTCGTCAGCCTCACCGCCACCAACCCGGCGCGGCTCTATGGCCTGCACCCGCGCAAGGGCACGATCGCAATTGGCTCGGATGCCGACATCGCGATCTGGGACCCGAACAAGGAGGTCACCATCGAGAACCGCATGCTCCACCACGACGTCGACTACACACCCTACGAGGGCATGCAGGTCACCGGCTGGCCTGTGACCACGCTGGTGCGCGGCGAACGCGTCTGGGACGAGGGCCAGCCCTGCGCCCCTTCGGGCCATGGCGAGTTCCTGCCATGCGGCAAGCCGGAGATGGCACGCCCCAAACCCGGCGATGCGGCGGCCGGCGGCTATGTGGGCAATTTGCCCGATGCATTGGCCCGGCTCGCGAAGGGGCCGCCGCATGCTTGAGCTCGACGCCACGCAGATCGCGCAACGCGTGCAGGGCGGAACGCTGGACCCGGGCGAGGTGGTGGCGGCCTTCCTGCAGAACATCGCCTCGCGCAACGGCGTGCTCAATGCGGTGGTGGGTGGTGTCCCTGCCTCGCTCGAGACCGAGATAGAGGCCCTTCGCGCGCGCATCGCCCGCAAGGAGCCGATGCCGCTGGCCGGCGTGCCCGTGGTGGTCAAGGACGTGATCTGGGTCCGGGACCAGCGCGTGACGCAAGGCTCGCTGCTGTTCCAGGACTTCGTCGCGCCACGTGATGCGCTGGCCGTGGAGCGCCTGCGGGCCGCGGGCGCGCTGGTCATCGGCATGGGCAACAGTTCGGAGTTCGCCTGCAAGGGACTGACCACGAACAAGGTCTACGGCCTCACGCGCCATCCGATGGACCCCGCCCTGACGCCGGGCGGTTCCTCGGGCGGATGCGCCGTCGCGGTGGCGGCGCGGCTGGCGCCGCTCGCCCTGGGTACCGACGGCGGCGGTTCGAGCCGACGACCGCCCGCGCACGTCGGCGTGGTGGGCTTCAAGCCTTCCTTCGGCGCGATTCCCGATCCCTTTGCTTTCCCGCACGCCTTCATCGGTCTGCAGGTGATCGCACCCATCACCCGGACCGTTGCCGACGCCGCGCTGATGTTCGAGGCGATGGCGGGCCCCGACCCGCGCGACCCGGCGTCGAGCCTGCTGCCCGACCCGGCCGCGCCGCGCGCCGCGAACCGGCTGCGCATCGCCTTCAGTCCGCGCCTGGGCCTCGACGCGCCGGTGGACGAGGACGTGGAGGCATGCATCGCCAGCGCGATCGACGCGCTGCGTACGGCCGGCTTCGACATCGCCGATGCCGATCCGGCCTGGCCCGAGGGTGCCGACGAGGCGGCCTTGATGCCGCTGCAGCACACCGGGCTCGCCCACCTGTTCGGCGATGACTGGCGGCGCGACGCTTCCGTCTTCGATCCCGATGTGGCGCGCCAGATCGAACGCGGGCTGCAGTGGTCCGGCGCCGACGTGGCGCGCGCCCGCGCCGCGGGCGCCGCGATCGCCTCGACGCTGGCCGGCTTCCTGGGGCACCATGACCTGCTGATCTGTCCGACCGCACCCTGCGTCGCCTGGCGCAACGACCGGCTCGGGCCCACGCACATCGGCGGCCAGGCCGTGGAGCCGCGTGCGCACGCGGTGTTCACGCCTTTCGTGAACCATGCGATGGCGGCGGCCATTTCCATTCCCTGCGGCAGCGGCCGCGACGGCTTGCCGGTCGGGCTTCAGCTGATCGCGGCGCGCGGACGGGACCGGCAACTGCTCGAAGCAGCCCGGGCCATCGAAGCGGTGCTGGCGCAGGCCGGCCATACGGCCGCATAGTCACGCCTGATCAAAGGAATCCCATGCGCATCCTCGTCGTCAACCCGAACACCAGCCAGGGCATCACCGATCGGCTGATGCGTGCCGCCCTTCCCGCTGCAGCCGCCGGCACGGAACTGGTCGCGCTCACGGCGCCGCGCGGCTTTCCCTATATCGCCACACGCGCCGAGGCGCAGATCGGCGGCGCGGTGGCGCTGGAGATGCTGGCCGAACACCAGGAAGGCTTCGACGCCGCCGTCATCGCGGCTTTCGGCGACCCGGGATTGTTCGGCGCGCGCGAGCTCTTCGACATGCCGGTGATCGGCATGGCCGAGGCCGCGATGCTGACCGCGTGCATGCTCGGCAAGCGTTTTGCCATCGTGACCTTCGCGCAGGCACTCGGCCCCTGGTATGCGGAGTGCGTGGAATCGCATGGGCTCATGGGCCGCCTGGCCGGCATCCGCATGCTCGAAGGCCGCTTCGCCTCCATCGCCGATGTGCAGGACGAAAAGGAACAGCTGCTGGTGGACCTGGCGAACCGCGCGGTCGACGAGGACGAGGCCGACGTGGTGATCCTTGCCGGCGCGCCGCTGGCGGGCTTGGCCGACAAGGTCAAGGACCGCATCCCCGTGCCGGTGGTCGACCAGATGGCCGCGGCCGTGAAGCAGGCCGAGGCGCTCGCGACGCTGCGCGTGCGCAAGGCCAGCGCCGGCACCTTCAGAAGGCCCGCGCCGAAGCCGGCCATCGGCCTGCCGGAGGCGCTCACGCGCCGCTTCGCGCCCTGAGCCCGGGCCTTCAGCCGCCGCGCGCGCCCTGCGTGTTGACGTAGATCGCGTAAAGCGACTGGCTCGCCGCCATGAAGAGCCTGTTGCGCGCCGCGCCGCCGAAGCAGACATTGGCGCAGCGTTCCGGCAGCGCGATGCGGCCGATGGGCGTGGCGTCGGGTGCGAACACCCTCACCCCATCGCGGCCCTCGCCGGTGCCCCAGCCCGCCCACAGGTTGCCGTCGACATCGCAGCGGAAGCCATCAGGCGAGCCTTGCGGATCGGCCTCGACGAACACGCGCCCGTTTGCGAGGCCCTGCCCGTCCTCGCTGAGGTCGAAGACGCGGATGCGGCGCGGCGTGCTGCCCGACTCGACCACGTAGAGCAGGCTCTCGTCGGGCGAGAAGCAAAGGCCGTTGGGGCGCTCGATGTCATTGCAGACCACGGTGGCCTTGCCCGTCTGCCCGTCGACGCGGTAGACGTTGGTCGGCAGTTCCGGCTCGGCCGCGTGGCCTTCGTAGTGGCCGAGGATGCCGAAGGGTGGATCGGTGAACCAGATCGAGTCGTCCGACTTGACGACGATGTCGTTGGGTGAATTGAGGCGCTTGCCCTCGAAGCGGTCGAGGATCACGGTGATCGAACCGTCGTATTCGGTGCGCGTCACGCGGCGGGTGCCGTGCTCGCAGCTGAGCAGGCGGCCCTGCCGGTCGCGCGTGTGGCCGTTGGCGAAATTCGATGGCTTGCGGAAGTGGCTGACGGCGCCGGTTTCCTCATCCCAGCGCAGCACGCGGTTGTTGGGGATGTCGCTCCAGAGCACGTAGCGGCCGTCGCCGAACCATACCGGCCCTTCGGCCCAGCGAAAGCCGGTGGCCAGGCGCTCGACCGCGGCGCTCAACAGGCGGTATTTGGCGAAGCGGGGATCGAGGATCTCGACGGCGGGGTCAGGATAGCGTTCGGCGGGTTGCCACATGATCGGACTCGGGTCGACGGCGCTGTCGGTTGGAACCAACATGGTTCCATTGTGGATGGAGATGGGCGCGTGAACTGCGTGCCGCTCTGCCCAAAGGCAAGTTTCGAGCGCGTGACATCGATGCGCTGAAACGTGAAGGACGCCAATGAGCACTTGCCCCCGGCTAACGTTTGCGCGATACCAAGGCGATGATTTCGCCCATGATCCCGCGCCGGAAGGCCAGCACGCAGATCACGAAGATCAGGCCCGTGACCATGGTGACCGACTCGCCCAGCGTGTTGAACCATTCGACGGACGTGAGGCTGGCGAGCAGGTGGCCGAACTCGCCGATCTTGTTTTCCAGCAGCACCACCACCGCCGAGCCGACCAGCGGGCCGGACAGCGTGCCCAGGCCGCCCACCAGCGTCATCAGGATCACCTGGCCGGAGGCGGTCCAGTGCACGTCGGACAGCGTGGCAAAGCCCAGTACCAAGGTCTTGAGCGAGCCGGCCAGGCCCGACAGCGCAGCCGAGATCACGAAGGCCAGCAGCTTGAAGCGGGCCACGTCGTAGCCCAGCGAGAGCGCGCGCGGCTCGTTCTCCTTGATGCCCTTGAGCACCTGGCCGAAGGGCGAATGGATGGTGCGCACGATAAGCAGGAAAGCAGCGACGACGATCGCCAGCGCCACGTAGTACATGACCAGGTCGTCCTGCAGGTTGAGCAGGCCGAAGAGCTTGCCGCGGGGCACGCCTTGCAGGCCGTCCTCGCCGCCAGTGAACTTGGCCTGCAGGCAGATGAAGAAGACCATCTGCGCCAGCGCCAGCGTGATCATCGCGAAGTAGATGCCCTGTCGGCGGATCGCCAGGAGGCCGAAGATCCAGCCGAGCAGCGCGCCGGTGAGCGTGCCGGCGATCAGGCCCAGCTCCGGCGACAGGCCCCAGACCTTCATCGCATGCCCGGCCACATAGGCCGAGCCGCCGAGGAAGGCCGCGTGCCCGAACGACAGCAGCCCCGTGTAGCCGAGCAGCAGGTTGAAGGCCGAGGCGAACAGCGCGAAGCACATGAGCTTCATCACGAACACCGGGTACGCGCCCAGGAAGGGCGCGGCCAGCAGCGCGAGCAGCAGCAGGCCGTAGAGGACAAGGGAAATGTTGTTGTTCTTCATCGCGCGGGCCGCTTCACTTCTCTTTGCCGAACAGGCCGGCCGGCCGGATCAGCAGCACGATGACCATGATCACGAACACCACCGTGGATGAAGCCTCGGGATAGAAGACCTTGGTGAGCCCCTCGATCACGCCCAGTCCCAGGCCGGTGAGGATGGCGCCCATGATCGAGCCCATGCCGCCGATCACCACCACCGCGAAGACCACGATGATGAGGTTCTGCCCCATCAGCGGCGAGACCTGGATCACCGGCGCGGCCAGCACGCCCGCAAAGGCAGCGAGCGCGACACCGAAGCCATAGGTCAGCGTGACCATCAGCGGCACATTGACGCCGAAGGCCTCCACGAGCCGCGGGTTCTCGGTGCCGGCGCGCAGGTAGGCACCCAGGCGCGTCTTCTCGATCACGAACCAGGTCGCAAAGCAGACCACCAGCGAAGCCACCACCACCCAGGCGCGGTAGTTGGGCAGGATCATGAAGCCGAGGTCGGTGGCGCTTGCCAGCGCATCAGGCGTGTCGTAGGGCAGGCCCGAGACGCCGTAGACGGAGCGGAACACGCCCTCGATCAGCAGCGTGAGACCCAGCGTGAGCAAGAGGCCGTAGAGGTGGTCGAGCTTGTAGATCCACCGCAGCAGCAGCCGCTCGATGAGGATGCCGAAGAGGCCGACGACGATCGGGGCCGCGACCAGCATCACCCAGTAGTTGATGCCGAAGTAGTTCATCGCGATCCAAGCCAGCACCGCGCCCAGCATGAACAGCGCGCCATGCGCGAAGTTGATGACGTTGAGCAGCCCGAAGATCACCGCGAGCCCGAGGCTCAGGATCGCGTAGAACGATCCGTTGACCAGCCCGAGGAGGAGCTGGCTCAGCAGTGCTGGAAAGGAGATGGTCATTGGATCTTGTTGTTCAGCAGGGCCGCCGAAGCTCGGCAGCCGGAGCTGCCGGGCCGACGGCCTGGGGCGCGTGCACTACTTCCAGAGGGCGCACTTGCTCTCGGCCTTGGTGGTGAAGACCTGGTCGCCGGGCAGCTTGCTCACCACCTTGTAGTAATCCCACGGCTGCTTCGACTCGGCCGGGCTCTTGACCTGCACCAGGTACATGTCATGCACGAAGCGTCCATCCTCGCGGATGCGGCCCTTGGCGTAGAAATCGTCGACGGGCGTCTTCTTGATTTGCTCCATCACCTTGTCGGCATCGGTCGTGCCGGCCGCCTGCACCGCCTTCAGGTAAGTCATGGTGGCTGAGTAGTCGGCGGCCTGGATGTCGGTCGGCATGCGCTTGGTCTTGTCGAAGAATTTCTTGCCGAAGGCGCGGGTCTTGTCGTCGATGTTCCAGTCCCAGCTGGTCGTGAGCAGCAGGCCTTCGGTGTTCTTCAGGCCGAGGCTGTGGATGTCGGTGATGAAGACCAGCAGGCCCGCCATCTTCATCGTCTTGGTGATGCCGAATTCCTTGGCCGCCTTGATCGCGTTGATGGTGTCGCCGCCCGCGTTGGCGAGCCCCAGGATCTTGGCCTTGGAGTTCTGCGCCTGCAGCAGGAAGGACGAGAAATCGGAGGCGTTGAGCGGATGCTTGACGCCGCCGACCACTGTGCCGCCCTTCTCCTTGACCACCTTGGCGGTGTCGGCCTCGAGCGCCGCGCCGAAGGCGTAGTCGGCGGTCAGGAAGAACCAGCTCTTGCCGCCCTGCGCAACGACCGCGCCGCCCGTGCCCTTGGCGAGTGCCACGGTGTCATACGCATAGTGCACGGTGTAGGGGCTGCACTGCTCATTGGTCAGTGCCGAGGTGCCGGCACCGTTGACCACGAAGACGCGCTTCTTCTCCTGCGCCACTTTCGCCATCGCAAGGCCGGTGCCGGAATTGGTACCGCCGAACAGCATCGTCAAGCCTGCGGTGTCGATCCATTCGCGCGCCTTGGAGGCAGCGATGTCGGCCTTGTTCTGGTGGTCGGCCGTGAGCAGTTCGATGGCCTGGCCGTTGACCTTGCCGCCGAAGTCGTCGATGGCCATCTGGATCGCGGTGGCGCCGTTGCGGCCTTCGACATCGGCGTACAGGCTGGACATGTCGGTGATGAAGCCGATCTTGACCTGGGCCTGGGCGGCGCCCGCGGCCAGGGCCAAGCCAAGGGCGACGGCCGACAGTGCAGGTTTGTTCGTCATGTGTTCTTTCCTTCGAGAATGGATCCGGCTCATTTCCAGAGTGCGCACTTGGACTCGGCCTTGGTCGTGAAGACCTGGTCGCCCGGCAGCGTCTTGACCACCTTGAGGTAGTCCCACTCCTTCTTCGATTCGGACGGGGCCTTGACCTGCACCAGGTACATGTCGTGCACGTAGCGGCCGTCGGCGCGAATCTGGCCCTTGCCGTAGAAATCGCTGATCGGCATCTTCTTGAGCTGTTCCATCACCTTGTCGGAATCGGTGGTCTTGGCGGCCTCGACGGCCTTCAGGTAGGTCATGGTGGCCGAGTAGTCGGCCGCCTGGACGTCGGTGGGCATGCGCTTGGTCTTCTCGTAGAAGCGGGCGGCCCACTTGCGCGTATCGTCATTCAAGTCCCAGTACCAGCTGGTGGTGTGCAGCAGGCCCTCGGTGTTCTTCAGGCCCAGGCTGTGGATGTCGCTCAGGAAGACGAGCAGGCCGGCCACCTTCATCGTCTTGCCGATGCCGAATTCCTTGGCCGCCTTGATCGAGTTGATGGTGTCGCCGCCCGCGTTCGCGAGGCCGAGGATTTGCGCCTTGGAGTTCTGCGCCTGCAGCAGGAAGGACGAAAAGTCCGACGCATTGAGCGGATGGCGCACCGCGCCGACCACCGTTCCGCCCTTCTCCTTCACGATGCGGGTGGTGTCGGCTTCCAGGGCATGACCGAAGGCGTAGTCGGCAGTCAGGAAGAACCAGCTCTTGCCGCCCTGCTCGACCACCGTGGCGCCGGTGCCCTTCGCGAGTGCGACAGTGTCGTAGGCGTAGTGCACGGTGTAGGGGCTGCACTGCTCGTTGGTGAGCGCCGAGCTTGCCGCGCCGTTGTTGAAGTAGACGCGCTTCTTCTCCTGCGCCACCTTGGCCGTGGCCAGCGCGGTGCCGGAGTTGGTGCCGCCGAAGATCATGGTGGCGCCAGCGGTGTCGATCCACTCGCGCGCCTTGGAGGCGGCGATGTCAGCCTTGTTCTGGTGGTCGGCCGTGAGCAGTTCGATGGGCTGGCCCAGCGCCTTGCCCCCGAAGTCGGCAATGGCCATCTCGATCGCGGTGGCGCCGCCCTTGCCTTCGACGTCGGAGTACAGGCTGGACATGTCGGTGACGAAGCCGATCTTGACCTTCTCCTGCGCCTGCGCGCCGGAAGCCAGAGCCAGGGCGCCGACGGCGAGCGCGATCGCGGTGAATGCAGTCTTCATGGTGTCTCCTTCAAGCAAAAACAAATGGGTGGTTCAGACACGAAACAAGCACAAGCGGAGTTCAGACGCCGAGCAGCTCGTGCAGCACCGGCATCTTGGCATCGAGCTCGGCTGCGCCGAATTTCTCGACGATGCGGCCGTGCTCCATCACGTAGAAGCGGTCGGCCAGCGGTGCGGCAAAACGGAAGTTCTGCTCCACCATGACGACCGTGTAGCCCTTGCCGCGCAAGGTGTGGATCATGCGGGCCAGCGCCTGCACGATCACCGGGGCCAGCCCCTCCGAGATCTCGTCCAGCAGCAGCAGCCTGGCGCCGGTGCGCAGGATGCGCGCGACCGCCAGCATTTGCTGCTCGCCGCCGGACAGGCGCGTGCCCTGGCTGTGGCGGCGTTCGGCGAGGTTGGGGAACATGGCGTAGATCTCCTCCACCGACATGCCCTCGGGCGCCCCCTTGACTGCACTTTTCACTACCGGCGGCAGCATGAGGTTTTCTTCGGCCGACAGGCTCGCGAAGATGCCACGCTCCTCCGGGCAGTAGCCGATGCCGTGGTGCGCGATGCGGTGCGTGGGCATGCCGATGGTCTCGACGCCATTCACCTTGATGCTGCCCTTGCGCGCGCCGGTCAATCCCAGGATGGCGCGCATCGTGGTGGTGCGCCCTGCCCCGTTGCGGCCGAGCAGCGTGACGACTTCGCCCGGCTGCACCACCATGTCGACGCCGTGCAGCACGTGCGATTCGCCGTACCAGGCCTGCAGGTTCTTGATGTCGAGTGCAGGAACGCTCATTCAGTGGGCTCCCTGCAGCTGGCCATCGGTGGTGCCCATGTAGGCCTCCATCACCTGCGGGTTGCGCGAGACCTGGGCATACGGCCCCTCGGCCAGCACGGCGCCGCGCTGCAAGACGGTGATGGTGTCGGCGATGGTCGAGACCACGCTCATGTTGTGCTCCACCATCAGGATGGTGCGGCCGGCCGAGACACGCTTGATCAGCTCGGCCACGCGGTGCACGTCCTCATGGCCCATGCCCTGCGTGGGCTCGTCGAGGAGCATGAGCTCGGGCTCCATCGCGAGCGTCGTCGCAATCTCGAGCGCGCGCTTGCGGCCATAGGGCAGGTTCACCGTTTCTTCGTCGGCCAGCTCCTCGAGGCCGACCTCGGCCAGCAGTGCGCGGGCGCGGACATCGAGCGGCTTGAGCGTCTTCTCGCTCTTCCAGAAATGGTAGGAGGTGCCGAGCGCGCGCTGCAGGCCCAGGCGGACGTTCTCGAGCAGGGTGAGATGGGGGAACACGGCCGAGATCTGGAACGAGCGGATGATGCCGCGCCGCGCAATCTGCGCGGGACGCTCGCCCGTGATGTCCTGGCCGTTGAAAAGGATGGTCCCCGAGGTGGGCTCGAGGAACTTGGTGAGCAGGTTGAAGCAGGTCGTCTTGCCGGCGCCGTTGGGGCCGATCAAGGCGTGGATGGAGCCACGCACCACCTTCAGATCGACTTTGCTGACGGCGGTGAAGCCCTTGAATTCCTTGGTGAGCTGGCGTGTTTCGAGAATGATGTCGCTCATCTCGCGCGGTCGCCCGGGTGCTGGCAGGAAAGATCAGTCATGCGGTCCATTTGAGCGCGCCACCATGGCTGCGCGGAACGCATTGTTTGCAGCCGCAGCGAGACTTGCCTACTGGGGCAAATGCCTATGCTGCGCTGCGGGAACGACTCGGGGCCGGAAGGATCAGTGCGCGCCTGCCGCGGCGTCGGACGCGCCGCTGCCGCGCGTGGGCTTGGCCAGCCACACGAACGGAATGAGCAGCAGGAACAGCACCGCCGATGCGTAGAACACATCGTTGGCCGCCAGCATGAAGGACTGCTGGTCCACCATGCGGTTGAGCTGGCCCAGCACCTGCTCGGCCGAGAAGCCGCTGGCGCTCAGTCCGGCCATTGCACTGTTGGCGGCGGCGTTGCCCAGGTTGACCGACTCCACGAGCTGCGCATGATGCAGTGCGGCGCGGTTTTCCCACAGGGTCGTCGCGATCGAAGTACCCATGGCGCCCGCGGTGATGCGCGCGAAGTTCGACAGGCCAGAGGCTGCCGCGATCCGGTCGGGCGACAGGCCCGACAGCGTGATCGTCACCAGCGGGATGAAGAAGAACGCCATGGCGACGCCCTGGATCACCGTCGGGATCATGATGGTCCAGAAATCGGCCTGGGTGCTGAAGTTGGATCGCATCCACAACACCAGTGCGAACACCAGGAACGAGAAGGTCGCGTAGCGGCGCGGGTCGATCTTGCCCACCGTCAGGCCGACGATCGGCGAGAAGAAGATGGCCAGCAGCCCCACCGGCGCCATGATCATGCCGGCCTGCGTGGCCGTGTAGCCCATGAACTGCTGCAGCCACAAGGGCAGGATCACCACGTTGCCGAAGAACAGGCCATAGGCCACCGCCGTGGCGAGCGCGCCGGACCAGAAGTTGCGCCGCTTGAAGAGGGACAGGTCGACCACGGGGTGCTTGTCCGTCAGCTCCCACACGAGGAAGAAGGCGAAGCCCACGGCCGCCACCACCGCCATCGCGACGACCTCGGGCGAATGGAACCAGTCGAGCTCCTTGCCCTTGTCGAGCATGAGCTGCAGCGATCCCACCCACAGCACCAGCAGCGCCAGGCCGACGCCGTCGATCGGCACCTTGCGCGTGGTGCTCTCGCGCTTGTGGTAGATGCCCCAGGTGATGCTGGCGGCAAGCAGCCCCACCGGAATGTTGATGTAGAAGATCCAGGGCCAGGAGATGTTGTCGGTGATCCAGCCGCCCAGCAGCGGCCCCATGACGGGTGCGACCAGCGTGGTGATCGACCACATGGCCATGGCCAGCCCCGCCTTGGCCTTCGGGTAGCTCGACAGCAGCAGCGTCTGCGACAGCGGGATCATGGGCCCCGCCACGAAGCCCTGCAGCGCGCGGAAGGCGATCAGCATGGTCATGTTGGGCGCCAGGCCGCACAGCCAGGAGCTGATGATGAACAGCAGCACGCTGGTCATGAACAGCCGCACCTGGCCGAAGCGCTGGGTCAGCCACCCGGTGAGCGGCACGGCAATGGCGTTGGCGACCGCGAAGCTGGTGATGACCCATGTGCCCTGCGTGGAGCTCACACCCAGGTCGCCCGAGATGGCCGGCAGCGAGACATTCGCGATCGAGGTGTCGAGCACGTTCATGAACGTCGCGGCAGACAGCGCGATCGTGCCCCACACGCCGGCCGAGCCCTCGAGCGGGGGATAAGCGGCGGCAGGTGGAGCGGTCGCCATCGTCGTGCCCTGCTTCAGATCGGGTTGACGTGCGAGCGCACGCCGGCGGCCGGCACGGCAGCCACCGGCGGCTTGGCGGCCGTGTTCGCGAGCGCCGCGCCACGGCCCAGGTTGGCCGCGATGATGCGCTGGACCTCGGCATCGGCGCCCTGATCGAGCTGGCTGTAGACCTGTGTCTGGGCCAGAGCGGCAGCGCGCGGCGCATCGGCCAGCATCTTGCCGTCCTTCTGCCGCACGTCGACCTCGACATCCATCGACAGACCCACCCGCAGCGGGTTGGCCTTGAGCTGCTCGGCGTCGAGCGCGATGCGCACCGGCACGCGCTGCACGACCTTGATCCAGTTGCCGGTGGCGTTCTGCGCCGGCAGCAGCGCAAAGGCGGCACCGGTGCCCACGCCGAGGCCGGCGACATGGCCGGTGTACTCGACCTTTTTGCCGTACACGTCGGCGACCAGCTTGACGGGCTGATCGATGCGGATGTTGCGCAGCTGAACTTCCTTGAAATTGGCGTCGACCCACAGCTGGTTGAGCGGCACGATCGACATCATGGGCGTGCCGGCCGCGACACGCTGGCCCAGCTGCACGGTGCGCTTGGCCACGTAGCCTTCCACTGGTGCGGGCAGCGCCACGCGCTGGGTTGCGAGGTAAGCCTCTCGCACCTTGGCCGCGGCGGCCAGCACGCTGGGGTGCTGCTCGACGCTGGTGCCCTCGGTCAGCGACTGGTTGCTGGCCAGTTGCTCCCGTGCCGCGATGACGCCGGCCTGCGCCGCGGCCAGCGCGCTCTTCGCGTTGGCGAGCGTGGTCTCGGCGTGATTGAGTTCTTCCTTCGACACCGCGCCGTTCCCCGACAGCGCCTGGCGGCGCTTGAGGTCATCCTGCGCGCGCGCGATGTCGCTCTGCGCCTTGACGATGTCGGCCTGGCGCAGCGAGACCTGCGCGGCCAGCGAGCCGTTGTTGGCGTAGAGCGTGCGGACCTGGCGGACCGCCTGGCCCAGCGCCGCCTCGGCCTGCTCGAGGGCGACCTTGGCATCGGCGGGGTCGAGCTGCACGAGCGGCTGACCGCTCTTCACCAAATCGGTGTCGTCGGCCATGATGGCCATCACCGTGCCGCCGATCTGCGGCGTGATCTGGATCACGTTGCCCTGCACGTAGGCGTTGTCGGTCGACTCGTAATGGCTGGCGACGAGCCATTCGTAGACGCCCCAGCCGGCGCCGACCACGACCACGGCGGCCGCCAGCGCGGTCAGGGCGCGGCGTCGCTTGCCGTTGGAGGCCGGCGCCTCGGCCGGAACGTTCGGTTCGGTTGTGTTGTTGCTGTCCATGGGATGTCCTTCGGATTCGCGCAATTTGTTCAGGGTTGTCGGGTCGCCTTGTCGCCGGCGTTGGCGGTGGCCTGCGCCTGAGGCTGCCAGCCGCCGCCCAGTGCGCGTGCGAGCCCCACCTGGGTCTCGAGGGCGCGCGCGGACAGGTCGACGGCCTGCCGGCGCTCGGCGAGCACCGTTGTCTCCGCCGTCAGCACGTTGAGGTAGTTGCCCAGGCCGGCGCCGTAGCGCTGCACCGCGATGTCGTAGGCGGACTCGGCGGCACGCTGCGAGGCGGCCTGCTCGGCTTGCTGGCGGGCGACGGCCTGGGCGCTCGCGACCTGGTCGGCCACCTCGCGCACGGCGTCGAGCACGGCCGCGTTGTAGCTTTCGATCGCGGCATCGAGGTCGGCCGTCTTGCCGCGCAGGTTGGCGCGCAGCCGGCCACCTTCGAAGATCGGCAAGCGCACCGCCGGGCCCACGCTCCACTGCTCGCTGCCCGACTTGACGAGCTGGCCGAAGCCGAGTGCCGAGAAGCCGGCGAAGGCCACCAGGTTGACGTTGGGATAGAACTGCGTCTTCGCATTGGCGACGTCGCTGGTCGCGGCCTCGACGCGCCAGCGGGCGGCGGCGATGTCGGCACGGCGGCCCAGCAGGTCGGCCGGGATCGTCGGCTGGAGCGCGATCGGGTGGAGATCGTCGAGCTTCGGTGCCGCCAGGGTCCGCGTGGCGCCGGGCTGGCCCACCAGCGCGTCCAGCGCATTGCGCGCCAGGGCGATCTGCTCGTTGAGCGCCTCGATCTGCTGGCGCGCCTGCGGCAGCCCGCCTTCGCTCTGGAATTGTTCGAGGCGCGTGTCGAGGCCGGCCGAGACGCGATCGCGCACGAGCTTGAGCGTTTCCTCGCGCTGCGAGAGCGTGCGCCGGGCCACTGCCAATTGTTCCTCGAGGCGCGCCCATTGGACGTAGGCACGCGCCACATTGCCCGCCAGCAGGACGCGCGCTGCATCGGCATCGGCAGCTGCGGCATTGGCGCTGCCCACGGCGGTCTCGATGGCGGTGCGGTTGCGGCCGAAGAAATCGAGCTCCCAGCTCGCATTGAGCTGCAACGTGCCGAGTTCCTGGCGCGAGCCACCCAGCGGCGCCGGGTAGATGTAGTTGCTGCTGAATTGCTGCTTGGTGAGGTCGAGCTGGCCGTCGACCTTTGGCAGGCGGCCGGCTTCGGCAGCGCCGGTGGCGGCCTGCGCGCGTTCAAGGCGGGCTCGCGCCACCTGCAGATTGGGATTGCCGCGCAGCGCCTGGTCGACAAGCGCGTCGAGTCGGGCGTCGCCGAAACTCAGCCACCACTGGCTGTCGACGGAGGGTGCGGCCATGGCGGCGGCTTCGGGCGCGAGGCCAACCGAGGCGGCGTCGCGCAAGCTGGCGTGCGAATCGATGCGGCCCATGTCGGCGCAGCCGGCCAGGAACAGCGCCGCAGCAGCGGCCACGGCCGCCAGGGGACGCCGGGCGTTTTCAGGAAGAAGCGGGATCATTCTTTTCTCCACGGGCCGCGATGGCCTGGGCGTTGTCCAGGAGGCGGCGCAGATAGCGCTTGAGCTGCGTCCATTCCTCGGAGCTGAAGCCGGTGAGGAGTTCGTTCTGCACACTGCACAGCACGTGGGGCACCTGGCGAGCGGCTTCGCGCCCCTCCTCCGTCAACTCGATATTGACCACGCGGCGATCGGAAACCGAGCGCACGCGCCGGCACAGGCCCTTGGCCTCGAGGCGGTCGAGCAGGCGGGTCATGGCGCCGGTGTCGAGCTGGCATTCGCGTGCGAGTTCGGCCACGGTGGTCGCGTGGCCCAGGTGCAGCTTGAACAGCGGCGCCCATTGCGGGAAGGTCGGGCCGCTCGGCTCCGACATCTGGCTGGCCACCGCCTGCGCCAGCATCGTGGTGATGCGACGCATCATGTGGCCGACGCTCTCTTCGGCGTTGTACGAATCGGGCTTGTAGAACCCGGCTGCTGCGCTCGCTTGATCGGGCGGCGGGGTGGCAGCGGCTGGGCTAGTGGAAGCAGGCATGGGCCCAATATTAGTTGCCGCGACAGTAATTGTCAAGGCGACCTTTGTGACGGCAAGCGTTGAGTAGAATGCCGCCCTATGGTTTCTCCTGCCTCGCCGCCTGATGCCAAGGGCGCGCCCAAATCGCTTTCCGGCCTGTCGCCCTTCCTTCGTCCGTATCGTGTCCAGATCACCCTGGCGGCGGTATTCCTGGTCATGGCAGCCGTGACGACGCTCGTGTTCCCGGTGGCCCTGCGCGGCCTGATCGACGGCGGGCTGGTGGGCGCCGACCGAGGCGCCCAGACCATGGCGCTGCATGACCATTTCCTGGCCCTCTTCGGGGTCGCCGTGGCGCTCGGCGTTTTCTCCGCGGCGCGTTTCTATACGGTCAGCTGGCTCGGCGAGCGGGTGACCGCCGACCTGCGCAACGCGGTCTACGCTCACGTGCTGCGCCAGAGCCCGGTCTTTTTCGAAACGACGCAGACGGGCGAGGTGCTGTCGCGCCTGACCGCCGACACGACCCTGGTGCAGACCGTCGTCGGTTCCTCGCTCAGCATGGGACTGCGCAACGCGGTGATGGGCGCCGGCGCGCTTGCGATGCTGATATGGACCAACCCTTACGTCATGGTGCAGGTGCTGGGGATCCTGGTCCTGGTGGTGCTGCCCAGCATGTGGTTTGGCCGCCGGGTGCGCCGGCTCTCGCGTGCCAGCCAGGACCGGGTGGCTGATTCGAGCGCCATCGCGGCCGAGGTGCTGAATGCCATTCCGGTGGTGCAGAGCTACACGGCCGAGTCGCGCGAGGCGGCGCGCTTCGACGTGTCGACCGACAACGCCTTCCGCACTGCCGTGCGCCGCACCAAGGCCCGGTCGGTGCTCGTCGCGTTCATCATCATCGCCACGTCGGCGGCGTTGCTGTGGGGCCTGTACCAGGGGACGCAAGCGGTTCTGCGGGGCGACATCACTGCCGGTCACCTAGGGCAGACCGTCGTCTACGTGATCATCCTGGCGAGTGCCGCCGCGGTGCTGGGCGAGGTGTACGGCGACCTGCTGCGCGCCGCTGGCGCCACCGAGCGGCTGATGGAACTGCTGCACGCCGAACCGGCGATCGCGTCTCCGGTCCGCCCCGTGCAGGCAACGGTTCCGGCGGCCGGAAGCGCCGTGCGCATCGAGCGGGTGACTTTCCACTATCCGTCGCGGCCCGGCACGCCGGCATTGCGCGATTTCAGCCTGGACGTCGCGCCGGGCGAAACGGTGGCGCTGGTAGGTTCGAGCGGCGCAGGCAAGAGCACAGTGTTCCAATTGCTCCTGCGCTATTACGACCCGCAAGCGGGCCGCATTTTGCTCGACGGCGCCCCGCTCGCGGACCTGGCGCTCGACGCCCTTCGAACCCGCATCGGCCTGGTGCCGCAGGATGCAGTGATCTTCTCCGCCAGCGCCTTCGAGAACATCCGCTATGGCCGGCCCGAGGCCAGCGCCGAGGAGGTGCATGACGCCGCCCGCGCGGCCTTCGCGGACGGCTTCTTGCGGGCCCTGCCGGAGGGCTACGACACGTTTCTCGGGGAGCGCGGCGTCCGCCTGTCGGGCGGCCAGCGCCAGCGCATCGCCATTGCGCGCGCCATCTTGAAGAACCCGCCGCTGCTGCTGCTCGACGAGGCGACCAGCGCGCTCGATGCCGAAAGCGAGCGCATGGTGCAGGCGGCGCTGGAATCGGCCATGGCCGGCCGCACCACGCTGGTCATTGCGCACCGGCTGGCCACAGTCCAGAGGGCCGACCGCATCATCGTGCTCGACCACGGCGGGATCGTGGAACAGGGAACGCATGCCGCGCTGGTGGCGCAGAACGGGGTCTACGCGCGCTTGGCCGCGCTGCAGTTCAGCACGTAGTCCACGTCGTCGGCCCGGAACGCAACCTGCCGCCTGCACCAGGCCTGGCCCGAGGCACTGCGGGCCGCCCTGGTCGAAACCAAGCTGGCGATCCGGCCGCTCGCAACGCCTACTGAAGGGTTTCCTTGAGCGCAGGCGGCAGCGGCAGCGAGAAGACGGAAATGCCCTCCTCGATCAGGTCGCGGGCCTCCTCGCGCGTGGCCTGGCCGCGGATGCCGCGCTCCTCGGCCTCGCCGTAATGCATCTTGCGCGCCTCGGCGGCAAAGCGGTCGCCGACGTCTTCGGTCTTGGCGATGACTTCGCGCACCGCGCGCATCAAGCGTGCCTCGGGCGAGTCGTTCTGGGCCGCAACGGGTACCGGTGCAGCCTCGGCGGGCGGCTTGGGGCTGCCGAGGTTCAGGCGCGGGGCGGTGAGCAGCTTGACGATGGCAGTGTCGCCGCACATCGGGCACGACACGAGTCCGCTGGCGAGCTGCGTATCGAAGTCGTCGTTGGACGCAAACCAGCCCTCGAAGCCGTGGCCGTGCGCGCATTGGAGATTGAGGACCTTCATTGGGCGGATTATCAGCCGCCAGCCGGCGAAGCGGCGCTCTGCCAGTCGAGCACCCACGCGCCCGACAGGACGTTCTGCAGCCACAGCGCGCAGGTCAGGGTTTTGGCATCGGACACGGTGCCGTCGCGGCACCAGTCCAGCAGTTGCGCTGGCGTGGCGGTGGTGGCCTCGACGAATTCCTCGTGATCGAGCCGCTGGCTGCCCACGGTGAGGCCGCGCGCGAAGTAGATATGGATGATCTCCGTCGAATAGGCCACCGCCAGGTGCATGGCGCCGGCATGGGCCCACTCGCGTGCCGTGTAGCCGGTTTCCTCCTCCAGCTCGCGCTGGCCGCAGAACAAGGGATCCTCGCCGGGATCGAGCTTGCCGGCCGGAAACTCGGTCATCACCCGATGGATCGGGTAGCGGTACTGGCGCACCATTGCCACGCGCCCGTCGTCGAGCAGCGGCACCACCACCACCGCGCCGGGATGGACGATGTACTCGCGGGTCGCGCTCTTGCCGTCGGGCAGGCGCACGGTGTCGCGCTTGGCATGCAGGAAGTTGCCCTTGAAGAGTTGCTCGCTGGCAGTGCCCTCTTCTTTCAGATGCGCGTCGTCCATTTCATTTCCGATGCTTGAGGAGGTAGCGCCAGGTAAAGCCGGGAAAGGCGAGCACGACGAACAGCGCCGCCGTGACCGCGTAGAACTCCCAGCCTTGCGGCGCAATCTGGCCGGCACGCCGCTCGAACAGGAGCCCGATGCCGCCGGCGGCGAAATAGAGGATCACCAACTCACCCAGCCGCAAGCCCAGCGACTTGGCGTGCGCCGCGAGCGGCACGATGCCCAGCAAGCGCTCGTTCAGGAAAGGCAGGTTGGCCGCCAGAAGCGCGACCAGCAACACAACCCAGGCCGAGGCACCCTGCGACACGGACCTCAGCCGGCCAGCGTGGCAACGATGGCCTTGGCGCACAGGGCCATCAGGCCGCCGGGCACGATGCCCAGGACGAGGATCAGCGCACCGTTGAGCGCCAGCACGGTACGCACGTCGCGCGGCGCCGAGACCGTGCTCGCCGTCACGGGAGCGTCGAAGTACATGACCTTGACCACGCGGATGTAGTAGAAGGCGCCGATCAGGGACATCACGACCGCGAACACGGCGAGCGCAATGTAGAGGCCCTGCCCCGATGCGATCAGTGCCTGGAGCACTGCCAGCTTGGCATAGAAGCCGACCAGCGGCGGGAGCCCCGCCAGCGAGAACATGGCGATGGCCATCACGCCGGCATAGAGCGGACTGCGCTGGTTGAGGCCGGCAAGATCGGTGATCTCCTCGCTCTCGAAGCCCTCGCGCGCCAGCAGCAGGATGATGCCGAAGCTGGCCAGCGTGGTCAGCACGTAGGTCACGATGTAGAACATCGCGGCGCTGTAGGCGAACTGGGCGTTGTAGGTGCTGTTGTCGATCACGCCTGCGACCATGCCCAAGAGCATGAAGCCCATCTGCGAGATGGTCGAGTAGGCCAGCATGCGCTTGAGATTGGTCTGGGCGATGGCCGCCAGATTGCCCACCAGCAGCGAGGCAATGGCAAGCAGCGCAAGCATCTGCTGCCAGTCGATTGCCAGCGGCAGCAGGCCTTCCACCAGCAAGCGGATGATGATGGCGAAAGCCGCGAGCTCAGGCGCCGCGCCGATCATCAGTGTGACGGCGGTCGGTGCGCCCTGGTAGACGTCAGGCACCCACATGTGGAACGGCGCCGCGCCGACCTTGAAGGCCAGGCCGGCCACGATGAACACCAGCCCGAAAACCAGCACCTGGTGGTTGACCTTGCGGCTGGCGATGGCCTTGAAGACCTCGGTGGTGTCCAGCGAGCCGGTGGCACCGTACATCATCGACAGCCCGTAAAGCAGGAAGCCGCTGGCCATGGCGCCAAGGACGAAATACTTCATCGCGGCCTCGCTGGCCACCGCGTTGTCGCGCCGCAAGGCGACCAGCGCGTAGCTCGACAGCGTGAGCAGTTCCAGGCCGAGGTAGATCACCAGGAAGTTGCCGCCCGAGATCATCACGAAGATGCCCAGCAGCGAGAACATGCTCATGGTGAAGAGCTCGCCGCCGCGCAGCATGCCGCGATCGGCCGCATAGGGGCGGCCGTAGACCAGCGTGACCATCAGGGCCAGCGCGGAAAAACACTTGAGCCAGTTGCCCATGGGGTCGCTCACGACCATGCCGCCGAAGCCGTAGTGGCTGTCGAGATCGGTGGCCTGCATGCCGGTGAGGACGGCCACCACGGCCAGCGTCAGCAGTGTCAGCACATAGGTGCGCGTGCGGTGGGTGTCGGTCGTGGACAGATCCACCAGCGCGATGATGCAGGTCATGACCAGCAGCACCAGCTCGGGGTAGATCGTCATCCAGCTGAGTTTGTCAATCATCTCGTTCTCTCAGGGCCGGCTACTCAGCCTGGAATCTTGGACGTCTGCACGTGGCGCAGCAGCTCGCTCACGGAGGCGCTGGTCGCATCGGTGAAGGGCTTGGGATAAAGGCCCATCCACAGCACCGCGATCGCGAGCAACGCCAGCATGAGGAACTCGCGGGCGTTGATGTCACCGAGTTCCTTGACGTGATCGTTGCCCACCGGGCCCAGGTACACGCGCTTGTACATCCACAGCGTGTAGGCCGCACCGAAAATCAGCGCCGTCGCAGCGCCCAGGCCCAGCCAGAAGTTGGCCTTGACCGCGCCGATGATCACCATCCATTCGCCGACGAAGCCGGCAGTGGCGGGCAGGCCGCAGTTGGCCATCGCGAACAGCAAGGCAAAAGCCGCGAACTTGGGCATGGTGTTGACCACGCCGCCGTAGTCGGCGATCTGGCGCGAATGCACGCGGTCGTACAGCACGCCGATGCACAGGAACATGGCGCCGGAGACGAAGCCGTGCGCAATCATCTGGACGATACCGCCCGAGATCCCGATCTCGTTGAAGATGAAGAAGCCAAGCGTGACGAAGCCCATGTGTGCCACAGACGAGTAGGCGACCAGCTTCTTCATGTCCTGCTGGACCAGCGCCACGAGACCGACGTAGATCACCGCGATCAGCGACAGCGCGATCATGAGCCAGGCCCATTCGTGCGCAGCGTCGGGCGCGATCGGCAGCGAGAAGCGCAGGAAGCCGTAGGCGCCCAGCTTCAGCATGATCGCTGCCAGAACCGCCGACCCTCCGGTGGGCGCCTCGACGTGCACGTCGGGCAACCAGGTGTGGACCGGCCACATCGGCACCTTGACCGCGAAGGCCGCGAAGAAGGCGAAGAACAGAAAGGTCTGCTCCCTGGCGGTCAGCGGCAGCTTGTGCCAGCTCAGGATGTCGAAGCTGCCGCCCGACCGGTTGTACAGATAGATCAGCGCGACCAGCGTCAGGAGCGAGCCGAGCAACGTGTAGATGAAGAACTTGAATGCGGCGTAGATCTTCTTCGGGCCACCCCAGATACCGATGATCAGGTACATGGGAATCAGCGTCGCCTCGAAGAAGACGTAGAACAGCACGCCGTCGAGCGCCGAGAAGGTGCCGATCATGAGCCCCGAAAGGATCAGGAACGCACCCATGTACTGATTGACGCGCTCGGTGATCACTTCCCACGCCGAGATCACCACGATGACGGTGATGAAGGCCGTCAGCAGCACCAGCCACAGCGACAGCCCGTCGAGGCCGACGTGGTAGTTGACATTGAAGCGCTCGATCCAGCCGCTCTTCTCGACGAACTGCATCGCAGCGGTGTCGTTCTGGAAGCGCGTGTAGAGCGGCACGGTGGCCAGGAAGCTGACGATCGAACCGACCAGCGCAATCCAGCGGACGATGCTCGCGTGCTGCTCACGACCGATGGCAAGCAGTACGGCGCCAAACAAGATCGGCACCCAGATGGCAAGGCTCAACAGACCCATTTTTGTTTTTCTCCAGCAGCGCGCTTATCTGTTGAACCAGACGAAATACGTCATGAGGATGAAGATGCCCAGGAGCATCGCGAAAGCGTAGTGATAGATGTAGCCGGACTGCATCCAGCGTATGACGCCCGCAACGCGGCCGATCGCCTTCCAGGAGCCGTCGACGATGGCCCCGTCGATGATCCCCTGGTCGCCGCCCTTCCAGAGGCCGGTGCCCAGCGCGCGCGTGCCGCGCGCGATGAGGTTCTCGTTGATCCAGTCCATGTAGTACTTGTTTTCGAGCAGCCGGTAGACCGGGCCGAAGCCGCGTTTGATGGCCTCGGGCAGCGCCGGGTTGACGAGATACATGTACCAGGCCAGCACCACGCCGGCCAGCGCGAGCCAGAACGGCGGCGCGGTCAGCCCATGCAGGGCCATGGCCATCGGACCGTGGAAGGCCTCGGCCAGCTCCTTCATCGCGTGATGCTTGTCGGCATCGACGAAGATCGCATCCTTGAAGAACTCGCCGTAGAGCATCGGCTCGATCGTCATGTAGCCGATCACGACCGAGGGGATGGCCAGCAGCACCAACGGCAGCCAGACCACCCAGGGAGACTCGTGCGGCTTGGCGTGATCATCGTGGTGGCCATGGTCGGGCTCCGCGTCGGGCTCATGGTGGTGGGCGTCCGGATTCAGGTCGTAGCGTTCCTTGCCATGGAAGACCAGGAAGTACATGCGAAACGAATAGAAGGCCGTCACGAACACGCCCGCGAGCACTGCCCAGTACGCGAAGCTGGCGCCCCAGAGGTGGCTCTCGTGCACCGCTTCGATGATGCTGTCCTTGGAGTAGAAGCCGGCGAAGAAGGGCGTGCCGATCAGCGCCAGTGACCCCAGCAGCGAGGTGATCCAGGTGATGGGCATGTACTTGCGCACGCCGCCCATCCAGCGGATGTCCTGGTTGTGATGCATGCCGATGATCACCGACCCAGCGCCCAGGAACAGCAGCGCCTTGAAGAAGGCGTGTGTCATCAGGTGGAACACCGCCACCGAGTACGCCGAGGCGCCCAGCGCGACCGTCATGTAGCCCAGCTGCGAGAGCGTGGAATAGGCCACCACGCGCTTGATGTCGTTCTGGATGATGCCGAGGAAGCCCATGAAGAGCGCCGTGATCGCGCCGATCACCAGCACGAAGGACAGGGCCGTATCGCTCAACTCGAACAGCGGCGACATGCGCGCCACCATGAAAATGCCGGCAGTGACCATGGTCGCTGCGTGGATCAGGGCCGAGATCGGGGTCGGGCCTTCCATCGAGTCGGGCAGCCACACGTGCAGCGGGAACTGGGCGCTCTTGCCCATGGCGCCGATGAACAGGCAGATGCAGATCACGGTGATCAGCATCCAGTCGGTCCCGGGGAAGCCCAGCTTGGCCAGCTCATCCGCCTTGGCGAAGGCCTCGCCGTAGTTCAGCGTACCGGCGTAGGCGGCAATCAGGCCGATGCCCAGGATGAACCCAAAGTCGCCTACGCGGTTGACCAGGAAGGCCTTGAGGTTGGCGAAGATGGCGCTCGGCTTGTTGTACCAGAAGCCGATCAGCAGGTAGGACACCAGGCCCACCGCTTCCCAGCCGAAGAACAGCTGGAGCATGTTGTTGCTCATCACCAGCATCAGCATGGAGAAGGTGAAGAGCGAGATGTAGGCAAAGAAGCGGTTGTAGCCCTCGTCCTCCTCCATGTAGCCAATGGTGTAGATGTGCACCATCAGCGAGACGAAGGTCACGACGCACATCATCATGGCCGTCAGGCCGTCGACCAGGAAGCCGACTTCCATCTTGATGCCGCCCACCACCATCCATTCGTAGATCGTGGCATTGAAGCGGGCGCCGTCGACCACCACGCTCTTGAGCGTCATGGCCGAGATCACGAAGGCGACGAAGACGCCCAGGATGGTCAGCGAGTGCGAGGCACTGCGGCCGAAGCGGTTGCCGCCGAACTTGGTGCCGAACAGGCCGGCCAGCAAAGAGCCGACGAGCGGCGCCAGGGGAACCGCGAGCAGTGCGGATGCGGAGAGTGTTGCGCTCATGTGATTGCCTTTACCCCTTGAGCGCGTTCAGTTCGTCGACGTTGATGTTCGACTTGTTGCGGAACAGCAGCACCAGCAGCGCCAGCCCGATTGCCGACTCCGCCGCGGCCACGGTCAGGATGAAGAACACGAAGATCTGGCCGTGCATGTCGCCCAGGAAGTACGAGAAGGCGACGAAGTTCATGTTGACGGCGAGCAGCATCAGCTCGATGCACATCAAGAGAACGATGAGGTTCTTGCGGTTCAGGAAGATGCCGATCACCGACAGCGCGAAGAGCATCGCGCCGAGCGAGAGAAAGTGTCCGAGCGTGAGGGTCATGCCTTGGTCTCCGCGGCTGCAGGCGCCGGGTCGGCCACGGGTTGCGCGGCCTGCGTCACCGGCATCTGCACGATGCGCACGCGGTCGCGCGCCTTCACGCGCACCTGGTCGGCAGGGTTCACGTACTTGCTGTCCTTGCGGGTGCGCAGCGTCAGCGCAATGGCCGCGACGATGGCCACGAGCAGGATGACGGCCGCGATCTCCAGCGGATAGAGGTATTCGGAATAGAGCAGCTTGCCGAGCTCCAGGGTGTTGGAGGTGTCCGGCCCGGTGGCCATCGGACGGCGCGGCTCGGCAAGGCGGAAGCCACCCATCAGCACTGCAGCCATCTCCAGCGCGATGAGTGCCCCCACCCCGGCGGCGAGCGGGAAATGCTTCCAGAAGCCCTGCCGCAGCGCGTCGACATTGATGTCGAGCATCATCACCACGAACAGGAACAGCACCATCACCGCACCCACGTAGACCAGCACCAGCGAGATGGCGAGAAACTCGGCGCGCAGCAGCAGCCAGATGGCCGAGGCCTGGAAGAAGGCGAGCACGAGGTACAGCGCCGCATACACGGGGTTGCGCGAGGTGATGACGCGGAACGCCGCGAACAGCAGCACCGCGGCGAACAGGTAGAACAGACCGGTCTTGACGTCCATGGATCGGTTTTCGTTATTTGTTGTCGGGCCGAGTCCGCCTTAGCGGTACTTGGCGTCGGCCGCCTTGTTAGCGGCGATTTCTTTTTCGTAGCGGTCGCCCACAGCCAGCAGCATGTCCTTGGTGAAGTACAGGTCGCCGCGTTTCTCGCCGTGGTATTCGAGGATGTGCGTCTCGACGATGGAGTCGACCGGGCAGCTCTCCTCGCAGAAACCGCAGAAGATGCACTTGGTCAGGTCGATGTCGTAGCGCGTGGTGCGGCGCGAACCGTCGTCCCGCACATCCGACTCGATGGTGATGGCCAACGCGGGGCACACGGCCTCGCAGAGCTTGCAGGCGATGCAGCGCTCCTCGCCGTTCTCGTAGCGGCGCAGCGCATGCAGGCCGCGAAATCGCGGACTGAGCGGCGTCTTCTCTTCGGGGAACTGCACCGTGATCTTGCGGCTGAAGGCGTACTTGCCCGTGATGGCCAGGCCCTTGAACAGCTCGACCAGCATGAAGCTGGACAGGAAGTCCTTGAGCGAGAAGGCCGGCGCCTTCGTGTTCGATGATGAGCGCGCAAGCGCGCGTGCGTTGGTCGCAGCCATGGCGATTCCAGTTATTTCCAGATATTGAACGGGGTCTGCATCCAGGCGCCGACCACCACCAGCCACACCAGCGTGACCGGGATGAAGATCTTCCAGCCCAGACGCATGATCTGGTCATAGCGAAAGCGCGGGAAGGTCGAGCGGACCCACAGGAACATGGTGACCACGACGAAGGTCTTGAGGCCCAGCCAGATCCAGCCAGGGACGAAGCCCAGGAAATCGAAGGGAGGCAGCCACCCGCCGAGGAACAGGACAGCACACAGGATGGAAACCAGCCACATGTTGGCGTACTCGGCCAGGAAGAACATGGCGAAGCTCATGCCCGAGTACTCGATCATGTGGCCGGCGACGATTTCCGATTCGCCTTCGACCACGTCGAAGGGATGGCGGTTGGTCTCTGCCAGGCCCGAGATGAAGTAAACGACGAAGATCGGCAGCAGCGACAACCAGTTCCATGACAGGAAGCCGATGCCCATCGAGGCGAAGTGGCCCCTGCCCTGTCCCATCACGATGTCGGTCATGTTGAGGCTGGCGGACACCATCAGCACGACCACGAAGCAGAAGCCCATCGCGATCTCGTAGCTCACCATCTGCGCCGAGGCGCGCAGCGCGCCCAGGAACGCGTACTTGGAATTCGATGCCCAGCCGGCAATGATCACGCCGTAGACCTCGAGCGAGGTGATGGCCATGACGAAGAGCAGGCCAGCGTTGATGTTGGCCAGCGCGACCTCGGGACCGAAGGGGATCACGGCCCAGGCGGCGAGCGCCGGCATGATGGTCATGATCGGCCCGAGCAGGAACAGCCCCTTGTTGGCGACCGTGGGAAGAATGATTTCCTTGGTCAGCAGCTTGAGCGCATCGGCGATGGGCTGCAGCAGGCCCAGCGGACCGATGCGGTTCGGGCCCAGGCGGATCTGCGTGAAGCCGATGGCCTTGCGCTCCCAGAGCGTGAGGTAGGCCACGGCGCCCATCAAAGGCAACACCACCACCACGATCTTGATCAGCGTCCAGATCACCGGCCACGCGACGGAGGTCCACCACGCGGCGCCGATCAGGCCGAGGCCGAAGCCATGAAGGCTGTCGATCATGCGAGCACCTCCTGCGCAGCCTCGGCGTGCGCGGCGCGTGCATCGGCGGTGAGTTGGAGCGAAGGCGCGCGGCGCACGATCGAATCGAGCTGGTAGATCGAGGCGACGACGGGTGCGGCGGCGGGCGCGGCGCGTTCTCCGTCGAAGCGCGCCGCGGTGGCGTTGCTCAGCCTGTCCGCCGGCAGCAAGCCCGGGCCCAGGCCGAGGTCAGCCTGTACCTCGGCCACCGACTCGAAGGAAAAGCCCGGCAGGCCCAGCAGGTTGGCCAGCACGCGCAGCACCTTCCAGGCCGGGCGCGTCTCGCCCAGCGGCTTCACCACGGCATGAAAGCCCTGCACGCGGCCCTCGGCGTTGACGAAGCTGCCCGGCGTTTCGCTGAAGGGAGCGATCGGCAGCAGAACGTCGCTGAACTCGAGATTGGCCTTGAAGGGGCTCAAGGTGACGACCATCTGGGCATGCGTCAGCGCATCGGCTGCTTCGACGCCGGCCGCCGAGTCGAAGACCGGCTCGGTGTTGAGCAGCAGCACGGCCTTGAGCGCACCGGACAGCATCGCGCCCGCGTTCAGCCCGGCGTCCGTGGGGAGCGCGCCGACAAGCTGGGCACCGACCGTGTTGGCTGCCTCGGTCAAATAACCGACGCTGGCGCCCGTTTGCGCACCGATCCAGTTGACGAGTGCCAGCAGCGCGCCGGCTTCGGCGTGGTGGGCAGCGGCGTTGCCGAGAAGGATGGCCTTGCGCTCGCCTCCGAGCAGCGATGCAGCAATGGCCTTGGCCTGATCACCGGGTTCGGCAGAGCGGACGACCGGGACGGCAGCGCCGGTCGTCGCGGCGATCGCGCCGGCAATCTCGGCAAGCGCGTCGAACCAGTCGTGTGCAGGCACGCGCACGGGGTTTGCGACGGACATGGCCCAGGCTTCATCGTCGGCCAGCAGTTCGGGCGACGTGAGTGCGCTCAGCACCCCACCCTTGCGCACGGCCTGGCGAATGCGCTGGGCGAAAAGCGGATGATCCTTGCGCAGGTTGCTGCCGATCACCAGAACGCGCTGCAGATGCGACAGCGATGCGATCGAAGTGCCCAGCCAGCGCACGCCCTCGAAAGGGCGGAACTCGGCATGGCGCAGGCGGTGATCGATGTTGGCGCTGCCCAAGCCCTGCATGAGCAGCTTGGCCAGGTGCAGCTCTTCCAGCGTGCTGTGCGGGCTCGTCAGCGTACCGATGCTGTGCGCGCCATGGTCTGCCTTGATTTGCTTGAGACCGTTCGCCACGTATTCGAGCGCAGTCTGCCAGTCGACAGACTGCCACTGGCCGCCCTGTTTCAGCATGGGCTGTGTCAGGCGCTCGGGCCCGTTCAGCGCCTCGTACGAGAAGCGGTCGCGATCCGCGATCCAGCACTCGTTGACGTCTTCGTTCTCGAGCGGGACCACGCGCATCACACGATTGTTCTTGACCTGGACGATCAGGTTGGCACCGGTCGAATCGTGCGGACTCACCGACTTGCGGCGCGACAGCTCCCAGGTACGGGCGCTGTAGCGGAAAGGCTTGCTGGTGAGCGCGCCGACGGGGCAAACGTCGATCATGTTGCCCGAGAGCTCGGAGTCCACCGAGTCGCCAAGAAAGGTCTCGATCTCGGAATGCTCGCCGCGCTGGGTCATGCCGAGCTCCATCACGCCCGCCACTTCCTGACCGAAGCGTACGCAGCGCGTGCAATGGATGCAGCGGCTCATCTCTTCCATGCTGATGAGCGGACCCACGTCCTTGTGGAAGACCACGCGCTTCTCTTCCTCGTAGCGAGAGGAGGAGCCGCCGTAGCCGACGGCCAGGTCCTGCAGCTGGCACTCGCCGCCCTGGTCGCAGATGGGGCAGTCGAGCGGGTGATTGATCAGGAGGAACTCCATGACCGACTGCTGGGCCTTGATGGCCTTGTCGCTCTTGGTGCGCACGATCATGCCCTGCGTCACCGGCGTGGCGCAGGCAGGCATCGGCTTCGGCGCCTTTTCGACGTCGACCAGGCACATGCGGCAATTGGCGGCGATGCTGAGCTTCTTGTGATAGCAGAAGTGCGGGATGTAGGTGCCCGCCTTGTCAGCCGCATGCATCACCATGCTGCCTTCGGTCACTTCGACCTTCTTGCCGTCGAGTTCGATTTCAACCATGTCTTGTTTTCTCGCTCAGGCCTTGACCGGTGCCGGGGGCACATAGCCGGGAATCAAGGCTTCGAACTCGTGCCGGAAATGCTTGATCATGGCGCGCACGGGCATTGCGGCGGCATCGCCCAACGCACAGATGGTGCGCCCCTGGATGTTGTCGGCAACCGAGTTCAGCAGGTCCATGTCGCTGGGCTTGCCGTGACCGTTGTGGATGCGGTCCACCACGCGCCAGAGCCAGCCCGTGCCTTCGCGGCAGGGGGTGCACTGACCGCAGGACTCATGCATGTAGAAGTACGAAAGCCGCTTGAGCGACTCGACCATGGAGCGGCTGTCGTCCATCACGATCACCGCGCCGGAGCCCAGCATGGAGCCAGCCTTGGCGATGGAGTCGTAGTCCATCGTGCACTCCATCATGATCGAGGCCGGTAGCACCGGCGCCGAAGACCCCCCAGGGATCACTGCCTTGAGCTGGCGACCCTTTCGCACGCCGCCCGCGAGCTCGAGCAGTTTCGCGAAAGGTGTGCCCATCGGCACTTCGTAGTTGCCGGGCAGTTCGACGTCACCACTGACGGAGAAGATCTTGGTACCGCCGTTATTGGGCTTGCCGCACTCCAGATACGCAGGGCCGCCGTTCACGATGATCCACGGCACCGCAGCGAAGGTCTCGGTGTTGTTGATGGTGGTCGGCTTGCCGTAAAGACCGAAGCTGGCCGGGAACGGGGGCTTGAACCGCGGCTGGCCTTTCTTGCCTTCAAGCGATTCCAGCAGCGCGGTTTCTTCGCCGCAGATGTAGGCGCCGAAGCCGTGCGACGCATGCAGCTGAAAACTGAAGCTGCTGCCCAGGATGTTGTCGCCCAGGAAGCCGGCAGCCCTCGCCTCTTCGAGGGCTTCTTCAAAGCGCTCGTAGGTCTGGAAGATCTCGCCGTGAATGTAGTTGTAGCCCACGCTGATGCCCATCGCGTAGGCCGCGATGGCCATGCCCTCGATCACGATGTGCGGGTTGAACTGCAGGATGTCGCGGTCTTTGCAAGTGCCGGGCTCGCCCTCGTCCGAGTTGCACACCAGGTACTTCTGTCCGGGGAACTGGCGGGGCATGAAGCTCCACTTCAGACCGGTCGGGAAGCCCGCACCACCACGGCCGCGCAGGCCCGAAGCCTTGACCTCGGCGATCACCTGCTCGGGCGTGAGGCCCTCGGTGAGGATCTTGCGCAGGGCCTTGTAGCCGCCGCGCGCTTCGTAGTCGGCCAGGCGCCAGTTCGTGCCGTCGAGGCCGGCATAGATCTGGGGCGCGATATGGCGATCGTGAAAGCAGGTCTGGACGCCGGTGGCCTGGAACTGCGACAGCACTTGCTCGGGCGTCATCATTGCGCACCCTCCGCCTTGGCGCCGCGCAGGCCGTCGACCAGCTGGTCGAGCTTTTCATTGCTCATGAAACTGCACATGGTGCGGTCGTTGACCAGCATCACCGGCGAATCGGCGCAGGCACCCAGGCACTCGCTCTGCTGCAGGGTGAACATGCCGTCGGCGGTCGTCTCGCCCATCTTGATGCCCAGCTTCTTCTCGAGGTGTGCCAGCGCGACCGCCCCGTCGCGCAGCTGGCACGGCAGATTGGTGCAGACGTTGAGCTTGAACTTGCCCACCGGCTGCTGGTTGTACATGTTGTAGAAGGTCGTGACCTCGTGCACTGCGATCGGCGCCATGCCGAGGTACGCCGCGATCTCGCGCTCGCGCTGCATGCTGACGTAGCCCTCTTCCTTTTGCACGATCGTGAGCAAGGCCATCACGGCCGACTGCTTGCCTGAAGCCGGGTACTTGGCGACCTCCCGCGCGAAAAGCGCCAAGGTGGCGTCGGACAGCGGCGCCTGCGTGCTGTGGGTGGTGTCGGAAGTCATTCGTTCGCTCACCTGTCGATTTCGCCGAAAACGATGTCCATGGTGCCGATCACCGCGACCGCGTCGGCGATCATGTGGCCGCGCGACATTTCGTCGAGAGCCGCCAGGTGCGGGAAGCCGGGCGCACGGATCTTCAGTCGGTACGGCTTGTTGGCGCCATCGCTCACGAGATAGATGCCGAACTCGCCCTTGGGGTGCTCGACGGCCGCATAAGCCTCGCCTTCAGGCACGTGAAAACCTTCGGTGAAGAGCTTGAAATGGTGGATCAGTTCCTCCATGTTCGCCTTCATCGACTCGCGCGCCGGGGCTGCCACCTTGTGGTTGTCGGTAATCACGGGACCAGGGTTGGTGCGCAGCCAAGCCGAGCACTGCTGAATGATCCGGTTGGCCTGGCGCATTTCCTCGACGCGTACCAGATAGCGGTCGTAGCAGTCGCCGGTTTTGCCGACCGGTACGTCGAATTCCATCTTGTCGTAGACGTCGTAGGGCTGCTTCTTGCGCAGGTCCCACTCGACGCCGGAGCCGCGCAACATCGGGCCGGTGAAGCCGAGGTTGAGTGCGCGCTCGGGGGTGACCACGCCGATGCCGACGGTGCGCTGTTTCCAGATGCGGTTGTCGGTGAGCAGCGTCTCGTACTCGTCGACCATTTTCGGAAAGCGCTTGCAGAAATCGTCGACGAAATCGAGCATCGAGCCCTGGCGGTTCTCGTTGAGCCTCTCGATCGCCTTGGCATTCTTGATCTTGCTGACCTTGTACTGCGGCATCGCATCCGGCAGGTCGCGGTAGACGCCGCCCGGCCGGAAGTAGGCCGCGTGCATGCGAGCACCCGAGACCGCCTCGTAGAGATCGAACAGGTCCTCCCGCTCGCGGAAGCAGTAGATGAGCATATTCATCGCACCGCAGTCCAGCCCGTGCGCGCCCAGCCACAACAGGTGGTTCAGCAGGCGCGTGATCTCGGCAAACATGACGCGGATGTACTGCGCGCGCAGCGGCACCTCGAGGCCCAGCATCCGCTCGATGGCGAGGCAATAGGCGTGCTCATTGCACATCATCGAGACATAGTCCAGCCGGTCCATGTAGGGCAGCGACTGGATGTAGGTGCGGGTTTCGGCAAGCTTCTCGGTCGCGCGGTGCAACAGGCCAATGTGCGGATCGGCGCGCTGGATCACCTCGCCGTCGAGCTCGAGCACCAGGCGCAACACGCCGTGCGCCGCAGGATGCTGGGGTCCGAAGTTGAGCGTGTAGTTCTTGATGTCGGCCATATCGGTGTCAGTGCAATCCGCCGTAGTTGTCTTCGCGAATCACGCGCGGGGTGATTTCGCGCGGCTCGATCGAGACCGGCTGGTAGATCACGCGCTTCTGCTCCGCGTCGTATCGCATCTCGACGTGGCCTGAGACCGGGAAATCCTTGCGGAAGGGATGGCCGATGAAGCCGTAGTCGGTCAGGATTCGGCGAAGGTCGTCGTGACCCTCGAAGACGATGCCGTAGAGATCGAAAGCCTCTCGCTCGAACCAGGTCGCCGCGCTCCAGATGCCGGTCAGGGAATCGACGACGGGCAGATCCTCGTTGGGCACGAAGACCTTGAGACGCACGCGCTGATTGAGGCTGACGGACAGCAGGTGGGAAACCACGCAGAAGCGCTCGCCTTCCCACTCGCCTTCTCGGTAGTCGGAATAGTCCATGCCGCAGAGGTCGATCAGCTGCTCGAACTTGCAGCCGGGCGCATCGCGCAACAGCCGTGCGGCCTCGAGGTACCCGGCGGCAGGAACCACTACCGTCACTTCGCCGAGCGCGATGGTCACGCTCTTGGCCTTGTCGCCGAGCGTTTCGGTAATCTGGGCGTGCAATGCCTCGGGAGAAATCGCAAAGTCGGTCATGTCTCTCGTTTCTCAGGCACGCGCGATCGTGTTGGTGCGGCGAATCTTCTGCTGCAGCTGGATGATCCCGTAAAGCAGCGCCTCGGCAGTGGGCGGGCAACCCGGCACATAGACATCGACCGGCACGATGCGGTCGCAGCCGCGCACGACCGAATAGCTGTAGTGGTAGTAGCCGCCGCCGTTGGCGCACGAACCCATCGAGAGTACCCAGCGCGGCTCGGGCATCTGGTCGTAGACCTTGCGCAGGGCGGGCGCCATCTTGTTGCACAGCGTGCCGGCAACGATCATCAGATCGGACTGGCGCGGACTCGGACGAAACAACATGCCGAAGCGGTCGATGTCGTAGCGGGCCGCGCCCGCATGCATCATCTCCACCGCGCAGCAAGCCAAGCCGAAGGTCATCGGCCAGAGCGATCCCGTCTTGGCCCAGTTCACGACCGAGTCATAGGTCGTGGTGATGAAGCCTTCTTTCATGACGCCTTCAATGGCCATCGTGGTTCCTTGTCATTCCCAATCGAGCGCACCCTTTTTCCATTCGTAGACGAAGCCCACGACAAGGATGGCGAGAAAAATCATCATGGCCCAGAAGCCGACCGGACCGATCTGCTTGAGCGCGATCGCCCACGGGAAGAGAAAGGCGATTTCGAGATCGAAAAGGATGAAGAGAATCGCCACGAGGTAATAGCGCACGTCGAACTTCATGCGCGCGTCTTCGAAGGCCTCGAAGCCGCATTCGTAAGGCGAATTCTTTTGGGCATCCGGCCGGTTGGGGCCGAGGATGTAACCGAGAACCTGAGGCGCTACGCCTACACCGACTCCGACCAGAATGAACAACAGGACGGGGAGGTAGGAATCGAGGTTCATCGGGGTCTTTACCGCTTAACGCCGACAGGAAGATGAAGCTTCCTGTCGGCGAGATTTGGTGCCGTCGGCGAGACTCGAACTCGCACAGCTTTCGCCACTACCCCCTCAAGATAGCGTGTCTACCAATTTCACCACGACGGCGGTGTTTGCATGTCCGGATGGCATGAGGAACCTGTTAGGTTTTGGCTTCCCGGACAGCTTTAGAGTTTACCCTGAAACGGAGCCGTTTTCTTTTGGCGGCTTACTGAAAACGGCTGTGATTCCGGCCCTGCGACCTGTGCGACCCGAAGAGTCAGGGTTCAGGCTCACTTGGTCGGGATCTGTGTAGCGCCTGAGGCCGGCGTTGCCGGCGCCGGTGCACCGGCGGCCGGCGCGACCTGCGCGTTGCCTGACGGAATCTGCGAGGCCGGCCCCGATGCTGCAGGCGCGGGTGCCGGTGCTGGCGCGCCGACGGCGGCCCGTTCGAGCAAGCTGCCCCCGCCGGTTGGGCGCGCATGGCTGAAGTAGGCCAGCAGCAGGGTGCACGCGAAGAAGACCGCAGCCAGCACACCGGTGGTGCGCGACAGGAAGTTCGCGCTTCCGCTCGCACCGAACAGGCTCCCTGCGCTGCCGCTGCCGAATGCGGCACCCATGTCGGCGCCCTTGCCGTGCTGGATCAGGATCAGCCCGATCATCGCGAGCGCTGCGAGCATCTGCACGCCCACGAGGATGTTGAGGACCACGTTCATTCGTTCTAACTCCTAAATTCGTTCTCGGCGGTGCCGCTTTCAGCGCGCCGCAGCAATGATCTGCAAGAAATCGGGGGCCTTGAGTGATGCGCCGCCGATCAGCCCGCCGTCGATGTCCGGCTGGGCCAGCAACTCGGCCGCATTGGCGGCATTCATGCTGCCGCCGTACAGAATGTGGATGCCCGCGGCATGTTCGTTGGCCGCATGGTGCAGTTGCGCACGCAGCAGTGCGTGCACCGACTGCGCCTGCTCTGGCGTGGCGGTTTTGCCAGTGCCGATGGCCCACACCGGCTCGTACGCCACCACGATCTCGCTGATGCAATGGCCGTTGACATGGATGACCGCCGCGAGCTGCCGCTTCACGACCTCCTCGGTATGGGCCGACTCGCGCTGCGCCAGCGTCTCACCGACGCATACGATGGGCGTGATGCCGTTCGCCAGTGCGGCAGCGGCCTTGGCTGCCACCGCTTCATCCGTCTCGCCGTGGTACTGGCGGCGCTCCGAATGACCCACGATGGCGTACCGAACGCCGAAGTCCTTGAGCATCGTGGCGGATTGTTCGCCTGTGAATGCGCCCTGCTGTTGGGCCGACAGGTCCTGCGCGCCGAGCGCGATCGGAGAGCCGGCCAGCAGCGCCTGCATCTGCGCCAGGTAAGGCGCCGGCACGCACACCGCGACCTCGCAATCCGGCGTGCCCACGTCCTGCAGCAGTGCCTTCACCAACGACTCGTTGGCAGCCAGGCTTCCATTCATCTTCCAGTTGCCGGCGATGAGCTTCTTCTTCGTCATATCTTGTCCTCGTTCACCAGGTCAGCACGATCTTGCCGATGTGCTGATTGGATTCCATGAGTACATGAGCTTGCGCCGCACCGCTGGGCTCTCCTTGCGCCGGGAACACGCTGTGAACCACAGGCTTGACGGCGCCGCTCTGGAGCAACGGCCACACTTTCTCGCGCAAGGATCTGGCGATCGCGCCCTTGAACGCAACAGGCCGCGGCCGCAGCGTCGAACCGGTGACGGTAAGGCGGCGACGCAGCACAAGGCCCGCGTTAAATTCGCTCTTGGTGCCGCCCTGCACCGCGATGATCACCAGCCGGCCGTCCTCGGCCAGGCATTCGATTTCGCGCGCAACGTAACCCCCGGCCACCATGTCGAGGATGACATCGACGCCCTTGCCACCGGTCAGGCGCTTGGCCTCCTCGGCGAAGTCGGCGGTCTTGTAGTTGATCGCATGGTCGGCGCCGAGTTTGCGGCAGGCCTCGCACTTCTCGTCGCTGCCCGCCGTTGCGATCACGGTGGCGCCGAGCGCCTTGCCGAGTTGGATGGCAGTCACGCCGATGCCGCTGGTCCCGCCCTGGATCAGCAAGGTCTCGCCCTTTTGCAGGCGACCCCGGTCGAACACGTTGCTCCAGACCGTGAAGAAGGTCTCTGGCAGCGAAGCCGCTTCGACATCGCTCCAACCTTTGGGCACCGGAAGGCACTGCGCGACGGGCGCGACGCAGAGCTCGGCGTAGCCGCCGCCCGCGACCAGCGCACACACGCGATCGCCGATCGCAAGCCCGGCCTCTTTCATGGCCGCGGCATCGCCTGAGACGATCTCACCGGCCACCTCGAGGCCCGGCAGGTCCGAAGCGCCCGGCGGCACCGGATAGTTGCCGGTGCGCTGCAGCACATCGGGCCGGTTGACGCCGCTGGCGGCCACGCGGATCAGCAGTTCGCCCGCACCGGCGGCAGGCGCAGGCCGGTCGGCCATGCGCAGCACCTCGGGTGCACCGAAGGAAGTGATTTCAATGGCTTTCATGCTTTTCTCGGCTGAAACGCCCGCCTCTGGAAGCGGGCGCAGGATTGAACGACGGCAACAGTGTCACCGCCCTCGCCTCTCAAACCTGGCGGTCTCCACCGGTGGGCTCTTGCGGACGCGGGTCCTGCTCGACCGCCACCGCCTGCTCGCCTGCCGGCTCGCCGGTGTCGTGACGCGGTGCGCGCTCGCCGCGAGGCGGACGATCGCCGCGCTCGCGACGCTCGCCGCGCTCCTCGCGCGGCGGACGCTCGCTGAACTCCATGCCGGCCGGACGCTCCGCAAGCGCCTTCATCGACAGCTTGACGCGACCCTTGTCGTCCGTCTCCAGCACCTTGACCTTCACGATCTGGCCTTCGCTGAGGTAGTCGGTCACCTTCTCCACGCGCTCGTGGGCGATCTGGCTGATGTGCAACAGGCCGTCCTTGCCGGGGAGCAGGTTGATCAGCGCGCCGAAGTCCAGGATCTTGGTCACCGGGCCTTCGTAGATCTTGCCGATCTCGACTTCAGCGGTGATCTGTTCGATGCGCCTCTTGGCCTCCTCGGCCTTGGCCGGATCGGTAGAGGCAATGGTGATGGTGCCGTCTTCGTCGATGTTGATCTGAGTGCCGGTCTCTTCGGTCAACGCGCGGATCACCGAGCCGCCCTTGCCGATCACATCGCGGATCTTCTCGGGGTTGATCTTCATCGTGAACAAGCGCGGCGCGAAGCTGGACACTTCGGCCTTGGCTTCGCCCATCGCTTCCTGCATCTTGCCCAGGATGTGCATGCGCGCTTCCTTGGCCTGAGCCAGGGCGACCTGCATGATCTCCTTGGTGATGCCCTGGATCTTGATGTCCATCTGCAGCGCGGTGATGCCGTTGGTCGTGCCGGCCACCTTGAAGTCCATATCGCCCAGGTGATCCTCGTCGCCCAGGATGTCGGTCAGCACCGCAAAGCGGTTGTCTTCCTTGATCAGGCCCATGGCGATGCCGGCCACATGCGCCTTCATCGGCACGCCTGCGTCCATCATCGAGAGGCAGCCGCCGCAGACCGAAGCCATCGACGAGGAGCCGTTCGACTCGGTGATCTCGGACACCACGCGGATGGTGTAGGGGAATTCTTCCTTGCTCGGCAGGCACGCCACCAGGGCGCGCTTGGCAAGCCGTCCATGGCCGACTTCGCGGCGCTTGGTCGAGCCCATGCGGCCCACTTCACCGGTGGCAAAGGGAGGCATGTTGTAGTGGAACAGGAAGCGGTCTTCGTACTCGCCGGCCAGCGCGTCGATTCGCTGTGCATCGCGCTCGGTGCCCAGCGTCGTCACCACGAGCGCCTGGGTCTCGCCGCGCGTGAACAGCGCCGAGCCATGGGTGCGCGGCAACACGCCATTGCGGATCTCGATCGGGCGCACGGTACGGGTGTCGCGGCCGTCGATGCGGGGCTCGCCCGACAGGATCTGGCTGCGCACGATCTTCGATTCGATGGCGAACAGCAAGTCGCTGACCTTGCCTGCATCGAAAGCGTCGCCGCTTCCCTTGAGCGACTCCATCACGCTCGCGTTGGCTTCGCGCAGGGCCTGGGTGCGGGCTTGTTTGCTGCGGATCTGGTAGACGGCGCGCAGCTTTTCCTCGGCCAGCTCCTTGACCCTGGCAACGAAGGCTTCGTCCTCGGCCGGCGGCTGCCAGTCCCAGACGGGCTTGCCAGCTTCGCGCACGAGTTCGTGGATCGCGTTGATGGCAATGCCGGCCTGCTCGTGGCCGAATACCACGCCGCCGAGCATGATTTCCTCGCTCAGTTGCTGCGCTTCCGATTCGACCATCAACACGGCCGCTTCGGTGCCCGCGACGACCAGGTCCATCTGCGAATCCTTGCGCGCAGTCTGTCCCGGGTTCAGCACGTACTGGCCATTGACATAGCCCACGCGCGCGGCACCGATGGGGCCATTGAAGGGGACGCCGGAGATCGAGAGCGCGGCGCTAACGCCAATCATCGCGGCGATGTCGGCGTCGACCTCCGGGTTGAGCGAAAGCGTGTGAATCACCACATGCACTTCGTTCAGGAAGCCTTCGGGGAACAGCGGACGAATCGGACGGTCGATCAGGCGCGACGTCAGGGTTTCGAGTTCGCTGGGCTTGGCTTCGCGCTTGAAGAAGCTGCCCGGGATCTTGCCGGCAGCGTACGTCTTCTCGATGTAGTCGACCGTCAGCGGAAAGAAGTCCTGGCCAGGCTTGGCGGACTTGGAAGCGACCACGGTCGCCAGTACCACGGTGCCCTCGATGTCGACGAGGACGGCGCCGCTGGCCTGGCGCGCAATTTCACCGGTTTCGAGGACGACGGTCTTGTCGCCCCACTGGAAGGTCTTGGTGACTTTGTTGAAGAGGCTCATGTCTAGCTCCTGTTTCTTGTGGGCGGTTCGGCCTGCGGCAGTCGCAGGTTCCGCGGGATGGGGCGCTTTTCAGAACACGATGCCATTCCAGCGAAGCTCGGGGCAAGCTCCATTGGAATGACACAGCTTCGCTCTGTACGGCACTCCTGATTCGATTCGCGAAGTAAAAAACGCCTGAGCTAGCGGACTAACCCAGGCGTTCCTTCATGCGAATCAGCTTACTTGCGCAGACCCAGCTTGGCGATCAGCGCGGTGTAACGGTCGGCGTCCTTGGACTTCAGATAGTCCAGCAGCTTGCGGCGGCGGCTCACCATGCGAAGCAGGCCGCGGCGACCATGATGGTCCTTGGCATGCGTCTTGAAGTGCGGGGTGAGTTCGTTGATGCGGGCGGTCAGCAGTGCGACTTGCACTTCGGGGCTGCCGGTGTCGTCGGCGGCGCGGGCGTTGTCCTTGACAACTTCGGCCTTGATGGAGGCTGCGATCATTTGATGATTTTCCTGTTCCGGGATGTTTGACTTGCGGCGAGCGGTGGAACTCCACGCGCCGTGCGCCTTGCGGCATGCAAAGCCTTGGGATTATATATCGGCGCTGCCGATCAGGGCCGGGCTTGCGCTGCGAGCCAACCCCGCAGTCGCTCCACGCCCAGCACCAGCCGCTGGGGGTCCTGGGACGCAAAGCACCAGCGCAGCCAGCCCTGCGCCTGCGGCGCGAAGGCGTTGCCGGGCGCCAAGCCAAGCCCGGCCTCGGCCACGAGGCGTTTGGCCAGCGCCAGCGAATCGTCGAAGCCCTCGAGACGGAAGAAGGCGTACATGCCGCCGCGCGCCGGCGCCACCTGGACCCCAGGCAGCGCGGCCAGCAGGGGCACCAGCGTGTCGCGGCAGGCCTTCAAGTGCGCCACCACGCGCGGCGTGATCTCCGCACTGTGCGCGAGTGCCGCCACACCTGCGCGCTGGGTGAATACGCTGGTGCACGAAGTGTTGAACTCGATCAGCTTGCCCATGCCCTCCACCATCGCGGGCGGCAGCACCAGCCAGCCGAGACGCCAGCCCGTCATGAGAAAGCTCTTGGAGAAGCTGTGGACCACCACCAGCCGGTCGCCCGGCGCCGCCACGTCGAGGAAGCTGGGCGCGCATCCATTCGAGGTCGGCTCATAGTAGAGGCGCTCGTAGACCTCATCGGCCAGGATCCAGGTGCCCGTCTGCCTGCAATGATCGAGGATCGCCTGCTGCTCGTCGCGCGTCAGGGTCCAGCCCGTCGGATTGTTGGGCGCATTGATCACCAGCAGCCGGGTCGCCGGCGTCACGGCTGCACGCAGCGCCTCCAGGTCGAGCGTCCACTGCCCCTCGACCGGCACGAGCGGCACGCTGCGCAGGCGCGCACCGAGTATCGCGGGCTGCGCCGTCAGGTTGGGCCACACCGGCGTGACCGCCACGACCTCGTCCCCGGCGTCGACCAGGGCCTGTACCGCCAGCATCAGCGCACTCACGCCGCCCGAGGTGATGGCGATGCGTCCGGCATCGATGGCCGGATGCAATCCGCTCATGTAGCGCGCGACAGCCTCGCGCAGCTCGGGCAGCCCGAGGTTGTGGGCATAGAAGGTTTCGCCTTGTTGCAAGGACTCGATGGCCGCACGGCGGATCGGCTCCGGCGTCACCTCGTCGCCTTCGCCGAACCAGAACGCCAGCACGTCGGCGCGGCCCATGCCGGCATTTGCAACCTCGCGGATCTTGGAGGCTTCGAGATTGTGGATGGCTTCGCGCATCTGAGTCTTTCCTTGCTGTTCAGGGGCGCTGCATCTTGCAACTGGTGGGCATTTCGGCGCGCTCGGCAGGAATGGTGCGCACCACGCGGAAGCCGTAGCCGGACCCCTCGACGTCGAACTTCACGCCAGCATTGCCCTGTCGGTCCATCACGCCCACCACCAGGGCCTGCTGGAACTGGTGGTCGGCGGCACGCATGCGCCCGCTCTGGCCCGCGAGGCTGACCTCGGCCTTCTCCAGCGCCCGGGCGACCGCGACGGTGTCGACGCTGCCGGCGCGCTCGAGGGCCTGCGCCAGCGCCTCGACGAGCAGTTGCATCCGCATGTGCACGTAGTCGTCAGCCGGTTTGGGGAAGCGCTCGCGGAACGCACGGTAGAAGTTCTCGGATTCGCGCGTCTGAACATTGGGAAGCCAATCGGCGACCGCGACCACTCGCCCGATGCCGGCATCGCCGATGGCAGCGGGAGCGCCGAGCGCGTTGCCGTAGAAGGTGTAGAAGCTGCCGTTGAAACCCGCCTCGCGCGCGGCCTTCACCAGCAGCGTGAGGTCATTGCCCCAGTTGCCCGTGACCACGGCCTGCGCCCCGCTCGCAAGAATCTTGCTCGCATAAGGAGCGAAGTCTTTCACTCTTCCCATCGGATGCAGTTCCTCGCCGACGATCTGCACGTCCGGCCGCAGCTGGGCGAGCTGGCGCCTCGACTCGCGCAGGACCGACTGGCCGAAGCTGTAGTCCTGCCCGATCAGGTAGACGCGCTTGAGCGCGGCGTCGTTCTTCATCACGTCCATCAGCGCGGTGACGCGCATGTCGGCGTGGGCATCGAAGCGGAAGTGCCAGAAGCTGCAGCGCTCGTTGGTGAGCACCGGATCGACGGCCGAATAGTTGAGGAAGAGCACGCGGCGGGAGTTGTCGCGCTCATTGTTCTTCTCGATCGCATCCAGCAATGCCGCGGCGGTGGCCGACGAATTGCCCTGCAGCACGATGCGCGCTCCGTCGTCGATCGCGGCACGCAGCGCCGACAGCGCCTCTTCGTTCTGGCCCTTGCTGTCGTAGCGGTCCAGCTGCAGGAATCGCGCACCGCCCGGCAACTTGACGCCACCGCGCGCGTTGACCCGCTCCACAGCCCAGAGCAGGTTGCGGAACACCGCCTCGCCGGTGTTGGCGAACGGCCCGCTCATGCTTTCGATCAGCGCCAGCCGGATCGGCCCTGCAGGCTGTGCATACGTGGCCGGCGCAGCGGCGGCGCATAGCGCCGCAGCCGCGAAATTCAAGGCCTCGCGGCGGGAAATAAAGCTGGAAGAACTCATCTTGAAACGCGCCCCGCTGCGCCTAATTGAGGTGGCAAGCGGCACTCTGTTGAAAGGCCGCGCAGTGTAAGGGACACACATTTCCCGTCCCCATTGTGTTCATCCAGGAGTACCCCTTCATGTTCTTCGCCCCTGTCATTCGCACCCCCCGCTTCGTGCCTCACGCATACGACCGCTTCGCCTCCGACGTCGCCGTGGCCGCTCGCCGCTCGCTCAACGTCGAGCAGGACGACAAGAGCTGGACCGTGACTCTCGACGTCCCCGGCTTCGCGCGTGAGGACCTCACCATCGGCATCGAAGGCGCAGTCGTCCGCATCGAAAGCAAGGCAGACGCCAAGCGCAAGTTCAAGGCCGCGTACGAGCTCCCGCAGGATATCGACGCTGCCGCGAGCGAGGCCAAGCTCGAGAATGGCGTCCTGACGCTGAAGCTCGGCAAACAGGTCCCCGTCAGCAATGTGACCCAGCTCGCGATCCACTAAGCTTGCTGACAGGTGTTTCAACTTAGACACCACATGTAAACAGGCCGGTAACTCTTTGTTGCCGGCCTTTTTTGTTCTTGGCTACAAAATATGTGCCAAGAACGTCACATTTGTGGCGTGCTTTAGTTCCTCTCTTGCCTGAGGTCGGCGGCGAACGCGGCAAAGAAAAAGCACAAGCCATTGATGAAGCACCCATGAAAACGCACCTGAAACTCGCCAGCAACGATGCGCGCTCGGACACCCTGCTGGTGTTCCTGCCGGGTGCTTTCCTGAAGCCGGAAGAATTCGAGCGCGAAGGGTTCATCAGTGCGGTGCGGGAACGCAACCTGGCGGCTGACGCCCTGTTGGTCGACGCCGACGTCTCGTACTACTACGACCAGACCTTCATCGAGCGATTGCACCACGACATCCTCCAGCCGCAGCGTGCCTTGGGCTACAAGTCGCTCTGGCTGATCGGCATTTCCATCGGTGGCTTCGGCGCCCTGATCCACGAACTGGCCAAGCCCGGGACTGTCGATGGCATCGTGACACTCGCTCCCTACCTCGGGCGGCGTCCGCTCGGCGCCGAGATCCACAAGGCGGGCGGCCTGCGCGCCTGGAAGGCGCCCGAGGGCCCGCCGCCGGACGAAGAGGTCGACCGCAAGCTCTGGCCCTGGCTGCAGCAATACGCAACGGCCGAGCCGGCCAAGGAACTGCCCCCGCTGTACCTTGGCTTCGGGCTGGCCGACCGCTTTGCCGCCAACCATCGCCTCCTGGCCGAGGCCCTGCCGGCCGGCCGCGTGTTCACCACCGAGGGCGGGCACGACTGGCCACAGTGGTCGCAGCTCTGGCGCAAGATGCTCGACGTGCTGCCGCTGCCTTCGCACGGCGGCCGCAGGCATGCGCCTAGCCGAACTCCGGCTCAGGCGCACCCAGCGAGGCCAGTGGCCATCGCGGCTTGACGTCGAACGCGTAGCGAGGCGTCGCCGCCTGCAGTCCGCACTGCAGGCGCATCGCAGCGGCCATCGCGATCATGGCGCCGTTGTCGGTGCAAAGATGCAGCTCCGGGTAGTGCACCCGCACGCCCCGCCTCGCGCACGCTGCGTCGAGCTGCATGCGCAGTTCGCGATTGGCACCCACGCCACCGGCGACCACCAGGCGCTGCAAGCCGCTCTGCTCGATGGCGCGCAGTGATTTCTTCAGCAGCACTTCGACGATCGCGGCCTGCGTCGAGGCCGCCAGGTCAGCCTTGCGGTCTTCAAGCGCGTCCCCCAGCTTGCGGACCTGCGTCAGTACGGCCGTCTTGAGCCCGGCAAAGGAAAAGTCGAGATCGCCGCTGTGCATGAGCGGCCGCGGCAGCTTGAAAGCGGCAGGATCGCCCTGCTCCGCCAGCTTGGCCAGCCATGGGCCACCGGGATAAGGCAGTCCCATCAGCTTGGCACTCTTGTCGAACGCCTCGCCGGCCGCGTCATCGATGGTCTCGCCGAGCAGTTCGTAGCGCCCCACGCCGTCCACCCGCATCAACTGCGTGTGGCCGCCGGACACCAGCAACGCGACAAAGGGAAATTCGGGCGGATCGGCACTCAGGAAGGGGGACAGGAGATGGCCCTCAAGGTGATGCACGCCCAATACAGGCTTCGCCAGAGCTGCTCCAAGGGCGCAAGCCACGCCGGCGCCCACCAGCAGCGCGCCGGCCAGCCCCGGTCCGCGCGTATAGGCCACGACGTCGAGCTCCCGCAGCCCGCGCCCGGCTTCCGAGAGCACCTGCTGCGCCAGCGGGAGCACGCGCCGGATGTGGTCGCGACTCGCCAGCTCCGGTACCACACCGCCGTAGGCCTGATGCATCGCGATCTGGCTGTGCAGCGCGTGGGCGGCCAGTCGGGGCAGGCCGCTGGCAGCCGACTCGACCAGCGCCACGCCGGTCTCATCGCAGGACGATTCGATTCCCAATACAAACATGCGGCGAGTTTAGGGGTGTGGCGCATCCGGGGCACGAATGTTGCTGCATGTCCTCGGAATGGGCCACCCAGCCGTCCTGTTCCCACCCCGATGAAGTCCGGCCTGAGTTTCCTGATCGCTGCGCTGCGCTGCGAGATCGACGAGCTCGATCAACTCGCACGCACCAGTGCGCTCGTGGCCACCATCGGCCGCCTCGTGCATGCGCTGCAGCGCGAGCGCGGCATCTCGAATGTGCTGCTGGCCTCGAACGGCAGCCGCTTCGTGGCCCAGCGTGAAGCGCAGATCGCCGCCTGCGTGCATGCTGAGCAGGCCGTGCGCAGCGCCTTCGACCAGCTCGACACGGAGGCCGTTCGCATCGGCAATGGCGCGCGCCTCTTCAGCCGCATCGCCTGGGTCCTGCCCGGCCTGGACGCACTGCCCGAGTTGCGCCGCCGCATCGGCGCCATGGAACTCTCGGCCGCCGACGCCACGGCCGCATTCGTCAAGCTGGTCGCCGGGCTGCTGGCGGTGGTCTTCGAGGCTGCGGACGGTGCGACCGACCCGGAGATCTCGCGCCTGCTCGTAGCAATGTTCCATTTCATGCAGGGCAAGGAATTCGCCGGCCAGGAACGCGCCTGCGGGGCGGCGGCCTTTGCCTCCGGCCACAACGACGAGGCGCGCCAGCAGCAATGGCTTCACCTCATCGAGTCGCAGGAGCGCTGCTTCCAGGTCTTTGTCGAATTTTCGGGCGAAGCACTGGGCCAACTCTGGCGCGACAGCCAGTCCGCCCCGCAAATGGCCGAGCAGGAGCGACTGCGGCGCGTCGCGTGCGCGGCGCCCGCGGGCGTGAGCCTGGATGCGGAGCTGAGCCAGGCCTGGTTCGACTGCTGCTCCGTTCGCATCGACGCCATGCAGGCCATCGACGAGCGCCTGGCCGGCGACCTGCGGCTGCTTTGCGAGCAGAAGACGGCACGCGCCCGCGCGGAGCTGCAGGCCCATGAGGCGCTCTTCTCGCAACTGATCGTCGAGCCCGGCGCTGCTGCCGCCTTTCTCGACGCGCTGCCGCGCATCGACGTGCGCAGCAGCCCGCCGCGCCCGCTGGCCGCGACCGCGCCGATGGGCCGCCACCTGGAACGCTCGGTGCTCGAGATGGTGCAGGAGCAATCCCATCGCCTGCAGACCATGGGCGACGAGCTGGCGGCCGTGCGGGCCACCCTCAATGAACGCAAGCTGGTGGAGCGCGCCAAGGGCCTCCTGATGGCGCACCGGCGGCTCAGCGAGGAAGAGGCCCACAAGATGCTCCGGCGCACCGCGATGAGCCAGGGGCGAAGGCTCGTCGATGTGGCCGAGTCGGTCCTCTCGATGGCCGAATACCTCCCCGCCGATTTCGCGCGCTGAGGCGTACTGCCTGAAATGGTGCGCTGCACAACAAACGTGCCTGGGACGCGCATGCAAACAGTTCAGCCGCGTGCCTTTCGGCATCGTCTGCCGAAATCCATGGCAGCGTACCTCGCACCACGCCTGGCATGCACTTTGCGTAGAAAACTCCCGTAGGTCCTCGAAGGGCCACAGGCAGGCGGCATCCAACGGCGGGTGCGGCCCACCCAACCGGACAAAGGCGTCCCCATCCTGCAAGGGCTCGTTTCGAGCGGCCCGTGCGCGGTGCGGACGCCTTTTTGTTTTGCTTACCGTCTTTCATCCTCGGAGTGCGCCCATGAACGAACTGCTGAAACCGAAACTGAGCCGCCGCCGCATCCTGCAGGCAGCTGCCGTTGGCGCCGTCGGGCTCGATCCCGCCTTGCGCGCGGCCGTCTGGGCCCAGGGCTCCGACAAGCCCGAAAAGCAGGAGGTCAAGATCGGCTTCATCCCGCTGACCGACTGCGCCAGCGTGGTGATGGCTTCGGTGCTGGGCATCGACAAGAAATACGGCGTGAAGATCGTGCCGAGCAAGGAAGCAAGCTGGGCCGGCGTACGCGACAAGCTGATCAACGGCGAGCTTGACATGGCCCATGTGCTCTATGGCCTGGTCTACGGGGTGCATGTAGGCGTCGGCGGGCCCAGGAAGGACATGGCCGTGCTGATGGGCCTGAACCGCAACGGCCAGGCCATCACGCTGTCGAAGGCGCTGGCCGACAAGGGAGCCGTGGACGCTGCCTCGCTCGCCAAGTTGATGGCCAAGGACAAGCGCGAATACACGTTCGCCGGCACTTTCCCGACGAGCACCCACACCATGTGGCTCAACTACTGGCTGGCCTCGGCCGACATCAGCCCTGTCAAGGACGCGAAGGTCATCGTCGTGCCGCCGCCGCAGATGGTGGCGAACATGCGCGTCGGCAACATGGACGGTTTCTGCGTCGGCGAGCCCTGGGGCCAGCGCGCCATCATCGACAAGATCGGCGTGACCGCCATCACCACGCAGGACATCTGGAGGGACCATCCCGAGAAGGTCCTCGGCACCCGCAGCGAGTTCGTCAAGGCCAATCCCAACACCTGCCGCGCCGTGATGATGGCTGTGATGGAGGCAGGCAAGTGGATCGACGCCAACCTCCAGAACAAGGCCAGGATGGCCGAAGTGGTGGCCGAGAAGTCCTATATCAACACGAGCGCCGATGCCATCAACCAGCGCATCCTCGGCCGCTACGAGAACGGCCTGGGCAAGACCTGGGACGACCCGAACCACATGAAGTTCTTCGACGATGGCGCCGTCAACTTCCCGTACCTGTCCGACGGCATGTGGTTCCTCACGCAGCACAAGCGCTGGGGCCTGCTGAAGGAGCACCCCGACTATCTGGCTGTCGCCAAGCAGATCAACCAGATCGACATGTACAAGGACGTCGCCTCGGCGCTGAAGGTGAGCGTGCCCAAGGACCCGATGCGCAGCAGCAAGCTGCTGGACGGCGTGGTGTGGGACGGCAAGGACCCGAAGAAGTACGCCGATTCGTTCAAGGTCCACGCCTGAGGAGCCCGCCATGGTCAGCGCCGTCTTTCATTCCCCCCTCGAAACCCGCGCACCGGCTGCGCCCGCACCGCGCAGCCCGGTTCAGCCCGCCACGATGGCGACACCAGCGGCCCAGGACACGCCCCCGGTGCGTCTTCCCCGCGACTTCAGCTGGATCTGGCTGCGCGTGCTGCCGCCGATCCTCGGCTTCGCGCTCCTGATCCTGGTCTGGGAGCTGGTGGCACTGAGAAGCACCACCGGCTTTCCCTCGCCGGGCGCCGTCTGGCAACAGGCGCTGACCGTGTTCAGCGATCCGTTCTACAGCAAGGGGCCGAACGACCAGGGCGTGGGCTGGAACGTGCTGTCCTCGCTGCAGCGTGTGGCACTGGGCTTCGGACTGGCCGCCGTGGTCGGCATTCCCGCGGGCTTCGCGATCGGGCGCTTCGGTTTCCTCGCGCGCATGTTCAATCCGCTGATCAGCCTGCTGCGCCCGGTCTCGCCGCTGGCCTGGCTGCCCATCGGCCTGCTGGTCTTCAAGGGCGCCAACCCGGCCGCCATCTGGACCATCTTCATCTGTTCGATCTGGCCCATGATCATCAACACCGCAGTGGGCGTGCAGCGCGTGCCCAGCGACTACATGAACGTGGCGCGGGTGCTCGATCTTTCCGAATGGAAGATCCTGACCCGGATCCTGTTTCCCGCGGTGCTGCCCTACATGCTCACCGGCGTGCGCCTCGCGGTCGGCACCGCGTGGCTGGTGATCGTCGCGGCCGAGATGCTGACCGGCGGCGTGGGCATCGGCTTCTGGGTGTGGGACGAGTGGAACAACCTCAACGTCGCCAACATCATCATCGCGATCTTCGTGATCGGCATCGTCGGGCTGGTGCTCGAGTTCGCCCTGATCCGGATCGCCACCGCATTCACGTTCGAAGAGGTGAAGGCATGAATGATTCGAAGTTCATCGAGATCCATGACGTCGAGCAAAGCTTCAAGACGCCCAAGGGCGGCTTCCTGGCGCTGCGCGACGTCAACCTTCACGTCGCCAAGGGCGAGTTCGTCACGCTCATCGGCCATTCGGGCTGTGGCAAGTCCACGCTGCTGAACCTGATCGCCGGGCTGACCACGCCCACCCGCGGCGCTCTGCTGTGCGCCAACCGCGAGATCAGGGGGCCCGGCCCCGAGCGCGGGGTGGTGTTCCAGAACCATTCGCTGCTGCCCTGGCTCAGCTGTTACGAGAACGTGCATCTCGCCGTGGAACGCGTGTTCTCTTCGACTGAGAACAAGGCCCAGCTCAAGGCGCGCACCGACGCCGCGCTCGCGCTGGTCGGCCTGAGCGCCGCGGCGCAGAAGCGCCCCGGCGAGATTTCGGGCGGCATGAAGCAGCGCGTCGGCATCGCCCGAGCGTTGTCGATGGAACCCAAGGTGCTGCTCATGGACGAGCCCTTCGGCGCCCTCGATGCACTCACGCGCGCCAAGCTGCAGGACGAGCTGCTGGCCATCGTCGCGAAGACGCACAGCACGGTGGTCATGGTCACGCACGACGTGGACGAGGCGGTGCTCCTGTCGGACAGGATCGTGATGCTCACCAACGGCCCGGCCGCCACCATCGGCGAGGTCCTGCCGGTCGATCTGCCGCGCCCGCGCAACCGCGTCGAGCTCGCGGAGGACCCGGTCTACGTCCACGCCCGCAAGGCCGTGATCGACTTCCTCTACACGCGCCAGGCGCATGTGGAAAAGGCTGCGGCCTGATCAGCCATGAAATCCGCGGCTGACGAAGCCGGGCCTGTTCGGGAAACACCGAAGAACCGGCTTCGCCGGGCCGCTGGTTTTGCCCCCGGTAGGGGTTGGGCGGCTACACGAAGTGAGCCAACCTGGGGGCGAGCCAATTTTCTTCAGGACATGATGACCTGCAGGCTGTGTTCGTATGAAGCGGTGAGGCGGTCGAAGGTGTCGACCAGCACCTCGCTGGCGCGCACCAGTTCGGCCCGGCCCTCGGCGCGCTCCGCCTCGCGCACGCCGCGCACCAGCCTCAGCCATTCGTCGCGTGCGCCACTGAGCGCGGTGCGGATCTCGGGCGAGCTCAGCGGCGCGCGCTCCAGCTCCAGCAGCGAGGCTTCGAAGTCGTCCATGGTCGACGCCAGGTGCGCGCTCCACGCGCCGCCGGGCAGCATCGCGGCGAGCAACGCGTCCTTCGCCAGCCGCTGCACGCGCATGCGCTGCCGGCCACAGAGGTTCACGATGCGCAGCGCCCGGCGTCCTCCCGAGGATTCGAGCGCGTCGGTGAGTGCCTCGGCGGCGCTCAGCAAGGCCTCGGCGCTCGCATCGATGGCTGCCAGCGCGGCCGGCGACAGCCGCGCCGCCAGCGCGCCGTCCAGTGCCTCCCAGGCCGAACGCACGCCCCCCAGGGCCCGGGCGCTCGTTGCATCGAGTGGGAGCCTAGACAGATGATCGAGGTTGTCCTTCACCCGCTCGATCGACGCTGCGCGCAGCACGCGGCTGCGCCGCACCTCGACGCCCGCCAGCGCCTGCGCCGCGAGCCGCACCAGGCGCTGCGACAGCATGCGCAATTGGCCGGCGCGGTTGATGGCTTCGGCCGACTGCGCCGCTTCCACCACCGAGCGCGACAGCTCGCCGACGCGAAGATTGGCATGCATTGCCGCGCCCCGCAGCAGGCCGTAGGCGGCATCCTCGCCGATGCCGCGGGCCGACATCAGCAGGCCCTTGGCGCGGTCCACCCACTTGCGCTCGTCGAGGTGGGCCAGCGAACGCGCCAAGGTGTCGCGCAGCGCGGTCTCTCGACGCCAGCGGGCCTGCGCCCGCGCCAGCAGCGCGCGGAGACCCGCTGCATCCAGTGCGTCGGCGCAAGCCCAGGCGTGCACGCCGAGGTCGACCAGTTCTTCGTGCATGCCCGGCGGGAGCGGCTCGCTGAGCAAGATGACCGGCAGCGGCGGCGCGCCGGCCCAGACCTGCAGCGCGGCCTGCATGCGGGGAATCGACGCGGGCCTGTGAAACAGTACCTGCTGCGGTGCGAGCATGGCGGCCTCCTGCACCAACGTGTCGCAGCTCGCCCAGCCGATGGCCACCGCATCCGCGTCCGCCAGGACCTGGCCCAGTCCGTCGCGCAGGGCATCGGAATCGGCTTCGGAGAGAACGAGCAGCAGGCGGATCATGAAAGGCGGATGGCGAACGAGGCAGGCGGTCGCAGCATAGGCGAAGCGGCAGCGCAGCGGCAGGCACGTGTCTTGCGTAACCAAGGGCGCGGTGTAACGAAGCACCGCTTTGGTGAAGTCGCCGGCCTCGTAGCCGGCCGGGGTCCCCGCAGGGACTCGCCCACCGCCCGTCGATTCCGCCAGCTGCTGGCGGGACGCTCCCCATTCATCGCCCATCCACGCGGCCACGCCAAGGCTGCATGGATGCTTTTCGCATTGCCACAGCCATGACCAGCTTCAAATCTTTCCTGCGCTCCGGGCACGCTCCCACTCTCTTCGCGGCCTTCTTCTACTTCATGTTCTCGTGCTGCATCTGGGTGCTGAACGGCGCGATGGCCCCGTTCATCAGCGAGAGCTTCCAGCTGAACGCCGCACAGAAGGGGCTGATGCTGTCGATCCCGATCATCGCCGGCGCGCTGATGCGCTTTCCGCTCGGCATCCTGTCGCAGTACATCGGCCGCAAGAATGCGACGCTGGTGGAAATGGGGTTGATCGCGGTGGCGATGCTGTTCGGCTTCTTCATGGTGCACAGCTTCAACGACCTGCTGGCGATGGGCGTGCTGCTGGGTATTGCCGGCGCCAGCTTCGGCGTGGCGCTGTCGCTGGGCTCGGGCTCCTTTCCGCCGCAGAACAAGGGCCTGGCGATGGGCCTGGTCGGGGCCGGCAACGTGGGCACGGCGCTGTCGGTGCTGGTCGCGCCGCCGCTGGCGCAATGGCTCGGCTGGCAGGCGGTCTATGGCGTGGCGGCGGTGGCCATTCTGGTTCCGATGGCCGTGATGGTGCTGTTCGCGCAGGAGCCGCCGGACGTCGACAGCCACGCCAGCCTGCGCGCGCACGTGGCGTGCCTGTTCGAGAAGGATGGCTGGGCCTTCAGCCTGATCTACGGCATCACCTTCGGTGGTTTCATCGGCCTCACCACCTTCCTGCCCTCCTACTATTACGACCAGTTCGGCGTCAGCAAAGTGCAGGCGGGCCAACTGACGATGCTGGCGGCTTTCATGGGCGCGGCAGTGCGCGTGATGGGCGGCTGGCTGTCCGATCGCTGGGGCGGCGTCAACACGCTGACGCTGGTGCTGGTGGTGTCGGCCACCACGCTGGCGCTGATCGGCTTCACCTCGAGTTCGCTGGTGCTGACCACGCTGCTGCTGATCGTCTGCTTCGCGGCACTGGGCGCGGGCAATGGCGCGCTGTTCCAGCTGGTGCCACTGCGCTGGCCTACCACCACGGCAGTAGCCGGCTCGATGATCGGCGAGATCGGCGCACTGGGCGGCGGCCTGGTGCCCAACGCAATGGGCCTCTCGAAGCAGTACCTCGGCACCTACACCTGGGGCTTCGTGCTGTTCGCAGTGCTGGCCGTCGTGATGCTCGGCGTGATGCGGGTCATGCAGATCCGCTGGACCCGGACGTGGGCAGAAAAAGGCGGTCGCGCGCGACCCAGCCCCAACACCGCGAGCCAGCCGACCGACCGGCCGGTTCGCCCGATGCGCCGCAGCGCTGGAGGGTGACGACCATGCGGGACGTCACTTCCCTCCCGCGCTCAGCGCGGCAGGAACAACAACCAATAGACGAGCAGCGCGTTGAACAGCAGCGACGCGGCCAGCGCGGCCTTCCACAGCAGCGCGGGGTCGCGGCGCACAAGCGGCGTGGCAGCCGGCGCGCCGACCGGACGGGCGGCGCCGCGCTCCAGCGCCAGCAGCATTTCCTCGGCGGTCTCGAAGCGCTGGTGCGCATCGCGCGCCACCGCCTTGCGCACCAGGTGGTCGAGCCAGACCGGCACGTCCGGCCGGATGCGCGACAGGGCGACGGGGTCGCGCCGGTAGCGCGCGGCCTGGTAGGGCTCGATCTCGCCATAGGGAAGGCGCCCGCCGAGCCATTGGTAGAGGACCACGCCCAGCGCGAACAGGTCGCTGCCGGCGTCGGGCACGGCGCCCTCCCATTGCTCCGGGTTCATGAAGCTGGGCGTGCCCGCATGCAGCTCGCGCTGCGCGGCGCCTTCCCGGCCCGAAAGCGCCACGCCCAGGTCGAGGATGCGCCAGCAGCCGTCGTCCCCGAGGTGCAGGTTGCCGGGCTTGATGTCCCGGTGCACCACGCCGTGGCGGTGCAGCCGGCCCAGGGCCTTGCAGATCTGGACGGCGGCCGCGACCACCTCGGCGACCGTCGGGCGCGCGCGGGCCTGCAGCATCTGCTCGATGGTGCGGCCGCCATGCCAGTCGAACACGGTATAGAGCGCGGTGGCGTCGCCGGCGCGCTCGTGCACGCGCACGAAGCCGTGCTCGCCGGGCGTCTTCGTCGGGTCGCCGTCGCCTGCGCCCTTCGTGCGCGTGACTTCGTGGGGCCGGGCGGCGCCCACGCGCAGCCCGAGCCACGCCTCGTGCGCCAGCATGGCGCGTTCTTCCGGGTCGCTGGCACGCGACGGGTGCAGCGTCTTGATGGCCACCAGCGCACGGCTGTTCAGGTGGCGTGCCTGGTAGAGCCTGTGCACGCCGGTATCGGCCACCAGCGCGGTAATGGCGTAGCCGTCGAGCACATCGCCCACCTTCAGCGCCGCGGGCGGCGCGAGCCGTCGTGCATCGCCCAGCTCGTCGTGCAGCTGCCGGGCATCCAGGCCCAGCACGCGGATGACCAGCGCGGTCGCGTTGTCGCGCGTGCCGGCGGCGATGGCGGCGGCGACCAGCGCATCGCTCGCCTGTTGGGCGCCGTCGGCGAGCGCAAGCTCGGCCACGCGCGCCGGCTTGAGCACGCCGTGCACGCCATCGGTGCTGAGCACGAAGCAGTCGCCCACGCGCAGGTCGCCCTGCAGGTAGTCGACCCGCACGTGGTCGTCCAGGCCCACGGCGCGCGTCAGCCGGCTGCGCAGGTCCAGGTGGTCCAGCGCATGGTCGACGGTCAGCGGCGTGGCGGCGCCCTCGCCCTTGCGCACGCGCCAGGCGCGCGTGTCGCCCACGTGGGCCAGCGTGTAGCTCTGCCCGTGCAGGGCCAGCGCGGTCAGCGTGGTCATGGCGCTGTCCTGGCGGCGGCGGCGGTTGTGATCGGCCAGCCAGGCGTTCTGGGCAGCGATCAGCCGGTCCATGGCCGCGGTCGGCTCCCAGGTGTCGGGCGTGGCGAAGTAGTCGCCCAGCAAGCCGATCACGGTGGTCTGCGCAGCCTCCAGGCCATGGCCGCCCGAAGAGACGCCGTCGGCAATGGCTGCGATCAGCCCGCGCGATTCCTCGCCACGCGGCGCATGCACTGCGCCGGCGAAGTCCTCGTTCTGCGGGCGCGGGCCGCGATGGCTGCTGTAGCCGATTTCCACCTCGAAGGTCATGGCGCGCGATTGTCCACGCAGCCCGCCATGCACACCCACTTTGCTTGAGTCCAGAAAGGTCCCACCCATGAAGAAGATGAAACTCGTGATGGTCGGCAACGGCATGGCCGGCGTGCGTACCGTCGAGGAGCTGCTCAAGATCGAGCCCGAGCTCTACGACATCACCGTCTTCGGCGCCGAGCCGCATCCCAACTACAACCGCATCCTCCTGTCGCCGGTGCTCGCAGGCGAACAGACGGTGGACGAGATCATCCTCAACAGCTGGGAGTGGTACGCCGAGAACAACATCACCTTGCATGCCGGCAGGAAGGTGGCCGAAGTCGACCGCGTCAGGCGCATCGTTCGCGCCGAGGACGGCACCGAGGCCGAGTACGACCGCCTTCTGATGTGCACCGGCTCCACGCCCTTCATGCTGCCGGTGCCCGGCAAGGACCTCGAGGGTGTGATCGCCTACCGCGACATCGCCGACACCGACTACATGATCGAGACCGCGAGGACGCACAAGAACGCGGTCGTCATCGGCGGCGGTCTGCTGGGCCTGGAAGCCGCCAACGGACTGATGCTGCGCGGCATGAACGTGACGGTGGTGCACGTGATGCCGTGGCTGATGGAACGCCAGCTCGACGACGTGGCCGGCAAGCTGCTGCAGAAGTCGCTGGAGGACCGGGGGCTGAAGTTCCTGATCGGCGCACAGACGCAGGAGCTGGTCGGCGACGGCGATGACGGCAAGAGCGGGCGCGTCAAGGCGATCCGCTTCAAGGACGGCACCGAAGCAGCGGCCGATCTGGTCGTGATGGCCGTGGGCATCCGCCCCAACGTGGAGCTCGCGCAGAAGATGCGCCTGCATTGCGACCGCGGCATCGTCGTCAACGACACCATGCAGACGGTGACCGACGCACGCATCTACTCGGTCGGCGAATGCGCGGCCCACCGCGGCGTCGCCTACGGCCTGGTCGCTCCGCTGTTCGAGCAGGCCAAGGTGGCGGCCAACCACCTGGCGCACTTCGGCATCGGGCGCTACTCGGGCTCGCTCACCTCGACCAAGCTCAAGGTGACCGGCATCGATCTCTTCTCCGCCGGCAACTTCATGGGCGGCGAGGGCTGCGAGGAGATCGTGATGAGCGATCCCTTCGGCGGCGTCTACAAGAAGCTCGTGATCAAGGAAGACAAGCTGGTCGGCGCTTGCTTGTACGGCGACACGGTGGACGGCAGCTGGTACTTCAAGCTGCTGCGCGACGGCCGCAGCGTGAACGACATCCGCGACAAGCTGATGTTCGGGGAGTCGAACATCGGCGACACGGGCCATGAAGGCCACAGCAAGGCGGCCAGCATGCCGGACGACGCCGAGGTCTGCGGCTGCAACGGTGTCAACAAGGGCACCATCTGCAAGGCGATCAAGGACAAGGGCCTGTTCACGCTGGAAGAAGTCAAGAAGCACACCAAGGCCAGCGCCTCCTGCGGATCGTGCACCGGGCTGGTGGAGCAGATCCTGATGTTCACCGCCGGAGGCGACTACTCGGCCGCGCCGAAGAAGAAGGCCCTTTGCGGCTGCACCGACACCAGCCACCAGGACGTGCGCGAAGCGATCCGCAAGGAGCACTGGCTGACCCACGCGGAGGTGTACCGCGGCCTGGGCTGGCGCACGCCCAACGGCTGCTCCAGCTGCCGGCCGGCGATCAACTACTACCTGATCTCGACCTGGCCCAAGGAGGCGAAGGACGATCCGCAGAGCCGCTTCATCAACGAACGCAGCCACGCCAACATCCAGAAGGACGGCACCTACTCGGTGATCCCGCGCATGTGGGGCGGCCACACCACGCCCGATGAGTTGCGCCGCATCGCCGACGCAGCCGACAAGTACCAGATCCCGACCGTCAAGGTCACCGGCGGCCAGCGCATCGACCTGCTGGGCGTGAAGAAGGAAGACCTGGCCAACGTCTGGAAGGACATCGGGATGCCCTCGGGCTTCGCCTACGCCAAGTCGCTGCGCACGGTGAAGACCTGCGTGGGCAGCGAGTGGTGCCGCTTCGGCACCCAGGATTCGACCCAGATGGGCAAGGACCTCGAGCGCGCCCTGTGGGCCATGTATGCGCCGCACAAGGTCAAGCTCGCCGTCTCGGGCTGCCCGCGCAACTGCGCCGAGGCCGGTATCAAGGACGTGGGCGTGATCGGTGTCGATTCGGGCTGGGAGATCTACGTCGGCGGCAACGGCGGCATCAAGACCGAGGTGGCGCAGTTCCTGGTCAAGCTCAAGACTTCGGAGGAGGTCATGGCGTACGCGGGCGCCTTCCTGCAGCTCTACCGCGAGGAGGGCTGGTACCTCGAGCGCACGGTGCACTACATCGGACGCGTCGGCCTGGACTATGTGAAAAAGCGCATCGTCGAGGACGCCGAGGGCCGCCAGGCGCTGTGGGAACGGCTGCAGTTCGCGCTCGATGGCGAGCCCGATCCGTGGTTCGAGTCCAGCCAGGCTTCGGTCGACGTGCGGCAATTCACGCCGGTGGCCGTGGTGGACAACGCCGCCCAGCCGGCCTGAAAGGGGAAGACACGATGAGCGAATGGAAAGTCATCTGCCGCGTCGACGACATCCCGGTGCTCGGCGCGCGCCGCGTGACGCGGCCCGTGGGCGTGGACGTCGCCGTGTTCCGCAATGCCGAGAACCAGGTCTTCGCACTGCTCGACCGCTGCCCGCACAAGGGCGGGCCGCTGTCGCAGGGCATCGTGTTCGGCACCAGCGTGGCCTGCCCGCTGCACAACTGGACTGTCGGCCTGGACGACGGCTGTGCGAAGTCGCCCGACGAGGGCTGCACACCGCGCTTCGCCTGCAAGGTCGAAGGCGAGCAGGTGATGCTGGACGCGCGCGAGCTGGAGACGCTGGCGCTCGACCTGGCCCCGCCTCGTGCAGGCCCGGGCGCTGCGACGGCCGGCAAGCTGGGCGACGAGAGCTTCGACGTGCAGGCGCCTCACGGCGCGTAGGCGCAGAAGGCATGCGGCCATGAAAGAAACCCGCTCCACCTGCCCCTACTGCGGCGTGGGCTGTGGCGTGATCATCGAATCCGAAGGCGAGCAGATCACCGGCGTGCGCGGTGATCCGGACCACCCTGCCAACTTCGGCCGGCTCTGCACCAAGGGCTCGACGCTGCATCTCACCGCGAGCGCGGCCGTCACGATGCAGACGCGCCTTCTGCAGCCCATGCGCCGCGCCCTCAGGGACGCAACGCCGCAGCCGATCAGCTGGGGCACCGCGCTCGACACCGCCGCGGATACGTTCGCGCGGGTCATCCGCGACCACGGGCCCGACGCCGTCGGCTTCTACGTCTCCGGGCAGTTGCTCACCGAGGACTACTATGTCTTCAACAAGCTGGCCAAGGGCCTGATCGGCACCAACAACATCGACACCAACTCACGCCTGTGCATGAGCAGCGCGGTGGCGGGCTACAAGAAGACGCTGGGTGCCGACGCACCGCCGGCCTGCTACGACGACTTCCAGCACGCGCAGTGCCTCTTCATCACCGGCAGCAACACGGCCTGGGCGCACCCGATCCTGTTCCGCCGCATCGAGGACGCGAAGGCGGCCAACCCGGCGATGAAGATCATCGTGGCCGACCCGCGCCGCACCGACACCTGCGAGATCGCCGACCTGCACCTGGCGCTGCAGCCCGGCACCGACGTGATGCTCTTCCACGGCATGCTGCACCTGATGCTCTGGGAAGGCTGGACCGATGCCGCCTACATCGCAGCCCACACCAGCGGCTTCGACGAACTCAAGCGCACGGTGCGCGACTGCACGCCCGAGCGCGTGGCCCAGGTCTGCGGCATCGCCAAGGAAGACCTGCTGGAGGCTGCACGCCTCTTCGCCACGTCAGCCACGACGCTGAGCCTCTACTGCCAGGGCCTCAACCAGTCGAGCTCGGGCACTGCAAAGAACGCGGCGCTGATCAACCTGCATCTCGCCACCGGCCAGATCGGCAAGCCGGGCGCCGGCCCTTTCTCGCTGACCGGGCAGCCGAACGCGATGGGCGGGCGCGAGGTGGGCGGACTGGCCAACCTGCTCTCGGCGCACCGCGACCTGGCCAACCCCGCGCATCGCGCGGAGGTGGCCGCGCTGTGGGGCGTGCCCTCGGTGCCGGAGAAGCCCGGCAAGACCGCGGTCGAGATGTTCCAGGCCGCGGCAGACGGCGAGATCCGGGCACTCTGGATCGCCTGCACCAACCCGGCCCAGTCCCTGCCCGACCAAGCCACCGTGCGGCGCGCCCTGGAGCGCTGCGAGTTCGTGGTCGTGCAGGAGGCCTTCTCGACCACCGCCACCTGCGACTACGCCGACCTCCTGCTGCCGGCCACCACCTGGGGCGAGAAGGACGGCACCGTCACCAACAGCGAGCGCCGCATCTCGCGCGTGCGCAATGCCGTGGCCCGGCCCGGCGAGACGCGGGACGACTGGCTGATCGCCGCCGACTTTGCGCGCCGGCTCGAAACCCGGCTCGGGCGCACGGCCACGCTGTTTCCGTATGCCGATGCCGAGTCGGTGTGGAACGAGCATCGCGAAAGCACCCGCGGCCGCGACCTCGACATCACCGGCATGAGCTACGCCCTGCTGGACGCCGCGCCGCAACAGTGGCCGCTGCGAGAAGGCGAATCCACCGGCCGCGCGCGGCTCTACGAGGACGGCGTGTTCCCCACGCCCGATGGCCGCGCGCGCTTTGCGGACGTCGCCTACAAGCCGGTGGCCGAGCCGCGCGATGCGCGCCATCCCTTCTCCCTCACCACCGGCCGCCTGCGCGACCAGTGGCATGGCATGAGCCGCACCGGCACCCTGGGCCGCCTGTTCGGCCATGTGCCGGAACCCTCGATCCAGATGCATCCCCAGGACATGGCGCGGCGCCAGCTGCGCGAAGGCGAGCTGGTGCACGTCACCTCGCGGCGCGGTTCGATCGTGTTGCCCGTGGCGGGCAGCACGGACCTGGGCCTGAGCCAGGCTTTCATCGCCATGCATTGGGGCGGGGAATACCTGAGCGGCCGGTCCAGCACCGGCGAGCGGCTGGCCGGTGTCAACGTGCTCACCACGCCGGCCTTCTGCCCCGATTCGAAGCAGCCCGAACTCAAGCACGCAGCCGTGAAGATCCTCAAGGCCGAGCTCCCCTGGTCCCTGCTGGCGATGGGCTGGCTGCCGGAGGACGCCGCCCTGCGCGTGCGGGAGGCTTTGTGCGCGCTGATGCCAGCTTTCGTATTCGCAAGCTGCGTGCCCTTCGGCGCCGGCGGCGCCCTGCAGGGCAGCGGACGCGAACGCACCGGCGTGCTGTTGCGCGCCGCCGCGTACGAGGCGCCTCCCGACGAACTGCTGGCCCGCATCGAGGCGCTGCTGGCGCTGGACGGCGCCGACAGCCTGCGCTATGCCGACAGGAAGCATGGCCAGCGGCGAGCCGCGCGGCTGGTGCGCGATGGCGAGGACGCGCGCCTCGAAGCCTTCCTGCTGGCTGGCGACACGCGCGCCGAGGCCTGGATCAAGGCCATCCTCCAGGACCGGCTGCCCGCCCAGGCCTACGGACGCCAGTTGCTGAAGCCGGGCGCGGCGGCCCCGGCCGGCGTCGCATCGCGGGGCAAGACGGTCTGCAGTTGCTTCGGCATCACGCAGACCGCCATCGAGGAACAGCTGGCAGACACCCCGGGGTCGGACGGCGAGCGGCTGGGCGCATTGCAGGGGGCGCTGAAGTGCGGCACCAACTGCGGGTCCTGCCTGCCCGAGCTCAAGCGGATGGTCCGGGCGCGCCCGGCACTGGCGAGCGCCTCATGAGGCTCCGTTCGCGCGGCGCGCCCCTCGCCCCTGCTGCACGCCGGGGCATAAGCGACCGCGCCGTGCGGCATAAGGCTTGCGGGACAATTCGCACACCCATGGGAATCAGCCACTACATCAAGGAAATCGGCCGGGGCGCGCGCGGCGCGAAGCCGCTCGACCGCGAGCAGGCCCGCGACCTCTTCGGCCAGGTGCTCGACGGCAGCGTGACCGACCTGGAGATCGGCGCCTTCTGCCTGGCCATGCGCATCAAGGGCGAGACGCCCGAGGAGATGGCGGGCTTTCTCGATGCGACCCACGCCCGGCTCGCGCGCTTCCCGGCCACCGGCCGGCCGCTGGTGGTGCTGCCCAGCTACAACGGCGCACGCCGTCTGCCCGTGCTCACGCCGCTGCTGGCGCTGCTGCTGGCGCGTGAAGGCTTGCCCGTACTGGTGCACGGCGCGGCCACAGAATCGTCGCGGGTGCTGGCCTCCAACGTGCTCGGCGCACTCGGCGTGCAGCCGGTCGAGCGCGTGCGGCCCATCGCCGCCGGCGAGGTGGTGTTCGCGCCGACCGGCCTGCTCAGCCCCGGCCTCAAGCGCCTGCTCGACGTGCGCCGCGTGGTCGGCCTTCGCAATCCAGCCCACAGCGTGGTCAAACTGATGCAGCCCTGCGAAGGCGATTGCGTCGTCGTCGGCAGCTACACGCACCCGGCCTACGCGGAATCGATGGCCGCCACCTTCGAGCTGCTCGGCATGAACGCACTGCTGTCGCGCGGGCTCGAGGGCGAGAGCGTGGCCGATCCGCGCCGCACCGCGCAGGTCGACGGCTTCGTGCGCGGGCGGCGCATTCCACTGCAGGCGCAGCAGCCCGGAACGCAGTCCGAGGTGCCCGGCCTGCCGACGGAAATCGATGTCCAGACCACGGCCGACTACACGCGCCGCGTCCTGGACGGCATGACCCCAGCGCCGGCGGCGATCAATCAGCAGGTGCAACAAGTCCTGCAACTTACCCGAGACGTGGAGCGCGCATGAGCCTTCTTTCCTTTTCCCAAGGCAGTTGCACACTGGTCGGCGCCGGCCCCGGCGACCCCGAACTGCTGACGATCAAGGCCGTCAAGGCCATCCAGGCCGCGACGGTGCTGCTGGTCGATGACCTGGTGAGCGACGAGATCCTGGCCAGCTACGCGCGGCCCGGCGCGCGCATCGTCCATGTGGGCAAGCGAGGCGGCTGCAAGAGCACGCCGCAGGCCTTCATCGAGCGACTCATGATCACGGCGGTGCGCGAGGGCGAGACCGTGGTGCGCCTCAAGGGCGGCGATCCCTTCATCTTCGGCCGCGGCGGCGAGGAGGTGGAGCACTTGCGCGAGGAAGGCATCGAGGTGCGGGTGATCAACGGCATCACGGCGGGCCTCGCGGCCGTCACCGCACTGGGCGTGCCGCTCACGCACCGCGATCACGCGCAGGGCGTGGTCTTCGTAACCGGGCATGCCAAGACCGGGCACGCGGCCCACGAGCACCCCACCGACTGGCGCCAGTTGGCTGCGACAGCGCGCGACGCGCATCTCACGCTCGTGATCTACATGGGCGTGGCGGGGGTCGCGCACATCCAGCACGAGCTGCTGCGCGGCCTCGGGGGCGATACGCCGGTGGCGGTGATCCAGCACGCCAGCCTGCCGCAGCAGCGCCACGTCGTGACCACGCTTCAGCGTCTGCCGCTGGACCTGGCGGCCGCCGGACTGGGCAGCCCTGCCGTGATCGTGGTGGGCGACGTGCTGCGCGGCCTGGCGGCTGCGGGCCTGCCGGCCACGCGATTCGGCACCTGAACCGGCCGTTCGGCCAGTCGGCACGCCGAGGCCGCGGTCCTAGAATCCCCGGGTCGAAAAACTACGGGCGGAGACGGACATGCTGGAACTCGAGAAACTCAACGAATTCGTCGAGAGCCACGGCGAGTTGCAGCGCGGCCGCGGCCTGGTCACCGGCACCATTGCGCTGTCGCTGGGCATCCTCTGCCTCCTGGGCGTGCTGGTCTTCCACTTCCCGCAATACCTGAGCACGCCCGAGCTGCGCCGCAGCTACAACGTCGACGTGATGCGCATGGTGCTGCTTGCGGCCATGGTGGTCGCCGGTGGGCTGGCGCTGGTCAACATCATCTTCAACCGCTCGCGCTGGCTCTCCGCCTTCGCCTTCCTGCTGGTGGTGGCCGCGGCGCTGCTGGGCGGGCACAAGGTGCCGGTCAACGACTTCGCGGACAACACGCCCTACATCGGGCTCGACTGGTTCATCCTCGACCTGCTGGGCTCCTCGCTGATCTTCATCTTCATCGAGAAGCTGTTCGCCCACCGCAAGGAGCAGCCGGTGTTCCGCGCCGAGTGGCAGACCGATTTCCACCACTTCGTGGTCAACCACATGATCGTGGGCTTCGTGCTGTTGGCCACCAACCTGCTGGTGCACAAGCTCTTCGGCTGGGCGGCCAACGACGGAATTCGCGGGTGGGTCGCGGGGCTGCCCTTCTGGGCCGGGCTGCTGCTGATCATCCTGGTGGCCGACCTGGTGCAGTACTGGACGCACCGCGCCTACCACGAGGTGCCGCTGCTGTGGCGCCTGCATGCAGTGCACCACAGCGTGAAGAGCATGGACTGGCTGGCCGGCTCGCGCCAGCACATCCTCGAATTGCTGATCACCCGCACGCTGGTGCTGGCGCCGATCTACGTGCTGGGCTTCAGCAAGGAAGTCATCGACGCCTACATCGTGGTGGTGGGCTTCCAGGCCGTGTTCAACCATGCCAACGTGAGCGTGAGGCTCGGGCCGCTGCGCTATGTGATCGTCACCCCTAACTTCCACCACTGGCACCACAGCCAGGACGACGAGGCGATCGACAAGAACTACGCGGCCCACTATGCCTTCCTCGACTATCTCTTCGGTACGGCGGTGAAGAGCACCCGCCTCTGGCCTGAGCGCTATGGCGTGGTGGGCGACTACGTGCCGAACGGCTTCCTGAAGCAGCTGAAGTTTCCGTTCCTGTGGAAGGGCTGATGGGGGGATCGAGCACATTCGACGCAATCGTCGTCGGTGCGGGCGCAGCAGGACTGTTCTGCGCGGGGCTCGCGGGCCAACGCGGCCTGAAGGTGCTGCTGATCGACCACGCCGAACGCATCGCGGAAAAGATCCGGATCTCCGGAGGCGGGCGCGCAAACTTCACCAACCGCGACCTGGACGTGCGCGCGCCGCAGCGCCATTTCATCGGCGAGAACCCGAACTTCTGCCGCTCGGCGCTCTCGCGCTACACCCCGCAGCAGTTCATCGAACTGGTTCAGCGCCACGGCATCGCCTTCCATGAAAAGCACAGGGGACAGCTCTTCTGCGATGGTTCGTCGCAGCAGATCATCGACATGCTGCTGGCAGAGTGCGCGGCAGGGGGTGTGACGCACTGGCAGCCGTGCAGCATCGACGAGATCGCCTTCGCACCGGACGAGGGCTATCGCCTGAAGACTCGCCGCGGCGAGGTGCGTGCGCCGCGATTGGTGGTGGCGACCGGCGGCCTTTCGATTCCCCAGATCGGCGCGAGCGACTTCGGCTACCGGCTGGCGACTCAGTTCGGCCTGCGCGTGGTCCCGCCGCGCCCTGCCCTGGTCCCCTTGACCTTCGGCGGCGAAGCCTGGGCGCCCTACGCCGACCTCGCCGGCCTCGCACTGCCGGTGCAGATCGCGACCGGGAGCAAGAAGACGCGTACGGTCTTCCTCGAGGACCTGCTCTTCACCCATCGCGGGCTTTCCGGCCCGGCAGTGCTGCAGATATCGAGCTACTGGCAGCCGGGCTCACCGCTCGACGTCGACTTCGCGCCCGGCGTGGACGTGCAGGCAGCGCTGGCCGACGCCAAGCAGCGATCGCGCAAGCGCATTGCCAACGAGCTCGCCGGGCTGGTGCCGGCACGGCTGGCCGACGCCTGGGTGAAACAGGACTCGGCGCTGCAGCGTCCGATCAACGAGGCGGCCGACCGGGCGCTCGCGGCGCTCGCCGAGCGCATCGCCCGCTGGCAGATCACGCCGAGCGGGACCGAGGGCTACAAGAAAGCGGAAGTCACGGCCGGCGGCGTCGACACCCGCGACCTGTCCTCGCAGACCATGGAATCGAAGCAGCCGGGCCTTTATTTCATCGGCGAGGTGGTGGACGTCACCGGCTGGCTGGGCGGCTACAACTTTCAGTGGGCCTGGGCCAGCGCGCATGCCTGTGCGCAGGCACTGGCACTGCGCAGTGATCAGGCTATAATGCCCGGCTAACTTTGGCCACCCCTCAACGGCCTACCCCTTTCGTGTTGAGGAAACCCGGCCCGGGGCCCGATCTTCCCCAAGCCAAAAATCAAGCAACCGATTTTTAAATGACCACTATCCGCGTTAAAGAAAACGAGCCCTTCGACGTCGCGCTTCGCCGCTTCAAGCGCACCATCGAAAAGCTCGGCCTGCTGACCGACCTGCGCGCCCGCGAGTTCTATGAAAAGCCGACCGCCGAGCGCAAGCGCAAGAAGGCAGCCGCGGTCAAGCGCCACTACAAGCGTGTGCGCAGCATGCAGCTCCCCAAGAAGCTGTACTGATCTGGCACCCACCGCGTCGGACTTGCGCCGACGCCCATGCCGAGCCCCCGAGCCGCGCCAGGAAAACCTGCCGCGGCTCTTGTCTTTTCCGCCCCTCCGAAAGCAAAGCCATGAGCCTCAAGGACCAGATCACCGAAGACATGAAGACCGCCATGCGCGCCAAGGACTCGGAGCGCCTGGGCACCATTCGCCTGTTGTTGGCCGCCCTCAAGCAGAAGGAAGTCGACGAGCGCATCGAGCTGGACGACGCGATGGTCGTCGCCATCGTCGACAAGCTGGTGAAGCAGCGCAAGGACTCGGTCACCGCCTTCACCCAGGGCGGCCGCGCCGATCTGGCCGACAAGGAAGCCGCCGAGATCAAGGTGCTGGAGGTCTACCTGCCGCAGCGCATGGGGGCCGAGGAGATCGCGGCCGAGGTCAAGGCCATCGTGGCAGAACTCGGCGCCAAGGGACCTGGCGACATGGGCAAGGTAATGGGCGCCGTCAAGACCCGCCTGGCGGGCAAGGCCGACATGGGCCTGGTCAGCGCCGCCGTCAAGGCCGTGCTTTCGGGCGCCTGAGCAGAGGCCGGCCCAACCGCTTGGCGGTGCCCACGGCGCCGTCTAGCTGCCGGCCACCTTCATCCGGTTGACCAGCACCGAGCCCGTGGTCTTGGCGCCGTAGTTGTAGGCGTCGGCACCCACCGCCTCGATGCCCATGAGCATCGTCTTCAGGTTGCCGGCGATGGTGATCTCCTGCACAGGGAAGGCGATCTTCCCGTTCTCGACCCAGAAGCCGCTCGCGCCGCGCGAGTAGTCGCCCGTCACGTAATTGACGCCCTGCCCCATCAGCTCGATCACGAACAGGCCGGTGCCCAGCTTGGCGAGCATGGCGTCGAGGTCGTCGCTCTTCTTCGTCTTGCGCGAGCTCAGCGTGAGGTTGTGCGAACCGCCGGCATTGCCGGTGGTCTTCATGCCCAGCTTGCGCGCGGAGTAGGTGCTCAGGAAGTAGCCTTCGAGCCGGCCACCGTCCACCACCTTGCGCTTGCGAGTCGCCACCCCTTCGTCGTCGAAGGGCGAACTGCCCTTGCCGCGCGGGATGTGCGGGTCTTCCAGCACGTCGATGTGCGAGGGCAGCACCGGCTTGCCCAGCGAATCGAGCAGGAAGCTGCTCTTGCGGTAGAGGGCGCCGCCGCTGGTGGCCTGCACCAGGCCACCCAGCAACCCCGCGGCCAGGGGCGACTCGAACAGCACCGGACACTCGGTGGTCTTGATCTTGCGCGACTTCAAGCGGCTCAGAGCGCGCTCGGCGGCATAGCGCCCCACGGCCTCGGGACTCGCGAGTTCCTCGGCCGAGCGCATCGAGCTGTACCACGCATCGCGCTGCATGTCATTGCCCTTGCCCGCGATCGGCGCCACCGATATCGAATGCCGCGAGCTCGCATACCCGCCGCGGAACCCCCGGGTATGGGCACTGAAGAAATGGCTTTGCTGCGCCGAGACGCCGGCGCCTTCGCTGTTGGTGATGCGCTTGTCCGTCGACAAGGCCGCTGCCTCGCATTCCAGCGCCAATGCGGCGGCCTGCTCGCTGCTGACGTCCCAGGGATGGAACAGGTCCAGGTCGGGCTGCTCGGTCGCGATATCGGCCTCGTCGGGGAGGCCGCTGACCGGGTCCTCTGCCGTGAACCGCGCGATGTCGTAGGCGGCTTGCACCGTCTGCGCGATCGCCACATCCGAAAAATCGGAGGTGCTGGCATTGCCGCGGCGGTGGCCCACGTAGACCGTGACACCCAGCGACTTGTCGCGGTTGCGCTCGACGTTCTCGAGCTCGCCCTTGCGCACGGAGACGCTGAGGCCGCAGCCCTCGGAGGCCTCCGCGCCGGCGTCGGTGGCGCCGAGCTTCCTGGCATGCGCCAGGGCCGAGTCGACCAGGTTTTCGAAGAAGGAACGGCTGTAGGCGAAGCCGGAGTCGGCGCGCGAGGAAGAGGTGCTCATGTGGCGGCTATGATACTTGCGCCCCCCGTTCTCGACGCAGCGGCTTACGGCCCAACGATTGCCTCCATGTCCCGCAAACCCAAGAAAGGCTACTTCGTCCGCGGCACCTTTGTCGCCGAAGGCAGCGAACTCGACCTCGAGCTCAAACGCGAGCTCAAAGGCAGCGACGCAGCAAGCAAGACCGACCTCAAGCGCGAGAGCACCGAACTGCAGGCGCTGGGCGAAGCCCTGCTGGGCCTGCGCGCCGGCCTGTTCGACAAGCTCGAGCTTGGCGACAAGCTGCGCGACGCCATCGCCGAAGCCAAGCGCATCACCAACTTCGAGGGCAAGCGGCGCCAGATGCAGTTCATCGGCAAGCTGATGCGCGGCCTCGACACCGCGACGCTCGATGCCATCCGTGCAGCGCTCGACGAGCAGAACCGCGGCCCGGCGCAAGAAACCGCGATGCTGCACGAGGCCGAGCGCTGGCGTGACCGGCTGATCGCGGACGACGACGCGCTGGGCAACTGGATCGACACCCATCCGGGCACCGACGCGCAGCAGCTGCGCGCGCTGGTGCGACAGGCGCGCAAGGACCGCAAGGACGGCCCGCCCGGGGAGGCGCCGCGCCAGGGCAAGGCCTACCGCGAGCTGTTCCAGTTGCTGCGCGCCGAGCTTGAACCCCATGACGCCTCGGCCGATGCAGACGCAGCCGCCACGCAGGCGCGAGAGGAAGACGCATGACCCACAACCCCTACGACCCGGTGCGCATCGGCATCGTCTCGATCAGCGATCGCGCGTCGAGCGGCGTGTACGAGGACAAGGGCCTGCCCGCCCTGCAGGAATGGCTGCGGCGCGCGCTGCGCAATCCCATCGATTTCAAGCCCCGGCTGATCCCCGACGAGCAATCCGCCATCAGCGCCGCGCTGATCGAACTGGTCGACGCCGGCTGCTCGCTGGTGCTGACCACCGGCGGCACCGGTCCGGCCTTGCGCGACGTGACGCCCGAGGCCACGTTGGCCATCGCCCACAAGGAGATGCCGGGCTTCGGCGAACAGATGCGCCAGATCAGCCTGCGCTTCGTGCCGACGGCCATCCTGTCGCGGCAAGTGGCGGTGATCCGTGACAAGAGCCTGATCATCAACCTGCCGGGACAGCCGAAATCCATCGCCGAAACGCTGGAAGGGCTCAAGAACCCTGACGGCACGCAGGTGGTGCCCGGCATCTTCGCGGCGGTGCCCTACTGCATCGACCTGATCGGCGGCTCGTATCTTGAAACCGACGAGGCGGTCTGCAAGGCCTTCAGGCCGAAGTCGGCGATCCGTCCTTCACCGCCCTGAACTGCAAGACCGTCACTTGCCGACCAGTTCGTTCAGGTGCCGGGCCTCGAAGCATGCCTTGGTCGCCGCATCTGCCGGAACGCAATCCTTCTTCCCAGGCTGTGCAGACAAGGTCTCGATCGCCTGCCATAACAGCGCGATCTGCTGGTCTTGGTTTGACGCGGCGTCGATGAGGCTGCGCATGGCGAGCGACAGCGGATCGTCTTCCTGCGTGATCCCGTAGGCCTCGAACTTCCGGGCGCTGCCGTTCGATGCGCCACCGCTTGCCGTCTTGGCCGGGATGATGCGCGCAGGGATTCCTACTGCCGTCGCACCTGCGGGCACGGGCTTGATCACGACGGCGTTGCTTCCGATCTTGGCGCCGTCGCCGACTACGAAGCCGCCCAGCACCTTGGCGCCGGCGCTCACCACCACGTCCTTGCCCAGCGTCGGATGCCGCTTCGCGCCCTTGTAGAGCGAGGTGCCGCCCAAGGTGACGCCCTGGTAGATCGTGCAGCCGTCGCCGATCTCGGCCGTCTCGCCGACCACCACGCCCATTGCGTGATCGAAGAACACGCGATCGCCGATGACGGCGGCCGGATGGATTTCGATGCCGGTGAGCGAGCGCGACACATACGACACGAAGCGCCCCAACCATTTCAGCCCATGGCCCCAGCACCAATGCGCGACGCGATGCAGCACGAGGGCATGCAGGCCGGGGTAGAGGGTCAGCACTTCCCACCGGGAACGCGCCGCCGGATCGCGGTCGAGGATGCACTGGATGTCGGAGCGCAGTCGCGAGAACATGGGACGTTCTTGTTATGACGATATGGGCTGCGCAGTCTAAGGTCTCGGATCATCGCGCGCGGGCGATGGGGTCTTGTAGCTGCCGCCGGCGGAGGCATCGGCCATGGCCTTGGCGATGCCGCGCAGGATGTGGATCTCTTCCGGCGTGGGCTGCGCGCGGTTGAAGAGCTGCTGCAGCCGCGGCATCAGCTTCTTCGGCGCCTCGGGGTCCAGGAAGCCGATCTGCACCAGCGAGCGTTCCCAGTGCTCCAGCATGCCCGCCACGGCCCGCGCGTCCGCCGCCCGCACCGATGCGGCGGCCTCGCGCACGCCGAAGCCGCCCAGCGCCAGCCGCCATTCGTAGGCGATCACCTGGATCGCCGCGCCCAGGTTCAGCGACCCGAAGGACGGGTCGGTGGGAATGGTGAGCGCCACATGGCAGCGGTACACGTCCTCGTTGCGCATGCCGAAGCGCTCCGAACCGAAGAGGAAGGCCACGTGCTGCGCTTCTCCCTGCGCGAGGGCCACCAGGTGCTCGCGCGGCGTGCGCGTCGGCGGGCCGAAGTCGCGCGGCACCATCGCAGTCGCGCAGAGGTGGGTCACGCCATCGAGCGCCTCGTCCAGCGTATCGACGATGCGCGCCCGCTCCAGCACGTCGAGTGCGCCGCTCGCGCGCTGGATGGTTTCCTCGCGCCGCAGCACGTTGGCCCAGCGCGGGGCCACCAGCACGAGCTCGTCGAAGCCCATGGTCTTCATGGCGCGGGCAGCGGCGCCGACGTTGCCGGCATGGCTGGTCTGGATCAGGATGAAACGGGTGCGCATGGGGAAGGCAGAAGGGGTACGGGACGAAGGGCCGTGCCCAAGCCGGTAAAATCCACGATTCTCGCCGCCTGCATCGCCGGGCCGCCTCCACCAGGGCCCCCGCCCGCCGTTCTTCCCCCCATCCGATGCCGTCTCCCAACCTGCACCCCATGCTCAACGTGGCCGTCAAGGCCGCCCGCGCCGCCGGCGCCATCATCAATCGCGCCGCGCTCGACATCGAGGCGGTGCGCGTTTCGCAGAAGCAGGTCAACGACTTCGTGACCGAAGTCGATCACGCGAGCGAGCGGGCGGTCATCGAGACGCTGCTCGGCGCCTATCCGGGGCACGGCATCCTGGCCGAGGAATCGGGCACCGAGCACGGCGCCCGCGATTCCGACTACGTGTGGATCATCGACCCGCTGGACGGCACCACCAACTTCATCCACGGCTTTCCGGTCTATTGCGTTTCAATCGCGCTCGCAATCAAGGGCAAGGTCGAGCAGGCCGTCATCTACGACCCCACCCGCAACGACCTCTTCACAGCGACCCGTGGGCGCGGCGCCTACATGAACGAGCGCCGCATGCGCGTGAGCAAGCGCACCCGGCTCAACGAGTGCCTCATCTCGACCGGCTTCCCTTTTCGCACCGGCGACAATTTCAAGCAATACCTGGCCATCATGGCTGACCTGATGCCGCGCGCTGCCGGACTGCGCCGGCCCGGTTCGGCGGCGCTGGACCTCGCCTATGTCGCCGCCGGCTTCAGCGACGGCTTCTTCGAAACCGGGCTCAACATCTGGGACGTCGCGGCCGGCTCGCTGCTGGTCACGGAAGCGGGCGGACTGATCGGCAACTTCACCGGCGAACCCGACTTCCTCGATCAACGCGAATGCCTCGCCGGGGCGCCGAGGATCTACGGCCAACTGGTCCCGATCCTGGCCAAGTATTCGAAGTTCGCAAGCGTGGATGACAAGTTCGCCGCCAGCGAGCGCGCTCGCGAGGTGGACCCCGCCGCCGGCAGCGTCTATGCGCGAAGCACGGTGCCGAATGCAACGACCGATGCCGAAGCGGCAGCGGATACGCAACCCGCCGCCACGCCTGCGCCACGCAAGCTCACCCGCCTGCGCCGCGAAGAAAGCCCGGCTGCGCCGGCCCCTGGCGACGCCACCGCCGAGTGATGCAGGCGCAGCGCGCCGCCACCGAACGAGGCCGCGCCGCGCTGCGCGTGGCGCTCTCCCACTACATCGCCAACGGAATGTCGGTGGCCTTCGGGCTGCTGCTCATCTCGGGCGGCGTCCACCTGGTCCTGGGCAGCGCCGCTGCCGCTGCAGCTGGCGTGGGCGTGATCGTGACCGCCCCGCCCGACCTGCCCGGACCTCGGCGCGGCAAGTTCTGGCAGATGGTCCCCTCGCCGCTGATCGGGCTGCCGCTCTTTTTCTGCGTGCAATTGCTGCATTCGGCCCCCCTGCAACTTGGGCTGCTGCTGGTGCCGGCGACCTTCCTGGCCTTCGTGGCCATGGCCTGGGGCAAGCGCGGCATTCCGATCGCCATCGCTGTCATGTTCTCGATGATCTTTTCGATGGCAACGCCGGCACCCACCGGCATGCACGAGATCGTCGAACGCACGCTGCACTTCGGCCTCGGCGCGGCGCTCTACGTCATCTACGCGCTGCTCGCGAACCATGCGCTCAACGCCCGCTACCGCGTGCAGGCGATGGCGGATCTCCTGTTCTCGCTGGCCGCGCTGATGCGCACGGAGGCCCGCCAGTTCACGCCGCGGGACGAATCCGGCGACGTGCGGGAAGTGCCCGCACCGCTGCTGGGCCGGTTGCTGCGCGCGCAGGCGGCGCTGGCGGACCAGTTGCAGGCGACGCGCGACATCGTGCTCGAATCGCCCCGCACGCCGCGCCGGCAGCAGCTTGCGAGCATGCTGGTGACCGTGCTCGAACTGCGCGACATGCTGCTCGCCAGCGAGCTCGACCTCGACGCCCTCAAGGCGCACCCCCGCCATGCCGCCGCGCTGCGCGAGATGCAGCGCGTCCTCCGCGAACTGGCCGACGAGACGGTCGCGTTGGCCGACGCGCTGCTACTCGGCCGCCAGCCCGAGCCCGCGCCCGACCGCCGCCCGGAACTCGCAGCCATCCACCTCGAAGGCGATGCAGCTCAGCGGGCCACCGCCACCGCCGGACCCACGCCTGCAATGCTGGCGCGCGGCCTGGCCAGCCGCATCGGCCACATCAACGACGAGGTGCTGCGGCTGGTGAGCCTCGCGCGCGGCGAGCGCGAGCCCGACCTCACCATCGTGCGCGCGAACTGGCACATGTTCGTGAGCCCCACCGACTTGTCGCTGCGCCCCTTCCTCGCGCTGTGGCGATGGGACGCGCCCCCGCTGCGCCATGCGATCCGCGCCGCGCTCGCGGTCGCCGTCGGCTACACCATCGCCGTCATGCTGCCCTGGGGCTCGCACGACTACTGGATCCTGCTGACGATCGTCGTGGTGCTGCGCGGCAGCCTCTCGCAGACCCTCGAAAGGCGCAACAGCCGGGTGGCCGGCACGCTGCTGGGCTGCGTTTTCGCGGTGGCGATCCTGTCCGCCCATCCGTCCGCGCTCGGCTCACTGGTGGCGATGACCGCCGCGCAGGCCATCGCACACGGGTTCGCGGTCCGGCGCTACCTGATCACTTCCGTAGCGGCCACCGTCCTGGGGCTGTTGCAGGCGCACGCGCTCAACGTGGGTATGAGCCCCACCTTCGCATTGTTCGAGCGGGTGGCGGACACCTTGATCGGCGCCGGCGTGGCCTGGGCTTTCTGCTACGTGCTGCCCTCGTGGGAGCGCAGCCAGATCCCCTCGCTGGTCGCGCGCACGCTGACGGCGCAGGCGCGCCATGCGCGGCTCGCGCTCGGCCTCGGCCAGCTGCGCGCGGTGCAGACCAGCCCCGAGCTCGACTGGCGCCTGGCTCGCCGAGAAGCCTACGACAGCCTCTCGGCGCTGGTGCAGGCCACGCAGCGCTCGCTGTCGGAGCCGCGCGCAGTGCGCCCGCCGCTGGAGCCGCTGGAGCACCTGCAAGCGCACAGCTACCAGCTGCTGGCGCAGCTCAGCGCGGTGAAATCCATGCTGGTGCTGCGGCGCGACCGCCTCACCCCCGCCGAGATCGAGGCACCGCTGCAGCGCGCGGCCGCGCGCATCGAGGCCAATATCGGCAGCACGCCCACCACCGGCCCGGTCATGCCCGAGAGCGCCGCCGCCACCACGGTGGCCGAGCCCATTCCCTTGCCCGATCCCTTCGAGAACGACGTCAGCCCCTGGCTGCTGCGCAGGCTCGACATGGCGATCGGGATTTCGGCGCAGCTGCGCGACGACGCGGCGCGCATTCTTCAATCCCCCACGCTCGACATCCCCCACACCACCTGATGAACAAGGACATGATTTTCGCCCATCCGTGGTTCGGCCCCCTCCTGGCTGCGCTGATCGCCGTTCCGCTGGCACTGCTCGTCCATCGCGTCGGCGGCATGGTGCTGCGGCGCGTGATGCGCCATGCGCCCGTGGTGCACGCGACGCTCGTCAACATCCAGGTTCCGGCCCGCTTCCTGCTGCCGCTGGTCGCACTGCAGATGGTGTGGCAGGGCGCGCCGGACGACCTGCGCTTCATCGGCAGCGTGCGGCACCTCAACGGATTGCTGCTGATCGCCGCTGCCACCTGGCTTGCCATCCGCGCCGTCAACGGGATCGCGGACGGCGTGCTGTCCAAGCACCCCCACGACGTGGAAGACAACCTGCAGGCGCGCCGCGTGCTCACCCAGACCCGCGTTCTGGCGCGCAGCGCCGCCAGCGTGCTGCTGGTGGCGGGCGCTTCGCTGATGCTCATGACCTTCCCGGGCGCCCGGCAGGTCGGCGCCAGCCTGCTGGCCTCCGCGGGCGTGATCGGCATCGTGGCCGGCCTCGCTGCCAAGCCGGTCTTCAGCAACCTGATCGCCGGGCTGCAGATCGCGCTGGCGCAGCCGATCCGCATCGACGACGTGCTCGTGGTCGAGGGCGAATGGGGCCGCGTGGAGGAGATCACCGGCACCTTCGTCGTCCTGCGCATCTGGGACGACCGGCGCCTGATCCTGCCGCTGTCCTATTTCATCGAAAAGCCGTTCCAGAACTGGACGCGCAGCAGCTCGCAACTGCTGGGCTCGGTCTTCATCTACGCCGACTACGGCATGCCGCTGGTGCCGCTGCGCGAGGAGGTCGAGCGCATCGTGAAGGCGGCGCCCGAGTGGGACGGGCGCTTCTTCAACCTGCGCGTAACCGACGCCAGCGAGCGCACGATGCAGATCCGCGTGCTGTGCACCGCCGCGTCCTCGTCGCTGGCCTTCGACCTGCGCTGCACGGTGCGCGAGGGGCTGATCGCTTTCATGCAGCGCGAGTACCCGCAGTTCCTGCCCCGGCTTCGCGTCGAGGGTGACCCGCAACCGGAAGCGGAATCAGCGGCCTCTTTCGCCGCCAGGCCTGCGTCAGCCCGCGTGGGTTGAGCGGCGTGCTCGCCCGCGCAGCGCCACCAGGAAGGCATCCGGCAGCAGATGGGCGGCCATGTTCGGCAAGGCACCGACAGCTGCATGCAGCTGGTCGAGGTCTGGCTGGAAATATAACCATCCGGAACAGCAGGCAGAACAGCTTTCAGTTGTGCCGGAACGAATGCGCTCCTAGAGTCTCCGTGTCGCGCCCTTTGCCGTGTGCGCCCACGAATTCGGAGACAAACACATGACCCGCCCTGCATCTTTCGGCGCGACGCGCCGCCTCGGTCTTGCGGCCGCCTGCGCCGCTCTGGCCCTCGGGCTCGCAGGCCCGCAGACCCATGCGGAGACCGCCTACCCCGCCAGGCCGGTGAAGTTCGTCACCAATTTCCCGGCCGGCGGGCCGCTGGATATTCTCGGACGCGCGCTGTCCGAGGCACTGCAGAAGGACCTGAAACAGCCTTTCGTCGTCGACAACCGTCCCGGCGCGGGCGGCAACATCGGCGCCGACGTCGTGGCCAAGAGCCCGGCCGATGGCTACACGGTGCTGCTGTCCATCGACACCACCTTCACCATCAACCCGCACCTCTACGCCTCGATGCCCTTCACGGCGAAGGACCTGAAGCCGCTGATGATCTTCAGCTCCTCCGGCCTCACCTTCGGTGTCGCCACGTCGGTGGATGCGAAGACGCTGCCTGATCTCATCCGCCAGGGGAAGACGCAGCCCTTCACCTTCGGGTCGGCGGGCAATGGCAGCCCGGGCCACATCGCTGCCGAGATCTTCTCGAACGCGACCGGCGCGAAGATCACGCACGTGCCCTACAAGGGCAATGCCCCGGCCGTCATGGCCCTGCTGTCGGGCGAGGTGCAGGCCGGCATTCTCGCGACGCCCGGCCTGCTGCCGCACCTCCAGGCCGGCAAGCTGCACGCATTGGCCGTCACCGGCCGCCAGCGCTCGCCGATGCTGCCGCAGGTGGCGACCGTGGGCGAGCTGGGGCTCAAGGACCTGGAGTTCGAGGTGCTCTATCTCGCGATGGTTCCGGCGGCCACGCCCGAGCCGGTGATGCAGACCCTGCGCGGCGCCCTGCAGTCCGCGCTCGCCCTGCCGGAGCTCAAGACCCGCCTCGCGGGACTCGACATGGTGGCCCTGGGCGAGACCGGAGCTGCCGCGCAGCAGCGCCTGGATGGGAGCCGCGAGCGTTACGGGCGGATCGTCAAGGCCACGGGCATGAAGCTGGACTGAAAGCCGTGCGCACGCGGACTCAGCCGGTGCCGCGCCGGCCGCGGTCGGCCTTCGGCAGCACCGCCTGGGCGGCGAGCTGCTCGGCGCGGCCCTGCAGTTCGCGCAAGGCCTCGTCGAGGCAAGCCGCATGGCCGGCATCCAGCGTGGCCATCAGGTCGGCATTGATGCGGGTCACCAGCGGGTACAGCTCGTCGTACACCGCCTGTCCTCGCCCGGTGAGCTGCAGCAGCACCTGCCGGCGGTCGCCGGCCGGATGCGTGCGGGACAGCAGCCGTTTCTCGACCAGCGACCCCACCGCCTTGGAGGTCCGCGCCCGATCGAGCTGGGCATGTTCGGCCAGCTCCGAGGAGCTGAGCTCGCCGCGGCTGGCAAGCGTTGCGATCAGCCGCCATTCGCGCCGGGTGATGCCGAAGCGCCCTTCGCACAGGCGAATGACCATGCTGCCGGCGACGGACAGCAGGCGGGACAGGCGGTACAGCAGCAGCCCGTCCAGGGGTTGGCGCGCAAATTCGCTCATCTCGGGTTAGTCCGGGGAATGGTTGATTTGATCAATCAGGTGCCCCGACTCTAAATTCGATCGGTGCCGCCGTGCGCCCACTGCGCAACGAACAGCAGAGGAAGACCCGAAAGAGACAAAAACCGGAGACCACCTGATGCACCTCTTCACCCTTCATCGCCGCCGCGCGCTCTCGCTGCTGGGCGGTCTCGCCATCGGCTCGCTCGCGCATGCCCAGGCCTTCACGCCCGGACAGCCGATCAAGGTGCTGATCGGCGTGCCGGCCGGTGGCACGCAGGACGTGCTGACGCGCGCCATTGCGCACGAGGTGCGCGACACCCTCGGCCCGCTGATCATCGACAACCGCTCCGGCGCGGCCGGCCGCATCGCAGCCGAGGCGGTCAAGACCGCGGCACCCGACGGCCGCATGCTGCTGCTGGGCACGGCCAGCATGATGACCATGTTCCCCAGCGCCTACAGGCAGCTTTCGTACGACCCGGTGAAGGACTTCGTGCCGATCGTCAACGCCGCGCGCTTCGAACTGGCGCTGGTGATCCACAAGGACGTGCCGGCCGACACGCTGCCGGAATTCGTCGCCTGGGCCAAAGGCCAGGGCGACAAGCTGAGCTTCGCCTCGTACGGCGCCGGCACGCCTTCGCACTTCCTCGGGGAAATGCTCAACCGCGCAGCCGGGCTGAAGATGGTGCACGTCCCCTACCGAGGCTCCACCCCGGCGCGCCAGGATGTGATGGGCGGGACCGTGCCCGTCTACTTCGACACCGTGGGCGGTGCGCTCCAGTTGCAGGCCAGCGGCCGCGTGAAGGTGCTGGCGACCAGCGGCGACAAGCGCTCGCCATTGATGCCAAGCCTGCCCACTTTCGTCGAGGCTGGCTACAGGGACGTGGTGGCGGCGGCCTGGTTCGCCTACTACGCGCCGCGCGGCACGCCCCAGCCGATCGTCGACAAGCTGCGCGCCGAATTCACGCGCGCGGTGAACTCGCGCGAAGTGCGACAGCAGTTGCTGCAGAACGGCATGTACCCCGTAGGCGACGGACCCGAAGCGCTCCTGAAGACCATGCGCGAGGACACCTCGCGCTGGAGCGGCATCATGAAGGCCGTCAACTTCCAGGCCAACGAGTGAGACTCACCATGTTCCAGCAACTTCTGCGCCGCTTCGCCGGCACCCTCGCCCTCGCCGCACTGACGTCAAGCATGGCATTCGCCCAGTCTGCGGACGGCCCGCTGCGCATCGTCGTCGGCTACGCGCCGGGCGGCGCCACCGACCGGGTGGCTCGCATCGTCGGCGACAAGCTCCAGGCCAAGCTCGGGGTGCCGGTGGTCGTCGACAACAAGCCCGGCGCCGGCGGACGCCTGGCGGCCCAGCAGGTCAAGGCCACCCCTGCCGGGCAGAACGTGCTGATGCTCGCCAACCCCGCGGTGATGGTCGTCGCGCCGCTGGTCTTCAAGGACAACGGCTATGACGCCGAACGCGACTTCGTGCCTGTCTCGCATGTCAACGACTACGCGTTCGCGCTGTCGGTCTCGACCGCCGTGCCGGTGCGCGAACTGCCGCACCTGCTGGCCTGGATGCGGGCCAATCCCGACAAGGCCAACGTCGGCGTGCCGGCCACCGGCAGCCTGCCGCACTTCTTCGGCCTCATGGTCGGCGAGAAAGCGAAGGTGCAGACCCAGGTGATCGGCTATCGCGGCTCGGGCCCGTTGCTCACCGACCTGATCGGCGGCCAGGTACCGATCGCCGTCGATACGCTGGACGTGGTCATCCCGCAGCATCAGGCCGGCAAGGTGCGCATCCTGGCGATGTCGGGCGCGAAGCGTTCTCCTTTTGCGCCCGAGGTGCCGACGTTCAAGGAGGCGGGCCTCGACCTCGTGGCGCTCGGCTGGAACGCCTTCTTCGCGCCGGCGACCATGCCGCGGGAAAAGGTCGCACGCTTTTCGCAGGCGATCCGCGAGGTCATGCAGGACCCGGACACGACGCGGCGCTTCAAGGATTCGCTGATGACGCCGGTCGTCAGCACCCAGGAGCAGACTGCAGCCATGCTCAAGGCCTACCGGGCGCAATGGGCGCCGGTGGTCCAGAAATCCGGTTTCCAGCCCTGAGAAGGCACGGCCCTTCCACCTCCATGCAACGTCCCAACATCATCTTCATCGTCGCCGACGACCTCGGCTTTGCCGACCTTGGCTGCTATGGCGGGCGCGATGCGGCATTCGGCCCCGTGTCGCCGGTGCTCGATCGCCTCGCGGCCAAGGGCATCCGCTTCACGCAAGGCTATGCGAACTCGCCCGTGTGCTCGCCGACGCGCTTCGCGCTGATGACCGCGCGCTACCAGTACCGCCTTCGCGGCGCGGCCGAGGAACCGATCAACAGCAGGAGCCGCGGCAGCGCGACGCTGGGCCTGCCGCCGTCGCATCCGACCCTACCCTCGCTGCTGCGCGGCGCGGGCTACCGCACGGCGTTGATCGGCAAGTGGCACCTGGGGTTTCCGCCCGCGTTCGGGCCGCTGCGCTCGGGCTACGAGGAGTTCTTCGGGCCGATGTCGGGCGGCGTCGACTACTTCACGCACTGCGATTCTGCGGGGCGCCACGACCTGTGGGCCGGCGAGGAAGACAGGCACGAAGAAGGCTACCTCACCGACCTGCTCTCGCGCCGCGCGGTCGACTATGTCGAGCGCATGGCCGACGCGCAGGCGCCCTTCTTCCTGAGCCTGCACTACACGGCGCCGCACTGGCCTTGGGAAACACGCGAGGATGGCGGCCGCGCGCCAGCCGTGAAGAACAATCTCTTCGACCTGGCCGGCGGCAACATCCACGTCTACCGTCGCATGATCCATCACATGGACGAGGGCATCGGCTGGATCATGGCTGCGCTGGAGCGGCGGGGCATCGCCGACGACACGCTGGTCGTCTTCACCAGCGACAACGGAGGCGAGCGCTTCTCGGACAACTGGCCCCTGGTCGGCGGCAAGATGGACCTGACCGAGGGCGGCATCCGCGTGCCGTGGATCGCGCACTGGCCGGCCCTCATCCGCGCCGGCGGCGAAAGCGACCAGCACTGCATGACGATGGACTGGTCGGCCACCATGCTCGACGTCGGCGGCGCGCAGGCACCTTCGGAGTACCCCCTCGACGGCAAGTCGCTGCTGCCGGTGCTGCGCGACGCAACGGCCTGCTTCCATCGTCCACTGCACTGGCGCATGAACCACCGCGGCCAGCGCGCCCTGCGGGACGGCGACTGGAAGTACCTGCAGGTCGACGGCAACGAGTACCTGTTCAACATCCCGGCCGACGAGCGCGAGCGCGCCAACCAGGCCGAGCGCGAACCCGAGCGGCTGGCATCGATGCGCGCGGCATGGGACGCGTGGAACGCGAGCATGCCGCCCATTCCCGAAGATGCGACGGTGAGCCTGGGCTATTCGGCCAAGAACATGCCCCAGCGCTGAGGACCCGCCGCTTTACAGGGGCCGCACACGGCTCGATTTTTTATAAACGTGAACCGCTCACCGAACACTGGCCGAACGCGCTATGCCGCGCGGCCGTTTGACACCCCTTTCCCGGTCGACCAGAATTTCCGATCTAGCGCTGATTGAGTACTTAATGGCTATCGGATCGCAAAGGTTTCGGAGATGGACATCGGACTTGCCCAGTGGCGCTTCCTGCTCGCGCTGCTGACAGCGGCGCTGCTTCTGTTCGTGGTCATGTGGATTGCCTGGCACAAGCTTGGCGAGCGGCGCGAAGCCGAGCGCCGGATCGCTGCGGCGCGGGTGCGCTCCGGCCACGTGCCATTGGAAATTCCTACCGTGCGCGGCGGCCTGAACCCATCGCCCGATTCGATGCCCGACACGCTGCCCGGGTGGTTCATCCAGGGCAAGGGCGAACACGCGGTCGTCGACGAGCAACCGCGCATCCGCCTGCGCTACGTCGATCCGCACGGCCGCAAGGCGGAGTGCACGATGCAGGTCGAGCACCTGGACCTGCAGAAGAGGTTGGTTACCGGCCGTGGCGAACTGCCGGGCGAGACGTACCGCATCCCGCTGCACATGATCACCGGCGCGCGCATCGTGGAGTCGGGGCAGCGCTTCAACATCGACACGTGGGTGGATGCGGTGCGTGTCGCGCGCCGGCGGCGCGGACAGATCTGAGCCGCTGCGTCGATTGAAAACAACGGGCGTGCGCCACGAGGCGGACGCCCGTTTCCTTATGATGCGGGCCCAGCCGATTTCCCGGCCCCGCACCCATCCATCGCCTCGATGACTCTTTCCTCCACCGCACCGCATACGCCGATGATGGCCCAGTACCTGGCCCTCAAGGCGGACCATCCCGACACCCTGCTGTTCTACCGGATGGGCGATTTCTACGAGCTGTTCTACGCCGATGCCGAGAAGGCCGCGCGCCTGCTCGACATCACGCTCACGCAGCGTGGCCAATCGGCGGGGCAGCCGGTGGTGATGTGCGGGGTGCCCTTCCACTCGGTCGACACCTACCTCGCGCGGCTGATCAAGCTCGGCGAACCGGTGGCCATCTGCGAACAGGTCGGCGAGGTGGGGGCAGCGAAGGGTCCGGTCGAACGCAAGGTGGTGCGTGTGGTCACGCCAGGCACGCTGACCGATGCCGAGTTGCTGCAGGACAAGAGCGATTCGCTGCTGCTCGCCGTGCATGCGGGTTCACGCAATTTCTGCGGGCTGGCCTGGCTCAGCATCACCGGCGCCGAAATACGGCTGGCCGAATGCCCGGCCGATGCGCTGGAAGCCTGGATCGCGCGCATTGGCCCCAGCGAGCTGCTCTACAGCGCGGAGGTCACGCAGGGCTTCGAGCAGCGCCTGAAGGCGGCGCGCAACGGCGCGGCTTTTACGCTTTCGGTACGGCCGGCCTGGCAGTTCGACGGCGGCCTGGGCGAGCGCAAGCTGTGCGAGCAGATGGGCAGCAACAGCCTCGCTGCCTGGAGTGCGGAGTCGCTGGCCAATGCGCATGCAGCCGCGGCCGCGCTGCTGGGCTACGCCGAGCACACGCAGGGCCGCGCGCTGTCGCACGTGCAGCGGCTCTCAGTGGAGCGCGACGGCGAGCTGATCGAGCTGCCGCCCACCACGCGTCGCAACCTGGAGCTCGTACAGACATTGCGCGGCGAGGAATCGCCCACGCTGTTCTCGCTGCTCGACACCTGCATGACGGGCATGGGCAGCCGGCTGCTCAAGCGCTGGCTGCTGGCGCCGCGCCGCGACCGCAGCGAAGCGAAGGCGCGGCTGGAGGCCATCGCCGCGCTGCAAGCCGCGCCCTCGGGTGCACCCGCGGCCCCGTGGCGCGCGCTGCGTGATCGGCTCAAGAACACGAGCGACGTGGAGCGCATCGCCGCGCGCATTGCGCTGCGGCAGGTGCGCCCGCGAGAGCTTGTCGCGCTGCGCATGGCGCTGGCGAAGGCAGATGAACTCGCGCCGGCCCTGCCCGCCTCCTCGTCGCCGCTGCTTGCGCAGATGGCCGGGCAACTGGCGCCGCCGCCCGGCTGCGTCGAGCTGCTGGTCGCGGCCATTCACCCCGAGCCTTCGGCCCTGGTGCGCGACGGAGGCGTCATCGCCACCGGCCACGATGCCGAGCTCGACGAGCTGCGCGCCATCAGCGAGAACAGCGACGCCTACCTGCTGCAGCTCGAAGCCAGCGAGCGCGAGCGCACGGGCATTTCCAATCTGCGCGTGCAGTTCAACCGCGTGCACGGCTTCTACATCGAGGTCACGCAGAGCGCGCTGAGCAAGGTGCCTGACAACTACCGCCGCCGCCAGACCTTGAAGAACGCCGAGCGCTTCATCACCCCCGAGCTCAAGGCTTTCGAGGACAAGGCCCTGTCGGCGCAAGACCGCGCCCTGGCTCGCGAGAAGTGGCTCTACGAGCAGTTGCTCGATGCATTGCAGCCCTCGGTCGCGGCGCTCACGCGGTTGGCGGGCGCACTGGCCTCCCTCGATGCGCTGTGCGCACTGGCCGAGCGCTCGCACACGCTGCACTGGCGCCAGCCTTCTTTCGTGGCCCATCCCTGCATCGAGATCGAGAAGGGTCGCCACCCTGTCGTCGAAGCACGGCTGGCTGAAAAATCATCGGGCGCGTTTATTGCGAACGACACGCGCATGGGCCCCCAACAACGCCTGCAGGTGATTACCGGCCCCAACATGGGCGGCAAGTCCACCTATATGCGGCAGGTTGCGATCATCGTGTTGCTCGCCTCCATCGGCTCGCACGTTCCGGCCGATGCCTGCCGGCTGGGGCCCATCGACGCCATCCACACGCGTATCGGCGCGGCCGACGACCTTGCCAACGCGCAATCGACCTTCATGCTGGAAATGACCGAGGCGGCGCAGATCCTGCATGGCGCCACCGCCCATTCGCTGGTGCTGATGGACGAGATCGGCCGCGGCACCAGCACCTTCGACGGGCTGGCGCTGGCGGCGGGCATCGCGGCGCAGCTGCACGACCGCACACGCGCCTTTACGCTCTTTGCGACGCACTACTTCGAACTCACCGAGTTCCCAGCCACGCACCATGGCGCGGTCAACATGCATGTGAGCGCCACCGAGGCCGGGCGCGACATCGTGTTCCTGCATGAGATGCAGCCGGGGCCGGCCAGCAAGAGCTACGGCATCCAGGTTGCGCGTTTGGCCGGCATGCCGGCCGCAGTGGTCAACCATGCGCGCCAGGCACTCGAAGCCCTGGAGGCCCAGCAGCTGCAGGCCCGTGCCCAGGTCGATCTCTTCGCGCCGCCGCCAGCCGCGGAAACGCCACGGGCGAGCGCCGTAGAATCCGCGCTGACGGCGCTCGACCCCGACACGCTGAGCCCGCGCGAGGCGCTCGAAGCAATCTACACACTCAAGAAGCTCCACGCGCGCGAGCACGGCCAGAGCCTGTAACACATGACGTACTGCGTAGGCATCAAACTCAACGCCGGCCTGGTGTTCCTCTCCGACTCGCGCACCAACGCGGGCGTGGACCACATCAGCACCTTTCGAAAGATGATCGTCTACGAGCAGCCGGGCGACCGGGTCATGGTGCTGCTGTCGGCCGGCAACCTGAGCATCTCGCAGTCGGTCCGCGAGATCCTGCAGATCGAGGAATTGCGCGAAACACGTGAAATGGGCGACGACGGCGACGACGGCCCGCCCATCACCATCTGGAACGCGAAGAGCATGTTCGACGCCGCACGCGTGCTGGGCTCGGCGGTGCGCCATGTCTACGACCGCGATGCCGAGGCGCTCAAGCACGCTGGCCTGGAGTTCAACGTCACCTTCATCTTCGGCGGCCAGGTCAAGGGCGAGGGCATGCGTCTGTTCTTGGTCTACGCGGCCGGCAATTTCATCGAGGCCACCACCGAGACACCCTATTTCCAGGTCGGCGAGTCCAAATACGGCAAGCCCGTGCTCGACCGCGTGCTGACACCCGACACGCCGCTGGACGAAGCTGCCAAGTGTGCACTGGTCTCGATGGACTCCACCATGAAGTCCAATCTATCGGTTGGCCTGCCATTGGACCTGGTCGTGTATGAGGCCAACCGCCTCCAGACCGACAAGGTCGTCTGCATCGACACCGACAACCCGTACTACCGCATGGTCCACAACAGCTGGGGCCAGAAGCTGCGCGAAGTGTTCGACAGCATCGAGGACCCGGTCTGGGACGACACCTACGCCGAGCATCCCCTCAAGATGCCGGCCACACGCCACAGCCCGCTGCGAAAGATCTCGACGCCCGAGGAAAAACTCATCTGAGCGCCTGACGCTTCGGGCGCGATCGCCCCGCGCTCTCCGCGCCCGCCCCTGACAAAAGGATTAATCCGCCACGGATCAATCCGAGCGGGCCAACCGGCTCAACCGTCGACGTACACCTGGCATCGTCGACAGCACGGCGCCGGGCATGCAATCCGGTCATTGTTAACGGATCGCATCCCTCGACGCGAGCGGATGGCCGGACCCGGGCCACGCCCCCCTTCCATGCCGTGAGCCACCGCGCAACTGCGCCGTGGCTCCTCCGGGCCTATCGACCCGCCCGGCAAAAAGGAACACTGGATTCAAGCCACTGATCGAGCGAGACCGATCCCGGTGGCCAGATTCCAGAGGTGTCTCGCGCCAGTCCAGGAGCTTCTCCGTGACAAGCACATTTCTCGAGACCGAACTCATGCACCGCGCACTGCACGAGATCGACCAGTTGCTCTCCGCACTCCAGACCACCGCCACGGCACATCATTGCCTGCCGCGCGACGAGTTCTCCGCAGCACCTTTCGAGCGGCCGGGCGCCGAGCAGGAAGCAACGCCGTCCGCCGTGTACTTCTGCCTGGCCTCCGCCAGTGCACTGCTGGAAGTGAGCCGCTCCTTGCTGGGTCATCTGGAAGTGCTTCCTTCCAACACCCGTCCATCGAACTGGAGCCAGCTGAGCGCGGCGTCGAAGGCAGCGGGCCAGTCGGCCTTCCTGGCTTCCGTGATGCTGGCCGCGCCTCAGTCTGGCAGAGCCGCGACCACCTCGCGCGACGAAATGTGGGCGCCCACCCAGGCCGGCCGGCCTTCTTCGATCGCAGTGCGCCCCCAAAGCGCCTCGGTCGGCATGCGCTTCAAGAGCAGGCTACGGAGCCTGATCGACGCCGTCGCTGTCTAGCAGCTGTTCAACGATCGAGTCCAACAGGCAAGCGAGAAGGGACGCGACACATGACGCTCTCTTGAACGGCCGGGCTGCCGCCGTGATCGCTGGATTCGATCCGCAGCCACCACCTCCGACCACGCACTAGCAACAGGGGAAAGCGCGCCCACCGTGCTGCCCCTGTAGCCGCTCGCCCCGGCGAGCCCTTCCCCGATTTCTTCGCCAAGTTCTTTGCGCCTTTCCAGTGCGCAGGGGGACTTCTTTTTTCTCAGTTTCGAACCAATGAGGAGACTCAGTGTGAGCAAGATCGAAAAACGCGCCCTTCTGCTTTGCGTTGCGGCAGCAAGTGCGCTCGCGGGCTGCGGAGGCGGAGGAAGCGGCGCAGGCGGCAGCTTTGCCTCCCCTCAAGGCACGGATGCGACGCCTTCTTCGGCGGCCGCCTCCACAGCCGAGCCCGCCGCGGGCAAAGAGCCAGAGCTGATCAGCAAGCTCGACTCGAGCTGGGTCAAGGTCGCCAATGAAGGCCAGACGTTCAACCTGGCCGCCGCGACGGTGGTGCAGTACGGCGCGAAGTCAGCATGGACGAGCAAGCAGCTCTCCGGCAGCGTTGTGTGCAGCAATGCGACTTTCGACCGCGACCCGCTGGAATACGTCGCGAAGGCATGCTATGTGCAGAACTCGACTGCTCCTGCTCCTGCTCCTGCTCCTGCTCCTGCTCCTGCTCCTGCTCCTGCTCCTGCTCCGGCCGCCGCGCCCGCTGCAGGAACTGTGCTGGCCGAGGAAGGTTCTTCGTTCACGGTGCCCGCACCCACCCTTGTGAAGTACGGCGCCGATTCGCGCTGGATCAGCAAGTCAGTCACTGGAACAGCCGCTTGCACCAACACGTTCTTTGGTGGCGACCCTGCGTTCATGACTGCAAAATCATGCGTATCGGCCGGTCCAGCGCCTGCGCCCATAACTGCACCTGCACCTGCACCAGCACCTGCACCCGCACCTGCTCCTGCTCCTGCTCCTGCTCCTGCTCCTGCTCCTGCTCCCGCTCCTGCACCAGCACCAGCACCAGCGCCGGCACCTGCTCCCGCCCCGGCACCAGCTCCAGCTCCAGCTCCGTCCCCAGGCAGCGCGGCCGCCGGCGACATCGTCGACAGCGCCGGAACCGTGGTGCCCAGCGCCTACGCGGCGATGGCCTACAAGTTCAACTCCGACGTGGGCGTCACCTACAAGTACGGAGCGCCCGCCAGCAAGAGCGGCGTGCAGACATTGCCCGAGCGCGCGGACGTCGGCGTGATGAGCGGCATCGGCTCGGTCTACCAACTGGGCCGCGAGGACTCCACGAACAACATGTACGTGTCGATCCACGCTGCCACCATCGGCGTGCCGACCGCAGGCCAGAGCGTGGAGAACTCGGTCGTCTGGCTCCAGAACTCGGCGACCGACCGCCGGACCTTCCAGCAGCGCCCGCAGGTGCTGTGGCAGCAAGGCCGGCTGCTGCCGACCTCGATCGACGACTACCTGGCCGGGGGGGTTCTGGCGAAGAACGACCCGGCCGACCTGCCAGTGGCCGAGCACCGTGGCGAGAACGCCGCGGACAGCCCCTCTACGCGCCTATCGCTGGTTGCCACGCAGGGAAGCCCGACAAAGCCGGCAAGCCTCTACACGGTGGGCACCCTGACCGCGCAAAACCGCGCCTCCACGAAGTTCAAGGTCGGCTTTGTGCCGACTGCGATCGCCGTCACCGGCGGCGGCGAGTTCGCGCTGGTGTCCGGCTGGGACGTGCCGAACACCAAGGGCCAGGTGGCCGTCGTCTCCCTCGGCTCGGCCCCGCAGGGCTGGCAGCCGGGACAGGCGCGCTACGACTGGTGGCACGGCTGGATGGACATGATGCACCCGGGCTTCCCCGACCAAGGCAATTACGTGTTCATGAAGGTCATCGGCTACGTGGATCTGCCCACTGACGTCAAGGCGCCCACGGGCATCGCCGCCACCACCGGCGTCCACCCGTACACCTCGATGCTGAAGTACGACGCTTCCGGACAGATCTCCAACTTCCAGCTGCTCGACTCGCCGATGGCAAACAACCGGGCCAAGCTGCTGCCGGGGGGCGAGGACTACGAACGCTATGCCAAGGGCGGCGCGGTCGTGGTGGTCTCCAAGAGCGAAAAGAAGGCGGTGTTCATCGATCTCGGGCCATTGTTCAAGTACACCAACGACATGTACCTGGGGAGCGCCGCCTCGAATCTGGAAACGCAGAATGTCGGCCTGGCCGCCACCCAGTGGCCGTACCTGCTGGCGGACAAGCCGCAGGCCATGCCCGTCGTGGTGAAGACCGAGACACTGGCCCAGCGCCCGACGGCGGTGTGGACGACGGCCACGCGCAGCTACTGGAGCAAGGACGAACAGCAGCGCATCGACGCCTACCCGTTCTGGAGTCCCAACCCGCAATATGCTCGCGCCGCCATTGCGACGGAGGGGGGTAACCTGCAGCTCTACTCCCTCGGCCGCTACGCCGCTGGCGTGAAGCCGACGACGCCTGCCTCGACGGATATCCAGCAGGCGGGCACCGTCTACGGCTTGGGCACCAACATCACGTACCTGGCCGCGGCCAAGGACTACTCGGGGGTGTCGGACCCGATCAACGACTTGATCCTGTTCACCGACCGGGCCAACCGGAAGTGGGGCTGGGTCAAGATCGCGAACACCAGTGACACGGCGTCCACCGGCAGCGTGATTCGCACCATGGAAGACTCTCGAGTGGACCCGATCATGGTGACGATGGCCGACAACTACTCGACCAAGGGCGACGTCCTGACGGTGGCCGACTACTCGGGGGGCAGCATCGCCAACTACCGCTTCGGCGACGTGATCTACCCTGATGCGAGCAGCGGCTTCTGCACCACCGCTGGTGCCTGCCCCACGCTGAACGGCACTGGCGAGTTCGCGGGCAAGCTGGCCCTGCCGTTCAGGCCCGTCTCTGTACACAGCTCGAACGTGCCCTAAAGCGCTGAGCTCATCGCCCGGTCCAAGGCCCCAGCTTTTGCTGGGGCTTTTTTTTGCGCGTTAGTCCATCAGTCAGCCCAGACGACCGCACCGCTCCATGCGGTCGCAAGCACCACGATGCCGAAGGCGATGCGATACCAGGCGAAGGGCACGAAGCTGTGGCTGCTGATGTACTTCAGCAGCCAGCGCACGCAAAGCCAGGCGCTGGCGAAGGAGAAGACCAGGCCGACCGCGAACATGGGCAGATCTGCCACCGACAGCAGCGCTCGCTCTTTGTAAAGGCTGTAGGCACCCGCGCCGATCAGCGTCGGGATCGCCAGAAAGAAGGAGAAGTCCGTTGCCGCCTTGCGCGACAGACCCAACAGCATGCCGCCGATGATGGTGGCGCCGCTGCGGCTGGTGCCCGGGATCATCGCGAAGCACTGCACCAGTCCGACCTTGAGCGCATCCCAGGGCGTCATGTCGTCCACGTGCTCGACCCGTACCGAGCCGGGCGGGCGCTTTTCGGCCCAGAGGATGATGAAGCCGCCGATGATGAAGGTGCTGGCGACCACCACCGCGGTAAACAAGTGCGCCTTGATCAGCTTGCCGAACAAAAGCCCGAGCACCACGGCCGGCAGGAAGCCGATCAGCACGTTGAGCACCAGGCGCTGCGCCTTGTGCTGGCGCGGCAGCGCCACGAGAGTGGAATGGATCTTCTGCCAGTAGACGATGATGACGGCGAGGATCGCACCGGTCTGGATCGCGATGTCGAAGACCTTGGCCTTCTCGTCGTCGAAGCCCAGCAGCGAACCGGCGAGGATCAGGTGTCCGGTCGACGAGATGGGCAGGAACTCGGTCAGTCCCTCGACGATGCCCATGATGGCGGCCTTGGCCAGCAAAACGATATCCACGCGCGCTCCTTTTTCAAGAGCGCCGATTATCGCGAGGAGGTGGGTCAGCCTCCGTTCAGGGCCTCTCCTCTACCAGCGCACCTTGATGCCGGCGGCTCCGCTCAGGGTGCTCTTCACGCGCATATCTCCGCCTGATGCCCACAGCTTGCCGACCTCGCCGTAGAGACTGGTCGATTCGCTCAGCCCCAGCGTGAAGCCCGCGGCCAGCTCGGTCGAGGTGCTGCCCCTGCTGCTGGCAATGGCGGTGCTGGCCGCCGGGTTGATGAAGCGCGTGACATCGCTGCCGCCCGAGGCGCGGTACAGGTTCACCCGCGCATACGGCTGCAGCCGGCCTGCGCTCGTGGCGACGTCGCCTTTCACGCGCACACCCACGCGGGCGAGCCAGCTGCCCTCGCGCTCCTGATGCACGCGCGCGCCGGCGATGTCCACGTCGTCGAAGTCCAGGCGCTGATGCACGAGTTGCGCCTGCGGCTGGATCTGCCAGCCCTTGCCCAGCGCGAAGGACTGGCCCAGTTCCAGCGAGGCACTCAGGCTGCTGGCCTTGCCCTTGGTGCGCAGGTTGGCCTGTGGCTTGACCTCGTAGCGGTGGCGTCCGGCCTGCAGCACGCCATCGGCGTAGAAGCCGCTGGCGTCGGTGTAGGTGGCGTAGCCGCCCAGGTACTGGCTGCGCAGGTCGTTGCTGCCCACCGAGAGGTTGGCGATGCCGCGCGCGAAGCCCTTGACCTGCACGTCGCCGTCGAGCTGGCCGACATAGAGGCCGGCGCGCCAGTTCGCATCGGTCCACAGGTCGGTGCCGGCCTGCAGGCCGCTCAGGCGCCCGTCGCTTTGAGGGCTGACGGTGCCGCCTTGCCGGATGTTGCGGCCGATGCTGAGCACGCGGCCCCAGGCGCGGCGCTCGCCGGTGGTCGCTCCGGCAGTGCCTTGAGCCCCGGCAGCCGTCTTCATGTCGTCGCCGCCCATGCGCTGATGCAGGTTGCCGAGCATGGCGAGATCGCCTTGGCGCAGTTGGGCAGGCAGCGCGGCGAAGAGCGGGACTTCGGGCCGATAAGTCGGAACCTGGATTGCCACGAGCTGGGATGTCGGCGAGATCGGCGAGATCGGAAAATTGGATGAATCCGGTGATCCCGATGGGTCCACCAATCCAGGTGATCCGGCCGAGGGCGTTCCGGGCGTTCCGGGCGTTCCGGGCGTTCCGGGCGTTCCGGGCGTTCCAAGCGTTCCAGGCGTTCCGGGCGTTCCGGGCGTTCCAGGCGTTCCGGGCGTTCCAGGCGTTCCAGGCGTTCCAGTCGTTCCGGGCGTTCCAGGCGTTCCGGGCGTTCCAGGCGTTCCGGGCGTTCCAGGCGTTCCGGGCGTTCCAGGCGTTCCAGGCGTTCCGGGTGTTCCAGGCGTTCCGGGTGTTCCAGGCCCAGCCGGTCCCGTGGGACCCGGCGGGACCACCAAAGTGCTGGTGGAGCGCAGATACCAGTTCTCTCCGGCTCCCGCAGCGTCTCCGGGCAGCAGGCGGTATTCGTAAGCCCCGGCATCGACATGGCCACCCTGCAGCGCAAATGCATCCCGGGTGGTCTGGGCGGTGGTAGTGGCGCCATTGAGGGCGGTGACGAGTTCGATGCCGCTCCCGGTGGTGAGCGCACCCAACCCGCCGAAGTTGACGACCTGCACGGTGGTGCGGCCGCTGGCAACTGCCGCAGGGCCGCTGAGGACCAGCCGGTCGCTGGCGCTGGCGCTGTCTCCAAGCGACGTGCCCAGGCGCAGCAAGCCGTCATTGCCGACGTAAGGACCCGTGACGGTCAGGGTGGTGCCGGGTGCCGCGCCCACCACGGAGACGGTGCCCGCGTTGGCAAGACCGGCGACGCTCTGGCTGAACCCGGCAAGATCGAGCATGGCGCCAGAGGCGACGCTGTGCGCCGAGGCAGGACTGAAGGTGTTGGCGCTGCCGGCGCGCAAGGTGCCTTCGCTCACGGCCGTCGCGCCGGTGTAGGCATTGGCGCCTGCGACGACAAGGGTGCCACTTCCGATCTTGCTCAGATCCCCTGGCCCGGTGATGGCCCCGGACAGCGTGGCGGTGAAGGCACCCGTATCGATGATGGGATCGACGGCCTCGGTGAACGCGATCGGATTGGCCAGCGTGAGCGCATCGGCAGCGAAGCGCAGCGCGGTGCCTTCGTGCATGGCCAGTGGTCCCGTGCCGAGTGCACTGTTGTTGCCGACCGCGAGGCCTCCTTGCTTGAGATCCGTGCCGCCACTGTAGATGTTCTCGCCCGTGATCGTCAGGATGCCGCCGCCGGTCTTGGTCACGCTGCCCGGGCCCGCGAGAACGCCGCTCACGTTCAGATCGACGTCCGTCCGCAAGGTGCCGCCGAGTGGCCCGAGGTTGACCGCGCGCGCCGTGGCAAATGCCGCTGACGTGTGCAGTGTCGCACCATCGAGCGTCAGTGCGCCCGACGCAGCGCCCAGGTTCTGGTCCGCCGAGACCGACAGCACACCGCCCATGACCGTGGTACCGCCCGTGTAGCTGTTGGCGCCGGCGAGGGTCAGTGTGCCGGTGCCTGCCTTGACCAGCGAGCCGCCAATTCCTTCGATCACACCACTTACCGTGGAAGACGAGCCGTCGCTGCCGACGGTGAGCGCGTTGGCGCCGAGGGCATATCGGCCGGCACCTTCGATGGCGCCTGCCGAGAGCCTTGCATCTCCGGCGGCACCGAGGGTCGCGGAAAAATCGACGACGCCGCCTGCCGCGGTGACGAAACTCGCCTGGCCCGCGGTGCTTCGATCGTGGAACCGGGTCGTGCCGCCGGCGGCGGTGGTGATGGTGGCATTGCCGGCCGTCGCGGCGTCGAAGAAGTCGGTCACCGCGTTGTTGGCGATGGCCGCCTGCCCCGCGGAACCCGCACCGCGAAAATTCAGCACGGCATTGTTCTGGATGGCGGCAATGGCGCCGGTGTCGGCACTGGCGATCTCCAGTTTCGCGTTGTTGAGGATTGAACCCGCCAGCGTTCCGCCGGCTTCGAGCCTCAAGGTGCCCGCGTTGTTGGTGGTGCCTCCCGAGTAGCTGTTGGCACCCGACAGCGCCAGTGTGCCCGCGCCCTCCTTCGTCAGCGCGCCGTTTCCCGTGAGCGACTGGCCGACGACGAAGGTCGCGGCGTCCTGCACGATGTCGAAGCCACCTCCGTTCGCGCCCCAACGGATGTCGCGAGCGGTGGAGCCGAATGCAGTGCCCGTGACCTGGAGAACGCCGCCGTCGAAAGCGAGCGCGCCGGTGCTTGCGCCGAGGTTGGCTTCATTTGAAACCGACAGCTTGCCGCCCGAGAGCGTGGTGCCGCCGCTGTAGGTGTTGGTGCCCGTGACCGTCAAGGTGCCGGCACCGGCCTTGGTGACCGTGCCGCTGCCCGAAACGGTGTTGCCGAACACGGCGTCGCCGAACTGCTCGATCAGGAGTGCGGCGTTGTCGGCGATGGCGCCGCTGCCGAAACCGGTGGCACTGCCGGCGAGCGTGCCCGCGCTGATGGTGGTGCCTCCCGTGTAGGTGTTTGCGCCCGAAAGCGTCAGCCTGCCGGCCCCCGTCTTCGTCACGGCGCCGCTGCCGGAGATCGCGTTGGCAAGGGTGGCGTCCTCGGGCTGCTGGATCAGCAACGCGGCGTCGTTGACGATGGCGCCGCTGCCGAAACTGGCCGCGCTGCCCCTCAGCTCGCCCCCGCTGATCGTCGTACCACCCGAGTAGGTGTTGACGCCCGTCAGCGTGAGACGGCCGACGCCGGTCAGGGTCAACGCGCCCTCACCGCTGACGACGCCGCTTGCCGTGACGAAGTTGTTGATCAGGAACCTGCCGCCACCCGCGCGGAGGTCCATGTTGCGCCCGGTGTTGAATGAAGCCCCGCTGCGCAGCATGCCGCCGTCGAAGGTCAGCCGGCCCGACGCCACGCCCAGGTTGCTGTCCTGGGCGACGAACAGCACGCCGCCTTCCAGCGTGGTGCCCCCTGCATAGGTGTTGGCTGCCGTCAGCATCAGGGTGCCGGCTCCTTTCTTCGTCAAGCCACCGTCGCCTGTGAGTACTTGCGCGAGCGTGAAGGTCCCGAAGGACGGAACGATGTCGAAGCCGCCGCCGTTCGCGTTCATTTGGATGGTGCGAGCGGTGGACCTGAACGTGGCGTCCGTGACCTGAAGAATCCCGCCATCGAAGATGAGCGCACCCGAGGCCGCTCCCAGGTTGGCATCAGCCGAGACCGCCAGTTCGCCGGCCTTGATCGTGGTGCCGCCGCTGTAGGTGTTGGTACCGGCGAGCGTCAGCGTGCCCTGGCCGGTCTTGATCAAGCCGCCGGCACCCGCGATGACGCCGGTGGATCTCAGGTCGGCATCGGTTTGGAAGCCCCCGCCGGCGTTCCCCAGGGTGATGGAGCGCGTGGTCGTGAAGGCTGCGGTGTTCTGCAGCGCCCCGCCGTCGAGCGTCAACAGGGACGACTGCAATCCGAGGTTGTCGTCGGCCGAAATCGACAGCAACCCTGCGGTGACGGTGGTTCCGCCGCTGTACGTGTTGACGCCCGAGAGCACCAGCCTTCCGGCGCCTCGTTGGGTCAGGCCGATGCTGCCGGCATTGCCACCGGTGCCGCCGGAGCCGGTCTGGTCGGCGATTGTGTCGGCGACGGTCTGCGTGTTTCCGACGGCAGGCACGAAGGCAAGCGTGCTGCCCCCGCCCTGCATGAAGATGCCGGAGCCGAAGGCCGAGCCGTCTTGTGCGACGCCGCCTCCGCTCGCGCCGGCAGAGACGCCGTTGCCGCGCACCTCGGTATTGCCGCCCAGGGTGAGCGAGCCGCCATCCATGACGAAGATGGCGCCGCCCATGCCAGCCCCGCCGCCGCCCGCGATGCCGCGCAAGCCGATCCCTCCATCGCCGCCACCGAAGCCACCGGCAGCCCCGGCAAAGCCGTTGCCGCCGCCGCCTCCGCCGCCGAATCCGCCGCTGCCTCCCCGGGTGATGCCGCCGCCGCCGCCGCCGCCGAAACCTCCGTTGCCCCCATAGCTGAAACTGGCAGAGCCGCTGCTGCCACCACTGCCGCCACCACCGCCGCCCAGGCCGCCATCTCCGCCGGCGCCCTCGTCCCTGCCGCCGCCTCCGCCACCGCTGTACAGCCCGCCGTCGAGGCCATCGTTGCCGGTGCCGAGGCCGCCCGCCGGGCCGCCCCCATTGCCGCCGATACTGCTCCCGGCCCGGCTCGCCAAGCCGGGGGCGAACAAGCCGCCGCCGCCATCGCCACCACCGGCGCCCGCTGCGTCGGGATTGCCGCTGCTGCCATCGCCCCCCATTCCGCCACCGCCGGCCCTGCTCGGCGCCCCGCTCCTGCTGCCGCCGCTGCCGCCGACGGCGCGGCTGTCGACGACGATGACGTCGTTCAGGATGGCTCCGGCGCTACCGACCACGAACACCGCACCGCCTGCGCCCATGCCGCCGCCGCCCGGAAAGGACTCCGAGCCACCCTTGCCGCCCTGCGCCACCAGGTTCTGCATCGTCAAGCCGTTGACGGTGGTGGTGCCCGAGCCGATGAAGAAGCCCCGGAACATCCCGTCGCCATCGAGGCTGTGGCCGTGGCCATTGATCGTGACTTCTCGCCCGATCACCGGCAGCTGTGCGTTCAGCTTGATGGACGCGGCGAGATCGATGACGGCATCGCTGCCCGTGATGCAGGCGGCCAATTGGGCGGTGGTGGCGGCAGTGCACGCGCGGGCGGCAGGCATGCCCGTGCACCACACGGCGGCCATCAGCGCAGAAGCGCGGGCTATGCGCGAAGCGCTGCGCTTGCCGCGCGTACGCGCGCTTTCGGGAGCAGCCACCCAGGCGCCCAGCGCGGGATTCCAAAGGCTGCGATGCATTCTGTTCATGGAGGAAGGTCCACGGGTGGTCTCGGGACCCACGCGCGCAGCGCGCGCAGGGGGCGGGCAATGCCGCCAGCGCGCCGGCCACCCGCTCCCGCGCACATGCCGGAAGCTCAGGCCGCTGCTCTTCAACCCAAAGGGCCTGCGACCGCCGAATGCTAGGAACGCCCGCCTCCGCCGTCAGACAGATGCGACAAAAAACGAGAAATGATTCGCTCCGGCACGCCCGGTCGAGCGCCGGCGTTCGGGAAATCAGCGCGGCGCCGCACTCCCCGTCCACTCCGCGTGCCATCCTCCACCGAGGGCCTGAATCAGCGCCGCCGCCGCACTCTGCCGGCTCACCTGCAACTGCAGCAGCGTGCGCCGTGCATTGAGCGCCGACACCTGCGCCGTGACGACCTCGGTGTAGCTCACCTGCCCCTGCCGATAGCGATTCAGGAACTGCTGCTCGCTGCGATCCGCCGCCGCCGACGCCTCGCGCCGCAGGCCTTCCTGCTGCGCCAGGCTCGCGCCCGCGGTGAGCTGGTCCTCGACGTCCTGGAAGGCGGTCAGCACGGTCTGGCGATAGCGTGCCACTGCCGCCTCGTGCGCCGCCTTCGCCTGGTCGACCTGGGCGCCAATGGCGCCGGCGTCGAACACCGTCTGCGCAACGGACAGGCCCAGCGACCACAAGGTGTTCGAGGCATTGAACAGATCGCCCACGCGGCTCGCGTTGCTGCTGAGCGTGCCGCTCAGGCCGAAGCTCGGAAAGTAGGCGGTGCGCGCAATGCCGATCTGCGCATTGGCCACCGCGACCGCGCGTTCGGAAGCAGCGATGTCGGGTCGGCGCTGCAGCAGTGTCGAAGGCACGCCTGCCGGAACACCAGGCACGGTCGGCGTCCAGTCGACCGCGGCCAGGCTGAAGTCGGCCGGCGCGGCGCCGACCAGCACGGCAATCGCATGTTCCAGCGTGTCGCGGTTCCGCTTCAGCGCCACGCGCTCGGCCTGCGTGGTGACGTAGAGCGTTTGCGCCTGCAGCACGTCGGTCTGGGCGACGATGCCCGCGTTGTAGCGATTGCGCGCGATCTCCAGGCTGCGCTGGTAGCCCTCCAGCGTGACATCCAGCAGACGCAGCTCGGCATCCGCCTCGCGCAGCGAGAAGTAGTTGGTGGCGAGCGCGCCGATCGCCGACAGGCGCGCCGCAGCCAGGTCAGCCTCGCTGGCCTGGGCAGTGGCTTGCGCACCCCCGACTGCCAGGCGCAGCCGGCCCCAGACGTCGGGCGCCCAATCGGCGCGCAGCGAGGCACTGGCGGTGTTGCCGGGCGAGCTGTTGCGCGCGCCCGAACGGTTCGCACTGCCGCCGGCCGAGACCGACGGGAACAGCGCGGCACGCTGCTCCCGCACCACGGCCTGCGCCTGCGTGTAGCTGGCCACCGCAGCGGCGATGTTCTGGTTGGAGACCTGCACGCGGGCGGCCAGGTCGTCGAGCACGGGGTCGCCGAACAGCTTCCACCATTCGCCACGGTCCAGGGCATCGGCGGGGACGGCGGGAAGCCAGCCTTCGGCGGCGGGCGCCTCTTTCCAACTTGAGGACATGGCGGTGGTGGGCTGCTCGTAGCGCGGGCCCACGGCGCAGGCGGCGAGGGCCAGGGTCAACAGGACGGCGGCGGTGCAGCGAACAGGGCGTTGAAGCAAGGGATTCGGAACGGTCATGGTCGTTGCGAGGTCATCAAGGGCCGCTGCCCTCAGCCCAGCCCGCTCCCAGAGGGAGACGAAGAAGGAGCCAGAGAGGTGGCTGGAGAGAGGGAAGGATCGGAGGCGTTGCGGCTCAGGTACTTTTCGTTGGCGGGGCGGCGGCGCAGCTTGTCGAGCAGCACATAGACCACGGGCGTGGTCAGCAGCGTCAGCAGCTGGCTTGCGATCAGGCCGCCGATGATGGCCACGCCCAGCGGCTGGCGCAGTTCGGCGCCTTCGCCGAAACCGACTGCCAGCGGCAAGGCGCCCAGCGCGGCGGCGAGTGTGGTCATCAGGATCGGGCGGAAGCGCAGCAGGCAGGCCTCGCGCACGGCTTCCACCGCGCTCAGGCCGCGCGCGCGCTCGGCCTCGAGCGCAAAGTCGATGATCAGGATCGCGTTCTTCTTGACGATGCCGATCAGCAGGAACACGCCGATCAGCGCAATGATCGAGAACTCCATCCGGAACATGAGCAGCGCCAGCACCGCGCCCACGCCCGCCGAGGGCAGCGTGGTCAGCACGGTGATCGGATGCACCAGGCTCTCGTACAGCACGCCCAGCACGATGTAGATGACGACCAGCGCCGCGAAGATCAGGAACAGCTGCTGCGCCTGCGACTGCTGCGCCGCCAGTGCCGTGCCCTGGAAGCTGCCGCGCACGTTGACAGGCATCGCGATGTCGGCCTCCGCCTGGGCCACGATGCGCTTCGCATCCGCCAGGCTCACGCCCTCGGCCAGGCTGAAGGAGACGGTGCTCGCAAGCTCGGTGTCCTGGTGGTCGATGGAGCTCGGCACCGCGCGCTCGCTGAGTTTGGCGAAGGCCGCGAGCGGCACCATCGGCGTGGTGGTCGTCGCGATCTGCTGCCCGGCCGACGAGGTGCGCGAGGCCGGGTTGGCGGAGGTGGTGGTCGAGGTGCCGGTCGCTGCGTCGGTGTTGGCCTTGAGCGTGGTGACGGTGGTCGCGCCGCTCGCGTTGGCAACCGCATTGAGCGTCGAGGGCACGTAGAGGTCCTTCAGCGCAATCGGCGCGCGCTGGAATCGCGGGGCCCACTCCATGATCACCGAATACTGGTTGAGCTCGTCGTAGATGGTCCCGACCGAGCGCTGCCCGTAGGCGTTGTAGAGCGCGCTGTCGACCGCGCTCGAGGTCACGCCCAGTCGCGCCGCGGCGTCGCGGTCCACTTCGACGAAGGTCTCGACGCCGTTGGCCGCGTCGTCGCTGTCGATGTCGGTGAGCGCGGTCTCCTGGCGCAGCCGTTCGGCGAGCTTGCCGGTCCACTTGCGCAGGTCCTCGAGGTTGTCGCTCTTGAGCGTGTACTGGTAGCTCGAGTTGCTGGAACGCCCGCCCATGCGCAGGTCCTGCACCGGGAACAGGAACACGCGCAGGCCGGTGAGCTGGCCGAGCTGCGGGCGCAGGCGGTCGATGACAGCCTGCGTCTTCTCGGTGCGCTGCCCCAGCGGCTTCAGGTTGACGAACATGAAGCCGCCACCCGCGCGACCTCCACCGGAGAAGCCGACCACGGTTGCCACCGCCGGGTCCTTGCGGATGATGTCCACCGCCTGGCGCAGCTTGTCGGCGACGGCCACCGAGGAGATGCTCTGGTCGGCCCGGATGCCGGCGTTGAGCTGGCCGTTGTCCTGCTGCGGAAAATAGCCCTTGGGAATGGCGTTGAAGAGGTAGACGTTGAGGCCGATCACTGCCAGCAGCACCAACATCACCACGCCCTTGCTGGCAAGCGCCCAGTCGAGGCTGTGGGCGTAGACGCGCAAGGTCCAGTTCCAGGCGCGTTCGAAGCGGCTGCCCAGCCAGCTCAGCACGCGGCCCCGCTTCGTCCTGGGTTCTTCCGCTTCGCTGCGCAACAGCATGGCGCACAGCATGGGTGTGGTGGTCAGCGAGATCACCAGAGAGATCAGCACCGAAGCCGAGAGCGTCACGGCGAACTCGCGGAACAGCCGCCCCACCTGCCCGCCCATGAACAGCAGCGGGATGAACACCGCCACGAGCGACAGACTGATCGACAACACGGTGAAGCCCACCTCGCGCGCGCCACGCAGCGCCGCTTCCATGCGCTTCATGCCGGCCTCGACATGGCGTGCCGTGTTCTCCAGCACCACGATCGCATCGTCGACGACGAACCCGGTGGCCACGGTGAGCGCCATCAGGCTCAGGTTGTTGAGGCTGAAGCCCAGCAGGCGCATCACGACGAAGGTGCCGAGCAACGAGACGACCGTCGCCACCGCCGGAATGATGGTGGCGCGTGCCTTCCGCAAAAAGAGGCCCACCACCAGCACCACCAGCACGATCGAGATCATCAGCGTGGTCTCGATCTCGCGCAGCGACGCGCGGATCGAGTTGGTCCGGTCAGAAGCGATCTGGATGTCGATGTCCTGCGGCAGCTGCGCGCGCAGCTCGGGCATCAGGTCGCGGATACCGTCCACCGTTTCGATGATGTTGGCGCCCGGCGCCTGCGTGACCAGTATCACCACCGCCGGCTCGCCGTTGAAGAGGCCCAGCGTGCGGGTGTTCTCGACGCTGTCGATGACGCGGGCGACATCGCCCAGGCGAACCGGCGCGTTGTTGCGCCAGGCGATCACCAGGTCGCGGTAGTCGGCGGCCCGGCGGCCGGGCGCAGGCGTGTAGATCTGCAGCCGGCGGTCGCCGCTCTCGATCGCGCCCTTGGGCCGGTTCGCATTGTTGGCCTGGATCGCGGCGCGCACGTCCTCGGTGCTGATGCCCATGCGGTTCAGCGAGAAGGGCTCCAGCTCCACCCGCACCGCCGGCAGCGAGCCGCCGCCGATCTCGACCTCGCCCACGCCTTCGACCTGCGACAGGCGCTGGCTCACGATGTTGGACACCGCCTCGTAGATCTGGCCTGGCGTGCGCGTCTTGGAGGTAAGCGCCAGGATCATCACGGGCGCCGAGGCCGGGTTTCGCTTGCGGTAGGTCGGGTTGCTGCGCAGCGTGGCGGGCAGGTCGGCACGGGCAGCGTTGATGGCGGCCTGCACCTCGCGCGCGGCACTGTCGATGTTGCGCCTGAGGTCGAACTGCAGCGTGATCCGCGCGGAGCCGTTGGAGCTGGTCGAGGTCAGTTCATTGACGCCTGGAATGATGCCCAGCCTGCGCTCCAGCGGCGTCGCCACGCTCGAGGCCATGGTGCTCGGGCTGGCGCCGGCCAGGCTCGCCTGGACGGAGATGGTGGGGTAGTCGACCTGTGGGAGCGGAGAGACCGGCAGGGCGAAGAAGGCGACGATCCCGGCCAGGGCAATGCCGATGGTCAGGAGGACGGTGGCGATGGGGCGTTCGACGAAGGGGCGGGAGAGGTTCATCTGCGGCCCTCAAGCGGCGTGCGCGGCATCGCGCTTCCCCCCGAACCTGCGCCCCATCCGATCGAAGGCCAGATAAATCACCGGCGTCGTGAACAGGGTCAGCACCTGGCTCACCACCAGCCCCCCGAAGATCGCAAGCCCCAGGGGCCGCCGCAGCTCCGCGCCCTCGCCCCATCCGAACATCAACGGCAGCGCCGCGAACAACGCCGCCAGCGTCGTCATCAGAATCGGCCGGAAGCGCAACAGCGCGGCCTGGTGGATCGCCTCCTGCGGCGACTTCCCTCCATGCCGCTCGGCGTCGATCGCGAAGTCGATCATCATGATCGCGTTCTTCTTCACGATGCCGATCAGCAGGATGATGCCGATGATCCCGATCACCCCGAGGTCGTTGCCCGTCACCATCAACGCCAGCAGCGCGCCCACGCCGGCCGATGGCAGCGTCGACAAGATCGTCAGCGGATGGATGTAGCTCTCGTAGAGCACGCCCAGCACGATGTACACGCACACCACCGCCGCGAGGATCAGCCAGAGCTGGTTGGTGAGCGACCTCTCGTAGGCGCCGGCCGCGCCCAGAAAGTTCAGCCGCACGCTGGCCGGCAGGGCGATCTCCCTGGCCGCGTCGCGAATCGCCGCGACCGACTTCCCCAGCGCGACACCGGGCGCGGTGTCGAAGCCCACCGTGGCGGCCGGGTACTGCGCCACGCGCGTGATCTGCAGTGGCGCGAGCTGCTCGCGCACGGTGGCCAGCGAGGCCAGCGGCGTCGGCGTGCCGGCGCCGGTGCGCAGCTGCAGGTTGCCCAGCCCTTGCGGCGACGCAAGCGCCTCGCGCTGCGCCTCCAGGATGACCCGGTACTGGTTGGTCTCGGTAAAGATGGTGGAGACGATGCGCTGGCCGAAAGCGCTGTAGAGCGCATCGTCGACCGAGCTGGCCGTGACCGACAGACGCGAGGCAGTGTTGCGGTCGATGTCGACGTAGGCAGCCAGGCCCTGCGCACCGGCGTCGGTGGTGGCATTGCGCACCTGCGGCGTGCGGCGCAGCCGCTCTGCCAGCTTCTGCGCCCAACCATTCACGACCGTGGTGTCCACACCCTCGAGCGCCACGCGGAACTCGGTCGGGCCGGTCTCGGCATCGATCGTCAGATCCTGCGTGGGCTGCAGGTAGAGCGTCACGCCGGCCACCGCGTTCACCCGCTCGCGCAGCCGCTGCATCACAACAGCCTGGTCGTCGCGCGCCGAGCGCAGGTTGATCAGCATGCGCCCGGTGTTGAGCGCGGTGTTGTTCGCCGCATCCACGCCCACCACCGAGCTGAGGCTGCGCACGTCGGGGTCGGCCAGGATGGCACCGGCCGCAGCCTTCTGCAGCTCGGCCATGCGCGCATAGGACACGTCCTGCGCCGCCTCGATGCGCGCCTGCAGCTGCCCGGTGTCCTGCGTGGGGAACAGGCCTTTGGGAATGGCGACGTAGAGCAGCACCGTCAGCGCCAGTGTCAGTGCCGCCACGACCAGCGTCAGGGGCTGATGGCGCAGCACCCACTGCAGCCAGGTGTCGTAGCGCGCGATCACGCGCCCGAAGAAATCCTGCACGCGGGCGCCGAAGCGGCCGCCCTCTTCGGCCTGCGGCTTGAGCCATCGCGCAGACATCATCGGCACGAGCGTGAGCGACACCACGGCCGAGATCAGGATGGTGATCGCCAGCGTGACCGCGAATTCGCGGAACAGCCGCCCCACCACGTCGCCCATGAAGAGCAGCGGAATCAGCACCGCCACCAGCGACACCGTCAGCGAGATGATGGTGAAGCCGATCTGCGTCGCTCCCTTGAGCGCGGCGGTGAAGGGCGGATCGCCCTCCTCCAGGTAGCGCGCGATGTTCTCGATCATGACGATGGCATCGTCCACCACGAAGCCGGTGGCGATGGTCAGCGCCATCAGGCTCAGATTGTTGAGGCTGTAGCCCAGCAGGTACATGAGGCCCAGCGTGCCGATGAGCGAGATCGGCACCGCGATGCTGGCGATGACCGTGGCGCGCACGCTGTGCAGGAACAGGAAGATCACCAGCACCACCAGCACCACGGCCAGGGCAAGCTCGAGCTGCACATGGTGCACCGAGGCACGGATGCCCGTGGTGCGGTCGCTCAGCACCTCGACCTTGAGGGCGCCGGGCAGCGAGGCCTGGAGTTCCGGCAGCTGCTTCTTGATGGCGTCGACAGTGCCGATCACGTTGGCGCCGGGCTGGCGCTGCACGTTGAGAATGATCGCGGGGTAGATCCCGGCATCCGGGGCAGCCGCGTCCTGCCCGTCCTTCGATTCCGGGCGCGCCGCCGCCCAGGCGCCGAGTTGCGTGTTCTCCGCGCCGTCCACCACGCGCGCGACATCGGTCATGCGCACGGGCGCGCCGTTCTTCCAGGCGACGATCAGGTTCTTGTAGTCGGCCGCGGCGACCAGCTGGTCGTTGGCATTGATGGTGTAGGCGCGCTGCGGGCCGTCGAAGCTGCCCTTGGCGCTGTTGGCATTGGCCGCGGCGATCGCGGTGCGCAGCGTGTCCAGGCCGATGCCCACCGAGGCGAGCGCATTGGTGTCGGCCTGGATGCGCACCGCGGGGCGCTGCCCGCCCGAGAGCGAGACCAGGCCGACGCCGGCCACCTGGCTGATCTTCTGTGCGAGGCGGGTGTTGACGAGGTTCTGCACCTCGGTCAGCGGCATGGTGCTGGAACTCACGGCCAGCGTGAGGATCGGGGCGTCGGCCGGATTGACCTTGGCATAGACCGGCGGCGCCGGCAGGTCGGCCGGCAGCAGCGAACCGCCGGCGTTGATCGCAGCCTGCACCTGCTGCTCGGCCACGTCCAGCGTCTGGTCGAGCGCGAACTGCAGGGTGACGATGGAGACGCCGTTCGAGCTCACCGAACTCATGCGGTCGAGCCCCGCCATCTGCCCGAACTGGCGCTCCAGGGGCGCGGTGACGGTGCGGCTCATCACCTCCGGGCTGGCGCCCGGGTACAGGGTCTGCACCTGGATGGTCGGGTAGTCCACCTGCGGCAGGGCGGCCAGAGGCAGGAAGCGGAAGCCCACCAGGCCCGCGAGCACGATCGCAAGCATCAGCAAGGCCGTCGCCACCGGCCGCTCGATGAAGGGGCGCGACGGGCTCATCGGGGCTGCCTCACTGCGGCGGAGGCCGGCGCCGGCCCTCGCCGCGCGGGCCCCGCGGACCGGAGGCGCCAGGGCGCGGGCCGGCCACCGGCTTGTCCCCCTGCAGCACCACCTGCGCGCCCTCCTTCAGGCGGTCGCCGCCTTCGGTGACCACCTTCTCGCCGGCCTCGAGGCCCTCGCTGATCGCTGCCAGCTCGACCGTCGACTCGCCCCGCTTGACCGTCCGCATGGAGACGGTGCGGTCCTCGTTGATCACGTAGACATAGCTCCCGGTGGGCCCGGTGCGCACGGCCGTCACGGGCACCACCACCGCATCGACGGTGCGCAGCGTCATCTGGACGTTGACGAACTGGCTCGGAAACAGCGTGGTCTGGGCGTTGGCGAAGCGAGCCTTGCCCTTGACGGTGCCGGTGCTGGTGTCCACGACGTTGTCGAGCGTGGAGAACGTGCCGGTGTCCAGCGTGGTGCTGCGCGTGCGATCCGTCGCCCTGACCGGCAGCGCCACGCCCTTGGCGAGCTGGGCCTGGATGTCGGGCAGGCGGTCCTGCGGCACGGCGAACTGCACGTCGATCGGGTTCATCTGCGTGATCACCGCGATGCCGGTGGCCGCGTTGGCCGTCACCGTGTTGCCGGGATCGACCGTGCGCAGGCCGATGCGCCCGGCCACCGGCGCGGTGATGCGCGTGTATTCGACGTTGAGCCTGGACGCGGCCTCGGAGGCCCGATCGGTGGTCACCGTGCCTTCGAGCTGCTTGACCAGCGCCGCCTGGGTGTCCACGTCCTGGCGCGCGATGGAGTCCTGGGTGAGCAGCGTGCGGTAGCGCGCCAGCGTCACGCGCGCGGCTTCCAGTTGCGCCTCGTCGCGCACGCGCGTGCCCTGGGCCTGCATCAGCGCCTGCTCGTAGGGCCGTGGATCGATGCGGGCCAGCAATTGGCCCTTTGCCACCGCCTGCCCCTCGGTGTAGAGCACCTCGGTGAGTACGCCGCCGACCTGCGGCTTCAGGGTGATGGTCGCCAGCGGCGTCACGGTACCGAGCGCATCGATGGTGACTGGCAGTTCGGCCCGGCGCGCCACCGCATGGCCGACGGTCGAACCGGGCGGGCCGAAGCCGGCGCGGCCGGCGACCGGCTCGCCCGAGCGCTTGATCAGGTACCAGGCGACGCCGCCCAGGACCACCACGAGCAGCAGCGCGGCCAGGCTCCCCAGCCAAAGCCTGCGGCGCGAAGGCGGCCGCGGCGCCGGCGGTTCGGCAAGGGGGGCGGTGGCTGGGGGCTCTGAAGTAGGGAAGGACATCGGCAACGGGGCGGTTCGCAAGCAGCCGTTAGTGGAGCGCCGAATCGTAGCGCCCAGTTCCCATAAACCGTAAAGCCCCGGTAAAGCCGGCGTTGCGCATTGCGTCCGGCGACAGCGGATTGCAACTCGCGCCGGTCCACTGCAGTTCGTCGCAAGGCCGTGGCGGGTGTGCGGGCCGCTCGGCACAGTCCCCCATCGACGCTTCCGAACCCTCTTCAACGGAGAAACACCATGCAGATGCTGACCCAGATCCTGACCCACACCCCTCGCTGGGTATTCGTGCTCTTCGCCCTGCTCGTCTGGCTGGGCATCAAGCAGATGTTCGCCAGCAGCGTGAGCCTGGTGCGCGTGACGGTGCTGCCCGTGGCCATGGCCGGGTTGTCCTTCTTCGGGATGCTCTCGGCCTTCGGCGATTCGCCGGTCGCCCTGCTTGGCTGGGCCGGCGCGGTCAGCGTGCTGCTGCTGACCGTGCAGCGCTGGCCGCTGCCGGCCGCCACGCGTTACAACGCCGCGACCCGCACCTTCCACCTGCCCGGAAGCGCCGCGCCGCTGGCGCTGATGATGGGCATCTTCTTCACGAAGTACGCCGTGGGCGTGCTGCTGGCGATGCATCCGGAAGTGGCGCGCCATACCGGCTTCGCCCTGGGCATCGGCACACTGTACGGCGCCTTCAGCGGCATCTTTGCCGCCCGCACCCTGCGCCTTTGGAAGCTGGCGATTCGCAACACCGCCGGGGCCCTGCCCGCGGTCGGCGCCTGATCGATACGGCGCGGCTTTTTCCGCCGTTCCCCTTCTTCTTCCGCAAGAATCCCTGTTCCATCGAAAGACCGACATGACCGACGACCTTCACCCCTCCACGGATCGCCTCGAACGCCGCGCGCGCCGCCGCGCCGGCGCCAAGATGGGCTGGTACATCCATGCCACCGTCTATGTGCTGGTCAACCTGTTCCTCGTCGTCCTGGCGAGCTCGCGGGGGCAGAACTGGGCCATGTACCCCTTGCTCGGCTGGGGCCTCGGGCTGCTGATTCACGGCGCCGTGGTGTTCTTCGTGGCACCGGGCGGCAATTTCTACGACCGTCTGCTCGAACGCGAACGCAAGGCGCTGCGCGGCGGAGACCGCGGGTGAACGAAGCGCCGGCACGCAACTTCTCGCCGGAAAACCTCCGGCACGTTCTGCGGCACGGCATCTCGACGGCCGGGTTCTGCTGCGTCATCGCGGTTGCGCTGTCGATCTCGGGCCGTGGCGCGTGGGCGCCGCAATTCGTCTATTCGCTCTCGATCGGGCTCATCAGCTGGCTGGTGGTCGACGTCGGCAGGCTGATGCTCGCCGGCCGCGATGCCACGCCCTGGCCGCACGGCTGGCGCGGCATCGCGCTGGTCATTGCCGGCATCGTGGCCGGCTTCCTGGGCGGCAACGCGATCGGAGACGCCTGGACCGGCAAGCCCATGCTGGAATTGCTGAGCCTCTCGCGGGACAAGCTGGCCTCCACGGCCATGATCACGGTGGCGGCCGGCGTGGTCATCTGCTACTTCTACTACAGCCGCGGCAAGAGCAAGTACCTCGAAGGCGAGATCGCGCTGGCCCAGCGCGACGCCGCGGATGCGCGCCTCAAGCTGCTGGAAACCCAGCTCGAGCCGCACATGCTGTTCAACACGCTGGCCAACCTCCGCGTGCTGATCGCCACCGATCCGCCGCGCGCCGTGGCCATGCTCGACCGCCTCAACAGCTACCTGCGCGTGACCCTCAGCGGCTCGCGCTCGCTCGCACACCCGCTGTCGGCCGAGTTCCAGCGGCTGGGCGACTACCTGGAGCTGATGTCCGTGCGCATGGGCCCGCGGCTCGCCTACCGGCTCGAGCTGCCCGATGATCTGCGCGAGGTGCCCGTGCCGCCGCTGCTGCTGCAGCCGCTGGTGGAGAACGCGATCCGCCACGGGCTGGAGCCGAAGGTCGAGGGCGGCGAGATCGTCATCGGCGCGCGGCGCGAAGGCCGGCGCCTGGTCGTCGAGGTGCGCGACACCGGTGCAGGGATCGCCGAAAGCGCCGGCGTTCCGGCCCCGGACGGAGGCTTCGGCCTCTCGCAGGTGCGGGAACGCCTGGCCACCGTCTACGGCACGCAAGGCGCGCTGCAGCTGGCATCGCACCCGGCCGGCGGCACCTGCGCCACCATCACTTTCCCGCTCCCCCCATGAAGACGACTGCCCTCATTGCCGAAGACGAGCCCCTGCTGGCGCAGGCCCTGCGCGCCGAGCTGTCGGCCGCCTGGCCCGAGCTGGAGGTGCTCGCCACCGTGGCCGATGGCCACAGCGCGGTGCGCGAGGCATTGCGACTGCTGCCGCAAGTGCTGTTCTTCGACATCCGCATGCCGGGGCAGGATGGCCTGGCCGCCGCCGCGGAGCTGGCCGACAGCTGGCCCACCGACGAGGCGCCGATGCCGCAATTGGTTTTTGTGACCGCCTACGACGAATATGCCGCCCGGGCTTTCGATGCGCAGGCCATCGACTATGTGCTCAAGCCCGTGCAGCCGGAACGGCTCCGGCGCACGGTCGCGCGGCTGCGCCAGACGCTGGAGCCACGGGAGCGCGACGGTCCCGCGCCCAGCGCCGAGGATGCGCTGGCTGGCACGCTGTCGCAGTGGCGCCAGCTGCTGGCCGCAGCGGGCGGCGGTGCAACCCTTCCGGGCCTGGCGGGTGCAGCACCCCTCAAGCTGATTGCGGCCAGCGACGCGGGCAGCGCGGGCAGCACCGTTCGCATGGTGCCGGTCGAGGAGGTGCAGTACTTCGAGGCCGCCGACAAGTACGTGCGCGTGCTCACCGCTTCCCGCGAGTACCTGATCCGCACGCCGCTGAAGCAGCTGCTGCCGCAACTCGACGCCGGCTTGTTCTGGCAGGTTCACCGGGCGGTCGTCGTGCGCAGCGACGCCATCGAATCGGTGCACCGCGACGACAGCGGCAAGCTGCACCTGTCCCTGCGCGGCCGTACGGAGAAAATCCCCGTCAGCCGCCTCTACGCCCACCTCTTCAAGGCGATGTAGGCGCCGATGGAACGGCCATGAAAAAACCGGCCGCGGGGCCGGTTCCTTCATGTGACAGCAGGCAATCTTGGCTGTCTGCGATCAACGCCAGTCGCGATGGTGGTGATGGCGGTAGTAGCCGCGCGGCGGGCCGTAGTACGCAGGCGGCGGACCGTAGTACACGGGCGCCGGACGGTAATAGACAGGCGGCGGTGGCGCGTAGTACACGGGCGCAGCTGGACGGTAATAGACGGGCGGCGGCGGTGCGTAGTACACCGGGGGAGCCGCCACGCCGACCGCGACGCCAGGTGCGCTGATGCCGACCGACCAGCTCACGTCGCCGCGGGCATTGGCCGAGGCGGCGGTGAACAGCGCGCCCGCTGCGACGGCGCCAACGGCAGCCCATTTGTAGAAATTGGAACGGGTGACACTCATGGTGGGACTCCTTGTAAGGGGGACGCCGTGCGTCCATGTCCGTATTGAACGCAGGAAATGTCAACGCGGTTCACATTGCTCCGTGAAGAACGTTTCCAAAAGTAACTCCGCTGAAGCGCAACCTAGAATGAACGGATGACTTCCGCTGCCGACCACGACCCCGCCAAACCCAGCAATTTCCTGCGCCACGTCATCGACAACGACCTCCAACAGGGCCACTATGCCGGCCGCCGCTGGGGCGGCTCTCCCGGCGATGCGGCGCACCATGCCCAAGGCATGCAGGACCCGGCCCGCGTGCGCCTGCGCTTTCCGCCGGAGCCCAACGGCTACCTGCACATCGGCCACGCCAAGAGCATCTGGCTCAACTTCGAGCTGGCCCGCGAATACGGCGGCGTGTGCCACCTGCGCTTCGACGACACCAACCCCGAGAAGGAGGAGCAGGAATACGTCGACGCCATTCGCGACGCGGTGAAGTGGCTGGGCTACGACTGCAGCCTTGCCGACGACCCGGCACGCCCCGGCCAGCCGAGCGAGCACGTCTACTTCGCCAGCAACTACTTCGACTTCATGTACCGTGCGGCCGAATACCTCATCGGCGCCGGGCTGGCCTATGTCGACGAACAGAGCGCCGAGCAGATCCGCGCGACCCGCGGCGATTTCAACACCCCCGGCACCGACAGCCCGTTTCGCGGCCGCACGACGGACGAAAACCTCGCGCGCTTTCGCGCCATGCGCGACGGCCAGTTACCCGACGGCGCCGCCGTGCTGCGCGCGAAGATCGACATGGCCAGCCCCAACATCAACATGCGGGACCCGGCGCTCTACCGCATCCGCCGCGCGACCCACCACAACACCGGCGACAAGTGGTGCATCTACCCGATGTACACCTTTGCCCATCCCATCGAAGACGCGCTGGAGCAGATCACCCACAGCATCTGCACGCTGGAGTTCGAGGACCAGCGCCCCTTCTACGACTGGCTGCTGGACCGCCTGGCCGAGGGCGGCCTCATCGCCTCGCCGCATCCGCGCCAGTACGAGTTCGCACGCCTCAACGTCACCCACGTCATCACCAGCAAGCGCCGCCTGCGCCAACTCGTCGAGGAGGGCCACGTGGACGGCTGGGACGACCCCCGCATGCCCACCCTGGCAGGCCTGCGCCGGCGCGGCTACACGCCCGAGGCGCTGAAGCTCTTCTGCGAGCGCTCGGGCGTCACCAAGTCGGGCGGCTGGATCGACTATGCGAGCCTGGAGGCGGCGCTGCGCGACACCCTCGACCCGGTGGCACCGCGCGCCATGGCCGTGCTCGACCCGGTCCGGCTGGTCATCACCAATTGGGACGAGTCGATGGGCGCCGGCTTCCTCGACGAATGCACGGCACCCGTGCACCCGCACCATCCGGAAATGGGCAGGCGCAGCTTCAAGCTGGGCCGCGAGGTCTGGATCGAGCGCACCGATTACGAGGACGTGCAGCCCAAGGGCTTCTTCCGCCTGTTTCCCGGCAACAAGGTGCGCCTCAAGTACGGCCACGTCATCGAATGCACGGGCGGCACCCGCGATGGGGACGGCAAGCTGGTCGAGGTGCAGGCGAAGCTGGTGCCGGACACCAAGAGCGGCACGCCGGGTGCCGACGCGATCAAGGTCAAGGGCAACATCACCTGGGTGGCGGCGGCCGATGCCGTGCCGGCCGAGGTGAGGCTTTACGAGCGCCTGTTCGCCGCTGCACAGCCCGGCGCGGGCGAAGTGAAGGACGAGCTGAACCCGGGCAGCCTGGTGGTGGCGCAGGCCTATGTCGAGCCGGCGCTCGCCACGGCCGCGGCCGGCCAAAGCTTCCAGTTCGAGCGGCACGGGTACTTCGTGCCCGACAGCCGGCATGGCACAGCGGGTGGACTGGTGTTCAACCGCGCGGCCGGGATGAAGGACAGCTGGGGCAAATAAGGAGCGGCGCCTACAAGGGTCGCGTCAGGTAGACCGCCTCCCGCCCCACGATCGGCACCCGTGCCGGCATCAGCACCGTGCAATGGTTGCAAGGGGCCCGGATCTCCTCCTCGCCATCGATCGCAATGAGTTCGTCCTTCGCGAACACCTCGAAGCCGACGAGCGGCCGCACGAAGCGGAATTCCGGCGTCTTGACCATGCGCGTCTCCAGCAGCTCGAAGCGCCGCTGTGGCTCGGGCGCGAGCAGAGAGGCTTCGCGGTCGACGAGGCCGAAATGAGCCAGGAAATCGAAAGTCACCGCCACCGCCATGTCCGCCGTGGCCTGCAGGAAATGCTGCCCGCACTCGGCCACCAGCGCCGCGCCAGCCGGACCCTCGTCTTCGCCGTGGCGGCCGTGCTGGATCAGCGGCGTGCCCGAGCCCAGGCCCTTGGGCATCACCAGGTGCACCGAGGGCCGGCCGATCGCCAGCGCCACTGCTGCGTTGCGCGAGAAGGCGGGGTAGACCCAGAAGGGCACCACGTCCTGGCTGGTGGAGTGCAGGTCGAGGATGTGGTCCGCCGCCGCAACGACCGGCCGCAACGCGCGGGCGCGGCGCAGCTCGGGGCTGTCTTCCGGGCCGTCCAGCCACTCGTCGGACCAGACGCGGTTGAGGTTGTGCACCAGCTGCCGGTTCTCGAAAGGCTTCTGCGCGTCAAAAGCGTTGTACGCCTCCACATGGGCAAAGCTCACCGTGAGAGTGCCGATCTTCGGGCGCACGCCGCTGTCGAGCAGGCGGGTGGCGGCCACCATTCCGCAGATCTCGTTGCCGTGGGTCAACGCGTTGATCAGCACGTGCGGCCCAGGCTTGCCGGACTCGAAGCGGTGGACGTAGTCGATGCCGGTGTTGCCTTGGGCGTAGGCGGAGAGATCGCGCTGGGCGACTTCGAGGCGCGGGAGGGTCGCGGTCATGGCAGAGTGGCGCTGCGGCCTGTTGTAGTACGAGTCCTTTAGTTTGCTCCAGCTGGCGCCGCGGGCCGCTCCCCAATTGCCTCGTAGACTCGCGGCCACAACAAAATGTTTTCGAGCCTCCTTCCCCCATGCCCCTGACTGCCGACATGCGACGGTCGATCGACCAGATTCGCGACTACCTCTTTGGCGGCGGCTATCCGGATCCCGTCGGCAACACCGAACAGCTCTGCTTCCTGTTCTTCTTCTATCTGGTCCAGGGCCTCGACACGGATGCGCAGGCGCGCGCAGAGGCGCTCGGTGTTTCGTTCCGCAGCCTGTTCGACGGCGAATGGGAGCTGCGCAATCCCGCCAACGCCCATGTGCCGGGCGCGCCCGAAGAGATGCAGCAGCTGACCATCCTGCACAACGGCCAGGCCTGCGTCCCGCGCAGCCGCTTTCGCTGGTCGTGGTGGTCGCAGGTGCTGTCGGGCGATGCACTGGTGCGCTTCGTGCGCGACGAGGTCTTCCCCTTCTTCGCGGAGATCGGCGAGGCTTCCGCCCATGACTTCATGCGCGGCGCGCGCCTGGGCATCGACGAGCCGACGGTGCTGACGCAGGTCGTGCGCCTGGTCAGCGACCTGCGGCTGGACCAGGCCGATGCCGACACCAAGGGCGACCTGTTCGAGCACGTGCTGCGCCAGATGAAGCAGGCCGGCGAGCTGGGCCAGTTCCGCACGCCGCGCCACGTGATCCGCACCATCGTCGAGATGATCGATCCGAAGGTGGGCGAGACCGTCTACGACCCCGCCGCGGGCACCGCGGGCTTCCTGGTGGCGGCCTACAACCACATGCGGCTGGCCAACTCTTCGCCCGACAGCATCGTCGAAGCGGAGCTCGAGGGCAAGACGCACCGTCGGGGCATGGGCGACCTGCTCTCGGACGCGCAGCTCGCCACGCTGCAGCGCGGCAGCTTCTTCGGCAACGATGTCGACCCGAAGATGGTGCGGCTGGCGACCATGAACCTCACGTTGCGCGGCCTGGCCCATGTGCGCATCCTGCAGCGCAATGTGCTGACCACGCTGCTCGACGACAAGGTCAAGACACGGCTGGGCATGCCCGCCGAGGGCTTTGACGTCGTGCTCGCCAATCCGCCGTTTTCGGGCCGCATCGACAAGGATCGCATCGTCGACGAGGTAAAGCTCGGCAGCACCAGCGCGACCGAGCTGCTTTTCCTCAAGTACATGCTCGACAGCCTGCGCCCCGGCGGCCGGGCCGCGGTGGTGGTGCCCGAGGGCGTGCTCTTCGGTTCCACCATCGCGCACCGCGAGTTGCGCAGCCAATTGATCGAGCAGCATTGCGTCGAGGCGGTGATGAGCCTGCCGGGCGGCGTGTTCCAGCCCTATTCAGGCGTGAAGACCTCGGTGCTCTTCTTTCGACGCGGGGGCGGCACGCAGCGCGTGATGTTCCTGCATGTCGAGGACGACGGCTACCGGCTGGACGCCAACCACGACACGCCCACCGAGTCCGACGACCTGCCCGCGCTCGCGCAGGCCTTCATCGGACGCGAGGCGGCATGGGCGCGCTGGCTGGCGCGAGACGCGGCGGCCGAATGGCACGAGAAGTGGTGGTTCGCCGATGCCGCCGCACTGCGCGCGAACGACTTCGGCCTCTCGGCCAGCCGCTACCGGCCGATGAGTCCCTCGCAGATCGAACACCAGGACCCGCGCACGCTCCTCGATGAACTGGCCGCCATAGAAGCCGAGATCGAAAAAGAGATCGAGACGCTGCGCGCCTTGCTCTCCGAGCTGGATCTGTAATCCGCGAGCGTGAAATGACAAAAACAGGGACGTTATCGAATGAGCATTGCAAGGCGGCCCGAAGGCCAACGTGATTCGACAAGACAACCCGCCCGCCGGGCCACTCTGGGCGAGGTCTGCGAGATCAATCCCCGGCTTCCGAAGGAGCACGGCCTGCAGGCGCACAGCGAGGTCGCCTTCGTGCCGATGGCCGCGGTGGACGAGATCAGCGCCACCATCGCTCAGCGGTTGGTGCGGCCCTTCGGCGAGGTGAGGAAGGGCTACACCCCCTTTGCCGAGGGCGACGTCCTCTTCGCGAAGATCACGCCTTGCATGGAGAACGGCAAGGTGGCCCTCGCGCGCGACCTGCCCGGTGGCCGCGGCTTCGGCTCCACCGAGTTTCACGTGCTGCGTGCGCGCGAGGACGTGCTGCCCGAATGGATCTACTTCTTCCTGCGCCAGCAGCGTTTCCGCAACTCAGCGAAGCGCAGCCTCACCGGAACCGCCGGCCAGCAGCGCGTGCCGACCGCCTACATGGCGGGCGCTGTCATTCCGGTGCCCGAGCTTGCCCGGCAGCGCCGTCTGGTCGACCTGCTCGGCTGCGTCGACAGCATGGTCCGGTTGCGGCGCCGGGGACGGGCGCTGACCGAGCTGATGGTGCCGGCGCTGCTGGACGACATGTTCGGCAACCCGCAGAGCAATCCGAAGGCCTGGCCGGTGGTGCAGCTCGGCGAGCTGCTCGACGGCATCGACAGCGGCAAGAGCCCGCGCTGCCATGATCGGCCGAAGACCGAAAACGAATGGGGCGTACTGCGGCTGAGCGCGCTGAAGAACGCGCTCTACGAAGAGTCCGACCACAAGACGCTCCCCGAGACCGAGCAGCCGGACCCGCGCAACGAGGTGCGCACCGGCGACCTGCTGATCAGCCGCAAGAACACGCTGGAGCTGGTGGGCACGCCGGCCTACGTGTGGGAGACCCGGGGCCGGATCCTGCTGCCCGATCTGATCTTCCGGCTGCGCCTGCGCCAGGACGCCGGCGTGCATCCGCTCTACCTGTGGGCGCTGCTGCGGGCGCCGGCCATGCGAAGGGGGCTGCAGCTGCTGGCGAGCGGCACTGCCGCCTCGATGCCCAATATTTCGAAGGAGCGGCTGCGCACGCTGCGCGTGATGGTGCCGGCGGCGCACCTGCAGGAGGCGTTTGCGCAGCGGATCACGGCGCTGCATGCCATCGCGCTCCAGCAGGACGCCGCCCTGGTTCATGCGAAGAACACCTTCGCGGCGCTGCTGGCGCGCGCCTTCGAGGGCTAGCGGGCGCGCTGAAGCGCGTGTCCCGCTTCCCCTATCGCAGCAGGCGCCAACCGCCATCCACCGTGAACTCCGAGCCGGTCACGTAGGCGGCCTCGTCGGAGGCCAGGAAGGCAATCATGGCCGCCACCTCCTCGGGCTTGCCCGGCGCACCGAGGGGCATCCGCTCCATCGACGATTGCGCGCCCTTGCTCGCGGTCGCAATGGCGCGTTGGGAGATCTCCGACACGATCTGCTTGAACATCGGTGTCTCGATCATGCCGGGGTGCACGGAGTTGCAGCGGATCCTGTGCCCGCCCTCCGCGGCGAACAGGGCCACCGATTTGGTGAGGTTCGTCACCGCCGCCTTGCTGGCGCCGTAGGCCACGTTCTGCGGCGTCGGGTAGTAGGCGCCGACCGAGGCCAGGTTGACGATGGCCCCGCCGCGGCCCTGCTCGCGCATGTGGGCCACGGCTTCGCGGCAGCCCAGGAACGTGCCGTCGAGGTTGACCGCGAGGACGCGGCGCCACTCGGCGAGCGAGATCCGGTCGAGTGCGCCGTTCACGCTGTCGCCGACAATGCCCGCCGCGTTCACCAGCACGTCCAGCCCGCCGGTGTCGGCCACCAAGCGCGCCAGCACCCGCCGCCACTCGTCTTCCTGCACCACATCGAGTGCATGAAAGACGGCGCCGATGTCCGAGGCCATGGCTTCGCCGCCCGCGCCCGGCAGGTCGGCGATGGCCACGATGGCGCCCTGCTCGCGCAGCAGGCGCGCGGTCGCGGCCCCGATGCCGCGGGCACCGCCGGTGACGAGCGCCACCTTGCCTTCGAATCTCTTCGTCATTGCCGGGCTCCAAGAAGGATTCATGCGGAAGCCGCGAGCCGCGGCAGCCAGAGGCTCAGTTGGGGAAAGCCGATCAGCAACGCGAGCACCAGCAGCTCCACGCCGAGGAACCACACCAGCCCGCGGAAGATCGTGAGCAGCGGCACCTTGTCGCCCACCACGCCCTTCACCACGAAAGCCTGTATGCCGATGGGCGGATGCATCAGGCCCAGCATGATGAGCTTCACCACCACGACACCGAGCCAGACCAGGTCCAGGTGCAGCGCCCGGCAGATCGGGATCAGGATGGGCAGCGTGAGCATCATGATTCCGATGCCTTCCAGGAACATGCCCAGCACGATGTAGATGACCGTGACGATCAGCATGAAGGTGGTCACGCTCGGCTGCCAGCCGGTGATCCACTGGCCGAGCTGCGCCGGCAGGCCCGACACCGCCATGAAGCGGGTGAACATCGCCGCACCGATGACGATGAAGAACAGGGCCGCGGTGGTGAGCGCGGATTCGGAAAGGCTCTCGCGCAGGACGTTCCACGTCATCTCGCGCCGCACGAGCGCGATCACGCATGCGAGCATCGCGCTACCGGCGGCCGCCTCGGTGGTGGTCATCACGCCCGAATAGAGCCCGGCGAAGATGCCCACGAAAAGCGCCGGCAGCGGCCAGGCGTCGATGTTGGCGGCGCGCCTTTCGGCCTTGGTGAAGTCGCGCGTGCCGCGCGGGCCGAGCGCCGGGTTCAGCGTGCAGCGGGTGACGATCATCGCCGTGTAGATCACCGCCGTCAGCAGGCCCGGGATGACGCCGGCCAGGAACAGGTCGGTGACCGGCACCTCCGCGTACCACGAGTAGATGACGAAGGCGATGCTCGGCGGAATGAGCGCGTCGATGGTGCCGGAGGCCGCGACCACGGCGGTCGCGAGCGACTTGTCGTAGCGGTACTTCAGCATCTCCGGCACCGCGAGCTTGGCCATCACCGCCGTCACGGCCACGCTCGATCCCGAGACGGCGCCGAAGGCGGTGCTCGCCCAGTTGGTGGCGACCGCCAGCCCGCCCGGCACCCACCAGAACCACATCCGGCACACCTTGTAGACCGACGCGGTCATGCCCGAATGGAACGCGACCGCGCCCATCAGCAGGAACATGGGCACGGCCGAGAGCGTCCAGTTGGCTGCGAACTCGTAGGGCAGCGAGCCGAGCACGCCGAACGCCGCATCGGGGCCGCGGATGGATGCGATGCCGGCCACCGACACCAGGCCGAGGGCGATGGCGATCGGCATGCGGGCCAGCAGCAGCACGAAGAGCATTGCGATGCCGGCGAGGCCGAACTGGAAGTTGCTCATGGCCTCACACCTCCGCCAGACGGGCGCCGGGAGCAGGATCGGCAGTCAGGCTGCGCTTGCCGGTCACGGCCAGCCGCAGATCGGCCGCGGACTGGAGCGCGAGATAGACAGCCACCAGCCCGGCGCCCGCCACCACCATCCAGCGCGCCGGCCAGATCGGCACCGGGCTGGTCGGGGACGGCGCAGCCTCCCGGATCAGCGTCTGGGCCCAGGCCTCGTGCCCGCTGTACCAAGTGAGCCCCAGCATGAAGCAGCAGGCGATCGCCGCCACGATGCCGTCGAGCAAGGCCAGCACGCGCGGCGGCAGCACCTGCGAAAAAAGCTCCACGATGATCTGCTGGCGCCGCCGCTGCACCATCGCGAGCGGCAGGAAGACGACAGCTACCATCCAGATGTAAGTCACTGTCTCAAGGGTGCCGCCGACCGGCCGCTTGAACACGACCCGTGCAATCACGTCGACCACGACGTGCAGCATCATCAGCAAGGTGGCGGCAGCACCGAGCACCAGGGTGGCGGTCGACAGCCGGTTGAGGAGACGCTCGATGGCATTCACTTTCAGGCTCCCGCTGGTCACTTGAACTTCGAGTAGATCTCGCGCCAGAGCGCTTCTTCGTACTTCGCACGGTCGCCGTGGCCGTCGGCCACGATCTTCTGCCACTTGGCGAGCTTCTCGCGGTAGCTGTTCACCATGCCGGCGGCGCCCTCCACTCCCCGCGCCCCGGCGTCGCGCACCACGCGGTCGAGCTCGCCCTTGCGGAAGCTGGCGACCTGCTGGACGTAGTCGGTGCCGCCGCTGCCGAACTTGAGCCCCTTCGACTCGGCCAGCTGTCTTGCCGCCACGCCGTCGGCGATGTTGTTGCTGGTGGCCTCCGCGCTCAGGTACGGCAGGTTGCGCACGATCGCCTGCTTCTGGTCGGGCGTGAGCTTCTTCCACACGTCGAGGCTGACGGCCAGCGGGATGCGGCTGGAGTCGTGCGTGAGCGGCGTATCGACCACGAACCGGGCGGCGTCGGCCAGGCCGTAGGCGGGTATCCAGTCGAGCGGACTGAAGACGCATTCGACCTGCCCGCGCTGCATGGCTTCGAAGACCTCCGAAGGAACGATGGCCACCGGATTGGCGCCCACCGCCTTGACGAGCAGCTGGTTGGCCGACACCGCTCTGATCGACTTGGCCTTGAGGTCGGCCATGGTGTTCACCGGGTTCCTGCAGATGAGATTGAAGGGCGCGCTGCCGCTCAGCGCCAGCGGCTTGACCTTGTAGCGCGCGAACTCCGCGTCGCAGGACGGGCAGTCGAGCAGCACCGTCTCGGCCACTGCGGCCGTGTGGGCCCAGGATTCGGAAGCGGCGAGCCCGAGGTCGACGAAGGTGTTCATGACCTTCAGTTCGCTCAGGTAGAAGGCCGGGTAGAGCTGGATCGCGTCGACCAGGCCGTCCTTCACGCCGCCGAGCGAGCTGCGGAAGTTCACGACCTGGCCGTCGAAGGACGCATCGAACTTCAGCGTGCCCTTGCTCTGCTGCTCCACCTTCTGTGCGAAGGAAACGAGGGCTCGCGAGTCCGGCCCCTTGGCCGGCATCGAGCCGCCGAGGACGATACGTGTCTGTGCGCTCGCCGCCCCGCCCAGGGCGAGCCCGAGGGCGAGTAGCAAGCTGTTGAATCTGCGCATGGTGCTGTCTCCTGATTGATGTGTTTCGCAGGCCTAATCGAGCCTTCGGATCGGGTCCTTGCCGTCCCAGCCCACGGCGGCTTCGGCAACGGCGTCGAATACCTTCTTCTTGCTCGGCGTCATGCACGAGAGCTCCACCACCGTGCCAGGGTGGGCCTCCTGCTCGAAGTAGACGAGCCGCCCGCTTGCGTCCACCGTGCTGGCCGACATGCAGACCCTGAAGCCAGCCTCTTGCGCCTGGGCAAGCTTGGCGTCGTAATGCGTTTCGTCGACCCAGAAGGCGATGTGCTGCAAGCCCTCGTGGCCGGCATGCAGGAAGTCCTTCCACATGGAGGGCGCTTCGTTGCGCGGCTGGATCAACTCGATCTGCATGGACCCGCATTGCGCCAGCGCGGCGCTGATCCACAGGTCCTGCGGCGTGCCGCGATAGCGGTAGTCGAGCAGTGGTGCGCGCTCGAAGTGGAAGAACGGGCCGACGCGCATGACCTCGACCCAGTACTTCATCGCAGCCTCGAGGTCGCGCACGACATAGCCCAATTGGCGAACCGGTCCGAACAGGGCGCTCATGTCAGGCCACCTCCAGCACCAGCTTGCCGAAGTGGCGGCCGGCGCGCATGAACTCCTGCGCCTCGGCGGCGGCATCGAGCGGATAGGTGCGGTCGATGACCGGTGCGATGGTGCCGGCTTGCAAGGCCGGCAGCAGGACGGCGCCGGCACGCTGGATCACCTCGGCGATCTCCTCGGCCGTGCGCGTGCGGAAGGTGACGCCGATCAGCCGGATGCGCTTCCTGGAGTGTTCGTCGAGGTTGACCTCTCCGATCCATTTGCCCAGCCGGCCCACGTTGATGATGCGGCACTTGACTGCGGCGCAGCGGATGTCCCCGGGCAGTGTGTCGCCGCCGATGTTCTCGATGATCACATCGGCGCCTGCACCGCGCGTCGCTTCGAGCACGGCCTCTGCGAAGTCGCCCCGCACGCTGTCGATGCCGAGCTGCAGGCCCAGCTGCGAGAGCCGTTCGAGCTTGGCCGGCGTCGTGGAGGTGCCCATGACCAGGCCGGCGCCCAAGAGGCGGGCAATCTGGACGGCCGCGATGCCGACGCCCGAACTGGCGGCCTGCACCAGCACGGCCTCGCCCGGCTTCATCTCGCCGTTGGTCACGAGCGCATCGTGTGCGGTCACGAAGTTGCCGGCAGTGGACGCGGCCTGGGCCCACGAGAGCGCATCGGGCACCGTCAGCAGGTGCCGGTCATGGACGCAGCAGTATTCGGCATAGGCGCCGGTCGCGAAGCCCATCACGCGCGTGCCCACGGCCATGCCGCGCACGCCCCTGCCGAGCGCCACCACCTCGCCGGTCATCTCGAGGCCGGCGATGGCATGCGGGGTATCGCCGGCATTGCCGAGGTGCTTCGCGGCGCGATAGAGATCGGCGAAGTTGACGCCGGCGCACTTCACCCGGATCAGGACTTCGTCCTCCTTCGGTTCGGGGCGCGGCACGTCGCGCAGGAAGAGCTCGGGCTTTCCTTCGACGCTCTCGATGCAGATGGCTTTCACGATGTCTCCTGGTGGGTTCGACGGGTTGGTGGGCAGTCTAGGAGCGGGCCCGTGGCCGCGCCATTCCCACGAGGCGATGCCGCCATCGCCACGGGTGATTACCGATGCAGCGGCAACCGGTGCTGGGGTCCAATGGCGCGGCGATGCCAGCTCCCAATATCGATCTCCACCTGCTGCGATGCCTCGAGACGCTGGTGGCCGAGCGGCATGTGACGCGCGCCGCCGACAAGCTCGGCATGAGCCAGTCGGGCATGAGCACCGCTCTGGCGAAGCTGCGGACCATCTTCGACGACCCGATCCTGGTGCGCACGCCGCACGGCATGCAGCCGTCGGAGCACGCTCCCGCGATTGCCGGCAGCGTGCGGCGCGCCTTGAACGAGATCGACCTCGCGATCGCACGCCGCGGGGCCTTCGATCCGGAAACCTCTTCGATGGGCTTCACCATCATGGCCAGCGACTACGTCGGATACACCTTGATGCCGCCGCTGGTCGACCGGGTTCGCCAGGTGGCGCCCAACGTGTCGCTGACGGTCGCGATCCCCGAGCCGAGCCGGATCCGCGAGGCGCTCGCCAACAGCGAGGTCGACCTGGTGGTCGGCTTCTATCACGACATCTCGGAAGGCCTCTACCAGACGATCGTCACGCACGACCGCCTGGCCTGCGTCGTGCGGGCGGGACATCCGCGCATCTCGGGAAGCGTGTCGGCCGAGCAGTATTCGGCGGAGGACCACATCTACTACGGGGCGCCGCCCAACTTCGTCTCGTCGGTGGAGGTGCTGCTGGAGCGGGTGCTGCCGCCGCTCGGGCTGGAGCGCCGGGTGGTGCTGCACATGCCGTCCCTGGCAATGATGCCCCGCGTGGTCTCGCGCACCGACCTGGTGGCCACCATGCCCTTCAGGCTGGCGCACAGCGTGGCAGACGCGCCAGCGCTGCAGGTGCTGCCCCTGCCCTTCGAACTGCCGGAGCCCGAACTGCCGGTGCGGGCCATCTGGCACGAGCGCATGCACGACAACAATGCGCACCGCTGGCTGCGCGGCCTGGTCCAGGACATCGGGCGGTCTCTCTAGGCCTGCAGGCGCTCGGGTTCGTGCAAAACGCCGAGCATGGGTTGCAAGCGCCGGCTTGCGATCTCGCGTGCCTGCCGCACGATGCGATCGATCAACTCACGCACCGTCGGCACGTCCCGGATCAGGCCCGCGACCATCCCGCAGCTCCAGGCGCCCGAATCCATGTCGCCATGGATCATCACCTTGGGGTAGACGCCCGCCACCTGCTCGAGGATGTCGTCGATCTTCAGGTCGGCGCCCATCCCCTTCTCGATCTCGGCGATGCGGCGCACGCCTTCGTTGTTCAGCACGCGCTCGGTGTTGCGCAGCTGCCGCATGATGAGCCGCGTGTCGAGCTCGCTCGCCGCCACCACCGCTTGCTTGACCCGCTCATGCACCGGCGCCTCCTGCGTCGCGATGAACCGGGTACCCATGTTGATGCCGTCGGCTCCGAGCGCCAGCGCTGCCACCAGGCTGCGGCCATCGGCCATGCCGCCGGAGGCCAGGAAGGGCACGGTCAGTTCGTCCGCCGCGCGCGGCAGCAGGATCAGGCCCGGCACGTCGTCTTCACCGGGATGGCCGCCGCATTCAAAACCGTCGACGCTCACCGCATCGCAGCCGATCGCCTGCGCCTTCAATGCGTGCCGCACCGAGGTGCACTTGTGGATCACGGTCATGCCCAGCTGCTTCATGCCCGGAAGAAAGGCCTCGGGATTGCGGCCGGCGGTCTCGATGATGCGGATGCCGCCTTCGTGCGCGGCACGCAGGTATTCCTCGTAGGGCGGCTTGGCGAAGGTCGGCAGGAAAGTGAGGTTGACGCCGAGCGGCTTGTCGGTGCGCTCGCGTGCCTGTCGGATCTCGCGCGCAAGCAGCTCCGGCGTCTTCTGGGTGAGTGCGGTGATCACGCCGAGTCCGCCGGCCTGGCTGACCGCCGCCGCCAGCGGCGCCATGCCGACGAAGTGCATGCCGCCCTGCATGATCGGGTACTGGGTGCCCAGCAGCTCGGTGATGCGTGTCTTCATGTCTGCTGTTCCTCTGATCTGTTTTCAAGACGAAGCGCGACGGCCCTGAAGTGCTGCTCGCCGAGCCCCTCGATGCCGATCCGGCGCGATTCCCCGATGGCCAAGGGGTGCGCTGCATGGGCGCGGGGCGGCGGCAGCGACAGCACATCGCCTGGAAGGAGGGTCATGCATTCGCTGGCGAAGGCCACGGCGCGCGCAACCGCATCGCGGTCGGCTTCGACCGCGGGCTCGACCACCAGCCACGGACCGAGTGGCGCAAAGGTGTCGCCATGTTGCCGTGAAGCCTGCTCGGGGCGGATCTCGCCGAGCACGCAGTAGCCGGCCACGTGCGCCAAGGCCTGGCGCACTGCGAGGCGCCGGCCCGGCTGGCCGATGACGACTCCCAGGCGCAGCGCGCACCGCACGGCCATGCCTTCCGGCAACACGACGTCATCGCGCGCACCGCTCAGGGCCGTGGGGGCGAGCAGGTGCAGTGCGTTGCCCTCGACCACCACCACCTTGCCCGCCCGGTCCACGCAGGGCCCGAGGCGCACACCCGCTTCCACCACCGGCAGCCGCGCATGGTCGATCGCGCCGAGCCGCCGCAGACTCGACGGGAGCAGCGCCGTTCCGCCGAGGTCGTGCACATGTGCAGACAGGTCGCGCACCCTTCCCTGCAGGTCCAGCAGACCTGGCCGTTCCAGGCCGGCCGGCCCGTGCCTCAGCAGCTTCATGCCGCCAATGCGCGCACCGGCGCCGGGTACTGGCGTGGCTGTTTCGGCAGGCCCAGCATCTCGCGCGCCTGCGCCGGCGTGGCGATGTCGCGGCCCAGTTCGCGGGCGATGCGGACCGTGCGCTCGACGATGCGCGCATTTGAATCTGCCAGCACGCCTTCGCGCACGTAGAGGTTGGTCTCCAGCCCGACCATGGCGTGCATGCCCATCAGCGTGGACATCGTGACCAGCGGCAGGTCATGCCGGCCGACCGCCATGACGAAGGCGTTGGAGGGCTGCGGTGCGTCGCGCACGAAATCTAGCAGCGCGGCCGGCGTCGGCAGCGCGCCCGAGCTCATGCCCAGGAAGAAGATGAAGTTGTAGGGCGGCTTCACCAGGCCCTTGCGGATCAGATTGTCGACCATGCTCCAGTGCCCCGTGTGGAACAGCGCCATCGTGATGCCTACACCGCGCTCGTTCATCATGCTGGCGCGCAGCTCGGTCTCGCCGACGGTGATGCCGAGCAGCTCGTCGATCTCCTCATCGTCGTCGCGGCCGGCCAGGGGGGCCGCGCGCTTGCGCAGCTTCATGGCGAAGGCGAACGGGCCCATGTCGATGTCCGAGACCTCGGGCAAGGCGTCGAGCGAAGAGATCCGCTCCTCCAGCGTGAGCCCGCAGCCGCCGCCGGAGGTGTTGTCGACGATCAGGTCCGGGCACCGCTGGCGGATCAGGTGGTTGACCTCGTCGTAGTCGTCCCGTCGGCGCGAAGGTGTCGCGTAGCCCCGCTCGGGGTTCCGTGCGTGGATGTGGACCATGACCGCGCCGGCCTCGTAGCAGCGCTGCGCTTCCTGGGCCTGCTCCTCGGGCGTCTCGGGCAAGGCCTTGCTCAGCTCCTTGCCCTGGATGCCGCCGGTGATCGCGGCGCTGATCATGAGCGGCGGCATCCGGCTGGTGCCGGCGCGCTTCATGTATTCGCGCGAATCGGAATAGTTGAACTGCATGCGGTGTCTCCTTATCTGCGTTGAAGCTGGTAGCCGGCCCGTTCGCGGTCCCACGTGCCGGGGGTGATGCCTTGCTGTCGCAAGCGGTATTTCTCGATTCGATGGGTCGGCGTCTTGGGCAGCTCGGGCCGGATGTCGACATAGCGCGGCATCGCGAAGTAGGCCAGGCGGCGCTCGCAATGCCGAAGCAGGTCGGCCGGCGCCAGCTGCTGCCCGGGCTGCAGCACCAGGGCGACCATCACGTCGTCTTCTCCCACCTCGGACGGCACTGCATAGACGGCCGATTCGAGCACCGCCGGATGCTGGTTGACCACCATCTCCACCTCGAATGCGGAGATGTTTTCGCCGCGCCGGCGGATGGCGTCCTTCTTGCGGTCCTTGAACCAGAAGAACCCATCGGCATCCTGCGAGCCGTAGTCGCCGGTGTGGAACCAGAGGTTGCGCAGCACCTGCAGCGTTTCCTCGGGCATCTTGTAGTAGCCGAGCATCAGCAGCCCGGGTGCTCTGGGGCGCACCACGAACTCTCCGACGGTTCCTGTCGGCACCGGGCGGTCGTGGTCGTCGACCACCTGCATTTCATAACCCCAGCCTTCCTTGCCGATGGAGCCGATGCGGGCCGTGTCGAGCGTGTTGGCCGTTACCGCGCAATCCTCGGTCTGGCCATAGCACTCGAGGATGCGCAGGCCGAAGCGTTCCTCGAATGAGCGCCACTGTTCGCGCGGGGCGGCGGCGCCGAGGGCCAGCCGCACCGCATGCTCACGGTCGCGCCCGCCGGGCGGCTGCTTCATCAGGATCGGGATCATCCCGCCGATGTAGTTGAACTGCGTGGCGCCGAAGCCGCGCAGGCGTTCCCAGAAGCCGGAGGCGGTGAAGTGCGTGTCGATCACCGCGACGTGGCCGCGCACCAGTGCGGCCAAGGCGGTCAGCACCTGCGCGTTGGCGTGGAACAGTGGCAGGCAGGTATAGAGGCGCTCGTCGCCCTGTTCGCCGCGCAGCGCCCAGCTGCGTTCGGCAAACCACCAGAAGTAGTTGTGCGAGAGCAGCGCGCCCTTGGAAGGGCCCGTGGTGCCCGAGGTGAAGATGATCGCGACCGGATCGTCCGCGAGCACCGTCTCGGTCACGGGCTCGGCGGCCTCTGCGGGCAACTGCCCGTACGCGAGTTGCCTGAAGGGCAGGCGGACGGGTTGCTCCGGATCGCCCAGCAGCACCACGGTGCGCAGCGTCGGCAGCTCCGCTGCGACGAGTTCCAGATGGGTGGCGAGGCTGCCTGCCACCACCACCATCTCTGCGTCCGAATGATGGATGACGTGCTTCAGCAAGGGGCCGCGGAAGCTCACGTTGATCGGCACCTCGACCGCGCCGATGCGGGCACAGGCGAACCACAGCGCGAGGAACTCCACGCAGTTGGGCAGCATGATCGCGAGCTTCGAGCCTTTCCGGAGGCCTTGCGCCCGCAGGCCGGCCGCCACCCGGTCGACCAGCGCATCGAATGCCGTGTAGGTCAATTGCGAGTCGGGGAAGACGGCGAAGGTCTTGCCGGCATGGACCTGCGCGGCATTGCGCAGCATGGCGCCGAGCGTGCGCTCGTTGCTGGCGGGCCAGCTCAGGGGGTCGGGGGTGGTCGTCATCGTTGCGTCGCTTGGCAGGTTGCGGCGCAGTTTAGGAAGCCGCTGTTGCGGCCGCAACGCGGCGCGGAGGATGGCGTCATCGCGCGCGGCGATGGTCCGTCAGGGCTGCGCGAGCGAACGGATCGAATAGGTGCACGTGCGCCGTCGCGCGACGCTTAGAACCACGCCGCGGCCGTGCTGCAGCCCCTCCGTCAGTCCCGGACCTTTCCAGGCGAACTCATCTTCCGGAACTCTTTGCCGCGCGGACGCGGCTTGGCTGCCGCGGCGTGCAGGGCCCAATCCGGCGGGTGGCGCGACCACTCCTTGAGAAACTCCAGCAGATGCCGCACGCGCGTCGGCATGTTGCGCCGGGTCGAAAAAACGACGTAGATGTCGAGCTCTTCCGGAACCCAGCCGGGCAGCAGCGCCTCGAGCGTGCCCGCGCGCAGTTCCTCCGACACCATGTAGTAGGGATGCAGCGAGATGCCGGCGCCGAGTAGCGCGGCCTGCTTGATGGCATCGCCCAGGTTGGAGCGCACCGTGCCGCGAACGTGCACCTCCTGCGGCGGATCGCTGGTGAACTTCCAGACGCCGGCGCTCGACTTGACGATGTGCACCAGGCAGTTGTGGCGCACCAGGTCGGCGGCCGTCGCGGGCCGGCCGTGCCGCTTCAGATAGGCTGGCGAGGCCACCACCACCTGCGGCGACTTCATGAGCGACTGAGCGACGTAGCTCGCGTCCTCGAGAGAGGGCGCAATCCGGATCGAGAGATCGAGCGCCTCGGTGACGAGGTCAGAGCGACCGTCATCGTGGACCACCGTGACCTCGATGTCCGGATACCGCTGCGTGAACTGCGAGATCAGCCGCATGAGATGGTAGGCGCCGAAGGATGGCGGCGTTCCGACCCGGATCGCACCGCGCGGCAGATGCACGACGTCGCGCACCTCCCCTTCGATCGCCTCGTAGCGCTCCAGCAGATCGCGCCCGGTTTCGAGTACACGTGCGCCGGCCTCCGTGAGCGCGACCTGCTTCGAGCTGCGCTTGAGCAACTGGGCACCCATGGACGACTCGAGCCAGGCCACGTGCTTGGTGACGGTCGCGCGGGAGACCGAGAGCTGCATGGCGGCACGTGCGAAGCTGCCGCAGCGGGCAACCTCGGTGAAGATCTGAAGGCAGCGAAGGCGATCCACAGGGCTTTTGTCAAACGGCTTTTTCTAAATGCATCCAGGGTCGCGGCCGTGCGCAAGGGTGATCCAAGGTTTCCGAATCGCAAACCTTGAATTCTCGAACAGGGTGACCCAGAGGGCAAGGCGGTGCCTAGACTTTGCCTCACGCCGAGCGCCCACGAGCGCAGCACACCATGACCGCCCTGCCCACACGACAAGCCGCACCGCTGCTCGCTGAGCTGACTCAGCAACTGCACGTTTTCTTCCACGCACTCGATATGCGCCGCTATGAGCGCATGCTCGAGCTTTTCACCGACGACTGCCGCTGGCTGCGCCAGGGGCAGTGGCTCGAAGGCAAGGCGGCAGTGCGCACGGCACTGGAAGCCCGCCCGACAAATTTCGACACCCGTCATGTGCTCACAAATGCCCACGTGAGTGCCTGCCCTGCGGGCTTGGTGGAGGTCGAGGCCTACATGACCGCTTACCGCCATCCCGCCGCGGCACAACCTGGGGAAGTGCCCTCCTGCGCCGGCCCGCTGCGCTTCAATCTCACGACCACCGTGTTCCGCCGCGACACAGACTGCGGCTGGCGCATCGCCGAACAACGCATGGTGGCGGCCTTCGCCTTTGCCGGATGAGTGCGATGCTGCCCGCCTCCTTCACCCACCGCGGCACGGTCACGCGGCTGGTCCTTCGCGAAGGCGCCATCGACGGCCTGCGCGCGGAGCTCGCGGACCTCGGCATCGGCCGGCCTCTGGTGCTGGGCGGTGCGCGCATGCAGCGCTCCGAGCCGTTCGCCCGTGTCATCGCTGCGCTGGACGGTCTGCCGCATGTGCTGGCCAAGCCGGTGCCCGCGCATTCCAGTGTGGGTCTGGTGGCAGCGCTGGCGGCGCAATCGATGGCCGACGGGGTTGATGGCTTCATCGCCGTCGGTGGAGGAAGCGCCTCGGACACCGCCAAGGCGGTCGCGCTGCTGATGGCCGAAGGGGGCCGCCTCGCCGACCATGCGGTGCGCTTCACACCGCCGGCTTCACTGGTCGTGCCGCGCCTCACGGCGCCCAAGCTGCCGATTGTCGCGATTCCACAGACGGCATCCGGCGCCGAGGTGACCGTCTCTCTCGGCGTGCGCGACGACGATGGAGCCAAGCTCCTGTTTACGGACACGCAGCTCGCTGCCCGCCTGGTGCTGATCGACCCGCGTGCCAATCTCGAGATGCCCGCCGCGCTGATGTGCGCCACCGGCATGAACGGCCTCGCCCACTGCATCGAAGGCCTGTATTCGAAAGAGCGCTCGCCGCTGGCCGAGACCCTCGCGCTCGACGCGATGGCGCGTTTCGCGCAGGCCTTGCCGGCCGTGCATCGCGCGCCGAACGACAGCAGCGCGCGCGCGGCCCTGCTGTATGCCGCACACCTGTCCGGGCTGGTGCTGGTGAATGCGCGCACCTGCCTGCATCACGCGATCTGCCACGCCATTGGCTCGGTGACCGGCGCCGCTCACGGCGATGCCAATGCGGTGATGCTGCCGCACGCGATCGCCTTCAACGCCGATGCCGCAGCCGAGCCGCTGGCGCGCGCCGCGACGGCGCTGGGCGGCAGCGCATCCGCGAGCGCGCTGGTGCGCGCGCTGCACGAGCTGCAATCCGCCATCGCCGTGCCGGCCAGGCTGCGCGACATCGGCGTGCCGCGCAAAGGCTTCGACCGCATAGCCGCCAAGACGATGCGGGAGCGCGGCCTCTATTACAACCCGCGCCCCATCGTCGATGAAGGCGAGATCCGCACTCTGCTCGAGGCCGCTTACTGAGCCGGCCAGCCATCGACCCCACCCCACCCACACAAGGAGCTTCACCCATGACCCTGCGCATCGTTCCCAGCGGCGCAACGCTCGGCGCCCGCGTCGAAGATCTCGACCTTTCCCGCCCCTTGTCGGCCGACGCCTTCGAGCAGCTGCTGCAGGCGCTCGGCCGTCACGGCGTGCTCAGTTATCCGAAGCAGGAACTGAACGCCGCGCAGCTGCGCGACTTCTCGGCAAGCTTCGGCCGACTCGAAGTCAATGTCGCCGGCGCCTACCAGGAGCCCGGCATGCCCGAGGTCATGGTGCTCTCCAACATCGTCGAAAACGGCAAGCCGGTCGGCATGTCCGATGCCGGGCAGGACTGGCACACCGACATGTCCTACAACAAGATGATCGCGTTCACCAACGTGCTCTACGGCATCCGGATTCCACATCGCGACGGTCGACCGCTGGGCAACACCGAGTTCTGCAACATGCACGCGGCCTACGAAGGCTTGTCCGATGCATGGAAGAAGCGGCTCGATGGCATGACGGTGCTGCACGACTTCGACAAGTTCTGGGAAATGATGCGCCGCGAGCGCGGCAGCACCCGGCCTCCGCTCACGCCTGCCCAACGCGCGGCTCGCCCGCCGGTGTCGCACCCGCTCTTCCTGCGCCACCCCATCACCGGACGCCGCGTGCTGTATGCGAATCCGGGCTATGCGGTGCGCATCAACGAACTGAGCCCGAAGGAGAGCGACGAAGCGCTCGAGTTCCTCTTTGCACACCAGACGCGGCCCGAGTTCCGCTATGCGCATCGGTGGGAGATCGGCGACGTGCTCATGTGGGACAACATGGGGACCATTCACAACGCGATCCCCGACTACCGACCGGACGAGCCGCGCCTCATCAAGCGCTGCCAGGTCATGGCAACGCGCTTCTTCCATGACGACGGCACGCCGCGCGAGGTGGCCCGCACGGAGCTCGAAGCGGCATGACGAGTGGCGTGGCCGCCTGCTATTCGATCGCCGATCTGCGCGCGCTGGCGCGGCGCCGGCTGCCGCGCGCGGTGTTCGACTTCTACGATGGCGGGGCCGAAGACGAGCGAACCCTTGCCGGCAACCGCCACGCCTTCGACCGATGGCATCTTGCACCTCGCGTGCTCGTCGATGTCGCCGCGGCGTCGTCTGCCTGCAGCTTGCTGGGCGCTCCCGCCGGCATGCCGGCCGCCATTGCTCCGACCGGCGCGGCCGGCTTCGGCTGCCGCGATGCCGATCTGGCGCTCGCGCGCGCAGCCGCGAAGATGGGCATGCCCTACACCTTGTCGAGCAGCGCGACCACGGCCATCGAAACCATCGCCGACAAGGCACCCGGGCGCCTTTGGTTCCAGGCCTATGTGCTGCGCAACCGGGACTTCTTCTGGCAATTGATCGAGCGCGCCCGGCGGGCCGACTACGAGGCCCTGGTCATCACCGTCGACCTGCCGGTCGGGGGAAAGCGCGAGCGCGATTTCCACAACCACTTCGCCATTCCATTCCGCTTCACGCCGCGCAACGTGCTCGACTTCGCCTCGCGGCCGCGCTGGGCGGTGGACATGCTGCTGCGCGGCATGCCGGTGATGGAGAACCTGCGCGGCCTCGAAGCCACTGCCACCCACGCGAGCGCCATTGCCTCGTCGGTCGGCCGCAGCTACGACCCGGCCTTCGACTGGGCGCGCCTGGCAGAGGTGCGCGACCGCTGGCCTCGCAAGCTGGTCGTCAAGGGCGTGAGCCGCGGCGACGATGCCCGGCGCCTGGTCACGATGGGCGTGGACGCGATCGTCGTGTCCAACCACGGCGGCCGACAGCTCGATGGCACCGTGCCCAGCCTGCTGGCGTTGCCCGAGGTGCTGCAGGGCACGGGCGGACGCCTGCCGGTGCTGGTGGACGGCGGCATCCGCCGCGGCAGCGACATCGCGAAGGCGCTCGCCCTCGGCGCACAAGGCGTGCTCCTCGGCCGCGCGACCCTCTTCGGCGCGGTGGCTGCCGGCGACGCCGGCGCGCAGCGCGCCGTCGACATCCTGCACGACGAACTGTTGCGGACGATGCGCCTGTGCGGGGCGCCGACCGTGACGCAGATCTCGGCCGACCTCCTGCGGCCTGCCGAACCGGATGCCTCGTGGCCTGCCTTGGCAGCTGCGCCGCGGGCGGCCCGCCATGTCGCGCTCCGCGCCCATCGAACACCCGAGCTCGTGAATCCCTGAACCGCAAAAGGAAATACCATGAAGAGACATACCACCCGCCGCCTCGTGCTGATCGCCGCTGCCCTTTGGGGCGCCGCCGGCCTCGTCGCGCCCGCCCTCGCGCAAGGTGACTATCCGAACAAGCCGATCAAGGTCGTGGTCGGCTATAGCGCCGGGGGTCCCACCGACGTGCTGGCGCGCGTGCTCGGGCAGGAGATCGGCACCTCGCTCGGCCAGCCGGTCGTGATCGAGAACAAGCCGGGCGTCAACGGCAACATCGCGACCGACTATGTGCGGAATGCGGCGCCCGACGGCTATACGCTGATCGTCAACACGATCTCGCACAACGTCAATCCGCTGCTGCAGCCCGATCGCATCAAGTACGACCCCGTCAAGGACTTCACGCCCGTCAGCATGGTCGCGGTGCTGCCGCAACTCATCGTCGTGGCGGGCGATTCGCCTTACAAGACGCTCGGCGACCTGGTCAAGAAGGCGCAGAGCGCGCCCAGCGCGGTCAGCTATGGCACGGCCGGCGTGGGCGGCTCCGCGCACTTGGCGGCTGCGCTGCTGGAGCAGCGCAGCAACACGAAAATGAATCACATCCCGTTCAAGGGCAATGCGCCAGCGCTGACCGAGGTGATCGCAGGTCGCGTGGACTTCATGTTCTACCCGATGGTCGGTGTGTCCGAGTTCGTCACCAGCGGCAAGGTCCGCATCCTGGCGGCAACGACAGCCAAGCGCCACCCCGACTACCCACAGGTGCCCACCACCGCCGAGCTCGGGTTTCCGGGTTTCGAGGATTACGCCCAGCCGATCGGCTTCATCGCACCTGCGGGCCTGCCCGCTCCCATCGCAGCCAAGCTGGACGCCGCCATCGTGGCGGCCTTGAACAAGCCTGCGATGCAGGCAAGGTTCAAGTCGCTGGGCGCCGAACTGAAGCACCTCGGCCCCGCCGAATACCGGGACTGGCTGGGGCAGGATCGCGCGCGCTGGGCGCAATTGATCCGCAGCGCCAACATCAAGGCCGAATAGACCGGAGCGACCATGAAGTGGGTCAATTTCTCCGTCCCGGGCGCAGCCGCCGCCTATGGGATCCTCGAGTCCGACGATTGCATCCGGGCAGTCCGCGGAAGTCCCTTCGGCGCCTGCGAGCCGACCGGTGCGGTCCACGCGCTCGCCGATGTGAAGCTCGAAGTCCCGCTGATCCCGAGGACCTTTTATGCGGCCGGGCTCAACTACGTCAAGCACATCCGCGAATACGCCGAGCAGACGGGCGAACGGATCGCCGAGCCGAAGCAGGCCGACATCGGCTACCGCGCGGTCAACGCGCTCGTGGCCCATGACGAGGCCGTCGTCATCCCGCCGGACGCGCAGCAGGTCGAATACGAAGGCGAGCTGGTGGTGGTCATCGGCAAGCGGGCCAGGCACCTGAGCGAAGCCGATGCGCTCTCGTGCGTGCTGGGCTACACCATCGGCAACGACGTGAGCGAGCGGCTGTGGCAAGCATCGGACCGCACCTTCTGGCGCTCCAAGAACACGGACACCTGGAAGCCGATGGGGCCCTGGATCGAGACCGATTTCGACCTCCAAGCCGCCGAGACCACCGTGCGGCTCAACGGCGAGGTACGGACCCATTTCCAGACCGCCGACATGCTGTTCGGCATCGGAACCTTCATCAGCCGCATGACGCGCTACCTCACGCTCTACCCGGGCGACGTGATCTGGATGGGCACCGACGGCAAGTCACCCCGGTTGAAGGCGGGCGACGTGGTCGAGGTCGGGATCAGCGGCCTGGGTTGCCTGCGCAACCACTTGGTGGCGGCGCAGGAGACGCCTCGTTAGCTCGACGGCTCCGGCACGTGGCACGCCCCTGTCGAGGCGCGCCATCAGGCGAGCCGGCCGTACGCGACGATCTCGGGCCCCGTCGCAAGCAGCGGACTCGCAGCGGCGAGCGCCGCGCCGACATGCAGCGTCTTCATGTGCGCCTCGGCGTCGGCCTTGTCCTTCCAATGCTCCACGGTCTGGAACACGTGGGGCGCCTCGGTTTGCTGGAAGAGCTCGTAGGCCATGCAGCCGGGGTGTTGCCGCGACTTGGCGACGAGGTCCAGAAGAAGGGATTTCGCGAGCTCCGCGACCTCCGGTTTGACGGTGATGCGTGCGAAGACGTAGTGCATGGCGGCTCCACCCAAAATTGTTGTTGGCGTGCATCTTCACCCGGCGGGACGACCTCGTGGCCCGGAGTTTCCCGGTACGTGCCCTAGGTATCCCCGGGCGGCGCCTCCTCGCGGCTCGGCGGCCCCTTCTTCTTTCGCCCGCGGGCTTCTTTCTTCGCCTGGCGCTGCGCATCCAGCACCTGTCCCGCGGCCAGCCATTGCACGAACTCCTCGGGTGTCTCGAGCGTGATGCGCCCCAGGCTCCCGCTGCGGAACTCGTTCATGACGATCTCGGCCGCCTTCTGCAGGTTGACGCGGCCCTTGCCCAGCAGGGCGCCGCGCTGGCGGCCGATGGCCTCGAGCAGCTCGTCGTCGCCGAGGCCCGCGACTGCATCCAGCCTGAAGCGCGCCTCGAGCAGCCCCGCGTAGTGACGCTGGAGGTAGCCCAGCAGCTCCAGCGCCACCAGTTCCTCGTCGAAGGCATTGCGGCCGATCGCCCCGCTGGCTGCCAGGTTGTAGCCGCTCTGCGCCACAACGATGCGCGGCCACAGCATGCCGGGCGTGTCCCAGAGATAGAAGCCGTCGGCCAGCACGATGCGCTGCTCCAGCTTGGTCACGCCGGCCTCGTCGCCGGTCTTGGCCTTGCGGGTGCCGACGAGCGTATTGATCAGCGTGGACTTCCCGACGTTGGGGATGCCGCAGATCAGCACCCGCATCGGCTTGGCCATGCTGCCGCGCTGCGGCGCCAGCTCGCGGCAGGCATCCACGAGGCGTCGCGCAGGCGCCGCCTGGCTGGCGTCGAGACCGATAGCGCGCGTGGCCGGCTGTGCGTTGTAGTAGGCCAGCCACAGCGCGGTCCGCTCGGGATCGGCCAGGTCCTGCTTGTTCAGCACCTTGAGCCCCGGCTTGTGGCCGGTCAGCTCGGCCAGCATCGGGTTGGCGCTGGAGCCGGGCAGACGCGCATCCAGCAACTCGATGACCACGTCGATCTCGGCAATGCGCTCGGCGATAGCCTTCCGGGTCAGGTGCATGTGGCCGGGGAACCACTGGATGGCCATCGGGACTTCTTTCTTGCTCGGGGTCGGGGGAAGGCGGCGATTGTCGCCGGTGCCCGGGGGCGCTCACGCGCGCAGCGCGTCGCGGTAGCGCCGGCTGCAGGGGATGCGAGTGCCGTCCTCCATCAGCAGGCGCGCATCGCCGCCTTCCAGCGGCTCGATCTCGGTCACGCGGTCCAGGTTCGCGGCGTAGCTGCGGTGCACCCGGGCGTAACGCGCCGGGTCGAGCTGCGCCAGGAAGTCGGTCAGGGTGGCGCGCAGCAGGTAGTCATGGCCCTTCACCCGCAGGCCCACGTAATTGCCCTGCGCCTGCAGCCAGTCGATGTCGCTGGCCGCGATCAGGAATTCGCGCCGCAGCTTGCGAACCAGGAAGCGCTCGGGCCGCCCCTGGGGCTGCTGCTGCGGCGCAGGCGGCGGCGCCCCGGCGGGCTCCTCGGGCGGATCGAGCACGCGCGCCTCGCCCTGCAGCCGCAGCATGAAGAGCCAATAGCTCAGGATCGCGATCAGGAACAACGCGTAGACGCGCACATCCTTCAGGTATTCGTAGGCCCACTGCTCGGCCCCGCCGAAGCCGTAGCGGCTGCCGGCCCAGGCATAGGCCGCCCGGCGCAGCGCGACCATGCCTCCGACGTGCAGCAGGCTGAAGACCACGCTGCCGGCCAGGTGCCACGGCAGGTTGCGGGCGAAGCCTGAGAAGCCGAGCGGAAAGCGGCGCTCGAACGCGACCACGGCGGGCACCAGCGCAAGCAGCATCAGGTGGCTGGACAGCTCCCAGGTGACCGGCTGCCAGGTTGGGAGCGCCCGCCCGGCGCGGTCGGCGTCGATCACCGCGACCACGCAGTTGAAGGCGGCCTGCAACGCCATGAGGACCACCCAAAAGGCGACTTCGACGCGCCGACGGTAGGGCTGATAGCGCTCGAACAGGTTCTTCGGGGTCTCGCGGGCGGCGTCGGGCATGCGGCATTCTCGTGAATCGGGGCGGATTTCGTCCCGGGTGGCCTCCTTTCGTCCCAGAGGAGCGGCAGATCGTCACTCCGCGCGCCGCCCGGGCGCCCGGGGCGCCCACCATGGCCGCCTTCGAACAGCCAGGAGCCGCCCATGCCCCCCGCCTCGCCCCGCCGCCACGACATCGACGCGCTGCGCGCGCTGGCCTTCGGCCTGTTGATCCTCTACCACGTGGGCATGTACTACGTGGCCGACTGGCCCTGGCACCTCAAGAGTCCGCATGCGGCGGCCTGGCTGCAGGCGCCGATGCAGATGGTCAACATCTGGCGCATGGACCTGGTGTTCGTGATCTCTGGCGTCGCGCTCGGTTTCCTGTTCCGCGGCCGGAACCCGCTGGCCCTGATCCGGCAGCGCGCCTTGCGCCTCCTGCTGCCGCTGGCTTTCGGCATGACGGTGGTGGTCCCGTACCAGGCCTATGCCGAGGCACTGGCGCACGGGCTGGTGGCGCCGGGCTTCGGCGACTTCATGCTGCGCTACCTGCGGATGGGGCCCTGGCCGAAGGGCGCCTTTGCAGGCTCGGATTTCGGCATGACCTGGAATCACTTGTGGTACCTGCCCTACCTCTTCGTCTACACCGCCGCGATCGCGCTGTTGCAGCCGCTGCTGGATTCGGCCCCGGCGCAACGGCTGCGCGCCGCCTTCACCGGGCTGCGGCGCTGGCGCCTGCTGGTGCTGCCCGCCATGCCGCTGATGCTCTACGGGTTGACGCTGGCGCCGCGCTTCCCGGCCACCCACGACCTGATCCACGACGGTTACCTGCACCCGCTTTACTTCACGGTATTTCTCTACGGCTACTGGATGGGCATCGACGACGGCCTCTGGCGGGAACTGGAGCGCCTGCGCGGGTGGGCGTTGGCGCTGGCGCTAGGCTTCGTGACCACCTACCTGCTGCTGCGTGCCGTCGGCGCCGAAGCCTGGCTGCTGCGCGGGCTCCGGGCTTTCTACCTGTGGACCGCGATCGCTGCCATCCTGGGCTTCGCCCGCCGCCACCTGGACCGCCCCTGGCCTTGGCTCGAGTGGGCCAACGAGTCGGTCTATCCCTGGTACATGCTGCACCAGACCTTGATCGTGGCCGCCGCCGTGCTGCTCGCGCCCTGGCGGCTGGGGCCGGTGCTCGAACCGCTGCTGCTGCTCGCTCTTGCCGTCCTGGGCTGCTGGATCCTGACCGATGGACTGATCCGACGCATCAGCTGGCTGCGACCTCTGTTCGGGCAAAGGCGATCGGCTGGGTGTACGCGGGGTCTCGGTGCAGGTCCCAATAGCCGGGCGCGCGCTGCGCCTGGTTGGTGATCGCCGCTCAGTTCCGGTGGCTCAGCTTCTCGCAATAGTCCAGCAGCAGCTCGATCTCTGCAGACTTGTCGAAGAAGGCATCGGCGCCGAGCGCCTTGGAGCGGGCCCGCATGTCCGGCGTGGCATAGTTGCTCAGCACCACCACCTTCTGGTGAGCGCCGCGCCGGCGGACCGCATCGACCACACCGAGCCCGTTGCCCTGCTGGAGGAACAGGTCGACGATGGCCATGTCCCAGCCGTCGCGGTGTTGGTCCAGCCAGTCGACCGCCTCGCGTTCTCCCGCCGCATGGGCCACGACTGTTGCGTCCGCGATGTCTTCCAGGAAGCCTACGAGGTTCTCCCGGATCACGGGGTTGTCTTCAACCAGGTAGGTCTTGAAAGTCATGGCGGCTTCGAGAAACGGGGGTTGTCGGGGATCTTGGCTTGCTTGATGTCATGATGATTCGCAACAGCGCCGGCTCGGTGAGTCATCAGGGTCAACGCGGGTAGGCGATGGCCTACCCGGCTAATACGGAAGTTTTCTTGCGACCATGGCAACCACACGCTTCGTCGACATTCACGCGTTGTCGGCCCTCGTCAGGTCGATGGGAGCGCCCCGCTTCCTCGAGACACTGGCCCAGACCCTGCGGGAGGATTTCCTGCGCTGGCCCGAATTCGACAAGGCGGCCCGGCTGGCCAGCCATTCGGCACTGGGCGTGATCGAGCTGATGCCGGTGGCCGACGCGCGGCACTATGCCTTCAAGTACGTCAACGGCCATCCCGCCAACACCGCGCGGGGTCTCCCCACGGTGATGGCCTTCGGCGTGCTGGCCGAGGTGGAGACCGGGTTTCCGCTGCTGCTCGCCGAGCTCACGCTCACCACCGCGCTGCGTACCGCCGCCGTCTCGGCCCTTGCGGCGCAGGCGGTGGCCCGGCCGCATGCACGCAGCATGGCACTGATCGGCAATGGCGCCCAGGCCGAGTTCCAGGCGCTGGCCTTCCATGCGCTGCTGGGGGTGGACGAGGTGCGGGCCTACGACCTGGATCCGGCCGCGACCGACAAGCTGGTGCGAAACCTGGCGGCCTATCCGGCCCTTCGCGTGCAGCGTGCAGCCGGTATCGCCGAGGCGGTGCGCGGCGCCGACATCGTGAGCACGCTGACAGCGCTCAAGGCGCGCGCGACCGTTCTCACGCCCGGGATGATCGAGCCGGGCATGCACATCAACGCGGTGGGCGGCGACTGCCCCGGCAAGACCGAGCTGCATGTGGACGTGCTGAAGACCGCGCGTGTGTTCGTCGAATACCCGCCGCAGAGCCGCATCGAAGGCGAGATCCAGCAGTTGCCGGCCGACTTTCCGGTGGTCGAGCTATGGCGGGTGCTCGCAGGCACCGAGCCGGGGCGGCAGGACGAGGCCCAGGTCACGGTCTTCGACTCGGTCGGCTTCGCACTGGAAGACTACTCCGCGCTGCGCCTGGTCCACCGGCTCGCGCTGGAGCACGGCGTGGGGCAGGACATCGCCCTGGCGCCGCCGGACGGCGACCCCAAGGACCTGTTCCGACTCATTGCCTCATAGTGCCGCCGGCTGGGTGACGGTCTGGGGCGAATCGATCCAGTGCTTCTTGAAGCCGAGGCGCGCAGGCGAGACGTACTGCTCGCGGTAAACCTCGAACGGCATGGTGTCGGCGGCCTCGATCTGCCTTTGCGCTTCGATGGAGTCCTGCGTCGCCCGCTCGAAGCGCGCCTGTTGCTCCGCGCTGAAAGGCAGCGCCAGCAACGCGGCGCGCGTTTCTTCGGAACGGGCACGCACGAAGTCGATGAAGGAATTGCCATGCGAGCGCGCCATCGTCTCGAGCACGCGCGCCGACGGCAGCAAGGCCGGGTCGGCCAGTGCCTTTTCGGCGGCGCGCACAGCGTCGGCATGATGGCTGCCGCCGTGGGCCGCGTCCAGGGCGGCGGCGATCGGGACGCAGGCCTCGAGCAGTTCGGCGCCCCATTCGGTCAGCGCCACCTCGCGCCCGCCGCGCAGCAGCTTCAGCCCGGGCTCGCGTCCGCACGCGGCCGTGAGATGCTGGTTGTGGGCCAGCTCCGCGATCTCCTCGCGCGTATCCGGCGGGCTGTCGGCCAGAAGGCAGTGCAGCAGGAAGACATCCAGGAAGCGCATGGTGGAGGCATTGATGCCCAGGGGCTCGAAGGGATCGAGGTCCATCAGCCGCACTTCCACGTATTCGACGCCCCGCTCCCGCAGCGCATGCAGCGGCCGCTCGCCGGGGAAGATCACGCGCTTCGGCCGGATGGTGCCGTAGAACTCGTTCTCGATCTGCAGCAGGCTCGTGGCAAGCTGGTTGTATTCGCCGCCCAGGTTCTGGATGCCGATGGCCTCGTAGGCGGGCCACGGCCGCGTCAGCGCGTCCTGCAGCGAAGCGGCATAGCCGTCGAGGCTGTTGTAGCTCACGGCCAGCGAAGCCTGGGCCTCGCTCTGGTAGCCCAGCCGTCCCATCCGCAGCGAAGTGCCGTACGGCATGTGCATGCCGCCCTCGCCCAGCGGCTTGAGCTCGTGCGCGCGCCCGGCCACGAAGCTCGAGCACAGGGCCGGCGAGGCACCGAACAGGTACAGCAGCAGGAAGGCATGGCGGCGAAAGTTGCGGATCAGCGCGAAGTACTCCGCGCTCGAGACGTCCGGCATCGACCAGTTGTAGTGGATGCCCGAAATGGTCTGCATGCGCCGCCCGTAGCGGTGGCTCAGGCCCATGCGGTAGACGCTCTTGGCACGGCCGACGTTCGAAGAGCCGTAGCGCCCGATCGGAATGGTCTCGTCCGGCGGCAGGCCGCACGGCATGCTCGACACCCACAGCCGTTCGTCCCCGGCATCGGCGAGCGCGCGGTAGGTGAACTGGTGCACCTCCGCGAGCTCGGCCAGGCACGTCTCGACATCGGCGTGTACGCCCGTGATCAGCTCGAGCTGCGACTCGCTGAAATCGGTCGTGATGTGCGGATGGGTCAGGGCCGAACCCAGGGCGGCGGGATGCGGTGTCGCGGCGAGCTTGCCGTCGGGCTGGGCGCGCAGGCTCTCCTTCTCGATCCCCCGGCGGACTCCCTTCAGGCGCGCGGGTGCGAGCGCTCCCAGGCGCTCCTGTAGTTTGCTCATGTCGTTATGACCCGGTGAATCTTTGTGGGCCGGAAGGTAGCACGGCCGCAGGCAGCCTGCTGACACCCGTATTTAAAGCGCCGACGGCGTTTCTGCTATAGCGCCGATCCCGATATCAAGGAGCGGCCAGCACGCGTAGCAAAAAGCGGTTGAGGTCGGCGATCTCCTCCATGCAGACGGAGTGCTCCATCGGGTACTCGTGCCATTCGACGGCATGGCCCAGCGCCACCAGTGCATCGCGCGATGCGCGGGCTCGCTCGATCTGCACGACGCCGTCGCGCACGCCGTGGCCGAGGAAGATCGGTACGTCATGGTTGGCGGCGTGGCGCTCGGCGGCGGTGGTCGAAGCCAGCGGCAGGTAGCCCGAGAGGCCGACGATGCCGGCCAGCCGCTCGGCATTGCGCAGCCCGGTCATCAGCGCCATTGCGCAGCCCTGGGAGAAACCTGCAACCACGATGCGCCCGGCCGGGATGCCGCGCTGCTTCTCGTTGGCGATCAGGGCCTCGATCGCGGCTTGCGACCGGCGCAGGCCGGCCTCGTCCTCGCGCTTGACCAGGTCGGGCGCGGCGATGTCGTACCAGGCCGGCATGCGGTAGCCGCCGTTGATGGTGACCGGGATGACCGGCGCGTTGGGGAACACGAAGCGCACCGCGCCGGCGCCCGACAGGTCGAGCTCGCTGGCGATGGGCACGAAATCATTGCCGTCGGCGCCCAGTCCATGCATCAGGAGCACAGTGGCGGTAGGGTTGGGGCCGGTTTCGATCTCGATGGGAGCGAGGGACATGGACGGAAGAGTTTTGTTGCGTGGATGGCCGAAGTGTGCCGCATCGACGGCTTGCGGGCGGTCCGGCATCATGAATGCAGGGAGTTGCCGATATCCTCGAGATATTGTTCTTTCATGAGCGCGGCAGATGCCCCGCATCCACAACGGCACCGACGCCGTCACAACAAGAGGAGCCCCATGACCCCGAAACATTCGCACGTGAGCCCCGCGGCCGCGCTCAAGGCTCATGGCGCAGCCAAGGGCGGAGCTACTCCGATGAGCCGGCGCAAGACCATTGTCGCCACCACCATCGGCAACGGTCTCGAGTTCTTCGACTTCACCATCTACGGCTTCCTGGCGTTGGTGATCGGCAAGCTCTTCTTTCCCACGTTCGACAGCTATGGCCAGTTGCTGCTGACGGTCGGCAGCTTCGGCGTCGGCTTCATCATGCGGCCATTGGGTGGAATCGTGATCGGTGCCTACGCGGACCGCGCGGGCCGCAAGAAGGCCATGACGCTCACCATCTTTCTCATGGCGCTGGGCTGCGCAATGATTGCTCTTGCCCCCACCTATGCGCAGATCGGCGTCGCAGCGCCGATCCTGATCGTGCTGGCGCGGCTGCTGCAGGGCTTCTCCGCCGGTGGCGAGGTCGGCGCTTCCACCACGTTGCTGGTCGAGCATGCGACGCCTGCCAACCGGGGCTACATGGCCAGTTGGCAGTTCGCCAGCCAGGGCCTGGGCATCCTGCTCGGCGCGGCGGTCGCCGGCGGCCTGACCGCGGCGCTCGGCCCGCAAGGCATGGAAGCCTGGGGCTGGCGCGTACCTTTCTTCATCGGGATGCTGATCGCACCGGTCGGCATGTACATCCGCCGCCATCTCGACGAGTCGCTGGAAACCGCGGGAGCGCCGCCCGCCCCCGAGCAGCGCAGCAGCATCGCCGAAGTCTGCAGCGAGCACGGCCGCACGGTGCTGGCCGCCATCCTCAGCGTGCTGGGAGGCACTGCCGCAGCCTATGTGGTGACCTTCTACATGCCGACTTACGCGGTGCGCGAGCTGGGCCTGCCGCCGACGGTGGCGCTGTTCGGCGCGGTGCTCACCGGCCTCCTGTCGTTCGTGCTGGCGCCGCTGGTGGGCGTGGCTTCAGACCGCGTCGGTCGCAAGCCGCTGATCGTGTGGGGCCGCGTCGCGATGGCGTTGCTGATCTACCCCGCTTTCTGGTGGCTCAACGCATCGCCCACGGCGGCCGTGCTGTTCATCGTGGTGGGCGTGCTGAGCACCGCGCTGGTGGTGCAGACGGTACCCGCCATCACCATGCTCCCGGAGATGTTCCCCAAGCATGTGCGCGCCAGCGGCATGTCGCTGGTCTACAGCGTGGGCGTGGCGTTGTTCGGCGGCTTCTCGCCCTTCGTCAGCACCTGGCTGGTGGGCGCAAGCGGCAACAAGCTGGCACCGGCGTGGTACCTGCTCGGGATGACGCTGGTATCGCTGCTGGGCCTGCTGTGGCTGAAGGACTTCACCGGCCGCGACATCGACGACGCGGCAGCCCATCAGCCGGACGCGGAACCTTCTTCAAGGACGGCCCACGCATAGCACTGCGCCGCACAGCAGCCGATGCCGCCTCGGGCTCAGGGCCGCGAAGCAAGCTCGCGACACTTGCGCAGGTTGGCGTCGAAGCGCGAAGCCAGCGCCGGTTCGCAGGCGTCTGCGGTGGTCATGATGCGGCACATGCCGACTACGAGGAAATCCGATACCGCCTCGGTGCACATCGGAAAGCGGCTCAGAGCCGGGTTGTCTTGCGACTTGAAGCCCCAGCTGCTCGAGAAGTCCAGCATGCGGGCCATTGCCTCCTCGAAATAGTCGCGGTCCCGCGCCGCGATGGCCGATTCCATCGCCGGCAGCTCGCCGCCGAGAAAGCTCATGGCCGCCGCCGGGAAGCGATCGGCGGACTGCGGCGGCTGCTGGGCGCCGGCCGTTGCTGCGGCGACCCACAGGACGGCGGAAAGGCAATGGCGGAGAAGTCCCATGGTCAAGATCTGCAATGGCTTTCAAACCAGCCCGCCTCTCGGCCGGCGCGAATGCCCGTATTGGAACCGAAGACGAAGCACTTGGCGCGGCCTACCAGCGTAGCTTCACCCCCATCGAGCCTTGCACCGACGATTTGACCCGGGCATCGCCCCCGAGCGCGAACACGCGCCCCAGTTCGCCATACAGGCTTGCAGCGGGCGTCAAGGCCAGCGTGACGCCTCCTGCCACCTCAGCCGCGCTGTAGCCGCTGGCACTGGCGAATCGGGTCGAACCCGCCGGGCCGACAAACTCGGCGACGTCAGCGCCTGCGCTCGCGCGGTACAGGTTCAGGCGCGCATAAGGCTCGAGCCGGCCCGCGCCTGTGGCGAAATCGCCCTTGATGCGCACGCCCAGGCGGCCGATCCAGCCGGCATCGGCATCCTGGCGCACCAGGCCGCCGGCGATGGCCACCGCGTCGAAGTGCGCGCGCTGGTAGATCAGTTGCGCCTGCGGCTCGAGGGTCCAGCGTTCCGTCAGCGCAAAGGCTTTGCCGGTTTCGATCGAGGCGGTGAAGCTGTCTCCCTTGCCGGCCACGCTCGCATTCCCGTCGGGCCGCACCGTAAAGCGATGGCTGCCGCCCTGGACCACGGCGTCGGCGTAGAGGCCGCTGCCGTCCATCCAGGTGGCGTAGGCGCCAAGATAGCGCGAGCGCAGGTCGTTGGAACCGACCCGGCCAAAGGTCCCGCGCGCATGGCCGCTCACGTCGGCGCTGCCATCGAGGAACCCGGCATAGATGCCGGCGCGCCAGTTGCGGCCGGCCAGCAGGTCTGTCCCGGCCTGCAGGCCGCTCACATGGCCGAGGCTTTGCGCCGCGGCAATCCCGTCCTGGCGGATGTTCAGGTCGCTGTACACCGCGCGCGCCCACGCGCGGTGCGGCACGGGGTCGCTGCCCGCCGAAGACGCGTCCTCGTCGCCGATGCGGCGATGGAGGTTGCCGAGCATCGCGAGGTCGGCCTGGCGCAACTGCGCCGGCAGCGCGGCAAACAGCGGCACTTCGGCGCGGTAGGTCGGCACTTCACCCGGAACCAGCGGTAGTTTGACGGTGATCAGAGGCTCGGACTGGCTTGCGCGATCGGCAGGGCCCGCAGGATTGGCAACGGCTGCCGGTTGGGCAGGATCAGCTGGATCGGCGGAACCGGCGGGCGCCGCCGGCGTGACGGGCGTGACCGGGGTCACGGGCGTGCCCGGTGTGCCCGGCAGCTGCACAGGGGCGGTCGAGCGCAGGTACCAGTTCTCGCCCGCACCCTGGGCATCGGCGGCGTGGAGGCGGTACTCGTAGGCGCCCGCGTCCACATGGCCGTTGGCCAGCGTGAAGGCGTCCCGCGTCGTCTGGGCGGTGGTGGTGGCGCCGTTGCGCGCGCTCACCACCTCGATGCCGTTGCCAGTCGTCAGGGCGCCGAGACCACCAAGGTTGGTGACACGCAGCGTGGTGTGACCACTGGCGCTGGCGCCGGGGCCGCTGAGCACCAGGCGATCGCTCAGGGCGTTGCTGCCGCCGAGCACCGTGCCCAGGTTCAGCGTGCCACCCTGCCCCACATAGGCGCCCGTGACCGTGAGCGTGCTGCCGGCGCTGGCGCTCAGCAGGTTCACCGTGCCGGCGTTGTGCAGCGCGGCCACGCGCTGGTCGAAGCCGCCGGTATCGAGCGTGGCGCCTGCTGCCACGGCGTGCGCGGAGGCGGCGCTGAAGGTGCCGGCGGCGCCGGCCTTCAGCGTCCCGGCCACGACCGTGGTCGCGCCGGCGTAGGTATTGGCGGTAGAGAGAACCAGCCGCCCCGCCCCCGTCTTCTCGACACCGCCGCTGCCGGACAGCAGGCCGGCGTAGCTGCCATCGCTGGGTTGGGCGAAGCGCACCAGGCCGTTGTCGACGATCGAAAGAGGCGCGAACTCGGCCGGTGTCTGCAAGGTGCCGCCGGCATCGACCGTCATGCTGCCGGTGTAGCTGCTGGCGTCGGCCCCCAGGACGAGCGTGCCCGCCGCCACGCGGGTGCTGGTGATGCCCGAACCCGGCAGCGCATTGCCAAGCGTCCAGGTGCCCGCATCGCGCTTCACCAAGGTCTGGAAGTTCGACAGGGCGTGCGCGAAGGTGTCGGTGCCCGTGCCGTCGAGTGTCAGCAGGTTGTTGCCGCCACCGCCGTCGATGCCGCCGGTGATGGAGGAGCCGGTGTGGATATGCAGCGCATCGTCGCCGCCGGCAAAGTTCAGCGAGCCGATCAGACGGCCCTGGTTCGTGAAATCGACGGCCATGCTGCCCGAGACGCCCAGGATGTTGTCGCCCGCCGCGCCCCTGTACTCGATGACGCCCGTCGCGCCGTTGACCACCGTGTTCCAGCCGCCTGAAGGCTCGAGCCAGATGGCGGCGCCGCCAGCCAGCGAACGCACCTCGCCGTGATTGACGATGAGGTTGCCGCTGCCATGCGCGTTGATCGCCTCCGCATCGGGGGCTGTGCCGTTGGAGAGCACCTGGGCGCCCTGCTCGATCGTGAGGGTGGTGCCCGCACGGAACTCGATGGTGTTGGCGCCGGTGCCGTAGTGGCCGGTCGCGCCGGGCGCGGCGTTGTTCTCGACGGTGGCGCCGCGCTGCACCCGGATGGTCCCGCTGTCGCCCATGCTGATGGCGGGCAGGTTGGTCGTGCTGATGACGGCGCCAGGCTGCACATCCACCGTGCCGCCGGGCGTGGCGTCGTAGCCGCCGATGACCACGAAGGTCTGGGGCGTCCCGGTGGTGCAGGCAATGGTGCCGCCGCTGGGGCCGGTGCAATCGGCTGCAGCAGGGCCTGCCAGGCTCAGCAGCACCACGGCAACCGCAGCCGCCTGGGTGGTCGATGTGCCCAGCCCTCTGGCCAGTTCGGAGGCCACCGCCCAGAGTCCTTGCTTCGGGTTCCAGACCACCTGGAAAACGCGATTCATAGAGTTCTTTCGTATTACATTGAATACTTAAGAATGTAGTTCTTAGGTTTACATTTTGTAAGGAAGTAGTTCACGGAAAACAACGCCTGCCCCGATTTGGGCATGGCACTGCGCATCCGGCCGTCCCGGCGCACGCCCGTAAACTCGGGCATGGCTTCCAGACCCTCCAGAGCGCCGCGCATGTTCGAGCGCGGCCTGATGTGCATCCTCATCGGCGCGGCCGTCCTGATCGCGCCTCGTTTCCTGACTTCGCCCCAATGGCACGACATGCTCGCCGGCGCCCAGGTGGTCGGCTGGTTCGCGCTGGTGCTCGGCATCGCGCTCGTCGTGGTGGACCTGGTCCAGCGCGCCCGGCGCAAGGCCCGCTGATGCGCGGACCCGCACCCGTGCGCGTGGACGATCGCGGTCGCTTCGACACGCTGATCGATGCACGTTCGCCCGGCGAGTACGCCATCGACCACATCCCCGGCGCCATCAACTGCCCGGTGCTGGACAACGAGGAGCGCCGCATCGTCGGCACGCTGTACAAGCAACAGGGCGCCTTCGAGGCGCGCCGCGTCGGAGGCGCGATGGTGGCGGCGAACCTTGCGCGCCACCTGAAGGAGCGTTTCGCGGACCGGCCGGCCGACTGGAAGCCCCTGGTCTATTGCTGGCGCGGCGGCCTGCGCAGCGGCTCGATGGTGACCTGGCTGCGCCTGGTGGGCTGGGACGCGCAACAGCTCGCCGGCGGCTACAAGAGCTGGCGGCGCCACGTGATCACGCAGTTGGACCTGCTCTGCCCACAGCTCGACCTGCGCGTGCTGTGCGGCGCCACCGGCAGCGCCAAGACGCGCGTGCTGCAGGCCATGGCGCGCCAGGGATCGCAGGTGCTGGACCTCGAAGGCTTCGCCGCCCACAAGGGTTCGCTGCTGGGCGCCCTGCCCGGCACCCCGCAACCGTCGCAAACGGCTTTCGAGACCCGCATTGCCGAATTGCTGGAACGGATCGATCCCGCGCAGCCGCTCTACCTGGAAGGCGAGAGCCGGCGCATCGGCCGCCTCGATGTTCCGCTGCCGCTGGTCAAGCACATGCGCGCGAGCCGCTGTATCGAGATCGTTGCGGCCCCCGAGGTCCGCCTGGCTTACCTGTTGCGCGACTACGCCTACCTCGGCGACGATCCCGAAAATCTGTCACGCCAGCTCGGGTTGCTGAAGGAACTGCACGGCAAGGCCGTGATCGGGCGCTGGCAGCAATGGGCAGCCGAAGGCGAGTTGCCGGCGCTGTTCGCGGAACTGACCACGCTGCACTACGACCCAGCCTACCGGCGTTCGCAGGCCAGTCATTTCGAGCGGTGGGCCGAGCGGTCGACCGTGGCGGCCGACGATCTCTCCGACGCCGCGATCGAAACGCTGGCGCGGCGCGTGGCGCAGCTGGGGTAGTTCGCGGGGTGTGTCTATTGCGACACTACGCCTTCTTGCCCACAGCCGTCGAACCAAAAGCCTTCTTCGCGAACTCCACCGCCACCAGCACGATCGCGCCGGCCACGATTCCGACGCCCGCATTGGCGGCCATCGAGCCCAACCCGCCGAGCAGACCCCCGGCGTCCGCGGCCCAGGCCTCGAGCGCGTGGCCGAGCGCCGGCACGCCGTGCACCAGGATGCCGCCGCCCACCAGGAACATGGCGGCGGTGCCGGCAATGGAAAGCCCCTTCATGAGCCAGGGCGCCGCCGCCAGGATGCCGCGGCCCAGCGCCTGCGAGGCGCCGCCTGCGCGGCGGCTCAGGTAGAGCCCGGCATCGTCGAGCTTCACGATGCCTGCCACCAGGCCGTAGACGCCGACGGTCATGATCAGCGCGATGCCCACCAGCACCGTCAGCTGGGTGGTGAAGGGCTGGCCCTGCACCGTGCCCAGCGTGATGGCGATGATCTCTGCCGAGAGGATGAAGTCGGTCCGCACTGCGCCCTTGATCTTGCCCTTCTCCAGCGCGACCAGGTCGACGGCCGGATCGGCCAGCGCCTGCTCGTGCCGCGACATGTCGGCGTCGTGCTCTTCCTTGTGCAAGAACTTGTGCGCCAGTTTTTCGCAACCCTCGAAGCACAGGAAGGCGCCGCCGACCATCAGCAGCGGCGTCACCAGCCAGGGCAGCCAGCTGCCGATGAGCAGCGCCGCGGGCACCAGGATCGCCTTGTTGACGAACGAACCCTTGCACACGGCCCACACCACGGGCAGTTCGCGATCGGCCCTCACGCCCGACACCTGCTGCGCGTTCAGCGCCAGGTCGTCGCCCAGCACGCCGGCGGTCTTCTTGGCGGCAACCTTGGTGAGAATGGAAACGTCGTCGAGAACCGTCGCAATGTCGTCGAGCAGGAGCAGAAGACTGGAGGCCATGGAAAAGGATCTTCCTCGGAGGTCAGACCACGGTTCGCTGGAGGCGGATCTCCTCGATCCTGGTGCCGCCCAAGGACGTTGTCTTGGCGGTCTTCATTTCTCGTTTGAAGCCGGCCAGCTCGTAGAAGCGCAGTGCGCGATCGTTGCGCAGGGGGACCCACACGGTGACCAGCGTGCAGCCCTCTTCCTCCAGGCCTTCACGTGCGGCATCCCACAGCGCGACGCCGACGCCCTTGCCCAAGTGTTCGGGCTTGACGTACAGGGCCCAGATCTCGCCGGTGGTCGAGGGTGTCTTGGGGTCGCGAGAACGGTCGAAGCCGACGAAGCCTGCGACCTCCTCCCCCAGCACGGCGACGTGCACCTGGGGCTCGCTGAATTCGATGGCCTCGCGCCACTTGGCCTCGCGCGTGGAGGGCGCCAAGGCGCTCAACTGGTCCTCGGGCAGGATACCGGCATAGGCGGCACGGGCGGAGGCAACGTGGACTTCGGCGATGGCTTTGGCATCGCGCAGCGTGGCGGGGCGAACTTCGTAGTCGGGCATGAATGCGGGGAAACGATCAATGGGGACTCTATTGTCGCCGCCTCGCTAAACTCGGCCATCAATCACTGGAGGAACACATGCCCAAGGGTCAGCAACGCAGCAACAAGGAAAGCAAGAAGCCGAAGAAGGACACTTCGCCGCCGAAAGCGCCTCCCGCGGGCTTCGAGCCGGTCCGCACGGTCACGACGGCAGTGATTCCGCGCGGGAAGGTCAAGAACAAGGAATGAGTACAAGCGCGCCGCAGGCCACGGCGCGGGTTGAACCCGGCGGCTTCCGGTTCGACACCGACGCGGGCCGCACGCTTCTGCAGTCCGCCGAGGCCGCCGGCATCGAGCTGCCCAGCTCCTGCCGCAACGGGACCTGCCGCACCTGCATGTGCCGCCTGCTCGACGGCGAGGTGCGCTACCGCATCGAATGGCCGGGCCTGAGCCACGAAGAAAAGGCCGAGGGCTGGATCCTGCCCTGCGTGGCGGAGCCCGTGGGCGACGTGAGGCTGGATGTTCCCCGGGCCTTCTCGCACTTCTAGCCCGCCGGCTTCACCAGCCGGTCCCGCGATGCCAGCGACGGGAAGAGCCGGAACCAGGCCAGCGCCACCAGCACGGTGCCGACGCCGCCCAGCACCACCGATCCCACCGGCCCCAGCAGTGCCGCAGTGGCGCCCGATTCGAACTCGCCCAACTGGTTGCTGGCGCCGATGAAGATCGAATTCACGGCGCTCACCCGACCACGCATGGCGTCCGGCGTCTCCAGCTGAACCAGCGTCTGCCGGATCACCACGTTGACCATGTCGGCCGCGCCCGAGATGGCGAGCGCGAGCAGCGACACGACGAAGCTGCGCGACAGGCCGAACACGATCATGCAGAGCCCGAACGCAGCCACGGCGATGAGCAGTGCTCGCCCGACCCGGCGCTCGATGGGCCGCCGCGTGAGCAGGATCGACGCCGCGAGCGCCCCAACGGCGGGGGCGCTGCGCAGCAGCCCCAGCCCCCACGGGCCCGTGTGCAGGATGTCCTTTGCGAAGATCGGCAGCAGTGCGACCGCGCCGCCGAGCAGCACCGCGAACAGGTCGAGCGAGACCGCACCGAGCACCGGCTTGCGGTGCCAGATGAAGTTCACGCCGGCCAGCACGGTCGACAGCGAGACCGGCTCGCGCGGCGGCGGCGCATGGTCGTAGCGCACCTGCATGACGAGCAGGCAGCCCACCGCGAACAAGAGCACGCCGGCCCCATAGACCACGCCGATGCCGGCCGCGAACAGCAGCCCGCCCAGCGCCGGGCCGCCGATGATCGCGCCCTGCATGCCGGCCGAACTGAAGGCCATGGCCCGCGGCAGCATCAGCGGCGTGACGAGCAGCGGCGTCAGCGCCTGCTGAGCCGGCATCTGGAAGGCGCGCACCGCGCCCAGCACCAGCGACAGCGCCAGCAGCAGCGCACGCGAGTCGTGGCGGCCCTGCACGGCAAGCAGCAGCACCAGCCCCACCAGCCCCTGCACCGCGAAGCAGGCCGCGACGATGCGGCCGCGATGACGGCGGTCGACCACGTGTCCCGCCAGCAGTGCCAGCAGCAATGCCGGCACGAACTGGTAGAGCCCCACGAGCCCGAGGTCCCAGGCGCTGCCCGTCAGCTCGTACATGTGCCAGCCGATCGCGACCAGCAGCATCTGGCTGCCCGCGGTACCGAAGAGCCGCGCGGTCCACATCCGCATGAAGGGCCGCTCGCGCGTGAGGTCGCTGAAAGTCGGCAAGGCGGCAGCGGGAATGGACATCGGGTCGAGGATAGCCGAGGCCCGAAGGCTCATAGACTCGCTCGGCCATGTCCTCGCTCATCGTGATCCATGAAGACGCCCACCTGCTGGTGCTCGACAAGCCGGCCGGCCTCCTGTGCGTGCCGGGTCGCGGCGAAGACAAGCAGGACTGCCTGAGCGCCCGCGCGCAGGCGCGCTGGCCCGATGCGCTCGTGGTGCACCGGCTCGACATGGCCACCAGCGGCCTGGTGCTCATGGCGCGAAGCCCTGCGATGCAGCGCGCGCTCGGCGATGCCTTCGCGCAGCGGCGCGTGCACAAGGGCTACGAAGCGATCGTGGATGGACTGCTGCCCGCGACCGACGCGTGGTCGCTGATCGACGCCCCGCTCATCGCCGACTGGCCCCACCGCCCGCGGCAGAAGGTCGATGTGTTGAACGGCAAGCCGAGCAGCACGCGTTGGCGCGTCAAGCGGCTGCTGCCTGATCGCCATGCAAGCCACGTGTGCCTCGCGCCGCTGACAGGCCGCAGCCATCAATTGCGCGTGCACCTGCTGTCGATCGGCCATCCGATCCTCGGCGATGCGCTCTATGGCAGCGAGGAAGTGCAGCGGCGCGCAGACCGCCTGCTGCTGCATGCGAGCGAACTCGAATTTGCCCACCCCGTCGATGGAAAGGTGCTGCGTTTCGAGAGCCCGCCGCCTTTCGTCTGATCGGACCCCTGGTCCTTTCAGCCCTTCACGACGAGCACCGGCACCTTGGCGTCCTGCAGCACGCGCTGTGTCACGCTGCCCAGCAGCAGCTTCTCGATGCCCGAGCGCCCGTGCGAGCCCATCACGATCAAGTCGGCCCCGATCGCCTCCGCAGTGTCGACGATGCCTTCATGGACCACATGGCCGTCGATCACGCGCTGGTCGCTGTGCAGGCCTTCGGCGGCCAACGCCGCGACGCCGCGCGCGAGTGCTGCATTGGCGCTGCTGGTCGCGGCTGCAAGGTATTCGTTCTGGCCCAGCGCGTAGTCGGCACCGACGCCGATGAAGGGATAATTGTCGACCACGTGGATCAGGGTGATGCGGCTGCCGAAAGCCAACGCGAGCCCGCTGGCCTTGCTCACCGCGAGCATCGATGTTTCGGAGCCGTCGATCGGAACCAGGATGTGATTGAACATGGCAAACCTCGTTTGTTCACGTGATGGCTCTCAGCCGAACCGGGTCTTGAATGTACATCCAGGCAGGAAGCCGGGCTGTAGGACTTCTACGGCCCGGCAGGGCGAGGCTCAATCGCCCTGGAACGCGCCTGCGCGGCAGGTCACGACCAGCGTGTCGCGCCAGCCGGGCTGGCTCTCCACCACGGGCTGGATCGGCGTCGATTCATGGATCACGCGTGCATCGTCGATCAGCATCAGGGTCCACGGCTCGGTCATCGTGAAGCGCTCGCCGCGCCGGCCCGCGGCCTCGAACACGCGTGTCTCGCCACCCTTGATGTTGTGGCGCCCGACCAGCGCCACCGCCACCAGGTCGACGCCGTCGCGGTGCGCGCCCTCGGGCGTCGGCCGGCCGATGCCCTCGGCGGTATCGATGCGGAACTGGTGCGCCTCCACGTACCAGCGCTGCCTGCCGCGCAGGCCATTCGCCACCTCGGCCAGGCCCTTGATCAGCCCCTGCCATGCGGGCTGCACCAGCGTGCCGGCCTCCATCGGCGCGAACCAGCGCTGCATGCCGCCGTGCAGCGCGTTGTACTCGACCGGCTGCCAGTGCGCGCGATGCGGCACCTGCTCGATGATGGCGTTCTCGACCGTGAAGCACGCGTGGCGCCGGGTGCGGTAGCGGCCGCCGTCCTTCAGGTATTCGTCGAGTGGAAGATGGTTCCAGTCGGCGTGCAGCGGCTCGAGCTGCGCGAGCGCGCAGCCCAGCCATTCAGACACGCCCTGCGGGCTCAGCACCACGTAGCCGTCCTGGCGCAGCGCCGGGACGAGACGGTCTACGGGAGTGAACGGCGGGTCGAATACCCCCGCGCTCACTCGCCGACCTTCACGCCCTTCCAAAAGGCGACGCGGTCGCGCACCATCTCGGCCTCGGGCTTGGGGTCGGCGTAGTACCAGACGGCGTCGGTATTGAGCTCGCCGTTGACCAGCAGCGAGTAGTAGCTGGCCGTGCCCTTCCACGGGCAGGTGCTCTTGTGATTGCTGAAGCTGACGTAGTCGCGATTGAGCGCGCTCGCCGGAAAATAGTGGTTGCCTTCGACGAGCACGGTGTCGTCGCTCTCGGCGATGGTGACGCCGTTCCAGGTTGCTTTCATCCAGATCTCCAAGACCCCGCCGATCGCGGGACGGAGCTATTGTGCCGCGGGCGACTGCAGCCAGTGCACGCTGAAAAGGCGCTCGGGATCGGTCCACACCGCCGTCGGCCTGAGCCCGGCCTTCAGCGCCAGCGCCTGCAGGCCATCGACGGTGAACTTGTACGAGTTCTCGGTGTGGATGGTCTCGCCCTCCTCGAACTGGAAGCGCTGGCCGTCGAGCGTCACGGTTTGTTTGCGCCGGCTCACCAGGTGCATTTCGATGCGGCGCAGCGGCGCGTTGTAGAAGGCCGCATGCGAGAAGCCATCCAGGTCGAAGTCGGTGTCGAGCTCGCGGTTGGCGCGGCCCAGCAGGTTGAGGTTGAAGGCCGCCGTCACGCCCTGCGCGTCGTTGTAGGCCGCGTGCAGCCGCGCCGGATCCTTGACCAGGTCCACGCCCACCAGCAGGCCGCCGCCGCGCAGCAGGCGCTGCGCGAGCTGCAGGAACGCGAGCGCCTCCTCGGGGCTGAAGTTGCCGAGCGTCGAGCCGGGAAAGAAGCCCACGCGCTGGCCCATGCCTTCGCTGCGTGCCGGCAGCACCAGCGGCATGGTGTAGTCGGCCACCAAGGGCTGTACCCCCAGGTGTGGGTAGTCGGCCCGCAGGCGCTGCGCGGCACCCTCGAGGTGCTCGCCCGAGATGTCGATCGGCACGTAGCGGCGCGGCGCCTGCAGCGCATCGAGCAGCAGGCGCACCTTGGTGAGCGAGCCCGCGCCGAACTCGACGACCTCGGCATGGGGGCCGATCTGGGCAGCGATCTCGGGCGCGCACTCGGTGAGGATGCGCATCTCGGTGCGCGTCGGGTAGTACTCGGGCAGCTCGCAGATACGGTCGAAGAGCTGCGAGCCGGCAGCGTCGTAGAAGAACTTCGGCGAAATGCTGCGCGGGCTGCGGCTCAGCCCCTCGAACAGCTCACGGCCGAAATCGGAGAGCGGCGCAGCCCGCTGTGCGCTGCGGAATGCATGCAGGCTGATGGCAGGAATACTCATCGCGAATCCTTGGCGAGCCGTAGCCCCGAGAACTGCCAGCGCGCGGCCGGCGGGAAGAAGTTGCGATAGGTGGGCCGTGCATGGCCCACGGGCGTGGCGACGCTGCCGCCGCGCAGCACCAGCTGGCCAACCATGAACTTGCCGTTGTATTCGGCGGCCACGCCGGACAGCGGGCGAAAGCCCGGATAAGGGTCGTAGGAGGAGCGTGTCCATTGCCACACCTGACCGCTCATCTGCGAAATGCCGGGTGCATCGTGCGCAGCCTCCCACTCGAACTCGGTCGGCAGGCGCGCCCCGGCCCATTCGGCATAAGCCGCGGCTTCGTAGAAGCTCAGCTGCGAGACCGGCGCCTCCGGCTCCATCGGCCGCACGCCCTGGAGGCCAAAGACCTGCCACTCCGCGGTCGTGCCGTGGCCGGCCAGGCGCGGATCGTCGGCAGCGAGCCAGTACGCAGGATGACGCCAACCCTGCGCCTGCACCGCGGCCCAGCCATCGGAAAGCCACAGCTCGGGGCGCTGGTAGCCGCCATCGGCAATGAACTGCGCGTACTCGCCGCAGTTCACCAGGCGGTCCGCGATCGCGTAGGGCTGCAGCAGCGCAGCGTGGCGCGGCGTCTCGTTGTCGAAGCAGAAGCCGCTGCCGGCATGACCGACCTCGACCATGCCGCCCGGCTGCGGAAGCCAGCGCATCGCAGGTGCCACCGAGGCCAGCCGCAATGCAGGCGCGGGCGTCGCACGGTAGGCCGGCAGCAAGGGATTGCACGACAGCGCATGCAGGATGTCGGTGAGGATCAACTCCTGGTGCTGCTGCTCGTGGTTCAGGCCGAGCTCGACGATCGCCGCGATCGCGTCCCATTCGGCCGCACCGTCGCCACGTGCGAGCAGCGCGTGCACCGCTTCGTCCACATGGTGTCGATAGGCGTGCACCTGCTCGAGCGAAGGCCGCGTCAGCAACCCGCGCTGCGGGCGCGGATGGCGCGGCCCCAGCGCCTCGTAGTAGGAATTGAAGAGATAGGCGAACGCGGCATCGAACACGCGATAACCGTCAACATGCGGCTGCAGCAGCACGGTCTCGAAGAACCAGGTGGTGTGCGCCAGGTGCCACTTGGTCGGGCTGGCGTCGGGCATCGACTGAATGCACTGGTCTTCGGCCGAGAGCGGTGCTGCCAGCGCGAGGCTCTGCGCACGCACCGCCTGGAAGCGTTCGCGCAGGTCGTCCGCCGCGGGCGTGGCCGGCCGGGTGAGCTTCATGGGGTCTCCATTGTTGGACGAAGGTTTTAGCCCATGCATGGGCGCCCGCGCCGTAGGACAAGTTCGCGCGGTCCGTCGAACGCGACACTTTGGCACAAGCCGCCAGAGCGTGCACGGCGCCTGCGTATCATCCGGCGGATGAGCACGCCCTCCCCCACCCGCCCCCGAATCGTGATCATCGGCTGCGGCTTCGGCGGACTCGAGGCAGCGCGCAAGCTGCAGCAGGCGAGCGTCGACATCACCATCGTCGACAAGACCAACCACCATCTGTTCCAGCCCCTCCTCTACCAGGTGGCCACCGCCGGGCTGGCCGCGCCCTCCATCGCCGCGCCGGTGCGCCTGCTGTTCCGCCATCAGCCCAACATCACCACCCTGCTGGGCGAGGCGACGCGCATCGAGCCCGGCGAACGCGCGGTGCATCTGGCCGACGGCACCCGCCTGCCCTATGACCACCTGATCGTGGCCGCCGGCGCGACCCACAGCTACTTCGGCCACGACGGCTGGTCGCGCATGGCCCCGGGCCTCAAGACCCTGGCCGACGCCTTCGAGATCCGGCGCCGGATCCTCATGAGCTTCGAGGCCGCCGAGGTCGAAACCGACCCGGCGCGCCGGCGCGCCCTGCTCACCTTCGCGGTGATCGGCGCCGGACCCACCGGCGTCGAGATGGCAGGCACCCTGGCCGAGATCGCGCGCCACACGCTCAGCGGCGAATTTCGCCACATCGATCCACGCACGGCCGAGGTGCTGCTGATCGAGGGCGGACCCCGCGTGCTGCAGGCCATGCCCGAGGTCCTGAGCCAGCGGGCACTCGAACAATTGCAGAAGCTTGGCGTGCAGGTGCGCCTCAATGCCCGCGTCACGGCCGTCTTGCCCGATGGGCTCGAGGTGCAGTCACCGTTCAGCGATGGCGGCGCCGGCACCGGCACCCATCGCATTGCCTGCCATTGCGTGATCTGGGCAGCCGGCGTGGCCGCCTCGCCGCTCGGCCGATTGCTGGCCGAGACCACAGGCGCCGAATGCGACCGCGCCGGCCGCGTGAAGGTGCTGCCCGACCTCAGCCTGCCGGCCCATCCCGAGATCAGCGTCGTCGGCGATCTGGCGGCTGCCATGAGCTACCGGCCCGGCAAGGAGCCCGTGCCGGTGCCCGGCGTCTCCCCCGGCGCCAAGCAGGCGGGCCGCGCGGCTGCGGCGAACATCCTGCGCCGCATCGCGGGCAAGAAAACAGTCCCCTTTCGCTACCGCGACTACGGCAACCTCGCCACCATCGGGCGCAACTCGGCAGTGGTCGACCTGGGCACGCCGATGGGGCCGCTGCGCTTCTCGGGCCGCCTCGCCTGGCTGTTCTGGTTGTTTGCGCATGCCTATTTCCTGATCGGCTTCCGCAACCGCATCGTGGTGCTGATGGACTGGGCCAGCGCCTACTGGAGCTTTCAGCGGCATGCGCGGGTGGTGGCCGATGTGCAGGGCAAGGGCGAGGCTTGACGACACGACACGACACGACATGATCCACATCCGCGACATCGACCACATCGTCCTGCGCGTCGCCGACCTCGATGCCATGCTCGGCTTCTACTGCGAGGTCCTCGGCTGCACGGTCGAGCGCCGGCAGGACGCCATCGGCCTGATCCAGCTGCGCGCCGGGCGCTCGATGGTCGATCTCGTGCCCGTCGATGGCGAGCTGGGCCGGGCCGGTGGCGCGCCGCCGGGGCGGGAAGGCCGCAACCTCGACCACTTCTGCCTTCGCGTCGATCCCTTCGATGAAGCGGCGATACGCAGCCATCTCGCGGCCCACGGCGTGGAGGCGGGGCCGACGGAAGCGCGCTACGGGGCGGAAGGCAGCGGGCCTTCCATCTACCTGCACGATCCCGAGGGCAACGTGATCGAGCTCAAGGGTCCGCCTGGTGCCATCTGAAGGGCGGCACCTCCGGCAGCGATGGTCGGGCGAGACTCGGCTTCTTCCTGACTCCCCCATTCCGTGATGAAGATTCGCTCTTTCCAGCCCTCAGACGAAGCCGGCGTGATCGCGCTCTGGCAGGCCTGCGGCCTGACGCGCCCGTGGAACGACCCTCACCGCGACATCCAGCGCAAGCTCAGCGAACAGCCCGAGCTCTTCCTGGTCGCCATCGGCGACGAAGGCGCGCTGCTTGGTTCTGCAATGGCGGGCTTCGACGGCCACCGCGGTTGGGTGTACTACCTCGCCGTCTCGCCCGGGCACCGGCGCATGGCTATCGGCCGCGCGCTCATGCACGAGGCCGAACGCTTGCTCACGGAGCGCGGCTGTCCGAAGATCAACCTCCTCGTGCGCTCGTCCAATGCCGAGGTCGTCGCCTTCTACCGCAGGCTCGGGTATACGCAGGACGACGTGATCAGCCTGGGACGGCGCCTCATCCCCGACGCCTGATACAGCGCGAGCGCAAACTCGGCATTGCGGCGGGGATCGAGGCGGCGCTCGAATTCCACGCCTGAGCGGCGCAGAATGCGAACACCGCCCCCCAGCGTTCGCGGAGTTTCAAAATGAAGAAGCTGTCCTGCCTAGGCACCGCCCTGCTCCTGATGTCCGGCATCGTCTTCGCCCAGGAGCCGTGCAGGACCCGCAACACGGCCGAGATCAATCAGTGCGCACAACAGGCACTGGAGCGCAAGGACAGGGAACTCAATGCCGCCTACCAGACACTGCTGAAGTCGCTCGAGCCTGCCGACAAGGCCGATGCCATCGACTACGCTGGCGCCCGCAGGCTGCTGCAGCAGGCGCAGCGGGCCTGGGTCCAGTTCCGCGACAACGACTGCAGGGCCAAGTACATGCTCAAGGCGGGCGGGACGGTGCGCGACATCGTCGCGCTCGGCTGCCAGATCGAGCACACGGAGCAGCGCACGAAGCAGCTCAGGGATTGGCTCAAGGCTTGAGGCGCACCGCTCGGGTCGCGGCTCAGCCCTTGTTCTCCGCCTCCTGCAGCAGCCGCCACATGACCTTGCCGCTGCCACTCTTGGGCAGCACGTCGACGAACTGCACCGCGCGCGGGATCTTGTAAACCGCCATGTTCTCGCGGCACCAGTCGATGATCTCCTGCTCGGTGGTGTCCTTGTGAGTCGGGCGCAGCACCACCACGGCCTTGACCGACTCGCCGCGATAGGCATCGGTGGTGGAGATCACGCAGGCCTCCTGGATCGCCGGGTGGCGAAACATCAGGAGCTCGACCTCGGCCGGCCAGACCTTGAAGCCGCTGGCGTTGATCATTCGCTTGAGGCGGTCGGTGATGAAGAAGTAGCCGTCCTCGTCCATCCGGCCCATGTCGCCGGACCGAAAGAAGCGTTTGCCCTCGAACTCCACGAAGGCGGCATCGGTGGCGTCGGGGCGCTTCCAGTAGCCCTGGAACACCTCCGGCCCGTGGATGATGATCTCGCCCGATTCGCCGATCGGCATCTCCTTCAGCGTGTCAGGATCGACCACGCGCGCATCGGTGCTCATGAACGGGATGCCCAGGCACTGCTGCTTGGGGTTGTCGAAGGGGTTGGTGTGCGAAGGCGCGGCCGTCTCGGTGAGACCGTAGCCTTCGGCGTACTTGAGCCCGTACTGCTCGTAGAGCCGCTGCGCCACCGCCTGCGGCATCGCCGCGCCTCCGCCGCCGATGTGGACCAGGCTGCTGAGGTCGAAGCTCGCGAAATTGGGGCTGCCCAGCAGGTCGATCACCATCGTGGGGATGTTCGTCCAGCTCGTGACCTTGCGGCGCGAGATCAGCCGGCCGGCTACCTCGCGGTCCCACCGCGGCATGACCACGAGCGTGCCGGCGCTCATGATGACGGTGTGCAGCACGCTGACCGTGCCGGTGATGTGGAACATCGGCACCACGGCCAGCACCACGGTCTCCGACGAACACAGGCCCCACAGCTGGCAAGCGTAGGCGTTGTGCATCAGGCTGGAGTGGTGATGGATGCAGCCTTTGGGCAGTCCGGTGGTGCCGCTGGTGTAAGGCAGGAGCGCCATGTCGTTGGCACCCACCGAATGCACGGGCGGCGCGTGGCCTCCCGCAAGCGCCTCCGTCCAGGCCATGACCTGCCCATCGGCCAGCGAAGGCAGCGGGTGGCGGGCGAGCAGCCAGTCGCGCCACGCCGGCGGCGGCGCTTCGTCGCCCTGCGCTTCCGGATCGAAGGCATCGGTGAACTGCGTGACGATCAGGTGCTCCAGGCGCTCGCCGGGCGCAAGCGCATCGCTGGCCTTGACGAGCTCGGGCGCCAGGTCGCCCGTGGTGATGGCCACCTTGGCGTCGGGATCGGTGATGTAGTGCTTGAGCTCCTCGGCCCGGTTCATCGGATTGACCGGGACCACCACCGCGTTGGCGCGCAGGATGGCGAAATGCGCGATCACCAACTGCGGGCAGTTCTGCATGTCGAGCACCACGCGGTCGCCGCGCTTCACGCCCAGCGCGTGCAGCGTGCCCGCGAGCCGCTCGACCTGCCCGGCGAGCTCACGGTAGGTGGTCGCTCGGCCGAAGAAAACCAGCGCCGTCTTGTCCGGGAAGCGCTCGGCGGCCGTGGCGAGGTTGTGCCACAGCGAGGTGGCCGGGACGGTGATCGAACGGGGCAGGCGCTGCGGCCAGAACTTGTAGTGCGGGCGATCCATACGGGCTCCATTGGGACGGGCAAGCCTACGCTGCCAAGGCAGCCGGTTGCATCGGGGAAGCCCCCAGCGGGTCGCGTCGGTGACTCTGCATCGCAGGGGTGCTCCGCTCACGCGGGCGGCCGACAGACATGGCGCGCGTTCCGGCGTAAAACGGCTGCTCCATCATCCCACCACCGACGAGGAGCTTTCATGGCAGCAGACAAGCGCGCAAGTGTTCACTGGGAAGGCGCCGGCAAGACCGGCAAGGGCCAGATCAGCACGGAGACGGGCGCACTCAAGGACCACCCCTACGGCTTCAAGAGCCGCTTCGAAGACGATCGCACGGGCACCAATCCCGAAGAGATCCTCGGCGCCGCGCATGCCGGCTGCCTCACGATGGCCCTGGCCTTCGCCCTGGAAGGCGCGGGCTTCACGGCGACCCGCATCGACACCACAGCCGCGGTGCGTTTGGCGAAGGACGGTCCTGGCTTCAAGATCGACCGTATCCAGCTCCAGCTGGAAGCCGTGGTCCCTGGCATCGACGAGGCGAAGTTCCAGGAGCTCGCCGCCGGCGCCAAGGCGGGCTGTCCCCTGTCGAAAGCGCTGGCGAGCGTGCCCGAGATCACGCTGGAGGCCACGCTCAAGACCTGAGACTGCGCTGTTTATGATCGTCCTCCCAACGAGGAGACAGACATGAACGGCAATACCAAGAAGACGCTGGTCGCGGCCTGGTGCCTGGCGGCCTCGGCCGCGGCACTGGCCGCCTTTCCCGAGAAGCCCATCAAGGTCGTGATCGGGTTCCCTGCCGGCGGCCCGCTGGACCAGCACGCCCGCCTGCTGAGCGACAAGCTCCAAGCCGTGCTCGGACAGCCTGTGGTGATCGACTACAAGCCCGGCGCCGGCGGCTCCGTGGGCGCCGATGCGGTGGCCAAGAGCCCCCCAGACGGCTACACCCTGATGCTTGCGAACACCGGCGTGGCCGTGATCAACGGTGCGCTCTACAACAAGCTGCCCTACAACACCCTGAGGGACTTCACGCCGATCGCGCGCACTGCGATGCAGCCGCTCGCCCTCCTGGTCACGCCCAAGCTGCCCATCAACACCCTGCCGGAGTTCGTGCGCTATGCCAAGGCGCGACCTGGCCAGATCAACTACGGCTCGGCCGGCAACGGCGGCATCAGCCACCTCGTGCCCGAGATGTTCAAGACCGCGACCGGCCTCTACATGGTCCACATTCCCTACCGCGGCAGCGCCCCGGCCTTTACCGACCTGATGGGCGGCCAGGTGCAGTTCATGGCCGAATCCATTCCGCAGGCGGCCAACTACCACAAGCAGGGCAAGGTGCGCGCGCTGGCCGTCACCAGCGCCACGCGCAACCCCGCCCTGCCCGACATTCCGACGGTCATCGAGAGCGGCATCAAGGGCTTCGACGTGGTGGGCTTCTATGGCTTCCTCGCACCGACCGGAACGCCGAAGGACGTGGTCGCGAAGCTCTCCGATGCCTTCCGGCAGGTGCTGGGCAATCCGGAGGTGCGCGAGCGCATGATCAGCCAGGGGGCCGATCCCGCCTACCTCGGCAGCGAGGATTTCGCCCGCTTCCTCGCGGCCGAGACGCCGCGTTGGGAGAAGGCCGTCAAGGCCTCGGGCGCCCGGATGGATTGATCCCGCAGGCGGGTGCGCGCTTCTGGTGCACATGTATGGCGGGCCAGCGGGCATGAAAGCTGCTGGCTGCAAGCCCCATGTCCATCACCGCTCCCCGGGAGCCCGCCATGAAGCTTTCCCACCGCCTGCTTGCCCTCGGCCTCGCGACCTCTGCCCTGCTCGCCGCAGGCGCAGCCCAAGCCCAGAGCGCGCTCGACAACGTGCTGAAGTCCAAGACCCTCAAGGTCGCCATCCCCACCGACTACCCCCCCTACGGTTTCGTCGGCCCCGACATGGCGCCGCAGGGCCTGGATGTGGAGATGGCAAAGCTCATCGCCGCCAAGCTGGGCGTCAAGGCCGAGTTGGTGCCCGTGACCAGCGCCAACCGCATCCCCTACCTGCAGACGAAGAAGGCCGACCTCGTGATCTCTACGCTCGGCAAGAACGCCGAGCGCGAGAAGGTGATCGATTTCAGCGCCGCCTACGCGCCCTTCTTCCAGGCCGTGTATGCGTCCAAGGGCCTCGCCATCAAGAGCTTTGCCGACATGGCCGGCAAGAGCGTGGCTGTGACACGCGGCGCGATGGAAGACCAGGAGCTCGCCAAGGTGGCGCCGGCCAACGTCGACTACAAGCGCTTCGAGGACAACAACGCCACCATTGCTGCCTTCGTCGCCGGCCAGACACAGACCATCGCCACCAGCGCCGCCGTGGCCGGCAACATGATGCAGAAGAACCCGCAACTGGGTGCCGAGTACAAGCTGCTGCTGAAGGACAGCCCGTGCTTCATCGGTATCGCCAAGGGCGAGGATGCGCTGAAAGCCAAGGTCAACGAGATCATCGCGGCGGCCAAGAAGGACGGCACGATCGACGCGATGTCGAAGAAGTTCCTCGGCAAGGAAGCCGGCGAGCTGCCGCTCTGACCGCGGCGATGGGCATCGAATTCGACTTCGGGGCCGTGCTCGGCCAATGGCCGCTGCTGGCCAGGGGCGTCCTGTGGACGCTCGGCCTCACGCTCGTCGCCACGCTGATCGGCATGGCCGTCGGCATCGCCTGCGCCTGGGCGCGCGCGAGCGGACCGGTCTGGCTGCGCTGGATGGTCGGCAGCTACGTGGAGCTGATCCGCAACACGCCCTTCATCGTGCAGCTCTTCTTCATCTTCTTCGGACTGCCGGCCGCGGGCTTCAAGCTCTCGCCCGAGACCGCCTCGGTGATCGCGATGGTGATGAACCTCGGCGCTTACGCGAGCGAAATCATCCGCGCCGGCATCGAGGCCACGCCACGCGGCCAGATCGAGGCCGCCGTGAGCCTGGCGCTGAACAAGGTGCAGGTCTTCACGCGTGTGGTGCTGCCGCCGGCGCTGAAGAAGGTCTGGCCCGCGATGGTGAGCCAGATCATCATCGTGATGCTGGGCTCGGCCGTGTGCAGCCAGATCTCGACCGAGGAGCTGAGCTACGCGGCCAACCTGATCCAGAGCCGCAACTTCCGCGCCTTCGAGGCCTTCATCATCGCAACCGCCATCTACCTGGCACTGTCGGTGGCGGCACGGCGGTTGCTCGACTGGGCGGGGCCCAGGTTCTTCTTCGGAAGATAGGGCTTCCTCGTGGTCGAGTTCTCCTTCTGGGACATTTTTCGCAATCTGCTGCTGGCCCTGCGCTGGACGGTGGCGCTGTCGCTCATTGCCTTCGTCGGCGGCGGGCTGGTGGGCGGCTTGCTGCTCTTTCTGCGCCTGTCGGCCGGTCCACTGGCCGATCGGCTGATCGGCTTCTACGTTCAGCTGTTCCAGGGCACGCCGCTGCTGATGCAGCTGTTCCTCGCCTACTTCGGGATTGCGTTGCTGGGCGTCGAGGTGTCGGCCTGGACCGCTGCCTCGATCGCGCTCACCCTCTACACCAGCGCCTTTCTCACCGAGATCTGGCGCGGCTGCGTGGCCGCCATCCCCAAGGGCCAGTGGGAGGCCTCGGGCAGCCTGGCACTGAGCTTCGGCGAGCAGATGCGCCATGTGATCCTGCCCCAGGCCCAGCGCATTGCCATCGCGCCCACCGTCGGCTTCCTGGTGCAGGTGATCAAGGGCACGGCGCTGGCCTCGGTGATCGGCTTCGTCGAGCTGACCAAGGCGGGCAGCATGATCTCCAACGCCACATTCAAGCCCTTCGTGGTCTTCAGCTGCGTGGCCCTGCTCTATTTCGCATTGTGCTTTCCCGTGAGCCTGTACGCCAAGAACCTCGAAAGGAAAATCCGTGGCGCTCATCGCTGAAGCTCTACCCGCCGCCACAACTGCCAAGGGCGCCGCGCCCATCGTCCGCATTACCGCCCTGCGCAAGGCCTATGGCAGCAACGAGGTGCTGAAGGGCATCGACCTCGACGTCAGGCGCGGCGAGGTGATCGCCATCATCGGCAAGAGCGGCTCCGGCAAGAGCACGCTGCTTCGCTGCATCAACGGCCTCGAGGCCTTCCAGGACGGCTCGCTCTCGGTCGACGGCAAGCCGCTGCTGCATGAAAGCGCGATGGCCATGCGCGAGCTGCGGCAGCACGTCGGCATGATCTTCCAGAGCTTCAATCTGTTCCCGCACCTCACGGTGGGCAGGAACGTGATGCTGGCGCCGACGCTGGTCAAGAAGCGCAGCCGCCCGGAAGCCGCCTCGCAGGCGCGCAGGCTGCTGACGCGCGTGGGCCTGGAGCAGAAGTTCGACGCCATGCCCGATGAGCTCTCAGGCGGGCAGCAGCAGCGCGTGGCCATTGCGCGGGCACTGGCGATGGAGCCCGCGGTGCTGCTGTGCGACGAGATCACTTCCGCGCTCGACCCCGAGCTGGTGGGCGAGGTGCTGCGCGTGGTCGAGTCGCTGGCCGACGAAGGAATGACGCTGCTGATGGTCACGCACGAGATGAGCTTCGCGCGCAAGGTCAGCGATCGCGTGATCTTCATGCACCAGGGCCGCGTGCACGAGATGGGCCCGCCGGCCAAACTGTTCGGCGATCCGCAGACGCCTGAGCTGAAGCAGTTCCTCTCCTCGCTTCACGACTGAACTCAGGAGCTGTGGCAAGCTCTTGGCGGTATGCAGTACCGCTCTCTTCCGCCGCTGTCCCGCCGCCTGCTTCTGCGCGCCCTGCTCGGCTCGGTTGCAGCGCCCACGCCCTTCGCCGCGCTGGCGGGCTTCAATTTCTTTACCAGCGAGTACACCGCGAGTCGGGAAGAGCTTCAGGCGCAGATCGCGAAGCGCTTTCCGGTGCAGCAGCGCTACGCCGACATCTTCACCGTCGCGCTTCGCGACCCGCAACTGGGCCTGGACGCCGCGGCCAACCGCGCCGCGATCACAGCCGTGCTCAGCATCGCCAGCCCACTGCTTCGGCCTTCCACCGTCGAAGGCGTGGTCTCGGTCAGCAGCGCGCTCAAGTACGACGCTCCCGCGCGCGCATTGCGGCTCGACCAGCCGAGGGCCGAGCGGCTCGAGCTGCAGGGCGTGACCGGGCGCGACGCCGAGCGCCTGCAGCAGATCGGCGCAATGGTCGCGCAGGAGCTGCTGCGCGGTCAGCCGCTGCGCACCTTCACCGCCGAGGAGCTGACCGTAGGGCGCAAGACCTACGAGATCGGTGACATTACAGTGCAACAAGACGGCATCAAGGTCGAATTGAGATGAGCTCTCCCCCAGGTTGCCCCGCTTCGTGTAGCCGCCCTGCGTGCTGCGGCCAGAGGCCTTGCCCTTCAGGCCGTCCAAGCCTGCGCATGCAGGCTTGGAGCCGCGGCCTTCAGCCCCCTCACCAGGGGCAACACCAGCGGCCCGGCAAAGCCGGTTCCGCGGTGTTTCGCGAACTAGCCTCGCTTCGCTTGCCCGCGGCGTGGCTGGCTGCGGCACTGTGGCTCGCGGGCTGCTCTGCGGCGAGCCCAGGCGCGATGCGCGACTTCGACCTCCAGGCCCACCGTGGCGGCCGCGCGCTCGCACCGGAAAACACGCTAGCCGCTTTCGACAACGCGATGGACATCGGCGTCAGCACCCTCGAGCTCGACATCGGACTCACGGCCGACGGCGTCGTGGTCATTTCGCACGACACGGTACTCAACCCCGACCATACGCGCGGCGCGAATGGCGCCTTCCTCGCTGCCAAGGGTCCGGCGATCCACAGCCTGACGTTCTCGCAACTGCAGGCCTACGATGTCGGTCGCATCGACCCGACGACGCCCTACGGCAAGCAGTTCGCGCTGCAAGTGCCGCGAGACGGCGAACGCATTCCGGCATTGGCCGCGCTTTTCGATCGGGTGCGCGCGCGCAACGCCACGCAGGTTCGCTTCAACATCGAGACCAAGCTCGACCCCTCACGCCCCGACGAGACCGCAGCACCTGAACAGATGGTGCGCGCGCTCCTCGCGGAGATCGACAAGGCAGACGTGGGGCCACGGGTGACCGTGCAGAGCTTCGACTGGCGCACGCTGGCACTGGTCGGCCAGTGGGCGCCGCAGTTGCAGCGCGCCTATCTCACCACTGCCCGCACGCTCAGGGACGCGCGCTGGACTTCGGGCCTGCGGCTCCAGGACTTCGGCTCGGCGCCGCGGCTGGTGAAGGCCGCCGCCGGCACGAGCCCGGGCAAGGTGATCTGGTCGCCCGCCTTCAACGACCTCACGGCCGCACAGGTCCGGGAGGCGCAGGCGCTGGGCTTCCAGGTGGTGCCCTGGACGGTGAACCAGCGCGCCGACATGGCCAAGCTGATGGACTGGCAGGTGGACGGCATCATCACCGACGACCCCGCGCTGCTGCGCGACCTGATGCGCGAGCGCGGGCTTGGGCTGCCGGCGGCTGCGAAGCCCTGAGCGCCCTGGAAGCGACCACGCTAGACGTGCCGCGTGGCCCGCGTCCCCGGTGCCTCGCCAGCAGGCTGCGCATCGGCGCGCGCGTGCAGCGCCTCGATGATGTGGCAGTGCGCATCGCTTCCGTCGCAGCAGTCGCGCAGCGCGATCAGGTCTTTTTCGAGCGAACGCAGCTCGCGCAGCCGCTCGCGCACATGGCCGAGGTGCGCATCGAGCGCCACGCTCGCCGCGGCGCAATCCGCCTTGCTGCGCAGGTCCAGGCCGAGCAGCGCGCGCACCTCGTCCAGCGACATGTCCATCGCACGGCACAGGCGGATGAAGCGCAGGCGATGCACGTCGGCGTCGGTGTAGAAGCGGTAGCTGTTGTCGCCGCGCGCCTGCGGCTCGACGAGGCCTTCCTTTTCGTAGTAGCGGATGTTGGTGGCGCTCAGGCCGCTTCTTGCGGCGGCCTCGCCGATACGGTAACCCTGTTCCCCTGGCGGGTTTGCGAGCGGCATGGCTTGACCTTCCAGTGACTTCAACCTTTCCAATAGTGCCATCACTGGAGAAACCATGGCTGCAAGCTGCTGCGAACACGACCACGAACACCTCACGGCCTCCGACACGCCGCGCTACCGTCGCGTGCTGTGGATCGCACTGGCGCTCAACGCGGCCATGTTCGCGATCGAGATCGGCGCGGGTTTCCGTTCGGGCTCGGTCTCTCTCCTCGCCGATGCCATCGACTTCTTCGGCGACGCGGCGAACTACGGCGTGACCCTGGCTGTGCTCTCGATGGGCCTGGCCTGGCGTGCGCGCGCGGCCGTGCTCAAGGGCCTCAGCATGGTCGGCTTCGGCCTCTTCGTCGCCGGCAAGACGCTGTGGTCGGCCATGCAGGGTGTCCCGCCCGAGGCGCTCACCATGGGGCTCGTGGGCACCCTGGCCCTCGGGGTGAACGTGGCGGTCGCGGTGCTGCTCTACGCTTTCCGCGAGGGCGATGCCAACATGCGCAGCGTCTGGTTGTGCTCGCGCAACGATGCGATCGGCAACGTGGCCGTGATGCTGGCGGCTCTCGGCGTGTTCGGCACCGGTTCGGGCTGGCCCGATCTCGCGGTGGCCGCGGTGATGTCGGCACTCGCGCTCAGCGGCGGATGGTCGGTGCTGCGGCAGGCGCGCGGCGAGTTGGGCCGCGCCGGCGCCGGGCACACGAAACGCGCCTGAGACGCCCGCACACGGTTCCATAATCGTCGGGCGATGTCCCAGCAGTCTTCTTCGTCCTCCTCTTTCCCGGCGCCGAACGCAGGCGCCATTACCGACGTCTCCGGCATCGAGGTCGGCCATTTCAGCGATCCGCGCCGGCCTACCGGCTGCACCGTGATCCTGACACGCGAGGGCGCGGTGGCCGGCGTGGACGTGCGCGGCGCTGCGCCCGGCACCCGCGAGACCGACCTGCTCGCGCCCGGCAACCTGGTCCAGCAGGTCCATGCCGTGATGCTCGCCGGCGGCAGCGCGTGGGGACTGGCCGCGGCCGAGGGCGCGATGCGCTGGCTCGAGGAACGCGGCATCGGCCTCGACGTGCGCTTCGGCACCTTGCCGATCGTGCCTGCCGCCGTGCTGTTCGATCTGCCTGTCGGCGATCCGCGCATCCGGCCCGATGCGGCAGCCGGCTATGCGGCCTGCGACGCCGCGTCGACCGCCGCGCCGGCCGAAGGCAATGCGGGCGCCGGCAGCGGCGCACTGGTGGGCAAGCTGTTCGGCGTGCACCGGGCAATGAAGGGCGGAATCGGCACCGCCTCGCTCACTGTCAACGGCGTGACCGTGGGCGCACTCATCGCCTGCAACGCGCTCGGCGACGTGCTGGACCCGGACACGGCGCAAGTCGTGGCGGGTGCTCGCACTGAAGACGGGCGCGCACTGCTCGACACCCGGCGCGCCCTGCTGCGCGGCGAGTTGCCCAAACCCCTGCTCGCCGGCACCAACACCACGGTCGGGGTGGTCGCAACCGATGCCGTGCTGACCAAGGTGCAGGCCAACCGCCTGGCGGCCGTGGCCCACGATGGGCTCGCGCGCGCGATCAATCCGGTGCACACCATGAGCGACGGCGACACCCTGTTCGCACTCGCTACAGGACGCGTGCCGCTCGCGGGCGACGCGCCGGGGATGACGGTGCTGGGCACGATGGCGGCCGAAGTCGTGGCCAGGGCGACGCTGCGAGCGGTGCGCGCGGCGCGCACGGTGCGGGTCGGGGAAAGCGTTTTCCCGAGCGCTTCGGAGCTGGGCTGATCGACGGGTGCGCCTGCACCCAAGTCAACACTGCCCTGCGCCTACATGGCGGCGTGAAAAAGCCTTAGCCTTACGGGGTGCCGATTCGAGCACTCATACTTCATCCAAGGAAATCAAACATGAAGAAGATCCTTCTCGCCCTCGCCGCCTGCGCCGTGTCGGCCACTGCCCTGGCACAGCCCGCGCATCCGTCGCCGCAATCCCGCATGGAACGCCACCACGTCATGCCTCACCACCGCAAGCACAAGGTCTGGGTGCCTGCACACCGGGAGCATGGACGGCGCGTTCCCGGTCATTACGTCTGGCGCTAGGCGCCGGGTTCGCGGGCGTCGTCCCGCTCTTGTTCGGCCTCGGAGTGCGTGCTGTAGCCCATCGGCATGCGGGCTATTTCCTCGTGCACCGAGGCCAGCCGCGCGGCATCCTCGACGCGGGCGCTGTCGGGTTGGACATCGCGAGCCGGGCAGCCCCGGCCAATGCGTCCGCTGAGGTTGGCATTTTCATTCGTGCTCCCTGAATTCGCACGCGCTTTGTAACGGAGCCCGCACAAAAAGCCAATCAAAATGCGCTCCCGCGCGCCCGACGCGTCCAAGCCCCCTCCCGTCTCCTGCATGCCCCGTACCCTCCGCCTCATCCTCCTTTCGATCCGCGACCTGATCGCCTCCGCCGGGCCGGTGGTGTTCCTCGTGATCGGCCTCCTGATCGCCGCCTACTGGTGGCTCGACCCGCAACCGCCCAAGCGCGTGACGCTCGCCACCGGTCCCTCGGGGAGCGCCTACGCGGAATTCGGCAGGCGCTATGCGGCGGCGCTCAAGACGAACGGCATCGAAGTCGAGTTGAAGCCCACGAATGGCTCGCAGGACAACCTGCAGCTGCTGCGCAGCGGTGGCGCCGACGTCGGCTTTGTGCGCGGCGGCAGTGCCGATCCGGTCGCGGACGAGGCCGCAGGGCTGACCTCGCTGGGCAGCCTGTTCTACGAACCGCTCTGGTTCTTCTACCGCGCCGACGCGGCCCGCACGATCGACCGCAAGAACGCGCGTCTGACCTCGCTCACCCAGTTCAAGGACCTGCGCGTCAACGTCGACAAGCCCGGCAGCGGCGTGCCCGAGGTCATGGAACGGATGTTCCTCGCCAACCACATGGACCCCCAGGCGCTGCAGCTGTCCAACCTCGAACAGGCGCCCGCCACGGAAGCCCTGGAGGCGGGGCTGCTCGACGTGGTCGTGCTGGCCTCGGCGCCGCAATCGCCCCTGGTGCAGCGGCTGCTGCGCGCGCCGGACATCCGGCTCATGGACTTCAAGCAGAGCGACGCCTATTCGCGGCGCTTCGCATTCCTGCAGCCTGTCACGCTGCCGCGCGGCGTGGTCGACCTCGCGACCGACCTGCCGCCGCAGGACGAGCCGCTGCTTGCGGCCACGACTTCGCTGCTGGCGCGCGAGAGGACGCATCCCGCCCTGCGCCAACTCTTCGCGCAAGCCGCGCAGACCCTGCACAGCGGCGCAGGCTGGTTCAACAGCGCACGCGACTTTCCCAATACACGCACCAGCGAGTTGCCCGTGAGCCCCGAAGGCGACCGCGCCATCAACGGCACGCCGCCTTTCTGGCAGCGCTACCTGCCCTTCTGGGCCAGCAACCTGGTGGAGCGGATGTGGCTGGTGCTGGGCGGCCTGCTGGTGCTGATGCTGCCGCTCAGCCGCGTGGTGCCGCCGCTGTACCAGTTCCGGGTGCGCCGGCGCGTGTTCCGCTGGTATGCGCGACTGCGCGAGGTCGAGAACAAGCTGGAATCCGGCAAGGGCGATCGCGAGGCACTCATCGAGGAGCTTGACAACCTTGACCGCGTGGTCAACAAGGTGGCGGTGCCGCTCTCGTACGCCGAAGAGCTCTACGCGCTGCGCAACAACATCTACGCGGTGCGCAAGCGGGTGCTGGCGCGAATGCCGCAGGCTGCGCGCCAATCCACCGAAGCACTGAACTGAGCGCTGAGTCCGGCGAAAGCTCGGACTCGCCTCACTCTGCGCAGGCGCCGTTTTTTACTTCAGTGCCTTGAAACGCATCCGGTGCGGCTTGGCGCCTTCTTCGCCCAGGCGCTTCTTCTTGTCGGCCTCGTACTCCTGGTAGTTGCCGTTGAAGAAGGTCCACTGGCTGTCGCCTTCGGCGGCGAGGATGTGGGTGGCGATACGGTCAAGGAACCACCGGTCGTGGCTGATCACGAGCACCGAGCCTGCGAACTCGAGCAGCGCGTCCTCGAGCGCGCGCAGCGTCTCGACGTCCAGGTCGTTCGAGGGCTCGTCCAGCATCAGCACGTTGCCGCCGGCGATCAGGGTCTTGGCCAGGTGCAGCCGGCCGCGCTCGCCGCCCGACAGCGTGCCGACCTTCTTCTGCTGGTCGGCGCCGTTGAAGTTGAAGCGCCCGGCGTACGCGCGGCTGGCCATCTGGAACTTGCCCACGTTGATGATGTCAAGGCCGTTCGAGATGTCTTCCCACACCGTCTTCTCGTTGGCGAGCGCATCCCGGGTTTGGTCGACGAAAGCCATCTTGACCGTCTGCCCGATCACCACCTCGCCGCTGTCCGGCTTCTCCTTGCCCGCGATCAGCTTGAACAGCGTGGACTTGCCGGCGCCGTTCGGACCGATGATGCCGACGATGGCGCCGGCCGGAATCTCGAAGCTCAGGTTGTCGATCAGCAAGCGGTCACCGAAGGACTTGCTGACGTTCTTGAATTCGATCACCTGGTTGCCCAGGCGCTCCGCCACGGGGATGAAGATCTCCTGCGTCTCGTTGCGCCGCTGGTATTCGTAATCGGACAATTCCTCGAAACGGGCCAGGCGCGACTTGCTCTTGGCCTGGCGCGCCTTGGGGTTCTGGCGCGACCATTCGAGTTCCTTCTTCAGGGCCTTGGCGTGGGCTTCCTCGCTCTTCTGCTCCTGCGCGAGGCGCTCGCCCTTCTGCTCGAGCCAGGTGCTGTAGTTGCCCTTCCACGGGATGCCGCGGCCCCGGTCGAGTTCAAGAATCCACTCGGCCGCGTTGTCGAGGAAGTAGCGATCGTGGGTAATGGCCACCACGGTGCCCGGAAAGCGCTGCAGGAACACTTCGAGCCACTCGACCGATTCCGCGTCCAGGTGGTTGGTGGGTTCGTCGAGCAGCAGCATGTCGGGCTTGGACAGCAGCAGGCGGCACAGCGCCACACGGCGCTTCTCGCCGCCCGAGAGCACACCGATGTTGGCTTCCCAGGGCGGCAGGCGCAGCGCGTCGGCGGCGATCTCGAGCTGGTGCTCGGAGTCGGTGCCCGCAGTGGCGATGATGGCTTCGAGCTCGGCCTGCTCGGCGGCCAGCGCGTCGAAGTCGGCGTCCTCCGCGCCGTAGGCCACATACACCTCCTCGAGGCGCGCCTTCGCCGCGTAAACCGCGCCCATCGCTTCCTCGACGGACTCGCGCACCGTATGCGTCGGATTGAGCTTGGGCTCCTGCTCGAGGTAACCGATCGTGAGGCCGGGCATCGGCAGGGCCTCGCCTTCGATTTCCTTGTCGAGGCCGGCCATGATCTTGAGCAGCGACGACTTGCCCGAGCCGTTCAGGCCAAGGACGCCGATCTTGGCGCCGGGGAAAAAGGAAAGCGAAATGTCCTTCAAGATCTGCCGCTTGGGCGGCACGGTCTTGCTGACCTTGTTCATGGTGTAGACGTACTGGGCCATGGCTATCTGGTGTCCGATGATGTGGGCTGCACGGGGTGGTGGGAAAACCGGGGCACCGATCTTGCGCAAGGATCGAGTGCGAATCCGCCTTCTGGCATGCGCTTGCTGCTGCAGCGCGATTTCCGACCGGGTCTGTCGCCGAGTCTAACGCAGGCCCTTCCAAGGCGGATGAAGCCGCTGCTATTCTCCGGCAATCCCGGGTTGCCAGACCTTCCACACCGGCCGAGCCCTTCCCCACCATGTGCGCAACGCCCACTGAAGAAGCCTTCCAACAGGCCCGCAAACTGTTCCTCGAAGGGCTGCAGGACTTCGAGCAAGGCCGCTTCGACGCCGCCGAGCAGCGCTTCCTGTCTTCGCTGGCCTTGCTTCCGGGCCGCGTCTCCACCCTGGTCAATCTCGCCGCGACCCAGTTGAAGCTCTCACGCCCGCAGGATGCGTTGGCGACAGCGGAGCAGGTGCTGGCGCTCGAGGCCGACAACGCGGATGCCTGGTTCCACAAAGCGAGCGCCCTCGGACAGTTGAATCGCCATCAGGAGGCCCTGCTCGGCTACGAGCGATTGCTGGCGCTCGGCCCGCCGGGCGCCGCGGAACCGTGGCTGCGCCACGGCCAGACCCTGCAGGCGCTGGACCAGCCCGAACGCGCCCTCGCCTCCTACGAACGCGCGCTGGCGGCCGACCCCGGCCTGGCCCAGGCCTGGAGCAACCGCGGGGGCATCCTGCGCGAGATGAAGCGCAACGACGAGGCCGCCGAGGCGTTCAGGCAAGCGATAACCCACGGCGCCGATCCCGAACTGCACCGCTACTACCTCGCCTCCGTCTCGGCGCAGCCCGTTCCGCCTTCAGCACCAAGCCACTATGTCGAAACGCTCTTCGACGACTACGCCGAACAGTTCGAGGCGCATTTGGTGGGCGTGCTGGGCTACCGAGCCCACAGCACGCTGGTCCGGCATGTTTCCGCGTTGGGCCGCAGCTCTTTTCGCTCCACGCTCGACCTGGGCTGCGGCACCGGGCTCTGCGCGCCCTTGCTCAAGCCGATGACGCAAAGGCTCACGGGCGTCGACCTGTCGAGTCTGATGCTGGAGAAGGCACAGGCCCTCGGCTTGTACGACCAACTGGTGCACGCAGAAATCGCGGACCACCTGAAAGGCACGGACGAGCGCTACGACCTGGTCACGGCGGCGGATGTCTTCATCTATGTCGGCGACCTCCAAGCGGTCTTCGCGGCGCTCGGCCGGGCCATGGCTCCGCGGGGGCTCTTCTGCTTTTCGGCCGAGTGCAGCTCCAGCGAAGCCGCCGACTTCGAGCTGCTGCCGAGCCTGCGCTATGCGCACTCCGAACGCTACCTGCGCGCCCTGGCCGCGCGGTACGGGTTCGATCTCGTGCAGCTGGTTCGTGCCCCGATCCGCGAAGACCAGCGCGAAGCCATCCAGGGCATGTACGTCTACCTGGCACGCCGATGAACACGCAGTTTCGGGAGGTACATCCGAGTCGTGCGACAATCCACACCGTTGCCGGGTCCAGTTGCCCGCAACACCGGCTCTCTGCCGAGGACGAAGAAGGCCCAGAATCCAGGCCCCTCTCGCTCCACTCCTGACCCTCATCAGCCCCTACTGGCCCGACGTCATCAAGACGCCCGGGTGGGCCGATACCACTGCGCCGTGGAAGGCGCTTGTTTGAACTCAATGAACTTTGACGAACTGAAGCTGGCCCCGGCCATCTTGAAAGCCGTGCACGAGCAGGGCTACGAAACTCCCACCCCGATCCAGGCCCAGGCGATTCCCGCCGTGCTCGATGGCCACGACCTCCTCGGCGGCGCCCAGACCGGCACCGGCAAGACCGCCGCCTTCACCCTGCCGCTGCTGCACAAGCTCACGATGAGCCGCAGCGCCACCAACAAGTTCGGGGGCACCGGCGTGCGTGCCCTCGTGCTCACCCCCACCCGCGAACTCGCGGCGCAGGTCGAGGAATCGGTCCGCACCTATGGCAAGTACCTGCAGCTGAGCTCCACCGTGATCTTCGGCGGCGTCGGCATGAACCCCCAGATCAGCAGGCTCAAGAGCGGCGTCGACATCCTGGTGGCCACGCCCGGCCGCCTGCTCGACCTGCAGCAGCAAGGCATGCTCGACCTCTCCACCGTGCAGATCCTGGTGCTCGACGAGGCCGACCGCATGCTGGACATGGGCTTCATCCACGATGTGAAGAAGATCCTCGCTCTGGTGCCCACGGAAAAGCAGAGCCTGCTGTTCTCCGCCACCTTCAGCGACGAGATCCGCGACCTGGCCGCCACGCTGCTGAAGAACCCGCAAAGCATCCAGGTCACGCCGCGCAACACCACCGTTCAGCGCATCGCGCAGGTGATCCACCCGGTCGGCCGCGGCAAGAAGAAGGCCCTGCTCGCCCACATCATCAACGAGCACGACTGGAGCCAGGTGCTCGTTTTCACCCGCACCAAGTTCGGCGCCAACAGCGTTGCCGACTTCCTCTGCAAGAACGGCGTCCAGGCGATGGCGCTGCACGGCAACAAGAGCCAGAGCGCACGCACCCAGGCGCTGGCCGGCTTCAAGAGCGGCGAAATCCGCGCGCTGGTGGCGACCGACATCGCGGCCCGCGGCATCGACATCGACGAACTGCCGCACGTGGTGAACTACGAGATCCCCAACATCAGCGAAGACTACGTGCACCGCATCGGCCGCACCGGCCGCGCCGGTGCCAGCGGCGAGGCGGTGAGCCTGGTCTGCCTGGACGAGGAAGGCTTCATGCAGGAGATCGAACGCTTCACCAAGCAGCAGATCCCGGTCAAGGTCATCGAAGGCTTCGGCCCCGAGGACGGCGAGCGCGCCGAGCCCATCGCCATGGGCCGCCAGACGCTGTGGGGCGGCGCTGGCCGGCCACCGAGCCGCGATGTGATGCAGGCGGCCGCCAAAGCCGCGCGCCAGGAGATGATGCAGCGCATCCGCGACAACAAGGCGGGCCAGGGTGAGCGCGGCAACGGCAACGGCAACGGCAACGGCGGACAGCGCCGCGGCAATGGCGGCCAGAGTGCGCCGGCCGGCCGCAACGGCGGCGGCCAAGGCCAAGGCCAGGGCCAACGCGCCCAGGCGGGCCGAGGCGGCCAGGGCCCGGCGCGCGCCCCGCACCACGCGCCGCATCATGCCCCCCATCACGCGCAGAACCACCTGCCGCACGAGGAACGCCAGCCGCGTCACCACGGCAACAGCCACAGCCCCACGCAGGCCGATGCGGTCGCGCACCAGCGTGCGGAAGCCATCGTCGGCGTGGCGGGCCAGCCAGATCCCTTGCGCACCAGCGTCGACAGCTTCGGCGGTCGCGGGCGCCGCGGTGGTGGTGGTGGCGGCAATGGCGGACGCGGCCGCTCCGGCGGCGGCGGTGGCGGCGGACGTTCGGGTGGCGGCGGCTACGGCGGCGGAGGCCGCTCCTTCGGCCGCTGAGCCAGCGGACCGCATTCGACATCCAGGGCGCCACGGCGCCCTTTTTCACGCGCGGAACCCATCATGCTAACGCCGCGCACAAAAAGAAGCGGCCCGAAGGCCGCTGGTCGGGCGCAGGCAACCGCGCCCAGGTTCAAGCGCGCAAGCGCCGCTACTCCTGCGGCTCCAGCACCACGGGCGCGAGCGCAGCGGCATCCTTCTTCCGCGCCTGGATGACGAACGACAACACTTGCCAGGTGACGAAGATCGCGATCAGCCCCAGCAGCGTGCCGCTGATCGGCCGCGTGACGAAGGCCCCGAAGCTCCCGCGGCTCAGCAGCATCGCGCGGCGGAAGTTTTCCTCCAGCATCGGCCCCAGGATGAAGCCCAGCATCAGCGGCGCCGCATCCAGTTCCAGCCGCAGGAACATGTACCCCATGAAGCCGAAGGCTGCCGTGATCAGCACATCGTCGAGGTTGTTGTTCACGCTGTAAGTACCGATGCAGCAGAAGAACAGGATCGACGGGAACAGCACCACATACGGGATCTTGAACACCGACAGCCAGTAGCGCACCAGCGGCACGTTCAGCACCAGCAGGAACACGTTGCCGATCCACATGCTCGCGACCAGGCCCCAGAAGAGCTCGGGGTGGCTGGCGATCATGTTCGGGCCCGGTTGGATGCCCTTGATGATGAAGGCCGCCAGCATCAGCGCCATCACCGCGTTCTCCGGGATGCCGATGCTCATCAGCGGAATGAAGCTGGTGCGCGCGGCGGCTTCGTCGGCTGCGGCCTGGCCGGCCACGCCCTCGATGCAGCCGGTGCCGATCTCGTGCTTGTACTTGCTGAGCTTCTTGTCGACCGCGTAGGCCGCGAACTGCGCGATGGCCGGGCCGCCACCGGGCAGGATGCCCAGGAAGGAGCCGATCACGCTGCCGCGCAGCGCGCTGGGGATGATCCGCTTGAACTCCGGCCAGGTCGGGATGAGGTTGATCTTGCCGTTGAAGGGCGAGCGCTCCTCCTTCGCATCGAGGTTCTTCGTGATCTCGGCGATGCCGAAGCAGCCCAGCGCGATGCTCACGATCGCCACACCGTCGGTCAGGAAGGGCAGGTCCATCGTGAAGCGCAGCATGCCGCTGTTGACGTCGGTGCCGATGGTGCCCAGCAGCACGCCGATCATGCACATGGCCAGCCCGTTGAGCAGGCTGCCGGTGGTGACGAAGCTCACGCACACGAAGCCCACGAGCATCATGGCGCAGTAGTCGGCGGGACCGAACAGGAAGGCGACCTCGCCGAGCATCGGCGCCAGGAAGGACAGCACCAGGATGGCGACCGTGCCGCCGATGAAGCTGGAGAAGCCCGCTGTGAACAGCGCCAGGCCGGTCTTGCCCTTGAGCGTCATGGCGTAGCCGTCGATGCACGCCACGATGCTGCTGGCATGCGGGATCTTCATCGTGATGGCGCTGACGCTGTCGCCGTACTGCGCGCCGTAGTAGATGCCGGCCAGCATGATCAGCGCGCCGGTGGTGGGAATGGAATACGTCAGCGGCAGCAGCAGGCTGATGGTGGCCAGCGGGCCCAGCCCGGGCAGCAGGCCGACGAGCGTGCCGACCGTACAGCCGATGGCGCAGAACATCAGGTTCTGCCAAGTGAGGGCGTGCGAGAAACCGAACGCCAGGTTGTTGAGGACTTCGATCATGATGTCAGTACAGCGGCAGGTTCAGGCCGAGGAGCTTCTGCAGCGCGAACGCCATCGCCAGCAGTCCCGCGGAAATTTTCACGTTGCGCACCCACGAGTAGGACGAGCCGGCGAAGGTCGAGCAGAACACCATGAATATGATCCCCGCAATCATGTTCAGGTACATGGAGATCAGCGCGAAGCCGCAGAGGCTCGCCATGATCAGGCCGATGTTCTTGAAGTTGAAGTACAGGGCGACGGGCTGCACCAGGAACGAGCGGATCACCGTCACCACGCCGATCAGCAGCAGCATCCCGCTGACCATGGCAGGGAACAGCCCGGGCCCGGCGCGGCTCAGGTCGCCGATCGGATAACGCAGCGCCGTCAGCCCGAAGGCCAGCGCGATCGCCATGAGGAAGAGTCCTCTGACAAGGTTTCTGTTGTTCATACGTCCACGATGAAGAATGGTTGGATGCTCCCCACGCCTGACCGGCGCGGGCGTTGTCTCCGTCCGGATGGGGATCCGGACCCCGCGATGGTCCGGTGGTCGCCTGATCGCGGTCTGACGCCGCCGTGCGGGGAACTACGTACAGCCGAAGGGCGCCCGGGCGGCGCAGGTTGGACGCGCGGCGCACGGCACCAACGCGGGCGCGGCTATGCGGGCGCGCATGCGCCCGGCGCGCTCACCCGGCCCGGAGCCAGGGAACCATGAAGCCAGGAATGCGAAAGCGGGCACTGCTCAGTTCAGGCGCCGCCCATCCTGCCGATCGAACAAGTGCGTACTGCCCGGCCGGATCACAAGCCCGACGGCGTCGTCCGGCGCCGCCTGCACGCGCCCGTGCACCACGACGATCAGCCGGGCCTCCCCGACCTGCACCAGCAGCTCCGTCTCGTTGCCGGTGGGTTCGACCACGATCACCCGCGCCTGCACGCCCTTGCCCGCTTCGGCCAGCACGATGTCGCCCGGCCGGATGCCGTAGTGCACCGCCTGCCCATCGGCAGCATTGCCGGCGGGCGGCGCGGGCCAATGGGCACCGTGCGCTTCGACGACGCTGCCCTGCCCATTGCGCCGCAGCACGCCTTCGACCACGTTCATCGCGGGCGAGCCGATGAACTGCGCCACGAACAGGTTCTCGGGCCGGTCGTAGAGTGCCAGCGGCGTGCCGATCTGCTCGACGATGCCGTCGTGCATGACCACGATGCGGTCGGCCATGGTCATGGCTTCGATCTGGTCGTGCGTGACGTACACCGTGGTGGTCTTGAGCCGGTGGTGCAGTGCCTTGATCTCTGCACGCATCGCGACGCGCAGCTTGGCATCGAGATTGGAAAGCGGCTCGTCGAACAGAAACACCTTCGGGTCTCGCACGATCGCGCGCCCCATCGCAACGCGCTGGCGCTGGCCGCCTGAAAGCTCGCGCGGGTAGCGGGCCAGCAGCGCATCGAGGTTGAGGATCTTCGCGGCATCGGCCACGCGCTGCTCGGTGACGCCCTTGTCGGCGTTGCGCAGGCGCAGGCTGAAGCCCATGTTCTCGCCCACGGTCATATGCGGATAGAGCGCATAGCTCTGGAACACCATCGCGATGTCGCGGTCCTTGGACTCGAGTTCGTTCACCACCCGGCCGTCGATGAGGATCTCGCCGGCGGTGATGTCCTCCAGGCCGGCCAGCATGCGCAGCAGGGTCGACTTGCCGCACCCCGAAGGCCCGACCAGCACCACGAACTCGCCGTCGGCGATGTCGAAGCCCAACCCCTGGATGATCTCCGTCTTGCCGAAAGACTTCTTGACGTTGCGAAAGGAAACAGCTGCCATGTGAAGTTCGTCCCTGCGTTCTCAGCTCTTCACCGCGCCGGCGGTGAGGCCGCCCACCATGTAGCGCTTGAAGGCGTAGTAGATCGCCGCCGGCGGCAGCGCGTAGATCAGGCCGGTGGCCATCAGCAGTTCCCAGGGCGAATCGTCGGCCGCGAGGAAGTTGCCGAGTGCCACTGCCAGCGTGACGCTGCGGTCGTTCGACAGCAGCAGGAAGGCATAGAGATACTCGTTCCATGCCAAGAGCAGCGAGTAGGTGCCAACGGCCACCAGCGAGGGCACCATCAGCGGCAGGTACACCAGGCGGAACAGCTGCAGCGGCGAGGCGCCGTCCATGCGCGCGGCCTCGTCGAGCTCGTAGGGCAGCTTGTCCGACGCTTGCTTGAGCACCCAGATGCAGTAGGGCGAGGCAATGGTGACCATCGCGAGGATCAGCGACCACTGGCTGTTGAGCAGCCCGTAGTTGCCCATGGTCTTGTACATGGGCACCGCCAGGAAGGCCGCAGGGATGAAATAGGTGAACAGCGCCATGTTCATCACCGTGCGCCCGCCTCGCACCCTGAGCCGGCTGATCGCGAACGCCGCCGTGGTCGCGACGAAGAGCGTGATCACGCCGACTGCGATCGCGATCAGCAGCGAATTGCCCAGCTGCACCCAGAAATGATCGAGGTAGAAATGCTTCTGCTGGAAGACGATGCGGAAGTTGTCCAGCGTCGGCGCCGTCGGCCACAGCCGCCCCGAGGTCGCCGAGTCGCGCGGCGAGATCGCGAACAGCACCATGTGATAGACCGGGATCAGCGTCCACAACAGTACAGGGATGCCGATCAGCAGCAGCTTGGCTTCCGTCGTCACGGACTTGAAGGTCAGGCGCTTCATTTCGCTCTCCGACGAGCCGCCTCTAGGAGGGCGAGCGCCCCCTCGGGGGGCAGCGAATACACGAAGTGGTGAGCGTGGGGGCTCATTTCGAGAGCCTCTTCATCATGAAGTAGACGAGCGGCAATACCAGCGGCATCGCGACCACGATGGAGGCCATGGACAGATCCACCTGGTCCAGCCTGAGATAACGGATGCCCAGCGTTGCCAGCACATGCGTCAGGTCGGCCGGCCCGCCACCGGTCAGCAGGTAGACGCTGTTGAAGTCACCCAGCGTCCAGATCATCGAGAGGATGGTGGACGTCAGGTAGAGCGTGCGCAGCGAGGGCCAGCTGATGAAGCGGAACTTCTGCCACGACGTGGCGCCGTCGACCGAGGCCGCCTCGTACTGCTCGCTCGGGATTGCGAGCCGGCCGGCCACCAGGATCAGCGTCCAGAAGGGCAGCGACTTCCAGATGTGCATCAGCATCGCGAAGCCCAGGGCCAGCGTCGGATCGTTGAGCCAGTTGGGGCCGTCGGCGCCGGTCAGCCGGAAGATGGTGGAGTTGATCACACCCCACTCGGGGTTGAGCATGAAGCGCACCGACAGGATGGTCGGAATCGAGGGCATGGCCCACGGCAGGATGAAGATCCCCGCCAGGATCTTGATCCACCAGCGCGATTGCACGAAGAAGCCCGAGAGCACCAACGCCACCAGCATCTTGACATTGATCGCCACCACCAGGAACACGAAGGTGTTGATCACCGAGCGGAAGAAGATCGGATCCTCGACCAGGTGCACATAGCTCTGCGGATGGCGTGCCAGCCACAGCCCGTAGCACACCGGGTAGAGCACGAAGACCGCGAACACCAGCAGGTAGGGGACGACCATCAGCCGACCCCAGAACTGCCAGCGGCCGGGCCGCGTTGCAGCCGGCGCGGCGCCGGCAGCAGTGCTGCCGGCCACGGCGCTTGCGGTAGAGCTCATGGTGAAGCCGCCTTTCCCGGGTGCGTCAGCGAGCGACGGTCTTGATGCGCTCGATCATCTCGTCGACCGCCTTGTCCACCGGCACCTTGTCGTTGATGACCCGGTTCATCGCCTTCGCCCACACGTTCTCGTTGTTGAGAATGGTGAACTTGTAGTTCTTGGTGAATTCGAAGGGAACGGTGCCGGCGGCGTATTGGTTGAACACCGATTGGCGGTGCGGATCGGCTTTCCAGAAGTCGCGCGCCTGGCCTGCCTTGGTCACCGGGAACCAGCGGCCCAGCGATCCTTCGACATAGGGCGTGAGGTTTTCCTCCTGCAGCAGGAAGGTCACGAACTCCTTGGCACGCTGCTTGTTCTTCGCATCCTTGAAGACCACGCCGGTCTTCACCGCGGTGCGATAGACCATCTTGCTGCCATCGGGCTTGTTCGGGAAGCCCGCCGTGCGGATGCGCTCTGTGAAGTTCTTCTTGGCTTCGTCACGCTGCTCCGGCGTGAGCGACGCGTTGTTCATGTCGTCCAGCCACTTCGCGGCAATCGAAATGGTCGCGTTGTGCGTCATCACGGTCGTCTTGTTGTGGAAGGCGACGTTGTTGTCCGGGTCCTTCCAGCTCGTCGATGACGGGGGTGTGCAACCCTTGGTGTAGGGCGTGGTGTAGTCGGTGATCGCGCCGATCAGCCCGGTGCGCACCTGGGGATCGTCAACCAGCAGCTTGCCGCTGTCGTTCACCAGCTTGACGTTGTAGGCGTCCATGAAGGTCAGGAAGGAGTAGAAGGAGTCGCTCGAGTCCACGCCCATCGGCATGCCGATGCCGAAGACACGCTTGCCGGTCTTCTGCCTGCTGGCCGGCTGCACCTTGTCGCACCAGAAGGACCAGTACTCCTTCCAGCCCGTCGGGATGTCGGATTCCTTGAAGCCCGCCTCCTCCAGCATGTCCTTCCAGTACTCGATGTGCATCGTCTGCTGCTTGATCGGGAAGGCGTAGTACGCCTTCGACTTCGTCTGGTCGTTGTAGAGGAAGGTGGTCTCCACCGTGTTCGGTGCGAAGCGTGCCTGCATCGGCGAGATCACGCTGCTGATGTCCTCCAGCTTGCCGTCGAAGGCCCACTTGCCGGTGACCTGGAAGTCGTAGACATCGGCATAGGCCACGTCGGGCGGACTGCCGGAGTCGAGTGCCGACACGGTCTTGGGGATCATGTCCTGCACCGGGTACTGCGAGAGCTCGACCTTCACGTTCTTGTGCTTGTCCTCGAACTTCTTGATGGCAGCGAACAGGGCGTCGTCCTCCGCCTTGTAGAAGCCCTTGACCCACCAGACGGTGAGCTTTTCCTGTGCTGCCGCCTGGCCGGCAACAGCCAGCCCCAGCGCGGCCAGGGCCGGAATCACGAGTGCCTTGAACTTCATGCTTTGTCTCCTCTTCGATGGAATGCTCGATCCACGAGCGGGGCTAAGAAAACGGGCGGGTGCCGGGCGTCATGCGGCGGCCTTGAGCCGGGGCGGCGGGCGACCGAGGCGCGGCAGCCGCCGGCGCGACGAGAGCACCTCTTCGATGTCCTCGCGTGCGCCGTCGATCAGCTTGACGATCGCGCGCTCGGCGCGCGCCGGGTTGTGAGCAATGACGGCGTCGAGCACTGCCCGGTGCAGCGGCAGCGACAGCGCGGGTCCGTCCTGCTTGGCAGTGGAGAGCTCGAAGCTGGTGCGCAGCAGCGCGTCCAGCGCCTTGCTCATCTGCGCCAGCATGCGGTTCTGCGCGGCCGCGAGCAGGCCGTGGTGAAAGCGCAGGTCGCTGGTGACGTAATCGCCGCCGTGGTCAATCGCCCGCTTCATCCCCGCATAGGCCTCTTCGATGGCCTCGATGTCGGCCGCGGTCGCGCGCTCGGCGGCCAGCCGCACGGCTGCCGGCTCGACCACCCTGCGCAGGTCCAGCAGGTCGCGCAGGAACTCGGGCGTGAGGCCGGCGCGCGCCTGCCAGGTGATGACGTCGGGGTCGAACCAGTTCCAGCGGTCTTCGGGCAGCACGCGCGTGCCGACCTTGGGGCCGGTGATGATCAGCCCCTTGGCGACCAGCGACTTCACCGCTTCGCGCACCACCGTGCGGCTGACGCCGAACTCCTCGCACAGCAAAGGCTCGGCGGGCATCGGCGCGCCGATCGTATAGCGGCGCGAGACGATCGCTTCGCCGAGCAGATCGAGTGTGCGGCCGTGGATGTTCTTGCTCATGGTCTTGCCCCTTCCCCCTCTTGGAGAGGGCTGGGGTGGGGGCACCGGGCCTTCGATTGGGACTGGGTGCTTGGTTTGAGGCTGGGGCCGGCCCCGGCTCCAGCCTCACAACAACCACACCGCCGAAACAAGTGCCCAGTGCCCCCACCCCAACCCTCTCCCGCAAGCGGGCGAGTGAGCCAGACAGCGAACGGCCGAGCAGCACTCATGCCTTGATGCCCACCTTCAGCACCAACTGCCTGAAATACCCGTGATCGCCCTGGGGCATCGTTCGTCTCCTGCTTGGGGCCGGCTTCCGGGAAGCAAAACGCTATCGAAAACCCTGTCTGTTTTTACGAGGCCAGCCTTATCATATGATGATTGAAAAGCAGGCCCGGCAGGACAAACCCTGATTCGCCGAGGCCCCGATTGGCACCTCGCCGGAGACAGACACACATGAGCAGTCCACGCCGAAAACCCGCCCACGAATTGCGCAGCCAGCAATGGTTCGGCCGCCACGACCGCGACGGTTTCATCTACCGCAGCTGGGTCAAGGGCAAGGGCGTGCCGCACGACCAGTTCGATGGACGCCCGGTCATCGGCATCTGCAACACCTTCAGCGAGCTCACGCCCTGCAATTCGCACTTCCGCACGTTGGCCGAGCAGGTGAAGATCGGTGTCTACGAGGCCGGCGGCTTTCCGTTGGAGTTCCCGGTGATGTCGCTGGGCGAGACCCTGCTTCGGCCCACCGCCATGCTCTACCGCAACCTCGCCAGCATGGACGTGGAAGAGAGCATCCGAGCCAACCCGATCGACGGCGTGGTGCTGCTGATGGGCTGCGACAAGACCACGCCCGCGCTCATGATGGGCGCGGCGAGCGTGGACCTGCCCACCATCGGCGTCTCGGGCGGTCCGATGCTTTCAGGCAAGTGGCGCGGGCAGGAGCTCGGGTCGGGCACCGGCGTGTGGCAGATGAGCGAGCAGGTACGTGCCGGCACGCTGAAGCTGCAGGAGTTCTTCGAGGCCGAGAGCTGCATGCACCGCAGCCACGGCCACTGCATGACGATGGGCACCGCGAGCACCATGGCGAGCATGGTCGAGTCGCTGGGCATCGGGCTGCCGGGCAATGCGGCCTACCCGGCGGTGGACGGCCGGCGCAACGTGCTGGCGCGCATGGCCGGGCGCCGCATCGTCGACATGGTGCACGAAGACCTGCTGATGTCGAAGATCCTCACGCGCGAGGCCATCGAAAACGCGATCAAGGTCAACGCGGCAGTCGGCGGCTCGACCAACCTGGTGATCCACCTGCTGGCCATCGCCGGGCGCATCGGAGTGGAGCTCTCGCTGGACGACTTCGACCGCCTGGCGTCCGACCTGCCCTGCCTGGCCAACCTGCAGCCATCCGGGAAGTACCTGATGGAAGACTTCTGCTACGCCGGCGGCGTGCCGGTGGTGATGAAGGAGATCGCGCAGCACCTGCACCGGGACATCGTCACCTCCACCGGCCAGAGCGTGTGGGACAACATCAAGGACGCCGAGAACTACAACCCGCAGGTGATCCAGCCGCTGTCGAAGCCCTTCAAGGACAAGGCCGGCATCTGTGTGCTGCGCGGCAACCTGGCGCCCAACGGCGCGATCATCAAGCCGAGCGCGGCAACGCCGGAGCTGCTGGTGCACAAGGGCCGCGCCGTGGTGTTCGAAAGCGCGGACGACTTCCACAAGCGCATCGACGACGAAGCGCTGGACATCGACGAGCACTGCATCATGGTGCTCAAGAACTGCGGGCCCAAGGGCTATCCCGGCATGGCCGAAGCCGGCAACATGCCGCTGCCGCCCAAGGTCTTGCGCAAAGGCATCACCGACATGGTCCGCGTCAGCGATGCGCGCATGAGCGGCACCGCTTACGGCACGGTGGTGCTGCACACCGCGCCCGAGGCGGCGGCGGGCGGGCCGCTCGCGGTGGTGCAGGACGGCGACATCGTCGAGCTCGACGTGCCGCGGCGCCTGCTGCACCTGCACGTCAGCGACGAAGAGCTGGCGCGCCGCCTGGCCCGGTGGACACCGCCCAAGCCGGCGCTGGACTCGGGCTACTGGAAGCTCTACGTCGACAACGTGCTGCAGGCGGACCAGGGCGCCGACCTCGGATTCCTGCGCGGCAAGCGCGGCTCTTTCGTTCCCAGGGACAATCACTAGGTTTCAACGACTGCCACCCGCGCGTATGCATCTGATCGCCATCGACTGGGGCACCAGCTCCTTGCGCGGCGCACTGCTGGACGGCAAGGGGCACGTGCTGGAGGAACGCAGCCATCCGCGCGGCATCCTCACGGTGCCCGCCGGCGGGTTCCCCGCGCTCTTCGAGGAATTGTTCGGCGACTGGATGCGCCCCACCGGCAGCTTCTGCCTGATCTCGGGCATGGCCGGCAGCAAGCAGGGCTGGGTCGAGGCGCCCTACTGCGCCTGCCCCTCCGGCCGGGTCGAGGTGGGCAACGCCATCGTCGAGATCGAGCCGGGCCGGATCGCGATCGTGCCCGGCCTCAGCGACCTGCACGACGGCGTGCCCGACGTGATGCGCGGCGAAGAAGTGCAGATCTTCGGGGCCATGGCGCTCACCGGGCTGTCGGATGGCCTGTTCGTGCTGCCGGGCACGCACAACAAGTGGGCCACGGTCAAGCGTGGACGGGTGACCGGCTTCCGCACCTTCATGACGGGCGAGTTCTACGCGCTGCTGAGCCAGCATTCGATCCTGGCGCGCACGCTCGATGCGCAGGCGCCGCTGGACGAAGTCGCCTTCCTCGAGGGCGTGACGCAGGCCGACAACGGCCAGGGGCTGCTGCACAACGCTTTCGGCGCACGCACGCTCGCGCTGTTCGATCGCATGCCCGCCAGCGAACTGGCGAGCTATCTTTCAGGGCTGCTGATCGGCGAGGAGCTGCGCACGCAGTCCATCCACGCCGGCGACCTGGTCCTGATCGGCAGTCCCGCACTCACCCAGCGCTACCTGCTGGCGCTCGAGATCTCCGGCAACACGGCGCGCACACTGGGAGCCGAAGCCACCTGGGCCGGGCTGCATGCGCTCGGGGCCTATCACCTCGCAAACAAGTCCAGGCCATGACATCTCTCTTCGAGACCTTCTCCGCCGCCATGCAGCAGCTGCCGCTGGTGGCCATCCTGCGCGGGCTGAACCCGGCCGAGGCGCCGGAGATCGGCGATGCCATTGTCGGCGCCGGCTTCCGCCTGCTCGAGGTGCCGCTCAACTCGCCCGAGCCGCTCAAGAGCATCGCGCTGCTGCGCGAGCGCTTCCCCGGCGCGCTGGTGGGTGCCGGCACAGTGCTCGACG